>CAVVDV010000001.1:0-30974 GCA_963747195.1 uncultured Actinomycetes bacterium
AACCCGCGACCCTCACCTTGGCAAGGTGATGCTCTACCAGCTGAGCCACGTCCGCGTGAACCTTGGAGAATAGCGTCCTCCCCTGGCGCGCCCGAAGGCTGGATAGCCTGCGCCGCATGCGCATCGGGATCTTCGGCGGTGAAGTTGCGGGGCACGGCGGTATCGACGAGGTGGTGGCGTCGGCCCGGCGAGCGGCGGACGAGGGCTTCTCGTCGTACTGGATGCCGCAGATCTTCGGCCCCGACGCGCTGACATCGCTGGCGGTGGTCGGGCGCGAAGTCCCGCGCATCGAGCTCGGCACCGCGGTGGTCCCCACCTACCCGCGCCACCCGATGGTGCTGGCAGCCCAGGCGCTGACCACCCAGGCCATCAGCGGTGGGCGGCTGGTCCTCGGCATCGGGCTCTCGCACCAGCTGGTGATCGAGGGGATGTTCGGTCATTCGTTCGAGAAGCCGGTCCGCCACATGCGTGAGTACCTCTCCGTCCTGATGCCGCTCATCCACGAGGGGACGGTGTCCTTCCCGGGCGAGACGCTGAGCGCGAACGGAACGCTCAACATCACGGGCGCCACTCCGTTCCCGGTGCTCATCGCCGCGCTCGGCCCGAAGATGCTCGAGCTCGCCGGGAAAGTCGCCGACGGCACGGTCACGTGGATGACGGGCCCGGCCACCCTCGAGAGCCACACCGTCCCTGCCATCACGAAGGCGGCCGAGCAGGCGGGCCGACCGCCGCCGCGGGTGTGCGCCGGCCTCCCGGTGTGCGTGACCGACGACGCCGACGGGGCACGCGAGCGCGCCGCGCAGGTGTTCGCGGTCTACGACTCGCTCCCGTCGTACAAGGCGATGCTCGACCGCGAAGGCGCAACCGGCCCGGCCGACGTCGCCATCGTCGGCGACGAGGCCACCGTTACTGCCGCGGTGCGTCGTCTCGCCGAGGTCGGCACCACCGACTTCGCCGCGGTGGAGTACGGCTCGGTCTCGAAGGGCGACCGCGAGCGCACGCGCGAGCTGCTGCGTTCGCTGCTCTGAACCCGTGAGCGAGGGCCCGACCTCGCCGCTCGAGGCGCTGGGCGCGCTGGCGGCGCAGGAAGTCGAGGTCACCGACGCCCTCCGCCACGTCGAGGTGTACACAGTCGGCGGTCTCCTCACGATGCTCTGGCACGGCGACCCGGAGGTCGAGCACGTCGTCCTCGCGTGCGGCGGCGCGATGGGCGGGCTGCTCGGACCGGCCGATGGCCTCTACCACGACCTCGGCGTCCGCTTCGGCGAGCAGGGCATCGGCCTCGTCCGGGTCGGGTACCGGAAGCCCAACGACCTCGGCGCGTGCGTCCACGACCTGGTGGCGGTGGCCGAGCTGGCGGCGCGGCGCGGCGCCCGTCGCTTCGTCACGATGGGCCACTCCTTCGGCGGCGCGGTCGCCGTTCGCGCCGCGATCACGCTCGGCGACGACGCCGTCGGCGTCGTGACGCTCGCCACCCAGTCCGCCGGGTGCGAGGAGGCGGAGCGCCTGGCCGGGACGCCCGTGCTCCTCTTCCACGGCGAGAACGACGAGATCCTCCCGCCGCAGGCGAGCGAGCTCGTGCAGATGCTGACCGGCGGCGAGCTCGTCGTCTTCCCGGGCACCGGTCACCTCTTCACGGAGGTCGGCGACGAGCTGCGCGACCGGCTCGGCAGGTGGATCCCGGCGCGGTTCGCCTAGGGCAGCGGCGCGCCGACCATCTCGGCGACGACACCGACGGCGCCGGCGAGGATCAGGGTAGCACGACGCCGCGGCGAAGCACGAGGAGCGAGACGGCGGCTGCCGCGAGGACCGCGTACTGCCACGATTCGTCGAGCGCGAAGGCAAGCGGGATCGCCGCGCCGATGATGGCGCCGACGGCCGCAGGCCCGGCGCCGTCGAGAAACGCGCGTATCGCGGTGTTGTGCCGGAGCGTGTCGAAGCGCTTGGCGCCGAGGAGCACGAACGAGAACGACGGTGCGAACGCGACCAGCGCGGCCAGCAGACCGCCCCCGATGCCGTAGGCCGCGAACCCGACGACGGCGACGGTCTGGGTCACCGGGCCCGGGGTGATCTGACCGAGCGCGACCGCATTGAGGAACTCCGTGTTCGTCATCCAGTGGTAGGCGTGGACGGCGTCGGCCTGCATGAGCGGGATGATCACGAAGCCGCCGCCGTACGAGAGCGCGCCCACCTTCAATGCAACCCAGACCAATGCGAGCAGTCCGCCCGTGGTCGGCGCGGCCGCGGCGGCGATCGGCCAGAGGTGGACACCGAAGCTCCCGCCCCGCTCGACGTGCCGCAACGCGACCTCGACCACCCCGCAAGCGATCAGGACGAGGACGAGCCACGGACCGAGCGTCGCTGCCGCCACCCCACCGAGCGCCGCATACGCGATCCAGCGCCAGTGCGCCGGCGAACGCCGCCAGCTCTCCGGCACGAGCCTGAGGCCGGCGTGCACCGCCACCGCAGCGACCGCGGCCCCTGCGCCTGCCCCGGCGCCCCGGATCCAATCCGGGGGCGAGCCGAGGAACACGGCCGCGAGCGCGAGGATCGCCGCTAGTCCCGGAAGGATGAACGCCGCGCCACCTACGATGGCGCCGACCCGCCCGGCGACGCGCCAGGCGCAGAAGATCGCCAGCTGCGTCGAAGCGGGACCGGGCAAGAGGTTGCACGTCGCGACCGCGTCCTCGAACTCGGTGGCGGTCAGCCACCCCCGTCGATCGACGCACAGGTCGCGCAACAAGGCGATGTGCGCCGGCGGCCCACCGAAGCCCGTGCAACCGATTCGTCCCCACTGCGCAACCACCTCACGGAGGTCGACGGACGTCGGCTCACCCGTGTCAGTCATCACGTCGCCGCCGCGCATTGCGTCCTGAGGCTCGTAGCCTGACGCCATGCGCTCGTTCGACCGCGGTGCCGTCCAGCTCCATGTGCTGCACCACGCGGCGGATCACGAGATCCACGGAGCATGGATCACGGAAGAGCTGGCCCGACACGGTCACCGCATCAGCCCCGGCACCTTGTACCCGACGCTGCACCGAATGGAGGACGAAGGCCTCCTGCGGTCGCGCACGAAAGTTGTCGAAGGTCGAAAACGGCGCCTCTACACGGCGACGCCTCGGGGACGACGAGCTCTCGAGCAGGCACGCCGGACGTTGCGGGAGCTCGCCGCCGAAGTCCTCGGTTGAATCTCCGACCACCATCCATGGGTTAATATCGTATTCCGATATCGGATCTCGTTTGAGTCCTCGGATGGAGGGAACGCCCATGAGCAGCGTGAACGTCCGATACATGGTGGACGACGTCGACGAGGCCGTTGCCTTCTACACGAAGCACCTCGGCTTCACGCTCCTGTCGAGCGCCGCTCCTGCATTCGCCGACGTCGCTCGGGGTGACCTTCGGCTCCTCCTGAGTGGCCCGACGAGCTCGGCCGGGCGACCGATGCCCGACGGCACGAAACCGGTGCCCGGCGGCTGGAACCGCATCGAGTTCGTCGTCGACGACATCGTCGTCGAGGTCGACCGGCTACGCGGTGCCGGGTTGCGATTCCGCAACGACATCGTCACCGGGCCCGGCGGATCCCAGATCCTGTTCGACGATCCCTCGGGGAACCCGATCGAGCTGTTCCAGCCCGCTCAGCGCTAGCTCCCACCTCGGGGCTTCAGCCGCTGCACGATCAGCTCGGCGGCGGCGCGCTCGAGTCGCTTCGCCTCGTCGTCGGACACCGGGTGCAGGTCGTTCCCCGACACGCCCACGGTCATGATCCGGTCGCCGACGCGGAGCTCGAGGAACGGCACCATGGCCGTTCCCTTGATGTAGAAGTAGGCGCCGTCGCCGAGCCCGCGCACCGTCTCGGGCCGTTTCGCGTTCTTGCGGCTGTCGAAGCTGTTACGGCGCTCGTCGGTGCTCGCCTCGTCGACGAAGATCGAGTAGTCCGGATTCTCCTGCTCCTCGCCCACGTAGTCCTTCGACGTCCACGTGCAATACGTCCCGGGGATGGTGCGGTCGGTGTCCTGCTCGCCTGCGTACATCGGGGTGGCCATGAACGCCGTGACCTCGCTCGTCGTCAGCAGGCCGCACACGTTCTTGATGCGGTCGTTCGCGCCGCTCGCGTTGCTCGACCCGTCGCCGTCGCACGCGGCGGCTCCGACACCCGAGGCGAGCGCGGCGACCATCGCGCAGGCGCGGAAGCTCCCGATCACGTCCCGGCCAGCCGAGCCACGACGGGCGCGAAGGACTCGTACTGGTCGTCGCCGAGCACGACGTAGGAGACACCCCACTCCTCGCGGCGCTGCACCAGCAGGTCGCAGCACTCGTCGACCGTTCCGACCAGCGCGACGCCCGACTCCAACGCGACGTCGGGCTCGAGCCCGAAGCCGGGAGCGATCGCCTCGGCGAGCGCCACGGCGGTCGTCGGTGATGGACGTCATGAAGTAGCGGATCTGCAGCTCGAGATCGTCGAACCGGTCGCCGGCGCCCTCTCGGACCCATTCGATCTTCTGCTTGGTCATCGCCGCGATCGTGTCCTGCACCGCGTCGGAGCTGATTTCGCCGGCGCGCAGATTCGGGTTGATCCCGACGATGTCGGCCTCGCGACCGGCGAGGCGGAGCAGCTTCGGCCCGCCGCCACCGACGAGGATCGGCGGATGGGGCTTCTGCGCGGGCTTCGGGATCCCGTCGTAGTCCTTGATCGTGTAGTGACGCCCATCGAGCGAGAACGGTCCGTCGCCCCACGAGCCCTTGAGGATCGCGAGCGCCTCACCGAGACGTTCGATCCGCGTGCCGTGCGAGTCGTACGGGAGACCGAGAGCCTCGTAGTCGGCCGTCATCCACCCGGCGCCGATGCCGGCTTCCACGCGCCCGTCCGACAGCACGTCAATCGACGCGAACTCCTTGGCGACGACCGCAGGGTGCTTGTAGTCGTTGCCGAGCACGAGCGTGCCGACACGCAGCGAGCCCGTAGCCTCGGCCGCCATCGCGATGCCGACCATCGGCGCGTACGGAGTGTCGATGAAGTGATCCGGCATGTACAGCGTCGAGTAGCCGAGTGCCTCGATCTTGCGCGCCTTCTCCTTCCACTCCTGCGCCGAGGTCGCTCCCCCGGTCTGGACTCCGAAACGGAACCTGCGATCGTGCGCCATCACGTCCCTGCCAATCTTGCGACGGCCGGCGCGAACTGCTCCATGACGTCGACTCCCACGACGACGTAGCTCATCCCCCACCGCTCACGGCGCGCCAGCACGTCGTCGATCATCTCCTCGAGCGTCCCCGCCAGCACCACCGGCGTCTCCAATGCTTCTTCGGGCGCGACGCCGAACGCGCCCGCCATCATCTCGGCCAGCGAGCGGCGGTCGTCGGTGAAGTTCGTGAACCCGACGAACGACTGGAGCTCGAGGTCGTCGAACCGGTCGCCGGCGGCCACGCGCAGCGCGCGCGACCTTCTCGTCGGTGGCTGCACCCGTCATCGAGCGGGCGGCGTCGTCGCTGATCGCCACGCCGCCGCGCAGGTTGGCGTTCAGGCCGACGATCGCCGCTTCCCGGGCGGCGACGGCGAGGATCTTGGGGCCGCCACCGCCGATGATGAACGGCGGATGCGGCTGCTGGACGGGCTTCGGTTGCCCGTCGAGATCGGTCACGGCGTAGTGCTTGCCCTGGAAGGTGATCGGCCCGTCCGCCATCAGGCCCTTGAGGATCGTGATCGACTCCTCGAGACGGTCGATCCGCACGCCGGCCCGGTCGAGCTCGATCCCGGACTTCTCGTAGTCGGCGGTCATCCAGCCGGCGCCGAGGCCGAGCTCGAGGCGCCCGTCCGAGAGCAGGTCGAGCGTCGCCACCTCGCGGGCGAGCACGACCGGGTGCTTGTAGTCGTTGGCAAGGACGAGTGACCCGACCCGCAACGTGTCGGTGACGGCAGCGGCCGTCGCCATCGCCGGCATCGGCGCCAGCGGATGGTCGATGAAGTGGTCGGGCACGAACAGCGTCGAGTACCCGAGCGCCTCGGCCGTGCGGGCCTTCTCACGAAAGTCGGAGGCCGACGCCGCGTGCGAGCACATGACGCCGAAGCGGAACTTCCGGTCGTGTGCCACCGGGCGGCAGGCTATCCGACGCCCAGATCAGCTCCCGGTCGAGCCGAAGCCGAACGTGTTGCGTTCCGTCGAACCGAGGTCGTCGACCACGAGCCACTCGATCATCTCGACGTCGAGCAGGACCAACTGCGCAATGCGATCGCCACGTTGGATGTCGTAGGCGCGGCTGGAGTCGGTGTTGACGAGCAGCACCTTGACCTCGCCGCGGTAGAGCGGGTCGATGAGTCCGGGAGTGTTCAGACAGGTGACACCGTGGTTCAGGGCCAGGCCGGAACGGGGTAGCACGAAGGCCGCGCACCCCGACGGGACCGCGATCGCGATGCCGGTCGGCACGAGCGCGCGTCCTCCCGCGGCGTCGAGATGGGCGTCGACCGAGGCGTACAGGTCGTACCCGGCGTCGTCAGGATGTTGCGCGGCGGGAAGAGGTAGGTCGGCGTCGAGTCGCCGGATGCGGACGTGCACGGGTGGTCAGGCTACGCGCAAGTCCTCGACCAGCTCGGACCTCTGCTCCTCGGTGAGCTCCACGACGGCGTTGTAGTTCGGATGGTCGACGACGATCCGCACCGGGCCGGCAGCGAAGGCGTCGACCTGCTCCGGCGCGAACCGGAACTTGAGGTAGTGCACCGTGGTGGTGGTCTCCTCGCGGGTCAGCCGCTCTTCGTCCTCGGGGATGCTCGGCACCGACGAGCCGTCATGGAGCCAGATCGATACCGCCCGCTGGATGCCCACCAGCTTGGGGAGCCACTCGTAGAGGCGCTCCTTGTTGTCGATCTCGACGAAGAGCGTGCCCGACAGCTCGTTCGGGCCCGGGATGAGCTGGTTGTACGTGTCGAGCTCGTTGCGGATCTGCTCGTCGGTCAGCATGCGCTCGATGCGCGCCATCTCCTGGACCTGGAACCGCATCGTGTCGGTGTTCTCGAACGTGATCGTCAGCAGGTCGCCGAGCTGCACGCGACGCCGCTTCTTCATCTCGACGATGTGCCGCCGGAACTCGTCGCGCTCGCGCTCGTATTCGCGGAGGTCCTTGATGTCATCGAGTGTGAGCTTGCGCATGGTCACTCCTCGGGCAGGCCGTAGGCGCGGGCCAACACCTGCAACGGATGCAGGGGCCGGCGTCCGGCGCCCTCGGCGATGGCGGTGTTCGAAAGCTGGCAGTCACCGGCGACGAGCTCGGTCTCCGCTTCCCTGATCGTCTCCATCAACGGCTTGGCCACCTGCCGGGCCATCTCGACGTTCTCCGCCCGGAGCCCCCAGGTGCCGTCGATCGCCGAGCAGCGCTCGACCATCTGCACCTTGGCCCCCGTGAGCTGCATGAGGTCACGGCTCTTGGGGCCCATCTGCTGGGCGCGGTAGTGGCACGCGGCCTGCCACGTGATCGTGTCGTAGGTGGTGCCGTTGAAGGTCGTGTCGAGCGGTTGCTCGCGGTGCCGGTAGATCAGGTACTCCGACGCGTCGTAGGTGTGCTCGCCCACGAGCTTGGCGTCGTCGGTGCCGAGAAAATCTGCGTACTCGTTCTTGAGGACATAGGCGCACGTCGGCTGGGGCACGACGACGTCCTTCCCGTCCTTCACGACCGGCGCGAGCGCGGTGACGTTGCGTTCCGCCTGCTCCCGGAACTTGTCGATGTCGCCGGCGTCGAGCCACGGCATGCCACAGCACACCTGACCCTCCGGCAGCTCGCAACGAACCCCGTTGTGCTCGTACACGCCAACGAGCGCCTTGCCGATGGCGGGCTCCTGGTACTCGACCAGGCACGTCGGGAACAGCGCCACGGTGCCGCGCTCGGCCGGCGTGGCGACCGGGCGGCGGCCGCCGAACCACTTGGAGAAGCGAACCTTGGCGAACGTCGGCAACAGCCGGTCCTTGGCGATGCCGGTCGTCTTCTCCATCAGGCCCCGCACGAGCCCAACCCGGTTGACCTTGTTGACGACCGGCGACAACGCGGTCGCCACCTTCCCTTGCAGGTCGGTTCGGGCGAGGAGCTTGGCGTTGCGCGAGACCTTTCCCTCCTGGTCCTGCACGGCGAGCGACCGGAGCATGAGCCGCGGGAAATCGACGACCCACTCCTGCTGCTGGTCGGGCGTGTAGGGACAGACGACATGGCAGAGCTTGCACTGGTAGCACTCGTCGACGACGCGTTGGTGCTCGTCGTCGGTCAGCGCGTCGACGGCGTGCGCGTGATCGTCGGCCTCGCGCTCGTCGATCATCTGGAACAGCGACCGGAAGCTCGGGCACAGCCGCACGCAGATCCGGCAATCGCTGCAGATCTGGAACGTCCGGTCACGCTCGGCGCGTGCGTCTTTGGCGTCGAGGTACGACGGGTCGAGCGGGTCGTACAGATGAGCAGTCGTCACGGCACCGCCTTTCGGGCTACGCAAGCGGCCCCGGACGAACTCCGGGGCCGCCGGCGCAGAGTCGGATCAGCGCGGCGTCAGACGCTGTTGCTGCTGACCTGCTCGAGGCCCTGCGTGAAGCGACCGGCGTGGCTCTTCTCCGCCCGAGCCAGCGTCTCCAGCCACTCGCCGACCTCTTCGAAGCCCTCGTCGCGGGCGGTGCGGGCGAACCCCGGGTACATCTCGGTGTACTCGTAGGTCTCGCCCTCGATCGCCGACTTGAGGTTGGCGTCGGTGGGGCCGACCTCCACACCCGTCACCGGGTCGCCGACCTCCGCCAGGAAGTCGAAGTGACCGAACGTGTGCCCGGTCTCACCCTCGGCGACGGAACGGAAGAGCGCGGCGACGTCGGGGTAGCCCTCGACGTCGGCCTTCTGCGCGAAGTAGAGGTAGCGCCGGTTGGCCTGGCTCTCCCCCGCGAAGGCCTCCTTCAGGTTGTCGTGGGTCTTGGATCCTTGCAGCTTGGCCATTGTGCTCCTTGTGTGCTCGTCGATCGGGTCAGGGGGCTACGAGGACTGCGCGGCGCACTCGTCGCACAGCCCGCGGAAGTTGACCTCGACCGCCGAGACGGAGAACCCGCGCCGGTAGCGCGGCGGGAGCCGGACGTCGGGAAGGTCGAGGGGAACGTCGCGGACCTTGCCGCAGCGGGTGCAGATGAGGTGGTGGTGCTCGTCCTCGACGTTGGGATCGACGCGGTAGCTGCCGGTCCCGAGGTCGAGCAGGACCACCTCGCCCATGGCGGCGAGGTCGTTGACGGTTTGGTAGACGGTCTTGAGCGAGATCGTCGGCATCTGCGCCCGGGCGGCGTCGTAGATCGACTCGACCGTGGGATGCCGGTCGTCGCCATGCAGCAGGCCGAAGATCGCCTGGCGCTGGGGCGTCACCCGCAGGCCCTGCTGCCGGAACAGTTCGGTGAGCTGATCGACCGTCTTCATGACAACCAAGAGACTATCAACAATGGTTGTCAGCTGCCAACCTGGTGCTGCTACCGCCGGGTGGCGCCCTCCCCCAACTCCCGGCGCAGAGCGGTCTCGAACTCGGCCACGGCGGGGCCGGCGTGCTGCTCCCGCAGTGCCGCCAGCTTCGGGTAGCCGGCGTCACGCTCGGCGTCCCACTCGTCGGCGAAACGACCCGAGGTGATGTCGTCGACCAATCGCCGCATCGTGGTGGCGAGGTCGAGGTGGTCGTACTCGCCCCGCCGGGTGAGCTGGCCGTACTGGCTCGTCGGCGAGTGGTACCCGAACTGCGCGGCGTACCCCGACTCGCGGACGAGCCGCATCGTCCGCTCGACTTCGCCGGAGAGGATCAGCTCGGTGAGGACGGCTTCGAGCGGGATGCCCTGCTCCAGCATCACCTGCACGAACGTCGTGTGCACCGACGTGAGCGCGGGCGACAACGCCTGCTCGACCGCCGAGGTCGAGCACGGCCTCCTGCCGGGGCGTGAGCTCGACGGCGCCCTGGCGCAGCCCGCCGACGGCCTTCGCGACCGCGAGCGTGCGGTCCCGCGCCGAGCCGGTGGCGTCGCGATGCACGCCGACCGCCGTGATGAACCCGACGCCCTCCTCGTAGCAGCGCCGCACCTCGGGACCGAGCATGCGGGGTGCGACCATGCCGACGTCGCCCGCCGGATCGAACCGGTCGAACGCCAGCGTGTAGCCGCTGGCGAGAATCGTGAGCCCGTCGTCGGGACGGCGCAGCGGCAGCGACGGGATCACGTCGTCGGGCACCAACACGCACACGACGTCGGCCGCGGACGCGTCGCCGAGCTCGCCGGCTGTGAAGCCGTCGGCGACCGCCTGGTCACGCGACGCATCGGCGCGCACGCACACCGACACGTCGAGGCCCGAGTCGCGCAGGTTCAGCGCCCACGACCGGCCCTGGTTCCCGTATCCGACGACGGCGACGCTCGATCCCGCCAGCGGCCGCGAGGTCGGCGTCCTCGTCGTGGAAGATCGTCGTCACTGTGGCGGCCGGTACGAGCTTCCGCTCGCCTTCTGCATCGCCTGTTCGCCCTCGGCCATCGTCATCAGCGGCGTGGTCTTGAACGCCTTCAACCCGCCCGTCGCCGCCGCCGAGATCGAGAACGCCGCCGCACTCACGTTGTCCGGGAACTCGACGATGGCGGTGACGTCGTACTCACCGAACGAGATGTAACCGGCGTCGATGCGGCCCCCGAGCGCTTCGATGGCAGGTCGGACCGCCTCGACGCGGTCCTGCGGGTTCTTGATCATCGTCGCCCACGACTCGGGCGTGTACCCGGTCTGGATCAGGTAATAGGGCATGGCTCCCTCCTCCTCCACGCGATCCGATTCTTCACGCTCGCTGTCGTGCGATCCAGGCCTCCCGCAGCTTGGGCTTGCGCACCTTGCCGTTCGGGTCGCGCGGGAGCTCGTCCACGAACTCGACCACGCGCGGACGCTTGTAGTCGGCGAGGTTCTCTCGACACCAGGTGATCACGCCGTCGGCGTCGAGCGACGACGCCGGCGCGCGGCTGCACGACGGCGTAGAGGATCTCGCCCCAGCTGTCGTCGGGCACGCCGAGGACGGCGCAGTCGACCACGTCGGGATGCTGGTGGAGGCAATCCTCGATCTCGCGCGGATAGATGTTCACGCCCCCCGAGATGACCATGTCGCTCTTGCGGTCGGTGAGGTAGAGGTAGCCGTCCTCGTCCAGGTAGCCGGCGTCACCGACGGTGAACCACCGGCCGCGATGGGACGACGCCGTCTTGTCGGGATCGTTGTGGTACTCGAAGCTCGACGCCGCCGGCCGGGCGTAGATCGTGCCGACCTCCCCCGGCGGCAACGGCCGGCCGTCGTCGTCGAGGATCTCGAACTCGTTCCCGGGGAACGGCTTGCCGACGCTGCCGGGGTGCTCGAGCCATTCCTGCGGGCTGATGACGGTGCCGCCACCCTCGGACGCGCCGAAGTACTCCCAGACCTTGTCGGCTCCGACGAAGTCCATGAACGCGCGCTTGAGTGGCACGGGGCACGGCGCGGCCGCGTGCACGACGATCTTGAGCGACGACAGGTCGTACCTGCTGCGCACGTCTTCCGGGAGCTCGAGGATGCGGGTGAAGTTGGCCGGGACCATGTGCGTGTTCGTCACCTGCCAACGCTCGATCAGCTCGAGCGCGCCGCGCGGGTCCCACTTCGGCATGATCACCACCGACCCGCCGAACGCGAGGTGCATCTGCGCCCAGAACATCGGGCCCATGTGGTACGAGGGACCGACGAGCAGGTGCACGTCGTCGGTGCTGAAGCCCCACCGGTCCTTCGACGCCGCGACACCTACCGCGCGGCGACGGAAGTCGTCCTCGCCGATGGCCACGCCCTTCGGCCGTCCCGTCGTGCCCGACGTGTACGCCATGACGGTGGGCCATCCGTCCCCCACGATCTCGGGCGGCTCGACTTCGCCCTGCTCGGGAGCGTTCGCGAGCGCAGCCTCGTAGTCGCCGCCCGGGCCCACGACGAGCCGCGGCACATCGGGCACACCGGCGAGCGCCGGCTGGAGATCCTCGGCGACGACGACTGCCGACGCGCCCGAGTCTTCGACGATCCATCCCGCCTCGTCCGCCTTGAAGTGGATGTTCACCGGCACGACGACCGCGCCGAGGCGACCGCTTCCGTGCACCGCTTCGAAGAACTCGAACGAGTTGGGGACCATGACCGCCACCCGGTCGCCGCGCCGCACGCCGAGCCCCGCGAGCGCGTGCGCCACCCGGCGGGCGCGGTCGTCGAGCTCGGCGTAGGTCCGGGTCTCTTCCCCCTGACGCAACGCCACGTGGTCGGGACGGGTCCGGGCGTGGGCGAGCAATCCGGCGTCGTCCACGGCCGTGCTCTGGTTGCCGGTTGCTGACATGTCCGTCATCATGCCGCGTGGCCACCGAGGGGAGAGAGGGCATGGGGGACGAGAAGATCCCGCTGGGCGACATCGGGAGCAAGCTCCTGTTCGAGGACGACGAGATCCGCATCTGGGAGCTGCGCCTCGCGCCGGGTGAGGCGTCCTCCCCGCACCGGCACACGTGCGACTACGTCATCGTCGACGTGGCCGGCGACAAGATCGCCGCCAAGTCGGTGCCGGGTTACTCCAGCGAATACGGCGACTACATCGAGGCGCCCGTCGAGCAGGGCCACACCATCTTCCTGAAGCAGGGCAGCGTCGAGGCCGCGGTGAACGTCGGCGACGAGCCGTACCGGAACGTCCTCGTGGAGTTCAAGGCCACCGCCCGCGGCTGATGGGCCTGCTGGTCGCCGACGTGCTGCGCCACGCGGCGCGGTACACGCCCCACCGGCTTGCGGCGACGCTCGGCGACGACGAGGTCACCTTCGGCGCGCTCGACGACCAGGCGAACCGGATCGCCCACACATTGGCCGGGATGGGCGTCGGCCATGGCGACCGCGTGGCGTGGTGGGGAGACACCTCGCTCGAGGCGCTGCCGATCTTCTTCGCGCTGGCGAAGCTCGGCGCCGTGTTCGCGCCGGTGAACGCGCGGCTCGGCCCGGACGAGGCGGCCGAGGTCGTCGGGTACGCGCGGCCCCGTCTCGTCGTCGTCGACGACGGGCACGCCGATCTCGTCCAGGAGATCGACGCACCGATGGCGACGCATGCGCACCTCGCCGACGCGGCCACCTACGCCAGCGGCGCGGACGTCGACGCGCCCGCTCTGGACGAGCGCGATCCGCACGTCATCTTCTTCACCAGCGGGAGCACGGGGCGGTCGAAGGGCGTCGTGCTGTCACACCGGGCCAGCTGCCTGCGCAGCTTCCCGCCCCTCGCCGCCGACACCGACGGCGGCACGGTCTGCATGTTCCCGCTGTTCCACATGGCCGGCTGGTCGCTGGCGCTCGGCTGCTGGCAGTCCCGCCGGCCGATCCACTTCGTGCCGGCTCCCGACGCCGAGACGCTGCTGCGCACCGCCGAGCGCCGGCGCGCCACCCGGATCTACCTGATCCCGGCGGTGTGGT
Source organism: uncultured Actinomycetes bacterium (assembly GCA_963747195.1). Classification (GTDB taxonomy): domain Bacteria; phylum Actinomycetota; class Acidimicrobiia; order IMCC26256; family JACDBD01; genus JALZAA01. The sequence goes on from CAVVDV010000001.1 coordinate 13,445, forward strand.
CCCGTGTGCTCGACCACGGCGTGAAGGGCTACGACCTGTCGTCGCTCGCCGAGGCCGACACCGGCACGTCGGCGACGCCGCCCGAGCTCATCGCGGCCGTCCGTGACGCGCTTCCCCACACGGTCACGCGCGTCTTCTACGGGTCGACGGAGGCCGGACCGGGCACGGTGCTCGCGCACGTCGACCTCGCCCGCAAGCCCGGGAGCGTCGGTCTTCCGCAGCCGGGCGTCGACGTCCGCCTCGAGGACGGCGAGGTGTGCATCAAGAGCGAGTTGCTCATGGACGGGTACTTCGACCAACCCGACGCCACCGCCGACGCGCTTCGCGACGGCTGGTACCACACGGGCGACCTCGGCGCGATCGACGACGAGGGGTACCTGTCGATCGTGGGTCGGGCGCGCGACGTGATCCGCACCGGCGGCGAGACCGTCGCTCCCGGCGAAGTCGAGGCCGCGCTCGCGACGCATCCGAGCGTCCGCGAGGTCGCGGTCGTCGGCCTCCCCGACCACGACGTGGGGCGAGATCGTGTGCGCGGTGGTCGTCCCGCAGCCAAGCGCGCACGACGCCGTCGACCTCGACGAGCTGCGCGCGCACACCGCCGGCGCGCTCGCGGGCTTCAAGCAACCGCGGCGGCTCCAGATCGTCGACGAGCTGCCGCGCACGCCGGCGACCGGCCAGGTGCAGCGCCCCCTGCTCGTCGAGCGCATCGTCAGCGGCGGCTAGCCCCTCCTTCTCGGAAGCAAAACGGTCGCAGAGCGAGCCTTTCGCTGCCGAGAACGCACGGCGCTACCCGAGCCCGTCCGCCTCGCGACGCAGCCGATCGCGCAGGGCGAACTTCTGGACCTTGCCGGACGGCGTACGCGGGAACTCCTCGATCGCACGCAACTCCTCGGGCCACTTCTGGCGGGCGAGGCCGGCGGCGTCGAGATGGGCGCGGACGGCGTCGAGGGTCGGCAGCTCGCCGCCCGGGCAGCGGCCGCACGAACGCGCAGGCGTGCTCCCCCAGCCGCGCGTCGGGCGCGGCCACGACCGCGACCTCGGCGACCCCGGGCAAGCGCAGGACGAGCTCCTCGACCTCGAGCGCCGAGACGTTCTCGCCGCCGCGGATGATGATGTCCTTCTTGCGGTCGACGATCGAGAGATAGCCGTCGTCGTCCAGCACGCCGACGTCGCCGGTCGCGTACCACCCGTCGGCGTCGAAGCACTCCTTCGTGAGCGCGGGATCCGTGTAGCCGGGGAAGCAGTCCGGGCCGCGGCTGTAGATCTCGCCGGGCACGCCGGCGGCGACCTCCTTGCCGTCGTCGTCGAGCAGCCGGAGCTCGACGCCGGGCAGCGGGTGGCCGTCGGTGTAGAGCCGCTTGTCGCGCGGCTCCTCGTGCCGCGGCGCCGGTGATCGACGGATGCTCGGTCGACCCGTACATGCGCACGATCGAGATGTCCATGGCATCGGCCCGGTCGGTCACCGCCGCCGGGACCGACGAGCCGCCCAGCCCGACGTGGCGCATCAGCGCCCGGTGCTCGTCCGTGAAGTCGGGATGGTCGAGCAGGCTCGTGAGGAAGAACGTCGCGCCCGCGCCGCTGTACACGTGGTCTTCGAGCATCGCCGCGAGCACGGTCGCCGGATCCCACACGTCGATCAGGTGGATCGGATCGCGCCGGAAGACGGGGATGAGCAGCGCGGCGAGCATGCCGATGCCGTGCCCGACAGGTGCGCCGGTGAGGGCCGGGACGTCCCCGCCGGCCTGCATCGCGCCGAGCTGGCGGATCTCGAAGCCGATGGTGCGGTGCGCGTGCACGACGCCCTTCGGATCTGCCGTCGTGCCGGAGGTGTACGCGACGAGCGCGGGCGTCGACGGATCGACGCGCGCGGGCACGTCCACCGCGTCGCCATCGGCGAGCGTCGTGAACGGGAGCAGGTCGGGCGGGACATCGTCGTCGGACACCGACGACGACGAGCTCGAGGTCGGGAGCGTCGGAGCGGATCGTGTCGAGGTTGGCGAGGTAGTCGAGGTGGCCGAAGCGGTCGGCGGTCGACGAGGACGCGCGCGCCGGACTGCGCGGAGGATGAACCCGACTTCCTTCATGCCGTAGAAGTGCACGATCGGCACCGGCACCGCGCCGAGGAACGCCGTCGCCCAGAACGTCGCCGCCGCCTCGACCCAGTTCGGCAGCTGGAACGCGACCAGGTCGCCCGCGCCGACGCCCCGGGCGCGAAGCCCTCCGGCGACGCGGCGGGCGAGATCGGCGACGTCGCCGAGCGTGCCCGAGTACGGCCGGAACGGGACGGACCTTGAACGCGAGGTCGGCGCCGTCGGTCAGGCCGGTGGCGAGGATCTCGCCCAGCGTGTCGTCGTTCCACGAGCCGTCGGCCACGTAGCGGCGCGTGAGGTCGGCCGGCGGCGTGCGGAGCTGCCAGTCGATGCGGCACGTCGGCGGACCGTACTTGGGCCGGGACTTTCCCCGCCCGCCCGCGCTGGAATAGCATTCCGCTTGTGCAGAACGCCGTTCCCGCCGCCGGGGCCGAGCTCGCCGCCGAGCCGCCGGTCGCGGAGCGGGTGGCGTCGAGGACGCTCTCGGTCCGCTCGGAGGCGTACGCCGACGAGGTCCGCCGCCTGGTGGCTGCCGGCTACGCGGTGATGCGCCGCACGGGCACGCTCGACCCGCGCGTGCACGACATCGTGCGCGAGGCGGGGCTCTCGAACCAGGCGTTCTACCGGCACTTCCGCGGCAAGGACGAGCTGCTCGTCGCCATCCTCGACGACGGCCAGCGTCAGCTCCTCACCTACCTCGAGCACCGGATGGCCGGCGTGGAACCCGGGCGCGGCGCGGGTGCGGGCGTGGGTCGGCCGGTGTCATGGAGCAGGCCCGCAACCGTGCCGCCGCCGACAACACCCGGCCGTTCGCGATCAACAACGCCCGGCTCGCCGATCGGTTCCCCGACGAAGTGGCGCGCTCGCGCGAGCTTCTCGTGCGCCCGCTGCGCGACGCGGTGGCCGACGCCGGCGGCGACCCGAAGCGCGACGCCGACGCGATCTATCACCTCGCGATCGGGTGCATGAACGACGCGCTCGTCGCCCGCCGCCGCCCGACCGAGGACGACGTCGCGCACCTGGAGCAGTTCGTCCTGGGAGGGCTGCGTGGAACGTGAGCTCCTGATCACGGGGATGGGCGGCCAGGGCGTGCAGCTCGCGGCCCAGGTGATCGCGCGCGGCGCCACGCTCGAAGGCCGCCACGTCATGCTGTTCGGCGTCTACGGCGGCGCGATGCGTGGGATGAACACCGACGGGACCGTCGTCGTCGGCGACGCGCCGCTGCAGGCTCCGCCGCTCGTCTCGCACACGTGGTCGGCCATCGCGATGCACGACAAGTTCTGGGCGCCGGTGGCGCCCAAGGTGCGGACGGGCGGGCTCGTGCTGGTGAACGACGCGACGTTCGAGCAGCCGCTCGACGAGGCGCGGTTCCGCGTGTTCCGGGTGCCCGCCACGGACATCGCGGCGAGGCTCGGCAACGAGCTCGGCGGGTCGATGGTCATGGCCGGCGCGTACGTCGGGATCACCGGCCTCGTCGGTCTCGACGCGACGGTCGAGGCGATGCGCCAGTCGATCCCGCCGTACCGCCGGCAGCACATCGCCGCGAACGAGGAGGCGATCCGGGCCGGCTTCGACGCCGTCGACCATCTCGCGTTCCCGGCGTGGGAGCAGGAGAGCGGCACGGGCATGACGACGATCAAGAGCCGCGGCACGGTCACGATCGACGTCGACACGCTGCAAGGGATGCGAGCTGTGCATCACGGCATGCCCGCCGCGTGTGCTGTCGATGACGGAGGACGTCAACCACCTCGGCTACCGCTACCCGCAGCTGCACCCCGGCTGCACCGGCTGCGCCGCCTGCCTGATGGTGTGTCCCGACTTCTGCTTCGAGGTGTTCCGCTTCGACGAGCCCGTCATGACCGACGTCGCCAACGTCGCCGAGGAGCCGTCGTGACGGCCGTCGCCACCGCCGATCGGCGCCTCATGGAGGGCTCCGAGGCGATGGCGGAAGCCGCGATCGCGGCCGGCTGCCGCTTCTTCGCCGGCTACCCGATGACGCCGTTCACCGAGCTGCTCGAGCACCTCGCCAAGAAGCTGCCCGAGGTGGGCGGCGTGTGCATCAACGCCGAGAGCGAGCTCGAGGCGGTCGGCATGGCGTGGGGCGCGCTCGCGACCGGCGCCCGCGCCGCCACCGGCTCGACCGGCCAGGGCCTCTCGCTCATGCAGGAGTCGTTCAGCGAGATCACGCTGGCCGAGCTGCCGCTCGTCGTCTTCAACATGGCGCGCGGCCAGCAGGACTACTTCCAGGCGACGCGCGGCGGCGGCCACGGCGACTACCGCCACCTCGTGCTCGCGCCGCTCGACATCGCCGAGGCCGTCGAGCTCACGCAGCTCGCGTTCCACCTCGCCGACAAGTGGCGCAACCCCGTGCTCGTCTACGGCGACTACCTGCTCGCCCACACCCACGAAGCCGTGTCGGTCGAGCCCGTCGAGTTCCCGCCGTTGCCGTCCAAGGCCTGGGCCGTCGACGGGTCCGGCGGCGGCACCGGCGACTCGCGGCTCGTCACGCCGCTCGGGCTCGCCAAGCACGGCCACGAGGCGCCGGGCATCGAGCGGCACCTACGCGGGATCACGGCCAAGCACGCCGACATCGAGCGCGAGGAGCAACGCGCCGAGACGGCGTACTGCGACGACGCCGAGACGGTCGTGGTCGCGTTCGGGACGCCCGCCAAGTTCGTCCGCTACGTCGTCAGCCAGCTGCGCGCCGAGGGCGAGAAGGTCGGCTTCGTCCGACCGATCAGCCTCTGGCCGTACCCGTTCGGCGCGGTGGCGGACGCGACCGCGGACGCGGGAACCGTCGCCGTGTTCGAGCTCTGCGCCGGTCAGATGATCGACGACGTCCGCCTCGCGGTGCTCGGGCGCGCGCCGATCGTCCCGATCGGCGGCATCTCGACCGACGGCTCGGGGTTCGGCGTCGGACCGCTGCTCGACGCCGATGTCATCCGCGAACGCGTCCTCGCCGTGCACCGCGGCGGCGCCGACGCCGAGCTTCCGCCCCTGCCGGTGAACGAGCGAGGGTGAAGGGACGGTCCGAGATGCCTGATGAGCACGTCGGAGCGAAGGGGCCCGTCGGACCGGTGCTCGACACCGAGCGCGCCGCCCGACCACGCCAAGAAGGTCGCCGACCTCAAGCCCGACCTGCTGCTCACCCAGGAGCACAACATGTGCCCGGGCTGCGGCGAGCCGCTGGCGCTGCGCGTCTATCTCGAAGCGCTCCAGGAGCTCGGGGTCACGCAGCGCTCGATCATGGTCGCCGGCATCGGCTGCTACACGGCGTTCACGAGCACGGTCGACGTCGACCTGGTGCAGGCGTTGCACGGTCGCGCCCCGTCGGTCGCGACGGGCGCGAAGCGCATGCGACCGGACGCCGTCGTGTTCACGCTCCAGGGCGACGGCGACATGGTGAACGAGGGTCTGCAGGAGGTGCTGCACACGGCGGCGCGGGGCGAGAAGGTCACATGCATCCTGCTGAACAACGGCGTGTTCGGCGAGACCGGCGGCCACATGACGGCCACCAGCGTCCTCGGCCAGCGCACGAAGAACTCCCTCGACGGGCGCGACGCCGAATACCACGGCTACCCGATCCTGATCGGCGACCTGATCGCCCGGCTGCAGGGCGCCGCCTACGTCGCCCGGGGCTCCGTGCACAACGCCGGCGCGGTCGCACGAACGAAGAAGATGTTCCGCCGCGCGTTCGAGTCGCAGCTACGGGGCGACGGATTCACGTTCGTCGAGGTGCTGACGATGTGCCCGACCGGCTGGTTCATCCCGACCGGGGACGGGCCCGACTACATGCACGAGACGCTGGGCGAGGTGCACGTCATGGGCGAGCTCAAGGTGGACGGCGTCGTGAAGACGACCGAGGAGCTGCACGAGGAGAACGTGGCCCGGCAGCGGGAAGTCGAGCACGCGCTCGAACGCGGCGGCCTCGACCGGTAGCGGCGGCTCGGCTCAGCTCTTCGGGCAGCTCTTGGGCGTGACGCGCCCGGGCGCCGTCGGGTCGCTCGCCGGCGTCCACGGTTCCGGTCTGCGTCCACCGCGGGCTGTTGCCTCGCTCGCAGACGGACCAGAAGGCGTAGGGGGTCGACACCCGATCACCCGCAGGGTCGAGGTGGATCGTCCCGGTGGTGCCCTTGGCGCCTTCGGCGGTCCTCGCGAAGCCGCTGCGCAGCGTGGCGGGGTCGGCATCGGCGGGCGTGTCGAGAGCGTGCGCGCCGGCGACATTGAACGCGTCGTACGCGGCCACGTGAAGGCGTCGGCCTCGTTCTTGGCCCGTTTCGTGATCTGGCTCAGCAGCTTCGGCGTCGCGCTTCGCTTCGGCGGCGGGCACGGCGACGAGCGGGCTCGGGTACGCCCTTGACCTTGACGCTGGTGGCGAACGTCGCCGGGCCGCTGGCAAGGAGCGCCTTGCCTGGGCCGAGCCGTCGCCGCCGTACCAGCGCACGCCGTCGAGCCCGGTGACCGTGTGCGCCGCGGTGAAGACGTTCGGCGACCTCCTCGAACCCGGCCAGCGTACACCGCCACCTTGCCGGCGCCGGCCGCTTGCCACCGCGGCCTGGACTTGCGTGCTGAGGTCTGCGAGCGCGGCGCTGAAGTCGGTCGTGTCGGGCTCGTACCGGACGCCGTCGGTCACGGTGGCGCCCGACGCGGTGGCCGCGGCGCGCACGGACTCCTCAAGACCGTTGTTGCCGCGGTCGTTTCGCCACATCGGGACGATGGTGGTCGCGCCGTTCTTCAGCATGAGATCGACGCTCGCGCGCCCTTCGACGCGGTCCGTCGGCACGAAGCGGAAGACGTTGTCGTCGGGAAGCCCGAGTGACGACGCCGTGCTGCCCTGGGACACGACCATCACGCCGCGGGCGGCTGCCGTCTCGCTGATCGCCGCCACCTCGGAGCTCGACTGGGGCCCGATCACGATCCGTACGCCCCGGTCGGCGAGGCTGGTCAGCGCGGCCTGCGCCTTATCGGGCTCGAGGTTCGTGTTCTCGACGTCGAGCACGACCTTGACCTGCTTGCCCTGCGGAGACGAGTTCCAGCGCTGCGCCGCGATCTCCAGCGCGGCTTTGCTGGCCGTCCCGAGGGTTGCCCCGTCGCCCGTCAGCGAGAGCAGCGCGCCGATGTGGACTTCCCGGGCGCCTTGCGCCGCGCCGGCGGATGGTGCCGACGACTCCGATCGACCCGACGACGAACAGCATCGCCACCGTGGCCTGCCGCCATCGATGCGTCGATCTCAACACTCGGATACCTGCCCCGCTCGCTGCGAAAGCAGAACTCTACACGTCGTCGCGCGCGACGCCGGTTCGGCGCAGCACGGATTCGGCGTAGGCGTGCGTGCGGAAGCGGAGAATCGGGTCGTCCGAGAGCTCGATGCCGTCGGTCACGCGTGTCGGATCGAACACGAGCACGTCGTCACCTTGCTCGCGATCGTGTGCGAGCCCGGTGACCTCGAGCCGGCCCGTCGTGACTCGCGGCCGCTCCTCGGGCCACGGGATGCTGGGATCGTCGACGGCGTCGCCGTCCTCGGCGATCTGCACCGACAGCGCGAACGCGGCCGGGGCGTCCGCCAGTCGTGTGGCGAGGTCGTCCTGGAGGTAGTCGGGACCGCGGGCCTCGGCATCCTCGGCGCTGAGACTCGCCTCGCCGGCTTCGGGCTCCCACCGGTAGCGGACGTACCGGCTGCCGCCGGTGTCGTCGACGAAGCGGTAGGCGTGCAGCGAGTTGTACGCGCAGCGCAGGTAGCTCTCGGGCGGCGTCGCGCTCAGCGCCGCGGCGCCGGCGGTCAGGGCTTCGGGGTGCTGCTCGAGGAACGCGCCGATCGCGGCCGGGTCGGGCTCGCCCGTCGCGGCGTCAGGGGTGCGGGCGCGGCAGAAGTCGAAGAAGCCGTCGAGCGCGCCCACGAAGAACGCCGGCAACGTGATCCCGATGATGTCGGTCGTCGTGCCGTCGTCGAGGTAGAACTTCGTCGCCATGCCGCGGGCCTCGCGGGGCTCGAAGTCGGGATCGTTCGGGTTTCCGCTCCCGTTCGAGAACCGAACGTGTGCGCGCACCGGGCCGTCCCGGAAGTGCGCGGCGCGGGTCAAGCGCGCCACGTCCGCGGTCGGGGTGAACGTCGCCGCGCACAACGTGCCCTTGGCGTGGGCGGCACGGAACCCCGGATGGTGGCCGCTGATCCCCTCGATGGCGTCGACCGCCTGCCGTGCGAGCTCGTCGGTGGCCATCGTCGTCTTCCTCCTGCTCACGGTCCCCCACTTAGGATGACGCCGGCATGGACTTTACGTATCCGCAGGAAGCCGAGGCGTTCCGGAAGGAGTTCCGGGCCTGGCTGGACGGGCACCTCACCGACGATCTCCGCCGGCTGGCGCGGCATCCCGTCGGGGACGACCCGGACCGGATCGAGCGACTGAAGGAATGGAACCGCACGCTCGCCGACGCCCGCTACGCGGCCATCGCCTGGCCTCCGGAGTACGGCGGGCGGGGCGCCGTCGCTCATGGAGCAGGTCGTCTACGCCGAGGAGATGCACCGCGCCGGGGCGCCGGGGACGGTGAACATCATCGGCTTGTCGAACATCGCGCCGGCGATCATGGAGCACGGCACCGAGGAGCAGAAGCGGGACCTGCTCCCCCGCATGCTGCGCGGCGACGACATCTGGTGCCAGGGCTTCTCGGAGCCCGACGCCGGGTCCGACCTGGCGTCGCTGTCGACGTCGGCCGTGGTCGACGGCGACGCCTTCGTGATCAACGGGCAGAAGACCTGGAACACGCTCGGCGCGTTCGCCAACCGGTGCGAGCTGCTCGTGCGGACCGACCGCGACGCGCCGAAGCATCGCGGGATCTCGTGCCTGCTCGTCGACATGGAGCTCGCCGGCATCGAGGCGCGTCCGCTCGTCACGATCACCGGTGAACGGGAGTTCGCCGAGATCTTCTTCACCGACGTGCGCGTGCCGCGGGATGCGCTGCTCGGGCCGGTGAACGAGGGCTGGCGCGTGGCGATGACGACGCTTTCGCACGAGCGCGGCAGCGTCGCGAACTTGCACCTCGGCCTGCGCAAGAAGATTGCCCGGCCTGCTGGAGACGCGCGAAGGGACACCTCGCGCCGCGCGACGACGCAGTCGTGCGGCAGAAGCTCGCGGCGGTCTACCTCGAGGGCGAGCTGCTGAAGCTGGTGTCCCAGCGGGCGATCTCGGGCGCGCTGCACGGCCGCGAGATGGGGCCGGAGTCGAGCATCGCCAAGCTCGTCTGGAGCGAAGCCGAGCAGCACCTCGGCGAGGTCGCCGGCGACGTGCTCGGCCCCGACGCCAACACCGGTCGCTGGGGCCGCGACCGGCTCGCCATGCGCTCGTACACGATCGCGGGCGGGACCACGCAGGTGAACAAGAACATCATCGCCCAGCGCATCCTGGGACTGCCCGCGCGAGTGACTGCAGTCCAGGATGCAGCTACAGGTTGCCGACCTCGAGATCGAGCATGTGCGCGAACTTCGCCCGCGCCTCGGCCCGTCGCTCGGGCAGGTGCGTCGGTCGGGAACAGCCCCTCGTACGGCTGGTACCGCTTCAGCACCTGCCGGGCGATCGTCACCTTGTGCACCTCGGTCGGGCCGTCGGCGATGCCCATGACCGGCGCACGTCAACCACATGCCCGGCGAACGGCATCTCGTTCGACGTGCCGAGCGCGCCGTGGATGTGCAGCGCCGCGGTACACGACGTCGTGCATCACCTTCGGCGTGAGCACCTTCACCTCGCGATCTCGGTGCGGGCCTTGTGGCCGCCGACCTGGTCGATCTTCCACGCCGCGTGCAGCACCTGGAGCCGGAACTGACTGCAGCTGCGATCTAGGACGTCGGCGATCTTCTCCTGCACCATCTGCTTCTTCGCCAGCACCTCGCCCTGGGTCACGCCGGCTCAGCGCCCGCTCGCACATCATGTCGAACGCCCGCTGGCACGACCCGATGGTGCGCATGGCGTGGTGGATGCGGCCGCCGCCGAGGCGCGTCTGCGCGATCACGAACGCCTGCCCCTCGCCGCCGAGCAGGTTCTCGGCGCGGCACCCGCACGTGGTTGTACCGGACGTACGCGTGGGAGCCCTCGCCTTCGCGTCTCTCCGACCGAGGCCGACGTTGCGAATGATCTTGATGCCCGGCGTGTCGGTGGGCACCAGGAACATCGACGTGCCCTGGTACACGGGGACGTCGGGATCGGTGATCGCCATCACGATCGCGAACGTGGCGTAGCGCAAGTTCGACGAGAACCACTTCTCGCCGTCGATGACCCACTCGTCGCCGTCGCGTTCCAGGCGCGGCAGCGTGAACTGCTGCGGGTCGGAGCCCGCCTGCGGCTCGGTCATCGAGTAGCACGACGACGATGCGGCCGTCGAGCAGCGGCTGGAGGTACTTCTCCTTCTGCTCCTCGGTGCCGTAGTGGGCGATGATCTCGGCGTTCCCGGAGTCGGGCGCCTGGCGAGCCGAACACGCGTCGGCGCCCACATGCGAGCGGCCGAGGATCTCGTTCATCAGCGCCAGCTTGAGCTGCCCGTAGCCCTTGCCGCCGAGGTCGGGGCCGAGGTGGCACGCCCAGAGGTCCCTGCGCCTTCACCTCTCCTGGAGCGGGCGGACGACCTTCTCGTGGACGGGGTGGTCCTTGTCGTACACGAGATGCGAGCTGAACGCGAGGTCGAGCGGCTCGATCTCGGTCTGCACGAACTCCGTCATCCAGTCGAGCTTCTCCTGGAACTCGGGATCGGTCGAGAAGTCCCACGCCATGCGTCACCTTCTCCTTTTCACGGGCGCCGTCACAGCGTCGCCACGTTGATCTGCTGTTTCCCCGCCGCCGTCTCGGCCTCGGTCGGCGTCAGGGTGACCTTGCGCCCGACGAGCTCGTCGCGCTCGATCGACTCCAGCATGTCGGCGTCGAGCACCTTGCCGTAGGCACGATCGCCTTCGGGGACGTCGCAGATGACGACACCCCATTCCGGCTCGCCGTCGCGGCCGTGCACGACCGAGTACGCGGCCACCGTCGCGGCGCCCGTCGTGCACGTCACGAATCGGACGCTTCCGCTCGGCGTCGACGGCCGCCTGCACGCGCGCCTGCTCGGGCGGCGCGACCGGGCCGGGCTCGGTGGAGTAGACGCCGTAGACGTGCTTGGTCATGTGCATGCCCACGCCGCTCACGAGCCCGTAGCGAGCCGGGGTCGCGCGCGCAGGACGTCGGCCATCGTCGCGATCGAGTGCGTCATGTAGTCGCTGCCGGCGCCGCCGTGGTACGGCAGCCCGCCGGTGACCGTCAGCGAGCGCGGGTCGTCCGTCGCGCGATGCCGAGCGCGTCGCGCGCGAAGTTCACCGAGCTGCCGAAGCAGCTGTACAGGTCGAGGTGGGCGACGTCGTCGACGCCGACGCCCGCCGACGCGCGAACGCCTCGCCGCTCGCCGCCGCCATCGCCGGCGAGCGCCACATCTCGTCGTGCTCGGCGACGTAGACGGGGTCGGTCGCGTAGCACCAGCCCGCGCAGGTAGACCCGCCGCTCCGGCGGCACGCCGAGCGCGTCGGCGGCCTCGTGACTGGCGACGAGCACGGCGGCGGCCATGTCGACGTCCATGATCGAGACCATGTACTTCGTGTACGGGTAGCCGACCATGCGGTTCTCGGGCGTGGCCGTGATGATCTCGTCGGCCGACCGCGCGATCGGGAACCACGCCTGCGGGTTGCGCGGCGGCGATCTCGGTGAACGGCGCCAGCAGCTCGCCCAGCTGCCGGCGGTACTCGTCGAGGCCGACACCGAGGTGGCCGCGGCGGGCGTTGTCGAAGATCGCGAACGTCAGCCACGCCTGGAACACCTCGTGCGCGACCTCGGCCGGGATGGAACGGCGCCTCCCACGGGAACGGGCGCCGCTCCTCGGGCTTGAAGCTGTACGGGTAGCGCTCACCGCGGCTGCTTGTACCGCCGCTGGGTGGCGAGCGCCTCGGCGCCGCACGACCAACGCCACGTCGAGCTCGCCCGCGAGGATCTGCTCCGCCGCGTCCGTGCACCAGCACCTGCGGCGTCGTGCCGCCGATGCCCGAGTAGATGCGGCGTGCCGCGGCTCGACGCCGAGGCGCGTCGGCGAGCCGCGCCGCGCGGGTCGTCGTACTGCCACGTCTGGCAGTACACGATCTGAGCGCTGTCGAGTCGCTCGAGCACGGCCGCGCCGCAACGCCGCTGTCGTCGGCGGCGACGCGGGCGACGTCCTCCCACATCACGAGCGGCTCGGGCGCGCCCGTCGTCGCCGACCTCGTCGGGGTGCCAGGTCTGCTGCCCGACGCCGATGAGGCACGGCGTGCGTGGGTCGACGGCGCGCACGGCTACTTCCCCTGCCAGTTCGGCGTGCGCTTCTCCGCGAACGCCTTCGGGCCTTCCTTGGCGTCCTCGGTCTGGAAGATCGTCGAGCTGAGCTCGGCTCTCGTTCTGGTACGCGTCGCGCAGGCTCATGCCGAGGCCCTCCCAGACGCTCTGCTTCGTGGCCTGCACGGCGAGCGGCGCGTTGGCGGTGATGCGGCGCGCGTACTCGTACGCCGTGTCGAGCAGCTGCTCGCGCGGCACGATCGCGTTCAGCAGCCCCATCTCGTAGCGCCCGCTCGGCCGGGATGAGGTCGGCGCAGAGCAGGAACTCCATCGCCTGCGGGAACGGGATCTGGCGCGGCAGGCGCACCGTGGTGCCGCCGCCGGCGAACAGGCCCCGCTTGGGCTCCATCACCGCGAACTTGCGCCTCGGGGCAGGCGACCCGGATGTCGACGCCGCCGAGCATCTCCATGCCGCCGGCGGTGCAGAACCCGTTGACCGCCGCGATGATCGGCTTCCAGATCTTCGCGTCGCGCAGCACCGCCTTCGTGCCGTCGTCGAGGCGGTAGCCGTCGATCTCGGTGAGGCCCTCGCTCTGCGATCCGCTTCGGCGAGCTTGGTGATCTCGGGGATGTAGGTCTTGAGGTCGGCGCCGGTGAAGAACGCGTCGCCGACGCCGGTGATGATCGCGACCCAGGCGTCGTCGTCGGCGTCGAAGCGCTCCCACGCCTCGCGGAGCTGCTTGAAGTGCTCCAGGTCGGCCGAGTTCCTGGCCTCGGGCCGGTCGATGGTGATGAGGACGATGTGCTCGTCGTCCTGCTCGTAGTGGATCGGCATCGCGTCCGCGCCTTCCTGCCTGCCTCGCGAACCTGACACGATAGTCAGGGAACGCCGAGCGCAGCCCGAGCAGCAGGGAGACACGTGCGCGAGCACCGCTACTCGTTCGAGATGCCGCATTCGGCGGCGCGCATCTGGGCGCTGTTCCAGGACTACGACCGCTGGACCGACTACGCGCCGATGGTGAAGCGCGTCGACGTGCTCTGGCCCGGCGACGAGCACCACAACGGTCGACTCCGCCGCGTGATCTACCAGATGCCGTTCGGGCGCGAAGGCTCCGCGCTCGAGCTCGTCACCGACGTCGAGCCCGAGCGCGGCTACACGTACACGATGATCTCGAGGGACGCCGGCAACGACCAGACGGGAAAGGTCCGCCTCGAGCCGATCGGGCCCAACCGGACGCGCTTCTCGTTCGAGGAGCGCTACCACCTCACGAAGGCGCCGTGGAAGTGGTTCGAGGGGCCGATCTACGGCTTCATCAACAAGAAGAACGAGGAGATCATGCGGCGCGCGTCCGAGTGGCTGACCGCGCACCCCGAGTACCGTGCTGACCTCGTCGAGCCCGACGCGCCGGCACAGCAGCGAGACGAGCGAGGAGCCGACGTGGCCGACCGACCCAAGGCGCTCGTCACCGCGCCGTTCCGCGGTGAGGGGCTCGACACGCTCGCGCGGCTCGCCGACGTCGTGCTACGACCCGTGGATCGACCACAGCCGCTGCGCCTCTACAACGCCGAGCAGCTCGCCGAGCGCGTCGAAGGCCGAGGGCGCCGACCTGCTCGTCGTCGAGACCGACTCCGTGAAGGGCCCGGTCCTCGACCTGCCGCTCGTCGCCATCGGGTCGTGCCGGGGCGACCCCAACAACGTCGACATCGCCGCCGCCACCGCCAAGGGGCATCCCGGTGCTGCGGGCGCCCGGGCCGCAACGCCGACGCCGTCGCCGAGCTCGCCGTCGCGCTGCTCTTCGCGGTGAACCGCGGCGTCGTGCGCGCCGACCTCGACGTGCGCGAGGGCGAGATCTACCGCGACGGCACGATCCCCTACCAGCGCTTCCGGGCCTGGCAGCTCGCCGGGCAGACCGCCGGGCTCGTCGGCCTCGGCGCCGTCGGCCGGGCGACCCAGTGGCGGCTCGAGGGGCTCGGCATGCGGGTCATCGCCTACGACCCGTACGCCCCCGACGCCACGCACTCGCTCGACGACCTGCTCGCCGAGGCCGACGTCGTCTCGATGCACGCCGCGGTCACGCCCGAGACCAGGGCATGATCGGCGCCGAGCAGTTCGCCCGGATGAAGGAGGGCGCGGTCTACGTCAACACCGCCCGGGCGCAGCTGCACGACACCGACGCGCTCGTCGCCGCGCTCGCAGTCGGGCAAGCTCGGCGGCGCGGGGCTCGACCACTTCGTCGGCGAGCACCTCCCGACCGACCACCCGCTCTGCGTCGATGCCAACGTCGTGCTCACCCCGCACATCGGCGGCGCGACCTACGACACCGAGGCCAACCACTCGAAGCTGATCGCCGACGGCCTCGCCGCAGCTGCTCGCCGGCGGCCGGCCCGACAACCTCGTGAACCCGGAGGTCCTCGTCGTGAGCCCGGAGACCAAGCTGACCGCGCAGGAGACCAAGGAGCAGCTCCTGTGGGCCGCCAAGGAGATGCTGCGCACGGGCCTCGTCGAGGGCACCGCCGGCAACCTCGCGGCCCGCCTGCCCGACGGCAACGCCGTGCTCACGCCGTCGTCGCTCGACTACACGACGATGACGCTCGACGACCTCGTCGTCTGCGACCTCGACGGCAACGTGCTCGAGGGCGAGCGCGGCCCCACCAGCGAGAAGGCGCTGCACCTCGTCGGCGCTGCGCGCTGCACGCCGAGATCGACGCGACGATGCACTGCCACGCCAAGTACGCCACGATGTTCGCGCTCGACGCGCCAGCCGATCCCCGCCGTGATCGAGGAGTTCGTCGTGTTCGTCGGCGGCGACGTCGAGGTCGCCGACTACAAGACGACCGGCACCGACGAGCTCGCCGACGAGGTCGCCAAGCACGTCGGCGACCGGCAGCGCGGTGCTCATGGCCAACCACGGCCTGTTCGCGGTCGGCAAGAACCCGAAGCACGTGCTGCACGTCGCGCGCGCTCGTCGAGCGCACCGCCGAGATCATCTGGGGCGCCCGCGCAGCTCGGCGAGGTCGTGCCGCATCCCCGACGAGGTCAACCAGAAGTTCGCCGGCTACTACCGCTACGGCCGCACCGGGAAGTTCTGAGCTCAGGCCGCGATCGCGGCGAGGAACGGGTCGTTGAACCGGGCGCTGCCGACGGTCGTCGCCTCGAGCTCGTAGTGCTGGCCCGTGGGCGCGACGTCGAAGATGACCTTCGTCGCCAGCTTGCCGGGGCTCGTCTCCACGTTCAGATCGGCGCGATTCCACTTCCCGAGCTGACCCTCGACTTTCCAGGTACGACCCTTCTGCTTGGCGGCGAACGCGTAGAGCTTGTCGCCTGCGATGGCGAGGATCACCGTCTTCGTGCCTTTCCACGACGTCCTGGCCAGACCGCCGGCGTCGTTGTTGAACTGCGGCGCTTGAACATCGCGGCCACGCCGCGCACGTGATCGAGCCCGGACGTCCCCCATGGTCCGGCCGGCTGCAGGATTCCCGCTGCGTCCACCGGTTCCGGCACCTGCTCCTGCGCGATCTCCTTGACCTTCGCAACCCAGTCCGTTCCCACGGCGCTGCTCCTTTGTGACGGCTGGCGTTCGGACAGTCCCAGGAGACCACGACGCGGCCGGTAGCCTGAGTAGCGCCACTCATCTCGCGGCACGGCTACCGTCCGCATGGGCAGACACCGAGCGCCGCTGCTTCTCCCCGAGATCGAGACGATGCCCCGGCCCGAGATCGACCGGCGCGCCGAGGAAAGCCTGCTCGGCGACATCGTCCCGTGGGCGTACGAGCGGTCGGCCCTGATCCGCGAGACGTGGGACGACGGCCGGCGTCACCGCCGCCGACATCCAGTCGATGGACGACTTCCGCGAGAAGGTCCCGTTCATCGACAAGGACGCGATCCGCTCGTTCCGCGACCGCCACGACGACCCGTACGGCGGGCTCCTCTGCCTCGACTTCAACGACCCGAAGATGCGCAAGGTGTTCAGCGCGATCTTCTCGACCTCGGGCACCACCGGCGACCCCACGCCGGCGCCGTACGCGGGTCGCGGGCCGAGCATGCTCGTCCGCGAGTTCTGGGAGCTCGGCTGCCGGCCCGGCGACCACTTCATGCACTGCCTGTTCACGTTCCGCGGCCCCGGCATCCACGACACGATCCGCGGGATCGGCGCGACGCCGGTGTTCGTCGACCACCAGCCCGCCGACGTCGCCGCAGCTGTTCCGCTTCAGCCGCGAGCTGCCGCCGACCGGCTGGTACACGCTGTCCGGGCCCGCTGGTGCTGATGATCGAGCAGCACGCGGCCGAGCTCGGCGTCGACCTCGCCGAGGCCTTCTCGAGCTACCGGGGCGTGATCTTCGCGGGCGAGCCGATCGGGCCGCGCGCGCCGGCACGGTCGAGGAGCTGGGGGCTCGAGCTGTTCATCCAGACGGCGCTGGGCGACGTCGGCGCCGCGACCGAGTGCCGCGAGCACGACGGCTGCCACTTCTGGGAGGACACCGCGTTCGTCGAGTCCCTCGAACCCGACGGCACCGAGGCGGTCGGCGACGGCGAGCGCGGCGAGCTCGTGTCGACGACGCTGCTCGACAAGATCGCGCCGCTCGTCCGCTACCGCTCCGACGACCTCGTGCGCGTCACGCGCGAACCGTGCGCGTGCGGGCGCACCCACGGCCGGGTGTGGCCGCTCGGCCGCAAGGGCGACGAGGTCGTGGTCGACGGCCTGTCGGTGCTCCCGGGTGACATCTGGGCCGCGGTCGAGACGCGTCGACGAGACGACGGCCGGGCTGTTCCAGCTCGTCCGCCCGCAGCGCGAGATGACGCGGCTGCGGCTACGCGTCGGCTACCAGAGCGAGGGCCCGAAGGGGCTCGCCGACCTGCGGACCCGGGTCACCGACGCCGTCGGCGCCGCGGTCGGTGTCGTCCCCGAGGTCGAGCTCGTGGAGAGCGCGGTGCTGCTGCGCCAGGGGCCGCCGCACAAGATCCCCCGGGTGACGAAGGCAGTGAGCGCGCGATGACGTTCGCCGAACCGGTACGAGGAGCCGCCGCGACGTCTGGGGCGTCGGCCGCGTCGTGGTCGGCGGCGAGGTCATCCCGTGGCCGGTAGCGCAGGCCGACATCGACGACGAGGCCGAGTCGCTCGCACCGCGTCT
>CAVVDV010000002.1:0-969970 GCA_963747195.1 uncultured Actinomycetes bacterium
GCGCCCGTGCCTTCGCCCTGAGGTAGGCGCCGACGCACACGTTCGGCAACAGATCGGGCCGGGCCTCGACGACGTCTGCGCCGCGCGGCGCAGCTGGGCGGCCACACGGCCGCGTGCATCGAGCACATCCAGCGCGACGGCGGCGGTGTAGACGTCCGCAGGCGACCGCGGCGACGCGTGCACCATCTGCTCGAGGTCGGGATCGGTCGACGCGGCGACGCGACGGCGTGGCGGCGGGCGAGCACCGGCAGCGCCTCGAGCAGCGAGCGCGCCGCCGCCTCGTCGAGCAGGTCGGTGAGCACGAGGACGAGCGCGCGCTTGGCGCTGCCGACGCGCGGAACGCGAGCTCGTAGTCGCTGTCGACGGCGTCGGCTCGAGGTCGAACATCGCACGCACCACCGCGTCGCCGCCGCCCGGCGCCGGCGGCAGTCGACGCGGACCGCTCCGTCGAAGGCGACGACCCCGCCGCGGTCGCCGAGCTCGTCGGCGACCAGCGCGATCGCGGTCGGCGGCGTCGAGCGCGACATCGAGCCGCGTGCGATCGCCGAGCGGCGCCGCCATCAGACGGCCGGCGTCGAGCAGCACACGACGTCGCGGTCCTGCTCGATCCGGTACTGGTTGCTCATCGGGCCGCCCGGACCGCGCGGTCGCGCCCAGTTGACCTGGCGGATGTCGTCGTCGGGCAGGTAGTCGCGGATCGATTCGAAGTCGGTGCCGAGGCCGAGCGGGCCGCGCTGCGGCGGCCCGGCTCGCGGAAGCGCCCCGCGGCGCACCGCGAGCACGAGCCGCCGGGCGGCCGGGAGGTCGGGGAACACGGCACCTCGGCGGGCTCGCCGACCGCGTGGTACCACGCCGCGAGCCCGAGCGGGCCGGTCGCACCGCGCGCCGGGCCGGGAGCGTGTGTCGTCCCCGCCGCGCGGCCGGTGACGCGGGCGTCGAGGTGGCCGGCGGCCTCGCGCCGGCTCGACGTCGACGTCGGGCACGAGCGGCTGGCGCAACGCGGAGCGCTCCCGCTCCGACGCGACTCGGCTCGAGCGCGAGCACCGCGGGGACCCCGCGCGTGAGCGCGACAGGCATCTGTGCGGTCGACCACGGGCCGGCGCCGGCTCACGATCGCGTCGACGACGACGCGGCCGCGATCGCGACCGCCGCGAGCCGCGACCGCGGGAGCCGCCAGCGCCAGAGGCCGCACACGCCGAAAGCAGGGCGGCGGACCGGGGCGCTCACGGGCGCGACGGCCAAGCCGATGCAGGGCGGCGCCGTCCAACGCGACGCGACGCGTCGCGGCGCCCAACGGCCGGCGCTCAGAGCGCCACCGTCACCGCGGGACCGGCACCGCGGCCAGCGCGGCTCGGATGGCGTCGGCGGGCCGTAGCGCTCGAGCTCGGCCTCCGGCGCGAGCACCAGCCGGTGGCGGAGCACCGGGCGCGCCATGGAAGCGACGTCATCGGGCGTGACGAAGTCGCGGCCGCGAGCCGCGCCGCGCCTTCGCGGCCGCCGAGCAGGTGAACGGCGGCGCGCGGGCTGGCGCCGAGCGCGACCGACGGCAGCTCCGCGTGCGCGCACCGAGCGCGACGACGTAGCCTACGACCTCGTCGGCGACGGTCGTCGCGTCGACCTCGTCCGCGCCGGCGCGAGCTCCGTCGGCCGTCGCCACCGGGCGACGCCGTCGAGCGCCGCGGGCACGACGCCGCGGCGCGCGAGCCGGAGCATCGCGCGCTCCTCGTCGCGCCGTCCGGATAGCCGACGTCGACCTTGACCAGGAACCGGTCGAGCTGGGCCTCGGGGAGCGGGTAGGTGCCCTCGTACTCGATCGGGTTCTGCGTCGCGATGACGAGGAACGGGTCGGGGAGCGGGCGCGGCTCGCCGTCGACCGACACCTGCCCCTCCTGCATCGCCTCGAGCAGCGCCGCCTGGGTCTTCGGCGGCGTGCGGTTGATCTCGTCGGCCAGCAGCACGTTCGTGAACACCGGCCCCGGCGCGGAACGCGAGCTCCTGCGGACCGCCGACCGGACGGCGCAGCGTCATCGTGCCCGTGAGGTCGGAGGGCAGCATGTCGGGCGTGAACTGCACGCGGCGGAACACGACGCCGAGCGCGCGGGCGGTCGCGTTGGCGAGCAGCGTCTTGGCGACGCCGGGAACGCCTTCGAGCAGCACGTGTCCGCCACCGCCAGCGCCGCGAGGAGCAGGTCGACGACGTCGCCCTGGCCGACGACGACCTTGCTCACCTCGGCCGAGACGCGGTCGCGAAGATCCTTCACGTTCTCGTTCCTCCCTCATTGGCGTGCGCGAGCGCGCTGCCGGCAGCGACGACGTCAGCCGGGGGTGCGCACGGGCGCGAAGAGCGCGTCGACCTCGGTGGCGGACCATCCGAGCCGGGCGGCCGCCGCGCGGAGCTGTTCCTCGGACGCGGTGGGCGGCAGCCCGGCGCGCTGCGCCAGGCGGGCGCGCGCCGCCGCCTGCAGCGGACCGAGCGCCTGAGCGGGCTGATTCGTGCGAGCGAGCGAGACGGCCACGGCGTCGACGTACTCGCGCCGGGCCGGCGGCAGCGGGCGATCCGCCTCCTCGGGAGGCCCGAGCCGCCGTCCGGCGGCGATCAACCCCAGCAGCGCCGCCAGGGTCAGACCGACCAGCGCCGCCTGCCAGCGTCCCGGGATGGCGCCGAGCCCGCTCGCCTCGCCGTACCCGTGCGCGCCCTCGGCGAACACGACGGAACGGCCGTCGCCGGCGGCGGCGAGCCCGAAGCCGGCGTTGTCGGCCGACCCGAGCAGACGGTTCTGCAACGGCGACGGATCGGCGAGCGCGACGACCCGGCCGCGACCGACGTCGGCGGCGGTCGCGAGCACGCGCGAATCGTCGCCGAGGATCGGCGTGGTGCCACCGGGCTCCGACCACGAGCCCTCGCCGGCGGTGCGCACGGAGCGCAACCCGACGGTCTCGCGGGCGTTGCCCACGGGCACCGCGTTCCGGACGCCGGCCGCCGACCACGCGGGCGGGTCGGCGAGCACCGCTGCCAGCAGGCCGGTCGCGCCGGCCCCGCCGGCGAGGAGGTGCCCGCCGCGCGCGACGAACCGGCGGGCGGCGCGCTCCTCGTCGTGGTCGAAGCCGACTGGATCGAGTACGACGAGCGTGTCGGCGGTCACGAGCGCGGTCTGGGTCACACGGCCCCTCCGCGCTTCGGTGTCGTGGCCGTTCCGGCGCAGCAGCTCGGCGTACGCCGCCAGGCCGTCGCGTCCGGTCGAGAGCGACGACGAGCGCGGCGCGGTGTCGTCGGCACCGCGCGTCGAGGAGTCGAGGAGCGACAGCGCGACGTTGACGACGATCACCAGCGCCACGAGCACGATCACGACGCGCACAGCCGGGTGCAGCCGGCGCCACGAGCGGGTACGCGTGCTCACCGGGGCGCAGCCTGCTCGAGGACGAGCGGCCACTCGGCGCGCGCCGATTGCAGATCGGTCGTCGACGCGTGGCGTCCGCCGTACGCGACGGCGTCGAACGTGATCGCGAGATCGTCGAAGTTGGGTAGTCGCAGGTGCCGCGCCACCTGGCCGGTCGTGATCGAAGGCCGGAAGCGGATGGCGCCGGCGCGGTCCAGGCGCAACAGGCCGGCGCGGAAGCGCAGGCGCAGCGCGACATCGAGGTCGCCCCGGCGCTCCGCCGCGTCGGCTTCGCGCTCGAGCCGGCCGGGGTCGGTGTGCGCGTCAGGCGATCGACGCCGCCCGCCACCGCCGGCGGCGGCGCTCGTCGCGGCCCGCCGCCGGGCGACGAGCAGCGCGACCACCGCGACGACGCCGGCGAGGACGGCGGCGAGAGCGATCTTGCCCGGCAGCGATTCGGTGATGCGGGAGAAGAAGTCGCCGATCGGACGGAGGCGGTCGCCCAGCCATTCGAGCGCGCCTTGGAACGGGCGAGGGACGTCGGCGGGCTTGTATCGGCGCCCGCCGAGGATCTCGCGCGCCTGGTCGCGCGCCCGATCGGGGTCGACCTGCCCCGCCACCGCCGCCCAGAGCGCGCTCACCGCCTCGGCCCCGGCGGCGGCCCAGTCGGCGGTCCTGTCGGCGGAGGCGACGAGGGTGGTTGTGGTTGCCACCCGGGCGGCGGTGGCGCCCATCCGCCCCCGGCGCCCGGTACCGGCTGGGTCCACGGCATCAGGGTCGGGCTCACAGAACCGGCGGGCGCGCCGATCCGCTGCGCCATGAGCTGCAGGTCGAACCCCTCCTTGCGCACGCGCAGGTCGAAGTAGAGGACGGCCACGACGGCGGCGACGAACGGGATCGTGAGGACGCTGGCCGCGGCGCCGAAGACTCCGTTGGCGAGGTCGTACACGAGCTCGTTGTCGCGCCCGGCGAAGAGGAGCGGCAACGCGACCAGCCCGATCCCGGCCGCGACCGCGGTCGCGAGAAGGTTGGCGAGCAGCAGGGTGCCGGCGGTCGGCCACCACCGTCGGCGCACGAGGTTGAACGACCGGCCCAGGGCCCGGAACCCGCGTGTGCCTTCGATCAGCAGCACCGGCACCGCCACCGACCACGCGGCGTACAGCCATACGCCGGGGACGATGCACGCCGCGAAAGCGAGCAGCACGATCACGCCGTGGATGAGCGTCAGCCACAGCAGCGACCCGAGCCGGCGAAAACCGAACCGCAACGACCCTCGCCAGTCGGTCTCGGTGCCGAGGTAGGTGTCGCTCACCGCCTTCAGGCACGCGGCCTGGGCGAGCGCGCTGGAGACGACGTTGATCACGAAGATGAGCAGCAGGGCGGCGATACCGGCCCATTCGCTGTCGGACGTGGTGGTGGTGGCGCCGGCGGTGGTCGAGGTGTCGGGCAGCGAGAGCGTGACGAGGACGTTCAGCACCTGGACCGGCACGATCACCACCGCGACCGCCTTGAGCATGGTGGCGAACTTGCTCCGGTAGATCTTGATGCCGGCGTCGAGGATCTCGCCGGTGCCGAGCGGTCGCAGCTGCGCCGGTGCACTCACGCCGGAAAGCTACGGCGTCAGCACGCGTCCCGCGTCGTCGGCTTCACCGAGGACCCTGCGGCGGACTACAGCGCGCGGACGAGGGTGGCGTCACCCTGGCCGCCGCCGCCGCACAGAGCGGCCGCGCCCAGCCCACCGCCGCGGCGGCGCAGCTCGTTCACGAGCGTGACGACGAGCCGGGTCCCCGACATGCCGATCGGGTGGCCGAGTGCGATGGCGCCGCCGTTGACGTTCACGACGTCGTCGCTGATCTTGAGGTCCTGCATGGCGGCGAGGCCGACGGCGGCGAAGGCCTCGTTGATCTCGAACAGGTCGATGTCGGTGACGGACTTGTCGACGGGCTCGAGCGCCCGCTTGATCGCACGTGACGGCTGCGTAAGGAGCGACGGGTCCGGACCCGCGACCATGCCGAAGCTCACGAGCTCGGCGATGGGCGTGGCGCCGAGGTCCTCGGCCTTGTCGCGACTGGTGACGATCACGGCGGCGGCGCCGTCGGAGATCTGCGACGCGTTGCCGGCGGTGATGGTGCCGTCCTTCGCGAACGCCGGCTTCAGCTTGCCCAGCGACTCGGTGGTGGTGCCGGGGCGGACACCTTCGTCGGTGTCGATCAGGATCGGCTCACCCTTGCGCTGCGGAACGCTCACCGGCGTGATCTCGGCGGCGAAGCGGCCCTCCTTGATGGCGGCCGCCGCCCGCTCGTGGCTCTTGGCCGCGAGCTCGTCCTGGGCCTCACGGGTGAGGCCGCCGAAGTTCCCGGCGTACTTCTCGGTCCCGGCGCCCATGTGGACGGCGTCGAACGCGCACCACAGGCCGTCCGCGATCATCGAGTCGATCAGCTTGCCGTCGCCCATCCGGTAGCCGGCGCGGGCGCCGGGCAGCAGGTAGGGCGCCGCCGTCATGGACTCCATACCACCGGCCACCACGAGCTCGGCGTCGCCGGCCTGGACCATCTGGTCGGCGAGGTAGATCGCGTTCATCCCCGAGAGGCACACCTTGTTGACGGTGAGCGCCGGCACGGTCATGGGCACGCCCGCCTTGACCGCAGCCTGGCGGGCGGTGATCTGGCCCTGACCGGCCTGGAGCACCTGGCCGAGGATCACGTAGTCGACCTGCTCGGGGCCGACGCCCCCGCGCTCGAGAGCCGCCGCGACCGCGAGGCCGCCGAGGTCCATGGCCGAGAACGACGCCAGCGCACCCGAGAGCTTGCCGATGGGTGTGCGGGCAGACGAGATGATGACCGAGCCGGGCATTGCGTCCCTCCCCCAAAACGAATTCATTGCGAGAGTAGCCGCGCCGGGCGCGGACGAAACCAGCCGGGCAACGGACGCTAGCGTTCGCCGTATGACGGAGATCGAGAGCATTCGCACCGCCATCCTCGAAGGCGCCGACGGCGAGACGGTCGGCGCGCTGCCGCTTCCGCAGACGTTCCGCGGCGCGGTGGTGCTGGCCGACGAGCAGGAGATGTTCGCCGGCTTGCCTTCGGAGGCAAAGGACCCGCGCAAGTCGACGCACGTCGAGGACGTACCGCTGCCCGAGTTGGCGCCCGACGAGGCGTACATCGGCGTCATGGCGTCGGCGATCAACTTCAACACGGTGTGGACGTCGATCTTCGAGCCGTTGCCGACGTTCCAGTTCCTCAAGCGCCTCGGCAAGGAGAGCGTGTGGGGAAAGCGCCACGACCAGCCCTTTCACGTGATGGGGAGCGACGCCGCCGGCGTCGTCCTGCGCGTCGGGTCGGCGGTGCGCAACTGGAAGCCCGGCGACCAGGTCACCGTCCACTGCAACTACGTCGACGACCAGGACCCGTCCGCGCACGACGACTCGATGCTCGCAGTGAACGAGCGCATCTGGGGTTTCGAGTCGAACTACGGCGGCCTGGCGGAGATCGCGCTGGCGAAGGCGAACCAGCTCATGCCGAAGCCGACCCACCTCACGTGGGAGGAGGCGGCCTGCAACGCGCTGTGCAACTCGACCAGCTACCGGATGATCGTCAGCCCCAACGGCGCCCAGATGACGCAGGGTCAGAGCGTGCTCGTCTGGGGCGCGAGCGGCGGCATCGGCGCCTACGCCGCCCAGTACGTGCTGAACGGGGGCGGTACACCCGTCGGTGTGGTGTCGTCGCCGGAGCGGGCGGCGTTGCTGCACGAGATGGGCGTCGAGCACGTCATCGACCGCAAGGCCGAGGGATACCAGTTCTGGAAGGACGAGCACACCCAGGATCCGGGCGAGTGGCGTCGCCTCGGAAAGAAGATCCGTGAGCTGACGGGCGCCGATCCCGACATCGTGTTCGAGCACCCGGGCCGTCAGACGATGGGCGCCTCGGTGTTCGTGTGCAAGCGGGGCGGGATGATCATCACCTGCGCGGCGACGTCCGGCTACACGATCGAATACGACAACCGGTACCTCTGGATGATGCTGAAGACCATCAAGGGCAGTCACTTCGCGAACTACCGCGAGGCGTGGGACGCCAACCGGCTCATTGGCGAGGGCAAGATCCACCCGACGTTGTCGGTCGTGTACCCGCTCGATCAGACGGGTGAGGCGGCGGCGCAGGTGCACGGGAACCTCGTCGAGGGGAAGGTCGGAGTGCTCTGCCTCGCGCCCGAGGAAGGGCTCGGCGTCACGAACCCGGCGCTCCGCGAGGAGCATCTCGACCAGATCACCCTGTTCCGACGTCATCACAAGGCATGACGCACATGGCTGACCCGGTCCTGACCGAGATCGACCACGTCGCCATCGCGGTGCGCGACCTCGACGCTGCCGTCGATTACTACCGCGCCACGTACGGGGTCGAGCCGGTGCACCGCGAGGTCGTCGAGAACGACGGCGTCGAGGAAGTGCTGCTGCGCGTCGCCGAGTCGTACATCCAGCTCCTCACTCCGGTGCGCGACGACTCGCCCGTCGCGAAGTACCTCGACAAGAAGGGCGAGGGCATGCACCACGTCGCGTACCGGGTCGACGACTGCGCCGCCGCGCTGGACCGGGTGAAGAGCGAGGGGCACCAGGTCATCGACGAAGCGCCCCGGCCCGGGAGCCGGGGCACGACCGTGGCCTTCATCCACCCGAAGACGGCGTTCGGCACCCTCATCGAGCTCGTCCAGGAGTAAACCTGCGCCTGCCCGACGGCCGTGTCCTCGCGCACGAGGAGCTCGGCGATCCGTCCGGGACGCCCGTCGTGCTGTTCCACGGCGCGCCCGGCTCGCGCTTGTTCGCGCCGTCGGCGGACGTCGCCGGCGTCGCTCGGGGTGCGCCTGATCACCTTCGACCGGCCCGGCTTCGGCGGGTCGGACCGCCGCGAAGGTCGGACCATCCTCGACACCGCCGGCGACGTCGCGGCGCTGGCCGACGGGTTGGGTGTCGAACGCTTCGCCGTCCTCGGCATATCGGCGGGCGGCGCCCACGCGCTCGGGTGCACGGTGGCGCTGGGCGAGCGCGTGTCCGCCGTGGCGGTCGCGTGCATGCCCGGCCCGCTCGACGAGGTCCCGGGCGCGTGGGACGCGCTCGACCGGCGGCAGCGACCGGCAGCGGAGGTGGCCCGCGAGGACCCGACGCGCGCCGCCGGCGGCGTCGTCCGCTACAGCGAGCGATGGCTCGACGACCCGACGAGCTTCCTCGGCGGCGGCACCCCCGACGACCGCGCCCTCCTCGCCGAGCCCGCGACGGGGGCGATGCTCGCCGCCGACGTCACCGAGGCGCTGCGCCCGGGAGCCGGCGGGATCGCCGACGACCTCGTCGCGCTCTGGATGCCGTGGGGCTTCCGGATCGCCGATCTCCGGCCCGGGATACGGCTGTGGCACGGCGCCCAGGACACGCGGGCCGAGCCCGACTTCCGCTACCTGGCTGCGACGCTGCCGGACTGCGAGGCCCAGGTCTGGTCCGACGTCGGGCACCTCGGAGTGCTGCGCCACTGGCAAGTGGTCCTCGAGTCCGTCGCCCTGCCCTGACCGACCTTCGGTCGAACAACGACGAACCCCGGTTCGGCGGGCCCCACTCGCGGTCGCTGACGCGCATCACGCTTCGGTGCGCGGGTGCGTCGGCCTGGGTACGCTGCGCGCCGCCGGCGAGACGGGAGACCCGCATGGCGGACTACAGCCAGACCCATGCCGTGCCGGCCGAGGGGCTCCCCGCCTGGGCCGGGCCCGACGGCTCGGCGGCGCCGGCGGCGAACCTCGACCCCGGCCTCGACGTGATGCTGATCGAGTCGCGAGGCGACTGGGCGTACGTTCGGTGCTCGAACGGGTGGGAAGCGTGGGTCGACGGCCGCCGTCTGATCGTGTCGGCGCCGGCGCCGACGACCGCCCCCACGCCCGTGCCGCCTCCGCCGGCTGCACCGGCCCCTCCGCCGCAGGCCGCGCCGCCGTCTTCGCCGACAGCGCCATCGAGCACCGACGACCCCGCCCGCGCCGCCGTCGGCGGCATGGGGTGCGCCGGGCGCGGCGGCCGTGCCGCCGGGTGTGCCGCGCCCAACCCCCGGGTTCCAGATCGGAGCCGGTCCGATCCTCGCGCTCGTCGGCAGCTTGCTCTACCTCGTCGCCAGCTGGCTGGCGTGGCTGCAGTTCGATTTCAGGGGGACGAGCTCCATCACCCAGTCGTTCAGCGCGTACGACATCCCCGCGCACTTCCTGCTCGACAGTCGGTCCGACTCGGGAGGCCTGAGCCTCGGGATCGTGATCGCGTTCTTCGGTCTCGCGTGCCTCGCCGCCGCCGTCCTCAGCGCGACGAACCGCCGCCTGGGGCTCCTCAGCGTGATCGCGGGCGGCATCGCACTGCTCGTCGTCGTCCTGTTCCTCGTGCAGACGAGGTACATCATCGACGCGCTGGGACGGGCTTTCGACAGCAGCTACTTCTCGGTCCTGCGGTTCGGGGCGTACATCGCCCTGCTCGGCGCGATCGGGTCGGTCGTCGGCGGAATTCTCACCTTGGTCCAGAAGACGTCGTGACACTCGAGTTCGAGCACAAACAGGGGGAGCAATGAGCGCACAAGCGGCAGCGCCGTATCCGTTGACGTTCTCGGTCGACTACCCGGACCGGGACCTCAACCGAGTCACCACCGGGTTCCGGTTGATCCTGGCGATCCCACTGTTCTTGTTGCTGGCGTTGTTCGGATTCGGCCGAGCGGGATTCGGCGGGCACCCGCTCGGCGGGGTGGCGCTCGTGCTGTTCCTGCCCGTCGTGGCGTTGCTCGTGCTGAGGCACAAGTACCCGCGGTGGTGGTTCGACTTCAACCTGATGCTGGTCCGCCTCGAGACGCGCATCACCTCGTACATCTTCCTGCTGCGGGACGAGTACCCGTCGGTGGAAGATGAGCAGGCCGTCCACGTCGAAGTCGTGTACCCCGACGCGCCGAACGAGCTGAACCGGTGGCTCCCGCTCGTGAAGTGGCTCCTCGCCCTCCCGCACTACATCGTGCTGTTCTTCCTCGACATCGCGGCCGTCGTGGTCGTCGTGGTCGCCTGGTTCGCGATCCTGTTCACCGGCCGGTACCCGGAGGGCATGTTCAACTTCGTGGTGGGCGTCATGCGCTGGAGCTTGCCGCGTCACCGCCTACGCGTTCCTGCTCGTCACCGACCGATACCCGCCCTTCAGCCTCGCGCCCTGAGGCGACATCCAGAGGGGTTGCCATGTCCTCCACACCGTCGACGCCGGCAGGGACGACGAGAAGCGCGACCATCGGCCGTTCTCTGATCGTGATCGGCGGCGCACTCGTCGCCGTCTCGAGCTGGCTGAACTGGGGCGCCAAGACTCGCGAGCTCGGCCCCGCCCGGACGGCGTACACGATCCCGGCCAAGTTCGTCATCGATTCCGGGGTGAAGGTGCCCGGCGGCGGGCTCAACCTCGGGATCGTCTTGCTCGTGCTCGGACTGCTCCTCGTGGTGGCGGCGTTCGCTGCCGTGGTGGAAGGTCGCCGGCCTGGTGCTCGGCGTCGCCGTGATCGTGACCGGCTTCTTGTACGTGTATCCAGGTGCGCACAATCGTCCACGACCACAACCTCGGGAAGAGCGTCCGCGACTTCATCTCGATCGGCCCGTACCTGGTCGTCATCGGCGGCCTGCTCGCGGTCGTCGGCGCCGTGATCGCGCTCATCCCGCCCGGGTTCTGGTCGAGCCTGACCTCCGAGGAAGAGGAGGACGGCGAACGGGCGGACGAGGCTGGTCCCGAGTAGCGGTCGGGAAACTACGCTGACGCCCGTGGCAGTCGAAGATCCCGAAGTCCACGGCGAAGGCGGCGCGACCGCGCCGGTCCCGCCGGTCGCGCACCCGATCGAAGAGCGCCTCGAGCAGCTCGACAAGCTGCGCGAGCAGGCCTTGCACGTCGGCAGCCCCAAGGCGGTCGAGCGCCAGCACGAGCGAGGCAAGCTCCTCCCACGCGAGCGGCTCGAGCTGCTGCTCGATCCGGGCTCCTTCGTCGAGCTCGACATGCTCGCTCGTCACCGCGCGCACGGCTTCGGCATCGAGGAGAACCGCGCGCTCACCGACGGGGTCGTGACGGGCTGGGGAACCGTCGGCGGCCGCAAGATCTTCGTCTTCGCGCAGGACTTCACTCTCTTCGGCGGCGCTCTCGGCGAGGTCTACGCCGAGAAGATCCAGAAGGTCATGGACCTCGCCGAGTCCGTGGGTGCGCCGCTGGTCGGGCTCAACGACGGCGGGGGCGCGCGCATCCAGGAGGGCGTCGTGTCCCTGGTGGGCTACGGCGGCATCTTCTTCCGCAACGTCCGGGCATCCGGTGTGATCCCCCAGATCAGCGTGGTCCTCGGACCGTGCGCGGGGGGCGCCGTCTACTCGCCGGCGATGACGGACTTCATCTTCATGGTGAAGGGCATCTCGAACATGTTCATCACCGGGCCCGACGTCGTGAAGACGGTCACCGGCGAGGACGTGACCCAGGAGGAGCTCGGCGGCGCGATGACGCACGCGACCAAGTCGGGCGTCGCGACGTTCGTCGCCGACGACGAATCCGCCTGCCTCGAGCAGGTGCGCTATCTGCTGTCGTTCCTGCCCGCCAACAACCTCGAGGACCCGCCGTACTTCGAGCCCGAGGACGACGCCGACCGGCGCTGTGACGGCATCGTCGAGCTGATCCCAGACGCCGCGAACAAGCCCTACGACATGAAGGCGATCATCGCCGAGATCGTCGACGACGGGGACTTCTTCGAGGTCCACGCCCTGTGGGCGATGAACATCGTGTGCGGGTTCGCCCGCATCGACGGGCACGTGGTCGGGATCGTCGGGAACCAGCCCCAGGTGGTGGCGGGAACGCTCGACATCGAGGCGTCGGAGAAGGCGGCCCGGTTCGTGCGGACGTGCGACGCGTTCAACATCCCGATCGTCACGTTCGTCGACGTGCCCGGGTTCCTTCCCGGGACCGACCAGGAGTACGGCGGCATCATCCGGCACGGCGCCAAGCTGCTGTACGCGTACTGCGAGTCGACCGTGCCACGCGTGCAGATCATCACGCGGAAGGGCTACGGCGGGGCGTACGTCGTCATGAACTCCAAGTCGATCGGCGCCGACCTCGCGTTCGCCTGGCCGTCGGCCGAGATCGCGGTGATGGGGCCGCAGGGCGCGGTCGGCATCATCTTCCGCAAGGAGATCGAGTCGGCGCCGGACCCGGACGCCCGCCGGGCCGAGCTCATCGAGGAGTACACCGAGCGGTTCGCCAATCCCTACATCGCGGCGGAGCGCGGGTACGTCGACGACGTGATCGACCCCCGTGAGACCCGCCGGGTGCTCGTGCGCTCGCTCGAGATGCTGCGCACGAAGAAGGAGAAGCTCCCGCAGCGCAAGCACGGCAACGTGCCGCTGTAGTCGTCAGCGCATGCCCGACCGGCCCGTCCTCCGCGTCATCTCGCCCGACGCCTCCCCCGAGGAGATGGCGGCGATCACCGCCGCCATCGAGGTCGTTCGGCACGAGCGCGCGCACGCGGCGGCGCGGGCGGCGGCGTCGGTCACGGGTGGGGACCCGGAGCACCTCGATGCCTGGGTACGCGCGTCGCGGCTGACCGCCCGCCGCGCCGGTCTGCTCCGCGGGCCATGGCGCCTGTCGGGCCGGATCGACCGTCGCGCCCGGGCCTGACGCGAGCGGCGCGATGACGGTGGTGCACGACGCCGAGCTCATGACCGTCGGGCCGGACGAAGCCGTCGTCACGTTCCGCACCGACGGCGACGAGCCGGTCACCACGCGCGTCGGCGACGCCGAGGTCACCACCCGCGGCCCGTACCACAGCGCGCGGGTGGCGGGGCTCGAGGCGGGCACCGAGTACGAGCTCGTCGTCGACGGCGCCGAGCGGAGCGAATGGCTCCCGCCGTCGTTCACGACGCTCGAGCGTCCCGCCGGCCGCCTCCTGGCGACGATCGCGACGGCCAACGACGTGCACTTCGGCGAGGTCGAGTGCGGTCGCATCGGTGACCTGGGCGAGGAGGAGCTGGGCCCGATCCTGCGCGCCGAGCCGGGAGACCCTCCGTACCCCGAGGTGATGAACGGCGCCGTAATCGACGAGATGCGCGGCCTCGATCCCGACATGGTCGTCGTCAAGGGCGACCTGACCGACGCCGGCACCGAAGACGAGTTCGAGTCCTTCCTCGACGCGTACGGCGCGCTCGGCGAGCGCATGCAGTGGGTGCGCGGCAACCACGACGTGAAGACCGATCCACAGTTCGCGGCCGGCTACGCCCCGTACGACGTGCACGTCGACGGCGTGACGCTCGCGGTCGTCGACACCGTCATCCCCGGCACCGACCGCGGTGAGCTCAGCGCCGACCAGGTCGGCTGGCTCGACGAGCTGGCCGGCTCGACCAGCGGTCCCGTGCTCGTGTTCGGCCACCACCATCTGTGGAACCTCGGCGCCGACCACCGCTCGGGCACGTACTTCGGCATCAACCCCGAGGACAGCGAGGCACTGGCCGCGGTGGTGGCCCGACGCGAGAACGTCGTCGGCTACTTCGCCGGTCACACGCACCGCAACCGGGTCCGGCGCTTCCCGACCGCCCGCGCCGTGCCGTTCGTCGAGGTGGCGTGCACGAAGGACTACCCGGGTGGTTGGGGCGAGTACCGCGTCTACGAAGGCGGCTACACGCAGATGGTGCGGCGCGCCGCCGCGCCCGACGCGATGGCTTGGAGCGAGAAGACGCGGCACATGTTCGCGGGCTTGTATCGCGACTACGCGCTCGGCCCGCTCGGGGAACGCTGCTTCACCGAGTCGTTCTGATCCCTCGTCGCGGGTTTGGTGCCCGAGCGGAGCAGGAGGCCGCGGCCCCGTAATCTCCGCCCATGCAAGCTCTCGAAGGGTTGCGCGTCATCGACATGGCGACCGTGCTCGCGGGCCCAGGTGCGGCGCGGTACCTGGCCGACTTCGGTGCCGACGTCGTCAAGGTCGAGTCACCGGAGGGCGACGGCCTGCGCGACCTGGGCTGGCGCGACCCGAGCGACGCCATGTGGGTCGCGGTCTCGACGTCCACCGAGTCCGTCGCCCGTCGTGTCCTCGCGCTGATCGGCGTCGGCGGCGACGAACGCTTCGGCACCTTCGCCGGCCGGATGAAGCACCGCGACGAGCTCGAAGGAGCGCTGGCCGGATGGATCGCGGCCCGCCCGTCGGGCGACGTGCTGGCCGTTCGAGGCCGCGCACGCGGCGGCGGCGCCCGTGTACACGATGGCCGACCTCGCCCGCGACCCGCACGTGCAAGCGCGGGACGTGCTGGCGATGTCGACGGGGTGGTGATGCCGGGGCCGGTCGCCCGCCTCAGCCGCACTCCCGGCCGGATCACGGGCCCGGGTCGGCCGCTCGGTGCCGACACCGACGAAGTCCTCTCGGAAACAGCTCGCCCCGAGGAGGTTGAGTAGAGAACCCGCGCGCCGGGCGCCCCAACGATCTCCTCGGGACGAACGCCGGCCAGTATCCACCATTCTCCACAGGTTTTCCACCCAGCCCTGTGGAGAACTCCGCCTTGAGCACGCTCTGCGCCCGTGCGCTACATATGGTGAAAGAGCGCAGCGACCGCGACGGCGACGCAGAGAACGGGGGCCGTGGTGCATGTGACGAACGAGATGCTCGCCGAGCAGACGCGGGGGCAGACCGTCCCCAGCCGCTTCCTCCAGACCGTCCGGTCACGACCCGACGCGGTCGCGCTGCGGGCCCGGGACGGCGACGGATGGCAGGAGTCGACCTTCGCCGAGTACGCCGAGGACGCGTGCCGGGTGGCGGCCGGGCTCCAGGAGCTCGGGGTCGGGCGGGGCGACCGGGTGGTGCTGATGATGCGCAACCGGCCCGAGTTCTTCGTCGCCGACATGGCCGCCTTGCTCGTCGGCGCGACGCCGATCTCCATCTACAACTCGTCCGCCCCCGAGCAGGTGCAGTACCTCGCCGGCCACTGTGACGCCAAGGTCGCGATCCTCGAGGACGTCGGCTACCTCGAGCGCTTCCTCAAGGTGCGCTCCGAGCTGCCGGCCCTCGAGCACATCGTGCTCATGGAAGACCCGGACCGCGTCGCACCCGACGACGTACGCACGTGGGAGTCGCTGCTCGGCCTCGATCCCGTCGACATCGAGGCCGCAACCAAGATCGCCCAGCCATCCGACCTCGCCACCGTCATCTACACCTCGGGGACGACCGGTCCGCCCAAGGGCGTGATGCTCGACCACGCCAACATCTGCTGGACGGCCGAGAGCCTGCGCCTCACGCTCGCGCACGTCTCGCCCGAAGGCCGGCGGTTGGTGTCGTACCTGCCGATGGCCCACATCGCCGAGCGCATGACGTCCTATTACCAGCAGGCGATGTTCGGCTACGAGGTGACCTCGTGCCCGGAGGCGCGCGACGTGGCGTCGTACCTGCCCCAGGTGCGGCCCGAGATCGTCTTCGCGGTGCCGCGCATCTGGGAGAAGGTGTACGCCGGGGTCCAGGCCGTCGTCGCCGCCGACCCGGCGCAGAAGGAGGCGTTCGACCACACGTTGGAGACGGGCGACGACAGCGTGCTGGGCCCGGTGCGCGAGCTGCTCGGGCTCGACCAGGTGATCTCGGCCATCACCGGCGCCGCGCCGCTCCCGGTCGAGATCCTCGAGTTCTTCCGCGCCCTCGGCGTGCCGCTCGCCGAGATCTACGGCATGTCGGAGTCGTCGGGGCCGATGACGTTCGACGCCATCGAAGTCCGCGTCGGGACGGTCGGGCGCGCGATCCCGGGCTGCGAGGTGAAGCTGGCCGAGGACGGCGAGGTCATCTGCCGGGGCGGCAACGTGTTCCGCGGCTACCTGAACGACCCCGCCAAGACGGCCGAGGCGCTCGACGCCGACGGTTGGCTCCACTCCGGTGACATCGGCGAGTTCGACGACGACGGCTACCTGCGGATCGTCGACCGGAAGAAGGAGCTGATCATCACGGCCGGGGGCAAGAACATCTCACCGGCCAACATCGAGGCGGCACTCAAGGCGTTCCCGCTGATCGGCCAGGCGGCCGTGATCGGCGAGGCCCGTCCCTTCGTCTCGGCGCTGCTCGTGCTCGACACGGACGTGGCGCCGGCGTGGGCGAAGCAGCACGGCGTCGGCGGCGCGTCGCTGGCCGAGCTCGCCGAGAACCCCGACATGCGCGCCGAGGTCGAGCGGGCGGTCGCCGAGGCGAACAAGCGGTTCAACAGCGTCGAGCAGGTGAAGAAGTTCGCGCTGCTCGGCGAGGAGTGGCTGCCCGACTCCGAGGAGCTGACGCCCACGATGAAGCTGAAGCGTCGCGGCATCTACGCCAAGTACGCGGACGTGATCGAGGCCCTCTACCAGCGCTGACCTCGATGCGTGCACAGAGCGGACGTTTGGTCCGACGCACGCATCGGAGCTTGCGCCGGTGCTCGATCGCCAGGTCGGCGATGTCGGACATGATCTCGGCGAGCTTGTAGTCCTTCGGGGTGAAGACGTGGGCGACGCCCTCGTCGAGCAGCTTGCGCCGGTCGGGGTCGGGGATGATCCCGCCGACCACGACGGGAGCGTCGACGCCGCGCTCGCGCAGCAGGCGCACGGTCTCGGGCACGAGCAGCAGGTGCGAGCCCGACAGGATCGACAGGCCGACCACGTCGACGTCCTCGTCGCCGGCCGCCGCCGCGATCTGCTCCGGCGTCAACCGGATCCCCTGGTACACGACTTCCATGCCGGCGTCGCGCGCCGCCACCGCGATCTGCTCGGCCCCGTTGGAGTGCCCGTCGAGGCCGGGCTTGCCGACCAGCACCCGGATCGGGCCGCCCAGCTCACGGGCGGCGGACTGTACGTGCTCGCGCACCTTCACCATCGCGTCGACGGGTGCCGCGGCCACCGCGCCCACGCCGGTGGGCGCCCGGTACTCGCCGAACACCTCGCGCAGCACGCCCGCCCACTCGCCGACCGTGCCGCCCGCCTTGGCGAGGTCGATGGTGGCGGCCGTCAGGTTCTCGTCCGTCGCCGCGACGCGACGCACGTCATCGAGGGCGCGCGTCCACGCCTGGTCGTCGCGCTGCGCCCGCCACTGCTCGAGATGCTCGACCTGCTCGGCCTCGGCCGCCGGGTCGAGCTCGAGGATGTGCGATTCGCCGCCCTCGTACGCCGACACGAGCGGGGACGGTGCCGTCTCCGTGAACATGTTCACGCCCACGACCGGGAGCTCGCCCGACTCGATCCTGCGCACCCGCTCCGCGTTGCTCTGCACGAGCCGGCCCTTCATGGCGTCGATCATCTCGAACGACCCGCCGCCGTCGAGCACCCACTGGAGCTCGGTCTCGGCGGCGTCGACGAGCTCACCCGTCTTCGCCTCGATGACCTTCGAGCCCGCGAACAGGTCGTCGTACTCGAGCAGGTCGCTCTCGTAGGCGAGGACCTGTTGCATGCGCAGTGACCACTGCTGGTCCCACGGCCTCGGAAGACCGAGCGCCTCGTTCCAGCACGGCAGCTGGATGGAGCGGGCGCGCGCGTCCTTCGACAGCGTGACGCCGAGCATCTCGAGCACGATGCGCTGCACGTTGTTCTCGGGCTGCGCCTCGGTGAGGCCGAGCGAGTTCACCTGCACGCCGTAGCGGAACCGGCGCAGCTTCTCGTCCTGCACGCCGTAGCGCTCGCGCGTGATGCGGTCCCACATCTCGCGTGAACGCGCGCATCTTGCACGTCTCCTCGACGAAGCGGATGCCGACGTCGACGAAGAAGGAGATCCGCCCGACCACGGCGGGGAGGTCGTCCTCGGCGACCTGGCCCGACTCGCGCACCGCGTCGAGGACGGCGACGGCGGTCGCCAGCCCGTACGCGATCTCCTGCACCGGCGTCGCGCCCGCCTCCTGCAGGTGGTACGGGCAGACGTTGATGGGGTTCCAGCGCGGGATGTGCCTCGCCGCGTGCACGACCAGGTCGACGGTCAGGCGCTTCGACGCCGCCGGGCGGGAAGATGTACGTGCCGCGGCTCAGGTACTCCTTCACGATGTCGTTCTGCACCGTGCCGGCGAGGCGAGCGGGGTCGGCGCCCTGCTCCTCGGCCAGCGCCACGTACATCGACAGCAGCCACATGGCCGTGGCGTTGATCGTCATCGACGTGTTCATCTCGTCGAGCGGGATGCCGTCGAAGAGCGTCCGCATCTCGCCGAGGTGGGGCACCGGTACACCGACCTTGCCCACCTCGCCGCGGGCCAGCGGGTGGTCGGGGTCGTAGCCGGTCTGCGTGGGCAGGTCGAACGCGACCGACAGGCCGGTCTGGCCGCGGGACAGGTTCGTGCGGTACAGCTCGTTCGACGCCCGGGCCGACGAGTGGCCCGAGTACGTGCGCATCAGCCAGGGCTTGTCGCGCGTCGGCCATGCGCCCATTGTCCCCCACTACGGCTGCTCCGTCCGACGCAGCGGCATCATCGTCGTGGGCGGTCCTTCCGCCGCCAGGAAGTCGAGGACGAGCTGGTTGACGAGATCCGGCTTCTCGATCGGCGCCACGTGCGACGCACCGGGGATCACGGCGAGCTGCGCGTCCGGGATCGCCTCGTAGAGCTCGATCGTGTGCTCGAACCGCGCGATGTCGTCGTCGCCCGCCATCACCAGCGTCGGGGCCGCGATCCGTGCGAGGTCGGCGGGCGGGATGGCGAAGTCGAACCAGCAGTGCTGCATCTTCTCGAACACGACGTCGAACCGGTCGGGGTCGACCGCGGCCTCTTTCCACATGTCGCGCATGACCGGGACGACGGTCGTCGGCGTCTCGGGGTTGAACGCAGCCGCCGCCTCGGGCGTGAGCCCGGCGGCGCTGAAGTTCGCTCCCATCGACCACGAGCCTGCGCACCAGGTCGGGCCGCTTGATCGCAACGAGCAGGCCGATGTCGCCGCCGTCGCTCCAGCCGACGAGGTGCGCCGGCCCGATGCCCAGGTCGTCCATGAGCGCGATCGTGTCGTCGGCCATCACGTCGTACGTGATGGGCCCGTCGACGTCGGGCGTGCGGCCGTGGCCACGCCGGTCCGGGACGACGACGCGGTACCGCTCGGCGAACGCGGGCGTCTGCGAGCGCGAAGCCGCTGGCGTCGGCGAGGCCGCCGTGCAGCAGCAACAGCGGATCGCCGCTCCCGTGCTCCTCGTAATAGGTATGGACGCCGTTGGCGTCGACGTAGCTCACGCCGCCGCCCCTCCTCGACGCTCAGCCGTAGTCGTAGAAGCCGTGGCTCGTCTTGCGCCCCAGGCGCTCGGCGCTGACCATCCGCCGCAGCAAGGGGGCCGGCGCGTAGTTGGGGTCGCGGAACTCGGCGTAGAGCGCCTCGATGATCGCGAGGCTGGTGTCGAGCCCGACCAGGTCCAGCAGCTCCAGCGGCCCCATCGGGAAGTTGCAGCCGCCCTTCATGGCGGCGTCGATGTCCTCCCGTGACGCCACGCCGGCGTCGAGGAGCTTCACGGCGTTGTTCAGATAGGGGAAGAGGAGCGCGTTCACGATGAACCCGGCCTGGTCCCGCACGAGCACCGGGTTCTTGCCGCACGACTCGGCGAAGGCACGGGCCGTCCCGACCGTCTCGTCGGAGGTCGTGATGCAGCGCACCACCTCGACCAGCGGCATCATCGGCGCCGGGTTGAAGAAGTGGATGCCGCACACCCGGTCGGGGCGGCTCTCCATCGCCATCTCGACCACCGGCAGCGTCGACGTGTTGGTGGCGAGGACGGCGGCCTCGTGGCACACCCGGTCGAGCTCGTTGAACAGGTGCTTCTTGACGGCGAGGTCCTCGACGATCGACTCGATCACGAGGTCGCACTCGGCGAGCTCGCCGAGGTCGGTGACGGCGCGCACGCGTCCGAGGACGGTGTCGCGCTCGCCGGCGTCGAGCTTGCCCTTGTCGACCTGCTTGCCGAGCGACTTCTCGAGTCCCGCCATCATCGCGGTCCGCCGTGTTCTGCTGGCGGCTGCGCAGGCTGACCTCGAAGCCGGCCTTGGCCGCGACCTCGGCGATGCCGGAGCCCATGATCCCGGAGCCGACGATTCCGACGCGCTTGACCGTCACGATGTGACCCCCTCGGCGAATGGAAACGCGGCACCCTTCGTGCAGAAAGGGCACGTTACCCGCAAGTAGGCTCCCGAGGCCATGAGCCCCAAGCAGCCGTCGGGGACGCTCGCGCTGGTCGGCGGGGGCGAATGGCACGACGGTTGCCGTGATTTCGACGCCGAACTGCTGGCGCGCGCCGGCGACGAGGTCGTCGTGGTGCCGACGGCAGCCGCGTTCGAGCATCCCGACCGGGTCGTCGCCCGGGCGACCGACTACTTCTCGGAGCTCGGCGCGTCCGTGCGCGGGCTGTCGGTGCTGCGCCGTGCCGACGCCGAGGACCGCGCCAACGTCAAGGGCGTGAGCGACGCCGGGTTCGTGTACATCGCCGACGGGTCGCCACTGCACCTGCGCTCGGCGCTCAAGGACTCCGCCCTGTTCGAGGCGATCGTCGCCGGGTACCGCAAGGGGTCGGTGCTGGCGGCGTCGGGCGCGGGCGCCACGGTGCTGTGCGACCCCATGGTCGATCCGCGGGGCGGCGCGTACACGGTCGGGCTCGGCGTCGTGCGGGAGCTCGCGGTGTTCCCGTACCACGGCACCGCCGCCAACCACCTGCGCGAGCGTTCGATCGACCTGCTGCCTCGCGCCGCGACGCTCGTCGGCCTCGACGAGCAGACGGCCTTGATCCGCGAGCCCGACGTCACGTGGCGCGTCGCCGGCGCCGGCGTCGTGACCCTCTACGACGGACGCCAGACCACCGTGGTCGAGCACGGTTCGAAGGTCGAGCGGCTCGAGGTCTGAGCGGCTGCCGCGGCCGTCGCTACGAGCTGGGCGGTGCGGCCGGCGTCGTGCTCCCCGCCGTCGAGCTGGGCGACTCGGCGATCGTGACCTTCTTGATCGTCACCTTCTTCGTCGGCTTGCCGTCACCGCTCGCCGGCGCGAGCGCACCGATCTTCTGCGCAACCGCGAGCGAGTCCGGCGTGATGTTGCCGATGATGCCGTACTGGTAGGGCTGCTGGTTGATCGCGTCGAGGCCCTGTCCCGGTGAGGGCGCGGGGCTGGTCACGATGAAGAACTGCGAGCCCGCCGTGCCCGGCTGCTCCTGCTGGCTCTTCGCCCACGCGACCGACCCGACCTGGTAGCCGTTCGGGGGCGTCTCGGCTTGGATCTTGTACCCGGGCCCGCCGCTCCCGTCCCCCTTCGGGTCGCCGCCCTGGATCACGAAGTCCTTGGCGACGCGGTGGAACGTGAGCCCGTCGTAGAAGTGCTTGCGGGCCAGGAACACGAAGTTGTTCACGCTCTTGGGCGCCGCGGCTTGCGTCGAGGGCGACGACCATCTTGCCCTGGCTGGTGTCGATCGTCGCCGTGTACGTGGTGTCGGGCTTGAGCGTCTGCGCCGGCGCTTTGGAGAACTTGCGCTTCGGCTCGCTGGCGCCGCTGCCGCCGCTGCTCCGCAGCTGGAACACGACCAGCACGATCACGAGCGGCACGGCGAAGATGGCGATCGTGCGGCCGGTGCGCCACTGCCTGCGCCGGCGTGCGGCGGCGAGCTCGGCTTGACGACGCGTCTCGCGGTTCAGCTTCTGCCGCTCGCGCTTCGGCCTGCTTCGCCACGGCGGGGGAGTCTAGGAGCGCAACCGCGCCAATTGGCACCCGGGGGCCGTCACCTCCCCTGTACCGTGCGCGGCGTGGGGAACCTGCTCGTCCAGAAGTACGGCGGCACGTCGGTGGCCGACGCCGACCGCATCAAGGCGGTCGCGGAGCACATCGTCCGGACCCGGCGCCAGGGCGACGACGTCGTCGTCGTGGTGTCGGCGATGGGCAAGACGACCGACGACCTCGAGCAGCTCGCGCACGGCGTCTCGCACGTCCCCGCCGCCCGGGAGATGGACATGCTGCTCACGGCGGGGGAGCGGATCTCGATGTCGCTGCTGTGCATGGCGATCCTCGACCACGGCCAGCCGGCGGTGTCGTTCACCGGCTCGCAGGCCGGCATCGTCACCGACACCACGCACCGGAAGGCCAAGATCGTCGAGGTCCGCGCCGACCGCATCCGGGAGGCGATCGCCGGCGGCGTGGTCGC
The DNA here is from genome assembly GCA_963747195.1 of uncultured Actinomycetes bacterium. GTDB lineage: Bacteria > Actinomycetota > Acidimicrobiia > IMCC26256 > JACDBD01 > JALZAA01. The sequence continues at coordinate 22,493 of CAVVDV010000002.1, forward strand.
GATCGTGGCCGGCTTCCAGGGCGTGTCGACCGCCCGCGACGTGACGACCCTCGGCCGGGGCGGGTCCGATACCTCCGCCGTGGCGCTCGCCGCCGTGCTCGGCGCCGAGGCGTGCGAGATCTACACCGACGTCGCCGGCGTGTACTCCGCCGATCCTCGGGTGGTCCCCGACGCCCGCCGGCTCCCGCGGCTGTCGTTCGACGAGGCGCTGGAGATGGCCGCCACCGGCAGCGGGGTGCTCGCGCTGCGCTCGGTCGAGTTCGCGCGCAACTATGGGGTGCCCATCCACGTCCGCTCCAGCTTCAGCTGGGAGCCGGGAACCTGGGTGCGGAGAGGAAGATCCGACGATGGAACAGGCGATCATCTCCGGCGTCACGCACGACACGTCGGAGGCCAAGGTGACGATCGAGCAGGTGCCCGACCGTCCCGGGATCGCGGCCTCGGTGTTCCGGGCGCTGGCCGACGAGGACGTCAACGTCGACATGATCGTGCAGAACGTGTCCTCCGCCGGGCACACCGACATCTCGTTCACCGTCCCGAACGACGAGCTGACGCGCGCGATGTCCGTGATGGAGAAGGTCGTCAAGGAGACGGACGCCAGCGGCGCCAGCAACGATCCCGGGATCGGGCGGGTCTCGCTCGTCGGCGCAGGGATGCGTTCGAACCCCGGCGTGGCGGCGAAGATGTTCGAGACGCTCGCCCGGGAGGACGTGAACATCGAGATGATCTCCACGTCGTCGATCCGGGTCTCGTGCGTCGTGCAGGAGCGCGACGTCGAGCGGGCAGTCCGCGCGTTGCACGACGGCGTTCGAGCTCGGTCAGGAGACGGCGTGAGAGTCGGCGTCGTCGGCGCGACCGGCGTCGTCGGCCGCGAGATGCTGCGCGTGCTCGAGGAGCGCGCCTTTCCGGTCGACGAGCTCCGTGTGTACGCGTCGCCGCGATCGGAGGGCCGCAAGCTCGAGTACGCCGGTCGCGAGGTGACGTGCGAGATCTTGCGCGCCGACGGCTTCGACGGTCTGGATCTCGTGATCGTCGACGTCGACGATCCCATCGCCGCCGAGTGGGCGCCGGTGGCGGCGGCCGCGGGCGCGAAGGTCGTCGACAACTCGGCGGCGTTCCGCATGGACCCGGACGTGCCGCTCGTCGTGACCGAGATCAATCCCGGCGACCTGCAGCGCATGCCGAAGGGCATCGCGTCGTGCCCGAACTGCACGACGGCGGTGCCCCTCACCGCGATCGCCCCGCTGCACCGGGCCGCCGGGCTCGAGCGCATGGTGGTCTCCACGTACCAGTCGGTGTCGGGCGCGGGGCAGTCGGGGCTGCGTGAGCTGGACGAGCAGTGGACGAAGGGTGACGGCCGCTCCGACGTCCTCGGCCGCGCCGGCGCCATCGACGGTGCGATCACGCCCGGCGAGGTCTGGGACCGGCCCATCGCCGGCAACGTGATCCCGCAGGCGGGCTCGCTCGGCGAGCTGGGGTACACGTCGGAGGAGTGGAAGATGCTCCACGAGAGCCGGAAGATCCTCCACGCCGACGACCTGCTCGCGACCGTCACCTGCGTGCGCGTGCCGGTGTACGTCGGTCACGCCGTGTCCGCCAACCTGCGCTTCGCGCGCCCGATGACCAAGGGCGAGGCGGTCGAGCTGCTGTCCGACGCGCCCGGCGTGCAACTCGTCGACGGCGGTGACGGGCATCCCACGCCCCTCGAGTCCGCCGGCGTCGATCCGGTGCTCGTCGGTCGCGTGCGCGAAGACGCGTCGGAGCCGGGGAGCCTCAATCTGTGGGTCGCGGGCGACAATCTCCGCAAGGGCGCTGCGCTCAACGCGGTGCAGATCGCGGAGCTGCTCGTTTAGGGGACAGGTAAGCGCGGCTCGCGAACCGGGGTCGCCTACGCTCGTTGCGAACCGACAAGCAGGTGCACCGTGGTGTTGAGGCAGCAACCACGCGCCAGGCCGCCGATGGACAGGATCACTCCGAGGGAGCTGGTCCGTCCGTCGATCGTCGACGAGCGGAGCGCGTTCGATCTCCAGGCGCTCGCGTTCCTCGTCGCCGCCGTCCTGACCGGCGTCTTCGTGATCCTGTTCCTGCTGGCCTTCCTCCCGTGGCTCCTGTCCGGTGCGCTGACGGCGGCGGTCGAGAGCCTGATGCGCCAGGTCGGCTTCGCGAAGTTCACGGTCGACAGCATCGGTGACTGGGTGCTCGTCTTCGTCGTCGGCGCGGTGGCCGTCGCGATCCTCGTCGCCGCCGTCACGGCCATCGCCGGGGTCGCGAACCTCCTCTCGTTCCACTTGACGTCCCGGCGCGATCGCGGGCCCGCCGCGCCGGCCAGATCGCAGGTGCCGTCCGGCGATCGGGGTGCCAACGGCGCTGGAGAGGGTCCCCTACGCGAGACCCGGACCGTACGAGCAGCGACACCGTCGACGAGCTGTACGCCGAAGGCGCGTTACCGCGGCATCCCCGGGCGATCGCAGATGAACAAGGCCGAGCTCATCCGGGCGCTGCGCGGGAACTAGCGAGCGCCCGGCGTCAGCGCGCCGCCCGGAACGCCAAGAAGTTGCGGAGTGGCTCGTCGCTGATCGGCAGTATCCCGTCGAACGGGAAGTTCAAGACTCACGACGAGCGCGAGCGTCAGCGACACGAGCAGCGCCAGCGCCGTCAGGATCATCAGGTGGGCTCTCCGGTGCTGGGTATCGAGCACCGTGCTGACGACGAGCACCGAGAGGCCCATGATCGCCAGCATGAACACGAGCGGCCACGGGACGGTCTCGCCCGACGCGTTCACGAGGCGGGCTCGCGTCTCGACCACGCCGTCGAGCAGGTCGAGCGTCTTGTTGTAGGCCGCGGTCTCGTCGGGGGTGGCGGGATGGATCGTTGCGGAGCGTGGAGAAGATCCGCTCGAGCTTCACGTCGCCGAGCCGGTCCGGCTGGGCGAGTCTCGGCGAGCTTCGGGAAGCTGCGGTCGACGACGGTCCGCGTGTACGACGTGATCGCGCTGCGGAGCTCCTGGCCCTCGGCGGTCGGGAAGATGCGACTGGTCTCGTACATCGCGCTGAGGTCGGCGGCCTTCGCAGCCACCTGCTCGTTCGCCGCCCGCAGCTGGCTGTACTCGTTCACGATGACGAACGCGACGAGAACGGCGTAGATCGTCGCCAGCACCTGGACGGTGACGGCCGCGGTCGGTCCGGCGCGATGACGGACCTCGGGGCTCACGATCCGCCGCATCACCGTGTCGAGCGCGAGGTTGAACCCGACGCCGACGGCGGCGAACGTCAGGAAGAGCAGGGTCCCGTTGCCGAAGCCGATGAACGGACCTAGCGACGGCATCGGTGTTGTACGGACCCCCGACGAAACGACGGATGGTCGGGATGGCGGGATTTGAACCCGCGGCCTCAGCGTCCCGAACGCTGCGCGCTAACCAAACTGCGCCACATCCCGAAGGGCGCTCATTGTAGGTCGGTGGTTTCCGAGCTGACCTCACGGAACGCCGGCGCGCGGTCGTCGCCGCCGACCAGACGTCTCACCGTGCGCCGCAGCGTGCCGGGGTCGACCGGTTTCACGAGCACGGCCTCCGTCGCCGCGCGCTTGGCGAGGAAGCGGTCGGCCTCTCGGTCGAGGAGCAACAGGATCGGCACGTGCGGGAGCCGTCCGCCCGACTCCTCGAGGTGCAAGTCGATCGCGACTGCGATCCCACCCATGTTGCCGATCTGGAGGTCGAGCACCACGAGATCGGGCTCGTGCTCGGCGACCGCGTCGCGCACGTCCTGACCCCGGGTCACCTCCATGACTTCCTGACCGGGGGCCACGAGCGCGGCACGCACCTGGTCACGCACCCAGCGCGCATCCGCGGCGACGAGGACCTTCATCGGGCCCGCAACCTATCTGTGTACGACGCCAACCCGACCGGTGGCGTACTGACCCTTGCGCGGCAGCTGGCCGATCGGTACCGGCAACAAGTTCACGACGCCGACCGTCCACAACGGCCGGATGTACGTCGTCGCGCGCGACGGCGACGCCAATGGTCGGGTGTTCAGCTTCGGCGTCGGCGGCGCGGGCGCGACCCAGGCGCCGGCACGCGGGCCGTCGATCGCCGATGTGCCTCCTGGCGCCGGCCGGACCGCGAGGGATAGCGGCGGCTCAGCCCACCCGAGCGGGAGCGGTGGCGAAGAGGTAGCGCCCCACTTCGGCCAGCGCGTCGAAGTCGTACACGTCGCGGGAGAGGAACGGGACGTACGCGACCGCCGCTCTCCCGGCGCGGGCCTTCACGCCGGCGACGTGGTGACGCTCCCGCTCGGCGACCTGGCGGAAGTCGGCCAGGTTGGCGTACAGCGAGGCCAACCGCGTGGCCGAGGCGGCGCCGTCTCCCGGCGGCGCGCGCCAACTCCGTCTTCTTGGCGGCGATGGTCTCGGCGCGGGCTCGGAGACCCCCGACGCCCTCGTCGCCGAACGACGGATGCACGCGGTTCACGATCAGCGCCTCGACGGGGATGTCGCTGCTCGGCGAGGCGCTCGGCGAAGAACGCGCGCCTCCTCGACCGCGTCGCGGCGCGGCGAGGTGACGAGCACGAACGCGTGCTCGACGGCTCGGCGAGCAGCGCCAGCACGCTCGCTGGCGCGGTCGCGGAAGCCCTCCTCCATCCCCTCGAACGCGCGGAAGAACGCGACGACGTCGTCGATGACCTCGGTGCCGACGACCCGCGACGACGGTGCGCAGGAACGCCTGCACCGCCGCGCTCGCGACCCGCAGGTACGCGCGGGTCGGCATCATCAGCAGCCGGAAGATCCGGTTGTCGAGCAGGCGCGTGAGCCGCCGGGGCGCGTCGAGGAAGTCGAGCGCGTGGCGCGTCGGCGGCGTGTCGACGACGATGAGGTCGAAGCCGCCCTCGCTCGTGCAGCTCGTGCAGCTTCTCCATCGCCATGTACTCCTGCGTGCCCCGACAGCGCGCCGGACGACGTTGCGGTAGAAGCGGTTGTCGAGGATGCGCTGCGCCTGCTCGGCGTCGGCGGCGTACGTGGTCGACGAGGTGGTCGAACGTCGACTTCGTGTCGAGCATCAGCGCCGAGAGTCGTCCGCTCGGCGGGGCGTCGCCCGCCGGGTCCCAGCGTCGCCGGTCGATCTCGTGCGGCGTGTTCGAGAGCGTGCTCGAGCCCGAGCGTGTTGGCGAGCCGCTTGGCGGGGTCGATCGTGACGACGACCGCGTTGCGGCCCCGGCGCGCGCCTTCGAGCGCGAGCACCGCGGCGGTCGTCGTCTTGCCGACGCCGCCGGTGCCGCAGCAGACGACGACGTGGCGCGTCGTCGACGATGTCGTCGACGAGACGCTCGCTCATGACGGTCACGCGACTCACAGCGCCGTCGACTCCCGACGCGCTGAGCGCGTCGGCGAGCGCGTCGATCTCGGGCGGCCCGAGGTCGGCGCGTGAACAGGAACGGCAGGCGCGATCTGCGGCAGCGGCAGTCGCGCCGCGAGGCGATCGGCCTGCTCGTGCTGGAGCCGTGCCGCTCGCGCGCGGAACGCGGCCGCGCGCGACGAGGTCGGTCGGCTTCGCGTGCGCGACACGAAGACGCCGAGCGTCGTCGGCGAGCCGCTGCGACCTCCGTCCGCCGACGCGCGGCAGGCCGCGGGTCGGGGTAGCACCCGTTCACGACGACCGGGCCGAGCGCGACGCCGGCGCGGTCCTCGATCGCGAACGCGGTGTCGACGAGCTCGCTCACCGGCGTCTCCTCCGGGAGCGTCACGAGCAGCACCTGGCACCGCGCCGGGTCGGAGAGCAGCTCGACCACGTCGGTCGCCTGCTTGCGGACCGGCCCGACGCGCACCGCGTCGAGCAGACCGCGCGGCGAGAGGAGGAACGTGACCGCGTGGCCGGCCGCGGGCGCGTCGACGATGATCAGGTCGGCGGCTCGCTCCTGCTCGAGCGACTTCACCTTGCCGAGCACGAGGATGTCCTTCATGCCCGGGACCGCGGTCGGCCACGACGTCGAGCGCGCCCGAGCGGACCGAGCCGCTTCGAGATGCGCCGCAGCCCGTGGTTCTCGAGGTAGTCGACGAGCGCGGCGTCGGGCGTGAGGGTCCGGCCGCGGATCCCGCGGCGCGAGCTCGGTCTCCTCGTAGCCGAGCGGCGGGCGCGCCGAACATGGCCGCCAGCCCCGATTTGCCCTCGACCTCGACGATCAGCACGCTCAGGCCGGCGTCGGCCGCGGCGACGGCGAGCGCGGCGGTGACCGTCGTCTTCCCGACGCCACCCTTGCCCGCGACGATCACGACGTGGGAGGTGGAGCAGAAATGCGCGAGCTCCATGCCCATCCATGCTACGAGAGCCGCTCACATGCGCACATTCGCCCGGCGCCTCGCCGTCGTCGCGCTGCCTCGCGACCGCGGCGGCGATCCTGGTCAGCGACGTCGCGTGCGGGCCGTCCGGCGCAGGCGACGCCCCGGCACAACGGCATCGACGTCGTGCAGGTCGACGGGCTGCTCGACCCGCCGAACGGCGTCGCTCGTGCGCGACGCGATCCAGCAGGCGAACCAGCGCCGGTCGACGATGCTCGTGCTCCAGCTCGACTCCGGCGGCGCGGTCGACGTCGACGTCGAGCCGTTGCTGCGGGACGTCCGCGCGTCACGAGTGCCGGTCGTGGTGTGGGTCGGACCGTCGGGCGCCAAGGCGAAGGGCGCCGCCACGCTCCTCGCCGAGTCGGCGCCGGTCGTCGTCGGTGTCGCCGGGCTCGAGCATCGGTCCCGCCGACCCGCTGCGGCTCGACGATCCCGGCGCCACGAACCGTCGTGCGGTGACGGACCGGCTGGCGGCGCTCGCCGTCCAACGGGACCGCGACCGGGGCGGGCGCGCGGCGGCTGGCGGCCGAGAACCTCCCGGCGGACGCCGCCCACCGCGCCGGCGCGATCAACACCGTCGAGCCCACGGTCGGCGAGCTCATCGTGTCGCTCGACGGCGAGGCGGTCACCGACCGCGTCCGGGCCGAAGCACGCTGTCGACGGCCACGGTCGTCGGCCAGGGCCTCGGCCGCCGGCGCCAGCCGAACCAGGAGGTGCGCTTCCGCAGCCTCGACCTCGCCAGCCAGCTGCTGCACACGCTGATCAGCCCGTCGATCGCCTACTTCCTGTTCGTCGCCGGCCTCGCGCTGATCGTGTTCGAGTTCTTCACTGCGGGGTCGGCCTCGCCGGCCTCGCCGGCGCCGCCGCGCTCATCGGCGCGTTGCGTCGGCTTCTCGCACCTCCCGGTCGCGTGGTGGGCCGTCGGCTTGTTGATGCTCGGCCGTGTTCGGCTTCGCGGTCGACGTGCAGGCGGGCGGTCTCGGGGTGTGGACGTTCATCGGGGCGGCGTCGCTCGTCGCCGGCTCGCTCACGCTGTACGGCGGTCGTCGCGGCTCGACCCGCGTGGTGGGTGCTCGCCATCGTCGTCGTCGGCACGGCGCTCTTCATGCTCGGGGCGATGACGGCGGTGATCCGGTCGCGCTTCTCCACGCCGACGATCGGGCGCGAAGGGATCGATCGGCGAGGTGGGCCGAGCCGAGGTCGACGTCGCGCCCGACGGCGTCGTCGTCATCCAGGGCGCCCGCTGGCGCGCCCGCACGAACCGGGCCACGCCGATCGACGCCGGCGATCCGGTCCGTGTCGTCGCGGTCGAGGGGCTCGTGCTCGAGGTCGAGCCCGAGGAGGGCGGCGCCCGCGACTACCGCGACCGGAGCGGCCGGCGGAGCCGTGCCGGTGGCTCCGCTCCCGGTGACGGCGGGGGTGACAAAGACGTACCCGAGGCCTAGCGGAGCGGAAATTCTGCGCGTTTCGGGCCTTGTCGAGTAGAGGGGAGGGGGATACCGTCGCCCGCACCAGCACGACCGGGGGAGGGGGCCGGTGACGGTCCAAATGACAGAACGGACCTGGCAGTTGCGCGCGGCCTGCCGCGGTCCCGAGTCGGCGCTCTTCTTCCCTCCGACGACGCCGGAGCGCAAGGACGAGCGCGACCTACGCGAAGCCAAGGCCAAGGCGATCTGCCGCGAGTGCCCGGTCCAGGCCGACTGCCTGGACTACGCGCTCGGCATCCGCGAGCCGCACGGCATCTGGGGCGGCCTCACCGAAGCCGAGCGCCGGCTGCTCATCGACGCCTAGGTCGAGGTCGCAAGCTCCGGCTCAGGCGTCTCTGAGTGCCGCCGGGCCGGGGATCCGGTCGTCGCCGCGGCGACGGGTGACGCCCTCGCCGTCGAGCTGCTTGAGGATCGGCAGCACGTACTTGCGGGTCGACCCGAGAAGATCGCGCACGTCGGCCACCGTCACCGTGCCCCGGTCGCGGAGCGCAGCTCGGACCCGCCGCCGCGCTTCGTCGACGGCGCTCGACGCGAACACGATCCCCTCGAGGTCGACGACCGCGCCCTCGCGAACGAGCGAGCGCACCAGCGCCGGGTCGGCGCCCGCCGACGCCGGCTCGGGCGGCGAGAACGGCGCCTTCTCGAGCGCGTCGAGGAGCGCGCGCGCCTCGGCCGACTCGCCGACGCCGGACCGACGCGTGGCGTCGCGCACGTAGCCGCGCTCGACGACGAGCTCGCCCTCGTCCGCCAGCGCGGCTCGGAGCCGGTCGGCGTCGACACCCAACTCGGACGCCAAGGTCGCCAGGTCGACACCCGGCTCGAGCGGAGCGCGCGCGTGGTGGGCCCGCACCTGGTCGGTCGCCGCGGTCCGCAGGGCCGTCACCGTGTCCGGGGCGACGAGCCATCCGCCGACGCGTACGGCGGCGCCCGACCGCACGAGGTCGTCGGCCAGCGCGGCCGCCTCGGCGGCCCCGAGGCCGGCGCGGGGTCCGAGCGCATCCACGCCCAGCCAGCGGTGTCCGGCCAGGAGCCGCCGCTCCAACGGGAGCGCGAGGGAAGCGGCCGCGTCGCGGGCGCGCCCGCTCGGCGCGGCGTCGAGCACCTCGGCGCCGCCGACCGTGTCCCGTTCGCCGGGATCGCGCAGCACCAGCCGGTCTCCCGGGGCCAGCGGCACTCGCGCGTCGAGCCGGAGGCGGCCGTACCGGCCGGCGGCGTCGAGCACGCGCAGGACCGCTGCGTGCTCACCCGATCCCACGTAGCACTGCAGCGACGCACGGGCAGCGGAACGTGCTGTCCCCGAGCGGCTCGAGGCCGACGTCGACGACGTCGGTCAGCTGCCACTGGCCGGCTCGGACGACGCCGTCGCCCCGGCGCACCGCGCTGCGCTCGATCCCGGGCCCGGCCAGGTTGAGCGCGACCCGGGTGCCCGGCGCGGCCACGTCCAGCTGGTGGTGCGCGGTCTCGATGGCGCGGACCCGCGCCCGCCGCGCCCGTGGGCCGACCTCGACCTCGTCGTCGACGCGCAAGGAGCCGCCGGCCAGGGTGCCCGTCACGACCGTCCCCGCGCCCTTGGCCGCGAACACGCGGTCGACCCAGAGCCGCGGCCGGTCACGGTCGACGGGCTCGGGCGCAGCCGCGAGCACGGCGTCGAGGCCGGCGCGCACGTCGTCGAGCCCCCGCCCCGACACCGCGTCGCACACGACGACCGGCGCATCGCCGAGCGCCGATCCGGCGAGGCGCTCGTCGAGCTCGAGCCGGGCCAGCTCCAGCGTGTCCTCGTCGACGAGGTCGGCCTTCGTGAGGCAGACGAGCCCGTGCCGCACGCCCAGCAGCTCGAGGATGCGCAGGTGCTCCTCGCTCTGCGGCATCCAACCCTCGTTGGCGGCGACCACGAGCATCACGACGTCCACCGCGCCCACGCCGGCGAGCATGTTCTTGACGAACCGCACGTGGCCGGGGACGTCGACGAAGCCCACCTCCTCCCCGGACGGCAGCTTCGTGAACGCGAATCCCAGGTCGATGGTGAGGCCGCGCTGCCTTCTCCTCCGGGAACCGGTCGGGGTCGGTCCCCGTGAGGGCGAGGACGAGCGACGACTTGCCGTGGTCGACGTGGCCGGCGGTGGCGACGGTGCGCACGGCGCGGCGGGTCAGACGGACGCGGCGGCGAGGGCGCGGCCGACGCGCTCGTCGTCGGCGGGGTCGACCGTGCGCAGGTCGCAGACGACCGTGTCGTCGTCGATCCGGCCGATCACGTCGTGCTCACGCAGGTGCGCCAGCGCCCGGGCCGGCGCCGGCACCTCGACCCCCACGCCGACCGACGGGATCGTCAGGCCCGGCAGGGAGCCGCCGCCGGCCACGGCGTCGGTGTCGACCACCTTGGCCGCCGGGATCGTGGCCGCGATCGCCTCGGCCCGGGCCCGCAGCCCGTCCAGCGGGGCGGTCGCCATCCGCCACAGCGGGATCGTGGTCGCGTCGCCCAGAGAGATAGGCGAAGGCGACCGCCTGCAGCGCGGCGAGGGTGAGCTTGTCGGCCCGCATCGCCCGGGCCAGCGGGTGGCGCCGCGAGGGTCGCGACGAGGTCGGCCCGGCCCACGACGATCCCGGCCTGGGGCCCGCCGAGCAGCTTGTCGCCCGAGAACGTGACCAGCGCCGCGCCGGCGTCGACGGCCTGGCGGATGCCGGGCTCGTCGCGCAGCCACGCCGGCCGGCGCGCCAGCCACGGCGTCGTCTCGTCGAGCAGCCCCGAGCCGGCGTCGACCATCACCGGCGGCCCCAGCGCCGTGAGCTCGGCGACGGGCGCCGACTCGACGAAGCCGACCATCCGGTAGTTCGACGCGTGCACCTTGAGGACGAGGGCGGTGTCGGGCCCGACGGCGCCCGCGTAGTCCGAGCGGCGGGTCCGGTTGGTGGTGCCCACCTCGACCAGCCGGCACCCGGACTCGGCCATGATCTCGGGCACCCGGAAGCCGCCGCCGATCTCGACCAGCTCGCCGCGCGAGACGACGACCTCGCGGCCCCGGGCCAGCGCCGCCAGGGAGAGCAGCACCGCGGCCGCGTTGTTGTTGACGACGAGGCCGGCTTCGGCGCCGCACGCCCGGGCGAGCAGCGCGCCGGCGTGCTCGTGGCGTGAGCCCCGCTCGCCGTCGTCCATGTGGTACTCGAGGTTCGAGTAGCCGCGGCCGATCGCGCGGGCCGCAGCCGAGCGCGTCGTCGCCCACCGGCGCGCGGCCGAGGTTCGTGTGCACGATGACGCCGGTGGCGTTGATGACGGGACGCAAGAGCCGGTCCTGGAGCTGCTCGACGCGACGCCGCGCATCGGCGATCACGTCGTCGACCGACACGGCGCCCTCCGCCTGGTCGAGCGTCATCCGCTCGCGTGCGGCCGCGATGGCGTCGCGGGCGCACGCGACGAGCAGCTCGTGCGGAAGGCCCGAGAGCGCCGCGAGCACCTGGTCGACGCCGGGCAACGCGTGCCGTGGGTCCACGTCGCCAGCGTAATTCGGTGCCCGTGCGTGGCTCGCGGGGAACTCGCGACTCGCCACGTAGACTGGTGTCGAAGTGCGCGACGCTAGTGACCCTTCGACTGGGCCCGATTCCGAGGCGTTGCGGTGGTGACCCCTCGGGAGGCCGCCACCGTGATGCTCGTCCGTGACGCGCCGCAGCTGGAGGTGTTCATGCTGCGGCGCAACGTCGCGGTCGAGTTCATGGGCGGCGCCTACGTGTTCCCGGGCGGCGCGGTCGACGCCGGCGACCGGGCGCCGGAGCTGCTCGGCCGCTGCCACGGGCGCGACGACTCCTCCGCCAGCACCCAGCTCGGCATGCATGCGGGGGGCATGGGCTTCTGGGTCGCCGCCATCCGGGAGGCGTTCGAGGAGGCCGGGGTCCTTCTCGCCCGCTCCGCCGCCACGGGCCGGCCCGTCGACCTCGACGACCCGTCCGTCGCGGCGCGGCTCGAGGCTGCCCGCCGGGCGGTCGGCGCCGGTGAGCGGCCGTTCGTCGAGGTCGTCGAGGACGAGGACCTGTTGCTCGACGCCGGGGCCCTCCATCTCTTCTCGCACTGGATCACGCCGGCGGAATCACCCCGCCGTTACGACACGTGGTTCTTCGTGGCCGCCGCGCCCGAGGGGCATGCGTACCTGCACGACGACAGCGAGACGGTGGCGTCGGTCTGGATCCGCCCGAAGGACGCGCTCGCGCGGGCCGAGCGCGGCGAGCTCGAGATCATCTTCCCGACGATGCGCAACCTCGAGCAGCTGGGGCGCTTCCCGACCGCGGGCGAGCTGCTCGAGGCCGTCACCGCGTCCGAGCCGCGTGTCGTCGCCGACGCGGGCGGGGCGCGCATCCTGCTCCCGGGCGATCCCGGCTACGAGGGGGTGGCCTGATGCCCGACATGACGCCGGGCGTCCCGAGCGCGCTGTCGCCGCTCGTGCGCCGCATCGTCGCCCCGAACCCGGGGCCGATGACGGGGCCCGGCACGAACACGTACCTCGTCGGCATCGACGAGGTCGCCGTGATCGATCCCGGCCCCGACACGAAGAAGCACATCGACGCCATCGTCGGCGCGTCGATGCGCGAGCGCGTCCGCTGGGTGCTCCTCACGCACACCCATCCCGACCACGCGCCCGGCACCGAGCGGCTCGTGAAGGCGACCGGCGCCGAGGTCGTCGCGTTCTCCAAGCGTGACCCGGTCGTGACACCCGACCGAACGGTCGGCGATGGCGACAGCATCGAGGGCACCGAGTTCGGGCTCGAGGTCATCCACACGCCCGGTCACGCGCCCAACCACATCTGCTTCCTGCTCGAGGAGGAGCGCGTCCTGTTCACCGGCGACGTCATCCTCAACGGCACGTTCTCGGTCGTGAACCCCGCTCGCGGCGGCGACATGGCCCAGTACATCGCGTCGCTCGAGAAGCTCAAGAAGCGGCGCGTGACGCGCATCGCGCCCGGCCACGGCGACGTCATCGACGAGCCCAAGCCGAAGATCGACGAGTACCTGAAGCATCGCCGGGCGCGTGAGCGCCAGATCCTCAAGGTGCTGAAGGACGGCCCGCTCCGGGTCTCCGACATCGTCGACCGCATCTACGCCGACACGCCCGCCGAGCTGCAGGAGTGGGCCGGCCGCCAGGTGCACGCCCACCTGCTCAAGCTCAAGGCGGAGGGGAAGGTCGAGGGCGGCAGCGTGAAGTCGGCCTGGAAGCTCGCGTAGCGGGCTGCCGTCAGCCGGCGCGCAGGTCGGCGAGCGCGTCCTCGATCCCGCGGTGGAACGTCGGGTACGCGTAGATCATCCACCGCAGCCGGTCTACGGGCACCTCGGCGTACACGGCCAGGGCGATCAAGCCCAGCGTCTCCCCGCCGTGCGGACCGACGGACGTCGCGCCGACGAGCACGCCGCGCCGCCGGTCTTCGACCAGCTTGAAGAAGCCCTCGTTGCCGATCTTGTGGATCCATCCCCGTGACGACGTCCGCAGGTCCGCCATCCCGACCCGCACGTCGATGCCCTGCTCGCGTGCTTGCCGCTCGGTGAGGCCGACCGCGCCGATCTCCGGGTCCGTGAACGTGACCCGCGGCAGCGCGCGGTAGTCGGCCGGAGGCGCGTCCTCGCCGAGGATGTCGGCGGCCGCGATCCGGGCCTGGTACACGGCGATGTGCGTGAAGGGGCCGAGCCCGGTGACGTCGCCGATCGCCCACAGCCGGTCGGCGGCGCGGAGCCGATCGTCGACGGGCACCGCGTGAGCGTCCGCGTCAAGACCGACGCTGGCGACGCCGAGGGGATGCAGGTCGGTGCGTCGGCCGGTGGCGACGAGCAGTCGCTCGCTCCGCAGCGGCTCGCCCCGGTCGAGCGTGACCTCCACTCCCTCCGCAGCGCGCGCAACCGACCGCGCGCCCACCCCGGTGCGCACGTCGATGCCTTCGCGCCCGAACACCCCGGCGATCAGCTCGCCCGCCTCGGGCTCCTCGGGCGGGAGCAGCCCCTCTGATTGCTCGACGATCGTCACCCTCGAACCGAAGCGGGCGAAGACCTGGGCGAGCTCGAGGCCGACGGCGCCGCCGCCGAGGACGACGAGCGACGCCGGCACTTCCTTGGTCTCCACGGCCTCGTGATTGGTCCAGTACTCGACCGTGTCGAGCCCGGGGACAGGCGGGATCGCGGGCCGCGTGCCAGTCGCGAGCACGACCGCGCGCCGGGCCTCGAACGTGCGGTCGCCGACCTGCACGCGGCCCGGGCCGTCGAGGCGGCCGGTGCCGCGCACGAACCGTCCACCCTTCTCTTCGAAGCGCTCGACGGCGACGCGGTCGTCCCAGGTGTCGGTCGCCTCGACGCGGATGCGCGTCGCGACCGGTGCCCAGTCGGGATCGACGGTCGCGGTGCCGGCGAGCTGGGGGACCCGCCGCGCCTCCGCGAGCGCGTTCGCGGCCCGGGTCATCATCTTGGTGGGGATGCAGCCCCAGTACGGGCACTCGCCGCCCACGAGGTTCGCTTCGATGCCGACGACGTCGAGCCCGGCATCCGCCACGTGCTCCGCGAGCAGCTCGCCGCCGACGCCCATGCCGAGCACGATGACGTCAGCCGTGTCGGTCACGGTTGGGTTCTACCGCGCGGCGGCGTCTTTCGCGTCGAGGTTGGCCTGGGCGAGATCGAAGATGCGCGCCGTGCACGAGCTGAGGTCGAGCGGCGGGAGCAGCTCGTCGACGATCTGGCCGGCGATGCGGTGGAACTCGGCGCCGGCGGCGCTGTCCGGGGCGGTCATCGCGACGGGCTTGCCGGCGTCGCCGCCCGCCGACACCGCCGGCTCGATGGGCACCGCGCCGAGCGAGCGGCACGCCGATCTCGTTCGCGAGCGCGGCGCCGCCGCCCTCGCCGAAGATCGCGTGGCGCGACCCGTCGGGCGCGACGAACGCGCTCATGTTCTCGATCGACGCCGAGCACCTTCAGGTACGAGCGCCGCGCCATGTCGGCGACCCGCGCCGCAACCTTCTGCGCGGCGAGGGCCGGCGTCGTCACGACGAGCATCTCGGTGCTGCGGCAGCAGGCGCGCCAGCGCCATCTGGATGTCGCCGGTGCCGGGCGGCATGTCGATGAGCAGGTAGTCGAGGTCGCCCCACCGGACGTCGGTGAGGAACTGCTCGAGCGCCTTGGCGAGGATGAGCCCGCGCCACATCAGCGCCGTGTCCTCGTCGTCGACGAGCAACCCCATCGAGACGACCTTGATCCGGCCCGGCGCGCCCGACGGGTCAGCCAGGTTCGGGACCTCGACCTCGTTCGGGTCGATCTTGCCGTCGGAGCCGCCGAGCCGGCCCTCCACGCCGAGCATGCGCGGCACGCAGAAGCCCCAGATGTCGGCGTCGAGCACGCCGACCGTGCGGCCCTGCGCCGCGAGCGCGGCGGCGAGGTTCACGGTCACCGACGACTTGCCCACGCCGCCCTTGCCGCTGGCGACCGCGATCACGCGCGTCGTCGGGAGCACTTCGGTCGCCGGCGCGCGTTCTCGCGCGCCTGCCAGCGGGCGCGCTGCATGACCGCCGACTTCTCGTCCTGGGTCATCTCGCCGTACTCGACCCGCACATCGGTCACGCCCGCGTAGCGCACGCGACCTTCGACTCGACGTCGCTGCTGGATCTGCGCCCGCAGCGGGCAGCCGGCCGTCGTGAGGGCCACCTTCACGATGACCTCGCCGTCGTCGGCGACCCGGACGTCGCGCACCATGCCGAGCTCGACGATGCTGGCGTGCAGCTCGGGGTCGATGACCCCCTCGAGCGTGCGGCGCACGTCGTTCGGGCTCGGCGGCGGACCCTCGACGGCACGATGGACGGGCGCGCCGGGGTCGTCGGGATCGGGCGTGTGAAGAGCCATAGAACCAATAAAACCAGCGGTCACCTTGAAAATATGCCCGGTGCGGAGGTACGGTCAAGCCGCCATGGTCAGCCCGCCCGATGAGCTCACGGTCCTCAAGGCGCTGGGGGACGAGACCCGCTACTCGATGTACCGGGAGCTGGCTACGTCGACGGCGCCGCTGTCGGCGCGGGAGCTCGCCGATCGGCTCGGGCTCCACGCCAACACCGTGCGCCTGCACCTCGATCGCCTGCGCGACGCGGGCCTGGTCGAAGTCGAGGCCGTCCATCGCGGGCACCGTCGGCCGCCCCCAGCACCTCTACTTCCTCGCCGACGGGCGCGCCCGGGCCTCGGCTTCGACCCGCCCGGCCTACACGCTGCTCGCCGGCCTGCTCGCCAGCCTCGCCGAACGGGTCGGCGCCGATCGCCGATGACGCCGCCGACACCGGCCACGCCTGGGGGACCGAGGCCGGCAAGCGCACCCGCACCCGCAGCTGCGTGCGGGCGCTCGACGACGAGCTCGCCCAGCTCGGCTTCGAGCCCTCGCCCGACGCCGCCGACGGCGAGTACGAGGGCGCGACCCGCATCGAGTTCCTCCATTGCCCGTTCCGGGAGCTCGCCGAGGCCTACCCCGAGCTCGTCTGCAATCTCCACCGCGGGCTGTGCGAGGGCGTCGTCGACGCAGGTGGGCGGGGGAAGGGTCGAGGAGTTCGCCACGTTGTACGACCCTGAGCCGTGCCATGTGACCGTTTCGGTCGGATACCCTGAAGATCGCACATGAACCAGCACCTGGAGGACCCATGCTCACCCTGACCGACACCGCGTCGAGCAAGGTGAAGGAGCTCATCCAAGCCGAGGACAACCCCGAGCTGGTACTGCGCGTCGCGGTGCGGCCGGGCGGCTGCTCGGGCCTGAGCTACGAGATGTTCTTCGACACGCGATGTGGCGGCCGACGACCTCGCCAGCGAGTTCGGTGAAGTGAAGGTCGTGGTCGACCCCGCGAGCTCGCAGTACCTGACGGGCGCCTCGCTCGACTACAAGGACGGGCTGCAGGGCGCGGGGTTCACGATCAACAACCCGAACACGACCCGCACGTGCGGGTGCGGCCAGTCGTTCTCCTGATCGACCGTTCCACCGAGCCGCGCTCGGTGCCCGACGACCCCGCTCCGGCGGGGTCGTTTCGCGTTCGCGATGCTCCGCGGCGCACGCGGACACTGGAACTGGTTGTGGAAACGTGTTTAGGCTCCTCGGGAAACACTTCACGACTGCGCGATGTGCGCTGGCCGAGGGAGGGCTCGTATCCATGACACCAACGTGGCCACCGAGCAGCGGTGGAGAAGGCGGCGGCGACGAGGGCGGCGGCTCGGGCAGCACGTGGCCTCCCCCGCCTCCGCGTCCAGAGCCTCGGCCGTGGGAGCCGTCCCCGGCTCCCGCCGCGCCGAGCGCGCCGGCCGAGAAGCCTGCGAAGAAGAAGGCGGTCAAGAAGAAGAAGGCGACCGCCAAGAAGAAGACGGCGCGCAAGCCGGCGAAGAAACGGGCGACGGCCAAGAAGAAGACGGCGCGCAAGCCGGCGAAGCGCAAGGCAGCCAAGCGCACGACCAAGAAGCGCACGACCCGGAAGGCCGCCAAGCGGACCACCAAGAAGCGCGCGACCAAGAAGCGCGCCACGAAGAAGCGCGCGACCAAGAAGCGGTCTCCGAAGAAGGCCGCCAAGCGTCGCACGACGAAGAAGCGCGCCGCCCGGAAGCCGGCGAAGCGCAAGGCCGCCAAGAAGGGGTCGACGCGCAAGACGGCGAAGAGGTCCACCCGGAAGCGGAGCCGGTAACCCGGCCGAACCAGTTCGGCTCAGGTCACCAACTGCTGGAGCAGCTGCTGCTGCTCGTCGTGACCGAACGCGCCGTCGATGCGCGAGACCACGGTGCCGGTCGCGTCGACGCCGAACAGCCACGGCTCGGTCTGGATGCCCCACGCCTGGACTGTGGGCGTCGTGTCTCTGCCCGTCAGGTTCGTGTAGATCTCGGTGTGCACGAACGTGATGCGGTCGTTGTACTGGTCGGTGAAGGTGAGCAGGTCGTCGAGCGTCGGCCCGCAGTACCGCGACTGGCACAGAGCCGGGGTCGCGAACATCGCAGCGACGGGCTTCCCGGCGCCGATGACGTCCGACAGCGACACCTCGTGCAGCGGGCACGGTGGGTTGCGGGTGCAGATCGGGTCGACGCCGAGCGGGTTCGCAACGGTGGGCGACGCGGCCCGCGGGGCCGGCGTCCCGGCGACCGGCGCCTGCGGCTGGGCCTGCACCTGGAAGGCGAGCGACGCGTTGCGCTGCCGACCGTTCTGCTTCACCTGGACGACGCCCGCCCACGGCCCGGACTGCGGCAGTGTCACGTCGGCGGTGTAGATGCCGCGGGCCTTGGGAAGGCCGCGAGTGTGCAGAACAGTGTCGACGGGCGCGCCGAGCGTCCGGCCCTGCCCGAACGCGAGCTTGGCGGGCGGTCCCGATGCGTACTTCGGTCCCTCGGCGAGCGCGAAGGCGATGCGCTGCGGATTGGGTGACGCGTAGAGATCGCTGGCGAGCAGCAACGCGGAGAGTCCCTTGCCGTTGGCGCTGGACCCTCCGCCGCCCGAACCGCCGCATGCCGCCGCCAGCAGCAGGCCGCCGCTGGCGGCCAGGAACGCGCGCCGGCTCAGGGGCACGGGAGGCATGCCCCTATCCTGCCCTTCGGAGAACGTGATGTCCGATCGGGTCGGCTTCGTGTGCAACGGCGCGCCGGTGGAGGTCGGCGTCGCTCCCGGCGAGTCGCTGCTGTCCGTGCTGCGCGAGCAGCTCGGGCTCGTGTCGGCCAAGGACGGGTGCGCGCCGCAGGGCCAGTGCGGCTGCTGCACTGTGCTCGTCGACGGTGACGCGCGTGTCGCCTGCGTGACCCCGGCGGTCCGGGTCGACGGCCGCGCCGTGACCACCGTCGAAGGGCTCGACTCGGCGACGCGCGACGCGCTCGCCGGCTCGTTCGTCGGCACGGGCGGATCGCAGTGCGGGTTCTGCACACCGGGGATCGTCATGCGTGCCGCGTCGCTCCTTGCCAAGGGGCGCACCCGTCGCGCCGACGTCGACCGGGGGCTCGCCGCGCACCTGTGCCGGTGCACGGGCTGGCAGACCGTGTACGAGGCGATCGACGCGGCGGCGTCCCAGGTGACCGGCGCCGCCGCGTCTGGTCGTGTTCCTGGGCCGCGGACCGATCTCGACGCCGCCGCCCGGCGCGCCGAGCTCGAGGGGGGCGGCCGCCAGCGCGTCGGCGTCGACGTGCCCCTCGGCGGCGGCGGCTTTGCCGACGACGTCGCTCCCCGCGACGCCCTCGTCGCCGTGCCCTGCCCGCAGGGAACAGACGCCGGCGCCGTCGACGCCGCCGGCATGCGGTGGGTGGTGGCGGAATCGCTGGCCGAGGCCCGCGCCGAGGCGGGGAAGGTCCAGGGCCGGCGCACGACGATCGACGAGCGCCCGCCGTTGCCGGCGCCCGACCTCCCACCCGGAGGCGTTCGTCTCGCCACCGGCTGGGTCGAGCCCGCGTACCTCGAGCCGGACGCCTCGTGGTGCGAGCCGGGCGGGGAGCCCTCGACACCGCTCGCCAACGGGGGCGCGTTCGGGGGCAAGGAGTCGTCGCCCGTCCCGGCGGCGGCGCGCGCTCTGGCCGACCGTCTGGGCCGCGCAGTCCGAGTCGTCTTCTCGCGAGAGGACGTCGTACGGCTCGGCCCCAAGCGCCCGCCGATCGGGGCAGCCGCGGTGTACCACCGCGGCGGGGTCGACGTGCGAGGACGCGTGGCTGAGGGTGGCGCGATTTCTGCCGCCGGCGCGACCTTCGCCGGCGGCGTCACGCCCTACCGGCTCGAGATCCGCAACCAGTGGGAGTCGGTGCCCGTCGCCGGCCCGCCGGTCGCGACGGATCTGCGGGCGGTGGGCATCGCCGAGCTCGCCGTGCTGGTCGAGGGTGCGCTCGACGAAGCGGGCGCGGATCGAGCCGACCTCGTCGCCGACGATCGCGCCGCCGGCGTGCTCCTCGACTCGTGTGCAGCCGCGCCAGGCGGCGCCCGCGCCGGCGCCCGCGTCCATCTCGACGGCGCGGGTGGGCTCGAGCGCGTCGAGGTGCGAGTCGCCGCCGGCGACGCCCTGGACGAGGTCGTGCTCCGCTCCTACGCGATCGGCGCCGCGCACATGGCTCTGGGCTGGGTGCTCAGCGAGGGCATCGCGGTCGACCCCGAGACCGGCGAGGTGCACGACCTGACGATCAGGTCGTTCGGCGTGATCCGCGCCAAGGACACGCCGGCCATCGACGTCGCCGTCGTCGCCGACGACGGTGCGCCGCAGCCGCGCTCCTCGGACGCCGTGTTCGCGGCGGTCGCCGCCGCGGCGTGGAACGCGGTGACACGCGCGGAGGGCGCGCGCCCCGGGGCGTTTCCAGCCCGCGAGACGCGCGCCGCCCGTCGTCTACGCCGTTGACGGCGCCGCCGGTGCCGCCGGTGCCGCCGGTGCCGCCTCCTCGGGCGGCCGGAACAGGAAGAAGCTGATCACGAGCACCCAGATCAGCCAGACCAGGAACACGATGAACCCGACCGCGAAGATCGCCCCGGAGTCCGTCACCACGACGAGACCGCCGACGATCCAGCCCAGTGCGATCACGAGGCTCGCCCAACCCAGCGGCGCCGGGAACACTCCCGTGCGCAGGGCGGCAACGCCGGTCGCGGCGACGAAGATGGCGATCCCGAAGTTGCCCATCCCACCGACCGTTCCCGACAGCAGGTAGATGAACTTGGGGTTGACCCCAGCCGTCGCCCCGGTGGAATCGATGGCGAGTGCGACCGTGGCGTTCAACGCGAACGCAGTGATCGCGGTGATCAAGCCGACGATCCCGCCCCCCACCGCGATGGTCGCCAGCCGCCGTGTGTCCTCGGAGCGGCGCAGCGTGCTCCAGAGGCTGCCGAGGAACCACAGGAACGCCGCGCTGGCCAGACCGGTCAGGAACGCCCCGGTCTTTATCGCGGTCGTGTGGTCCGTGTAGTAGGTCGCGATCTTCCGGACGGAGTCATCGGGGCTCGGCGGTGAGCCCCCGATGAGCGCTCCGACCACCACCAGGACCACGAACAACACGCCCGCGGCGGCGCCGTACCGTTCCCACTTCGAATCGTCCATGTCGTGCCTCCTTGGGGGGCACGACACCCGCGCCGCCCGGGCCATGCTCCGCTGACGTGTTGCTGACGTCAAGCGTCACTCCGAGCCGGTCCGGTAACGTCCGCGCGGCGTCGGCGGCTTTGCCGACCGGCGCTGCAAAGCAGGAGCTCGCGACTGCGACAGGAGACAGATGCTCGGCGCCGTGCTCATGGTCGTGGTGATGGTGCTGGTCGTGCCGGTCGCGATCATGTTCGGCGGGGCGATCTGGAGCGCGCTGTTCGGCTGGGTCTCGTCGGACGACGCCGACCGACGCCATCAGGGCGACGCGGCCTAGCCAATTCCGTGCGCGCGCAGTCGGTCCGCTTCGCGTCGTACGACGGCGAGGTCGACGCCCACCTCGCGTTGCCCGACGGCGAGAACGGCCCGGGCATGGTCCTGCTGCACGAGGCGCTGGGTGTCACCGAATACACGCGCAGCGTCGCCGCTCGGCTCGCCGAGCTCGGCTACGTGACGTTCGCGCCGGACTTGTTCTGGCGCATCGAGCGCATGGTCGATCTCGCTCACGACGAGTCCGGCATGACGCGGGCGCTCGAGCTCATCGGTCAGTTCGATCCGCACGCCGGCGTGCGCGACGTCGACGCCGCACTCTCGTACCTCCGTTCTCGGCCCGACGTGACGGGGCCGGTCGGCGTCATCGGTTTCTGCTTCGGCGGCGGCCTGCCTACGGCGCCGCCTGCGAGCTCGACCCCGCGTGCGTGGTGGCGTACTACGGCGTGGGCGTCGAGCTCCTCGCCGATCGCATCGACGAGGTGACGTGCCCGGCGCTGCTGCAATTCGGCACGGACGACGTCTTCATCACTCCCGACGCGCTCGAGCGGTTGCAGGCCGCGGCGGAGGGAAGCCGAACATCGAGATCGACGTGTACGAGGGCGCCGGCCACGCCTTCGACAACCCGCACGCGGACTGGCACGACCGCGACGCCGCCGCCCGGGCGTGGGACCGCACCGCCGCCTTCTTGGCCGCGAACCTCGCGGCGTCGAGCTGACGGCAGCGCGTCAGTCGCCGTTCTGCGCCTTTTCGAACTGCTTTCGCAGCTCGTCGAACCACTTCTTCAGCTGCTTCTGCGCATCGCCGCCGTCTCCCTTCCCGCGGTTGTCGGGCGCCGGCGGGGCGCGTGGGCGGAGCCGTCGGGGGCGGGAGCGTCGTGGGCGGCGCGAGCGTGGTGACCGGTGCGGGGGTCGTGGTGGCGGGAGGCGAACCACCCTCCGAGCCGGCGTTGTAGGCGGCGAGGCCGGCAACAGCAGCTCCGGCGACCACCGCGGCGACGAGCAGGCCCATGGCCCACGGCCACCGACGGCGCCGGCGCGCCGGTGCCACGGGCGCCGGCCGCACCTCGGTGCGCGTCCCGCGTCGCCGGCATCGTCGCGGTGCCACCCGGGTCCGTCGACGCGACCGCCGCTGCCGCGACGGGCGCAGTCGCGAGCCCCGACGCCGGGTCGGCAGCCCGGCCCGCGAGGTGGTCCCGGACGGCGGCGGCGCTCGGACGGGCGTGCGGGTCGCGCGCGGTCATCGCGCCCAACATCCCCGGCCAGCCACCCGGCAGCCCGGCCGGGATATCCGGGTCGCGCGAGAGCCGCGCTGCCGCCGCCTCCGCGGGCGGGCCGTCGAACGCGCGCCGGCCGGTGAGGCACTCGATGAGCACGAGCCCGAGGGAGTAGACGTCGGTCGGCGGGCCCACCTCGCCTCCCTCGAGCTGCTCCGGCGCGATGTACGCCATCGTTCCGATCGCCTGGTGGGTACCGGTGATCCTCGTGCCGCCGAGCAGGCGGGCGATGCCGAAGTCGGCCAGCCGGATCGAGCCGTAATCGTCGAACATGAGGTTCGACGGCTTCACGTCGCGATGCACGATGCCTTGGCGGTGGATGTAGTCGAGCGCGGCGGTGGTCTCGCCGCCGATGCGGGCCACCCGGTCGGACGGGAGCGCGCCGCCGTCCAACAGCTGGCGCACCGTCGCCCCGCCGAGCAGCTCGAGGACGAGGAAGGCGTCGCCGTTGTCGGTGCCGGCGTCGAGGAGACGGACGAGGTTCGGATGCTGGAGCCGCGCCAGCGTCCGGGCCTCGGCGGCGAAGCGACGCTCGTGCTCGACCTCGCGGAGCACCTTCACCGCCACATCGCGCTCGAGGCGCACATCGCGGCCCCGGTAGACGTCGGCCATGCCGCCGCGGTCGATGAGGTCGTCGATGCGGTACCGGGACTGGAGGATGGTGTGGGTGGCGATCATGAAACGCCTTGGGACCTGCCGTCTGGACGTGTCGCCTGAGGGCGTAGTTGTACCCGCTCGTGCGGGCTCACAAGCTTCGCCCGCTACTGGCCCGGCGCGCCATCCCCACCGGGCAGGGAGCGGGCCTGGCCGAACCGGTAGCCGACCGAGCGCACGGTCTGGATCAGCCCGGCTCGCTCCTCGCCGAGCTTGGCCCGCAGACGGCGGACGTGGACGTCGACGGTCCGAGCCCCGCCGTAGTACTCGTACCCCCACACCCGCGACAGGAGCTGCTCGCGGGTGAACACCTTGCCCGGGTGAGTGGCGAAGAACCGCAGGAGCTCGTACTCCATGTACGTGAGGTCGAGCGGTCGGCCGGCCATCGCCGCCTGGTAGGTCTCGAGGTTGAGGACGAGGTCGCCGTACTCGACGACCTCGGGTCGCGTCGTCCGACCGGTCCGCCAATGCAGGTGCCGCAGGCGCGCCTCGAGCTCCCTCGGGTGGAACGGCGCGAGGCAGAAGTCGTCGAACACGTCTTCGCGCATCTCGAGCTCGGCGAGCTGCGCGCCGGAGACGAGCAGGAGAATCGGCTCGAGGGGGGCGTCGCGCTTGCGCAGCGAACGGCAGATCCCGAACGCGCCCTCGGGGTCGTCTTCGGCGCAGATGACTGCGCCCGCCCACCCGTCGGGAGGCTCGTGCTGCGCTGCGATCGAGGCGTTCGAGACCGCCTTCCACGGATAGCCGGCGAGGTCGAGCGTCTGCGCGAGCAGCGCCGGCGGCGGGTCCGGGAAGACGATGAACGGCTCGGTGATGCCCGACATCATCACAGCGCGCCGAGGTACCGGTCGAGCTCCCACGGCGTGACCTGGCCCCGGTAGTCCGCCCACTCGCTGCGCTTGTTGCGGATGAAGTGCTCGAAGACGTGCTCGCCGAGCGCCTCCGCCACCAGCTCCGAGTCCTCCATCACGTCGACGGCCTCCGCCAGCGATCGCGGCAGGGAGTCGATGCCCTCGGCCGCCCGCTCCTCGGGGGTCATCTCGAAGATGTTGTTCGTGGCCTCGGCCGCGAGCTCGTAGCCCTCGTCGACGCCCTTCAGGCCCGCCGCCAGCATCAGGCTGAACGCGAGGTACGGGTTGCACGCGGGATCGGGGGAGCGGAACTCGATCCGGGTCGAGTCCTCCTTCCCCTTCTTCGCCAGCGGCACGCGCACCAGCGCCGAGCGGTTGTTCCGAGCCCAGCACACGTAGGTCGGCGCCTCGTAGCCGACGATCGGCGCCTCGCTGTTGATGGCCAGGCGCTTGTACGAGTTCACCCACTGGTTCGTCACCGCGGTGATCTCGGGAGCGTGACGCAGGAGGCCGGCGATGAAGTTCTTGCCGACCTTCGAGAGCCCGGCGCTGTCGCCGGGATCGTGGAACGCGTTGACGTCGCCTTCGAAGAGAGAGAGATGCGTGTGCATCCCCGACCCGAACGCGTGCGCCAACGGCTTGGGCATGAACGTGGCGTACACGCCGAGATCCTGCGCGACCTCCTTCACGACGAGGCGGAACGTCATCACGTTGTCGGCCATCGTGAGCGCGTCCGTGTAGCGCAGGTCGATCTCGTGCTGGCTCGGGCCGAGCTCGTGGAAGCTGTACTCGACGGGGATGCCCATGGCCTCGAGCGTGAGGATCGTCTGCTTGCGCAGCTCGCTCACCATGTCCATCTGCGTGAGGTCGAAGTACGACGCGTCGTCGAGGGGCTCCGGGTTCCGCTGCGACTTGAAGTAGAAGAACTCCATCTCCGGACCCGCGTAGAAGGTGAATCCCTTCTCACGCGCACGCTCGAGGTTTCGCTTGAGGACGTGGCGCGGATCGCCTTCGAACGGCTCGCCGTCGAGACGGTGCACGTCGCAGAACATGCGCGCGACGGGGGCGTCCTCGCCGCGCCACGGCACGATCTCGAACGTGCCCGGGTCGGGCTTGGCGAGCATGTCGGCTTCCTGGACGCGCGTGTAGCCCTCGATCGCGGAGCCGTCGAACGTCATGCCCTCTTCGAGCGCGCCCTCGAGCTCGGCCGGTGTGATCGCGAAGCTCTTGAGCTTGCCGAGCACGTCGGTGAACCAGAGGCGCACGAAGCGAACGCCTCGCTCTTCGACGGTCCGGAGCACGTAGTCGAGTGGCCGTTCCATCCGACAAGTGTTGCAGCCCGGTCGACGCCGACGGCACCCCGAAACCGCAGATCAGGGTCGCTTAACAGAGCGTTCATTGGGGGGCAATGGATGCGAAATCGCCGGCTGGGAGCGTGCGCTCGGCGGTGACCGACCCGCGCCTCGCCGGGCGCGCGGGAGGCGGCATAGGCTCCCGCCGATTTGCACGGCGGCGACCTCGCCGGACGACGGGATGCGTCCGGCCACAGACGAAGGAGACGAAGTGGCGGAGCAGCGCACCCCGGGCGACGTGCTGAAGCTGGCCCAGGACTCGGGCGCCGAGATCGTGGACCTCCGGTTCTGTGACCTCCCCGGGCTCATGCAGCACTTCTCGATGCCGATCCACGAGCTGACCGCGGACGGCTTCGACGAGGGCTACGGGTTCGACGGCTCGTCGATCCGCGGGTTCCAGGAGATCCAGGAGTCCGACATGCTCCTGGTGCCCGACCCGAACACGGCGGTCATCGACCCGTTCCGCGAGCACACGACGCTCTCCATCAACTGTTACGTCCAAGACCCGATCACGGGCGAGCCGTACACCCGCGACCCGCGCTACGTCGCGAAGAAGGCGGAGGAGTACGTCAAGGGCACCGGCATCGCCGACACCATCTACATCGGGCCCGAAGCGGAGTTCTACATCTTCGACTCCGCTCGCTTCGACCAGAACCAGTACTCGGGCTACTACTACGTCGACTCGGTCGAGGGCGTGTGGAACTCGGGCCGCGAGTTCGAGCTCGACGGCGGCCCGAACCTCGGGTACAAGCCCCGCTACAAGGAGGGGTACTTCCCCGTCCCGCCCATGGACAGCTTCCAGGACCTCCGCTCGGAGATGATCCTGACGCTCGAGAAGCTGGGCATCGAGGTCGAGGTGCAGCACCACGAGGTGGGCACCGCCGGCCAGGCCGAGATCGACATGCGCTTCGACACGCTGCTGACGATGGCCGACAAGCTCATGCTCTACAAGTACGTCGTCAAGAACGTGGCGAGGTCGGCGGGCTACACGGTGACGTTCATGCCGAAGCCGATCTTCCAGGACAACGGCTCGGGCATGCACGTGCACCAGTCGCTCTGGAAGGGCGGCGAGCCGCTGATGTTCGACGAGAAGGGCTACGGCCAGATCTCGGACCTCGCGCGCTGGTACATCGGCGGGCTGCTCGAGCACGCGGCGGCGGTCCTCGCGTTCGCGGCGCCGACCACGAACTCGTACAAGCGGCTGGTGCCGGGTTACGAGGCGCCGGTGAACCTCGTGTACTCGCAGCGCAACCGCTCCGCGTGCGTGCGCATCCCCGTGTACTCGAAGAGCCCGAAGGCCAAGCGCCTCGAGTTCCGGCCCCGGACCCGTCGTGCAACCCGTACCTCGCGTTCTCGGCGATGCTGATGGCCGGGCTCGACGGGATCGCAGAACCGCATCGAGCCGCCCGACCCGCTCGACAAGGACCTCTACGACCTGCCGCCCGAGGACATGGCGAAGGTCCCGCAGGTGCCGGGCTCGCTCGACGAGTCGCTGGCCGCGCTCGAAGCCGACCACGAGTTCCTGCTCGCGGGGGGCGTGTTCACGCAGGACGTGATCGACACGTGGATCTCCTACAAGCGGGAGAGCGAGATCGACGAGCTTCGTCTCCGCCCGCACCCGTGGGAGTTCTACATGTACTACGACATCTGACGGCGACGGCTAACCTCCCCGCCCATGAGGTGGGCAGGTCGTCCTCGTGTTGCGCTGGCGCTCACGGCGTCGATCACCGCGTTCACGGCCGCGGCGTGCTTCGGGGGCCCGCCGCCGCCACCCGCCGCCTCCGGGCAGCCGTGTCAGAGCGTCGGGTGCGGCCTCGACGTCCGCCGGGAAGGGCGAGCACCGCGCGGCGCCGTTCGGACCAGCCGATCCCGCCCGACCAGGCCGGCGCACAAGGCGCGCGACGTGGCGTCGACGACCGACGTCCGCACGAAGAACGGAGACATCCCGCTCGTGACCGTCGAGGAGCGAGGCGGGAAGCCCGAGATCACCTCGACGCCGGTGCGCTCGCCGGACGAGGCCGGCCTCGGTCGCCGAGCAGAAGGCCGCCGACGGGGACGTGCACGCGGTCGACGTCGCCAAGCCGGTGAAGGCGACGTCGCCGAACCCGAACGACCAGCTCTTCGAACTCAGCAATGGGCGTTCACGAAGGTGCCGTACGTGGCCGCGTGGACCACGGACGGCGAGCAGGGTGAGGGTGTCACGGTCGCGCGACGTCGACACCGGCGTGATGGCGAACCATCCCGGACCTGTCGGGGCAGGTGCTCGAGCGGTCACTTCTTCCTCCACGACAACGGCGGCGGGACCGCGTTCGAGGGCGACGGCGGCACGACCGACCCGAACGGCCACGGCACGCACGTGAGCGGGACCATCGCCGCGCTGAGCAACAACAGCACCGGGGTTTCCGGCGCGGCGCCGGGCGCCAAGATCCTGCCCGTGCAGGTGCTCTGCGGCGACGGGAACGGCTTCTCGTCCGACGTCGCCAGCGGCATCGTGTGGGCGGTCGACCACGGAGCGAAGGTCGTCAACCTGAGCCTGGGCGGACCCGGCAGACGCATCAGAGCTGAGCGCGGTGCAATACGCGGACCAGAACAACGTGGTCGTCGTGGCGGCGGGCGGGAACGACGGCCAACGAATGGCAACCCGCTCTCGTACCCCGCTGCGTACTCGACCGTCAGCAAGGCAACGTCATCGCGGTTGCGGCGACGACGAACGCCAATGGCCACCCGCCGTATGGGACCGAGCGGGATCAACGTGGCTACCTCGACATCTCGGCTCCTGGTGGGCTGGCGAGCAGCAACGACGTCGTCAGTGAGTGTCTTGTCGACGTGGAACGACGGTGGCTATCGGGCCATTGCGGGAACGTCGATGGCGACGCCGCACGTGTCGGCCGCGGCGGCGTTGCTCGATCGCCGCCGCGACTGCACCGACAGTCAGGTGAAGACCGGCTCAAGGCGACGGCGATTCCACTCGGGGCCGCGAACACGTTCGGCGCCGGCGCTGGTCGAACCGAACGTCGCCGGCAAGAGCTGCACTCCGCCGTAGCGCAGCTCAGCTCTGCCCGTAGAACACGCGCTCGACGACCTTGCGCGCCCGGCGCGTCACGCGGCGGTAGTCGTCGCGCAGCCGGGCCTGGGGCTGCGGCCCGTAGCCGAGCAGCCGTCCGAGGCGCGTCGCCTCCCGCCCGTCGGTCGGGAGCGCGTCGCCGGGTCGTCCCGTCAGCAGGTACCGGGCGTTCCGTGCCCGCTCGCAGAACCGGTACGCCTCCTCGAGGGCGTCGGCGTCACCGGTGTCGAGCAATCCGATCGGCGCGTAGTTGGTGCAGCGCCTCGATCGTCGACGTGACCCGGAGCTCGGGGTGGCGCGCGCCGTGCTGGAGCTGGAGCAACTGCACCGTGAACTCCACGTCGGACAACGACCCGCGTCCGAGCTTGAGATGGAAGCGCGGATCCTCGCTGGGCGGAATGCGCTCCCGCTCGATGCGCGCCTTCATGCGGCGCACCTCCCGAACGTCGTCGTCGGGGAACGGGTCCCGGTACACGAACGGTTCGATCAGTGTCGCGAACCGCTCGGCGACAGTCGCGTCCCCGGCGATGGGCCGCGCCTTGAGGAGCGCCTGGAACTCCCACGTCTCCGCCCACCGCTCGTAGTACGCCTTGTAGCCCGAGAGGCTGCGGGCGAGCGCGCCCTTCTTTCCCTCCGGCCGGAGGTTCGCATCGACGCGGAAGGTCTGACCTTCGGGCGTGATGCCGCCGAGCTCGCTCATCAGCTGCTCGGCGACCTTCTCGGCGGCGCGAAAGTCGGCGGCGTCCTCGCCGTCGTAGACGAACAACACGTCGAGGTCGGACGCGTAGCTGAGCTCGGCGCCGCCGAGGCGCCCCATGCCGATCACGGCGAAGGGCAACGACGGTCCGACCGACCGCAGCGCGGCCTCGACGCACGCGTCGGCGAGCGCGGCGAGCTCGCTCTCGGTCGCCTCGATCGACGGCGAACCCGAGCACGTCGCGCGCCGCGATGCGGAGCATTTCCCGTCGCTTGAACCGGCGGAGGCCGACGCGCCGCTCGTCGGCACTCGGCCGCCACGTGAGGTTGCCGAGCGCCTCTTCGACGAGCTCGTCCCGGGACTTCACTCTGCGAGAGCGCCTCGTCGTCGCCGAGCGCTTCGACGAAGTCGGGTTGGCGGCGCAACGCGTCGCCGAGCAGCCGGCTCGAGCCGAGTAGCCGGCACGTGCGCTCGGCCGCGCGTGGGGACTCCCGGAAGGTCTGGGCGAGCGAGGCCGATCGAACTTCGCCCTCGGCGAGTCGCCGGAGCTGGAGCAGGCCGAGGTCGGGGTCGGGTGTCGACGAGAGCCAGCTCAGGATGACGGGCAGCAGCTGCTGCATGATGCCGAGAACGGCGGGTGAGGCCTTGCGTCAGCTCCTGCAGCGCGGCACGAGTGTGCGCTACGTCGAGGAAGCCGAACGCGGCCAGGCGCGCTTCGACCGCTTCTTCGGTGAGCGGTCCGGCCCCCGCCAGCGTGTCGAGCAGGGGAGCGAAGAACAGCCGCTCGTGGATCGACCGCACCCGGTTCTGGTAGCCGCGATAGTCGGCCTCGAAGAGATCGAGCGCGGTCTCGTCGCCGCGGTCGCGATAGCCGAGCACCCGGGCGAGCCGGGTGCGCGCGCCGAGGTCGGCCGGCAACGTGTGGGTCTGCTGCTCGTCCTGCAGCTGGAGGCGGTGCTCGACCGTCCGTAGGAAGCGGTAGGCGTCGTCGAGCTGTGCGGCATCGTCGCGCTCGATGTACCCGCCGGCGGCGAGCTGCGCCAGCGCGTCGAGCGTCGTGGGGGAACGGACCGACGGGTCGTGGCGGCCGTGCACGAGCTGGAGGAGCTGCACCGCGAACTCGATGTCACGGATGCCGCCCCGCCCCCGCTTCACCTCGCGCTCGGTGAGGCCTCGGCGGTGCATCTCGCCCTCGGCCCGCGCCTTCATGGCCCGCACCGAGCGAACCGCGTCCGGGTCGAGGACCTCGGGCCAGACGAACGGCTGCGCCAACTCGAGGAAGCGACGGCCGATGTCGTCGTCGCCCGCGACAGGCCTCGCCTTCAAGAGCGCCTGGAACTCCCACGGCTGCGCCCAACGCTCGTAGTACGCGGCGTACGCGTCGAGCGTGCGTGACAACGGTCCCGACCGGCCTTCGGGACGGAGATCGGCATCCGTGCGGAACACGATGCCGTCGGCGGTGGGCTCGCTCATCGTCGTGAGCACGGCCCGCGCCGCGCGCTCGGCGAGCGCGCCATCACCTTCGTGGACGAACAGCACGTCGACGTCGCTGGCGTAGTTGAGCTCGCGGCCGCCGAGCTTGCCCATCGCGATGATCCCGAAGCGGGACTCCGGGCTCGACCAGATCGAGCGCGCAGCCGAGGCAGACCTCGGCCAGCGCCGCCAGCTCGCGGCCGACGGCGGGAAGATCCGCCACGCCGAGCAGATCACGCGCCGCGGTACGCAGGAGCTCACGCTGCTTCCACCGGCGCAGCGCGCCCGGGCCGTCATCAGCGGCGGCGAGGAACGCGGCGGCGGAGTCGCGGTACTCGGAGAGCTCGCGCTCGCGGCCGAAGTCCTCGCCGTCCCGCAGCGAGTTCGAGCAGCGAGGGATCCCGCATGACCGCACTCGACAGCGAGCGCGACGCCGCGCTCAGGGCGACGAGCGTCTCGCGTACGAGCGGGTTCGTGGCGAGCTCGTCGCCGAGCGCCGGGTGATCGTCCAGCAGCCGCGCCAGGAACGCCCGGGCCGCGGCCGGGTCGGCCGAGCGCTCGACTGCTGCGTCGAGCGCGGGTGAGTCGAGGAGCGTCCGGGCCACCCGTCCAGTGTCGCCTACTGCAGGGCCCCGTCTTCGACGCCCGATTCGTGAGCGGATGTGCGGCGTATCCTTGAGGCGTGCCGCGGCTTCGGGTCGCCCTCGCGCAGCTGAACCTCGTCGTCGGTGACCTCGAGGGCAACGCGGCGCGCATCATCGAGACGTACGAGCGCGCCGAGGCCGACGCGTGCGACCTCGTCGCGTTCCCCGAGCTGGCGGTCACGGGCTATCCGCCCGAGGACCTCCTGTTGCGGCCCGCCTTCGTGGCGCAGGCCCAGGAGAGCCTGGAGAAGGTCGCCGCCCGCACAGGCCGGGCGGTGGCGGTTCTCGGCTTCCCGCTCCTCGAACGCGACCTCTACAACGCGGCCGCGGTGTGTGCGAGCGGCAAGGTCCACGGCGTGTACCGCAAGCACAACCTCCCGAACTACACGGTGTTCGACGAGCAGCGCTACTTCACCGCCTCGAGCACCGACGGTCCGCTGTTCAACGTCGCCGGCACGCGGGTGGCCGTCACGATCTGCGAGGACGCCTGGAGCCCGAGCGGGCCGATTACCACGCAGGCCGCCGGGGGGGCCGAGCTCGTCGTGAACATCAACGGCTCGCCGTACTACGCGGGCCGCCAGCGTGAGCGCGAGACGATGCTCTCCACCCGGGCCGCCGACGCGTCCGTTCCGATCGCGTACGTCAACCTCGTCGGCGGTCAGGACGAGCTCGTCTTCGACGGCGGATCAATCGTGTTCGACGAGCAGGGAAGGCTGGTGGCACGGGCGCGCCAGTTCACCGAGGACCTGCTCGTCGTCGACATCGACGTGCGCCCGACCTTCCGCAAGCGGCTGCTCGATCCCCGCGGGCGGTGGTCGGCGCCTGCGTTGCCGGAGGTCAAGGTCAGCGACGCGCACCTCGGCGAGCGGCGGCAGCGGCCGCGGGTCGAACCCGAGCTTCCCCCCGTTCGCGAGGTGTACGAAGCGCTTGCCCTCGGCACCCGCGACTACGTGGTCAAGAACGGGTTCACCGACGTCATCATCGGCCTGTCGGGCGGGATCGACTCGTCCCTCGTCGCCGCCATCGCGGCCGACGCCCTCGGCCCGGACCGGGTGCTCGGCGTGCTCATGCCGTCGCGCTTCTCGAGCGAAGGCAGCATCGGCGACGCCGAGGCCGTCGCCCGGAACCTCGGCATCCGGACGATCACGGTCCCGATCGAGCCCGCGCACGCGGCGTTCCTCGACATGCTCGCGGAACCGTTCGCGGGGACCGAGCCCGGTCTGGCCGAGGAGAACCTCCAGGCCCGCATCCGGGGCACCGTGCTCATGGCCCTGTCGAACAAGTTCGGCGCGCTCGTGCTGACCACCGGCAACAAGAGCGAGCTCGCCACCGGCTACTCGACGTTGTACGGCGACATGGCGGGTGGGTTCTCGGTGATCAAGGACGTGCCGAAGATGCTCGTGTACGCCCTCGCCCGTGATCGCAACGAGCGCGCCGGGCGCGACCTCGTCCCCGAATCGGTGCTCGACAAGCCGCCCAGCGCCGAGCTCCGCCCGGATCAGCGCGACAGCGACGCCCTGCCCGACTACGCGCTGCTCGACCCGATCCTCGAGGGCTACGTCGAAGGCGACCTCTCGGTGGCCGAGCTCGAGGAAGCCGGCTTCGATCCCGACACCGTGCGCAAGATCGCGCGGCTCGTCGACCGCAACGAGTACAAGCGGCGCCAGGCGCCGCCGGGCGTGCGCGTCTCGCCCAAGGCCTTCGGCAAGGACCGGCGCCTGCCGATCACGAACCGCTGGCCTGGTTGAACGCGCGCCTCCACGCGTTCTCTCCGGAGCTGGCGCTCGTCGTCGCCAGCATCCTGTACGGCGCGACGTTCACGATCGTCCAGGACGCGCTCGACGACCTCACGGCGACCGGCTTCATCCTGTTGCGCTTCGCCATCGGTGGAGTCGCGCTCCTGCCCCTCGCCCTGCGCCGCGGGTGGCGCGGGCCGGGGGCGCGTCCCGCCGACTCGGCGCGGGTCATGGCCGGCTGCGGCGTCGCGCTCGGAGTTACGGCCTTCGTGGCGTACGTGTGCCAGAACGTCGGCCTCCA
The DNA here is from genome assembly GCA_963747195.1 of uncultured Actinomycetes bacterium. Lineage (GTDB taxonomy): Bacteria > Actinomycetota > Acidimicrobiia > IMCC26256 > JACDBD01 > JALZAA01. The sequence continues at coordinate 55,671 of CAVVDV010000002.1, forward strand.
GCACACGACCACCTCGAACTCGGCCTTCATCACCGGGCTCTTCGCGGTGTTCACACCGCTCGTCGCCGCGGTGGTGTACCGGCGTCTGCCGAACTCGTCGGTCGTCATGTCGGTGGTGCTCGCCGTCGTCGGCTTGTTCCTTCTCACCGGCGCACAGCCGACGCTCGGCTTCGGCGACGCGATCACGCTCGTCACCGCGTTCTCCTTCGGGATCTGGTTCGTGCAGGTCGGGGCGTGGGCGAACCGCTTCGACGTGGTGTCGCTCACCTGCGTCGAGCTGCTCGCGATCGCTGCGTTCTCGGTCCCGCTCGTCGCGCTCGACGGCCTCGGCAACGTGACCGCGCAGGCGCTCTTCGCGGTCGTGTTCACCGGGCTCGGCTGCTCGGCGTTCGCGTTCAGCATCCAGGTGTGGGCGCAGCGCAGGGTCGAGCCCGCCCGCGCCAGCATCATCAACCTGCTCGAGCCCGTCGTCGCCGGCTTCGTCGGCTACGAGGTGGGCGAGCGGCTCGGATGGGGCGGCTACCTCGGCGCCGTGATCATCCTGGCCGGCATCCTGGTGGCGGAGGTCGGCGCGCGGCGGCGGGCGGCCGCCGCTGATGTGCCGTCAGTCACTTGACCGGTCGGTCAAGGCCCAGTGACAATGACCGCTCACGTCCGCGACGACCGGGGGATCAGACGCGTGACCGAACCGGGCCAGCCCCGTCCCGCCTTTGCGCCCTGGGACCGGCGCGAGCTGCCCGGGCTCTTCGGCGTCGTGGAGTCCGCCCGCCGCGTCGGCAACTACAAGTGGGTCGAGATGCGCCTCTTCGAGGCGCTCGGCGGCTGGGTCGCCACCGTGCCCGAGCTCGACGTGAAGCTCGTCCTCGGCCGGCAGTGCTACCACCACGCCTGGCACGCCGAGCTGTGGAACAAGCGCCTCCCCGAGCTGCGCGAGATGAACACCGAGCGGCTCACGGAGCCCCCGAACGACGCGATGGTCCAATTCATCGACGCCGTGCGCGAGCCCGAGGCGCCCGAGCTGACGATCGAGAAGCTCGTCGGCGTCTACCGCGTCCTCATCCCACGGAAGATCGCCGCGTACACGTTCCATCTCAACGCGACGAGCCGCATCACCGACGCGCCGACGATGCGCTCGTTGAAGTTCATCCTCCAGGACGAGTTCGAGGACTGGCGCGAGGGCGAGATGCTGCTGCAGTCGCTGATCTCGACGCCGGAAGAAGTCGACCGCGCCACGCGAACCGGCAGCGCGAGCTCGAGCAGCTCGTGCTCGCGGCCGGCGGTATCACGGGCCCCGGTAGCATTGGAACAGGCGAAGAAACGCGGCGCGGAAGCGTCGGAGGGGGTAGCAGTCGGATGAAGAAGATCCTCCCCGTCGAGGAGCTCGCTCGCGACTCTCGCTTCGTCCGCGTGCAGATCCAGGACGCGATGTTGGATCCGCGCCAGATGAAGGTGGCCGAGCGCAACACCGGCTCCGCCAAGCTCGAGCCCGAGCGCCCGGCGGCGCCCGACCGCGCCCGCCAGCTGATGCACGGCATCTTCATGGGCGAGCTCCAGGCGCTCGAAGGCGCCGGCCGCACCACGTTCGACTTCGACGACGAGGACGTGCCGTTCCAGCTCAAGCTCGACATGGCCCGCCAGTCCTGGGACGAGTCGCGCCACTGCGAGATCTCGGTGAAGCTGGCCGAGCACATGGGCACCGAGATCGGCGAGTTCAGCGAGGCGACGTTTCTCTACGAGGCGGCGTGCGCCGAGGATGCGCTGTTGCGCCTCACGGGCGTGAACCGTGCGCTCGAGGGCCTGGCGATCGACGTGTTCAACACGATGAAGCTCTTCGGTGACCACTCCGGCGACCCGGTGCTGGCTGCGTGCGAGGACTGGATGCTCGCCGACGAGGTCACGCACGTGAAGATGGGCTCTGACTGGCTGCGCCGGCTGACCGAGAACGACCCCGAGCGGCGGGAGAAGGCGCTCGAGTTCCAGCGCACGGTCGACAAGCTGTTCAGCCTGGGTGGGTTCCGCGGCGAGACCGACGAGAACCCGATCCAGCTCGCGCGCAAGTTCCGCGAGATGGCCGGCTTCAGCAACGACGAGATCGACGAGCTCTCCGAGGTGACGGTCGAGGCCCAGGCGGAGGCGGAAGCAGCGGCCACCGCCGAGCAGCGCGCCTCCTAGCGTGGCGCGCGTCGAGGTCACGCCCGAGCAGTTCACGCTCGTCCAGTACGACGCAGGCGTGATCGCCGGGATCGCCGAGGAGCTCGCGACCAAAGTCGGCCTTCCCGACGACGTGCCGATCCACATCGACATCGACGAAGAGCTCCCGCTGCCGCTCACCGGGAGCACGGCGGACGTCACCGACGGCCGCGCCGAGCTGTGGTTCTCGGGTGCCAACTTCGAGGACGGCCGTCATCGCGCCAGTTTCAACGAGCAACTGGCGCGCACGGATCTGGCCATGGAGTTGTTCCGGGCCGCGTGACCGACTCGAGGGCTTTGCCGACGCGCCGGTCGACGAGGAGCTCACCGACGCGCAACGCGCCGCGTGGGAGGCCTCGGGCGAAGGCCGTGCCGCGCGGCTCGGCGAAGTCACCCGCAAGGTGCGCCGGCAGTACGTGTTCCGCCTGTACAACGGCTTCACCGACGTCGCCGACGACGCGTTCGAGCGCCTGTGGTCCGGCGACACCTTCACGTGGGTGGAGCTGGAAGCGCTGTGCGCCGAGTGCAAGGCGGCCGACCCTCGCCCCGAGCCCAAGCAGAAGTCGGCGATCCGCAAAGAGAGCTCCGCCGCGCGCCGAGCTAGGCCGATCACTCCAGGTCCTGCGCGCTGATCGACTCGAACAGGTCGAGGTCGGGCGGACCGGCGAGCACGTCACGCGCCGCCGTCGCCATCTCCACCGTCTCCGCCGCGTCGAGATGGGCGCGGGCGTCGTCGGCGCTCTCCCATTTCTCGATCACCACCAGCCGACCCGGGCGCGAGCCCGAGGCCACGAGGTCGACGTTGCGACAGCGGGGCCGGCGGCGGGTGAGCACCACGTACTTCGCCAGGATGGCGGCGAGATCGCCTTGCCGGCCGGTCCGGGCCTCGAAGCTCCCGATGACCACGGCGAGCTCCAGATCGGCCACGACGCTTCCGGCCCCCTCCGGCCCGGTGCGAGGGCCCGGCCCGGGCTGTGGAATTCTTGCCTTGACGGAGTCGGTATCGTACTTGGGGACAAGGCACCGACCCGGGTGTTCTTCCCACCCAAACTGGGAACTCCTGGTTTGTGCACCCCGTTTTCCAAGAGCTGAGCGGATCGTCCACAGCGAGAAAGGCATTCGTGGCGAAAGAGCGAGTCGAGCGGGACGAGGAAGATCTCGTCCGGCTCTATCTGACCGATATCGGGCAGTACCCGCTGCTCACGAAGGACGACGAGGTTCGGCTGGCGCAGCAGATCGAAGGCGGCAACGCCGCGCGCGGCGACCTCCTCACCGCCGGCAAGGACCTCACCGCCGCCAAGAAGCGGGAGCTGCGCCGCACCGCGCGCGAGGGTGACGACGCCCAGCGCACGTTCGTGCAGTCGAACCTGCGCCTCGTCGTCTCGATTGCCAAGAAGTACCAGGCGTCGGGGCTGCCTCTGCTGGACCTGATCCAGGAGGGCAACCTCGGCCTCATGCACGCGGTCGAGAAGTTCGACTGGCGCAAGGGCTTCAAGTTCTCGACGTACGCCACGTGGTGGATCCGCCAGGCGATCACGCGCGGCATCGCCAACACGGGTCGCACGATCCGGTTGCCGGTGCACGCCGGCGACACGCTCGCCCGTCTCCAAAAGGCGCGGTCGCGCCTCGAGCTGAAGCTCGGACGGCCGGCGACGCTGGCCGAGCTCTCGATCGAGGTCGAGATGCCCGAGGACAAGGTCACCGAGGCGCTGCGCTTCGCGGCCGAGCCGCTCTCGCTGTCGGAGCCGTTGCGCGAGGACGGCGACGCCGAGCTGGGCGACATCGTCGAGGACCGCTCGGCCGAGTCGCCGTTCGAGGTCGCGGCCACCGCGTTGCTGCCGGCCGAGATCGAGAAGCTGCTGGCGCCGCTGGACGAGCGCGAGCGCCAGATCCTCGCCTTGCGCTTCGGGCTCGATCGGGGAGAGCCCCGCACGCTCGAGGAGGTCGGCGAGTACTTCAACCTCACCCGGGAGCGCATCCGCCAGATCGAGGCCCGGGCGATGTCGAAGCTTCGTCACCCGTCCGCCGACACCGGCGCCCGCGACCTGCTCGCGGTCTAGAACCACCGCAGGTCCCGGGAAGGCCGAAGGCCCGGCTCAAAGAGCCGGGCCTCGTCGTTTTCCTCTGGCGCCGTCGCAAGCTGCGCCGGCGGCGACCGTGTCCAGATCTCTTAGTGGGCGGTGTCGCTGTACTCGATGAAGTCGTACGGGTAGCCGCGCGGGAACGCACTCGCCCACGAGAGCGCCCGCCAGTGCTCCTCCTCGAGCTGCCACCCGACGGCGCCGAGGTTGTCCTCGAGCTGCGACAGGTTGCGGGCGCCGATGATCGGCGCCGTCACGCCGGGCCGGTTCACGACCCAGTTCAGCGACACCTGCGACGGCGTCTTCCCCAGCTCGTCGGCGACCTTCCGAACCGCCTCCACGATGTTCCAGGCGCGCTCGTGGAGCCGGTACGTGAACGTGATCGGCTCCTCGGTGTCGCCGCCGCGGGTTCCCGTCGGGAAGTCCTCACCTTCGCGGTACTTCCCGGTGAGGACACCGCCGGCGAGCGGGCTCCACGGGAGCACGGCGAGACCCTCCTCGCGGCACAACGGCAGCAGCTCACGCTCGATGTCGCGCGTGATCAGCGAGTACTCGGGCTGGAGCGAGACGAACCCGTCCCAGCCGCGCCCGGCGGCGAGGCCGAGCGACTTGGCGAGCTGCCACGCCGTGTAGTTGCTCGCGCCCGACGTAACGGATCTTGCCCTCGTGGACGAGGTCGTCGAGCGTCGACAAGGTCTCTTCGAGCGGCGTGCGCGCGTCCCAGCAGTGGATCTGGTACAGGTCGACCCATTCCGTCCCGAGGCGGCGCAACGACGCCTCGATGCCCATGCGGATGTGGCGGCGCGACGCGCCCACGTCGTTCGACGCCGGGGCCGGTGGGGAAGCGCACCTTCGTCGCGAGCACGACGTCGTCGCGCCGGCCTTGCAGCGCGCGTCCCGTGATCTCCTCCGACTCGCCGTCGGCGTACACGTCGGCGGTGTCGACGAAGTTGCCGCCCGTCTCCAGGAAGCGATCGACCAGCTTGCGGCTCGTCGGCTCGTCGGCTTCGCGTCCGAACGTCATCGTGCCGAGACAGAGCTCCGAGACCCGGATCCCAGTGCTGCCCAGCTGCCGGTACTCCACGATCGGCCTCCCGTTGGTCGAGTGGGTCCGGAACGCGAAGGTCTAGCCACGCTGCGCCGGTGCCGGAGGCAGGTGCGAAGAACCTTCCCGCGGTCGGCGTGCGCCCGGTGCTCGTGGCCGCGTTCGGTACCTACCGCCGCCGCTTCGGGCTGATCGCGGGAGCTGCGCTCGTCGTGTTCGGCATCAGCGCCAGGCATCGACGTGCTCTTCGACGCCGTCAACGACCGGGTGTCCGAACTACCCCGGCCTGGTGGCGACGCTCCTCGTCATCGCGAGCCTCGCGACCTTCGGGACCACGTTCTTCGCCGGCCTGCTCGACCGGATCGTCGGCGAGGAGGAGCGGGGCCATCCCCGCCGGCCGCTCGGTCAGCTGCTGCGGACCCTCCCGTACTGGCGTCTCCTCGCCGCGGACGTGCTGCTCTCGTTGGGCGCGGTCTTCGCCACGCTCTTGTTGGTCGTCCCCGGGCTGATCTTCTACACGTTCTTCTCGCTCGTCGGTCCGGCCGTCGTCATGGAGGACCGCGGGGTCTTCGACGCCTTCCGCCGATCGATGCGTCTGGTCCGGGGGAAGTTCTGGCTCACCCTTCTCCTGGTCACACTCCCGATCCTCGTCGAGGAGGATGTCGTCCACGGGGTCGTCGCGCTGGTCGGCGACGCGAGCCCGTTCCTCGTGTTCGTCGTGAACGCGCTCGCCGGTGCTGTGGTCGGATCGGTCGTCGCGCTCGTCGAGGTGACGCTCGCCGGCCGGTTGGCGATGCGGAAGCCCGACCCCGCGCTCACTCACGTGAGCCCGCGCAGCCCCTGACTGAACAGCACCACGCCGAAGACGAGGAACAGCACGGCCATCATCGCCGTGTTGTTCGCCGAGAGCCACACCCGCCAGCCCTCGAGGACGCGGGCGGCGCGCTCGCCGCCGACGAGTAGACGACGACGGGCACCGCGATGGTGAGGCTTGCGAACGACAACGAACACGATCAGCCCGACCGCTGCTTCTCCAGCCCGACACGCCCGCCTGGGCGAGGCTCGCACCGGCGGCGAGCGAGAGCGCGAGGTTCTTCGGGTTCGCCGCCGCCAGCAGCACGCGCCAGACCGCCCGTCTTGACCGGCGTGAGCGTGTCGATCGCCGACATCCACTTCGGCTGGCGACCGGCGTCTCACCGGGCGCCGGGCGCTTGCGCCAGTCCCGCAACGCGAGGAGCACCAGCAGGATCCCGACCACGAGCTTGAGCCAGTACGACGTGTCGGACGCACTGCCGCCGCTGCCGACGTCGCCGGCGTCGGCGAGGAGGTAGATGACCGTGCTCACGACCGCCACGCCGACGACCCACCCAGCGTGAAGACCGGACCGTTCACCCGTGCCCGGGCGGAGAACAGCACGAGGATCACGGCGATGATCGGCACCGGGCTGATCGCCACGCCGATCGCGAACGGGAGAACCTCGCTGATCGCACTGCCCATGGTCCTTGCTCCTCTCGTTCGGCCATCGATCGCGCGGAGGTGGCAGGAATCGAACCCACCGGACGGGGATCGCCCGTCCCACTCGTTTTGAAGACGAGGGGGGCCACCAGACCCCGTTCACCTCCGGGCGTCGGTCTACCAGTCTCGCTAGCATCGGGGGAGCGCCCGTCGACCAGGAGATCTGCTGTGAAGAAGCTGCTCGTCTTGCTGATTCTCGTGGCGATCGGAATCGCGGTGGCCCGCAAGGTCCGCGAAGTCTGACCGCCGGCCCTCCGTCGGCTCGATTGCCGGCGGCCAGGGCCTCCGTATCGTGCCCGGGCTCCGCCCGGGCACGTTCGCGTCCGACGCGAACGCCTAGCGGCCGGAGAACAGCTCGGCGTAGCGGTGGGCGAACAGCGCGACCGCGCCGCCGGTGTGCCAGAACACGACCGTGTCGCCGGCGCCGAAGCGGCCGTCGCGCGTCGCGCCGATGAGCCCGGCCATCGCCTTCCCGGTGTACACGGGGTCGAGGATGACGCCTTCGAGGCCGGCGACACGCTCGATCGCCTCGAGCGCGCCGTCGGTGACCGCGCCGTAGCCGTCACCGAACCGTGAGTGGTCGAGGACGAGCTCGTCGCTCGGTGCACGTCGCGCCCGGCACGCGCCGCCGCCTCGACCGCGAGCCGGGGGATCACGTCGTCGAGGTCCGGGCGCGTCCCCACGTCCACGCCGAGCACGCGGGCGCGCCCAGCCAAGCCCGGCGAGGAGCCCGGCGTGCGTCCCGCCCGAGCCGTCGGCCACGACGATCCAGTCGACGCTCCCGTGCCCGTCCTCGTCGACCTGCGCGAGCAGCTCGTCGGCCGCCCACGCGAACGCCGCCGCGCCCGTGACGGACGCGCCGCCGATCGGCATCGCGAACGGACGCCGGCCGTCGGCCGCCAGCTGAGCCGCGACCTCGTCGATCGCCGACTCGACGTCGTAGTACGAGTCCGCTCCCGGTGAAGTGCAGCGTGGCGCCGAGGACGCGGTCGAGCAGCAGGTTGCCGCTGTACAGGCCCGGCTCCTTCCCGCCGACCGCGAGGTGGCAGTCGAACCCGAGCCGGTTGGCCGCCGCCGCCGTCATGCGGGCGTGGTTGCTCTGCGCCCCGCCGCCGGTGACGAGCACGTCGCAGCCCTGCGCCTGCGCTTCGCCGCACAGGAACTCGAGCTTGCGGGCCTTGTTGCCGCCGAGCGCCAGGCCCGTGAGGTCGTCGCGCTTCACGAGCACCCGCGGGCCGCCGAGCCACTCGGAGAACCGGTCCATCGGCTCCAACGGCGTGGGGAGCTGCGCGAGCCGGACGCGCGGGACGTCCGCCGGGCGGGTGTCGTCAGGCGGCATCGTTGCGGCGGCGCAGCCACCACCAGACCGCGACGCCGGCGCCGGCGGCGGCGAGCGCGCCACCGACCGCGATCGTCGGACCGGCGGGCGGCACCGGCATGCGGTCGCGCAGCCGCACCGGATGCTCGAAGTCGCGGATCTCCCAGTCGCGCTCGCGTCGCCACGCGGGCCAGCTCCTTGTCCGGGTTCACGGCGACCGGGTGGCCGACGAGCTCGAGCATCGGCAGGTCGGTGATCGAGTCGCTGTACGCGTACGACTGCGGGAGGTCGAGTGCCCGCGCGTCGGCGAGCTCCCGCATCGCTTCGGCCTTGTGCGGGCCGTAGGCGTAGAACTCGAGCTCGCCGGTGTAGTTGCCCTCGCTGTCGATCGCGGCGCGGGTGCCGATCGCCTCGTCGGCGCCGAGGAACTCCGACAGCGGCTGCACGACCTCGAGCGGCGCCGACGACACGATCACGACCTTGCGTCCGGCCGCGTGGTGCTCGTCGAACAGCTCGAGCGCCTCGGCGAAGATGATCGGTGCGATCACGTCGGTCGAGGGTCTCGCGCACGATCGACGCGACTTGGTCGCTGATTCCAACCCCGCGTCATCGCCGACATCGCCTCGCGGAGCTTCTCCATCTTCTGCCTCGTCCGCGCCCACGAGCATGAACACGATCTGCGCGTACATGCTCTTCACGATCGACCGCCGCGACAGCAGACCCTCGCGGTAGAAGGACCGGCCGAACGCGAGCACCGAGCTCTTGGCGATGATCGTCTTGTCGAGATCGAAGAAAGCTGCGGTGTTCACGGCCTCGCTCACTCTGACTCCCTGGTCGCCGCCGCCCCGCGGAGCCTACGCGCCTCTTGACATCCGGCTCATGGATCCCTACGTTCGTCGCACGCTCCCCGAGTCGGGGAGCTTTTGCGTTCCCCCGCCGCTTCCCCCTTGCCCCGTCGCGCACGCGCCGAGACGCGCGCGCACGCAGAGGAAAGGAGAGGCGCAGCGGTGCTCCTCGCATTGTGGTCACCCAAAGGCGGCTCGGGCACGTCGGTGCTCGCCGCCGCGTGCGCGCTCGTGCTGGGCCGGCGCGGCGGCGCCCGGCTCGCCGACCTCGACGGCGACCAGCCCGCCCTGTTCGGCCTGGCGTCCGAACCGCCGACCGGGCTCGTGGACTGGCTCGGCGCCGGGCCCGAGGCGCCGACCGACGCGCTCGAGCGCCTGACCGTCGAGGCCGCCGCGGGCGTGGCGCTGATCCCTCGCGGCACGCCGGCCCGGCCGCTGGCCCCCGTCCCGGCGGCCGAGGCCGGCGCCGCGCTCGCGGTCGCGTTGCGCGACGGTCTCGTCCCGACCGTCGTCGACCTCGGCCTGGCGCAGACCCCGGCGGCGCGGGCGGTGCTCGAGGTCGCCGACGCGTCGCTCGTCGTCGTCCGCGGCTGCTATCTCACGCTCCGGCGCGCCGTGCGCGCCGCGCCGCTCGCCCACGCGTCGGGCGTCGTGCACGTCGCCGAGCCCGGGCGCGCCATCGGCCGCCGCGAGGTCGCCGGCGTGCTCGACCGGCCGGTGCTCGCCGAGGTCCCGGTGCGCGCAGCGATCGCGCGCGCCGTCGACGCCGGGCTGCTGCCGACGCGCCTGCCCGACGTGCTGGCCCGGCCCGTGCACGAGGCGCTCGGCCGGCTCGGCCTGCTCGGGGACCGTCGCGGGCGGGCCGCATGACGGCGGCGCCGCTTCCATCGAATCGGCCCCCGAGTTCCTCACCACGTCCCCGGGCGGCGACGCCGCGCTCAAGCAGCGTGTGCATCGCCGGCTCGTCGCCGCCGGCGGCCTCGATCCGCTCGACCACCTCGACGAGCACGACCGGGCCGGGCGCTCGCTGGCCGTCCGCACCCGGCTCGCCGAGCTGCTGCGCGACGAGGCGCCGCTCCTGACGCCGGCTCGGTTCGAAGATCTGCTCGCGCGAGCTGACCGACGAGGTCTCCGGCCTGGGCCCGCTCGAGCCGCTGCTCGCCGACCCGGAGGTCACCGAGGTCATGCTCAACGGGCCCGGGCGCGCCTACGTCGAGCGCGCCGGCCGGCTCGAAGCGGTCGACCTCGATCTCGACGCCGCCGGCATCGTGCGGCTCGTCGAACGCGTCGTCGCGCCGCTCGGGCTTCGCCTCGATCGCGCGTCACCGATGGTCGACGCCCGCCTCGCCGACGGGTCGCGCCTGCACGCGGTGATCCCGCCGCTCGCGCTCGACGGGCCGTGCGTCACCATCCGCCGCTTCCGGGCCCGGCCCGTCGATCTCGACGCCTTCGGCGCCGCCGGCGCGCCGGGCGCGTTCCTGCGCTGGACCGTCGCGGCCGGGTGGAACCTGCTGGTCTCCGGAGGCACGAGCGCGGGCAAGACCACCCTGCTCAACGCGCTGTCGGCGGCGATCCCCGCCGGCGAGCGCGTCGTCACCATCGAGGAGACCGCCGAGCTGCGGCTCGTGCAGCCGCACGTCGTGCGGCTCGAGGCCCGCCCGCCCAACGCCGAAGGCGCGGGCGCGGTGAGCGTGCGCGACCTGGTGCGCGCCGCGCTGCGGATGCGTCCCGACCGCATCGTCGTCGGCGAGGTGCGCGGCGGCGAGGCGCTCGACATGCTCCAGGCGCTCAACACCGGGCACGACGGGTCGCTCTCGACCGTCCACGCCAACGGGCCCGTCGACGTGCTGCCCCGCCTCGAGACGCTCGTGCTGATGGCCGGCGCGGGCCTTCCGCTCGTCGCCGTGCGGTCGCAGATCGGCGCCGCGATCGACGCCGTCGTGCACGTCACCCGCGTCGATGGCCGGCGCGCGGCGCGTCGAGGCGATCGGCGAGCTCGCCGACCGGCGCCGACGTGCTCGACGTGCGACCGCTGTTCGAGCGGCGCGGTGGTGACCTCGTACCCGCGGGCGCGCCCGCGCGCGCACCGCGCCGGCCCGGACGCCCTCGCCTGACGCGGCGGTGGTTCGCATGCTGAGCATCGTCCTGGCGGTGGCGGGTCCGATCGCGGTGGCAGCGCTCGTCGCCGCGCGCCCGACGCGCCGGTACCACCGAGCGGGCACGCGCGCTCGGGCGCGGCCGGCGCTGGCGGCTCCCGGCGCAGGTGCGCCCGCTCGTGGCGCGCGCGCTTGCCGAGGCGGACCTCGCACTCGAGCCGGAGCCGGCGGTCGAGCTGTGGGCCGGAGCCGTCGGGGCGGCCGGGCTGGTCTCAGCGGCGATGTCGCCGGGGCTCGTCCTGCCGGCGCTGTTGTTTACGATCGCCGCCGCTCCCGCCACTCTGTGGGTGCTGCGCACGCGCGCCCACCGGCGCTACGCGGCCGCGCTTCCGCTCGCCCTCGAGCAGATCGCCGCCCACCTGCGCGGCGGTGGCACGGTCGGGCACGGCGTCGCCGCGCTCGCCGGAGGCGACGGCCCGCTCGCCGGGGATCTGCGGCGCGTCCAGGCACGTGCCGACCTCGGGGTCGGCCTGGCGGACGCACTGGCGGCATGGCCGGTCGAACGCGGCATCGGCGACGTGCGCGCCGTCGCCGGCGCGCTCGCAGTGGCGGAGACGCTCGGCGGCCGGAGCGCGCACGCGCTCGACGGCCTCGCTGCGTCGTTGCGCGATCGGATCGGCGCCGCCGCCGAGGCGCGCTCGCTGTCGGCGCAGGCCCGGCTGTCGGCGATGGTGGTGGGGGCGTCACCGCTGGCGTACCTCGTGTTCTCGGCGCTGGTCGACCCCGGGTCGGTCGGCGTGCTGGTCGGGACGGGCGCCGGCCGCGTCTGCCTGGTGGTCGGCCTGCTGCTCGAAGCGGTCGCCGCGCTCTGGATGCGTCGCATCCTCGCCTCGGCGGAAGCGCCGTGAGCGGTTCGCCATGATGCTCGTGCTCGTGCTGGGGCTCGCATGGGGCGCGCTGGCGGCGACGCCGCTGGCGATGCGCGCCCGCCGCCAGCGCGTCGATCTGCGCCTGCAGCCCGCTGCGTCCCGTACGCGCCGTGCCGGCGCGTACGTTGCCGGTGCTGCTCCGGCGGGTGGTCGACCCGTTGTCGAGGAGTGCCGTCGGGCGTGTATTGGCCGGCGCGAGAGCTCGGCACCGCGCCCGCCGTGAGGGCGCCGCCCTGGGCGTCGACCTTCCCGTGACCCTCGACCTGCTCGGCGTGGCCGTCGGTGCCGGGTGCACGCCGTACCTGGCGGTCGACATGGCGGCGCGGTGGGCGCCGCCCGGGATGGCGGCGCGGATGGCCGGCGTGCAGCACGCGTGCGCGCTCGGCGCGACGCTTCGCCGAAGCGCTCGACGACGTCGCCGAGCGCGGCCCCGCCGTTGCGGCCGCTCGCGGACGCGCTCCTTGCCTCCGACCGGCTCGGAGCCCCCGTCGGCCCCGCGCTCGCCCGACTCGCGGCCGAGCAGCGCGCCGAGCTGCGTCGCCACGCCGAGACGCACGCCCGCCGCGTGCCCGTGCGCCTGCTGTTCCCCCTCGTGTTCGTGGTCCTGCCCGCGTTCGGGTTGCTCACCGTGATCCCGACGCTGCTGGCCGGGCTCTCGCGCATCTAGCGCTTCTCCCGTCGACCCAGATCCTGAGGAGGAACCAATGCTTCGTCGATTCGTGCGCGCCGTCCGGGCCGAGGTCGGACAGACCACGGCCGAGTACGCGCTCGTCATCCTGGGCGCGGCCGCGATCGGCGCCCTGCTCATCGCGTGGGCGACGAAGAGCCACGCCATCGGCAAGCTCTTCGACGAGGTCGTCGGGAAGGTGCTCCCCTGAAGCGCGAGGCCGGGCAAGCGACGGTCGAGTTCGCGGTGCTGATGCCGCTGGTCCTGATGGCGGCGCTGATCGTGCTCCAGGTCGCGTTCGTCGTGCGCGATCAGGTTGCCGTGGTGCACGCCGCCCGCGAGGCCGCACGTGCCGCCAGCGTCGACCCCGATTCCGGCCGCGCCGTGCGCGCGGCGCGCCGCACGCTGCGCGGCGCCGAGGTGGACGTCGGGGACCGGCCCGCGGTGGGCGAGCCGATCACGGTCGAGGTGTCGTACCGGTCCGTGACCGATCTGCCGCTCGTCGGGCCGTTGTTCCCCGATCCGACGCTCCACTCGCGCGTCTCGATGCGCGTCGAGAAGTGAGACGCGACGACGGCGGCTTTGCCGACCGGCGTCGCAAAGCCGGAGCTTGCGACGGCGACAAAAGAGGCGAACGGGGCTCGATGGCGGTCGTGCTCATGGCGGTCGTGGTGCTCGCCGCCGTCCTGGCGCTCGGCGCAGCGCGGCTCGGGGGCGCGCTCGTCGCCCGGGCCCGGGCCGACGCCGCCGCGGACGCCGCCGCGCTCGCGGCCGCCGACATGCTGGCGCTCGGACGCGGCGAGCGTGCCGCCAGCAGCGCCGCGGCGGAGACGGCTACCGCCAACGACGCCCGGCTGGTCCGCTGCGAGTGCACGGGCCGGGTCGCGACGGTCGAGGTGGAGGTCGCGACCCACGGGCTCGGCCGCCTGGGCGGGCCGGCGCGCGGCACCGCCCGCGCCGAGGTGCGTCCCGAGTGTCTGCTCGGCTGCGGGCAGCCGCCCTAGCGACCGGCGGCTAGTGCGACTGGAGGACGCCGTCGTCGCGGAAGTCGGCGAACAGCGAGTCGATCCCGCCGCCCGGCGTGAGGTTCGTGCCGCTGCCCCCGCCGGTCGGGATGACGACGTTCTTGATGTTGGCGGGGTCGATCGTGAGCACGAGCCGGCCCAGCCGGTACAGGTCCTGGAAGCTGACGTTCTCCATCTGCACGTGGCGACCGACGTTGCTCAGCAGGTTGAGGACGCCTCCCGCGCCGACGGCGCGCTGCTGGACGTTCTGCAGCGCGGTGATCATCAGGTAGCCCTGGTTCTCGGTGCGCTTGATGTCGCCCTCGGCGAAGCTGTGACGGTCGCGCGAGAAGGCGAGCGCGCCCGGGACCGTTCAGCTTCTGCGGTCCCGGGTCGAAGTCGGCCCCCGAGTTCTCGTCGTGCATGGGCTGCTGGACGTTGACGTCGATGCCGCCGAACTCGTCCATCATGTCGGTGAAGCCCGCGAAGTTCGTCGTCATCGAGAACTTGATCGGGACCCCGACGAAGTTGCTGATCGTCTGCGTGAACTGGCCGAGGCCGCCCTGGGCCAGCACCGAGTTGACCTTGCCGCCGCCGCCCACCGCGGTGTCGCGCGGGATGTCGATGATCGACGCCGCCTTCGCCTGCGGGTTCACCCCGATGACGTGGATGGCGTCACCGAGACCCACGCCGTTCGGGTCGCGGGAGTCGTTGCCGACGACGAGGAAGAACTGCACCCCGTCGGGCTGGCCGCTCGTGAAGCTCGCTCCGGCGACCGGCGGCACCTTCTGGACCGTGAACCAGGTCTCGCCCTTCGCCAGCGGCAACCCCATCCCGACCCACGCCGCCATCACCATGCACGCCAGCAGCACGCCGCACAGCGGCGGCCCGACGAGCGTCAGCAGGACGGTACGGCGCCGCTCGGTCATTTCTTCGCCGTCCCCGTGGTCGAGCCCTCGACCTGGGCGCCCTGTCTCGTGAGCGTCACGTCGTAGCCGGTGACCTTCCACCCGTTGTCGGGGGTGAAGGTCAGCGCGATCGTGCGGGAGGTGTTGAGCGTCCCGCCCTCGACGCCCTCGTCGGCGCGGTACGTGAACGCCGCCGTCGCCAGCACGAACTGCCCGTTGCCGTCCGAGAGCGCGGTGATGATCACCGGGTCCGCCGCCGGCTTGAAGTCTCCGGTGAGCTTGGGCTGGCCGTTCTCGAACAGCACGTCCTTGTCGGGCCCCTGGATCGCGGTCTGGGTGCCGGCGTCGAACAAGCCCGCGACGTCCGTGGGGGGCTTGCCCGTCTTGACCGGCGCGATCAGTCCCTTGTCCACGTACTGGCCGACCGCCGCCATGATCTGGTTGGCGGCGTCACCGCCGAGGGTCGCCGGCGCGCCGGCGTTCGCGTTCTGGATCCCGCCCAGGGTCAGCTTGACGTTTGCGGAGACGGACTTCTTGCTCGGGCTGCTCGAGCCCCCGTCGCTGCGCACGAAGAAGAAGATGACGGCCGCCAACACGAGCAGGCCGGCCGCCACCGCGATCACCACGAGCTGCATCGTGCGCGAGCGGCCCGGGCCGGGGGGCTTCGACCCTGACGCGGCGCCGGCCGGCGCGCGCGGCGTCCGAGTCGGGGAGGACATGGGGCGACAGGATGCCACGCCCGAAGCTCTACGATGCAAGCCAGGAAGCCAGAAGGAGGCCGGCGTGGCCCTCGGCAAGGCGATGAAGCGGCTGACCAAGCCCGTCGACGAGCTCGATCGTGAGGCGCTCGGGGCCTACTGCGACGGGCTCGGCGTGACGCCGATGGACCACATCACGCCCCGTACGCCCACGCGGGTGGCGGGGGAGATCCGGGCGGTGCGAATCGTGCCCCGCGCCGGCGCGTCTGCGGTCGAGGTCA
Source organism: uncultured Actinomycetes bacterium (assembly GCA_963747195.1). Classification (GTDB taxonomy): domain Bacteria; phylum Actinomycetota; class Acidimicrobiia; order IMCC26256; family JACDBD01; genus JALZAA01. Next base: position 71,248 of record CAVVDV010000002.1, read on the forward strand.
CCGTGAGCGACGGACGGGGCAGCGTGGTCGGGGTGTTCCTCGGCCGGCGCAAGATCCCGGGCATGTCGCCGGGGCGGCGCGTCCTGCTCGCAGGGGTCGCCGGCAAGGACGGCAACCGCTACCTCGTGTACAACCCCGAGTACCAGCTCCTCGGCTGAGCCCCGGCGGAGTGCTCGTCACTCCTCGCCGGTCAGGATGCCGCGGACCTCCTCCTCGGAGTCGGGCGTCACCATCGCCAGCACCTCGTCGCCGGGCTCGAAGACCGTGTCGCCGCGGGGCATCACGACGTGCTCGTCGCGGACGACGGCGACGAAGGTCGCGTCGCGCGGCACGTCGACGTCCTGAGTCGCGCGATCGACCACCGGCGCGTTCTCGGCCAGCGTGACCTCGACGAGACGGGCCTGCCCCCGCTCGAACTGGAGGATGCGCACGAGACGCCCGACGCTCACGGCCTCTTCGACAAGCGCCGTGATCAGGTGCGGCGTCGAGACCGAGAGGTCGACGCCCCAGTTCTCGTTGAACATCCACTCGTTCTTCGGGTGGTTGACCCGGGCGATCACACGGGGGACCGCGAACTCCTGCTTGGCGAGGAGCGAGATCACGAGGTTGTCCTCGTCGTCGCCGGTGGCGGCGACCACGACGTCGCAACGTCTCGAGCCCGGCCTCCTTGCAGGGACGACACCTCGCACGCGTCGGCGATGAACCACTCGACGCCCTCGGCGGCGACGGCGCGCTCGGCCGACGGCCGGGTTCTGCTCGATGAGGAGCACCTCGTGGCCGGTGGCGTGCAGGTCGTTGGCGATGAAGAGCCGACGTTGCCCGCGCCGGCGATCGCGACCCGCATCAGCTGCGCGTCCGGCCCGTGCTCGAGGCGCTCGCGCAGGGCGTCGAGCGCGTCGACGTCGACGACGAAGTGCAGGACGTCGCCCTCCTGACCGACGAGCTCGGCGCCCGCGACCTGCGCCTGCGCCGAGCCGCGTGACGCGCCGACGAGCAGGAAGCGCCCGGGCTCGTTCAGCGACCGCGAGCTTCTTGCCGCCCACGCGGCCGGCAGCACCCGCTCGACGAGGCAGACCTGGCCGCTGGGGTCGATCCAGTCGTGCGGGCTGCTCGCCGGGGAGAAGCCGGCGCAGCACCTGGTCGGTCGTCCACGACACGGTCGCGACCGTCGGGATGCCGAGCCGCTGGTAGATGACCGCCCGGCGGGGGTCGTAGATGCGGGCGACGACCCGCTCGATCCCGAAGGTCTCCCGGGCGATGCGGGCGACGAGGATGTTGGAGTTGTCGCCGTTGGTCACGGCGGCGAGCGCGCCGGCCCGCTCGATGCCGGCCTCCTCGAGGTGTGTCGCGGTCGAATCCGAAGCCGACGACCCGCTGCCCGGCGAAGCCGGCCGGGAGCCGGCGGAACGCGTTCGGCGTTCTTGTCGATGACGGCGACCGTGTGGCCGGACTTCTCGAGCGTGCCGGCGAGCTCGCTGCCCGACCCGGCCGCACCCGACGACCACGACGTGCACGCGCCCTCCACGGCGGCTCGAGACGGCGTGGATGTTAGCGACGCCCGCAGCGCTCGATCGAGCGACCGGCAGCGGCATGGCATGCTGGCGCCGAGCGGGCTGACCGCAGGGTCGGCCTTCGGTCAGGTCCGCGGCAATCGAATCCCCGGAGGGAGCGGCGTGGCGATCCTCAAGCGACTGCTGGTCGGACGGCCGCTGGCGACCGTCGAGCAGGAGCACCAGCGCATCCCGAAGACCATCGGGCTCGCGGTCTTCTCGTCCGACGCGATCTCGTCGACGGCGTACGCGACCGAGGAGATCCTCTTCGTCACCGCGGTCGGCGCGTCGAGCCTCGCGCTCGGACTCGACACGCTCGTCCCGATCGGGATCGCGGTCGCGATCCTGCTCGCGATCGTGTGCTCGTCGTACCGGCAGACGATCTTCGCCTACCCGAGCGGCGGCGGGAGCTACATCGTCAGCCGCGAGAACCTCGGCGAGACGCCGTCGCTCATCGCCGGCGCGTCACTGCTCGTCGACTACATCCTGACCGTGGCGGTGTCGATCTCGGCCGGCGTCGCCGCCATCATCTCGATTCCCGCGTTCCAGCGGCCTCGCGACGCATCGCGTCGAGCTCGGTCTCGTGCTCATCGTGTTCATCGCCCTCGCGAACCTGCGCGGCATCAAGGAGTCGGGCCGGTTGTTCGCGGCGCCCGACCTACATCTACATCGTCATGCTCGGCGCGCTGGTCGCGCTCGGCCTCTTCCGCAGCTACTTCGGCGACATCGGCACCGGTGCCGTTCGACCCGGCAGGCGTTCGACGGCACCGTCGAGGTCGGCGGGACGCTCGGGCTGTTCCTGATCCTGAAGGGGTTCTCGTCGGGCGCGGTCGCGCTGACCGGCGTCGAGGCGATCTAGCAACGGCGTGCCGGCGTTCCGCCGGCCCGAGTCGAAGAACGCCGCGCACGACGCTGGTGTGCGATGGGGACGATCCTCGGCACGCTGCTTCTTCGGCGTCGTCGCTCCTCGCCCACCACCTGCACCCGTACCCGAGCCACGACGAGACGGTGATCTCCCAGCTGGGCCTGGCCGTGTTCGGCGACGGCGCCCGTCTTCTTCGTCCTGCAGTTCGCGACGGCGGCGATCCTGACGCTCGCCGCGAACACCGCCTACGCGGACTTCCCCCGGCTCTCGTCGATCATCGCCCGGGACGGCTACCTGCCCCGGCAGCTCGCCAACCGCGGCGACCGGCTGGTGTTCTCGAACGGCATCCTCGTGCTCTCGGGGATGGCCGCGCTCCTGATCATCGCGTTCGGCGGCATCACGAACGCGCTCATCCCTCTCTATGCGGTCGGCGTGTTCACGTCGTTCACGCTGTCGCAGGCGGGCATGGTGATCCACCACCTCCGGCTGCGAGAACCGCGCTGGAAGCGCAACACGGTGATCAACGCGCGTCGGCGCGGTGGCAACCGGCATCGTCACCCTGATCGTCGCGATCACGAAGTTCACGAGCGGCGCGTGGGTGCCGATCATCGTGATCCCGGCCATCGTGCGTGCTCTTCAGGGGCATCCACCGCCACTACGAGCGGGTGCGGAGACAGCTGATCGTCCCGCCCGACTACCGGCCTCCGCCGATGAACCACACCGTCGTCGTCCTGGTCGGAGGCATGCACCGGGGGGTGCTCGACGCCCTCGCGTACGCGAAGTCCCTGCAACCCGACCCGCGTCATCGCCGTCACCGTCGTGTCGGACGAGGAGCAGCAGGAGAACATCGAGCGGGCCTGGTCGCGAGCGCAACATCGACGTCCCGCTGGAGATCGTCTACGACCCCTACCGGGAGGTCACGAGGCCGATCCTCCGCTACATCGACGAGATCGACGCCGCGCTGGGACAACGACATCGTCACCGTCCTGATCCCCGAGTTCGTCGTCGACCATTGGTGGGGCCACCTGCTCCACAACCAGACGGCTCTGCTGCTCAAGGGCCGGCTGCTGTTCCGGAAGGGCACGGTGGTCACCTCGCATCCCGTACCACCTGCACGAGGCGAGCCGGGACGGGGACTCGCAGTAACCTGCCCGCCGGCGAGCGCCGGCCGGACGGCAGCGGGCCCGAGCCGCCCCGGGGGAAGGAGCCCGTACACCAGATGTCTCAGATCGTCACGCTCGCAGCCGAGGGCGGCTACCAGGTCTTCAACCTGGCGGGTGGCGAGTGGTTCTGGCTGATCCTCTCCGCCGCCACCGCGATCCTCGCCATCGTGATCGGCTTCGTGCTCCGCCAGGGAGTGCTCGCGGCCGACGAGGGCACCCCGACGATGATCGAGATCGCCCGGTCGATCCAGGTGGGCGCGATGGCCTACCTGCGGCGGCAGTTCAAGACGATCGCGATCATCATCATCCCCGTCGCCGCCATCGTCTTCGTCACGTCGACCAAGGTGATCGAGCCGAACGGCACCGAGGCGCTGTCGTTCGCGCAGTCGGGGCTGTTCCGCACGCTGGCGTTCATCGGCGGCTGCTTCTTGTCCGGCCTCACGGGCTTCATCGGGATGAGCCTCGCCGTGCGCGGCAACGTCCGCACCGCCGCCGCCGCCAAGGCCGGCTCGCTCCCGGCCGCGCTCAAGGTCGCGTTCCGCAGCGGTGGCGTAGCCGGGATGTACACGGTCGGCCTGGGCCTGCTCGGGGCGACCGTGATCATCATGATCTTCCAGAACTCCGCCACCGCCATCCTCATCGGCTTCGGGTTCGGCGGGTCGCTGCTCGCGCTGTTCATGCGCGTCGGCGGCGGGATCTTCACGAAGGCCGCCGACGTCGGCGCCGACCTGGTCGGCAAGGTGGAGCAGGGCATCCCCGAGGACGACCCGCGCAACCCGGCGACGATCGCCGACAACGTGGGCGACAACGTCGGCGACTGCGCCGGGATGGCCGCCGACCTGTTCGAGAGCTACGAGGTGACCCTGGTCGCCTCGATCATCCTCGGCGTCGCCGCCTTCAACTCGATCGGCGCCAACCCCGCGCTCGGCCTCATCTTCCCCGTCGCCGCGCGCGCCATCGGCGTGCTCGCCTCGATCGTCGGCGTGTTCTCGGTCCGGGCTACCGACCGCGACCGCAGCGCGATGGCCCCGATCAACCGCGGCTTCTTCACCGCCAGCATCCTGACCGTGATCGGCACGCTCTTGGTCGCCCTGCTCTACATCGGCAACGACCACGACAACGAGGGCTGGAAGGTCTTCGGCGCCGTCGTCGCCGGGCTCGTCCTCGCCCAGGTGGTCAGCCGGCTGACCGAGCACTTCACGTCGACCGACAAGGAGCCCGTCCAGGAGATCGCCGACTCTGCTCGCACCGGACCGGCCACGACCATCCTGTCGGGGACGAGCACCGGGCTCGAGTCGACGGTCTGGGCGATCGTCGCGATCTCGGTCGCCATCGGCGTCGCGATCGTCCTCGGGCACGGCAACATCGAGTTCTCCTTCTATCTCGTGGCGCTGACGGGCATGGGCATGCTGGCGACCACCGGCGTCGTCGTCTCGGAGGACACGTTCGGCCCGGTCGCCGACAACGCGGCCGGCATCGCGGAGATGTCGGGCGAGTTCGGCGGCGAGCCCGAGCGGATCATGGTGAGCCTCGACGCGGTCGGGAACACGACGAAGGCCGTCACCAAGGGTTTCGCCATCGGGTCCGCCGTCATCGCCGCCGTCGCGCTTGTTCGCGTCGTTCGTCGAGACCATCGGCAGCGAGCTGAACCTGAGGGAGACGGGCTCGGCGCTCTTCGGCGCGGCCCAGACGCAGATCAACGTGGCCGACCCGGAGACCTTCATCGGCCTGCTCGTCGGCGGGTCGATCGCGTTCTTGGTCAGCGCGCTCTTGATCCGAGCCGTCGGCCGCACCGCCGGCACCGTGGTGCAGGACGTCCGTGAGCAGTTCTCCGACGGCCAGATCATGGCCGGGACCAAGCAGCCCGACAGCGGGCGGATCGTCGACATCTGCACCGCCGCCTCGCTGCGCGAGCTCGCCACCCCGGCGCTGCTCGCCGTGCTCACGCCCGTGATCATCGGCTTCGGGATGAACTACCTCGCGCTCGGCGCGTTCCTCGCCGCCGTGATCCTCACCGGCCAGCTCATGGCCGTGTTCCTCACCGTGTCCGGCGGGGCGTGGGACAACGCCAAGAAGTACATCGAGGACGGCCACTACGGCGGGAAGGGCTCCGAGACGCACAAGGCCGCCGTGATCGGCGACACCGTCGGCGACCCGTTCAAGGACACCGCCGGCCCCGCGCTGAACCCGCTTGATCAAGGTCATGAACCTCGTGTCGCTGCTGATCCTCCCGGCGGTGATCAGCCTCCGTGACAACAACCCGGCCCGCTGGACCATCGCGGGCGCCGCGCTCGTCGTGGTGCTCGTCGCGATCGGGTTCTCCAAGCGCAAGGTCGGCGGCTTCGCAGAGGAGGCCGACGTCGTCGAGGGCGCCGCGCCCGAGCCCGAACCGGCCGGGACGGCGAGCCCGGGCTGAGCGAGTCAGCTCGCCTGGAAGTAGCGCCTCGGCAGGATCGAGCTGAGTCTCCGGAGCGCGTCGCGGGCGCTGGGATCGAGTCGATCGGGTTCGACGAACGCGTAGTTGAGGTTGCCGTGCTGGCGCATGGCTCCGAGGCGAACGAGCGACGAGCACACGGCGTTCTCCAAGTCGGGATCGTCGTTTACTCGACTGTCGGCGAGTCGCGATGCGAGCGGACCGATCGCCCGAGCGTCAGCCGACGCGCCGAGATAGTCGGCGAGCGCCTCGATCTCTTCCGGGTTCGTGCTGCTCATAGAGGCGCACGATCGCGCGCACGACCGGGTCGTCGACTTGCTCGGTATGGGTGCGCCTATCGCGTGGTCAGTCGCATCGGTGAGGCGCACGCGCGCGTAGGAGCGGCTGCTGTGGAGCTCGCGGACTGCCGTCCCAGAAGAGAACGCTGACCGTGGTTCCGTGATGCTCGACCGCCACGACCTTGTGCTCCCGTTCGTGCTCATGGTCGTTGTCGTCGACCACGGTCGCCCCGGGGCGGAGCACCTCCCAGGGGACTTGCAATGTCTTCGCCATCGCCGTCCTCCGTGCTCTTCGATCCAGCGGCCTCGAGCGCCGAAGCTCTGGTCAGGTACCAGTGAATCGCGCTGCGATGCGCGCGGAAGAGCAGTTGACACCGTTGACGGGTCCGCTCACAGATCTTGACGCGCTCTGTTGAGGCGCGCGGCCGGCTTCGTTCGGAGGCCGTCAATTCCGCGTCGCGACGTCCCGTCAACGACTGCGTCAGGGCCCTTTTCTCGGAGGCGGCGGGGCGGCATATACCGGTCAGTCGTGGAGCACGGGACGGGTCGGATCGCCGGAGCACCGAACCGCGGGCCTGGGCGTGGGCCCTCGCCCTCCTCGGGCCGGTCGCCGTCTCGGGATCTCGGTCGCCTTCCGGACCAGATTCGGCCCTCGAACGTGGCGCTCGTCCTCGTGCTCGTCGTCTTGGCGGCCGCCATCCTCGGCGGTCGCTGGGGTGGGGCTGCGTCGGCGATCGTCTCCGCCCTGTGCTTCGACTTCTTCTTCACCCGCCCCTACTACTCCTTCACGATCAACAACCGCGACGACATCGAGACCACGATCGTGCTGCTGATCGTCGGCCTCGCCGTCGGCGAGCTCGTCGTGCGGACACGCCGAAGCCGCCAGGTGGCGCAGGCGAGCCGGCGCGAGGTGGAGCAGGTCCGGCGGGTCTCGGCGCTCGGGGCGGGCGGCGAAGCAGCCGGGAAGCTCATCCAGATCATGCAGCGGGAGCTCGTCGAAGCGCTCGGCGTCGCGAGCGCCGCGCTTCGAGCGGCCGCCCTTCACGACCGCGCTGCCGCGCCTCGGGCACGGCAGTGTGACGATCCCGGCGCACGCGAACGGCACCCCGGAGGGCCCGCGCAACGAGGTGGAACTCCCGGTGTGGGGGCAAGGCCGTCGAGCTCGGACGCTTCGTGCTGGTACTCCCGACTGACTCGACAGGAATCTCGATCAACCCCGACGACCGGGCGCTTGCGGTCCGCGCTCGCCGATCAACTGGGCGCCGCGCTCGCCGCAACCGCAGAGACCTCATGACAGAACTCGAGGAGAACCATGGCTGACGTGTGGGTACTGCTCCTGATCGTTGCGTTCTTCGCGTTGTGCGTCGCGTTCGTGCGCGGCTGCGAGAGCATCATCGGACCGGACGACGCGGAAGAGCTCGCTCCGCCGGCACCCGAGGCCGACGCAGAACATGAGCCCGTCGGGGTAGCCCGGTGAGCGGCGAGAACATCGCCGGCCTCGTCCTGGCGATCCTGCTCGGCCTGTACCTCGTGGCGGCCCTGCTGTTCCCGGAGAGGTTCTGATGACCGCTGCGGGCTGGGCGCAGCTGATCGCCCTCATCGTCGTCATCGGCGTCACCGCGCCGCTGCTCGGGCGCTACATGGCCAACGTGTACGAGGGTGGGCCGTCGCGCCTCGACCGCGTCTTCGGGCCCGTCGAGCGGCTCATCTACCGCGCCTGCCGGATCGATCCCGAGCGCGAGCAGCGCTGGAACATCTACACGCTGTCGGTGCTCGCGTTCAGCGTCGTCGGGCATCCTGCTGCTGTACCTGATCCAGCGCATCCAGAGCGGCCTGCCGTTCAACCCGACCGACATGGCCAACGTCGGCGCCGGCGCTGTCGCTGAACACCGCGGTCAGCTTCGTGACCAACACGAACTGGCAGAGCTACGCGCGGCGAGAGCACCCTCAGCCATCTCACCCAGATGACGGGGCTCACCGTCCAGCAGTTCGTGTCGGCGGCTGCGGGCATGGCGGTGATGGCGGCGCTGATCCGGGGCCTGTCGCGCGCCGGTCAGCGCACGATCGGCAACTTCTGGGTCGATCTCGTGCGCACGACGATCCGCATCCTGGTGCCGATCGCGTTCGTGTTCGCGATCGTGCTCGTGGCCACCGGCGTGATCCAGAACACGCACGGGTTCACCGAGGTGCACACCGTGGCCGGCGCCACCCAGAAGATCCCCGGCGGCCCCAACGCCAGCATGGAGTCGATCAAGCAGATCGGCACCAACGGCGGCGACTTCTTCAACGTGAACTCGGCGCACCCGTTCTCGAACCCCACCAAGTTCAGCGACTTCCTCGAGCTCTACGCCATCCTCATCATCCCGTTCGCCCTGGCGTTCACGTTCGGACGAATGGTCAAGGACAAGCGGCAGGGTTACGCCGTGTTCTCGGTCATGTTCGTGATCTGGCTCACTGGCGAGCCTTCTCACGATCTTCCTCGAGGTCGGCGGCAACCCGAAGCTCGACGCACGTGGCGTCGGCGTCACGCAGACGGTCAGTGCGAGCTCACCGGGCGGCAACGCCGAAGGGAAGGAGGTCCGGAACGGCCCGACTGCCTCCGGACTGTGGGCCGCGTCCACCACCGGCACGTCCAACGGCTCGGTCAACTCGATGCACGACAGCTACACGCCCGCGGGCGGCATGGTCCCGCTGGTGCACATGAAGCTCGGGGAGGTCAGCCCGGGCGGCGTCGGCGTCGGCCTCAACGGCCTGCTGATACTCGCGATCCTCTCGGTGTTCATCGCCGGCCTCATGGTCGGGCGGACGCCCGAGTACCTCGGGCAAGAAGATCCAGGCCGCCGAGGTGAAGCTCGTCGCGCTCTACATCCTCGTGATGCCGGCGATCGTGCTGATCTTCATCGCGATCTCGACGTTCGTGAGATCCGTGAGCGACGTGTCGCTCCTGAACCCGGGGTCGCACGGGTTCACCGAGCTCATCTACGCGTTCACATCCGCGGGGAACAACAACGGATCGGCGTTCGCGGGCATCACCGCGAACACGGCCTGGATGAACACCGCGCTCGCCGTGGCCATGCTGGTGGGCCGGTTCTTCCTCATCATCCCGACCCTTGCGCTCGCCGGCGTGCTCGTGCGCAAGCGCCGCGTCCCGCCATCCGCCGGCACGTTCCCGACGCACACGCCGCTCTTCGTCGTGCTCGTGATCGGCGTGGTGCTGATCGTCGCCGCCCTGACCTTCCTACCCGTCCTCGCGCTCGGCCCCATCGTCGAGCAGCTCGGGATCTGATCGAGGAGCATCAGTCAATGGCCCGCGAATCCAAGCTCGTGGAACCCCAGATCCTCCGGCGCGCGATCGGCGACAGCTTCGTCAAGCTCAACCCGCGGACGCTGATGCGAAACCCGGTGATGTTCGTCGTCGGCGTGGGCTCGGTGCTCACGACGATCCTGTTCTTCAAGGACTTCGGCTCGTCCTCCACGAACGAGAACGTCTTCGTCGGCCTGGTGGCCCTGTTCCTGTGGTTCACGGTGCTGTTCGCGAACTTCGCCGAGGCTGTCGCCGAGGGCCGGGGAAAGGCGCAGGCCGACACGCTGCGCAAGACGCGGTCCGAGACACTCGCGCGTCGTCGCCGCCCGGACGGCACGATCGACGAGGTCCCGAGCACCGCGCTCGACGTCGGTGACGAGTGCGTCGTGACCGCGGGGGAGGTCATCCCCAGCGACGGCGAGGTGATCGAGGGCATCGCGAGCGTCGACGAGTCGGCGATCACGGGGGAGTCGGCGCCCGTCATCCGCGAGTCGGGCGGTGACCGCTCGGCCGTCACGGGCGGCACTCGGGTCCTGTCCGACGAGATCGTCGTGCGAATCACGGCACGTGCCGGGGAGACCTTCCTCGACCGGATGATCGCCCTCGTCGAGGGGTCCGAGCGCAAGAAGACGCCGAACGAGATCGCGCTCAACATCCTCCTGGCCGGGCCTCACGATCATCTTCCTTCTGGCGACGGTGACGCTCCAGCCGTTCGCGATGTTCGCCAACGCCGAGCAGACCGTCGTCATCCTCGTGGCGCTGCTCGTGTGTCTCATCCCGACCACGATCGGCGCGTTGCTGTCGGCGATCGGTATCGCCGGCATGGATCGGCTCGTGCGCCGCAACGTGCTCGCCATGAGTGGCCGCGCCGTCGAGGCAGCGGGGGACTGCGCGACGCTCCTGCTCGACAAGACGGGCACGATCACGTTCGGGAACCGCGAGGCCGACGCGTTCATCCCCGCCAACGGCGTGAGCGAGCAGGAGTTCGCCGACGCCGCGCAGCTCTCGAGCCTCGCCGACGAGACGCCCGAAGGGCGCTCGATCGTCGTGTTCGCGAAGGAGCGTTACGGGCTGCGCGAGCGCGAGCTGATCGGCGCGGAGCTCGTTCCGTTCACGGCGCAGACCCGCATGAGCGGCGTCGACATGGACGGCCGATCGGTGCGCAAGGGCGCGGCCGACGCCGTGCGCCGCTGGGTGGAGGACCAGGGCGGAGCCGTCCCACCCGAACTCGGCGACACGGTCGACTCGATCGCGGCGCAGGGCGGAACGCCGCTCGTGGTCGCCGAGTCCGGCGCGGCGGAGGGTTCCCCCCACCCTCCGCGGCGCTGGGCGTCGTCTATCTCAAGGACATCGTCAAGCCGGGCATCGCCGATCGCTTCGCCGACCTCCGGCGAATGGGCATCCGCACGGTCATGATCACCGGCGACAACCCCCGCACTGCGGCCTTCATCGCCAAGGAAGCCGGCGTCGACGACTTCCTCGCCGAAGCGACGCCCGAAGACAAGATGGAGCTGATCAAGAGCGAGCAACGCGGCGGGCGACTCGTCGCGATGACCGGCGACGGCACGAACGACGCTCCCGCCCTCGCGCAGGCCGACGTCGCGCGTCGCGATGAACACCGGCACCCAGGCGGCCAAGGAAGCCGGGAACATGGTCGACCTGGAGTCGGACCCGACGAAGCTCATCGACATCGTCGAGATCGGCAAGCAGCTGCTGATCACCCGCGGGTCGCTGACGACGTTCTCGATCGCCAACGACGTCGCCAAGTACTTCGCCATCATCCCGGCGATGTTCGCCGGCTTCGCCAGCCTGAGCGTCCTCGATCGTCTGAACGTCATGCAGCTCCAGACCCCGCGATCCGCCATCCTGTCCGCCGTCATCTTCAACGCGCTCATCATCGTGATGCTGATCCCACTCGCGTTGCGGGGCGTGAAGTTCATTCCGACGTCGCGCGTCGCACCTGCTGCGCCGCAACCTGCTGATCTACGGCGCCGGCGGCGTGATCGCGCCCTTCATCGGCATCAAGCTCATCGACATCCTCATCACGGCGCTAGGAGTCAAGTAGATGCGACGCCAATTCGTTCCCGCCGTCCTGTCGATGATCGTGTTCACACTGCTCCTCGGCGTCGGCTACGGGCTGCTCGTCACGGGCGTGGCACAGATCCCGGGCTTGAAGGACAAGGCCAACGGCTCCCTCGTGCAGCGCGGTGGCAAGGACGTCGGCTCGAGCCTGATCGGGCAGGCGTTCGTCGACAAGAAGGGCAACGCGATCCCGAAGTACTTCCAGTCGCGGCCCTCCGCGGCTGCCGGCGTCGATGCCAGTACCTCCGCCGGGTACGACCCGACGCTCAGCAGCGGCTCGAACCTCGGGCCCTCCAACCCTGCCCTCGTCGGGTTCATCCCGGGCTTCAACACGGTCGATCTCAAGGGGAACTCGTCCAAGACCAACCCGTTCGCGAGCGCTGACGATCCGTACTGCGTTCCGGACGACAAGGACGGCAAGGCGGTCGTGAGCCCGACCGCAGACACGAAGTACAAGAAGACCCGCAACGGCGCGTACGTCTGCGACACGAACACCGTGCCGCAGCGCACCCTCGCGTACCGGGAGCTGAACGGGCTCGGGCGCGCCACGAAGGTCCCGGTCGACGCCGTGACCGCGTCGGCGTCCGGCCTCGACCCGGACATCTCGGTTGCGAACGCCCAGCTCCAGGCGAAGCGCGTCGCGACCGAGCGCAACCTCTCCGTGGCGCGTGTGCGCGCGCTGATCGACGATCACACCTCCGGGCGGGATCTCGGGATCCTCGGCGAGAAGACCGTCAACGTTCTCGACCTCAATCTCGCGCTCGACCAGCTGAAATCGTGAACCCCTAGGACGTCCTATGGCACGTGGTCAGGGATCATGACCACCCGTGTCCTCGTCGTCGACGACGAAACTCAGATCCGCCGCACGGTTGGCATCAACCTCCGGGCCCGCGGGTTCGACGTCGACCTCGCCGAGACCGGCGAAGACGCGCTCGACCTTGTGGCCCGCCGCCGTCCCGACGTCGTGATCGTCGATCTCGGCCTCCCCGGCATCGGCGGCATCGAAGTGATCGAAGGCATTCGGGGCTGGAGCCGCGTCCCGATCATCGTCCTGTCTGTGCGCGACTCCGAGGCCGACAAGGTCGCCGCGCTGGACGCCGGCGCCGACGACTACGTCACCAAGCCGTTCGGGATGGACGAGCTCCTCGCGCGGCTCCGGGCTTCGCTCCGGCGTTTCCTCCCGTCGGACGAGGAGCCGGCGATCGAGACGCGGAGACTTCACGATCGACCTCGCCGCCAAGCGCGTCACCCGCAACGGCCGAGACATGCGGTTGACGCCCACCGAGTGGCAACTCGCTCGAGGTATTGGTACGCAACCGCGGCAAGCTCGTCTCTCAGCACCAGCTCCTCCAGGAGGTCTGGGGTCCCGAGTACCACGACGAGACGGGCAACCTCCGCGAGTACGTCGCCCGGCTCCGACGGAAGCTCGAGCCCGACCCGTCCCGGCCGCGCTACCTCGCGACCGAAGCCGGACTCGGTTACCGCTTCGACCCTTCTGACTAGCCGAGTCGTAGGCTGGGGTGGTGGCTCGGGGAAGAATGCGCGTATATCTGGGCGCCGCGCCGGGCGTCGGCAAGACCTTCGCCATGCTCAACGAAGGCTGGCGCGGCACGCACCGCGGGAAGGACGTCGTCGCCGGCTACGTCGAAACCCACGGTCGCGCCAATACCGAGGCGCAGATCCGGGACCTCGAGGTCGTGCCCCGGAAGAAGATCGAGTACCGGGGCAAGGAGTTCGAGGAGATGGACGTCGACGCCATCCTCGCCCGCAAGCCGCAGCTCGTCCTCGTCGACGAGATCGCGCACACGAACGTCCCCGGCTCACGGAACGAGAAGCGCTGGCAGGACGTCAACGAGCTGCTCGAGGCGGGCATCGACGTCGTCACGACGCTGAACATGCAGCACCTCGAGTCGGTCAACGACGTCGTCGAGCGCATCACGGGCATCAAGCAGCACGAGACCATTCCCGACGCCATCGTCCGCGCCGCCGAGCAGGTCGAGCTCGTCGACATGACCCCGGAGGCGCTTCGCCGCCGCATGGCCCACGGCAACATCTACCCGCCCGAGCGGATCGACGCCTCGCTCGCCAACTACTTCCGCCCCGGCAACCTCGCCGCGCTCCGGGAGCTGGCCCTGCTCTGGGTCGCGGACAAGGTCGACGAGACGCTGCAGGACTACATGGACGAGCACGGGATCCGGGGCCCGTGGGAGACGCGCGAGCGCGTCGTCGTCGCGATCACAGGCGCGCCCGGCGGGCGACGCGCTCATCCGGCGCGCGGCGCGGATGGCGATGCGCGCGCACGGCGAGCTCTTCGGCGTGCACGTGCGCTCCACCGACGGGCTCGCCGGCCCGCCGAAGCAGCTCCTCGACGAGCATCGGGCGCTGCTGACCGAACTGGGCGGCACGTACCACGAGATCGTCGGCGACGACGTCGGCAAGGCTCTGATCGAGTTCGCGCGGGCCGAGAACGCCACCCAGCTCATCCTCGGTGCCAGCCGGCGGTCGCGCTGGGTCGAGCTCACGCGGGGATCGGTGATCAACCGGGTGATCCGCGCGTCCGGCCCGATCGACGTCCACGTGATCTCGAGCGAGGAACCGGAGGCCGAAGCTCCGTTGCAGCCGTCCCCGAGGCCGGCGGGCGCTCCCGGTCCGGCGTCAGGTCGCCGGCGCCGTGGTCGGGCGTCGTCGTGCTGCCGTTGCTCACGCTGGTCATGGCCGGCATGCGCGACAGCCTCGGGCTGCCCGGCGCGTTGCTGCTCTACCTGCTGGCGGTGGTCGCGATCGCCGCGATCGGAGGTATGTGGCCGGCGCTGGGCGCCAGCGTCGGCGGCATTCGTGCTGGCCAACTGGTACTTCATCCCTCCCATCCACGAGTGCACGATCCACGACGGCGAGGACCTGATCGCGCTGGTCGTGTTCCTCCTCGTCGCCGGGGTCGTGAGCGCGTTCGTGCAACGTCGCGGCGCGACGATCGGCCGAAGCGGCGCGCGCCGCGTGCCGAAGCCGAGACGCTCGCCCGCCTCGGCGGCCAGCTGATGGTCGAAGAGGACCCGCTGCCCGCTCCTCATCAGCACGCTGCGCACCGCGTTCGGCCTCGGCGCGATCGCCGTGCTGCAGCGGAGCGGGGACGGATGGATCGTCGAGACGTCGACGGGCGCACCCGTTCCGCAGAGCCCCGACGAGGGCGACCTCAGCATCCCCATCGACGCCGAGATGGAGCTGGTCGTGGTCGGGCCGGGCCTGGCGGCCGAGGACCTCGCGCTCCTGCAGGCGTTCACCGGGCAGCTGGCGCTCGCCGCTCGAGCGCCGTCAGCTGCGCGCGGAAGCGGCGGTGGCAGCGGGGCTGGCGGAGGCGAACAACCTGCGGGCCGCGCTCCTCGCCGCGGTGTCGCACGATCTGCGGACGCCGCTGTCGTCGATCAAGGCCGCGGCCACCAGCCTGCTGCAGCAGGACGTCGACTGGACGCCCGAGGCGACGCATGAGCTCCTCGCGACGATCGACGAGGAGGCCGACCGGCTCAACACGCTGGTCGGCAACCTGCTCGACATGAGCCGGCTCCAGAGCGGGGCGCTCGAGCTCGTCATGCGCGACGTCGGCCTCGAGGAGGTCGTGCCGGCCGCGATCAAGGGCCTCGGCGAGCGCGCGACACGACGTGGACGTGCAGCGTCGACGAGTCGCTACCGCGTGTCCACGCCGACGCCGCGCTCCTCGAGCGCGCCGTCGCGAACATCGTCGACAACGCGGTCACGTGGTCCCCGCCCGAGCACCCGGTGCGGGTCGATGCGTGCGGCGTCGGCGAGCGAGTCGACCTTCGGGTCGTCGACCGCGGCCCGGGCATTCCACCCGATCAACGCGACCGAGTGTTCCAGCCGTTCCAGCGGCTCGGCGACCAGTCGAACGACAGCGGCGTCGGGACTCGGGCTCGCGGTCGCGCGCGGGTTCGTCGACGCCATGGGCGGTGAGATCACGGTCGAGGACACGCCCGGGCGGCGGGCTCACGGTGGTCGTCGAGCTCTCGAAGCCTCGACATGAGCCGCGTGCTCGTCGTCGACGACGAGCCGCAGATCCGGCGCGCGCTCGGGCATCAACCTGCGCGCCCGCGGCTACGACGTCGACCTCGCGCCGAGACGGCGAGCGCGCGCTCGAGCTCGCGGCGCGCGCAGCACCCGGACGTCGTCGTGCTCGACCTCGGGCTTGCCGGGGATCGACGGCGTCGAGGTGATCAAGGGCCTGCGGGGGTGGACGCCAGGTCCCGATCGTCGTGCTGTCGGTGCGCGACGCCGAGGGCGACAAGGTCGCCGCGCTCGACGCCGGCGCCGACGACTACGTCACGAAGCCGTTCGGGATGGACGAGCTCCTCGCCCGGCTGCGCGCCGCGCTGCGCCGGACCGCGCCGGCCGAGGAGGAGGCGATGGTCGAGACCGCCGACTTCACGATCGACCTCGCGGCGAAGAAGGTGCGGCGCGACGGCGACGAGGTGCGCCTCACGCCGACCGAGTGGCACCTCGTCGAGGTGCTCGTCCGCAACCGCGGCCGCCTCGTCGCCCAGCGCCAGCTGCTCCAGGAGGTGTGGGGGCCCCAGTACCACGACGAGACGAACTACCTGCGGGTGTTCATGGCCCAGGTGCGGCGCAAGCTCGAGCCCGAGCCCGCCCACCCCCGCTACTTCATCACCGAGCCCGGGATGGGCTACCGCTTCGAGCCGGCCGAAGGGGCTCGGCCCTCGGGTCTAGTCACTCGGTGACGGTCCTCGCGGAGCTCGGCGGCCTCGGCTTCGGCGTCGGCGGCGGACACCGCCGAGCAGCGCGGGCGCGGCGGCGCTCCCGCCGCATCTCGATCAGGCGAGGAAGGATCGAGAGCACGATGATGACGGCGATGATCGGCAGGAGGTACTTGTCGATGTCGCTGCCGATCGGCCGAGCCGAGGAGGTAGCCCAGCCATCGTCACGCCGACGGCCCAGACGAACCCGCCGACGACGTTGTAGGTCGTGAACGTGCGGCGGTCCATCTCGCCCACGCCCGCGAGCACCGGCGCGAACGTGCGCACGACCGGCACGAACCGCGCGAGAAGAATGGTCTTCGGCCCGTGTTTGTCGAAGAACTCCTTGGTGCGATCGACGTACCTCTGCTTGAAGATCCGCGAGTCGGGGCGACGGAAGAGTGGCGGTCCCGCTCGGTGACCGATCGTGTACCCGACCTGGTCACCGATGACCGCGGCGAGGAAGCAGCCGATCGCGATCACCGCGATGTTGAGGTTGCCCTGCGACGCCAGGATGCCGCCGGTGAACAGCAGCGAGTCACCCGGGAGGAAGAACCCGATGAGCAAGCCCGGTCTCGGCAAAGATGATGAGAATGAGCCCGACCGTCGCCCACGGGCCGAACGAGTCCAGGATGTCTCTGGGGTTCAGGCTCAGTGCCGCCAAGTGCATGGGTTGACACGATAGACAAGACCCACCGGGAGCAGGATGCGGGGCGTTCACCGCAGGGAATGTTTGACACGGGCACCCCGGTTCGTGGCACCACGGTGACGCCGACTTCCCCCGGTTGGCCCGCTCGTACCCATTCACACGAGGATTTCGCACGTGCCCAAGTCCAAACCGCTCGTGATCGTCGAGTCTCCGGCGAAGGCCCGCACCATCGCGGGCTACCTCGGCGCGGACTACGTGGTGGAGTCGAGCGTCGGGCACATCCGCGACCTGCCGAGCAACGCGAGTGAAGTCCCGAAGAAGTACAAGGGCACGGACGCCGGCCGCCTGGGGATCGACGTCGAGAACCACTTCCAACCGATCTACGTCATCCCCAAGAAGAAGAAGGACGTCGTCAAGGAGCTCAAGGACGCGCTCAAGGGCGCCAGCGAGCTCTATCTCGCCACCGACGAGGACCGCGAGGGCGAGGCGATCTCGTGGCACGTCCTCGAGGTGCTCGGGCCCGACGTGCCGGTGCGGCGCATGGTCTTCCACGAGATCACGCGGACGGCCATCGAGGAGGCGATCCAGAACTGGCGCGAGCTCGACATGAAGCTGGTCGAGGCGCAGGAGGGCCGCCGGGTGCTCGACCGCCTCGTCGGCTACGAGATGTCGCCGGTCCTCTGGAAGAAGATGATGCCCCGGCTGTCGGCGGGCCGGGTCCAGAGCGTCGCCACGCGCCTGGTCGTCGAGCGCGAGCGCGCCCGCATGGCCTTCCGGGCCGCCGAGTACTGGGACCTCGAGGGCACCTTCCAGCCTGCGGTCGGCGGAGCCGACAAGGGTGGTCGCGACGGCTTCCCGGCCACGCTCGTCGAGCTCGACGGGAGCAAGGTGGCCAGCGGCCGCGACTTCGACCCCGCCACCGGGCAGGTCGCCGCCGACGCCCGCGGGGGCGATCCGGTCGTCCACCTGCAGCAGGCCGAGGCCGAGGCGCTCGTCGAGCGACTGCGCGACGTGCAGTACCGGGTGGCCTCGGTCGAGTCGAAGGCGTTCACCGAGCGACCGAAGGCGCCGTTCACGACCTCGACGCTGCAGCAAGAAGCCGGCCGGAAGCTGCGCTTCTCGGCCGGGCGCACCATGCGCGTCGCCCAGGGCCTGTACGAGCGCGGGTACGTCACGTACGTCCGCACCGACTCGACGAACCTGTCCGACCAGGCGATCAACGGTGCGCGCGAGCAGATCCGCAACCTGTACGGCGACGCGTACCTGCCCGACGCCCCACGGACGTACCAGGGCAAGGTGAAGAACGCGCAGGAGGCGCACGAGGCGATCCGCCCCGCCGGCGAGCACATGCGCAGTCCCGACGAGGTGCACGGCGAGCTCGGCGCGGACGAACGTCGTCTCTATCAACTGGTGTGGATGCGCACGCTCGCATCCCAGATGACAGACGCGCGTGCCCGGCGCGTGTCCGATTCGCTTGTCGGCGACGTCCACCGCGGGCGAGGCACGCGGTGTTCGCCGCGTCGGGCAAGACGTACGAGTTCCTCGGGTTCCGGCGCGGCGTACGTCGAGGGCGCGGACGATCCCGCGGCCGAGCGCGAGGAAGCGGAATCGCCGATGCCGCCCCTCGCCGAGGGCGACGCGGTCAGTTGCGACACGCTCGCCGCCGCCGGTCACAACACTCAGCCTCCCGCGCGGTACACCGAGGCGAGTCTCGTGAAAGAGCTCGAGGAGCGCGGCATCGGCCGTCCCTCGACGTACGCGTCGGTCATTCAGACGATCACGCACGAACGCGGCTACGTCTGGAAGAAGGGCAGCGCGCTCGGTGCCGTCATGGACGGCGTTCGCCAAGCTCCAGCTCATGGAGCGGTACTTCCCGCATCTCGTCGACTACGACTTCACCGCCACGATGGAAGAGGCGCTCGACCTCATCGCCAACGGCGAAGGCGACTCCGAGAACTGGCTGCACGACTTCTACTTCGGGAACGGCCAGCGCGGGCTCAAGGATCTCGTCGGCGAGGAGCACCTCGCCGAGATCGACCCGCGCGAGGTCAACACGGTCGAGATCGGGAAGGACGACGAGGGCCGGACGATCAACGTGCGGGTCGGGCAAGTTCGGCCCGTACCTCGAACGCGACGACGAGCGCGCGTCGCTCGCCGACGACATCCCGCCCGACGAGCTCACCGTCGACCTCGCCGTCGAGCTGCTCGCCCGCGCCGCCGAGGGCCCGCAGGTGCTCGGCTCGGACCCGGAGACGGGGCTCGAGGTGATCGCCCGCGACGGTCGCTACGGGCCGTACGTGCAGCTGGGCGAGCTCGTCGACGGCGAGGAGAAGCCGAAGACCGCGTCGCTGCTGTCGTCCATGAGCCTCGACACGATCACGTTCGAGGACGCGCTCAAGCTGCTGCGCCTGCCGCGGGAGGTGGGCGCCGACGCCGAGGGCCACAAGATCACCGCCCACAACGGTCGTTACGGCCCCTACCTGAAGAAGGGCAAGGAGAGCCGCAGCCTCGAGACCGAGGACGAGATCTTCACGGTCACAGTCGAGCGGGCCGAGGCCCTGTTCGCCCAGCCCAAGCAGCACCGCCGGCGGACCAAGCCGCCCATCGCCGAGCTGGGCGAGCATCCCGACACCGGAGCTCCCGTGCGCGTGCTCGACGGCCGGTACGGGCCCTACGTGACCGACGGGTCGCTGAACGCGACGATCCCGCGCGGCACCGACCCGAAGTCCGTGAACCTCGAAGAGGCCGTCGAGCTGCTGCGCGAGCGGGAGTCCCGCGGCCCCGCCAAGCGGGCTCGGAAGACGACGAAGAAGAAGTCGACCGGGACCAAGAAGAAGGCCACCGGGACCAAGAAGAAGGCGGCCGGCACCAAGAAGAAGGCGCGCCGAAGCGCGGCCGCGACGGGAAGCGGGCCAAGAAGCCGCCCGCCACCGCGGCCGAGGTCGTCGCCTCGATGGAGGCCCCCGCCGTCGCGCCCGACGACGGAAACGGCCGCAAGGACGCGCCCGTCGCACCTGAGCGGGCGTAATCGCGCGGCTGTCGGGGTCGGCGGCGCTCCACATAACCTGACCCTCGCGATGGCGGAGAAGCCGGCACCGTTCATCCCCGCCTCACCCGAGGAGACCGGCCTGCCGCCGGCCTTCTGGCGCGTCTTCGGCACCCGCTCGTTCTTCAAGTTGTGGATCGCCCAGGTGGTCTCCAGCCTGGGCGACTGGATCGGGATCATCGCGATCCTCGCCATCGCGGCCCGAGTGTCCGGCGGGTCGGGAGCCGCCGTCAGCCTCGTGATGGTCGCCCGGGTCGTGCCCGGCTTCTTCCTCGCAACGGTCGGCGGTGTCATCGTCGACCGCTTCGACCGCCGGCGCGTCATGGTCGTGTGCGACTTCGGCCGAGCCGGGCTCCTCGCCGTGCTCCCGTTCGTCGACAGCCTGATGGGGCTCGTCATCGTGTCGTTCTTGCTCGAGATCCTCTCGTTGTTGTGGGGTCCGGCGAAGGACGCGTCGATTCCCAACCTTGTCGACACGAAGCAGCTCACGTCGGCGAACTCGCTCGGTCTCTTCGCCGCGTTCGGGACGTTTCCGGTGGCGTCACTCGCGTTCGCACTGCTCTCGTACGCCGCGGTGTGGCTCAGCGGCTTCAGCGCATTCGCCTCCCTGAACGTCGATCGGGAGTTCCTCGCGCTCTGGGTCGACGGGCTGACGTTCCTCGTGTCGGCGTTGATCATCTTCCGGCTGCCGATCCCGCGGACGACTCGCCGGCAGGGCGAGCGGGTCGACTGGACCGTGACCCTCCGCGACATCTCCGAGGGAATTGCCTTCATCCGTCACGACCGCCTCGTCCGCGCTGTGATCATCGGCATCGGCGTCGGGATCATCGGAGGTGGCGCGATGATCCCACTTGGGCCCGTCTTCGCCGATCAGGTGTTGGGAGGCGGGAGCGCGGCGTTCGGCTTGCTGATGACCGCGCTCGGATTCGGCGCGGCTATCGGCGTCGTCTCACTGCTTGCCGTGCAACGACGGTTGTCGCGCGAGACGGTGTTCCAGTTCGCGGTCATGGCCACAGGCGTCGCCCTGATCGCGACGGCGGCAACATCGAGCACTTCGTTGGCCGTGCTGCTGACGGCCGTCGTCGGCGCCTGCGCCGGGACCTCGTACGTGACCGGCTTCACGGTGCTCCAGGAGCACGTCCGCGACGAGCTGCGCGGCCGCACGTTCGCCGCGCTCTACACGGTGATCCGGTTGTGCCTGCTGATCTCGCTGACGATCTCGCCGTTGTGGGCGGACATGTGGGACGCGGTGTCCAGTGCGCTCTTCACCGACCAAGCCATCGAGATCGGCGGGGCGACGTACGCGCTTCCCGGGGTCCGGATCGCGTTGTGGGGTGGCGGGCTCATCGCCTTCTTCGCCGGCTTCGTGTCATGGCGCGCAGTACAGCGCACGCGCGGAAGCGCGAACGCGGGAGCGTCGCCTCGGGCGTCGCGCCCGAGCCGGGGGCGTAGATGGGAGTGTTCATCGTCCTCGAGGGAGGCGACGCCAGCGGCAAGAGCACCCAGGCTCGGCTGCTCGCCGACCGGTTGCGCTCCCGAGATCGTGACGTGGTCGAGACGTTCGAGCCCGGCGCGACGCAGACCGGCGCGGCCATCCGCGCGCTCCTGCTGGACGGCGACGGGCCCATCGACCCGACGACCGAGGCGCTGCTCCTCGCCGCCGACCGGGCGCAGGAGGTCGCCGATGTCATCCGCCCCGCGCTCGGCGCGCGGGGCCGACGTCGTGAGCGACCGGTACGTCCCGTCCTCGCTCGCGTACCAGGGAGTCGGGCGCGGCCTCGGCGTCGAGAAGGTGGAGAAGCTGAATCGCTGGGCGACCGGCGGCCTGGAGCCCGACCTCGTCGTGGTGCTCGACGTCGACGAGGCGGTTGCGACGTCACGCCGCGCCGGACGCCGGGGACCGGCTCGAGCGGGCCGGCGCCGAGTTCCATGCCGCGGTTCGCGACGCGTACCGGACGCTGGGCGCGGATCGGGGCTGGGTCGTGCTCGACGGCAGCGCCGACGCAGCAGATCGTCGCCGCGCAGGTCTGGGAGCTCGTGCGAAGCGCGGCTCGAGGTCTAGCGTCCCGGCGTCCTTACCGCCGCCGGCATCGGGCTCGTCGCGCCGTTCGCCACATCCGAGACCGCGTCCGGAGGCGCGTCGGCATCCCGGCGAAGGATCGAGAGAGACCGGCGCCGATGCCGAACATCAGCAGCACGCCGGCGCCACCGAGCGTTGCTGAGGCCGGCCATCGTCGCCCCGGTCCGGGCGAGAAGCGTCGACGCCAGCATCGGAGCCAGTCCCGGGATGTCCCGGAATGCTCTCGATTCCTTCTCTCGAGGCGGCAAACGCCGCCCTCCCTGCCTCGTGTGACCCCGCTCTGACCATCGGTGTATCGGCACTACGAGGGCACGGCTGGAGCCGAGCCGTAGATTGACGACCATGTGGGATCGGGTCGTCGGTCAGGAGCGCGCCGTCGGGCTGCTCCAGCGCGCCGCCGAACGTCCCGTGCACGCCTATCTCCTGGTGGGGCCGCGAGGGTTCGGGGCTGGAGGACGCCGCCCGCTGCTTCGCGGCCGAGGTCGTCGCACCCGACCACGACCAGCGCGTGCAGGACCTCGTGCTGCGCGGCATGCATCCCGACGTGGTCGAGTTCGAGCCCGAGGGCAACCAGATCCTGGTCGCCCAGGCCGAGGCCGTCATCCGTGAGGCGCACCGGGCCCCGATCGAGGCCGAGCACAAGGTCGTCGCCGTGTTCGAAGCCGACCGGCTCAACGAGCAGGCGTCCAACAAGCTCCTCAAGACCATCGAAGAGCCCCCGGCTCGCAGCACGATCATGCTCGTCACCTCGTCGCCCGACGAGCTGCTCGAGACCGTGCGCTCGCGGTGCCAGCGCATCGACCTTGCGCCGCTCCCCGAGGCGGCGCTGCGCGACGCGCTCGTCCACGAGCGCGCCGATCCCGACTCGGCCGAGCTCGCGGCCCGGCTGGCCGGCGGCCGGCTCGACCGCGGTCGGGCCATGCTCGGCGTCCTCGGCGACGTGCGACGCGCGTTCGTGACCGTTGCCGCGCAGCTCGACGGGACCGGCGGGTCGGCGATGCGAGGCGTCGACCAGGTGACCGAGGCGCTGCAGGTCGCCGTGGCCAGCCTCGACGGGCAGCACGCGGTCGAGGTCGACGAGCTGAGCGCCGAGCTCGAGCGCGCCGGGTATCCCGAGCGGTCGCGGACTGCCCTGCTCAAGCGGCAGGCCGAGCGTCACAAGCGCCAGCACCGGCGCGCCCGGACCGACCTCCTGCTCGAGGGCATCACCGCGCTCGAGTCCGTCTACCGCGACGCTGCTCGCCGGCAAGGACGCGCCGCGCCTGAATACGGATCAGCCCGTGCTCGAGCTCACGCCGCGAGCGTGCATGGAGGCCATCGACGCGTGCCGAGAAGCGCGCGACGCGTTCGAGTTCAACCCGAACGAGACGCTCCTCCTCGAGCGCCTGTTGATGAAGCTGCCGGCGGCGAAGAGCTAGCTGAGGCCGAGCCGCTTGGCGCACCCCCACGCGCCCATCCCCACTCGGGCGCGGCACGCGCTCGGCCACGACGATCTGCTGCTCACGTGTCGCGTCGCCGGCGTTGGCGGCGAACTCGGTGCCGCCGAAGCTCGACCATGTGCTGTTCGCGAAGCCGACGCCCCCCGAGAACGACGGTCCCCGCATCGACCAATTGCCTTGCGTCTCACAGGCGGCGATCCGGTCCCAGATCGAATCGCGGGATACCTGTTCCGAACCGCCTGCTGGCGCGGCGGCGTTGCTCGAGGACCGCGACCGAGTACCGCAGTTGGGCCCGCGCCTGCACCGCTGCGCTGGCCGCCACGAGAGAGGGCTCGATCGCGACAGGCGCGCGGGGAGCGCGTGCGGCCGGTGGGGCTGGTCTGACGCGGCGGCCATACCCCCGAGGGCGCCGATGGTGCCGAGCACAGCGGTCACGGCTCCGGCCGCGACGGCACTCGCGACTGCCGTCGACGGCGTTGCTGGCGTCGCTGCGCGTCGAGTCACGGTTCCCCTTCTCGCCGGCGGGCGCGGCAGGACCCCGCGCCGTTTGTCCGATTTGCGGCGATGAGGCTACCCGGGCCGTTCCGGGGATTTCCACCCCGCCGTACACTGCCGAGCCGCGCCGGGATAGCTCAGCTGGCAGAGCAGCTCACTCGTAATGAGCAGGCCAGGGGTTCGAGTCCCCTTCCCGGCTCCAATAGGCGTTGAACTGGTCAAACGCCAATGTTGCTAGCGCGTCCCTTGGTCGCTCAGCGACAGAGCGGGTAACTCGAAGAGGCGATAACGAAGGGAAGCGGTGAAATGCCTAGTCAGAAGGCCCTCGTCGAAGCTCCGGATGACCTGCGTGTTCTGATGCCTTCCTGGGAGCTGAGTCTCGGGGCGAGCCGCCGCCGCCCGCGACGAGC
The DNA here is from genome assembly GCA_963747195.1 of uncultured Actinomycetes bacterium. GTDB lineage: Bacteria > Actinomycetota > Acidimicrobiia > IMCC26256 > JACDBD01 > JALZAA01. Next base: position 95,803 of record CAVVDV010000002.1, read on the forward strand.
CGTAACTACCTCCAGGCTGCTGATCAGCTCCTCGATCATCTCGTTCGCCACGGCATGCCGACCGAGCGTCGGTGCCATGCGGCATGAGCACGTGGAGGCCTACCTCGTCGACGTTGCCGAGCGGACGAGCGCGCAGCGCGGCCACGACTCGCTATCGGGCTCTCCAACAGTTGTTCCGGTGGCTCATCGAGGAAGGCGAAATGGTCGAATCGCCGATGCGCAACATGCCGACCACCGCGGTGTGCCCGAGGCACCTGTTCCAGTGCTCACTGACGGCGAACTGTGCCGCCTCCTCGACACGACTCGTGGCCGTACGTTCGATGACCACCGGGATCGAGCGATCCTGTTGTTGTTCTTGGATACCGGCATGCGCTCTCGCCGAGCTTGTAGGACTCGGTGTCGATGACATCGACTTGCGCGACCAGAACGTGTTCGTGCTCGGCAAGGGCGAGCGGGTCGACGTTTGTCCTTTCGGTGTGAAGACGGCTGCAGGCCGTCGACCGATACCTGCGCGAGCATCGCCGGCACCGAGACGTGAACCGACCTGAACTCTGGCTCGGAGGAAAAAGAGCAGGATGACAGCTTCGGGGATTACGCAGGTCGTACGGCGGCACGCTCGCGAAGCCGGGCTTGAGCACCTCATCCCCACCAGCTTCGCCACACATTCGCCCACAAGTTGGTTAGCATCAGGCGGTAACGAGGGGGACCTCATGCGCCTCGCTGGGTGGCGCAGCCGTGATATGCTGCAGCGGTACGCGGCGTCCCTGGCCGACGAGCGTGCCCACGATGCGCACCGTCGGTTGCAGCCCTGCCAGACGGGCTCGAGCGACCACACGATCGGCTAAGGGGCCGATAGCTCAGTTGGCAGAGCAACGGACTTTAAAATGCGGGCCGGGTCAACGGTGTTGAGTTGCGCGAGAACTAAATCATTCCACGGTGCCACGGCCGAGCACCGTAGCCGGTAGCGATTAGGATACTGTAAGCGTGGGAAAGTGTGTTCCGGTTACACACGAGCGTTGAAGGGAAAGGCGTACACACGTTCCGGATTGACGCGCACAGCGCTCAGGTGTTAGGCCGGGGGGTCGAAAAATTAGAGCAGTAGGGGCCGCATTCGCGCTGGTAGCCCAGGACTCACACACGCCCCCCGCCGTGTCTTCGGGTTCTTCTGCCAGTCGTTGCGGATCTCGGCGGTCAAACCGCTCGACGGTACGGCCTCGCGTACCTCGTCCACCTCGGCAGCACTCGCGGTGCTCGAGATCGACAATCAGCGGTTGCTCGTTCTCCGCCACAGCGCGGACGCTACCTCGCGCCGTCAATTTGTATCTTCGGTAGTTGGAGGAAGCTGAATCATGCCCTGGACTGCGGATCGGGCGAGCTTCCTGCTGTGTTGCCTTAGCGAGCGCCCGGAAGATGCATTCGCACCTCCTTCTTATGCGCGCACAGCGACGATGCCCCGACGGCAGCGCTTGGCCAGGCGGTTCGAAGGGGCACGGCGGAGTGCCCTTACGCCCGCCAATTATCCCGAGTGCTGGGACGACGCCTTCTGGAATGGCAGAACGCCATCGCGGCTTGTGCACCTTGAACAGCGTCGGCAGCGTTCGAGTCCGCTGGCTACTCCCAGCGCATCTTTGTCTTCCGCTGGCTTGCCACTAAGCGATGCACGAATAAGGCCGCCTTCCTTGCTTGCTTAGATCCGCAACTCCAGGGAGCCAGCGACCTGCGTCCTTCCTGGGCCTTCCCCCACTCCACCTGCGGTGGGTGGGGAGCCTTGTGGGTCTTGGGCGCGGAATGGACCACCACTCTGGCCTTACCTGATAGTCAGAGTCCCTAGACATCAGTCCCGATGCGGTGGGGGACAAAGTCCCGCGGGACTTCCGGGAGTTCGTTGAGCGAAATTGTCAGATAAGGGTAGATGGATTCGACACTATTCGGACAACGAAGTCCCGACCCGCCTCAGGTATCGAACCGCCGCAGACAGCCGATCGGGATCATCCTGGCAACGGAAAGCAGCAGATTGCAGGAGCCGGCATAGAAGCCCTCGGACACACTCCCCCGCACGAACCTCGTCCGGGGCAGCAACGGTGGTCGATGATCCACGCAAAGCGAATCCCGAGTGTCAGATCAACCAGTGGCGCAAGGTGCGAGAACGTCGGGCCTCTACCTCTGAAGCGTTCATCTCGGTCAAATCAGAACGCACAGATTGCTGCCCGCGAGTGACACCTTGGAGTAGTGCTGTGCTCTGCCCACCTCGGAGATCACCTTCGCCACCTCCTCGTAGTGGCTCAACATCCGGGGCGGCCGTTTTGGCGTGTACCCAAGCGTCCCCGTACCCAATTGTCACAACTGGCACAACGTTCAGCTCTCGAGCGTGTACCCGATCTCGAGCCTTCACGCGTGTGACAGTTGGGACACAACCTAAGCGCCTGGAGGGGGTCTAGAAGTAGCGTCAACTTTCCCGAGCGAACCAGCGTGGGTTGACGACGACGATTTCCGAGGGGCGTCCACCGCCGGCCCGCAGCAGCTGAGCGCTGTTCGACCCGAACGAGGTTGCGTTCGACGAGCACCTCCAGCGCCTTCGTCAGATCGTCCTTGGCTTCGTGCAGGGCGCGAGTATAGATCTCGCAGCGCCACGTCCGCCTTGCCGGTTCGGTCGATGCCAGGCCATCGCCTTTTCTGCAAGGTTTTCCTCGTCGTCGGTATCGAGATGCGCATCAGCGGCGCAAAGGAAGTGGGCGATGAAGAAATCGCTGAGCCGAAAGACCGTTGCGAGGGTATCGGCAGGGATTGGCGTTCCGAACGCCCCGGCCCGGAGCTGAGCGACGTGGACAATGCCCACGATCCGCAGAAGGGTGCCCGCCAGCTTTCCGCTCCAGTCGCCGATCCCGCCGAGGTCACCGAAGGGCCCGAGGCGTGGCTCCAGCCTCGCGAGGTACTGCTGGAACAGCTGGCGAGCGTCATCAGCCAACGTGATGAACCCGCCGCTCGGAACCTCCTCGAGACCGACGAGTTCTGCCCCAAAGCGTTTCGCGACGTCGGGCGGCACAGGGTCCGGGAAGATCGTGAGAGTGCCCATCTTGGTATCGGGCACGATGAATAAGAACCCGGCCAACGAGCCCGCGACCCGCGAAACGACTGGTTCTTGCCCGATGGACTTGAGCACATCGAGTTGGAAGGCGAGCGCAACCGTGAGGGCAGGCTTCGATGGACAACGACTGAGGGTTCTACCCGCTCAAACCCGGTCGTGGGTGAGGCGGCCGCCGTCCCAGGCCTTCAGGAACACGTCGAAGTTGATGCCGCCCGAGTAGCGCCGGCGAGAATCCCAAAGATCCCGCCCTCAGTCGTGGAGCACGACGGCCAAGCGCACCCTGGTGTTGAGCGAGGTAGCCCGCGAGCCGTTCGGGCATCACGTCGCTGACAACCAAGCGCAGGCTCGACCGGGACCTCGGTGCGCTCGAGCTCCCCGAGTGCCTGCTCAGCCGAACGGCGTGCTTCCTCGGTGTCCTCTTTGCTCGCCTGCGCCTTCGCAGTCTTTGCGTTGGCCTGGGCGATGTCGCGCTCGACCTTCCTGAACCGTAATCGCTCGGTCGCGGGCTCTGTTCCGCCATCAGTTCCTCTGAGATCCTACGATCGGTGCAGTCACCTGGCCAAAGACCGCACTCTTGCAGTTCCCCCGGCGGCGACACGACCGCGGTGAAGAGATTGAGTGGCTGAGTCCATGGGTCGACGACCTTTGCCTTCTTTTGAATCACCGCAGCAGTTCCGGCGAGCGAGGAGCATTATCGCCGGGAGGTCGAGGAGGGGTCTGCGTCTCCTCGGCGAGCGCTGCTGCGATTCGCACCGCACCGGTCGGGGAGCACCTCCGAGGGGCAATACGGGCGCGGCGGCGTCAGTGAACGGCTCGGGGTCCTCCCACTCTTCGGGGATCTGCCCCAGTGTGGACGGCGCAGTGGAGATTACCTGGAGGCTCCGCTTTGTGCGACAGTGGGCTAGTTTGCCATGGTTGGTGGGGCGCGCGTGGTGCCGCAGAACCTTCTTCTCGGCTGAGCGCCAGGTGCGCAGGATCTCGGCATGGACCGAGGCCCCCGCGTGCGAGCACGTCGGTGCAGGAGATTGCCTCGAAAGCACCGTCGCTGTCGAGATGGCCGCCGTTAACCGCTTCCCAGAGGCGGCACGAGCACGCAAAGAGGGTGTCATTGCGGATGCCCTCATGCGCCGTACGCATCACGTCGCATTCCCCATCGAGGACGGCGCGCCCCGATCCAACAGCCCGCAGGAGTCCGGAGTAGCTCGGAGGCATCCCTGTGCGTCCCCGGCTGCAGCGTCGTCGTGAGATACCAGTCCGGAGCCGGAGCAGGCGGGGCGCGCGGGGGTTACGCCACCCATTACACGGTTCCCTTCGGCGTGACGGGACGGGGGAGACACTACATATACCGCCAACCCCTCCACGTGCTGTCCACACCAGGAGGCGAGCTTCCCAGCCGTGGACTTGAGCCCCGACGCCTGCCGAGGTTCGATGCTCGACCTTACCAGTGGCGCTCGTCAGCGTTTCGATCTCGCCGTGCTGGGCGGTAGATTTCGCGCCAGCTCTCGGATGAATTCGACATCGATCACGTCAAAGCCGTCAGGAGTGCACAGTCCGAAGGCCCGGCCGACGTCAGGCATTCGGATGCTTGGTGAACCACTGTGCGGATGTGCTCTGCGTCTGCTGGTTGCGTCCCGCAGACCGTGCCGAGTGAGCGGATGCTTACCCGAGCACTTGGGCACTCGGCATCGCCGCAAGAACACGAGTCGTAATTCACAGGCAAATGGACTCTGGAGACACGGGCCAACGTACAAGCGCGCGCCGACGAGCGCCACGTCAAGCGTGCTAGTAAGCTCTGTCCGAGGAGTCCCAAGTCGACGGATACATTTCGACGGGCGCGAGGCCCGCTTCGACGCCCTCCGGCTTCAGACCCGGATAGGGCGACTCTTTGTCGTTCGAAGTCGCCCTCGCTCACGCGCTGCGCAGAGCGAGCTTGAGCCATGTAGGAGACACGCCGAGGAACGGGTTCTGAGCGCGCCGATCACGCTCGGCCGCCGAGAGCACGTTGTTGAGGATCGACTTGCCGTCGAAACCTCTCTTGAGAAACGCGACGCGCGTGAGCGGTGTGCTCGCGAGCGTCAACACCGGCGTGAAGAAGGAGATGGGCGGCGAGCTGCGCACGCAGTCGCGCGTAGGAGCAGCCGGAAGACACAGGGTGACCTCCACAAAGTGGAGGAGCTGCCGGCCGGTGTCGAAAGCCTTGTGGGAGTGTACGGCCTCGTGGGCCATCCTCGAGCGTAAGCGTTGGGCACCTCCACGCGAGGGCGGCCCTCCCGCGGAGTCTGCCTGTACGCACAGCGTACTGGATCTGCCTGACGATACGCAGTGCCCCGCGCGAATCACTGTGCTCGAGAGGAGATCACTGCACGCCTTGATTCATCCCGGTAGCCATAAGCCGGTGACACTCTGTGACACAACTGACGTGTGCTCGGACGTCGGGGATCGCTAATGCTGCCGGAAACGTGCATTTACGTCCCTGCGAACGGTCTGCACCCACCATCGAGCGAACCGGTGTGATTGGCACGAGATGGTCACGGTAACGCGAGCGTGAATCGCCCGGGCACAGCCGAGTCGAGCATGCTGGCCACCGGCTGGTCCGCAAGAGTCGCGAAGTCCGAAACCGTGTGCCGCGAGCAGTAGATAACCCTCCGGCCGGTTTCAAGTCCCCCCCACCCCCCACACCGCAGCGGTTGTAGCGCCTGAGCACAGCGTTCCGGGGCGGCGTCACTCGTAATGAGCAGGCCAGGGGTTCGAGTCCCCTTCCCGGCTCCAAGGACCCTCGGCAAATCACGCCGAAGACCTTTCCTGACCCGGGGACGACGCCTAGTCTCCGTGTGACTTCCCCGCCGGCCTGTGGCCGGCGTCTTTCGCGCTCGAGCGCGTCGCCTTCCCCGACGGAGGGCTCTTCGCGAGCCCACGAAGAGGGAGAGCGTCATGCAGATCAAGTCCTGGGTCCGGCGCGGCGCGGCCGCGGCGGTGCTCGTCGGTGGTCGGCGGCTGCCGGTACGCCCGTTTCGGGCCCGGCGTGTGGGACCGACTCGCGCAGTGCGAGAGCAGCGGGAACTGGGCGATCAACACCGGCAATGGATTTTTCGGAGGGCTTCAGTTCCTGCCGGCGACGTGGGAAGGGTTCGGCGGCGGCGCGTTCGCGCCTCGCGCCGATCTCGCGTCGCGGGAGCAGCAGATCATCGTGGCCGAACGCGTCCGCGCCCGACAGGGCTGGGGCGCGTGGCCGGAGTGCTCGCGCAAGCTCGGTCTCCGGTAGGCGGCGACCGGCGCAGCCCGGGGAGGGTTCGGTCCTCCCCGGGCGCGCGACCGGACATCGGGACGGGGCGCTGCGGTCGCGATCCTGAAGGACGCCAAGACGCGTGATGTTCCTCGACGGCAACGCGATGTGTCCTTGCGACGCCGGTGCTCGCAGCGGCGACCGACTGCGTCAGCGCGGTCCGGGGCCCGACGGCAACCAGTACGTCTCACGGACTCGGCGGCGGGAGCGGCGCCATCTTGAAGGTGACGCCGAGCTAGCCGACGGGCCGCTCCGGGTCGATTTGACGCCCGGCGGTACCCTGGCCGCATGGCCGACCAGGCGGAGTTCGCCGAGCTCGCGATGCCGTACATGTCGGCCCTGTACTCGGCCGCGCTGCGCATGACCCGCAATCCCGCCGACGCCGAAGACCTCGTCCAGGAGACGTACCTCCGCGCGTACCGGGGCTTCGGCGGGTTCCGCGAGGGCACGAACCTCAAGGCGTGGCTCTACAAGATCCTCACGAACACGTTCATCAACACGTACCGGGCCAAGAAGCGCCGCCCGGACGAGGTCGACCTCGACGACACCGAGGACTTCTACCTCTACCGGCGGCTGGGCGGGCTCGAAGCGGCGAACGCGGACCGCACACCCGAGGCCGAGGTGCTGGACGCGATCCCGGACGAGATCGTGAAGGACGCGCTGGAAGCGCTCCCCGAGCAGTTCCGCATGGCGGTGCTCCTCGCCGACGTCGAGGGCTTCTCGTACAAGGAGATCGCAGAGATCATGGACGTCCCGATCGGGACGGTCATGAGCCGGCTGCATCGCGGAAGAAGGCAGCTCCAGAAGGCGTTGTGGGAATTTGCGGGGGAGCGAGGCCTCCACCCGGCAGCGGACCCAGCGGGGGGATAGCGGGAAGAGATGGACTGCGACGAAGCGATCGTTCGCATCTACCAGTACCTCGACGGCGAGCTGACGGTGTGGCGGCGGCGCGCGATCTCCCGGCATCTCGACGAGTGCCCCCCGTGTGCGCACGGCTTCGATTTCGAGATCGAGCTGCGCCAGGTCGTCGCATCGAAATGCCGCGACGAGGTTCCTCCCGAGCTGAAGCGCCGGATCGCACAGGCCATCGGCATCACGGTCGAGGAAGAGCGCCGCGGCCCCGAGGTCGTCTGACCGACCCGAGCGGGACATGCTGCTCGCTCTACGATGACGGTGACGTCCGAGTACGCCAGGAGCCGCCGCCTGTGAAGATCATCCGCCTCGCTGCGATTCCACTCACGATGGTCGCCGCGATCGCCCTCACCGCCGCGCCGGCGGGAGCGGGACCCGGTGCTCGCCAACGACCGCTACAAGTGGTTCTACTGGGTCGGCCCGCTTCTCATGATCGGCGCGATCTTGTTTCTGCTCGCCCTCGGTGTCGGGTACTACGTCAGGGTGCTGCGACCCAAGTACCGCGGACGCCCGGTCAACAAGTGACACAGACCCAGACGGCCGCGCCCCCCGAGCCCGTCGACTGGGACCTTGCCGAGCGCGTCGCCCGCCGGTTCGCGGGCCGCGAGCCGATCGCGGCGTCGTACCTCGGAGGGTCGCTCGACTCGGATTTCTCGGCGGTCACGACGCAAGCCGAGCAGCTGGTCGGAGACTTCACCGGCCTGCACGCCCCCGGAACCGCATCGGCGTGCGTGCTCGACCGCGCGCAATGGGTGCACGCCAATGTCGGGTCGATGCGCCGCATGCTCCACCCGCTCACGGCGCGCGTCGCGGAACGGGTGGCGCGCAGCCCGGTCGCTCCCATCGGGCGGCGCGTGGCGGGCACCGAGATGGGCGTGCTGCTCGGGTTCATGGCCCAGCGCGTGCTCGGTCAGTACGACCTGCTCGTCCCGGACGACCCCGACCAGTCCGCGGCGACGGCGGGCAACGGCGCCGTCTATTACGTCGGCGCCAACATCCTCGCCCTCGAGAAGCGGTACGCGTTCCGGCCGCGCGACTTCCGTCTCTGGATCGCGATCCACGAGGTGACGCACCGCGCGCAGTTCACGGCCGTGCCGTGGCTGAAGGGGTACTTCCTGTCGCTTGTCGAACAGGCGCTGGCGATCGTCGACCCGGATCCCGGTCGGCTCGTGCAGGCGACGATGCGCGCCGCCGACGAGCTCCGGAAGGGTCACAACCCGCTCGATGACGGCGGGCTCGTGGCGCTCTTCGCGTCAACCGAGCAGCGCGGTGTGCTCGCCCAGGTGCAAGCGCTCATGTCACTGCTCGAAGGTCATGGCAACAGCGTGATGAACGAGCTCGGCCGGGCGCACATCGCGGGCCAGGAACGCATGGCGCGCGTGCTGCAGGCGCGCCGTCGCAGTCGAGGCGTCGCCGGCATCCTGTACAAGCTCCTCGGATTCGAGTCGAAGCTCCGCCAGTACGAGGTCGGGGAAGCGTTCGTCGCCGAGGTCGTGCGCGTCGGCGGCCCGCACGCGATCGACGCCGCCTGGCGCGGTCCGGAGTCGCTCCCGACGATGGACGAGCTCGCACGCCCGACGGAGTGGCTCGCCCGCGTGGCGTGAACATCTACGGATAACGTGGCCGGCAATGGCCCTCGTTCTCGTCGTCGACGACGAACCTGACATTCGCGAGCTCGTCCGTATCAATCTCGAACAGGCAGGGCATCGCGTCGTCACGGCCGCCGACGGCGACGAAGCGCTTGCGAGCGTTCGCCACGAGCCTCCCGACGCGTTGTTCCTCGACGTGCGCATGCCCGGGACCGACGGTTGGGCCGTCCTCGAGGAGCTCAAGGCGGGGAGCCGGCGCGACCTGTCGGAGATCCCGGTGTTCATGCTGACCGCGGCCGACGAGCCCGAAGCGCGGCTCCGCGGCGGGATCCAGGGCGCGCTGCAGTACATCACGAAGCCGTTCGATCCTCGGGCGCTCGTCGAGCTCCTCGAGCAGACGCTGTCACCGTCGGCGCCGTCCGAACGGGAGCTGCGTCGGAAGGTGCAAGCCGAGTCACTCGAGGCTCTCGCGCGCTACGAGAAGACGGGCGCGCTTCCCGACGGCGCGCCGGCCGAGCCGCGAGTGCGCATCACCCGTCTCGAGCATTCGCCGACGTCGCCCAGTCCCGCGCCCCGCATCCGTGCTGCGCGCGAGCGGGTCGGCGAGCTCACGCCGAAGCAGCGAAAGCTCCTCGAGGCGCTTGCTACCCGCACGCCGGTCACCGCGGTCGCACAGCAGCTCGGCATCAGTCGCAGCAACGTGTACGCGAGCCTTCGTCGCATCGGACGCAAGCTCGGTCTCAAGGGCACCAACGAGCTCCTCGCGTTGCTCCGCCAGGGTGTGCTCCTCGACGCCCGCGCCGGGCCGGGCGGCTCGACCGCCGCATCCTGAGGAGGACTCGGTGGCGGCGCCGGTGCAACTCGAGGTGCCGCACGACGTGACCGCGCCGGTCGTCGTCGGATGCTCGGGTGGGGCCGACTCCTTGGCGCTCCTGGCCCTCGCGGTCGACGACGCACTCGCGCCGATCGCGGTGCACGTCGACCACGGCCTACGCCGCGGCAGCGAGCGCGAAGCGGGCGTCGTGGCCGACATCGCGACGCGTTTGGGCGCGGGGTTCGATGCGCGCCGGGTGACCGTCGCCGGGGGAGCCAACTTCGAAGCGCGGGCCGCGCACTGCGCGATACGACGCCCTCGAGGCCGCGCGCGTGGCGCACGGCGCGACGGCGGTGCTCGTGGCGCACACCGCCGACGACCAGGCCGAGACGGTCTTGCTCAACTTCCTGCGGGGGAGCGGTTCGGCCGGGCTGGCGGGCATGCCGGCCCGGCGGGGGCGCGTGGTGCGACCGCTCCTCGCCGCGCGGCGGGCAGACGTGCGCGCCGAATGCGCCCGGCGAGGGCTCGTGCCGTGGGAGGACCCGTCGAACGACGACCTCTCCTTCCGGCGCAACTGGATCCGTCACGAGGTGCTCCCGCTGCTGGAACAGGGCGCGGGCCGCGACCTGACGCCGCTGCTCACCCGCCAGGCCGACGTGCTGCGGGCCGAGTCCGACTTCCTCGATGCGCTCGCGCGTGCCGCCTGGCCCGGTGAGGGCGAGGCCCGCGGGCGCGACCTCGCCGCGCTTCCCGACCCACTCGCCCGGCGCGCGGTCCGATGCTGGCTGGGCCCGCCCCCACCCGCGCTCGACGAGGTCGAGGCCGTCCTCGCCGTCGCGCGCGGCGAGCGGCGTGCGGTCGATCTCGCCGGCGGGCGGCGGGTCCAGCGCAGCGCCGGCGTGTTGCATGCCGCACGCGCGGCTTGCGACGGCGCCAATGAGACGCGGATGACGGCGGCTTTGCCGCCGTCGGAGCAGAGCCGGAGCTTGCGACGGCGCCAATGAGAGTTGGCTAGCGTGACCGGCGAGCTCACGGGGCGAGGCAGGACAGGGGAGCCGGTGGAGGACGCGCATCTCGGTCGGGTAGTAGTCGGCGCCGAAGAGCTCCAGCAGCGCGTCGCCGAGCTCGGCAAGGAGATCACCTCCGACTACGCCGACCATCCTCCTCTGCTCGTCGGGGTGCTCAAGGGCGCGTTCGTGTTCATGAGCGACCTATCCCGCTCCATCGACCTGCCCGTCGAGTTCGACTTCATGGCGGTGTCGTCCTACGGGTCCGCCACCCGCACCAGCGGCGTCGTCCGCATCGAGAAGGACCTCGAGATCGACCTCACCGGCCGCCACGTCCTGATCGTCGAGGACATCGTCGACTCCGGCCTCACGCTGGCGTACCTGCGGAAGAACCTGGCGGCGCGCGGGCCGGCGTCGCTCGAGGTGTGCGCGCTGCTCCTGAAGGAAGGGCTCCAGCGCAACGACCTCGACTTGCGCTACGTCGGGTTCCGGATCCCGCCCGACTTCGTCGTCGGCTACGGGCTCGACGTCGGCGAGCGGTACCGCAACCTGCCCGCGGTCTACGAGTACACGGGCGCGCTGACGGGGTGACATCACCGGGGCAGTACCCTGGCCCGCGTTCCCGTCGGGAGTGCCCGTGACCAAGCTCCGCCGCAGCTTCCTCATCTATCTCGCCGTCGGTGCCGTGCTCGCCTTCGCGGCCTGGCAGTTCATCGACACGAGCCCGGCGCGGACCCAGCTCCCCCTCGACCGGTACGAAGCGCGGCTCAGCGAGGGCAAGGTCGCGTCGGCGACCCTCCTCGACAAGGACCACGAGGTGCACGGGACGCTCACCGACGGGACGAACTACACGGTCAAGTTCCCCGACGGCTACACGGAGCAGCTGACCAAGAACATCGTCGCGTCCAAGGCCAAGTTCGACGTCGACAGTCAGAAGGACAGCCCGTGGCTCACCCTCCTGCTGGGGTGGCTGCCGTTCATCCTGTTGATCGGCATCGTGCTGTTCGTGCTGAGCCGCGTGCAGGGCGGCGGTCGCCTCATGGGGTTCGGGAAGTCGCGGGCCAAGGCGTTGAACAAGGACGAGCCCCAGACCACGTTCGCCGACGTCGCCGGGCTCGACGAGGCGGTCGAGGAGCTCCAGGAGATCAAGGAGTTCCTCGAGGCGCCGGCGAAGTTCCAGGACATCGGGGCGAAGATCCCGAAGGGCGCGCTGCTCTTCGGCCCTCCCGGGACCGGCAAGACGCTGCTGGCCAAGGCGGTGGCGGGCGAGGCGGGTGTGCCGTTCTTCTCGATCAGCGGCTCCGACTTCGTCGAGATGTTCGTCGGCGTCGGCGCGTCCCGGGTGCGTGACCTGTTCGAGCAGGCGAAGTCGGCCGCGCCCGCGATCGTGTTCGTGGACGAGATCGACGCCGTCGGGCGTCATCGCGGCGCCGGGCTCGGCGGCGGGCACGACGAGCGCGAGCAGACACTGAACCAGCTGCTGGTGGAGATGGACGGCTTCGACCAGAAGGTCGGTGTGATCCTCATCGCGGCGACGAACCGGCCCGACATCCTCGACCCGGCGTTGCTGCGCCCGGGCCGCTTCGACCGTCAGATCGTCGTCGACCGCCCGGACCTCGAGGGCCGGAAGGCCATCCTGCGGGTGCACGCCCGCGGGAAGCCGCTCGCAGACGGCGTCGACCTCGACGTGATCGCGCGCCGCACGCCCGGCTTCACCGGCGCCGACCTCGCCAACCTCGTGAACGAGGCCGCACTGCTCGCGGCGCGTCGCGACCTGCGCCTCGTCGGCATGCCGCAGCTGGAAGAGGCGATCGACCGGGTGATGGCCGGGCCCGAGCGGCGCAGCCGGCTCATCTCCGACGGTGAGAAGCGCGTCATCGCGTACCACGAGGGCGGGCACGCGCTGGTCGCGCACGCGCTCCCGAAGACGGATCCCGTGCACAAGGTGTCGATCATCCCCCGGGGCCGCGCCCTCGGGTACACGCTCACACTCCCGATGGAGGACAAGTTCCTCGTCGCCCGCAGCGAGCTGACCGACCAGCTGACGATGCTGCTCGGTGGGCGCGCCGCCGAGGAGATGATCTTCTCCGACCCGACCACCGGCGCCGCGAACGACATCGAGCGCGCGACTACCGTCGCCCGCCAGATGGTCACCGAGTACGGCATGAGCGATTCGCTCGGCCCGATGCGCTTCGGGCAGCCCCAGGGCGAGGTGTTCCTCGGCCGTGACCTCGCGAACTCGCCCGACTACTCGGACGAGGTGGCGGCGAGCATCGACGCCGAGGTGCGGCGGCTGATCGAGTCCGCCCACAACGCGGCTCGCCACATCCTCGAGGTCAACCGGGCGGTGCTCGACCGTCTGGCATCGGACCTGATCCAGCACGAGACCCTCGAGACCGACCGCGTGCAACAGGTGTTCGCCGACGTGCGCCCATGGGACGGCACCCGGTCCGAGGGCGCTGGGCGCGCCGCCTCGGCCGCGGCGACCGACCACAACCCGCCGGCGCGAACCCCGAAGGCGCAAGAGTGAGCGACGGCATCCGCGCCCTTCCCTCCGACGAGGAGCCGCGGGAGTTCGACAAGCCGCGCATCGAGCGCGCCGTACGGGAGATCCTCGAGGCGATCGGCGAGGACCCGGACCGGGACGGCCTCGAGTTCACGCCGCGCCGCATCGCCGACATGTACGAGGAGATCTTCAGCGGGCTGCGCGAGGACCCGCGTCACCACGTCATCACCACCTTCGAGGCCGACCACGACGAGATGGTGATGGTTCGCGACATCACGATCACCAGCTACTGCGAACATCACCTCGTCCCGTTCACCGGGCGCGCGCACGTCGCGTACATCCCCGACACGGACGGACGGATCACGGGTCTGTCGAAGCTGGCGCGCATGGTCGACGGGTTCGCCAAGCGGCCGCAGGTCCAGGAGCGGCTCACCACCGAGATTGCCGACGCGCTCGTCGACATCCTCACCCCGCACGTGTTCGTGGTCATCGAGGCCGAGCACCTGTGCATGACGATGCGCGGGGTCAAGAAGCCGGGAGCGCTGACCGTCACGTCGGCCGTGCGCGGCATGTTCAAGGACAATCCCGCCACCCGGGCCGAGGCCATGAGCTTCATCGGCCAGACGGGCCGGCGCGGCTGACGCTTCACGATGCGTGCATAGGGGGACATATAGGCCCCCGCGGCGTCGGCGGCTTTGCCGACCGACGCCGCAGAGCCGGAGCCTGCGACGGCGACGAGGCAAACGCACGCATCGATAACCACCGGTACGCTGCGGCTGAATGTTCGAGTGGGATCGAGTGTGCGGCGCGCGGGCGGCGGTCATGGGGATCGTCAACGTCACGCCCGATTCGTTCTCGGACGGCGGCCGCTTCCTCGACCCCGACGCCGCCGTCGCGCACGGGATCGAGCTCGCCGAACAGGGAGCCGACGTCCTCGACGTCGGTGGCGAGTCGACCCGCCCCGGCGCCGCGCCGGTGCCGGCCGACGAGGAGCTCCGCCGGGTCGTCCCCGTCGTCGAGCGACTCGCGGCGACCACGACCGTCCCGCTGAGCATCGACACCACGAAGGCGGCGGTCGCCCGGGCCGCGCTCGACGCCGGCGCCACCGTCGTCAACGACGTGTCCGCGGGCCGGAGCGACCCCGAGATCCTCGGCGTCGCCGCCGAGGCCGGCGCCGGCTACGTCGTCATGCACATGCAGGGCGAGCCGCGCACGATGCAGGCCGACCCGCGCTACGACGACGTCGTCGCCCAGGTCGGCGACTTCCTCGCCGACCGGATCGAGGTCGCACGCACGGCCGGCGTCGCCGAGGGCGCGCTGGCCGCCGACCCGGGCATCGGATTCGGGAAGACGGTGGAGCACAATCTCCGGCTGCTCGCCGGCCTCCCCGCGCTCGCCGAGCGGGTCGGAGTGCCGGTGCTGGTCGGCACGTCACGCAAGACCTTCGTCGCGAAGGTGCTGGCGCGCGCAGGCGCTGCCTCCGGTGACCTGCCCGTCGACCAGCGCGAGGAGGGGACGCTGGCGACCGTCGTCTGGGCGGTCGAGCGCGGCGCGTCGATCGTGCGCGTGCACGACGTGCTCCCGGCCGTTCGCGCGGTTCGCCTCCTGGACGCGCTGCACTCGGCGGATGCGAGCGCGGCGTGAAAGGTCGCTGGGCGCAGGGCCTGGAGCCTCGCTACTTCACGTGGGTGATCACGGGCCGGTTGGCGGCGTCCGAGCGCCCGGGCGGCTTCGCCCGCAATCACCGCAAGGTGCGCCGTCAGGAGGAGCTGTTGTGGCTCGCCGGGCACGGGTTCACGCACGTGTTGTCGCTCCTGGACTCGCCGCACAACCTGCACGCCTACGAGGAGGCCGGGCTCGCGTACGAGCACGTGCCGTTGGGTCGGCACGACGAGCTCGCCGAACGGCTGCAGGACGTGTACACGACGCTCGCCGGGTGGCTCGACAACCCGTCGGAGCGGGTCCTGATGCACCACGAGGAGTTCGGCGACCGGCTCCTCGGCGTCGTCGCCGGCTTTCTGCTCTATTCCGGGCTCGTGCACGAGGGACCGCACGCCATCGTGGTGCTGGAGAAGCTGACGGGTCGCCAGCTCGGTTCGGTGGGCCGGGAGATCGTCGCCGTGACGGTGAACGAGGGGCTGTTCCGGTACCCACGTCCGGCACCCGAGCGGCTTCCGCCGCCGGCGGAGCAGGAGGTTGCGACGGCGACGACGGCCAAGGCACGGTCGACGTCGAAGGGAGCGAAGCCCGGGACGTCGGGCAAGGCGAAGAAGGCCGCGTCGGTTCGTGGCAAGAAGGCGAAGGCTTGACCGCACGGCGGTCGCGTCGATCGGGTAAGTAAGCACGATGGACAAGATCCTCATCGCCGGTCTTCGTGAGCTCGGTGTCCACGGCGTGCTCCCCGAGGAGCAGGGCCGTCCGCAACCGTTCGAGGTCGACGTGGAGCTCGACGTCGACCTGGCCGCCGCGGGGGAGAGCGACCATCTCGACGACACCGTCGACTACTCGGCCGTCTCGGAGGCGGTCAGCCGGGTCGTGAAGTCCGAGCGGTACCAACTGCTCGAGCGGCTGGCGACGCGCATCGCCGAGGTGTGCGGTGCCGACCCCCGCGTGAAGGCAGCCACCGTGACGGTCCGGAAGCTGCACCCGCCGGTGCGGGCGATGGTCGATCACGTCGCCGTGCGCATCGAGCGGTAGCCGTGCGCGCCGGGGACCGGTTCGTCGTCGCGATCGAGTCGCTCGAAGATGGTCGCAACGCGAGCGTCAACCACGACGGTCAGAACGCCGGCCCGGTGGTCGTGCGCGTCCGTGACCGCGAGCAGGGAACGATCGTGCGCGCCATCCCGGTCGGGACCGACATCGCCGCCGCCGAGGACCTGCGCCTTCGTGTCCACGACGACCTCGCCCACTTCGACGCCGACACCTTCGCGCGCCGGTACGGGATCGGCGCCGGTGGCCGTCCCCCTCCGCGGCGCGCGCACTTCGGCCTCGGCTCCAACGTGGGCGACCGCGCCGCCGCCCTGCAAGCGGCGGTCGACGGGCTCGCCGCCGCCGACGGCGTCACGGTCGTCGCGGTGTCGCCCGTCTACGAGACGGACCCGGTCGGCGGGCCCGAGCAGCCGGAATACCTCAACGCAGTCGTCGCCGTGGAAACCGATCGCACGGCTCGCGAGCTGCTCGAGCTGGCCAAGCGGCTGGAGGACGAGGCGGGGCGGGTTCCCGGCGAGC
This sequence comes from uncultured Actinomycetes bacterium, assembly GCA_963747195.1. GTDB lineage: Bacteria > Actinomycetota > Acidimicrobiia > IMCC26256 > JACDBD01 > JALZAA01. Next base: position 112,227 of record CAVVDV010000002.1, read on the forward strand.
GGTGGGGCCCCCGCCCGCTCGACGTCGACGTCCTCCTCGTCGGCGACGACGAGGTCGACGAGCCCGACCTGGTCGTTCCCCACCCCCGCCTCTACGAGCGGGCGTTCGTGATGGTGCCGCTCGCCGACCTCGACCCGATGCTCGCCCCGTGGGTGCCGCCCGGCGACGCGGGGGTCCGCCCCAGCGAAGTACAGTTGGCGCTGCCACAGACCCAGTAGTCCGGTACCCGGCGACGGGACCGGAACGAAAGGCTGCGCAACGTGGACGCAACCAGTCCGTCCCGGGCATTCGCGCTCGTGGGACCCGGCCGAGCCGGCACTGCCGTCGCCCTCGCGCTCGCCGCGCGCGGTTGGCGGCCGGTCGCGGTCGCGGGGAGGACGCCGGACGCCTCGTCGACGCGGGCAGTGGCGGCGCGGCTCGCGGCGCCGGCGGTCGAGGTCGCCGACGCCGGGCGGGAGGCCGACGTCGTGATCGTCGCCACTCCCGACGCCGTCATCGCCCCCGCCGCCGCCGAGCTCGCGCCGGCGCTTCGCCCCGGCACACTCGTCGTCCACCTCTCGGGTGCGTCGACGCTGCACGAGCTCGACGGCGTGCTGCTCGCACGCCCGGACGTCGAGGTCGGCTCGCTGCATCCACTCCAGTCGCTGCCGTCAGCCGACGTCGGGCGGCGCCGGCTCGCGGGCGCGTGGTGCGCGATCGACGGGTCACCGCGGGTCGAGAAGATCGCGCTCACGCTGGGCATGCGGCCGTTCCGCGTCGACGCCGCCGATCGCGTCAGCTACCACGCGGCCGCGTGCGTGGCGTCGAACCACCTCGTGGCGCTGCTCGGCCAAGTCGAGCGACTGGCCGCGCACGCAGGCGTGCCGTTCGAAGCGTTCCTTCCACTTGTCCGGGGGACGGTCGACAACGTCGACGAGCTCGGTCCCGCCGGCGCGCTCACCGGCCCCGTCGCGCGCGGCGACGACGAGACGCTCGCCCGCCACGTCGATGCCCTGCCGGACGACGAGCGTGACGCGTACGAGGCGCTCGTGCGCGAGGCACGCCGGCTCACCGAGCGCCGCGAACACCGCGCGCGAAGAGACGCTCGCATGATCGTCGTCGAGCGCATCGCCGAGCTGCGGGACCGGTGCGACGCCGCCCGTCGGGCGGGGCAGACCGTCGGGCTCGTGCCGACCATGGGGTTCTTCCACGAAGGCCACCTTTCGCTGATGCGTGCCGCGCGCGCCGACCACGATCTCGTGGTCACGACGATCTTCGTGAACCCGCTGCAGTTCGCGGAGAACGAGGACCTCGCCGGCTACCCGCGCGACCTCGCGGCCGACACCGTCGCGCGCGGAGGCGGAAGGCGTCGACGTGCTGTTCGTCCCGAGCGTCCCCGAGATGTATCCCGAGCCCACGGTCACCACGGTCCACGTCGCCGGGCTCACCGAGGGGTTGTGCGGCGCCGCCCGCCCGACCCACTTCGACGGCGTCACCACGGTCGTCGCCAAGCTGTTCTCGATCGTCGGGCCGTCCACCGCCTACTTCGGGCGCAAGGACTTCCAGCAGCTCGCCGTCGTGCGACGCATGGCCGCCGACCTCGACCTGCCCGTCGAGGTCGTCGGCTGCCCGCTCGTCCGGGAGCCCGACGGCGTGGCGATGTCGAGCCGGAACGCCTACCTGTCAGCCGACGAGCGCCGGCGCGCCACCGGCATCTTCACCTCGCTGCGCGCCGCCGCCGCGGCCGTCGAGGCCGGCGAACGCGACCCCGGAGCGCGTCCGCGCCGCCGTAGAAGCCGAAGCGGCGCGCCACGGCCTCGAGCTCGAGTACGCCGAGGTCCGGCGGGCGTCCGACCTGGCGCCGCTCACCAGCGTCGACGGCGAGGTCGTCGTCGCGGTGGCGGCACGGTCGGCAAGGCACGCCTGATCGACAACGTCACGATGCAGATCGCCGGCGCCGAGGTCGCGACCGACCTCGGCGTCATCCCAATCGCCGAACAGGAGAGCACGAGCTGATGCGCCGAACGATGATGAAGTCCAAGATCCACCGGGCCACGGTCACGGGCGCCGACCTCGACTACGTGGGCTCGATCACGCTCGACCCGAAGCTCATGGAGCTCGCCGACCTGCTCGAGCACGAGCAGGTGCACGTGCTCGACCTCGACAACGGCGCCCGCTTCGAGACCTACGCGATGCGCGGCGGTCCCGGCGACGTCATCCTCAACGGCGCCGCCGCCCGGCTCGTGCACACGGGCGACCGCGTCATCGTGATCACCTACGCGCAGTACGACGAGGCCGAGCTCGAGTCGTACGCCCCGAAGATCGTGCACGTCGACTCGCGCAACCGTCCGACCGACGATGACTTCCAGGCACTCGACCGGGAGTTGCACGAGCTCGCGCCATGAGACTCGCGGAGGCGGCGGCTTTGCCGACCGCCGGAGCAGGAGCCGGAGCTTGCGACGGCGACCGACACGACAAACTAGCGATCAGTAGGCTGGGCTGATGTTCGACCTGCTGGTGCTCGGCAGTGGGATCGCCGGCTTGTCGGGAGCCGTTCACGCCGCGCGCGCCGGCTGGTCGGTGATCGTCCTCACGAAGGGCGAGCTCGCGCACTCCGCGACGCGCTACGCGCAGGGTGGCGTCGCCGCCGCGCTCGACGGCCGTCCCGACGACTCGCCCGAGCTGCACCTCTCCGACACCCTCGCGGCCGGCGCCGGTCTCTGCGACCCCGACGCGGTGCGCGTGCTCGTCACCGAAGGCCCCGAGCGCGTCCGTGAGCTCATCGCCATGGGCGCGGTGTTCGACCAGACCGGCGACGGCGAGGCGGCCGGGCTCGCGCTGGCGCGCGAAGGCGGCCACTCGGCCGCCCGCGTGGTGCACGCCGGCGGTGACGCCACCGGCGCCGAGATCGAGCGGGCGCTCGTCGCCGCGGTCGAGGCGCACGACCGCGCGAGGTGCGCGAGGGCTGGCTCGCGCTCGACCTCCTCGTGGAGGCGGGGCGGTGCGCTGGGCGTGACGGCGCGCGCGCCCGACGGGACGACGACCGAGGTCCGGGCCCGCCACACGATCGTCGCCACCGGCGGCGCCGGGCAGTGCTTCGCCGTGACGACCAACCCGGCCCTGTCGACCGGCGACGGCATCGCGATGGCCCTGCGCGCCGGCGTGGCCGTCGCCGACGTCGAGTTCATGCAGTTCCACCCGACCGCGCTCCACCACCCGGCGATGCCGCGACCGCTGCTCTCCGAGGCGCTGCGGGGCGAAGGCGCGGTCCTGCGCGACCGGCACGGGCGCGCGTTCATGGCCGACGAGCACCCGCTCGGCGACCTCGCGCCGCGCGACATCGTGGCCCGGGCGATCACGCGGCGGCTCCAGGAGCAGGGCACCGACCACCTGTGGCTGGACGCGACGGCGATCGACGGCTTCGAGGCGCGCTTCCCGACGATCTGGCGCGCGTCGCGCGCGGTCGGCCTCGACCCTCGCCGCGACTGGCTGCCCGTCGCGCCCGCCGCGCACTACCTCTGCGGCGGCGTCTGCACCGACCTCGACGGCGCGACGGTCCTGCCCGGACTGTGGGCGTGCGGCGAGGCCGCCTGCTCGGGCGTGCACGGCGCGAACCGGCTGGCGTCGAACTCGCTGCTCGACGGGCTGGTGTTCGCGCGCCGCGTCGTCGACGCCATCGACCGCGGGAAGGACGGCCCCGACGAGAACGGCGTGCTCCGCGGGCGTCGAGTCGTACCGTGCCGGCGCGTCGCGCCGCGACGCCGGGTGACGCTGACACGCCCGTCGCACGCGAGGAGCTGCAGCGCGTCATGACCCGCGAGGCGGGCGTGCTCCGTGACGCCGCCAGCCTCGAGCGCGCCGCCGCGCAGCTCGCGACCATGGCCGGCGCGGACGACCCCGAAGTCCGCAACCTGGTCACGGTCAGCACCGCGCTCGTCGACGCCGCACGAGCGCGCACCGAGTCGCGTGGCACACACACCCGCCTCGACTTCCCCGAGCCGTCGTCCGAGTTCCTCGGCCGGTTCGTGTTCGGCGCGGCCGCGCAGCGCCGCTTCGTGCCCCTCCCCGCACAGGAGCCGGCGAGCGCGGTGACGCGACGCCGACGCCGCCGTCGGTCCGCTGCGCGAGGCCGTCGCGGTCGCCCTCGACGAGGACCTGGGCGTGCTCGGCGACCTCACGTCGCAGGCGATCATCCCCGAGGCCGCCCTCGGCACCGGCCGCTTCGTCGCCCGTGAGCACGGGGTGCTGGCGGGGACGCAGGCGGTCGACGAGGTGTACCGGCAGCTCGATCCGGACGTCACCGTGACGTGGCGGGTGCAGGACGGCGACCCGGTCGCGGCCGGCCACGAGCTCGGCCGGGTCTTCGGGCCGATGCGGTCGATCCTGAGCGGCGAGCGCACCGCGCTCAACTTCCTCTGTCACCTGGTCGGGCGTCGCCACCCTCACCCGCGCGTTCGTCCAGGCCGCGGGGGGCGGGGTGCGGATCCTCGACACGCGCAAGACGCTCCCCGGGCTGCGGGCGCTCGAGAAGGCGGCGGTGCGTGCCGGCGGCGGCCTCAACCACCGGGCGTCCCTGTCGGACGCGGTCCTGATCAAGGACAACCACCTCGTCGCGCTGGGCATCGACGAAGTCGGTGCAGGCGGCGAGCGACCGCTGGCCGGGCCGCACCGTCGAGGTCGAGTGCGAACGGCTCGAGCAGGTGGCGGAAGCGGTCGAGGCAGGGGCCGGCATCGTGATGCTCGACAACATGACGCCCGCGCAGGTGAAGAAATGCGTCGCGCTCGTGCGCAAGAGCAGCCGCCCGGGTGTCCTCGTCGAGGTCTCCGGCCGCGTCACGCTCGAGACGGTCGCCGCGTACGCCGCCGCCGGCCCGACTTGATCTCGATCGGCGCGATCACGCAGTCGGCGCCGGCGCTCGACATCGGCCTCGACGTCGAAGGCGAGGGCTGACCGATGCTGCTCGCGATCGACGCCGGCAACACCCAGACCGTCATCGGCCTGTTCGACGACAGCGAGCTGGCCGACCACTGGCGCATCGCGACCGTCGCCGACCGCACCGTCGGACGAGCTGGCGCTGATGATCCAGCAGTTCCTCGGCTTCCACGGCTTCTCGTTCGACGCCCAGGTGACCGGCGTGGCGATCGCGTCCGGCGTGCCGCGGGTGACGGCGGCGCTGCGGCGCGATGACCGACGCGCTACTTCGGGTTCGACGCGCTCGTGGTCGAGCCGGGCGTCCGCACCGGCATGCCGATCCTCTACGACAACCCGAAGGAGGTCGGCGCCGACCGCATCGCGAACGCGGTGGCCGCGTACGACCTGTACGGCGGCCCGTCGATCGTCGTCGACTTCGGCACCGCCAACACCATCGAGGCGATCAGCGAGAAGGGCGAGTACCTCGGCGGCGCGATCTTCCCCGGCATCGAGATCTCGATGGACGCGTTGTTCGCCGCGCGCCGCCGCGCTGCGCCGCGTCGAGCTCGTGCCGCCGAAGAACGTGATCGGCAAGTCGACGGTGGAGTCGATCCAGTCGGGTGCGGTCTACGGCTTCAGCGGGCAGGTCGACGCGCTCGTCGACCGGTTCCAGGCCGAGCTGGGAGACGTGCACGGTCGTGGCCACCGGCGGGCTCGCCGAGCTCATCGTCCCGTTCTCCCGCACGATCCAGCACCACGAGCCGTGGCTCACCCTCCACGGGCTCCGGATCATGTTCGAGAGGAACCGTTGAGCGAACTCCAGGACGAGCGGGCGCGCCGCCTCGCCAAGGTCGAGGCCGAGCGCGCGCGCGGGCCGCGATCCCTACCCGGTGCGCTTCGACCGGACCCACACGACGGCCGAGCTGCACGCGGCGTACGAAGGCATCGACGCCGGAGCCGAGGCCGACGACACCGTGCGGGTGGCGGGGCGGCTGATGCTGATCCGACGCCAGGGCAAGCTCACGTTCGCGACCCTGCGCGACGGCACCGGGAACGGTCCAGCTGTTCGTGTCCCGGGCGGTGATCGGCGACGAACGCCACGCCGCCTTCGACGACCTCGACCTCGGCGACTGGGTCGGCGTCGAGGGCACGGTCATGAAGACGAAGAAGGGCGAGCTGTCGGTCAAGGTCACGGCGTTCGAGCTCCTCGCCAAGGCGCTGCGACCGCTGCCCGACAAGTGGCACGGCCTCGCCGACGTCGACACCCGGTTCCGGCAGCGCTACGTCGACCTCATCGTCAACGACGAGGCCCGGCGCGTGTTCGAGGTCCGCTTCGCCGCGATCGCCGCCATCCGCGCGTTCCTCGTCGACGCGGGGCTTCGTCGAGGTCGAGACGCCGGTGCTGCACACGAGGTCACGGGCGGCGCGACGGCGCGGCCGTTCGTCACGCACCACAACGCGCTCGACCTCGACCTCTACCTGCGGATCGCGCTCGAGCTGCACCTGAAGCGGCTGCTCGTCGGCGGGTTCGAGAAGGTCTTCGAGATCGGCCGGGTCTTCCGCAACGAGGGGCTCGTCACCCGGCACAACCCCGAGTTCACGATGCTCGAGGCTCTACCAGGCGTTCGCCGACTACCACGACATGATGGACCTCACCGAGGAGCTCGTCGCGCGACGCGGCGCGGGCGTCGATCGGGACCACCACGGTCGAGATCGGGACGGCGGCCGGTCGACCTCACCCCGCCGTGGCGCGCGCCGGCACGATGCTCGAGCTGATCCAGGAGCACGCCGGCGTCGACGTGCATCCGTCGATGCCGGTCGAGAAGCTCGAGCGCATCTGCGACGACCTCGACGTGCCCCACGAGAAGGGCTGGGGCCCGGGCAAGCTCGTGCTCGAGATCTACGAGAAGACGATCGAGCCGAACCTCGTCGGCCCGATGTTCGTCATGCGACTACCCGCGCGAGGTGTCGCCGCTCGCCCGCGACGCACCGCGACGATCCGACGCTCGTCGAGCGGTTCGAGCTCGTCGTGCCGCGGCCGCGAGCTCGGCGAACGCGTTCAGCGAGCTCAACGATCCGGTCGACCAGCGGCGCGCGCTTCGAAGCAGCAGGCGACGCCTGAAGGCAGCCTCGGCGACGTCGAGGCGAACGACGTCGACGAGGACTACGTGCGCGCGCTCGAGTACGGGCTGCCGCCGAGCGGCGGTCTCGGCATCGGCATCGACCGGCTCGTGATGCTGCTCGCCGGGGTCACGTCGATCCGCGAGGTGATCCTGTTCCCGCATCTGCGTCCCGAGGCGGGGGAGAGCTGATGCCGCGTGCTCGTGACCGGCATGGGCGGCGAGCTGGGCACGCGCGTCGCGCAGCTGCTCGAGGAGCGCGACGAGGCGAGCGAGATCGCCGGCGTCGACATCGTGCCACCGCGGCGGCGCCTGCGCCGCAGCGAGTTCCACCGCATCGAGCCGCTCGACCAGGAGCGCATCACCGAGTTCGTGCACGACTTCGCGCCCGACGATCGTCATCCACTTCGGCGTCTACGAGCCCGACTCGCGGCTCGGCGGACGGGAGGCGGCCGAGGCGAGCGAGGCGTGCACCGTGCACGTGCTCACGGCGGCGGCGGAGACCGGCCATCTCGAGCGGGTCGCGCGTGCGCAGCGGTCTCGAGGTGTACGGCCGGGGCCGGGGACGGCCCGTCGTGCCGGCCGAGGACGCGCCGCTCGCGCCGACATCCCCGTACGGACGGACCTGCCTCGAGGTCGAGACGCTGGCGGCCGCGCTCGTGCGGCGCCTCGGCATCCCGGTGGCGGCCCTCCGCTTGGCGCCCGTCGTCGGTTCGCACGTGCCGAGCCCGCTCGGCCGGGTCCTGCGCCTGCCGTTGGTGCCGGTCCCGGCGCTGGCCGATCCCGCCTTCGTGCTCCTGCACCAGGAGGACGCGGCGCGGGCGATGGTCGAGGCGGTGATGCGCAGCGTCGACGGGCCGGTCAACGTGGTCGGGCCGCGGCGCGGCGAGCCCGTGGCAGGCGGCGCGGCTCGGTGGGCGCATCCCGATCCCGGTGTTCGGGCCGGGGTGGGACGCCGCCCGGCGCATCGCCGAGATCGCCGGCGCGCCGGTGCCGCCGCACGTCGTCGAGCTGCTGCGCCAAGGACGGGCCGGCGACGGCACCCGCGGCGCGCGAGGTCCTGTCGCTCCCGGGGCTGCGGTCCACGCTCGAGATCTGCACCGAGCTGTACGAGTGGGGCACGGTGAGCCAGCTCCACCCGGCCGAGGATGTGGCGTGACGACGGCGGCAGGATGAACGACCGGGGAATGAAATGAGCGCATCGCCCGATACCGCCTACGGCCTCACCGAGGACGACCGCGTCGAGGCGCTCGAGTCGCCGCTCGCGTTCGCGCGCCGCCGCTTCGACGGGGAGTTCCACATCGACGCCTTCGGCGGCGACGCGCAGCTCATGGACCTCGCCGGGCTCGTGATCGCGTTCGGTGTGCGCGTCCAGGTCGAGCACGCCGAGCGCCTCCCGCGCATCGGCGGCGCGCTCCTCGTGGCCAATCGCGGGCTGGGACTCGTCGAGCCCGCCGCGCTCGCAGTCGCCGTCCGCGTCGCAGTGGGTCGCCGGCTGCGCGTCATCGGCGCGCCCGACACGCCCGTCCTCGGCGACATCGTCCGCAAGATCGGCGCCGTCGGCTACCGCGCCGACGACGTCGCCGCGCTGTTGCGCGCCGGGCACCTGGCGGCGGCGCCGCTGGCCTCGACGTGGTTCCGTTCGGGGGCCGGGGGGCCGCCGCGCGAGCTCCTCGCCGCCATCCTCGGCTACCCGGTCGTGCCGGTGGCCGTGCTGCCCGGCGGTCCGGGCCCGCTCCCGATCCGGCCGTGGCGCGTGATCGTCGGCCCCGTGGTCGAGACCGCCACCGATGCCATCCCCGGCGACACACTCGCCGGCGCCGAGCTGGCCGAGCGGACGCGCGCCGCCGTCAACCGCCTGCTCGAGACTGCGCGCGCCTCGGGCTGAGCCGCCGACAGAGCCTGACTAGTTCCTCTCGGAACAGAGAGCTATTCCCCGACGTTGCCGTCAGGTAGATTCTCGGTGTACTGACGCGAACATTCGTTCGCGACGAGCAAGCGGAGGGAGCGGTGAAGCAGGTCGCCTCCGATGACGGCGTCGAGATCGCCTACGACGTCTGGGGTCGCCCGGACGGCCCGCCCGTCCTCCTGATCCAGGGCCTCGGGACGGATTCCCGGGGCTGGGCGCTCCAGCGCATGGCGTTCGGCCGGCACTACCGCTGCTTCGCGCCCGACAACCGCGGCGTCGGCCACACCGGCCCCACGCCGCGGCCCTACTCCCTCGACCAGATGGCCGACGACGCCTTGGCCGTGCTCGACGCCGAGGGCGTCACGTCGGCGCACATCGTCGGCGCATCGATGGGCGGTGTGATCGCGCAGATCATCGGCGTCATGCACCCCGACCGCACCCGATCGCTCGTGCTGGCGTGTACGTCGTGTCGCCACCACCCGTGGCGCCGCGAAGTGCTCCAGGAGTGGGCCGACGCGGTGCAGGAGCGCGGCTCGGCCGGCCTCAACGACGAAGCGTTGCGCTGGCTCGTCGGTCCCCGGCTGCGCCGCCGCTTCGGCGTGTGGTTGAACATCCTCGCCCGCATCCTCGTGCACGCCGATCCCGACGGGTTCGCCGGCCAGGTGCGCGCGATCCTCGACGCGCCGGACGACCTCCGCTTCGAGCTCTGCAACGTGCGCGTTCCCGCGCTCGTGATCACGGGCTCGCAAGATGCGCTCACTCCCATCGGCGACGCCGAGGAGCTCGCCGAGATGATCCCGTACGCGCAGCTGGTCGAGCTGCGCGGCGCCGCCCACGGCCTCATGGTCGAGGCGCCGAACGGCTTCAACGACACCGTGCTCGACTTCCTCGACCGAGTCAGCGGCCTCGACGCCGGGAGCGACGTCCAGGCCGCGAGCGCCTAGCTGTCGCGGTCGACGAGCCCGCCGCCCAGGCGGGTGAGCGCCGCGCACACGTCGGGCGAGAGTCCCTCGGCGCCGTCGAGCGCGTCACCGGCCTTGGCGGCATGGTCACGTGCCTTGCCGAGCGCGGCGTCGATCGCGCCGTCGGCGCTCGCCAGGCGGCGTACCTCGGCGAGCTGCTCGGCGTCGAGCGGGTGGCCGAGCCGCTCGCGAAGCGCGGGGCTCGACGCGATCGCGTGGATCACCGGCAACGTGTACACGCCTTCGACGAGGTCCTGCCCGGCGGGCTTGCCGAGCACCGCGTCGGTCGCGGTGATGTCGAGCACGTCGTCGACGATCTGGAAACACATGCCGAGGTGGAACCCGTAGCGCGTGAGCGCGTCGAGCGTCGGCTCGCCGACGCCGGACACCATCCCCCCGACGCGGCACGACGTCCCGAACAACGACGCCGTCTTCCCTTCGATCGCCGAGCTGTAGCCCTCCTCGCTGCGGTCGACGTCGAAGAGGTGCTGGAGCTCGAGCACCTGGCCCCGGCACAGCTCGGCGATCGTGCTCGCCAGGATCTCGGCGACGTCCCCGCCCAGCCGGGCCGCCAGCGCCGACGCCCGGGCCAGCAGGAAGTCGCCGGCGAGGATGGCCACGATGTTGCTCCACCGCGCGTTGACGCTCGGCACGCCCCGGCGCGTCTCGGCCTCGTCGATGACGTCGTCGTGGTACAGCGATCCCTGGTGGACGAGCTCGATCGCCACCGCCCCGGTGACGGCGTCGGCGCCGGCCGGGCCCGCGCCGCCGGCGGCGGCGTACGCGGCGCACAGCGTGAGGGTGGGGCGGATGCGCTTCCCGCCCGCCCCGATGAGGTGCGAGGCGACGTCGGCGAGGAAGCGATCGGGGGTGCTGACCGCCTCGTGGAGCGAGTCCTCGACCCGGGCCAGATCGTCCGCCAGCGACGGGAGCGCCAGCGTCTGGACCGGGTCCATGCGACCGACGTTACGGTCCGGCGGGAACAAACTCCAAGCTGGGGTTGTCTAACAACACCTAGGCAAATGCAGGGATTCGGACGGCGGGCCCCTCTGATTCGGCCCGGAATTCCGGGACCTGCCCGATACACTGAGCAACAGGAGTCAGCGTCCGAAGTCGTTCCCGGTGCCGAATGGGGTACAGGGAGATGCGGACGCTGAATTGCTCCCGAGAGGTGGTTGACAGGTGTTCGAACGTTTCACCGATCGAGCCCGACGAGTGGTCGTGCTGGCGCAGGAAGAGGCGCGGCTGCTCAACCACAACTACATCGGCACCGAGCACATCCTGCTCGGTCTCATCCACGAGGGTGAGGGCGTCGCGGCCAAGGCGCTCGAGTCGCTCGGCATCTCGCTCGAGGCCGTGCGCGCCCAGGTGGAGGAGATCATCGGTCACGGTGGCTCGGCGCCGTCCGGGCACATCCCGTTCACACCCCGCGCCAAGAAGGTCCTGGAGCTGAGCCTGCGCGAAGCGCTGCAGCTCGGCCACAACTACATCGGCACCGAGCACATCCTCCTCGGGCTGATCCGCGAAGGCGAAGGCGTCGCCGCGCAGGTGCTCGTCAAGCTGGGCGCCGACCTGTCGCGCGTCCGCCAGCAGGTCATCCAGCTGCTGTCCGGGTACGCCGGCGGCAAGGAGGGCGCGACCCAGGGCGGCGGCTCCGGCGAGGCGCAGCCCAGCGGCTCGCTCGTGCTCGACCAGTTCGGACGCAACCTCACCCAGCTCGCGCGCGACAAGAAGCTCGACCCGGTCATCGGTCGCCAGAAGGAGATCGAGCGGGTCATGCAGGTGCTGTCGCGCCGCACCAAGAACAACCCGGTCCTGATCGGCGAGCCCGGGGTCGGCAAGACCGCCATCGTCGAGGGCCTCGCGTCCGACATCGTCGACAACGACGTGCCCGAGACGCTCGTCGGGAAGCAGCTGTACACGCTCGACCTCGGCGCGCTCGTCGCCGGCTCCCGTTACCGCGGCGACTTCGAGGAGCGCCTCAAGAAGGTGCTCAAGGAGATCCGCACCCGCGGCGACATCATCCTGTTCATCGACGAGCTGCACACGCTCGTCGGCGCCGGCGCCGCCGAGGGCGCGATCGACGCCGCCAGCATCCTCAAGCCGATGCTCGCCCGCGGCGAGCTCCAGACCATCGGCGCGACCACGCTCGACGAGTACCGCAAGCACCTCGAGAAGGACGCCGCGCTCGAGCGCCGGTTCCAGCCGATCAAGGTCGAGGAGCCGACCGTCGCGCACACGATCGAGATCCTGAAGGGACTGCGCGACCGCTACGAGGGCCACCACCGGGTCACGATCAGCGACCAGGCTGTCGTCGCGGCGGCGAACCTCGCCGACCGCTACATCTCCGACCGGTACCTCCCCGACAAGGCGATCGACCTCATCGACGAGGCCGGGTCGCGCCTGCGCATCCGCCGTATGGGCGCGCCGGCCGACTACCGCGAGTTCGAGGAGGAGATCGCCAAGGTCCGCCGCGACAAGGAAGGCGCGATCGAGGGCCAGCAGTTCGAGCAGGCCGCGAGCCTGCGCGACCGCGAGAAGGAGCTCCTCGAGGAGCGGTCGACCAAGGAGACCGAGCTGCGCGCCGAGGGCGTCGACCTCTTCAACGAGGTCACCGAGGAGTCGATCGCCGAGGTGCTGGCGATGTGGACGGGCATCCCCGTCTACAAGCTCACCGAGGAGGAGACGGCCAAGCTGCTCCGCATGGAGGACGAGCTGCACAAGCGGGTCGTCGGCCAGAACGACGCCATCAAGGCCGTGTCGCAGTCGATCCGCCGGACGCGCGCGGGTCTGAAGGACCCGAAGCGCCCGTCGGGGTCGTTCATCTTCCTGGGCCCGTCGGGTGTCGGGAAGACGGAGACCGCCAAGACGCTCGCCGAGTTCCTGTTCGGCGACGAGAGCGCGCTGATCCAGCTCGACATGAGCGAGTACATGGAGAAGCACACGGTGTCCCGTCTCGTCGGCTCGCCCCCGGGCTACGTCGGCTACGACGAGGGTGGCCAGCTGACCGAGGCCGTGCGGCGCAAGCCGTTCTCGGTCGTGCTCTTCGACGAGATCGAGAAGGCGCACTCCGACGTGTTCAACACGCTGCTGCAGATCCTGGAGGACGGGCGGCTGACGGACGCGCAGGGCCGGACGGTCGACTTCAAGAACACCGTGATCATCATGACGTCCAACCTCGGCACCGCCGATCTGCGCAAGGCCGCGATCGGGTTCGGCCCGTCGAGCGAGGCGGTCACGTACGAGAAGATGAAGGAACGCGTGATGGAGGAGCTCAAGCGGAGCTTCCGTCCCGAGTTCCTGAACCGCATCGACGAGGTGATCGTCTTCAACGAGCTGAGCCAGCCCGAGGTCACCGAGATCGTCGACCTCATGATCAAGCGCGTGACGGAGCAGCTCGAGGGCCAGGGTCTCGGCCTGGAGCTCACGCCCGAGGCGAAGCTGATGCTGGCCAAGAAGGGCTACGACCCGCAGCTGGGAGCGCGGCCGCTGCGTCGCGCCATCCAGCGGCACGTCGAGGACCCGCTGTCGGAGAAGATCCTGTGGAAGGAGTTCCACGCCGGGGAGACGATCGTCGTCGACGTCGAGGGCGAAGGCGACTCGGCCGAGATCGTCTTCCGCGCCGTCGAGGGCGTCGAGCCCCCGCCGGTGGAGCTCGCCGGGAGCGGACCCTCCGAGAGCTGAGAACGCCCGCGGCGCGCCCTGCGCCGCGGGCTGATGTCAGACTCGGCGCCCGATGCGTCGCCTACTCCTCGTCGTCGTTGCCACCTGCCTCCTGCTCGCGGGCTGCAAGGTCGACACGACGCTGACGATCGACGTCCACGACAACGGCGGCGGGAGCGTTCGGATCCGGGTGGCGCTCGACGCCGACGCGGTGCAGAACGCGCAAGCCGGCGGCGGCCGGCTCGAGGACCGGGTGCGCCTGGGCGATCTCCAGGCCGCGGGCTGGACCGTGTCCCCGTGGCGGCGGGCGCCGGACGGGAGCGCCACCGTCTCGTTGCGCAAGGACTTCGCGAACGCGGGCCAGCTCGCGGGCGTGGCCGCCGAGCTCAGTGGCAAGGACGGACCCCTGCGGGGCGTGACGCTCGAGCGCAGTCGGGGCCTGCTGTCCACCGACTACAAGGTCAAGGGTGAGGCCGACCTCTCGCGGCTCACGGCCGGCGTGGCCAACGACCCCGACGTCGTCGCGCAGCTGACGGGGCAGCGGGTCGACGTCGCGCAGATCGACCAGCGCCTCGCCCAGGAGATCAGCAACGCGTTCCGGCTGCGGATCCGGTTCGTGTTCCCCGGCGGCGACGTGACCCAGGTGGAGCCCAAGCCGGGCAAGAAGGTGAGCCTGGCCACGACGACCACGCAGTTCGACACGACCCGGGCGCTGCTGCTCGGCGGCGCGGTCGTGCTCGGCGTTCTCGGCGTCGTCGTGTTCATCCGGGGTGAGGTGCGCCGCCGCCGGCAACACCGGCAGGGGCGTCCACCCGGGTAGCCGAGCCCCAGACCCGTCCGATCCCGTTGTTGGTATCGTTGTCCTCTCGAACGGGAGGGCGGTGACCGTTCGAGACCTTGGAGGATCCTGCGTGCCCGCGCAACCACGGACAGAAGCGATGCTCGACTCCCTGCGCCTGGTGGCGCCGGGGACGCCGCTGCGAGAGGGCCTCGACCGCATCCTCCAGGCCGGCATGGGGGCGATGATCGTCGTCGGCGACGGCCCCGAGGTGCTGCACGTGTGCTCGGGCGGCTTCCTCCTCGACGCCGAGTTCACGCCCCAGCGGCTGTCGGAGCTGGCCAAGATGGACGGCGCCATCATCCTCGCCTCCGACACGTCCCGCGTCGCCCGCGCCAACGTCCACCTCGTGCCCGATCCCAACATCCCGACCTCCGAGACGGGCACCCGCCACCGCACCGCCGAGCGGGTCGGCCGCCAGATCGACGTCCCCGTCATCACCGTCTCCGAGGACATGTCCGTCGTCGCCGTCCACCGCCGTGGCCTCAAGCGCACCCTCGAGCCGATCCCACGCGTCCTCGGCCGGGCCGACCGGGCGGTCCAGATCCTCGAGCGGTACCGGGTGCGGCTCGACGCGGTCAGCAACTCGCTGTCGGCCCTCGAGGTCGAGGATCTCGTCACCGTGCGCGACGTCGCCACCGTGCTCCAGCGGGCCGAGATGGTGCGCCGCATCGCCGAGGAGATCGAGGGCTACGTGATCGAGCTCGGCGCCGACGGTCGTCTCGTCCTGCTCCAGCTCGAGGAGGCCATGGGCGGCGTCGAGGACGACCGCCGGCTCGTCGCCAAGGACTACTTCGTCGACGGGCCGGACTGGGGTCTCGTCGACGTGATGGTCAAGCTCGCCGACCTCGACACCGAGTCGCTGCTCGACCTCCGGGAAGTTGCGTCGCTGCTCCACCTCCCCGCCGACGTGAGCCTCGACGCCCCGATCCAGCCGCGCGGCTTCCGGCTGCTGCACAAGATCCCGAGGATCCCCGAGGTCGTCGCCGACCACGTCGTCGAGCGGTTCTCGAACCTGCAGAAGATCATGCGCGCCGGCGTGTCCGACCTCGTCGAGGTGGAAGGCGTCGGCGAGGCCCGCGGCCGGGCGATCAAGGAAGGCCTCTCCCGCCTGGCCGAGACGTCGATCCTCGAACGCTACGTGTAGCGGATGGGCGCACTCTCTCCCGGACCGCACGACGCGCGCTCCGAACGGTTCGTCCTCGTCGCCGGCGACGGCACACCCGTCGACGCCATCCACGCCCGACCGACGACACAGCCGGAAGCCGGCCTCGTCGTGCATCCCGACATGCTCGGCGTACGCGACCTGTTCGAGGATCTGTGCCGCCGCCTCGCCACGCACGGGTTCGCCGTCGTCTGCGCCGAGCCGTTCGCCGCGCTTCCCGCGCGACGTGCGCGAGGCGTCGGACAGTCGGTGTCGCATGTCGCACATGAAGGAGATGGACGACGACGCCCAGCTCGGCGACCTCGCCGCCGCGGCCGCGTTCCTCGCTACCGGCGACGGCGTCGACCGCGTGTCGATCATCGGGTTCTGCATGGGCGGCATGTACACGCTCAAGGCCGCCGCCACCGGGACGTTCGCGCGCGGCCGTGCCGTTCTACGGGATGATCCGCGTGCCCGACGACTGGCGAAGTCCGGCCCAGCGCGACGCGCTCGCCACCGCCGCGCAGGTGTGCCCGACGCTCGCGATCTTCGGCGGCAAGGACCCGTGGACCCCGCCCGCCGACATCGACGCGCTCCGCGCCGCGTGGCGTGACCGCGACGACTGCGAGATCGTCGTGTATCCCGAGGCCGACCACGGCTTCGTCCACGGGATCGAGCGCCCGGCCCATCGCCCCGACGACGCCGCCGACGCGTGGGAACGCGCGCTCACCTTTCTTCGCCGCTAGGTCGAGGCAAGTTCCTCGCCTCGCACGGGATGTCGCCCACGGAGGCGGCGGGCGTGCCGGGCGATGCGTCCCGGGCAGTCCGGCCCGCCCGGCCGAGACCCGGGTCGAAGACCCGAGCCGAGCGGAGCGAGGCGAGCAGGGGCTCGGACGGATGAGCGGTGCCGGCCCGGGCGCATCGTCCGGTGCGCCCGGCGCCGGTCACACGGTGGCGCGGTCCTCGAGCGCGGGGCGGTCGAGGAACTTGTAACGGCCGCGGCCCTTCACTTCGAGCCAGCCGAGGCGCGCGAAGAGTGCGAGCGCTTTGTTCACGCGCTCGCGGGAGGCGCCGACCATGCCGGCGAGCTCTTCTTGGGTGACGGGGAGCTTGAACTCGTCGTCGCCGCCCGCGAGCTCGAGCAGGCGCTTGGCGGTGCGGCCGGGCACGTCGAGGAATACCGCGTCGGCGAGGGCTTCGTCGGTGGCGCGCAGCCAGCGGGCCAGGAGGCGGGTCACCGTCCAGAGCAGCTCGGGGCGCGCCTGGAGCACTTCGCGGACGGGCTCGTACTCGAGCACGATGACCCGCGACTCGGTCAGCGCCCGCGCGTCGGCGGAGCGCGGGGAGCCGTCGAAGAGGGGGAGCTCGCCGAACATCGCTCCGCTCTCGAGCACCGCGAGCACCGACTCGCGACCGTCGGGGGCCTTCGTCGCGATCGCGATACGTCCGTGCTCGATCACGAAGAGCTCGCCGGCGGTGTCGCCTTGCGTGAACAGCAGCTCGTTGCGGTCGTACGTGCGGTTCGCTGCCTGCTTGCGCAAGTCGTCGAGCACGTCGGCGGGCAGGGCCGTGAACAGCTCCGTCGTGTCGAGCAGCCGTCGCTCGGGCACGCGCCTGCACCTCCTCTTTCGGCTGCACGAGGCTACTCGTACGTAAGGGTCCAAAGGTCTGTCTGGTATCCTTGTTGTCCTTCCCGCCTCTTCCGAGGAGCCGCATGTCCTTCCACGTTGGTGACAAGGTCGTCTACCCCCACCACGGGGCCGCGACCATCGAGAAGAAGGAGAAGAAGGACGTCTTCGGCGAGAAGAAGGACTACCTCATCCTCAAGCTCGCGTACGGCGACCTGACGCTCATGGTGCCGGCCGACAACGCCGAGGACATCGGCCTGCGCGACGTCATCAACGACGAAGAGGTCGAGGAGGTGTTCGCCGTCCTTCGCAAGAAGGAGGCGCGCATGCCGACGAACTGGTCACGCCGGTTCAAGAACCACGTCGAGAAGCTCAAGAGCGGCGACATCTACCAGGTCGCCGAGGTGGTCCGGAACCTGTCGATCCGCGAGAACGACAAGGGCCTCTCGGCCGGGGAGAAGCGGATGCTGGCCAAGGCCCGCCAGATCCTCGTCTCCGAGCTGACCTTCGCCCTCAACGTGAACGAAGAGGCGGCCGAGGGGCGTCTCGACCAGGCGCTCGGAAAGTAGAGCCTCCCGCGGGTTCCCGGTGCCATCCTGACGGCGTGGACAGCGGTAGCCCGACCTGCGGCATCGTCGTCGCCGGCGGCTCCGGGAGCCGCTTCGGTGTGCCCAAGCAGTTCGAGACCGTTGCCGGCGCGCGCCTCGTCGATCGGGCCGTCGACGCCGTGACTGCGGCGTGCGACGACGTCGTGCTCGTCCTCCCCGCCGGTGTCGCATGGGACGGCCGTCCGGTCGCCGCCACCGTTCCCGGCGGATCGACCCGCTCGGCGTCGGTGCGCGCGGGGCTGGACGCCGTCGCGGCGTCGGCCGCGGTCGTCGTCGTGCACGACGCCGCCCGTCCGCTGGCGCCGCCGGCGCTTGTTCGACGCCGTGATCGACGCGGTGCGCGCCGGTGCCGACGCGGCCGTGCCGGGCCTCCCGATCTCCGACACCGTGAAGCGCGTCGACGGCGATCACGTCGTCGAGACGATCGCGCGCGACGAGCTCGTGGCCGTCCAGACTCCGCAGGCGTTCCGGACCGACGCGCTCCGCGCCGCGCACACCGCGAGTGGCGAGGCAACCGACGACGCTGCGCTGGTCGAGGCGGCGGGCGGGCGCGTCGTGGTCGTTCCCGGCGACCCGCGCAACCTCAAGGTCACGACGCCCGCCGACCTCGTCGTCGCGGCTGCGCTTCTCGTCGCCGCGTCCGAGGAGCAGCGGTGAGCACGACCCGAATCGGGCAGGGGTTCGACGTCCACCCGTTCGGCGACGGCGGTGTGCTCGTCCTCGGCGGCGTCGAGCTCGACGGCCCGGCGCTGGTCGGGCACTCCGACGCCGATGCCGTCACGCACGCGGTCGCCGATGCGCTCCTGGGCGCGGCGGCGCTCCCCGATCTCGGGTCGATGTTCCCGGCTTCCGACGACCGCTACCGCGATGCCTCGTCGATCCGGTTGCTGCGCGACGTCGCGGGTCGGGTCGCGGCGAGCGGCTGGCAGCTCGGGAACGTCGACGTGGTCGTCGCGGCCGAGCGTCCGACGCTCGCGCCGCACGTGCCCACCATGACGGACAACCTGTATCACGCGCTCGTCCCGCTCTTCCCGGAGCCCGGCGCGCAGAACCTCGTGTCGGTGAAGCCGAAGCGCGGTGAAGGCCTCGGCGCGATCGGCCGCGGCGAGGGAGTCGCGGTCTGGGCGGTCGCGCTGCTCGAGAGCGTCGACACCACATGATCCGGCTGCACGACACGTTCTCGCGCGAGAAGGTCGAGCTCGTTCCCCGCGATCCCGGCCGCGTGTCGATCTACGTGTGCGGCCCGACGGTCTACGAAGTGCCGCACGTCGGGCACGGCCGCGCGGCGCTCGTGTTCGACATCATCCGTCGTTACCTCGAGTGGCGCGGCCTCGACGTCGCGTTCGTCAGCAACGTCACCGATGTGGAGGACAAGATCATCGCCCGCGCCGCCGAGGAGGGCAGCACCGAGCCCGAGGTTGCGCAGCGCTACGAGGCCGCCTACTGGGCCGAGATGGACCGCCTCGGCGTGCGCCGCCCCGACTCGCTGCCGCGCGCCACCGCGTACATCGATCGCATGGTGAAGCTCATCGGCGAGCTCGTCGACGATGGGCGCGCCTACGTCGTCGAGGGTCAGGGCGTGTACTTCGACGTCGACCTCCTTTCCCGAATACGGCGAGCTCGCGCACCGGAGGCTCGAGGACCTCCTCGACTCGGCGGGCGCACGCGTCGACGTCGACGAGCGCAAGCGCAGCCCGGTCGACTTCGCGCTCTGGAAGTCGGCCAAGCCGGGGGAGCCGGCGTGGGATTCGCCGTGGGGCAAGGGTCGTCCCGGCTGGCACATCGAGTGCTCGGCCATGTCGCTCGACCTGCTGGGCGAAGGGTTCGACATCCACGGCGGCGGAGACGACCTGATCTTCCCCCACCACGAGAACGAGCGGGCCCAGGCCCAGGGCGCCGGCCATCCCTTCGCCCGGTACTGGGTCCACAACGGCATGGTCATGGTCGGCACCGAGAAGATGGCCAAGTCGCTCGGCAACTTCACGACGCTGAAGGACGCCCTCGACGCCCACGGGCCGCGCGCCATGCGCATGGCGGTGCTGCAGACCCAGTACCGCAGCCCGGTCGAGATCGGCGACCGCGAGCTCGACGCCGCCGGCGAAGCCGTCGCCCGGCTCGACGCGCTCGCCCGCCGGGCGCGAGTCGCGGGAGTCTCCGGCGACGCGCCGCTGGACGAGGACGCCGTCGCCGAGTTCACGGCGGCGATGGACGACGACTTCGGCACCCCGGAAGCGATGGCGGTGGTGTTCCGCCTCGCCCGTGACACCAACAGCGCGATCGACGATGGCGACGTGGAACGGGCCGCGGGCGGGCTGGTCACGGTGCGCGAGCTGGCCGGCGCGCTGGGCCTCGAGCTGGACGACGGCTCGGGCGCCGACGACGCCGAGATCGACGCCCTGGTCGAGCAGCGCAACCGCGCCCGCGAGCAACGCAACTTCGCCGAAGCCGACCGCATCCGCGCCGAGCTCGCCGACCGCGGCGTCACGCTCGAGGACACGCCGACCGGCACGATCTGGCACCGGTGACGCCTCGACGGAGCGCCGCGGTCGGGCGCACCCGGCGTGGGCGGCGAACGGGTGGAGGGCCGGCGAGCGGTCACCGAGCTGCTGACGGCGGGGCGCCGCCGTGTGCGCACGGTGTGGGTCGCGGCGGGGCGGTCGGCAGATCTCACCGAGCTCGCCGACGACGCGACGCGCCGGGGCGTCCCCGTCCAGCATGTCACCCGCGAGGAGCTCGACGACCTCGCCGCGACCGAGGTGCCGCAGGGCGTCGTCGCGGACGCCGATCCGATCGAGCCCACCAGCGTCGACACGCTGCTCGCCGCGCCGGACGCATTCCTCGTCGCGCTCGACGGCGTCACCGACCCACAGAACCTGGGCGCGATCGTGCGCGTCGCCGAGACGGCGGGCGCAACCGGCGTCGTGCTGCCGCGTCATCGCGCCGCGCGCATCACACCCGCGGTCACGAAGGCGGCAGCAGGCGCGATCGAGTACCTCCCGATCGCCACCGCCGCCGGAATCCCGGCGGCGATCATCCAGGCAGGTCGCGCCGACGTGTGGACGATCGGGCTCGACGCGGACGGAGATGTCACGGTCGACGAGCTCGCGGTGGCCGATCGCCCACTGATGCTCGTCTTCGGCGCGGAGGGTCGCGGGTTGTCGCGCCTGGCGCGCGAGCGTTGCGACGTCGTCGCCCGAATTCCGATGCGCGGGCATGTCGCGTCGTTGAACGTGGGCGCGGCCGCAGCAATCGCGTGCGCAACGGTCGCGCGTCTTCGCACGGCTAGCCTTTGACGCGACGCCGGAGTAGCTCAGCTGGCAGAGCAGCTGATTTGTAATCAGCAGGCCGTCGGTTCGAATCCGACCTCCGGCTCAATCCTTCTCTCGCTACTTTTCGCGCCGTCGCAAGCTCCGGCTTTGCGGCGGTCGGTCGGCAAAGCCGCCACCTCCGCGCCCTCTTGCTCCGAAATGCTTGCTCTTGGTGCCACCAGCGACCACTATCGACATCTAATGACTCTTTCGGCGCGGGATCGCGCGATCCTGGACTTCGAGCGGACCTGGCGGCACCTCGAGGGCCCCAAGGAGGTCGCGATCCGCGAGCACTTCAGCATCTCGCCCTCGCGCTATTACGAAGTGTTGAGCGCAGTGCTCGAGGACGCTGAAGCGCTTTCGTACGATCCGCTCACGGTCAAGCGTGCGCAGCGGGTGCGCAATCAAAGGCGGCGAGTTCGCATGGAAGGCCGTCGCGCGGACCCGGAATCCCGGTGACGATGGCTTCGCCGGCGGGTGGTGGCACCAGAGGGCGCGGAGGATCGGGGGTCAACTCGGCGGTGCGAGGCGCCGGGCTCGTCGGTCTCGCGGTCGTGCTCGGCATCGTGCTCCTGCAGGTGATCGACAAGGGGCCGGCCGGGAACGGCGCCACCCCGGCCCGCACGAGCCACGCGACCACACCGACAACGGCGCCGACACCGACCTCGGCGGCTGCCCCCGCGTCGTCCCAGCCCGCGACCACCGCCAAAGCCGGCAATGCCAAGCCGCGCGGCGAGGTGCGCGTCCTCGTCTTCAACGCCGGCGCCGCGTCGGGCGCCGCCGGCAACATGACCAACAAGCTCCGCTCGCTCGGATATCAGCTCGCTCCACCGGCCAACACGAACGCGCGCAAGGGCACCGCCGTGCAGTGCACGCAGGGCTTCGACAAGGAAGCCACGCAGCTCCAAGGTGACGTCGGCGCGGGCACGACCATCGAACCGTTCGCGAATCCCCCGCTCCCGGGAACCGAGAACGTGAACTGCGTCGTCCTCGTCGGGCAGTAACGCCGCGCGTGGAGCTGCCGGCGCCGCTGCTGCCGCTGGCGGCGCAACCACACGAGGCAGCTGTGCTCGTCGACTTCGACGGGTCGATCTCCGCCATCGTCGACGATCCCGCCGACGCTCACACCCTGCCGGGCGCGCGCGACGCGCTCGCGGGGCTCATCGGCGTGATCGGCACCGTGGCCGTCGTCAGCGGCCGGCCGGTCGAGTTCCTGGCCCGGGCGATCGACCTCCCGGAGCTCATCCTCGTCGGGCAGTACGGGCTCGAGCGGATGGTCGACGGGCGGGCGGTCGTCGATCCCCGCGCCGAGCCCTACCTCGACGCCGTCGCGGCGGCCGCCGACGAGATCGAACGCGAGCTGCCCGACCTGCTCGTCGAGCGCAAGGCGGGCGTCGCCGTCACGGTCCACTGGCGCACGGCCCCCGAGCGCGAGGCCGATGCCATCGCGGTCGTCGACCGGATCGCCCGGCGCCACGGGCTCACGGTGTACCCGACCAAGATGGCGCGTGAGCTGAGACCGCCGGTGCCCGCCGACAAAGGCACGGCGGTGGAGACGCTCCTCGATCGCGCCGCCCACGCCTGCTTCGCCGGCGACGACCGCGGCGACCTGGACGCCTTCGCCGCCCTCGCCCGGCTCGACGCAGAGGGACGCCTCGAGCACGCCGTCCGCATCGCCGTCGGCTCGGCCGAGGCGCCGCCCGAGCTGCTCGCCCAGGCCGACCTCGTCGTCGACGGCCCCGCCGGCCTGGTGTCGTTGCTCGAAGAGCTGGCGCGCGCCGCTACGCGCACGCCGCGCTGATCTGCGCCTGCAGCCAGCTCGCGGGCGTGTGCACTGACGCGAGGTCGCGCAACCGGGCGGCCTGCTCGCGCCGGACGTCGGCCGGCATCGACAACGCCGTGTCCAGCGCGCTCGCGGTCTGATCGAGGTCGTAGGGGTGCGCCTCGAGCACCGCCGGGCCGAGCTCGTCGTACGCCCCCGCCTCGGGAGAGAGGCACACGACGCCGTCCCGGCGGTTCACCATCGGCCCCTCCTTCGCCACCAGGTTGAGCCCGTCCTTCAGCGGGTTGACCAGCAACGCGTCGTACCGCGCGTACCCGGCCACGCTGCGGGGAAAGTCGTCGCGGAGGTCCATCACCACCGGGTCCCAACCGCGTCGCGCCCACCGTTCGTTGACCCGGGCCGCGGCTTGCTCGACCTCCTGCCGGTACGCCTGGTACTCGGGCAGTCCCTGGCGGGACTCGTTCAGCATCGCCACGAACACGACCCGCTCCCGCCATGCGGGCGCGCGCTCGAGGAGAAGGTCGAACGCGAGAAAGCCGCGCACGATGTTCTTCGACGGCTCGACGCGATCGCTGCGCAGCAGGAGCAGCCGATCACCGAGCTGTGTCTCGAGCGTCTCGAGCGCGCCGCGGCCTTCGGGCGAGTCGATCGCGTCGCCGAGGTCGGCGGGGTCGGGACCGAGGGGCGCGGCGAACGTCGCGGCCCGCGGGTAGTCGTCGCCGAGGACGACTTCGACGCAGGCCTCGTAGGCGCGAGCCCACCGCCGGCTGTGAAACCCGCACGGGACGGTCGCCATCGATTCGCAGATCGCGCGGCCGACGTCGTCGGGCAGCACACGGATCGAGTTCGGCCCGCAGAACGGCGTATGCGTGAAATGCACGACCCGTAGGTCCGGCCGGCGGGTCCTGAGATCACCGGGCACGAGCGCGAGGTGGTAGTCCTGCACGAGCACGATGTCGCCGCTCGACGCGGTCTCGACGACACGATCGGCGAACGCACGGTTGACGGCGACGTATGCGTCCCACGCCTCCCGGAAGCGCTCGTCGAACCGTGGACGGCGCGGCAGGTCGAACAGCCCGTGGTGGAGGAACCACAACGTCGCGTTCGACACGATGTCGTAGTGGAGTCGGTGTTGGCGGGGATCGAGGGCGAGCAGCTCGAGGCCGATGTCCGGGAGCGCGGTCGCGCCCTCGGCCGCCGCCGCCCGGTCGTCGCCGGTCATGGCGGCGGCCACCCAGCCGACCGGTTCGTCGGTGCCCCCGCTCAACAGCCGCCCGAGGGTTCCGGCCAGGCCACCCGAGCCGCGACGAGCCCGGAACGAGCCGTCCTCGGCGCGGGCGAACGTCGCCGGCCCCCGATGGGAGACGACGATCACCCGCGGAGTTCCGTCAGCAGGCGGAGCCAGTCCTCGAGCTCGCGGGTCGACAGGAAGTTCGCGCGCACGTGCTCCTTGCCCTGCGTGCCCATGGCGTCGGCGCCCACGGGATCGGCGAGGAGATCCACGGTGCGAGCCGCGCACTCGTCGACCGAGCCGACGAGGTAGCCGTCGTAGCCGTCGCGGAGCTGGAGCACGATGCCGCCGGCGCGCCCGCCGACGACGGGCCGGGCCTTCCAGAGCGCCTCGCTCACGGTCAGGCCGAAGCCCTCCCGCACCGACTTCTGGATCGCGACGTCGGCGACGCGCTGGAACGCGTTGATCTGCACGTTGCCGACCTGATGGAGGTTCGAGAGCGTGTGGATGTCGGGGTCGCCGGCCCGCTCCTCCTGCACCTCCTCCCAGACGCGGAACCCTTCGGGGTCGTCGGTGGCCATCGAGCCGGCGAGCAGCAGCTGCGCGTCCGTGACCTTCTCGCGGACCTCGCGAAACGCGCGGATGACACCGACGGGGTCCTTCCACGGGTCGTAGCGGCTCACTTGGCACACGATCGGGCGCCGGACGTCGAGCCCGTACTGGCGGCACAGCTCTTCGGCGAACGGCGAGCGGCATGTCGAGGTTCTTCACCGAGAGCGGATCGATCGACGGATGGCGCTCGAGACTCGATCCATCGACAGCGAATCGGGGACGAACTCCTTCATCGTCCACACCGACGCGTCGTGCAGCTCGACGTACGGCCGGAAGAA
Source organism: uncultured Actinomycetes bacterium (assembly GCA_963747195.1). Classification (GTDB taxonomy): domain Bacteria; phylum Actinomycetota; class Acidimicrobiia; order IMCC26256; family JACDBD01; genus JALZAA01. Next base: position 137,202 of record CAVVDV010000002.1, read on the forward strand.
CTCCCACACCGACGGGTTGGCGTCGGTGAGGTCGATGTGGCAGCGCCACACCCACTTCGTGTCCGGCGACCGGAGTGACGAGTCCCGCACGTAGCTCCGCAACGCGACCGGCTGCGGATCGTGCGCGACGACGACGTCCCATTCGCCTTCGAGGCGCAGCGCGTTGTCGAGGACGTGCTCGAGGTAGATGCGCTGCTTCCGGTCCGACCAGTCGATGTCGGCCCCCTGCAGCGCGTTGTGCACCTCCTTGGTGATGCCGAAGAAGTCGTCGCTTCCGCTCATCACCTGCCAGTCGGCGTCGATGCCGACGCTGCGCAGCAGCGGGACGTGCGTGGCGAGGATCTCGGCCACGCCACCGCCGTACGCGGTCGCGTTGATGTGCAGGACGCGGCATCCGCGGAGCGGCGCGGCCAGCGCCTGGATGCGCTCGACCACCTCGGGCCCCACGATCTCCGCGTACTCGCCGAGGTCCTTCTCGAGGAGCGGGACACGTTCCGGCACTCGGTGCAATCTATCTACCGTGGCTCTCGCCATCGTGGCTCCCGACAAGTTCCGCGGGTCGCTCACCGCGGCCGAGGCTGCCGAAGCCATGGCGGCCGGGCTGGAGGCGGCCGGGCTCACTGCGCGCCGGATACCACTCGCCGACGGCGGCGAAGGGACCCTCGATGCCCTGCTGGCCGCACGCGGCGGCTCCACCCGTTCGACCACCGTGACCGGCCCGCTGGGGGCGGAGGTCGAGGCGCAGTGGGCGCTGTTGCCCGACGGCACCGGCGTCGTGGAGATGGCGCGCGCCAGCGGTCTCTCGCTCGTGACGGGCCGGTCGCCGTCGCAGGCTCCTGGCATGCGCAACGACCCGTTGCGGGCGTCGAGCCGCGGGACCGGCGAGCTCATCAGCGCCGCGCTGCGTGCCGGCGCGCGGCGGGTGATCGTCGGCGTGGGTGGCAGCGCGACGACCGACGGAGGCCTCGGCGCCGTCGACGCCCTCGGCTGGTCGCTGGCGGGCCACGACGTGACCGTCGCGTGCGACGTCGCCACACCGTTCCTGGACGCCGCGACCGTGTACGGGCCGCAGAAGGGCGCGACGTCCGCCCAGGTGTCGTTGCTGACGCGCCGGCTCGCTCGACTCGCCGAGGTGTACCGGGATCGCACCGGTGTCGACGTCACCGCGCTCGAGGGCGCGGGCGCGGCCGGTGGGCTCGCGGGCGGTCTCGCGGCGATCGGCGCGCAGCTCGAGCCCGGCTTCGAGGTCGTGGCACGCGCCGCCGGTCTCGACGACGCTCTCGACGGCGCCGACGTCGTCGTGACGGGCGAGGGGCGCCTCGACGCGACGAGCTTCGAGGGCAAGGTCGTGGGCGGTGTGGTCGAATGGGCCGCCGAAGCCGGAGTGGGGAAGCGCGTGGTCATCGTGGGGCAGGCGACACCCGAGGGTCGTGACGAGCTCTCCGTGCTCGGCGACGTGGAGCTGTTCACGCTGACCGACCGTGTCTGGCAAGCAGGGGACGCATTCGCGCGCGCCGCGCTGCTCGTCGAAGGAAGCGGCGATCGAAGCCGGACGGCACGCACTGGCGGAGGGGTGATGCCGGTCGACGTCGCGATCGTCGGCGCGGGGTCAGCCGGGTGTGTGCTCGCCGCCCGGCTCACGGAGGATCCGGACCGGAGCGTGGTCCTCCTCGAATCGGGGCCCGACTACCCGTCGCTCGCCGATCTGCCGCCCGAGATCCGCAGCGGTCTCCGGCCCGTGTACACCCACGACTGGGGGTACCGGGCCGACACGGGTCTCGACGGGCGCGTGCTCGACGCCAACCGCGCCCGCATCGTCGGCGGCTGCTCGGCGACGAACGCCGCCCTGGCGGTGCGCGGCCGTCCCGCCGACTACGACGGCTGGGCGGCCCTCGGTTGCGACGGTTGGTCGTTCGCCGACGTGCTCCCGTTCTTCCGCCGCCTCGAGCATGACCTGGACTTCGGCGGCGACGCGCACGGGCAGGATGGCCCGCTGCCGATCCGCCGTCGGGTGCGCGGTGACGTCTCTCCGATCCAACGAGCGTTCCTCGACGCGTGCGCCAATGCGGGCTTCCCGACCGTCGACGACCACAACGCACCTGACGCGGCCGGCGCGGGGTTGCCGCCCATGAACCTGATCGACGGTGTGCGGCAGAGCACCGCGCTCACCTATCTCGCCGGCACCCGTGACCGCCCGAACCTGACCCTCCGCAGCGACGCCCTCGTCGACCGCGTGGAGCTCGACGGAGCCCGCGCTGTCGGGGTTCGGCTCGCGGAATCGGGAGAGGTGATCGACGCCGGTCGTGTCGTGCTCGCATCGGGCGCGTACGGCAGCCCGGCGATCTTGATGCGGACGGGGATCGGCTCCGCCGGCCAGCTCCGCGCGGTCGGAGTCGACCCCGTGCTCGATCGCCCCGGCGTGGGCGCGAACCTCACCGAGCACCCGCTCATGCCGAACGCGTTCGAGGCGACGACGCCGCCGCGGGCCGGCGATCCCGTCTTCGAGGCGCTGCTGACCACGGCGAGCTCGACCGCCGACGGCGTCTACGACCTCCACGTGCTCCCGTTGTTCAACCCGCCCGAGCTCCAGGGCGACGCGCCCGTGCTCGTCATCCTCACCTCGGTGATGACACCGAAGTCGACCGGCTCGGTACGCCTCCGTTCGGCCGACCCGCACGATGGACCGCACATCGACCTCGGAATGTTCACGCACCCGGCGGACATGCCGCGCATGCTCGACGCCATGCGCGTCGCCCGCCGTCTTGCCGCGACCGAGCCGCTGCGCGACCTGCTCGGGGAGCAGATCATGCCCGGTGCAGGTGCCACCGCGGATGACTCGCTCGCGGCCGCCGTGCGCGCCGGGTGCGAGATCTACCAGCACCCCGTCGGGACGTGCCGCATGGGTCCGGCCGACGATCCCGGGTCGGTCGTCGACTCGCGCGGCGCGGTGCACGGCATCGACGGCCTGTCCGTGATCGACGCGTCGATCATGCCGACGATCCCGGCCGCCAACACCAACGTGCCGACGATCATGATCGCCGAGCGGTGCGCGGCGTGGCTCCGAGGTGAAGAGGGCCCGTAGCGCGCGCTACGCGGTCTGCTCCCGGCCGAACTTCGCGCAGTACTCGGGGACGGTGATCATCGGCGGCCGCTCGCGCACCACGACGGGGATCCGCTCGGGCGCCAGGTCGTCGTCGTAGCGCACGAGCTCGGCCGCGAATGGCGGGTCGCACGCGTCGAGGCCGGCGCGGCGGAGGGCGGTGGCGAGGATCGCCAGGGCCTGCGGACCGAGCTGGTCGAGAGGCCGGTTGCGGTGCGCACGCACGCCCAGGTTCACCTGCGTGACCGACTGGATGCCGAACCGGTGCACGACGTCGAGCAGCAGCCCGATCTCGACACCCCATCCCTCCACGAACGGGACCGTCTCGATGATCGAGCGGCGGGCGGCGTACTCGCCCGCAAGTGGCTGGACGAACCTCGTGAGGAGCGGGAAGAGATACGACAGCACCGGCCGCGCCATGAGCTCGGTGACGCGTCCGCCACCGGTCGGGTCGTCGTGCAACGGGCGCCGGTAGAAGCCCTTGACCATCCCGACGTCAGGGTCGTTCAGCAACGGTGCGAGCAAGCCGGTCACGAAGTCGGCCCGGAAGTTGCGGATGTCGGCGTCGACCCAGCACAGGACGTCGCCGTGGCAGACGTACAGCGACTTCCACATCGCGTTGCCCTTCCCGCTCCCGGGAGGAAGTTCGGGCAGGAGCTCGGCGACGGAGAAGACGCGCGCTCCTTCGGCGCGGGCGGCGGCGCCGGTCGCGTCCGTCGAGCCGTCGTCCATGACCACGATCTCGTCGACGAGCTGGAGGTGCTCGACGAGGCTTCGGCGCACCGTCGCGACCACGCGGCCGACGGTGGCTTCTTCGTCACGCGCGGGAAGGCACACCGACACCGTGTGCCCGTGGCGGGCCTTCGCCGCCACGAGTGCGGTGAGGAACCGCGACTCCCGAGACCTCCTCATGCGGCTCAGATTACGCAGGGCGCGCAAGTGGCTTTAGCGAAGCTACAGGGGTGTAGTACCTTTTCACCCGTACGCGCTCATCAAGAGCGGCTGAGGGACAGGCCCAACGAAGCCGCGGCAACCAGCGTGAAGAGCAAGTGAACGCCAGGTGCCAATGCCTGAACGATGAGTCGCCGATGAGCGGATCTCCGCTCGAGGTGCTCGAGAGCGCGTCGAGAGGGGCGGGCAGTCCGCCCCACGGAGGACCGCGAAAGGAGCGTCGGCGTGGCGTACGTGCAGAATCTTCGATGTCGGGAGTGCGGCCGCGAGTACGAGGTCGCCCCCGTCTTCACCTGCGAGTGGTGCTTCGGGCCGCTCGAGGTCAGCTACGACTACGACGCCATCGGGTCGGCCGTCAGCCGCGAGAAGATCGCGGCCGGACCGGCGACGCATCTGGCGCTACGCCGATCTCCTGCCCGTCGACCGGGGCCACGCGGTCGACCTCGGCGCCGGGTTCACACCGCTCGTCCGCGCCGACCGCCTCGCCGCCGCTCTCGGGCTCGGCGAGGTGTGGGTGAAGAACGACACGCTCAACCCGACGAACTCGTTCAAGGATCGCGTCGGCGTCGGTCGCGCTCTCGAAGGCGCTCGAGTTCGGCTTCAAGACCGCCGCCTGCGCGTCGACCGGCAACCTCGCGAACTCGGTCGCCGCCCATGCGGCTCGGGCCGGGTTGCGCAGCTTCGTGTTCATCCCGTCGAACCTCGAACGGGCCAAGGTCGTCACGACGGCCGTGTACGGCGGCAACGTGATCGCGATCGAGGGCAACTACGACGACGTGAACCGACTGTGCGCCGAGCTCGCGGGCACGTACCGGTGGGCGTTCGTGAACGTGAACGTGCGACCCTTCTACGCCGAGGGCTCCAAGACGCTCGCGTACGAGACTGCCGAGCAGCTCGGCTGGGAGACACCCGACCACGTCGTCGTCCCGGTCGCGAGCGGTTCCTTGCTCACGAAGATCCGCAAGGGCTTCGACGAGCTGCACAAGGTCGGTCTGCTCGAGCAGGCTCCGAAGGTGCGCGTCTCGGGGGCGCAGGCGCTCGGGTGCTCTCCGGTCGCGACCGCGTGGCGTGAGGACTCCGACACGATCCGACCGGTCAAGCCGGACACGATCGCGAAGTCGCTGGCGATCGGAAACCCCGCCGACGGCTACTTCGCGCTCGACGCCGTGCGTCAGACCGAGGGTGGGCTGGCGGCGGTGAGCGACGGCGAGGTCGTCGAGGGGATCCGGCTGCTGGCTCGCACCGAAGGCATCTTCGCCGAGACCGCCGGTGGCGTCACCGTTGCGTCGCTCAAGCGTCTGGCGGAAGAGGGAGTGGTCTCCCCCGACGAGCGGGTGGTCCTCTACATCACCGGACTCGGGCTCAAGACGCTGGACGCGGTCGAGGCCGATCCGACCGCCACGATCAGGCCCACGCTCGATGCGTTCCACGAAGTCTTCGGACCGGGTGAAGTCGAGGAGTAGGAGTCGCCGCGGAGGCGGCCAAGGAGGGTTGTCATGGCGGTCAACGTTCGGATCCCCACCCAGCTGCGCGAGCTCTCGGGCGGCGCGGCCGAGGTCGACGTCGAGGGAGCGACGGTCGCCGAGGTGCTCAAGCAGCTCGAAGCGACGCACCCCGGCTTCGCGGCCCGCCTCTACGACGAGAAGGGACAGCTGCGCCGGTTCGTGAACGTGTTCGTGGCCGACGAGGACATCCGCTTCCTCCAAGGGCTCGACACCCCGGTCGCCGAGGGCCAGGCGGTCAGCATCGTCCCCGCCGTCGCCGGCGGCTAGCGATTCGGGCCGGGCCGGGTTGACCGGCCGCGAGGGGTTAGTTAACCTCCCCTTACTAGCTGACGGGCAGTCAGATGTGAGGGAGGCGGTTTGTCCGAAGGCCAGATCCTGCTGCTCGGGGCCGTCGCCGGCTTCACGATCTTCCTGGGCCTGCCCGTCGGGCGACTCCGCAACCTGTCCATGCCGGTGCGGGCGTTCCTCAACGCCGTCGCGGCGGGGATCCTCGTCTTCCTGCTCATCGAGGTGTTCAACCACGGCTTCGAGCCGGTCGAGCACGCGGTCGAGGACGGCGAGTGGGCGACGCTGGTCGGCAAGGGCACGCTGTTCGCCGGGCTGTTCGCGCTCGGCCTGATCGGGCTCGTCTACTACGACCGGCGGCTTTCGGCGCGGGCGCCGCGAGCGTCCGATCGGCCCCGGCGCCGCGACTGCGGCGTCCATTCGGCTGTCGTCACGCGTTCATCACCTGTCGGAGCCGAAGCGCCTCGCGCTCCTGATCGCGGTCGGCATCGGCCTGCACAACTTCTCCGAGGGGCTCGCGATCGGGCAGTCGGCTGCGAACGACGAGATCAAGCTCGCGCTGCTCCTCGTCATCGGCTTCGGGCTGCACAACTCGACCGAGGGCTTCGGCATCGTCGGGCCGCTCTGCGCCGAAGCCGACCGTCCGAGCTGGGGCTTCCTCGGCGTGATGGGCCTGATCGCCGGGGGCCCGACGTTCCTCGGCACGCTCGTCGGCCAGTCGGTCGTCAACGAGACGCTGAACATGGCGTTCCTCGCCCTCGCCGCGGGCTCGATCCTCTACGTGGTCGTGCAGCTCCTGAACGTCGGCTTCAAGCTGGGGCACAAGGAGATGCTCATGTGGGGACTGTTCGCGGGCATCGTCCTCGGCTTCGGCACCGACCTCGTCCTCGTGGCCGCGGGCGCGTAGCCCCGACCGAGAGCGCGGCCGCGACTCCCACGACGATCTCGTCCGAGCGGAGCACGTCTCTCGCCGCCCGCTTCGGTTGATCGGCGTTCCGGCGCTGCGTCAGGCGGCGGGCGTGACGAACATCAGGTCGGCGAGCCGCATCGGGATCGTCTGCTCACCGGACGCCGTCTTCACGATGACGCCGTCGAGCGCCGGCCCCACGACGACCGCGTCCGAGCCCGGGGTCAGTAGCGCCCCCGCGAGGAGCACGAGCGCGTCGTCGTCGAGCTCGACCTTCTCGCTGATGCGCGTCACCTTCACTGGACCGGGGTCGACCCGGCTCAGGGGCGTCGACCCCCGGACGTCGACCTTGTGCGCGGAGCCGGGGATCGGGTTGCCGTGGGGGCAGGTCGCCGGGTCGCCCAGCAGCTGCACGAGCTTCTCCTCGACGTCGGCCGAGATCGCGTGCTCCCACCGGTCGGCCTCGCGGTGCACCTTCTCCCACTCGAGGCCGATCACGTCGGTGAGCAGCCGCTCGGCCAGGCGGTGACGGCGGACGATCGACACCGCGAGCGCCCGCCCTTTGGGGGTCAGGCGCAGGCTGCGGTCGTCGAGCAGCTGGGCATAGCCCTGCTCGACGAGCCGGTTCACCGTCTCGGACACTGCCGGGGCCGAGATGCCGAGCCGCTCGACCAGCCGGGCCCGGATGGGCGGGACGCCCTCCTCCTCGATCTCGAGGATCGTCTCGAGGTACTCCTCGGTCGCGTCGTGCAGCTCGGCCACGACCGAAGGATAGGGCCGGGGCCCGGTGATCCGGTGCGGGCGGTCCCCGCACGATTGCCGGGCATCGACTTGCACTCCCACGGGGTGAGTGCCATATGCTGTTAGCACTCGAATCCGTTGAGTGCTAACCGACGCGCCCTCACCTGGAGGGCGCCGCCCCAGGGGGTATGGACGTATGCCGAAGCAGATCGCCTACAGCGAGCAGGCCCGCCGGGCCCTCGAGGCAGGCATGAACAAGCTCGCCGACTCGGTACGGGTCACCATCGGCCCCAAGGGCCGCAACGTCGTGCTCGAGAAGAAGTGGGGTGCCCCCACGATCACGAACGACGGCGTCTCGATCGCCAAGGAGATCGAGCTCGAGGACCCGTACGAGAAGGTGGGCGCCGAGCTCGTCAAGGAAGTCGCCAAGAAGACCGACGACGTCGCCGGTGACGGCACGACGACCGCCACGGTCCTGGCCTGGGCGATGGTGCGCGAGGGCCTGCGCAACGTGGCCGCCGGCGCAAACCCGATGAGCCTGAAGAAGGGCATCGAGGCGGCTGTCGACACCGCCGTCGGAGAGATCCAGAACGGCGCCATCGAGGTGAAGGCGGACCAGAAGCAGATCGCCAACGTCGCGGCGATCTCGGCCGCCGACCCGGACATCGGCGGCATGATCGCCGAGGCGCTCGACAAGGTGGGCACCGACGGCGTGATCACCGTCGAGGAGAGCCAGACCTTCGGGATGGAGCTCGACCTCGTCGAGGGCATGCGCTTCGACAAGGGCTACATCTCGCCGTACTTCGTCACCGACCCCGAGCGGATGGAGGGGGTGCTCGACGACGCCTACGTGCTGCTCGTCAGCACGAAGATCTCCGCCGTGAAGGACCTCCTGCCCGTGCTCGAGAAGGTGATGCAGGGTGGGAAGCCGCTCGTCATCATCGCCGAGGACGTCGAGGGTGAGGCGCTGGCGACGCTCGTCGTCAACAAGATCCGCGGCACGTTCAAGTCGGTGGCGGTGAAGGCCCCCGGCTTCGGCGAGCGGCGCAAGGCGATGCTCGAGGACATGGCGATCCTGACGGGCGGCACCGTGATCTCGGAGGAGGTCGGCCTCAAGCTCGAGAACGTCGGGCCCGACCTGCTCGGCACCGCCCGCAAGGTCGTCGTCACCAAGGACGAGACGACGGTCGTCGAGGGCGGCGGCAGCCAGTCCGACATCCAGGGTCGGATCAACCAGATCCGAGCCGAGATCGAGAACACCGACTCGGACTACGACCGCGAGAAGCTCCAGGAGCGCCTGGCGAAGCTCTCGGGCGGCGTGGCGATCATCAAGGTCGGCGCCGCGACCGAGGTGGAGCTCAAGGAGAAGAAGCACCGCATCGAGGACGCCGTCCAGACCACGAAGGCTGCGGTCGAGGAGGGCGTCGTCCCGGGCGGCGGCGTGGCGCTCCTGCGGGCGCAGAGCGCCGTGCTCGCGGCGGCGGACAAGCTCGAGGGTGACGAAACCACCGGGGCGAGGATGGTGTCCCGTGCGCTCGAAGAGCCCCTCAAGCAGATTGCGGTGAACGCCGGCTACGAGGGCGGCGTCGTCGTCGAGAAGGTGCGTTCGATGAAGGGCTCCGAGGGCCTGAACGCCTCCACCGGCGACTACGAGGACCTCGTCAAGGCGGGCGTCATCGACGCCGCCAAGGTGACGCGCTCCGCGCTGCAGAACGCGGCGTCGATCGCGGCGTTGTTCCTCACCACCGAGGCGGTGGTGGCGGACAAGCCCGAGGAGAAGGCCGCGATGCCGGCGGGCGCCGGTGGCATGCCCGGCGGCATGGACGGCATGGGCGACTTCTAAAACTCGTACCACCGGTCCACGACCGAACCGCAGTGGGGCGCCCTTCGGGGCGCCCCACTCGCGCGGCGGTAGCCTCGCCGCATGGACGCGGTCGTTCCGTCGGAGGGGTGGGGCGTCCTCCATCTCTTCTACAAGTTGGACCGTGCCCGCGCCGACGCCGAGCCCGGCGGGACGAAGCGGATCCTCGACGCCGATCGCGTCGCTCGAGTCCGACGGGCACCAGGTGCTGGTGTTCACCGTGCTCGGGCACAAGGCCGAGCTCGGTGTCATGGCGCTCGGGCCCGATGTCGCCCGACTCCAGGCGTTCCAGCACGAGCTCGCCGCCGCGCCGCTCTCGCTCGAGTGGTCCTACGTGTCGCTCACGGAACGCTCCGAGTACACCGACGACGAGGAGCGGGCGCGCCAGCGTCTGTACCCCACGCTCCCGCGCAAGCGGGCGATCTGCTTCTACCCCATGTCGAAGCGACGCGAAGCCGACGCGAACTGGTACGAGCTTCCGTTCGACCAGCGCAAGCAGCTCATGGGCGGCCACGCGCGCGTCGGCCGGGCCTACGCCGGGCGGGTGCTCCAGCTCATCACCGGCTCGACCGGCCTCGACGACTGGGAGTGGGGCGTCACGCTGCTGGCCGACGACCCCGCCGCGCTGAAGGAGATCGTCTACGAGATGCGCTTCGACGAGGTGTCGGCGCGCTACGCCGAGTTCGGGCCGTTCGTCACGGGCCTGCTTCTCGACCCGGCCGAGGCGCTGGACCGGATCGGGATGCCCGACCGGTGAGCAGCCTCCGCCTCTTCGTCTCGTTCCCGGAGGAGCTCGTCGACCGCCCGCTCGTCTACGAGATCATCAAGAAGTTCGACGTCGTCCCCAACATCCGGCGCGCCAACGTGGAGGGGCACTCCGGTTGGTTGATCCTCGAAGTGAACGGTGAGCAGTCGCAGCTCGACGGGGCCATCGCCTACTTCGAGGGACTCGGCTGCACCGTGAACCGCATGGAGGGCGACGTCCTCGAGAGCTGAGGGCGGTGCCGAATGCGCATCCTGGTCACCGCAGTCTTCGAACAGCTCGTCTACCACTGCACGTGCATCGACGAACGCGACCCCGCCCATCCTCGTCTCGAGGTGGACGCGATCCTGCGCGACGGCGACGCCGACGGGCCCCTGCTCCTCCCGGTCGCCGACTACAAGCGGATGGCCGGCTTCGACACCGCCGACGCGCGGCTGCCCGCGTTCCGCTCCGCCGGTCGGACCGAGACCCGCGACGGCGTCGAGTACCTCGTCTTCCCGGTGTGGGAGCGGATCGAGTGACGGACGCGGCGCGCGAGGACGAGGCGCGCGCCCTCGCCCGTCTCGACGAAACGGGCGCCGCCATCGTCGCCGGCGTCGAGCGGCAGGTTCCGGGATGGGCGCGGGCGCAGGTCGAGCGGCTGCTCGACGCCTGGGGTCGCGCACCCGCCGATGCTCGCGTCCGCGCCGAGGCGCAATCAGCCGAAGCGGGGGCTGCCGCGGCGCGACGCATCGTCGCCGAGCTGCGCGCCCTGTTCGCCGTCGACCCGGCCCAACAGCAGGCGACACCGCTCGAGGTCGTGCGCACCGCGTACCGCGAGCCCACCGCGGTGCTGGCGGCGGCGGGCGTGCCGCCGATCGTTCGCGACGAGTTCGACGAGCGTGCGTGGCCCGACGACATCTACGGGCTCGTCCCGCGCACGCTCGGTGATCTCGGTGACCCGGAGCTGGCGCCACTGCATCTCGCGTGGGGGATGGCGAAGGCGACGGTGATCCGCGCCCGTCGAGCGGTGTAACGCGGAGAGGTTGGAGCACTTGCGCCTCTTCGTCCCATTTGTTGGGATACGAGCCTGGTGCACCAGCCCGTTCCCGTCGTAGCCTCGCCGCCGGGCTGGGTGAACGACCGCGCCGCGGAGTTCCGCGCGGACTAGCGAGCGCCGTACCGGGCCCGCCAATGATGGGCATACAACAGCACGCGTGCGGCAGGGGACACAAGGCGAGCGTGGCCGACCCTGACCGCGCCGCGATCGAGCACGCCCTCGGAGCCGCGTGGTTGAACGCGGCACTCGACTCGACGCTGGGGTTCGTCGCCGTCCACGACGTCGACGGCACGGTGCGATACGTCAGCCCGAACGTGACCGCCGTGTTGGGTCACGCGCCCGAGGACCTGACCGGGCCCATGCCCACCCACTTGGTCCATCCCGACGACCGCGACACCGTCATCGAGACGATGACGCGTGTGCTCGAGTCGCCACGCCGAGTCGAGACGCTCTGTTTCCGCGCCGCGCACGCTGACGGCTCGTGGCGTTGGCTCGAGACCCAGGTCGTCAACCTCGTCGACCACGCCGGAGTCCACGGCGTCGTCACGAGCTCGTGGGACATCACCGGTCGCGGCGAGGAGCGCGAGCACGCCGAGGCCACGCGCCGCTCCGGCGAGGAACGGTTCCGAGCGCTCGCTGAGCATTTGACCGACATCCTGACGGTGTACGACGCCGCCGGGAAGTTGAAGTACATGAGCCCGTCGGCCCAACGGTTCTTCGGCATCGACGCCGAGGACGCGGTCGGGCATCGCTCGCTGCTCGAGTTCGTGCATCCCGACGATCGCCATCTCCACAACGTGCAGTCGCTTCGAGCGCAACCAGGCACGGGCCCGCCACGGCTCGTCCGAGTACGAAACCATCGCGGCGAGTGGCGGTGGCTGGAGGCGGTCACCACCAACCTGCTCGACGACAAGAACGTCCAGGGATTCGTCACGAACGGCCGCGACGTCACCGCGCAGAAAGAGGCCGAGGACGCGATGCGCGGCAACGAGAAGCGCTTCCGTGCCATGGCCCAGCACGTCTCCGACATCGTCGCCGTGCTTGAATGCCGAGGGCAGGATCGTGTACTCGAGCCCGTCGGCGACTCGGATCATGGGCTACGAGCGACGACGAGCGGCTCCAGCGGGACGCTCTCGGATCTGGTCCACCCGGACGATCTCGACGAGATCCGGCGCATCTTCGACGCTCGTGCTCGCGAAGCCGGGCCCGACGAAGCCGATCTGGGTTCGGGTCGCCCACGCCGACGGCTCGTGGCGGTGGCTCGAGGCGATCGCCAACAACCTGCTCGACGAGCCCGCCGTCGGCGGCATCGTGATCCACGCCCGGGACGTGACCGAGCAGCACGATGCCGCGTACAGGCCTTGCGGCGCAGCGAACGCCGGTACCGCGGCATCGTCGAGGACCAGACCGAGCTGATCTGCCGGTACCAGGCCGACACGACGCTCACGTTCGTCAACGAGGCGTACCGCGCGCGACCGCGACCGGTCCGTCGACGAGCTCGTCGGGACTCCATTCATCGACGTGATCCCGGAGGAGGACCGCGAGTTCGTACTGAGGATGATCGGGTTGCTCACGCCGGAGAACCCGGTCGTGACCTACGTGCACCGTGTGCTCACGGCCGACGGGGACATCCGCTGGCACCAGTGGACGGACCGCGTCGTCCTGGACGACGAGGGAGGCATCGCCGAGTACCAGGCCGTCGGTCGCGACATCACCGACCAGCGCCTCGCCGAGGAAGCGGCGGTGAAGAGCGAAGCGCTCGCGAACGAGCAAGCCCGCGTCCTCCAGCTCATCACGACGAGCGCGCCACTCGACGAGATCCTCCAGGAGATGTGTCGCGTCGTCGAGCTCCACGTCACCGGGGCCCGATGCTCGATCGAACTGCTCAACGAGGACGGCACGACGGCCCGCAGCCGTTCCGTCACGGTTCCACCCGAGCGCTCCTGGTCCAAGCGAATCGCGTCGTCCGTCGACCGGCGAACCCTCGGCACGCTCTCGCTCACCTACGACCACCCGCGCCTGCCCGACGTCGAGCACAAGAAGGTCGTGGACCTGTTCGAAGACCTCGCCGCGATCGCCATCGAGCGCAAGCGATACGAAGCACGCCTCGCCTACCAGGCCCAGCACGATCCGCTGACGGATCTCCCGAACCGCTCGTTGTTCCTGGAGTTCCTGCAGCTCGCTCTGGCCCGGACTCGTCGCCGCCACGACACGTTTGCCGTGCTGTTCCTCGACCTCGACCGGTTCAAGGTCGTCAACGACGGCCTCGGCCACGACGCCGGCGACGAGCTGCTCGTGGCGTTGGGACGGCGACTGCGCGGCGTGGTGCGACCCGGTGACACGGTCGCCCGGTTCGGCGGCGACGAGTTCACCGTGCTGTGCGACGACCTGCCGTTGTCGAGCGCCCGCGACTACGCCACCGACGTCGCCGAGCGGCTGCTTGCAGACCATCCGCCGTCCGTTCCTCCTCGACGGCGAGGAGCAGTTCCTCTCGGCGAGCATCGGGATCGCGCTCGCCGGACCGGGCGACGGAACGACCGGAAGGACCTTCTGCGGGACGCCGACGCCGCGATGTACCGGGCCAAGGAGCGCGGCAAGGACCGCTGGGAGCTGTTCGACGAGCGCATGCGAGCCACGGCCCGCGAACGACACGAAACGGAGAACGCGCTCCACCGCGCCCTCGAACGCAGCTGAGCTCCGCGTCCACTACCAGCCGGTGGTGTCGCTGCACGACGCGGAGCTGCATCGGCGCCGAGGCGCTCGTGCGCTGGGCAGCATCCCGACCGCGGGCTCCTCGAGCCCGACGCAGTTCATCGATCTCGCCGAGGAGACCGGTCTGATCGTGCCCGTCGGGCCGGTGGGTGATCGACGAGGCGTGCCGCCAGCTCACGCGAGTGGCGCGCGGAGCACGGAGCCGGGCTTCGTCGTGTCGGTGAACCTGTCGAGCCGGCAGCTCGTCGAACCCCGACCTCGCCGAGCACGTCGCGATCGGCGCTCGACGAGACCGCCGCCGACCCCGCCGGGTATGTGCTTCGAGATCACCGAGAACGTGCTGATGGACGACGCCGAGGCGGCCATCGGGCGCCATCACGGCTCTGAAGCGCCTCGGGGTCGGGCTCAGCATCGACGACTTCGGGACCGGCTACTCCTCGCTCGGCTACCTGAAGCGCTTCCCGGTCGGAGCGGTCAAGGTGGACCGTTCGTTCATCGACGGGCTGGGCTCGGACTCGGAGGACTCGGCGATCGTCGCCGCCGTCATCGGCCTCGGCCACGCCCTCGGCCTCACCGTGATCGCCGAGGGCGTCGAGACCGATCGGCAGCTGTCCGAGCTGGCGGCGCTGGGGTGCGACGCCGCGCAGGGCTACCTGTTCGCCCGGCCGGGGCCGGGCGCCGACGTGGCCGCCCGGATCGACCGCTCGGGGCTCGCCCCGCTCGCGTCCCGGCCGAACTGAACCGGGCGCGGCCAACGGGCGCTCGAATCTCGCGCTGGTTCTCGTCGCGCCGCTGAGCCTTTCATCTAGTCTCCCGCCGTCTGACGGGTGGCTGAACCGGAGGTGACGGGTGGAAACGGTCTGGGATGCCGCGGCGGCAGCGCAGCGAGTGAGGATCAACCCGGGCGACACCGCCTGGGTGCTCGGCGCCGCCGCCCTCGTGATGTTCATGACGCCGGGCCTCGCGCTCTTCTACGGCGGGATGGTGCGGGCGAAGAACGTGCTCGGGATGCTGATGCAGAACTTCTTCTGCCTGGGGCTGATCAGCGTCATCTGGGCCGCGCTCACGTATTCGCTCGCGTTCAGCGGCGACAACAAGTGGATCGGGAACCTCGACCTCGCCTGGTTGCGCGACGCCGCGAGCACGTCGCCGACCGGTTTCCAGCTGTCGATCCCACCGCTCGTGTTCCTCGCCTTCCAGCTCATGTTCGCGATCATCACGCCCGCGTTGATCACCGGGGCGATCGCCGATCGCATGAGGTTCTCGGCGTGGGTGTGGTTCATCGGACTGTGGGCGGTCCTGGTGTACGCCCCGGTCGCGCACTGGGTGTTCTCGCCCTCGGGCTGGCTGTTCAAGCGGGGTGCGCTCGACTTCGCCGGCGGCACCGTCGTGCACATCAACGCCGGGATCGCGGCGCTGGCAGCCGTGTTCCTCCTCGGGAAGCGCCGTGGGTGGCCGGGCCACCCGATGCCACCCCACGCCCTGCCGTTCACCCTCATCGGCGCCGGCATCCTCTGGTTCGGCTGGTTCGGGTTCAACGCCGGCTCGGCTCTGAAGGGCGACGGCATCGCCGCCCAGGCGCTGGTGAACACGCACATGGCCGCGGCGGCGGCGATGCTGAGCTGGTTGGCCGTCGAGCGTCTGCGCACCGGCCATGCGACCACGCTCGGCGCCGCTTCGGGCCTGGTCGCGGGGTTGGTCGCGATCACGCCGTGCGCCGGCTTCGTCGGCGGCATGGCGCCGATCTACATCGGGCTCATCGCCGGCGGCGTGTGCGCGCTCGCAGTGAGCCTCAAGTTCAAGTTCGGCTACGACGACTCGCTCGACGTCGTCGGCGTGCACCTCGTCGGCGGCCTCGTCGGTTCGCTGCTGCTCGGCTTCTTCGCCGACGCGGCGATCAACCCCGCCGGCGCCGACGGCGTGTTCCTCGGCGGTGGGTTCGGCTTGTTCGGCGAGCAGGTGCTCGCGGTCGTCGCCACGATGGTGTGGTCGTTCGCCGTGACCTTCGGCATCGTGTTCGTGCTCAGCAAGGTCCTCCCCGGCGGCATCCGGGTATCGGAGGAGGACGAGGACACCGGGCTCGACCTCAGCCAGCATTCGGAGACCGGCTACGCGCTCGAGCGCGTGTGAGCGCCCGCGACCAAGGAAGGAACGAGGACTCATGAAGCTCATCGTGGGCATCGTCAAGCCGTTCAAGGTCGACGACGTGAAGGACGCCGTCAAGGAGCTCGGCGTCCAGGGCCTCACCGTCTCGGACGTCCAGGGCTTCGGGCGACAGCGCGGACACACCGAGGTCTACCGGGGCGCCGAGTACACCATCGACTTCGTGCCGAAGGTCCGGGTCGAGATCCTCGTCGACGACGGTGACGTCGACCGGGTGGCCCAGAAGCTCGTCGAAACGGCTCGCACCGGCAAGATCGGTGACGGCAAGGTATGGGTCGTGCCCGTCGAGAACATCTGGCGGATCAGGACCGGGGAGACCGGGCCCGACGCCCTCTGACCCGGTCGCCGCCTCCGAGCTGCGGGCGGCGCGTGATCGTCTCGTCGGCGATCACAGCCGCCGGGGGCCGGCGTTCGGGCGCGCGCTGGCGGAGCTGCTCGACGCCTCCCTGACGCGATCGCTCGCCGCCGCCGGCGCCCATGGCGGCCGGCTGGCGGTGGCGGCGGTCGGCTCGTACGGACGGGCCGAGCTGAGCCCGGGCTCCGACGTCGACGTGGTGCTGGTGCACGACGGCCACACGAACGTCGCCGAAGTCGCGGATCGGCTCTGGTACCCGCTCTGGGACGCCGGGTTCGTGCTCGGCCACGCCGCCAACACCGTGAAGGAGGAGGTCGCGCTGGCGGAGCGCGATCTCCACGCGCTCACCGCTTGGCTCGACGCCCGCCACGTCACCGGCGATCGCGAGCTGTTCGCGGACCTCGTCGGACGCATCCGGCGGCTCGCGCAGCGGCGCCGCTCGCGGCTGATCGATGACCTGCGCTCGGCCGCCGAGGTCCGGCGCGAGAAGTTCGGCCTCGTCGCCGAGATGCTCGAGCCCAACCTCAAGGAGGGCAGCGGCGGGCTGCGCGACGCGCAGTCGCTGTCGTGGGCGGGATGGACGCTCGGCGAGCCCGGCGGGTGGCCGGCGCTCGTGGAACAGGGATACCTGCGCGCCGGCGATCCCGGCCGGCTGGCCGAGGCGAACGCGCGTCTGCTCGACCTCCGCGTCGCGCTCCACCGGGTCACGGGCAGCCGGTCCGACGTGCTGACGCTGCAGGAGCAGGATGCGGTCGCCGCCGAGACCGGTGCCCAGGACGCCGACGCGCTCGTGCGCGACCTCGCGGGCGCGGCGCGCCGCGATCGCGTGGCTCGTGACGGACGTCTTCGCCCGCCTCGAGTCGACCGAGCGAGGGCCGAGCGGGCGCGTCTCGCGGCGCGACCGGGATCTCGGCGGGGGCGTCGTCGTGCGCGACGGACGGGTCGCGTTCTCGGCCGACGCAGCCGTCGACGCCACGCTCGTGCTGCGGGCGGCCGCCGCCGCGGCCGGGCTCGGAGCGTCCTTCGATCGCGCGTCGCTGGAGCGTTCGCAGGAGATCGGCGTCGTCGAATGGAACGCCGAGGCCCGCGAGGCCTTCGTGTCCCTCCTGCGGGCCGGACGCGGAGCAGTGCCGGTGTTCGAGGCGCTGGACCAGGCCGGCGTGCTGACGCGCCTGCTGCCCGAGTGGGATCGGATTCGGTCGCTCCCGCAGCGCAACGCGTACCACCGTTTCACCGTCGACCGGCACCTGCTCGAAGCCGTCGCGGAGTGCGCGGCGTTGCTCGACGACGACGGCTTCGACGGTGAGGTCGCTCGCCGCGCCCGCGCCGACCTCCTGCTCCTCGGCGCGCTCCTCCACGACCTCGGGAAGGGGATGGACGGCGACCACTCGGTCGTCGGTGCCGAGGCCGCCGTGGCGCTCGCCCGTCGCATCGGCGTCGACGAGTCCGACGTCGCCACGCTCGACTGGCTCGTCCGGCACCACCTCGCGCTCGCCGACACCGCCACCCGGCGCGATCTGTCGGAAGAGGCCACGATCACCCGCTTCGGGCGCCTCGTGGGCACCAGCGACCGGCTCGATCTGCTGTACGCGCTGACCGTCGGCGACTCGCGTGCCACGGGATCCGCCGCCTGGGGTCCCACGAAGGCCGCGCTCGTCCGCGAGCTGTTCGTGAAGACCGACAGCCTGTTCGAGCTCGGTGTCGTCGGTCCCGGCCTGGAAGCGCACCGGCGCGAGACCCTGGAGCGGTACCGCCCGCTGCTCGCGCCCAGGGAGCTGGCGATCGACTGGAGCGACCGCGACGACGGCCTCCTCGAATGCGCCGTGGCGGCACCCGACCGCACCGGCCTGCTGGCGCTGGTTGCCGGCGTGCTGGCGCTGTTCGGCTTCGACATCCGCGACGCGGCCGGCTACATCGCCGACGGCATGGCGCTCGAGGTCTTCGACGGTGCCGACCGCTTCGGGCGACTCGCCGATCCCGAGGGCCGCGACGCCGTCGCGGTCGCCGTGCGCGGCGCATTGACCGGCGAGCTGCGGGTCGCCGAGCAATTGCGCGCCCGCATCCGTCGTTACCGCATCCCGGACCCCGGCGACGTCGCCATCGTCGTCGACGAGGACGCCTCTCCGTCGGCGACGGTCGTCGAGGTGCACGCGCCCGACCACGTCGGCCTGCTCGCGCAGGTGGCGTCGACCTTCGCCGACCTCGACGTCGACGTCCGCACCGCGAAGGTCTCGACGTTGGGAGATCGTGTCGTCGACGTGTTCTACGTGCACGACGCGGCCGGCAACAAGATCACCAAGCGGCTCACGCTCGATCAGCTCAGAGCGACGCTGCTGGCGCGGTTGACGAGCGAATACTGGTTGCCCGAGCCGGCCTGAGACCCGCCCTAGGCTCCGTGGCGGCGGCGACAGAGGAGGATCGTTGGCTGAGCCATCCGCGGTCTCCGCGGCCGACCTCGTGCGCTGGGCCGAGTCGCTCTCCGGGATCGCGCGCACCGGCCTCGGGTTCACCCAGAGCCTCTACGAGAAGGAGCGCTTCCAGGAGGTGCTGAAGGTCGCGGCCGACATTCGAGCGGCGGCGGTCGAGGAGGCCGAGAGCGACGCCCTGTTCGAGGAATGGCTGGCGTCGGTGGGTGAAGGCGTCGCCGGGTACGTCACGCCGAAGGTCGCGGTCGCGGCCGTGGTCGGCAACGATGCCGGCGAGATCCTCCTCACGCAGCGGTCCGACTCGGGCGTGTGGCTGTACCCGGTGGGGTGGGCCGATGTCGGGTACTCGCCGTCGGAGGTGGCGGTGAAGGAGGTCTACGAGGAGACGGGCATCGAGGTCGAGCCCGTGTCGCTCATCGCCGTGTTCGACGGCCTGCGCCTCGGCTTCGCGCGCGTTCCGCTGTACTCGCTCGTGTTCCACTGCCGGATGCTCGGCGGCGAGCTGCAGGGCCACCCGCTGGAGACGCGCCAGGTCGGGTTCTTCGCCCGGGATCAGCTGCCACAGCCACTCGCGGGCGGCGCCCGGTGGGTCGACACCGCGTTCGCCGCCATCGAGGGCGAGACGCGGCCGGCAGACTTCGACGAGCCCCGCACGCCTCCCTGGCGCGGCACCTGATCGTCAGCCGGCGGCGCGCTCGAGCTCGCTCATCGTGAACAGCGGGCGCAGCTCGACGTCGACGTCGGCGAGGTTCTTCGCGCCACCCGCCTCGCGATCGATGACGCACACCGCGTGCTCGACGAGCGCGCCGCGCTCGCGGAGATCACCACACGACGTCACGACCTGCCCGCCCGAGGTCACGACGTCCTCGACCACCGTGAGGCGCCGTCCGTCGAGCTCGCCGCCCTCGGCCAGGCGGCACGTCCCGTACGTCTTCGCCTCCTTGCGGACGAACAGCGCCGGCAACCCCGTCAGCTGCGAGAGCATCGTCGCCAGCGGCACGCCGCCGAGCTCGAGTCCGGCCAGCGCGTCGGTCCCGGGCGGGAGCAGCGGAACGAGCGCCTCGCCGATCGCGCGCAACAGCGACGGATCGGATTCGAAGAGGTACTTGTCGAAGTACTCGTTGCTGACCGCGCCCGACCGCAGCCGGAACTCGCCCGTCAGGTGCGTGCGCTCGTAGATCGTCCGAGCCAGCGTGTCGCGGTCCACGGACGCGAGCTTGGCACGCGTCGCATCAGACGCGGAGCTCCTCGAGCAGGAGGCTGACGATCGAGACGTCGCCGCGCGCCCGCTCCCACGCATCACCCACCCGTTCGTGGTCGACGAGACCGGCGGCCTCCGGCGCCCGGCCGATCGCGGTCGTCGCGGCCTGGGCGAGCGTCGCCGGCTCGACCTCGTCGCCGTAGGCGGCGAACGCCTCGAGGCCCTCCCACAGCGACTCGACGGCGCGGACCTCCTCACCGAGCGAGAGCGCGCCCGGGTCGCCGCCGGCACGCAGTTGCGCGACCACGCGCTCCCACAGGTCGTAGTGCGAGAGCTCTGCGGGCGGCCGGTACGAGGCGACCGGGTGCAACCGCCACTCCAGGGCGACGCCGCCGGGCCCGTTGTCGAGGAGCCACGTCTGCGAGCCGTTCACATAGCTGTCGACCGGTGGCCCGAAGTGCTCGTCGAGTGCGAGCACGAGCTCGGGCGACGAGCGCCAGACCGCGCTCGCGGTGCGCATCGACGGCGAACCTAACATCTGCGCCCATGCGTGGATCTCGTCTCCTGGCGACGGGCGTGCCACCGAGGGGGCCGGTACGCGCAGGCCGTAGCTAGGCTCACCGTATGACGGAACTGTGGGAGCACGACGCGTTCGAGCTCGCCGATCGTGTCCGTGCCGGTGAGCTCGCCGCCCGGACGCTGCTGGAGCTCTCGCTGGAGCGGATCGAGCGCTTCGATCCGAGGCTCAACGCCGTGTGCTTCCTCGATCCCGATCAGGCGATGGCCGACGCCGAGCGGGTCGACCAGCGCGTCGCCGCCGGCGACGACCCCGGCCCGCTCGCCGGCATCCCCATGGGCGTCAAGGAGCTCGCCCAGGTGCAGGGCTGGCCCGACACGAACGCGTCGGTGCCGTACGCGGAGGCGGACGCGGTCGCCGAGTTCGACTGCGCGGAGGTACGGCACCTGCGCGACGCCGGCGCCGTGCTCGTGGGCCTCACCACCGCGCCCGAGCACGGGACGGTCAGCTACACCGCCAGCAAGCTGCACGGCGTGACCCGCAACCCGTGGAACCTCGAGCGCACACCCGGCGGCTCGTCGGGCGGATCGGCGGCGTCGGTGGCCGCCGGCGTGTTCCCCGCGTGCACCGGCAGCGACGGCGGCGGGTCGATCCGCATCCCGTCCTCGTACTCCGGCCTGTTCGGCATGAAGACGACGTTCGGGCTCCTCGGCGTCGGGCCCGAGCCGTTCAACTACTCGATGACGTCGGTGCACGGTCCCATCGTGCGCTCGGTGCGCGACGCCGCCCGGTACCTCGACGCGACGGCCGGCCCGACACCCACCGACCCGACGTCGCTGCCGGCGCCGCCGATCCCGTTCGAGGATCTCGTCGCGTCCGGCGAGGCGACCGAACGCCTGCGGGGAAAGCGCGCGGCGTGGTCGTCGACGCTCGGGTACGCGGGCACTGATCCCGAGGTGGAGAAGCTCGCGCACGACGCGGCGATGACACTTGTCGACGAGGCGGGCCTCGAGCTCGTCGACGTCCCGATCGAGATGCCGAAGCCCGGCGTCGCGTGGGGGATTTTGTCGTCGCTCAACACCGCCGCGTTCCACCTCGACTTCGAGAGCCAGCACCTCGACGAGCTCGACGAGGTGCACCGCGCCGGCGTCGAGATGATGATGAACCTGCGACCGGGCGGCTTGTACAAGGCGATCCGCCGCCGCCACGAGCTGATGCTCGCGTCGGCGCGGATCTGGTCGGACGTCGACGTGCTCCTCACGCCGACGACGCCGACCACCGCCTTCCGCGCCGAGGGGACGCTCCACGGCACGGTCGCGGGCCGCGAGGTGAACCTCATGGGCTTGTCGGCCGCGTTCACGGCGCCGTTCAACATGACGGGCCAGCCGGCGGCGAGCATCCCCGTCGGCCTCGTCGACGGTCTTCCCGCTGCGCTCCAGGTCGTGGCCGCCCGCCACGGCGACGACCTCTGCCTCGGAGCCGGCGCGCTCCTGGAGCGCCTGCGGCCCTGGCCGAAGTTCGCCCCGCTCGCGTACGAGTAACGCCGGCTCCGGCCCGAGAGGCTTGACCAGGCGGTCAAGTAACATCGAGCGCGGGGACGGCGGGTTCGCCGACCGTCGCCGCAGAGCCGGAGCTTGCGACGGCGCCAAGGAGGCAGATTGACCGACGTCGCGCGTCGGCCGGGTGACCCCGACGGGGCATCCAGGCCGCCGAAGCCGAAGAAGCAGGAGCAGGAGCCGGCGAGCGAGGAGATCGTCGAGGTCGCCCCCGGCATCCTGCGCATGCAGCTGCCGATCTGGATGCCCGGCCTCGGCCACGTCAACACGTACGGCCTCGTCGACGAGCGCGGCCTCGCCGTCGTCGACCCCGGGCTCCCCGGACCCGCAGTCCTGGAAGGCGCTCAAGACCCGGCTCAAGGCCGCCGGCTTCAAGCTGCGCGACATCCACACCGTCGTCGTCACGCATTCGCATCCCGACCACTTCGGCGGCGCCGGTCGCGTCGCCCGCGAGGCGCACGCCGAGCTGGTCACGCACCGTGCGTTCACGACGTGGTCGCTCGACCGCAAGACGCGCAAGCAGCAGGCACGGCTGTCGCGTCGCGAGGCCGAGGAGCTCGAGCGGGACGCCGCCGCCGTCGCCGAGAGCGTCGACGTGTCTCCCGACGAGCTGCCGACCGTCGCCGAGGTCGGCGACGACGACCGCGACCGCGACACCGGCGACCCGCTGCTCGACGACCCGACCGTCGAGCGGCAGCGCCAGTCCGTGGGGGGGCGGTGCCGTGGGGCGGCGAGCAAGACCCGATGGGGCGGCAGCAAGCACCCGATGCCGCCCTTCCGGCGCCGGGTGATGATCCGGGCGATGGGCATGCTGTTCACGCCGCCCGACCCGACTCGCCGGTCGCGATGGATCCGTTGCACACGGCGGGCACACCTCGACCACCTGCGCCTGGACGCGAGGAGCATGGATCTCGCTCCACACGCCGGGTCACACCCTCGACCACCTGTGCCTGTACGACGAGGAGCACGGGATCCTCCTCGCCGGCGACCACGTGCTCCCGTCGATCACGCCGCACGTCTCCGGCGTCGGAACGGCGCCGACGCGCTCCGCAGCTACATCGCCACCCTCGACCTCGTCGCCGACCTGCCGGGCGTGCGCCTCGGTCTTCCCGCGCACGGCCATCCGTTCGACGACGTGCCCGGACAGCGTCGAGGCCATCAAACGCCACCACCAGGAGCGCATGGACCTCCTCGGCGCGGCGTCGGTCGCGCTCGGCCCCGCCAACGTGCAGGAGCTCTCACACGAGCTGTTCCCGAAGAAGCACTGGGGCGTGATGGCCGAGAGCGAGACGTTCGCCCACCTCGAGCACCTCGTCCTCGAGGGACGCGCCGAGCGTCACCGTGAGGACGGCAAGCTGATCTACACGGTCGCTCCCGCTTCCTGACCGGCCTAGGGTCGGCGCGGGGGACGGCGGCTTTGCCGACCGTGCCCGCAAAGCCGGAGCTTGCGACGGCGATAGGAGACAAATTGGCCTATCGGAGCCGACGACCCCACCGCCGAGGCGACCGACCTCCTGCGCGACCTGATCCGCAACCAGTGCGTCAACGACGGCCGAGTCGAGTCGGGCCAGGAGACCAAGAGCGTCGACCTGCTCGGCAACTACCTCGAGGGCGCCGGCCTCGACATGGAGCGCTACGAGCCCCAGCCCGGCCGCAGCAGCCTCGTCGCCCGGATCGAGGGCAGCGATCCGCAGGCGCCGTCGCTGCTCCTGATGGGGCACACCGACGTCGTGCCGGTGAACCCGGACGGGTGGAGCCGCGACCCCTTCGGCGCCGAGATCGTCGACGGGTTCATCTGGGGGCGCGGCGCCGTCGACATGCTCAACGAGACCGCGACCATGGCGCTCGCCTTCCGGCGGCTCGCCGACTCCGGCTTCAAGCCCCGCGGCACGCTCACCTACCTCGCCGTCGCCGACGAGGAGGCGCTGGGCACGTGGGGCGCCAAGTGGCTGGTCGAGAACGAGCGCGACGCCGTGTACGCCGACTACGTGCTGACCGAGTCGGGCGGCTTCCAGATCCCGACGTCGGCGGGCGCCCGTCTGCCCGTGATGGTCGACGAGAAGGGCACGTACTGGTCGAAGCTCACGGTGCGCGGGACGCCCGGGCATGCGTCGCAGCCGTTCCGCACCGACAACGCCGTCGTGACCGCGGCCGAGGTCGTCCGGCGCCTGCACGAGTACCGGCCCCCGACCCGGATCCACGACACGTGGCGCGGGTTCGTCGAGGGCATGCAGTACCCGCCCGAGTTCCGCGACGCCCTCCTCAAGGACGACGAGCTGCGTGATTTCGCCGGAACGCTGCCGCTCGGCCTGTCACGGGTCGTCTACTCGTGCACGCACACGACGTTCGCGCCGACCGTGATCCACGGCGGCACGAAGACGAACGTGATCCCCGACCAGGTCGACATCCAGGTCGACATCCGCACGCTGCCCGGCGAGACCGAGGAGGACGTCCACCACCATCTGCGGGAGGCGCTCGGCGATCTCTATCCGACGGTCGAGATCGAAGGCAACGACGACCCGTCGACGGCGTCGCCCGTCGACACACCGTTGTGGGACACGCTCTCGTCGGTGAGCGGCCGGCTGGTGCGAGGGCTCGGCGCTGGTGCCGTTCGTGATGGTCGGCGGCACCGACAACCGGTACTTCCGCCGGGCGGGCTCGGTTGGCTACGGGTTCGGCCTGTTCAGCGAACGCCTCTCGTTCGAGGACTACGCCACGATGTTCCACGGCAACGACGAGCGCATCGACCAGGAATCGCTCGGCCTGTGCACCGCGCTCTGGGAAGAAGTCGCCAAGGACCTGCTCGGCTGAGTCAGTCGTCGCCCCGGTCGCGGAGGAACTGCTCGACTTCGTCGGCGAGCCCCTCGCCCGAGGGGATGTCGGTCTCGGCCTCGGTGTCGTACCGCTCCTCGAGCTGGCCGACGTAGGAGCGGACGTCGTCGTCCTGGGACACGACCTCGTCGACCCGTGTCTGCCACGCCTGCGAGAGCTCGTCGAGGTCGCCGAGCTCGAACGAGGTGCCGAGCAGCTGGGCCAGCCGGTCGAGCAACGCGCGCGTCGCCAGCGGGTTGGGCGGGGTCGACACGTAGTGCGGGACCGGCGCCCACAACGACGCCGACGCGATGCCGGTGGCGCGGGCGGTGTCGTGCAGGACGCCCACGATGCCGGTCGGCCCCTCGTAGCGCGAGCGCTGCAGGTGGAGGCTCGCCATGAGCTCGGGGTCGGTGGTCGCGCCCGTGACGCGCACCGGCCGTGTGTGCGGGACGTCGGCGAGGAGCGCGCCCAGCGTCACGACCATCTCGCACCCGGTCTCGCCGGCGACGCCGAGCACATCGCGGCAGAACGACGGCCAGCGCAGGTTGGGCTCGACGCCCCGCAGCACGACGAGGTCCCGTGCGTCGACGGGCACGGCGAAGAACTCGTTGGCCGGCCAGGTCAGGTCACGGGTGACGCCGTCGACGAGCTCCACGGTCGGGCGGGCGGACTGGAAGTCGAAGTGCTCCTCCGGGTCCATCGAAGCCATCTTCGTGGCGCCGAACTGGCGCGTCAGCCACCCGGCGGCCTCGGACGCGGCGCTCGCGGCGTCGTTCCATCCTTCGAAGCCGGCCACCAGGACCGGACGCCGCAACTCCGGGCGTTGTTCCCACGCAAGGCTTGCCATCACGTGAGCTTACGGCCGCGGGACGGCCTTACCCGCGGGTGCCGCGCAGCTGGCTGAAGTCGACGGGATAGCCGCCGCCCTCGACGATCGTCTTCGCGATCGGTTGGATCAGCGAGAAGAGCTCGCCGGCGCGGTCGCCGAGGCGTTCGATGACCTCCCGCTCGGCAAGATCGGTGCTGTGCTCGATCTCGGCGCGGAACGTGCGCCCGGCGTCGGTCAGCTGGCCTTCGCCGTCGAGCAGGCCACGATCCTGGAGCCGGGCGCGGGCGGCGTCGACCTCCTCGGCGTTCCAACCCCGGGTGAACACGTACGCCCCGGGCTGCAGACCCCACGACAGCTCCGTCAGAACGGTGATCTCGCACGAGTCGGTACGCGAGATCCACGCCGCGATGTGACCGTCGCCGCGGTGCTCGCGCACGAGGTCGGCGGCGTGCCAGAGCTGACCCATCGGGGTGTCGGGCACAGGTTGCACGGACAGGCCGGAGTAGAGCATGCGGCCCGACGGATCGACGCCGTCCGTGAGCGAGAAGAGGATCTCCGTCGCCTGCTTCACCTCGGGCCCCGGCTCACCGAGCAACCGGTTCAGCTGGTCGGTGGCGCCGTCCCGCCGTGCCGCCAGCAAGTGCTCGGGGTCGGTCTTCGACCAGCCACCGGTGACGGCCTGCTCGACCACTGCGGGCTTGAACGCACCGAAGGCGGCGGTGACGACGCTCCAGGGCGCCTTCCCCAAACACGCACTGCGGCTGCAGAAGTAGCCCTCGAAATAGTTGAGCCCCTGGGCTTCGTAGCGTTGCTGCGCCTCGGGCGCGAAGTACACCCCCGCTGCGATCGGCTCGACGAGGTTGCGCAGCCGGCGAGCCGTCTCGTGCAGGTCAGAGCCCATGGTCCCCCTTCGGTCTCCGGGTGCCGCCGGTTCGTCGCGGCGGCTATCGCCGGATGACCCGGTTCCGCAGCGTACCGATCCCGGCGATCGTGATCTCCACGACGTCGCCGTCCTCGAGCCACCGCTGCGGGTTGCGGGCCATGCCCACCCCGCCCGGCGTGCCCGTGAGGATCACGTCGCCCGGCTCGAGCGTGAGCCCTTGCGACAAGTGCGCGATCAATTGCGGGACGTCGAAGACGAGCTGGTCCGTGTTCGAGCTCTGCAGGGTCTCCCCGTTGACGCGCGTCTCGATGTCGAGATGCCCCAGGTCGAGCTCGTCCGGGGTGACGAGCGCGGGGCCGAGCGGGCAGAACGTGTCGAACGACTTCGACCACACCCACTGCCCGGTCGTGAACTGGTGGTCCCGGGAGCTCACGTCGTGGGCGCAGGTGACGCCCTCGATCACGTCCATCGCCTCGTCGGCGGGGACGTCACGGGCCCGATGCCCGATGACGACAGCGAGCTCACCCTCGTAGTCGGGCTGCGTGACGTGCGGCGGGATCATGATGTCGGCACCGTGACCGACGACCGAGCCGGTCGACTTCACGAACACCACCGGCTCGGTCGGGATCGGCGCTCCCGTCTCGGCGGCGTGGTCGCGGTAGTTCAGCCCGATCGCCCACACCATGCGCAAGTGCTCGACGGGCGGATCGAGGTCGATGCTCGCGGCGATGCCGTCGACGTCGGCGCGCGTCCACGCTTGCCGCTCGCCCTCGTTCCAGACCCAGCGCACGTCCGCTCCTCATCGCCGCCGGCGCATCCTAAATCCCCGCGATGGCGCGCTCAGCGGTCTGCCATGCTGCGGCGACGGCGGCTTTGCCGACCGTCGCCGCAAAGCCGGAGTTTGCGACGGCGACAAGGAGAACTGGGTCCTCGACGGCGACGTCCTGCGCGCGGGCTCGTCAAGCAGTACAAGCGCATCCGAGCCGTCGACGGCATCGACCTGACAGTCGGCGCCGGTGAGCGCGTCGCGCTCCTCGGTCCCAACGGCGCCGGCAAGACCACGACCCTGCTCATGCTCCTCGGCGTCGTCACGCCGGACTCCGGTTGGGTCGAGATCACCGGGTTCCGGCTGCCCCGCCACCGCAGCGCCGCCGCCGGCCGCGTCGGCTTCGCCGCCGGGTACCTGCCGTTGCCCGAGCGGCTGCGCGTCCGCGAGTTCCTGTGCCTCTTCGGGAAGCTCTACGGGATCCACGACCCGACGCCCCAGGTCGAGGCCGGGCTCGAGCGATTCGGCATCACCCACCTCGGCGACGCGATGGGCAACGAGCTCTCGTCTGGCCAGCGGACGCTGGTCGGGATCGTGAAGGCGGCGCTGCACTCACCTGCGCTCCTCATCCTCGACGAGCCCACCGCGTCCCTGGACCCGGATGTCGCGCTCAAGGTGCGCACCGGGCTGAACCGGCTGTGCGCCGAGGACGGCGCCGCCCTGCTCGTGACGAGCCACAACATGGTCGAGGTGGAGCGCCTCTGCGACCGGGTGGTGTTCATCTCGCAGGGGAAGATCGTCGCCGACGGCCGTCCCGGCGACGTCGCCGCCCGCTTCGGGCGGGCCGACCTCGAAGGCGTGTTCCTGCATCTGGCCGAGGAGCGCGAGGAGCGCGTGCCGGAGCAACGGAGAAGGAGGGGAGCGTGAGCTGGCTTCGGATCCGGGCAGTGGCGCGCCGGCACGCGTACGTGCTGCAACGGTCGCCGCAACGCTGGTTCGACGTGGTCGTGTGGCCGGTCGTCGACGCGTTGCTCTTCGGCGCGATCGGTGTCTACTTCGCGCGCCAGTCGGGCGCGGGCGCCAAGGGCGCCGGCTTCCTCCTCGCCGGGATCCTCCTCTTCCACGTCGTGTTCCAGGCCGAGATCAGCCTGGCGACCGGCTTCATGGAGGAGACGTGGTCGCGCAACCTGCTGAACCTGCTCGTGACGCCGTTGCGCGAGGGCGAGTACGCCACCGGCGTGGTGCTGTTCGGGCTGGCGAAGCTGGCGATCGGCGTGACCGTCGTCGGGCTCGTGGCGCTCGGGCTGTTCGCGTTCAACATCACCGACGTCGGCCTCGCGTTGGTGCCGATCGTCGCGTTGCTGCTCGTGGTGGGCTGGTCGGTGGGCATGATCGTGATCGGGCTGATCCTGCGGGTGGGCCAGGGCGCCGAGATCCTCGCCTGGGGCCTGCTGGCGATGCTCATGCCGCTGTCGGGCATCTTCTACCCGGTCGAGCGCGCTGCCCGGCATCCTCCAGCCGATCGGACGCGTGCTCCCGCTCACGCACATCTTCGCCGCGGCGCGTGCCGTCCTCGACGGCCACGCCCTGCCGTGGGACGAGCTCGGAATCGCCGCGGTCGGCGCGCTCGTCCTCGCCGTCGCGTCGGTGTGGTTCGTCGTGCGGATGCTGGCGGTGTTCCGCGCCCGCGGCTACATCAGCCGCTACGTCTGAGGCCGCGGGCGCGGCGCGTCAGCCGCGCAGCGCGGGGATCGACGACCGGTTGGCCTGCTCGAGCGCCTCGTCGACGAGGCTCTTGACCATCTCGCCCATGTGCTCGAAGCCCTCGCCGAGCGTCTTGCCCATGCGGTACCGCGCCGCGATCCCCTCGACGATGATGGCGAGCTTGTAGAACGCGAAGACGACGTAGAAGTCGAGGTTGTCGACCGGCCGCCCGCTCTCCTTGGCGTAGAGCTCGACGATCTCGTCCCGGCTCGCGAAGCCCGCCTGCTCGTCGATCGCCTGGCCGGTGGCGATGATCTGGGCTTCGGACTGGCCCCAGTAGAGGAGGAACAGCCCGACGTCGGCGAGCGGGTCGCCGAGTGTCGACATCTCCCAGTCGAGGACGGCGGCAATCCGGCCGGCGTCGTCGTCCGCCAGCATCGTGTTGTCGAGGCGGTAGTCGCCGTGCACGATCGTGGGCGGTCCCGACTCGGGCAATGCGCGGCGCAGCCGCTGCGCGAGGTCGTCGATCGCGGGGAGGTCTTCGGCCTTGGACCGCTCCCACTGCTGGCCCCACCGCCGCAGCTGGCGCTCCATGAACCCGTCGGGATGACCGAAGTCACCCAGCCCGACGGCCTCGTAGTCGACGCCGTGAATGCGGGCGAGCACCTCGACGAGCTCGCGGGAGCACGCCGCCGCCTCGTCGGGCGTGAGCGCCGCGAGGTCTTCACCGTCGCGGAGAATGCGCCCGTGCACGCGCTCCATCACGTAGAACGGCGCGCCGTTCACGTCGTTGTCTTCGCAGAGCGCATACGTCCGGGGGACGGGAACGTCGGTGTCACCCGAGCGCGGTGATGACCCGGTACTCGCGCACCATGTCGTGCGCAGTCGGGAGCACGTGCCCAAGGGGCGGGCGGCGGAGGACCCACTCGTGCACGCCGTCGGTGATGCCGTACGTGAGGTTCGAGCGACCGCCGGCGATCAGCTCCGCCGACAGCGGGCGGTCGTCGGCTCCGGCGACGTGGTCGGTGAAGAACGCGCGCAACGCGTCGAGATCGACGCCTTCCGGACCCCCCGTGGTCACGCGGGGCAGCCTATGCGGGTGCCCTTCGGATCTGCGTCAGGCGACGCGGGGAGCGCGGGGCCGCACGGGGCTGCCGGCGCCCTTCGGATAGCGCGCGACCCGGCCGACGGGCATGTCGACACGGAACCCGGCGGCGGCGCGCTCTTCCTCGGACTCACCGCCCCAGAAGCCGTACTCCCGGTTCTCGCGCGCCCAGTCGCGGCATTCCCGCACCACGGGACACGCCCGTGCACACGGAGCGGGCCTGGCCCTCGCGCAGCACGCGGGCCTCGGGTCGCTCGCCCGCGGGGGCGAAGAACAGCTCGCTGCGACCCTGGCAGGACGCGTCCGCGGTCCACGCCAGGGGTCCGCTGAAGATCAAGTTCGAGATGGTCTCCACGGCCGCCAAGGCCGTACCTCCGCTGTGGCCCTCGAGAAGGAGACTCCGGGGAGCCGGTGGGGGGCTACCGACCCCCCGAGTCGTCCTGACGACCATCCTGACCGCTGGCCTCGAATCTGTCCAACAGTTAGGATCGATGGAACCCATCAACCTGTCTGATAGGCACATGGGCGACCAAAAGGGGCAAGGCGATGGAACTCCGGCACCTCGACACCTTGCTGGCCATCGCCGAGCAGGGCTCGTTCACCGCCGCCGCCGACGTGCTGTCGACGGTCCAGTCGAACGTGTCCGAGCAGGTCCGCCAGCTCGAGGAGGAGCTCGGTGCCGATCTGCTGGTGCGCGGCCGGCGGGGAGCGACGCCGACCGAGTGCGGCGCCGCGGTCCTCGAGCGGGCGCGCCGGATCCGCCGTGAGCTCGAGGCCATGCAGGCCGACCTCTCGATGCTGCAGGGATTGCGCACGGGGCACGCCAGCCTCGGCATCGTCGGGACGGCGAGCCGCTGGATGATCCCGGCGCTGGTCGCCGACCTGCGGTCCGAGGCTCCGGGCGTGCAGCTCCGTATCAACGAAGGCGCGTCCGAGCGGCTCGCCTCGGAGGTCCTCGCCGGCGAGCTGGGCCAGGCCGTCGTGACCGAGCCGATGACGTCACCGCGCTTGGAGGTCGAGCACCTCCTCGACGAGACGCTCGTCGGGCTGGTGCCCGGCGACGCGACGGAGTTCGGGCCGGAGCCGGTGTCGCTCGGGCGCCTCGCCGCGTTGCCGATGATCCTGCCGCCGGTCGGGAACCCGTTGCGCCGCGAGGTCGACGACGCCGCCGCCGCGAGCGGGCTGAGCATCGCGGTGCCGGTCGAGGTCGAGGGCATCAGGCTGATCGCCGACATGGTGGCCGCCGGCGGTGGCGCGTCGGTGCTGCCCGAGACGGCGATTCCCCCCGAGCTCGACGCGTGTGCGCCGCGTCGCGCTCCGCGACGTTCCTCCCCGCCGGTTGGGGCTGATCACCGCGCGCGAGTCCTACCTCTCGTTGGCCGACCGCGCCGTACGTGACGGCGTTCGCAGGCTCGTCGCCCGGCATCGGGACGAGCAGGCGGCGGCAGCGGCCGCGGCCGGCGCGGCGAGGTAACGTCAGCCGCGCCGGAGGGAGCGAGCCATGGTCGACGAGCCGCAGCGACCGCAGAGGCGGTCGCCGACCCGCGAGAACCAAATGCGAATCGTCGCGTTGGTCATCGCGGCACTGCTCGTGATCTTCGCGATCCAGAACACGAAACAGGTGCGGGTCTCCTTTCTCTTCTTCCACTGGGACGCGCGCGTCATCTACCTGATCATCGTCTCGGCGCTCCTCGGGATGCTCGTCGCCTACCTGCTCGGGCGGCGCCGCCGCCGTGTGCGGCGAGGTGAACGAGAGGACTGACAGCCGCGACGCGCTGAGCGCGGCTCGAGCAGGAGGCGCGTCCCGGCCACGGTCCGCTCCCCGAGGGGCCCGTCGCCGACCACGTCGGCTTCGAGACGGTCGACGCCCGGCGGGCGGCCCGGCCGGTCCTCCAGCTTCACGCGCCCGGCTCCCGGCCAAGCCAGCTCGACCCAGCCCTCGCCCCCGGCAACCTCGTCGCCCTGCAGCAGGCCGGCGAAGAACCCGAGGGTCGCCGGAAGTGACGGCGTGGCGATCACGACGCGCCGAAGGAACCCGGCCCGGTCGCCTCGCGGGGGCGGGTCCGGCCACCACCGGGGATGGCCGTCGGCGCCCTTCCGCCGCGAGCGGTCGATCTGCTCCGCCAGCGTGCCCCAGTCCCCGCGAGCCTCGGCGAGCTGCACGACGGTGCCGTGCGCCTCGCGCGGGTGGAGGAACGCCTCCTTCCAATTGGGGTCGGACAGGTCGACGTTGACGGGGCGGTAACCGGCGCTGTGGACACGTTCGAGCGTGGCGGCGAGGTCGTCGACCTTGAACGTGAGGTGGTGCGGACCGGCGCCGTGCCGGGCGACGAACCGCTCGAGGAAGTCGTTCCGTTCGACGTCCCAGGGCTCGAGCAGCTCGATGTTCATGCCCCCCGTGGCATCGCCCAGCCGCAGCTGCATGGGCCGGAACCCGACGCTGTTGCCGCCGAACAAGACGGTCCCGCCGAGCTCGCCGACGAGGACGTCGAGGGCGTCGCGGACGTCGCGCGTCGCCAGGGCTACGTGGTCCAGGTCCATGCGAGGTTCCTTGCTAGGGGGTGGCCGGAACGGGTGGGCCCTGACCGGCGCGGGTCACGGTGCGGGCGAGCGCATACCCGATGCCGAGGACGGCGAAGCCACCGACCGCATCGAGGACGTAGTGGTTCCCGGTGAGGACGATGGCGGTGACGGTGCCGACCGGGTACAGCACGAACGCGACCTTGGCCCAGCGGCGCCTGACGCCGTGGGCACCATGACGCACGTGCACCAGAGCGCCCACGCGCAATGCACGCTGGGCATCGCCGCGAACTGGTTCGAGATCTTGCTCACCGCCCCCGAGTTGAACGACCAGAACGTGGGGTACTTCGCCAGCGTGTCGACGAAGCCGTAGCTCTCGGGCAGCAGGCGCGGCGGCATGAGCGGCCACAGGATGAAGCCGATGAGCGCGAGCCCGGTCGTGATGGCGAGCGTGTTCCGCCAGAGCGGCCAGTCGTCGCTCCATTTGCGGAACAGGAAGATCCCGACGCCCGCCGTCACGACGAAGTGCAGCGATCCGTAGAAGTAGTTGCAGGCGACGATGAGCGGCTTGAAGTGCAGGGCCCACTGCTGGAGGACCTGCTCGTGGTTGATGCCGAGGACCTCCTGGATGCGGATGAGCTCCTTGGCATGAGTGAACGCTTCGGCGGTCCCACCTTCGTTGGCGTTCCGGATCGCCGAGTACACGAGGTAGAACACGATGATGGCGAGGATCTCGAGCCACCAGTAGATGTAGTGCGCCGTCGCGGAGCCGGCGTCCGCCCGGCAGCCGAGGGAGCACGCGGCCTTCGGGCCGCTCCAGGATGCTCACTGCTTGGTTTTGTCGCCGCCCGACGCCGTCGCCGAGCGCACTGCCCGCTGACCCATCGCAAATGCCGGCGCGCCGATCAGGCTCACGATGAGCAGCATCCCGTACCAGAACAGGCCGAGCGCGACTGCGCTCGAGGTCGACACGCCGAGCGGGTGCAAGAGCAGCACGAGCAGGCCCTCGCGGACGCCGAACCCGCTCACGGAGAGCGGGACCGTCTGGCCCATCGCCACCGC
Source organism: uncultured Actinomycetes bacterium (assembly GCA_963747195.1). Classification (GTDB taxonomy): domain Bacteria; phylum Actinomycetota; class Acidimicrobiia; order IMCC26256; family JACDBD01; genus JALZAA01. The sequence goes on from CAVVDV010000002.1 coordinate 170,967, forward strand.
CGGGATGAACGCGATCACAGCCGCGTTCGGGATCGAGATGTCGAGCGCGTGCACCGCGCAGTACACGGCGGCGACGACGGAGAGTTGATAGACGAGCGCGGCGCCGAGCACGCCGAGCGCCTCGCGGGGTCGGTGCCGGAGCCGGTCGATGCCGACGTGCACCGCGCCGATGAAGCGCATCCAGTTCTCGCGCTCGGCGAACCGGCCCGCGATCTTCGGACTGGCCGGCGACCACGAGGATCAGGCCGAGGAGCACGAGCGTGCCGAACGCGATCGCGAGTGCGATCCACGCGTGGTTGTTGTCGAGCAGCGACGGGCGGAGCAAGAAGCCGAGGAACACGAGCAGGGGGAGCGCGATGAATCCCGAGAGCCGCTCCAGGACGACCGAGGCGAACGCGACGCTGCCCGAGCCCGTCGTGGTCGCGCCGCGGCTCACGCGCACCACGTCGCCGCCGATCGTCGAGGGGAGCACGTTCCCGACGAACTGCCCGGCGAAGTAATGCTTCGTGAGCGTCCGCAGCGGGACCCGGACGTCGAACACCTCGAGCACCCGTTGCCAGCGCCACGCCGAGAGGACGATGCCGAGCGCCGTGATGACGAGGCCGGCGGCCAGGAACGCGAGCGTCGAGATGTGGCGCCGCTCGGGGAGCAGGTCGTCGAGGTGGATCTTCGTGACCAGCACCGCGAGCAGCGCCGCACTGACGATGACACGCAGCCATCGGCCCAGGGACTGGCGGCGTGACGTTGCCGCGGTGTCGGTCACGGCCATCGGCGTAGCCTACAAGCGGCATCCTGCCTGCCCCGACGGACGTCGGGGGGCGAAGGACGCGCCGTTCGGGAGGGGAATCGGCATGCGCGTGACCATGGACGACGGCGTTGCTCTCGAGGTCACCGACAACGGGAGCGGACCGGGGCTGCTGCTCGTCCACGGGTTCGGTGGGGCGAAGGAGGACTTCGCCGACCACGTCGACGCGTTGGCGGCGCGACACAGAGTGGTCACCTTCGACCACCGCGGCCACGGCGAGAGCGACGGCCCACCCGACCCGGCCGCCTACTCGCTCGACCGGATGGCCGCCGACGTGTTGGGCGTCGCCGACGCGATCGGCATCGACGCCTTTCGGCTGCTCGGCCACTCGATGGGCGGGATGGTCGCGCGGCGCGTCGTGCTTGCGACACCCGAGCGGATCGATGCCCTCGTCCTGATGGACACGTCGCCGGGGCCGATCCCGGGGCTCGACCCCGACCTCGCCGAGCTCGCCGCCGGGATCATGGTCGACCAGGGGAAGGATGTCCTCAAGCCGTTGCTCGACGAGGCGGGAACGCTCGAGTCGCCCGCGCACCTGCGCGTCCTCGAGGAGCGGCCCGAGCTCGTGGACTACGAGGCACGAAACTGGCACGCGCTGTCACCGGCGATGTGGGCGACGATGCTCCGGGAGCTCGTGCACCAGCCCGACCAGCTCGCGCTGCTCGCCGGCGTGCGGTGCCCGACGTTGGTCATCGTCGGCGAGCAGGACGCGCCGTTCGTCGACGTGTCGCGCGACATGGCCGCCACGATCCCCGGCGCCGAGCTCGTCGTCGTGCGTGACGCCGGCCACTCGCCGCAGTTCGAGAACCCCGTCCGGTGGTTCGAGGCGGTGGACGGCTTCCTGCTGGGCATCGAGCGCGCGCCGGCTGCGTGAGCGAGCAGCTCGAGGCCGACGGCGGCCGGCTGGCGGCCGAGACGCTGCGCCGCCACGACGTCGACACGCTCTTCACCCTGTCGGGCGGGCACCTCTTCCCGCTCTACGACGGGTGCGTGAAGACCGGCATCCGGCTCGTCGACACGCGCCACGAGCAGACGGCGACGTTCGCAGCCGAGGGGTGGGCCAAGGTGACCCGCCGGCCGGGTGTCGCCGCGCTGACCGCGGGCCCGGGCGTGACCAACGGCATCAGCGCCATCACGTCCGCGTCGCTCAACGGGACGCCGATGCTCGTGATCGGCGGACGCGCGCCGCAGGCGCGATGGGGCGCCGGGTCGCTCCAGGAGCTCGACCACGTGCCGATCGTCGCGTCGATCACGAAGACGGCCGGCACCGCGCCGTCATCCGAGAAGATCCCCGGACTCGTCGACGCGTCGTTGCGCGCCGCCCGCACACCCCACCGTGGTCCGGCGTTCGTCGACGTCCCGCTCGACGCCTGGGGCACGGCGTCGGTCACGCTTCCCGATCCTCCCCGGCCCGCCGAGCTGGCGGGCGCCGCGCCCGACGCCGACGCGATCGCCGCGGTCGCCAAGCTCGTCGCCGAGGCCGACCGGCCCGTCCTCATGGTCGGCGCCGACGTCTTCTGGGCGCGAGGCGAGGACGCCCTGCGGGCATTCGCGGAGGCCGCCCGGCTGCCCGTGTTCGCCAACGGGCTCGGACGCGGCCTGCTCCCGGCCGACCACGAGCTCGCGTTCTCACGGGTGCGGGGCGCGGCCTTCGCCGAGTCCGACCTCGTCGTGGTGGCGGGTGCGCCACTCGACTTCCGGCTCGGGTTCGGGCGGTTCGGGGACGCCCGCGTGGTGCACCTGGCCGACTCCGCCGGCGGTGTCGCCGCCGGCGTGGACCTGGCGGCCGGCGCCGCAGGCGATCTCGCCCTGATGCTCGCCGCCCTCGCCGACAGGACGCGCGTGCCGTCACCGAGCCGCGAGCGCGATGCGTGGGTGACGCGGCTTCGCGACGAGGAGCACGCGCGCCGCGCCCGCGAAGCCGACGACCTGGGCGTCGACGCGTCGCCGATCCGGCCGGCGCGCGTCTACGGCGAGCTCCGGCGCCGGCTCGACCGCGACGCGATCGTCATCGGCGACGGCGGCGACTTCGTCTCGTACGCCGGGAAGTACGTCGACACGTACCAGCCCGGCGGCTTCCTCGACCCCGGGCCGTACGGCTGCCTCGGCACGGGGTGCGGGTACGCGCTCGCCGCCGCCCTCGCGCATCCCGGGCGGCAGGTCGTCGTGATGTGGGGCGACGGCGCGCTCGGGTTCTCGCTCGGGGACCTCGACACGCTCGTGCGGTTCGGCGTCGACGTCGTCGGGATCGTCGGCAACAACGGGATCTGGGGCCTCGAGAAGCATCCGATGCAGCTCATCTACGGCTACGACGTCGTCGCCGAGCTCCGTCCCGGGACGCGCTACGACGAGGTGATGACCGCGCTCGGGGGTCACGGCGAGCTCGTCGCCGAGCCGGGCGAGATCGGCCCCGCGCTCGACCGGGCGTTCGCGACCCCGGGCCCCTCGCTCGTGAACGTCCTCACCGATCCCGATGACGCGTACCCGCGCTCGAGCAACCTCGCCTAATCGGTCGCCTCGCAAGCTCCGGCTCCTGCGGCAGGGTCGGCAAAGCCGCCGCTGCCGCGGCCTGCTACGGACCTGGTGTAGCGGCACGTCCACGAACCCGAAGCGACCGCCGCAGGGGCGCCACGTTCCGTTGATCTCTTGCAGTCGGATCCGCACGACGTCGGCATTGTTCCGGTCGTTGCTCGGGTTGAGGTCGGCCTTGACCGTGGCGCGACCGCCGTCGAGGCGCACGTCGAACGGGGTGACGTCGTAGTCGCTGAACGAGAAGGCGAACGAGTCGACGGTCCGGGCGAGCGACTGCGGCGAGCCGTCGACCTTCTCCTGCGCGCAGAGCTGGTCGAACGCCGCCTGGTAGTCACCGTTCGAGATGTCGCGCAGGTAGTCGTTGGCGGCGTCGATCGGTGGCTTGACCTTGTTGATCCAGATCGTGCCGCTCGCGACGGCGAGGCCGAGGATCACGACGACGGAGCCGACGAGCAGGTAGATCCAGACGCGGCGGCGGTGCGGCTTCGGGGGCCGGGGAGCCCACGACGGCGGCGGGGGTGGCGGCGCCGTCCACGGTGCCGACGGCGGCGGGGGTGGCCCGGCCAACCGGCGTCAGCCTCCGGCGGCCTTCTCGAGGAAGCGGGCCCGCTCGACGACGACCCGGGTGATCTTCCCCGCCGCGACGAGCCCGCGGGCGTCGGTGACGGACACCCGGAAGGTCAGCCGCCGGCCCTGCACGGCCTCGAGCATCGCCTCCGCCTTGACGTGACTCCCGACCGCGGAAGGCACGAGGTGGTCGAGCTGCACGCGATAGCCGACGGTCGTGGTGCCCTCCTCGAGGCGGTCGCCGACGGCGAGGACGGTGGCCGACTCGGCCAGTCCGACGACGCGCCCGGTCGCGAGCACGGGCACGCTGCCGCTCTGGAACGCAGGCGCGGTGTCGTCCTTCGTGACGACCATCTCGACGACTCCCACGAGTCCGGGCTCCAGAGGCACGGGCGTAGGGTAGCTGTGGCGACCGTGGCAGAACCCAACAGGGAGGCGTCGTGATCGACGAACAGGTTCTCGATCGCACGCTGCATGCCGCGCTCCGCGCGGGCGGTGACTTCGCGGAGGTCTTCGCCGAGGACCGCCGCGCGTCGTCGGCGCGCCTCGACGACGGCAAGGTCGAGGAGCTCACGTCCGGCCGGGACCGGGGCGCCGGCATCAGGGTGGTGCGCGGCGAGACGACCGGGTTCGCGCACACCGCCGACCTGTCGGAGGCGGCCCTGCAGGAGGCCGCGGGCGCGGCGGCCGCCGCCGCACGCGGCGGGGAGGGCACGACCAACGTCGTCGGGCTCGAGCGTCAGGCCGTCACGCCGCCGCACGAGGTGCTCGTGCTCCCGGAGTCCGTGGAAAAGGCGCGGAAAGTGCAGATGCTCGCGCGCGGCCGACGACGCCGCCCGCGCCGAAGGCGACGCCATCCGGCAGGTCAGCGCGTCGTACGCGGACTCGCGCCGCCGCATCCTCGTGGCGAACTCGGACGGGCTGCTGGCGGAGGACGACCAGGTGCGGACGCGCTTCTTCGTCCAGACGGTGGCCGTCGCGGACACGGGCATGCAGACGGGGATGGAGGCGCCGGGCCGCACCGTCGGGTTCGAGCTCTTCGACGACGTCGACCCGGAGGAGGTGGCGCGTACCTCCGCCCGGCGCGCGCTCACGATGCTGCGAGCCAGGCCGGCGCCCACGGGCAAGTTGCCCGTCGTGTTGAAGAAGGGCGCCGGCGGCGTCCTGTTCCACGAGGCGTGCGGCCACGGCCTCGAAGCCGATCTCGTCGCCAAGGACGCGTCGGTGTTCCGCGGCCGCGCCGGCGAGCAGGTCGCATCGCCGCTCGTCACGCTCGTCGACGACGGGACGCTCGCTCGCGAATGGGGGGCCTACGCGATCGACGACGAGGGAGCGCCGGCGCGCCACAACGTGCTCATCCAGGACGGCGTCCTCACCGACTACATGTGGGACCTGATCCGGGCCCGGAAGGAGGGCCGGGAGCAGAGCGGCAACGGACGGAGAGAGACGTACCAGCATCTCCCGATGGTGCGCATGACGAACACGTACCTCCTCGAGGGGGAGGACGACCCCGAAGAGATCGTGCGCCAGACCCCGTACGGCATCTACTGCGCCCAGCTCGGAGGCGGGCAGGTGAACACGGCGACGGGCGACTTCGTGTTCGGGATGACGGAGGCGTACCTCATCGAGAACGGCGAGATCACCGAGCCGGTGCGGGCCGCCAACCTCATCGGCAACGGCCCCGAGACCCTCCGCCATGTCGACGCGATCGGCAACGACTTCGGGACCTGGCCCGGCACGTGCGGGAAGTTCGGCCAGGGCGTGCCCGTCTCCGCCGGTCAGCCGACCCTGCGCGTGTCGGAGCTGACCATCGGCGGCACCGCCGGTGAGTGACGCGCCCTCGGGCGGGCTGCTCGACCTCGCGCAGCGGGTCGCGGGCGCGGCCCGGGCCGGCGAGGAGGTCGAGGCGTACGTCGTGCGCTCACGCGAGACCGAGGTGCGCGTGTTCGACGGCGACGTCGAGTCGCTGTCGATGGCGGGCGTCGAGGGCGTCGGCGTGCGGGTGATCAGCGACCACCGGCAGGGCTTCGCGTGGGCCGGGTCACTCGAGACCGCGGTCGTCGACGAGACGCTGGACGAGGCTCGCGACAACGCCGCCTTCGGCGAGCCCGACGAGTGGAACGGACTGCCGTCACCGTCCGACTTCGAGACGGTGACGCCCGCAACGCTCGACGTGTGGCGCGAGTCGCTCCTCGCCGTGCCGCCGGACGACAAGGTGACGCTCGCGATCGAGCTCGAACGGGCGACGCGCGCCGCCGACCCGCGGGTGCGGGGCGTCGAGTCAGCCGGGTACGGCGACACCGCGGTCGAGGCGGCGGTGGCGAGCTCGCTCGGCGTGGCCGCGACGAGCCGGCGCACGATGTGCTCGTGCTCGTCGTTCTCGATCGCCGGCGACGCCGACGACACGCAGACCGGCTACGGGTTCTCCGTCGGCCGCGCGTTCGACGAGCTCGACCCCGCCGACGCCGCGCGCACGGCGGCAGAGCGCGCCGTGCGGTTGCTCGGTGCGACGAAGCCGCGCACGCAGCGGCTGCCCGTCGTGCTCGATCCGCTCGTGACGCGTTCGCTGCTCGCCATCCTGGGCTCCGCGCTGGGCGGCGAATCGGTGCTGAAGAACCGATCGATGTTCGTCGGGCGCGACGGCGAGCAGGTCGCCGCGCCCACGGTCACGCTGCGCGACGACCCGACGCTCCCCGAAGCACTCGGCGCCGCCAGCCACGACGCCGAGGGCGTCCCGACCCGGCCCGTCGACCTCATCGCCGGCGGCGTGCTGCTCGGGTACCTGCACAACACCTACACCGGCCGCCGGTCCGGCGCGGCCACGACGGGATCGGCCGTGCGGGGTGGCTTCAAGTCGACGCCCGGCGTCGGCGCCCGCGCCCTGCACCTCGAGCCCGGCCCGCTCGGGCCCGACGAGGTCCTCGCCGTCCGTGCCGACGGCCCTGTACGTCCAGTCCGTGAGCGGGCTGCACTCGGGCACCAATCCCGTGAGCGGCGACTTCTCCGTGGGCGCCGAGGGGCTCATGGTCCGCGACGGCGAGCTCGCCGAGCCGGTGCGCGAGGTCACGATCGCCTCGACCCTCCAGCGGATCCTGCTCGACGTGGGCGAGATCGGCGTCTGATCTCACCTGGCTGCCGGGCGGCGGCGCCGGCATGACATTGCTGGTGACCGAGATGACGATGAGCGGCGAATAGCTCACGGTGCTCAGGCCGAGCGCGTTCCCCGTCGCTCGAGGATCGCGTCGAGCTCGCTGATCGCAGACGAGCGGCTCGTCGCCGAAGTGGACGGCTTCGATGCCGACGGCGCGGGCGGCCTCGACGTTGTCACGGTTGTCGTCGACGAAGACGCTCGCCGCCGGAGTCACGGCGAGCCGCTCGCACGTGAGCCGGTAGATGCGCGGGTCGGGCTTGCGCATGCCGACCTCGCTCGAGTCGACGACGACGTCGAACAGCTCGTCGACGGGGAACGTCGCCCGCCACGCCGAGCCGAACTCCTTCACGTTGTTCGTGAGCAACCCCACCTTGAGCCCGTCGCTCCGGAGGCGCCGGATCCGGTGCACCACGGGCCAGTGGATGCCGAGCGGCATGTCGCGCGTGAAGTGCTGGTAGCGCGTCGAGGTCGATCTCGCGGCCGATCACCTCGGGTGCCGCGTTGCACGACGCCGGCCATGTACTCCTCGAAGCCGATCTCGCCCACCTCGAGGCGGTGCCAGTCGTGGGTGACGGCGGAGGCGCGCCTCGGGACGGCGCCGTCGATCGGGTCGCCGCCATCCGGGTTCCCCTCGGCGCCGATGTACGCGGTTTCGACCGAAGATCAGCTCCAGTACCGAGCCGGGCGGGTAGCCCATGTCGGTCTCGAAGCGGCCGATGCCGCGGAAGAGCGGGCTCGAGATGACGCCGCCGTAGTCCCAGATGACGGCTTCGACCGGCGCGTCCACTCGTGAAGGTTACCGACGCGCTACCGCAGGCCCGTCGAGAAGATGAGGATGACGGCGACGCCGGCGGCGATCCGGTAGATGACGAACGGCGTGAACGTGTGCGTCTGCAGGAACCTGAGCAGCAGTCCGATCACGATGAACGCGCTCGATGGCCGCCGCGAGCATGCCCCACAGGAACGGTGCCACGTAGTTGTCGGGGATGCCGCCGTCGCGCGCGACCTCGAGGCCCTTGAAGAGCCCGGCGCCGGCGATGATCGGCAGGCTCATCAGGAACGACAGGCGGGTGGCAGCCGTGCGATCGAAGCGGAGCCACCGGCCCATCGAGATCGTGATGCCCGAGCGGGACACACCGGGCTGCAGCGCCACCGCCTGCGCGCCGCCCATCAGGAGCGCGTCGCGCAGCCGGAAGTCGTCCTGGTGGCGCCGGTTCGGGAGCCGGTCGGCCAGGTACAGCACGACCGCGAACACGATGAACATGACCCCGATGAGCACGGGCTGACCGAGATGGTCTTCGATCACGCTCTCGAAGGCGGCGCCGAGGATCGCGCCCGGCACGGCCGACAGCAGCAGCAGCCATGCCATGCGCTCGTCGACCGTCCGGATCGAGCGCCGCCACAGCGACCGCCACCCCGCCGCGATGTAGCGGACGAGGTCGTGGCGGAAGTACCACGCCGCGCCCACGAACGTGCCGACGTGCAACGCGACGTCGAACGTCTTGTTGAGGCTCGGGTGGTCGGTCAGCTCGGTCCACTTGAACAGCTCGGGGACGAGGAGGAGGTGACCGCTCGACGAGATCGGCAGGAACTCCGAGAGGCCCTGCACGAGGCCGAGCACGATCGCGTGGAGGATCGGCACGGCCCGGCAGCCTAGGTGTCGGCCGTTATCCCCCCGAGCACCGGGGCGGCGTCCTCGGGCGGGACGAGCGCAAGGGTGACGACCCCCGATGCGGTCGCGAAGGCGAGCCTGGGCGCGTCGTCGTCGGCGACGAGGAGCGTGACCCCGAGACCGGCTGCGCTGCCGCCGCCGGCGCGGGTCTCGACCGCGGCGGGGGCGTCGTCGGTGCCGAGCACGAGCACTCCTCGCGCCGCGACGACGGTCGGCGCGCTCCCGGCGGTGGCGTCGTTCGACTCGAACGTCACGAGCACGTCTACCGAGCTGCCCACCGGCGGGCGCAGCGCGTCTCGCGCCACGATTCGCAAGGCTCGCATGCCGGGCGGGATCGCACCGTCCAGGCCGGTGCGACGGCGCGGCGCGAGGTTGCCGTCGAGCACGAACGCCCCGCGCACTACCGGGACGGCCACGACGCGCCGCTGGGCGGCGTGGGGTGACACTGCACCGGAGGGAAGCTGCGAACGGTGGACCGTGCGCGACCGGAGGTCGCCCCGGCCGATCCTCGAGCCGAGGGGAAGGTCACGATCGGCGACGGCGACGGATCGTGGCGCACCGAGCGAGTGGGCACGCCGGTGCAGGGCGGCGAGGTCGGTCGCGACGAGAACCGCCGTCACGACGGCGACGAGGATGGCGCCGAGCCACAGGAGCACAGCGCGCGGTGAACGGCGAGACATGTCGGATCCCCTTCTCGAACGGTGACGCGCCGGCGCGCGCCGTGAAGGGGAGGTGAATCGGGGAGGAAGTGGGGAGGGTCGCCCGCGTCGGGCGGAGTTACTTCGAGGACGTGTCGCGCTTCGAGCCGGCGCTCTTCGCCGGCTTCGAATCCGTGGACGTCTTCGCGTCCTTCGACTCCTTCGAGTCCTTCGTCTTCTCGCTGTTCGAGCTCTTGCCGTCGGAGTCGCCGCTCGAGCCGTTGCCGCTCGCGGCGCCGTCCTTGGCCGGCTCCTTGTCGCGGGACCCGCCCCTGCGGCCCCCGGCCCGGCTGTCGGTCCGGTAGAAGCCCGACCCCTTGAGGACGATCCCGGCCGGGGCCATCACCTTGGTGACCGACCCGCCGCAGCCCGGATGCTTCTGCAGGGCGTCGTCGTGGATGGATTGCCAGAGCTCGAACTGCTCACCGCACTTCGCGCACCGGTACTGGTACGTCGGCATCGCCGTCCTCGGCTCCCGTGCCCCCGGCGACCGCCGTTGGCACTCTCTGTATTCGACTGCTAATCCTACCGGAGTGCCGGGCGTTTTGCTCCTCCTCCCCCTCGCCTATCTGCTCGGTTCGTTCCCCACGGCGGCGCTCGTGGCCCGGGCCACCGGCCACGACGTCCTGACCGAGGGGTCTCGCAACCCGGGCGCGTCCAACGTGTACCGGCTCGCGGGCTGGAAGGCGGGGTTGATCGTCTTCGTGGGGGACTTCGCCAAGGGCGCGGTGCCCGCGGCGGTGGGGCTCGTCATCGACGGCCATCGCGGCGCCTTCCTGCTCGGTTTCGCCGCCGTCATCGGCCACGTGCTGCCGATCACGTTCCGCTTCCGCGGCGGGCGCGGCGTGGCGACCGCGGGCGGAGTGCTCGCGGTCATCTACCCGCTGATCGCGCTCGGGCTCGCGCTCGTGTGGTTCGTGATCGCGCGCGGATTCGGGAAGGCGTCGGTGGCGTCGATCGTCATCACGGTCGCGTTCCCCGTGCTCGTCGCCGTGACGGGCAACTCGTGGGGCGACATCCTCGTCACGTCCGGGCTCGCGCTCGTGATCCTCGCCCGTCACGTGCCGAACCTGCGCCGGCTGCTGCGGGGCGAGGAGCACGGGCTGGGGCCGGAACCGCCGGGCGGTAGCGTCTCGGAGTGATGACCACGGTGCGCAAGGCCGTGATCCCCGCCGCCGGGTTGGGGACGCGCTTCTTGCCGGCGAGCAAGAGCATCCCCAAAGAGATGCTGCCGATCGTCGACCGCCCGACCATCGAGTACGTCGTCGAAGAGGCGGTCCGCGCCGGTATCCGCGACATCCTCGTGGTGACCGGTCGGGGCAAGGGACCGATCGAGGACCACTTCGACCGCGAGCCCGAGCTCGAGGCGGCGCTCGAGCAGAAGGGCAAGCACGATCTTCTGAAGCAGGTGCAGGCGCTCGCGGAGCTCGCCGACCTCCACTTCGTCCGCCAGCACGAGCCGCTCGGCCTCGGCCACGCGGTGTCGGTGGCGCGCCAGCACGTCGGGAACGAGTCCTTCGCCGTGCTGCTCGGCGACGACGTGATGGTGGACGACGCCGCGCTGCTGCGCAGCATGATCGAGATCCACGATCGCGAGCAGGCGTCGGTCGTCGCGTTGCTCGAGGTCGAACCGGACGAGATCTCGTCGTACGGGTCCGCGGTGGTCGACCCGATGGAGGGGGACGAGTTCCGGCTGCGGTCGGTGCTCGAGAAGCCGAAAGCCGGAGGACGCACCGTCCAACCTCGCCGTGATCGGCCGCTACGTCTTCCGTCCCGCCATCTTCGACGCCCTCGACCGCATCGAGCCGGGGGCCGGCGGCGAGCTCCAGCTCACCGACGCCATCGGCCTGCTGATGAAGGAGGAGACGGTCATCGGGCGGCGGTTCACGCACGGCCGCTACGACGCCGGCATGAAGGTCGACTTCCTGCGGGCCAACCTCGAGCTCGCGCTCGACCGGCCCGACCTCGCGGCGGACGTGGAAGCAATGATCGTCGAGGTCGTGCGCCGGCGCGGCCTCGCCTGACCGGTCGCGTGATCCCCCTCGCGGACGTCCAGCGCGAGATTCTCGGCGCGGTGGCGCCGCTCGCGCCGGTCACGGTTCCGGTGCGCGACGCGCTCGGCCTCGTCACGACGCGCGACGTGATCGCCGGTGAGGCGGTGCCGCCGTTCGCCAACACCGCCATGGACGGCTACGCCGTGCGCGCCGACGACACCACCGGCGCGGGCCCCGAGGCGCCGGTCCGGCTGGCGGTCGCCGGGGAGCTGCCGGCCGGTCGGGCGCCGGAGCAGCCGGTCGGGGAGGGCGAGGCGATCCGGATCATGACCGGCGCGCCGATGCCCGACGGCGCCGACGCCGTGGTGATGGTCGAGTACACCGAACGCGACGGCGACGCGGTGCGGGTGTTGCACGCGGCGCGCCCCGGCGATCACGTGCGCGCCGCCGGTGGAGACCTCGCCGCCGGCGACCTCGTGTTCCCGGCCGGCACCGCGCTCGGCCCCGCGCACCTCGGGGTCCTGACCAGCTCGAGCTTCGAAGACGTCGAGGTGGTGCCACGGGCACGCGTCGGCGTCCTCTCCACCGGCGACGAGCTCGTCGAGCGAGGGCCGTTGCGCCCGGGACAGATCCGCGATTCGAACCGCCCGATGCTGCTCGCCCAGGTCGCCGACGCCGGCGCCGACGCCGCCGACCTCGGCCTCGCGCCCGACGACGAGAGCATCATCACGCGCACGCTGGAGGACGCCATCGCCGGCTGCGACGCCGTTCTCACGAGCGGGGGCGTCTCGGTCGGCGACTTCGACTACGTGAAGGCGGCGCTCGGACGCCTGGGGCGGATGCAGTCGTGGCAGGTCGCGATCAAGCCGGCGAAGCCGCTGGCGTTCGGCGTGATCGACGGGACGCCCGTGTTCGGCCTGCCCGGCAACCCGGTGTCCTCGTTGGTGAGCTTCGAGCTCTTCGCCCGCCCCGCGCTGCTCCTGATGATGGGGCATGCGGCGCGGTTCCGGACCGAAGTGATGGCGACGGCCGAGCGCGCCATGCCCCGCAAACCGGACGGGAAGCTGCATCTCGACCGGGTGCGGGTGCATGCCGAGGGCGATACCTACCTCGCCGCCCGCACCGGCGATCAGGCCAGCAACGTGCTGTCGGCCACCGCCGCCGCCAACGGCCTCGCTCTGTTGCCCGACGGCGACGGCGTCCCCGAGGGCGGGGCGGTCCGGGTCATGCGCCTCGACTGGCCCGCCGACCACTGATGGACAAGCAGACGGCGGAGCGAAGCGAGCTCAGTTGCTCACGGCCTTCGGGGAGCGGGCTCCCTGAACGCATCGGCGTCGCAACGCCCTAGCCTGGGCGTATGCCGGTTGGGCCCGTCCCGCTCGTCGATCCGTTCGATCGGCGCGTGAAGGACCTGCGCATCTCGATCACGGACCGGTGCAACTTCCGGTGCACGTACTGCATGCCGGCCGAAGGAATGCAGTGGCTACCCCGTGAAGAGCTCCTCACCTACGAGGAGCAGGCCCGGATCGCCCGCGTGTGTGTCGAGCGCTTCGGGTTCGAGGCGATCCGCATCACCGGCGGGGAGCCGACGCTGCGCGCACACCTGCCGCGACTGATCGCCATGCTCGCCCCCCTCGACGTCGACCTCGCGCTCACCAGCAACGGCGTGAAGCTGCCCGAGATGGCGCACGACCTCGCCGCCGCCGGCCTCCGGCGGATCAACGTCTCGCTCGACTCGCTCCGCCCCGACACGTTCGCCGCGCTCACCCGGCGCAACGACCTCGAGCGCGTCCTCGCCGGCGTCGACGCCGCGCTCGACGCCGGCCTCGACCCCGTGAAGGTGAACTGCGTCGTGATCAGGGGCGTGAACGACGACGAGATCGTCGACCTTGCCGCCTACGGGCGCGCCAAGGGCGTCGGTCTTCGCTTCATCGAGTTCATGCCCCTCGACGCCGAGGGCACGTGGTCCATGGATCAGGTCGTCCCCGCCCGGGAGATCCTCGATCGTGTCCACGCTGTGTTCCCGCTCGAGGCAGAGGTCGCGCCCGGCGACACCGAGCCCGCCACCCGGTACCGGTACCTCGACGGCGCCGGCGACGTCGGCGTGATCCCGAGCGTCACCGAGCCGTTCTGCGACCACTGCGATCGCGTGCGAGTGACGGCCGAGGGCAAGTTCCGCACCTGCCTGTTCGCGCTGGAGGAGTTCGACCTGCGGGCGATCCTGCGGGACTCGACCGGCGCGCACGACGAGCACGACGACGTTCAGATCGACGACAGACTCGCGGCCGAGATCGAGCGGGCCGTCGGCACGAAGTGGGCCGGGCACCGCATCGGACAGGTCAATTTCGTGCGCCCGGCTCGGTCCATGAGCCAGATCGGCGGCTAGCCCTTACACTCGCGCTCGCGGCGACGGCGGCTTTGCCGACCGATGCCGCAGGGGCCCGAGCTGCGAGGGCGACCAAAGGAGCACTCTTGTCGGCATCCGAGTTCACGCACCTGGACCCGCTCGGGCGGGCCCGGATGGTCGACGTCTCGTCCAAGGAGGCGACGCACCGCCGCGCCGTCGCCCGCTGTCGGGTGGACATGGAGCCCGAGACGACCTCGAAGATCGCCGCCGGCGCGATCAGCAAGGGCGACGTGTTCGCCGTCGCCCGCGTCGCCGGCATCCAGGCCGCCAAGCAGACGCCGAACCTGCTCCCGCTGTGCCACCCGCTTCTCGTCGGGTCCGTGTTCGTGAACTTCCGGATCGAGGACAGCCACGTCGAGGTCGAGGCGCAGGTCGACACCGTCGACCGCACCGGCGTCGAGATGGAGGCGTTGACCGCGTGCGCGGTCGCCGCGCTCACGATCTACGACATGTGCAAGTCCATCGACCGCTCGATGACGATCGGCGACCTGACGCTGTGGGAGAAGACCGGCGGCCGCTCGGGGATGTACCGCCGCCCACCGCCGCTCGACGACGAATTGGGCATCTGACGGGCTTGCCCCGGTTCCGGCCGGGAGTGAGGGTCCACCGCTTGCCCGACGTGCGTTGTTAGCGTCGACAACACGCGGAAAGTGGCGGAGAACCCTTGGCGATCCCTGTCCTCTTGATCCTTGCAGTGCTGTGGGCGGCGGTGCTCGTGCCGCCGGTGCTGCGGTCCCGGACGGAGAGCCGTCGGGGCGGGATCGGTGACCTCCACTCCCGGCTGGGCGCCGTGACCCACCGCCCTGCGCCAAGGTCGACGGGATCCCGGGGCAGCCGGGTCCCCCTGCGTCCGGTCCCGCCGCTCACCGCCCCGACTCGTTCCCGAGCAGCGGGCGGCCGCTCCGCCCCTGGTCAACGTGCCCGCCGGGCGCCGGCGCCCTATCCTCCCAGGCGATGACTCCGGCCCAGAAGCGGCGGCGGAACGTGCTGGTGATCCTCATCGGCGGTGCCATCCTCAGCCTCGGCCTCGCGGTGCTGGTCACCCCGATGCTGTGGATCGCCCAGGGGATTGCCGACGTCCTCCTCGCCGTCTACCTGTACCTGCTCGTGCTGCACCGGCGGGGCTCACTGGCGTCCACCGTGGACGACGACTTCTGGGGGTCGCGGCCCGCGTCGCCGCCCCGACCGGTGGCGCTCGCGCATCCCCGCGCTCCGGCGCGCCCCGAGCTCGCGCCGCTCCCGGGGGCTTCGAGGCCGCGCCGATCCGCCACGGGCTAGCGGCCCGAGCGGCGGCGACAGTTGACGACCGACCGGTCCGCCGAGCTTGCGGCTGCCGGTAACGGCGCTCGCGACGTCCTCGAGGAGAAGCACCGCGCCCGCGAGATCACGTACAACGCGTCCCGCCGCGCGATTCGGGCGTGCGCGTCGGCGATCCGGGCCGTCCACCGACGCGAATTCCTCGCCGCGCGCGAGCTGATCGCGGAGGCCGCCGCGTTCCTCGCCGAGGCCGACGCCGCCCTCGACGGTCACCATGACGTGCGGTACGGCGGCAGCCTCCACGACGCGAAGAAGGAGTTCGCAGAGGCGAACCTCACGCTCGCCTTCGTGTCGGGCCAGCCGATCCCGGGCGCCGAGGAGCTGCGCGTCGAGACGCCCGCGTACCTGAACGGCATGGCCGAGGCGGCGAGCGAGCTGCGCCGCCAGGCGCTCGACTGCCTCCGGCGCGGCGAGCTCGACGAGGCGGAGAACCTCCTCGCGGTGATGGACGACGTCTACACGGTCCTCATCACGATCGACTATCCGGAGGCGCTCACCGGCGGGCTGCGCCGCGCCAGCGACGCGCTCCGCGGCGTGCTCGAGCGCACCCGGGGCGACGTGACCAACGTGCTCGTCATGGCGAGGATGCAGGACGCGATCGAGGGCGAAGCGCCGAGGCGCGACGGGTAACCTGGCTCGTTCCCGGGGGTGTAGCTCAGTCCGGTAGAGCGCTACGTTCGCAACGTAGAAGTCGTGGGTTCAAGTCCCATCACCTCCACGCTCATCTGTGCTGGTCACGCGGCTGGCGCGAAGCGGGTCCGCCTCAGTGAGCGGCGCCTTCGCTTCGTTCGTGCCACAAACGTGCCACAGCGACAGGAGCGGCTCCCGCGGTCTAGAGCGCCGCACTGGTGTTCCTGACCTCGACTCGAACGGCGCAGCGGGAGGTGGCATGGCTGGTGTTGCAGCAGCAGTGCCCATCACGGACTCAGATCAACCGGCGAGTCCGACGCCAGTGGTGCCGGCGACCCGCGCTACGCGTCGTCACGTAGAGCATCCAGCCCAACGCGTCGACAAGCCAGAAGCTGATGAGCCGGTAGACCAGCACCGCCGCCACCGCCTCCGGGGCGTGGACACCAGCGGCGACCAGTGCTGCGGCCAGCGCGGCCTCCACCACGCCGAGACCCCCGGGGGTGAGGCCGAAGCTGCCGGCACCCATCCCGACGCTCCAGGCCAGGATGAGGCCAGACCAGGGGACTGGGCTTCCCACGGCCATGATGGCCAGGGCCAGACAGGCGATGTTGGCCACCCAGTTCACGGTGGCCATGAAGAACACGAAGGCCCAGCCCCGCTCCTTCAGACGCAACCCTACGACGTGCGCCACGGTGGCCTCGATCAACGCCCGGGGGTCGCCCCGGGGTCGCTGCCAGACGCGTTGGAGCAACCGAAGACCCCGGGCCCCGACCAACTCCAGTCGAGCTCGGAGCCGGTCGTGACGAAGGGCTATCAGGACCCCAGAACCGGAACGACGGTGGCCAGGGCGCCCAACGTCCCGACGACCGCGGCGACGGCGTTACCGGACAGCACAGCGCCGACGGCCACAATCAGAACAAATGCGATTGTCGAGATCACCCCGGAGATTGTCAGCACCCATCCGGCCAGACTGCGATCCGCCCCGCGGCGGGCGAAGGACCGGAACGAGAAGGCGGCGCTCATCGGGGCCCCCGCGATCGGGATGGAGACCGAGATGGCGTTGCTGGCATAGATGATTACCACCACGGACGGCATCGACAGTCGAACACCGCCGGCGCGCAGCAACCGGCGCTGCAGGCGGGCCAGGGTCGCCATGGACAAAATTTCGGCGGAGATGGCAAACGGAAGAAGGCTCAAATGCGCGCGGCTCAGGACGGTAAAGGAATCGCGCACCGAGCGGCGTTCTAACCAGGCCAACCCGACCAGGGCGGCCAGCGCCACCGCCACTGCAGCCAACGTGCGAGCCCGTCGCCAGCCCGTGACCCGCTCGCCGAGGGATAGGTCCCCCTCGGTCGCACGCGCCGCGGAAGTCCTTCTCACAGTGGGCCTGTTCGGGCTCTTGTCCGTGGTGTCCGCGCCGTGTGAGATCTCCGCATCGATGCGATGGCTGGCGCTTTCCGGTCAGGCAAGGACGCTGCTGTCGTCTTTCTTCAGATCCTGCGGCAACCACCACCTGCTGGCATCTAGGAAACCCGTAGTTCCTCACGAGCGCCCCTCACGAAACGTGTCCACTCCACTGTGCGTCTGTGCGTCTGTGCGGGTGCGCGGTCAGCCTTCACGGGACACCTCTGGGATGCTGACCCGGAGGGGCGGGGCATCGATCGCGCAGTGTGCGTACGGGGCTGTGGGTTCAGTTTGGCGCTCTGGATTCGTGATGGTCAGGGTGGCGAGGATCCCCGCGAGCCCACATCCGATGGCTGACACGATCATCGTGGTGCGGAATCCAGCCGACAGCTCGGCTGGGTGCAGGTAGGTGGTCCCGGTGATGCCGGCGATCGCGGGGAGCACGGACACGGCGACCAAGCTGCCGATTCGGGCGACGTCGTTGTTGATGGCGGAGGCCAGGCCGGCGTGTTCTGGCGCTGCGGACTGCATGACGGTGGCGGTGAGGGGCGCGACGAAGTTGCCACGCCGATCCCCATCACGATCATCGCCGGTAGGACGTAGACGACATAGCCACGACCGTCAGTGATTCGTATGAGCAATAGGAGACTGGCCCCGAAGATGAAGGGTCCGGCGATCAGCTGGAGCCGGGGTCCGATCCTGGATGCCAGGCGTCCCCAGCGAACCGAAAAGCCGAGCTCGATGATCGTGACGGGAAGAAGTGCCGCACCAGCCTGGAGGGGCGTGTAACCCGAACCGATTTGCAGTTGCACAGGGAGCAGGAAGAACGCACCCCCGACGCTGGCGAACATCAGGAATGTGATCGCGTTGGTCGAGCTGAACTGGCGCTGGCGAAACATTCCCAGAGGGAGCAGGGGCTGCGGGCTCCGGAGTTCGACCAAGGCGAATCCCCAAGGCCCCGATCGCCAACGCTAGGGCGGCGACGACCGCGATGGAGGACCACCCGAGCCCAGGCCCTTCGATCAGCAGGGCGACCGCGCCGAGCCCGACGACGGCCAAACTTGCGCCGGCCACGTCGATGTGATGCGCCGCGGAAGGATCTTTTGACTCGGGAACGTGGCGGACCACGACGAAGAGCACGACCACAGCGACGGGAACGTTGAGGAAGAAGATCCAGCGCCACGAAGCCGCCGAGATCAGATAACCGCCCAGCAGCGGTCCGACCGCAGTGGCCACCGCACCGAGACCTGCCCACGCTCCGATCGCCGCGGCCCGGTCGCTCGGAGCAAACGACGCCTCGAGGATGGCGAGGCTCCCAGTGACCAGGAGGGCACCACCGATCCCTTGCAACACGCGATAGCGACAAGGAACCCAGCACTCGGGCTAGGCCACACGCCGCGGACGCGACAGCAAAGCCGATCACTCCGATACCGAACAGTCGCTTTCTACCGAAGCGGTCGCTGAGCGAACCGCTCAGGAGCAAGAACGACGCGAGGGTGAGAAAGTACCCACTCACCACCCATTGGAGGGCTTCCACACCGATCTGAAATTCGCGACCGATCGCCGGCAGCGCGACACCAACCACCGTCGCGTCGATCGCCGCGATCCCCGAGCCCAAGACCGACGCCGCGACCACCCAACGCCCAGCCGCAGAACCGAACCGGAGCTCTCCACGTGGGATCAGCACTTGCACTCCCCGGCCCGCGAAACCGCAATGATGCGGGAATTACGCGATCACGTGTTGCGATCGATGCGGGTCCACTTCAAGCTCGAGTACTCATTGTGGGTTCCAGCCTTATCCCATCCGGCTGGTGAACTGGTTCATGTCGAAATAGTCCCGCCAGGCGTTGATCTTGCCGTCACTGACCTCGAAGGTTCCCATGACCGGCAGCTCGAACGACTTGTCAGGGAGCTTGAAGACGTCCACCCGCTCGGTCATCACGACCGGACCATTGGCTGCGATGTTGATGACGCGGAACTGGATGCTCTCGATGCCTGGCGCGCCAGGGCGGATGAACGAGGCGATGTTGTTCGCGATGGCCTCCCTGCCGGTGACCGGCGCCAGCGGGATATTGTGGTAGACGGCGTCGTCGGTGAAAAATGCGGCCAGCTCGGCGGCCCCGATATTGTCGGACCACGCCGCGCAGAACCTGCGCACTACCTCGATCGGGCTCTCCATCTGGCTCCTCCTGCGGTCGAGCACCGGGCTTCGAGGACAAGGTTGTCGTGGGCCTCGCCGTTTTCGAGCAGCCTCGGCGGCGTCGGCCATGGCGAGCAGGCGCTGGCGACGGAGTCGAAGGGACCAGCGGCAAGCGGTCTGGCGTCACGGGGCATCGAGGACGAGCTTTTCGTGGGCGTCGCCGCTCTCGAGAAGCTGGTGCGCCTCAGCAGCTCGCTCAAGAGAAAGATGGTGCTGGCGACGGAGGCGAAGAGCGCCCCTAGCTAAGAGGGACATGGTCTGATCGAGAGCTTCGGGTGCACGGTCGGATGTAAATGCGGAGAACGTGTCACCCAAAAGGGCTGCATGCTCATCAGCCAGCGTCACGACGCGCTCGCCCGGACCGCCAGCAAGATCGACGGCCTCTTTGAGCTCACCTTTTCCCGCCGCGTCGAGCACAGCGTCGACCGACGCGACGGTCTCGCGGCACCCGATCGTACCAACCCCGGTCCGTAGCTGAGGGCATCGGCCCCGAGGTCGCGCACCAGCTCGTGGTCTCGCGGCGCTGCGGCGCCGATAACCGTTGCGCCGTGGAGACGGAAACCTGAGCTGCGATCATCCCGACCGAGCCGGCGGCACCGAGAATGAGGAGCGTCTCGCCGCCGGTGAGCCCGAGGTGCTTGAGGACGCCCACTGCGGCTTCTGCCGAGGAGGGGGAGGGCGGCCGCATCGCTCCAACTCACGTCATCGGGCTTCCGGGTCCAAGAAGAAGTGAGCGTGTATTCGGCGTAGCCGCCCAGATCGGGCAGGAGGCACGCGACTTCGTCGCCGTTCTTGACCTCTTCGACCGACGAACCGAGCGCGGTCCACGACACCTGCCGCCTCAAAGCCGAGCACTGCGTCGGCGGGAAGGCGAAACACGGCCTGAACGTCACCGCGGCGAATCTTCGGATCCGTGGGACTCACGCCCGCGGACTTGACTCGGATGCGCACTTGGCGCGGACCAGGCTCGGGCCTAGCTACGTCCTTCCAGACGAGGACGTCTGGAGGTCCGTATTTCGTCAGGACAACGGCTTTCGGCATGGCGATCCTCCAAGCGTCGTTTGTCGAGAGAGCACGAAGGCGACGAGCCCAGACCTCGAAGGGCTCGTCGCCGGCTTCGGCGTGAACGGTCCGGACTTGGCGTGTGGCAGCCGACCGATCCGGTTGCCGGTGAACGTCGTCGTGTGCCGGCGATCGACGTCCACGATTGAGCCGTTCACGCTCAGTTTCATGGCTCCGATCCCGCGTGCTCACGCGGCCGCAAGCAGGCGGGTCGTCAGCACGATGTCGACGAGCTCGCCGACGGTGTCCGCGTGCGCCCAGTCGCGCTGTAGTCCGCCCGTGGTCCGACCCAGCGATCGGTCGTGCTCCGGCCTGCACGATGCGTTCGAGGGCGGCGCGGTGCGCCTCGGGTGACGTCCCGCCGACGGCGTCGACGACCGGGTAGATCTCGAACCCGTCACGCAACGCGTCCAGCGTCGGGAACGTGAGACAGATCTCGGTCCATAGCGCGGTCATGATCAGCTTCTTGCGGCCGGTCGCCTCGACGGCCTGTCGGAATTCGACGTCCTCCCAGGCGTTCATCGTCGTGCGGTCGATTTCGGGCGTGTCCGGCAGCGCGGCCTTGATCTCGGGCAGCGTGTTCCCCTGTCCGTTCGCGGCGTTGACCGTCGACAGGACGACCGGGAGGTCGTACGTCCGGGCGAGGCGCGTGACCGAGACCATGTTGTCAACCAACACCTCTCGATCTATCGAGGTCATCACCTGCATCTGATCGGGCTGGTAGTCGATGACGACCAGTGCGGAATTCCGCGAGGTAAGTAGGTGGTCGGTTACCGGATCGCGCATGGGCTCGCTTGTCATCTGCATTCTCCAGTCGACGGATTGCGATGTGCCCGACCAGCGTGCGCGTTTCGTGACCGGTGGCATCCAAGAAATCCACAGTCCAGGAACGACACGGCGAGCGGCGGTGAAACTGGTCTGACCGCGCGTTCGACGATCAGAACGCTGTTGACGTCCTACGCCCCCCGCCGGCGATCACCGCGACTTTGACTCCAGGACGTGGCGGGCCAGCTGCGTTCGGGACCTCACGCCGACCTTGCGAAAAACTTTGTGTAGGTGGTATTCGACGGTGCGCGGCGTAATGAACAGCTGGGTTGCAATCTCGTTGTTCGTCGCACCATCGGCGACCAGCTGCGCGATTCGTTCCTCTTGTGGCGTGAGCTGGTTGCTTGTCTCAACGGAGCGTGTAGCGTGTGCTCGCCGGTTGCGCGGAGCTCGACGTGTGCTCGTTCCGCGAAGGTTTCCATGCCGAAGTCGCTGAAGAGGCCGTGCGCGAGACGCAGCTGCTCGCGCGTTGACGTTGCGACGAACGCGGCGCAGCCACTCGCCATACACCAGATGAGTACGGGCGAGGTCAAGGCGCAATGCCGTAGGAGTCAAACGATCGATGGCGTCGCGGTATCGGCTCTCCGCGGCATCGCCTTCGTCAGGAGCGCGGCGATTGAGCGGCGATCGCCTCGCCCCAGGGAGCGCCACTTGCCGAGGTCGCTGCCTCGAGGCGGTCGAGGGCTGGCCGCGCGCCCCGGCGCGTCCGGACCGGCTCGCCGCCTCGACGAACTCGACCGTCGCCAACGGCCAGAACCCAAGGTCGTCGGGGTCCTCGAGGGCTGCCTCTGCCGCGAAAACGCGTCGTGATAGCGCGTGAGTCCGTTGTACAACACGGCACCAGCCCATTGCGTGACGGTGAGGCCGATACCCTCCGCCCCTCAACGCGAATCCTTCGCGTCCGCGTCGATCAGCTCCCGCGGATCGACCTCCCGACCGTGGAACGCCGCGACCGTGATCGCCGTGTACGGGGCCGTGCGAGTATCGGTCGCATCCGCAATGGCTTCTACGCGATCGACCAGCGACGTCGCGACGTTGAGCTCGCCGGCGAAGAGATGTACGGAGGCGCGGATACTCAAGGTGAGGGGCAGGACAGACAGGGCGCCGGCATCGCGAGCGAGCTGGACCTGGCTCGCGGTGAGCACGTCCCAGCTGTTGTAGTCCCAGATGAACCCGGCCATTCGACCGGCGAGCCACGACCAACGCAGGCGTTCTTCGTCGCTGACGTCGAACCCGCAGAACGCGTCCACTGCCTGCTGTAAGACCGGCGTGCCGGCCGTTGGCCCTTTGGTGATCATCAGCGCCAGGCCGTCGAGCAGGTCGTCGACGGCGCGCCGAGCTCCTGCAGGACGCGGCGCTGCCAGCGCGAGCTTTGCGACCTCACGAGCGTTGCCTTTCCCCGCGAGCTGGCTGGCAAAGAGCGCGGCCGTGATCGCGTCGAGGTACGTGTTGCGTGCCTCGCTCGGGTCGATCGGCTCGAGCGCTGCGCGGCCCCCAGCAATAAGTTGGGCGCATCACTTCCACGGTCTGATCCGAACGAACGCGAGCGCGAAGAACGTCGAGCTGCGCTCGCTGCGAGTCGTCCAACGGCCCGCGCTCAGCGATCGTGGCCAGCGCCAGTGCCTCGTCGAGTGCTCCGGCCTGGCGTTTCGCTTCCGCGGCGACAAGCGCCCGGCATGCGCGCGGCGCCGGCTCGACGGTCAACTCGGTGGAACGCGCCAAGAACGGGCCGCCGCGGCCAAACCACCGTGTGCCTGCGCACGCCCGGCCGAGCGCTCCAACTCTGCGGCGACATCGTCGTCGGGATGTGACGCGGCCTGTGCGAGGTGCCAAGCGCGGCGGTCGGGGTCGAGTGCAGGATCCGTGGCCGCCGCAAGCGCGCGATGCGCGTCCGTTGTTCCTCTGGTGTCGCCGCATGATAGATCGTGGACCGTACAAGCGTGTGCCGGAATGTGACCCGCGTGCTCATGTCCAGAAGGCCTTCATTTGCAACTGCTTCTGCCGAGGAAGCTGGTGACACCGACTTGCGCGGCCGCGCGCCGCACAAGCGCGGGGTCGCCCGTCGGTTCGGCCGCCGCTACGAGCAGAAGGCGACGGGATAGCGATGGCAGACTGGCGAGTCGTCTGCGGAAGCTCTCCTCGAGACGGTCAGCCATCGGAACGGAGACAGGAAGCGCGAATCCTCCGTAGAGCTTCCCCGAGGTCAAGCCACGCGGCAGCTCGAGCAAGGCGAGTGCGTTCCCGCGCGCTCAGCGACGACGCGCTCCAGCACGGTGTCGTCGATGCGATCAGGAAGCACCGAGCGAAGCAGTGCGAACGAAGCGGCGCGGTCTAATTCAGCGACCTCGATTGTCCGCAGCCCGCGAATCACATCAGTGATCGCTCGACTTCCGAACGCGAACGCAATCGGCTCGGTTACCAGCCGCCGGGCGACGAAGGCCAACGCCTGTGCGGATTCCCGGTCGAGCCACTGCGTGTCGTCGACAACGCACAGGAGAGGTTGTTCGCCGGCGAGCTGCGACAACAAGCTCAACACGGCCAGGCTCAGGAGCAGGCGATCGGGCGGTGCGCCGGACACAAGCCCGAACGTGACGCGGAGCGCTTCGCGCTGCGGCTCGGGCAGTTGCGACAACTCCGTGAGACCAGGCGCGGAAAGCTGCTGCAACGCCGCGAATGGAAGCTCTCGTTCCGCCTCGTTGCCAACGGTGCGCAACACCTTGAAGTCGCCCGCGCTCGCGATCATGTACTCCAAGAGCGCGGTCTTGCCGATGCCGGGCTCGCCGTAGACGACGATTGCCTCGCCCCGACCATTACGCGCGTCATTGAGCAGCTCGATCGAGCGTGCCGCGCTCCATCTCTCGACCGAGGAGGGAGGGCCGAGCATTACCGACCAGGTCCACGCATCGGTACGGTAGTCCGACCGGCGGCAATTCCCTGTGGCCGTTGTGCACAGTCGATTCGCCACGCGGGCGTCGAGTTCGATGAGCAAGCGTGTTGCCGCGACTGTGGATTCCTTGGATGCCAACACGAGCGAAAACTCGGACGATCTCCCTCGGCAGCAAGGGCCAACCCATCCTCGAAGGAAACGCACCATGTCATCGGTCACTGACAGCTCGGCGGCCCGCGCACTCGTAATGATGCGGGGATACGCGATCACTTGTTGTGATCGATTCGGGGCCGCTTCAAGCTCGAGTACTCATTGTCTGCTGAGGACGCGAGGGAGGTTGCAATGCATGCGATCGCAGTGAACGAATACGGAGCCAATCCAGCCTTGGTCGAACTTCCCAAGCCGCAGCCAGGGCCGAGTCAGATCCTGATCAAAGTCCGGACCGCGGGTATGAACCCCGGTGACCGCCAGATCTCCGACGGCGTCTGGAGAGATCGGGTGCCGGGCACCTTCCCACTCGTGCTCGGCGCCGATTTCGCGGGCGTGGTCGAATCCGTGGGGGAAGGAACAGCGAAGTTCGCTCCGGGCGACGAGGTCTTCGGCCAGTTGCTGATACCACCGCTCGGATCGACGGGCACGTACGCCGAGTACGTGGCGGTAACCGAAGACGCGCCACTGGCCAACGTGCCGAACGGCATCGACGCCACGGCCGCGGCAACGCTACCGACGCCCGGTGGTACGGCGCTGCAGATGGTGACGTCTCTCGAGCCGCTTTCGGACAAGACGGCGCTCATCGTGGGTGCTGGTGGCGGGGTCGGCTCGTTCGCCACGCAGTTCGCCGTGAGCACCGGCGCGCACGTCATCGCCGACGCACGCGCCAACGAGACCGACCGCATGCGCAGCTATGGAGCGGACGAGATGATCGACTACTCCGCGATGTCGGTAACCGACACGGTGCGTCGCGCGGATCCTGACGGAATCGATGCGCTCATCGACGTCGCCAGCGACGCGGACGAGTTCGCTGCGCTTTCTTCCCTCGTTCGTTCCGGTGGGAGCGCCGTCACGACCCGATACGTCGCCGACACGGAGATGCTCTCCGCGCGGCGTCACCGGCGTGAATTTCTCATATCAGTCCTCGCCCGAGGTCCTCGGACAGGTCGCGGACGCCGTCGCCGCCGGTCGCATCGGGGTACCACCCATCACGACGATGAAGCTGGACGACGTGCCCGCTGCGATGAGCGGCGAAGGCACTCACCACGGCGGCAAGACCGTCATCACGTTCTGAATCGCGCCGTCGCGCTGATGAGGGCGCCGAACGAGGGTGCACCGAAACAGGATGCCGGACGAGTTGCGGCTGCTCTGGTGAGAGAACATCAATCACCAGCGATCGGACGCGTGCAAGGTGTCGAGGAAATGGGCCGTACCCTTTCGGGTGACGCTCAGGCCAGGAGGATTGCGATGAACGTGGCTCTCACCGGTGCAACAGGGTTCGTCGGGTCTCACGTGCTGGCGGCGTTGGTGGAACACGGCCATGAGGTCACGGCGCTGGTCCGCGACGACGCCCAGGTGGACGCCGTCCGAACCCGCGGCGCGAACGCCGCCGTGGTCGATCTCTACGATCGATCGGCGGTCGCGAGCCTGCTCAGCGCGGCAGACGCGGCCATCCACACCGCCAGCCCCGGTGACACAACCAGCGCTGCTCTCGACTCCGCCGTAGTTGATGCGGTGATCGATGCCCTCGGAGATAGCGCCAAGCCCTACGTACAGATCGGCGGTGGATGGGTCTACGGGTCCAACTCCTCCATCACCGAGGACTCTCCCTTCAACGCGCCTCCGCTGGTGGCATGGAAGGAGCCGATCGAACGCCGGGTGCTCGGCGAACGCGGCATGCGCGGCGTCGTGATCGTCCCGGGCGTCGCCTACGGTGACGGCGGCGGAGGCGTTCCAGGGGTACTGCTCGGCTCACCGCGGGATGATGCCGGCAACTTGATCATGATCGGCGCGGGACAACAGCACTGGTCGACCGTGCACGCCGCCGACCTCGGGGACCTTTTCCGGCGCGTCCTGGAAGACGAGTCGGCTCGTGGCCGTTACCTCGTTGGCAATGGTTTGAACGAAACCGTTGCCGAGCTGACGGAGGCGGCCGCAGTGGCAGTCGGCGCTCCAGGAGCGGTCCCTGGTTCCGACGAGGAGGCTCGCGCCCGCTTGGGCGACTACTTCGCCGAGGTCCTCCTGCTCGATCAGGGCACCGACGCGGCCAAGGCTCGAGCCGAGCTCGATTGGCGTCCGACCCATCCATCACTTGCTGAAGAGTTCCGCCAGGGGAGCTACCGCAACTGATCGCCGTCGACCACCGCACATCGGGAGCGAAGGAGCGACGATGACCGACAGCGGGAGCACCGCCGCCCGACGTCCCGTGGTGCTGGCACCAGGTGAGGGTCGCGCGTATCCGATGGGTCCCATCTCGGCGGTCTTCAAGGCCGACGGTGCGGAGACCGCGCAGCGGTATTCGATCTCGGAGTGGTGGCTCGACCCGCACACGAAGGGGCCGGGCCCGCATTCGCATCCGGAGGACGACGTGTTCTACGTCCTCGCCGGCACCATGAGCGTGATGGTCGGCACCGAGTGGACCGAGGCGAGCACGGGGTCGTTCGTCCTGGTGCCGGGCAACGTGACCCATGACTTCGAGAACCGCGGCTCGGAGCGCGCCGGGATGCTCAACGTCTCCGCCCCCGGCAACTTCGAGGAAAATATGCCGGGGATAGCGCAGTGGTTCATCGAGCGTTCTCCCGACGACGCGTGCGCGTCTGACAAGAGGCCGCCGGTCGACCGGCTCAGCGACGGACGCGGTAGCGGATGTGTGTGGCCTCCGGCGTGTCGATCACCCGAACGATCTCCAGCTCGACGCGCGACGGCAACACCTCGAACAGCCGACGGCCACCACCGAACAGCACCGGGATCTGGTGGATCTGCAGCTCGTCCAGCACACCGGCCTCGAGCGCCCGTTGCGCCGTGTATGCGCCGTGCACCATCACGTTCCGGTCCCCGGCGGCGGCCTTCGCCTGTGCCATCGCGCTCTCGATCCCGTCGGTCACGTACGTCACCAACGGGTAGTTCGCGACGGACGGGCCGGGCGGCCGGTGACTGGGCACGAAGATCGGGATACCGGAACCGTGATGGTCACCGCCCCAGTGATCGACCTGCTCCGCGGTCCGCCGGCCCACGAGGACCGCGCCGGCCGCGTCCATGATCTCGTCGTACAACTCCCCGGCCGGCCCGGACGGCCGGAAGAATTCCCCGTCCGGAGTGAGGAACCACTCGTGCAGCCGGGCGAAGCCGTCGCCGCCGGGGTTGCCCGGTTCGTCGTTCGGGCCCGCGATGTACCCGTCGAGTGACATCGACATGTAGAGCACCGATGCAGACACTTCGACCTCCCGTGGTCTCGATCCAAACTCGTTTCACCTAGACCCGGCATGGCGGCATTTCTCATCGGCCAGCCGAGCGGCCATCAGGCGCGGTATCGCGACGAACGAGCTCCTGACCGGGCCCGCATCTTCCGTCGAAAAGCCCTGAAGCAGCCGGAAGTGATCATTGCCGTGTGCAGCGTTCTCGTCCCGTCACATCTCTCCCTTGCGGCGGCGTGAGTCGCTCCGAGAAACTTCCTTGGGTTCGGCTGACTTCGGCTTCTTGGAGGACTCACCGAACCGTCCGGGCCCCACCCGAGGAGGCAGGACATGAGCGGCGGCGTGGACCAGAAGCTCGAGGTGATGGTCATCCCCGTCTCGGATGTCGACCGCGCGAACGGACTTCTACCTGAGACTCGGGTGGAGGCAGGACGTCACGCCGCCGGGCTCGGGCATCGTCCAGTTGACCCCGCACGGCTCTGAGTGCTCGGTGCAATTCGGCGCGCCGCTCACGTCGGCCGCGCCCGGTTCGGCCAAGGGGTACCTGGTCGTCTCCGACATCGTGGCCGCCCGGGACGCGCTGGTCGCCGCCGGCGCCGAGGTGGGCGAGGTCTTCCATCTCGGCCCGGACGGCCCGGTCAGCGGTCCGGATCCCGAGCGTCGCAGCTACTTCTCGCGTGCCACGTTCAGGGATCCCGACGGCAACGAATGGCTGATGCAGGAGATCACGACCCGCCTTCCCGGGCGCGTGGACGCCGCCGAGACTTCGTTCGGCTCCACGAGCGACCTGGCGGACGCGATGCGGCGTGCGTCGGCCGCGCACGGCGAGCACGAGAAGCGAAACGGCGGGCAGAGGGACGAGAACTGGCCCGACTGGTACGCCGCGTACATGGTGGCGGAGCAGGCGGGCACGGAGCTGCCCACATGAGCGACTACGACGTCATCGTTCTCGGCGGCGGGGCGCCCGGCGAGCACTGCGCGGCGGCGCTGGCGGCGCGCGGGCTGCGCGTCGCCGTCGTCGAGCGAGAGCTGGTCGGCGGCGAGTGCTCCTACTGGGCCTGCATCCCGTCGAAGTCGCTGCTGCGCCCGGGCGAGGCGGTGCACGGCGCGCGCGAGGCGGGCGCGAGCGCGGAGGTCGACGTCCAGGACGCGCTGGCGTGGCGGGACTTCATGGTGTCGAACTATTCCGACGCCGGTCAGGAGCGCTGGCTGGCGGACCGTGGCATCGAACTGCTGCGCGGCACGGGCAGACTGGCCGGCACCGGCGCGGTCGAGGTCGACGGCGTCCGCCACACCGCGGACCACGTCGTCATCGCGGCCGGCGCCGATCCGATCGTGCCACCGGTTCCGGGGCTGCGCGAGCTCGACGGCGTGTGGACGAACCGCGAGGCGACCGGCATGAAGGAGGTCCCGCGCCGCCTGCTCGATCTTGGGTGGCGGGCCGGTCGGGGTCGAGATGGCGCAGGTCGTGCGGCGTCTCGGCGGCGAAGCGGTGGTCGTCGAGGGTGGCGACCGCGTGCTGCCCCGCGAGGCTGCGCCGCTGGGCGAGGGGCTCGGCGAGGCTCTGCGCCGGGACGGCATCGAGCTGATGCTCGGGATGCACGCCACCGCCGCGCGGCGGGAGGGTGACGAGTACGTCCTGCAGTTCGACGGCGGCACGGAGGTGCGGGGCGACCGGCTGCTCGTGGCAACCGGTCGGCGCCCACGCGTCGAGGGCATCGGGCTCGAGACGGTCGGTGTCGAGGCCGACCCCCACGGGATCCACGTCGACGACCACCTGCGCGCCGGCGAGCGCCTCTGGGCGATCGGCGACGTCACCGGCATCTGGCCGCTGACCCACGTCGGCGAATACGAGGGCGACGTGGTCGCGGCGAACATCGCGGGTGATGCGCGTCCGGCGAACTACGAAGCCGTTCCGCGAGTCACCTACACCGATCCTCAGGCGGCGGCGGTGGGCGCGATCGAAGCGGAGTACAGCGCCACCGCACCCCTGTCAGACGTGCCGAAGACCGCCACCTACACACACGCCTACGCCGAATCCAACGGGTTCCTGACGCTGCTCAGCGACGGCGAGCGACTGACCGGCGCCTACGCGCTCGGGCCCGAAGCCGGTGAGTGGATGCAACAGGCGACGCTCGCGATCCGCGCACACGTCCCGCTCGAGGTGCTCGGCGACACGATCCAGCCCTTCCCGAGCTTCTCGGGGATCTACGACGCAGCGTTGATGACGCTCCGCATGGAGATCGCCGACATGCCACCGCCAGTCGTCCCGATGGACGCGCAGATGGCGAGGCCGTCGGGGTGAGCTCCCTCGCGCGCCGTGAATGCAGACCGGGGCTGCGAATGAGCGGAAGTGGATCTCGGGGGCCACCTACTTCTGTGCGAGGAGGTCGGCGTACTCCGTGTGCTGGTCGATGAACTCGGCCACGTACCAGCAGTGCGCGACGACCGTGCCGCCCCGGGCGCGCACGTCATCGAGCGCACCTCGGACCAGCTCCGCGCCGAGGCCGCGGTTGCGCATCGACGGCTCGATCACCGTGTGCGGGAAGACCACCGTGTCACCGTCTCTGCTGTACTCGGCGAAACCGACGACGCGACCGTCGACGGTGACCTCGTACCGCGAGCGCGGCACATTTTCACGGACCTCGGCACGGAGTCCGGATGTCATGGCTCGTCCTTTTCGACAAAGGCGCGCCATTCGGCCGTCGTGGCCTCGTCCGGTTCCTGGTATTCGGCGATCGGTGTGAACGTCTGTCCCTGCTCGTAGCGCCCCTTCGTGGCGATGAGGCACCTGCCGCCCTCCACGAAGCGGAAGACGCCGACATCCCCGCCGTCCACTTCGGGCATCGAAGCGACGCCGACGAACTGCACCGTCTTGTCCGACTCCACCTGCCGGTAGAACGCTCCCTGCTCGAAGCTGTCAAGGTCATGCCAGTTGAGGGATGGCATCGTCAGTCCTCCTTGTCGTCGCCGGCGGGGCATTCGTCGAGCTTGTGATCCAGGCCACCTGTTTACCCGCGCGTCTGACAGTCCTACGCTCGGTCCTGCGCCGAACTACCCAGCATGGGGTCGGCACGGCGGTGCTCGAAGGACGGGAGGCAGGTATGGCTGGAATGGTCCGCAAGAGCCTTGATTCGCCCGAGGAGACCCGGGCGTTCGAGGCGGGGATGGGCAAACTCGAACTCGTGAACAT
This sequence comes from uncultured Actinomycetes bacterium, assembly GCA_963747195.1. Lineage (GTDB taxonomy): Bacteria > Actinomycetota > Acidimicrobiia > IMCC26256 > JACDBD01 > JALZAA01. The sequence continues at coordinate 201,715 of CAVVDV010000002.1, forward strand.
GGAGGGCGGCGCCGATTGGCCGGGCGACGTTCCAGCCCGGTTGGCAGTGGTCCAAGCACGTCAAGCCCATTGCCAACACCGACAGCTGCGAGGCCGCCCACATGGGCTACTTCATCTCCGGTCGGATGAAGGTCGTCATGGACGACGGCGAGGAGATGGAGTTTGGTCCGGGGGACTTCATGGTGGCTCCGCCTGGTCACGACGCCTGGATCGTCGGAGACGAGCCGTGCGTGGTCATCGACTGGCAGGGCTTCGCCGACTACGCCAAGCAATAGTCGGTTCGACGGCGACAAACTCGATGGACGGGAATGCGGGTCTCGCTGTTCGTCAGCCGCCGTTCGTGGGCCGCCGGAGGAAGTCCGTGAGCGTCGCGAACCACGGTTCGAAGACGCTGGGCATGCCGATGCATCCGTGCGGGCTCTCCGGGTACACGAGGAGCTCGGCGTCGTTCCCCGCCAGCACCCAGCGCGCGGCCATGAAGAGCGTGTCGTCGACGAGGTGGTCGTCGGCGCCGACGGTGAACAGCGCCGGCGGCAGTCCGTGCAGGTCGGCGTACAGCGGTGAGATGTCGGGGTCACGCCGTTCCTCGACCGACCGGCCGGGCGTGAACAGCTCGGCGAAGTACTCGATCTGCTCGGCGGTGAGGAGGTCGGGCCGTCCGGTCACGCCGCGCTGGCTCGGGGTCCCGCCGAGGTCGTAGATCCCGAAGACGAGGTTGGCGCGCGCCGAACCGGTCGACCGCGTCGTGACGGTCGCGCAGCCGAAGCAGTGTGCACGCCGCCAGGTGCGCGCCGGCGGACTCGCCCCCGATGAGCAGACGGTCCGAGCCGAGCTCGCGCTCGGCGTGCTCGAGCACCCACAGCGCCGCCGCCTCGCAGTCGTCCGGGCCGGCGGGATACGGGTGTTCGGGCGCGAGCCGGTAGTCGACGCTGACGAACGCGAGACCGAGCTGCTTGCTGAGCATCTCGTGGAGGAGGTCGGTCATCTCCGGTGATCCGGTGACGAACCCGCCGCCGTGGATGTGCAGGAGGACGCCGTCGACCTGGTCGGGCACGAACGTGCGGAGCCGTACCGGGCCGGCGGGCCCAGAGATCTCCCGGTCGACCGCCATCTCGGAGCGCATCACGCGCTCGTCGTGCGCTGCCGCGTTGCCTCGCGATCCGCTCCGGGACGGGAAGGCTCGGGTCGTCGAGCTCCGATGCGAACGAGGCGATGAACGCGTCGGCTTCTTCACGAAGCCGCGGCCGCATCGCTTCGAGGTCGTCGCTCCAGAGCTTCATGCAGGCGAGACGCTAGCCGCCGCCGCGCAGGGCCTTCTCCGGGTGCTCGCCCAACGTCTCCAGCTTCGCGATGAGCTTGTCGAACGTCTGGTCGAAGGAGTGTTGCTTCCGCGCCCGCTTCAAAGGGTTGGCGTACGAGATGATCTGGGCGCCGGCGAACTCGTGCCACGCGCCGATCTCCTTCAGCCGGTCGCTGACGGCGCGCACGAGCCGGTGGGCCTCGACCACGCGGCCGGCGCGTTCCTCGCGCACCGGGAGCGACTCGGCGAGCGGCGTGTCCATGAACCCGTCGCATTTTCGGAGGATGGGCTCGAACTGGCTGCCGGCCAGGCGGCCCGACGCCGCGTACCCGAGCCCGAGCGTGACGTAGTGCGCCTGTTGGACCGCGTCGGCGACCTCGGGATCGTCCTCGGCCATGTCGGGCTCGGTGTCGACGAGCTCGCGGTAGATCGAGAGCGCAACGGCCGACCGTTCCCGGATGTTCGGCTCCTTCTCGACGTTGAGCGTGAGCATCCGGCGGGCGACGTCGCGCGGGGCGATCACGGCCGGGATGCGGCGCAAGCCCAGCTCCTTGGCGGCGAGGTACCGGTGCTGGCCGTCGATGATCAGGTACCCGGCACCGCCGTCGCGCTCGACGACCACCACCGGCGCGAGAAAGCCGACGCGATCGACGGAGTCCATGACCCGCTTCACGTGCGCATCGCTCGCCTTGCGCTGGTGCGAGATGACCTCGAGCTTCGCCATGGGCAGGACGTCGAAGTGCAGGGCACGCCGCTTGGCGGGGTCCCTGAACGCCAGTCCGCCTTCCGGCTCGGGAGGGGAGGGTCGTGCCGAACGCTCGGCCATCTCGACCAGGATCGTACCGGCGCGAGACGTGAAGATCTTCTGAGGTGCGTCTCGCGCTGCGCACGCCGTTATCGGCGCAGGACGATCCCGTGCACGAATGCCGCTTGACCCGCGTGCTGATCGTTGTCGTTGATCACGCTCACGAGCCGGACGCCGAGCGTCACGGGCGGATCCCACGAGTCGTCCACGACCCGGTCCAGGTCGTGGTCCGTGATCCGCTCGACGAACCGGATCGTCTGGTCGTGCACGGCGTCGTAGTAGCCGACGAGCAGGTCGCCGGACTCCACCGTGACCGCGGCGACGTCGGCGGAACTGTGTGCGTATCCCGTCGCGCGGGTCGAACGGCAACCCGAACCGCTCGACCCAGCCCGCGGACGTCCACACCTGCTCGACGTCCGCGGCATCCGCGACGTGGTCGTCCTGAATGCGAGTCAGATGCCACACCAACCACGCGATCGAGTTGGCGTCCGGGTCGAGCCGCACCGTCAGTTGCTCGGGCGTCAAGCCGCGCACCGCTCCGTGGACCGTGGCGCGGATCCTCCCGAAGGCATCCACGAGGAGCTCGGCGCTCGTCATGCGCTCAGTCCAGCAGATGAGAGCGGGCCGGCGTGTCAATCGGGGAGGAGCGGCACGGACGGATGGTGGTCACGTCCGAGCAGCACGGCCCGGGTGACGGCGGTCGAACCGAACCGGTCCCGTACCTCGTCGACGGCCACGTCGAGGCCGTCGGCGCCGGCTCGCCGCCGGTCGAACGGCAATGCGAGCTGGACCGCGGCGTCGTCGTGGAGGTTGCCGACCGAGATGCCGACGAGCGTGAGCCCCTGCCGCTCGATGGTCGGCGCGGCCGTCGCCAGGAGCTCCCGCACCGCGTCGAGGATCGTCCTGGTCTGCGCGGTCGCCTGCGTCAGCGTGTGCGACCGGGTCGCGCGCGAGAAGTCGTCGAACCGGAGCCGCAACATGACGGTCCGGCCCACCCGCCCGGCGGCACGCATCCGCCGCGTGACGCGATCGACGAGCGCGACGACGGCGGCGTCGACGTCGTCCGGCGTCTTCGGTGCACGTCCGAGTGCGTGCTGCGACCCGATCGAGTGCCGGCGCAGCCCGACCTGTACCGGACGCGGGTCCTGGTTGTGGGCGAGCGCGTGGAGATGCCGGCCCGACGCCTTGCCCAGCATGGCGACGAGCGCGCCCTCGCCGAGCTCGGACACCTCCGCGACCCTTGTGATCCCGCGGCTGCGGAGCTTCTCGGCGGTCACCCGCCCGACGCCCCAGAGGCGCTCGACCGGGAGCGGGTGCAGGAACGCCAGCTCCCGGTCGGGAGGCACGACGAGCAACCCGTCGGGCTTGCCCACGGCGCTCGCCACCTTGGCCAGGAACTTGGTCCTGGCGACGCCGACCGTGATCGGCAAGCCGACTCGCTCGCGGACGTCGCGCCGGAGCTGCGCGGCGATCTCCGTCGCGGTGCCGGACAGCCGGCGCAGCCCGCCCACGTCGAGGAAGGCCTCGTCGATCGACAGGCCCTCGACCAGCGGGGTCGTCCGTTCGAACACGTCGAAGACCGCCTCGCTCGCCTTCGTGTACGCCGACATGTGGGGCTCGACCACGACCGCCTGCGGGCACAGGGCGCGGGCCTGGGCGCCACCCATGGCGGTGCGGACCCCGAACGCCTTCGCCTCGTAGCTGGCGGCGAGGACGACGCCGGCCCCGACGATGACCGGGCGGCCGAGGAGCCGAGGATCGTCTCGTTGCTCGACCGACGCGTAGAAGGCGTCGAGGTCGGCATGCAGGATCGTGGCCCCGCCGGTCACGAACACATGTTCGCATGTGACGGCCCGGGCGTCGAGACCCTTGCGGGCTCGGGCGGGCCGGTGGGTCACGGACCTGACGGTCAGCTCGCCGCGACCTCGGGATGCGTGCAGCGGTCCGGCGCGGCGCCCTCGGCGGCGACTTCGACGCCGTCGAAGTCGGCCAGCGTGCTGATCCGGAACCGTCCGTCCTCCTGCGACGCCCGGCGCATCGTCTCGGCGCGCGCGGAGTAGTAGAGATCGCGCGAGTAGTTCTCGCCGGCCGGTGCGTAGCTGGCGACGAGCACCCGCCGGCGCCGATCGCCTCGATTGGCCTCGCTGTAGTGCGGCGCGAGTCCGTCGAGCAGCACGGCGTCGCCGGCGGCCAGCTCGGCCGGCGCCCAGCGCAGAGAATCGACGACGTCGGCACGGACGACGCCGCGCTCGTCGGTCGGCAACTGCTCGTCGACGCCCTCCGCCAGCCAGAGGCACCCGGACTCGGTCGTGCACTCGTCGATCGCGACGAGGATCGACAGCACGCGCCCGACCCCTGGGTACGCGAGCCGGTCCTGATGGGGCCGGAATCCTGCTCCGCCCGGGTGCTTGTAGTTGATCTTGTCCTTGAACGCGACCGCAGGCTCGCCGAGCGCGCCGGTTGCGAGCTCACGGAGCGGGTCGTCGACGAGAGCGGCGACGCCGGGGTGGCACGCCGAGACGTTCTCGGTGCGGCACACGGCCACCCGGTCGGTGATCTGCTCGGCGTACTGGCCCCAGACGTGGGTGCCGACCGGCCACGACTCGATGGCGTCCGCCCAACTCGCCACCGCGTCCGCATCAGCGGCGGCGAGCACACCTGATCGCAGCCGTGAAGAGCCCACGGGGTTCACGCTACGTGCTCGCGCCGGCGTAAGGAGGCGCGCTTCGGCCGGATCGGAAGTTGGCGACGCTTCACGCGAACCGGGCAATTGCCGCGGCGTGGGTTGACGGTTTGTACGCTGCGATACAGTCAGCGAGTCAGCTTCGGTCGCGGCGGAATGCGGCACGAACGAGACATCGCGGTACGACTGCCCTCGTACCGTTCCGGTCCGAATCGATTCGCAACGCGCCACTGACCTTCGTATATACATCCCGACACCGATGCTGACTCGGTCGGGAACGGCAAGGAGCGAAGCAACGCATGGCAACGACCGGCACGGTCAAGTGGTTCAACGCAGAGAAGGGCTACGGATTCATCGCCATCGAGGGGCGGGACGACGTCTTCGTGCACTTCTCGGCCATCCAGGGTGACGGATACCGAACTCTCGACGAGGGACAGCGCGTCGAGTTCGACATCGCGCCCGGCAAGAAGGGCGAGGAAGCGCAGAACGTCCGCACCGTTTGAGGGCTTACGCCTCTGCGCGCTGTTCAGCGAGGCCGGCGACGTCGGCCAACACAGCACTCTGTCCGATTCGCTCCGCGATCGAACGCGCTTGCGTGAGCAGCGCATGCGCGCGCTCGCCGTCGCCGGCCGCGCCGCGCGCCAGGAGCATCCGGGCATAGTCGGCTGACGTCCGCGCGACGTGCGGGGGAGCGCCGATGCGCTCGCTCGTCGCGAGTGCGTCGGTGAAGTGCAGCTCGGCGCGTGAGTAGTCGCCCATCAGCGTCGCGAGAACACCGAGCGCCCGGCTCACCGGGCCCATCTCGGACAGGTTCAGGCTCACGACGCACAGCGTCTGCGCGTACGGGACGAGGCGCTCGTAGATCGACGCCGCGAACTCGGGCGCGTCGGCGATGCGGCACACCTCGGTCAACGAGACGAGCGCCGGCATCCAGATCGCGTCGAAGTCGAGGACGTCGAGATCGGAGCTGTACACGCGGAGCCTTTCGCGCGCCTCGTCGTGCAGCCCGCCCATGACCTCCGCCAACGCCACCGCCGCCGGCCACGCTGTCAGGTCGGGAAACTGCTCGAGCAGCTGCTGCGCGGGCTCGACGAGATGCCCGACCTCGCCGCGTTGCCATCCGAGCACCAACGCCTGCGTTCCCCACACGACGAACGCATCGGGATGGTCGGCGGCGATGCCGATCTCGAGGGCCTCGTCCGAGAGGCGCTGCGCGTCGTCGAAGCGGCCCTCGAGGAGCGCGAGCGTCGATTGGAGCCAGATCACGAAGTAGCGCTGCATCGGCTGGCCCAGGTCCTCGACGATCTCGGCCGCGGCGCGTGCCGACCGCCGCGCGTCATCGACGCGAGAAAGCTCGAGGAGGTCACACGCGCGGTGCACGTGACCGACGTACGCGAGCTCGGGGTTGCCGACGCGCTCGCTGACGGCGACGAGCTCGGTCGACACGGTGAGCCGGGCGTCGAGGTGGCCGGGATCGGAGAGCGCGGTGTGCGCGTTGGCGAGCGCGAACGCAAGCGCGTCGTCATCGCCGACTCGTCGCGCCATCTCGATGGCCTCCGAGCCGATGACAAGGCCCCGCTGCTGCTGCGGCGTGAAGTACAGCTCGAGCGACAACGCAGCCAGCACGCGCGAGCGGAGAGCGCTGTCCTCGTGGGGGAGCAGCTCGAGCGCGTCCTCGAGCAACGCGATCACGGGTTCGTGCCAGCCGGGGTTCGCCATGCACGTGGCCGCGGAAGCTCCCGACCGCGGCCCGTGCGAGGCGCTCGGCGTCGCCGAGCGTGCGAGCGAGCTTGCCCGCCTCCGCGAAGGCGGTCTGTGACCCGGGGACGTCGCCGGCGCGCCGGCGCGCTTCCGCCAGCCCGAGGAGCAGGTCGCACCGCGCCCGGTCCTGCTCGGCGAGGAGATCGAGGCCGCGCTCGAACTGCTTGGCCGCGTCCTCGTGCGCGAGCCGCGTGAGAGCCTGCTGACCGGCGAGGCCCGCGTACTCGACCGCCTTGGGCACGTCGGTCCCCGCGGCCGCGTAGTGGAACGACGAGCGCGGCGAAATGGTCCTCGAGGTCATCGGCGTACCGGGACTCGATCGCCTCGGCGACCCGTCGGTGGAGGCGCGCCCGGCGGGTGGCGCCGAGGGAGTCGTAGAGCGCCTCGCGCGTGAGCGCGTGCACGAACGAGTAGCGACCGATCGTGCCGGCGACCTCCTCGACGAGCCGCGCCGTGCATGCGCGCTCGAGCGCGTCGAGCACGGTGTCCTCGTCGTCACCGGCGACGTCGACGAGAAGGTCGAGCTCGAACTCGCGTCCGATGAGAGCGCCGATCGTCAGGAGCCGCTCGGTGCCCTCGGGGAGGCGCGCGATCCTCCGCCCGATCACCTGCTTCACGCCCTCCGGGACGCCGAGCGTCTCGAGCGTGAACGAGCTCGCCGCCGCGCCCGTCTCGCCCGACGTGCGAGCAGATCTCCTGGACGAAGAACGGGTTGCCCGCGGTCTCGCGCCGGACGCTGCGCACGAACCCGGGGCGTGGCTCGAGGTCGCTGCGTCGCGTCGATGAGCTCGCCGACCTCGTCCTCGCTCAAGCCCGCCAGGGTGATCTCCTCGGAGACGCCGTCGTGGTGGAGGTCGGCGGCGACGGCGCGCAGTGGGTGATCGCCGACCACCTCACTCGTGCGATAGGTGCCGAGGAGGACGAGCGGCGCCGCCTCGGTGTGGCGGGCGAGATGGCCGAGCAACGCCAGCGTGGGGCGATCGGCCCAGTGGAGGTCGTCGAGCACGAGGAGCACCGGCGCTCGCTTGGCGATGCCGCCGAGCAGCGCGTCGACCGCCTCGAACATGAGGTAGCGCTCGGTGTCGGGCTCGGCCCGGACGGGCTCGGGGAGATCGGGGAACCGCAAGCTGATATCCGGCACGAGTCGGGCCAGGAGCGTGCCGCTTCGCACGAGGTCGGCTCGCACGTCGGCCGGGTCGCCGTGACGGAGGTACTGCTCGATGGCTTCGACGAACGGCTGGTACGGGGCGACGTTCTCCTCGTAACAGCGGCCGAACAACACCGTCGCGCCGTTGTCGTAGACGTCGCGCGCGAACTCGGCGGTGAGCCTGCTCTTGCCGATGCCCGGGTCGCCGCCGACCAGCACGAGGCGGCGTTGCGAAGCGTCGACGGCGCGCTTCCACGGGGTTCGGAGCGCCTCGAGCTCGCCGGCGCGGCCGACGAAGCGCGTCGCACCCGGAGGGAGCGCGATCGGGAACGGGAGGCGCGCCGCCGCGTCGGCTTCGCTCCCGGCGAGCGCGATCACATCGCCGGTGTCGGGAAGGCCGGGCGCGCACATCTGGTGCACCTGCTCGGCGCGCCCGAAGCCGCGCAGCTGCACCCGGCCGAGGTCGCGCAGCGAGACGCCGGACGGCAGGCGGTCGGCGACCAGCTCGGCGGTGGCCTGCGAGACGAGCACCTGGCCGCCCCGACCGAGCGCCCGCAGGCGCGCGGCTCGGCTCAACGCGGCGCCGAAGTAGTCGCCGTGCTCGATCTGCGCTTCGCCGGTGTGGAGGCCGGTGCGCACCCGCAGCTCGATGCTCTCCGGCCACCGTTCCGCCGTGATGGCCTGTTGGAACGCAAGCGCGGCTTCGACGGCGTCGGTCGCACGGGCGAACGCCGTCAGCGTGCTGTCGCCCTCGCCCTGCGACCGCGGCATGCGCCCGCCGTGCGTCTCGGCGATCTCGGCGGCGAGCTCGTAGTGGCGCACGATCACGCCCGCCATGACGTCCGGATGCGCCTCCCAGAGCGCGGTCGACCCTTCGATGTCGGTGAGCGCGAACGTCACGACGCCGGCCGGGAGGACGCTGTCGCGCGCCGCCACGATGCGTCCGAGGAGGTCGTTCGCGGTGGGCGGGCGCCGGACCGGGTCGGGATCGAGCGCACGCCGCAGCACGCGGTCGAGCCGCTTCGCGAGCTCGGGCGAGACGCCCTCCCAATCGATCTCCGGGCCGGGCGCAGGCGGTCGGCCGGTGAGTGCGTACACGATCGTCGCCGCCAGCCCGAACACGTCGGACGCCGGGCCGGCCTTCACGCCGTCGCGCAGCTCGGGAGCGCGATACGCGTTCGGCGGCGTCGGTCGCCCGCGCTCCGAGGGCGGCGACGCCGAAGACGAGGCGGGCGTCGCCGTCGGGCGTGATGATGACGTTCTCGGGCCGAACGTCGCCGTGGATCACTCGCGGTCGGTGTTGGTGGAGGTGATCGAGCGCGTCGGCGACCGCGGGCAGCTCGCCGAGGACGGTGGCCACCGCGAGCCCGGGATCACCGCGTTCGCGGACGATTCGTTCCACGTGCGTTCCGTCGACCCAGTCCATGACGAGCACGTGCCGGTCGTCGAGGAAGAAGTCGTCGCGCACGACGGCGAGCGCCGGATGCGGCGTCAGCTCCAGGAGCGTGCGCCCCTCTGCGAGCAGGGGCTCGCGCGCCTCGTCGGGCGCGAGCCGGCGGAGCTTCAGCGCCACGAGACGATCGTGGCGACGGTCGATCGCCCGCACCACCTCGCTGTCACCGCCCCGCCCGAGCACTTCGAGCAGCTCGTAACGATCGGCGACAAGGTCTCCCACGCAGGGATTGTACGGGCAGGCTTTCGTCGTCCATGTGCGGCGTTCGGGCTCATGGCCGCTGTGACCGCCGCGAAAAGCGGACAATTCCGGACCTCACGGTCGCCTGGTTGGTCCGCGTCGCCCGCCCTTGACCCTGACGTCGCGTGAGGTTGTAGGTATGGAGTCGTGTTCGGGATCGGAGCGTTCGCCCGTGTGGCCCAGGTGTCCGTGCGGACGCTGCACCACTACGACGACGTGGGCCTCTTGCGGCCGGCGCAGGTCGACCCGCAGACCGGGTATCGCTGGTATCGCGCCGACCAGCTCCAACGGCTGAACCGGATCCTCGCCCTCCGCGACCTCGGGCTCCCGCTCACCGAGGTCCGCAAGGTCGTCGACGACGAGGTGTCGGTCGACGAGCTGCGCGGCATGCTGCGCCTCCGTCAGGCGGAGGCGCGCGACCACATGGCCGCAGAAGCCGAACGGTTGTCGCGGGTCGAGGCCCGGCTGCGCCAGATCGAGACCGAAGGTCGCGTCGGCGAATACGACGTCGTCGTCAAGCCCCTCGAGCCGCAGCACGTCGCCATGGTGGACACGACCGCGACCCGTGTTCGGGAACGACACGCTCGGCCCGATCTTCGGCCGCTTGTTCGGCGAGCTCTACGGCGAGCTGGATCGGCTCGGTGTCGCCCCGGCCGGCCCGCAGATCGCGCTGTACGAGCCGAGCGAGGACCCCGACTCACCGATCACGGTCATGGCGTCCGTCCCGGTCGACGAGGCCGACGCCGTCAGGTCGGACCGGATCGTCGTCGCCGATCTTCCCGCGGTTGCCCGGGCCGCGGTGACGATCCACCGCGGGTCGATGGCGCGCGTCGAGGAGGGATATCGCGCGTTGCTGCGATGGGCCGACGACACGGGTGAGCAGATCGACGGCTTCAGCCGCGAGGTCTACCTGGAATGCAGCGGCGATCCCGAGACCTGGGTCACCGAGTTGCAGTTCGCGCTGCACGAGCGCGACGACCGCCGAGTGTGAGGAGAAGACGATGACCGAGCTCGACAAGATGCTCGAGTACTACGCCGCGCCGGGCCCGATGACGGACCTGACCGGCGTCCCGGCGGATGTCTTCGACGGGCTCCCGACCGACCCGGTGGGATTGTGCCGGGCGGTGCCGGGGCTGCTCGTCCACGAGATGTGGGCGAGCGCATACGGGTTCGAGGTGCCCGAGGATCGGCTGACCGACCTGCAGTCGCGGTCGGCGGTCGAGATGACCGACGCGATTCGGCGGCTCGATCCCGGGCCGCTGTCTGCGGCCCGGCCCGTCGAGCAGCGGATGGTGGGCAACTGCCGGCACTTCAGCACGCTCAGCTGCGCGTTGTTACGCCGCGCCGGCATCCCGGCCCGCGCGCGCTGCGGCTTCGGCATGTACTTCGAGCCCGGCAAGTACGTCGACCACTGGGTCACCGAGTACTGGAACGAGGCTGAGCATCGGTGGGTCAGGATCGATGCCCAGCTCGACGACGTGCAGCGGGCGGCGATCACCGCCGACTTCGACACCGAGGACCTGCCGCCCGGCCCGTTCCTGCCCGCCGGCGAGGCGTGGCAGCAGTGCCGGACCGGTCGAGCCGAGCCCGGCAACTTCGGGATCTTCGAGTTCTGGGGACTGTGGTTCGTGCAGGCCAACGTCGTGCGCGAGCTCGCCGCGCTCAACAAGATGGAGCTCCTGCCGTGGGACGTCTGGGGAGCGATGGCGTTCCAAGAGGAGCCGGACGCCGCGACCGCCTCGCTCACCGACACGGTGGCCGGCGTCATCGCCGCCGGCGACGTGGGCGCCATCAGGACCGTGTACGAGGAGAGCGACGACCTCCGCGTGCCGGACAAGGTCTTCGACGCGCGCTTCGAAGTGGTGCACTCCCTGGGCTAGCCGCGAACATCCGTTCCGTGGCGACGTGGGACGACGTGAGGAAGGCGGCCCCGGAGCTTTCGGCCGCGGTGCAACGGAGCTTCGACGCGCACATCCACAAGACGCTGGCCACATTGCGCGCCGACGGCTCGCCGCGGATCAGCGGTCAAGAAGCGTCGTTCCGCGAGGGCGAGCTCTGGCTCGGCATGATGCCCGACTCGCGCAAGGCGAGGGACCTCGAGCGTGACCCGCGATTGGCTCTGCACAGCGCCATGGTCGACCCCGAGATGCCGGACGGCGACGCCAAGCTCTCCGGTCGGGCCGAGGAGGTCACCGACCGGGAGACCTTCGCCTGGTTCGTCGGGCAGGAACGTGAGGAGAAGGGCGAGGAGCCTCCCCAGCCGTTCCATCTCTTCCGGGTCGAGGTCGACGAGATCGTCCTCACCACCCTCGGCGGCGACCCACCCGACCATCTCGTCATCGAGACGTGGCGCGAGCGCCGAGGCATCACCCGAGTCGAGCGCCGCTGATCCGACCCGGCCCGGCTGCGCGTCCTATTCGACGCGCGGTCGCCGCGGCCGCCGATAGCGTCGCCCGGCGGCGGCGGCTTTGCCGACCGTCGCCGGAAAGCCGGAGCTTGCGACGGCGACGAAAAGAGAAAAGTGTCTCCTGCCCCGCTCATCGAGGGACGTCAGCTGACGAAGCGCTTCGGCGACTTCGTCGCGGTCGACGCCGTCGACTTTCGCGTCGAGCAGGGGGAGGCGTTCGGGTTCCTGGGGCCCAACGGGGCCGGCAAGACGTCGACGATGCGGATGATCGGTTGCATCTCGCCGGTCTCGGACGGCGAGCTCCGCGTGCTCGGGCATGGACCCGGCGACCGACGGGACGAGCATCCGTGCCCGCCTCGGCGTCGTCCCGCAGGAGGACACGCTCGACCTCGAGCTGACCGTGCGCGACAACGTGCTCATCTACGGCCGCTACTTCGACCTGTCCCGGAGCGTCGTCCGCGAGCGGGCCGACGAGCTGCTCGAGTTCGTCCAGCTGACCGATCGTCGGAACGACCGGGTCGACCTGCTGTCGGGCGGGATGCGGCGCCGCCTCACCGTCGCCCGCGCGCTCGTCAACCGGCCCGAGCTGATGCTGCTCGACGAGCCGACGACCGGCCTCGACCCCCAGGCGCGCCACCTCGTGTGGGAGCGGCTCTACCGGCTGAAGCGCCAGGGCGTGACGCTGGTGCTGACCACGCACTACATGGACGAGGCCGAGCAGCTCTGCGACCGCCTCGTGATCATGGACGACGGGCGCATCGTCGCCGAGGGGTCGCCGCGCCAGCTCATCGACCAGCACTCGACGCGCGAAGTCGTCGAGCTGCGCTTCAACACGGACGACGAGCGGGAGGACGCCCTGCCGCACGTCGCAGCGATCGGTGAACGCTACGAGGCACTGGCCGACCGCATCCTCGTGTACACGTCGAACGGCGAGGCCGACGCCGACCGCCTGACCGACGACGGCGTGAAGCCCGGAGTCGGTGCTGGTCCGGCGCAGCTCGCTCGAGGACGTGTTCCTCACGCTCACCGGCCGCACGCTGGAGGAGTGATGGCCACGCCGCTCACGGTCCGGGTCGTCGAGCACCAGGTGCAGGTCTTCCGCCGGTTCTGGCGCGGGTCGGCGACGTTCTACGTCCTCAACCCGCTGCTGTTCCTGGCCGCCATCGGGTTCGGGCTCGGCGGGCTCGTCCAGGAGAGCACCGGCAACGTCGGCGGGGTGCCGTACGACGCGTTCGTGGCGCCGGGGCTCCTGGCCGCGAGCGCCATGCTCGGCGCCGGCGCCGAGTCGCTGTGGCCCGTCATGGCGGGCACCAAGTGGGTGCGGACGTTCCACGCCATGGTCGCGACGCCGGTGCGCCCGGCCGACGTCTACGCCGGTGTCGTGGCCTGGACGACCGTCCGGTCGGCGGTCGGGGCGACGATCTTCCTGATCGTCGCCGCGATCCTCGGCGCCGTGATCTCACCGTGGGGAGTGTTCGCAATCCCTGCTGCCGCGCTCTGCGCCACCGCGTTCGCCGCCCCGCTGACCGCGTTCTCGGCGACGCAGGAGACCGACGCCCGGTTCCCGGTGATCCTCCGGATCGGCATCATGCCGCTGTTCCTGTTCTCGGGGACGTTCTTCCCCGTCTCGCAGCTGCCCGACGGCTCTTCAGCGGCTGGCCTGGCTGTCCCCGCTGTGGCACGGCGTCGAGCTGTGCCGCGGCGCGATGACGGGGTCGATCGACTTCTTCCCCGCCGTCGCGCACGTCGCGGTCCTCGTCGCGTGCATCGTCGCCGGGTGGCGCTGGGGGACGCGCTCGTTCACGAAGAAGCTGACGCAATGAGCTCCCTCTTCGTCCACGTCATCGAGCGCGACATGCTGGCGTACCGGCGCCAGTGGATGATCTTCCTCACCGGGTTCGTGGAGCCGCTGCTGTACCTGCTCTCGATCGGCGTGGGCGTCGGCGCGCTCGTCGGAAGCGTGCACGTCGGAGGCCAGACGGTCGACTACGACGCGTTCGTCGCGCCCGGCCTGCTCGCCGTGGCGGCGATGAACGGGTCGGTGTTCGACACGACGTTCAACTTCTTCTTCAAGTTCAAGTACGCGCGCAGCTTCGACGCCATGCTCGCGACGCCGCTTCGTGCGACTGACGTCGCCCTCGGCGAGCTCTCCTGGGCGCTGCTGCGAGGGTCCATCTACGCCGCCGCCTTCCTCGTCACGATGGCGCTGCTCGGGCTGGTCGAGTCGCCGTGGGGGATCCTCTGCCTCCCGGCGGCGATGCTCATCGGCTTCGCGTTCGCCGGCGCCGGCATGGCCGCCACGACGTTCATGCGGTCCTTCGTGGACTTCGACTACGTGAACCTCGCGCTGATCCCGCTGTTCCTGTTCTCGGCGACGTTCTTCCCGCTCTCCCGGTACCCGACGGTCCTCCAGTGGGTCATCCAGATCACACCCCTCTACCAGGGCGTCGTCCTCGTGCGCTCCCTCGCGTTCGGCGACCTGAGCTGGACGCTCCTCCTCCACGCCGCATATCTCGTGATCATGGGCGTGGTGGGCGTCCGCGTCGCCGGTCGCCGCCTGGGCCGGCTCCTCCAGCCCTGACCTGCGGCCCCGGGCAAAGCGCTCAGACCCCTCCGATTGGTACAATTCCCCCGTAAGCGTCCCGCCGTCACGGTCCGGCGGGCGACCGGGGGGAGAGCGACTGGCAGTGGCGCCGTCGAGCGCATCGCCGCACCACGACCGCCTCGCCTACATGCCCGCGCTCGACGGAGTCCGGGCGATGGCCGTTGCCGCCGTGCTGCTGTACCACGGCGACGTCTCCTGGGCGCGCGGCGGCTACCTCGGCGTCGACGCCTTCTTCGTCCTCAGCGGCTTCCTGATCACGAGCCTGCTGCTCGCCGAATGGCGCGGCGACGGCCGGATCGCGTTGTCGGCGTTCTGGGCCCGGCGGGCGCGCCGGCTGCTCCCCGCGCTGTTCCTCGTCCTCGCCGCCGTCGCCGCCTACGGCGCGGTGATCGCGGCGCCGGCGGAGCTCGCGCACCTGCGCAGCGACGGCCTGTCCGCCCTCGGCTACGTCGCCAACTGGGGCCAGATCTTCTCGCACCAGTCGTACTTCGAGTCGTTCGCGGCGCCGTCACCCCTGCGGCACACGTGGTCGCTCGCGATCGAAGAGCAGTTCTATCTCGTGTGGCCGTTGGTCGTCGCAGGCGTGCTGCGATGGCGGCGCGGCTCGATTCGGTCACTCGGGGCAGTGACCGGCGCGCTGCTGGCGGCGTCGGCGGTGTGGATGATCGTCCTCTACAAGCCGGGCGTCGACCCGACGCGCGTCTACTACGGGACCGACACACGCGCGCAGTCGTTGCTGATGGGCGCGCTGCTCGCGATGCTGTTGACGCGGTTGCGCCGGCCGCTGGGTGCGAACATGACGCGCGCGGTCCATGGTGGCGCGTTGCTGGCAGGCCTCTGGCTGGGATGGATCTGGGTGCACACGTCCGAGGAGGCCGGCTGGCTCTACCGCGGCGGCTTCACACTGTGCGCCCTGCTCGTCGCGATCGTGATCGCGAGCGTGACGCGTCCGATGCCCGGGCTCCTGGGCGCTCTCCTGTCGGTCCGTCCACTCCGTTGGGTCGGGGCCGTGTCGTACGGCCTGTACCTCTGGCACTGGCCGCTCTACGTCGTCATCAGTCACGAGCGGACCGGGCTCGACGGGGCGCCGCTGCTCGCCGTGAGGCTCGCGGCCACATTCGCGGCGGCAAGCGCGTCGTTCTACCTCGTCGAGCGACCAATCCGCCGGGGCCGTCTGCAACGCTGGCCCGCGCGCGTCACCGCTCCCGCGACGGCGGGGCTGCTCGCCGTGACGTTGGTGTTCACGACGGCAGGCGGTGGGGTGGCGCCGCTGTCCGAGACCGCCGCCGCCGACCTCGGGCCGCCCCCGACCGCGCCCGCGGCGCCACCGGGAAAGACGGGACCCGTGCGGGTGATGGTGGTCGGCGACTCCGTCGCCAACAGCATGGGGCCGGGCCTCGAACGTGCCGCGGCGTCGAACGGGCTCACGGTGTGGAACGCGTCGGTCGACGGCTGCGGCATCACACAAGACGTCGGGGAACGACGTGTCTGGGGCTGGGAGCAGGCGAACCCGGCGTGCTCACCGGGATGGCGCCAGCGGTGGCCGCTTCAGCTCAGCCAGTTCAACCCCGACGTCGTGGTCGTTCTGCTCGGGACCGACGACGCCTTCGACCGCCGGATCGACGGGCAGGAGATCATGTTCGACTCGCCCGAGGGCGACGACCTCACCCGCAACGAGCTGCAGGAGGCGGTCACGGTCCTGTCGGGAAGCGGAGCCCACGTCGTGCTGCTCACGACGCCGTACAACGTCATCGGGTGGCCCCGTCGGGTGCGCCTCGACCGGTCGGCGTACAACCCGGCCTGGGTCGATCGCTGGAACAACAGCCTGCGCGCGGTCGCCACCCGCAACTCGGCGTCGACCACGATCGTCGACCTCAACCAGTTCTTGGATCCCGACGGCAAGTGGTCCGAGACCCTCCAAGGCGTCACGGTCCACACCTACGACAAGATGCACCTGTCACCCGAGGGCGCCGACCTCGTGGCGAACTGGCTGGCGCCCCAGGTCGTCCACCTGGCCCGCGCACCGGTCCCGACTGCGAACGCGTCCGTCGGTGCGCCCGTGGGCGTCGCCGCCGGCTGAGCGCTCAGAGTCGCTTCCGCAGGAAGCTCCGGTAGCGGATGTTCTCGCTCCGCACGCGGTCGTTGAACGCCTGGATCAGGGCGTTCTGCTCGGTTCGCATGTCTGCGTACGTGATCTCGCTGCGACAGAACCGCTCGTACACCTGCATGAGCGCGGCGTCGAGCTTCTGCGAGGCCTGTTGCAGCTTCTTTTCCGTGGTCAGCCGCCGGGCGCGGCGGAGGCTCCTGGACGCGGCGCTCCGGCCCGGGCGCTCCGTCGTCTTCCTCGTCGATCCCCCACTTCGGTCGGGGGCCGCTGGGCACGACCTCTTCTGCCCGCACGTACTGGTCGGCGGCCTTGTTCACGGTCACCCGTGCCAGCTCCACCCGCTTCACCAAACGCTCCTGGCACTCCGAGCGCGTGCAGTAGTCGTAGCCCAGCTCCACCCGCCGGGGGTCGACATCGTCGCCGCAGTTCCTGCACTTCACGCCCGAGCTCCTGTGGGTTCGTTTGCGATCCCCTATCGCGGGACCAGCCCCGATTCAACGCACACGATGGATAGCTGTATTCCGGTCGCGCCGTCCGATGTTTTCGGCCGGCGCCGGGGTCACGCGTGGGTGGGTGACGCCATCACTCGGTGCCGGACCTCGCGATGGCGCCGGATGGCGGCCATGGCCGCAACGGTGACGGCGAGGGTGGCGATCCCGCCGACCCAGAGCCCGGCGCGCGCTCCGAGCTGCTGTGACACCAGGCCGATGATGGGACCGCCGATCGGCGTGCTGCCGAGGAACGCCACCGTGAACAGCGCCGCCACCCGTCCCCGCATCTCGGGAGCGGTCTCGGTCTGGAGGACGCCGTTGGCCATGGCGGTGAACGCGATTCCGGCGGCGCCGACGGGGACGAGGACGAGCAACTCGAACCCGAAGGTGGGCGCCAGCGCCGCCGCGACCAGCGCGGCGCCGAAGGCGAGGGCGGCGCCGAGCACGAACCGCTGAGTGGCTCGAGCCTCGTGCGCGCTGACGAGCGCGCCGATGACGGAGCCGATGCTCATGGACGCGTACAGGACACCGAGCGTGTCGGCGCCGCCGCTGAAGGTCTGCTTGGCGAGCAAGGGCAGGACGACCTGGAAGTTGAAGGCGAGCGTGCCGATCACCGCGGTGAGCACGAGGACCAGTCGCAGTGCCGGTGTCGACCATGCGTACCGCAGGCCCTCGCGGAGCTGCCCCTTGCGCTTCGGGACCGGCTCGACGGAGAAGAACTCGTTCTCCCGCATGGCCAGGAACGCGATGACGGCGGCCGAGTACGACACGCCATTGGCGAAGAAGCACCACGACACGCCGAAACCGGCGATGACCAGGCCGGAGATCGCGGGCCCGATCACCCGGGCGGCCATGAACATGGCGCTGCTCAGGCTCACCGCGTTGCTCACGTGCTCGGCGCCCACCATCTCGACGACGAACGCGCGGCGGGCGGGGTTGTCCAAGGCGTTCACGGCGCCGAGACCCAGGGCGAGCACGTAGATCATCCAGAGCTGGACGACGCCGAGGGCGGTGACGGTCCCCAGGAGGAGGGCGAGCACGCCCGCGGCGGCCTGAGTACCGACGAGGAGGCGCCGCTTGTCGACGCGGTCGGCGACGAGACCACCCCACGCGCCGACCAGGAGGACGGGGAGGAACTGCAACGCCACGGTCACGCCGAGCGCCACGCCGCTGCCGGTGATCTGCAGCACGAGCCAGGCCTGCGCGATCGACTGCATCCACGTACCGGTCGTCGAGATCAGCTGCCCGGCGAAGTACAAGCGGTAGTTGCGGACGCTCATCGAGCGGAACGTGACACGCGCCGCGCGCCAGAGGCGGGTCACGACGGCTCCTTCTCCAGGACCCGCTCGAGGATCGTCGCCGCCCGCGCGAGCGTGGCGCGCTCGTCGGCGGTGAGTGCGGCGAGCTGCTGCTCGAGATACGCGGTCTTGCGTGAGCGGCTCTCCGCCAGCAGGCGCCGCCCGTGCGAGGTGATCTCGACCCGCGCGACACGCCGGTCACGGGCGTCGATGCGCCGGTGCACGAGGCCCTGCTCCTCGAGCCGTCCGACGGCGGCGGTGATCGTCGGCGGCCGCACCCGCTCGATGGCGGCGAGCGCCCCGAGGGTAAGGGGGCCATCGCGCTCGATCGTCGCCAGCGCCGCCAGCTGGGTCGGCGACGCCGCCGACTCGCCCTGCTGTCGCAGACGGCGGGCCAGCCGCGTCACAACCATGCGCAGCCGGCTGGGGAGTGCCGGCGCGACGGGCTCGGTGGCGGCAGTGGATCGCGTCATCTCTTCGACCAACTAGTTAGTCTAGCGAAGTATTCCGGAACCGTTCGGGGGCTCTGCCGGGGTATTACTTGACGGAACGTGACGTCCGTCGCAAACTGCGCTTCGGGTTACTTGCACGCTCTGTGAATCTTTTGGGTCTGGACTGGGGGGCCTTCCATGACCACGAACGAGCGGACCGTCGGCCGGTATCTGTGCTGGCTGCTGGCAGCACTCTCCGCGGGTGCGGCGTTCATCCACTTCGCCGTCAGCGGCGAGCACTACGACCTGTCGTGGCTGCACGGCAGCTTCTTCGCGGCGATCGCGTGGCTGCAGCTCGCGTTCGCAGTGGGTGTCATCTTGCGTCCCAACCGACGGCTCCTCGTCGCCGGCGTAGTGCTCAACGCGGGGATCATCGGCGTGTGGGCGATGTCGCGCATCTGGGGCGTCCCGATCGGCCCCGAGGCCTGGACCCCGGAGACGGTGGGCCTGGCCGACGTGCTGTCGTCTGCGTTCGAGGCAGGCATCGTCGCGCTCTCGCTCGCCGTAATCGTGCGTCCGGCATTGGCGTCGCAGCGGTTGCGTCCTGCGGTCGGACTGCCAGGCGTTGCGGCCGCGGCGCTGGGCGTCGCGGTGGTTTCGTCGATGGCGGTCGCCCCCGCGTTCGCTGCGGGTCACAGCCACGGCACCACGGCCGACGGCCACACGCACAGTCACGGCGCGCGGCGCAGCAGAGCGGCGCGCACGCCGGGCACGCGGCGATCGTGAGCAACGCGCCGCGCGGCGACACGCCGTGCGAGCAGTCCGGCCCGCCCGCCTCCGCCGGTCAGATCGCGAGCGCCGGTGGCCACGGGCACCGCGGTCCGACGCAGTGGCAGACGATCTCCGACCGGGCGACGCGTGACCAGCTCGGGCAGCAGCTCGACATCGCGCACCAGGTCACGTTGCAGTACCCGACCGTCGCCGACGCCGAAGCTGACGGCTACCACATGGTGACGGGGTACGTGCCGTGCATCGGCGCCCACTACATCAAGGTGAGCAACATGCTCGGCGGTTTCGACCCGGCCAAGCCGTCGATGCTGCTGTACGAAGGCACCAACCCCGACTCGAAGATCGTCGGCCTGAGCTACTCGATCCTCGGCGACCCCAACACACCGCCCGAAGGCTTCGCGGGGCCGAACGACCCGTGGCACAAGCACGACAGCAACGGCGGGCTGTGCATGAAGGGCGGCGTGGTGATCGCGGCGGAGAGCACGAGCCAGGCCAAGTGCGAAGAGATGGGTGGCAAGAAGAGCCGCGCTCCACAACCTCTGGATGATGCACGCGTGGACGGCCGACGCGTGGCAGAGCTCGTGGGGCATGTTCAGCGCCGAGAACCCCGACCTCGGCGGGAAGATCGGCGACATCAACGCCACGCCCGACGCCGCGTCCCGGAAGCAGCTCGCCGGCACCGCGGTCAAGGACTAACGCCGCTTCATCGCGGCGATACGAAGCGTCCGAGGCCCGCGCTCAGCCGCGGGCCTCGGCGCGTCCGGCGATATCAGTGGCTAAAACAGCGGCGACCAGGCGGTGGTGCGCAGGAGCTTGCTCTCCCAGTCGTCGCGCACGTCGAGGGCGTCGTGCATCCACGTGCCCGGGCGCGCGGTACTCGGGCGGGACCTCGGTCGTCACGAGCGGCGTGATGGCCTTGAGCTGGGTGACCTTCTGCCACAGCACGACCTCGCGCCAGCGCCCGGCCCCCCACGCGGGACGGAACACGGCCTGGAGCTCGAGGAGCGAACGTCCCGTGCGGCCGCCTTCGGCCAGGCTGGGGGCGTAGTTCGTGCGCGCCGCCTCGAGGTACTCGCTCGAGCCCGCCCTCGTAGGGCCAGGCGGTGTCCTCCATGAACAGCGTGAGCGGGTGGTCGCCGCTCGTCGGCACCGCCGCCAGGTCGAGCTCCTTGAGCGGCGACCACGGCACGGGGACGAGCATCTTGGCGGCGACCCCGTGACGCAGCTGGTCGACGTCGCGCGCCCACGGCCGGAGGTCGCCGTCGTGCAACCGGAGCATCAGCTGCTCCCAGGCGGCGCCGTCGCGGATCGCAGTGAGCGTCACGACGTTGTAGGCGCGGCCCGTGCCGTGCGCGTGGTGGAGGAAGTACAGGAGCCGGGCGTCGTCACCCTTGGCCAGTGACGGCATCCAACCGTCCCGGTACACGGCTTCGAACTCCTCTTCGCGCCGGCCCGCGACCTGGTGCACCTCGTGCAGGAACAGCATGATCGTTTGCCCCCCGACGTCAGCGGTCGGCGAGGAGCCTACGCAGGATCTCGTCGAGCGCGCCGTCCGCCAGGGCGCGCAGCTCGTCGTCGGTGCGGTCCTGGATCGGATGCGCCACGAACACCCGAGCGGGATCGGCGCCGAGCGCGCCGGCCTGGGCGGCGGCGGCGTCGACGAACTCGGTCGACGCGATCATGACGCCGGGGACGCCGCCGCTCTCCAGGTTGACGATGTCGTGCACACTGCACGACGTGCACGAGCCTCAATCGGCGAGCGCCTCGATCACCACGTCGCATTTCGTGCCGATCTCGTGGCGCAGGTCGATCGGGGCCGGCTTCGTGAACGTCGGCTTCGCGAAGCGCCGAACCTGCAGGCCGCGCCCGGCGAGCTGCTCCTCGAGCCGGTCGAGGAACACGTCGCCGCGCGGCTTGGAGATGTCGAGCAGGCCGACGGTGCCGGCCGTCGAGCGACGCCGGGCCGCGGGGCCCGTTCACGGGTGGGCGCCTCCCGCTCGCCGGTCGGGTCGAGCAGGACACGACGCTCCGAGGTGGCGCTCACGGCCTCACCTCCCGGGTGACGGGCTGGCTGCCGCCGGGCCCGTTGACCCAGCCGCCAATGATGGCCGAGAACAGCCCCGCGCCGCCGCCGGCGTGCACGAGCAGGAGGCCGCCGTCGCGGAACTTGGGCACGGTGGCGCCGGCGAGCGCTTCGGGCAGGCCCTCGGCGATGCCGCCCGCGCCGCGGATCACCTCGTCGCCGTCGAGCTGGAGGAGCGCGAGCAGCTCGTCGCGCAGGCGGGCCTTCGACCACCCGCCCTCGCGGAACACGCGGCCGTGCTCGGGCGAGACGACGACGACCACGTCGAAACCGAGCGCCATCTTCGGATGCGGCACCGCCCGGAGGCAGGCGGCGAACGAACGCGCCAGCGAATCCGGTGTGCGGCTGAGCTGGTCGACCATCCCGCGCACGCCGTCGCCCGCGAACAGCGTGACCGCCGACGCGTCGGGCGCCAGGCCGCGCTCGACGTGCAGCGGCTCCCACGGCGAGCCGGCCTCGTCCTCGGCGAAGCAGAACGTGTACTTGCCGGGGTTGCCGAGCGTGGCCCGGTCGACCCCGCCGGGCCGGCCGCCGCCGACGTTGCGCACGACGAGCTGCAGCGCGCGGCCGATCGTCGCGTTGGCGCGGTTGCCTTGTCCGAGCACGTTGATGCCGGAGTTCATCCCGATCGCGCCGCGTGATCGGACCGTTGACGATCACGACGCGGGCCCGAGAACTACGTCGTCGCCAGCAGCCCGTGGATGTTGAACTCGTCGGTGCACGCCGCCTCGACCGCGGTGAGCACCACCGGCAGGTACTCGGGCTTGCAGCCGGCCAGCACCGCGTTGATGGCGACCTTCTCGACGGTGCACTCGACGAGATCGGGCGGCACGATGGCGACGACGTCGTCCGGGCTCGCGGGTCGTGCCGGCGAGCATCCGGGCGACGCGCTCCGGCGTGGGCGGCACGACGGGCAGGCCGTCGGTCCAGCCCCGTTCGAACGCGGCCTCGACGTCGTCTTCGTGCGTCGCCGAGGTCGATCCGACGCGCGCGGAGGCGGGCGGCGCCGGCGGCGTCGGAGCGGGCGGCGGCGATGTCGGGGTCGACGGTGCGCGAGCCGCAGCCGGGCCGGTACTCGGGCAGCCCGGCCCCGAGCGGCGCCCGGCCCGTGAGCTCTTCCCATTCGGGGCGCAGCCACCCTTCGGTGCGGGCCACGATCTCGCCGCCCGCCACGAGGAGCAGCGTCGGGACCGTCTCGAGCTCGAGTGCGAACGACACCTCGAGCTCGGTGTCGTCGACGACCTTCACGCCGTCCGGGAACGTCGGGTCGTCCTGCGAGTAGACGGTGAGGGGAGCGCGCCGTCGGCGAGGTCGACGAGCACGGGCGCCACGAGCCGGCAGGTCGGGCAGTCGCGCTTCACGATCGCCACCAACCCGTCGGGGAGTGGCGGTGCGGTCATGCCCGCTCGATGAGGTAGTCGATCGCGCGGGTGAGGACGGCCAGGTCGTCGGGCTCGATCGCGGGGAACATCGCGATGCGCAGCTGGTTGCGACCCAGCTTGCGGTACGACTCGGTGTCGACGATCCCGTTCGCCCGCAGCTCGGCCGCGAGCCAGCCGGCGTCGACGGGCGACTCGAAGTCGATCGTCGCGGTCACGTGGCTGCGCTCGTCGGGCTTGGCCACGAACGGGCTCGCCTTCGCGTGCGCCTCGGCCCAGCCGTACACGATCTCGGCCGAGCGGTCGCAGCGTGACGCGGCCCATTCGAGCCCGCCGTTGCCGAGCAGCCAGTCGAGCTGGTCGGCGACGAGGAACAGCGTCGCCAGTGCCGGTGTGTTGTACGTCTGGTCGAGCCGGGAGTTCTCGAGCGCGATCGCGAGGCTGAGCGACGGCGGGATCCACCGGTCCGACGCCGCGATGCGCTCGATGCGCGCGATCGCCGCCGGCGAGCAACACGCGATCCACAGGCCGCCTTCGCCGCCGAGGACCTTCTGCGGCGCGAAGTAGTACGCGTCGAACTGCTTGGGATCGACGCGCAGGCCGCCGGCGGCCGACGTCGCGTCGACGAGCACGAGCCCGGTCGCGGCGTCGACGCCGCCGGGCCGGTGTACCTCGGTCATGACGCCGGTGGACGTCTCGTTGTGCGGGTACGCGTACACGTCGACGTCGGGATAGCCGCGCAGCTCGGGGTGCGTCCCGGGCGCCGACTCGATCACCCGCGGGTCGTCGAGGTGGGGAGCGCCCGCGGCCGCGGCCGCGAACTTGGCCGAGAACTCGCCGAAGCTCAGGTGCTCGCTGCGCCGCTCGATCAGCCCGAAGACGGCCGCGTCCCAGAACACCGTCGTGCCGCCCACGCCGAGGAGCACCTCGTAGCCGTCGGGGAGCTGGAGCAGGTCGGCGACGCCGGCGCGGATGCGCCGCACGACCGACTTCACACCCTCGCGACGGTGGCTCGTCCCGAGGTACGTCGGCGCCGCGGCCGCCAGCGCGGCGACGGCCTCGTTGCGGATCTTCGACGGGCCGGACCCGAAGCGCCCGTCCGACGGCAGCAGCTCGGGCGGGAGTCGGATGTCGGTCACACGATCAGGCTACCGAGGGGTGCGTTCCTCGAGCCGCTCGCTTTGCTCTCCGGTCATCTCGCGATACCAGGCGGGGCGTTCGGTCCGGGCCCAGTACGACGTGACGCCCCCGCCGGTCATGCCACCGAGCGCGACGGGATCGCGGATCGCGAAGTAGATGTGACCGAGCACGGCGATCCAGATGCCGAACGCGAACCAGTCGTGCACGAACGTCGCGCCGGTGCGCAGGTCGTTGGAGAACGGGTTGGGCCAGCGCAGCATCAACCCGGTTGCGAGCATGACGACGACGGCGCCGGCGAAGAACGTCGCGTTGAGCTTCTGTCCGGCGTTGAACTTGCCCACCTCGACGCGGCCCGGGCGGACACGGTTGCGGCGGCGGAACCAGCGGGCGTCGTCGCGGGTCCAGCGGTTGATGCGGCCGGCGTCGCGACGGAGCTGCGCTCCCCACCGTCCGGCGGCGCCGAGCAGGATCGGGACCGGAAGCAGGATCCCGGCGTACACGTGGACCTGCCGGAACAGCTCGCGGCGGCCGAACATCGCCGAGAACGGCCCGGCGTAGAGCACTGCGCCCGTCAGCATGAGCACGCCGAACAGCGCCGCCGTGGTCCAGTGCGCGGCTCGCTCGACCCGGTCGAAGCGCGGGATCACTTCGGGGTCACGGCGCGTTGTCGTCCCGGTTGTTCGAGCGCCCGACCCATGCGTCGGTGTCGTAGCCACGATTCTCCCAGTAGCCGGGCACGACCTCATCGGTCACTTCGATCCGGTCGAGCCACTTGATGGACTTGTAGCCGTACATCGGCGCGATGTAGAGCCGCACCGGACCGCCGTGGGCGTCCGACAGCTCCTGGCCTTCGAGCTCGTAGGCGACGAGCACGTCGTGGCGGCGAGCCTGCTTCAGGGTGAGGCTCTCGGTGTACGTCCCGTCGAACGACTTGAAGCGCAGCGCCTTCGCGCCCGCCTGGACTCCGGCGCGGTCGAGCACGTCGCCGAGCCGGACGCCCTTCCATTTCACGGCGAACACCCGCCATCCCGTCACGCACTGGAAGTCGCGGGTGAGACCGGTGGGCGTCATCGCACGGATGTCGCGATAGGTGAGCGTGAGCGGCTGGTCGACCAGACCGGAGACGCTGAGGCGGTACTCGTCGTGCCCGCGATGCGGCATCGATCCGGTGACGGAGTAGATGCGGAACCGGCCGATGGGCAGGAGACCCGACAACCCGGTGCCGTCCTTCGCCAGGTACGGGCCGACCTCCCGCTCGAGCCAGCGCTGGACGTTGGAGCCCAGCACGATCCCCGCCGCGCCCACGCCGAGCAGACCGAGGAACACCCTCCGGCCGACCGGCGCACCGTCCATACGCTCAGGATACGGACGCACGACCCGAATGGATCAGCGCCCCTGAACATTCTCGGAACCTTCAGGCGCCGAGCGCCAGGACCTCGGAGAAGCCGGCCTCGACGGACTGGGCGAAGTCGGCTGCGTCGGGGATCGCGAGCGAGTCGGTGTTGATCCCGATGCAGCAGGTCCCGCAGTGCGAGAGCAGCGTGACGTTCGCGGCGGTACCCGACAGCGGTCCGAACGGGTAGAGGCGCTCGAGCTCGGCGCCCGCCACGTACAGCGGGAACGGCGAGCCGGGGACGTTGCTCGTCACGAAGTCGGACCCCTTGAGCATCGCCCCGAAGAACGCGGTCGTGACCCGGGTCGGCAGCTGGTTGAGCACCAGCGCCAGCGCGTCGGTGAGGGCGACGGCCGGCTCGTCGCGCGCGGCCCGGGCGAGCTCGCCGAGGGCGCGCATCCGCTCCTCGGGGTCGGCGATCTGGAGCGGGACGAGGAAACGCGCCGGGGTGAAGTGGTTGCCGCCGAGCGCGGTGCCCTCGCCGCGCAGGTTGATCGGCATCACCATGCGCAGCGCGTCCGGCTCGACGTCGTGCAGGTGGTGGTACCGCTGGACCCCGCCGACGACCGCAGCGAGGAAGGCGTCGTTGAGCGAGCCACCCACGCCTTTGGCGGCGCGCTTCATGTCGTCGAGCGGCACGTCGAGCGCGGCGAGCCGGCGGCCGAGGCTCCGGGCGCCGATGATCGGGGAGCGGGGCGTCGTCGCCGGGGCCAGGAACGAGGCCAGGGACCGCGTCACCCGACCCGCCTCCTCGAGCGCGGCCTCCGGATCACGCGCCGCGCTGCGCGCCGCGCCCACTGCGTTGCCGATGCCATGCCGGGCGATGTCGAATGCCCGCCGACGTTGGTAGTCGAGGGATCGGCCGACGAGATCGAACGGCGTGAACGCGGGCAGGTCCTGGAACTCGTCGCACGGCCCGGGCGGGCCCGGGTCGCGCTCGAGGTCGAACAGCATCATCAGCATCTTCATGCCGCCGACGCCGTCGGTGATCGAGTGGTGCACCTTGAGGACGAGCGCCGCCCCGCCGCCTTCGAGCCCGTCGACGACGGTGTACTCCCACAGCGGCCGCGCCCGGTCGAAGCCCGCCATCGCCGCGTTGCGGGCGAGATCGAGCACGCACTCGAACGAGCCCGGCTCGGGCGCGCGCACGCGCCGGAGGTGGTACGAGAGGTCGAACTGCGTGTCGGCCGACCAGCACGGCGGGCCGACACGCAACATCGGCGTCACGACCCGCTGGCGCAGGCGGGGGATGAGGTGGCTCCCGCGCTCCACCCGCTCGACGAGCGCGTCCCAGTCGGGGCTGCGGTCGAGCGTCAGCACCGTCACGACCGTCGAGCGCAGCGTCGGGTCCTTCTCGACCGTCCACATGAGCGCGTCGGCGTCGCTCATCTGGAGATCGAACTCGCCGGCCCCCGCCACGGGCCCAGGTTGCGTTACGCGCCGTATTTCTGCAAGCGGCCGGCGTTGGCGAGCATCAGCGCCATGAGGTCCTTCGTAGGCCGGAGACCGATCCCACCCTGCCGGCACCATCGCTCGCCGAAGCGTTCGACGTCGTCTCGCCCGCAGCGCTCGCTCCAGAGGAGCGTCGGCACCGGATGCCAGGAGTGCGCGGCCATCTGGGTCGGGGTCGAGTGGTCGCCGGACACGACGATGACGTCGGGGCCGAGGGCACGAAGTTCCGGCACGACGGCATCGAGCTGCTCGACGGCTGCGATCTTCCGCGGGCGGTCGCCGTCCTCCCCGGCGGAGTCCGTTCCCTTGTGGTGCAGGAAGAAGTAGTCGTAGTCGCCCCACGCGTCGCGCAGGATCTGGAGCTCGTCGGCCAGTGACGCGGGCTGCCCGAGCACGTCCATGCCGAGCAGCCGTGCGATGCCGCGGTACATGGGGTAGATCGCGACGGCGGCGGCACGGAGCCCGTAGCGCTCGGCGAACCCGGGCAGCTCCCGATGCGTGTCGAAGCCGCGCAGCAGGACGGCGTTCGCCTTCGACTCGCCCGCCAGCACGCGCTGCGCCTGCGCGGCGACGTCGGTGACGAGCTCGGCGGTGTGCTTGGCGTCGGGCTCGAGCGGTTGCGGGTCGAGGGGTGCGACGCCCTCGTGTTGCGGGTCGGTGTCGGTGAGGGCGGGATCGAGGCCGGGGCCGCGCAGCACGACGAGCAGACGGTGCTCGCGCTCGTGGCGGAAGAACACCTCGGTTCCGTCGAGGTGCACGCCGGCCTGCAGCTTGGCGACGACCGCAGCCGCTTCGTCGTCTGGAAGCCGGCCGGCGCGGCGATCGGCGACCGTCCCGTCGGCGGCGAGCGTGCACAGGTTGCCGCGGGCGGCGACGTCGCCCGGTCGCAGCTCGAAGTCGAGCCCGGCCGCGCTCGAACGCGCCGCGGCCCAGCTCGAAGCGCTCGGGGTCGTAGCCGAAGAGCCCGAGGTGTCCGGGCCCCGAGCCGGGCGTGATGCCGGGACCGACCGGCTCCACGAGCCCGGTCGTCCCTTCGGCAGCGAGCTGATCGAGGTGCGGCGTGGTCGCTTCCTCGAGCTCGGTGCCGTGCTCGCCGTCGGCGTAGCCGCCGAGGCCGTCCATGACGACGAGCAGGATCTTGGTGTCCGCGGCCTGGATCAGCGGCGTGACGTCCATGCGATCACGGTACCGCGGCCGTCGTCGTCGACTCCGGGTGACTACTTCGTCTGACCGCGGCCGCGCTCGACGACGGTCGCTTCGGCGTCGTTCGATCTCCGACGGGTCGACGCGGAAGTTGCGGAACCGCTCCTGCTCGAGCGCGAGCGCGTCTCCCACGCTGAGCTCGGAGCCGCGGTCGTAGAGCTGCTTGAGATTGCGGACCGCCTGTTGGTCGTTGCCGACGATGTCGGCTGCCAGTCGCCGGGCGGTCGGGAGCAGTTCATCGTGCGCGACGACGTGGTTCACCAAACGGAACTCGAGCGCCTCGCGCGCGTCGATGAAGTTGCCGGTGAGGCTCATCTCTCTGCGCCTTGCGGAGCCCGACCGTCTGCGGGAGGAACACGCTCAGCCCGCCACCCGGCGTCACGCCCACACGTGCGTGCGTGTCGCCGAAGGTGGCCCGCTCCGACGCGACCAGGAAGTCGCATGCCAGCGCCAGCTCGAAGCCGCCGGTGACGGCAGGGCCGTTGATCGCGCCGATGACCGGCTTCGTCATGGTCCACAGCACCGTGAACGGGCTGCGATTCTGGTCGTCGCGCCCGCCGACGAGGTTCGCGGCCGTGCTGCCGAGCTCGCGGAGGTCGAGACCGGCGCAGAAGGCGGGGTCGGCGCCGGTGAGGATGACCACGTCGACGCCGTCGTCCGCTTCGGCGTCGGCGAGCGCGATGGCGAGGGCTCGCTGCAGCTCGCTGTTCATGGCGTTGCGGGCGTCGGGACGGTTGAGCGTGACCGTGCAGACGCGCTCGGAGGTCTCGGACAAAACCGTTTCGCTCATGCCGTCGACACTAGTAATGCTTCACCGCCATGAGCATTCGAGAGCTCCCGCCGGCCGATACCGCGTCTCGCGTACGAAGCGATGCTGGAGTTGCGGCCGAACATCGGGACGGCATCCGAGTTCGTCGCGCGCGTGAACGACGTGCAGCGGCCGGCCGGCTACCGGTTGGTCGCGTCGTTCGACGACGGTGAAACTGCCGCCGCCGGCGCGGCCGGGTTCCACATCCGGGACATGTTGGCGTGGGGTCACTATCTGTACGTCGAGGACCTCGTCACGCGCGACTCCGCTCGGCGCGCCGGACACGCGACCCGTCTGCTCGACTGGGTGCTCGTCGAGGCCGAGCGCAACGGCTGCGATTCGTTCCAGCTCGACTCCGGCGTGCACCGCCACGACGCCCACCGGCTCTACCTCCGGTGGGGCCTCTCGATCACCGGCCACCACTTCGGGCGCGTGTTGGGGAGCGCCGCGGCCCGGTAGCTTGCGGTCGTGGCCGCCCCTGTCTTCACCGGTGTCGGCGTCGCGCTCGTCACGCTGTTCGACGACCGGGGCGACCTCGACGCACCCGCGAGCGCGGCGCTGGCGGCGCAGCTCGTCGACCTCGGGGTACGCGCCGTGGTGGTGGCAGGCACGACGGGGGAGGCAGCCGCCCTCGAGCCCGCCGAGCGGATCGCCCTGCTCGACGCAGTGCGCCGCGCTGTGCCCCGGTCCGTGCCCGTGATCGCGGGCACCGGTGCGCCCTCCGCCCGCCAGGCCGCCGCGCTCACGCGCGACGCCGTCGACCGCGGCGCCGACGCCCTGCTCGTGTTGTCGCCTCCGGGCGTGCCCGACCCGCGTGCGTACTACGACGCGGTCGCGAAGGCCGCCGCCGGTACGCCCGTCCTCGCGTACCACTATCCCAAGGTCGCACCGCCCGGGATCGCCGTGCGCCTGCTGGGCGACCTGCCCGTCGCCGGGATCAAGGACTCGTCGGGCGACGCCGAGCGGCTCCTGCACGAGCTCGACCAGTACGACGGGCCGATCTACACGGGCTCGTCCGCGTTGCTGTCGTTCGGCGGCCCGCTCGGCTGCGCCGGCGCCATCCTGTCTCTCGCCAACGCCGAGCCCGAGCGATGCGTGAGCGCGTTCGGCGGCGACATCGTGGCGCAGGGCGCGCTCCTGCAGCCGCACCTGGCCGCGCACGAGAGCTTCCCCCGCGGGCTCAAGGAGATGGTGGCGGCGCGCTTCGGCACGTCGACCGTGTGCCGCGTGGCCTGAGCCTCCCGGCGTCTCCTCACGTCCGGGTGCGATACCGAAGGTGCACCACGCCGCCGGCGAAGCGGCGCGCGTCGAGCAGCTCGAGGTTCACACGGACATCGTCCGGGAGGGCCGGGTTGCCGCCTCCCACCACGATGGGCGTGAGGAACAGTTGCCACTCGTCGACCAGCCCGGCCCTGATCGCCTGGGCGGCGAGGTCGGGACCGCCCACGGTGAGGTCACGTCCCGCTCTCGCCTTCAACTGCCGGACCGCGTCGGGGTCGAACTCGCGCTCGATCCGCGTCCGGGCGCTGGAAACCGTGTCGAGCGTCTTGGAGTACACGATCTTGTCGGCGGCCTGCCAGATCTGCGCGAAGTCCTGCATGACAGGACGCTGGTCGGCGAAGGTGTCCGCCGTCTCCCAAACGCGCATCACCTCGTACATCCGGCGCCCGTAGAGGTAGGTGCCGACCGGCCGCTCGAGGTCGTTGACGAAGGCATGCACCTCCTCGTCCGGCGCAGCCCAGTCGAAGTTGCCGTTCTCGTCAGCGACGTAGCCGTCGAGCGACGTGATCGCCGAGTAGATCAGCTTGGCCACCGCGGTGGTCAGCGCCAGTTCACGGTCGCGACGAGAACCGGCTCGGCGAGGCCCTTCAGCTGGAGCGCGCGCTCGGCCGAGGTGGTGAACCGGCGCGTCGAGGCCGTCGAGCGTGGCTTGGCTTGCGACGATCTCGTTCGCCGACGCCGACGCGCCGATGCGGGCGGCCGTGTGCACGCCCTTGCCGCCGTAGTCACCCTCGCGCTCGGTCGCTTCGGCGGTGTGGAGACCGATGCGTACTTGCGGCGCGAACCCATGGTCACGGCGGTGCTCGGCGAGCGACTGCTGGATGAGAGTGGCGCACTCGATCGCCGAAGCCGGGCTCGGAAACGCGACGAAGAAGCCGTCGCCGAGTTGGTCGACCTCTTCGCCGTCATGACGCTCGAAGCACGCCCGGAGCGAGCGATCGTGCCAGGCGAGAAGGTTCTCCCACGACTCGTCTCCCAACAGCTCGACGAGCTTGGTCGAATCGACGATGTCCGTGAACATGAACGTTCGCACCGCACGCGCGCCGGCCGCCTTGGCGAGGAGCCCGGCGATCTTTGCGCTGTCCCGGACGGCGCCGATCCGCTCGAACGTCGACCGCGCCGACTCGAGCTCCACGACGGCGGCGGCCTCATCACGTTCGGCGCGGTAGGCCCGCGCCAGCAGCACCCGCGTTCGGGCTCCTTCGTACGGGGCATCGACGTCCTGCCACGCCTGCCACGCCCGGCGCAGCTCGACGACCGCGTCGCCCGGGCGCTGCTCGGCGAGTGCGACCTCGCCACGCGCGGTGACAGCCGCCGCCCCGAACGCGCCGCTCCCGGAGGCGCTGACGCGCTCCGCGAGCGATTCGAGCGCGCCGCGCGCGGCATCGAGGTCCCCGGCCGCGATCTCGATCGTGACCTGGGCCGGAAGCACGAGTGCGCGTCCCTCCTGAGCGAGCACGCTGTCATCGGCGACGGCCCGGCGGATCGCGCGTTGGGCGCCCGCGGCGTCGCCTTCGTCGAGTCGCAACAGTGCTGCGCCGGGTTGGGGGTCGAATCCCTGGGCTGCCGACCTGCGAAACGCTTCTGCGGCGCCGGCGAGGTCACCGCGTCGTCTCCGCACCTCGCCCAGCTCGTGATACGCGAACCCCGCCCACCGGGGCGCCGAGCCCATGAGCTCGTCGACGGCGGCGAGCGCGTCTTCCTCTGCGTCCGCGAGCGCCCCTCGGAACCGCATGATCTCGGCGTGATGGAACCGGCACAGTCCGGGGAACTCGCTGACCGATTCTCGCTGGCACCACCGGGTCGACGCGTCCGTCCACTCCCCGGCGCGACGCCAGTCGCCGATGTTGCGGCACAGGAAGATCGTGCTGCAGTAGATCGTGCCGGCGGCCTGTATCCCGAGCCTGCCGCTCATGGCCGCCGCGGTTGCCTCGTCGACCATGGCGAGCCCGGCAGCCTGGTCGCCGCTCGTGACGAGGGCGTGGCCCAGATAGATGCTCGCCAAGCCTTCGACATCCTGGTCACCGACGCGGCGGCCGACATCCCGGGCCTGCTCGAGCAGCTCGCGACCGGCGTCGATGTTGCCGCCCATGAGCACCGTGTACCCGGAGACGATGAGGAGCAGCCCGTATTCGGCGCTCTCGGTGTCGTTCTCGAGGAGCGTCGCCGCCTGCCCGTACCAGCCGGTTGCCACCGCATCGTCGTTGCGAGTGAAGTTCTCCCACGCGAGCCTGAGCGCGACCCGCGCTGCGCCCCGCCGATCCCCGGCGTGAGCGAACCCGACCTGGGCCCGTTCGAACGTGTCGAGCACGTCGGGGTAGTGGCGAGACCAGCGCGCCCCCTCCGCCAGCTGCTCGAGGTCTTCCGGGCCGAGTTGGCTGTCGGCGTCGGCGGCGCGGAGGAGGTCGTATGCACGCTCCCACTCGTGGCGCGCGAACGCTTCGCGTCCCGCAGTGAGCGTGTCGACGACCGTGTCGCCCATGGCGGCTGCCTGCCTCAGGATGGGCTGAAGCGGTCCTCCAGCCGGTAGAAGCGTACCGGCGTGTCCCACAGCACCGCCTCGAGCTCGGCGCCGTCGAGGCCGTGCTCGGCGGATTCCTTCAGGAAGCTGCTGACGGCGTCCGGGTACAGGGCGTCGGGATGCGGGAAGTCGCTCGCCCACACCACGTGGTCGGCGCCGACCTGTGACACGGCCCACGCCGCCAGCGGGTCGTCGGGATCGGTGCTGATCATGCACTGACGGGCGAAGTACTCCGAGGGCGATGACGACAGCCCCGCCGTCTCGGTCTCGTGCATCCACTCGGCGTGACCGTCGAGGCGCGCCAGCCAGTACGGGAGCCAGCCGGTGCCCGACTCGAGGAACGCGACGCGCAGCGCCGGGTGCCGCTCGAGCGCGCCTTCGAGCATGAGGCTCGCCATCGCCGCCATCTGCTCCATCGGGTGCGACATGGCGTGGCGGACGGCGAACGTCTCGCTCACGTCGCGCCCGATCGTCGGCGCGCCGCGCACTCCGAGGCCCTCGTGCACCGCGAGCACGAGGCCGGTCTCCTCGAGCGCGTCGTAGAGCGGGTCGTACTCGGTCGCGCCGAGGCTGCGGCCGTAGACGTGGTTGGGGCGCACCATGACGCCCGGGAGGCCGAGGTCGGCAGCGTGACGAGCCGCGTCGACTGCCAGGCGTCACATCGGCGAGGGGGACGATGCCGACGCCGGCAAGTCGGGACGGGTCGGTCGCGCAGTAACCGGCGATCCAGTCGTTGTACGCGCGGCACGCGGCGGCCGAGCCCTTCGGGTCGAGCTCGGGGAGGAACGGCGCGAACAGCCCGATCGACGGGTACAGCACGACCGCGTCGATGCCTTCGGTGTCCATGCAGCGCAGGTACGCGTCGGCCGCACATCCCGACTCGAAGAAGTCGGCCAGCTTCGACGTGTCGCCCGCCGCCTCGAACGGCGTCGTCGGCGGCAGGTCCATGAGCTCGGGGCCGACGCGCTGCGCCTCGCCGAACACCTCGCCCGGCTCGACGACGTGCGCGTCGGCGTCGAGGATCCGCCGCCCGTCACGCATCGCTGGTCACATCCGCCGGGCGGCGAGGCCGCCGTCGAGCGGGACGACGGCGCCGCTGATGTAGCTGGACTCGTCGCCGGCGAGGAACATGATCGACTCGCACACGTCGTCGGCGGTGCCGAGCCGCCGCATCGGCGTCCGCTCGGCCACCATGCGCTTGATCGCGTCCGGGTCGGGCGCCTGCTCGACCATCTTCAGGAACAGCCCGGCCTCGCACGCGGTCGGGGAGACGACGTTCACGCGCACCTTGTCGGGCGCGTGCTCGATCGCCGCCTGCTTGGCCAGGTTGACGAGCGCGCCCTTCGACGCGCAGTACGCCGCGTACCCGGGCGAGCCGATCGCGCCGAGCATCGAGCCGAGGAGGACCACCGAACCCCGCCGGACCGCGCCATGGACGGGATGGCGTGCTTGAGGCACAGGAACGGGCCCTTCAGGTTCACGTCGAGGACGCGCTGCCACTCGTCGTCGCTCGTGTCGACGAGCGAGGCGCGCATCTCGACCGCCGCGCTGCACACCAGCACGTCGAGCCGCCCGTCGCCGTTCCCGCCGGTGGCGGCGCCGACCATCCGCCGCACGTCCTCCTCGTTCGTGACGTCGACGGCGACGGCCTCGGCCGTCCCGCCCGCCTTGACCACCGCGCCCGCGACCCGCTGCGCCGCCGGCTCGTCGATGTCGGCGACGACCACCCGGGCGCCCGCCGCCGCGAGGCGGGCAACGATGGCCTCGCCGAGCCCGGACGCGCCGCCCGTGACGACGGCGGTTCGCCCGCCGAAGCGACCGTCGACCGCGTCATCGCAGCGCCGCCAGGCCGCCGTCGGCGGGGATCACCGCGCCCGACGTGTACGCCGACAGGTCGCTGGCGAGGAACAGCGCGATGCCGGCGACGTCCTCCGCCGTGCCGAGCCGGTGCAGCGGGATGTTCCCGAGCAGCCCGGCGATGAAGCCGTCGCCGTCGTCCATCTCGGCGGCGACCTTGCGGAACCGGGGCGTGTCGATCGAGCCGGGCGCGATCACGTTGGCGCGCACCTTCGGTCCGTACTCGGTCGCGATCTGCCGGGTCGAGCGCGACGAGCCCGGCCTTGGCCGCGCCGTACGCGGCGTAGCCCTCCGAGCCGATCAGCCCGAGCACCGACGCGGTGTTGATGATGCTGCCGCCGTCTCCGTCCGAGAGATGCGGGATCGCGGCGCGGCACGCCCAGAAGATCGCGTTGAGGTTCGTCGCGATCGTGAGGTCCCACTCGTCCTCGGTGCAGTCGACGAGGCGGCCGGACATCTGCACGGCGGCGTTGTTGTAGAGCACGTCGAGCCGGCCGAAGGCGTCGACGGCCGCCGCGACCATCGCGTCGTCGTCGGCGCGGCGCGAGACGTCGGCGTGCACGGCGACGGCCTTGCTGCCCGCCTGCTCGACGAGGTCGACGGTCTCGCGCCGCGCCGTCGTCGTTGACGTCGACGACGGCGATGCGGGCGCCGTGCTCGGCGAACAGCACCGACGCCGCCCGGCCCTGGCCCGACGCGGCGCCGGTGATCAGCGCGACCTTGCCCGTCGAGGAGCCGCAGATCTGGCACGGCGCGGACGGTACGAGAACCCTGACACGGGCGTCAACAAGCCTCCCGTAGGCTCCCGGACGTGCCGAACGAGCTCCCCGACGCCGTCTTCCATCGCGACGGCGAGCGCTTCGTCCCGACGGAGCTCGCGCGCGGCCCGTGGGACCCGAACGCGCAGCACGGCGGTCCGTGCGCGGCGCTGCTCGCCAGGCTGCTCGAGCAGCACGACGCCGGACCGCCGGCGCGCGTCGTCCGCATGACGATCGAGTTGCTGCGAGCCGGTGCCGATGGCACCGATCGAGCGTGCGCGCCCGCACATTGCGCCCGGGGAAGAAGGTGCAGCTCGTCGAAGGGTCCGTGCTCGCGGGCGAGACGGAGGTCGTGCGCGCCACCGCGTTGCGGGTCCGTGTCGCCGACATCGAGTTCGCCGACCCGCCCGACGACCGGCTCACGCCCGGCCCCGGCGCGCGACGCGAGCGGTTCGAGAACCTCGGACCCCTGAACTTCGGGTTCGCGATGGAGATGAGCATGGCCCGGGGTGAGATCGGTGTGCCCGGGCCGGCGGCGGTCTGGTTCCGGCTCGCGGTGCCGGTCGTCGCCGGCGAGGAGACGACTCCGCTCATGCGGGTCGCTGCCGCGGCCGACTTCGGCAACGGCATCAGCGGCGCCGTCACGTGGGACGAGCACCTCTTCATCAACCCCGACCTGACGATCTACCTGCACCGCCTGCCGGCGGGGGAGTGGATCGGGCTCGACGCCCGAACGTGGCCGACCCACGAGGGAGTCGGGATCGCCGACGCCGCGCTCTACGACGAGGACGGCCGCATCGGCCGGTCGGTCCAGGCGCTGCTGCTCGACCGGCGCTGAGCTTGCGAGGCTAATTCCGGATATCTAGCATCCGGAATATGCGGCTCTCCGAGGGCGTCGAGTGGGGCCTGCACTGCGCGGTGCTCCTCGCGGTGATGCCGCCCGACGCCGCCCTGCCCGACCAGCCGCCTGGCGGAGTTCCACGGTGTGCCCGTGGCGTACCTGGCGAAGCACCTGCAGGCGATGTCGCGGGCCGGGATCCTCGTCGCCGGGACGGGCCCGCGCGGCGGCTACCGGCTGGCGCGCCCGCCCGTGGACGTCTCGGTGCTCGACGTCGTCGAGGCGGTCGACGGCGAGGACGCCGCATTCGAGTGCCTCGAGATCCGCCGTCGCGGCCCGACCGCGGTGCCGGCGCGCGAGTACCGGACGATGTGCGGCATCCACCGGGTGATGGTCGAGGCGGACGCGGTGTGGCGTGAACGAGCTGGCGCACACCTCGGTCGCCGATCTCGCCGCGGGCGTGGCGCGTGACGCGAGCCCGGATGCGATGGAGAAGTTCGGGACATGGCTCCAGGAGGTGACGTCATGAAGGTGTTCCTGACCGGAGGTACGGGTGCGATCGGGCCCGCGACCGTGCGCGGGCTGCTCGACGAAGGGTCATCGACGTGCGCGGGTTGGCTCGCACGGACGAGAAGGCGGCGCAATTACGCGTGCAGGGCGCCGAGCCCGTCGCCGTCGACTTGTTCGACGGCGACGCGGTGAAGGCGGCGGTCGACGGCTGCGAGGCGGTACTGCACCTCGCAACGAACGTGCCGCCGCTACGACGCATGGCGAGCAAGAAGGGCTGGGAGACGCACAACCGCATCCGGACGACCGCCACCGAGAACCTCGTCGACGCCGCGCTCGCGACCGGTGCCGGACACGTTCGTGAAGGAGTCGGTGTCGTTCGTCTACCCGGATGGTGGCGACGCGTGGATCGACGAGACCACGCCTCCCGACGAGTCGATCGAGATGTTGCGACCCACGCTCGAGGGCGAGCGCATCGTCGACCGGTTCAACGCCGGTGGCGGCCGGGGGGTCGTCTTGCGGTTCGGCTTGTTCTACGGCCCGACCGCCCGCGGCACGGACGAGGCACTCCGGCTCGCCCGGTGGCGGATGTCGATGGTCGGCGGGCAAGCCCGAGGGCTACGTGTCGTCGATCCACACCGACGACGTCGCCGGCGCCGTCGGTCGCGGCCCTCGACGCACCCGCCGGGATCTACAACGTAGTCGAGGACGAGCCGGTGACCCGGCGCGACTACCTCGACGCCTTCACCGATGCCTTCGGCATCCGGAAGCTGCGGCCGATGCCGACGTGGCTGGTCCGGCTGGCGAGCGGATCGGCCGCCGCCGCGGTGATCCGGTCGTGGCGTGTGAGCAACAAGAAGCTCCGTGACGCCACCGGCTGGACACCTCGCTATCCGAGCGTGCGAGAAGGGTGGCCGGCGGTCGCCCGCGAACGGGAGGTCAACCATGCGTGATTGGGCCGTGCGCGTCGTGCTCGTGGTGTGGGCGGCGGCGAGCGTCCAGCTCGGGATCTGGGCGACGTTCGCGCCCCGGTCGTTCTACGACGACTACCCCGGCTTCGGTCGGGAGTGGGTGCGCGTCAACGGTCCGTACAACGAGCACTTCGTGCGCGACTTCGGCGCGTTGAACCTCGCCCTCGCCGTAGTGACGATCGCCGCGCTCATCACGCTGAGCCGGCCCATGGTCATCGCGGTGGCACTCGCGTGGCTGGCGTGGAGCGTGCCGCACCTCGTGTACCACCTGCGCCATCTCGACGTGTTCTCGTCGACCGGCGACAAGGTGGCGAACGTGTTCCTGCTCGGCTCGCTGCCCATCCTGGCCGTCATCGTGCTGGTGCTGACGCTCGCGAAGACCGGCTCGGGCTTGATCTTTACGAGCGGCGCCCGGCGTTGGGGCGCTTGCCGTGGTTCGCCTTGTTGCGGCGGGCTCGAATGCGGCGCTTCTTCGTCTTCTTCGACATGAGGTCGATCACGGTAGTCGAGGAGGCGCCGATACCCTGAGGCGCGATGGAGCATCTCGGGCTCGTCGGCCTTCCCGACTCGGGGCACGCGCAGCTGTTCAGCGCGCTCACCGGCATCGACACCCCGACCGGCTTCGAGACGACCAAGGGCGTGGCGCCGCTCCCCGACGACCGGATCGACCGCCTCGCCGAGATGTCGAAGTCCAAGAAGCGCATCCATGCGACGTTCGAGATCGACTTCATCCCCGGCCTCGCGCCGGGAGGAAAGGCGGGCGAGGGTCTCGGGAGCCGGTTGCTCGGGTCGTTGCGTGACACCGACGCCGTCCTCGCCGTCGTGCGCGCGGGCGACGACACTGACCCCGCCGAGGCGCTGGGAGCTCTGGAGCTCGACCTCGTGCTCGCCGACCTCGCGTCCGTCGAGCAGCGCCTCGACAAGCAACGGCGGGCGCTGAAGGGGGACAAGACGCTGGCGGGGGAGGTCGCCGCGCTCGAACGCGCCGAGGCCGTCCTCGGCGAGGGCACGCCCGTCTACCGTTCCGACCTGACGGCCGAGGAGCGGGTGCTGCTCGGGCCGGTCTTCCTCCTCACGAACAAGCCGATGCTCGTCGTCGTGAACGTCGCCGTCGACAGCCTCGACCGCGCCGAGGAGTTGGCGAGGCCGTTCGGCCCCGACGCGTTGTCGGTGTGCGTCGAGATCGAAGGAGACCCCGACGTCGCCCAGGCGCCGCCCGACGAGCGCGCGGCGCTGCTCGCCGACCTCGGCGTCACCGAGAGCGTGCTGCCCCGGCTCGCCCGCAGCGCGTACCACCTCCTCGGCCGGCGGACGTTCTTCACGACCGGAGAAGACGAGTCGCGCTCCTGGTCGTTTCGGGCCGGCGCCAAGGCGCCCGAATGCGCCGGCGTGATCCACTCGGATCTCCAGCGCGGGTTCATCCGCGCCGAGGTGATCGACTGGCGCGAGCTCCTCGAAATCGGCTCGTGGGACAAGGCCAAGGAGCTCGGCAAGCTCCGGGTCGAAGGCAAGGAGTACGAGGTGCTCGACGGCGACGTGCTCGAGATCCGCTTCAACGTCTGACGGAGGAACCGGGAACGTATGCCCTGGCTGGTGCGTGAAGGCGACGTGCTGGCGACGGCCGAGGTCGCGGAGACCCGGCGCGCGCGCCGGCGCGGCCTCCTCGGCCGCTCGGACTTCGAGGGCGCGCTCGTCCTCAGGCCGTGCCGTCATGTCCACACGCTGTTCATGCGCTTCCAGATCGACGTGGCGTTCTGCGACGGCGATGGTGTGGTCCTCCGCACCACCTGCTTGCGTCCTTGGCGCGTCTCGCCGCTCGTGGCGAGCGCCGCGTTCGCGGTCGAGGCTCAGTCCGGCGCGTTCGAGCGCTGGGGCCTCAAAGCCGGCGACACGGTGGAAGTGAAGGAGTGACCGATCGCCCGCCGGGAGCGCTCGTCCTCGTCGGCACGCCCATCGGCAACCTCGGCGACCTGTCGCCCCGCGCCGTCGAGGAGCTGCGCGCGGCCGACGTCATCGCCGCCGAGGACACGCGCCGCACCCGGGGTCTGCTGACCCACGCCGGGATCCCGGCCGGGCGGCGGCTGCGAGCGGTCCATGCCCGCAACGAGGCGACCGCCGCCGAGCGCATCGTCGGCGAGATCCGCGGCGGCGATCGCGTCGCGGTCGTCACCGACGCAGGCATGCCGGGGATCTCCGACCCCGGCGCGCACCTCGTCCGCGCCTGCCTCGACGCCGGGCTCCGGGTCGAGGCGGTCCCGGGCCCGAGCGCGGCGCTCACGGCGGTGGTGCTCTCGGGCCTGCCCAGTGACCGTTTCGTGTTCGAGGGGTTCCTCCCCCGCAAGGGCCGTGCGCGCACCGATCGGCTCGCCGCCCTCGCCGGCGAGCCCCGCACCACCGTGCTGTTCGAGGCGCCGAACCGCGTGCGCGCGACGCTCGCCGACCTCGTGGCCGCGTGCGGTCCGCACCGGCCGGTCGCGGTGGCGCGGGAGCTGACGAAGGCCTTCGAGGAGATGTGGCGCGGCACGCTCGCGGACGCCGTCCGACACGTGGAGCGCACGGAGCCGCGGGGCGAGCACGTCGTCGTCGTGGGGCCGGCGCCCGAGCGGGCGCCGCCGGGCGACGCCGAGATCGAGGCGGCCGTGCGGGCCGCGCTCGCCGACGGTCGCTCGGCGCGCGACGCCGCCTCCGACGTCGCGAACGCCCTGGGCGTCGCGCGGCGCCGCGCCTACGAGGCGGCTACGCGCCTGAAGCCTGCTCGGCGCTGAGCCGGGCGACGCACTCGCGGCAGACGAGCTTGCCCGAGAACTCGCTCAAGCTCGCCGTCCCGCTGCAGAACACGCAGCGGCTCTCGACCTTGGTCAACAGGATCGCGTCCGAGTCGACGCCGATCTCGATCAGGTCGCCGGGGCTGATGCCGAAATGCCGGCGCACCTCGGCGGGCAGTACCACTCGACCGAGCTGATCGACTTTCCGCGCAACACCGGTGCGTCGAGCCATGGTCCCTATTCCGACGAGGAGTATCGGAGCCGTCGGTATCGTAGGCGGCGATGCCGCGCCCCTTCTACGTGACGACTCCTATCTATTACCCGAACGACGTGCCGCACATCGGTCACGCCTACACCACGGTCGCGGGCGACGTGCTCACGCGCTGGCGGCGACTCTGGGACGACGATGTCGTCTTTCTGACCGGGGTCGACGAGCACGGCCTGAACATCGTCCGGGCCGCCGAGGCGCAAGGCCTTCCTCCCCAGGAGTTCGTGGATCAGACCAGTCCGACCTTCCGTGAGGCATGGAAGCTGCTCGACATCGCGAACGACGACTTCATCCGGACCACCGAGCCTCGTCACTACAAGGCCGTGCAGGAGTTCCTCCAGGCCGTCTACGACAACGGCGCCATCGAGCTCGGCTTGTACGAGGGTCTCTACTGCTATCGCTGCGAGCTCTATTACACCGAGGACGAGCTCGTCGACGGGAAGTGCCCGATCCACGGGATCCCCGTCGAGCGCGTCAGCGAGGAGAACTACTTCTTCAAGCTCTCCGCGTTCGAGGATCGGCTGCTCGCGCACTACACCGAGCATCCGGAGGCCGTGCAGCCCGAGATCCGCCTCAACGAGACCCTCGGGTTGATCCGGCAGGGGCTGCGCGACTTCTCGATGAGCCGGACGTCGATCTCGTGGGGAATCCCCTTGCCGTGGGACCCGAATCACGTGGCCTATGTGTGGTTCGACGCCTTGTTCAACTACTGCACCGCGATCGGCTACGGCGAGGATCGCGCCCGCTTCGATCGCTACTGGCCGGCCGACTACCACCTCATCGGCA
The DNA here is from genome assembly GCA_963747195.1 of uncultured Actinomycetes bacterium. Lineage (GTDB taxonomy): Bacteria > Actinomycetota > Acidimicrobiia > IMCC26256 > JACDBD01 > JALZAA01. The sequence continues at coordinate 243,242 of CAVVDV010000002.1, forward strand.
AGGACATCCTGCGCCAGCACGCCGTGTACTGGCCGGCGATGCTCATGGCCGCCGGTGAAGCACCGCCGAAGTGCGTGTTCGCCCACGGGTGGCTGCTCGTCGGCGGCGAGAAGATGAGCAAGAGCAGGCTGAACCAGATCGCGCCCGCCGATCTCGTCGCCGAGTTCGGTGTCGACGGGTTTCGCTACCACTTCCTCGTCGATCAGAAGTTCGGGCCCGACGGCGACTTCAGCTACGAGGCGATGCTCGCCCGGTACAACAGCGATCTCGCCAACAACTTCGGCAATCTCGCCAACCGGGTGCTCAGCATGGCCGTCAACTACGTCGGTGGCGTGGTGCCGGACGCGCGCGCCGACGGGCCGCTCGTCGATGCGGCCGCGGCCGCGTTCGAGCGGCTGCAGACGAGCATGACGAAGCTCGACTTCTCGTGGGGCTTCGGCGGCGTCTGGGAGCTGATCCGCGCGGCCAACTCCTACATCGAGGATCGTCAGCCGTGGGCGCTCGACAAGGCGGGCGATGCGACCGCGACCGCCGAGGTGCTCGGCGACTGCCTGGAGTCGTTGCGCATCGTGGCGCTCCTCGCGTCGCCGCTGATCCCGAACGCAGCGGCCGAGCTCTGGCGGCGTCTCGGCCTGTCGGGTCGCCCTGAGGATGCGCGCCTGCCCGAAGCTGCCGCGTGGGGCGGGCTTCCGGCCGGGTCGCGGCTCGAGAAGGGCGCCCCGCTCTTCCCCCGCCTCGAACCTGCGTGACGTGGGTCGACTCGCACTGCCACCTGCAGTCGCTGAGCGATCCCGAGGGTGCGATCGAGCGGGCGCGGGAGGCCGGCGTCACCGGGATGGTGTGCGTCGGCACCGACCTCGAGACCTCCCGGCAGGCAATCGAGCTCGCGGCGCGCCATCCGGATGTGCGTGCAACCGTGGGCCTGCATCCGCACGACGCATCGAAGTTGGCCGGCGAATGGGAGCGGCTCGAAGCGCTCGCCGAATCCGCTGACGTGGTCGGCATCGGAGAGACCGGTTTCGACTTCCACTACATGCACAGCCCGGCCGACGAGCAGGAGACCGCCTTCCGCGCCCAGATCCGTCTCGCGAAGCGCCTCGATCGCGCGACTCGTCGTGCACTCCCGCGATGCGTGGCGCGACACGTTCCGCGTCCTCGCCGACGAGCGCCCACCGTCGCGGACGGTGCTGCACTGCTTCACCGGCGGGCCCGGTGAGGCGCGCCGCGCGCTCGACCTGGGCGCGCTCCTCTCGTACAGCGGCATCGTGACCTTCCCCGACGCCGACGACGTGCGCGCCGCCGCCGGCCTCACGCCGCTCGACAAGCTGCTCGTCGAGACCGACGCGCCCTACCTCGCCCCGGTGCCCCGACGGGGACGCGAGAACGAGCCCGGTCTCGTCACCCTGGTCGGCGCGGCCGTCGCCACTGCCGCCCGGCAGTCCGAGGCCGAGATCGCCGAGCGCACCGCCGCCAACGCCGCCGCCGTGTTTTCGGGAGCGGGCTGCTGATGCCTCTGCTGACACCGGCGAGCGTGCGCGCCTTGCTGGGGGAGCACGGGCTCCGACCCTCGCGCCGGCGCGGGCAGCACTTCCTGGCCGATCCCAACACTGCCCGCCGCATCGTGCGCCTCGCCGGCGTCGGGCCCGGCGACCGTGTGCTCGAGATCGGAGCGGGGCTGGGATCCCTCACACTCGCGTTGCGCGAACGCGAGTGCGCGGTGCTCGCCGTCGAGATCGATCCCAGGCTGGTGAGCATCCTCGAGCGCGAGATGGCGGATGACCCGGACGTACGCGTCGTCGCCGGCGACGCGCTCACCATCGACCTCGACGCGATGCTGGGTGAGGGGCCGTGGCGATGCGTCTCGAACCTCCCGTACAACGTGGCCACGCCCGTCGTCATCCGGCTGCTCGAGGAGGTGCCCACGGTGACCTCGGGGCTCGTGATGGTGCAGCGCGAGGTCGCCGAGCGCCTCGTGGCCGCGCCCGGGCACCCCGGCCTACGGCGCGCCCTCGGTGCGCGTCGCGTACTACGCCGAAGCGAAGATCGTCGGTATGGTCCCCCGCGCTGTGTTCGTTCCCGTGCCCAAAGTCGACTCGGCGCTCGTCGAGCTCGTCCGGCGCGACACGCCGCCGGTGGACGTGCCGTCGCCGGCGCGTCTCTTCGAGCTCGTGCGAGCCGGGTTCGCGCATCGACGCCAGATGCTGCGACGCACGCTGCGTCCTGTGCTCGGCGAGCGCACGACGAGCATCCTCACCGACGCCGACGTCGACCCGCGGGCGCGCGCCGAATCGCTCGGTCTTCCCGAGTGGGCCGCGCTCGCCAACGCCGAGGCGGCGTCGTGACCACCGCTCACCTCGGCAGAGTGCGAGCCACCGCGTTCGCGAAGCTGACGCTCTCACTGCGCGTGCTCGGCCCACGGCGCGAGGACGGCTTCCACGAGCTCGAAGCGCTCACCGTGCCGATCGGCCAGCCGCACGACACGCTCGAGGCGGTGGCCGTGCCGTACCCGCCCGGCGTCACGTTCGATGTCGTCGCCGGCGACGAGAGCGTGCCTACCGGCCATCAGAACCTGGCGATGCGCGCGGCGGAGAGCCTGCTCATTCGAGCCGGCCGCGCCGGGCACGGAGTGCAACTCTCGTTGCGCAAGCGCATCCCGACCGCGCGCGGGCTCGGCGGGGGATCGGCCGACGCCGCCGCCGCCATGCTCGCCGTCCACCGGCTGCTCGAGGTCGACGTCTCCGAGCCCGACCTGTTCGAGCTCGCCGCCGACCTCGGCTCGGACGTGCCGTTCTTCCTCGGCGGCGGCCCGTCGTGGATGCGCGGGCGCGGTGAGGAGCTCGAACCGGTCGTGCTGCGACCCGGCATCCCGATGCTCATCGTGATGCCGCCGTTCCCGGTGGCGACGGTCGACGTCTACCGGGCGTGGGACGAGCTGGGCGGGCCCCGGTCGAGCCGTGCCGTGGCATCGCCGCCTCCCCTCGACGCCCTGGCACCCGAGCTGGTGAACGACCTCGAGCCCGCCGCCGAGCACGTCGAGCCGCGGCTGCGCCCACTGCGCGAGCGCATCGAAGACGCCATCGGTCGCGGCGCCCTCATGGCCGGCAGCGGACCCACCTACGCGGTGCTCGCCGACGGCCCCGTCGGCCTGCCCGAGCGAGCGCAGGAGCTCTCCGCCGCGGTCGGGGTTCCCGTCGCCGCCGCCGCAACCGTCTCCAAGGCCGTGCGCATCGAGCGGTAAACGGTACCGGCGCGATTCGGCCGCCCGAGTGGGCGGCCGAAACGGGATCGAAGCTCCGGGCTCGAGCGTGCGCTAGCGGCCCTGCTGACGTCGCTGCCAGCGCGTCTTCTTCAACAGCTTCTTGTGCTTCTTCTTGCGCATGCGCTTGCGGCGCTTCTTGATGAGTGAGCCCATGACTGCAAGTGAAGCTACCGGCGCTCGTGCGACCTGTCACATTGTGTGGCCCGCGACCGCGCACTCGCGGCGGTATCGTCAAGAGGGTCGATCGGGGGTGGTGTAACGGCAGCACGGGGTCCTTTGGAGTCCCAGGTCGAGGTTCGATGCCTCGCCCCCGAGCCCGAGGGCCTCAGCCCCACGCCACTCCGCGAGCCCGGCAGGAGGTGAGCGCAATGACCCAGTACCGCCCGTTGTCGGCAGTCGTCCTCGCCGCCGGCGAAGGCACGCGCATGCGCTCCGAGACCCCGAAGGTCCTCCACCCGCTGTGCGGGCGGCCGATGCTCCTGCACGTCATCGACGCGCTCGTCGCGCTCCCGCTGGAGCGGATCGTCGTCGTCGTCGGCCACGGAGCCGAGCGCGTGACGAAGACGCTGCAAGAGCAGCTCGCAACCGAGCTCCCCGTCGAGTTCGTCGAGCAGCGCGTCCAGCGCGGCACCGGCGACGCCGCCAGCGTCGCGCTCACCGCCGGAGTGTTCGATCTCGACGCCGAGGACGACCTGCTCGTCGTGCCCGGTGACGCGCCGCTGCTGCGCGCCGAGACCCTGGCGACGCTCGCCCGTGCTCATCGCGAAGCCGGCGCCGCCGCCACGGTCCTCACCGCGATCCTCGACCCGCCCACCGGGTACGGGCGCGTCGTACGCGACGAGAACGGCGGCGTCGACCACATCGTCGAGGACGCCGACGCGACTCCCGATGAGCTCGAGATCACCGAGATCAACACGTCGATCTACTGCTTCCGGCGGGGGTTGCTGGCGCCCGCGCTCCGCCGCCTGAGCCCCGAGAACGCGCAGGGCGAGTACTACCTGCCCGACGCGGTCAGCGTCCTCAGGGAGACGGGACACGCCGTCGTCGGCGTCGTTGCCGACGACCCCGACGAGACCGCCGGCGTCAACGACCGCGCCCAGCTCGCCGAGGTCGAGGCGGCGCTGCGCCGGCGCATCAACCGGCGCTGGATGCGCGACGGCGTCTCGATGACCGACCCCGAGCGCACCTACGTCGACGCCACCGTCGAGCTGGAGCCCGACGTCCACCTGCTCCCGGGAACGATCCTCGAGGGCCGCACGGTGATCGGCGCCCGCTCGGTCATCGGCCCGGACGCCCGGCTCACCGACACCATCGTCGGCGAGGGCGCAGTCGTGCGCCAGACCGTCGCCCACGAGGTCGAGATCGGCGACGACGCCACCGTGGGGCCGTTCGTCTTCCTCCGGCCCGGGACGCGCCTTGCCGCCCAGGCTCACGTCGGGACGTTCGTCGAGATCAAGAACTCCGACATCGGCGAGGGTGCCAAGGTGCCGCACCTGGCGTACATCGGCGACGCCGAGATCGGCGACGGCGCCAACATCGGCGCCGGGACGATCACCGCCAATTACGACGGGCGGGAGAAGCACCGCACGAAGGTCGGGAAGGGCGCCCGCATCTCGTCCAACACGGTGCTGGTCGCCCCCGTCGAGGTGGGCGACGAGGCGTACACCGGGGCCGGCGCCGTGGTCACCCACGACGTGCCGGCGCGCGCGATGGCGAAGGGCGTCCCGGCGGAAATCGACGAAGGCTGGGTCGATCGGCGCGAAGCTGACGAGGACTAGCGGGGACGACGGGGGAGCGCGGCAGCGGCGGCTTTGCCGACCGTCGCAGCAAAGCCGGAGCTTGCGACGGCGACAAAGGAGACCTGCGCGATGGAGCTGGTGACCAAGAAGAACCTCATGCTCTTCGCGGGGCGGGGCAACGAGCAGCTCAGCAAGGAGATCGCCGAGCACCTCAAGGTCCCGCTGGGCGAGATCGTGCTGTCGACGTTCGCCAACGGAGAGCTCTACTGCCGCTTCGGCGAGAGCATCCGCGGCGCCGACGTCTTCATCCTCCAGAGCCACTGCGAGCCGATCAACGAGCGGATCATGGAGCAGCTGCTCATGCTCGACGCCGCCAAGCGGGCGTCGGCCAAGCGCATCACCGCGGTGTGTCCGTTCTACGGCTACGCCCGTCAGGACCGGAAAGCCGAGGGTCGCGAGCCGATCAGCGCCCGCCTGCTCGCCGACTGCATCACGGTCGCCGGCGCCGACCGGGTCGTGACGGTCGACCTCCACACCGGCCAGGCCCAGGGCTTCTTCGACTTCCCCGTCGACCACCTCACCGCAGTGCCGTTGCTCGCCGAGCACCTCGCGCAGCGGCTCACCGGCGACGTCACGGTGGTCACGCCGGACGCCGGCGGCGGCAAGCTGATGGCCCGGTTCGCCAGCTACCTCCGCGACCACGACATCGACCCGGAGATGGCCTACATCGACAAGCGCCGCCCCAAGGGCACGCACAACGTCGCCCGCGCCCAGGAGGTCGTCGGGCTCGTCAAGGACCGCACGTGCGTGCTCGTCGACGACATGATCGACACGGCCGGCACGATCACGAGCGCGGCCGAGCTGCTGACCGACCGCGGGGCGACGGACGTCTACGTCGCCTCCAGCCACGGTGTGCTGTCGGGCCCGGCAGTCGAGCGCCTCGCCAACGCCCCGATCCGCGAGGTCGTGCTCACGAACACGCTGCCGATCCCCGGCGAGAAGCAGTTCGACAACCTCACGGTGCTGTCGATCGCCCCGATCGTCGCCAAAGCGCTCGACGCCGTCTTCGCGGACACCTCGGTCAGCAACATCTTCCGCGGCGACAACGTCTGACGCGCCCGCCGGCGGCGACCCGTTCGCAAGTCGTTCTGCGCGGCTCCGGGCGAGCACCGCAAGCGCCGAGCGGGCAATCTGTGCGGATGGCGAAGACAGGTGGGCGGAGCGATGGGTCCGACGACGGTGCGCTGCTGGCGCTCTTCCGTGCGATCGCTTCAGGTGACGACCTCGAGATTGCGCGGCGGCTGGACTCGTCGCTCCGCTCTCGCAAGCCGTCCGATTCGTATCGGGGCGAGCCGCCAAGATGCTGACACGTACTTCCTTGCTGCGATCCGTCACTACGTCTACGGCGGTGACACGGCGCTGCATATCGCTGCCGCCGCGTATCGACGAGAACTCGCCGAGTCGCTCGTCGCGAAGGGCGCCGACGTGTCGCGCTCGTAACCGACGGGGAGCCGAACCGCTCCACTACGCCGCCGACGGGGGTCCCGGACGCGGAGCACTGGGATCCGGTGGCACAGCGTGACGTGATTGCCTATCTCATCGCAGCGGGCGCGGATCCGAACACGTTGGACAAGAGTGGCGTGGCTCCGCTGCATCGAGCCGTTCGGACTCGTTGCTCGGCGGCGGTCAGCGCCCTCATCGAGAACGGTGCGGATCCGCGGCTGATGAACAAGAGCGGTTCGACTCCGCTGCACCTCGCGGTTCAGAACACCGGCCGGAGCGATTCCGGCTCGGAAGCGGCGAAGGACGAACAGGGCCGGATCATCGCCTTGCTGCTCGAACACGGCGCGAGTCCGACCGATGTCGATGCGAAGGGCAAGACCGTCGCGGCCGCAGCATCCAGTGACTGGATCCGTGATCTGCTCGACAGCAGCTGACGACCATTGCGGCCGGGAGCAGCCAGGATGGTGCCTCTGACCGGCTCCATCAGCTTCGATCGCGCCGCCGCGTACTACGACCGGACGCGCTCACTCAGGCCCGAGACCCACCGGGCCGTCATCGAGCTGCTGTCCGAGGAGCTCGCCGGTCGCGAGACGTGCCTGGATATAGGAGTCGGGACCGGCCGAATCGCGCTCGGCCTCGCCCAGGCCGGCAGGAAGATGACCGGTGGCGACCTGTCGCTGCCGATGCTGCAGAAGCTGGTGGACAACGCCGGCGGGCTCAGCCCGTTCCCGCTCGTGCAGGCCGACGCGACCTCGCTGCCGTTCTCCGACGCCGCCTTCGGGGCCGGTCTGGCGTGCCACGTCTTCCACCTGATACCCGCTTGGGACGCGGCCGTGCGCGAGCTGGTGCGTGTCGTCGCCCCGGGCGGCGTCCTCCTCGTGGACCTGGGCGGCCCCGGCGACCCGCTGAACAAAAGCATCCGGGCCCACTTCTGCGCGTCGCCGGAGTGAGACGGCCGCGCCCCGGACTCGACGACGAAGCCGAGCTCGACCGCCTCCTCGACCAACTGGGCCTCACGGTCCGCGTCCTCGAATCCGGTCGTCGAGCGACGCACCGCGACCATGCGGGCAGATGATCGCTCGCCTCGAGTCGGGATTGTTCTCGGCGACCTGGTCGATGACGGACGAGGACCGCCGTTCAGCTGCCGACGCAACCCGGCATTGGGCCGAGCGAGAACTCGGGCCGCTCGAGGCGGAGCACGCCGCGGAAACCGTGATCCGCTGGCGCACGTACGACGTTCCGACCGCTCGCCCCGAGCTCGGCGCTTGAGATGATTCGCCGTCCGAGCCCTATCGCACGTGTACGGGCACCTTGTGGACGAGATTGTTGCCGTAGCCGAGCCGGTTCCATTGCTGCTCATTCGGCTGCTTCCGGCCCGCGAGGTCTGTTGCCCGGGCGCGGATGGTCGTCGCGCCCCGTTCTTCGACGCGGGTGATGAGCTCCACCACTGCCAGCTGTGGCGGTGGCGCCGGCCGATGAGCCGAGCGTCCTGCCGATCGCGGTCACCGACGCGCACGTCGACGCGCTCGATCGGTGCGGCACCAGACCAGGCGACCCCACGGATCGCGACGTCACCGAGATCGATCTCCTCGTCCGGTCTGGGCTCGGTGATCAAAGACCTGACCCGCTGAAGCGTGACAGGTTCTCTGGTGACCTCGCCGTTCGCGTTTCCCTCGTAGAAGTAACTGCCGGTCTGGAACTGGCCGGTGAACGGTCCTTCGATCGCCTCGATCTCCGTGAGCCATTTCACCGACGCCACCGCGTACCAGCCGGGAACGACGAGCCGCAGCGGATAGCCGTGCTGGATCGGGAGCGACTCACCGTTCATGGCGTACGCAAGTAAGGCGTCGGAGTCCATCGCGTCATCGAGCGTGAGGCTGCGCTCGAAGCTGAGCGTGTCGTTCTGCCGGGAGCGTCCGGCGTCGGCGCCTCGGAACACCACCTCGCGCGCCGCAGGCCTGATGCCGAGCGCGGTCGAGAACCTCGACGAGGGGAACGCCCTTCCATTCGGCCGTGCTCACCGCACCGAAGTCCCATTTCTCGCCCTCGACAGGCGGGTCGAGCGTCGTGCGTCCGTTGCCTGCGCACTCGAGCGTGACGAACAAAGTTTCGGACGGCATGTTCATCAGGTCGCGAAGGCTCAGCTTCAGCGATCGCTCGACAAGTCCGCTGACGCTGAGCTGCCACGTCGCCGGATCGAGCGCAGGGATATCGAAGTGGTTCCGGACGTAGAAATGCGCGTTCGGCATCACCACGCCGCCGAGCAGTGCGGGGATCGACGTCTCGCAGTTCAGCGGGTGTGCCCGGTGCACAACGAGACCGCCGCCGCCGGCTTCGATGGCACGCCGGCACGCATCCTCCGGGTCGAACGCCGGCATCATTTCGTCGAGCTCCGACATTTATGTGGCGCAAATGTCGCTGGCGACGACCTCTGCGGACGTCCACGCCGGGTCGGGGTCGACGCTGCCCGCCATCGCAAGCGGCTGCAGGAACAAACGGACGACGTTCTCGTCATTGGACTCGACGATCCTGTACAGCGGGTGCTCGCTTCGGGACGACCGCCTCTCCCTTGATCTGGAGCGTCCGTGGACTCACTACCCACTTGGCCGCTGCCGACTTTAGCTTCCGCGCGGTGCTGCGCCGCGCTCCCGATCCACGCTGGTGTTTGCGCACAGAACGTCGCGCCAGGACGACGCGACGAGAGATCCGCCGGCGTGCACAGCTCCAGGGTCGGAGGTCGGTAACGAACGCAAAGGCTGAGGTGGAGGCGTCTAGTCTCACGCACAGCGGTTGAGCCGAGCGGGGGTGGCTCATGCCTACGGTGCGTGTCGAGCGGATGACACACGACGACGTGGGGACGGCTCTCCGTTGGGCGGCGAGCGAGGGTTGGAATCCGGGCCTCCACGACGCGGAAGCGTTTCTCGCAGCCGACCCGTACGGCTTCTTCGTGTTGAAGGTCGATGGCGAGCCGGCGGCGACGGTCTCCGCTGTGCGGTATGGGGAGCGCTTTGGTTTCCTCGGCCTGTACATCACGGCTCCGGAAATGCGCGGCCGTGGTTACGGTGTTTCGGTCTGGCGCGCGGGTCGAGAGCACTTGACGGGCCGGGTCGTTGGTCTCGACGCCGTGTTAGAGCAGGAGACGACGTACGCCCGTGATGGCTTCGTCGCCGATCACCGGACAACGCGTCACGTGCTTGCGTCGACGAGCAGTGTTCCACCAGCCCGCCGACCTATGGTCGACGCTCGCGAGCTGCCGCTCGAGACGCTCGTTGCTTACGACGGCAGGTTGTTCCCCGGCGACCGTTCGGCGTTCTTGACCGCGTGGCTCGCGATCCCGGGCGCCTTGAGTTTGGCGGTCCTCGAGGGCGATCAGCTACTCGGTTGGGCGCTTCGTCGTTCCTGTCTCGAGGGTCACAAGATCGGGCCTCTCTTTGCGAACGATCCTGAGGTCGCCAACGATCTGCTCTGCGCCCTCGCGGCGAGCGTTGCCGGTCCTCTCTATCTCGACATCCCGGACCCGAATACAGCCGGCCGCGCACTTGCGACGCGGCACGCCATGAGACCGATGTTCACGACAGTCCGCATGTACCACGGCCCGCCGCCCGTGCTCGACCTCGATAGCGTCTTTGGCGTCACCAGCCTCGAACTTGGCTGAGGTACCTCTTCGCCCGGTGAATTGCTCCGCCTACGCGTCATGCAGGCGCTCCAGGCGAGTGTGCCAACCGCCTTGCAAGGGAGCGGCACGAGCGGCGGCTTCAAGGACGAGCTGCTCAGCGGTTTCGGCGGGCGTGAGAGCGGAGGTGTCGAACCACCAGCCCAGATCGCCGAGCTCGCGCCGCATGTCGGCCTCCAGTCGCTGATAGTCCTTGAACTCGAACCGCTCGTCGGTATCTCGCGTCGCGTTTCGGTGCTCGCAGACCTCCACCCCAGGCGCGAGGGTGACGAGCCGCACCGGTCGCGGCGACAACAGGGTGAGGAGAAAGTCCAGCTCCGCTCGGTCCGCGACCACGGTGTCCATGAGCACGGTAAATCCGAAGTCAACGAAGTTGTTGGCCAGCGAGCACATGTTGCGGTTGCAAAGCTCATCCTGCCGCAGCGCCTCTTCTTTGGGTTTGCCCATGAACCAGACACGGCCGCTGCGGATCATTTGGTTCACGTCATCGCCCCTGACCTGCGCGCCCCGCGGCAGGAAATCGGCTGCAAGCGCGGTCACAGTCGACTTTCCCGCCCCCGGCATTCCCGACACGATCACGCATCCAGACAACTCACCCGAGGTCATGGACCTTGATGCTTCCAAGGGGGATGGTTCCGCGGCAACCAGATTTGCGGGGGCTGACGAGGACATTCCGTGGCGACCGATGCCGAGGCACGAAGCGCGCCAGAACTGCCGATCCGCACTGGATCTCCACACCGAACACACGATGGAGCTCACGCCGGGGATGACTTCCGTAAGAGTTGCCGTGCGTCTTGGTGGTCGCCAGCGACGGCGACACTCGACTAGACCGGGCACGTGGCGGACGAGGGCGACCTGCGGGGCCTGGACCCCTTCGACCAGCTCGACCGAGAAGCCGAGCGCCTCGACCGCTTCTTCGCCGCGCTCGACGACTCACGCTGGGACGATCCGTCGCGCTGCGAGGGCTGGACGGTTCGGGACGTGCTCGCCCATCTCGCCGCGACCGAGAGCTACCACCACGCCTGCCTCGACGACACGCTCTCCGCGTTCGTCCAGGACGGTCTCGACGCCGGAGTGAGCGACCTCGACGGCTTCAACGCGTGGGGATTGCGCGCCTACGAGGGCCGCGACCCGGCCGCGATCCTGGACGAGTGGCGTGCGGCCAACGCCCAAACGCGGCGTCGGATGCGCGAGCGCGACGGGGAGACGATGACGACGATGGTCCCCGGCTACCCGGTGCGCCTCCAGGCCTTCCACCTCGCATCCGAACTCGCCACCCATGCCGACGACGTGGGCGTTCCCGTCGACCCCCGCGACGTCGCGGCGCGCACGAAGTGGCGCGCGCAGTTCAGCCGCTTCGCGATCGCCGAAGCCGAACGGGACGTGCACATCGAACCCGACGGCGGCGCGAACCGGATACAAGCCGATGACGCCGAGGCGGAGCTGAGCGACGCCGAACTCGTCGAGGCCGCCGCGGACCGCCTGCCGCCCGACCACCCGCTTCCAGTCGCCCTCCGCACGATCTTGTCGATCGCGTAGCAGCCGCCGCTCTCTACCGACGAGACTCTGGCTCCTCCCTCCACCCGTTGGATGTTCTGACGTGCAGATCACGTTGCTGGGCACCGGGAGCCCGATCCCGGATCCGCTCCGCGCCGGTCCGTCGACGCTCGTCCGCTCCGAAGGGACGGCGATCCTCGTGGACTGCGGCCGGGGAGTGCTCATGCGGCTCGCCGGCGCGGGTCTGCTGCCGCCGATGTTGAGCGCGGTATTGGTGACGCATCTCCACAGCGACCACCTCACGGACCTGAACGACGTCATCACCATGCACTGGGTCATGAACCCGCAGCCGGTCGCGCTTTCGGTCTTTGGCCCGCCCGGGATGCGAGAGGTCGTCGACGCGACGCTCGGCGCGCTGGCGCCCGACATCCGCTACCGCCTGGCGCACCACGCGGACTTGACCGAACCCCCGAGTGTGGAGGTCACGGAAGTGACGCCGGGTGACTCTTTCGACGTGGGTGCAATCGCGGTGCGCGTCGCCGCCACCGACCACCGGCCGGTGGAGCCGACGGTCGCGTACAGGCTCGAGAGCGAAGGGCGTTCAGCGGTCCTCGGTGGTGACGGCGTCCCGTGCGCCGGGCTCGACGAGCTGTGCAAGGGCGCCGATGCGTACGTGCAGACCGTGATCCGCGAGGACCTCGTGCGTCAGGTGCCGAACGCCCGCTTCCAGGACATCGTCGACTACCACTCCACCGTCGAGGACGCGGCGCGCACCGCAACCCGCGCCGGTGTGCGCACGCTCGTGCTCACGCATTACGTCCCGCCGATGGCGGCCAATGCCTCGGAAGAGTGGCGCACGCTCGCCGCGAAGCACTTCGCAGGCGAGGTCGTGCTCGGCGACGACCTCACGACCATCGATCTCTGATCCTCCGGACATCGCCTCAGCGGAATCGAAGTTTCACGGAGAGCTGTCGATTCGGCCATGTGCCGTTCGTCGCTTGGGTAAGGGCCAGGCACCGACTCCCATCGGTGAGCTCAGCGACCGAACCGGGGGCGCGACATCCCCCGAGCGTGACAAGGAGGTTCCCATGAAGGCCATTCGTCTCCACGAACCGAAGGGCTTCGAGGGCATCGAGGGCCTCGTCTACGAGGACGCCCCGGATCCGCAGCCTGCGATCGGCGACGCGCTGGTGCAGGTGCGCGCCGCGAGCTTCACCCCGACCGAGTTGATGTGGCCGCTCGAGACCGATCGGGCCGGACACGATCGGGGGCCACGGATCCCGGCCCACGAGGGGTCGGGCATCGTCGTCGCGCTCGGCTTCGGGGCGGCCGGCGTGTCGGTGGGCGACGAGGTGTTCGGCCTCATCGACGGGTACCGCGACGGCTGGGCCGCCGAGTACGTGGCCATTGAGGTTCGCAGCTTGGCACCCAAGCCGACGACGGTCGATTTCGTCGAAGCCGCGGCCATCCCGCAGGCTGCGCTCACGTCGTGGCAGGCGCTGTTCGACCACGGCCACCTCGAGTCCGGCCAGACGGTCGTCGTTCACGGCGCCGCCGGCGGCGTCGGGACGATGGCGGTGCGCCTCGCCCGCTGGGCCGGCGCCCACGTCATCGGCACCGGTCGAGCGAACGGCGCGCCAACGCGTGCTCGATGTCGGCGCCGATGAGTTCGTCGACGTCGAGCGGGACGGCTGGGAGACCGCCGTCGGCCAGGTCGACCTGGTCTACGACATCATCGGCGGCGACGTGCTCGCTCGTTCGGCGGCGATCGTCAAGCCCGGTGGAGCGCTCGTGTCCATCGTGGCTCCGCCGCCAACCGATCGAAGCGACATTCGCACGGTTGCCTTCGTTCGGGATCCGAGCGGTGCCCAACTCCGCGAAATTGCTCGACTCGTCGACGAAGGGACGCTTCGCCCCGACGTCAGCGCGGTCTTCCCACTGGCGGACGCGCGAGAGGCCTTCATGGCCAAGTCCACCGAGCACATTCCCGGCAAGGTCGTGCTGACACCCTGACCAACTCCGTGATCGGGTGGCGAGCGTGACCTCGCGGGCGAACGCCAAATGCCGGCTCAATTGAGTTCGGACGTCGTCAATTCGCGAGGAGCCGTTGTGCTGGAGCGAAGCGAATATCCGCGCGGGGCCCGTGCTGAGGAGCTCGGGGCCGCGCTCGTGGCACCGCCCATGGACGCCGGGCCCACCCGCATCACGGTCGTGCGCGACCCGCAGGGCGCCGTGTTCACCGCCAGCCGGTTCTATCCTGAGCGGCTATGACGCCCGTCGACCTCGAACCGGCGGCACGACGAATGGGCGACCTCGTGAGCAGCGTTCCCGACGAGCTGCTCGACGCTCCGACGCCGTGCCCTGAGTACACGGTGGGCGATCTCGTGGATCACGTCGGCGGGGGGGCGCTCGCCTTCACCGGCGCCGCGACCAAAGACCAAGGCGATGCGACCTCGCAAGGGCCGTCGGGCGACGCGTCCCGGCTCAGCGACGATTGGCGCACCCGAATCCCGCGCGACCTGGCGGCCTTGGCGGACGCGTGGCGCGACCCGGACGCATGGACCGGGATGACCAAGGCCGGCGGCGTCGATCTGCCCGGCGAGGTCGCGGGGCTCGTCGCGCTGGACGAGGTCGTCGTCCACGGTTGGGATGTCGCCCGCGCCACGGGACAGGCCTACGACTGTGACACCGCCTCGCTCGATGCCGTGCACGCTTCGTTGCGCAGTTCTCCGAACCGGGGAAGGAGGAGATGCGCGCCGGGCTGTTCGGGCCGGTGGTCGAGGTGCCGGAGAACGCGCCGTTGCTCGATCGCGTCATCGGGCTCACCGGCCGTGACCCGGGCTGGTCACCCGGCTGAGAAGCCGGGATACGGGTCGTTCGCCCTCGAGGAGTAGCGGAGCACGCATCCGACTTGGCCGGACAGGCCTCCGCGGCGCACAATGGAAGGTCCCCGAGCGCCGACGAGGCCCGATCCCATGGCCGACAACGCCGACAACGCCAACAACACGCTGACCGCCGAGTCCCGCGCGATCGTCGGGAGCCGGCCGGCGGGACGGTTGCGCCGTGAAGGCAAGGTCCCTGCGGTGATGTACGGCCTCGAGACCGACACCACCAACCTCACGGTGCCCGGTCGTGAGCTCACCCACATCCTGGCCGGCGAGTCCGGCGCCAACACGCTGATCACCCTCAAGGTGGACGGCGAGGAGCACCTGGCGCTCGCCCGGCAGATCCAGCGGCACCCGACCCGTGGTGACGTCCTGCACGTCGACTTCATCCGGGTACGGCGCGACGTCGCCGTCGCGGCCGAGGTGCCCGTCCACCTGATCGGCGAGCCCGAAGGCGTGCGTGACGGCGGCGTGCTCGAGCAGCTCGTGTTCACCCTCAGCATCGAGGCCAAGCCCGAGGACATCCCGCCCGGCGTCGAGGCCGACGTGTCCGCACTCAACATCGGCGACCAGCTGCGCATCGCCGACTTGCCGCTGCCGGCGGGTGTCTCCGTGCAGCAGGAGGCCGACGAGCTCGTCGTGCAGGTCGTGATGCCGCGCGTCGTCGAGGAGCCCGAGCCGGAGGAAGGCGAAGAGGGCGAGGAGGTCGAGGGCGAAGCGCCGGAGGGCGAGGAAGGCGAGGGCGCACCCGCTGCCGAAGGCGGCGAGGGCGGCGAGGCCTCCTCCTCCGACGAGTCCTCCGAGAGCTGAGCCCCGTGCGGCTGCGGCCGCGGCGGGGCACGCCGGCCGACCTGCTGGTCGTCGGGCTCGGGAATCCCGGCGACGAGTACCGGGGATCGCGGCACAACCTCGGCGCCGAGGTCGTCGAGCTGCTCGCGAAGCGGCACGGCGGACGCCTGCGCAAGCGCAAGGAGCGCGCCCTCGTCGACGAGGTCACGATCGACGGGCGCCGCGTCGCGCTGGCGATCCCGCTCACGTACGTCAACGACTCCGGTCATGCCGTCGGCGCGCTCGTCCGTCGGTTCGGCGTCGACCCGGAGCAGCTCGTCGTCGTACACGACGAGCTCGACCTCCCGGTCGCCGAGCTCAAGGTGAAGTCGGGCGGCGGTCTGGCCGGTCACAACGGGCTCCGGTCCATCGTCGCCCACCTGCACACCCAGGACTTCCAGCGGGTGCGCATCGGTGTCGGCAAGCCGGTGTCGAAGGAACGCGGCGCCGATCACGTGCTGAACCGGTTCAGCAAGCGCGAGCGGGCCGAAGTCGACGTGACGGTCGAGCAGGCGGCCGACGCCGTCGAGACGATCGTGCGCGACGGCGTCGACGCGGCCATGAACCGCTTCAACTGAGCCGCCGTGCCCTCGGAGCGCGTGCCCCGGCGGACGCTCGCGTTGCTCGGTGGGGGAGCGGTGGGCGTCCGGTTGCTCTACCTGATCGCGTTCGCGGGCGACTACAAGCCCCGCAGCGACGCGAACCACTACCAGGCGATCGCCTCCGCCTTTGCGAACGGCGACGGCATCTCGGCGCCGTTCCCGTTCACGTATCTGCACCCGACGGCGTTCCGGCCGCCGCTCTACCCCGCGCTGCTCGGCGCCTTCTACTGGGTCACGGGCGTCCACGTGGGCGTCGGCCAACTCGTCAACGTCGCGCTCGGTGCGACGGTTGTCGTGCTCGCGGCCATGCTCGGCGCCCACATCGCCGGGTACCGCGCCGGCGTGGCCGCCGGGATCGCGGTCGGCGTCTACCCGCCGCTCCTCGCGAACGACGTCGTGCTCCTCAGCGAGCCGCTGTCGCTCGTCCTGCTGCTGGCGATGATCCTGCTGCTGGTGCGCGGTCGCCCGGCATGGGCAGGCGCGGCGTGCGGCCTCCTCGTGCTCACCCGACCGAGCGCGCAACTCCTCGTGGTCGTCGTCGCGGCGTGGCTCGTGTGGCGATCCGGCTGGCGTGCCGCGGCTCGCTTCGGGGTGGTGTCGATCGTCGTGGTCGCGCCGTGGGTGGTGCGGAACTGGGTGCTCGTCGGCACGCCGACGATCGTCACGTCCAACGGCTTCAATCTCGTGTCGACCTACTCCGACGAGGCCCTCAGGTCGAAAGGCTTCGCCGACGCGGTGTTCGACAGCCGGTTCACCCGCATCAACCTCACGAACCGCAACGAGGTGGAGCTCGACAACGCCTACCGAGACCACGCGCTCGACGACGTGCGAGACCGGCCGACCATCCCGCTGCTCGTCGTTCGCCACAACCTCGCCCGGTACTTCGATCTGCGCCCGGACGTGAACGAGAGCGCGGAACGCTCCGACGGGCGCGACATCACGGTTCGAAACGTGACACTCCCGCTCGTCTACCTCGTGACGGTCGCCGGGATCGTCGGGCTCGTGCGGGCGCGCCGCCGGCGCGGCGCCGAGCTGCTGCTCCTGGAGGGCGCGTACTTCACCGTCGTGACCGTTGCCGTCGATCGCGGTACCGCGCTTGCGGGCGCCGTTGGACCTCGCCGCCGCCATCGGCGTCGGACTCCTCGCGGCCGAACTGCTCAGTCGGCGGGCGCGGGCGCGCCGAAGCGCGAGAGCCCGAGCCCGCCGCTGACGACGCGCCCGAGCCGGTGACGCCGCGCTGGAGCCGGCGCGCACGCGTGCCTGGTCACGCTGGCGACGGTCGTGGGCGTGGTCGTCGCCGCGGGCGGCGTCGCGTTCGCGCGGAACCGGGTCGAGGCGAACGCGCACTCGCAGCTGGAGCAGAAGCTCGCTCGCGACGGGCCCGCCGTGCAGCGCCTCGCGGCCGTCGACGCCGAGAGTCTCGTGGGTGGAGGCGCGGCGCCGTCGAAGGCCGACTACAAACAGGCCGAGGCGGTCGCGGACCGGCTCTGGCTCCTGTCGCCGCGCCTCGACGGCGGCCTGCGAAGCGAGACCCGCGACGCCGCCCGCACCCTCGACGAGGCCCTCTTCGAGCTCAAGGTGCTCGACCTCGTGACGGGCGGCAACCGCGATCCGGCAACGCCGCCGGCGGCCGCGCTCGAAGCCTCCCGCGCGACGTACGACGCCCAGGCGCGCCCCGCCAACCCCCGGCTGCCCGACTGGGACACGATCAGCACCAACCCCGCCATGCGGCGCGCGGCGCGGGATCTCGACCGGCTCGAAGAGCGGCTCGGCCGTACCTGACACGCGGATCCGGGCGGTAGTCTCGATTCGAGCTCGCGACCCCCGATCGGCATCGGTCGGGGGCTCCTTGCGCGCCGCGACCACCGTGGGTACCCACATGACGACGACCGAGACCCAGACCGCCGACCTGCTGGCCGACCTCCCGGCGCTGCTCGCCGAGGAGCCGGCCGTGCGCGCCGTGATCGACCGGGCGCCGGTGGTCGCGGTGCCGGAGCCGGCCCGGGCCCTCTACCTCGCCGCCCTGGCCCGGGTGACGACGCGGCGCCCCATCCTGGTCACGGTGCCGACGGCGGCCGAGGCCGAGCGCGTCGCCCACGACCTCACCCGGTACCTCGGGCGCGACGCGGGTGTCGAGCTGTTCCCGGCGTGGGAGACGCTCCCGTTCGAGCGGGTGTCGCCCTCCCTCGACACGATGGGCCGCCGGCTGCGGGTGATCTGGAAGCTGCGTGCGGGCGGCGAGCAGCTCCCCGACGTCGTCGTCGCGCCGGTGCGGGCCCTGGTGCAGCGCCTCGGCCCGCACGTCGAGGACGTCGAGCCCATCCGCATCCACCCCGGCGCCCAGCTGGATCGCGGAGACGGCGGCTTTGCCGACCGTCGAAGCAGGAGCCCGAGCTTGCGAGGGCGACCAGAGAGCCGCGACGCGCTCGTCAACCGGCTCGTCGCGTTCGGGTACCGGCGCGAGTACCAGGTCGAAGCGCGGGGCGAGGTCGCCGTGCGCGGGTCGATCGTCGACGTGTACCCGGCGACCGACGACCACCCCGTGCGCATAGACCTCTGGGGCGACGAGGTGGATCGCCTTTCGCGCTTCTCGGTCGCCGATCAGCGCTCGACCGACGAGATCGACGAGGCGTGGCTCTTCCCGGCCCGCGAACTGCTCCCGAGCGACGAGGTGCGCGAGCGCGCCGCCGGGCTCGTCGGGAGCGAGCCGTGGGGGCGGGAGCAATGGGAGCGCTTGGCCGACGGGCAGGTGTTCGACGGCATGGAGTCGTGGCTCCCCTGGCTGTCAGACCGCGAGCACCTACTGCCCGACTTGCTGCCCAACGATGCCCTCGTGCTGCTCGTCGAGCCCAAGCGCACGCGCGACCGCGCGCAGGAGCTGCTCGACGAGGAGGCCTCGCTCGGCTCGACCCTGTCGGCGACGTGGGGAGCGACCGGCCGTGAGTTCCCCCGCCTGTCGCTGCCGTTCGACCGTCTGCTCGCGCGCACGAAGGCAGGAGCGACCGCCGTCCTTGCCGCACCCGAGTCGCCGGACACGCCGCTCCTCGCCGGCTCCGGCTTCGACCCGGTGGTCGGCGACACCGAGGGACTCACGCGCCGGCTGCGGGACCTTCGCGACCGCGGCACCCGCGTGGTGCTCGCCGCCGACGGGGAGGGGACGGCGGGACGCCTCCACGACGTGCTCGCCGGCGAGGGCATCACCACGATCCGCGGCGTGGCGCCGGGTGAGATCGGGATCGTGGTCGCGCCGCTCGAGCGTGGCGTCGTCGTGCCGGGCGCGGGCCTCGCGGTCATCGCGGAGGCCGACCTGACGGGCCGGCGGCGCGTGCACCGCGCCCCGCGCGGCGCGCGCCGAGGCGCCGACTTCTACGACGCGCTCGAGCCCGGCGACTTCGTCGTGCATTACCAGCACGGCGTCGGCCGCTACAAGGAGATGACCACCCGCGCCATCGGCGGCGTCGAGCGCGATTACCTGCTGCTCGAGTACCGGGGCGGTGACAAGCTCTACGTCCCGACCGACCAGGTCGGCGCCGTCCGCCGCTACACGGGTGGCGACACGCCCTCGCTGAGCCGCATGGGCGGCACCGATTGGGAGAAGACCCGCGCCCGCGTCCGGTCCGCGGTGCGCGAGATCGCCCAGGAGCTCGTCGTCCTCTACCGCCGCCGGCTGGCGACGCCCGGCCACGCCTTCGGGCCCGACACGCCGTGGCAGCGCGAGATCGAGGAGGCCTTCCCGTACGAGGAGACGCCCGACCAGGCGCAAGCCATCGAGGACGTGAAGGCCGACATGGAGCGGCCGGTCCCCATGGACCGCCTCGTGTGCGGCGACGTCGGGTACGGCAAGACCGAGGTCGCGATCCGCGCCGCGTTCAAGGCGGTGCAGGACGGCAAGCAGGTCGCGGTGCTCGTCCCGACCACGCTGCTCGCCAACCAGCACGGCCAGACGTTCCGCGAGCGCTTCGCGAACTACCCGGTGCGCGTCGAGGTGCTGTCGCGGTTCCTGACCGCCAAGGAGCAGGCCGCCGTGGTCGAAGGCGTCGGCGACGGGTCGGTCGACGTGGTGATCGCCACCCACCGTCTCCTGTCGGGCGACGTGCGCTTCAAGGATCTCGGCCTGCTGGTCGTCGACGAGGAGCAGCGCTTCGGCGTGCAGCACAAGGAGCTCGTCAAGCAGCTCCGCGCCAACGTGGACGTGCTCACGCTCACCGCCACCCCCATCCCGCGCACGCTCGAGATGTCGCTCACCGGCATCCGCGACCTCTCCCTCGTGAACACGCCGCCCGAGGACCGCCAGCCCATCCTTACTTATGTGGGCGAGTTCGACGAGCGTGCCGCGGCCGAGGCGATCCGGCGGGAGCTGCTGCGCGAGGGCCAGGTGTTCTTCGTCCACAACCGCGTGCAGGACATCGACTACGTGAGCGAGCAGCTGCGCGAGCTCGTCCCCGAGGCGCGCATCGGCGTCGCCCACGGGCAGATGGACGAGGGTCGCCTCGAGCGGGTGGTGCTCGACTTCTGGGAACGCGAGTACGACGTGCTGGTCTGCACGACGATCGTCGAGAGCGGCCTCGACATCCCGACCGTCAACACGCTCGTCGTCGATCGCTCCGATCTGCTCGGGCTCGCGCAGCTGTACCAGCTGCGCGGTCGCATCGGCCGCCGGGGCCAGCGCGCGTACGCGTACCTGTTCCACCCGCGCGAGCAGTCCCTCACCGAGGAGGCGTACGAGCGGCTCAAGACGATCGGCGAGTTCACGGATCTCGGCTCGGGGTTCAAGATCGCCATGCGCGACCTCGAGATCCGCGGGGCCGGCAACATGCTCGGCGCCGAGCAGTCGGGCCACATCGCCGCCGTCGGCTTCGACCTCTACTGCCAGCTCGTCACCGAAGCGGTCGGGGAGTTGAAGGGCGAGTCGCCGCCCGCGCCGGTCGAGGTCACGATCGACGTCCCCGTCGACGCCTACCTTCCCACCGAGTACCTCTCCCGCGACGACGTGCGCATGGAGGCGTACCGGCGCCTGGCCGCCGTCTCCAACCCGGCCGACGTCGACGACATCCGGGACGAGTGGAACGACCGGTACGGCCCGCCCCCGGAGCCGGCGGCGGCGCTCCTCGACGTGGCGCGCTCGCGCGCCGAGTGCGTGCGCACGGGTGTGCGCAGCCTGTCCGTGCAGCGGGGAGTGGCGCGCATCACCGGCCTCGAGTTGCGGGAGTCGGGGAAGATCCGGCTACGGCGGCTCGTGTCCGGCGCCGTAGCGAAGCCGGACGGCGAGGTCGCGATCCCCGTCTCGGGAACGGGGGCGGCCGTCTGCGCAACGCTCGTCGACCTGCTCGGCGAGCTGGTTCCCGCCGACGAGGCCGCGCCAGCTAGCATCCGCCGCGCCGTGAGAACACTCGTCCGCGTGCCCGTCGCGCTGGTTGCAATCGCCGCGATTGGCGCCGTCGCCGCGAGCTGCAGCGCGGTCCGGCCGTCGGCGCTCACCGTGAACGGAAACGAGCTCTCACGCGACTCGGTCAATCGCCAACTGTCGGCGATCGCGGACAACCCCAACCTGAAGAACGAGATCGCGGCCACCGAGGGCACGATCAAGTCGGGCGGCAGCACCATCTGGCTCACACACGTCGTCACACAGGATGTCGTCGACCGCGAGGTGCGTCGCCGGGGGATCAAGGTGACGACGGCCGACCGGCGGGCGGGCCAGGCGCAGGCGGCGAACTTCTTCGGCCCCCAGGCGCTGACCGCGTTCCCGAAGTGGTTCCGCGACCAGTCCGTCGGCGGGTTCTCCCGGCAATCGGCGCTCTTCCGCACGACCGGTACGCCGCCGAGCGACACCGACGTTCAAGCCGCGTACCAGGCGGCGATCACCCAACTCCGCCAGCAATGCCCGTCGGGCCGCTTCGTGTCGCACATCCTCGTGCCCGGCCAGGAGCTGGCCGCCGGCCTTGCCGCCCAGATCGCGGCGGGGGCGAGCTTCGAGCAGCTCGCCAGCCAGCAATCGACCGACTCGGGATCGGCGCGCGACGGGGGCGAGCTCGGCTGCATCGACGGGCAGCAGCTCGACCCGACGTTCCAGCAGGCCGCCGCCGCGCTCCCGCTGAACCAGGTGTCGGCGCCGGTCCAGACCCAGTTCGGTTGGCACCTCATCCTCGTGCGCGACACCATCCCGTTCGAGCTGCTCGAGAACGGGCTCCGCCAGCGCCTCGAGCAGCAGTCACCCGCCGCGCAGCGCCAGCTCGAATGCGAAGGTCGCCCGCGCCGACGTGGATGTCGACCCCCGGTACGGGCGGTGGGTCGTACGCGGCGGCCGCGGGAGTGTCCAGCCGCCGCCGGGTGCGCCCCGAACGATGACGGCGCCGCCGCCGACGACTACGCCGGAGCCGGTGCCGTAGCCGTGGGCGGCCGCATCGTGGTCGTCGGCCTCGGGCCGGCGGGCGCCGACCTCATGCTCCCCGGCGCGCGCCGCGCGCTCGAGCAGACACCGAACCGGTACGTCCGCACCTCCCGGCATCCCGCCGTCGCCGACCTGGCCGCGGCCGGCATCGAGCTCCGCAGCTTCGACGACGACTACGACGCCGCCGACGACCTCGACGACGTCTACGACGGGATCGCCGCCGAGCTCATCGACGTCGCCGCCAGTGCCGGTGAGGTGGTGTACGCCGTGCCCGGCAACCCGGCCGTCGCCGAGCGCAGTGTCGAGCTCCTGCGTCGCGCCGCCGAGCGAGGCGACATCGTGCTCGAGCTCGTGCCCGGCCTCTCGTTCGCCGAGCTGGCGTGGGCCCGGCTCGGTGTCGACCCGATGGCCGGCGCCCGTCTCGCCGATGCCCGTCACCTCACGGCCGAGGACGCGGTCGGCGGCGGCCCGGTCCTCGTTGCGCAGTGCGACACGCGCCTGCTGCTCTCGGACGTCAAGCTCGTGCTCCTCGAGGTCCTTCCCGCCGACGCGCCGGTGACGGTGTTGCGCCATCTCGGCCTCGACGACGAGGAGGTGCGCACCGTCGCGCTCGCCGACCTCGACCGCGACGTCGATCCCGACCACCTCACCGCCCTGCTCGTCGACAGCGGCGTGAGCGCGGCCGCCCGCGAGCTCGCGCGGCTGCTCGGACTGGCCGAGCGGCTGCGCCGGCCGGGCGGATGCCCCTGGGACGCCGACCAGACGCACCACTCGCTGCACGCGCTACCTCCTCGAGGAGGCCTACGAGGTGGTGGAGGCGGTCGAGGCGTTGCCGCCCGACGCGCCCGCCGGCGACGTTCCCGCGGGCGCGTACCGCGCGCTCGAGGACGAGCTCGGCGACCTCCTGTACCAGGTGATCTTCCACGCCGTGCTCGCGGAGGAAGCGGGCGCGTTCGACATGGCCGGCGTCGCGCGTGGCATCCACGACAAGCTCGTCCGCCGCCACCCGCACGTGTTCGGCGACATCGATGCGGAGACCACGTCCGACGTCATGCGGAACTGGGAGCAGATCAAGAAGGACGAGAAGGGCGCCACGTCGATCGTCGCCGGGATCACGCCGGGGCTGCCGTCGCTGCTGTACGCGCACAAGCTGATGCGCAAGGCGGCGTCGGTCGGTCTCGACCCCGGCGGACGGGACGACGCGCTACGCCGCCTCGATGCCGTCCTCGCCGAGCTCCGCACCGGCGACGACCAGGACCTCGAAGCCCGGCTGGGCGATCTCTTGGCGGCGGCGATCGTCCTCGCCCGCTCGGGTGGCGTCGACGCCGAGTCGGCCCTCCGCGGCTGGGCGGTACGGTTCCGTACTCGATTCGAGGCGATGGAACGCCTGGCCGAGGCGAGGCAGCTGGAGCTGCCGGCGCTCACGCCCGCGGCGGTGGCGGCGCTCTGGATCGAGACGGGAGGAGAGGCATGAGCCGCGCGTCGCGCTACACGATCCAGGGTCACGAGGTGACGATCCCGGTCGAGGTGCGCGACGCGAGCGCGCACATGGCCTCGTTCCTGGTGCCGGCGGCCGCGGCGCAGGACCTCATCTCCTATTCGGGGCTCGAGGTCGCCGAGCCGCTCCCGGGCCGAGCGGTGTGCTCGCTCGCCTTCATGCGCTACCTCGACAGCGACCTCGGCCCGTACCACGAGGTGGCGGTGGCGTTCCTCGTTCGCCACAAGGGAATGGAACCGGCGTCGTCGATGACCAAGAGCGCCGAGGTCGCCCGTGGGTTCCTCGGCGCGTTCATCCACCAGCTGCCGGTGAACCAGGAGTTCACGCTCGAGGCGGGCCGCAGCATCTGGGGCTTCCCGAAGTTCCTCGCCGACATCGACCTCGACCTCACCGGGCCGGTCGCCCGCTGCGAGCTGCGTCACGACGGCGAGTTCGTGCTCTCGCTGGCGATCCGTCCCGGCATCACCCTGCCGGCGCGCGGTTCGAGCGTCGATGCGTACTCGCACGCCGACGGCGTGCTGCGCCGCACCGCGTGGTCGATGGAGCCCGCCGGGGTGCGCGGCCGTCCGACCGGCGCGTTGTTGTCGCTCGGCGACCACCCGATCGCCAAAGAGCTGCGCAGCCTCGGCCTGCCCGGGCGCGCCGTCTTCAGCAGCACGATCGACCACGTGCGCATGCAGTTCCAGGCCCCGGACGAGCTGTGATGCCGTCCGCGCCGGCGGTCGCGCTGGTCACCGGTGCCGGGAGCGGCATGGGCCAGTTGGCGGCGCGCCGCCTCGCCGCGGCCGGCGCGTCGGTCGCCGCCGTCGACGTCGACGACGACGGCCTCGCCGCCACCGTCGGGCGGGCGCCGACCATGCGCTCGTGGACCTGCGACGTCTCCGACGCGGACGCCGTCGAGCGCGTCGTGAAGGAGGTCGAGTCGGCGCTGGGCCCGATCGACCGGCTCGTGCACGCGGCCGGCATCTGCCTGCCGTCGCTGCTCGCCGAGCAGCCGGTCGACGAGATCGACCGCACCATCGCCGTCAACTATCCTCGGCACCGCCTACATGGTGAAGGCGGTGCTGCCCGGGATGCTCGACCGGCGTCGGGGCGACGTCGTCGCGTTCGCTTCACTCGCGGGGTGGCTGCCGAGCCCTCGCCTCGGCGCGTACTCGGCGTCGAAGCACGCGGTCGTCGCGTTCATGGAGGTGCTGGCGTACGAGAACCGGGGGAGTGGTGTGCGGTTCGCGTGCGTGTGCCCGCCGGTCGTCGACACGCCCATGGTCGCCGGCATCCAAGCCCGCGACGACGCCGCCCTGGGCGGTCAGCGCGGCATCGATCCTTCCGTCGTGGTCGACGCGATCGAAGCCTCGCTCGAAGCGGGCGAGCTGTTCGTCCTGCCGGGCAAGGGCACGAAGACCGCGTGGCGGACCCGCCGCTTCGCGCCCGGCCTCATCTGGCGCCAGATCGAGCGCGCGACCAGTCGTCGCGCGTGAGCTCGTAGATCACCTCGTCGGTGTGCGTCGACCCGTGGGATTGCATGCCGAGCTTCGTCATCAGACTGAGGGCCGCCTCGTTTCGTGGATCGGTGCGACCGACGACCTTCGCCAGTTCGAGCTCGACGAACGCGTGCTCCAGGGCGGCCGCGGCGGCTTCGGTGCCGATGCCCTTTCGCCAGCAGCGGGGTGACACCAGGCACGTGAGCTCGGCGGCGTCGTCTTCGGAGTTGATCCCGAGGAAGGTCGATCCGACGAGCTCGTCGTCGAGCGTGATCACCCACGAGCGTTGAACCGACCAGTCGACGCCGACGTTGCGGGCCACGACCTCCTCGGCGTCCGGCTTATGAGGGCTCAAGTAGCGCCGGTAGTCGTCGTCGGCGGCGTAGCGGGCGATCGCCTCGCCGTCGTCGGGTCGGAACGGCCGCAGGACCAACCGTTCGGTCTGCAGTCGCGTGCTGCTCGGAGCCGGGCATGGCTTTAGCTCTACCCAAACACGGAGACGCCACGCTCCCAGAGCTCGCTAGATCCCTTCGGTGCGGTTCCGGGCTTCGTCGGCGGCTCGGCGCTCGGATCGCTTCTGCCGCTTGGACGCCCGCTTCTCCTGCAGCGTCTTGCCCTTCTTCTTGTCCTTCGAGAAATGTGGCGACTTGTCGGCCATTCGTCCTCCCCGCAGCCCGGGATCTGAGGCTCCAGTGTTGCCAATTCGCTCCCGGCCGTCCATTACCTCGCGAAGCCGAGCTGGACGACGAGCACGATCGCGACGGCGGTGACGCAGAACAGGTGCTCGCGCAGGATGGATCGGGCGAGGCCGCTCTGCACGGCGATCGTATCGGAGCGCGTCCCGAGGCGCATCGCGCTCGCGACCGTGTGCGCCGCGGCCAACGAGATCGCGGCCGCCGTCAAGACGAGCGAGACGACCGCGGCCCAGCGCGGGACATCACCCTGTACGAGCTGCACGACGATCGCGACGATCGTCCCGAGCATCACCACCGCGACGAGCCGGTTCATCGGCCGCGCCGCGGTGGTCACCCGCCGGTAATACCCCGCCGTCGATGCCAACACGTCCTCGGGGAGATCACCAGTACGACGGCGTAGCGCCTGCACGTCGAACATGAGGTCGAACCACAGCACTGCAAGCAGGAATCCGGCGCCTCCGGTCACGAACGCGGTCATATGACGCCGTAGCGGACGAGCGCGACCGACACCTCGTCGCCCAACCGGCGCGGCACCGAAAGCACTTCGCTCAAGCGGGCCGGGACGTCCACCGCGGACCCCGGTCAGGTCCCGAGCGTCACCGGGAGGGACTCGAGCCCGCGCAGCACGACGCGGCCGTTCCGCTCCGGCTCTCCCGCCAGCTCGAGGTCGGGGAACCGGCGGACGAGCGTGCCGATCGCCACCTGGGCCTCGGTCCGGGCCAGCGACGATCCGAGGCAGTGGTGGATGCCGTTCCCGAACGACATGTGCTGGCCGGCGTCGGGGCGGGTGATGTCGAGCTCGTCGGCCGTCGGTCCCCACCGGGCTTCGTCGTGGTTGGCGGAGCCGAGGCACGTGAGCATGAACGTGCCGGCCGGCACGGTCTTTCCGTCGACCTCGAGGTCCGCGGTCGTGATGCGCCGCGAGAACTGCACGGGGCTGTCGTAGCGGAGCAGCTCCTCGACCGCGCCGCCGTCCAGGTCGGGATCCGAACGCAGCCGCGCGAGCTGGTCCGGATGGCCGAGCAGCGCGAGCGTGGCGTTGCCGATCAGGTTCACGGTCGTCTCGTGTCCCGCGACGTACAGCAGGAGGACCTGGTCGAGCAGCTCGATCTCGCTGAGGCGATCGCCTTCGTCCTCGGCCGCGAGCAGTCCCGTCAGCAGATCGTCGGCCGGATGGTCGCGCTTCCACGCGAGCACGTCCTGGACGTGTGCCTGCATGTTGTCGGCAGCGGTGAGCGCGGCCTGGACCTCCTCGGGGCTGAGGATCGGGTCGAGCGTCTTCGTCAGCGTGTGCGACCACCCGCGCACTTCGTCGCGGTTGCCGTCGGGCATGCCGAGCATCTCCGAGATGACCGTGAACGGCAGCGGGAACGCGAGGTCGCTGATCACGTCGGCCTCGCCCCGCGCCGCCATCGTGTCGAGTGCCTCGTCGACGAGCGCTTCGATCCGGGGCCGCAACTCGTGGACCATCTTGGGCGTGAACGCCTTCGACACCAACCGGCGCAGGCGGGTGTGGTCGGGAGGGTCGACGTTGAGGATCGAGTGCGCGCCCCGCTCCCGCTCCTCCGGCGCCTGCTCCGCGAACATCTGCATGCGCGCCGTCGGCGTCGCGTTGTCGACCTGCACGCTGAGCGACGAGTCGCGCAGGACACCCACGATGTCGTCGTACCGGAACAGGACCCACACCTCGAGCGGGCTCCGGTGCACCGGATCGTGCTCGCGGAGCTCCGCGTACTGTGCGTACGGGTCCTCGAAGAACCCGGGTTCGAACGGGTTGAAGATCGCAGATTCGCCCGTGGTGGTCCCGGCCACGCCCGCAAGCTACCCGTCACCGAAGGCGGCGGCGCCCCCGGGCCGCAAGGGGGGTCCTTC
This sequence comes from uncultured Actinomycetes bacterium, assembly GCA_963747195.1. GTDB lineage: Bacteria > Actinomycetota > Acidimicrobiia > IMCC26256 > JACDBD01 > JALZAA01. The sequence continues at coordinate 271,162 of CAVVDV010000002.1, forward strand.
CCCCGCCAGCCACATTGGACTAGTTTCGGCACTCCAGCCACACGCAGCGTTGCTCGAGAAACAATGAGCGGTCACCCACGGCCCAGGGGCGGAGGGGCCCCACCTGCGCCGGAGGACCGATGAGCGCCATCGTCGAGGTCGTCGCCCGGGAGGTCCTCGACTCGCGCGGCAACCCGACCGTCGAAGCCGAAGTCGAGCTGATCTCCGGCGCGCGCGGCCGGGCGGCGGTCCCCAGCGGCGCGAGCACCGGCGCGCACGAGGCGCTCGAGCTGCGCGACGGCGGGGAACGCTACGGCGGCAAGGGCGTCCTCCGGGCGGTCGAGCACGTCAACGGCGAGATCGCCGACACCGTGCTCGGGCTCGACGGGCTCGACCAGCGCCTCGTCGACGACGCGCTCGTCACCCTCGACGGCACCGACACCAAGTCCCGCCTCGGCGCCAACGCCATGCTCGGCGTCTCGCTGGCGACGGCGAAGGCGGGTGCCGACGAGACCGAACTGCCCCTGTACCGCTACGTCGGCGGCGCCGGCGCGCACGTGCTGCCGTTGCCGCTCATGAACGTCCTCAACGGCGGCGCGCACGCCGACAGCAACGTCGACCTCCAGGAGTTCATGCTCGCGCCGGTCGGCGCCGCGAGCTTCACCGAGGCGCTGCGCTGGGGCGCCGAGACGTACCACGCCTTGAAGGACCTGCTGCACGACCGCGGCCTCTCAACCGCGCTCGGGGACGAAGGCGGCTTCGCGCCGAACCTCCCGTCGAGCGAGGAGGCGGTGACGCTGCTCGTCAGCGCGATCGAAACGGCCGGGTACCGGCCGGGCGAAGAAATGGCGATCGCGCTCGACCCCGCGGCAACCGAGTTCTTCACGGACGGCCGGTACGCGCTGACGCGCGAGGGCGCGTCGTACACGCCGGCGGAGTGGGTCGACTGGCTGGCTGCGCTCGTCGACCGGTACCCGATCGTGTCGATCGAGGACGGCATGGCCGAGGACGACTGGGAAGGATGGGTCCTCCTCACGCAGCGCATCGGCGACCGGGTGCAGCTGGTCGGCGACGACGTGTTCGTCACGAACGCGGCACGGCTGCAACGCGGGATCGACGCGGGAGCGGCGAACTCGATCCTGATCAAGGTCAACCAGATCGGGACGTTGTCGGAGACGCTCGACACCATGCTGTTGGCGTCGCGCCACGGCTACGCGTCGGTGATGTCGCATCGCAGTGGCGAGACCGAGGACACGACGATCGCCGACCTCGCGGTGGCGACCAACTGCGGGCAGTTCAAGGGCGGCGCGCCCGCCCGCAGTGATCGGGTCGCCAAGTACAACCAGCTGCTCCGCATCGAGGACGAGCTCGACGGCGCCGCCCGCTACCTCGGCGGCGATGCCCTGAGTCGGGGATCCCGGCGTGCCTGACCGACAGCACTCGGCGAAGGCCGGGAAGCGTCAGCCTCGACGCCCGCCCACGCGCAACCCTGCGGCCACCGATCTGCGGCACCGGCGCCGCGTGCTGGTACGCGTGCTCATCGGCGCCATGGCGGTCGTCGCGCTGCTGTTCGTGTTCGTGTTCCCGGCCCGGACGTTGCTTGCGCAGCGGCACCAGACCGAGAACCAGAAGAAGACCCTCGAGCTGCTCCACGAGCAGAGCCGCAAGCTCGCGGAGGAGTCACGTCGGCTCCAGAACAACGCCGAGGTCGAGCGCATCGCACGTGAGCAGTACGGGTTCGTCTACCCCGGCGAGCACCCGTTCGTCGTCGTCCCGCCGTCGACCACGTCGTCGCCGGCACCGACAACATCGGCACCGGCGACGACGAGCCCTGCTCCGAAGCGCTGACCCAGGCGGATTAGGCGGCGGCTTCGTCGGCGCGGGCTTGGTCGAGACCTCGGATTCGCCCGGTGAGCTCGCGCAGCAGGTTGCGAGCGAGCGTCGGCGTCTCCTCGAGAACGCTCTCGAAGCGGCGGGAGTCGATCACGTACACCTTCATCGGCGAGCTGGCGACGACCGTCGCCGATCGGGGCCGGTAGTCGAGCAACCCCATCTCGCCGACGATCTCGCCGGCGCCGACTCCGCCGATGACCTGCTCGCCCACCTTGACGTGCGCGTCGCCGTCGTCGATGACGAAGGCGGCGGTGGCCACCTCGCCCTGCCGGCACAGCACCTGCCCGGTCTCGAGGACCGCCTGGTCGGTGATGCCCGCCAGGCGTGTCAGCTCCTTGGGCGTGCAGTGCCGGAACAGCGCCACCTCACCCAGCCGCCGGATCTTCGGGTCGTCCACGTTCCGCATCGCGTCCCCTCCCAGATGGACTCACTACTGCGAGCAGCCTGAGCCATCCGGGGCGCGCCGCCCATGACCGTGATCACACAGGAGCGGTGACGTCCGTCACGAGTCGCCGCTTGTCGCCGTCGCAAGCTCCGGCTCGTGCTCCGACGGTCGGCAAAGCCGCCGTCTACGCGACGCCCCGCGGTCGCTGTCTACGCGGGCTCGGAAGCGCGGCGGCGGAGCGCGGGGAGGTCGGTGAGCACGATGCGCTGCCGGGCCGTGGTGAGCCAGCCCTCGGCCCGGAGCCGGCCCAGCGCCCGGCTCGTCGCCTCGCGCGTGGCCCCGACCCAGGCCGCCAGGTCGTCCTGGCCGAGCACGAGCGTGACCTCGACGCCCGAGCCGCGGTGCTCACCCAACCGCTCGGCGAGGTCGACGAGGCGACGTGCCACCCGGCAGGTGATATCGCCGGTGTCCCGGTCGACGGACCGGCGGTCGGCGTCACGAATCTGAGCCGCGAGCGTGCGGAGGAGCCGTACCGCGATCCGGGGGTGGCCCTCGATGAACTCGACGAAGGCGGGCGCCGTCACCACGAGCGCGTCGACCGGTTCGAGCGCGATGGCGGTCGCCGAGCGGGGCCGGCCGTCGATCGCGGACAGCTCCCCGACGAGATCGCCGGGCTCCTTGATCGCCAGGAGGATCTCGCGGCCCGATCGCGTCTGCACCGAAACCTTGACCTGCCCGCCGAGCACGGCGATGACGTGGTCGCCCGGCTCGCCCTCTCGGAACAGGCGCTGGCGCGCTCGATAGCGCCGCGGGCGGCCGGCGGTCTCGAGCGTGCGCCATTCGTCGCCGGTCAGGAATCCTTGCGGCGGTCCCGTCCCCGTCACGGGCCAAGTGTACGAACGGGCGTCTCCGTACACTTTGCGCGACGGCGGCGGCTCGGCCGACCGCCGTGGCAGAGCCGCAGCTTGCGACGGCGATAATGGACCTGTGCGTGCCACCGCCGAGGACGTCGCCGAGCTCACCGCTCTGCTCGGCCGGCCGCCGCAGGCGGAGTTCGAGGTCGTGGTGCGCACCCCCGCCGGTCGGCCGGCGGTGATCCGCAACGCACCTCTGCTCGACGACGGCACCCCGATGCCGACCCGGTACTGGCTCGTCGACCCCGACCTGGTGCTCGCGGTATCGCGCGTCGAAGGCGACGGCGGAGTGCGCGCCGCCGAGGCCGCCGTGGACGCCGAGGAGCTCGCCGCCGTCCACGCGACGTATGCCGCCGAGCGAGACGCCGCGCTGCCGTCGGAGCATGGGGGGCCTCGGCCGCACGGCGGCGTGGGCGGGACCCGAGCAGGCGTGAAGTGCCTGCACGCGCACTACGCCTACTTCCTGGCCGGCGGCGACGACCCCGTCGGCCGCTGGGTCGAGGAGCGCCTGACCGACGCCGCGGACGCGCGGTCGTGACGAGCCGTCTCGGCGCGATCGACATCGGCACGAACTCGGTCCGTCTGCTCGTGGCCGACGTCGACGGCGCCGGCGAGGCGGCCGAGCTCGAGCCGCTCGATCGGCGCGTTCGGATTACCCGCCTCGGACAGGGGGTCGACGAGTCACACCGGCTGAACCCGGAGGCGATCTCCCGCACGATGGACGCCCTGCGTGAGTTCCGCGGCGCCCTCGACGAGCTCGGTGTCGAGCGGGCGCGCGCCACCGCGACGAGCGCGGCCCGCGACGCCGACAATCGCGACGAGTTCTTCGGGCCCGCCGCCGAGGTCCTGCGCTTCGAGCCCGAGCTGCTGCCCGGCACCGAGGAAGCGCGACTGTCCTTCCTGGGCGCGACCGCCGGGCTCGACGAGCCTTCGCCCTACCTCACCGTCGACATCGGGGGCGGGTCGACGGAGTTCGTGGTCGGCACGCACGAGCCCGAGGGACTCATCTCCATCGACATCGGCAGCGTGCGCATCACCGAGCAGCACCTGCGCTCCGACCCCCCGGAGCCCGAGGAGCTGTCGGAGGCGGTGTCGGTGGTGCGGGCCCACCTCTCTGACGTCGAGCGGGAGGTCCCGGGTGTGCGCGAGGCGGCGACGCTCGTCGGCCTGGCCGGCACGATCACGACGGTCGCCGCGATCGAGCTCGGGCTCACCGAGTACGACAGCACCAAGATCCACCACTTCCGAATCGATCGGACCGCCGCGGAGGACGTGTTCCGCACGCTGGCCACCGAACCGGTCGAGGTGCGGCGTCACAACCCGGGCCTCGAGCCCGGCCGCGTCGACATCATCGTGGGCGGCGCGCTCATCCTCGTGACGATCATGCGGACGTTCGGCTTCAACGAGATGCTCGTGTCCGAAGCGGACATTCTGGACGGGCTCGTCCGTAGCATCAGCGCGCGCTAAATCCGCCGCGAAATCCCTCACTTCGCGTGTCAACGCGCCGAAGATACGTGTAATGGATGTCGCCGAGTTCAGCCGGGCGCTCGAAGGTCTCACCGCCGACGACGTGCACCGCATCGCGGCGACGTTGACCAGTAACCACTCGGACTCGGCCGCCGACGAGGTCGAAGCCTGGCGCGTGACACTGACGATCGACCGTGTCCTCCGCCGCACGCACCGCACGCGGCTCGCGGCGCGGGCGGCTTCGTCCATCACGCACACCGTCCTGCAGATCGCTGCCGCCCAGGGCATTCGGCTCCCCGACGAGGAAGTCACCCACGTCGCCCGCGCCGCCGCCGAAGTCGCCCGCGGGCTCATCGCCGGTGACGACGTGCGCCCCGAGGTCGGCGCGCTCCTCGTCGACTGGTCGCCGCTCGTCGCCGCACCGGCGGCGTAGGAGGCTGCGGGAGCGTTAGCGTTCCCGGCGTGCCGCAGAGTGAACGTCTCCTGCTCGGCCCGGGGCCGTCGAATCCGTACCCCGAGGCCGTCGCCGCGCTGACCCGGCCGGTCCTCGGGCACCTCGATCCCGAGTTCCTCGCGCTGCTCGACGAGACCATGGAACGCCTGCGCACCGTGTTCCGGACGAAGAACGCGCTCACGCTGCCGATCAGCGGGACGGGATCGGCGGGCATGGAGGCGTGCTTCGTCAACCTGCTCGAGCCGGGCGACACCGCCATCGTCGGCGTGAACGGGGTGTTCGGCGAGCGCATGGCGGACGTCGCCCGCCGCTGCGGCGCCGACGTCGTCCGGGTCGAGGAGTCGTGGGGCCGCGCGCTCGACCCGCAGCGGTTGATCGACGCGCAGCGCGAGCACCCGCACGCGCGTGCTTCTCGCCGTCGTGCACGCCGAGACGTCGACCGGCGTCGAGAACGACATCGCGCCGCTTGCCGCGATCGCAGACACCGACACGCTGCTCGTCGTCGACACGGTCACGTCGCTCGCCGGCATCCCGGTCGAGGTCGACGGATGGCGCGTCGACGCTTGCTACGCCGGGACGCAGAAGTGCCTCGGCGTCCCGCCCGGCCTCGCACCGCTCACGTTCGGGGAGCGGGCGGTCGATCGGTTACGCAACCGGTTGCACCCGCCCCAGTCGTGGTACCTCGACCTCGGGCTGATCGGCGCGTACGTAGGCGGCTCGACGCGGCGGTACCACCACACGGCGCCGATCGTGATGATCTACTCACTGCACGCGGGGCTCGGCGCCGTGCTCGACGAGGGTCTCGACGCGGTGTGGGAGCGGCACCGGCGGGTCGGCGCCCGGCTCCACGAGGAGCTGCCCGAGCTCGGCTTCCGGCTCGCGGCCGAGAAGGGCCACCAGCTCCCCGAGCTCACGACCGCATGGCTGCCCGAAGGCGCCGACGACGCCGCGCTGCGCAAGAGCCTGCTCGAGACCTACGGCATCGAAGTCGGCGGTGGGCTGGGCGAGTTCGCGGGCATGGCCTGGCGCATCGGGCTCATGGGCAACTCGGCGCGTGACCGTTCGGTCACCGCGCTCCTCGGCGCGCTGCGAGAGCTACTGGCTTGATCCGTGCTCGTCCTTCGCCGGCGCGTCTGCGGCCGGGGTCGGCGGCGGCGTGGTCTCGCCGGGCGGGCGCATGATCGTGTCGCGGTAGTAGCGGAGCTCGGCGATCGACTCGCGGATGTCGTCGAGTGCCCGGTGCGCTTCCGCCTTGCTCGGGCGCTTCTTGTACACGGCCGGGTACCAGCGCCGGCAGAGCTCTTTGATCGACGACACGTCGATGCTGCGGTAGTGCAGGTACCGGTCGAGCTCGGGGAGGTACTTGTCGAGGAAGCGACGGTCGACGCCGATGGAGTTGCCGCACATGGGCGCGGTGCCGGGCTCGGGCACGAACCGGGTGATGTATTCGACGGCCTGCTTGCCGGCGGCTTCGAGGCTCAGCGGCGACCGCTCGATCTCGCCCAGCAGGCCGGACTTCGTGTGCATCTTGCGCACGAAGTCGTCCATCTCCGCCAGGATCTCCGGCGGCTGGTGCACGACGAGGTCGAGCCCGTCGGCGAGCACCTCGAGCCGGGCGTCGGTGACGATCACAGCCAGCTCGACGATCCGGTGCCGCTCGACGTCGAGGCCGGTCATCTCGAGATCGATCCACACGAGGCGGTCGTCGGCGCTCGCCGGGGCCTCGGGCACGGCGTTCACGCTACCGTTCACGCGACATGGCGACGATGACGACCACGACATGACGAGCGTTCGCAACGTCAGGTCCACGGTCCTCAGCGGACCCCGGGTCGAGCTCCGCCCGCTGCGAAGCAGCGACTTCGAGGACTGGCACGACGTGCGCACACGAAGCCGGGACTGGCTCGAGCCCTGGGAGCCGCTCGCCGACCCCGGGAGCCCCGATCCCGTCACCGACCCCGAGGCGTTCCGTGCCCGCTGCGGCGCCTGGGAGCGACAGCGTCACTTCGACACCGCGTACGGGTTCGGCTTGTTCCTCCAGGGCGGCTCGCTCATCGGGGAGGTGAGCCTCGGGAGCGTCCAGCGGGGGCCGTTCCAGTCCGCGTTCGTCGGCTACTGGATCGACGCCCTGCACGCGGGACAGAACCTGATCCCCGAGGGCGTCGCCGTCATCCTGCGGTACGGGTTCGAGGAGTTGCATCTGCACCGCATCGAGGCGGCAATCGTCCCGCGAAACGCCGCCAGTCGCCGCGTCGCGCACAAGCTCGGCCTTCGCGACGAAGGGGTAGCGGAGCGGTTCCTCCAGATCCGAGGCGTGTGGGAGGACCACGTCCGCTACGCGATCACGTCCGAGGAGTGGGACGTTCGCCGCGACGAGATCACGAGGCGGTTCCTCACCTGAGCGAGACGGTGCCGGGTCGTCGCGTCCGCGGCTTCTCCACCGAGGACGCCTACGGCCTTCTGCTCGGGATCATCGTCCTGACGTTCGTGCTGCTGTCGCAGGTCGAGCCGGCCCGATGGACCCGCCTCGTCGTCGCGCCGGCGGTGGGGCGATGTTGCTGCTCGCGCTCTACGCATCGCGTGCCAGGCCCCAGCTCATGCGGGCGGCCGTGATCGCCGTCGCGGTCTCGTACGTGATCGTCCTCGCCGAAGCGTTCTTCGACAGCGAGGTGTTCGCCGGCTCGATCTATCTGATCTACGGGCTGCTGATCCTGATCACGCCGGTCGTCATCGTCAACCGGATCCTGCGCCATCCCGAGGTGCAGCTCTCGACGATCCTCGGCGCGGTCTGCGCCTACATGCTCATCGGCGTGGTGTTCGGGTTCGTGTACGCGCTCATCGGCCGGATCGATCCGCCGTTCTTCGCCAACCACGGCCCCGTCGATCAGTTCGACTACTTCTACTTCAGCTATGCGTGCCTCACGACGCTCGGATTCGGCGATTTCGTGTCCCGAGGGGATTTCGGTCGGAGCCTGTCGGTGCTCGAAGCCGTGCTCGGTCAGATCTTCCTCGTGACCCTGATTGCCCGCCTCGTGTCGTTGTTCAAGCCCCCCCAGCGCGACGCGCAGTCACCACGCCCTGAATGAGCGATAGCTGTTACGCCGGCGGGCGGAGGCCGAAGGCGAGTTGGGCGGCGCGGCGCACCATGCGCACCGGCGCCGACACCTCCTCGAGGGGCGGGAACGCGGACTCGTCCATCTCGGGCACGAACAGGGCGCCGCCGCCGCTGCCGTACACGTAGACCGGGTACGCGGCCATCGACAGCATCGTGGAGACGCCGTTGTGGTACGGGTTGCGGAAGCCGGGGATCGGCCCGACGTCGCCGTGCACGACCTCCGGCTCGGCGGGAGCGCCGAACCAGTGGAGGGCGCTGCGCAGCATCGGCGACAGAAACGGGTCGGGCAGACCGGTGTCGCGCAGCACCACGCTGTCGACGGCGAGCGCGTCCCGTCCTGCGTACATCCGCAGGGGCGCCGCCGGTGTGCGGCAGCCCATCACGCCGAACGGCCCGTCCGCCGCCTGCTCGTACGCGTCGACGAGCGCGAAGTCGGGCTCGAAGGCGTCGACCACCATCATCATCGCCGCCCGGTAGTGGACCTGCCGGTCCGGGAACAGGATCTGATCCTGCCGTTCGCCCAGTCCCTCGAGCGACGACAGCGAGAGGTGGGCGAGCTCGGACGGGTTCGTGCGCAACTTGGAGAACACGATCCGCAGATCCGCAGTGCTCCATGTGCGGCTGATCGTCGACTGCGCCATGCCGCGTGCGTACTCGAACGGCACCTGCTCCTTCGACGTGTCGACGATCCGGTAGCTCGGCGACTCGAGCCCGAAGTACCGCGCCACCTCCTCGACCGACCGGTGGCCGTAGAAGTGGTCGTAGACGGTCGGCGCCTCGAGGACCGCCACGTCGTCAGCAGCCGTGCTCGCGCAGGAAGCTCGCGAGCTCGTACACGAGCTGGACGTCGATGACGTTGGACCGGTCGCGCCAGTTGTAGCCGAGCATGAACGCGGTCTTGATCGCGACCCGGAGGTCGCGCCCATCGTTCGCGTCGCGGCGCTCGGCGATCAGCGCGGGCAGGCCGGCCTCGGTGAGGATCTCCCGGAGGACGGCGCGCTTGTCGCCGGCCGACCGCCCCTGCCGGCACCACACCGGGCTTCCCGTCCCGAACACGCGCCGGGTGGCGCCGGGCGCCCGGTCACGCTGGGGGAGGAACCACTCGCCGACCTCGCGGACCTGCTCGACGAGGTCGGCCGGAGTCACGCCCGGCCGCAGCCGGTCGTCCTCGCCCAACGTGTCCTGGAAGATCGTGAAGATCTGTCCGTGCCGGGCCTCGTCGTCTCGGACCTGCGTGAACTCCTCGCGTTGTGCGTCACCCTCGGCCAGGTCGACGAGCCGCGCCCAGCACAGCTCGGCGCTGCGCTCGAGCTCGACGTTGAAAGCGCAGAACTGGCGGAACGGGCCGTACTCGAGCGCGCGTGCGCAGCGCCTTCGTGAGCTTGCCCGTGACCCGCCCGCCGAGCGCGAGCACCGACGCCAGCGCGACCGACACCGGCGCGTCGCGGAACTGGGAGTGTTGCTCCACCGCCGCCGCCCATCCCGATACCGCGCCGAGGACCTGCTCGCCGTACGCAACCGCCTGGAGAACCGGATCGCCGCGGTGGAGGACCACGCCGCGGATGTACGCGGTGTGCATCTCCTCGTCCTTCCACACCCAGACCATGGCGTGACGGATCAGGTCGCGTACCTCTTCGGCCAGTGGCATGCGCGCGATCCGGTCGGCGATGGCGCTCTCCCGGTAGGCGATGCTCACGACCTGCTCGCGTTCCAGCGCCAGCAGCCAGAGGCGGCGCCGCTCGCGGTCGGGTCGGCCGCGGTAGCGGTCGCGCCAACGGGCGAGCTGGCGGGCGGACTCCTCGTAGACCTGGCCGGCGGGCGCGGCGGCGCCGCGGGCCGCGCTGCTCATGACCGGGCGCGGCGCGCTTCCGCCTTGGCCCGCTGCTCGGCGAAGAAGCCCTGCTCGAGGCTCCACCGCTGGCGCTCCAGCTCGAGCGCGACGGCGTCGTCCAGCGACGCCAGTCGCGGGGTCTCGCGCAGCGACGCCTTGACCCGGCGGGCGAGCTCTCGAGGCAGGTCGGCGGCGCGGCCGGCGAGGCGCGTCGCCTCGTCGAGCAGGTCGGCCTCGTCGACACAAGTCCACGCGAGCCCGATCGCAGCGGCGCGCTCGCCGTCGGGCGATTCGCCGGCGAGCACCATCGCCGCCGCCGCTTGCGGGCCGACCGCCTCGGTGAGCAGCCGGGTGTGCCCGCCGCCGGGATGCAGACCGATCCGGGCGAAACGGCAGTCGAAGCGCGCCGCGGGGCTCGCGACGCGGATGTCGCAGGCCAGCGCCAGGTTCAGCCCCGCGCCGACGGCGGGTCCGTTCACGGCCGCGACCGTCGGCAGCGTGCAGCGATAGAAGCGGAGGAAGCCCTCGTAGACGGACGGAAGCGCACCGCGATCCTCGCTACTCCCGCTCATCGCACCGAGCGCACCGACGTCGGCGCCCGAGCAGAACGCCGGCGGCGCGCCCGTCACGACGAGGGCGCCGATCTCGTCGTCGTCCTCGAGCCGGTCGACGGCCGTCACGATCTCCTGAACGAGGTCCGCCGTGAGCGCGTTGCGGCGGTCCGGGTCGTCGAGCGTGAGCACGGCGACGCGGTCCCGCCGCTCGAGATGGAGTGGCAACGGGCTACCTGCGGCTTCGCACGACCGCCGGCGAGTGCCGGAAGAACGTCTCCACGTCGCGCTCGTACCGGTACTCCGGGCCGTCCGAGCCGATCGCCCGCTGGAGGCGGAGGCTGCGGGCGAAGGCGTCGACCGCGCCGGCGGTCGTGTACTTGTAGCGGAACCCCGTCCGCTTGAACCGCGAGTTGTCGACGCCGCGCCCGTAGCGGAGCAGCGCCAGCATCTCGGGCGGCAGGTCGAGCAGGCGCAGCGCCCGCAACGGCTCGACCGCGAGGTCGGCGAGCACCGGCGGGAGCGGGACGCGCGGCCGGCCCATGATGCGGCACACCTCGCTCCAGGTGACCAGCCCGTCGCCGGCGACGTTGTAGATCCCCGCCACGTCGTGGGTCGTCGTGTACATGAGCGCGTTGACGACGTCGTCCTCGTGCGTGAACTGGAGGCGGGGATCGAACCCGAGCAGCTCCGGCGCGGCCGGCATCCGCAGCGCCTGTGCGAACGGCGTGGCGATGTGGTCGCCGAGCACGTTCGAGAACCGGAGCACGGTCACGAGCACGTGCGGGTTGTCCTCGGCGAAGTCGCGCACGAACGACTCGCACTCGAGCAGCGTCCGCTCGATCCCGGTCTGGGGCCCGCGCGTGCGCGGCGTCTCCTCCCGGAAGAAGTACGGGTCCTGGTAGTTCGACCCGTACACGAGCGTGGAGCTCTTCACCACGATCTTGCGCACCGGGCTGTCGGCGGCGCCCGCCGCCGCCAGCAGGTTCATGGTCCCGATCACGTTGATCTCGTGCATCGCCCGGCCGCTGAGCTTCGTCGAGTCGACGACGAGGTAGGTGTGCAGGATCGTGTCGACCTGCGTGGCCTGCACGATGCGCTGCAGGATCGAGTGCGACGAGTCGGTCCGCACGAACTCGGTGCGCTCGAGCGGCAACACCGGTTCGGTCGTGTCGAGGCCGACGACGACCTCGACGTCGGGGCGGGCCTCGAGCGCCTGGGCCAGGCGGCTGCCCCAGAACGTGCCCAAGCCCGGTGACGAGCACCCGCACGGCGTCAGCCCGACCAGACGCTGCGGCGCGCCCGCAGCATGTCGAACAGCGCGTCCTGGATCCGCTCGCGGATGTGCTCGGCCTCGTCCATGACCCGGCTGCGGGAGTAGCGCTCCTGGTCGGGCGGGACGTCGAAATGCGACCGGGGGCAGGACCCGCAGCTTGAACTTCGCCGGGAGGTAGAGGAAGAGGCCGGCGCGGGCCGAACAGCAGCATGTTGGCGGTCACCGGGACGTACGGGACGTTCAGCAGCTTCGCCAGCCGGGGGCTCTTCCACACGATCGGCATCGACTCCTCCGCCCCGACCACCGCGATCGGCACGACCGGGACGCCGGCCCGCATGGCGATCTCGACGAACCCGCCCCGGCCGAACCGGTGCAGCTGGTAGCGGTCGCGGTACAGCTTGCCCGTGCCCTTCGTGCCCTCGGGGAAGACGAGCACGAGCTGCTTGTCGTCGTGGAGCAGCCGGTAGGCGTTGTCGGGATGCGCGGGGACGCCGCCGAAGCGCGACCAGAGCGTCCCGAGCATCGGGATCGGCGCGGAACAGGTTCTCGGCGAGCCCGTAGACCGGACGCTGGAGCTCGGTCTCGATGCCGTGCATGATCGCCGGCGCGTCGGAGGGGATGGCGGCGGCGTGGTTGGCGACGAGCAGCGCGCCGCCTTCACGCGGGATGTTCTCCAGGCCTTCCCACTCGACGCGGAACCAGTGGCGGTACATCGGGTCGTAGACCATGCGGGCGACCTCGCGCAGGCGCTCGCTCCGGCCCCACTCGTCGACGTCTCCCCGCCGCAGCGCCGAGTCGTCTTCGGCCTTCGGGTTGCGGCACCGGCACGAGGTCCGTGCTCTGCGCGCGGCGCCTCGACGTCGAGGTCGTCGGACTCCCGCAGATGGATCGTCGGCGCTTGCTGGTCCCACTGGTCTGACATCACGGGAAGGAAACCGCGTCGAAGCGGATGGTGCAAACCGCCCCGTGTCAGGCGGCTCGCACCGCGCCCGTGACCTGCCACCGGGACCCGACGTATCGGACGGCCATGCCGACGCACCGGGCGCCCATCCAGAGCACGAGCGCGCCCCAGAGCCACAGCAGCCCGCCGCCGAACACGAGCACGGCGGCCGCCGCCGGCGCGAACACGCCGAGGGTGGCGACGAGCATCGCCACGGCCAGGTACGTGACGTCGCCGGCGCCGATCAGGATGCCGTCGAGGACGAACACCACCGCGTTGAGCGGCTGCATCGCCGCCACGATCAGGAGCACCGGGAGGGCGAGCGCCTGCACGTCGGAGTCAGGGGTGAACAGCGGGACGATCGCCGGGCGCAGGACCGCGAGCAGGACGCCGAACACGACACCGACGGCGACACCCCACTCGAGCATGCGCCGTGCGGCGGCACGCGCCTCGCCGGCGCTCTCCGCGCCGAGGAAGCGACCGACCATCGCCTGCCCGGCGATGGCGAGGGCGTCGAGCGAGAGGCCGAGGAACAGGAACACCTGGAACGCGATCTGGTGGGCGGCGACGTCGTCGTCGCCGATGCGCGACGCGATCGCGGTGGCGGCGAGGAACGCGGCCAGCAACGAGCCGGTACGGACCACGAGCCGGCCTCCGACACTGGCCGACGCCCGGATCCCCGCCGCCTGCGGCCGTACCGACGCGTGCTCCCGCCGCACCGAGCGAGCGACGATCGCGACGTACGCGAGCGCGGCGCCGTACTGGGCGAGGACCGTGCCCCACGCCGACCCCGCGATCCCGAGGTCGAGGCCGTACACGAAGAAGACCTCGATGAGGAGGTTCGCGGCGTTCGACAGCACGGCGATCACGAGCGTGGTGCGCGTGTCCTGAAGACCGCGGAGATAGCCGGCGCCGGCCAAGGTGATCAGCAGGGCCGGCGCGCCGAGGATGCTGATGCGCAGGTACGTCTGGGCGAACGGGTGGACGCGGGCCGACGCCCCCATCACGTCGACGATGACGGGCGCGAACGCCAACCCCAGCACGGTGAGGCCGACGCCGAGGCCGGTCGCCAACCAGAGGCCGTCGACGCCGTTCTCGGCGGCGGCGCGCCGGTTCCCGGCCCCGATCTGGCGGGCGACGGCGCCGGTCGTCGAGTAGGCGAGGAAGTTGAAGATCGCGAACGTCGCCGTCAGCACCGTGCCCGCGACCGCCAGCCCGGCGAGCGGGTTCGTGCCCAGGTGCCCGACGATGGCGGTGTCGACGAGGATGTAGAGCGGCTCGGCCGCCAGCGCGCCGAACGCGGGCAGCGCGAGCCGGACGATCTCGCGATCGTGCGGGCTGCGGCGGGCCGGGAGCATCCGGGCGACGCTAGCGACCGCTCACGCGCACGTCGGAGGGATTCGGCGTCCGTGTCGGTTCGAGGCCGGCGCGTCCGGCGAGCACCGCGAAGCGGGCGGCGTCCCGCACCGCGCAGGCGCGGTGGTCGTTGTTGAAGAAGACGAACCCGTCGGCGCTCGCGGGCCACCGCTCGGCGAGTCGCTCGATCCAGCCCGCGAGCGCGCGGTCGCCGTAGCAGGGGCGGGGGCGGGCGAGGCCCTCGTGGAAGCGCAGGAAGTACCAGTCCGCCGTCCGCACCACCGGCCCCCGCCGTCGGGCGCGGTCGGTGAGGCACAACGCCGTGTTGTGCTGCTCGAGCAGTCGGTAGACGTCGTCGGTGAACCACGACTCGTGGCGCGGCTCGAAGGCGACGAGCACGTCGTCGGGGGAAACGGGCGAGCGTGGCGGCGAGCCTTCCGAGGTCGGCCCGGAGGTTCGGCGGGAGCTGCAGGAGCACGGGCCCGAGCTTCCGACCGAGCCCACCGGCGTGGTCGAGCATGCGCGCCACCGGCTCCGCCGGCTCGCCGAGCCGCCGGATGTGGGTGAGGTACCGGCTGGCCTTCATCGCGAAGAGGAAGTCGTCCGGGGTGCGGGCGGCCCATTCCTCGAACGTCGACCGTTCCGGCAGGCGGTAGAAGGTGTTGTTGACCTCGACCGTCGCGAACGCCGCCGCGTAGTGCTCCAGCCACCGACTCTGGGCGAGCCGGGCGGGGTAGAAGGGCCCGCGCCAGTCCCGGTACTGCCACCCTGACGTGCCGACGTGTGCCACCACGGTCTCATCCTTCCCCGGCGTGGGTCAGGGCTTCGCTGTCATACCCGCATGGGATGCTGACAGGCGTGGAAGCGGGCGCTCTCCTTTTCAGCCAGGCGGCTCGTCGCCTGGGCGCGGCGGCGCGGGCGGCCGGGCTCGTGGTCCCGGCCTTCCGGTGCCCTCCCCGGGTCGGCGGCGCGCTCAGGACGATCCGTCGTTATCCCGGTGGCGCCGTGGTCGCGGTACGGCTCAAGGGTCGACCGTTCCCCGAGGTGACCGCCGACATGGTCGACGGCGTCATCGCCGTCAACCGGCTCGACGAGACGGCCGCCGCCCGGATGCGTCCTGTTCTCGCCGAGGCGGTCGAGCCCGAGGTCGATCAGCCCGAAGCGGCCTAGCGTGGCAAGCACGCCCGGGTGGCGGAACGGTGATACGCAGACGGCTTAAACCCGTCGGCTCCTTCGGGAGCATGGGGGTTCGAATCCCTCCCCGGGCACCCACCTGGTCCTCACGATCCAGCCACTGCCAAGAAGAACTGCGTGTTCTGCGACGACGGCCGTGAGAAGAGGTCGATGATCGATCGTCAGCGAGGGTCGCGCCACATCGGCGTGAGCACCGGACCCTGGTCTCCGAACCGGATCGGCTCACGCTCGACGAAGCCATGTCGGGCGTAGAAGGGGACGTTGCGAGGATTCGACGACTCGAGGTAGGCGGGCAGACCCTCGGTATCGCAACGGCTGAGCATGTGCGAGAGCACCGCTGAGCCCAGTCCCTTCCCCTGGTGTTCCTTGACTGTGCCGAGGCCGAGCAGATACCAGGACGGCGGGTCGTGTGGGTGCACCTTGTCCATCTTCGTGAGCGCGTTGAGGATCCGAGGCGTGAAGCGGCCCGACCAGCGCACGAATCCCGGCAGCAACCGAAGCTGCTGCATCATCGGCATCTTCCATTTGTCAGGCGGAATCCAGGTAGCGACGGCGAGCGCGTCATCGGTCATCCACGTCTCGTCGTGCGGCAACGCCATGTGTGGACCCACGAAAGCGAAGAACCCTTGGAGACGTCGCCCGTCGGGTGCTCGCCTTCGGGAAGAACCAGGAAAAGGTCGGATCGTCTTCGAATGCGGACGCGTACGTCGCCGCGATGCGGTCGTTGTCGAGGAGGGTGGCCTTGCGGATCTGTTCCACGGACCAATACTTGCCCAAGAAAACGTCTCACCCACGAAGCCTTTGCGTGACAGCAACGCCGGGAGGAACGGGATGCCCAGATACGTCTTGTTGGTGGACTGGACCGAGCAGGGTGTGGAGGCGGTCGAACAGACCGTTGATCGCCTCGATCACGGCAGCGAGATCGCCGAGACCTTCGGTTGCGAGATCGAGCACGTTTGGTGGACGCAGGGAAGCCACGACATGGTGAGCGTCGTCCACGCGCCAGACGAGGAATCGATGGTCGCCTACACCCTGGCGGTGGTGCGGCTGGGCAACTTCCGAACGACGACGTTGCGTGCGTGGAGCGAAGACGAGATGCGCGACATCGCCGGCCGTCTCTGACGCCAGACGAGCCGAGGGTCTCACCGGAGCGGACATCACCGACTGAGGTCGCCTGGCAGACGAGCGACGGGAACGCTAGATTGCTAGCATGACCTCATGGCTCAGGAGGTCAAGCAGTTCAACGTCTATCTCCCGGTCGAGCTGATCCGAGAGGTGAAGCACCGTGCCGTTGACACGGAACAGTCCTTGTCGGCGATCGTCGCCGCGGCCCTCCGCGAGCACCTCGACCGCCACGCGAAACGCAGGAGGAGTCATGGCGACTGAAGGCATTGGTGGGCTCGTGATCGAGACGCACAACTGGGGAAAGTCAGTGGCCTTTTGGCAGGCCCTCGGTTTCGAGCTCGAGTTCGAAACCGATCATCACTCCGGGCAGTTACGTCATCCGGCCGGTGGGCCATGGATCTTCGTGGCCGAGCACCCGAACGCGGATCCGCCGGAGATCTATCCGGTCGTGGTGACGGACGACGCCGAAGCGTTCGTAGCGCCCCATGCGGGGTCGGTTGAGGAGCCGTTCGCGGTTCGGCATTGGAATGTAATGGAGGAGGTCCTTCGCGACCCCGACGGACATCACGTCAGCGTCCAGGCTCCGATGCCGGAGGGCGTCGGAGCAGACCCCGACCAGTAGTCCGTCAGGCCGCGCGCATTTGGGCCGCTGAAGAGGAGGTTCCCAGTGGCGACCGTCAGCGTTCGTTACATCGTCGATGATGTCGATGAGGCACTCACCTTCTACTGCGGGCAACTCGGCTTTCACGAGGACATGCATCCCGCCCCGACCTTCGCCATGCTTTCGCGAGGCGACCTGCGCCTCGTACTCAGCGCACCCGGAGGCGGCCCGGGAGGAGGAGGTCAAGCCATGCCTGACGGCACCCTGCCCAGCCCCGGGGGCTGGAACCGTTTCTCGCTCGAAGTCTCAGATCTCGACGCCCTCGTCGGGAAACTCCGAAAGAACGGTGCTCACTTCCGCAACGACATCGTCACGGGCGTCGGTGGCAAGCAAATCCTCCTCGAGGACCCATCCGGCAACCCGATCGAACTGTTCGAGCCCACCCTGCCTGAAGCATCGCTCGACCGACCCTCGTAGAACCTCGAATCCTTCCCCGGGCACCTCAAATCCGCGGAAATGAGTAGCCGATACTCAGGCTGCACAGCTCCCCGCACGTCATCCTTCGGGACGTCCTCGAGCAGGGAGCACCACAAAATGCGCAAGTTGATCCTCGTCCTCTGCGTCGCCGCGGTCTCGGTCACAGGAGTCGCGCTCGCAGCCGCACCCGCAGGAGCGGCAGCACCGGCACCGACCAAGAGCAAGGTGTGCAAGCTCTTGACCGGCATCACCATCCAGCCCTCGTCCGACCCGACCGGCGCCGGCGGACGGGCGAACGCCAAGAAGTACAGCAATGCGCTGAGCAAGGCGGCCAAGCAGGCCAAGGGCGACATCAAGGCCACGCTCAAGTCGCTTGCGAGCTACTACAAGTCCATCGCCAACAACGACACGCAGGCGATCCAGAACAAGGCGCAGGACTTCGCCCAGGCGTCGACCAAGTACGCGAACTACATCGTCACCAATTGCGTCGCCGAGAACCTTCCCAGCGGCGTGACGATCCCGAAGATCCCCGGCCAGTAGCGGCGCTGCCTTCGCCGTCGGCCTAGCCGCCGCCTCCTCCGCCCGCGCCCGCGGCTGTGTCCGTGGGTGCGGCCGGAGAGGCGGGGGCGGACGCGGGCGGCTGGGCCGGGCCCGGCGCGGGTGTCGAATCGGGCGCCGGCGCGGTGCCGGTGCCGGCTCCGGCGCCGGTGCGCTCGGCGCGGTCTCGGTGGGAGGCGGCGGCTTGGGGATGTCGTTGGTGCGGCCGAGCACCGGGTCGATGACCTTGCCCGGCACGTCGCACGCGTCTCCGGGGGCGGGGAACGGGTCGTCGGGTGCGCTCTGTGTCGCCGGGATCATGAAGTTGCGCCAGATCGTGTTCGGGATCCCGGCACCGAAGCCGGCACCGGGTATGTCCTGCCGCTCGGGCACGCCGTGCCAGACGAACGACACGAGATCTTGCGTCCCGCCGAGGAAGGCGGAGCTCCTCTGCTCGTCGTTCGTCCCCGTCTTGCCGAACGCGTCCTTGCCGGGGATCCCCTTGCCCGACGCGGTGCCGCCGGATCGTCGATCGGGCCGTGCAGGATGCTCACTTCGCAGTGGGCCACGTCCGGGTCGAGCACGCGGGTGCCGGGCCGACCGGTCTCGTCGAACACGACCTTGCCGTCGGGCCCGACGACCTTCGACACGAACACCGGGTCGTGGTGGATGCCGTCGCCGGCGATCGTCGCCGTGATGTTCGCCATCTCGAGCGGCGTGATCGAGATGACGCCGAGCGTGAACGTGAGCACCTTCCACTCGTTCACCGGCTGGCGACCGGCGACGTTCGGTCGCATGCCGAGCTTCTGGGCCATGTCGATGACCTTGTCGATGCCGACGCTGGTCGACAGGCGCACGTACGCGCAGTTCACGGACTCGGCCGTGGCCTGGTCCACGTTCATGATGCCGCCCTCGCCCTCGCCGCCGGCGTTGGTCGTGGACCCGGGGAAGCCGGGCACGCTGCAGGGCGCGTTGCCGTCGATCTGGTCGTTGCGCGAGTAGCCGTTCGCCAGGATCGTGGCCAGCGTCGTGACCTTGAAGCTCGAACCCACCTGCCCCCCGGCGCCGTCGGTGGCGAGGTTGAACTTGGACTGGCTGAACGGCCGGCTGTCGGTCATCGCCTTCACGTAGCCGGTCTTCGGGTCCATCGCGACGAGCGCGGCGGCGAAGCCCGGCTTGGCGAACTGCAGCCCGCTCGCCACTGCGCCGTCGGCCATCTGCTGCATGTTCGGGTCCTCGGTCGTGTACACCTTCAGCCCGCCTTGGAGGACCTTGTCGCGCCGCTCTTGCGGCGTTGCCCCGAGCCGCGGGTCGTTCAGCAGGACTTCCTGCGCCTTCTCCGCCCACGCGTTGTCGGGCCGCAGCTCCGCCGACGGCTTCACCGTCGGCATGGGCTCCTGGGTGGCTTGGTTCGCCTGTTCCTGGGTGATGTAGTGCTGGGCGACCATTCCCTTCAGCACCTCCGCGCGCCGCGTCACCGCGCGGTCGGGATGCACGAAGGGGTTGTCGCCCTCGGGGTTCTGGATCAGCCCCGCGAGCAACGCCGCCTCGCCGACGGTGAGCTCGTTCAAGGCTTTGCCGCGCACGCCGAACGGCGCCGAGGGATCCGGCGTGAGGAAGAACCGGCGCGCGGCAGCCTTCACGCCGTAGGAACCCTGACCGAAGTACACCGTGTTGAGGTACTGCTTGAGGATCTCGCGCTTCGAGTACTTGTCGTTCAGGCGGTAGGCGAGGATGAGCTCCTTCGCCTTGCGTTGCAGGTCGCGTCTATTGCCGAGGATCCGGTTCTTGACGAGCTGCTGCGTGATCGTCGATCCGCCCTGACTGATCTTCCCTTCGGTCAGGTTCTCGACGAACGCGCGCGACACACCGCTCACGTCGATGCCGGGGTTCTTCCAGAACGTCTTGTCCTCGGTCGCGATCACCGCGTTGATCAGGATCTGCGGTACTTCGGCGAGCTCCGCCGGATCGCGGTCCTGCACACCGAGCTTGCCGATCAGATTGCCGCTGGCGTCGTAGACGGTGGTCGGTTCGGACAACTCGCCGAGGCTCCTCACGGTGCTCGTGTAGTGGTGTGCGAGCGCGATCTGCCGCGCGCCAGGGATGAGCGCAGCGAGGCACACGCCGAGCGTGAGACCACCGACGACGATGATTGCCGCGACCCTTGTCACGACCTGAGCAGGTTTCGGCATCACCAGAGCGGCTACCTCCTGTTCAAAGAAGGCATGGAAAGCGACCGTAGCTCTCGAGCTCGGCGCTCTCGGCGATAGCGGTTGGCGACCCTCATAGATTGCTGCATCAGAGACCCGAGTCGCGCACGGCACGCGCCGCATCAACCCGTTTCGTGGGAACGTCGGCTGGCGTGAGCGGCG
Organism: uncultured Actinomycetes bacterium; assembly: GCA_963747195.1. Taxonomy (GTDB): domain Bacteria; phylum Actinomycetota; class Acidimicrobiia; order IMCC26256; family JACDBD01; genus JALZAA01. Next base: position 291,626 of record CAVVDV010000002.1, read on the forward strand.
GCGGTGGGGTCAGATGGCCGGACACCCCGACGCAAAAGGGGGATGCTCATGGCAGCCCAGCCCGACACGGTGGCAGTGCTCGGCATCGGATCGATGGGCCACGGGATGGCGACGAGCGCGCTGCGCGCCGGCATCCCGACGATCGTCTGGAACCGCGAGCCGGGGCGGACTCGCGACCTCGCCGACCTCGGCGCGGAGGTCGCCGAGACCGCGGCCGATGCAGCCGCGCGTGCCGGGATCGTCATCACCATGGTCACCGATGCCGACGCCGTGCTCTCGATGGCCACCGAACAAGGCATGCTCGACGCGCTCGCGCCCGGCTCGATCTGGGCGCAGATGAGCACGATCGGCGTCGCCGGCATCGAGCGCGTCATCCAGCTGGTCGAGGCGCAGCGGACGGACGTGACGCTGCTCGACGCGCCGGTTTCCGGCAGTAAGGAGCCCGCCGAGCAAGGTCAGCTGACGATCTTCGCGTCCGGGCCCGACGATGCCCGGTCGCGCGTCGCTCCGCTGTTCGACGCGCTGGGTCAGCGAACGATTTGGGTCGGGCCGCTCGGGGCAGGATCACGGATGAAGCTCGTGAACAACACCTTGCTTGCGTTCACGGCGGAAGGTGTTGGCGCGTCGATCGCGCTCGCGCACCGGCTCGGCGTCGAGACCGAGACGGTCATCGACGCGCTCGACGGCGGACCGCTCGTGTCGCCATGGGAGTCGGCGAAATTGCAACGCATCGCGAAAGGCGACTACTCGCCGCAGTTCTCGCTTGCGCTCGCGCTCAAGGACGTGCACCTCGCGCTCGAGTCCGTCGACGCCGGTCGGTTCGAGTCGCTGGCATCCCTCGCCCGGGAGTGGGAGCGCGCCGTCGACCAGGGCCTTGGCGACCAGGACCTCACGGTCGTCACGCGCGCCCTCGAGGATCCGGGAGGTACGTGATGGCACTGCTCGGATACACGATGATGTGCGAGCAGGCCGGGCCGAAGCAGCTGGTGCGAGACGTCGCCCTCGCCGAGGACGCGGGCTTCGACTTCGCCGTCATCAGTGACCACTACTTCCCGTGGCTGGAATCCCAGGGCCATTCGCCGTACGCGTGGAGCGTGCTCGGCGCCGCGGCGCAGGCAACCGATCACATTCCGCTGATGACGTACGTCACCTGCCCGATCCGGCGGTATCACCCTGCCGTGGTCGCGCAGAAGGCGGCGACGATGCAGTTGCTGTCCGACGGCCGCTTCACCCTGGGACTGGGCGCAGGTGAAAACCTCAACGAGCACATCGTCGGGGGCCAATGGCCGCTCGCGCCGGTGCGCCACGAGATGCTCGAGGAGGCGGTGGAGATCATCCGGGCGTTGTGGGCCGGGGGACCGGTCACGTATCGCGGCAAGCACTTCGACGTCGAGTCGGCGAAGGTCTGGGATCTTCCGGAAACCGCCCCGCCGATCGGAATCGCAGTGTCGGGGCCGGAGAGCTGTCGCCTGGCGGGGCACCACGCCGACGTGATGGTCGCAGTCGAGCCTCGACCCGAGCTCGGTCAGATGTTCGACGACGCGGGAGGATCCGGGAAACCGCGCGTCGGGCAGATCGCCGTGGCCTACGACCTCGACGAGCAGGCGGCGCTGAAACGTGCGAGGGATCAGTTCCGCTGGTTCACGGCCGGTTGGCGGGTGAACGCCGAGCTCCCGCTTCCGGCGTCATTCGACGTGGCGTCGAGGACGGTGCGCGACGAAGACGTCACCGCGCAGATGCCGTGCGGCCCCGACGTGCAGCGGCACATCGCCGGTATCCGCGAGTTCGAAGCGGCTGGGTACACCCACATCGCGCTGGTCCAGGTGGGCGCGGACTCGCAAGAGGAGTTCATCTCGTGGGCGGCGATCGGAGCTGTTGCCTGCGCTCCGGTCGTCCTGATCGCTCCCGAGGAATCGCGAGCGCGCGGCAGAGCTCACGACGGGGCGGCGGTCGAGATGTCGGCGTCGCCATGCCGTTTCGTCCGGTACGTGGCGAGGCCGCGCACCCGGTTGGCAAAGATGCCGGCGGCGATCACGCACGCGATGCCGCCGGAGACGATGGCGAACGGCACGCCGGCGAGGCCGCCGACGACGCCGGACTCGACGTCGCCGAGGACGGGTCCGCCGGCGTAGACGGCGAACTCGACGCCGCTGACCCGGCCGCGCATGTCGTCCGGGGTCAGGTTGGCGGCGATCGTGGAGCGGAAGACGGCCGAGACCATGTCGGCGCCCCCGGCGCAGACGAAGAGCGTCAGGACGATCGCGGGCTCGCGGGTCAGCCCCGCCGCGGCGATGCAGACGCCCCACACGGCGACGGCGATCAGCAACGCGCGGCCTTGGCGGTACACGCGCGTCGTCCACCCGCTTCCCAGTGAGGCGATGAACCCTCCCGCGGCGACGGACGACAGCAACAGCCCGTACAGGACGGGCCCGCCCCCGAGCCGGTCGGCGAGAGCGGGGAACAACGCCCTCGGCATCCCGAACACCATCGCGACCAGGTCGATGGCGAACACACTCAAGATCACGCGATGGCCCCCGAGGAAGCGCAGGCCCGTGACCAACGATTCCCGCGCCGTTCCGACGGCGGTCGAGATCGGCGGCGACGGCGCGATGCCCACGAACGCGACGAGCGCGACGACGAAGGTGGCGACGTCGGTCGCGTAGGCGCTCGTGAGGCCGAAGCTGGCGATGAGCACGCCGGCGACGGCGGGCCCGGCCATCCAGCCCAATGTCGTGTAGATGGATTGCAGCGCAAACCCTGCCGGTCGCAAGTCCTGCTCGAGCAGGAGCGGCAGGAGCGAGCGCATGGTCGCGAAGCTGATGGCCGTGACGCCGCTTGCGACCGCTCCGACGACGTACAACAGCCACAGCTGCGGATGATCCAGGCCCGCGTTGACGGCCAGCGTCGCCGAGCACAGCAGGGAGATCGCGGTCACGCCCAGGAGCAGGCGGCGCTTGTCGACACGGTCGGCGAAGCTGCCGCCCACCACCGCGCACACGAGCAGCGGCCCCAACTCCGCCGCGCCGAGGAGCCCGACGGCCAGCGACGAGCCGGTCTGCTCGAACACCTGGAAGGGAAGGGCCGCGGTCGTGACCGTCGTCCCGAATACCGAGACCGCTTGGCCGATCCACAACCGACGGAAGTCGCGTGACACCCGCAACGGTGTCGTGTCGACGAGCAATCTCATGGCAGCTCGACGGTAACCGTCATTAAGGTCGCCGCCGATGAAGTTCGACCACATCGGCATCCCGACGACACGGTGAGTTCGACGGCGAGATCGAGCTCCCGAACCTGCAGATGACCGTCAGCGATCACCAGAACAACCCGTTCGGGATCCAGTGGCAGCGCTACTGGGACGACGCGCCGTACCCGGACCTCGTCAAGACCGTCCCGCACGTCGCGTTCGAGGTCGACGACCTCTCGGCCGCTCTCCAAGGCCAGCGCGTCATCATCGAGCCGAACCGCCCGAGTCTCGGCGTGACCGTCGCGTTCGTCGAAGTCAACGGCGCGCCCGTCGAGCTGATGCAGATCGACCACGCGGTCCGCCCAGACTTGTAGATGCGTCAGGCCCCGAAGCGATGAACGTTCTCGGGGATCGGGCGCGAGCCGTCAGCCCTGCTGCTCGGACCAGGCCTGCATCCGGCGGCCCACCTCGTCGCGATCGACGTCCTCGATGTGCGTGCTCAGCATCCACTGGTGACCGAACGGGTCGCGGAGTCGTCCGGCGCGATCGCCGTAGAACTGGTCGGCCAGCGGGTAGACGACCTCGCAGCCGGCAGCCACCGCTCGCTCCCAGAGCGCGTCGACGTCCGGGACATTCAGCGCCATCACCGCGGTCACAAGCCCGCCGACGGAGTTGGGAGCGACGCCGTTGCTGTCATCACTTTCGTCGGTCATGTACACGACCGAGTCGCCGATCCGGACCTCCGAGTGCACAACCTTCCCGTCCGGCGCCTTGTACGGCTCCTCGCGGACGGTCGCACCGAACGCTTCCTGGTAAAAGGCGATCGCCGCAGTCGCGTCGTCGAACACGAGCCTGGTCACCACCGTCGGGACACCCTCGGGAACGGGTTCGACGCCGCCGGCCATGGCGCTACGCCGGATCGGGCACGGGCTCTGGAGGCGGCGGGCCCGCGTAGTGCGCGCTGGGTCGGATGAGGCGGTTGTCGGCGGACTGCTCGAGCACGTGGCTGGTCCAACCGATCACCCGGCTCGACGCGAACGTCGGCGTGAACATCTCGCGCGGCACGCCGCACGTGTCCATCACGACCCCGGCGTAGAACTCGACGTTCGTGTACAGCTGGCGGCCCGGCTTCATCTCGGCCAGGACCTCGATCGCCTTCCGCTCGATCGCCTTGGCGAGATCGACCTTGGGGCCGCCGAGCCGCTCCGCGATCCCGCGCAGCATCGTCGACCTGGGGTCGTCGGTCTTGTAGACGCGATGCCCGAAGCCCATCAGCCGATCGCCGCGCTCGACGGCGTCCCGCAGCCACGGTTCGGCCTTGTCCTCGGTGCCGATGGCGTCGAGCATGGCCAGCGCCCGGCTCGGCGCGCCGCCGTGCAGCGGCCCCGACAACGCGCCGATCGCGCCGACCACCGCCGAGCCGAGGTCGGCCCCGGTCGACGTGATCACGCGCGCCGTGAACGTCGACGCGTTGAAGCCGTGGTCGATCGTGGAGATCAGGTACTGCTCGACCGCCCGGGCGTACTCGGGCTTCGGGATCTCGCCCTGCATCATGTAGAGGTAGTTGGCGGCGTACGGCAGGTCGGGGTGCGGGTCGATCGGCTCGAACCCGTGCTTGAGCCGGTAGAGCGCGGTGAGCAGCGTGGGCACGACGGCGCACGTCTGGAGCGCCTGGGCGCGCAGCTCGGCGCGGCTGCCGTCGAGCCACGGTCGGTAGTCGAGGTCGACGGCCATCATCGAGTACGTCGTGCGCAGCATGTCGAGCGGTGGCGCGTCCGGGCCGCCCAGGGTCGCCACCTCGGGCAGCAGGTCCTTCACCTCGACCGGGATCGTGCGCCACGGCTTCACCTCGTCGATGAACGTCGTCACGCTGTCGCAGCGACGGCAGCTCACCCTCGAAGAGCAGGTACCACACGTCCTCGAGCGTCCGCTTCTCCGCCAGCTCGATCGCGTTGTACTGCCGGTAGTGGTAGAAGCCCTCGAGGCCGCGCACGTCGCCGATGGTCGTGTCGGCGACGACGACGCCCTCGAGACCCTTGGGAACCTCGGCGGCCGGGCGCTCGACCGGCTGCACCTGGGCGATGCGCATGAGGTCGCGCATCGACACCAGCCCGACGAGCTGCGTGCCGTCGACGACCGGGATGTGGCGGTAGCCGTGCTCGGCCAGGCTCGCGAACGCCTCGGCGGCGGGCACGTCGGGAGCCACCGAGTCGGGGTTCGGTGTCATCCACTCCGACGACGTGCGCCCGGCTCGTGTCGGCGCCGGCGGCGGCGATGCGGATCAGGTCGCGCTCGGTCAGGATGCCGACAGGTTTGTCGTCCTGACCACGACGACGGATCCGACGCGCTTCTCGCGCATGCGCCCGGCCGCTTCGGCGAGCGTCTCGTCGGGGGATCCGGTGACCACCGGGGTGCTCATGAGCTCGGCGACAGTCGGCGCGCTCGGAACCGTCGGTCATGAGCAACGCCCCTTCTTGGTCATCCTCGCGCGGAGTCTACGTCGCGCTCTCCGAGGCCGGCGCGCCGTGACGGCCCGCGCCGGCAGCGAAGCGCGCCGCCCCCTCGAGCGTCTCACCCGACGCGATCGTCGCCGCGCCCGCGCTCGAACTCGTTCGACAAGCGCGTCGTCGAGCGACAGCCCCCACTGCTCGTAGCTCGACAGGCGATCGCTGCGCAGGCACAACTGCGGGAGAGCGGCGAGCTCGCGCGCCAGAACGAGCGCATCCTCGAGCGCCGCGCCCGGCTCGGCGATCCGGTTCGCGAGCCCGATGGCCAGCGCCTCGTCGCCCGAGACGCCACGGCCGGTCAGGATCATGTCGAGGGCGCGGCTGTGCCCGATGAGCCGGGGCAGGCGCACGGTCCCGCCGTCGATCAGCGGGACGCCCCACCGGCGGCAGTACACCCCGAAGACCGCGTCGCGGGCGGCGACACGCAGATCGCACCACAACGCGAGCTCGAGCCCGCCCGCGACGGCATGCCCTTCCACGGCGGCGATCACCGGCTTGTCGAGCAGCATGCGGGTCGGCCCCATCGGGCCCGTCGCCGTCGGGCGCGGCGCGGTTGCCGCCGCCGGTCGAGATCGCCTTGAGGTCGGCGCCGGCGCAGAACGCGCCGCCGGCGCCGGTGAGGATCCCGACGTCGCGATCCGCGTCGTCCTCGAACGCGCGGAAGGCTTCGGCAAGCGCGTCGGCGGTCGCGCGGTCGACGGCGTTGCGGACCTCGGGTCGGTCGATGGTCACGACGGTGACCCGTCCGTCGTGGTCGATGCGTACCGTGCTCATGCCGGCTCCTTCTTCGTGTCCATCGTCGCCACCAGATGCGCGGTCTCGTTCAGCGTCACCACCGAGCGCTCGCCCGTCCGAGCGGCGGCGACGCGGCTGATCGACGTGTACCCGGGCTCGAACCACAAGTGTCGTTCCAAGCCGAGGACCGCAGCCAGGTAGACGTTGATCACGCCGCCGTGGCAGACGGCGGCGACCCGTCTCCCCGCGAAGCGATCGACGACGGCGTCGACGCACGGGACGATCCGGGCGCGGAACCGGTCGGGTGCCTCGCCGCCGAGCTCCTCCCAGCGCCCTTCGACCATCGCCCGCCAGCGGTGGTCGCGCGTCTCGCGCATCTCCTCGACCGGGATGTAGTAGTCGGCTTCGGCGTCGTACTCCATGAGACCGTCGACGATCTCCACGTCGACGCCGAGGGCGTCCCCGACGACGTTCGCCGTCTCCCCGGCGCGACGCAGCGGGCTCGACAGCACGGCGTCGATCGGCTCGTGGGCGAGCCAGCGCGCCAGCCGCTCGGCCTGGACGCGGCCCCGGTCAGTCAGACCCGGGTCGGCGGGAGCGGTGCTCGATCCCGGCGCAATGCGCACGGGCTCGGCGTGGCGGATCAAAAGGAGGTCCACCGGTCAGTGGTCGAGCTCGAAGCCGAGCACGTCTTCCAGCTCGGCGAGCGCAGCATCGGGCTCGGCGACTTTGATCGTCGTCATCCCGAGCTCGCGTGCCGGCTTGAGGTTCGCGCCGAGGTCGTCGAGGAACACGGTGGCGGGCGGCGTCACGGCAAGGCGCTCGCACACGAGCGCGTAGATGCGCGGGTCCGGCTTGCGCAGGCCTTCGATTGCCGATTCGACCATGACGTCGAACCAGTCGCCGGTCGGCGACGGCTCGATCGGTGCGCGCCGGATCGTCGGCCCAGTTGTTGGTGAGCGCCGCCGTCTTCAGCCCGTGACGCCGGATCGCGCCGATCGCAGTCACCATCTCGGGCCGGGCATCGAGCCCGACGCGAACGGCATCCATGAGCTCACGTGCCGAGACGATGCCGCCGTGCGCCGCGGCACTCGGCGTCGAACGCGTCGCAGAACTCGTCGAAGTTGACCTCGCCTCGTTCGAGCCGGGACCACGCGCCGTGCTCCGGATCCGCCAGGACCACCTCGCTGAGGAACCGGTGGGGGAGGCCGTGGTCGCGCTCGTACGCCCGGAACACGTCGAGCGGAGACGGGAAGACAACCCCGCCCAGGTCGAAGACCGACGGCCTCGCAACTTCACGGGTCGATCAGGACGCCGGGGTTCAAGGTGGCGTGCGGGTCGAGCGTCGCCTTGGCCGACCGCAGGGTCTCGGCGAACAGGGGCGGGCGCTGGCGGTCGTACCACCGCCGGTGGTCGCGGCCAACAGCGTGGTGGTGCGTGATCGTGGCGCCGTGGCGCACGAGCGCTTCGGAAGCCGCGTCCTTGACGACGGCCCACTGCTCGAGCTGCGCGCCGGGACGCCCGGGCGCGATGACCGTGAAGTACGGCGCCGGCCCGTCCGGGTACACGTGCGTGAACCGGCAGGTGACCACGCCCTTCGGCGCGCCGATCTCGACGAGCGCGCCGCGCACGGCGTCCATGACGTCGCCGTACAGCGCGTCGAATCGGTCCCATGTGATCGCGGTCTCGAACGTCTCGTTGACCATTCCCATGGCGACGAGTGCATCCCGTGTGTAGGGCGCGCGCAGGAATGCGCTGCGCCACGCGCCCGCCGATCCCTCGCGGGTCGAGTCGTCGGTGCGTGTGCGGAGCGCGTCGTCCGGTACGTCGCCGCCGTGGTCGCGCGCCAGCTCCGCCGCCCGCGCGAGCCACGCATCCAGTGGGTGGTCGGCCGACTCGAACGCGATGAGGAGCAGATGCGCGGAGCCGTCGTCGGCGCCCGTGACCATCGCCTCGGTGGCGTCGAGCAGCCGGCAGTTCGATGGGTACAGGCCGCTCTGGGCCAGCGCTCGCGTCGCCTGCACCCCTTGCTCGAAGGTCGAGAACCGGGCCGCCGCCGAGGCGCGGAACCGGGGCCGGTCCTGCAGGCGCATCCACGCTTCGGTGATCACGCCGAGGATGCCCTCGGAGCCGAGGAACAGCCGGTCGGGCGACGGCCCCGCTCCCGAGCCCGGCAGCCGCCGTGACTCGACCACGCCACGGGGCGTCACCACCCGCAGCGACTCCACGAAGTCGTCGATGTGCGTGTAGAGCGTCGCGTAGTGGCCGCCGGATCGCGTCGCGATCCAGCCGCCGAGCGTCGAGCACTCGAACGACTGCGGGAAGTGACGCAACGTGAGGCCGTGCGGTCGCAGCTGGTCCTCGAGCGCGGGGCCGTACACGCCCGCCTGGATGCGTGCCGCCCTCGACGTGCGGTCGATGTCGAGCACCTGATCGAGGTGACGCAGGTCGACGCTGACCGCGCCGCGGTACGTGTCGCCGACGTCGCATTCCACACCGCCGACGACGGACGACCCGCCGCCGTAGGGGATCGCGGCCGCGCCCGCCTCCGCGCACCAGTCCAGGACGTCGGCCACGTCCGCTTCGGTGCGCGGGGCGGCGACGACGTCGGGCGGGTGGGCGAAGTCGCGGCGGAAGGCGCGCACGACGTCGCGGAACGACTTGCCGTACGTATGCCCGGCGCGTTCGGCGGGTTCCGTCGTGCAGAGCGACGCCAGCGACGCGGGTGGCTCGAGCCGGGGCTCGGGCAGCTCCAGCTCGTCGATCTTCGGCGGGTCCGCCACCGCGATCTCGTCGACGTCGAACATGCCGGCGAGGGTCTTGGCCATCTGCTGCTGCTGGTCGCGGGTCGGGCCCTCGCCCTCGTACCCCCAGCCCCAGAACTTGCGTACCTTGGCGGTGTTCGCCACGGCGCTGAGGCTAATGCCGGGGCAGGTTCACGACGGAGGTGCAGATCTGATGGAGACACGAACCGACGAGATCGCCGACGGTATCTACCGCCTGTCGACATTGGTGCCCGAGGCCGCGCCCGGCGGGTTCTCGTTCAACCAGTTCGTCGTCAAGGCCGACGAGCCGCTGCTCTTCCACTGCGGGCCGCGCCAGATGTTCCCGCTCGTCTCCGAGGCGGCGGCGCGCATCGTTCCGCTCGACCAGTTCCGCTGGATCACGTTCGGTCACGTCGAGTCGGATGAGTGCGGCTCGATGAACGACTGGCTGGCCGTGGCGCCGAACGCCGAGGTCGCCCACGGTGCGATCGGATGCCTGGTCTCGCTCAACGACATGGCGGACCGTCCGCCGCGGCATGCTCGAAGACGGCGAGGTCATCGATCTGGGCGGCAAGAGAGTGCGTCATTTCGACACGCCACACGTCCCGCACAACTGGGAAGCACGAGTCCTCCACGAGGAGACGACGAACACGCTGTTGTGCGGTGACATCGGCACCGCGGCCGGCGAGGGTCCCGCGATCACCGAGGGCGACATCGTCGGTCCCGCGATGGAGACGGAGGACCTGTTCTACGCGTCGAGCCTGACGCCCTGCCCTGGCGCCGACGATCCGCAAGCTCGGCGAGCTGCAAGCCGTCGACGCTGGGCATCATGCACGGCCCGACGTTCAAGGGTGACGGTGCCGGGATGCTGAACGGCTTGGCCGACGCGTACGAGAAGCGGTTCGCCGACGCCGAAGCCGCGTCGAACGGCTAGAGCGACGCCACGAGGTCGACGGTCACCTCGGCCAGCGACGACACGACGACCGCTGCCGTCTTCAGCACGTCGTCGGCGGGTGGGAGCTCGCGATTCGGCACCGCGATCGTTCGCATGCCGGCGGCGACCGCCGCCTTGATCCCGTTGGTCGAGTCCTCGACGGCTACGCAATCGCCCGGCTCGACATCGAGCTGGCGCGCCGCCGCGAGGTAGACGTCGGGTGCGGGCTTGCCGTGCTCGACCTCCTCCGAGGAGACGATGGCGTCGAAGCACGCGCGCACGCCGGCGCGCTCGAGGACGAGCTCGATGATCGGACGGTTCGAAGAGGACGCCACCCCGAGCGGCCAGCGCGTCGACGAGCTCCCGTACCGTCTCGACGGCGTGCGGGAGCAGCGGAAGGTGCGCCTCGTAGGCCGAGGCGACCCGCTCGACCACGGCGTCGTTGATCTCGGCCGGGTCCATCGGGACACCCAGGCGATCGTGCATGTAGCTCGACCACTCCTTCGAGCTCATGCCCATCATGTCGGTGGTCGCGCTGTCGTGCCACGTGCCGCCGCGATCGCGTACGAGTTCCTTGCGCGCCGTGTCCCACACGCGCTCGGACTCGATCAGCACGCCGTCGAGATCGAACACGACCGCCGCCGGAACGGGCATCGGGCGACCATACCGCCGCGCGTGCCAGCATGAGCCCGTGCCAACTGACGACGTCGAGGCAATCCGCGCGCTCATTCACGAGTACGCCGAACTGATCGACGGCGGCGACCTCGACGGCTTGGCCGCGCTCTTCGCCGACGCCACGTGGGGATCGCCCGGGCGCGGTACTCCGCTGCGGGGAACGGAGCAGGTGCGGCGGGGCTACGACGGCGTGATCCTCTACGACGGCAGTCCGTGCACGAAGCACGTGATCAGCAACGTGACGATCGAGATCGGCGGTGACGGTTCGGCGGCGACGGCACGTTCGTACTTCACCGTGCTGCAGGCCCGCCCCGATCTGCCGCTCCAGCCGATCATCGCCGGGCGCTATCACGATCGCTTCGAGCGCGTCGACGGCCGCTGGCGCTTCGCCGACCGTCAGATCATCCCCGACCTCATCGGCGACCTGAGCCGTCACCTGCGCGGCAGTCGACCTGTGACAGGGTGAGTGGTCGCCCGCGGATCGCCGAGGTGAGCAGGCGGCTGCGCTCGCGGGCCGACGCCATCCTGGGCGCCGTCTGGTTCATGCCCCAGCACGACGCTGCCGAGCCTCGCCGCCCGCATCGCGTGCGTGGGCCGCGTACCGGGCGGGTCGCCGCGGCCGCTGTTTGCCCCGCAGCATCCCGTGCGCGTCGCCGCCGCGGTCGACGAGGCGTGGCGCGATCACGAGCCGGCTGAACTACTCGAAGCCCGTCTCGCGCGGCGCTACCGCGTACCTCGCAGGCGCCCTGGGCGAGGAGCCACCGGGGATCGACCGCGCGGTCGACGATCCTGCGACCCGTCGCCGAGGCCGGCTCCATCGCCGGGCACCCGTCTACGCCGGTCTGCGCTCGCTGCCGTGGCCGGACACGCCGCTCGGCGACCTGTGGCGGGCGTGCCGACATGATCCGGGAGCGGCGGGGCGGATCGCACCTCAACGCGTGGACGGCCGCCGGGCTCAGCTCGGTCGAGATCCAGCTGCTGACGGAGCGCTGGCGCTCGACGACGAACCCGGGCTCGACCACCGCCGACCAGATGGGCTACTCGGCGGACGAGATCGCCGGCGCGCTCGGCGCGCTCCGTGACCGCGGCTTGGTCGATGGTGATGGCGCGCTCACCGTCGAAGGTCGCGAGTACCGGGAAGAGCATCGAGCGCGCCACCGACCTGCAGGAGGCCGACGTGGTCGAGGCGTTGGGCGAGGACGTCGACGAGCTGTTCGAGCTCATGGCGCCCTGGGCCCGCGCCGTCGTCGCCGCGGCAGGCAGAATCGCGCGGTGACGGCGGCTTTGCCGACCGTCTCCGCAGGAGCCGGAGCTTGCGACGGCGACCGAGGAGGACTGTTGACGGACTCTCCGACGAACGACCAGGAACTCGTGGACCGGCTCGAGGAGGTGTGGGCGTCGATCGACTCGATGTGCGCCAACCTCACCGAGCCACAGTGGAAGACGCCCACGGACCTCCCCGGCTGGAGCGTGCAGGACAACGTGGTGCACATCTCCGGCATCGAGTCGAGCATCCTCGGACGGCCCGCACCCGACCACACGCCGCCCGACTACGACCACGTGAAGAACGAGGTCGGGCAGCGCAACGAGGTCTGGATCGACTCGCGACGCTCGTGGTCCGGCGCCGACGTCCTCGAGGAGTTCCGCGAGGTCACGGGCGCCCGGCTCGCGCAGCTGCGCGGCTTCACCGCCACCGACTTCGACGCCGAGTCGTGGACGCCCGCCGGTCCCGGCACAGTCCGCGATCTGCTGCCGTTCCGCATCTTCGACTCGTGGGCACACGAGCAGGACATCCGGCGCGCCGTCGACCAACCGTGCGATCTCGGCAGCCCTGTCGCCGATCTCGCGTTCGAACGCGTCCTCGACGCGCTGCCGTACGTCGTCGGGAAGAAGGTGGGGCCGCCCGACGGCACGACGATCGTGTTCGACGTGACGGGATCACGCCCGACGACGATCGCCATCGGGGTCGAGGGTGGCCGGGCCAAGCCGCTGTCATCGTCGCCCGACGCGCCGACCGTGACGCTCTCGATGGACGCCCAGACACTCGCGTGCCTGGGCCTCGGCCGCTGGGACCCGTCGGCGTCCCTGGACGCGGGCCAGGTGAAGATCGCGGGCGACGCCGAGCTCGGCCGCGCCGTCGTCGGCCAGATGAACTTCATGTTCTAGCTCTCTGGTCGCACGTGCTGGCGCACGTGCTCCAGCCGCCATCGTCTCGATCCGGGGCCGGGGAACCCCGGCCCCTGCCTCAGGTGCCGTGCGAGTTCATGTTCGTTCTCTGGTCGCACGTGCTGGCGGGACGTGTAGCCGGAACGCCTTCGTCGGACGGCGCTCAGCGCCAGCCGGGCGTCCAGCTTGATGTCGACGCCGGCGAGGGCCTGGGAGACGGGGCAGTTCGCCTTGGCCGTCTCCGCCTGCTCCGCAAAGGCGGCGGCGTCGATGCCGGGCACCTCGGCCGTCGTGGTGAGCTCGATGCGCGAGATGCGAAAGCCGCTGTCGGCGCGCTCGAGGTGGACGCGGGCGGAGGTATCGATCGAGGTCGGAGGATGGCCGGCGCGCTCGAGCCCGCCGGACAGCGCCATCGAGAAGCAGCCGGCGTGGGCGGCGCCGATCAGCTCCTCGGGGTTCGTTCCCGTTCCCTCCTCGAAGCGCGAGGAGAAGGAGTACTGACCTTCGAACGCGCCGCTCCCGAGGCGCATGGTTCCCTTGCCGTCCTTCAGGCCGCCTTCCCAACGTGCGGTCGCGCTGCGTTCGGGCATTCGCTTCCCTCCTGGTTCAGAGCGCGAGCTCGGCCATGAGGCGGAGCGCCTCGGGCTGTTGTCCGAGCACGATCATCGTGGTGACGCCGGCTTCCCGCCACGCCTCGAGCCGATCGGCGATCCGTTCCCGGGGACCGACGAGCGCGATCTCGTCGACGAGCTCGTCCGGCACCGCCGCCGTCGCTTCCTGCTTCTTGCCGTCCAGGTAGAGGTCCTGGATCTCCTTGGCCGCGGCTTCGTATCCGAAACGGCACGCCAGGTCGTTGTAGAAGTTCCGGCCGCGGGCACCCATCCCGCCGACGTACAGCGCCGTCACCGGCTTCACGAACCCGCGGAGCGCGTCGACGTCGTCGCCGACGAGCACGGTGACGCTCGGCGCGATGTCGAAGGAGGCGCGGGACTTGTCGCCACCCGCCTTGGCGAAGCCGGCGTCGAGCGCGGCGCCGTACGTCTCGGCGAGCCGGTAGGGAGAGAAGAAGATGGGCAGCCACCCGTCGGCGATCTCGGCCGCGAGCTCGACGTTCTTCGGCCCGATGGCCGCGATGTAGATGGGAAGGTCGGCGCGCGGCCGGCCGATGATCTTGAGCGGCTTGCCGAGTCCGGTAGCGCCCGGTCCCGAGTACGGGATCTCGTAGTGCTCGCCGTGGTGCTCGAGCGGTTCTTCGCGCCGCAGGATCGTGCGCACGATGTCGACGTACTCGCGGGTCTTCGCCAGCGGCTTGCCGTACGGCTGGCCGTGCCAACCCTCGACGACCTGCGGGCCGGAGAGCCCCAACCCGAGCAGGAACCGGCCGCCGCTCATCAGGTCGAGCGTCGCCGCCGTCATGGCGGTCATCGCCGGCGTGCGCGCCGGCATCTGCATGATCGCCGACCCGCCGCGGATCCGCTCGGTGTGCGCCAGCAGCCACGTGAGCGGCGTGATGCAGTCGGTGCCGTAGGCCTCGGCCGTCCACACGGAGTCGTACCCGAGCCGCTCGGCTTCCTGCGCCTGCGCGACCGCGTTGCCGAGGCCGGCGCCCCAGTCCTGATAGCCGAAGTTCATCCCGAGTCGCATGGCACCATGCATCGTGGCACAGGAAGAACAGGGGGTCGCACGAGCGCACTGCCGACCCGGGTGGCGGTCGCGTTGGTCGCCGCGGCGTCCGCGCTCTACGGGGTGAGCTCGTACACGGCCACCGTTTCGCAGTCGCCGCAGCCGTCCGGCGCCTCCGCTTCGCGCACGAACTGGAACTGCACTTTCTCGGCGACGCGCCGCGACGCTGCGTTGCGGACGTCGGCTTGGAGCAGCAGCCGGACACCGAGCTCGCGGCACGCCCAGTCGACGACCAGACGGAGCGCCCGCGTGGCGACGCCACGGCCCCGTGCCTCCCGCTCGAGCCAGTAGCCGACCTCGGGGCCGTCGTCCTCGCCCCCGAAGCGGTGGACACCGATCGCGCCGAGCAGCCGGCCCGACTCCGCATCGACGATCACGAAGGCCGCGTCGGTGCCCCGCGCCCACGTCCGCGCCGAACGTTCGACGAAATCCGTCGCGTGGGCACGTGTGTACGGCGACGGGACGCGGGTCCAGCGCGGGATCTCGGGGTCCTGGCACGCCTCGGTGATCGCGTCGACGTCGCCGGGCGTGGGGGGCCGCAGGACGATCTCGTCGTCGCCGAGGCGGGGGACCGTCAGTCGCACCCGGCCAGGGTGACAGAGCAACGCGGCGTCGGGCTCCGGATTACCGCCGCCCCCTAGGGTGTTGACTCCGGACAGAGCCGAGACGAGCCACACCGGAGGGACCGTGTCGTTGATCACGAACGTCGTGCGCGGGAACGACGCCGACCGCCTGCTTCTCCTCGTCCACGGGTTCGGCGCCGACGAGCGCGACCTCGGCGGGCTCCTCCCGTACCTCGACCCCGACGGGCGGTTCGTGACCGTGCTTCCCCGCGGGCCCGTCGCCGTGCCGGGGATGCCCGGGTTCGCCTGGTACGACTTCGGCCTCCCTGCGGCCGAGATCTCCGCCGCGTTCGAGTCGGCGCTCGACGAGCTCGATGACCTGCTCGACGAGGCCGCCGCCGAGCACGGCATGTCTCGCAGCGAGGCGATCGTCGGCGGCTTCTCGCAGGGCGCCGGTCTGACGCTCGCGCTGGCGTTGCGTACGAGCGACCGTCCGCACCCGCTCGGCGTGCTGGCGCTGAGCCCGGCGCTGCCCCAGTCGTCGCTCGACGACATCGAGCCCGACTGGGACGCCGCCTCGAAGATCCCCGTGCTCCTCCAGCACGGCACCCACGACCCGCTCGTGCCGGTGGCGCGCTCGCGCGACCTGGCCCGCGAGCTCGACGAGCACGGCGTGCCGGTCGTGTACACGGAGTACCCGATGGAGCATCAGGTCGCGATGGAGAGCGTGCAGCAGGCGCGGTCGTGGCTCGACGCCGTCGTCGCCGGCGAGCGGCCGTCAGAGCCGATCCCGGAGCCGCCGCCCGAAGGCCCGGTGAAGGCGGTCACGACGGCGACGTTCGAGAACGAGGTCCTGGGCAGCGACGTGCCGGTGATCGTCGACTTCTGGGCGCCGTGGTGCGGCCCGTGCCGGCAGGTGTCGCCGATCGTCGAGCAGATCGCGGCGATGCGCGAGGGCGCCTACAAGGTCGTCAAGATCAACATCGACGACGAGCCTGCGATCGCGCAGCAGTTCGAGGTCCAGAGCATCCCGCTCATCGGGCTGTTCCGGAACGGACGGCTCGAGCGCCAATCCCTCGGCGCCAAGCCCCGCCAGCAGATCGAGGCCGAGCTCGGGATGCTCGTCATCCCGTAGGCGTCAGCGCACGGTGATGTGACCGGCGGGGCCGGCCACGCACCGCCCGACCACCGCCGCCGCGAGCGTGTCATGCCGCGCGAGCGCGTCCACCAGATCGCCCGTCCGATCGGGGCGACGGCGATCAGCAAGCCGCCCGAGGTCTGCGCGTCGGCGAGGAGCAGCTGCTCCGCCTCCGGGAGCGTGCCCCACTCGGTCGTGTCGCTCACGAACGCGTGGTTGCGCTGCGTGCCGCCCGCGACCATCCCGTCGGCGACGAGCTCGCGCACCCCGCCGATGACGGGCACCGCGGCGGCATCGAGCTCGCCGGCGACACCGGAGGCCGCGAGCAGCTCGCGTGCGTGGCCGACCAGGCCGAAGCCGGTGACGTCGGTGGCGGCGTGCACCGCGTCGCCGAGCTCGAGCGCAGCGTCGCGGGCGCCCGCGTTCAGCGTGGTCATGATCCGCACCGCCTCCGCGACGAGCTCGGGTGTGGCGGCGTCGCGCTTCACGGCAGTCGAGATCACGCCGAGCCCGATCGGCTTGGTCAGCACGAGCTCGTCGCCGGGCCGGGCGCCGGCGTTGGTGAAGACGCGGTCGGGATGCACGGTGCCGACGACCGCGAGCCCGTACTTCGGCTCGGCGTCGTCGATCGAGTGGCCGCCGGCGACGAGCGCACCGGCGGCGCGCACGACGTCGGCCCCGCCGTCGAGGACGCGGGCGAGCAGCTCGAACGGCAGGTCCTCGCGCGGCCACGCCACCAGGTTCAGCGCCAGCAGCGGCGCGCCGCCCATCGCGTACACGTCCGAGAGCGCGTTCGTGGCCGCGATGCGGCCCCAGTCGTACGGGTCGTCGACGATGGGCGTGAAGAAGTCCGTCGTGACGACGACGGCGAGGTCGTCCCGCAGCCGGTAGACGGCGGCGTCATCGGCGGTGTCGAGCCCGACGAGCAGGTCGGAGTCGGCTTCGGCCCCGGCGGGTGCGTCGAGGCCGCGCACCAGGCCCAGCACCGTGCGCAGGTCGGCGGGCGACAGCTTGCAGGCGCAGCCCGCGCCGTGCGAGTAGCTCGTCAGGCGGATGGGCTCGGTTCGCGTCACCAGCCGATGGTACGGCCGGCCGGAGACGCGTCGGGCTAGCTCGGGCGGACGGCGTCGACCACGCTGCTGGTCCCGCCGACGAACTTCACCGCGTTGGGGTTGTTGCTGTAGCTCGTGGCGTGCACGTAGCCGCCGCCGACCCATATCCCGACGTGCGCGCTCCAGCTGCTCGTGGTGATCAGGTCACCGGGCTGCAGCGAGCCGAGGTCGACGTGCGGATATGCGCTGCCCTGCGCGCCCGAGACCGTCGGGATGTCGAGGCCGCCGGCGCGCCAGGAGCTCGTCGTCAGGCCCGAGCAGTCGAAGCAGTCGGGTCCGAAACGCGCGCCGGTGTTGCAGTACGGCTTGCCCACCTGCGCCTGTGCGAAGGCGACCGCGGCGCCGGCGCCGCCGTTCCCGATGGGCGGAGGCCCGCCCGTCGCCGTCGCCGACGCGGCGCGGGACGCAGTCTGGCTCCGCAGCTCCGTCTCGATGTCGCCCTTGACCTGGTCGAGCAGCTTCTGCTGCTCCGACGCGGCGGAGTCGGCGTCCGCCTTGGCGGCGGCAACAGAGTCCCGCTCGGCTGCCGCGTCGGCGCGGGCCTTGTCGAGCTCGGCCCGCGTGGCGGCGAGCTGCTCGACGAGCGATTCGTCGTTGCTGTTCGCCACGGCGCTGTACTTCGAGCGGGTGGTGAGGTCCTGTGCGTCCTGGGCGTTCAGCGCATCGAACGGGCCGGACGCTCCGGCGACCTTGTAGATCGACGCCGCCCGCCCGTTGATCATCGACTTGATGCGGTTGATCCCGTCCTGGGCGACCTTGACGCGCGCCTCGGCCTCGTCGACCTTCGCCTGCGCGGCTTGGAGCTGTTCCCCGAGCGTCTCGACCTTCTGGTTGGCGGCGTTCAGGTCTTTTTCGAGCTGGGCGGCCTTCGCCCGGATGTCGGTGGTGGGTTGGGCGGGCGCGTATCCGGGGAGCAAGAGCGTGAGCGCCAGGCCGAAGGTGAGCGCCGCCAGGATCCGGGTAGGCCGGAATGTCATACGCAGATCTCCTTGGCTGTTTCCGCCATGCAGCCGGGATCGAGCGTTGCTTTTCGAGACCGGTCGAAAAACAACGAACCCGTACGCCACCGATCACTCAGGACGTGCGGGATCGGGGCACCCTAGACCGATGCCAAAAGCCGATGCCACCCCGCGCGAATGGGCTGGTCAGAGGAGATTCGCGGAGATCAGACCGAAATTGGTCAGGCGCGAATCAGGCCGGCCAGCCCGCCGCGGCGGGCGGGTCGCCGGCCCCCGTGACCTCGGGCACCGTCCACGCCATCGCCTTGCCGACCTCGCGCGCGACGCGCTGCCAGTCGCGCGGGTCCCATCCTTCGGCCGCGGCGACGAGCGTCGTGTCCTGGCGCAGGTGCACGAACGCCGGCAGACGTTCGAGGCCGAGGCTCTCGATGAGCGTGCGGTCCGGGTCGACGAACACGAGTGCCTCGTCGGCGGCGTCGGCGAGCACGCGGCGCGCCACCTCGGGCGGACCCGGGAACGCAGTAGGCCGTCCGGCAGTCGGCGTCGCGGAACGTGCGGAAGATCCGGCGCGCGACGGGAAGCCACGCGGACGCCTCGGGCCGCGCCGGCAGGATGACGAGCGTCAGGTGGAACATCGTCGACCAGTCGTCGAGCGTCCGCGTGACGCCCTTCAGGCTCGTGAGCTTCAGCGACGGGTCGGGGTTCTTCGCCACGGTCGAAAGGTATAGCGCGGCGATAGTGTGCGCATCATGGCCGGCCGGCGCGACGCCATCAAGATGAGCGACGAGGAGATCCACGAGTTCCTCGAAGCGGGCCGCGACCTCCAGGTCGCGTCGATCAACGCCGACGGCACGCCGCATCTCGTGACGATGTGGTACGCGATGCAGGACGGCGAGATCGCCTTCTGGACCTACGGCAAGTCGCAGAAGATCATGAACCTGCGGCGCGACCCGCGGCTGACGGTGCTCGTCGCGACGGGCGAGGTGTACGAGCAGCTGAAGGGCGTCTCGATCCAGGGTCAGGCCGAGATCATCGACGATCCGGACGACGTGTTGCGTTACGGCGAAGCCGTCTACGAGCGCTACTGGGGACCGCTGAACGACACGGTCCGCGAAGGCGTGCAGGCGATGGGCTCCAAGCGCGTCGTGATCGTCGTGAAGCCGGAGAAGATCCTGAGCTGGGACCACAGCAAGTTGGGGGGTGCGTACTGATGGGCGAGATGGTGACGTTCCCGAGCAACGGTGGTGAGGCGCAGGGCTACCTGGCGGTGCCGGACGGCGGGAGCGGTCCCGGCGTCGTCGTGATCGAGGAGTGGTGGGGGCTCAACCAGCAGATCAAGGAGGTGTGCGACCGGTACGCGAGCGAAGGGTTCGTCGCCCTCGGGCCCGACGTGTACGGCCGCGAGGTTCCGATCGGGGAGCCCGACGAGGCGGCCCAGATGATGATGGCGCTGAACGTCGAGCAGGCCGCCAAGGACCTGTCCGGCGCGGTCGACTACCTCCAGAGCCACGACGCCGTGAGCGGCAGCGGCATCGGCGTCACCGGCTTCTGCGCCGGCGGCGGGCTCGCGCTCTGGCTCGCGACGCTGCGACCGGACGCGGTCAAGGCGGTCGTGCCGTATTACGGGCTCATCCCGTGGCCCGACGCGCAGCCCGACTACTCGAAGCTGCAAGCCGCGGTGCAGGGCCATTACGCCGCCAATGACGACTTCGCCGACCCCGAGACGGTCCGCCAGCTCGAAGAGGAGCTGAAGGGGCTCGGCAAGGACGTCGAGTTCTTCACCTACCCGGACACCGACCACGCGTTCACGAACCACCACCGACCCGACGTCTTCCACGCGGAGCACTCGGAGACGGCGTGGCGCCGCACCATCGCGTTCTTCCGTCAACACCTCCGAGCGGCTGAACGGCAGCGAGCGTGGCTAGCCGAAGCCGATGGCCTTCAGCATGCTCGGGGGCATCTCGTCGCGGCCTTCGGCGAGGAGCGCGGCGCGCTCGACGTTGATGGCGTCGCGGTCGCGCTCGAGCCACGAGTCCCACGGGCCGGGCGGGATCGCGTTCGGGTCGCCCTTCGCGTCGACGCACGCCCGCAGGTAGGCCTGCAGCTCGCGCACCTCGTGCTCGCCGCCCACCGGACCGTGGCCGGGGACGATCGTGTCGGCGAGGTCGACGACCGCCTCCAGCATGTCGGCCCACTTGGCCGGGTCGCCCTGGAACGCCAGCGGCGTGACCCCGAAGAAGCACAGGTCGCCCGGGAAGCACACGTCGGCGTCGGCGACGAGCACGATCACGTCGCCCTCGGTGTGGCCGCTCGCCGGGAGCACCTCGACCCGAGGGGTCAGCGACGCGGCCCCGTCGATCAGGTGCGTCGCCGGCCGCGTCCCGAGCTCGGCGAGGTCGTCGAACTCCTCCTCGAACGCGCTCATGAACGTCTTGTACGCGTCGATGGGCATGTGCTGGTCGAGCACCTCGCTCGTCTGCGGCGAGGCGAACACGCCGGCGTGCGGGAACGCCTTCGTGCCGCCGACGTGGTCGATGTGGCCGTGCGTGAGCACGATCCGCCGCATCGGCAGGTCGAGCGCCTTCACCGCCTCGGCGAACGGCTCCCACTGCGAGCGCACCATCATCGTGTCGACGATCGTGACGCCGTCGTCGTCCACGATCACGCCCGCGTTGCTCACGCCCGACTCGCCGCCGGGCTGCAGCCAGACGTACACGCCGTCCGCGAGCTCGTGCAGCGTGCGGGCCGGAGCGGATTGCGCCACGCGCCGAGCGTATAGCTACGCTTCGTGACCATGTCCGAGCGCTCGCGCAACCTTCCCCGCCGTTCCTGCCTGTCGGTGCCCGGCTCCAGCGAGAAGATGCTGGGCAAGGCGCCCAACCTCGGCGCCGACATGGTGTTCCTCGACCTCGAGGACGCCGTCGCGCCTCTCGAGAAGGAAGCCGCCCGCGACAAGGTCGTGAAGGCGATCAACGACCTCGACTGGGGCGACGTCGTGCTCTGCGTGCGCGTCAACGCGTGGGACACGAAGTGGACGTACCGCGACGTGATCCACGTGGTCGAGAACTCGTCCGAGCGGCTCGACGAGATCATGCTGCCGAAGGTCCAGTCGGCTGCCGACGTGCAGGCGCTCGACATGCTCCTCACCCAGATCGAGGAGACCACCGGCCGCAAGAGCCAGGTCGGGATCGAGCCGCAGATCGAGACGGCGCGCGGCCTCATCAACGTCGAGGAGATCTGCGCCGCGTCGCCCCGGCTCGAGACGATCGTGTTCGGGCCCGCCGACTTCGCGGCCTCCACCGAGATGCCCGTCCTCACCGGCGGCGTGCAGATCCCCGAGTACCCGGGCGACCACTTCCATTACGTGTTCTCGAAGATCCTCATGGCCGGCCGGGCCAACGGCCTCCAGGTGATCGACGGCCCCTACCTCAAGATCCGCGAGCTCGACGCGCTGCGCGACTACGCGATGCGGCCGCGCATCCTCGGGTACGACGGCAAGTGGGCGCTGCACCCCGACCAGGTCAAGGTGATCAACGAGGTCTTCACGCCGACGCAGGAGCAGTTCGACCACGCCATCGACCTCCTCGAGGCGTACGAGAAGGCCACCACCGAAGGCGACCCCGGCGAGCGCAAGGGCGCGGTCATGTTCGGGGACGAGATGATCGACGAGGCCAGCCGCAAGATGGCCACGAAGTTCCTGCGCAGGGGCGAGCGCGCCGGCATGACCCGCAGCGCCCAGTCGGATTGAGGCCGCCGGCCACCGTAGGGGGCGACTCGCACCGGGCGACACCGCGCGGGCACAGTGGAGACATGGACCCGTTGGTCCTCGCCGGGTTGCCGCTCCTCCCCGTGGCGCTGGTGCTCTGGATGCGGCGCCGCCACCCGGGCATGCCCCGTGGATGGTGGGTCTCGCAGAGCGATGCCGCGATCCTCCACCGGCGGCTCCATCGCGGCGTCGACGAGACGCGCCGGGCAGTTGCCCGGGCGGGCGCCGGCGTCTCGGTCGACCAGCTCGAGTCGCTGACCGAGGACCTCGACCAGCAGGCGATCGCCATCGACGCCAAGCTCGTCGAGGCGTCACGGCTGCCCGGCAAGCCACGCCACAAGGCGCTCGTCGAGCTGAAATACCGGGTGATCGAGACGGAGAAGCTCGCCGTGCGGGTGCGCGAGCTCGCCGTCGACATGGCAAAACCGCAGGTCGAGGACGCCGACGACGGCAACCGCCGGATCCGTGACAAACTGGACGCGATCGACCTGGCACGCCACGAGGCATACGGCATCGGCCGTCCGCCCATCCACGAACCGAGGGATGGCGACACCTAGAGTCCGGGTCGAGCGGCAGGGAAATCGGCCCGGGACGGAAGAGACGAGCGCGACCGACGTCACCATCCGCAAGCGCGGCCGGCGTACGACCGGGTCTGGAGCGCCTGACGGCGGCTTTTGGGAGCTGACCCGCCGGCAGAAGCGCAAGGAACGACGCGCCCGGCGTTCGCCGCGCCACCGGTTCATTCTGCGCGCCCTCGCGGCGATCATCCGTCGTGTTGATCGATCGGCGCCGGCTGGTCGTACGCCCATGCGCTGACGGCCCCCGGCACGGATCCGTGGACTGTGCGCAGCGTCGAGTGGATCAGCGATCACGGCGGCCGCGGCATCGTGAACCGGGTCGAGCACTGGTGGTACACGAATCACCCGCCGCCTGTCGGCGGCAAGCCCGCGCACGGGCTCCCGACGGTGGCGGCGCCGGGGGCCGATGCGGTCGGCAAGAAGGCGAAGGCGCCGAAGACGCCTGTCGTCACCGCCCCGCCCGTGCCGGCGCACCTCAACCCACCGCCGAACGCGCAGCCGTTCACCGATCCGCTCCCGGACGAGGGGGTCTGGCATCCGACCGGGCGCACCGTGCAGGGGCTGCCGAGCGTCTACACGACGTTCATGCGTCCCGACCCGGTCCACACCAGTCTCGTGACCGGTCTCGCGTGGATGGACACCAAGCTCCTGCGGACCGTGTTCGTCCCGGGGCTGCAGGAGCCGGGTGGCGGCCCGAACCCGTGGGGGTCCCAGATCCCGGAGGACCAGCGTGCGGGCCTCGTGGCTGCGTTCAACTCGGGATTCAAGATGGACGGCGCGCAAGGTGGCTACTACACGGACGGCCAGATGGTGAAGCCCTTGCGCGACGGGGCCGCGTCACTCGTGATCACCCAGGACGGCACCGCCAACGTCGGCATGTGGGGGCGCGACTTCGCGATGGATCCCAACATCAAGACGGTCCGCCAGAACCTCGACCTCATGGTCGACGGTGGGCAGACCGTGCCCGGACTCGACTCCGACTCGAACAACAAGTGGGGTGCCACCCTCGGCAACAAGGTGTTCGTGTGGCGGTCGGCGGTCGGGGTGGACGCCAACGGAGGTCTCATCTTCGTTGCGGGCAACGGCCTCAACGCCAAGACGCTCGGCGACGTGCTCGTCCGGGCGGGCGCCGTCCGTGCCATGGAGCTCGACATCAACTCGCAGTGGGTGTCGTACTTCACGTACGACCAGGTCTACCCGACGGCCCCCAACGCGGTGGCGGGCCACAAGCTCCTCCCCGATATGCAGCGTCCCGAAGACCGGTACCTCCAGCCCGGCGAACGCGACTTTTTCTCGCTGTTCGCGCGACGTCGGCCCGCTAGCCGCGCCGTTCCTGGAGCATCCAGCCGTTGCCGTCGGGATCCGTGAACGACGCGAACGATCCGTAGTCGGCGCGCTGGGGATCGAGCCCGGGTTCCTGTCCTCCGGGGCCGAAGTGGAAGAGCTCGCTGACGTCGACACCGCGCTCGACGAGGTCGACCCGTGCCGCTTCGATGTCCGTGACCACGAGGTGCAGGCCTTGCGCAGAGCCCGGCGTCACTGCTGGACACGCCCTTCCCGATGATGATGGAGCACGCCGATCCCGGCGGCGTCAGCTGCACGACCCGGAAGCTCTCGTTGGGTTGGTGGTCCACGTCGAGGTTGAAGCCGGCCCGCTCGTAGAACTCCTTCGCCGTGTCGACGTCGGAGACCGGGATCACGATCGCCTCGAGCTTCAGGTCCACGGGCGACCCTCCGTGCTCAGACACCCACGCGCTCGAGCGCCTGCTCGGCGAGGCGGCGGGCGATCACCCGCAGGCACAGGGTCTCGTCGGCGCCTTCGAAGATCGACAGCACTCGGGCGTCGACGAAGTAGCGGGACACCGGGAACTCCTCCGCGTACCCCATGCCGCCGTGGAGCTGCATCGCCTCGCGCGTCACCCATTCGGCGGCGCGGCACACGTACGCCTTCACCATCGACGCCTGCAGCGCACCTTCGCCCTTGGCCATCCGGCGGGCGACGTCGTATGCGAACTGCCGCCCCGCCTGGATGAGCGTCGCCATCCGGGCGAGCTTCGCCTGGCTCAGCTGGTAGTCGAACACCGACTGGCCGAACACACGCCGTTCCTGGGCGTACGCCAAGCCCGCCTCGAAGGCCGCTTGCATGAGCCCCACGGCGCGGGCCGCCGTCTGCAGACGGCCGTTCTCGAACCCTTCCATCTGGAGGTAGAAGCCGCGTCCGAGCCCGGCCTCGCCGCCGACGAGGTTCTCGGCGGGCACGAACCAGTCGTCGAACGCGACCTCGTAGGAGTGCATGCCGCGGTACCCGAGCGTGTCGATGGCTCGACCCTCGACCTTGCCCCCGCCCGGCTGCTCGAACGCGAACTCGTGCCCGGCGGCGGGCTCCTTCTCCACCACGAACAGCGAGAGCCCACGGTGCCCGGACGTCCGGTCGGCGTCGGTGCGGGCGAGGAGCATGAGGACGTTGGCGCGACCGGCGAACGTCGCCCACGTCTTCACGCCGCTGATGAGATAGCCGCCCTCGGTCGGCGTCGCCGTCACCTTGATGTGGGCGACGTCGGAGCCGTAGTCGGGCTCGGTGACCATGACGCCGACCATCAGCTCGCCGCTGGCGATGCCCGGCAGCCACCGCCGCTTCTGCTCGTCGGTGCCGCCCTGCACGATGGCCCGCGTGAGGATCTCGGGCCGGGTGATGAGCGATCCGCCGACGCCGAGCGACCCCCACGACAGCTCCTCGGTGGCGACGACCATGCCCAGGTAGTCGTGCTCGCCCCCGGCCGCGAAGCCGCCGTACTCCTCGGGCACCGACAGGCCGAACCCGCCGATCTCGGCGAGGCCGGCGATGACGTCCTCGGGGATGTCGGCGTTCGCGCGATGGACGTGCTCGGCGACCGGCCGCACCTTCTCGGCGGCGAAACGGTGGAACGTCTCGCGGACGAGCTCGAAGTCGTCGGACAGGTGCGGGGAGCCGGGCCCGTCCTTGGGGAGGCGTGCCGCGATCGACTCGAGGAACTCGGGCGAGCGGCGGTCGGCGACGAAGTCGAGCGCGGGCTTGAGCGCGTCGGCCGACACACCCCAGATCTCCTCGCGAGCGACGATCCTGCCGGCGACGTCGGCGACCACGTCGGCGACGAATGCGCCGGCCAGCATCCCTTCGAGCTCGCCGTGCGCGCCGTAGTCGAGCATCACGCGGCACCCCTCGAGGGCGCTGGCGGCGTGCGCGAGGTCGTAGGCCAGGACCTGGTGCCGATCGAGCTTGGCGACGGAGATGCGCCCGTCCTCGGCCGCGCCCCGAGCCAGGTGCTCGGCCGCATCGGTGGTGAGCTCGGCGGCGGCGTCCACGGCCGCCGCGGCCGCTTCCAGCCGCGCTGTCATGCGGGGAGACTACCGACGGGCACGACGGACGGACCTACCCGCCCGATCCCGGCTCGTTAGCGGCGGGAACTGCCCGTCGTCGACCTCGTCGTCGCCGTGGGCGCGCCTCGCCGCGACCCGGGCACGGACGAGCTGCCCGGCGCCTCGATGGTCGCCTTGACCGCGCCCGGCACCGCCTGCTGCGTGATCCGGCACGCAGGGTCGAGGTGTTCGAACACCGTCTCCGCGAGCAGGTCGCCGCCTTCGGGCGTGAGGTGGATGCCGTCGGCGCCGCGCACGCGCGCGACCTTGCCGCCCGGGACGGGCAGCATCGACGCGTACGTCCCGTCGGGCGCGGAGAACAGGGTGTAGGCGTCGACGTACGTGACGTCGGGGTGCTTCGCCGCGACCTCGCGGAAGACGTCGTTGACGCCCTGCACGCGTTCCGAGTACGCGGCGTCGGCCATCACGGGTGCGCCGACCCAGTACACAGCGCGGCCGTTCCCCCCGATGACGGTCAACATCTCTTCGACCAGCGCCGAGTACTGCGCGCGCCATCCCGGATCGCGCGTGGCTCCCTCGGGGAGGTTCTTCGCGTCGTTGGCGCCGACGATGAAGACCGTGACCTCGGGGTTGTAGAGCGACATGTCGTCGGCGCCGTGCTGGGGCCAGTTCACGAAGTCCGGCGACAGCAGCCCGCTGGAGACGCGGGAGTCGAAGACGGGCTGCACGACTCCGGTGGACCCGGTGCGCTGGCCGAGCGACGGGCCGAGCGACCCGGCCAGCGAGTCGCCTCCGATCCAGAGTCGCAACGGGTCGTCCGGATTCAGTGGCGCGCGGCACTTCTGCGCGGCCGCAGTCCCGGCGACGGGGGCGCTGGTCGGTACCGATCGCGACGCGCGGCCGCCGCCTCGGTCGTCGTGCTGGAGCGGGCCGGTCACGGCGTACGCGGTGCCCGCGGCGAGCAGCACGACCGCGAGGCCGACGATGAGGCTGCGTCGCCAGATGCGCCGCCGGCGGGACCGCTGCTCGCGACGGGACGCGTTCGGCGTGGTGTCGTCGGACGGCATGGATCAACGGCTTCCGATCGAGGGAGCCGGGGCGAGCGTACCTGCGGCGAGCGCCGCCGCCGCGTCTTCCCCGCGTCTACGCCGGCTCGGCCGCCTGGTCGAGCTGGGTGCGGTAGAGGTCGGCGTAGAGCCCGCGCTCGCGCAGCAGCTCGGCGTGACGGCCCTGCTCGACGACGCGGCCCTCGTCCATCACGAGGATCCGATCGGCGTTCACGATCGTCGACAACCGGTGCGCGATCACCAGCGCGGTGCGACCGCGCAGCGCCTCGGCGAGCGCCCGTTGGATCGCGAGCTCCGACTCGGAGTCGAGGTGCGACGTCGCCTCGTCGAGGATCACGATCGCCGGGTCCTTCAACAGCATCCTCGCGATCGCGAGTCGCTGCTTCTCGCCGCCCGACATCCGGTAACCACGCTCGCCGACGAGGGTGCCGTAGCCCTCGGGCAGGCTCATGATCAGGTCGTTGATCCTGGCCGCCTTGCACGCGGCGACGATCTCGTCGTCGGTTGCATCAGATCGTGCGTACCGCAGGTTGTTGATGATCGTGTCGTGGAACAGGTGCGGGTCCTGCATGACGAACCCCACGGCATCTCGCACGGAGTCGAGCGTGAGATCACGCACGTCGTGGCCGTCGAGGAGCACGCGGCCCTCGCTCACGTCGGCGATCCTCGGAACGAGCATCGCGGTGGTCGTCTTGCCCGCTCCCGACGGTCCGACCAGCGCGACGAGCTCACCGGGCTCGATCTCGAGCGACACGTCGCGCAGGATCCAGCCGCTCTCCACCTCGTCGTCGGGGACGGCACCCTCCTGGAGCGAGGGCAGGGACGTCACGGCGGCGGGCGGATGCCGGAACCACACGTGATCGAGCTCGACGCGTCCCTTCGGCGCGACCAGGTCGAAGGCGCCGGGCCGGTCGTAGACCAACGGCGGGAAGTCGAGCACCTCGAACACGCGCTCGAACGACACCAACGTGGTCAGCACATCCACGCGGGCGTTCGTGAGCTGCGTGAGCGGCTGGTAGATCTGGGTGACGTAGACCGCGAAGGCGGCCACCGTCCCGATCGACAACGATCCGGAGATCACCAGGTTGCCGCCGACGTAGTAGACGATCGCGGTGCCGATCGAGGCGACGAGGCCGAGCGCGACGAACAGCACGCGCGCGTACATGGCGCTCGACACGCCGATGTCGCGGACACGCTCGGCCCGATCCGAGAACTGCTCGAGCTCGCGGTCTTGCTTGCCGAACAGCTTGACGACGAGCGCGCCGGCGACGTTGAAGCGCTCGGCGGCGGTGTTGTTCATCGACGCGTTCAGCTGCATGCCCTCGCGGGTGATGCCCACGAGCTTCCGACCGATGCGCCGAGCCGGGATGATGAACGCCGGCAGGACGATCAGGGTCAGGATCGTCAACCGCCACTCGAGCCCCAGCATGACGGTGAGCGTGACGGCGAGGCCGATGACGTTGCCCACCACGGTGCCCAGCGTGTTGGTGATCGCCTGCTGGGCGCCGATCACGTCGTTGTTCATGCGTGACATGAGGGCGCCCGTCTGCGTGCGGGTGAAGAACGAGACCGGCATCCGCTGGACGTGGTCGAACAGCTTCGTGCGCATGTCGAAGATGAGGCCCTCACCGATGCGGGCCGAGTACCAGCGCTGCCAGAGGTTGAACACCGCGTTGGCGATCGCCAGCCCCACCGCGCCCAGGGCCAGCCAGGTGACCAGGAGCCGGTCCTTCTCGGGCACGGCGGTGTCGAGGAGCGCCCGGAACAGCAGCGGCGGGATCGCGGTCACGATCGAGGCCGCGATCGCCGTGATGAGGAAGCCGACGAGCAGCCGGCGATAGGGGCGCGCGAGGCGGAAGACCCGCCGGACGAGGGCCCGGTCGATGCGCTTGCCCGCGACAGCATCCGCATCGGTCCGGAGGCTGCGCATTGCTTGATACATCATCTAATGCTCAAACCTACCGGCGTACCTGGGGATTCCCCGGCCTGTTCGCGCGAGAATGCGGGCCGTGATTCCAGGGCAGGAAGGCACGCGGACGGTGAACACCGCGACGTGGCCGCTGGTCGGGCGGGTCGCCGAGCTCACGCAGGTGGCGGCGGCGATGGACGGCCAATCCGGCGGCGTGCTGTTCGCCGGCCCCGCCGGCGTCGGCAAGACCCGGCTCGCCTTCGAGTGCCTGGGCGTCGGGGCCGGGCGCGGGTACCGGACCGCGCACGTCCGTGCCAACCGGAGCTCGGCGACCATCCCGTACGGCGCCTTCGCCGCGCTGCTCCCGCCCGCGACGAGCCGCGAGTCCGAGAGTCGCGGCGACCTGCTGCGCTATTTCGCCGAGGCGATCCTCGACGACCCCGACGGCCGGCCCCTGATGCTCCTCGTGGACGACGCCCAGGACCTCGACGACGCGTCGGCGGCGTTGCTCCTGCACCTCGTCCTGCACGGAGGCGTGTTCCCGGTCGTGACGCTGCGAACGGGCGAGTCGCCTCCCGAGTCCGTGGTCATGCTCTGGAAGGACGAGCTGCTCGAGCGCATCGAGGTGTCGCCGTTGACGGTCGCCGACATCGCGATGCTGGCCATCGACGTCCTGGGCGGTCCCGTCGACGGCACCACCGTCCACGCGTTGCGCACCACGAGCGAGGGGAACGTCCTGTTCCTGCGCGAGTTGATCATCTCCGCGGTCGCGTCGGGGTCGCTCACCGACGAGCGGGGGATCTGGCGGTTGCAGGGCTCGCTGGCGGCCTCGCCCCGCCTGACCGAGCTGGTCGGCATGCGCCTCGGCAGGCTCGACGACGCCGAGCGCGACGCGCTCGAGGTCGTGAGCGTCGGCGAGCCCGTCGCCCTCGAGACCACCGTCGCGCTCGCCGGCCGCGCGTGCATCGATCGCCTCGAAGCCCGCGCCCTCGTCGACATCGAAGCCGAAGGCAATGCCCGGCAGGTGCGCATGGCCCATCCGCTCTACGGCGAAGTCCTGCGGGCCGACCTGACGTCCGGTCGCTACGAGCGGATCTGCCGCCTCCTCGCCGACGCGGTCGAAGACGCCGGTGAGCTGTCGGCCGAGGAGGCGCTGCGGGTCGCCGTGTGGCGGCTCGAGAGTGGCGACACCGAGCACGCCGGCCTCTTGATGATCGCGGCGCAACAGGCGGCCTTCTCCTTCGACTTCCCGTTGGCGCGCCGGCTCGCCCGCGCCGCGTGGGACGCCGGCGCCGGCGTCGAGGCGGGTCATCTGCTGGGCGTGATGCTCGACACACTCGGCGAGCACGAAGCGGCGGAGGAGGTCCTGCGCGTCGTCGAAGCCGAAGCGCACACCGACGAGGTCCGTGCGCGGGTCTCCGAGGCGCGGGTGGCGAACCTGTTCCGAGGGCTCGGACGGACCGCCGATGCGGAAGAGGTGACGATCGCGGCCGAGCGCGCGATCAAGGATCCGAACCTGCGCGCCGAGCTCACCGCTCAGCGCGCCATCCACGCGCTGTTCGCGGCGGACATGGGCGAGGCGCTCGCATTGGGCGAGCCGCTCGTCGACGAGACGCAGTATCCCGGCCGGGTCGTCGTGAAGGCGGCGCTCGCCGTCGGCACCGCGCTCGGCGCTCGCCGGCCGGACGTCCGATGCGATCCGGGTCGCGGACCGCGCCTTCGAGCTGCGGATCGAGCTCGGGAACCAGGTGCAGATGGCCGGCCCGGGCGTCTACCTCGTAGCGCGGGCGCTGGCGCTCGCGGAGGCCGGTCGGCTCGAAGAGGCGGAGGCGACCGCGCAGGCCGGCTACGACGGCGCCGTCGAGTCGCAGGTGCTCGAAGGCCAGGGGTGGTTCACCGTGATGCTCGGCCGCACCTGCCTGCTCCAGGGCCGCGTGGTCACCGCCGCCCGCTGGTTGCGAGAGGCGGCCGTCCTCTGGGGCGAGTTGTCGCACGCCAGCGCGCGCTGGGGATTCGGCGGCCTCGCGCACGCGCTCGCGCTGAGCGGCGACCTCGACGCCGCCGAGGCCGCGCTCGAGGACCTCGACGCCGAGTTGCCGACGCCGATTCGCATGATGGACGTCGACATCGAGCGCGGCCGCGCTTGGTACACGTGGTTGCGCGGCGAGCACGGGCGCGCCCTCGGAATGCTCCGCGCCGCTGCCGACGCCGGCGTCGAAGGCGGGCAGTTCGCGCTCGCCGCCGGCGCGTTCCACGATCTGGCCCGTCTCGGCGAGCCGGCCGAAGCGGCCGAGCACCTCGAGCGGATCGCCGAGCACGTCGACGGCCGGCTCATGCCGGCGCGGCTCGCGCACGCGACCGCCCTCACCAAGAGCGACGCGCCCGGCCTCGACGAGGCGTCCGAGGCGTTCGAGGACATCGGCGGCTGGCTCTACGCGGCCGAGGCCGCGACGCAGGCGTCGACGCTGTACGACCGCGAGGGGCTCAGGCGCCGCGCGTCGGCGGCGGCGCAACGCGCCCGAGCGCTCGCCGAACGGTGCGAAGGTGCGCGCAGTCCCGCCCTCGAGACCGCTCCGCAGCCCGTCGCGCTCACCAAGCGCGAGCGGGAGGTCGCGACGCTCGCCGCCCGCGGGCTGACCAGCCGGGAGATCGCCGAGACCATCGTGGTGTCGACGCGCACGGTCGAGAATCACCTCCAGCGCGCCTACGAGAAGCTCGGCGTTCGTGGCCGCGCCGAGCTCGCCGAGGCGCTGGGCGATTGACGCACGCACGTTTGTAGGCTCGGGCCCATGGCGACCGATCCCGAGGTGCGCGCCGAGCTCGTCGGCACTGTGCGACGCTTCGTCGAGCGAGAGGTGCTGCCGGTCGCGTCCGACCTCGAGCACGCCGACGAGTACCCGGCTGCGATCGTCGACGGGATGCGCGACCTCGGGCTGTTCGGCGTGACGATTCCCGAGGAGCACGGCGGGCTCGGGCTCGACCTCCCGACGTACTGCGGGGTGATCGAGGAGCTGGCGGCAGGATGGATGTCGCTGTCGGGCGTGCTCAACACGCACGTGATGGCGGCGAACCTGTTGAAGGCGAGCGGCACCGACGAGCAACGCAAGCGTTGGCTCCCGCAGGCTCGCGAGCGGGGAGATCCGGGGCGCGCTGTCGCTCTCGGAGCCCGACGCCGGCAGCGACACGAGCGCGATCACGTGCCGGGCCGTGCGAGACGGCGACGAGTACCGCATCACGGGCACGAAGATGTGGGTGACGAACGGGCAGCGCGCCGGGCTGGTCGCGCTGGCGGCCCGTACCGACGAGGGCATCACGTGCTTCATGGTCGAGAAGGAGCCGGGCGCCGAACGCTTCGGCGGCATCAGCGTGAGCCGCAACATCGGGAAACTCGGTTACAAGGGCATCGAGACCGTCGAGATGACCTACGACGACCACCGCGTCGACGCCGACAGCGTCCTCGGCGGTGACGAGGGCCTGGGGCGTGGCCAGCACTTCATCCTGTCGGCGCTCGAGGTGGGGCGTATCAACATCGCGGCGCGGGCCGTGGGCGTCGCCCGGGCCGCGTTCGAGGCCGCGGTCGCGTACGCGCAGCAGCGCGAGACCTTCGGCAAGCCGATCGCGCAGCACCAGGCCATCCAGATGAAGCTCGCCGACATGGGGACCCAACTGCACGCCGCGCGCCTGATGACGGAGGACGCCGCCGCCCGCAAGGAGGCGGGGGAGCGGACCGACGTCGAAGCCGGGATGGCGAAGCTGTTCGCGAGTGAGGCCGCGTTCGAGATCGCGACCGAGTCGATGCGCATCCACGGCGGGGTCGGCTACACGACCGAGCTGCCGGTCGAGCGGTACTACCGCGACGCGCCGCTGATGATCATCGGCGAGGGCACGAACGAGATCCAGCGCCTGGTCATCGCCCGCGGGCTGCTCGATCGCTACCGGATCTGAGCCCGGTGGACGAGCGGACGGGCCCGGACGCGGTTCGGCGGTTCAACGAAGAGCCCGGCTGGGGGCACTTCCCGTCGATGATCGGTCTGGAGGTGCTCGAGGTCGAGCGCGACCGGATCCGGGGGCGGCTCGAGACGACGGAGCTTCTGATTGCGGGCACGGGATACCTGTGGGCGCCGGTCGTCGTCGGTCTTGCCGACGCGCTGTGTGCGGCAGGGACCGGCGTCAACATCCCCGAGGGCGCGACGTTCACGACCGTGGAGCTCAAGACGAACTTCCTCGGGAGCGCGGTGGCCGGGTGAGGTCGTGGAGGGCGAAGCCGTCCCCGCGCACATCGGGCGGACGACCCACGTGTGGGACGTCACCGTGACGAACGAGACCACCGGCCGCACGATCGCGCTCCAGCGCTGCACCCAGATGGTGCTGTACCCGTCGGGTGACGCCGGGCGACCGAGTTGTACGTCACTGTGACGAGCGAGTCCACCGGCCGCACGTCATCATGCTGCAGTGATACGGCTGCGACCGGTGTTGTACCCGCGGTGAAATCCGACGGCGGGCAACGGCCTGCTTGGAAGACCGCCTACTTCGTCGTGATGGCCGCGGTCCTCGTGCTCACGGTGCTCTCGTGCCTCTGGGTCCTGGCCTACGTGCTGCTGTTGTCTTAGGGATCCTTCGATCAGGGTTGACAAGCACGGCGATCGAGACCTGGTGCCGCCCTAGAGCGCGAGTCCGGGCAGGTCCTTGGCGAGAACCGGCTCGCTGATGACGAGCTCGCTCTCGGCGATGAGAGGGCCGAGGGTCGGCATGGCCTTCGCCATGGCTTCGCTGGCGCCGTGGGCGGCGAACGCGTCGTCGTCGGCGTAGAGCTCCGCGAACCAGAACACGTCCGGGTCGTCCTTCGTCCGGTTCATGACGTACAGGAGCGTGCCCGGCTCGTTGCGGACCTGGTCGATGATCGGCTGGAACGCGGCGACGATCTCGTCGCCCTTTCCCTTCTTGGCCGTGAACCGGGCGAGCAACGAGACCTGCGACATGAGCACTCCTTCTTGGGCCGGAGCGGGAGATCGTAAGCTCCATCGGATGACCGTGCACGAGCGGCCCTTCGGGCGGTACTTCGAGGACTTCGAGCCCGGCGACGTGTACAAGCACTGGCCCGGGAAGACCATCACCGAGTACGACGACCATCTCTTCTGCATGATCACGATGAACCACCATCCGCTGCACACGGACGCGTGGTTCGCCGAGACGCAGACGCAGTTCGGCAAGAACGTCGTGGTCGGCAACCTCGTGTACTCGCTGGTGCTCGGGATGAGCGTGCCCGACGTGAGCGGCGTCGCCATCGCCAACCTCGAGGTCGAGGAGCTCAAGCACAAGATGCCGACGTTCCACGGCGACACCATCTACGCCGAGACGACCGTCCTGGACAAGAAGGAATCGGGGAGCAAGCCCGACCGCGGCGTGGTCGCGGTCGAGACGCGCGGGTTCAACCAGCGGGGAGAAGAGGTCTGCTACTTCCGCCGCAAGGTGATGGTGCCCAAGCGCGAGGCGGCGAAGCCCCGGGAGCGTCCCTACACGTCGGCGGAGTGACGGCCGGCTGCAAGTTCTGCCAGATCATCGCGGGGGAGATCCCCGCGCACTTCGTGCTCGACACCGACGACGTCGTGGCGTTCCTCGATCACCGGCCGCTCTTCCCCGGCCACACGCTGGTCCTGCCCCGGGACCACGTCGAGACCCTGGCCGACCTCCCCGAGGACCGGGTGGGGCCGTTCTTCCGCCAGGTCCAACGGGTGGAGGCCGCCGTCCGGACGGCGATGGAGGCCGAGGGGAGCTTCGTGGCCGAGAACAACGTCGTCAGCCAGAGCGTCCCCCACCTGCACGTGCACGTCGTGCCCCGGCGGCGGAAGGACGGGCTCCGGGGCTTCTTCTGGCCCCGGACGAGATATGCGAGCGACGGCGAGATGGCCGCGGTGGCGGCTCGCATTACCGAGCGGATGGTGTAATCTTGTAATCATGAAACCAGTCTCCAGTACCACGCAGGGCTGGTTCGTGGGCCGGCTGCCCGACGGCTGGTTCAGCGGACCCCCCGAGATCACCTACGACCGCGACGAGATCCTCGTCGTCGGGAGCCTGCCCGACCCCGAGGGCGCCGGGGAGGACGCCGAGACCCGGGCCGCCGCCCGGCTGGCCCGGATCGAGTCCTTCCGCGAGGAGACCCGCCAGCAGCGCATCCGCATCGCCGCCGCCGCCGAGGACAAGTTCGGCCGCAAGGTGGCGTGGGGCGCCCGGTGCGGCGACGAGCGGGTCGTGTTCACGACACTCAGCATCCCGGTCATGACCCGGCTGCGGATGAAGGAGCGGGCCGTGCTCGACACGCTCGTCGAGGCGAACGTCGCGCGCAGCCGCAGCGAGGCGCTCGCGTGGTGCGTGCAGCTCGTGCGCGAGCACGAAGGCGACTGGATCAAGCAGCTGCGCGACGCGCTCACCCACGTCGACGAGGCGCGCGCCGCGGGGCCCGAGGCGCAAACTTCCTGACGCCCTCGCAAGGCGCACGTCTGCGAGACTCGACCGATGGGCCGGGATTGCCGCCGGCGCGGTGCGCGTGTTGTGGTCGCGGCGGCCGTCTTCCTCGCGATCACGCCGGTTTCCACGGCCGGCGCGCTCCCTGCAAAGACCTCGGCGCTCCCGGCGCTCCCGGCGATCCCGACGCTCGACCCTGCGTCACCGTCGCTGTCTCCGGGCGGTCGCGCGTTCCTGCAAACCGCTTCGCTCGCCGACGCGCCCCGGTACGCGCTGAGCGCGACGATCGATCCCGCGACCGGCAAGGTCGACGGCCGCATGCGCGTCGAGGTGCCGCGCCCCGAGCACGGTGACCTGCAGTTCCGGATGCTCGCGGGGCTTCCCGCGCTGCACACGGGCCTCGAGCTGAAGGACGTCACGGTCGGCGGCAAGACGGCGCGGGCCAATCGGGACCGCGCGCTCGTGACGGTGCCGGTGCCTCCGCAGGCGTCCGGGAAGGTCGTCGTCGGGATGCGGTTCTCGTACCGGGCGCCGCGTGCAGGCACGACGCACGGCCGCCCACTCACCCAGGCGACGATCGCGCTCCTCTCCCGGCACCCGGACGTCAGCCAGTTCGGCCACTGGTTCCCCCTCTGGCTGCCTCCCGGGGCCGACACCGATCCCGCGCTGTCCGGCTTCGGCGACATCGGCAACTTCGCCGCCGGCGCCATCACCGCCCGCGTCCGCGTGCCCATCGGGTACGACGTCGTGAGCGGCGGCTTCACGGTCGACCGCAAGGAGTCCGCGGGGCACACGACCGTGACCGAGTCGGGAGTCGGGCTGCGCGACCTCTCGCTCGCGATCGGGCGCGGACTCCACGAGCGCGTCCGCCCAGTCCGGCGACGTGACCGTGCGCGCCACCGGCCCTGCGAGCGTCGACGTCGGCACCACCGCCCGCGACGGCGCCGCCGACCTCCAGACGCTGGCGGGCCTGTACGGGCCGTACCCGTGGTCGGAGCTCGACATCGTCGCGGTGTCGCTCGGCCCCGACGCCGGCGGCATGGAGTGGCCGGGCGCGGTTTGGATCGCGGGCCTCGAGAACGGCGCGGGTGGTGCCGGGAGCCTCACGGTCGACCACGAGCTCGCCCACCAGTGGTGGCACGCGCTCGTCGGCAACGACTCGATCCGCGCCCCGGTCGTCGACGAGCCGCTGGCGCAGTACTCGATGTGCCTCGTCGGCGCCCAGCAGAACGGCGTGAGCGGAGACTGCGGCGGGCTCGGCGGCCTCCTCCCGGGTGGCCCGGCGGCGGGCAACTGCGCCGACCGGCCGACGACGGCGTTCGCGTCGTCGAACGAGTACGGGACGTTGATCTACGACCAGGCGCCCGGCTTCTACTTCGCGCTGGCAGGCGTCGCGGGTCGCGACGCGACGGTGGCCGCGCTGCGGGACGTCGTCGCCCGTCACGCCTTCGGGACCATCACGCCCGCGCAGCTGCGGGACGAGATCGCCGCCGCGCTGCCCGGGCAGGCCGACACGGTCCGGGCGCTGTGGGACCGCTACATCGGGCCGCCCGGCTGCGGCGCGTAGGCTCGCGCGCCGATCAAGCGCGGCGACGGCGGCTTTGCCGACCGACGCCGCAGAGCCGGAGCTTGCGACGGCGCCGATCAAGCAGCGAGGAACGTCACGATGCGGTGGTTGACGACGTCGGGCTCCTCGAGATGGAGGAAGTGCCCGGTGCCGGGCACCATCACCAGCTCGAGGCCGGCCGGGAAGTGCGGCCGCAGCTCGTCCTCGACGACGATCTCGGCGCCCATGACGCCGTCGTCGCTCCCGTGGAGGTACAGGGTCGGGACCGGCGTCGGCTGCAGGTAGGCCGACTGCACGTCGGCGAGCGCGGGATCCGGGTCCTTCGAGCCGTACACGAACCGGTAGTAGTCGAGCGCGGCCGGCAACGACCCCGGTGCCGCGAGCGTCTTCTTGAGGTCGGCCATGAAGTCGGGGTCGGGCTCGTAGCCGGGTGACCAGTCGTGCCACAACCGGTCGATGATCGCGAAGTCGTTCATCGTCACGACCGCGTCGGCGACGGGGAGCTGGAAGAAGAACTGGTACCACGAGCGCTTCAGCTGCGCGGGGTCGAAGATGTGCTGGCCCAGCGCGCCGGCGTGCGGCACGGCCATGTCGGCGAGGCGACCGAACCGCTGCGGTGCGTGCGCGACGGCGGTGTAGGCCGCCATCGCGCCCCAGTCGTGCCCCACGAGGACCGCAGGGCCGTCGCCCGCCAACTCGTCGGCGAGTGCGATGGCGTCGAGCGCCAAGGATGCGACCTGGTAGTTGCCGTCGGGTGCGAGGCCGGTCGGGTGGTAGCCGCGCATCCACGGCGCCACCGCGTGGAAGCCCTCGTCGGCCAGCTCGCCGAGGAGCGCCTCGTAGGTCCGGGCGTGGTCGGGGAAGCCGTGGAGGCACAGCGCCAGCGGCCCGTCCGCCGGTCCCGCTTCGAGGTAGGCGAAGTCGATCCCGTTGGCGGTGACGCGGGCTTGGTCCACGAGTTCGGAGCCTATGGCGCGGTCTGCCAAGCTTGAGGCGTGACGGTCACCGCCGAGGCCAGCAGAGAAGAAGAGGTCATCCGCACCCAGGGGCTCACCAAGGTCTTCCCCGGAGGCGTGAAGGCCGTCGACCACCTCGACCTGTCGCTGCAGCGCGGAGAGATCTTCGGTCTGCTCGGACCCAACGGCGCCGGCAAGACCACCACCGTCGGGATGCTGACCTCGATGGTGGTGCCGACGGAGGGCGAGGCGTCGGTCGGTGGCGTCGACGTGATCGCGCATCCTGCGCTGGCCAAGCAGGGCATCGGCGTCGTCCCGCAGACGAACACGCTCGACCGTTCACTCAGCGTGTCGGAGAACCTGTACTTCCACGGCCGGTTCTTCGGGATGAGCGCCCGCGAGGCGAAGGCCGAGGCGACGCGGCTGCTCGAGCAGTTCTGGCTCGCCGATCGCGCGTCCGCCGCCGGTGCTCGAGCTGTCGGGCGGGATGGCGCAGCGGCTGATGGTCGCGCGGGCGGTCATGCACAAGCCCGCCATCCTCTTCCTCGACGAGCCCACCGCCGGCCTCGATCCCCAGAGCCGCATCGCGCTGTGGGAGATCCTGCACGAGCTGCACGCCGACGGGCAGACGATCCTCCTCACCACGCACTACATGGAAGAGGCGGACCAGCTGTGCGATCGGGTCGCGGTGATGGACCACGGCCGGATCCTCGCACTCGACACACCCGGTGCGTTGAAGAGCAGCGTCGGCGCCGACACGATCGTCACGGTCTCGGCCGACGGCGGCCTCGACGAGCTCGCCCACCTGCTCGAGGCGCGTGTGCCCGGCGTCACGCACGCCAACCTCGTCGACAGCACCGTCCGGCTCGGCGTGAAGGGCAGTCACGGTGTGCTGCCCGCCGTCGTCACCGCCGCCGAGCAGGGTGGGTTCACCGTCACGGATCTATCGCTGGCCGAGCCGACGCTCGAGACCGTCTTCATCAACCTCACCGGGAAGGAGCTGCGCGACTGATGGCTACCGTCACGACATCGCCCGGCGCGGAGACGGATCGACTCGCCACCGCGCAACGCAACACGATGACCGCCAGCTGGACCGCGTACCGAGCGCTGCTGCTGCGTGATCTCACCGTGCTGCGCAAGACGCTCAACGAGTTCCTCCCGCGCACGGTGCTTGCAGCCGTTCCTGCTCGTCTTCGTGTTCACCTTCGTGTTCCCGAAGATCGGCCAGGGTGTCGGCGGCGCCGGAAACGGCGGCCCGGCCGCGGCGGCGTTCGCCACGTTGCTCGTCGCCGGCGTGGTCGGCGTCACGATCCTGTTCCAGGGCATCCAGTCGGTCGCGCTGCCGATGGTGCAGGAGTTCGGCTACACGAAGGAGATCGAGGACCGGGTGCTCGCCCCGCTGCCGGTGTCGATGGTGGCGCTGGCGAAGGTGACGTCGGGCGCCATCCAGGGCCTGATCGCCGCGCTCATCGTGTTCCCGATCGCCGCCGTCGTGCCCGCCAACCCGGTGCACCTGCACGTGAACTGGCCGGTGCTGCTCACGCTGGCGCCGCTCGCGTGCATCACGGCGTCGGCGCTCGGGCTCACGTTCGGCACCCGCTTCGAGCCCCGGACGGTGCCGCTGATGTTCGGCGTCGTCGTGATCCCGCTGACGTTCCTCGGCGTGCGTCTACTACTCCTGGACGGCGCTCGGGCCGATCAAGGTGGGCGGGTTCTCGTGGCTCAAGTTCCTGGTGCTGATCAACCCGCTCGTCTACATGTGCGAGGGCTTCCGCGCCGCTCTCACCACGGCCCCCCACATGTCGCTCGCGGTTGTGTATCTGGTGCTCGCGGGATTCGCGGCCCTCTTCCTCTACCTGGGGATCAACGGGTTCAAGAAGCGGGTTCTCAGCTGATGGAGCCGGGGCGTAGTTTGTCCCGGGCCCGGTAGTCGGTATCCTCCAATGGTGCGCGGGGGGATCAAGCTCTCGTTCCATGGTGTCCGTGGATCGACGCCGTGCGCCGGCGACCAGTACGAGCGGTACGGCGGGAACACGTCGTGCGTCTCGCTCGAGGCCGACGGCCACGACCCGGTCATCTTCGACATGGGCACAGGCCTGCGGCCGTGCGGGCAGACGCTCGCCGCCGACGGCGCCTTCCACGGGACCGTCCTGCTGAGTCATCTCCACTGGGACCACATCCAGGGCCTGCCGTTCTTCGGGCCGATCTCGGAGCCCGACGCCGTCCTCGACGTGTACGGCCCGGCGCAGGAGGCGGGGCCGCTCGACGCCGTTTTCAGGGGCGTGATGCAGCAGCCCTACTTCCCGATCACGCCCGACGAGCTCCACGGCACCGTGCGGTTC
Source organism: uncultured Actinomycetes bacterium (assembly GCA_963747195.1). Lineage (GTDB taxonomy): Bacteria > Actinomycetota > Acidimicrobiia > IMCC26256 > JACDBD01 > JALZAA01. The sequence goes on from CAVVDV010000002.1 coordinate 332,051, forward strand.
CACGGCGCCGGCGACGACGACTTCGCGATCAACGGCGCCAAGGTGCGGTCGCGTTGGGTGCGCCACACGAGCCCGACGATCGGGTTCCGCGTCGACCTCGAGGGTCACTCGGTCGCGTACGTGTCCGACCACGGGCCCGGGTGCTCCGACGACCCCGACGAGTTCGTACCGCCCGACATCCTCGACCTCGCGGACGGCGTCGACGTGCTGATCCACGACGCTCAGCACACGTGCGAGGAGTTCGAGGGCAAGCGTCACTTCGGTCATTCGACGGTCGACTACGCAGTCCACGTCGCCCGCGAGGCGGGCGCGCGGCGGTTGGCGCTCTTCCACCACTGCCCGTCGCACTCCGACGACATCGTCGACCTCATGCATCTCTACGCCAGTGCGCTCGCCGAGCGCGTGGCGGGGAACCTCGAGGTGCTCGCAGCTCGCGAAGGCCTGGTCGTCGAGCTGCAACCCGCGCTCGCCCGGTGAGCGTGTCGATTCCCTTGAGTGCGTCGGTGCAGTGAGTGAATCGGAGAGCGCCGAGACGCTCATGCCGCCCGACGAGCCGTCCTACCGGACGGTCCTCGGGCACTTCGCGACCGGCGTCACGATCATCACGGCGATGGACGGGAACGAGCCCATCGGCGTGTCGGCGAACTCGTTCTCGTCGGTGTCGCTCGATCCGCCGCTGGTGCTGTTCTGCGCGTCGAAGGACTCGTCGACCTGGCCGAGGATCGAGGCCGCCGGCAAGTTCACGGTCAACATCCTCAACGAGCACCAGGAGGACATCTGTCGCGTGTTCGCGACCAAGGGCGCCGACCGGTTCAGCCGCATCGGCTGGCGACCCTCGGCGGGCGGCTCGCCCATCCTGCACGACACGCTCGCGTACATCGACTGCACCATCCGCGACCAGCACGAGGCCGGCGACCACCTCATCGTCGTCGGCCTGGTGCAGGAGCTCGGCGTCCTCGGCGACGAGGGGCCGCTCATCTTCTACCGGGGCGGCTACGGCCACTTCGACAGCTGAGTGGGAACGCTCGTCGTCGCGGCGCGCTTCGCGCTGATCCTCGCGTTCACCGCTTCGGCCGTCTTCAAACTGCGCGGGCTCAAGGCGCTCCCGGCGCAGATGCGCGCCTTCGGCATCCCGGGCGAGTTCGCACGAGCAGCGGCATTCATCGTCCCGGCGGCCGAGCTCGCGATCGCAGTCTCGCTGGCGACGTTCGGTGACTCGCCCGTTCCCGCGTTCGCGGCGATCGGGCTCCTCTCGTTGTTCACGGGGGCCGTCGTCGCAAACCTCGCTCGCGCCGAACCGCCGCCGTGCCCGTGCTTCGGCATGGCGACGGCAGATCAGCCCGTCTCCGCACGAACGGTCGTCAGCAACGCGTGGCTGTTGGCGCTGGCCGTGATCGCCACCGGCACCGCCGAGACGACCGGAGACACAGGACTGGTGCTTGCGTACGTCATCGGTGCTGCGATGACCGCGGTCTACGTCTTGTTGGCGCTCGGCTACGGCCGTCGCCGGCGGGCGATCCGCCAGTAGAGGCCGGCCTCGATCCAGCCACCGGTGGCGGCGTCGTAGGCGGCGGTCGCGACGACGGCCAAGGCGATGATCCAGGCCAGGAAGCCCAGATCGATGAAGACGAGCGCCGACGCGACGACGAGCACGCTCGTCTGGACCAACACCGACAGTCGCACCGTCTGGCGGTCGACGAACGCGTCGGGCGGGTCGAGCCGGTCGCCCGCCACGGCCGAGAACAGCCGGGGGAGCGCCGCCCGCCGCGGCCCGACCGCACCGCTCACCGCCAGCACGGCCGTGACGATCGGGATCAGCAGCTCGACCTGGAACGTGAACCCGATGAGCAGCACGAGCGCGATCACGCCCTGCTCGAACCGCAACGGCCGGGGATCGAAGCCGCGACGCGACGGATGATGGACCACTACTTGAACGCACCCGAGCCGCGGACGAACAGGTGCCAGCCGATGAAGGCCCAGAGTGCCCACACGGCCCAGCGCGCCACCGGGTAGCGCATCAGGCGCGTCACGACGGCGTCCAACGTGGCGTAACGGTCGCGATGCGCATGCGTGAAGACGCCCCACAGGACCGCCACCGCGCCGATCACCGCGTAGACCGTGTAGCCGAGCGTGCTCGAGCTCATCGGCGGAAGAGCCAGTAGCCCACGGCCAGCCAGGCGGCGAACATCCCGAACCGACCGGGGTGGGTGCTCATCGCCCAGTCGGCGATCGAGCTGAGCGTCGGATGATCCACCCGCGGCGAGAGCCGGTACGAGACGAGCTCCCACGCAACCAGCGCCGCGAACAACGCTCCCCAGACCCACGTGCCGCGACGGGTCGCATCCCCGGCGTCGACCCGCACGCGAAGCACCGCGATGCCCGCGACGGCGAGGGGAATGGCGACCGCAATCGCTTCTGGATGGGTGAACGGCCGCAAGCCGGAAGCGATCCACGAGTAGGCGAGCGCACCGATCAGCACGGCCACGATCCGCCACGTCACGCGCCCGGACCGTCGCGTCGCCTCCACGACCACAGTCTCGCAATCGCACCGGGGGTCTCGGAAGCCCGCTGGTAATCTCGGCCTGCACCCCGCCGACTCCGGAGCAGCCAGTCGCGGGGCGCGAGGCGTCGAGGGGGAACTGGTGGATCGCGAGCGGGAGACCCGACGAGCCGGCTGGCGGCTGATGCGGGGCACGCTCGGCTCCCAGCGGCCGACGCTCGCGCTTGGGTGTGCTCGCCGGGGTCTCCTGGACCGCCGCGAAGATCTCGGTCCCGCTGCTCGCCGCCGGCGCGATCGACAACGGGATCCTGCCCGGCAACAGCCAGGCGATCCTCGTGTACTCGCTGGTGATCGTCGCCGTCGGCGTGGTGCAGGGGTTGTCGTCGGGGTTCCGTCGGTACTGCGCGTTCCGCATCGCCTACCGCTCCGAGACCGACCTGCGCCAGCGGCTCTTCGCCCACCTCCAGCGGCTCCACTTCGCGTTCCACGACGAGGCCCAGACCGGCCAGCTCATGGCCCGGGCGAACACCGACATCTTCCAGATCAACCAGGCCGTCATCCTCATCCCGCTCACGATCGCCAGCTCGCTCACGCTCGTCGGCGTCGTCACGGTCATGGCGCTCCAGAGCGTGCCGCTGACGCTGCTGTCGCTCGGGGCGCTGCCGCTGCTGAACATCGCCGCGACGCGCTTCAGCAAGCGCATGCAGCCCGTCACCTCGCAGCTGCAAGAGAAGCTCGGTGACCTGACCGCCGTGGTCGAGGAGAGCGTGGCCGGCGTTCGCGCCGTCAAAGGCTTCGGGTCGGAGCGGCTCCAGGAGCGCCAGCTGGATCACGAAGCCGACGAGGTGCGCGACCGCTCGCTCGACACCGGCGTGGCTGCGCTCCGGGTTCCTCCCCCTCGTCGACTTCCTGCCCGCACTCGCGCTGGTCGCCATCCTCTGGTACGGCGGACACCTCGTGCTCAACGGCGAGCTCCAGCTCGGCTACATCGTCGCCTTCAACTCCTACGTCCTCATGCTCATCTGGCCGCTGCGAATGGCGGGCATGCTCGTCGCCCAGGCGTCGCGTGCGTCGGCGGCGGCAGGTCGGCTGGACGCGATCCTCGTCACCGACCCCGAGGTGGTCGACAAGCCCGGCGCCCGGGCGTTGCCGCCGGGGCCGGGCGAGATCCGATTCGAGAACGTCGCGTTCGGCTACCAAGGCGGCCGGCCGATCTTCACCGACCTCGATCTCCTGATCCGCGGGGGAGAGGCGGTTGCGGTGGTCGGCACCACCGGCACCGGCAAGACGACCGTCGCCCGGCTCGTCCCGCGCTTCTACGACGTCGACGAGGGCCGCGTGCTGCTCGACGGCATGGACGTGCGTGACGTCAAGATCCACGACCTGCGCCGCAGCATCGGCATCGTCTTCGAGGACACGTTCCTCTTCTCGGACACCGTGCGCGACAACATCGCCTTCGCCGACCCGCAAGCGCCGATGGAGACCGTGCGCGGCGCGGCGCGGCTCGCGGGGGCCGACGAGTTCATCGACGACATGCCCGACGGGTACGAGACGATCGTCGGCGAGTACGGCTACACGCTGTCGGGCGGACAGCGCCAGCGGCTCGCGATCGCGCGGGCGGTGCTCGCCGACCCGCGCGTGCTGATCCTCGACGACGCCACCTCGTCGGTCGACCCGACCAAGGAGCACGAGATCCGCGCCGCGCTGCGAGAGGTGATGTCCGGACGGACCACGCTGATCATCGCCCACCGGCCGGCGACGATCGCCCTCGCCGACCGGGTGGTCCTCCTCGACGGCGGGCGCGTCGTCGCCGAAGGCACCCACGACGAGCTGCTCGAGCAGTCCGAGCGGTACCGCGAAGTGCTCGCGCAGGCTGCCGCCGTCGAGGCGTCCTCCACCGTGGAGCGGGTGCAGTGAGAGGCGGAGGCGGGGGACCGTTCGGTCAGCACGCCATCGAGGAGACGCTGACCCGCCACGACGCCACGCAGGTGCTGCGCCGGCTCCGGCCCTACCTGCGTCCCTACCGCGGTCGCATCGCGTTGTCGATCCTGCTGCTCATCGGGCAGACGTCGTGTCTGCTGGCCGGCCCGGCGCTGGTCAAGCACGGCATCGACGCCGGCCTGAAGCCGCACGACGCCGGCGCGCTCAACCTCTCTGCCTTGCTCTATCTGTTCGCGGCGATCGCAGGCCTGTTCTTCGGCCGGGCCGTCATCAGGATGGTCGCCAAGGTCGGCGAGGCGTTCCTGCGCGACCTCCGCTCGCGGGTGTTCCGGCACCTGATGTCGCTGGGGATGGACTTCTTCGAGCGCGAGAAGACCGGCAAGCTCGTCGCCCGCATGACCTCCGACATGGACGCCCTGCAGGAGCTCGTGCAGACGGGGCTGGTCATGTTCGTGCAGAACGGCTTGCTGTTCGTGGGCGCGATCCTCGTGATCTTCCTCATGAGCTGGAAGCTCGCGATCTGCACGCTCGTCGTCGTGCCGCCCGTCGTCATCGCGAGCCGCTGGTTCCGCAAGGCGTCGAACAAGGCGTACCTGCTGGTGCGCGACCGCATCGGGCAGAACCTCTCCACCCTGCAGGAGGGGCTGGCGGGGGTTCGGGTGGTGCAGGCGTTCGCCCGCGAGCGGGCGTTCACCCGTCGCTTCCAGGAGACGAACGAGGCACAGTACGACGCCAACATCGAGACGGTGCGCATCTCGGCGAAGTACTTCCCGATCGTCGAGTTCGCCGGCGTCGCCGGCATCGCGATCATCGTCGGCATCGGCGGCGCGTTCGTGTCCGCCGACATCGTGACCGTGGGAACGGTCGCCGCCTTCGTGCTGTACCTGAACAACCTGTTCGAGCCCATCCAGCAGCTCAGCCAGCTGTACAACACGCTCCAGCAGGCCGGCGCCGCGCTCCAGAAGCTGTTCGAGCTCCTCGACGAGCGCCCGTCGATCGCCGAGCGGCCCGGCGCGGTCGACCTTCCCGAGGAGGGTGGGCTCGAGCTCGAGCACGTCTCGTTCGGCTACGGCGCCGAGGACGTGTTGCACGACATCTCGCTGCGAGTCCCCCTGGGCGAGCGGCTGGCGCTGGTCGGGCCGACGGGCGCCGGGAAGTCGACGCTCGCCAAGCTCATCGCCCGCTTCTACGACCCCCGCGAAGGAACGTGGAGTACGCCGACGTCGACCTGCGTGACGCGACGCTCCGGTCATTGCGCGAGCGGATCGTGGTCGTGCCCCAGGAGGGGTTCCTGTTCGCCGGAAGCGTGCGCGACAACATCATGGTCGGCAAGCCCGACGCCTCCGACGAGGAGATCCGGGACGCGATCGCCGCCCTCGGGCTCGCCGAGCGGTTCGACGCCTTCCCCGACGGGCTGGATACCGAAGTGCGAGAGCGCGGCTCGCGCCTGTCGGCGGGCGAGAAGCAGCTCGTGTCGCTCGTTCGGGCCGCGCTCGCCGACCCGGCGCTGCTCGTGCTGGACGAGGCGACCTCGAGCCTCGACCCGGGGACCGAGCGCACGGTCGAGCGCGCCCTCGGCCGCCTGACGGAGGGGCGGACCGTGGTCGTGGTCGCGCACCGCCTGTCGACCGCGGCCCGGGCCGACCGCATCGCCGTCGTCGACGACGGGCACGTCCCCGAGCTCGGGACGCACGACGAGCTGATCGCGCACGAGGGTCGCTACGCGAGCTTGTACGCGGCGTGGGATTCGCGCGCCGCGATGGGCCGCGCGTCCTAGCCGACCTTCGCGGACTCCGCCTCGCGCTTGATGTTCCGCAGCATCACGCGGCGGATGAGGGCGCTGAAGCGGCCGATGAGCCACCAGTAGCGCGAGAACCGGCGGCGAGCGTCGTCGTCGGTGCAGAGCGACGCGGGTCTCGGTCTCGACGGTCTGAGCCCGCTCGCCGCGGTCGCGGACACGACGAAGTTCCACGCCGCCTTGGCGAAGCCCGGAGTGTCGAAGCCGCTGAACTCGTCGGGTTCGATGCGGTGGACGCCGCTGGACAGCTGCCAGAACTTCCCGACGATGCCGAGGACGAGCTCGCGATCCGGCTCCTCGCCGAGCACGACGAAGCCGGACTCGACGATGTCGTCGAGGCGGAGCCGACGCTTCGGCTTCACCGCTCCCGTGAACAGGTGCGGCAGTCCCGCGGGCGAACAGCAACGCGAGCACGACGGGGGACCGCGCCAGGTCGAGCTCCTTGACGGCGCGGTACGCCGCGTCGACCGGTGCGTCGACGTCGACCTCGTGGTGCTCGATGACGTCGTAGTCGGGCAGGAACCGGTCGATCAGCACCCGCTCAGTCTGGCTTGTCCGTGACGCCGGCGGCGTCGAAGGTCGCCATCTCGCCGAGGATGCGCGCCGACGCCTCCAGCACGGGGAGGGCCAGGCACGCGCCGCTGCCTTCGCCGAGGCGGAGCTCGAGATCGAGGATCGGCTCGAGACCGAGCGTGTCGAGGATCACACGCGCGGCGGGCTCCGTGGACCGGTGCCCCGCCATGCAGAAGCGCACCGCACCCGGAACGAGCTGCGCCGCCGTCGAGGAGCGCGGCGCCGGCGATGACTCCGTCGACGACGACGGGGACGCGCGCGGCCGCGCCGCCCACGACGAAGCCGGTGAGCGCCGCGATCTCCAGACCTCCGAGCGAGGCGAGGACCGCGACCGGGTCGTCCCGGTCCGTTGTGCGGGCGAGTGCCGCGTCGACCGCCGCGACCTTGCGAGCCAGGGTCGGGTCGTCGATTCCCGTGCCCCGGCCCGTCACCTCACTGGCGGCGCGCCCGGTGAAGGCGGCGACCAGCGCGGCGGAGGGTGTGGTGTTGCCGATGCCCATGTCGCCCGTCACCAGGCAGGCGGCCCCGTCGTCGACGAGACGGCCCGCCACGGCGGCGCCGACGTCCAGGGCTTGGCGGGCCTCGGCGACGGTCATGGCCGGCTCACGGGCGATGTTCCCCGTGCCGGCGCGCACCTTCTCGCGCGCCAGACCCGGCGCGGGGTCGAGCTCGGTGGCAACGCCGACGTCGACCACGATCACGCGAGCACCCGTCTGGCGTGCGAGCACGTTGATCGCGGCGCCGCCGGCGAGGAAGTTCTGGACCATCTGGGCCGTGACGTCCTGCGGCCACGGGGTCACACCCTCGGCCAGCACGCCGTGGTCGCCGGCGAACACAGCCACTGCTGCCGGCGCGGGGACCGGTGGTGGGGAAGCGCCGGCGATGGCCGCGAGCCGGACGCCGATCGCCTCGACTCGTCCGAGCGAGCCACGGGGCTTCGTGAGCCGGTCGTGGTGCTCGGCCGCAGCGCGGCCGGCGTCGTCGTCGAGCTCGCCGACTGCGGCGGCCGCGGCCTCGAACGCGTTCGCGGTTCCCGTCATGCGATGACCTCCCGAAGTGCGTGCTCCAGCGCGCCGGCCGACAGCTCGGCCAGCCTCAGATAGCGCGCGCCCATCTCCTCGGCGAGCTCGACCGCGAGGCCGAGGCGGCCGGCGCCGTTCTCGGCATCGACGACGACGGCGTCGACGCGGCGGGCGCGCACCGTTGCCGCCGCGCGTCGTGCGGCCGCGACCGGGTCGCCGTCGGACGCAGCCGTCGCCCGGCCGTCGCTCACCAACACCAGCAGCGGGCGTTGCCCCGAACCGTGGTTGGCCGGGCTCGTCGCGACGGTCAACGCGGCGTCGATGCCGGCGGCCAGAGGGGTGCGCCCGCCGGTGGGAAGATCGGCGAGGCGGGCGCGCGCGACCTCGACGCTGCCGGTGGCGCGCAGCAGCACCTCGGCACCGTCGCCGCGAAACGCCACCGAGCGCGACGCGGTCGCGCCGCTGATAGGCGTCGACGAGCAAACCGAGCACGGCGCCCTTCACCGCCTCCATCCGCCGCGGCGCGCCCATCGACCCGGACGCGTCCACCGCCAGCACGAGCAGGTTCCCGGTCCGCTGCTCACGCCGGGCTTCGCGTAGATCGTCGGTGCACACCGCCGGACCCTCCGGATCCCGCGCTCGCCGCTCGGCGACCGCGCGGGCGGTGGCGGCGACGGCGACCGCGCCGACCGGCCCGTCCGGCACCCGGTCGCCGATCAGGCGGCCGCGGCTGCCGTCGCCCGGTGAGCGGCGCCCGGTTGCTTCGGTCGCGGCGCGGCTCGCGCGCAGGGGGACGACCCGCTGCGGCGGGAGATCGGGTGCGGCGACCCGTTCCGGGTCGGTCTCGCTCGCGCCGTGGTCGTCGGGGTCGTCCGGCTGATCGAGGGCGTCGAGCGCGTCGTCGAGCCCGTTCTCCCGCGGCTCGTCGAACGGCGTGCGGCGCTGTCGGTGGGCGAGTGCCATGGGCGCGACGCGCCGGACGTCGTCGACGGTGGCCTCGCCGTGACCGTTCCAGCCGGCGAGGGCGGCCGCCGCCCGGCTGATGACGAGGTCGGCGCGCAGCCCGTCGACGCCGGCTGCCGCGCACAGCGCGCCAATCCGAACCATGAGCGCGTCGGGCACGTGCGCGGCGGTGGTGCACGCGAGGCGGGTGCCGAGCTCCTGTTCGGCGGGACGCGTGTCGCTGCGCGACACCGGCGGGGTCGGCATCGAAGTCGAGGCGGCGCCGCACCGCCTCGGCGCGGTCGCGTGGTTCGAGGCTCGTCGTGAGGTCGACGGCGAGACCGAAGCGGTCGAGCAGCTGTGGTCGCAGCTCGCCCTCCTCGGGGTTCATGGAGCCGATGAGCACGAAGCGCGCCGCATGCTCGTGCGAGATCCCTTCGCGCTCGACGCGGTTGACCCCGGACGCGGCGACGTCGAGGAGCACGTCGACGAGGTGATCGGGGAGCAGGTTGACCTCGTCGACGTAGAGGACTCCGCCGTGCGCGGCCGCGAGCAGGCCGGGCTCGAAGCGCCGGCCCTCGCCGGTGAGGACGGCGCCGAGGTCGAGCGTGCCGACGAGACGGTCCTCGGTGGCGCCGAGCGGCAGGTCGACGAACGGCGCGTCGCCGGGCAGCAAGGCGGCGAGGCCGCGCGCCAGCGTCGTCTTCGCCGACCCCTTCTGGCCCCGGAGCAGCACACCGCCGATTGCGGGGTCGATGGCGGCGAGGAGCAGCGCGAGCTTGGCGTCGTCGTGCCCGACCACGGCGCTGAACGGGAACCTCGCCGGCTTCGTCGCGTTCATCGGGACTCCTCCCATCCCTCGGCCTCGAGCAGCGCGGAACGAAGCGTGTCGAGCGCGCCGGCGCTGGCGTCCCACAAGCCCGCGCTCGTGCGCCTCGAGGAGGCGCTCGGCGATCGCCGCGCAACGCCCACGGGTTCGAGCGTTCGAAGAACTTCCGGACGTCGGGGTCGGCGACGTACGCGTCGGTGACCCGCTCGTACATCCAGTCCTCGACGACGTGCGTCGTGGCGTCGTAGCCGAAGAGGTAGTCGACGGTGGCGGCCATCTCGAAGGCGCCCTTGTAGCCGTGGCGCTGCATGGCGGCGATCCACTTCGGGTTCACGACGCGGCGTGCGCACGACACGGGCCGCCTCCTCGGCGAGGGAACGGACCCGGGGCCGCGCCGGGTCGGCCGAGTCGCCGAACCACGCCTTGGGGGAGTCGCCGGTGAGCGCCCGCACGGTGGCGACCATGCCGCCGTGATCCTGCAGGTAGTCGTCGGAGTCGAAGATGTCGTGCTCGCGGTTGTCCTGGTTCTTGACGGCGACGTCGATCGCGGCGAACCGGCGGCGCATCGCGTCGCCGGCCGTGACGCCGAAACCCCGACGGCCGTACGAGTAGCCGCCCCACGCGAGGTAGACGGCGGCGAGGTCGTCGTCGGTCGCCCAGTCGCCCGACTCGAGCAGCGGCGAGGATGCCCGACCCGTAGCCGCCCGGGGCCGGACCGAACACACGCGGGTCGTCGCCGGCGTGGGCGCGCACGTGGTTCGACTCCGGTGGCTCGTCGAGGCCGGCGACGAGGGCGACGGCGTCGTCGAGCAGCTGCACCAGGCCGGGGAACGCATCGCGGAAGAACCCGGAGATGCGCACGACGACGTCGATCCGCGGTCGGCCGAGCTCGGCGAGCGGGATGGGCTCGATGCCGGCGACGCGTCCCGACTCCTCGTGCCAGCGGGGCCGGACGCCGAGGAGCGCGAGCGCCTCGGCGACGTCGTCGCCCTGCGTCCGCATCGCCGCCGTGCCCCAGACCACGAGCCCGACGGTCTCGGGCACGGCGCCGTCCTCGGCGACGTGGCGCGCGACGAGCTCGTCGGCGAGCCGGCGGCCGACATCCCACGCCAGCGGCGACGGCAGCGACTTCGGGTCGACCGAGTAGAAGTTGCGGCCCGTCGGCAGGACGTGCGCCATGCCGCGGCTCGGCGCGCCGCTGGGCCCGGCGGGCACGTAGCCGCCGTCGAGGCCGTGCAGGAGGTTGGCGATCTCGTCGGGCGTGCCGCGCAGCGCGGGCACCAGCCGTTCGCAGACCCAACGCAGCGTCGGGTCGGCGCCGCCGTCGCGCCAGCCGTCGCGCTGGCAGGGCGGCGAGCTGCTCGCGACAGCGCTCCTCGACGGCGTCGACGTCGGCGCGCCGTTCGAGGCCGACGTCCAGCTCGCGCGCCACGGTCTCGCGCAGCGACGGCACGCCGCCGTTCGGGCAGGCGGGTGATCGCCAGCACGAGGTCGAGCTCGGCCTCACCCTCCGGCGCGCGGCCCAGCGTGTGCAGCCCGCCGCGGATCTGCGCGTCCTTCAGCTCGCACAGGTAGCCGTCGACGTGCAGGAGGAAGTCGTCGAACTCGTCGTCGTCAGGCGCCTCGGCGCGGCCGAGGTCGCGGTGGATCTCGGCGTCGACGAGCAGGTCCCACACCTTCTGCCGCACGGCGGGGAGCTTCGACGGGTCGAGCGCCTGGACCTGCGCGTGCTCGTCGAGCAGCTGCTCGAGGCGGGCGAGCTCGTCGTAGGTGTCGGCGCGGGTCATCGGCGGCACGAGGTGGTCGACGATCACCGCGTGGGCGCGGCGCTTGGCCTGCGTGCCCTCGCCGGGGTCGTTGACGACGAAGGGGTAGAAGAGCGGCAGGTCGCCGAGGGCGGCGTCGGGCGCGCAGGCGGCGGACAGGCCGACGCCCTTGCCCGGGAGCCACTCGAGCGTGCCGTGCTTGCCGACGTGCACGACCGCGTCGGCGCCCGCAGCCCGGTCTCGAGCCAGCGGTAGAAGGCGAGGTAGTGATGGGTGGGCGGAGATCCGGGGCGAGTGGTACGCCGCGATCGGGTCGGCGCCGAACGCCGCGCGGCGGCTGGACGGCGACGAGCACGCCGCCGAGGTCGAGGCCCGCGAACGCGAGGGCGTCGCCGTCGCGCAGCACGTCGCCCGGCGGCGCGCCCCACGTGTCGACGACCTCGTCGCGCAGCCCGTCCGGGCAGGGCCGCGAACCAGTCGCGTGTACTCGGCCGCGGCGAGCCGGCCGGGCGCGCGTGCGAGCTGCCCGGGGCTGAGCGCGTCGGCGTCGTAGGTGAAGCCGTCGGCCAGCTCGGCCATCGAGCGCGTCGCCGTCGGGCGGGATGCGATCGACGCGGTAGCCCGACCGGCGCAGCGCGTGCAGGAGCTCGATCACGCTCGCCGGCGTGTCGAGCCCGACGGCGTTGCCGAGCCGGCTGCGCTTGGTCGGGTACGCGGACAGCACGATCGCCACGCGCTTCTCGGCGTCGGGAGCCGGCCGAGCCGGGCGAGGCGGACGGCGACGCCGGCGACGCGGGCGACGCGGTCCGGAACGGTTCGGTAGGCGACGACGGGCGCGCCGAGCTCGTCGCCGTCGTCGACGACCTCCTTGAACGAGAACGGGACCGTGATGATGCGGCCGTCGAACTCGGGGATGGCGACGCTCATCGCCGCGTCCATCGGCGTCAGTCCCGCGTCCGACGCCGCCCATTCGGCGGCGGGACGGGTGGAGGCGATTGCCTGCACGACGGGCACGTCGAGCGCGGCCAGCTGCGGCGCCGCCCACTCGTCGCCGTCGGCGCCGCCCATCGCGAGCACGGTGGTGATCACCGCGTCGACGCCGTGCCCGGCGAGCGCCTCGAGCGCGGGCACCGCGCCGCGCTCGTCGGGGCGCAGCGAGTAGCAGCACACGGGCAGCGCGTTGGCGCCCTTCGTCCCGGAGCGCGTCGCACAGGTCGTCGACGAACTGGGTGTTCCCCGCCAGGACGTGCGCCCGGTAGAAGACGACGCCGACCGTGGGACGGGCCGGGTCGAGCGCCGGCTCGCCCCAGATCTGCCACGCCGGGACGTCCTCGGGCGGCGCGAAGCCGAACGCGCTGCCGAGCAGCACGGTCGGCGACGAACCGCAGCAGGTGCTCGAGGTTGGCGGGGCCGCCGCGCACGAGGTACTCGAACGCCCGCGCCACGACGTCGGCCGGGCACGGTCGACAGCGGCCGCCAGCTCGGCGTCGGGCACCACCTCGCCGCCGAACGCGAGCAGCGGCACGCCCCGCTCGATGCACGCGCGGCGCGTAGCTCGTCGAACGGTCGCTCCCACGCCCGCCGGCCCCCGAGGAGGCGAACGAGCACCATCTGCACGCCGTCGAGGCCGCGGCGACTGCTCGAGCGCAGCCGGGTTCGCCGCCCGCACCGGCGGGAACCCGGCCGGCAGCCCCTCCAGGACCGCGCGCAGGCCGAGGATCTCCGTGTCGGCGTTGGTGAGCACGAGGATCACGCGGCGGCGCCTTCGATGAGCGCGTCGACGGCGGCGAGGTCGAGGTGCGCCTCGAGGAGGTCGGCGAGCCGCTCGAACTGGGCGTCGCGGGCGGCGGCGAACGACACCCCGGCGGGCACGAAGGTCTTGCCGGCACGTCGCCCGACCTCGGTGAGGAACGCGGCGCGGAACCCGTCCCGCTCGAACAGCCCGTGCAGGCTCGTGCCCAGCACCCGCGCCTCGGCGTCGAGCGCGCCATCGTCCTCTCGCCCGTAGCAGTCGTCGAGGTGGATCCAGCCCGGTGCGCCGCCGCGGCGCGTCGACGCGGCCGTGGCGGATCTCGTAGCCGGTGACGCGCTGACCCATCGACTCGCCCCGCCGCTGGCGCGTCAGCTTCGTCGGCTCGAACACCGTGTCGACGTCGAGGCGTCCGAGCCCGGCGACGTCGCCGCGGCCCGACTCGACCGGGTCGTGGATCGTTTGCCCGAGGATCTGGTAGCCGCCGCAGATCCCGAGGACGAGCGCGTCGGTCGCTTCGAAGACGGCGCGGTCCATACCTCGGCTGCGGAGCCAGTCGAGGTCGGCGACGGTGGCCTTCGTGCCCGGGAGGATCACGAGGTCGGGCCGGCCGAGCGCGGCGGGTGCCTCGCACGAAGCGCACGTGCACGCCGGGCTCGACGGCGAGCGCGTCGAGGTCGGTGAAGTTCGCGAGGCGCGGGAAGCGCACGACGGCGACGTCGAGCCCGTCGGCACGCGCCGGCGCCGCGGCGACGGGGCGCGGCCCGGCGAGCGCGAGCGAGTCCTCGGCGTCGAGGGCGACGTCGTGCACGAACGGCAGCACGCCGAGCACCGGCACGCCCGCCCGCGATTCGAGCTCGCCGAGGCCGTCGCCGAGCAGCGCCGGGTCGCCGCGCAGCTTGTTGATGACGAACGCCCGCACGAGCCGGCGGTACCGGTCGGGCAGCAGCGCGACCGTGCCGTACAGCGAGGCGAACACGCCGCCGCGGTCGATGTCGCCGACGACGATGGCGGGCACGCCGAGCTCGTCGGCGACGCGCAGGTTCACGATGTCGTGGTCGAGCAGGTTGATCTCCGCCGGACTGCCGGCGCCCTCGAGGATCACGACGTCGAAGCGGCGGCGGAGGTCGGCGCAGGCGTCGAGCACGGTGCTCAGCAGCTTCGGCTTGTGCGGCGTGGTACTCGGCGGCGTCGAGGTGGCCGATCGGCTCGCCCATGACGACGACCTGGCTCGTCCGCTCGCCGGTGGGCTTGAGCAGGATCGGGTTCATCGCCACCTCGGGCGCGACGCCGGCGGCGAGCGCCTGCACGCCCTGGGCCCGCCCGATCTCGTGGCCGGACGGCGTGACGAACGAGTTGAGCGCCATGTTCTGCGCCTTGAACGGCGCCACCCGCACGCCGCGCCGGTGCAGCAGCCGGCACAGGCCGGTGACCATGTGGCTCTTGCCGGTGTCGCTGCCGGTGCCGCAGACCATGAGCGCGCCGCGCATCACGCCGACACCTCCTCGGCGGCGACGGCGTTCAGCGCGCGGTCGAGGCGCTCGAGCCCGTCCGGATCGGGAACCGCGATGCGTGCGCAGTCGGGGAGCCCGAACGACGTGCAGTCGCGCACGACGATCCCGAGCGGCGCAAGACGGTCGCGCAGCCCGGCCGCCCGGTCGACGAGCACGAACGGCGCGTCCGACGGGCGCGGCCGCAGCTCGTGCGCGTGCAGCACGTCGACGAGCTGCGTGCGGAGATCGGCGATTGCTCTCGACCACGCCGGGAGGTCGGCCCGCTCGAGCAGCTCGGGGACGAGCGCGGCGGCGATGCCGTTCACCGACCAGCGCGGCTGCCGGCGGCGGAGCCGTTCGGCGAGGTGCGCGTCCGGCGCGAGCACGTAGCCGAGCCGCAGGCCGGGGCAGGCGAACACCTTCGTGAGCGAGCCGACCACGACCGCGCCGGCGTCGCCGCGGGTCCACGCGCCGGTCGCCAGCGGGTAGAAGGCCTCGTCCCACACCGCCGCGGTCTCGTCCGGGCGCCGCCAGCCGCCCGGTCGGGTTGCGGGGGTTCGAGCGCCAGCGGGGCGCGCCCGCGACCACAGCCGGGAGATGGCGCCGGTAGAGCGAGAAGTCGGGCTCGTCGACCCACCCGGGCCCGAGCTCGCCGGCGACGAGCGCGATCGCCTCCGACCCGCCGTTCGTCAGCACGACGCGGCTCGCGTCCACGCCGATCGGCGGTCGGCGAGGGCGCGGGTCGCGCGCTCCGGGGTCCGGGTAGCGCGTCGAGCGCGTCGAGGTGGCCGAGCGCGAGTGCCCGCACGTCGGGCGCGAACGGGTTCAGGCTCACCGACAGGTCGAGCACCGACGACGGGTCGAGCCCGAGCGCCGCGGCGACGGCGGGGCCGTCGCCGCCGTGCGGCCCGGGCGGCGGCACCGTCATCGTCGGCTCCCGTCACGACGCCGGCGACAGCCATCGCAGCACCGACGGCACCACGAGCAACGCCACGAGCGCGCCGGTCACGTCGCCGCGACAGCCGCACCGCGGCGCGGATGTCGCCGGGCCGCGGGGTGCGCCCGTCGCCGAGGGCGGGCCGGTGCTCGACCCGGTCGCCGTAGCGGTTCGCGCCGCCGAGGCGAAGGCCGAGCGCGGCGGCGAAGGCGGCCTCGGCGACGCCGGCGTTGGGCGACGGATGCGCGGGCGCGTCATCGCGCACGGCACGCGCGACGCGACCTGCGGCCCGCGGCCGCACCGCGACCACGAGGCCGGCGGTGACACGGGCCGGGACCAAGCCGGCGATGTCGTCGAGGCGGGCGCTGGCCCAGCCGAAGTGCTCGTAGCGGGAGCGAGCGGTGGCCGACCATGGCGTCCAACGTGTTGACGGCCCGGTAGGCGAACACGCCGGGCGCGCCGGCGGCGGCGGCCCACAGCGCGGGCGCGACGACGGCGTCGACGGTGTTCTCCGCCACCGACTCGACGACTGCACGCGCGATCTCCGGCTCGTCGAGCTGCGACGGCTCGCGCCCGACGAGCGCGGGGAGCTGCGCGCGCGCCGCCGCCAGGTCGTCTTGCTCCAGCGTCGCCTCGATGTCGAGCGCGGCGCCGCGCGAGCGCGCGCCCGGCGACGGCGACGTAGGCGGCCGCCGCCGGTGAGCCGAGCGCCGCACCGGCGGCGGTCGCCAGCCCGACGCCGACCGCCGCGTGCGCGGCCCCGGCGTGTCGCGCATCCCGATAGACGTGAGTCTCGACCCGGCGCATCACCGCGCCGAACCCGGCCACCGGGTGGGCCGCGGCGGGAGGCTCGCCGAGAAGGCGGTCGGCCATCACGCCCGCCGCCGCGCCGAGCGACCGGCTCACCATCGTGCGGCCGCGACGAGGAGGCCGGTCGTCTCGCCGACCATGCCGCTCGCGCCGAGCACGTCGCCCGTGAAGCCGCCGATGCGCCGGTGCGCCGAGCGCGACGACGCCGGCCGCGCCCGCCACGACACCAGCGACCGCGGCGATCCCCGCCACGCCCGGGCCCGCGAACGCGAGCCCGGTAGCGAGGACGGCGCCGATGAGCGCCGTCGAGAGGGTGCGGCCTCCGAGGAACGCGGTGGCGAGCCCGCCCGGGCGCGCGTACGGAACCGTCCGGGCCGTGACCGCCATCGCCGTGCGCGACGCGCACCACAGCCCGCCCAGCAGCAGCGGCGACGGTGTGGTCGCCGCCAGCGCGGCCCAGCGCAGGAGCAGCACGGCAACGACGGCGGCGACACCGAACGCGCCGACGTCGGGTGCCGCCATCACCTCGAGGCGCCGCGCCCGGTCGAGGTGCGGCAGCAGGCCGTCGGCGGAGTCGGCCAGGCCGTCGACGTGGAGCAACCCGGTGAGGGCGAGGTCGGCCGCCACGACGATCGCCGCCGCCACCGCCGCCGGCCAGATGCGTTCGGCGCCCCACCACACTGCGCCGAGGACGAGCCCGAGCGCGGCCCCGGCGAACGGGAACCAGGTGAGCGTCTCGGGCGCGGCTCCGACGCGCCGAACAGGGGAGTCAGGAAGGCGAGAGCCCGGCGCATCAGCCGGCCGGCTCGAGCCGAAGGGCGCGGCCGGCCACGACGAGGACGACCTCGTCCGCGACGGCCGCCACCGCTTGGTTCAGCTCGCCGAGCACATCGCGGAATTGCTGCCCGGCCGCCGTCGACGGGTGCACCCCCAGCCCGACCTCCTCCGACACGATGACGGTGTCGCCGTCGCGCCCCGCCAGCGCGTCGCGGAGCTCGGCGGCGTCCACGTCGAAGTCCGGCGCGGCCGCGACCCACGGGCCGAGCGCGTCGAGCACGACCGTCCCGCGAGTCGTCGCGCAGCACGCGCGGCACGTCGGGGCCCGCCTCGATGGTCGTCCACGACTCCGGTCGCCGGGCACGGTGCTGGTCGACGCGCGCCGCGAGGTCGGCATCGCCGTCCACGCACGCGGTCGCCACGTACGACACCGGCTCGGGCAACGAAGCGGCGCGCCGCTCGGCGTAGGCCGACTTGCCCGACCGGGCGCCGCCGAGCACGAGCACGATCACGCCGGGGCGCCCAGCCGGACCGCGTCGCGCACGGCTCGGGCGAGCCGGGAGCCCCACCGCGAGCGGGGGCCGCCGAAGGTCTCCGCCCGCCCGTCGGCCGGGGTCGCGATGCACACGGCGTCGGTCGCGGTGCCGGTGCCGGCGATCCCGAGCTCGAAGAGCGCCTGCGCCTTCGCCTCGGTGGCGGTCGCGATCGCGTTGACGAACGCGGCGTCGGAGAGGCGCACCGGCAGCAGGGCGACCACGTTGATCGTGCCCGCGAGCCGGACCGGCACCCGGGGCTCCGCTCGGGGCGCGGCCGCCGCCCATTCGGGCTCGCCGAGGCCGACGGTGGCGACGACCTCGACGCCCTCGTCCAGGGTGGTGACGAACGACCGCACGTCGGCGGCCGTGAGCATGCCCACGCCGTGCCCGGGCAGCCCGAGAGAAACCGCGAGCTTCCGGAGGTGGTGATCGGGGTCGCGGCGCGGCGTAGGAGGGCGGCACCTGCGCGTTCACGATCCAGCGGCGGGTGGCGAGACCACCGCCGTGCGGGGCCGAAGCGGCCACGCGCAGCGGGCGATCGAAGCGCCACACGAGCACCGAGAGCTGGCGACCCGCTTCAGATCGGGACCGAAGCTGGAGTTCCACGACGTTCTCCGCGTCTTCCCGAGGATTCTCGGGCAGGCAGGTCTCCTGGCTCCGGATCGATGCTCACCCCGGCCTTCCAACCCCGAAGGGCCGTGACCGTCTGGTGGGGTTCGCTCCCCGGTCACAGTTGCGGGACAGCCCCGGACTCACACCGGCGTTCCCTGCGCTGCGCCGCTCACCATAGCCAGCGCCGGCCTGCGCTGGCGGCGCTCGCGGGCCGGCGCCTCACTGGCCGCCGGCGCACGCTACGCGGCACGTCGCGGCGAGTCGATCGTCCTGCTGAACACCGGGCACGGCAAGGGCAAGTCCTCGGCCGCGTTCGGCGTGATGGCACGCGGTTGGGCGCGGGGATGGCGCGTCGGTGTCGTGCAGTTCATCAAGGGCGGGAAGTGGAAGACGGGCGAGCGCAAGCTCGCCGATCACCTCGGGGTCGAGTGGCACACCCTCGGCGACGGGTTCACCTGGGAGTCGACCGATCTCGACGAGACGGCGGCGAAGGGCCGGCACGCGTGGGACGTCGCGGCGGCCAAGCTCGCGTCGGGTGACTACGACCTGCTGATCCTCGACGAGCTGACGTACGCCGTGAAGTACGAGTGGGTGCCCGTCGACGAGGTCGTCGCCGGCATTCGCGACCGCGCCGAGGGAACGAACGTCGTCATGACCGGACGCGACGCAGCCGACGAGCTCGTCGAGCTCGCCGACACGGTCACCGAGATGCGCAAGGTCAAGCACGCGTACGACCGCGGGATCAAGGGCAAGAAGGGCATCGAGTACTGATGGGTGCGCTCGGGCCGCGCCTCGTCGTCGCCGGCACGCACTCGGGCGTCGGCAAGACGACCGTCGCCACCGGGCTGATGGCGGCGTTGCGCCGGCGTGGTGATCGGGTCGCGCCGGCGAAGGTGGGCCCGGACTTCATCGATCCCGGCTACCACGCTCTCGCCACCGGGCGGGCGGGCCGGAACCTCGACGCCTGGATCTGCGGGGAGGACCGGATCGCGCCGCTGGCGGCGAAGGCGGCGATCGGCGCCGACGTGCTCGTCGTCGAAGGAGTCATGGGCCTCTTCGACGGGGCGGCCGAGCCCGGCAGCCCGGCGAGCACCGCGCACGTCGCCCGGCTGCTCGACGCGCCGGTGGTGCTGGTGGTCGACGCGTCGGCGATGAGCGGGTCGGTGGCTGCGCTCGTGCACGGGTACGCGACGTTCGATCCCGCCGTTCGCGTCGCCGGGGTGGTCCTGAACCGCGTCGGCAGCCCGGCGCACGAGTCGATGCTGCGCGAGGCGCTGGAACCGATCGGCATCCCGGTGCTCGGCGTGCTCGCCCGCGCCGACGAGCTCGCCTGGCGCGACCGGCACCTCGGGCTCGTGCCGGTCGTCGAGCAGCGGGAGGCGGTGGAGAAATCGCTCGAACGGCTGGCCGACACCGTCGACGCATCGTGCGACCTCGAAGCGATCTCGGCCTTGGCCCGGGCGGCGCCGCGTCTCGCGGCCGGAGAAGCCCCGACGGCCCGGCCGTCGGGCCGCGCCCGCGTCGCCGTCGCCGGCGGGCCCGCGTTCAGCTTCACGTACCCGGACAATCTCGAGCTCCTCGTGCAGGCCGGCGCCGAGCTCGTCCCGTTCGACCCGCGCGCCGACGCCGCGCTTCCCGCCGGGGTCGACGCCGTGTACGCCGGCGGCGGCTTCCCCGAGGTGTTCGTCGAGGAGCTCGCGGCCAACCGTCCGCTCCTCGACGACGTGCGCGCCCGCGTCGGGCGCGGGCTCGTGACGTGGGCGGAGTGCGGCGGGCTGCTCTGGCTCAGCCGCTCACTCGACGGGCAGCGCGCTGTGCGGCGCCCTCGACGCCGAAGGTTCCATGAGCGAGCGCCTCACGCTCGGATACCGGCGCGCGCACGCTGGCGTCGACACGCCGCTGGCCCCGGCCGGCACCGAGCTGCGCGGCCACGAGTTCCACTACTCGAGCCTCGAGCCCGCGGGCGACGCGCTGACGATGTCCGGACGCAACGGTGAGACGCGCGCCGGCTTCGCGTCGCCGCGCCTGCTCGCCAGCTACCTGCACCTGCACCTCGCCGCCGATCCCCGCCTCGCCGAGCGCTTCGTCGCCACCGCCGCGAGCTGACGCACACACCCTCGCCGCGCCGACATCCGGCGGTTATGCTCCGCGAGCCGCGGTGTACGGGAAGCCGGTGCGAGTCCGGCGTGGTCCCGCCACTGTGACCGGGGAGCGACCCCTCGATGTGCCACCGGAGACTCCGGGAAGGCGAGGGCGAGCGAGGATCCGGGAGCCAGGAGACCGGCTGCGGCGACGGGAGAAGCGTCCCACGGGGATGGGATGGCACCGGCGTTGGTCGGGGTGGGAGTCGGCCCCGGCGATCCCGAGCACGTCACGCTCGAAGCGTTGCGCGCCCTGCGCGAGGCGGACCGCGTGTTCGCGCCGTCGCTGGCGCTCGACGTCGTCGGCCGCGCCGAGTCGATCGTGCGCGAAGCGGCGCCGGACGTGCAGGTCGAGCGGCTCGTCATCGACGATGCGCCGCGACGGCGGGCGCGAGGTGTACGGCGACGCCGCCCGCGAGATTGCCGCCGCCCTCGACCGCGACGAGCGCGTCGCCTTCGCCACCCTCGGTGATCCCAACATCTACAGCACGTTCTCTTCGCTGGCGCGCGAGGTGCGAGCCCTGTGCCCGGATGCGCCGATCGAGACCGTCGCCGGGATCATGGCGTTCCAGGCGCTGGCGTCCCGGGCCGGGTTCGTCGTGCTCGAAGGCACCGAGTCGCTCTCGCTGATCACCGCGCTCGACGGCCCCGAAGCGCTCGACGGCGCGCTCACCGACCGGGCCCGCGCCGTCGCCGTGTACAAGGGCGGACGACACCTCCCCGCGATCGCCAAACGGCTCGCCGCCGCCGGTCGGCTTCATGGCGCGGTCGCGGGCGAGCTGCTGGGCCTCCCGGGCGAGCGTGCCGGCCCCCTCGACGAGGTCGCCGACGCGCCGGCCAGCTACCTCGCCACGGTCCTCGTCCCTCCGGCGGGTCGGCCGTGATCTCGTTCGTCGGCGCCGGACCCGGAGCCCCCGACCTCATCACGCTGCGCGGCCGCGACCGCCTCGCCACCGCCGACGTCGTCGTGTGGGCGTCGTCGCTCGTGCCCGAGGCGCTCCTCGACCACGCGCCGCCGACGGTCGAGATGCACGACTCCGCCGGCATGACGCTCGAGGACGTGCTCGCGGTCTACTCCGCGCGTCCCGACGCCCGCATCGTGCGCCTCCACTCCGGCGACCCTGCCGTCTACGGCGCCATCCAGGAGCAGATCGACTGGTGCGTCGCGCACGAGCGCGACTTCGAGATCGTTCCCGGCGTGAGCTCGCTGAGCGCGGCCGCCGCCGCGCTGGGACGCGAGCTGACCATCCCGACGGTGGCGCAGAGCGTGGTGCTCACGCGGCTCGCCGGCCGCACCGCGGCGTCGATGCCGGAGCGCGAGTCGGTCGCGGGGTTCGCGGCGCACGGCGCGACCATGGCCGTGTTCCTCTCGGCGGCGCGCCCGGTCGAGCTGCAACGGGAGCTGCTCGCCGGCGGGAGCGGCTACACAGCCGAGACGCCCGCCGCGATCGTCGTGCGCGCGTCGTGGCCCGACGAGCAGGTGGTGACGACGACGGTGGGACGACTCGCCGCCGACGCTCGACGCGCTCGGCGCGACCCGTACCGTGCTCGTCCTCGTCGGGCCGGCGTTGCGGGGCGCCGCGGCCGCCCGCTCGCACCTCTACGAGCCACAGTTCGCGCACATGTTCCGGAGGCGGTCGCGCCCGGAGTCGACCGTGGGGCAGGCCGGCGTGAGCGCGCACGCTGTCACGCGCGAGCCCGATCTCGCGCCGGAGGTCGCGGCGCGCACGAAGGGCCTACGCGCCGGCTGGACGACGGGCACGTGCGCGAGCGCCGCCGCCAAAGCTGCCGCCGTCGGACTGGTCGGCGGCACCGCGCCCGCGCAGGTCGAGGTCGGCCTGCCTTCGGGGCGGCGGGTGAGCTTCCCGGTCGAGAGCGAGCTCCCGAACCGGTGCGTCGTCGTGAAGGACGCGGGCGACGATCCCGACTGCACCGACGGCGCCCGGGTGACGGCCGAGGTGGACTGGGCGACGGCCGGCGCGCCTTCGACGGAGCTGCGAGCGGGGCCCGGCGTCGGCACGATCACGAAGCCCGGCATCGGGCTGGAGGTCGGCGCGCCGGCGATCAACCCGGTCCCGCAGCGGATGATCCTCGCCGCCCTCGACGAGGTGACCGACCGGCCGCTCGTCGTGACATTCACGGTGCCCGGCGGTGAGGCGATGGCCGAGAAGACGACGAACGCGCGCCTCGGCATCGTCGGCGGCATCTCGATCCTCGGGACGTCCGGGATCGTGCGGCCGTTCTCCACCGCCGCCTACCGGGCGTCGGTCGTGCAGCAGATCGACGTCGCCGCCGCCCAGGGTGAGCGCACCGTGATGCTCGCCACCGGGAGCCGTTCGGAGCGCGCCGCCGCTCACCTGCATCCCGACCTGGACGACGTGTGCTGCGTCGAGGTCGGCGACTTCACCGGCATCGCGCTGCGCCGCGCCGTCGCCGCCGGCATCGAGAAGGTCGTCTTCGTCGGCATGGCGGGCAAGATCGCCAAGCTGGCGGCGGGCGTGATGATGACGCACTTCCACCGCTCGAAGGTCGACGGTGAGGTCCTCGCCGCGGCGGCCCGCGCGACGGGTGCGCCGGCCGTGATCGTGGACGCGGCGACCGAGACCGAGACGGCGCGCCACTTCTTCGAGGTCTGCGTCGCGCACGGCGCGCTCGCGCCGCTGCAGCTGCTGTGCGAGCAGGCGGCGGCGGCGTGCCGCCAACATGTCGACGGCTCGCTCGAGATCGAGGTCGTGATGGTCGACTTCGACGGCGCGGCGGTGGTCGCCCGTGCCTGAGCGCATTGCGGTCGTGGGCGTGTGCGGTGGCGAGCCGGTGGGGAAGGAGGCGCGCGCTGCGATCGAGGCGGCGTCGCTCGTCGCCGGTGCGGCCCGCCACCTCCGGACGCTCACTCCGATCGGAGCCCGCACCCTGCCGATCGACGGGCCGCTCACCGACGTGCTCGACGCCCTCGAACGCGAGCGCGGCGGGGTGTGCGTCCTCGCCTCGGGTGACCCCGGGTTCTTCGGGATCGTGCGCGTGCTCGCCGAGCGCTTCGGCGCCGGACGCGCCTCGACGTACACCCCGCGCCGTCGGCGGTCTCGCTCGCGTTCGCCCGCCTCGGGCCTGCCGTGGGACGACGCCGCCGTGATCTCGGCGCACGGTCGCCCGCTGGCCGAGGCCGCCCGTCGTGCCGTCCGGCACCCGAAGGCCGCGGTGCTCGTCGCGCCGGATGCGCCGCCCGAAGCGCTGGGCCGGGAGCTGCGCGCGCTCGGTGCGTCGCACGGCCGCGCTGCGGTCTGCTCCCGCCTCGGGGAGCCCGACGAACGCGTCGACGTCGTCACGCTCGAGGAGCTCGCGGCCGGCGTCGTTCGACGCGATGTCTGTCGTCGTGCTCCTCGAGGGCGACGGGGTGGCGGAGGCACCGACGCTCGAGTGGGGGCGGCCGGAGGAGCGCTTCGCGGCGCGCGATGGGCTCGTCACGAAGGCGGAAGTGCGCGCCGTCGCGCTCGGCAAGCTCGCGCTGCCCCACGGCGGCGTGGTGTGGGACGTGGGCGCGGGCAGCGGGAGTGTCGCCATCGAGATCGCGGCGATCGCTGCCCGGGTTGCGTGTCGTCGCGGTCGAGCGACGCGCCGACGACATCCGCCGCATCGAGGCGAACGCGCACGCGCACGGCGCCACGCTCGAGGTGGTCCACGGCGAAGCCCCCGGCGCGCTCGACGCGCTGCCCGATCCCGACCGCGTCTTCGTCGGCGGCGGCGGGATCGGCGGTGCTCGACGCCGCCCTCGCCCGCCTGCGCCCGGGCGGCCGCGTCGTCGCCACGTTCGCGGCGCTCGATCGCGCCGCGGCCGGCGTACGAGCGCCTCGGCAACCTCGCCGAGGTGTCGGTCGCCCGCGGGAGGCCGATCGCCGGCGGGGTGCGGCTCGAGGCCGAGAACCCGGTGTTCGTCGTCTGGGGGCCCGAGCGATGAGCCGGTCGGTCCTGAGCGTGTCGGTGACGGAGGCGGGCCGGGCTCGGGCGCGCCGCCTGCCGTTCGAGCACGTCCACGGGTCGGCGGCCGCCACCGTGCGCGAGCGATGGGGCTCGGTCGACGGCTTCGTGCTGTTCCTCGCCACCGGCGCGGCGGTCCGGATCGTCGCGCCGCTGCTCGCCGACAAGAGCCGTGACCCCGCCGTCGTCTGCGTCGACGAAGTCGGGCGGCACGCGGTCGCGCTCGTCGGCGGCCACGCCGGCGGAGCCAACGCCGCTCGCCCGTCAGGTCGGCGGGCTCCTCGACGCCGAGCCGGTGCTCACCACCGCGACGGACAGCGCCGGCTGCATCGCGCTCGACGCGCTGCCGGGCTTCGTCGCCGTCGGCGACGTCGCCGCCGTGACGGCCGCCATGCTCGACGGGCGGTCGCCGCGCGTCTCCAACGAGCTGGGCTGGCCGCTGCCCGCCGGACTTGACCGGCGGCGACGGTCCGGAGTGCATCCTCGTGACCGACCGGCGGGTCGCAGCCGGGCCCGGCGTCGGTCGACGCTGCACCCACCGTCGCTCGTCGCCGGGGTCGGCGCCTCGACGGGCGCGCCGGCGGACGCCGTGTCCGACCTCCTCGACGACGCCCTCGACGCCGCCGGGCTCGCGCGCGCCCGTCGATCGCCGAGGTCGCGACGCTCGATCGGAAGACGACCGAGCCGGGTCTGCAGGCCCTCGGGCTGCCGCTCCGGGGATTCGGCGGCGGAGGCGCTGCGCGCCGTACCGGTGCCGACCCCGAGCGCGGTCGTCGCCGACGCCGTCGGCACGCCGAGCGTCGCCGAGGCCGCCGCGCTCCTGTCCGCCGGGCCGGGCGCCGAGCTCGTGGTGCCCAAGCAGGCGAACGCCGTCGCCACGGTGGCGATCGCCCGCCGTGCCCGTCCCGCGGGCCGGCTGCGCATCGTCGGGCTCGGGCCCGGCACGCCCGCGCTGCGCACCCCGGCGGCCGAGACGGCGGTGCGCCACGCGCAGGTCGTCATCGGGTACGCGCCGTACGTCGACGCGTGCGCCGACCTGCTCGAACCGCATCACGAGGTCGTGCGCAGCCCGATCGGCGAGGAGGTCGTGCGGGCCAAGCAGGCGCTCGCCGAAGCGGCCGGCGGACGCGAGGTCGCGCTCGTGTGCTCGGGCGACCCCGGCGTGTACGCCATGGCCTCGATCGCGCTCGAGCTCGCGGCCGACGCCCCCGGCGTCGAGATCGAGACGGTGCCGGGCGTGACCGCGGCCCTCGCCGCGTCCGCCGCGGTCGGCGCGCCGCTCGGACACGACTTCGCCACCATCAGCCTGTCCGACCTCCTCACGCCGTGGGAGGCGATCGAAGCCCGCGCTTCGCGCGGCGGCGGCCGCCGACTTCGCGCTTGCCCTCTACAACCCGCGTTCGGAGCGCCGGACGTGGCAGCTCGACGCCGCCCGCCAGATCCTGCTCGAGCACCGGGCACCGTCGACGCCCGTCGCCGTCGTCACCGATGCAACGCGCGCCGACCAGCACGTGCAGGTCACCACGCTCGCCGAGCTCGACCCGACCGCCGCCGGCATGACGACGTGCGTCCTCGTCGGAGCGTCGACCACGCGCGTCGTCGACGGCCGCGTCGTCACGCCGCGGGGGTACCGGCCGTGACCGCCGCCGCGCTCACCGTGGCCGTGACCTCGTCCTGTACGGCGTGCGGCGCGTGCCTGCTCACGTGCCCCGAGCGCGCGCTCGATCGCCGCGCCGGGTCGGCCCGACGTCGTCGACGGAGCGCTGCACCGGCTGCCTGGCCTGCGTGGAGATCTGCCCGCGCGACGCGATCGAGGAGGTGCGCGCGTGATCCACCCGATCGAGACGGAGAGCTACCGGATCCTCGAGACCCGCGTCGACCTCTCGCACCTCGATCCCGGGCCACGCGCCGTCGTCGAGCGGGTGATCCACGCCAGCGCCGATCCCGAGTACGCCGCGTCGACGGTCGTCGACGTCGCCGCCGTCGACGCCGGCGTGCACGCACTCCGTGCCGGTGCGCCGGTGCTCTGCGACGTCGAGATGGTGCGCTCCGGCATCCGCGGCGTCCCGACGGAATGCCTTCTCGCCGACAACTTGTACGCAGACCCTGACGGGCCGACGCGCGCCGCGCTCGGGATGCGCTCCGCGGCCGCCCGGCATCCAACCGGGGCCGTCGTAGTGGTCGGCTGCGCACCGACCGCCCTCGAAGAAGCGCTGGACCTCGTCGCCTGCGGCGTCTTCGCGCCTGCACTCGTCATCGGGCTGCCGGTCGGGTTCGTCGGCGCGGCGGAATCGAAGGCGCGCCTGCGCGCGAGCGGATTGCCCGCCATCTCGAACATCGGCGAGAAGGGCGGCAGCGCCGTCGCGGCAGCGGCCGTCAACGCACTCGTTCGCCTCGCCGCCCCGCCACCGGAAGGGAACGCACCATGAGCCCACGTCCCGCGCTGCTCCTCATCGGTCACGGCAGCCGCTCCGCCGCCGGCGTCGACGAGTACTGGCAGTTCGCCGACGTGCTGCGGGGCGAGGCGAACGGCCTCGAGATCGGCTGCGGTTTCATCGAGCTGGCCGAGCCCGACCTCGACACCGCCATCGACGCGCTCGTCGGCCGCGGCGCCACCTCGATCGGCGCCGTCCCGCTCGTCCTCCTCGGCGCCGGCCACATGAAGAACGACGGGCCCGCCGCGCTCGAACGAGGGCGCCGCCGCCATCAGGGCGTGCGGTTCGAGTACGGGCGCTCGCTCGGCGTCCACCCGCTCGTGCTCGCGCTCGCCGAGGACCGCATCCGCGCCGCCGTCGGCGCCGACGATCCCGGCGAGCTCGCGGTGGTGCTCGTCGGGCGCGGGTCCAGCGATCCCGACGCCAACGCCGACCTGTACAAGGTCGGGCGGCTCCTCCAGGACTCGCGCGGTCTCGGGCTCGTCGAGCCGGCGTTCATCTCTTTGGCGCCCCCGTCGGTGCCCGACGCGCTGGAACGCTGCCGTCGCCTCGGCGCCACGACCATCGCGGTGGTGCCGTACTTCCTGTTCACCGGCATCCTCGTGGACCGCATCCACGACCAAGCCGACGCATGGGCCGCCGAGCATCCGGACGTCGTGGTCCGCCACGGCGCGCACCTCGGCCCCGATGCCCGCGTCGCCCAACTGGTGCTCGAGCGCCACCGGGAGGCGATCGAGGGCGAGGCCCGCATGAATTGCGACTGCTGCGTCTACCGGATCGCGATCCCCGGGTACGAGGAGCAGGTCGGGCGACCGACTCCGCTGCACGCGCACCCGCACAGTCATGGTCACGACCATCCCCACAACGGTGGGGTACCGGTCCACGAGCACACGGGAGGAGGTGAGCACATTGGATGAGGCATTGGAGCTCGAGAAGGTCAAGGTCCCCGGGTGGACCTGGCTGGTCGTCGCGCTACTGATCTTCGCCGTGTACCTGATCACGTCGGAGAACGGCGCCGCGCTCGGAAGCATGGCGCACAGGCTGCACGAGTTCTTCCACGACTCACGCCATTTCCTCGGCGTGCCCTGTCATTGAGAAGACCCGGAGAGGAGGGCCCATGTTGGGCAGCTTCATCCGCCGGGGCGCGATCGCCGGCGTGGTGGGAGGAGCGGCCAGCGCGCTGTTCCTCCTGCTCGTCGGCGAGCGCGTGATCGGCGATGCCATCCGCCTCGAGGAGGCCAGAGGCGGGGGCGGCAACCAAATGTTCAGCCGAGGGGTTCAGACGTTCGGCGGCGCGCTGGGCGTGATCCTGGTCAGCGTGGCCCTGGGCGTGATGTTCGCGGCGACCTTCGCAGCGGTCCGTCATCGCCTTCCCGGCCGCGACGACTGGCAGCGCTCGATCGCGTGGGCGGCCACGGCGTTCGTCGTCGTCTACCTCGTGCCGTTCGCCAAGTACCCGCCGAACCCGCCGTCGGTCGGCGATCCGAACACGATCGACGAGCGGACGATTCTGTACTTCGCCATGCTGGCGTGGTCGGTCGGCGCGGCTTTCCTTGCCGCGCGACTCGGCGGCTGGCTGCGCTCCCGTCAACTGGCAGATCCGGCTCGCCTGACCGCGATTGCCGGCGCATGGATCGTCCTCGTCGCGGTCGGCTACATGGTGCTTCCGGGGCCCCCGGACGCAGTGACCGCTCCGGCCACGCTCATCTGGCGATTCCGGCTCGCGAGCGCGGGCGGCGCGCTCGCGCTGTGGGCTGTCATCGGCACCGTGTTCGGGTTGCTGTCGCTTCCGGCTGGGAGCCGGGCGCGCCGCGCCCGATCGGAGGTGCGAACCGGGGTGACGACCGAGCTGTGAGCAGCGCTGTGGTCGCGGCCGCGGCGGGGCTGGAGATCGGCCTCGTCGCGACCGCGTTCGCGCTCGGTTTCCGTCACGGGTTCGACTGGGACCATCTCGCGGCCCTGAGCGACATCGCCGCGTCGCAGCGGAGCCGTCGCCGCTCGATGATGCTCGCCACGCTCTACGCGTTGGGACACGCCGCGGTCGCGTTTGCGATCGGGGCCGCCGTCATCCTCGCGTCCGCGCATCTGCCGGCGTCTGTCGGGGAGTTCATGGAACGGCTGGTGGGCGTGACGCTCGTCGCGCTCGGCGTCTTGGTCATCGTCTCCACCTCCGCCACGGGACGGAGCACGCGCATGCCGAGCCGCGGCGCGCTGTTGGTCGCCGGGTTCCGGCGCCTGCGGCGGCGGCCTCCCGCCCCGGTCGTCATCGAGCACGAGCACGACCATCCGGTGGGGGAGCACCACGACCACGAGCTCGAGCCCGTCGGAGCGGCTCGGCGAACCGCCGTCATCCCGCGGCACAGCCACCGACACCGGCACGTCGGCGCGCTCCCGGACGACCCGTTGCCGGCGTACGGCGGGGGCGCGGCTGTCGGCGTGGGAATGATCCACGGCATCGGGTTCGAGACGCCGACCCAGGCGCTCGTGTTCGTCACGGCAGCCGGCGCCGGGAGCCGGGCGGCGGGCCTTCTCGTGCTGGCGTGCTTCCTCGCCGGGTTGCTCGCCGCCAACACGGTCGTCGCGTTGGCGAGCACGTTCGGACTGACCGGCGCCGGCTCACGCGCCCGGCTCTACACCCTCGTCTCACTCGTCGCCGCTGCGGCCAGCATCGCGCTCGGCCTGCTGTACGTGTTCGGCAAGGGCGACGTCATGCCGGGCTAGAACGCCGCTTCTGACCCCACCTCCGGTACCGTTCGCGGGGCGGCGGCTTTGCCGACCGTCACCGCAAAGCCGGAGCTTGCGACGGCGACAAGGAGATAAATGGCGACCCGCACGCGATCGTTCGGCGCCGGCAATCGCGAGTCGCACGACGCCGCCCCGTTCTACGAGCGTTTCACCGCACCCGAGCTGTCGGACGACGACACGGTCAACCCGTGCCGCGCCGCCGACTCGATCATCTGCGGTGACGCTCGCGACATGCAGGCGGTCGACGACTGCTCGGTCGCGTTGGTGGTCACGTCGCCGCCGTACTTCGCCGGCAAGGAGTACGAGGCCGCCCTCGGCGAGGGGGGCGTGCCCGGTTCGTATCTCGAGTACCTGGCGATGCTGCGCGACGTGTTCGCCGAGTGCCGGCGGGTGCTCGAGCCCGGCGGGCGCATGGCGGTGAACGTGGCCAACCTCGGCCGCAAGCCGTACCGCTCCCTGGCCGGCGACGTCGTGCGCGTGCTCCAGGACGACCTCGCCCTCCTCCTCCGGGGCGAGATCGTCTGGCAGAAGGCCCGCGGCGCGACCGGCTCCATCGCGGTCGGCTCCTACCTCTCGGCCGCGAACCCGGTTCTGCGCGACGTGACCGAGCGCGTCGTCGTCGCCAGCAAGGGCCGCTTCGACCGGGCCGTGACCCGGGCGGAGCGCGAGCAACGAGGGCTTCCGTTCGAGAACACCATCTCGAAGGAGGAGTTCTTCGCGTCGACGATCGACGTGTGGGAGATCCGGCCCGAGCATGCCCGCCGGGTCGGCCACCCGGCGCCGTTCCCCGTCGAGCTCCCGGAACGACTGATCCAGCTCTACACCTACCGGGGCGACGTCGTGCTCGACCCGTTCCTCGGCTCGGGGTCGACGGCGGTGGCGGCCGTCCGCACCGACCGGCGGTACGTCGGTTACGACACCGACCCCGGGTACGTCGACCTCGCCGAGAGTCGCATCGCCGACGAACACGCCGCCTGATCCCGGCGGATGGAGATCGCGCTCGGCGCACTCGTCGCGCTCGCCTACGGCAGCGGCGACTTCCTCGGCGGGATCTCGACCAAGCGTCTTCCGACCGTCACCGTGTTGCTCGTCTCGCAGTCGTTCGGTCTCGCGGCAGCCATCGCTGCTCGTCGTCGCGCTCCGCGACGCGCCACCCCCCGCGCACATCTTTGTGCTGTCGGCGGCGTCCGGCGTCGTCCTTGTCATCGCTCTCGGATTGCTGTTCCGTGGCCTCGCGCTGGGCCGCATGAGCATCGTGGCGCCGCTCAGCGCGATCGGCGGCGGCGTGCTCCCCGTGGTGTGGGGTCTCCTGCGCGGCGAGCGCCCGTCCGGGCTCGCGCTGGCCGGCGTCGGCGTGGCGCTCGTCGCAGCCGCGATCGTCGGCGGGGGCGCGGAGCATGATCCCGCCGCGGCCATCTCGCCGCGGCTGGAGATGGCCCTCGGCGCCGGCGCCGGAGTGGGATTCGGTGTCGTCTTCATCTTGCTCGCCGAGAGCTCGAGCGGCTCGGGGATGTGGCCGGTGTTCATCGCCCGGTGCGTGTCGGTGCCGCTGCTCGCGGTCGTGTCCGTAGTGCTCGGCCGTTCGCCCCGCGTACGCGCGCGCCGACATTGCACCGGTCGCCGGTGCCGGTTTGTGCGACGTAGGCGCGAACGCGCTCGTCATCCTCGCCGTGCGGCGCGGGCTCCTGTCGCTCGTCGCGCCGGTCGCGTCGCTGTATCCCGCGACCACCGTCGTGCTCGCCCGGTTCGTCCTGCACGAGCGGATCGGACGGCAGCGAGCCGCCGGCCTTGCGTTGGGGCTCGTCGGGCTGGCACTGATCGCGACCCGCTGAGTCCTTCGCCGTCGCCCACCCGTAGCATGTGCCGCGTGTTCGGGGTGTCGCCGTCGAACGTCAACATTCTCGTCGCCTTCGGCGGCGGGATCATCTCGTTCCTCTCGCCGTGCGTGCTGCCGATCGTGCCCGGCTACCTGAGCCTCGTCACCGGGCTGACGATGGGCGAGCTCGAGGCGCCCGACGCGCGCCGCCTCACCCGTATCGCCGTCAACACCGGGCTCTTCGTGCTCGGCTTCACGCTCGTGTTCGTCGCGCTGTTCCTGACGACGTGGTCGGTGAGCGATGTCGTGTTCCGCAACCAGGAGACGCTCACGCGCGTGTCGGGCGCGCTCGTGCTGCTGATGGCGCTCTACCTGGCCGGCTCGCAGCTGCTCACGACGCCTCGCCTGTACCAGGAGTTCCGCTTCCATCCCCACCTCGAGCGGTTCGGTCCGTTCGCGGCGCCGGTGGCCGGCGCCGCCTTCGGGCTCGGCTGGACGCCGTGCATCGGGCCCGTGCTCGCCGCCGTGCTGGCCGTGGCCAACGCGCAGGGGGAGACCGCGAGGGGAGCGTCGCTGCTCATCGCGTACTCGCTCGGCCTCGGCCTCCCGTTCCTGCTCGTCGGGCTGGGCGTGGGCCGCTTCGCACCCGCGCTCAACTGGGTGAAGCGCCACTCGCGCGCGATCACGCTCGTATCGGCGGCGTTGCTCGCCGTCTTCGGTTTGATCCTGCTCCTCGACCGGCTCCCGCTCGTGACGGCCCGATTGCAGGACGCGTTGCGCGCCATCGGGCTCGCCCGGCTCGTCAACATCGGATAGGCGAACGCGTATGGCCGGAACCGTTCTCTACGAACTCGACGGGCACGTCGCCACGATCACCTACAACCGGCCCGACGCGCGCAACGCGATCAACGCCGAGCTCCGCCAGGACCTCAACGCGGCGTGGGAGCGGTTCCGCGACGACGAGGACGCGTGGGTCGGCATCGTCACCGGCGCGGGCGACTCGTTCTGCGCCGGCGCCGACATGCGGGACGCCGGCGGATCGGCCGGCACCTGGCCGGGCTCGTTCTGGGAGATCCCCACCATCAATTCCTATGAAAGTGGGCTGGAGGTCTGGAAGCCGACGATCGCAGCCGTGAACGGCTACTGCCTCGGGTACGGCCTCACGCTCGTCACGCGCTGCGACTTCGTCATAGCCGCCGACGACGCTCAGTTCGGCTTTCCCGAAGTCCGCCTCGGCGTGCCGACGATCGTCGGTGCCTTGCGACTGCCCGATCGTGTCGGCTGGTCCAACGCCATGGAGCTGCTCCTGACGGGCGACCGCGTCGACGCGTGGCGCGCACAGGAGATAGGCCTCGCGTGGAAGGTCGTGCCGCGCCCGGAGCTCATGGGCGAGGCGCGTCGCCTGGCCGACCGGCTCCTGCAGGCGGCGCCGCTCGCGGCCAGGGCGACGAAGGAGGTCGCGGCCCGAGGCCGGTACCTCCCGTGGGTGGAGGCGGTGCGCTTCGGCGAGACGATGCGCCGCGTCGCCGCCGCCACCGAGGATGCGACCGAAGGCTGGACGGCAGCGCGCGAACACCGGCCACCGGACTGGCAAGGCCGCTAGGGCACTACCTACGTGCGGTCGACGGGCCCTTTCTCGGAGGACCACCGCCACGTGACCGAGATGCGCGGCCCGGCGCGCTTCACCTTGGGCACCGCGTGCTCCCATCCGACCTGGGTGCGGCCGCCCATCACGAGCAGGTCGCCCGACGCGGGGGAGATGTCGCTGCGACTTGCCACCGCCGCGGGGTCGGAGCAGGAACGGGCGCTGCGCGCCGAGCGTGACGATCGCGATCAGCGTGTCGTCGAGGTGACGCAGCTCGCGGTCGCGATGGGGCGCGACGCTGTCGCGGCCGTCCCGGTAGTAGTTGAGGCCGATCCCGCCCAACGGGACGTCGTAGTGCTCTTCGAGCGCGGACCGCACGGGTGCGAGGGCGGGATGCGGCAGCGGCTCGTCGGTTGAGATCCAGCACGACAGGCGCGGGTCGTCGACCATGCGCTCGTACATCCAGCGCCGATGCTGTTGCCAGTCGACGGACTCGATGAGCGCGTCGAGCAGGGTGTCGGAGCCGTGGAGCCAGCCCCGCGCGACGTCGACCCACGACGCGTCGTCGAGCCACAGGCGCTCGAACGGCACGGTCGGGTCGACGGCCGGGTCGCCCACGCCGAGCAGGGAAGTCTGGTACGCGCTCACAGACACACAAGCGTACCGTGGGCGAACACGTGTTCGCCAAGGAGGAGGCGCCATGCCGGAACCGCCCGCCAGCCGCCCGTTCATGCCGGGCTACGGGGTCGCCGGCCCGACCGAGGGCCGCGGGCTGTTGCCGTGGTCGTGGGCCGAGGAGCGCCTCACCAAATCCCACGACTACTGGGTGTCCACCGTCCGGGCCGACGGCCGGCCGCACCTGATGCCGGTCTGGGCCGTCTGGGACGGCGGCGCGCTGTGGTTCAGCAGCAGCCTGGGGTCGAGCAAGGCGCGCAACCTCGCCGCCGATCCGCGCTGCTCGATCGCGACCGACAACGCCTGGGAGCCGGTCGTGCTCGAGGGCACTGCCCACGTCGTCACGGACCACGACGCCCTGGCCCGCTTCATCGGACTCGAGAACGACAAGTACGAGACCGACTACGGCGTCGACTTCCTCGACCCGGCCGTGAACGCGACCTTCCGGGTCGCACCGTCCTGGGTGTTCAGCCTCACCGAGGACGACTTCACGGGCTCGCCGACCCGCTGGTCGTTCAGCCCGTAGCGACTAGAGCCGCGGCGGCAGCACGGCCTCGATGAGGTGCGGGCCGGGCTCGGCGAGCGCCCGCTCGAGCGCGGTGACGAGCTCCTCGGCGGTCGTCGGCCCGCGCGGCCGGCACGCCCATGCCCCTGCGCCAGCGCGACGAAGTCGAGGTCGGGGCGCGTGAGGTCGAGCATGTCGCGCGCCTTGCGGGCCGGGCGCCTCGGCGCCGACCCGGTTCAGCTCCATGTTGAGGATCGCGTAGGAGCGGTTGTTGAAGATCACGGTGGTGACGTCGAGGCCCTCGCGGGCCTGCGTCCACAGCGACTGCAGCGTGTACATCGCGCTGCCGTCGGCCTCGAGGCACGACGACCTTGCGGTCGGGGCACGCGACCGCGGCGCCGGTCGCCGACGGGCAGCCCTGGCCGATCGCGCCGCCGGTGAGGGTCAGCCAGTCGTGGCGGCGGCGCGCCCGCGGTCGCGCCGGCGACGAACAGAGCCCGACGTGTTGCGCCTCGTCGGACGACGATCGCGCCCTCGGGCAGCAGCGCGCCGACGGCGTCGGCGACCGTCTCGGCGGTGAGCGCGCCGGTCGGCCGGTCGGGCCGCGACGCCGGCTGCGAGCGCGCGGCGTCGGCCGCGACGCCGACCGCGTCGGCCAGCGCGCGCGAGCGCGCCGACGGCGTCGTCGGCGCCGGCCGGCGAGCACGTGCACCTCGCAGCCCGTCGGGCACGAGGTCGCTCGGCTTGTCCGGGATAGGCGAAGAACGACACCGGCGCCTTGGCGTCGACGAGCACGAGGTGGCGCAGCCCGTCGAGCTGCGCCGGCGAACTCGGCGAGGTAGCCGAGGCGCTCGACGGCGGGACGCCCGGCGCCGCGCTCGAGGCGGGCCGGGAACGTCTCGGCCAGCAGCTTGGCGCCGGTGGCGTCGGCGATCGCGGCTGGCGGCGACGAGGCCGCGCCTCGCGCAGCGCGCGTGCCGCCGAGAGCAGCGCGGCCGGCTCGCCGCGAGCGCAGCACCTTGGCGACGTCGCGTCGACCGCGTCGTCGGCCGACCGGCGCGCGGCGCGGCGACGGGCCGCGGCGCGGCCGGCCCGGCGCCGTCGAGCCACGAGACGTCGGCGGGCAGGATCAGCGTGGCGACCTGGCCGGGCGGGCCGTGCGCCGCGGCGACCGCCTCGGCGGCGTCGGCGGCCGACGTCGTCGGGCGTCGCCGACGAGCGGATCCAGCCCGACACGTTGCGCGCCGACGCGTCTCGATGTCGGACTCGAGCGGCGCGTCGTACTGCTTGTGGTAGGTGGCGTGGTCGCCGACGATGTTGACGATCGGCGTGTGGGCCCGGCGGGCGTTGTGCAGGTTGGCGAGGCCGTTGCCGAGGCCCGGGGCCGAGGTGCAGCAGCGTCGCCGCCGGGCGGTCGGCCATGCGGCCGTAGCCGTCGGCGGCGCCGGTGGCCACGCCTTCGAACAGCGCCGAGCACGCCGCGCATCTCGGGGACGTCGTCGAGCGCGGCGACGAAGTGCATCTCCGAGGTGCCCGGGTTCGTGAAGCAGACGTCGACGCCGGCGTCGACGAGCGTGCGGATGAGGGCCTGGGCGCCGTTCATGGTCGTGCCTCCGGTCGGCGTCGAGTCGAAGATGGTGCCGGGGTTGAGGATGCCGTGCGGGTCGAACGCGGCCTTGATGCGGCGCATGAGGTCGAGCTTCGCCGGGTCCTCGAGCTCGAGGAAGTACCGCTGCTTCTCGGTGCCGATGCCGTGCTCGCCCGAGATGGCGCCGCCGAGCGCCATGCCCGCCGCGAACAGCTCGTGCAGCACGCTCGTAGCGCACCTCGGGGTCGGGCTGGAACACCGACAGGTGCACGTTGCCGTCGCCGGCGTGGCCGCAGCCCGGCGATCCAGCGAGCCGGTCGTCTGCCGCGAGCTCGCGCGACCGCGGCCATGAACTCGGGGATCGGCGGCGCGGGGCACGACGATGTCGACGATGTCGTCGGCGCCGTTGGCCTTGGCGACCCAGAACGCCTTCTCGCGGGCGTCGATGAGCTGCGTCGCCGGCGCCGCGGCGGCAGCACGTAGACGTCGAGCGCGCCGAGCTCGGCGAGCAGCTCGGCCGAGCGCCTGCGACGTCCTCGTCGAGCCGGTCGTCGTGCGTGTTCTCGAGCACCACGACGAGGTAGGCGAGCGCGCGTGTCCTTGATCTCGTGCGGGGATGCCGAGGTCGAGGCCGACGTGCGCGCGTGATCGCCGCCATCGTGAGCATGTCGATGTACTCGAGGATCAGCGGGCCGACGCCGCTCGCGACGATCGCGGGCACCGCGCGCGGTCACCGTCGTCGAGCGTGGCGAACGGCGCGAGCACGGTGGCCTGGTGCGCGGGCCGCGGGTAGAGCTTGAGCGTCGCCTCGGTGACGAGCGCGAGCGTGCCCTCGGAGCCGATGATGAGCTGGGTGAGGTCGTAGCCGGTCGTGGCCTTCACGAACTTGCCGCCGGTGCGGATCACCTCGCCGGTCGGCGAGCACGGCTTCGAGGCCGAGCACCTGGTGGCGGGTGACGCCGTACTTCACCGCGCGCATGCCGCCGGCGTTGGTGGCGACGTTGCCGCCGAGGCTGGCGCTGTACTCGCCCGGGAACACCGGGTAGACGAGGCCGTGCGCGGCGGTCGCCTCGTCGAGCTGGTCGAGGGTGACGCCGGGCTGCACGACGGCGACGTGGTTCTCGGTGTCGATCTCGAGGATCTCGGTTCATGCGCTCGAACGACACGACGATGCCGCCGGCGGCGGGGATGCACGCGCCCGACAGCCCGGTGCCCGCTGCCGCGGGCGGTGACCGGGATGCCCGTGCTCGTTCGCGAGCCGCAGCACCGCGGCGACCTCGGCGGTGGTCGCCGGGCGCACCACGAACGCCGGCGTGTCGCGGCGTGGCGGTGAGCGCCTCGTCGTGGGCGTAGTCGTCGCTGATCGTCGTCGCCGGTCAGGACGTGCTCGGGCGACACCACGTCGCCGAGCAGCGCGGCGATGTCGGCCACGTCAGGGCCGCCGGCCCAGGAAGCAGAGGAGCTCGACCTGGGCGTCAGCGTCCGGCGGCGGCTCGACTTTCGGCCCGAAGCTGCCCGACTTGCGCAGCGCTTCGTCGTTCGGCTTCAGGCGCTCGAGCAGGATGGCGGCGACCTCGGGACTGAGTCGTTCGTCGCCGCCTGTGGCACGTGCGAGGTCCCACGTGTGGACGTGGAGGTCGGACAAGCGGGGGATGAGCGCCATCTCCACCGGTACCTCGTTGCCTCCCATGCCTCGCATCGTCCTCTCGAGGACGCCGGGCTCGCGCAAGACCGTGAGCGCGCCGTCGCGGACGGCGTTCCACGTCGCCCGCACATCCGCGCCGTCGTCGTCGACTACCACGCCGAGGCCCTCGGGGAGTTGCCGCTGGATGGCGATCACGTGGTCGACGAGCTCGCGCACGCTCCAATCGGTGCAGGGCGTCGGGTTCGCCCACTGGTCGTCGGTCACGGCGTCGAGGCGGGCGGTGAAGCCGGTGGCGGCCTCGTCGTACCGGTCGATGATGTCCATGAGCCCATCATTCCAAAGCGGACAACGCCCCCGCGCCGGCCGCCCAGCCGCAGTTCAGGAGCCCTCTGGTACCGTGGTGTTGCGGCGCGGGGTGGAGCAGTCTGGTAGCTCGTCGGGCTCATAACCCGAAGGTCGCAGGTTCAAATCCTGCCCCCGCCACCATCGAAGCAGCAGGTCAGGGCCGGTGCGGAAGCGCCGGCCCTCTGCGCGCCACGGCCCGGGGTGGCTCTCCTCGAGTGACCGTGCCAGGCGCCACAGAGAGAGCTGGCAGCTAGTGGTGTTCGTGCTCGCGCCCATCGGCGTGGTGTGCCAGGACTGTGTGCGGGTCTTGCCCAGGACTCGGTGCGGGGCTGGGGTGCACGATTACCGTCTGGACTCGCGGCACTTGGTGGAGCAACTGGTGCTCGACTTGGTGGGCGACGTCATGGGCGGCGGCCAGTGACCTGTCGGCGGCGACAGTGATGTCCGCCTCGACGTGGAGGCGATGACCGACCCATCGCAGCCGCAATTGATTGAGTCCGATGACGCCGGGGGTCGATTCCACTACGTGTGTCACGTCTCGGTAGAGCTCGGGATCGACGGCATCGAGCAGTCGACGAAAGACCAGGCGGATAGCTCTGCGCAGCACGCCCGCGATGGCGATCATGATCAGCAATCCTGCTATCGGGTCGGCGGCCTGCCACCCGAGCGCTACGCCGATGACGCCGGCGACGACTGCGAGTGAGGTCAGCCCGTCGGTGCGCGCGTGCAGCCCGTCGGCGACCAAGGCGGCAGACCCGATGCGACGTCCAGTGCGGATGCGCAGCTGGGCCGCGATCTCGTTGCCGACGAAGCCGATGACACCAGCGGCCGCCACGATGATCAGGTGGTCCACTGTGCGGGGGTTGATGAGTCGGTCGATTGCTTCGTAGCCGGCGGCGAAGGCCGAGACGGCGATCACCAACACGACGACGACTCCGGCGAGGTCTTCGACGCGGCCGTATCCGTAGGTAAAGCGTTCGTTGGGTGCTCGTCTCCCGAGCCGAAAGGCGATCCACAGCGGCACGGCGGTCAGCGCATCGGCGAAGTTGTGCACCGTGTCGCCAAGCAGGGCGATCGAGCCCGAGAACACGACCACGACGGCTTGGGCGATCGCAGTCACGCCAAGGACCACCAGGGAGCCGGCCAGGGCTCGGGTGCCTTCTACGGATCCTTCGAGGGTGCTGTCGACCTGCTGGGCCGGGTCGTGGGTGTGTCCCTGAAGGAGGTCGCGAAGCCGGGACTTCAGGCCGTGACCATGGC
This sequence comes from uncultured Actinomycetes bacterium, assembly GCA_963747195.1. Lineage (GTDB taxonomy): Bacteria > Actinomycetota > Acidimicrobiia > IMCC26256 > JACDBD01 > JALZAA01. The sequence continues at coordinate 371,049 of CAVVDV010000002.1, forward strand.
CATGCGGATTGTCGTGGTGATGCTCACTGGCGTGATCGTGATCGTGGTGCTGCGACGTGTTCATGGCACCGCCAGCGCTGGGGCTAATCCTGTATTGATTTTCTCACGATTCTTCGCTGAAGACGTACCGCTGCAGTACTTCGAACTGGCGGTCGTACTGCACTCAGATCGTGACGACATTGACCACCAAGGCGATACCGGTCAGGAGCGCTCGAAGCTTGGCGAACCGATTGGGATCGGCCGGAGGGTGCACGCTCGCGTAGATCCCGAGCAGGATGTACGTGACGGCGGGTGCCAGAACGTCGTTGGCGCTGAAATTCGGGACGCCGTCGTTGTTGAGCTGTGGCATGTTGGCGCACAGTCGATAACCGAACGTGGCGAGGGCGGCGACCGCGCAGACTGCCCCGATGGTCACGGCGGATCGGGGCCGCAGCAGCCAATAGGCGGCGGGCACGGAGAGGACGCCGATGATGACGGCGGTTGTGCCGATGTGGGCCGTTGAGAACGTGGTTGTCGCCAGCACGGTGGGTCTCCTGTTCGTCTTGAGCGACAGCTAGGACGCTTTGGGCGGTAGCAGCCGCTTGGTTCATCACATGTTGCCGGCGTGGCCGCGCGAGTATCGGCCGGGCTCGGGCCATACGGCGAGACCGTGGGCTTAGCGCCGCTCAGACCACGATCCACCTCGATCGTGATCGAGACTCGTCGTGACGGCGCGGGTCTGCAGCGTCTCCGATTGGCTCAGGCTGCGACGAATAGGCGTCCGGTTTCGACGACAACGCCGACCAGGAAGACGACCGAGAGCGCGTAACACGTCGCTTTACTCAGGTAAGAGCCGACGGTGCCGAGTTCTGGGCGCAGGTCGATCCTGACCATCACCTGCATGAAAAACAGCATCAGCAGGCACAGACTGGCGGCGTACAGCGACGAGGCGAATGCCATGGCAACCTCCTTTAGAGGACGAAAATGTCGACGATGAGCGTGGCGATACCAGCGGTGGCGGCCATGCCGATCACGCGACCAGCGGGTTGCGCGTGGTCGACGATCAGCCCGAGCAAGAGCGCGACCGCGACGAAGACGAGCACGCCACTGCCGGCGTCCTGCCAGCTGACGAGCACGCCGGGGGCGTCGACGTCGAAACCGTTGGCGTGGGTGGCGTGCAGCGTGAAGTTCCAGGCCAGCCATCCGCTCGCTGTTCCGACGGCGGCCGCGATGAGGCGAGGGGGCGTTCGGGTCGCCGGTCGCACCGCAAAGACCGCCGTGACCACGGCGGTGGCAAGCGCCGCGGTCCAGAGGATCTCACTCGGATCGAACACGGTCATCGCAAGGAAGTGCACTCGTGCGCTCCTCTAGGAAGAGTCGTTGTCGCTGTGGGGGGTGAGCGGACGGCGCGGCTGTTGGCGGTTCCGTGTTCCGCCCGCGCCGTGTGGCGCCTTCGACGCCGATCGGGAGTGTGTGGGTGGGTGGGAGGTCGAGGGCGTCGAAGTCGACGTCGGGGAAGCGGCGGTCGAAGCCGACGGCTTTGTGCGTGAGGGAGAGGGAGAGCGCGACGGCGACGTCGGCGCGGAGGATGCCGAGCTTGCGGGCGGCGACGGCGATGCGGGTTTGGCAGCGGCAGTCGATGGAGTGGATGGCGGCGGTCTTGGCGGCGGAGCCGACGGCGATGCCGAGGTCGATGTCGCGCAGGTTGCACTGGGGCCCGGCGAACTCGAGCTCGGCGGAGTCGTCTTGGAGTTGTTTGGTGGCGTGGAGGAATTCGGCGCAGGTGGCGTAGCCGCAGGCGCCGCAGTCGTAGTTGGGCGGGTACCAGTCGGCGAGACCGACGAACAGCGCGGCGTCGATGGCTTCGGCGACGTCGGCGTCGCGGAACCAGATGGTCTCGCGACGTTCTTTGCCCCGGGCGCGCATCCAGCCGGCGAGGCGGGCGAGGGTGTCGTGGTCGTCGACGATGACGGTCTCGATGAACAGGTGCTTGCCCTGTAGGAACAGCTGCCCGCCGGACTTGGGCGCGGTGACGGCGGCTGCGGCCATGAGCTTGGCCACCTGTCGCACAGTGTCGGCGCGTAGGTCGTCGTAGCTGAGGTGCTCGCTCATGCCGGCTGGGTGGCGACTTGCTTGGCACACCAGGCGTAGAGCGCGTCGTAGACGAACTCGGCGCGCTCGAGCAGCCGGTGGTCGTCGGCCTCGACGTCGAGGCCGCCGAGGCCGATCGCCAGGAGTCCCGGTCCGGCGGGGTCGGTGTGCAGCTCGGATTCGATGTCGGCGGCGTGCACGATGCGCGCCAGCCGCACGAGCGCCGGGTCGTCACCGAGCCCGAAGTCGTCGATGAGCACCTCGAAGCTGCAGCGGTTGCCGCGGTGGGTGAACTCGGCGCCGTCGGCGTCGAACGACCGGGCGCCCTCCTTACGCGCGACGTCCAGGACTTGGTCGACCGGGACGTAGAGGATCTCGGCGTCGTGGTCGATGAAGCGGCGGATCAGCCAGGGACACGCGATGCGGTCGGTCTTGGGACGGGCGCGGGTCACCCATTTCATGTCAGGTCCTCCTCGGTGGGGTTCATCGGGTCGTGGTCGGCGAGGCCGGCGAGGTTCAGGTAGCCGCCGGTGACGTCGTAACGGGTGATCGGCCGGTACTCGACGGCTTGGTGCATCTCGGAGGCCGTGAGCTGCGTCGCGTTCGGGCGTCGCGATCCAGGCGTCGAAGACCTCGTGGCTCGGCCAGATCGTGATCACGACGGTGTCGCCGTCGCCGGATGTCGGCTCGAGCACGAGCTCGGCGAGGATGCCGTGGTCCTCGCGAACGGCGCGGCCGTCACGGATCCAGGCGAGATAGTCGTCGCGTTTCTCGGCCGGTACGGCGACGGTGCGCAGGCACACGATCATGGGTTGGCCTCCTCGACGCCGGTGAGTGTCGGGACTGGGGTCGTCGAGGCGCGCTCGCCGGGCTCTCGTGTGTCGTCGGGGAGCGGCACGCGCTCGGAACCAACGCCAAAGCACCAGGTCGTAGAGCGACTTGATGCCGCCGGCCAGGACGAACGGGAGACCGAACGCGATCGACTGGCTTACGCCTGCGAGCGCGGGGCCAACCGGCCTGACGACATACCGGGCCGTGTTGGTCACCGCGGCCGCTGGCGTGCGTTCCTCGGGCTCGACCATCGCCATGACGTAGGCCTGGCGCGTGGGCACGTCCATCTGCGCCAGCACGAACCGTCCGAACAGCAGCGCGATCGCAGCGGGGAGGTTGGGGGCGAGCGGGATCGCGGCCAGCAGCACGTTGGACGGCAGATGCGTGAACACCATCGTGCGCAGGAGCCCGAACCGCTCAGCCAAGCGCGGCGCGGCCAGGAACGACACTGTCTGGAGCAGACCAACCGAGAAGAACACCACTCCCAGCACGCCGATCGACGCGTGGAACTCGACCGCGAGCCAGTAGACGATGAAGGACTGCACCACGAAGCCGCCGCCGAAGCTGTCGAGCGCGAACAGCGCGGACAGCTGCAGCACAACCCGACGAGATCGCCCCAGCCCCACCCGTTCCCGCGCGCGTTGCGGTCGCGGTTCGACTTCCGCCCGCGATGAGAGCGTCCCCGCCACCACGGCGCCGGCGAGCGCGACAGGCACGAACAGCAGGAAGAATCGTTGATCGATCGGCGCTCCCGGCCACACGCGGCGAAGCAGTTCCGGGCCGCCGGCGGCCAATGCGCCCACAGAGCCCGCGGCGGTCGCCACCGCGTTGTAGGTGCCGAAGCCGCGTGTTCGTGCCTGGCCGGTGAGCTCGGTCGCCAGCATGGACTGCTCGAGTGAGGTGAACGCGCCCGATTCGACGACCTCGGTGGACAATGCGCCGGTGAGCGCCACTGCGCACAACACCCAGACCTGATCGGAGAAGGCGAACACCACGCCCGTCACTGCCAGCGCCAGGTACAGCACGACGTAGGAACGTCGGCGGCCCCACCGGTCACCCCACCGGCCGATCGCGAGCGACGACACGACCGTCCCCGCGACGACGGCCGCGAGCACCAGCCCGACCTGGCCCGACGAGAACCCCGCGCGCTCGAGCGTCGAGCCCAGCAGAATGGCCCCAAAGCCGTAGGCGAACGCGCGCAAGGCCTGGGCCCACAGGATCCGACGGGCGTCCGAGGAGAGTCGTGCGCGCGTCACGCCGGGTCCTTTCCCAACAGCAGCGCCCGCCGCCGGTACTCGTACAGACTGTCGAAGACCGGCCCGGTGATCGCGAGGACGTCGTCATCACCGCGCACCATCGTCAGGCCACGGCAGATGACGTCCAAACCGGGTGCCTCCGGAGCATCGAAACGATCATCGGCAAGATCGGCCTCGTGAACGATTCGAGCGAGGTCCCACAGCACCGGATCATCCAACGCGTATCGGTGCAGCATCGTCTCGAACGAGCAGTCCCCACCGTGATGCGACAAGTCAGCACCCCGGATGTCGAACGGCGTCGCGGCCTCGGGAACCTCGTCGGGATCATCGACGAAGACGAACTCCGCGTCCGCATCGATGAAGCGCCGGATTAGCCACGCGCACGCCGCCCGGTCGACGTGGCAACCAGCCCTCGTCGCCCACATCACCGCGACGCCTCCACCTCGACCGCCAACCTCTCGACCGCGCGCTGCGCTTTCTCCCGGTCAGGAGGCGGGAAGTGATCGCGTTGGGCGATCCGATGCAGCTCGCGCCGCAATCGCGCCGCGATCCGCCGCCGGGCCGAATCCGATTCGCCCCGTGCCGCCTCTGCGACTTCGATCACGGCGCGGTATTCCTCTGACACCGCCTCGGCCATCGTGGCGGCCAGGGCGCGTTCCTGGCCGGCCGAGCCTGACCGGGCGATCCACAGCGTCGCCTCTCCGCCGGCCTCCAGGACCTCGTCGGCGATCCACTCCAGCTGCTCCTTCGTGCGCGCGTCGTTGGGCAGCGCGACGAGCCCGTCGCCGAGCTGCGCCGTTCCCAGGCGGCGCAACTTGCGCCACACCGAGATCCGCGGCGTCGAGGGTTCGCGGGGGATCCGGTAGGCGAGGAGCACCCATTCGAGTCGACCGGGCACAAGCTCACCGTAGAACGGGAACCGCCGTGAATGCAACCACGGTTACAGATACAGTGTGGCCGTGCGGATCCACCACCCGGCAGCGGCGCTGGCAGCGGCCACCGTGGTCGTGATGGCTCTGTTCTTCCCTGCCAGTCCGGTCGCCGGGCGCACGCCGGGGCTGCCGCTCGAGCGTGTGCGCGACGTCCGCCTACCAGGGCGGTCGACCCGCTTCGATTACCAAAGCGTCGACGCACCGGGCCGGCGCCTCTACGTCGCCCACCTTGGCGACTCCACCCTCGACGTCATCGACGTCGACGCCCTCACGGCGGTGGCGACCGTCCCGGATATCGCCGACGTCCACGGCGTGCTCGCCGTACCGGAGATCGGACGCGTGTTCGCGTCGGCGACCGGAACCAACGAGCTCGTCACACTCGACGCATCAAGCAATCAGGTGATCGCCCGCACACCGACCGGCAAATTTCCGGACGGCATCGCCTACGACCCACGCGACGACCTCGTGCTCGTCTCCAACAAGGACGCCGGGACCGAAACGCTCGTCGAGGGGAACTCGGGGCGCATGGTCCGCACCGTGCAGCTCGGCCGCGAGGTCGGCAACGTCGCCTACGACTCCACCAGCGGACTCGCGTACGTCGCAGTGCGCCCGCCCGACCAAGTCGTCGCTTTCGATCCCACGCACCGGCACGATCACTGACCGGATTCGACTCAAGAACTGCCGCGGAGCGCACGGCCTCTATGTGCAACCCCAGGCCCAGCACGCGTTCGTCGCTTGTGAAGACAACGCCAGAGTCGTCATGGTCGATCTCCAAAGCCACCGAGAGATAGCGGCGGCGTCCGTCGGCGACACCCCGGACGTGCTCGCCTACGACCCCGGCCTCGGACGCCTCTACGTCGCCGCCGAGAGCGGCGTCGTGACCGCGTTCTCACCAGCCGGGCATGGGTTTCGCAAGCTCGGCCAAGCGCACCTCGCCGACAAAGCCCACTCCGTCGCCGTCGACCCCACCACCCACCTCGTGTTCTTTCCCCTGGAACGCGATCCCAACAAGCCCGGCCTCCGAGTCATGAAGCCCGTCGACACCTAGCCGACCACGCGCTGCAATAGTCCGAAGATGTCGACAACAACCGAGCGCAGCAGACTGCTGAGGCGGGGTCTTCGCCTCGAGTACGCCACGCTCGGCTGGAACGTCCTCGAGATCGGGTTTCTGGGCTTCGCCGCGATCATGGCCCGCTCTGTGGCACTCGCCGGGTTCGCATTGGATTCGTGCATCGAAATCTTCGCGTCGCTTGTTGTCGTGTGGCAGCTCAAGGGCACCGCGACTCGGGAGCGCGAGCAGCGAGCGGTCCGATTGATCGGGTTCGCATTCCTCGGCCTCGCGCTGTACCTCGTCGGCCAGACCGTGGTGACGCTCGCTGCGGGCATCCGTCCGGACTCTTCCCTGCTGGGGATCGGCTGGCTCGCGGCGACGGTGGTCGCCATGTTCAGTCTGGCGGCCGCGAAGGGGCGCACCGGGCGGGCGCTCGGGAACCTCACCCTCCAGACGGAGGCGAAGGTCACCATGATCGACGGGACGCTGGCCGCCACCATTCTGGTCGGCCTGGTGCTCAATGCCGCCCTCGGCTGGTGGTGGGCCGACCTCGCCGGAGGGTTTGTCATCATCGGGTACGGGTTACGCGAGGGCTCCGTCGCGCTCCGAGGCTCGAGCTGACCCGCCGCCCGCGCTGCTGCACGCGTCGGCTTTTACACGCGTGACGCACATACATTATGGTTCCGCTTCGTGCCCGGTCGGGGGAGGCGCGTTCGAGTTCGGACTCGGGTGGTCGCGGCTCTGAGCGTCGTCGCGCTCACGGCCGCCCTCGCCGCGGTGGTCGCGAGCTCCGCCGGCGCCAACCCCGCCAAACCCGCCAAGCCGGCGAGGCGGAAGGCGTCGCCGTGGGAGCCCGACCAGCCCGGAGTGCAGCACCTGCACTTCAAGTACGGCCCGGTCTCGATCCAGCCCGGGCAGAACAACATCAGCTTCAGCGATCGCGAGGTGCCGAAGCCGACCGAGGACGGCTACATCGTCGGCATCCACCCGAACCTGCGCACGAAGGACGGCAAGGTCCCCCCGGTCGACGTGATCCACCTGCACCACGGCGTGTGGCTGAACATGTCCGCGGAGCGGGACCGCTCCCGGGGAGTGCCCAACTTCTTCGCCGCCGGCGAAGAGAAGACGATCATGAAGCTGCCGACCGGCTACGGGTATCCGTACCGGGCGTCCGACAATTGGGTCCTCAACTACATGATCCACGACCTCACGCCGGGGCCGTACCAGGTGTGGATCACGTACGACCTCGACTTCGTCCCGTCGTCGTCGCCGGCCGCCCAACAGATCACACCGGCCCGACCGATCTGGATGGACGTCCAGAACGGCAGCATCTATCCGGTGTTCGACGTGATCAAGGGCTCGGGCACCAACGGCACCTTCACGTACCCCGACCAGGCGAACAACCCGTACGCGAACGGTCGTCAGAAGAACGTGTGGACCGTCGACCGGGACAGCGTGCTGTTGGGCACCGCCGGTCACTTGCACCCCGGCGGCCTCCACGACGACCTGTACGTCGATCGACCGGGCGCGACGGGCGCGCCGGGGTCGAGCGTCGTGACAGGGCAAGCCGGATACCGCGCACCTGTTCCGCTCGGTGGCCGACTACTTCGAGCCCGCCGGCGCGGTGAGCTGGGACGTTTCGATGACCGCGACGCCGTCCGAACTGGCAGCGTGCAGGTTCACGCGGGCGACCATGTTGCGGATCAACACGACCTATGACAGCAAGCGCGCGTCCTGGTACGAGTCGATGGGCATCATGATCGTCTGGGCGACGGACGGGACGAACGGTCGCGACCCGTTCACCACGAAGGTCGACACGAAGGGCGAGCTCACGCACGGTCACCTGCCCGAGAACAACCACCACGGCGGGCAGAAGGTGACGCTCCCGAACCCCACGAAGTTCGCGGGGACCGACACGTCTGCAGTCGGGATCGACAACTTCCTCTACGGGGTCGGTGACGCGACGGGCAAGCACCAGATCCCCAAGGTCAAGGCCGGGCAGTCGATCACGTTCACGAACAACGACGCCACGAAGGACGCCAACGGCATCTGGCATTCGATCACCGCGTGCCGCGCGCCGTGCAACAAGGAGACGGGCGTGGCGTACCCGCTCGCCGACGGCAGCACGCAGTTCGACTCCGGGCAGCTCGGTGCGGCCGGCCCGCCGAGCGCGGGCCGCGTCTCGTGGGACACGCCGGCGGACTTGAAGCCGGGCACGTATACCTACTTCTGCCGCATCCACCCGTTCATGCGCGGCGCCTTCCAGGTCGCGCCCTAGCGCGGGATCGCCTGCCGCCCTAGGCGCCGGTCCAACAGCCCAGGACGGTCATACCCGCCCCGACCGCGACCTGGTCTCTGGTCTCGTGTCCGGATCCGAAGGGCTCCGGCAGACCCGACGTGTCGACCAGGAGGACCTTGTAGTCCTTCCGGAGCACGAGTGAGCCGTTGGTGGTCACGAAGGCACCCTGGGCGACGCCGCTGAGGTGCTCCGCCTCGCCGAGCTGGGCACGCAGGGAGTTGAAGTACGCCGTCGTCGCGGTCCGGCTCGAAAGCTCCTTCACGGACAGCGCCATGGTGCCGTCGGGATACATGTAGCGGCACGAGTAGACGTGATCGACCCACGTCGGGTCGGAAACACCGGTCGTCGCGACCCCGAGCGCCGACGCGAGGTCTTTCTGCGCCTCGGGAGCGCACACCATCCGCGCCGACTCCGACGGATTGCGCCCGGCCGGCTGTGCGACATGTCGGACAGCGCTGGCGCCGGTCCCTTGTGGCGCCGGTTGCGTTGTCGAGCCGCCGCCTCCGACGAACAACACCCAGGCGCCTGCGAGCGCCACAACAAGAAGAAGAGCGCCGGCGACGTAGGGGGCCCGCAGGCGCCCACGGCCGGTCCTTCTGCGTCGGGTCAACGGGTCCTCCGGGTGGCAATTTGCTCGTCCACGACGGTACCAACGACCTGTCGGCGTTCCGTTTCAGGCCCTCAACGCCTCGGCACACCCGTCGTCGCCTGCCGCATTGCGCACGGTGAGCCCCGGTCGCTAGCGTCCCCGCTCGTGCGAGTGGGCCAACTTGCGCCGGTTCGGCGCGTTCTCGTCGCGATCTGCGCCGTGGCGGCCGCCGCGATCCCGCTGCTGGCGAGCCCGGCGAGCGGCCAGCCCGCCCCCGACCCCCGGCAGGCAAGCCAACGATGCCGCCGCCCGGTACTCGACGATCGAGACTCGCTACGACGCTGCTCGGCGACCAGATCGCGGCCCTCGAGCAGAAGATCCAAGCCGGGGAGGCGCGCCGGGCGGAGCTGCGCGGCATCGCGCAGCGGCGGGCAGCAGTCGCGTACAAGAACGCGGGAGCGGACCTCGGAGTGTTGCTCCAGGCGAAGAACCCGAGCGAAGGCGCGCGGTTCAACTGCTCTGCTCGACCGGGCCAACGAGGCCGACAATCGCTTGGCTGATGAGCTCGGCACGCTGAACGCCCAGCTCACCGCCCAGCGCGACCAGCTCGCCTCCCAGCAAAAGGAGCGGCAGGGCGCACTCGGCCAGCTCAACGGGCTCGACGCCAACTTCGCTGCGGCCGCCGTGGGAGGTCCGGTGCAGATCATCGACGGGATGGCGTGCCCGTTGCCGGGCGCCGGGTTCACCGACGACTTCGGCCAGCCCCGCTCGGGAGGGCACACCCACCAGGGCGTCGACATGCACGCGCCGAGTGGCATCCCCGAGCTCGCGATGGTGAGCGGCAACGTCACCTACGGCGACGGCGGCGGCGGCGGCATGGGCGCGTACATCGCCGGCGACGATGGGAACCGCTACGTCTACTACCACCTGTCCCAGTACATCGGCCCGCCGCGCCACGTGAGCCCGGGCGAGGTCATCGGCAAGGTGGGCGCGACCGGCGACGCGACCGGGCCGCATTTGCACTTCGAGATCCATCCCGGGGGCGGCCCGGCCGTCGACCCGTACCCGACGCTCGCAAAGATCTGCTGAGACGCCGCTTGCGGGGAGCACGGTTGTACCGGGCGGTCCAATAGGATCCGCCCGTGGACTTCTCGCTCACCGAGTCGGAACGCGACCTGGTGGGCCTCTGTCGCGAGTTCGCGCAGAAGGAGATCGCGCCTCGTGCCCCCCTGGCGTGGGAGGAGGAGCGGTGCCCGACCGACCTGCTCCGCGAGATGGGTGCGTTGGGCCTGCTCGGGATTCTGATCCCCGAGAAGTGGGGTGGCATCGGCATGTCGACGGTCGCCTTCGTCGCCGCGATGGAGCAGATCGGGCTGGCCGACCAGTCGGTTGCGTCGGCGTGGCAGGCGCACGTGACCATCGGGTCATTGCCGCTGTACCTGTTCGGCAACGACGACCAGCGAGAGCGTTGGCTGAGACCGTTGGCCGAGGGACGCGCCCTCGGCGCGTTCGGCTTGACCGAGCCCGATGCGGGATCCGACGCACGCGGCATCCGCACGCGAGCGGTACGGCGCGATGGTGGCTGGCTGATCAACGGTCGGAAGACGTTCATCTCCAACGCGGGCACCGACATGTCGTTCGGGGTGACGCTGCTCGCGCGGACCGAGTCGGCCGAGGGGCAGGGGCCGATGTTCGCGAGCTTCGTCGTAGAGAAGGACACGCCCGGCTTCACCATGGGCCCGAAGATGCGAGGCATCGGCTGGCGTGGCCTCGACACCCGTGAGCTTTCCTTCGACGACGTCTGGGTCGCCGACGATCACCTCATCGGCGATCCCGCGATGGGCCTCAGCCAGTTCCTGCGCACGCTCGAGGTCGGGCGGATCTCGATCGCGGCGTTGTCGCTCAGCCTGACGCAGGCCGTGCTCGGCCTGGCGACGGACTACGCCCGGCAGCGGATGCAATTCGGCCGGCCCATCTCGAAGTTCCAGGCCATCCAGTTCAAGCTCGCCGACATCGCCACCGAGCTGGAGGCGGCGCGGTGGCTCACCTATCGCGCGGCGTGGCTGCGTGACACCGGCCAGCCCTTCCTCAAGGAAGCGGCGATGGCGAAGCTCAAGGCCAGTCGCCTCGCGACATGGGCAGCATCGGAAGCCGTTCAGATCCACGGCGGCATCGGCTACATGCTCGAGTCACCGGTCGCCCGCTTCTACTGCGATGCGAAGGTCCTCGAGATCGGCGAAGGCACGAACGAGATCCAGCACCTGGTGATCGCTCGCGAGCTGGGCTGCTGAGCTCACACCGCGGCGAGTTGGCGGATGGCCTCGGCGATGTCGTCGCGGTCGGGCAGCCACACGCGTTCGAGGTCGGGCGCGTAGGGAGGGGGAGTCGGTGCGGCGCCGATGCGCTGGATCGGCGCATCGAGGTCCCAGAAGGCCTCGCGCGCGACCGCGGCCGCGATCTCGGCGCCGATTCCGAACGGGACGACGGCCTCGTGGGCGATCAGGAGGCGGCTCGTCTTGTGAACCGAGTCGAGGATCGGCGTCATGTCGAGCGGTGCCACCGTTCGCAGGTCGATCACCTCGACCGAGATGCCTTCGACGGCGAGCCGCTCAGCTGCCGCGACCGCCTCGTGCACCATCCGTGAGACCGACACGACGGTCAGGTCGCTTCCGGGGTGCACGACCGCCGCCGTCCCGATCGGGAGGACGTGGTCGGCCGGCGGCCGAGGTCCCTTCATGCCGTAGAGCAGCCGGTTCTCGATGAAGACGACCGGGTTCGGGTCCTGGATCGCCGCCCGCAGCAACCCGTACGTGCTCGGCCGGGGTCGACGGCATGACGACGCTCAGGCCGGGGATGTGCGCGAGCAGCGCCTCGAGGCTCTGCGAGTGCTGACTTCCCGAGGAGCGCCCGGCGCCGAACTGGGTCCGCACGGTCAGCGCCATCTGCGCGGTGCCGCCGGTCATGAACGGCAGCTTCGCGGCCTGGTTGAGCAGCTGGTCGAAGCAGACGCCGACGAAGTCGAGGTACATCAGCTCGACCACGGGCCGCATGCCCGCCATCGCTGCGCCCACGCCGAGGCCGATGATCGCGCTCTCGGAGATGGGGGTGTCGCGGACGCGATCGCCGAAGCGGTCGTGGAGGCCGCGGGTCAGACCGAAGACGTTGCCTCCGGCCGCGACGTCGATGCCGGCGACGAACACGCGCTCGTCGCCGGCGAGCTCCGCCTCGAGCGCGGCTCGGATCGCGTCCATGGTGCGGAACGTCGGTGCATCGTCGGCGGGGGGCGGCGGCTCGGTGCGTACGGGTCTCGGGCGGACGACGAAGTCGGTCAGCGTGGCGGCCGCCGGGGCGGCCAAATCCCGAGCCGCGTCGACGGCCTCGTCGAGCTCGTGCGCCACCGATGACTTCAGGGATTCGACCTCGTCGTCGCTGATGCCAGCCGACCGCAGCCGGTGCGCGTGGACGACGAGCGGATCGCGCGCTTCCCACTCCCGAACCTCGTCGGTCGATCGGTAGCGCTGTGGATCGCCTTCGTAGTGTCCGTGCCAGCGGTAAGTGGTTGCCTCGACGACGACCGGACCTCGTCCGGCTCGAGTCGCCTCGGTCAACGAATTCATCGCGGCCGCGGTCGCGACCACGTCGTTGCCGTCTACCGCGACGTAGTCGACGCCGTAGCCGGCGGCGCGCCGCTCGAGTGGCGCCGCGTGTTGGTCCGATGCGGCCGAGAACTCGGCGTAGCCGTTGTTCTCGCAGAAGAAGATCACCGGCAGCCGCCAGACGGCGGCGAGGTTGATCGCTTCGTGGAAGGTGCCGTGCGCCACTGCGCCGTCGCCGAAGAACGCCACCGCCACGCTGCCGTCGCGTCGAAGGTGCGCCGCGGTGGCTGCACCCGCCGCGATCGGCAGGCCGGCACCCACGATGCCGTTGGCGCCGAAGATGCCGATCGCCGGATCGGCGATGTGCATCGAGCCGCCGCGCCCGCGATTCGTTCCCTTGTCCTTGCCCATCAGCTCGGCGAACATCCCGAGCGGGTCGAGGCCCTTGGCCAGACAATGGCCGTGGCCGCGATGGGTGGACGTGATCACGTCCGTGGAGCGCAGCGGCCAACACGCGCCCACGGCCGAGGCCTCCTGCCCGATCGACAAGTGCACGAAGCCGGGTATCTCACCGTCGCGGTAGAGCGCGGCCACACGCTCCTCGAACCCGCGGATCACGAGCATCCGTCGGTGCATGTCGAGCAGGTCGGAGTCCGTGAACACGAACTGTGTACTGTACTGGTCGGTACAAACAGGACGGGGACGATGGCCGACCAGACCGAGATCCCGGGCTCCTTCCCTGGCGGGGGTGATGTGGCGGGGAAGCGCGTGGTGATCACCGGCGCCAGTCGGGGCCTCGGGCGGTTGCTGGCGCACGCGTTCTCGCAAGGAGACGCGCGGGTGGCGCTGGTGGCGCGCACCGAGACCGACCTCAAGGCCGTCGCCGCAGAGCTTCCGGGACCGTCCCTCGTGCTCAGCGGTGACGTGACCGAGCGGGAGTTCAACGAAGCGGTCGCCGATGCCACGGTGGCCGAATGGGGTGGCGTCGACGCGTGGATCTGCAACGCGGGGATCTCGCCCATCCTGGCCGGACCGCTCGAGACCGATCCGTCGGTCTGGCGCGAGATTCTCGAGGTGAACCTCACGGCGGCGTTCCTCGGTGCCCGCGCCGCCGCCCGGGTGATGCGCGAGGGCGGGCGACTGATCTTCACCGGCTCGGTCCTCGGGGAACGGCCGCGCGAAGGGCTCACTGCGTACAGCGCCTCGAAGGCCGGCCTCGTCGGCATGGCGAAGGGTCTCGCGCTCGATCTCGCGTCCTCGGGCATCACCGTGAACGTTGTCGCTCCGGGATGGTTCGACTCGCCGTTGGCCGAGCCATGGAAGAACAGCCCCGAGCTCGGAGCCGGGGTGCTCGGGCACACGGCGCAACGGCGCTGGGGAGCATCCACCGACCTGGCCGGCGCCTATCAGTTCCTGGCCTCCGACGCGTCGGCGTTCATCACGGGCAGCGTGCTCAACGTCGACGGCGGGTACCTGCTCGTATGAGCGGAGAGCGACGCGTCGTCGCGATCACCGGAGCGGGCGGAACGCTCGGTTCCGCGCTGTCCTGCCGGTTCGCGGGCGAAGCAGATACGGATGTCGTGCTGAGCGACGTCAGTGAATCCTCGCTCGAAGCCACGGTGAACGGCTTACCGACGCGTCGTGGGGCGGTCGAGACGTTGCGAGCCGACGTCGGCGAAGTCGCGGACGTCGAAGCTGTGGTCGGGCGGGCGGTGGAGCGCTTCGGCCGGCTCGACGTGCTGATCAGCAACGCCGGAGTGCTCTCGCCGAATGGTCGCATCCACAATCTGGCGACCGAGGACTGGGAGCGCGCGTTCCGGGTCAACGTCCTCGGTGCCGTCAACGGCATCCGCGCTGCGGTGCCGGTCATGCGCACACAGGAGTCCGGGTCGATCGTCCTCACCGCGTCGGTCTCCGGTCTCACCGCGTGGTCACACGCCGCCCCGTACTGCGCGACGAAGGCGGCCGTGATCCAACTCGCGAAGGTCGCCGCGGTCGAATACGCGCGGGAAGGCATACGTGTCAACTGCGTGTGCCCCGGGACGTTCCGTTCGGGGATCCACGACGAACCTCCCGCCGGAGGCGATCGACGCGATCGCGGCCAAGCATCCGCTCGGGCTGGGAAGCGCCGGCGACCTCGTCGGCGCCTACTCGTACCTCGCGAGCGACGCGTCCCAGTGGACAACGGGGTCCGCGATCGTGGTCGACGGCGGGTACGCGGCGCCGTAGGGGGATCCGTGGAGGACGCGCCGCCGATGCATCCGGACATGAGCTGGGTCGGAGTGCTCGAGCACCACGCGCGCCGTACGCCGAGCAAGCCCCTCGCCGTCTTCGGGGACGACGTCGTCACCTATCAGGGGATGGCGGATTGGGCAGCTGCACTGGCGGCCGGGCTCCACGCCCGCGGAGTCGGTGCCGGCGACGTCGTCGGGTTGCTGTCTTACAACAGCATCGAGTTCCTGGCGACGATCTTCGCCGCCAACTACGTCGGAGCCGTCGCGATGCCGATCAACTGGCGGCTCGCCGCGCCGGAGCTGCGGTTCATCCTCGAGCACTCCGGAGCTCGCGCCCTCGTCTGCGACGACGAGCTCATCGAGCTCGCGAACGACGCGACGAACCAGCTGGAGGGCGACCTCGTCCGTGTGTGCATCTCGACCAAGGATTTCGCCGGATGGGAGCGGTTTGCCGATCTGGCTGCCGAGTCCGCTCGCCCGGCCCGCGCGCACGTCGACGGTGATGACATCCACCGACTGATGTACACATCCGGGACCACCGGTCGCCCCAAGGGCGTCATGATCACGCACGCCAACCTGGCGTGGAAGAACTACGCGCACATCACCGAGTTCGGCTTCACCGGCGCGGATCTCGGGCTCGCCTGCGGGCCGCTGTACCACGTCGGCGCGCTCGACCTCACGACGACCTCGCTCATCGCCGCGGGCGCGACCGTCATCATCCATCGGGTGTTCGACGCGTCCGACGTCGTCGACGAGATCGAGCGGTCGCGTGTGACCACGGTGTGGCTCGCGCCGGCCATGATCAACGCGATCATGGCGCTGCCCGACATCGAACGGCGCGACCTCTCGTCGGTGCGGTTGATCATCAACGGTGGCGAGAAGATGCCGATCCCGCTCATCGAGCGGATCCAGCGGACGTTCCCTTCGGCGTGGTTCGCCGACGCCTACGGCCTCACCGAGACCGTCTCGGGCGACACGTTCCTCGACCGGGACAGCATCGTGAGCAAGCTCGGCAGCGTCGGTCGTCCATGCCTCTACCTCGAGCTCGACATCTGGGACGAGCACGGAGCGTCGGTGCCCGCAGGTGAACGTGGGGAAGTCGTCATTCGCGGCCCGAAGGTGTTCAAGGGCTACTGGCGGGATCCTGACGCTACGAGTGCGGCGTTCGCCGGTGGCTGGTTCCACACCGGGGACGTCGGCGTGAAGGACGACGACGGCTACCTCTACATCGTCGATCGGCTCAAGGACATGATCGTGTCCGGCGGTGAGAACATCGCCGGCTCCGAGGTCGAGCGCGTGCTCTACGAGCACGAGTCGGTTGTCGAAGCTGCCGTCGTCGGGCGTCCCGACGATCGTTGGGGAGAGGTCCCGATCGCCTACGTCGTCTCGAACTCGGAGACGACGACGCCCGAGGAGCTCATCGAGCACTGCAGCCGCCAGCTCGCGCGCTACAAGGTGCCGAAGCACGTGACGCTCGTCGATGCGCTGCCCAGGAACCCTTCGGGCAAGGTCCTGAAGAGAGAGCTGCGGACCCGCACGTCCTGAAGGTCGACACTGCGCCAGTAAGCGGTCACTCTGGCGGCGCGCACCCGCGCCGGATCGGGCAATCTGTGGCGTGCGGTCCGGCAATCGGCCGGCTTGCGTGTCCGTCTCAGCAGGGGAGGAATGACCGAATGAGTGAGCAACCGAACGTTGTCCTGGTGCACGGTGCCTGGGCCGACGGTTCCAGTTGGAGCGGCGTCATCAGGCTCCTGCAAAAAGCTGGTTACAACGTGACGGCGCCACAGTTTCCACTGACGACACTCGAGGCCAACGTCGCACGGCTTCGGCAGGTGCTGGCGCCGCTGACGGGCCCGACCCTTCTTGCCGGACATTCCTACGGCTGTCAGATCATGACTGCGCTGGGAACGGATGCCCGGAATGTCGTCGGACTGGTGTACATCTCGGGCTTCGCCCTTGATGCGGGCGAATCGATTGGCGGGTTGCTTGCCCAAGGTGAGCCGACTCCGGCGTTGGCGCATTTGCGCATCGATGAACAGGGCTTCGCCTGGCTTCCCCAAGATGACTTCGTGCAGCACTTTGCGGCGGATGTTGATCCGATCGAAGCGAACGTCATGTATGCCGTGCAGCAGCCTCTGCCCGCGGCCGCCCTCGAGGAAGTGATGGGGACCCCTGCGTGGAAGAACGACGTTCCCACCTGGTTCGCGGTCGCACAGAACGACGAGGTGATCCCGCCCGACGTCGAGCGTCTCTTCGCCAAGCGCATGGGCGCCACTACCTCGGAGCTCGTGTCAGGTCATGTAGGGATGGTTTCTCACCCCGACGAGGTTGCCGGCCTGATTCAGACCGCGGCGAAGTCGGTGACATAGCCGAGGTCGTTCGACTGCTGATGACCGAAGAGCAGGAGGGCACTGCAACGATCCGGACGCCGGACCAGCGTCTGCGCGTCTTCGTGAGCTCCACGCTGGCCGAGCTCGCCGATGAGCGTGCCGCGGTGTCCCGTGCGATCTCGGCACTCCGGCTCACGCCTGTGCTGTTCGAGCTGGGGGCTCGACCCCACCCACCTCGCGAGCTGTACCGGGCCTACCTGGCGCAGTCCGACATCTTCATCGGTCTGTATTGGCAGCGGTACGGCTGGATCGGGCCCGGCATGGAGATCTCGGGTCTGGAGGACGAGTTCCGACTCTCCCACTCGATCCCCCGGCTTCTGTACGTCAAGACACCGGCACCCGAGCAGGAACCTCGGCTGGCGGCCATGATCGGCGAGCTCCAGACGGAGGGCACCGACTCATACCGTTCGTTCCGTAGCCCACGGGAGCTCGGGCGACTGGTCCGAGACGACCTCGCCCTGCTCCTGAGCGAGCGGTTCACGACTCCCGGTGGCCGTGCCGACCCTTCGGCATCGTCCGCGGTCGACACCGACCGGCGGAGCGAGCGCTCCCTGCCGGTGACGTCGACGTCGTTGATCGGGCGGGAGCACGACATCGCCGAGGTCTCGGAGCTGCTCCAGAAACCCGAAGTCCGGTTGGTCACCCTCACCGGCCCCGGCGGCATCGGCAAGACGCGGCTGGCGATCGCGGTAGGTGAACAACTCGATGATCGCTATCCGCACGGGACGGTGTTCGTGCCGCTCGCGGCGATCGCTCAGCCCGAGCTGGTGCTGCCTCGCATCGCGAACGCGGTGGGTGCGACCGTCGAGGGCGCTCGCGGACCGCTCGATGTCCTGGTCGAGCACTTCGCGGAGACACCCACATTGCTCGTGCTGGACAACCTCGAACAGGTCGTGGGTGTCGCGCCCGAGCTCGACCAGCTCCTGGCCCGCTGCCCCGGCCTCGAGATCCTCGCGACGAGCCGTACGGTGCTTCGGGTCCGGGCCGAGCGGGAGTACCCGGTCGCTCCGCTGACAGTGCCCGCGTTCTCGGAGCGGCCGCCAATGGAAGAGTTGGCCTCGCTGCCCGCCGTTCGGCTCTTCGTCGATCGCGCGCAGGCCGTCCGCTACGACTTCGCCCTCACCGAGGACAACGCGTTGGCCGTGGTGGAGATCTGTCGGCGCCTCGATGGTCTGCCGCTCGCCATCGAGCTCGCCGCGGCCCGTACCCGATTGCTGGAACCGAGTGCACTGCTCGCTCGGCTCGGAAATCGCCTCGACGCCTTGGGTACCGGCCCGGTCGATCTTCCCGAACGTCAACGCACACTGCGCGCGACCGTTGAATGGAGCGTCGGGCTGCTCGAGGACGCCGAGCAGCACATGCTGGCCACCCTCTCCGTCTTCGTTGACGGGTGGACGGTCGACGCGGCCGCCCAGGTCTCCGATCTCACCGAGGACGCCGCGCTCGATCTGCTCGATGCACTCGCCGGGCACAGCCTCGTGCAGGTCGACGCCACCGACGCCGGGCCGAGGTTCCACATGCTGGAAGCCGTCCGAGAGTTCGCCGCCGAGCGGCTTGCTGCCAGCGAGGACCGAGCCGATGTCGAGCGGCGGCACGCGCGAGTACTTCGGTTCGCTGGTGGAGAACGCCGACTGGCCCGCGGAACGACAGGCGGAGTGGGCCGAGCAGTTGCGAACCGAGGAGGAGAACCTCCGTGTCGCCATCCGTTGGTTCCTGACCAACGACATCACGCCGCTCCCGCACATCTTCCGCATCCTCTGGCTGTTCTGGCAGATGCAGGACCGCATGCCGGAGGGTCGGGCCTGGATCGATGAGGTGCAGCGCAGGGCAGACGCATTGGACGACCGCGCCCAAGCGGAGTTGCTGTTCACGTCGGCCGTGACTGCCGTCGAAGTTGGCGACGACGAGAACGCGCTGGCCGCAGTCGAGGGGCTCGAACGACTCCAGGGGCGCGTCGACGACCCCTATCTCGAGAGCGCAGCCCACCTGGCGGTCTCGTGGATCCTGCCGATCGAGGATGACTTCGATGGAGCGCTTCAGGCCGCGTCGACCGCCCTCGACGGCTTCCGCCGGCAGAACGAGCCGTTCATGGCGTTTGCCGCTCTGACAGTCGGGATGGTGGAGATGGCGCTCGGCCGGGATGAGGCCGCGCGCGCACACCTCACCGAGGTCAACCAGCTCGGCGGACAGTTCGACAACAGCTGGCTCGAGTCCACGGCGCGAACACAACTGGCCTCGCTCGCGGTGACAGCCGGCCAGCTCGACGAGGCTCGGGCACTGCTGGTGGAGTCGGTGGAGGCGGGCGAGGAAACCGAGTTGAGCAGCCTCGTCGTCACCTTCGCCCTCGTCGCCTCTGCCCAGCTGGCGCTGGCCGAAGGTGATGCACGTCGGGCCGTCATGGCCCTCGGCGCCACCGATGGATTGCGGCGACGTGCAGGCCTCCGGGCATGGCCCTCGACGCGGCCGCGTGAGGCCGAGCTGGTCGCGCGCCTCACGCAGGAAATCGATGGCGATGACTTCACGGAGGTCTTCGCCGCCGGCTCGGAGCTCAGCCACCGTCAAGCAGTCGCTCTCGTGCGCGGTGACAGCTAAGAAAGCAGGTGGGCCATGAAGGCCGCCGACCAGTCGGGCAGGTCGGTAGGGACGTAATACCCGGTCTCGTCGTTGATCGTCGCCCAGTTCTCGGCGACGTCCTCGATCGTCGGCTCCGGACCCGGGTGGACGTACCCCTCGGTCGAGGCGATGAAGATGCGCGCGAAGCGACCGGCGCCGGCGGCGTAGATCTCGCCGCTGACCGGGCAGGCCTCGTGGGCGAGGAAGGCAGCCATCGGCGCGACGAGATCCGGCGACATCTGCGCGTTCTCCTCGTTTCCGGGCTGACCGGCCATGCGCGTCATCGCCGCGGGCGCGATGAGGTTGACCTTGATGCCGTGCGCGGCGCCCGCGGTCGTGAGGCTGCGCGTGAGCCCGATGACGGCACCCTTGGCGGTGGCGTACGAGACGTTGTTCGGCAGTCCGAACATACCCGGAGGACGTCGTCATGACGATACGGCCGTAGCCCCGCTCGACCATGTGCGGCCATGCGGCGCGGGTGGTGTTGAACGAGCCGCCGACATGGACGGCGAGATGCGTCAGCGAGGTTGTCCGCGTCGGCGTCCGGAAAGCCCGCCCACCTGATGATGCCGGCGTTGTTGATCAGGATGTCGAGGCGTCCGAACCGCTCGACCGCCGCATCGACGAGCGCCTGTGCGCCCCCGGCGCTGGCCACGTCGTTGCTGTCGGCGATCGCAACCCCGCCCGCGTCGACGATCTCGGCGGCGACCGCGGATGCCGGTTCGGGGTCCGCTCCGACGCCCTCCATCGATCCGCCGAGGTCGTTGATGACGACGCCGGCGCCCCGGTGGGCGAGCAGGAGTGCATAGGCCCGCCCGATCCCGCGCCCCGCGCCCGTCACGACCGCGACGCGCCCCTCGAAGCTGTGCTCGTTCATCCGTGACCTTTCCTCACACCCCTGACGGGTGTACCGACCAGTCATTATCCTTTCTTGGCCAGCGCCTCGACGCGGGAGCCTTGTCTTTGACCGCCGTGCTCTACTCGTCCTCCGACCGGATCGGCCTCATCACCCTCAACCGCCCCGAGGCACGCAATGCCGTCAATCGCGAGATGGCGCTCGGCCTCGAGGCCGCCGTGGACCGGCTGGAGGACGATCCCGAGGTCCGGGTCGGGGTCCTGTGCGCCGACACCGCGGAGCAAGCCGGAGCTTGCGACGGCGACAGGGCAGGCCCCCGGTCTTCTGCGCCGGCGCCGACCTCAAGGTCATCAGGGAGACCGGTTCCGCGGCGACGCTCGACACCGAGCGGGGCGGGTTCGGCGGGTTCGTGTACCGCGAGCGCATCAAGCCGATCGTCGTCGCCGTCGACGGCCTGGCGACCGCGGGCGGTCTGGAGATCGTCCTGGCCGCGGACGTCGTCGTGGCGACGTCCCGATCGGCGTTCGGGCTCGCGGAGGTTCGGCACAACCTGATCGCCGCCGCCGGCGGGCTGTTCCGGCTCCCGCGCGCGATCGGTCGTAGCGCCGGCGATGGACGCCATCCTCACCGGTGAGCCGATCGACGCTCGCCGCGCGTACGAGCTCGGGCTCGTGAGCCGGCTGGTCGAGCCGGGCGCGGCGTTGGACGAGGCACTCGCGCCTCGCGCAGAAGATCGCCGCCGCGGCTCCGCTCGCGGTGCGTGCCAGCCGGCGCGTCGTCCTGCTGGCCGCGCACGAGCACGACGACACGCTGCGGCGGGTTTCGAAGGAGCTTGTTGGACGAGCTGCTCGCGTCGGAGGATGCGAGCGAAGGGCTGTCCGCCTTCGCCGAGAAGCGCCCGCCGCAGTGGCAAGGTCGCTGATGCGCGAGCGCGCCCGTGTACCGTCGGAACCGATGCCACGAACCGGAGCGAGCAACGAGCCTCGTCGCAGCGCGAAGTGGAAGGCGCGTCGCGACGTGATCATCGACACCTCGGCGCCGGTCTTCGCGCGACGCGGCTACCACGCCACGGGCATCGCGGAGCTGTGCGAGGTCAACGGTCTCGGGAAGGGCGCGTTCTATCACTACATCGGGTCGAAGGAGGAGCTCCTCGCCGCCATCCACGATCGTGTGATGGACGAGGTGATGGTCGGCGCTGATCGTGTCGCCGAGGCGGGCGGGTCGCCGTCCGCGCAGCTGGCCATGCTGGGCGACGAGCTGCTCGACGTCATCCACCGCTATCCCGATCACGTCTGGGTCTTCCTCCACGAGTTCCCGGCGCTCACGGCCGAACGCGCCGAGCAGTTCCGCGGGCGCCGGCGGGAGTACGAGCGAAGGGTCGAGGCGGTCCTGCAGGCCGGCGTTGATTCGCGGGGAGTTCCGCGAGGTCGACCCGTGGCTCACGGCCCTGGCGTGGCTCGGCATGCACAACTACACGTACCTGTGGCTGAAGCCGGGCGGCACGCGTGTCGGCTCGCGACGTGGCGAAGCCGTTCGCCGACATCTTCATCCGCGGGATCGCCGGCTCGGAGTCTTGACCCGTGCCGAACACAGATCGCTTTCGGATCGTCCAGTGGACGACCGGGAATGTCGGGAAGAGCTCGGTGCGGGCGATCGCTGCGAACCCGACGCTGGAGCTGGTCGGGTGCTACGCCTGGTCGACCGAGAAGGTGGGCCGCGACGTCGGTGAGCTGTGTGGCATCGATCCGCTCGGTGTCGCCGCCACGGATGACGTCGACGCGCTGCTCGCGCTGCAACCGGACTGCGTCGTGTACAACCCGATGTGGGTGGACTCCGACGAGTTGGTGCGCATCCTGTCGGCCGGCGTGAACGTCGTGGCGACGGCGTCGTTCATCACCGGGCGCAACCTCGGCCCCGACCGCGAGCGGATCGTCGAGGCGTGTCGGAGCGGCGGCGCCACCATGTTCGGATCGGGCGTCAGTCCCGGCTTCGCCGAGCTGTTGGCCATCGTGTCGACGATGGTCTGCGATCGGGTCGACAAGGTCACGGTCAACGAGGCGGCGGACACCACGTACTACGACTCGCCCGCGACCGAGCTCCCGGTGGGCTTCGGCAAGCCGATCGACCACCCCGACCTGCTCGCGATGACGGCGGACGGCACGGCGATCTTCGGCGAGGCCGTGCGGCTCGTCGCCGACGCGCTCGACGTCGAGCTCGACGACGTACGCTGCGAGGCCGAGTTCGCGCAGACCACCGCCGACCTCGACCTCGGGTCGTGGACCATCGGGGCGGGATGCGTCGCGGGCGTCGCCGCGAGTTGGAAGGGGCTGGTCGGCGACAGGACGGTCGTCGAGCTGAACTTCCGGTGGCGCAAGGGTCAGTCGCTCGATCCCGACTGGAAGATCGACCAGGACGGCTGGGTGATCCAGATCGAGGGGCGGCCGACGGTGACGGCCACGATCGGCTTCCTCCCGCCGCCCGACTTCGAAGCCGAGACGATGGCGGACTTCATGGAGCTCGGGCACATCATGACGGCGATGCCGCCGATCCACGCGATCCCGGCCGTCGTGGCCGCGGCGCCGGGGATCGCGACGTACAACGACCTGCCGCTGACGCGGCCGCGCGGCGTCGTGCCGTTGGGGGGACGCTCCTAGATCGTCCGGGAGCTCAGGCGGGGACCGGGACTTCCAGCCCGAGCAGCCGGCCGAGGGTGCCGCCGAGCATCGCGGCCCGCTCGTCGGCAGGGACGCCGGCGAACTGCTTCGCGATCAGCTCCCGGCTGCCGCGGAACGTCCCTTCGGCGTGCGGGTAGTCGGAGCCCCACACGACGCTCGACACGCCGGTGAGGTGCCGGCACGCGACGGCCACGGGATCGTCCTGGAACTGCACGTGGAACTGGCGCCGGACGTACTCGCTCGGCGTCAGCGGGTACGGCCACTTCTCGTTCAGGCGGAACAGCTGCGCCATGCTGGGCTGGTCGGTCGGGGGCCGGGCATCGTCCCAGTAGCCCAGCCACCAGTCGGCGTCCTGGCCGATGCCCGTCACCCAGCACTTGTCCATCGCACCCATCAGCGACGCCAGCCAATGGGCGTTGAACTCGATGAGCGCGAAGTGGAGGTCGGGGTACCGCTCGGGAACGCCGCCACCGATCAGCTCGCACATGAGCTGCTGGGGGACGATCGTGCCGTAGATCGACTGCGTGATCATCCGCTTCGATGCCGACTTCTCGGTCATCGGCTGGTTGACCTGCGCGGCGGACTCCATGACGACCTTGAGCGTCGTCGACGCGGGATCGTCGACCTTCACGCCTCCGGTCTGGGTGTGGAAGAACACGTGCACGCCGCTCGCCCGCGCTGCGGCCCAGATCGGGTCGAAGTCGCGCGAGTAGTACGGCTTCGGCGGGGTCGCCGGCAGGAGGATCGCCCGGAAACCGGCCGCGGCGACGCGCTCGATCTCGGCGACCGCGTCGTCGACATCCGTGATCGGCACGGGAGCGGTGGGCACGAGCCGCGAGAAGTACGGCGAGAACCGCTCGGCGACGTAGTCGTTGTACACGCGGGCGTGCGCCATCGAGAGCTCGTGGTCGTCGGAGTAGAGGCCGAACAGCGACAGGTTCGGGTGCATGACCTGGACGTCGATGCCGTCGAGGTCCATGTCCTCGAGGATCCGATCGGGGTCACCCTCCGGCATTCGCCCGCCCGTCTGGCGATACCGGGAGATCGTCCAGCCCTCGTATCCCGGAGTGTGCAAGCGCCGGAAGATCCGGGCGCCGCCCTCGACGAGGGGCTCGATCTCGAAGTCCTCCTCCCAGACCGCGCGATCCCGCAGGTGCGTCGGCAGGCGGGTCGTGAAGAGATCGATCGGCTCGAGGAGGTGCCCGTCGCCCGAGACGACGAAGTCCTTGTCCGTCATTGGTGGGCTCTCCACGCGAGGCTGCGGCGGAACAGGCTAGACCAACCGGTCGTTACAAGATCTGCCGGCGACCGGAAGGAGAAGCTGTGACGAAGCGGTGGATGCAACGCCCGCCCGGCTCGACGTGGGGCGACTGGGGCGAGGACGACGAGCTCGGCCGCATCAATCTGCTCACTCCCGAGAAGGTCCTCCAGGGCGTGCGCGAGGTCGAGGCCGGCATCAGCTTCTGCCTGAGCCTGCCGCTCGACTACCCGGGTGGCACCGCGCTGAACCAGCGGCGCCACCCGCCGGTTCTCGCGCCGACCGAGGACATGCAGGGCAATCCCGGCACCTTCTACAACGTCCACATGAGTGAGATGGGGGACTACGGCGATCCCCGTTACGTCGACGTGTGGGCCGACGACGTCGTGACCCTCGCGCTGCAGTACTCGACGCAATGGGACTCGCTCGCCCACGTCGGCGCCGAGTTCGATGCCGACGGCGACGGGAACGAGGAGCCCGTCTATTACAACGGGTACCGCGCCGGGGTCGACCTGGTCGGGCCGCAGCCCGACGCGGCGGGGGACGGCGGCAAGCACCTCTCCTTCGCGCACCACCTCGGCATGGAGCACATGGCGTTCCACGGGCGTGCAGGGGCGCGGTGTCCTCGTCGACCTGGCCCACCACCTGGGTCACGACTGGCGCGGGGTCGACCGGAAGACACTCGAGGAGATCATGGCGGCGGACGGCGTCGTCGTGGAGCCGGGCGACATGCTCCTGTTGCACACCGGATTCGCCACGAAGGTCCTCGAATGGAACCGCGACCCGGATCCCGTGCAGATCCACACGATGTGCACCTACCTCGACGCGCGGGACGAGTCATTGCTGGAGTGGATCACCGAGTCGCAGATCTCGGCGCTGGTGGCGGACAACTACGCGGTCGAAGGGCTGCTCGGCAGGGATCGCGACGAGAGCCGGCACTCGTTCCTCCCGATCCACCACCTCTGCCTCTTCCGGCTCGGCGTCCCCCTCGGAGAGCTGTGGTATCTCCACGAGCTCGCGACCTGGCTGCGCGAGCACAACCGGAGTCGATTCCTGCTCACTGCGCCCCCGCTGCGGCTTCCCGGCGCGGTGAGCTCCCCGGCGACGCCGGTCGCGACCGTCTGAGCCGGCGTGCCGTCGGCGAGCTCAGTCGGCGAACTCGGGCAGGACGTCGCGGGCGAACCCTTCGACCTGGGCCCGGCCGCGTTCGGGCCAGCCGCAGACGAGGTAGCCGTAGCCCGCGTCCCGCCACTTCGCCGCGTGCTTGCGCGCGGTGTCGAGGTCGTCGAGCGACAGCGAGCCTGCCCGCATGATCGACGACGGGATCGCGTCCCGCTTCGGTCGCGAGCTCGTCGAGCCGTTCGTTCGTCCCGCGCAACGAATTGGGCGTCCCCCACGTGTGCCACACGTCGGCGTAGCGAGCGACGA
Organism: uncultured Actinomycetes bacterium; assembly: GCA_963747195.1. Classification (GTDB taxonomy): domain Bacteria; phylum Actinomycetota; class Acidimicrobiia; order IMCC26256; family JACDBD01; genus JALZAA01. The sequence goes on from CAVVDV010000002.1 coordinate 397,127, forward strand.
GGGGGAGCGTCCGCCGCGGACCGCTGCCGCCGATCCAGATCGGCGGGTGCGGCTGCTGCACCGGCAACGGACGGAGCTGCGCGTCCCGCAGCGACACGACCCGCCCGTCGTACGACACGACGTCGCCGGTGAACAGCCGGTTCACGATCTCGAGCGCGTCCTCGAGCAAGTCGAAGCGCGCCGGCGTCGGCGGGAACGGGATACCGAGCTCGATGTGCTCCTTGTCGTACCACGCCGCGCCGAGCGAGAGCTCGAGCCGGCCGTGCGAGGCGTGGTCGATGGTGAGGGCCTGGGCGGCGAACACCGAAGGGTGCCGGTATGTCACCCCGGCCACGAGCAGCCCGAGCCGGATGCGCGACGTCACGCCCGTGAGCGCGGCGAGCGTCGTCATGCCGTCGAACGTCTCGCCCGGTCCTTCGCCGTACATGGGCTGGAAGTGGTCGAAGCCCCAGGCGCCGTCGAAGCCGAGCTCCTCGGCGAACTGGACGCGGCTGACCAGCTCGTCCCACGGCATCCGCTGCTGCGCTACATCGAGGCCGAATCGCATCGTCGCAATCTACGCGACCGGGTCGCGGGCCTTCCTCATGAGCTCGCGGACCTCGGCGATCGCCGCGCTGACCTGGTCGGGCCGGCCGGCGACCTCGTCGGCCAGGTCGGCGACACCGCAGTGACGGAGCATGTCGGGGAGGTGGTGCTCGACGCAGGCGAGCGAGAACTCGACGGGATCGCCGACGGCCAGCTCGTCGATGCGGACCACGGTGTTCGCGGCTTTCGCCTGCTCGATGTAGTGGTAGTGCGGCTCGTTCTCGAAGCAGTCGAAGCGCAGGTGCTCGAGACCGTCGGCCGTACCGCAGACGTGGAGCGTGGCGCCGAAGTCGTCGAAGGCCATCTCCGGTTCGACGCCATCGTTGACGGCAGCGGCGATGATCTCGTTCGTCAACCTCCGGGACTCCACGACGAGCTGGACGGCCCCTCCGTCGACGGCGATGCAGTGCTCCGTGACCATCGGGATCGGCAGCCGGTCATAGCGGTTCCCCCGTCGGTACGGGGACTCCTGACGATCGATCGCCATCCCTCAGCTCCTCTGCGCCGTGGTGCGCGTGGCGCGGGACGAATTCGACAGCCTGAACGCCTTGTAGTCGTTCTCGCGAAGGTCGGCGATCATCGCGTGGAGCTTCGGCCGGCCGCCCGAGTTCAGGAGGTACCGGCGAGGCTTTCCGGGGATGTTGGCTCCGAAGAAGTAGCTCTTCTCCCCACCGAAGAGGGTCTTCGACGCGCCGGCGTCGACCATGTTCGTCCACGCCTCTTCGGCGGCGGGATCCACTTCGATCGTGTCGTAGCCGTGATCGCGCACGTACTCGAGTGTGTCCGTGATGAAGTCGACCTGGTCGCCGTTGTACCGGGGGTTGTTGCCGGCCGCGGCGTGCGGCCCTCCGGGGAAGAAGAAGTTCGGGAAGCCGGTGGTCTGGACGCCGAGGAACGTGCTCGGACCATCGGCCCAGTCGTCCACGAGCGCGCGATCGTGGCGGCCGCGAATCCCCATGCGCATGAGCGCGCCGGTGCCGAAGTCGAAGCCGGTCGCCCACACCACGATGTCGACCTCCCGCACGACCGTCGGCCGTCTCGATCCCGCTCTCGGTCATGCGCACGATCGGCGTCTGCTTGAGGTCGACGAGCGAGACGTTCGGCTCGTTGAACACCTCGTAGTAGCCGGTCACGTACGGAGGCCGGTTCTCGCCGAAGAGCTGGTCCTTCGGGATCAGCTTCTCCGCCGTCTCGGGGTCCTCGACGACGCTCCGGATCTTCTCGGCGATGAACTCGCACCACTCTGCGTTCGCGGCCTCGTCGAACAACAGGTCGGTGTAGTTGCCGGTGAGCTTCGTGAAGCCGGGGCTGTTCCACAGCTTCTCGAAGAACGCCCACCGCTCCTCTTTCGAGTCGTCGAAGGTGGCGCGGTCGTGCGCGGCGTGGAGGAACCCGCTCGGCGATGTGTTCAGCGTCTCGCACATCGCTTCGAATTCAGCCCTGAGCTTCGCCTGCTCGTCCGGCGTGATCGGAGCGTTGTTGAGCGGCGTGCACCAGTTGGCGGTGCGTTGGTACACCGTCAGGGAGGCAACCTCGCCGGCGATGGCCGGGATCAGCTGGACGCCACTCGATCCGGTACCGATGACTGCGACGCGCTTGTCCGCGAAATCGACCGGCGTCGCCGGCCACAACCCCGTGTGGTACGACTCACCCCGAAAGTCGTCGCGCCCCGGCACGTCCGGGAAGTACGGCACCGAGAGGACGCCGGTCGCGGCGATGAAGAATTGCGCCCGGAACGCGGTGCCGTCGCCGACCACGACGGTCCACTTCCCCGACGACTCGTCGTACGCGGCCGAGGTGACCTTGGCGCCGAATCGCATGTGGCGCCGAAGGTCGAACCGGTCGACCACGTGGTTGAGGTAGCGCTCGGTCTCCGGTTGCTGCGCGAAGTGCTCTTGCCACTCCCACTCTTCGAACAGCTCTTTCGAGAACAGGTAGCCGTAGGTGTAGCTCTCCGAGTCGAACCGTGCCTGGGGGTAGCGGTTCCAGTACCAGGTACCGCCCACGCCACCACCCGCCTCGAGCAGCAGCGCGGAGAAGCCGGCCTCACGTGCGCGGTACAGCTGGTAGATGCCCGTGATGCCGGCGCCGACGACCAGGACGTCGACCTCGGCCGCGTTGCGACGCGCGCGCTCGTCGGGTGCGGGTCCGGAGGGGTTCATTGTACCGACCGGTTAGTATACGGTCGGTCCCGACAGCGCACTCCGGAGCGGGAAAGGGGCGCTGCGTGGCGATCGCGGATCGGAAGAGGTCGGCGCTTCCGGTGCCTCACGCGATGGAGTACCCGGACCGGGTCCCCAAGGAGCGCTACGTCGACCCGGACTTCTACCAGATGGAAGTCGAGCTGCTGTGGCCGCGCGTCTGGCAGATGGCGTGCCGGCTCGAGGAGATCCCCGCGCCGCACGACTTCGTCGAGTACGAGTTCCTCGATCAGTCGATCATCGTGCTGCGCACCGACGACATGGGGGTGCGCGCGTTCCAGAACGCCTGCCGCCACCGTGGCGTCAAGGTCGTCCAGGGAAGCGGGACGTGCGAGAACGGGTTCACCTGCCCGTTCCATGGCTGGTGCTACGGCCTCGACGGCATGAACGCAGCCGTCCCGCGGCGAAAGACGTTCTCCGAGCACAACCTCCAGCCGGACGACATCAACCTCGTCCCGGTGCGGTCCGAGGTGTGGGGCGGGTGCGCGTGGATCAACCTCGACGACGACGCGCCGCCGTTGCGGCCGTGCATCGAGCCCGCCGCGAGCACGCTCGACGCGTGGAAGGTGGAGTCGCTGCGGACCGAGCGGTGGTTCGCGTGCCGTCTTCCCGTGAACTGGAAGCTCGCCGAAGAGGCGTTCGTCGAGATGTACCACGTTCCGCAAACACATCCCGAGCTCATCATCCCCACGAGGTACGGGTTGCGCGACGGTGCGTCGTTCGATCCTCGTGCCTTCATCGACGCGGACATCCAGTACCTGCGCACGATGAGCGACGGCATGGCCGGGATGGTCCACGCGAACGACGTGCGCATCGCCGAGGGTCTGCGGGACATCGAGCTGCCCGACGACCCGGCGCTGGCGATGGCGACCTGGAACCGCACGCTCAACGACGCGGTCACGAGCTGGCACCGGGACCGGGGCTCCGACGTCCCCGACCTCAACGAGCTCGACGCGCAAGGGCTCAACCAGGAGTTCTACCAGTGCTTCCCGCACTACTTCGTGTTGCCGATGTACAGCAGCGCCTCCTCCTACCGCTTCCGCCCGTTGGGGCCGGAGGAGACGCTGATGGAGATCTGGTCGCTCACGCGGTTCCCGGAGGGCCAGGAGCCGGTGAAGCCGACGCCGCCCGAGGTGTGGGAGTGCGACGATCCGCGGTGGCCGCCGATCCCCACGCAGGACTTCTCGAACCTGCCCCGGCAGCAGAAGGGCCTGCACGCGAAGGGCTTCGAGTACATGCGCCTGTCCAGCGGACTCGAGGGACACATCTCGAACTTCGAACGGACGATCGACGGCTTCCTCGCCGGCCTTCCCTACGAGCAGCTGCTCCCGGCGGTGCAGTCGCTCAACGTGTACCCGTTCGACAAGCCCATTCTCGACATCGGCTTCTGATGAGCACGACGACGACGTACGCAGAGGTCGTCGAGGGCGTCCGCGCCGACCCTCGCCGCGTACGCCCAGGCCCTGGACGACGGCCGGACCGACGACGTCGTCGCCACGTTCTGCCCCGACGGCGTCTGCGACATCCCGGGCATGGGCACGCACGAAGGCCACAACGCCCTCCGCGAGGCCTACTCCAAGTGGAAGCCGGTGCGGCCCCAGCGCCACCTCGTCGTCAACACCTTGGTCACCGACTGGAACGACGACGAGGCCAACGCGATCAGCGACGTGATCTTCGTCTTGCAGGGCGACTCGGGCTGGGCGATCCAGCTCGTGGGCCGATACCAGGACACCCTCCACCGACGACGACGGCGCGTGGCGGTTCCACCATCGGGCGGCCGAGTTCGTGACCTAGCGCTCAGGCCAAGGCGTCCCCGGCTTGGCGGCGGCGTCCGCGGGTGATAATGTAATTCTCGTTTACCGAGTGCGCCACTTCCGCGGGGGAGAGGATGGCCGACGAGAGCCGACACGTCGCCGACCTCGTGCTGCTGCACCAGCTCTGCGCCCGGTACATGGCGTACACGAGCCAGTTCGTCGAAGACCGGTGGCTCGACGTGTTCACGCCCGACGCCGTCTACACCGCCTTCGGCACGCCGTACACCCTCGAGCGGTTCCCGGCCCTGCTCGCCGCCGCGCCCCGCGGCCAGTTCATCGGCAACATGCCGGTGATCGACGTCGACGGCGACGCCGCCACGGGCGATGCAGCACTTCGTGTTCATCGATCAGCAGACGCACGCAATGCGCCTGGGTTGGTACCGCGACGAGTACGTGCGCACGGCCGATGGATGGCGTATCCGGCGCCGCTCGACCACGTTCATGCGCAAGCACGGCGGTTTCGACTCCGGCGAGCAACACGATCCGCTCGCAGACTCGGACTGAAAGGCGAAGCGTGTCGCAGTTCCCCGGCATGATCAGCGTCGACGACCACGTCGTCGAACCCCCGAACCTCTGGCAGGAGCGGCTTCCCGCACGGATGCGCGAACGCGGGCCCCGCGTCGACCGGGCGCGATGGGGCGACTTCGCGCTCACCGGCGGTGCTTCGTACAAGCAGGAGATGACGGAGGACGGCACGTGGGGCGACTACTGGCTCTACGAGGACCGCCTGATCTACGTCCACAAGCGGCACGTCGCCCTCCCGCTCGACGCCACGCCCGACGGCGACGTCCGTCGCTTCGACCGCACGAAGCTTGCGATCGCCGCGCTCACCTACGACGAGATGCGTCCCGGATGCTACGACCCGAAGGCGCGCGTCGAGGACCTCGCGCTCACCGGCGTCGACGGGTCACTCGCGTTCCCGACGTTCCCGCGCTTCTGCGGCCAGACGTTCATGGAAGGCGAGGACCTCGACCTCGGCCTCGAGTGCGTGCGCGCCTACAACGACTGGATGATCGAGGATTGGTGCGGCGGCTCTGACGGCCACCTCATTCCCCTGTGCATCATCCCGATGTGGGACGTCGAGCTCGCGGCGGCCGAGGTGAAACGCAATGCCGATCGCGGTGCGCGTGCCGTGTGCTTCAGCGAGATCCCGCCGCACCTCGGCCTGCCCAGCATCCACACCGGGTACTGGGATCCACTGTTCGCGGTGTGCCGAGGAGACGCGCACGACGCTCTGCATGCACATCGGCTCTTCGTCGAAGATGCCGGCGGCGTCCCCGGACGCCCCGCCGTCGACCGACATCATGCTGTCGTTCAACAACTCGATGGCGTCGCTGGCCGACTTCATGTTCTCGGGAGTGCTCGTCCGGTTCCCGGAGCTCAAGCTGGCGTACTCGGAGGGGCAGATCGGTTGGATCCCGTACGCGTTGGAGCGCGCCGACAACGTCTGGGAGCTCCACTCGAACTGGACGGGCGCGAAGGACATGATCCCCGAGCGTCCGTCGTCCTATTACCAGGGCCGGATCTTCGGGTGCTTCACGAACGACGTCCACGGGATGGCGTCCATCGCCGAGGTCGGCGAGGACAACATCTGCTTCGAGACGGACTACCCGCACACCGACACGACATGGCCGTTCGCGCGTGAGGAGGCGGAGCGCATGACCGCCGCGCTCACGGACGAGCAGCGATACAAGGTCCTGCGGGGGAACGCCATCCGCATGCTGGATCTCGACCGCGTCTGACGCGGCGGCGTCAGCCCTGAAGGCCTCGGAGGCAGAACTCCCAGGTGTCCTCGGCGGTGACGCGCATGCGTGGGTTCTGCACGATGCGGTTGCCGAACCAGCTGTACATCACCGTCTGCTGGATGAGCGACGCGCTGCGGCGGGTGTCGGACGACTTGATCGCCCCGCGGCGACGGCTGCCTCGAGCAGGTCGAGCAGCATCGCCGAGACCGGGGCCATCGCCGCGGTCACCTGGTCGGGATGCGTGACGGCCAGCTGGACCGAGAACTCCGAGATCGGACGGCGGTTGTGTGAACCGCGCTTGCGTGGAGCATCGGTCGGGTCGCACCACTCGTGCAGGCGGATGGTGAAGGCACGCAACCGTGCGAGTGGTTCCGATTCGGCGTCGATCACGCTTTGCAGGTCGTCGACCGACTCGCGCAACGGTCTCCTCGAACAGCGCGAGGAGCAGCTCGTCCTTGCCGTCGAAGTACTGGTAGAAGCCGCGCAGCGACTGCTTCGAGCGGTCGATGACCTCTTGGATCGTGAAGTCGGTGGTGCCCTTCTCGTCGATCAGCGCGAAGGCCGCATCCAGGTATCGCTGGACGCGCTGCTCGGCACGTGAACGCGCGGCGTTCAGGCTGCGCGAGACGGCCCGCTGCCGCCAGGCCGGCTGCGGTTGCTGCGGTGTCGTCGTCAACGGTGGCCAAATCAGAATCCTGTTTCACTCGAACGAGGGTACCAGCGCGCCGAACACGAGAACGGACTTCACAACGACGCGTCATCCCGTTCTCCGCTTCGCGCTCCAACGCTTCGACCGCGGCCCAGTGCGCGTCTCCCGTCCACAACCGCGCGAACGCGTCGGTTGCATCGGCCTCGAGCTCGGGGTGGAAAGACGGGACTGCCGCGCCGACGACGGCCTTCACGGCGCGCGTCGTGCCCGGAGCCGATGCCGCCAGCCGGCGTGCGAGCGCCCGCCATTCGTCGTCGAACGTCGGCGCGCGGGACGACGACGTCGACGAGGCCGAATCGCTGCGCGGTCGGCGCGTCGTAGACATCGCCGGTCGCGATGGCCAGGAGCGCGCGACTGCGACCCACCAACTGGGCGAGCCGCTCCGCGCCGCCCCACGCCGGCATGATCCCGAGCGCCACCTGGTTGAAGCCGATCTTGACGTCGTCGGCCGCGATGCGGATGTCCGCCGCGACGGCGACCTCCGCTCCGCCGCCGAGCGCGTGCCCGTTGAGCGCCGCGATCACCGGGACGGGGAAGGCGGCGACGCGGTCGAGCAGCCTCCGGACCCGGCTCGCCATGGCGACGGCCGCCTCGTGCGTGCGGATCGAGCCCAGCTCCTTGATGTCGCCGCCCGAGACGAACGCGCGATCGCCGCTACCCCGCAACACCAGCACTGCCGCGCCCGAGTCGGCCACCTCGTCGACCGCGGCGCCGAGCGCGTCGATGGTCGCGAAGCCGATGGCGTTGCGGGCCTCGGGCCGGTCGATGGTCACCACCGCAACGCCGGCATCGATCTCGAGTCGCACGTCAGAGGCCTCGAACACAAATGGAGAATAGCGCTCTCGCGATCGCGTCACGCTCCCCATCTGCATATCCAATTTCGCTACGCTCCACGTCGGCGTCGCTTTCCGACTTTCTGCATATCGCAATTTCCGCTACGCTCCGCTCGTGGACGACGGCGTGCACAGCGAGGCCGGGATCCCTCTCGCCCCGAGCTACGGGCCGGCCGACCTCCCGCCGCCCGAGTCGATCCCGCCGCCGGGTGTGTTCCCCTTCACGCGCGGCAACTTCCCCGACGGGTACCGGGGCCGTCTGTGGACGATCCGCCAGTACTCGGGCTTCGGCACGCCCGAGGAGTCGAACGAGCGCTACCGCTACCTCCTCGCCCAGGGGGGCACCGGCCTCTCGGTCGCGCTCGACCTCCCGACCCAGTGCGGGTACGACTCCGACCACCCCGACGTCGAGGAGGAGGTCGGCCGGGTCGGCGTCGCGCTCGACACGCTCGCCGACGCCGAGATCCTGTTCGACCGCATCCCGCTCGACGCGATCAGCACGAGCTTCACGATCAACGGCACGGCGGCGATCCTGCTGGCGTTCTACGTGGCGGTCGGGGAGAAGCAGGGCGTCGACCGGTCGAAGCTGCGCGGCACGATCCAGAACGACATCCTCAAGGAGTACGTGAGCCGCGGCACGTGGATCTGGCCGCCCCGCCCGTCGCTGCGGCTGATCGCGGACACGATCGAGTTCTGCGCGCAGGAAGTGCCGCGCTTCAACGCGATCTCCGTGGCGGGCGCGCACTTCCGTGACGCCGGCGCCAACGCGGCACAGGAGATGGCGTTCACCCTCGCGGACGGGGTGACGTACTGCGACGAGGTGATGGCGCGCGGCCGGATGACCATCGACGAGTTCGCGCCGCAGGTGTCGTTCTTCTTCTACACCCACGGCGACTTCTTCGAGGAGGTCGCCAAGTACCGCGCCGGGCGGCGACGCTGGGCCCGCATCGTGCGGGAGCGGTACGGCGCCAAGGACGATCGGTCGTGCATGTTCCGCGTCGGCTGCGTCGCCGGCGGCGCGTCGCTCTACGCGCCGCAGGCGCACAACAACGTCGTTCGTGTCGCCTACGAGGCCTTGGCCTCCGTGCTCGGGGGAGTCCAGTCGATGTTCACGGCCGCGTGGGACGAGCCGTTCGCGCTGCCGAGCGAGGACTCGGCGACGCTGGCGCTGCGGACGCAACAGGTGCTGGCGCACGAGACCGGCGTGACACGCGTCGCCGATCCGCTCGGCGGCTCGTACTACGTCGAGGCGCTGACCGACGAGATGGAGGCCCGGGTCGTCGAGATCATGGACGACCTCGAACGCCGCGGCGGAATGGTGAAGGCGGTCGAAGAGGGCTACCTGCAGCGGCTGATCTCGGAGGAGGCCTTCCGCGTCCAGACGGCGATCGCGTCGGGAGACCGGACGGTCGTCGGCGTGAACCGGTTCGAGACCGAAGAGGAACCGCCCGAGGTCGAGGGTTACGAGATGGACGAGAAGGGCCGCATCCGCCAGCTCGAACGGCTCGCCGACGTGAAGCGCTCACGATCGGCGGCCGACGTGCGCGACACGCTCGCCGCACTCGACGCCGCCGCCGGCGGGAGCGAGAACCTCATGCCCCTCCTCGTGGACTGCGCCAAGGCGTACTGCACGGTGGGGGAGATGGTCGCCGTGCTCAAGGACCGAGTGGGGCGAGTTCCGGCAGCCGGCGGTCTTCTGATGCCGGTCCGGGTGCTCGTCGCCAAGCCCGGGCTCGACGGGCACGATCGGGGAGCGAAGCTCGTGGCGCGGACCCTGCGCGACGCCGGGTTCGAGGTCATCTATACGGGCATCCGTCAGCGGCCCGAGGCGATCGCGGCGGTCGCGATGCAGGAAGACGTGCGCATCGTCGGCCTCAGCGTCCTCAGCGGCGCGCATGTCGCGCTCACCAGGAAGACGGCGGAGGCGTTGCGCAGCGCGGGCGCGGACGACGTGCTGCTCGTCGTGGGCGGCACGATCCCGAAGCGGGACGTCCCCCGCCTCGAGGCTGCCGGCGCGGCCGCCGTCTATCCGACCGGCACGCCGCTCGAAGAGCTGGTCGACAGCATGCGGGCGCTGTCGGGTACCGCTCAGGCGCCCTTGTAGACGCGTCCACCCTTCATCACGAAGCGCACGTCCTGCGTCGTCGTGATGTCCTCCGACGGGTCGCCCGGTACCGCGACGATGTCGGCGAGGAGCCCGGGCTCCGAGCCGGCCCCGGTCGTCGACGCCGATGAGCTCGGCGCTCATCACGGTGGCCGCCTGCAGCGCCTGCATCGGCGTCATGCCGCGGTCGACCATCGCCCAGAGCTCCTTGGCGTTCTCGCCGTGAGGGATCGCGGGCGCGTCGGTGCCGCACGCGATCTTCACGCCGTTCGCGATCGCCTTCCCGAGCATGGCCCGGGCGCGCGGGAACACCTCCGCCGCCTTGGCCTGGAGCTCGGGCGCCGCCCTCGACATGTCGAGACCCTCGGAGAGGAAGCTGGTCGGCACGAGGAAGGTGCCGTTCTCGACCATCATCTGGATCGTCTCGTCCTCCGCGAGCGAGCCGTGCTCGATGCAATCGACTCCGGCGCGGATGCACGCCCTGATGCCGGCGTCGCCGTGCGCGTGCGCCGCGACCTTGATGCCGGCGCGGTGCGCTTCGTCGACGATGGCCGCCAGCTCCTCGTCGGAGTACTGCTGCGCGCCGGCGAGGCCGCTGTGCGACATCACGCCGCCGGAGGCGGAGATCTTGATGAGGCGGGCGCCGTACTTGATCTGGTAGCGGACGGCCTTGCGCACCTCGGGCACGCCGTTGGCGATGCCCTCCTCGACGCTGAGCGGCATGATGTCGGGCCCCAACCGCTCGAACATCGTCGGATCGAGGTGCCCACCGGTCGGCGTGATGGCGTGCCCCGCCGGCACGATGCGGGGTCCGTCGATCCAGCCGTTGTCGATCGCCCGTGCGAGCGCGACGTCCAGCAGATAGCCACCGGTCTTCACGAAGAGGCCGAGGTTGCGGACGGTCGTGAAACCCGCGAGCAGCGTCGTGCGGCAGTTCACGGTTCCGCGCAGGGTGCGGAACGCCGGGTCGTCCTGGACGTCGCTGCGCCGGTTCCCGCCGTGGGGCCCGCCCAGGAGCATGTTGATCTCCATGTCCATCAGGCCGGGGAGCAGCGTGACGTCGCCGAGGTCGATCTCCGTCGCGCCGGCGGGCAGGTCGTCGGCGCCGACGGCTGCGATTCGATCGCCCTCCACGACGACGGTCGCCGGCGACCGGACGAGCCCGGCGTCGACGTCGACCCAACGGTCGCGCCCGAAGGACGACGGCGTCGCTCACGGGATCGGTTCGATCAGGAGGTCGAGGTAGGCGGCGCCGCTGTCGGGGACGTGCGGCTGGCGCCAGACCTCGACGGGGAACGAGACCATGACGAGCGAGTACAGCAACTGGAGCAGCCGCTGCGCGTCGTCGGGCATGTCGTCGAGCTCGAACTTGTCGCAGTACTGCGATCGCTTCCTCGGCGCGCGGGAAGAAGGCGTCGTAGAAGGCTTGCATCTCCTCCATCGAGCTCGTCATCCGTTGCGCGAACCGCTCCCGCTCCGTCGGCAGGCACCACGTCGCGGCGAAGGGCTCCAGCTCGGAGAACTCGCCGGGCAACCGGGCTTCGCTCATCGGGCTCCCACCTCCACCCGTTCGCGCGTGTAGTCGTCGACCCAGTCGGCGGCCACCTTGTGCAGGTGCCGGCAGAGGATCTCCTGGTCGTTCAGCGGGAAGGCGGTCACGACGCGTGACTCGAGCATGGTCTGCGTCGCCTCGAGCGTGTTGCCGTCCTGGAGCGCGTACTCCTTGAACGTGACCGCGGCCATCTCCTGCGCGAGGCGCTCACGCGCGTTCTTCGGCGGGACGAAGTAGAGGTTCCCTTCGAACACGTGCGCGTTGTGCGACGTCGGCCAGTAGTGGTACGTGAGGTACCAGCCTCGCTCCCAGATCAGGATCACGAAGTTCGGCCAGACCTGGAACGAGTCGAGGCCCCAGTGCTTCCGGTCGGCCGGGTTGACGCCCGCGGGCAGCGGGTCCGGGCCGAGGTCGGGCGCGTCCCACGGACCGAACAGGCCGCTGCGCGTCACCGTCTCCATGGGCTTCAGCATCTCGGGGGGCATCCGCCACCCTTCCCCGACGGTTGTCGTCACCAGCCGGTGCGGTCCGTCGAGTTGGTAGTGCAGCGCCTCGAAGCCGGCGGCCTGCACTTCGGGGAGCGCCGCGACGGGTGACTGGCGCGCGTGCAGCACGGGTGCGTGGTAGAACTCCTGGAAGGCGTCGATGAACAGCTTCCAGTTCGCGTGGACGACTGCGCGGTACGAGAAGCGCTCCGTCTGCTGGTCGAACGGGTAGCCCTCGATCGCGGTCGTCATCGGGCCGAGGAACTCTCTCAGCGACTGGCGCGGCTCCTTCTCCAGGTTCACGAAGATGAAGCCCGACCACACGTCGCAGTGCACCGGGACGAGCCCGTAGTCGGACTTGTCGAGGTCGAAGAACTCGCCCTCCTGCTGCACGAACGCGCAGGCACCGTCGAGCTCGTACTTCCAGCCGTGGTACTTGCAGACGAACTGGCGGCAGCTCCCGCTCGTCTCCTCGCCCGGGAAGTCGGTCCAGACGAGCTTGTTGCCGCGGTGACGGCAGATGTTGTGGAAGGCGCGCACCTCTCCGTCCATCCCGCGCACGACGACGATCGAGGTGTTGGCGACCGCCAGCTCCTTGGTGAAGTAGCTCCCCTTGCGGGACAGCTGCTCGACGCGGCCGACGTTCAGCCAGGAGCGCTTGAAGATGGCCTCGCGCTCGAGCTCGTGGATCTCGGGAGAGATCGAGTCCTCGTACGACACGGGCCCGGTTCCGAGCTCCGGGTAGTGCGCCGTCCAGCTGCCTTCCGGCGGCTTCTCGATGCGAGCCATCTCTCTAGTCCTCCGAGTCGGGGAGAGGCGGAGCCGCGAGCGTTCGCAGCTCGGGGTCGAGCTCCAGCCCGAAGCTGTTGAACGCCATGGCCAGGCACGTGTACGTGCCGACGACGAACACGACCTCCACGAGCTGGCGCTCGTCGAGGTGCTCGGCCAACCGGGCCCACGTCGCGTCGTCGATGCGATAGCCGTCGATCAGCTCATTGGTCGCGGCGAGGAGGTCGGCCTCGAGCGGTGTCCATGTCGCGTCGGTGTCGGCGCCGCGCGCGATGGCGTCGACCTCGTCCGGTGTGATGCCACACCCTTGCGCCAGGCGCACGTGCTGCACCCACTCGTACGTCGAACGCGTCCGCCACGCCACCCGGAGCACCATGAGCTCGCGCAGCCGGGGCGCGAGCGCGGGCGTGAACAGGAGCACGCGGTTGAAGGCGAGGAACGGTCCGGCGAGGCCGGGGTGGTGCATGAGCGTGGTGAGCACGTTGGGCACTCGGGCCGCGTCCGGACCCGACGAGAGGAACCGGTCGGTCGCCTCCTTCCCGAACCCGGCCTGCAACGCCGCCCGGGCGTCGTCGTCCCAGCGCTCGACGGGCAGGGGAGCGAGGCGAGGCCCCGCGGTCGCGGTCACAGGTACCACCCGCCGTTGACGCCGATCTGCTGCCCGGTGATGTACCCCGCGTCGTCGGAGCAGAGGAACGCGCAGGTCGCGGCGATGTCCTCGGGCGTGCCGGCTCGCCGCACGGGCGTGGCGGCGGCGATGGTGTCGATGCTCGGGACGTTGCCCGCCTTCTCGGCGCGGCGCGCCATGGGCGTGTCGATGATCGCGGGAGGGATGGTGTTCACGGTGATGCCGTGGGGCGCGAGCTCGACCGCCAGGGCCTTGGTGAGGCCGATGACGCCGCCCTTCGACGCGACGTAGTGCGCCATGTTGGCGGCGCCCGACTGCGCGCTCGACGACGAGATGGTCACGATCCGGCCCCACCCCGCAGCCAGCATGTCGGGGACCGCCGCCTGCAGGCAGTGGAACGTGCCCGTGAGGTTGACCGCGAGGATCCGCGCCCACGCCTCGGGAGTGATCTCGGTGAACGCGGCGAACTCGTCCAACCCCGCGCTCGTGACCATGATCTCGACGGGCCCGAGCTCGGTGCGGACCTTGCGCAGCGCTTCGTCGACCGCCGAACGGTCGGTGACGTCGACCTCGCAGGCCAGCGCCGCGCGCGTCGCCCGCCCGCAGGTCCTCGGCGGCGCGCTGCGCGGCGTCACCGTCGAGGTCGAGCAGCCCCACCCGGTGGCCGCGGTCGGCGAGGTGCCGGCTCACCGCGAGCCCCATCCCGGATGCGGCGCCGGTGACGACGGCCACCCGACCCATGAGCTCCCCCTTCGGAACGTGCGCTTCCCGTGAGTATTGACCATGGTCGAGAACGAGTGCAAGACTGTTCTCGAAAAACGAGAACGTCATTGCCGTTTGGTCAGTTGCCATTCCGCTCAGGGGGCGGTGCATGCGGATCGGGCTGATGATCGGCCCCGAGAAGGGGCGGTACCGCGAGAAGGTGGCGCGGCTCGTCGCCGATGCCGAGGCCGCCGAGCAGGCCGGCTTCACGCTCGATCTGGGTGCCCCAGCTCCCGGGCGACTTCGACGCGCTGACCGCGATCGCGCTCATGGGCCGGGCGACCGACCGCGTCGAGCTCGGGACGGCGGTCCTGCCGATCCAGACCCGCCACCCGGTGGCCATGGCGCAGCAGGCGCTGTCGAACCAGGCGGTGTGCGAAGGGCGGTTCACGCTCGGGCTCGGGCCCTCCCACCACTGGATCGTCGAGGACATGCTCGGCCTGCCCTACGACCGGCCCGCCCGCCAGGTGCGGGACTACCTCGAGGTGCTGAACGCCGCGTTCGCCGGCCCCGGCCCCGGTCGACGTCGAGAACGACAGCTACCGCGTGCACAACCCGCTCGACGTCACCGACATCGCCCGACGCCGGTCCTCCTGGCGGCTCTCGCGCCGGTGATGCTCCGCATCGCCGGCGAGCACGCGTCGGGGACCATCCTCTGGATGGCGGACGAGCGGGCGATCGGCGAGCACGTCGTGCCGCGGATCACGAAGGCCGCGGCCGAGGCGGGGCGGCCGAGCCCGCGGATCGTGGCCGGCGTCCCGGTGGCGCTGTGCGCCGACGACGAGGTCGACGCTGCGCGCGGCGTGGGCCAACCAGGTGCTCGGGCACGCCGAGTACTCGCCGAACTACCAGCGGCTGCTCGAGCACGGCGACGCCACCGACGTCGGCGACGTGCTCGCCGCCGGGCGACGAGACCGCGGTCGTCGACCGGCTCCGCAGCTTCCGCGACGCGGGCGTCACCGACCTGGCCGTCCGCGTCCTCCCGCTGGGCAGGGACCGCGCCGCGCGCATCGAGTCACGCGAGCCGCGTCGATGCGCTTCCTCGCGTCGCTCTGCCCCGAGCTCTGAACGTGCCGTGACGGACGCGTCGTCGGGCCCGCTCGCCGGCATCAGGATCCTCGAGGTCGGGCACATCCTGGCGGGACCCGTTCGCCGGCATGCTGCTGGCCGACCTCGGCGCCGACGTCATCAAGATCGAGCCGATCGACGGCGACCTGTCCCGCCAGGTGGGATCGGACTACGTCGGCGAGCACAACGTGTACTTCGCGAGCCTGAACCGCAACAAGCGCAGCGTGCACATCGATCTCACGACCGAGGAGGGCCAGGCCGAGCTCGGCGCGCTCGCGGAGACGGCCGACGCGCTGCTCGTGAACCTGCGTCCGTCGACGATCCGGAAGCTCGGCCTCGACTACGAGTCGCTGCGCCGATTCAACCCGAAGATCGTGTGCGTCGCGCTCACCGGGTACGGCCTCGAGGGCCCGGCGGCCGAGTGGCCCGCCTTCGACTACGTCATCCAGGCCGGGGTCGGCGTCGCCGGCCTGACCGGTGAGCCCGACGGGCCCCCGACGCTCCCCGGCTACTCCGCCGTCGACAACTCGTCGGCGATCATGGCCGCGCTGGCGCTCGTCGCGAAGGTGCACGAAGGCAAGGGCGGGCAGGTCGACGTCTCGCTCTTCGACGTCATGCTCTCGCAGCTCAACTACAAGGCGGCGGCGTACCTGAACGGCGGGGACGTCCCCGGCGCGCCAGACGCTCGGCGCGCACAACTTCTACGTGCCCGCGCAGCTGTTCGAGACGGCGTCCGGCTACCTCGCGCTGTTCGTGACCCACGACGAGTTCTGGCGGCGGCTGTGCGTGGAGATCGATCGCGCCGAGTGGGCGGACGATCCGCGCTTCGCCACCATGCACGCGCGGTTCGAGAACCGAGCCGAGCTGCTCGACGCGCTCGGCTGCGCGGCTGAAGGAAGCTCCGGCAGCAGAGTGGGCGGACCGCCTCCGCCCGCTCGGGATCGCCGTCGGTGCCGTCGCCGACCTGGGTGACGCGCTCGACGGCGAGCTCGTACGGTCGCGCGGGATGGTCGTCGTCGGTCGAGACCGACAGACGGACCGCTGCGCTTGGTCGGCGAGCCCGATCCGGTTCGACGGCGGCAGCGCGGAGTACCGCCCGCCCCCGCGCTTGCACGAGCACACCGGAGAGCTCGTCGAGCGGCCCGACGACGAGCCGGGTCACGCGTCGTAGTCGACGACGACCTCTCTCGCTCGTGGGGAGCGACTGGCACGTCAGGACCCAGCCGTCGTCGACCTCGTCGGCCGCCAACGCGTTGTTCACGCGCATGGTCACCGAGCCCTCGTCGAGGTGGGCCATGCACGTGGCGCAGCTGCCCGCCTCGCACGAGAAGGGCGGGCTGAGGCCGGCACGCCGGGCGGCCTCCAGGATCGTGTCCCCGGCCTGGTACGGGAACGTCTGCTTGCGCCGATCGATCCGGATCACGAGCGACTCGGTGACGCTCGCCTGCTCCGCCACGCGGTTCGGCGGCGGGCACGACGAAACGCTCGATGAAACGTCGCTCCGCGCTCGACGCCGAGCGTCGAGAGCCCGCGCGTCGACGATGTCCATGTAGGGGCCGGGCCCGCAGATGTAGAAGTCGGCGTGCGCGCTGCCGTCGACGAGCGCCGCGCAGCCGGCGGCGTCGAGGAAGCCGCGTTCCGAATCGTGGTGGTGGTGGACGGTCAGCCGGCCGCCGGACTCCGCGCGGAGGCGCTCGAGCTCGTCGGCGAAGATGACGGCGTCCGCGTCTGCGGTTGGCGTACACGAGCGCGATCGGGCCGTTCCGTAGTCGCCAGCGCGCTCTTGACGATCGAGATGACCGGCGTGATGCCGCTGCCGCCCGCGAACGCCACGATCGGCGCGTCGCGTCGCACGGAGCACGAAGAGCCCGGCCGGGCGCATCACGTCGATGGTGTCGCCCGGCTGCGAGCGTGTCGTTCATCCAGTTCGACATCCGGCCACCCGGGACGCGCTTGACCGCCGTGGTGAAGCGCTCGCCGATCTCGGGCGAGCTCGACATCGAGTAGCAGCGAGAGACTGTCTCGCCGTCGATGGTGGCCCGGAACGTGCAGTACTGCCCGGCGGCGTAGGCGAACGTCGCCTCGAGCTCCGAGGGGATCTCGAGGACGAACGACCGGGTGTCGGCCGTCTCGTCGACGACGTCAACCACGGTCAAGGGGTGGAACTCGTGGTCGGGCAGCATCGGCGGTTCCCTCGGCGGCCGGCGCGGTCTATGATAACCCCGCTCTCGAATTTTGTTAACTCTCGTTTTCGCCGAGCGCGAGGGGGGAGAGCCAGGGGTGCGGAGCGAGGTCACGTGGCCGACGGTCCCTGCCATGGTCCGGGACGCCGCGGGTCGCTTCGGCGACGCGGAGGCCGTGGTGGACGGCACCCGGCGCGTCGACTTCGCCACGCTCTCGGCGACTGGTTACCGACGCCGCGCGCGCGCTCCTCGCGTCGGGTGTCCGGCGTGGCGACCGGGTCGCGGTGTGGGCGCCGAACTCGCTCGAGTGGATCGTCGCCGCGCTCGGCGTGACGACGGCCGGCGGGGTGCTCGTCCCCGTCAACACCCGGTTCCGCGGCCCCGAAGCGGCGTTCGTCCTCGCCGCGCAGCGGCGCCCGCGCCTTGTTCACGGTGCGCGGGTTCCTCGACACCGACTACCCGGCGCTGCTCGCCGCCGCCGGCGTCCCGCTCCCGGCGCTCGAGCGCACCATCCTCCTGTCGGGTGACGCGGATGCGCGCGTCGGTGGCGTGGGACGAGTTCCTCGCAGCCGGTCGTTCCGTGCGTGACGCGGACGTCGACGAGCGACTCGAGTCCATCGGCCCCGACGATCCGAGCGACGTCGTCTTCACGTCGGGGACGACGGGGGAGCCGAAGGGCGTGGTGATGACGCACGGCCAGACGCTGCGCGCCTACCTCGACTGGTGCGACTGGGCCGACCTGCGCCCGGGTGACCGCTACCTGATCGCGAACCCGTTCTTCCACATCTTCGGCTACAAGGCCGGTTGCCTCGCCTCGCTCATGCGCGGCGCCACCATCGTCCCGCTCGCCGTGTTCGACCCCGGCGTCGTGCTCGAGCTCGTCGAGCGCGAACGGATCTCGGTGCTGCCGGGACCGCCGACCATCTATCAGTCGCTGCTCGAGCACGGCGATCGCGATCGGCGCGACATCTCGAGCCTGCGCCTCGCGGTGACCGGCGCGGCCGACATCCCCGTCGAGCTCATCCGACGCGTTCGGGAGGAGCTCCCGTTCGAGCGCATCCTCACCGGGTACGGGCTCACCGAAGCCGGCACGGTCACCGGCAGCAAGCCCGACGACGACTTCGAGCACATTGCGGCCACGGTCGGTGTCCCGTGGCCCGGCTTCGAGGTCCGGACCGTCGACGACACCGGTGGCACCACCGCTCCGGGCGAGCCGGGTGAAGTCGTCGTCCGCGGCGAAACTGTGATGCGGAAATACCTCGACGACCCGGAGGCGACTGCGGACGCGATCGACGCCGACGGCTGGCTTCACACCGGCGATCTCGGCACCATCGACGCCGACGGTTATCTGCGTATCGTCGGTCGTATCAAGGACATGTTCATCGTCGGCGGGTTCAACGCCTACCCGGCAGAGATCGAGAACCTCCTGCTCCGCCACCCGCGGGTGACGCAGGCCGCCGTCATCGGGGTGCCCGACGACCGCCTCGGCGAGGTCGGCATGGCCTTCGTCGTGCTCGACTCGGGCGCGTCGCTCGAGCCGGCCGAGCTCATGGAGTGGGCGCGCGAGCGAGATGGCCAACTTCAAGGTGCCGCGGTTCGTGGAGTTCGTCGAAGCCCTCCCGGTGAACGCCACGGGGAAGGTCGTCAAGGACGAGCTCCGGGCCCGAGCGGTGCCGTCGTGACGACCGACGAACGGAGGACCTGATGGCGCGGACGCCGGTGGCGGAAGGCATCTTCACGTGGCCGGCCGAGGAGCCGCAGCTGATCGGGAGCCGGTGCACGGCGTGCGGGATCGTCACATTCCCGCAGCAGGACTCGTGCCCCCGCTGCGCGGCCACCGAGATGGCGGAGCAGCTGCTCGCGCGGCGGGGCCGGCTCTGGGCGTGGACGACGCAGAACTTCCCGCCGCCGTCCCCGCCCTACGCGGGACCGACGGGCGACGCGTTCGAGCCCTTCGGCGTCGGGTACGTGGAGCTCCCCGGTGAGGTGAAGGTGGAGACGCGGCTCACCGAGGCCGATCCCGACGAGCTGGCGGCGGGCATGGAGATGGAGCTCGTGGTGGTGCCGTTCCGCACCGACGACGAGGGCAACGAGGTCATGACGTTCGCGTTCCGGCCGGTCGGCTGATGGACGTCGCCATCGTCGGCGTGGGCCTGCACCCGTTCGGCCGCTTCGCCGGCGTGTCCGGCATCGAGATGGGCGCGGTCGCGATCCGGCGAGCGCTGGCAGATGCCGGTGTGGAGTGGCGCGACATCCAGTTCGCGTTCGGCGGGAGCTACGAGGTCGACAACCCCGATGCGGTCGTCGCGCTCATGGGCCTCACCGGGATCCCCTTCACCGACGTCTACAACGGATGCGCGACCGCGGCCAGCGCGCTGACGCTCGCCGCCAACACGATCCGTCTCGGCGATCATGACCTCGGCATCGCGGTCGGGATGGACAAGCACCTGCCCGGCGCGTTCAGCGCCGATCCGCGGCAATACGCCTGCCCTTCGTGGTACGGCGAGCTCGGTCACTTCGTCACGACGAAGTTCTTCGGGATGAAGATCAACAAGTACATGCACGACCACGGGATCTCGCAGTCGACCCTGGCCAAGGTGGCGGCGAAGAACTACCGCAACGGAGCGCGGAACCCGAACGCGTTCCGGCGTAAGCCGCTCTCCGAGGAGGAGATCCTCGCGATCGCCGGTGCTCAACTACCCGCTCACGCAGTACATGTTCTGCAGTCCCGACGAAGGCGCAGCCGCCGTCGTGCTGTGCCAGCGCGGAGAACGCGCACCGCTACACGGACACGCCGGTCTACCTGCGCGCCGCCACCGTGAGGACGCGGCGACTCGGCGCGTTCGAGGTGCACAGCCCGTGGCTCCCGATCGAGGAGACGCCGGGACCGACCGTCGACGCGTCGCGAGCCGCCTTCGAGATGGCGGGCATCGGTCCGGAGGACGTCGACGTCATCCAGCTCCAGGACACCGACGCCGGCGCCGAGGTCATCCATCTCGCCGAGAACGGCTTCTGCGCCGACGGCGACCAGGAGGCCCTCGTGGCCGACGGCGCACTCGAGATCGACGGGTCGCTGCCCGTGAACACGGATGGCGGCCTCATCGCGAACGGTGAACCGATCGGCGCGTCGGGGTTGCGTCAGGTCCACGAGGTCGTGCGGCAGCTCCGCGGCCAGGCGGACGACCGCCAGGTGCCGGGGACTCCGAAGGTGGGGTACACCCAGCTCTACGGCGCGCCCGGGACCGCGGGCGTCTCCATCCTCTCGGTCTGAGCCGTGGACACCCGGGACATCGCCCGAGCAGGCCGAGCTTCGGCGTTCCGCCCGCCGGCTCGCGCGACGAGCTCGGTCCCGCGACGGTGGCCGGGCTCGACGACACGACCCGCGCCAAGCGCCTCGCCGCGGCTGTGCACGACGCGGGCTGGCTCGAGCTGCGCGACGACGGCGGGGACGGGCGGCCGCTCGCGACCGGTGTCGAGTCGGCGATCGTGGCCGACGCCCTCGCCGGAGGCGCGGCCGACGTCGCGTTCTCGGGGCCGGTGCTCGCCGCCGATCTCGCCCGGCGCGCGGGCGCGCCCGAATCGGCCGGCGCGGTCGTCGCCTTCGCGCCCGGTCTCGTCGAGGCTGCGGTGGTCGACGGGGACGTGACGAGCTCGCCGCTCTACGCCGTCGACTGCAGCAGCGAGCGACCCGACCCGAGTTCTTCGTGCTCCGGCCCGACGAGCGCCGGGTACCGCCTCGCGCTCGTGCGGGACGACGGTGCGATCGACGGCACGGGCGGCGGTGCCGACCTCACCCGGCGGATCTGCACAATCGCAGACGGCGCCGCCGTGGTCCCGGTCGTCGGGCAGGCGCGGCTCCTGACCGCGCGACGACCTGGCGTCATGGACCGCCCTCGGGCTGGCGCTCACGAGCGCCGACCTCGTCGGGCTCATGCGGGGCGTGCTCGACCTCACGGTCGCATACGCCGCCGAACGCCGGCAGTTCGGCGTGCCCGTCGGATCCTTCCAGGCGGTGCAGCACCTGCTCGCCGAAGCGGTGTGCCTGATGGAGGGATCGCTCAGCGTCGCCCTCCACGCCGCGTGGGCCGTCGACGCCCTCGACGCCGACGAAGCGCGCGCCGCCGGCCGGGTGGCCAAGGCGTACTGCGCCGCGTGCCGCCCGCACCGTCTGCGAGACGGCGGTCCAGGTGCACGGCGGGATCGGCAACACCTGGGAGTGCATGGCGCACGTGTACCTGCGCCGCGCCTTGCTCTCGTCACAATGGTTCGGTGACGCCGGCGAACAGCTCCGTCACCTGGAGCGCGAGCGTCTGGGGGCGGTCGATGGACTTTCGTGACTCGCCCGCCGAGGCCGAGTTCCGGGCCCGTCTGCGTGCCTGGCTCGCCGACAACAACCCCGGCTTGCCGACCTCGTCGACCGACGACGCGTACTGGGCGCGCCAGGCCGAGTGGCACGCCGCGCTCTACGACGCCGGCTTCTTCGGGTTGAGCTGGCCGACCCGCTACGGCGGCCACGACCTGCCGACGGTGTTCGACGTGATCCTCGACGAGGAGCTCGCGGCCGCCGGCGCGCCGCCGCGGCCGAGTCTCGGCTACCTCGTCCAGGGGATCACGACGCACGGCAGTGACGCGATCAAGGACCGGTTCCTGCCCGGCCTGATCAGCGGACGCGACCGCTGGTGCCAGGGCTTCAGCGAGCCGGACGCCGGGTCCGACCTCGCGTCGCTGCGCACCACCGCCGATACGCGAGGGCGACGAGTACGTGATCGACGGCCACAAGGTCTGGACCAGCTACTCGGACGTCGCCGACTGGTGCTTCCTGCTCGCGCGCACGGATCCCGACGTCCCGAAGCACAAGGGCCTCTCGGCGTTCGCGGTGCCGATGGACCAGCCCGGGATCGAGCAACGCCCGCTGCGGATGATCAACGGCATCACGTCCGAGTTCGGGCAGGTCACGTTCGACGGCGCCCGCGTCGCCGCCGAGAACATGATCGGAGCGCCCGGGGAGGGATGGCGCGTCGCGATGACGATCGTCAGCCACGAACGGGAGCCCGGCGAGCTCGGGTACGTCGCCCGCTACGCGAAGACGGTCAAGGAGCTCGAGCGCGCCGTGCGCGCCGATCCCGGGGCCTTCCGGAGCGACCAGCGCGAGGACGTTGCCTGGGCGTACGTCCAGACCGAGATGTTGCGCCTGCACGTCTGCCGCCGGCTCTCCGAGCGTTTGGACGGGATCGACCACGGGCCGGGCGGCTCCGTCGACAAGCTGCTGATGACCTGGGTCGAGCAGGCGGTGGGGGCGGCCGCGCTCGACGTCTCGGGGTCGCGTGCGGTCGTCGACCCCGACGACGTGGCGCTGAAGGTGTACCTGTACGGCCGGGCCCAGAGCGTGATGGGCGGCACCTCGCAGATCCAGAAGAACATCATCGCCACGCGGATCCTCGGCCTGCCGACGGGCTGAGCGGACCGACCCTTACGAAGAAGGAGCTCCGATGGACTACGACCTCCCGGGCGTCATCAGCGTGGACGTCGACGGGCCGGTGCGGGTCGTCCGGCTCATGCGCCCCGAGCAGCTCAACGCCGTGAACGACGAGCTCCACTTCGGGCTCACGCGTCTCTTCCCGCAGCTGAGCGCGGACCACGACGCGCGCGTCGCCGTCATCACCGGCGAAGGGCGCGCGTTCTCGGCCGGCGGCGACTTCGACCTGCTCGACCGGATGGCCAAGGACCGCGACCTCCGGCGCGACGTGATCGCCGAGGGCCGGGAGCTCGTGCTCAACATGATCCGGTGCCGGGTTCCGGTGGTGGCTGCGGTGAACGGTCCGGCCGTCGGTCTCGGGTGCAGCGTGATCGCGCTCTCGGACGTGGTCTACATGGCGGAGTCGGCGTACCTGTCCGATCCGCACGTGACGGTGGGCCTCGTGGCTGCCGACGGTGGCCCGCTGAGCTGGCCATTGCACACGAGCCTGCTCCTGGCGAAGGAGTACGCGTTGACCGGAGAACGCATCCCCGCCGCGCGCGCGGCCGAGATCGGCCTGGCCAACCACGTCTGCCCCGACGGGGAGGTACTCGCCGCCGCGCTTGCCGCGGCGCAGAAGATCGCGGCGCTACCCCGTCAGGCCGTGGAGGCGACGAAGCGGGTGCTCAACCTGCACGCCGAGCGCGCCGTCCTCGCCACCATCGACTTCGCGATGGCGTCCGAGACGGAATCCTTCGACACCCCCGAGCTGCGCGCGAACGTCGACCGCTTTCTCGACAGTTAGCGGATGAGCTCAGCCTTGGATCATTGATGGCTCGGCGAACGCGAGCAGCGCGGCGCGGTCTTCGGGAAGCACGAAGCCTGCCTTGATCGCCGCGTCGGCGGCTCGGTCGTATTGCTTCTTGTACACGGCGCGTGACGGATAGAGCTGCGGCGAGCCGCTCCGGCGGAGAACGGCTTGGTCGAGCCGAGGAGCAGGCAGATCACCGACGGGTTGGGCCCGGGCGCGCCCGACAACGCCGCCACGGGCACGTCGACGGGTGGGGTCCGGATGCCGCCGAGCGCGATGCCGTCGGCGTTGCGCTGGATCTGCGGCGACGCGCCCGACGCCACGTCGATCCGCGCCGCCTTCGGTGGCGCCTTGCCCGTCTCGACCCACGTCGTGAGCGCGCGCAGCCCGGCCTTGGCGACGACGTGCAGCGGCCCGTTGTTGATCGGAACAGCGCACTGGATGTACTGGGCGGTGGACCCGAGCAGATGCGCGTCGGCGTGGGCGGTGCCGGGGACCTCCCAGAGCCGGAAGCGATCGCTGTCGGGTTGGCGCGCCACGTACGAGTTGAGCACGCTCGTCAGGTCGGTCTCGGTTTGGAGGTCGAGCACGGGCGCGTCCTGGTCGGTGCGGAAGGTCGTCGGCGTCCCGCCGATCGCGTTCGCGATCCCGGCGGACTCCCCGGGCCCGACGAGCGGCAGCCCGCCTCCGCCCCGGCTGTGCACGAAGAAGCCGTCGAAGGCGTGCGTGAGCGGCTGCACGCCGTTGTAGTAGGTCACGAGCGCAAACGCGGACTGCGATTCGCCGGCGGCGATGACGCGCTTCGGCCGCAACCCGGCCATACCGGCGCCGGAACGCACTGCGCGAGCGGCCTGCGTGTAGATGTCGAACGAAAAGCCGTCACCGGGCTGCTCGAGCGACCCGTAGCGGGCGGGGTCGATCGCCTTGAGGCCCTGGCCGGCGGCCTCGGAGCCCGGCACGTCGACCTGCACCAGCACCGGCCCGCCCTCCACGCCGATCCGCTGCGTCGAGACGCCGACCCATGCATCGCCGCGCCGCAGGAGCTCTTCGTGGGTGGTCGACCATTCGGGGTCGGCATCGACGCCGCCGCTCACGTTCAGCCACTCGACGACGACCGTGCCGCTGAAACGCGCCGGGTCGCTCGGGCGCCGCACGAGGACGCGTGTCCGGTACGGCGCAGTGCCGTCCGGCCGCGAACGACCAGCGGCCGTCCTCGGCGAGCGGGCTGGTTTGCCGTGTACGACGTCGCCGTTCCCGATGCGGCGTACTCGTGTTCGACGTAGCCGGCGCGCTCGAGGTTCACGGGGATCGGGTCGCCGAGAAAGACGCCGTTGCCGCCGGAGATGTCCGAGAAGGCGGCGGACGGTCCGGCCGGGCGCGGCCGCGTGGTCTCGCCGGCCCCCGCGGAAGTGCTCGAGCCGCCGACCGCCGCCATCAGCAGCGCGACTGTCCCGGCCACGGCGAGCGCAGCCGACCTAGGCAACGGATGTGAACTCCAGATTGAGCGCCGCGCAGCCCGCGGAGGATGAAGGTCGGCACGTACTCGTAGCGGCGGGCGCCCGGCGGGCCGTGCTCGGCCTCGGAGATCGTGATGTCCGCCATGCGGTCGAGGAGGCGCTCGATGCTGACGCGGGCCTCGGCGCGGGCGAGCGGCGCGCCGGGGCAGGTGTGGATCGCCGTGCCCGAACGCGAGATGCTGGCGCGCATTCGTGCGGTCGACGTCGAACTCGGCGGGGTCGTCGAAGTGGCGTGGGTCGCGGTTGGCGGCGCCGTTGAGCACCATCACGGTCGTGCCGGCGGGGATGTCGACGCCACCCACCGTCGTCGGGACGCGTGACAACCGGAAGTCGCCCTTGACCGGGCTCTCGATCCGCAGCGTCTCCTCGACGAAGTTCGGGATGCGGTCGCGCTCGTCGCGGAGCAGCTGCTGCAGGTCGGGACGCTCGCCGATCACCTGGAGCGCGGCACCCAAGAGCCGGACAGTGGTCTCCTGCCCGGCTGCGAACAGGTTGGCGGCGATCCGGACGACGTCGAGCACCTCGGGCGTCGAGCCGTCGGGGAACGTCGCCGTGGCGAGGCCGGTGAGCACGTCGTCGCGGGGTTCGCGCCGGCGGTCCTCGATGTAGGTCGGTGAAGCTCTGGTAGAGGAACTCCAGCGGGTTGTGCGTCATCGCCGACGCTCCGTGCTCCCGACGGCGCTGTCCGCGCGCCGGCTGCCTTGGAGCGCTTCACGGAACGTCTCGTGGTCGTCCTCGGGGACGCCCAGCAGGTCGGCGATCACGTAGCAGGGTGAACGGGGCGGCGAACTCGCTGATGAACTCGCAGCTCGCCTCGAGTCGACGAACTCGTCGATCTGCCGATCGGCGAGCCGCCACATGAACGCCTCGTTCTCCTTGAGGCGCTTCGGCGTGATCAGCCGCATCAGCAGCGCGCGGTGGTCCGTGTGCTTCGGCGGATCGAACGTCGGGAGTTGGTCGCTCATCGGCAGCTCGTCGCGGTGCTGCTCGATGAGCGCGCTGACGTCGTCACCCTCGAGCGGCACCGGGAACCCGGGGAACGGTCCGCTCACCGAGTTGCACGACGAGAAGCTCGCGGTGTCGTGGTACACGGCGATCGCTTCCTCGTAGCCCGTCACCATCACCACGTCGTGATGCTGCTCGCGCTGCACGGGGCAGCGCGTCGCGGAGGTAGTCGAAGTAGGGGTACGGGTCGGCGACGAGGGACTCGTCGGTGAAGAAGTCGATCGCGTCGAAATCGCTCACCGTGTGGCTCCAACCGCCTCGGGTGCGTCGTCGATCGGTGTGAACTCGAGGTGCAGGTTGCTGAGGCCGCGCAGGATGTACGTCGGCTCGTAGTCGTAGTGACGCGCTCGACGCGGGGCCATGCTCGGACTCGGAGATGCGGATGTCGGCCATGCGGTCGAAGATCCGCTCCAGGCTGATGCGGGTCTCCGCCCGGGCGAGCGGCGCCCCCGGACACGTGTGGATGCCGTGGCCGAACGCGATGTGCTGCCGGGCGTTGGCCCGGTCGACCTGGAACTCGTGCGGGCACTCGAAGCGACGCGGATCGCGGTTCGCTGCTCCGTTGAGCATCATCACCGTGGTGCCGGCCGCCACGTCGACGCCTCCGAGCGTCGTCGTCCGGCGAGCCATGCGGAAGTCGCTCTTCACGGGGCTCTCCATGCGCAGCACTTCCTCGACGAAGTTGGGAATGAGGTCCCGCTCGTCGCGGAGGCGTTGCTGGATGTCGGGGTTCTCGGCGATCAGCTGGAGCGCGCTGGAGAGGAGACGCGCCGTGGTCTCCTGGCCGGCCGCGAAGAGGAAGGTGGCGATCCGCACGACATCCAGGACGTCGGGAGTCGATCCGTCCGGGAAGGTCGCGTTGGCGAGCCCGGAGAGCACGTCATCGCGCGGCGCGCGTCTCCGATCCTCGACGTAGGAGGAGAACCAAGTGTCGAGGAACTCCAGCGGGTTCGATGACGACCACTCGTCGTCGGTCGTCGCGATGTCGCCGGGGCGCTGCGCACCCAAACGCTCGCGGAACAGCTCGTGGTCGGCCTGCGGCACTCCGAGCAGATCGGCCACGACGAGCATGGCGAAGGGTTGCGAGTACTCCTTGATGAACTCACACCTCCCGGCGGGAAGGACCTCGTCGAGCTGGCGGTCGGCGAGCTCCCACATGAACGCTTCGTTCTCCTTGAGGCGCTTCGGCGTGATCAGCCGCATCAACAGCGCCCGATGATCGGTGTGCGCCGGGGGGTCGAAGGTCACCAGGTGCTCGTACATCGGCAGCTGGTCGCGGTACTGCTCGATGAGCGCGCCGATGTCGTCGCCCGTGGGCTCGACCGGAAGCCCGGGGAACGGACCGGTCACCGTGTTGCACGACGAGAACGCCGCGGTGTCGTTGTAGACGGCGACGGCCTCGTCGTGGCCCGTGACCGCAACCACGCCGTGGTGCGGTTCGCGGACCACCGGTCCCGACTCGCGCAGGTACTCGAGGTACGGGTACGGGTCGGCGACGAGGGACTCGTCCGTGAAGAAGTCGACGCCGTCGAAGTCGCTCACGACACAGCTCCCGTCCCCCGAGACGCGCGCGACGGCGATGCCGACGCAGCGATTACTCCATTAGCATCGTAGGAGAGCGGCGTTTCCGCCGCAATCCGCCAGGCCATCCGACGGAGGACGACGGTGCGACCGCTGCCCCTGGTGCTGCCCGAGACCGAGGCCTTCTGGACCGGCGGGCGCGAGGGGCGGCTCTGCGTCAAGCGGTGCCCGGCCTGCGCGCGCCTCTGGCATCCGTCGCAGTCCGTGTGCGCGGCGTGCCGGCACCGGGAGCTCGAGCCGGCCGCGGTCTCGGGGCGCGGCACCGTCGTCGGGTTCACGGTCAACGTGCAGCAGTGGCTGCCCGGACCCGGCGCCGCCGTACGTCGTCGCGATCGTGGCGCTCGACGACGACCCGCGTGTTCGCCTCACGACCAACATCGTCGATGCGGAGCCCGACGACGTGCACGTCGGTCTTCGGGTGCAGGTCCGGTTCGAGCAGCAGGACGACGTCTGGCTGCCGCTCTTCGCACCGATGTCCGACGGTGGTGGTGATGCGCCCGCCGCGAGTGCGGAGGCGCCGCTGCCCGAAGTCGCCGTCCGCCCGAAGGCGAGCGACGACCAGTTCGAGGACCGCGTCGCGATCACGGGGGTCGGCATGTCCGACGATCGGCCGGCGGCTGATGCGCCCGCCGCTCGCGCTCACCGTGGACGCCTGCCTCGCCGCCATCGCCGACGCCGGGCTCAGCGCCTCCGACATCGACGGGCTCACGACCTGGCCCGGCGCCACGCGGGGCGCCTCCGGCATCTCGGAGGGCGGGATCGCGTCCGGTGGCGAACGCGCTCGGTATCCGACCGACGTGGCACCACGCCGGGATGGAGACACCGGGTCACAGCGGTGCGGTCGTCGCCGCGATGATGGCCGTCGCGTCCGGCCTGTGCCGGCACGTCCTGTGCTACCGCACGGTCTGGGAATCGACCGCGACCGAGCTCATGCGGTCGGGGCGCCTCGCGCCGCCGGCACAGGGGCGTGTCGACGGCGACTTCCAGTGGCTCATGCCATTCGGTGCCGCGTCGGCGGCGAACTGGATCGCGATGTACGCCTCGCAGTACTTCCATCAGTTCGGCGGCGATCGCGAGATGCTCGGACGGATTGCGCTCAACGCGCGTGCGAATGCAGCGCACAACCCGGCGGCGATCTACCGCGACCCGCTGACGATGGACGACTACCTCGATGCGCGAATGATCAGCACACCATTCGGCCTGTACGACTGCGACGTCCCGTGCGACGGCGCGATCGCGCTCGGTCGTGTCGGCCGTGGATGCCGCGGCCGACGCCCCCAACCCGATCGTCGGCGTCGAAGCCGTCGGAACGCAGGTGACGGAGCACGTGTCATGGGACCAGGGCACCGTGACGCACGAACCGATGGTGTTCGGGCCGGCCGCGCACCTCTGGAGCCGCACCGACCTCACGACCGCCGACGTCGACGTGGCGGAGATCTACGACGGGTTCACCTTCAACTGTGTGTCGTGGCTGGAGGCGCTCGGCTTCTGCGACCTCGGCGAGGCGCCTGCCTTCCTCGCCGGCGGTACCGAGATCGCCCTCGATGGCTCGCTGCCCCTCAACACCCACGGTGGGCAGCTCTCCGCCGGTCGCACCCAGGGCTTCGGCTTCCTGCACGAGGCGGTGGTGCAACTGCGCGGCGCCGGGGGCGCACGCCAGGTCGACGGGGCCGAGGTTGCGGTCGTCACCACGGGCGGGGGAGTGCCGGGCGGAGCGATGCTGCTGACACGAGCGCGCTGACGCGCGCGCCCGCTGCGGGCGAGCGCGTCAGAGCTCGATGAGCGTCGGGACCGTGCGCTCCGCCATGAGCTGCCTCCCGATCTCGACGACGATGCCGTCGGTCGAGCCGAACAGGCCTTCCAGCGCCAGCGCGCGCTTGAGGAACCGGTGGAAGGGGTGGTCGGTGGTGAAGCCGATGCCCGCCAGCACCTGCTGGCAATGCGTCGCCACTGTCCGCGCCGTGCGACCGGCCGACGCCTTGGCGAGCGCGGCGGTCGTCGGGCCGGGCTCGTCCCACGCGGCGGTCAGCGTGGCCTCGAGCGCCTCGACCGCCACGAGCGCTTCGGCCAGACGGTGCCGGACGGCCTGGAACCGGGCGATCGGCCGGCCGAACTGCATCCGCTCCACGGCGTGCGTCCGCGCCAGCGTCCAGCATGGTCCGGCACGCCCCGGCCAACTGGTGGGCGACGGCGCGCCGACCGGCGGCGACTGTCGCATCCCAGACCTCGGTCTCGAGCTCGGCGACGTCTGACGCCGCGTGCTCGACGCGGACGACGTGCAGGCCGGCCTCCGGGTCGATGCCGCGAATCGGGGTGACCTCCACCGCTGCGATCGGGACGATGACGCGCCGGAGCGCCGCGCCGTCGCGGCACACGACGACGAGGTCGGTCGCGCCGGCGATGCGTGCCGTGCTCAACCCGACGGCGTGCGCTACGCCCGCGTCGAGACGGCCGGGAGCGATCCACGACCCGAAAGGCGGGAGGAGCGCGGCGAGATCGGAACGGGGCGCCACACCGAGAGCGTTCACGACCACGTCGTCCAGAACGGTTGCGGTGGCGTTGGTGGCACCGAGCTCGGCGAAGACGACGGCGACGGCGTCGCGCGGCTCGGCCTCGAGCATCTCGGGCCAGCCGAGTCGCGCGAGCGCGTCGATCCGTTCCGGTAGAGCTCGAGGCCTCGATCGCGTCACGCACCGCCTTCTCGAGCAGCGCGCGCTCGGCCGCGTTCCATCAGTCGTCGCCGAGTTCGAGGAGCCGTCGGGCGATGATGTTGCGCTGCACCTCGGCGGTGCCGCCGTAGATCGTCGCGGCACGCGAATAGAGGTACTCGGCGCGCCACGCCTCGCCGGCGGGCGTGTCGTCGAGCTCCACGATCCCGGGCAGGAGTCGGAGGGCGGCGTCGTAGATCGTCTGCTCGGTGGTCGCGACGAGCACCTTGTCGATCGACGTCTCCGCGCCCAGCGTGCCGCCGCCGGCGAGCCGGTGCTGGGTCGCGCGCGAGCGGGCGCGGAGCTCGTGCAGCTGCAGGAACGCCTCACCCACGACGCCGGCGGTGCGCTCGTCGTCGACCGCCGCTTCCACGAGCAGCTGCAGTCGTCGAGCCAGGTACGCGGTGCGCTGCCAGAAGCACGACGAGCGCTCGTAGGGGAGGATGCTCATCGCCACGGCCCAGCCGCCGCCGACCTCGCCGAGCACGCGGTCGGCGGGCACCACGACGTCGTCGAAGAACACCTCGGCGAACTCGGGCACCTGGTTGATCATCTCGATCGGCGCGACGGCGATTCCCGGGCTGTCCATGTCGACGAAGAACGCGGTGATGCCGCGGTGGCGCGACTCGGTCGATCCGGTTCGCGCCAGGAGGACACAGCGGTCGGCGTACTGGGCCAGGCTGGTCCACACCTTCTGCCCGTTGATGACCCAGCTCGCGGTCGACTCCGCCCGTCCGTCGGCCACTGCGCGGCAGGAGAGCGACCCCAGGTCGCTGCCGGCTTCCGGTTCCGAGAAGCCCTGGCACCAGACCTCTTCTCCGGAGAGCAGTCGCGGGACGAACTCGGCGGCGAGCTCCGGCGACGCGAAGTCGATCAGGGTGGGCGCGAGCACCTCGACGAGCGAATAGAGGCCCGGGTCGGTGAGGTCCCGCGCCGCGAGGGCGGCGCCGAGCTCGGTACGCAGCATCGGCGAGCCGCCGAGCCCGCCGACGCGCTCGGGCCAGCCCCAGCGCATCCATCCCGCGTCGAACAGCTGGGCCTTCACCCGCTGCATCTGCGCGACGTGGTCGTCCAGCGTCCCGGGTGGAGAGAAGGTGGGCGCGAGCTCGTCGTGGTGGGCGTCGAGCCACGCCGTGAGCTCGGACCGAAACTCGGCGATGTCCATCGGCCTGGTCAGCCGCCGGCGGGAAATGGCATTCTCTTGCACCGTAACGCCATTACCGCGACGGAACCAGCGGGGAGCCGCGGAACACATGAACGAGGCGAGCTCCGCACGACTCCGCGTCGTGCAGTGCGGCACGGGCAACATCGGTCGCCGCGCGCTGCGGGAGGTGATCCGTCACCCGGAGCTGGAGCTCGCCGGCGTGCAGGTGTACGACGCGGCGAAGGAGGGCGTCGACGCCGGCGTGCTGTGCGGAGAAGAGCCGGTCGGCGTCGTCGCCACCACTGATCCGGCGGCGATCCGCGCCCTCGCGGCGGACTGTGCGCTCTACATGCCGAGTGCGCTGGATCTCGATCACGTCGTCGCGCTGCTCGAGTCGGGAACGAACGTCGTGACGACGCGCGGTGAGCTGTTCGCGGGCGGATCGCGACTCGGCGACGAGAGGACACGCGTCGTCGAGGCATGTGAGCGCGGCGGATCGTCGATCTACGCCACCGGGAGCAGTCCCGGGTTCATCACCGATGCGCTCCCGTTCGCGCTGCTCTCACTCCAGCGTCGCGTCGAGCTGGTGGAGATCGAGGAGTTCGCGAACCTGTCGCGCCGGGACTCGCCCGCGTTGCTGTTCGAGTTGATGGGGTTCGGCCGTCCACTCGAATCGTTCGACGCCCGCCGTTCGTCGTACCTCCTGGGCGAGTTCGGGCCGCCGCTCGGCATGCTCATGGAAGCCGCCGGCACCCCCGTCGAGGAATGGCAGAGCGCCGGCGCGGTCGCGGCGGCGCGCCACGCCACTTCGATCGTCGCCGGCGACATCGACGCCGGGTCGGTCGCGGCGCAACGGACGACGATCACCGGCAGTCGAGGCGGCGCCGACGTGGTGCGGTTCACGGCGAACTGGTACTGCACCACCGACCTGGAGCCGGCGTGGGATCTCCTCCCGACGGGCTGGCGCGTGCGCGTGCGCGGCGAAGCACCACTGGACGTTCAGCTCGAGTTCCCGATCGCGCTCGAGGACCTCGGGTCGTTCACCCCTGCGTACACCGCCAACCGGCCGGTGAACGCCATTCCGTTCGTGTGTGCCGCGGCACCCGGGATACTTGTCGACGGCGGATCTTCCACCGATCACGCCCGCCGGCCCGCGGTAACGGGTCCTACTTCCCGATGTCGGAGTGCGCGGCGGCGGATTGGATCTCCTTGGCGTCCGCCTCGACGAGGAACCCTGCGTTGTGAGCGGACTTCGTCGCTTGGGCCGAGGCGGACACGAACTGTCCGTGGTTCTTGTAGAGCGCCGCCAGCTGGGACGGAGTGAACGGCACCGTGGTGCCGAACAGGAAGCAGAACTGGCTGCCCCCCTGGGGAAGACCGCTCAGCGTGGCGACGGGTGCATCCACGGCGGGCGTGCGGATGCCGCCCACGACGTTGCCGTTGGCATCGGTGGCGAAGACCACGGGACTCACCCCGGTGGTCTGGAGGCGCAGGCGCGACCGGCGGCACGACGCCGTCGGCCACCCACCGGTTGATGCTGGAAGAAGGCGGCATCGAGCACGAAGTGAGCCGGCCCGGTGTTGATCGGGGACTGGCACGTGAAGTTGGGGTTCGGCTGATTCGTGGGGTTCTGCATCGACGCGAGCATCGCGACCGCGCCCTGGCCGTCGCCGATGTCGGTCATCCCGATGCTGAGCCCGTAGAAGTCGAAGTGCGAAGTTCCCGCGACCTCCCACAGCCGGTACGTGTCGGTGTCCGGCTGGCGGGCATTCAGGTTGCTGTTGAAGACGTCGGTCTCGGTCTGGAACACGAGCACCGGAACGCCGAGGTCGTCGCGGATGGGTGCCGGCGTCGGAACCGGCACGCTCGGCTGCGGAGCCTGCGACAACGCGGCGCCTCCGGCACCGCGGCTGTGCACGAGGAAGCCGTCGTAGACGTGGACGAGCGGGTGGACGGCGTCGATGTAGGTGACCAGGCGGCCCGCGGACTGCGACTCACCGACCGCGATGAGATGCTCGGGTGTCAGGCCGCCGAGAATCGCCCCGGGGTTGTCATGAATCGCCTGCCCCGCCTGGGAGAAGATGTCGTACGAGAAGCTGTCACCCGGGTGTGACAGGCCGGCATAGCGAACGGCATCGCCCCGTACGAGGATCGGACGACTTGAGCGCGTCCACGCCGACCTTCTGCGCGGAGACGCCGACCCAGGCGAACCCTTCGCGGACCAGCTCGTTGTGGGCGAGGATCCAGTCCGGGCCGGCGTCGGCCCCTCCGGAGACGTTCAGCCACTCCACGACGACGGTTCCGTTGAAACGGTCCGGGTCGATGGGTCGCATCACGACGGCGCGGGTCGTGTACGGCGCGGTGCTCGTCGCCGCGACGCTGTACTTCCCATCGGTGCCGAGCGGCGCGGTCGGCTCATACGCGCTCGCCATCCCCGAGAGGAAGACCTCGGACTGCTCGTAGCCGACGACAGCCGGATCGAACGCCGTGAACCCGGGGACCACCGGCCACCCCGCCGCCACCGGTCGCGGGGGTGACGTCGGGCTCGCGGCGAATTGCACCGGCGCTCGGCGCTGATTGAGCATCAAGGTCAACGAACACGCGCATGCCGTCGACCGCGAGCGTGACATCCGCGAACACGAGTGCGAACCCGCATCGTGTCCCCCCTGACGCCGCGCCGGCAGAGGCCTGATGCCTGCCCGCAAGTTCGGTGACACTAGTGCCATGAACTCGCGACTCGTCAACGCCGTACGCTGATCCCGCACGTGGCAGAGACTCCGATTCGCGATCGGAAGACCGAAGAGCACGCGGACGCGCATCGCCGAGACCGGCTTGAAGCTGTTCGTGAGGCAGGGGTACGCGGAGACGACGATCGATCAGATCGCCGAGCGCCGCCGGGGTGGGTCGTCGCACCGTGTTCCGCCACTTCGCGACGAAGGAAGCGATCCTGTTCGATCACTTCGTCGTCCGGCGCGATCACGCGGTGCAACGCCTCCGGGAGCGACCGATGGAGGAACCGCCGCTGGCGAGCCTGCACGCCGTCATCGCACGCGACCGACGTCGATGACGACCTTCCCGATCGCGCGGCCGTCGGCGACGTAGCGCAACGCGGCGGCGGTCTCGCCGAGCGGGAACGTGGCGCCGATGTGTGGAACCACGCGGCCCGAGCCCAGGAGCTCCATCAGCTCGTCCTCGTTGCGACGGAGGTCGTCGGCGAAGTTCGTGGCGAAGGCGAGGAATTCGAAGCCCACGATGTGGATGCCCTTGAGGAGCACGAGGTTGAGCGGGATCTTCGGGATCACTCCGGACGCGTAGCCCACGGTCACGAAACGGCCGCCCGAGTGCAGCGAGCGGAGCGCGGGCTCGGAAAGGTCGCCGCCCACCGGGTCGACGACGACGTCGGCGCCGTCGGGCAGGGCCTCCCGCAGCTTCTGCCGGAGGTCACCGGAGCGATGGTCGATGACGTTGCCGGCGCCGTAGGACGCGGCGACGTCGAGCTTTTCGGGGGACGACGCCACCGCCGTCACCGAGGCGCCGAGCAGCGCGCCGAGCTGGACCGCGGCCAGACCGACACCGCCGCCCGCGCCGAGGACGACGAGCTCGTCTCCGGGCTGCAGCCCGGCGACCGTTCGGAGCACGTGGTAGGCGGTGCGGTGGGCCACGCCGAACGCGGCGGCGTGACGCTCGTCGATCCCGGCCGGGATGCGGGTGACCGCGCCGGCTGAGATCGACCACCTCCTCGGCAAAAGCGCCGACGAGCCCGGTGCCGCTGACCCGGTCGCCGACGACGATGTCGCTCACCCCGTCGGCGACCTCGGCGACGACGCCCGCGAACTCGCTCCCGGGGACGAACGGCGTCGGCACCTCGATCTGGTACTCGTTGGCGACGACCAACACGTCGGGGAAGTTGACCGCCGCCGCGCCGACTCGGACGCGTACCTGCCCGGCGGCGAGCGTCCGGCGACGGAACCTCCTCGAGCTGGACGACCTCGGGAGGCCCGTAGGACCGGCAGAGCGCGGCGCGCACCTCAGCTCACCGGCCCTGCCAGACCGGCGCGCGCTTCTCGACGAACGCCATGGCGCCTTCCTTGGCGTCCTCACTGCTGAACACCACGCGTCGCCACTCGTCCAGGCGCTCCCGGGCACGCGCGGCGTCGGAGACGCCGAGCCGGACGAGCTCCTTCACCGCCGCCACCCCGAGCGGCCCGTTGGCAGCGATCCGTTCCGCGAGCGCGACGGCGGTATCCAGCACCTCGTCGGGCGTCACCACGGCGTTGACCAATCCGAGGTCGTAGGCGCGCTCGGCGCTGATCGCATCCCCTGTGAGAGTCATCTCCAACGCGATGCCCAGGGCGACCTTCGTGCCGAGAAACGTGCCGCCCCCGGCGGGGAACAGCCCGCGCTTCACCTCGGGCAGCCCGAACTCTGCCTCGGACGAGGCGACGATCACGTCGCATCCGAGCAGCAGCTCGAAGCCGCCGGCGACGGCGGTGCCGTTGGCGGCACCGACGACGGGGACCGTGGCGTCACCCTCGATCAGCCGGGTGAACCCCCGGCCGGCCTCGTCGTCGCTCAGGCCCGTCTGCTCACCGGCGGCGAAGGCGCGCAAGTCCATGCCCGCGCAGAAGGCCCGGTCGCCGGTGCCGGTGAGGACGACGGCGCGGATCTCGGGATCCGCCTCGGCGTCGACGATCGCGGCGCCGATGCCGCGGATGACCTCCGGGGTCAGCGCGTTCCGCGCGTCGGGACGGTTCAGGC
Organism: uncultured Actinomycetes bacterium; assembly: GCA_963747195.1. GTDB lineage: Bacteria > Actinomycetota > Acidimicrobiia > IMCC26256 > JACDBD01 > JALZAA01. The sequence continues at coordinate 433,564 of CAVVDV010000002.1, forward strand.
GGGCGACGAGGACGGGCCCCCGCCGATCGCGCACGAGCTCGTCCGTCACGGCCGGCGTCGCTATCGGTTGAGGAGCAGGTTGGCGATGGCCGTCGCGTCGGGGAACGATCCCGTGATGCCCGAGCTCATGTAGCCGGCGTCCGAGATCATCGTGATGCCCGTGATCGCGGCGGCGGCATCGCTGCACAGGAACACCAGGGGATAGGCCTGCTCGAGCGGAGTCGAAGGCTCGACGCCGACCTCACCGCGGTAGTCCTCCCCGAACCCGAGCCACATCTCCTTGTTGGCCTGCGCGAGCGGCGTGTCGGTCGGACCGGGGCAGATGGCGTTGATCCGGATCCCCTCCTTGAGCAGGGGGAACGCCTGGCGGGCGACGTAGGCGCAGATCGCCTGCTTCATCGACATGTAGTCGGCCTTGCCGTGCTCCTGCACCCAGCTCGCGGCCGAGTCGAAGTCGGGCGTGTCGAGGAGCTCGTTGAGCAGCGGCAGGTTCGGCTCCCAACCCAGACCCGCGGCCGACGAGATGAACCCGATCGCCGATCCACGCGGCAGCATGCGCTTGGCGAGCAGCCGGTCGATCAGGTGACGGTGGCCGATGAAGTTGATCTTCTCGATGCCGGGTGTGCCGTCGGCGACTCCGGCGCACGAGAACAGCGCGTCCACCTGCCCACCGCACTCGTCGACCGCCGCGTCGATCGACGCCGCGTCGGCGAGGTTGACGTGGACGGCCTTCGCTCCGGGCAGCGTGACATCGGCGAAGTCCATCACCACGACCTCGGCACCCGCGTCCTGGAGCAACTCGGCCGTCGCCGCGCCCATGCCGCTCGCACCGCCCACGACGAGGGCGCGCTTGCCGTCGTACCGGAATGCGTCGAAGAGGGTCATGTCACGTTCCTATCAGCTTGTCGAGGGTCGCGGGCCAGGCGCAGATCATCCCGCCGTCTCGTCTGGTCCCGCCAGCCTGCCGACCAACCGGCGAGGAGACTCGAGAGAACCTGCCAAGCTGCGACCGCAGCAAAGGGAGGGGAGACGACAGAGATGGCGACCTACGTCCTGGTCCACGGCGGCGCCCACGGCGGCTGGTGCTACGAGCGAGTGGCGAGGATCCTCCGGGCGGCGGGACATGACGTGTACACGCCGACGATGACCGGCGTCGGGGAGCGCGCGCACCTCGTCAGCGCCGACGTCGACCTCGACCTGCACATCCGCGACATCGCCGCGGTGCTGCACTACGAGGATCTGCGCGACGTGATCCTCGTCGGCCACAGCTACGGAGGCATGGTCATCACCGGCGTCGCCGATCGCGCCACCGACCGGATCGGCCGCCTCGTGTACCTCGATGCCGCCACGCCGGTGAACGGACAGTCCCTCGTCGACGTGGCGGGACCGATCATCGAGGCCGTCCGGCCCGGATGGCAAGGTGATCGACGGCGTCGAAACCGTTCTGTTGCCGTCGCCCGACGCCGCCCTGCTCTACGGCGTGACCGACCCCGACGACATGGCGTGGATGGCAGAGCGGCTGACCGGCCATCCCTGGAGGTGCTTCGAGCAACCGCTCGAGCTCACGAACGAGGCGGCGATGCTGGCGATCCCGCGGTACCACATCGTCTGCACCTCGACGTTGGCCAGCCGCGATCCCGAGCTCGTGGCGAACGCGCGCGCCGAAGGTCGCCTCTGGGACATCGACACCGGCCACGACCTGATGATCACCGAGCCCGAGGCCGTCGCCGACCTGCTTCTGCGGGTGGCATCCGATCAAGCACCTATCGTTCAGCTGTGACGCCGCGTGACCTGCTCGATCCCGAGGTCGCCAAGGCGATCGAGGTCGTCCCGTTCGACGAGGTAACTGCCGAGATCCTTCCTTCGCTGCGCGGCGCCATGCCCGCGCTGCCGCTCTCGGACGCAGTCGATCGGATCGACCACGTCGTTCCCGGCGAACCCGAAGTGCGCGTGCGTGTCCATCGCGCCAAGGGGGCCGCTGCCGCGCAGCCCTGCGTGTATTCGATGCACGGCGGTGGCTACGTGATCGGCACCAACGCCACCGACGATCCGTTCTTCGACAAGCTGTGCCCGAAGCTCGGCGTGGTCGGCGTGTCGGTCGAGTACCGGCTCGCCCCCGAGACGACCTACCCGGGGCCGCTGCTGGACTGCTACCAGGGATTGCGATGGACGTACGAGCACGCGGGCGAGCTGGGCATCGACCCGGAATGCATCGGCGTCATGGGCGTGAGCGCGGGCGGGGGCCTGGCGGCGGCGCTGGCCCTGCTCGCGCGCGACCGCGGCGAGCTGCCGGTGGCATTCCAGCTGCTCGACTCGGCGATGCTCGACGACCGGCAGATCACGCAATCGAGTCAACAGGACGGCCTCCCCGTATGGAACCGCAACTCCAACTGCGTTCGGGTGGAAGTCGTACCTGGGCGACCTCTACGGCCGCGACGACGTGCCGGACACGGCGGCACCGGCGCGGGCCACTGACCTCTCGGGTCTGCCACCCGCGTTCTTGTCGGTCGGTGCCGTCGACGGGTTTCGTGACGAGGACGTCGACTACGCCCTCCGGCTCAACCAGGCGGGCGTACCGGCGGAGCTGCACGTCTATCCCGGCGCCTGCCACGGGTTCCACCACTTCGCGCCCGACGCTCCCGTCGCGAAGCAGTGCATGCGTGACCAGGAGGAGTGGTTGAGCCGGCAGCTCCGTCGCCGCAGATGACAGCGGCCGACGAGCTGTTCCTGCCGGAGCCGGCACCCCGCGAGGTGAAGTTCACCGTGATCTCGGTCGACGACCACGTCGTCGAGCCGCCGCACACCTTCGAAGGGCGGCTCCCCGCCGCGCTCCAGGAGCGGGCGCCCAGGATCGTCGAGACCCGCAAGGGCCATCAGGTCTGGGAGTTCGAGGGCGAGCGCTACACCCAGGTGGGGATGAACGCGGTCGCCGGACGGCGGCCGGAATCGGTGAAGCTCGAGCCGTTCCGCTTCGACCAGATGCGCCCCGGCTGCTACGACGTCGACGCCCGCGTCCGCGACATGGACATCAACGGCGTGTGGGCGTCGGTGAGCTTCCCGTCACAGATCACCGGGTTCTGCGGTCGCGTGTTCTTCGCCATTCCCGACCGTGAGCTCGGGCTGGCGTGCATCCGCGCGTGGAACGACTGGTTGTTCGAGGAGTGGTACCAGCAATACCCCGACCGCATCGTCCCGCTCGGGATCACGTATCTCGCCGACGCGGCGCTCGCCGCCGACGAGATCCGCCGCAACGCCGAGCGCGGGTTCACGTCGGTGACGCTCCCCGAACGGCCGCACGCGATCGGCCTGCCCTCGCTGTGGGAGCGCGACCACTGGGACCCGATCGTCGAGGCGTGCGCGGAGACCGACACCGTGATCTCCCTGCACGTCGGCAGTTCGGGGATCCACGAGTCGCCGCCGGGTGCGCCGACCCAGCAGATCAGCGCCACGCTGTTCAGCCAGCTGGCGCTGACCGCGTGCGCCGAGTGGCTGTGGTCGGGCTATGCGGTGAAGCATCCGAGCCTCAAGATCGCGATGAGCGAAGGCGGCATCGGCTGGGTCGCGATGCTGCTCGACCGGCTCGACTCCATCGTCGACCGCTCGAGCTACGGGCTCGGATGGGACGAGCGGCCCGCCGACGTGCTCGAGCGCAACTTCTGGTTCTGCACCCTCGACGACCCGTCGACGATCGACACGCGCTACCGCATCGGTGTCGAGAACATCATGGTCGAGGTCGACTATCCCCACGGCGACAGCACCTGGCCCGACACGCAGCTGGTCATCGAGAAGGCGTGGGGCCATGTCCCGGTCGAGGAGCTGCGCGCCATGTGCAGTGAGAACGCCGCCGCGCTGTACCGCCACCCGCTCCCCGAGACCGTCCTGCCGACAGGGCCCTGAACGTCTACGCGCCGCGCCGGCGGGTGGTCTCCGACACGCGGCCGAACAGCTTCGTGAGCACGCGGTACTCCATGTTGCTGTACGGCCATTGGGTCACGATCTTCCCGGTGGGTGACTTGAAGTAGTTGTTGCTCATGGTCCAGGAGGTGCCCTCCATCCTGGACTGGAGCCAGCGGTACCACCTCGCCTCGAAGCCGGGCTTCACCTCGATCGCGGTGACGCGCTCCCGGATCATGCGCTTCATGGCCCGCACCGCGTACTCCGCCTGGCTCTCGAGCATGACCACGAGCTCGCCACCGTTCGTGCCCGGCCCGTACAGCATGAAGAAGTTGGGGAAGCCCGGCACCGTGATGCCGAGGTAGGCGCGCGGCTCGTCGGCCCAGTGCTCCTGGAGGGTCCGGCCGCCGCGGCCCACGACCCGGAGTCGGGCAAGGTAGTTCGCGGGCTGGAAGCCGGTGGCCATGACGATGACGTCGACGGCTCGCTCCACGCCGTTCGGCGTCGACGATGCCGGTGGGGGTCACCGACGCCACCGCCCGAGGTACCAGCTCGACGTTCTCCTTCTTGAGCGCGGAATAGAAGGTGCTGGCAATGACGGGCCGCTTGCCGGGATAGGGGTACTTCGGCGTCACCGCCTCGCGCAGGTCGGGTCGGTCGGCGAACTTGCGGGCGATGTAGTCGAGGCAGAACTGCTTGCGGGCCTCGTTGAGCTTGGTGCCGGGACGGTAGAGCTGCCCCCGCCACAGGGTCTTCTCGAGCATGTACTTCAGCCGCCAGCGCTCCCACGCGCTCCGCCACGGCTTGGCGAGAGCGGCGCGCTCCTCGTCGGTGAAGTCGCGCTCGCCCTTGGGCATGATCCATCCCGGCTCGCGCTGGAACACGTAGAGCTTCTCGACCATCGGCTGGATCGCCGGCACGACCTGGGTGGCCGACGATCCGGTGCCGACCACGGCCACGACCTTGCCGGTCAGGTCGTGCTGGTGCTCCCAGCGGGCGGTATGGAACTTCGGACCCTCGAAGTCGTCGAGCCCGGGCCAGTCGGGGTAGCGGGGCACGTTCAGGAACCCGACTCCACTCAGGAGCACGTCGCACTCGTCGACGCTCCCGTCGTCGAGCTCGACCGTCCAGACGTGACGGTCGTCGTCCCACGTGGCGGCCTCCACGCCGACGCCGAGCTGCAGGTGCGGCCGGAGGCCGAACTCGTCGACCGTCTCCTCCAGGTACTTCTGCAGCTCGGGCTGCGTGGCGTGCGTGCGGGTCCAGTCGTGGCGCTTGAACGAGAAGCAGTACAGGTGCGAGCCCACGTCGACCTCCGCACCGGGGTACGTGTTGTCCCACCACGTCCCACCGATGCCGAGCGACGACTCGTAGATCGTGAACGTGTCGATGCCGGCCTGCTTCATCTTCACGCCCGCCGCGATCCCGCCGAACCCGGCGCCGACCACCACGGCTCTCGGGGACCCCGTGGGACCGAAGAGCGTCACGTCAACTGCACCCCGCCCGGTGCGGTTCGAATCGCGGCCACCACGCCACCGTCGACGGGAAGGTCGATCCCGTTGACGAAGCTCGCTTCGTCGGACAGCAGGAACGCAACGGCCGACTGCCACCTCCTCGGGGCGCCCCTCTCGGCCCAGAGGCGTGTGCTGCACGAGCAGGTCGTTGGTCTCGCGGGCGGCGGCCTCCTGACGGTTCATCGGCGTGTCGATGATGCCGGGCGAGACCGAGCAGATGCGAGCTCCGAGCCGGCCGAGCCGCACCGCTTCGCGCTGCACGAGCCGGTGGACACCCCGCTTGGCCCAGACGTAGGCCATGCCCGAGTCCTCGATCTCGGCTCCCAGCGCCGCGTGCAGCCGATCGAGGAGGCGTGGGTCGAGGGGATCGTCGAGCGCGGCATCGACGGCCGGATCGACGTCGACGGCCGCGAGCAGCGGCGCCATCGACGCGAAGCACACGATGGCGGTGTCCGTGCTCGCGAGAGGAAGGAGCGCGTCGACGAGCATGGCGGTGCCGACGAGGTCGACGGTCACCACCGTGCGCCAGTCCGCCATCGTCGGCGAGACGCCGGCGGCGTGGACGACCGCGTGCAGGGTGCCCAGCTCCGAGAACGCGAGCGGCCAGGCGTTGCAGCCCGTCGCCGTCGGTGACGTCGAGGCAGAACGGCTCGACGTCCGCTCGATGACCCTTGCCGGAGAGGATCTTCGCTGCCTCGGCCACCGCCGGCTCGTCTCGGTCGACGAGGACCATGACGTCGACCATGTCGACGAGCCGCGCCGCGCACGCCGCGCCCATGCCGCGTCCCGCGCCCGTCACGATTCCCACCGTCGCCATGACTCGTCCGCAGTATGACGCCCCTGTTAGACACCCGGCAATGGCGTCCCGCAGGCTCCGCGGCTGAGTAGCCCACGTCTACGAGGGTGCCTGGCACATGGGCGACGCGGGTGTTATATATGGCGCCGCAAAATGACGGGAGTGAGGCAGGTCGGCGCGGCCGGCCCGTTCAGGGTCGTCATGGGGGGAGTGCGAATGTCACGTTCTCGGGTGCGCATCGGGCGTTGGGTGGCGGTGCTCGCGGTCATCTCGCTCGTGGGCGCAATCGGCGTCTCGGCCGCGGGTGCGCAGCAGAACCCGCCGGTCAACCAGCCGGGTGTCACCGCCTCCGAGATCCGCGTCGGCGGGGTCGGGACCGTGACGAACGACCCGACCGGCAACAATCCCGGGGGTCCCGCCTTCGACGGCACTCAGGCGTACTTCGACTACATCAACGCGTCGAAGGACAAGGGCGTCTGCGGCCGCAAGCTCGTCCTCGCTTCGAAGCGCGACGACTCTCTCGCCAACAACCGGCAAGAGGTCCAGGGGCTGCTCGACGACAACGTGTTCGCCGCGCTGCCCATGACGACGTCCCTGTTCACGGGCGCCGATCTGCTCGTCAGCAATGGGATCCCCACCTTCGGGTGGCTCATCAACGGCGAATGGGGATCCGAGGACGTCAACCCGGGCCCGCCCAACCTGTTCGGTCAAAACGGATCGTTCCTCAACCTCAAGTCTCCGGGTCCCAGCTACTACGCCGACGCCTGGCTGGCGCAGAAGCTCAACAAGAAGCGCGTCGGCCTGATCGCGTACAACGTGCCCCAGTCCTCGGGATCTGCCGACGCCGTCGATGCGACCTTCCAGAAGTTCCCGAAGGCGGGGAAGGTCGCGTTCAAGGACACGAGCCTCGCGTTCGGCGCGGTGGACTACAGCGTCCAGGTCTCCAAGATGAAAGACGCCAAGGTCAACCTGGTGATCCCGTCCATCGACGCGAACGGCGCGTTCACCCTCGCCCGCGAGATGAAGAAGCAGGGCCTCAACGCCCCGATGATCCTGCCGAACGCATACAACCAGGACCGCATCGCGAAGAACGCCGACGTCGCCGAGGGCAGCTACGTGTTCACGCTCTTCACGCCGTTCGAGAGCAAGTCCAAGCCCGCAGGGCTGAAGCTCTACGAGAAGTGGATCAAGAAGAGTGGAGGCGCCAAGAACGAGAACTCGGTCTATGGGTGGCTGAACGCCGATCTGTTCGTCAGAGGCCTGAAGGCCGCGGGATGCGACTTCACGCGCCAGAAGGTCATCGACGCCATCAACCAGATGACCAACTACACCGGCGATGGACTCGTCGCCCCCGTCGACTGGACGAAGGCCCACACGACGGCTCCCAGCTGCGTCTCGTGGGTGAAGGTCGAGAACGGCAAGTTCAAGCCCGTCTTCGGGCAGGCCGGCAAACCGTTCTTGTGCTTCCCGGCGGATCTCACGTCGATTCCCACGAACCCTCAAACCTCCGGTTAGCGACTTCCGGCGAGTTCTGGCGACGGGGCGGAGAGACGCGGGTGGCGTGACCTCTTTCGGTCACGCCACCCGTGCCATCTCCACCTGACGCTCAGCGAATCGCCCGCACCGGCACGTTCGAGTAGCCGGCGACGTTCGCCATCTGCACCCTGCGCAGCCCCGCTTCGTCGACCTCGAGCCGTCGCCATCGCGTCGCGAGCTCCTCGATCGCGATCCGGCTCTCCATGCGCGCCAGCGCCGCTCCGAGGCAGCTGTGCACGCCATGGCCGAACCCGATCGTGATCCCCGGCTGGCGTTCGATGTCGAACTCGTCGGGGCGCTCGAAGGCGCGCGGGTCGCGCGTCGCCGCGCCCGTGATGAGAAGCACGGGGAAGCCGGCAGGCACGGTCCCGCTCTCGAGCTCGCGCTCTTCCTCGCTGTACCGGCCCTGGTACTGGGACGGCGGCCAATAGCGGAGGATCTCGTCGACCGCCCGTGGGATCTTCTCGTGGTCGTCGACGATCTTCTGCCACTGGTCCGGGTGTTGCCAGAACAGCATCACCGCGTTGCCGACGAGCTTCGTGACCGTCTCGGCGCCCGCTCCACCGAGGAGTGAGGCGAAGCCGGTGATCTCGGCGTCGTCGAGGCCCGTCTCCACGCCGTCGCCGCGGTCGACCGTGACCTGGGTCAGGCGCGAGAGCATGTCGTCGCCCGGGTTCTTGCGCTTCTCGACCGTGAGCTCGTGGAAGTAGATGCCGTTCTCGAGGATTGCTTGCATGTTCTCCGCGCTCGGCTCCGTCTGTCCCGGCTCACGATGCAGGCCGAGGTCGATGCGGTGACGGATCCCTTGACGGTCTTCCTCGGGAACGCCGAGCATGCGCGAGATCACCTCGACGGGGAAGGGGGCGGCGAAGTCGGCGACGGCGTCGAACTCGGGCGCATCGTTCAGCGAGTCGAGGAAGTTGCGGATGACCTCGTCGGATCATCGGTTCGAGCGCGGTGACGGCACGCGGTGTGAACACGCGGCTGACGAGTGCCCGGAAGCGGTCGTGCTCCGGAGGATCCATCATGATGATGTTCCGGTAGCTGGCGATCTCCTCGGGGTCTTTCGAGAGCAGGAAGAGCTCGATGCCGTGCGCGCTCGAGAACCCCTCCCAGTCCCGGTGCGCGGCCAGGACGTCGGCGAACCGCGACAGCGCGTAGAACCCGTACTGCTCGCTGAAGTAGACGGGGGCCTCGTCGCGGAGGCGCCGGTACACCTCGGTGGGGTCGTTGAAGAACTCCTCCGAGAACGGGTCGAACTCGACCGGGCGTCCTCGTCACGCTCATTCGTGCTCCTTGATGTCCGGACGCGGGCGCGACGGTCACGGACGGCATCGACAGGCTGGCGCCACCACGCAGCACCGCGTCGACCACCGAGACCAGCTCGTCGACGGCGATGAGGCGAGCCGCTCAGGAGCCGCGCTCGAGCCAGCCGGGCGCGAGCTCTGCGGCGAGCTCCGCCGTCCCAATCCTTCGGCGAACTCCGTCCGCGAGTCGCCTTCGCCGCCCCCGCAGTCGCCGACGACGAGGCGCGTGAAGCCGATGCCGGGATGCTCCGCCCGCCACGCCTCCACGAGCTTGTCGAGCGCCGCCTTGCTCACGATGTACGCGCCGAGCCCGGGCCACGGCGGCGTGAGCGACGCGCTGACGGACGACAGGAACGCAGCGGTGCCGGCGGTGGCTCTCGAGGTGCGGGACCGCGGCCGCGGTGATGCGTGCCGCGCCGGTGACGTTCGTGTCGAACACCCGGCGCCACGTCTCGGCGTCCATGTCGACGAGGCGGGCGAGCGGGCCGATCGCCGGCGTGTACACGAGGGCGTCGATCCCGCCCAGCTCTGCGCGCCGCCTCGTCGATCGCCGATCGGCACGACTCCTCGTCGGTGACGTCGCATTCGATCGCCAGACGCCCCGAGACCCGCCTCGCGGGCCGCCGCGTCGAGGCGCTCCTTCCGCCGGGCGAGCAACGCCACCTGTGCGCCTCGCTCGGCGAGCCCGATCCCGATGCACCGCCCCAGCCCGCTCGACGCCCCGACGACCACTGTTCGCACCTTGCCGACCCCTCCCGACGCAGTGACGCAGATGTTAGATAGCCTGCCGAGGCCTTGTGAACCCGGGCCGTAGGAGATGCAAATGGGGCTGCTCGACGGGAAGGCCGCCGTGATCACGGGCGCCGGCTCCGGGATGGCGAAGGCGTCGACGATGGCCTTCGTCCGTGAAGGCGCGAAGGTGCTGGCGGCCGACATCAGCGGCGCCGAGAAGGACACCGCCGCCGAAGCCGGAGACGCCGTGGTCCCGTTCCATGCCGACGTCACCAGCGAGTCGGACGTCGAGGCGATGATCGAGCGAGCCGTGTCGGAGTTCGGGCGCCTCGACGTGCTGTGCAACGTCGCCGGCATCGGGACCGGCTCGTTCGCCGCCGAGGTCACCATGGACGACTACGACCGCACGCTCGATGTCGACCTCCGGGGCGTCGTCCTGGGGATGAAGCACGGCATTCGGGCGATGCTCGAGACCGGCGGCGGTTCGATCGTCAACTGGTCGTCGATCGGCGGGCTCAACGCGTCGCCCGCCACGAGCGTGTACTCGGCGGCGAAGGCCGGCGTCATCGCGGTCACCAAAGTGGCGGCGGTGGAGTACGGCTCCAAGGGGATTCGGGTCAATGCGATCTGCCCGGGTTTCATCCTGACCGAGATCATGGGTGCCGCGGGCCTCGAGACGTTTCCCGAGATCACCAAGAAGGCCGCGATCGAGGCGCGCCGGTCAGCCGGACGAGGTCGCCGAGGTCGCCGCGTTCCTCGCCTCCGACCGTGCGTCGTTCGTCACCGGGGCGGCCATCCCGGTCGACGGCGGCTGGGTCGCGCAGATCGCCTGACGTCATTCAGTAGTGGCAGCGCCACTCGACGCACCCTGCCGTCGCTGTCGACGCGCATCAGGTCCGCGCCCGGCTTCTGCGCGCCGTCGGGGAGACCGCAGGTGTAGACGAGGACGACGCTGTCGATGCCGGCATACGTGGCCTGCAAGGAGTAACGGAGTCCGCGCGTCCGGCGCAGCGCGGCGTCGACGTATGCGCGTAACGCGTCGGCGCCCTCGATCATCGTCTTCGCGGGGTCGCCGGTCATCATCGAGACACCCGGTGAGCTGAACACCACGTCCGGCGGCGAACGGCGCCATGATCGTCTCGAGATCGCCGCGGTTCCATCCGTCCTCCCAGGAACGCGCCAGCATCTCCACCGTCGCGTCGTCGAGCACCCGGACGGCACGGGAGCCCTCGCTCGACGAGCTCACGGGAGGCCCCCTCGGCGCGCCGACTCGAGCAGCGCGACGATCCTCGAAGGCGTGAGCGGCTGGTCGGTGATGACGACTCCGAAAGGTGCGAGCGCGTCGGCGACCGCGTTGACCACCGCCGGCGGTGCACCGATGGCGCCGCCCTCGCCGACGCCCTTGTAGCCGCCCGGGCCCGGGCCCGGGTGTCTCCACGTGCCCGTGCTCGATCACGGGGATCTCGGCTGCGGTGGGGAGCAGGTAGTCCAGGAAGGTTGTCGTCACCGGGTTCCCGTCCTCGTCGTACACGAGGTGCTCGTAGAGCGCGCCGCCGATGCCTTGAACCGTCCCGCCGTCGATCTGACCCTCGACGACGGACGGGTTGATCATCGGGCCGCAGTCCTCGCTCACGATGTAACGCAGCAGCTCCACCTGCCCCGTCGCCACATCGACCTCGCACGTGCACACGTGCGTCGCGTTCGTCCACACCTGCGGCGACGCCGCGGTGTACCGGCCGCTCTCCTCGAGCCCCGCGGGTGTGCCGGGCGGGAGCTCGCTGCGGCGCGCCGTATGCGATGCGCGCGATTTCCTCGTAGTCGACGCCGTACGACGGCGCGCCCCGCACGCTGACACGCCCCCCTCCGAGCTCGAGGTCTTCGACATCCGCCTCCAACCTGTGCGCCGCGATGGCGAGGATGCGTTCCCGCAGGACGGCGGCGGTCTCGGCCACCGCACCGGCCGTCATCGACGCGCTCCTGCTCCCGACCGCGCCCGCCCCGAACGGGGTGACGGCGGTGTCCCCCTGGATCGTGGCCACGTCGTCGATCTCGACGCCGAGCTCGTCGGCCACCAGCTGCACGACGGTGGTCTCGACGCTGTTGCCGGACGATCCGCCGGCGACGTACACGTTGACCTTGCCCGATGGCTCGATGCGGATCGTCGCGCCCTCCGTGCCGTAGACGCCGTAGCCGGGCGCGGTCGGCTCGACGAACGTGCACGTGCCGACGCCGAGGTACCGGCCGGCGGTACGAGCGTCTTCCTGCTCGCGGCGGAACGCCTCGTGGTCGAGCATCGCGATCGCCTGCTCGAAGGTCTCCAGCGGCGTGACGTGGTCGTACGTGAACCCGGTCGCGCTCGAGTACGGCAGCTCGTCGCGCCGCAGGAGGTTGCGGCGCCGCAGCTCGATCGGGTCGATCGCGAGCTGCCGGGCCGCGATGTCGAGGAGCACCTCGCGGACGCACGGACTCGAACTGCCACGGACCTCGGTACGCCGTCCGCCCGACCGTGTTCGAGAGCACCACCTTGGAGGTGAACGTGGCGCGCGGGATCCGGTAGGGCCCGGGGAACAGCATGCCGACGGCGGCCGCCGTCCCCACCGGCCACGGAGTGGGGTAGGCCCCCGCGTCCTGCACGTGGTCGACGGCCGCGGCCAGGAGGGACCCGTCCCGATCGAGGGCCATGCGCGCCGTCGCGTGGTCGTGGCGCGACTGACCCGCGGACATGAGGTTCTCCCGCCGGTCCTCGATCCACTTGATGGGCGCCGGGATCGCCCGCGCCGCCAGCATCAGGCACATCTCTTCGCGCAGGACGAGCGCCTTCTGCCCGAACCCGCCGCCGGTGTCGCGCATGACGACCCGGATGCGATCCTCGGCGCACGCCGAGCAGACGCGAGCAGAACAGCCGGAGCTCGTGCGGCACCTGCGTCGAAGCCCAGATCGTCATCTCGCCGCTCGCGCCCGACCATTCGACGACGAATCCGCGCGTCTCCATCGGCACCGGGGCGTAGGCGTGCTGACGGAACGTCTCGGTGACGACGTGCGGTGCCGCAGCGAACGCCGCCTCGACGTCGGCGGCCGGCGGCCCGGCCATCTCGCCGACGACGTTCCCGGGAACCGTCTCGTGGACCGAGATGTCGCGGCCTTCGGCTGCTGCGTAGTCGACGAGGGCCGGCAGCGGCTCGTAGTCGACGACGACCAGGTCGGCGGCATCCTCGGCGACGTAGCGGCTCTCGGCCACGACGAGCGCGACGGGGTCGCCGGCGAAACGCACCTCGCCCTCGGCCAGAGGCGGACGCGGGACCTCGGGGACGTCGGGGCCCATCGCCGTGTGCCATTGCTCCCGAGCGCCCGGGTTCAGGTCGGCGGCGACGAGGACGGCGTGCACGCCGGGGATGGCCCGCGCCTCGCTCGTGTCGATGGCCTCGATGCGGGCCCGGGCGAAGGGGCTGCGCACGAAGCACGCATGGAGCATCCCCGGCCGGGTGACGTCGTCGACGAACGTCCCCGTGCCGGCGAGGAGCCGGGCGTCCTCCACCCGGCCGATGCGGGCACCCGCGTAGCGCCCGGCGCCGGAGGGCACTGACGGCGACATCGGTGCCGTCGGCGTCGTCACCGCCGCCCTCCCGTCCCGCCGTCGGGTGCTTCCTGCGCAGGCCGCGTCAAGGGTCTGACACTATCTAACATCCGTGTCACCACCCGGAGGAGGTCGCCGAACGTGCGAATCGTGGTCGTGGGCGCGACGAGGCTTCCGGCGCCGTGAAGCCGGCGGCCTTCGAGTACCACGCGCCCGAGTCGATCGACGACGTGGTCGGTCTGCTCGCCGAGCACGGCGACGAGGCGAAGCCACTCGCCGGAGGGCAGAGCCTCGTCCCGATGCTGGCGCTGCGGCTCGCGCGCTTCGAGCACGTCGTGGACCTCAACCGGGTGCCGGCGCTCGCCGGCATCGAGCGGGCCGACGGCACGGTCGCGGTCGGGGCGATGACGCGCCAGGCCGAGCTCGAGCGCAGCGATGCCGCGGCTGCCGTCCCGCTGCTCGGCCTCGCGGCGCCGCTCATCGGGCACTTCCAGATCCGTAACCGCGGCACGGTGGGCGGCTCGATCGCGCACGCCGACCCCGCGGGCGAGCTGCCGACGGTCGCCCTGGCGCTGGATGCCGAGCTCGACGTCGCGTCGACCGCCGGCACGCGGACTGTCGCCGCATCGGAGCTCTTCGCCGGGACGTGGGAGACGACGCTGGCGCCGGAGGAGCTGCTGACGCGGGTGCGATTCCCGGTGTGGCCGGGTCGCTCCGGCTTCGCGGTCGACGAAGTCGCGCGCCGCTACGGCGATTTCGCGCTCGCGGGCGTCGCGTGCGGCGTCGAGCTGGACGCGGACGGCCGGGTGGTGCGCGCCGGCATCGCGCTCCTCGGGCTCGGCAGCATCGCCGTTGCGTGCGAGCGCGGCCGAGGACGCGATCGTCGGTCGGGCGCCGTCCGCCGAGGACCTCACCGAGATCGGCCGGCTCGCGATCGAGGACGTCGACCCGCCGACCGACATCCACGCGTCGAGGGAGTACCGGCGCGCGGTCGGGGCGCACGTCGTGGCACGCGGTCTCGCCGCCGCGCTGGCAAGGGCGGCCTCGTGAACGAGTTGCCGGTCTCGTTCGTCGCGAACGGCGTGCCCTACCGTGCGTTCGTCGAGGCGCGCAAGACGCTCGCCGACTGCCTGCGCGAGGACTGCGGGCTCACGGGTACGCACCTCGGCTGCGAGCACGGCGTATGCGGCGCGTGCACGGTGCTCGTCGACGGCGTCGCGGTGCGGTCGTGCCTGATGTTCGCGGTGCAAGCCGAGGGAGCCGACGTCACGACGGTCGAGGGGCTCGGCGTCCGACGGCGAGCTCGGCCCCGTGCAGCAAGCCTTTCGCGACGAGCACGGGCTGCAGTGCGGATTCTGCACACCCGGGTTCGTCGTCTCGGTGCACGCATTCCTCGCCGAGCACCCCGACCCGACGCGCGACGAGGTTCTCGAAGCGCTCTCCGGGAACCTCTGCCGGTGCACCGGCTACCAGGGCATCGTGCGCGCCGTCGAGCGCGCCGCCGCCTCGATGCGAGACGGCATCACCTGACCGTTCGGAAGAAGCTCCGCAGGTCGTCGACGAACAGCTCGGGCTGCTCCATCGCGGCGAAGTGGCCGCCGCGCGGCATGTCGGCCCAGTGCGTCACGTTGTACCGGCGCTCGACCCACGAGCGCGGGAAGCGGAGCGGCTCCTTCGGGTAGCGCGCGACGCCGGTCGGGAACTCCGACGAACTCCGGCGTCGCCCTGCTCCGGCGCCGACGTGCGTGGTGCTCCCAGTACAGCCGCGTCGACGAGGTGATCGGTCTGTGTCACCCAGTACGTCATCACGTTCGTGATCAACTGGTCGCGGGTGAAGGCGTTCTCGGGGTGGCCGTCGCAGTCGCTCCAGGCGCGGAACTTCTCCACGATCCAGGCGAGCAGCCCGGCCGGCGAGTCGTTGAGCGCGACGCCGAGCGTCTGCGGCTTGGTCCCCTGCTCCTGCGCGTAGCCGGACTCCTCGCGCCGGAACTGCTGCATGACCGCGAGATCCGCCTTGCTCGCTGTCGGTGAGCGGGACCGGCGTCCTCGGGACGGCTCGGCGATCGGCATGTTGAGGTGGATGGCCGCGCAGTGCTCCGGGATCGAGCGGCGCCGATCCGCGTCGCGACCTGGGCGCCCCAGTCGCCGCCCTGCGCGCCGTAGCGCGTCGTAGCCGAGGCGACGCATCAACTCGACGAACGCCCTCGCGATGCGCCACGACGTCCCAGCCCGCGCGTGCGGGTCGGCTCCGAGAAGCCGTAGCCCGGCAGTGACGGCGCGACCACGTGGAACGCGTCGGCGGCGCCTGCCACCGTGCGCCTCCGGGTCCGTCAGCCGCGGGATGACGTCGAGGAACTCCACGACCGAGCCCGGCCAGCCGTGCGTGAGGAGCAGCGGGAGGGCGTCCGCGTGAGGCGAGCGCGGCGTGGATGAAGTGGATCGACTGGCCGTCGATCGCGGTGCGGAAGTGCGCGAGCTCGTTGAGCCGCGCTTCCTGCGCCCGCCAGTCGTACGTGTCGCGCCAGTACTCGACCAGCTCGCGCAGGTAGTCGACCGGGATCCCGTACTCCCAGCCGGTGCCGTCGATCTGGTCCGGGAAGCGGGTCTGCGCCAGGCGGGTGCGCAGGTCGTCGAGTACCGAG
Source organism: uncultured Actinomycetes bacterium (assembly GCA_963747195.1). Classification (GTDB taxonomy): domain Bacteria; phylum Actinomycetota; class Acidimicrobiia; order IMCC26256; family JACDBD01; genus JALZAA01. The sequence goes on from CAVVDV010000002.1 coordinate 449,559, forward strand.
TCGTCGACGCGGATCTCGAAGCGTTCGATCACGGCGATCGACGACCGGCAGCGTCTCCCACCCCCGGACGGTGGAGGTCGGTGACAGCCGGGCGTTGTCGCGGTCGACCTCCCACTCCGGGAACCGCTGCAGCACCTCGTCGAGCGCGATCGCGCCCTTCGAGGCGGGCCAGCGCGGCGCCGAGGCAGAAGTGGATGCCGTAGCCGAAGGTGAGGTGCTGGCCGACGTCGCGGTGGATGTCGAAGCGGTCGCCGTCGGGGAAGCGGCGGTCGTCGCGGTTGGCCGCGCCGACGAGGAACACCATGACGCTGCCCTCCGGCACCGTCTGGCCGTAGTGCTCGACGTCGCGGGTGACGTACCGGGCGACGTGCGGGCGCCGGCGGCTCGTAGCGGAGGAGCTCCTCGATCGCGTTCGGGATCAGCGACCGGTCCTCGACGAGCTCCCGGCGCTGGTCGGGGTGGTCGGCGAGCACCTTGCCGGTCCAGCCGATCAGCCGGGTCGTCGTCTCGTTGCCGGCCCCGGCGACGACGTTGACGTAGGTGAGCACCTCGTCGCGGGTGAGCCGACGGGTCGTGCCGGTCTCGTCCTCGAACTCGGCGTGCAGCAGCTCGGTCATCAGGTCGTCGGAGGGGTGCTCGGCCCGCCAGTCGATGTACTCGGCGAAGGCCTCGCCGGTCACGAACCGGTCCTGCGAGTACTTCATCGGCTGCCCCGGCTTCGGTCCGCAGGTCGGCGTCGGCCCGGTCGCGGATCGCCTCCTGGTCCTGCTCGGGGATGCCGAGCAGCATGCCGATCACCCGCATCGGCATCTGGGCACCGAGGTCGCGGACGAAGTCGAAGCCGTCCGGCGCCGACCAGCGGGATCGAGGCTCCGGGCGCAGAACTCGCGGATCTTCGGCTCCAGCGCGTTCATCTTCTTCGGGGTGAACACCCGCGACAGCAGGCCGCGGTGCATGGTGTGGATCGGCGGGTCCTCGAAGATGATGACGCCCGGCGGCATCTCGATGTCCGCCTTGATCAGCTCGAGGATCGCGCCTCGTCCCGAGATGTAGGTCTCGCGGTCGACGAGGCCGCGCTCGACGTCGTCGAACCGGCTGAGCGCGTAGAAGTCGTACTTGTCGTTGTGGTACAGCGGCGCCTCTTCCCGGAGCCGCCGGAACACCGGATACGGGATCGGCGTCGATCTCGACGTCGTAGGGGTCGTAGTAGACGTCGCTCGCCCGTCGTCGTGGTCATCTCCGACCTCCTCGCCGGTGCTCAGGCGATCTCGGGCCGCATGCCGGGCCGCGTCGTCGAGCACGTCGAGCTGCGACCCGTCGCGGCGGATCGGCGTCCCGTTGACCAGCACGTGCCGCACGCCGGTCGGCTCCTCGGCCGTCAGGCGTTCGCGCGTCCGCCGGGAAGTCGCGCACGCGCCGCGTCGGGCCCGGGCCCACGGTCTGCGGGTCGAACACGCACACGTCGGCCCAGTAGCCCTCGCGGAGGTAGCCGCGGCGCGCGAAGCCGAACATGTCGGCGGGCTCGCCGGTCAGCTTGCGCACCGCGTGCTCGAGCGGCATGAGCTGCCGCTCGCGCACCCAGGTGCCGAGCAGGTCGGTGGGCAGCGGTGCGTCGCACAGCTGGTCGACGTGGGCGCCGGCGTCGGAGAGGCCGAGCGCCACGTGCTCGTGCGTGAGCAGGTCGCCCGACCGCCTCGACGTCGTCGTTGGCGATGTACGCGCGGAAGCGCGTCTTGAGGTCCTCGGCGACCGCCAGCTCGCACATCACGTCGAGGGGGCTGCAGCCGCGCTCGCGCGCGAGGTCGCTGACGCGCCGGCCCTGCAGCTCGGGGAACTGCTGCCGACTCGGAGACCTCGAAGGTCTCCCAGCGCGGCTTCATCGGTGAGTTCTCGAGGTCCGCCGCCGCCAGCGCCCGCCACGCCGGATCGCGGTACGCGGCGAGGCGCACCGCGTCGGCCGACCTTGCAGCAGCTCGCCGAACACCGCGCCGGTGTTGAGGCTGTACGGGTCGGCCAGCGTGAACTGCATCGTGAGCGGCCGCGGCGTGACCTGCGGCCAGACCTGCGCGCCGCGCGCCAGGCCCTGCTCGTGGAGCCCGACCGGCTCCAGGTGCCTGCCGCCCGGAGCGCGCGAACAGCGGGTAGGTGAACGGCCGCCCGACGCGCGGCTGCCACTCGTAGACGTCGGCGTAGCTGCACTGCTTGCCCGGCGTGATGAGCACCACGCCCTTGCCCGCCTCGCCCGCGGCGAGGAACAGCGCCTCGACCTCGTCGTCCTCGGCGAAGCGGCTCGGGACCGGCTTGCCGTCGACGCCGCGGTGCGCGTACGAGAAGCTGGTCGAGAACCCGGCCGCGCCCGCGTCGATCGCCTCGCGCACGAGCCGGCACATGCGCTCGATCTCTTCGGCGGTCGCGGCGCGCTCGTAGGCCGCGTCGCCCATCACGTAGAGCCGCAATGCGGAGTGCCCGATGTACGCCGTGAAGTTGAGCGCCGTCCCGCGCCGGCGGACCGACTCCAGGTACTCGGGGAACGTCTCGAAGTCCCACGAGATCCCGGCGGCGAGCGTCGCGGGATCCATGTCCTCGACGTTCTCGAGCGTGTGCACGATCACGTCGTGGTGTTCCGGGCGGGTGGGCGCGATCGTGAAGCCACAGTTGCCGGCGACGACGGTGGTGACGCCGTGGTACGACGACGGCCGGAGCGCCGGATCCCAGAAGACCTGCGCGTCGTAGTGGGTGTGGATGTCGATGAAGCCCGGCGTGACGGCGCAGCCCGAGGCGTCCAGCTCGCGCTCGCCGCGCAGGTTCGGACCGATCTCGCGGATCACGCCGCCCTCGACGGCGACGTCGGCCGCGCGGCCGGGCGCGCCGCTCCCGTCGAAGACGGTTCCGCCGCGGATGACGATGTCAGCCGGCATCTCGACCGTCCTCCTCGTAGATCATGAACTCCAGGAGGTTGCCGTCCGGGTCGCGTACGTACACGCTCGACGCGTCGGTACGGCGGCCGCCCTGTCGTGCCACGGGGCCCTCGATGACGGTGGCACCGGCCGCGTCGAGCAGCTCGTCGAGCGATTCGGGCGACCCGTCCCACACGAAGCAGAGATCGCCGCACGGCGGCGTCGCGGCCGGTGCTCGCAGCGTGAAGTCTTCGCGCTGCCAAATCGAGGGACGATGAAGGTTGATCATCTGGTGCCCGACGTAGACCGACACCACGTGGGGATGCTCGGCGACGTCCAATCCGAGCGATCGGTAGAACGCGACCATGGCGTCGGTGTCGCGCATGGGAAGCGAGACATGGTCGAAGCCGTAGATGCTTCCGGTTTTGTCAGGACTCATGCGCGAAGCCGTACAACCGTGCGCAGTTGGTCGCGGTGATCTTGCGGCGGTCCGCCGCCGGCAGCGTACCGAGTGTCTCGTCGATCGCCTGCTGCGAGTTGGGGAACGTGCTGTCGGTGTGCGGGTAGTCCGACGCCCACATGCACGAGTCGGCGCCGAGGAGCGGGATGAGCGTCGCGCCCAGCGCGTCCTCCTCGAAGGTGGCGAGCACCTGGCGCCGGAACAGCTCGCTCGGCCTGGTGTCGGTCGCGTAGTCGAGCTTGTCGCGCAAGCTCTCCCACTCGAGGTCCATGCGCGCCAGGAAGTACGGCAGCCAGCCCACGCCCGACTCGGCCAGCACCAGCTCGAGGCCGGGGTGCCGCTCGAGCGCTCCGGAGAACACCATCGTCGCCAGTGGCTCGTCGAGCTGGAGCGGCAGGACGCTGGCGTATGCAGCCGACTGCCACTTGCCCATCTGGTAGCTGAGCTTCGACGAGGTGCCACCTTTGATGTGGAAGCTGATCGGGAGGCCGGTGTGCTCTCCGGCGGCCCACAGCCGGTCCCAGGCGGCGTCGCCGAGGTCGATGTCGAACGCGCCGATGATCGCACCGCGATGTCCGCGCGCCGCACATCGCTCCAGCTCCGCGGCCGCGGCCTCGGGCGAGTGGCCGGGCAGGAACGCGAGGACGCACAGCCGATCGGGATCGGCGGCGTTGAACTCCTCGACGGCCCAGTCGTTCCACGCCGCGTAACAGGCGCTCTGCAGCTCGGGGTCGGCGATCGGAAAGCCGAGCGAGAGCGGTCCGTAGATCACCGAGACCCACAGGCCGTCGCGGTCCATGTCCTCGAGCCGCAGCTTGGGAGTGCCGGCACGGAAGCCGTCGTCCTCGATGCCGGCGCGTCCGATCGCGCTCAGCTTCTTCGCGACCTCGCTCTTCGTCGAGATGCCGCTGCGGCTCATCACGCGGTCTTCGCACACCCAGACGGATCGTCCGTCCCGTGTCGACGACGTGGGGACCGCGCTCCGCCTGGTCCCGCGGCAGCCGCGACTGCCACACGTCGGGCGGGACCGCGTACAGGTCCAGGTGGTCGTCGCAGGAGTAGACGCTGGTCGCAGGATCCATATGGGCCCCTACCGCCGTTTCGCGATCGGCGCGCGCGGCGACGACTTCCTTGACGTCGATCATGGGCGGTCCGGCAGTCGTCCCGCCGTCCACCGGCAGGACGATGCCCGGTGACCTGCGCCGACCGGTCGCTCGCCAGGTACAGCGCGGCATTGGCCACGTCCCGCGGGGAACCCATGCGTTGCAGCGGTTGCATCCGACGCACGATCTCCGTCTGGTCGAAGGAGGTGTTGATGTTGGTCGGGATGTGAGCGGGCGCCACGCAGTTCACGCGGATCCCGTGTTCGGCGAGGTCGATGGCGATGCACCTGGTCACGTGGACGACCGCGGCCTTCGTGGCGCGGTAGGTCATCAGCCCGCCGCCGGCGTTGATCCCGCCGATCGAGGTCGTGTTGACGATCGAACCGCCGCCGTTCTCCGCCATGTGACGGGCGGCGCGTTGGCAGCCCACCATGACGCCGAAGAGGTTCACGCGCATCTGAGCCTCGAAGTCGGTCCACTCGTCGTCGAGGAACCGGCGGTGTGGGCCCGAGATCCCGGCGTTGTTGAACATGACGTGCAGCCCGCCGAACCGCTCCACGGCGAAGTCGACGGCCTCCTGGACCTCGTCCGCATCGGCGACGTCCGTCCGCTTGAACGCGGCTGCCTCGCCGAGATCAGCGGCCAGGTCCTCGCCGCGTTCGGCATCGACGTCCGCGACGACGACGCGGGCGCCTTCCTCGACGAAGAGCTCGACGGTCCCGCGCCCGAGGCCGCCGGCGCCGCCCGTGACGATGGCAACCTTTCCCGTGAGCTCCTGACCCATTCCTCGATTCCTCTCGACCGAGCTCAGTCGTCCTCGATCCAGTAGTCCGGGACCGTGTTCACGTCGTGACGCTCGAAGATCGCGTCGATCTCGGCGAGGTCGGCGTCGGCGATCGACCAACCGATCGCGCCGACGTTGTCTTCCACCTCGGCGACCGTGCGGCAGCCGACGAGCGCCGTGCTGACGGCCGGGTGCGAGATCGCCCAGCGGAGCGCGATCTGCGGGAGGCTCCGGTCGTATCGCGCGGCGATGCCCTTCAGCTCCTCCACCGCCCGGACGTTGCGCGGGAACGACTCGGGTCCGAAGATCGAGTCGAAGAGCCTGATCGAGCCCATCTTGCCCTGCGCGGGCGCGCCAGTCCTCGGAGCCGAAGTCCATGTCCTCGGTGAAGGTGCCCGTCAGCAGACCGAACGCGAGCGATCCGTACGCCATGATGCCGATGCCGTTCTCCTGGCAGTACGGGAAGATCTCGCGCTGCATGCGCCGGTCGAACATGTTCCAGCCGTACTGGGCGACGTCGACGCGCCGCACGCGCATGCAGGCCTCGATCTCCTCCCGCTTGAAGTTCGAGACGCCGGCGAAACGGGCCTTGCCGTCACGGACGACGTCCTCGAGAGCGCCCATCGTCTCCTCGAACGGGGTCTCGCGGTCCGGCCAGTGCACCAGGTACACGTCGACCCAGTCGGTGCCGAGGTTCTTGAGGCTCTTGTCGATCGAGGTCATGACGCGCTCGCGGCTGCTGTCGCGAAGGTTCGGCATGTCCCGGTAGTTCATCCCGAACTTGGTGACGACGATCGCCTCGTCGCGACGCCGGCCGAGCGCCTGTCCGAGGGCGCGCTCGGAGGCGCCCATGCCGTACCCCTCGGCGGTGTCGAAGCAGTTGATGCCGAGATCGAGGGCCCGCCCGACCGCGTCGCGCGAACTCCGCCTCCTCGACCTTGCCGTAGCCGCCGCCGACCTCCCAGCAGCCGAAGCCGATCGCGGAGACCTGGAGCTCGGTCCGTCCGAACGGTCGATACTCCATCGTCAGGCCCCCTCGTCGCGCGATCAGCGGCTGAGCTTAAACTAACGTTCGCGTCATCGCACCCTGGACCGAGCGGTACAAGAGCGTTCGGTCTCGTCATGACCTCTCGGTGGCCTACTAACGGTAGTGTCATCTCACCCACCCGGCCACGTGGCGACCCGGAGCAAGGAGCCCAGATGGCGGACGACCAGCGGGATCGGCACCCCGACGGTGCCGTCGCGGTGGTTCGCCGGGCTCCGTTCTCGGACAATCCGGAGGTCGGGGCCCGGGGCCAGCGGACGCAGCAGCGCATTCTCGACGCGGCGCTGCAGGCCTTCGGCGAGGACGGGTACCACGGCAGCAGCATCGAGCGGATCACGAAGCTTGCTCCCTGTTCGCGGGTCTCCTTCTACCAGTACTTCGCCAGCAAGGAGGACGTCTTCCGGCATCTCGCCGAGCAAGTCTCCCGCCAGGTGACCGCGTCGACCGAGATGCTGGACCCGCTCACACCCGAGCTCGAGGGTCGGGAGGCGATGCGGGCATGGGTCGGCCGCTACGTCGAGATCTACGCGCGCTACGAACCGGTGTTCCACGCCTTGGAGAGCGACGACGTCCTGGCGGCCATGGCAGCCCGCACCGGCGCGCAGAACATCGCGCGGATCCACTCGCGGTTGGCGACGACGACGTTGCCGCCGCGTCAGCTCGACCCGGTGATCAGGCTGCTCTTGGAGTGCTTGATTCACACGCTCGACGTCACGGGCATTCTGCGCAGCATCGTGCCGGCCGCGTATCCAAGCGAACGCGTCGAGGCCGCTATCACCGATGTCCTGCACCGCACGTTGTTCGGCCTGCGCGCCGACGTGAACGTGCACCCGCCGAACGGTTCGCCACCGCCTGCCCTCGAGTTCAACCCCGCGATGCTCGAGTGGCTCCAGCAGGACGAGGCGACCCACGAACCGAATGCTTCGGCGAACGGCGCGCTCGCCGCGCTCCTGGCATCGGGGCGCGATGTCTTCATCAACCGCGGCTACCACAACACCCGCGTCGACGATCTCGTCGAGGCCGCCGGCGTCTCCCACGGAACCTTCTACCGGTACTTCCGCAACAAGGATGAGATCGCGCGGATCCTCACGGCGCGTGCGATGCGCACCCTGGGCACGACACTGATGGAGATCCCCGACGTCCTCGCGCAGGACGCGTCGGCGAAGGGAGTCCTCCGCCGGTGGCTTCGCCGGTACCACGCCGCTCACGCCACCGAGGCGGCGATGCTGCGGGTCTGGATCGATGCCGTGCTCCAGGACCCCGCCCTCAGGACCGAGTCGGCTCCGCCACTCGACTGGGGCCGCCGGCGGATGTCGCGCTACCTACGACCGCGCGGCTTCGGCGACGTCGACATGGAGGCCGTCGTCATGGTGGCGCTCTTCGGAGTGTTCGGCGTACGACGACGAAGCGTGGACGAGGTCGAGGCCGCGGCGCACATGATCGAGCGGGGACTTCTCGGCCGCTGACCTTCGGATTGGAGGATCTGTGAGCAGCTCCAACTTCGCCGACGTCGACTTCCTCCGCGCCAAGCCGCTCTACCAGGACCCCTACCCGTACTTCGCCTATGTCCGGGAACAGGGTCCGGTGTGGCGCGAGCCGCACCGCGGTGTGTACATGATCACGGGCTTCCAGGAAGCGATGGCGGTGTACAACGACGCGGCGACGTTCTCGAGCTGCAACACGGTCGCCGGACCGTTCGCCGAGTGGCCGGTCCCGCTCGAGGGCGACGACATCAGCGACGTCATCGAGCAGTACCGCGACCGCCTGCCGTTCAGTGACCAGCTGCCCTCGTTCGACCCGCCGAGGCACACCGCGCACCGGGGGCTGTTGATGCGGCTGATCACGCCGAAGCGCCTCAAGGAGAACGAGGAGTTCATGTGGCGCCTCGCCGATCGGCAGATCGACGAGTTCATCGTCCGGGGCGAGTGCGAGTTCATCCACGAGTACGCCAACCCCTTCACCCTGCTGGTCATCGCGGACCTGCTCGGCGTTCCCGAAGAGGACCACGAGGAGCTCTGCGAAGAGCTGCAGGGCGACCGGCGCCCCACGAACGCCGGCGGGCCGGTGGCCCACAAGCCCCTGGAGTTCCTCTACCAGCGGTTCACGAAGTACATCGAGGAGCGCCGGCGCGAGCCGCGCGCCGACGTCATGACGAGCCTGGCCACGGCACCGCTCCCCGACGGCTCCCTGCCGGAGGTCGACGACGTCATGCTCATCGCCGCCAACCTCTTCGCCGCCGGCCAGGAGACCACCGCCCGCCTCCTCGGGACGATGTTCCGGCTCCTCGGCGATCGCCCCGAGCTCCAGCAGCAGCTCCGCGACGAGCGCGACCGCATCCCGGCCTTCGTCGAGGAGTCGCTCCGGCTCGAGACCCCGCTCCACGCGCAGTTCCGCTTGGCACGCGTCCCCACGACGGTCGGGGGCGTCGACCTCCCCGCCGGCACCACCGTGATGTTGCTCAACGGGGCCGCCAACCGCGATCCGCGCCAGTTCGACGACCCCGACGAGCTCCGCCTCGACCGGCCGAACGGGCGCCACCACCTCGGGTTCGGGTTCGGGATCCATACCTGCGCCGGCGCGCCCCTTGCCCGAGCCGAAGCCCGCGTCACGGTCGAGCGCTTCCTCGACCGCACGACCGACATCAGGATCTCCGAGGCAGTGCACGGCCCCGCCGGGGCGCGCCGCTACGAGTACTCGCCCATCTACCTGCTCCGCGGCCTGGAGCAGCTCCACCTCGAGTTCACGCCCGCCGACTGACGCGCGATCGCATGACCTCTCTCGCCGAGTTCCGCGACGAGCTGCATTCCTGGCTGCAGGCGCACCCTCCGCCCGACGTCGAGGTCGCGGCGACGGTCGAGGACGCCGACGCGCTGCGGGAGTGGCAGCGGGCGCTCGCTGCCGGGCGATGGATCGGCATCCATTGGCCCGTCGAGTACGGGGGGCGGGGCGCGTCGCTGACGCAGGTCGCCGCCTACAACGAGGAGCTCGCCCGGGTGCAGGCGCCGCAGATCCTCGGGCGCGCCGGCGTGAGCTTGGTGGGGCCGACGTTGATGGCGCACGGCACCGAGACGCAGCGCCGGCAGTGGATGCGCAGGATCCTCTCCGGCGACGACGTCTGGTGCCAGCTGTTCAGCGAGCCCGACGCGGGGAGCGATCTCGCCGCGCTCTCGACGCGCGCGGAGAAGCGCGGCGGCGTCTACGTGGTGACCGGTCAGAAGGTGTGGTCGTCGTACGCGCGTTTCGCCGACTGGGGTATCGGGCTGGTGCGGACCGACCCGGACGCGCCGCGGCACACAGGCATCTCGATGCTCGCGATCCCGATGGCGGCGAAGGGCGTGGAGGTGCGCCCGCTGCGCCAGATCACGGGTGACAGCGAGTTCAACGAGGTCTTCCTCGACCGCGTCGAGGTCCCGGTCGACAACCTGATCGGGCCCGAGAACGAGGGCTGGCGCGTCGCCAACACGACGCTCGCCAACGAGCGCGGCGCCTCGTTCGTGTGGAAGGAGCAGGTGCTGCAGGAGGTGGCGTTCGACCTGCTCGTGAAGGCGTGCGCACGCGCCGGCCGCCTCGCCGACCCGCACGTGCGCCAGCGTCTGGCGCAGGCGCGGATCGAGGTCGAGATCTTCCGCCTGCACAACGAGCGCACGCTCGGGCGGCTCGCGCGAGGCGAGGAGATCGGCTCGGAGTCGAGCCTCGTGAAGCTGTTCTGGGCGGGCATGAGCCAGCGGTTGCACGAGACGGCGGTGGCGGTGCTCGGCCCCGACGCGCTCCTCGTGGCCGGCGACGAGCATGCGATCGACCGGGGACGGTGGGTGCGCGAGCTGCTGGCGACGCGTGCCAACTCGATCATGGGCGGGACGAACGAGATCCAGCGCAACGTCATCGGTGAGCGCCTGCTCGGCCTCCCTCGCGAGCCTTCGGTCGTGAGGTGATATCGTGTCGATGACCGCCGACGTCGATCCGCTCGACCTCGTCGACCCCGAGCGCTACGCGCGCGACGGCTACCCGCACGACGTCTGGACGCGACTGCGAGCGGAGGCACCGGTGGCGTACGTCGCGCCGGAGGGCCTCGAGCCGTTCTGGGCGATCACGAAGCACGCCGACGTCCTGCAGATCGCGAGGGACCCGCAGCGCTTCTCCAGCGCGCAGGGGATCACGCTGCGCCCCGCCGGTGTCGGTGTTCCCGCCGTCGGAGATGGTCGTGATGCTCGATCCGCCCGAAGCACGGTCTCGTGCGCCGGGTGGCGAACAAGCGCTTCACTCCGCGTGCGGTTCGTGAGACCGGCGCCGACATCGACCGGATCGCGGTCGAGATCCTCGGCGAGGCGGCGCCCGCGGGCGCCTCGGGCGAGCTCGACTTCGTCGAGCGCATCGCGGCGCCGTTCCCGCTGGCCGTGATCGCCTGGGTCCTCGGCGTGCCGAGCGACGACTGGGGGCTGCTGTTCCGCTGGACCAACGAGGTGATCGGCAAGGAGGACCCCGAGTACCGCCGGCCGGGCGAGTCCCCGGGCCAGACGGCCAAGCGCGCCCGCGGCGAGCTGCACGCCTACTTCCAGACCCTCATCGACGAGCGCCGCGCGCGACCCCCGGGACGACCTGGTGAGCGAGCTGATCCGGGGCGAGATCGAGGGGAAGGCGCTCGACGAGGAGCAGCTCGTCTCCTACTGCGAGCTCCTGGTGGAGGCGGGGAACGAGACCACGCGCAATGCGATCAGCGGGGGCCTGCTCGCCTTCAGCGAGCACCGCGACGAGTGGGAGAAGCTGCGCGGCCACCCGGAGCTGATGCCCGACGCGGTGGAGGAGATCCTGCGCTGGACCAGCCCGATCAGCCACTTCACGCGCACCGCCACCGAGGACTGCGAGGTGCGCGGGACCACGATCCGCGCCGGCGAGATGGTCGCCCTGTACTTCGCGTCGGCGAACCGCGACGAGGACGTGTTCGAGGACCCGTTCGCGTTCCGCGTCGATCGCCGCCCGAACCCACATCTCGCGTTCGGCTTCGGCGAGCACTTCTGCATGGGCGCGCACGTCGCTCGAGTCGAGCTCGAGACGATCTTCCGCCACCTACTCGCACGGCTGGAGTCGTTCGAAGTGTCAGGGACCATCGAGCGCCTGAGCTCGATCACCAACGGCAGCCTCAAGCACCTGCCGATCCGCCTCAGCACCAAGGAGAGTTGAGATGACCACCGTCCGAGACACGACTGCACCGGTGCGTCATGCCGATCGCCTCTTCATCGACGGCGCATGGGTCGAGCCGTCGTCCGATGCGACGATCGACGTGATCGACTCCGGGACCGAAGAGCTGTACTACCGCGTCGCGGCCGCGGGCCCCGACGACGTGTCACGCGCCATCGGCGCCGCCCGGCGGGCCTTCGACGAGGGCCCGTGGCCCCGGTCGACGCATGCGGAGCGGGCCGAGGTGCTGCGCGCCTTCGCGGCCGGGATCCAGGAACGCGGCGACGTGCTCGGGCAGCTGTGGCCACGCGAGACCGGCACCATCTACAAGAACGCGCAGTACGCGGGGCGGATCGGCTCCGGTGCGATGGCGCAGTACGCCGCCCTCGCCGACACGTTCCCCTGGGAGGAGGAGTGCCCGCCGACGGCCGGCGGGGAGTTCGGGCTGCTCGTGCGGGAGCCGGTCGGGGTCGTGGGGGCGATCATCCCCTGGAACGCTCCGGTGGCGCTGATCTGCCACAAGATCGCGCCGGCGCTCCTCGCCGGTTGCACCGTGGTGCTCAAGTCGGCACCGGAGGCGCCGGGCGAGGGCTACGTGTTCGCGGAGGTCGCCGAGGAGATCGGGCTCCCACCCGGCGTCCTCAACGTCGTCACCGCCGACCGCGAGGTGTCGGAGCTGCTCGTTCGTGACCCCGGCGTCGACAAGATCACCTTCACCGGATCGACCGCCGCCGGGCGGCGCATCGCGTCGTTGTGCGGCGAGCGCATCGCACGGTGCACGCTCGAGCTCGGCGGGAAGTCGGCGGCCGTGATCCTCGACGACGTCGACCTCGACACGGCGGCCAAGACGATCGCTCGCGCCGAGTGCGCGCTCAACGGGCAGGTGTGCTCGTCGCTGACACGGATCGTCGTGACGAAGAGCCGCCACGACGATCTGGTCGAGGCGCTGGCCTCGAGGTTCTCGCAGACGCGGGTGGGCGATCCGTTCGACGAGCAGACGCAGCTCGGCCCGCTGGTCTCCGAACGACAGCGCGATCGCGTCGAGGGCTACATCGCCAAGGGCGTGTCCGACGGCGCAATGCTCGCGGCCGGTGGTGGACGCCCCGAGGACCTCGACCGCGGGTATTACGTGGAGCCGACCGTCTTCGGCAACGTCGACAACGGCTCGACGATCGGTCGCGAAGAGATCTTCGGTCCCGTGCTCAGCGTGATCGCCGCCGACGACGAGCGCGACGCGGTGCGGGTCGCCAACGACACCATCTACGGGCTGAACGCGTCGGTGTTCACGAACGACGTGGAGCGTGCACGCGCAGTGGCGCGCGAGCTCCGGTCCGGCACCGTCGGGCACAACGCGTTCCGCACCGACTTCGGGATGGCATTCGGCGGCTTCAAGCAGTCGGGCATCGGTCGCGAAGGCGGCAAGGAGGGATTGCTGCCGTTCCTCGAGACCAAGGCGGTGATCCTCGACGGCACGCCCGAGGGCTTCGCGTGACCCCACGCCCACAGCTCTCGATCATGCTGCGCACGTACGCACCCGAGGATCCCGGGACGTGGCAGCCGGTCCTCGACACCGCGCGCGCGGCGGACGCCGCGGGCGTCGACCGCGTGGTGGTGTCGGACCACGTCGTGTTCGGCGAGGACTTGGACGCGTACGGCCGGCCCGAGACCGGCGGCGTCGAGGGCGGCAAGCAACCGACGGGCCCCGACGGTCACTGGCTCGAGCCCATGACGACGCTCTCGGTGTTGGCCGGCGTGACGTCGCGCGTCCGGCTCGGCACGAACATTCTCATCGCGGCGCTGCGCCGCCCGGTCGTGCTCGCGAAGGCCGCGGCGACGCTCGACGTGCTGTCGGACGGCCGGCTCGATCTCGGTGTCGGCATCGGCTGGCAACGCGAGGAGTACGAGGCCGCGGGCCTCGACTTCGGGAGTCGAGGACGACAGCTCGACCTCACACTCGAGGTGTGTCAGACGCTCTGGCGGGAGCCGCGCGCCAAGGTCGATCTCGACGGGCTCGTTTTCGAGGCGATCCACATGATGCCGAAGCCGCGGCAACCCGGCGGCGTGCCGATCTGGGTGAGCGGCCGCGTCAACGAGCGCGTGGCGCGGCGATTGGCGCGCTTCGGCTCCGGCTGGATCCCCTGGGGTGAGGACGCCGGCGATCTCGCTGCCAGCATCCCGCGCATGCGCGAGGCGGTGGCAGCCGCCGGCGGCGAAGGCGATGCCATCCAGGTCGCCGGCACCCTTCCGGCCGTGCGGCGGGAAGACCGCAGCATCGATCTCGACGCCACGATGGAGCGCGTGGGCCCACTGGTCGAAGCGGGCGTCACGGACTTCCGGGCCTACGTGCCGGTGCCGAGCGGGTACGACGCCGCGGTCGACTCTCTGCGCGGACATCGCCGACGCGTTCCACAACGGCACCCGGTGACCGTCATCACGCCTGAGCGGAATGGCCAGGCTCAATCGTCGGCGGCGGTCGCGGCGAAGATGCCTCGTTCGTAGAAGAACTTCGTCACCCGGGCGCCGATGCTCTCCATCGTCTCCGCGTACTCGTTCGCGGCCCGGTCGCCATCGCCGCGGCGGAGGGCACGAACGATGGCGGCCTGCCCTCGCCGCTCGTCGTCGAGCGTGCCGGGAACCTCTTCGAAGAGGTTGCCGGGGAAGATGCTCGACATCGCGCGGAGCAGGACCTTCAGGCGGGGTGTGTTCGAACCGGCGACGATCGCCGCATGGAAGGCGATGGCAATCGACTCGGCTTCGGCCGCGTCATCGCAGTCGGCCAATGCGCGCTCCAACTCGGCGAGCTCTGCGAGCAACGCCGCATCCGGCGCGGCGCCGACCTTCCGGGCGGCATAGCCGTACAGCAGGCCGAAGAGCGCGTAGTGATCGCGGATCAGGTCCTCGTCGACGCGGTTGACGAACGCACCTCGGTGCACGAGGTGGGTCACCCAGCCCTCGCGTTCGAGCGCGATGATCGCCTCGCGTACCGGGATCCGGCTCACGTTCAGCGCCGTCGCGATCTCGTCCTGCGGAACATGGGTCCCGGGCTTGAGCACACCGGCGAGGATCTGCTGCCGCACGTACGCCGCCACCTGGTCGGCGCTCGTCGGCCGCTTCAGCGCCGCATTCCCCAGACGGGGGAGGCGAGGTTTCGCGTCGGATGTCGTCACGGACCCGTCATGATATTGAGCCTCGGCGCCGCTCACGCCGGCCACACGAGCTCGCCGCCGACGATCGTCGCTTCGACGAGGTCGGGGGACGGGGTCGCGAGCGCCTCGGCGAGCGGGACCTTCAACAGGCACAAGTCGGCGACGCAGCCGACTTCCACACGCCGAAGCCGGGTCGGCGCGTCGCCGACGCCCGAGGAAGTGGCGGACGGCGGCCGGTGGATCGATGGCTTCGTCCGCGTTGAGGTGCGCTCCGCTCGGCGTCCGGCGCTCGACGGCGGCGGTGATCGTGTGCCAGGGATCGGCCTCGCCGTACGGTGCGTCGGTACCGAACGCGACGGGGACGCCGGCGTCGATCAGTGACCGGCAGCGATAGAGGTCGCCGATATCCGCGGGATCGACGGCGGCGATGTACTCGTCGCCGCGGTCGGCGACGAAGTTCGGCTGGGTCACGATCGTGACGTCCATCGCGTGCAGCGCGCCGATGAGCTCGGGCGGGATCACGGCGCCGTGCTCGATGCGGTCGCCGCCTCGCGCACCGGCGCTCTCGAGCGCGGCAACGGTCAGGACGAGCTGCGTACGCGTGACGCAATGGACGGCGACGTTGCGGTGTCGCGCGGTGCGCTTCCGCGATCCCCGCTTCGAGGTCGGCCAACCCGGGGAGGTCGTCATCGTCGAGGAGGATCTTGACCGGGCCGCGGGTCAATCGGGGGCCGGAGACGTCCACCCCTTCGGGTGCCATCGCGTGCACGCGCTGCGGCAGACGGCCGTCGAAGAGGGCGCGGATCAGATCCTCGACGTCGCCCGGTGTGCGACGCGGATCGGCGTCGGTGAACCCGGTGACGCCCCGCGCCGCGGCGAGGCGTCCGACGGCCGCGAAGTCGAGCGGCGCCCGCGGCGTCACGGTTGCGAGCCAGGCGTCCATCCTCCAGATGCGGCCCGTCGGGGCGCCACCGGGTGCGCGCTCGATGCCGGGAGCGTCGTGCCGGGCGGCACCGGTACGCAGGAGCGCCTCACCGTTCAGGATCCAGAGCTTGCCGCTGCGGTGCTGGACCCGGACGGGGCGGATGGGTTCGACCTCGTCGAGCACCGACGCATCGAGCGGCCCCGCCACCGACTCGTGGTACCCGACCGCTCGGATCCAACCCTCGCGGGCCTTCGGGCGCGGACGCCAGTGCGACGCGCAGGTCCGCCAGGCTGCGCACCGACGGCGGTCCGACGGGGATGGACGCCACAGCGGCGGCCGACGCCCGGAGGTGGACGTGGTGGTCGTGCAGGCCGGGGAGCAGCGCGCCATTCCGCGCGTCGAGCACGGGGTCGGCGTGTTCCGCGGGCAACGGAGACCCGATCGCCACCACTGCGCCCTGGTCGATGCGGACGTCTACCGGTCGCGGGCGACCGGCCACCTCCGCGTTGCGGACGAGCATGCTCACGTGACGCCGACCGCGGGCGCGCGCGGGGGGAGCACTGGCTGGCGTGCACGGTCGATCCGGACCTCCCATCCGCCGTCGGCGCGCGCCACGTCAGCAGGCGGGGAACGAACCCGACGGCGCGGCGAAGCACGCGCCGACGTCCGCCATCGCGACGTCGAGAAGCACGCCGCCGCCGCGTGCGAGCGCACGGGCAACGCCGGCCGCGGCGCAGAGCCCGGTGAGGGGATCGGCGATCGCGTCGCCGCAGAACACCGGTGCGCCGGATGCATCCCACGCGACGAGCCCGCCTGCGACCGCGGCGTCGTCACCGAACGCGACCCGCTCCGCTGCCGTGTCGTCCCGGCCGTACCCCGTGATCGACACCCAGACCTTGCCGGGCGTCGCCGCCACGACCTCCTCGGCGACGAGGCCGAGCTGGCGCAACGCGCGGGGGCGCGAAGCCTCGATGACCACGTCGGCCCTTTCGACGATCGTCGACAGCTCCGCCCGTCCGGCCTGGCTCCGGAGGTCGACCACGCGTGCCTCGCGGTCGTGCGCATGGAGCCACTTCCAGAAGGTCTGGTTCCCGCTCCGGGCGCCGTCGGGTCGCTGCGCGCTCTCGACCTTGATCACGTGCGCCCCCGCCTGCCCGAGCAGGTGGGAGCACAGGGGTCCGGCCCAGAGGGAGGAGAGATCCACGACAACGGGTGCCGCGCCACGGGTGTCGCCCGGCGACCCGATCGGCAGCTCCCGGATCGGATCGCCGCCCTCGCTGACGGCCGATGCACCGAGCACGGCCGCGGGCACCCCGACGAGCTGCGCACGTTCGGCGACCGAGGTGGCCGTCGTCGTGTCCGCGAACGCCTCCAGCGCGCGCCAGGGATCGTCCGACTCACGGATCCCGGTGATGGCCGGCACGGCGTCGATGTCGTCGTCGCGTGCGAGAGTCACCGCGACCCAACCGTCGACCGCGCGCAGGAGACGGCACGACCCACCCGGCGACGTCCGTCCCTTCCGCCCGAGCCCGAGGAGCGCGGCCCGACCGAAGAGGAGCACCGCCGGATCGACGACGACGCGCGTGTCGAGCTCGGCGGTGAGCTCGGCGAGCTTGCGAGCTGTGGCGCCGACGCGTGCGAGCACCGGCGCGTCCGGTGCGACGGGAGCCTCGTCGGGCCAGCCGGTGAGCCACATGCCGCCCGATGCCGCCCACGCCAGGGCCGGATGGTCCGCTTCGGCCGCCATGCTCGCCACGTTACGGTGCCACCCATGGACGTGATCGACGCCGCAGACGCGCTCGACCTCGTCGGCGGGGGATTGGCACCGGAGGAGCTCGGTCCGTTCAGCGGAGTACCGGCTCTGTTCGTGCGCACCACCGACCCCGGGATGGCGGCGAGATGCGCGGCATTGCTACGGCGGTTGCCGTGCCTTGCGGTTGCGGTGGACGACACCGGTGCGACCCCGTCGGGCCTCGACGACTTCGACGTGCTGCTCACAGCAAGAAGAGATCCACCGCGGCCGTGGACGGAGGGTTCAGAGGGTATCGACGCCCTGATCGACCAGCTCCGCACCACGATCGAGGCCTCGCCTTTGGCGTCAGTTGCGTTGGTTCAGCTGCTGCGGCTCGGCGAGCGCCTCGACCTTCGCGATGCGCTCGTGGCCGAGTCGCTCACCTACGGCCTCCTCCAGTCGGGAGACGAGTTCCGGTGCTGGCTCGAGCGCCAACCGGACCGCCGGCATCGTGAGGCTGACGAGCCTCCGGTGCGCATCGAGCGGACGGGCAGCGAGGTCGTCCTCGAGTTGCACCGCCCGGAGGTGCGCAATGCGTATGACGTCTCCATGCGCGACGCGCTCGTCGACGCGTTGACCGTTGTGCACGCCGATCCCTCGATCGAGTCGATCCGGCTCGAGGGCGCGGGCCCGACGTTCTGCAGTGGCGGCGACCTCAGCGAGTTCGGGGCCGACGCCCGATCCGGTCACGGGGCATTTCGTCCGCGCCACGCGGAGCGCGGGCTGGTGGCTGGCCGAGCTCGGCCCGAAGGTGACCACGCGTGTGCACGGGGCGTGTGTCGGCGCCGGCGTCGAGCTGCCTGCCTTCGGCGGACGCGTGATCGCCGATCCGTCGACCACCTTCATGTTGCCGGAGATCTCGATGGGCCTCGTTCCCGGCGCCGGCGGCACCGCGAGCATCCCGCGCCGCGTCGGTCGCCACCGCACCGCGTCCCTCGCGCTCCTCGGTACACCCGTCGACGCCGTGACCGCGCTCGAGTGGGGCCTGGTCGACGAGATCCAGGGCGGTCCGTGAGCTGCTACCGCAGGAGGTAGTAGACCTCGGTCTCCAGCTCTTCGGGGTTGTCCGTGTGGCCGGCCGGCTTCGCCGGCGTCGTCAACGCTCGGCGTTCGGCGGCGGGGGTGTCCGCCCAGTCCACGGCGACGGTGTCGGCGACGTCGGGGTGCTTTCGCAGCCACCGTCGGGCGTACGGGCACCAGGGCACCAGCGTGAGACCGTCGTCGATCGCCCGCGAGACGGCGGCCGTGACCAGCTGGCCGCCGACGCCCTGACCCTGGAGAGCGTCGGCGACCTCGGTGTGCAGCAGGAACATGCGGTCGCCGTCGACCTCGTACGTGAGCTCGCCCATCGCGCCGTCGTTCCCGAATACGAAGCGGTGGTGCGGACGGTCGTCGTGGACGTTCGTCATTGGACCGGCCCGCCCGCGGCGGGGACGGGAAGATCGTCCGGCCGCAGCGCCCAGCTCGGCTTCGGCGGCGGCTCCGGGATCCGCCCGACGTCGACGGCCGGGAAGCCGTCGACGTCCGTGCCGTCTGCGAACTGCGACCGTTGCTTGACGACCGCTCCGGCGCGCACGACGCAGCCGGCGCCGAGGACGCTGGTGTCACACACGATCGCGCCCGGTTCGATGACGGATCCGGCGCCGATCCGACAGCCGTGGATCATCGCCCCGGGGCCGACGACCGCGCCGTCGTGGATGATGAGATCGTTGTCGGGCAGCAGGTGCAAGACGGTGTTCTCGAGGATCTGCACGTCGTTGCCGATGCGCACCGGGCCGTGGGAGTCGCCGATGATCTTCACGCCGGCACCGATGATCGTGCGGTCACCGATGACGACGTCGCCTGTGATCTCGGCGGTGGGGAACAAGGTCGCCGACGCGGCGATGGTCGGCAGGATGTCGCGGTACGCGTACAGCTGGCCCATCGGAATGGCCTCCTGTCGGTTCTCGATCGTGATTGCCGTGGGCGGAGGGAGAGAGAGGTCGCCCTCGCGGAGGCCGGTGAGGCGACGCATGTCGTCGGCGGAAGCGGATCGCACGACGCGCGCCGGCCGCCCGACCGCGACGACGTCGCTCGGCAGCGTCGTACCCCCCGGGACGAGGGTGCCTTCGCCGAGGAACACTCGGTCGCCGACCCGGGCGCCGGGCATGAGGATCGAGGCGTTTCCGATCTCGCACAGGTCGCCCACAGTTGCGCCGATCACCTTGCAGCGGTGCCCGAACGTCGTGCGACGGCCGATGACGGTCGGGATCTCCGAGGTGCCGATGACCACGGAGTTCTCGATCACGGCCGACCCGGTCCCGACTTCGACACCCGCGCCCGAGGAGCGGATGACCGCACCTTGGGCGAGCAGCGATCCTTCACCGAGGCGCGCCGTTCCCAGCACCACCGCGGAGTGCGCGATCTGCACCGAGTCGGAACGCACCGCGTCGAGCGCACTCCCGGGCCCGGCGCTCATCGGTCGGATGCTCCCTGGCGGGCGAGGTTGACGCGCAGCCGGTCGACCACGGTCGCGAACGTCTCGAGCTCGTCCTTCGACAACGCATTGAAGAAGTAGCGACGGATGGCCTCCGAGTGCTCGGGGGCGACGCCGTCGACGGTGGCCCTGCCGGCGTCGGTCAGCCGCACCATCGAGCCCCGCGCATCTTCCTCGCACTCCTCCCGGGCGACGAGGCGTCGTTTCTCCATTCTTCCCACGAGATGCGACAGGCGGCTCCGGTCCCAGCCGAGCTCCGAACCGAGCTCACGCGCCCGCAGCACGCCATCGGGGGAGTGCGACAGCTCCACCAGGACCGCGTACTCGGACCCCGACAAGCCGGCGTCGCGGAGCAGCTGGTCTTCCAGCACCGTGGACAGCTCCTGGTACAGGTCTCGATAGGCCTTCCACATGAGTCTCTGCCGCTCGTCGAGCCGCTGCGGTGTCGCCACTCCACCACTCCAGGTTTTATTGACGCGTCATCAAACTACCGCGTGACGGCAGGTCGCTCACGGCGCGGCCGGCCCGTCGGGTGACCGGCCGAGGATGGCGCCGTCGCGCAACACCGTCACGGGGCCGTCCGCGCTCACCGCAATGACCGTGGCGGACGGGTCGTCGAAGCTGTAGCGGCGCCCGGAGGTATGGCGGGTACCCCCCAACGCTTCCACCGCGTCCTCCGCGGTCGGGCTCGGCACCAGCCGCACGCCGAGTTGTCGGAGCACACCGTCGGCGTCGAAGACCGCCGCGCCGTCCACTTGGGCGAGAGCGTGCCGCAGCGGACCGAGGTGCGAGACCGTGCGGATCCGCAGCGGCGGCGGCGTCGGCAGTCGTTCCTCGACGGCCGGACCGGGGTCCGGGCCGGGCCGGTAGACGAGGAGTGAGCCGATGCCCCACGAACCGAGGTCGTGAACGGCGAACTCCAGCATCGCTGCGAGCACGTCCCGGTCGCCGACGAACGGGGGAGCGGTGACGCTGTCGATCCATGTCGAGACGGGTGGCTCGTAATGCCAGGCGAGCTCGGCCCAACGGAGGACGCCGAAGCTCCCGACGACTCGAACCGAGCCCGACGGATGGCGCTGGACGATCGTGGCATCGAAAGCACCGGACAGCACCACGAGATCCCTTTCGGAGCCGGCGGGCCGGTCGAACACCGCCCACTCGTCGTCGCCGTCAGTGCGGCGCACGAGCCAGCTCGAAAGTCCATCGGCGAAGCGGCGCGCCGCGGCGAGCGGCTGATGCACCACCGGCGCGCGCGCGATGTCGAGTTGCGTTCCGGTCGCCCAGCTGTCCGGGTCGGCTGCGGGTTCGAGGATCGTGCCGCTGCTCACGATTCGCCCCTCGTGGACTGTCGGCCGGAGCACCTGGTCGATCTCTTCCAGCAGCATCTCGTGGAAGGGCTCGCTGCCCTCTTTCGGGAGGCCGATCTCCTCGAGCTCCTCGGCGAGGCGCCACAGGCGTCCGGCGCTCGGCTGACGCGAGGGAGGTATCACCGGTAGTCGTCGAGGGAGGCGTCGAGCCCGGGCTCGCGGACCTCCTCGATGAATCGCCAGATGTCGGGCTGCGAGCCGTCGACGTCGGTGAACCCGTATTCGCGCGCGAGCTGACCGGAGTCGACCGACTGCTGGTTCCACCTCGCCCGGTCGGGATCCGATGCCAGCGCGACGACGGCGCGACCCACGTATCGCGGCGACTCCGAGAGCGCGAAGTCGGGCGGGGCCGATGTCGGAGCTCGCGCCAGTTCTCCTCGGAGACGCCGAAGGTGTCGAGCATCATCTCCGAGCGGAGCCATCCCGGCGTGATCGGCGACCGCGGTCGCGCCGAAGGGCTCGAGCTCGTGCCCCTGGGAGAACGCCAGCCGGTTCACCGCGACCTTGGCCAGGTCGTAGAACACCGAGATCCGGTAGCGCGACGCGTTGTGCTCGGCGGTGCCGTCGGTCACCTCGACGAGCAGACCGCCCGGCTCGTCGACGAGCAGGGGGAGGAGGTGATGGGAGGTGATGAGGTGGGTGTCGATGGCGAGGCGGAGGATGCGGAGGCCGTCGTCGAGATCGAGCTCCCAGATCGGCGTGTTCCAGTCGGTCGGGCCGCCCTTGAGCAACTCGGCGCCCCAGATGTCGTTGACGAGCACGTCGATGTGGCCGTGCTCGTCGCCGGATGCTGCTCGGCCAGGCCCTCCACCTGCGTCGGGATCGAGATGGTCGACGACCGCCGCGATCCCCGTGCCGCCGAGGTCGGTGACGAGCTCGGCGGTCTCTTCGATCGTCTCGGGCCGGTCGTAGTCGGACCGCGGTCGATCCGGTCCTCGAGCTGCGGCCGGTGCACACGACCGTTGCGCCCGCCTCGCCCAAGGCGGCCGCGATGCCGCGTCCGGCGCCTCGGGTCGCCCCCGCGACCACCGCGACGCGCCCGCGCAGTGCGTCGCGGTCGGGTGACCATGCCATCGCCCGACCCTACCGATCGGCAGGTACCGGCCGTTCATCGCTGCGGCACAAACGCCCGATCGATCTGCAAATGCGGACAAGCGTGATGGTTGATCACCCGGTTCGGGTGATGCCGGTCCCGGTCGTGGTCCGTACGTTCGAGGTGATCACACAACCGACTGAAGGAGAGCCCCGTGCTCGCGTACGACTACCCGCTCCTCGGCGCTTTCTGGACGCTTGTCCTCTTCTCTCTGTCCGTCCTCGTCCTGTTCGTGATCCTGTGGGCGTTCGTGGACAACTTCCGCCGCAAGGACCACGGCGGATTGGCGAAGGCGGCATGGTTCATCGTCATCATCTTCATCCCGCTCCTCGGGATGTTCATCTACCTCATCGCTCGTCCCGCCGACCCTCCGGTGTAGGCCTGGTCGCCGCGCGCGGGAGAGACCCGCGCGCGCCCGTCCCTGTCCGTCCGGCCGTCGGCGGCCTCGTCGACGAACTCGACGCGGACGCGCTCTTCGGGTCGACGCTCCTCCTGCTGGGCGAGCTGCCGCAGGGCCCGGCGGTCGGGCTCGGTGAGCGGCGGCTGCACGATGCTGCGCGGGTACAGCTTGCGTGCGAGCACGACGTTCAGCTCGGCGGCGTACAGGCTGATCTGCGCGCCGAGCGAGAGCCAGAACAGCAGCCCGAGGACGATCGCGAACAGCCCGTAGACCTCACTGGTCTGCTGGAGCCGCTGACTGACGAGGTACCCGCCGAGGAGCTGGAGGACGCTCCATGCCACGCCCGTCAGGACCGCACCGGGCAACAGATCGCGCCACGGAATGATCTTCGGCGTGAGAAGTCGGAAACCCGCCAGCGAGATCGCGACGTTGAGGAGTACGGACACGAGCATGCTCAGGCCTCGCAGCGCGGGCACAGTCGAGTTGAAGACGCTGAACCCGGAGAAGATCGTCGTGGCGATGGCTCCGAGACCGAGCACGCCGATGATCGAGGCACCGCGCCCGAGCCGCGGGATGAATCCGGGCCGGTCGACGCCGGGGACGTTCCAGACCTGCGCCATCGCGTGCTGCCCGGCTTGCGTGAATCCCAGTGACCCCCACGCCAACCCGACCAGGCTGATCGCGAGGCCGAGCCCGGTGGCGCGGAGCGACGTGACGTTCCTCGCGATCTGATTGCCGATGATCGGGAACTCCGCCAGCGTCGAGTGGACGAGTCGGTGCTGGAAATCCACGTTGTTCTGCGCGACGAAACCCAGAATCGTCACGAGCAGCAGGAGCAGCGGGAAGAGGGCGAGGAACGTGTAGTACGCGATGAGGGCAGCGAGCGAGCCGGCTCGGTCGTCGCCGAACTTCTTGACGACGCCGAACGCGAAACCCGTGACCCGATGGCGCTGTTGGAACGCATCGACTCGCCGTACGACGCGCTCGGCCGGGTTCATAGCTGACCCCCTTTGTACCCTCGGTCACATCCCGAGAAAACCGACGGCCGGTTCCCTCGTGCCGCGGGGTCTGCGAGGATGCATTGAGCATGGGTCGAAACGTTGCGCAGAAGCTCATCGCCGAGCACGTCGTCGAGGGCGAGATGACCCCCGGCGCCGAGATCGGCGTACGGATCGACCAGACGCTCACGCAGGACGCCACCGGCACGCTGGTCATGCTCGAGCTCGAGGCGATGGGCCTCGACCGGGCGCACACGGAGCTGTCGGCCCAGTACGTCGACCACAACCTCCTCCAGACCGACTTTCGCAACGCCGACGACCACGTGTTCCTCCAGAGCGCGTGCCGGCGGTTCGGGCTCTGGTTCAGCAAGCCGGGCAACGGCGTCAGCCACCCGGTGCACATGCAGCGCTTCGGCGCCCCGGGCAAGACGCATGCTCGGATCCGACAGCCACACGTGCGCCGCCGGGTCGCTCGGCATGCTCGCCATCGGCGCCGGCGGGCTCGAGGTCGCGCTCGCCATGGCGGGCGAGCCGTTCCATTTCACGATGCCGGAGATCTGGGGCGTCCGGCTGGTCGGCGAGCTCCCCGAATGGGTGAGCGCCAAGGACGTGATCCTCGAGATGCTGCGCCGCCACGGCGTCGACGGCGGCTTCGGCCGGATCATCGAGTACCACGGCCCGGCCCTCGAGCAGCTGTCGGCGATGGACCGGCACGTGATCGCGAACATGGGCGCCGAGCTCGGCGCCACCACGAGCGTGTTTCCCGTCCGACGACGAGGTGCGCCGCTTCCTCGCGTCCGAAGGGCGCGAGGCCGACTGGCGGGAGCTGCGCGCCGACGCGGACGCGACCTACGACGTACACCGACGAGATCGACCTCTCGACCCTCGAGCCGCTCATCGCCTGCCCTTCGAGCCCGGGCAACGTCGTCCCGGTGCGCGAGGTCGCAGGACGCGACGTGTACCAGGTCGTCATCGGGTCGTCGGCCAACCCGGGCCTCCGCGACTTCGCCGTCCCGGCGATGATGGTGAGCGGCCGCCAGACGCACGAGCGCGTGTCGTTCGACGTCAACCCGACGTCGCGTCAGACGCTCGAGGCACTCACGAGCGAGGGCTGGCTGCTCGAGTTGGTGACGGGGGGCGCCCGGCTCCACCAGGCCGGCTGCAACGGCTGCATCGGGATGGGGCAGGCGCCGGCGACGGGCAGGGCGAGCCTGCGGACGTTCCCGCGCAACTTCCCCGGACGCTCGGGCACGAAAGAGGACCAGGTCTACCTCTGCAGCCCTGAGACCGCGACCGCCTCCGCCCTCACCGGCGTGATCACCGATCCCCGCGACCTCGGCATCCCGTACCCGCGCTACGAACCACCGGCGCGCAGCTACGTGAACACCGAGATGCTCGTGCCCCCGATCGACGGGCGCGACGTGCAGCTCGAGAAGGGGCCGAACATCGTCTCGCTGCCGGAGTTCGAGCCGCTGCCGGATCGTGTCGCGGGCCCGGTGCTGCTGCGGCTCGGCGACGACATCTCGACCGACGAGATCATGCCCGCCGGGGCTCGCGTGCTCCCGTACCGCAGCAACATCCCGGCGATGGCCGACTTCGCGTTCGACGTCGTCGACGAGACGTACCCGGAGCGGGCACGCGAGACGGGCGGACCACTTCGTGGTCGGCGGCGACAACTACGGGCAGGGCTCGAGCCGCGAGCACGCGGCGATCGTCCCGCGGTACCTCGGGCTGCGCGCCGTGCTCGCCAAGAGCTTCGCCCGCATCCACGGGCAGAACCTGGTGAACTTCGCGGTCCTGCCGCTCACGTTCATCGACTCCGGCGACTACGACCGCATCGCCCAGGGTGACGTCCTTGCGATCGAAGAGCCCGCCGAGCAGCTCCGGCGGGGCGAGCGCGTCGAGGTCGTCAACGAGACCAAGGGCGAGACGTACGTCATGCGCCACCGGCTCACCCCCCGCCAAGTCGAGATCGTGGCCCGCGGCAGCCTGATCCAGGTGATCCGCGACCGGGAGCGCGCATAGAGGTTCGCGATTCGCGCGGCAGGTTTCCGGGCACGAACGCCCCGGGAGGAGTCGTGTTGACGGGGGAAATCGCGATCGTTCTGGCCAAGGGGCTCGTCGGCGGGGTGTTCGTCGCCCTCTTCGCCCTCGTCGGCGAGTCCGTGCAGCCGAAGAGCTTCTCGGGCCTGTTCTCGGCCGCACCGTCGATCGCCTTGGGCGCGCTGGCGATCACGCTCCTCACGGACGGCTCGTCCGACGCCAAGGACCAGGCACTGGCCATGGTGTTCGGCGCCTTGGCCATGGTCCTGTTCTGCATGGTGGCTGCGGTCGCGATCGAGCGGTTCGATGCGGTGTACGGCTCGGCGATCTCATTCATCGCGTGGTTCGCGGTGGCAGGCGTGTCGTACGTGCTGGTGCTGCGGTGAGACGCCGATGAAGCACCCGATGCGTCGCGCCCAGCGGATCTTCTTCGAAGGTGGGACCCGGATCCGCTTCGATCGCGCCGCGCTCCGCTCCGTTCAGCCGCGCGACCTCGCCGTCCGGTTCGCGTTCGGGTTCGGGGTGTCCGTCGCGGCGGGGATTGTGACGCTGGCGTTCGGAAGTCGGACCGGTGGATTGTTCCTCGCCTTCCCGGCCATCCTGCCGGCCAGCCTGACGCTCATCGAGAAGAAGGAGGGGCGACGCCCGGCCGAGGGCAACGCGGGAGGAGCGATCATCGGCGCCGTCGCGCTCGTCGCGTTCGCGCTGACGGCATGGGCGCTGTTCACACACATCCCGGGAGCAGCGGTGGAGGCCGTTGCACTCGCCGCCTGGCTCGTCGTTTCCATTCTCCTGTACCTGCTCATCCGTCGCTTGTTTCGCTGAGCATGCGCGTCCCCCTCGCATGGGGCGGAAGGCAGCCGCCCGCAAGCGGTGATCAGGGCGCCTCTTCGAGCTCGAAGAGCTCGGTGATCTGAAGCACGTCCATCGCCCGCCGCACCATCGGGCGGACGTTGGTCAACACGAGCCTGCGGTCCTGCGCGCGGAGCGCCTTCGCGAGGCGCGTCAGGGTGTCGAGCCCGGACGAGTCGGCGAAGGTGAGCTCGGTGCAGTCGATCCAGGCGTCGCCGTCGGCGCTCGTGACCTCGTCGACCCGGCTCCGCAGCTCGGGCGCGGTCGCCACATCGAGCTCGCCGACGAGCTCGATCCTCGTACCACCCTCGGCAGCTTGGACGACGACCCGGAGGTCGGGGTCTGGCATCGCTCCCTGTTGGGCTCTCGCAGTTATGCGGTCGCCCGTGCCCTCAGGACGGAGCCCACAGAGGCGACGCCCCGTGAGTATCGCCCGGGAGCGCACAGGCAGACAAGCACTCGTCGCGCGCCGCACGCCGGCACCAGCGACGCACGGCGAGGCAGAGAACAAGGCGGAGGTACAGTCTGGAGCGGCTCCCTGTCGCGGGACCGGGGGAGGTGTGCGGCCCGATGGCCAGCCCAGGGTCTGAGGTTCCCCGGTGGGCACGCCTCGACTCGCCGCTCCTTCGCGAGATGCAGGCGGCCATCATCGTCACCGACCTCGCCGGCACGATCCGATCGTGCAATCCGTACGCGGAGATCTTCTTCGGTCGCCCCGCCTCCGAGCTGATCGGGCGCGACTCCGCCGACTTCGCCGCCGAGCCCGTACCCGATGATCTCGCGGCCGGAGATCTACGAAGCGCTCCGGGCCGGGCGCACGTGGCAGGGCGAGTTCGCGATCAAGCGGAAGGACGGTGCGATCGTCTCCGCCCTCGTCGTCGATTCCCCGCTGCACGACGATCAGGGGCAACTCGTCGGCGTGGCCTCGATGGCGCTCGACCTGACGGCTCGACGGCGGGCCGAGAACCGGCTCCGCGCCCAGTACGAGATTTCTCGCACGCTCGGGGAAGCGCACTCGATCGAGGAGGCGAGCCCGAACCTCCTCCGCACCGTGTGCGAGGCGCTCGGCTGGGACACGGGCGCGCTGTGGGGGCTCGACATCGAACGATCGGTCCTGCGCTGCCTGGCCACGTGGCGCGCGGCTGACAGCAACGCGGCCGCATTCGAAGAGCTCAGCGCGCGCACGACCTTCCGGAAGGGCACCGGGCTCCCCGGGCGCGTCTGGGCCGAGGGAGCGCCGGCATGGATCCCGGACGTCACCGAAGATCCCAACTTCACCCGATCAGAGGTTGCCGCCGCGGACGGCTTGCACGGCGGGTTCGGGGTTCCAATCAGGCGCGGGCGCGACGTGCTCGGCGTCATCGAGTTCTTCGCAGCCGAGAGTCGCGAGCCCGACGACGAGATGCTCGACATGATGGACGCCGCCGGCGCGCAGATCGGTCAGTTCATCGAACGCACCGAGACCGAACGTGAGCTTCGCGCGAGCCGCGCCGGCCTCGCGCAGCTCGCCGAGACGCTCCAGCAGAGCCTGCTCCCTCCGCACCTCCCCGACATCGCGGGCATCGAGATCGCCGCGCACTACGAGGCGGCGCGAGACGGGAGTGAGGTCGGCGGCGATTTCTACGACGTGTTCGAGAGCGCTCGCAACGACTGGTCGGTCGTCATCGGTGACGTCTGCGGCAAAGGCCCGGAGGCGGCGGCGCTCGCCGCCCTGGTTCGATACACGACCCGCGCCGCCGCCATCCAGACACGGCGACCTCGACTGGTGCTGAGCCTCGTCAACGAGGTGGTTCTGCGCCAGAGCGAGGAGCAGTTCTGCACCGCTGCCTACGTTCGTCTCCGACTCGAGGGCGACGGAGCGCGCCTCACGATCTCCTGCGCCGGCCACCCGCGTCCGCTCGTCCTCCGCTCCGGAGGCGACATCGAGAGCGTCGATGCTCGCGGCCGCGTCCTCGGTCCGTTCGTCGATCTTGCGTCCGTCGATCGCATCGTGCAGCTCGATCCCGGTGATTCGCTCGTGTTGTACACGGATGGCGTCACCGACGCCCGGAACGCCGACGGCTTCTTCGGCGAGGAACGGCTGCGAGACACGCTGATGTCGTGTGCCGGATCGAGCGCCGACGACTTGGTCAAGGCAATCGACCGCAGCCTGAACGAGTTCCACGGTGGCAAGCCCCGCGACGACATCGCGTTCGTCGTTCTCCGCGTCCCGGCCTGATCACCGTTTCGTCGGCGATTCGATGCTCAGCTCGCACCAGACCGTCTTCCCGTCCCGCCCGTGCATCTCAGTGCCCCACCGCTCGGCGAACGCGTCGACGAGCCAGACGCCGCGGCCGGTCTCATCTGTCCGCGGATCGGGGTGAGGCCTGCGGTCGGGCTCGCCGAGACCGCCGTCCGAGACCAGGACGCGCACGGCGCCGTCGGTCAGGCGGAGGTCCAAGCTGATCGTGGGGCTGTCCGCGGCGTGGAGCACGGCGTTGGTCACCAGCTCGCTCACGACGAGCTGCGCCGCTTCGACCTCGTCAGCCTGGACATTCCAGGCTGTGAGCGTCTCAGCGACAAACGCCCGGGCCGCGCGGGGCGCGCAACGCGGGGACGAGCTCGAGTGTCGCCTGTTGGTTCACGGGGTGTTCCATCACTGAGCGGTCTTCATGTTCTTCGTTCTTTCGGTACCCGCGTCGTCGAGGCCGCGAAACCGTCGTTTCCTCGCTCGCTCGGGCATGCATGGGAGGAGAGAAGGCAGAGAGATATCGCCAGGAGGTGAGCATCGATGCCGCAACGAGCATGGAAGCCAAGCGAGCGGCAGTACGAGCACGTGAAGGAGGGCCTCGAGGAGCAGGGCCGCTCCGAGGACGAGGCCGAGGAGATCGCAGCCCGGACCGTCAACAAGGAGCGGGCACGCAGCGGAGAGGCGAAGCAGGCCAGCCGGACGTCGACCGAGGACATCTCCTCCGGGCGCCGCGGCGGGATCCGGTCGCACCGGGGCCCCGGCGGACGGACCCGGGACCAGCTCTACCAGGAGGCCCGCGAAAAGAAGGTCAAGGGCCGCTCCAAGATGAGCAAGCGGCAGCTCGAGCGCGCCGTCGGCCGCTGATCCGGCGGCGTTTAGCGACCGCGGCGTTTGCGGAACGCTGCTGACGTGCCGGTTTCCCCCGCGACGGTCCGCGAGTCGTTCCCGGCGGACGACAGGACGCCGCCCGTCGTCGACGGTGCCGCGGGCGGCAACCGGGCGGCGACACGGAAACGACGAGCGGCGCTCATCGGCGCATGCGTCCTCGCGTTCGTGGTCGGATTCGCGGGCATGACCGCACTCACGCGTGCCACGGACGGCGCCAAGGGCGCGTCGAGCCCGGGCCCGAAGACGACGCAGCCCAACGGGCCCGCGGCCGCCGGCCGCACCGGCGTCGTCCACGGCGAAGGCTCCCGCTTCGGCGCCGCCGTCCAGCGCGCTCGTCTCCGAGATCGGCAACGGTCCACAACCCGCACCGCAATCCGCGCCGTCGATGCCCCGCACCGACAATGCGGGACACGCCCGCGCCTTCGACGACCGCGCCCGCGCCCTCGACCGCGCCCTCGACGACCACGCCCACGACGTCGCCGAGCACCACCACGCCCTGATCCGGGCGGTTCAGGGGAAGCTGCGCGCGCGACTGCGCCCGGGGAATCCCCGGGCGCAGTCACGAACTCACGAACGACGCGGTCAGCTACTTGCGCTGGAGCCGGTCCTTCGCCTTGTCGACGAACTCCTCGCCCTTGTCCTTCGCCCGCTCGAGCTTGTCCTTCACCGAGCCGGCGGCGCGATCCGTCTTGCCTTCGCGCTTGAGGTCGTCGTCGTCGGTCAGGTCGCCGGCCGCTTCCTTGACCCGACCCTTGATGTCGTCCTTCTTGCCTTCCATCGTCGCTTCTCCTCTGTCGCTTCCGTGCGTTGTTCCCGAAGCCGACCGGTGGGAAACGTCAGCACGGAAAGGCGCGGGCCGTGAGCCGGAGTACGCACCCATTCGGGTGGGTACACGGCAGGAGCAGCAGGGGACACACGGATGTGACGGCAGCGACTCGAGGAGATGCGAGCGATGGATCGTGCACGTGGCTCACAAGTCATCAAGAACTGGCCGGACGAATCGCGCGAGGCGGCGGAGCTCGTCATCGAGCAGTACGGCGAGCCGCACGAAGCGACGCACTCGATGCTCATCTGGCACAACGTGGGCCCGTGGAAGCGGATGGTCGCGTCACGCGCGTTCTACGATCACCATTTCCCTGCTCCGCACATCGACGCCGTCGAGTCCTTCATCGACTACCGGGTGCCGGTCGAGATGTTCGGCCCCCTGGCCGAGTTCGACGGCAGCGTGATCGTCGAGCGGACGGCCGGTGAGGTCTCGGCCCGATGCCACGACGAGCAGGCGAACTTCCTCGCCCTGAATCTGATGCACGACCTCGTGACCGGGTCCAAGGACGTGTTGGAAGCACGGAGCTATTACGCCAAGGAGTTCCTCGACGCCCGTCGCAACAAGCCGACTCCGTACATGGAGAAGCTGCACTTCCATCCGGAGAACGGCCGGGCAGCCGATCCCGACCGGCGCGTCCTGTCGTACGAGGACCTGGAACAGGCCGTGCGCGAAGGAAAGGAAGCGGGCTAGGAGGCGACTGCCAGCGCCTCGGCGTCGATCCCGTACAGCGAGGCGGCGTTCTCGGAGAGGATCGCCCGGCGTTGCTCGTCCGACAGCTCGCCCGCGTGCTCCGCGAGCATCTCCTGTGACCACGGCCAGGTCGAGTCGCTGTGGGGAAAGTCGTTCGCCCACATCAGCCGGTGCCAGTTCAACAGGTCGGCGGTCTTGAACGCGACCCAGTCGTCCTGGAACGTCACGTAGATGTGCTCGGCGAAGTACTCGGACGGCAGGCGCGAGAGCTCCTGGCCCGCCGGCAGCCAGTAGCGATGGCGCTTGTATGCGTGGTCGAGGCGGTACATGTAGTGCGGCACCCACCCGGCGTCGGCTTCGACGCATACCACTTTGAGGCCGGGGTGACGCTCGAAGACGCCGCCGAGCACGAGCGTGCCCATGATGTCCTGGCAGCCGCGCACCACCGAGAGGAACATGTTCATGCGCGGACCGCGCGTCGGCGTCGTGTCACGCGTGGTCAGGATGTGGAACGACAGCGGCAGCCCGAGCTCGATCGCCGTCTCCCAGAACGCGTCGTACACGGGGGAGTCGTAGTCCTCGACGGCGGGATTGCCGGGCATCATCACGCCGCGTAGACCGAGCGCGGCGATCGACTTGAGATCCTCGACGCCCTCTTCGGGGGAACGCATCGCGGTCTGCCCGCAGCCGAGCAGCCGGTCGGGATGACGTGAGGAGTACTCCGCGATCCAGCGGTTGTACGCCTGGAAGCACGCCCGCTTGTAGTCGAAGTCCTTGTGGTTGCAGATCTGCATGCCGACGGTGGGGTACAGCACCTCGGCCGCGACGCCGTCGCGCAGCTGGTCGGCGAGGCGGGCCTCCGGGTCCCATCCGCCCCGGTGCAGGCTCTCGAACCGCACGCCGGTGATCCGGATCTCTTCCGCCGGCTTGCCCGCCGCAGCCACCAGCCCCATCGGCACCGGGGTCTTCATGCCGGGGATCACGAAGAGGTCGCCGACGTCCTCGCCCATGAACTCGAGGTGCGGAGCCTGATCGCGCCACTTCGGGTCGATGCGGTCGACGTAGGTGTCGGGCGGCTCGGTGATGTGCGAATCGGCGGAGATCACGGGAAAGTCCACGAGCTCGATCGTAGGCCGCGCCGGTCGCGCGCGCTCGGGGAGCGCGTGCGACGGCGCCGGATCAGCGGATCGCCGGCAGCACCTCGGTCGCGAACCTCGCGACGGCGGCGCGCGCCTCGGCCGGGTCGGCGCCGAGCGTTGGCCCCGTGACGATCAGCTTGTCGAGGCCCAGGTCGACGAGCTCGCCGAGCCGCTGCGCGCACGACTCCGGGGTACCGACGACGCCGAAGCGCTCGATGAACTCGGGCGTGAGCGTGCCCGCCTGCGGCGAGCCGACCTGGGTGTGGCGGGTCATGTCGTACGCGTCGTGGACCGCCGCGAAGGTGTCACGCTCGTCGGGCTCGACCGGGCCGCTCACGGAGCCGTGCATCACCGAGAAGCGGGCGAACGTCGCCACGCCGCCGCTGGCCAGCTCACGCGCCACGTCGACGTCCGGGTGCGCGACCACGTTGACGAACGAGCCGATCGACGTCCCGCCGGCGGCACGTACGGTCTCGATGCCCCAGCGCACCCGGTCGGGATCGGCACCCAGTGCGAGCAGCACCCGGTCGGCGTGGCGGGCGGCGGTGGCGAGGACGCGCGGTCCGGTCGCGGCCACCTCGACGGGAACCTTGGGCAAGTCCGGCGGGAGGAAATGGAGACGGCTCGACACGGGTGCGCCGGCGAGGCCGAGCGTGTCGACGGGAGGGGCGACGCCTTCGTGGAAGCCGAGGTCGTCGAACTCGACGTCGTCGCCGCGGAGGTACGCCTGCAGCACAGCCAGGTAGCGCTCGAACGTCGCGACCGAAGCAGGCGCCCGTCCCAGGTGCGCGAGCGCAGAGTCGCCGCGTCCGATGCCGAGGACGAAACGGCCCGCCGACGCCACCTGGAGCGTCACCGCCGCGGCGGCGGTGACCGCAGGGTGCCGCGTCACCGGGTTCGTCACCGCGGTGCCGAGACGCAGCCGCTCGGTCTCGCGCGCCGCCAGTGCCAGACCGACCCACGGATCGCCGGCGAGGTTCTGCGAGTCGACGACGGCGAGACCGTCGAAGCCGGCCCCCTCGGCCCGAGCAGCCGCCCGCTCGACCGCGCCCGGCCACGCGATGCCCGTGGTCCAGACCTCAGGGCGCGCCATGGGCGAACCCTAGGCCTCGCTCGACGACGCACCGCTTTCCGGTGGCACCAGCGTGGGCTCGGTGACCGCGCACCGGCGGAGGAGGCTGAGCGCGGTGGTGGGGAACACCAGCGCCGACAACAGACCGGCGGCGACGAACGCGGCGGCGGTGGCGGGCGTGACGGTCCCGAGCGCGATGCCGATCTGGGTCGCGGCGACGATGAAAGGCAGCGACGTCGCTTGGAGGAGGCCCGCCGCCACCGCGCTGCGGGTGCCGACCAGCGGCCGGTACACGATGGCCGGTAGCGCCCGGACGAAGAGCAGTGCGGCAAGGAAGATCGGTACGCGCGCGAGCGTCGAGGGCTCGTCGAGCAGTGCCGACAGGTCGAACGTGATGCCGCTCGTGACGAAGAACACCGGGATGAGGAAGCCGTAACCGATCGCGTCGAGCTTCAGACGGAACTGGGGATGCGTACGGGTGGCGTCCCGGTCGACGACGCCCAGGACGGCGCCGGCGACGAAGGCGCCGAGAATGGCCTCGAGACCGAATTGCTCGGCCGCGACGACGAGCAGGATCAAGAGCAACATCGCGCCCCGCACGCGAATTTGCGCCGTCGAGTCCTGCAGGCGCAGGAGCGCCCTCGAGATCGCCATCGATCGCGTGCGGCGCGTCAGCGCTACTGCCAGCACACCGACGAACAAGACGAAGCCGACCAACAGCAAGAGCCTCGAGCTCAGATCGGTCGAGTCTCGCGAGAAGAGCAGCGAGAGGAGGATCACAGAGGCGAAGTCACCGATCGACGCGCCCGCGAACACGAGCTGCCCCAGCTGCGACTCGCTGTGACCGCCTTGCTTGAGCACAGGGATCACGAGGCCGAGCGACGTGGCTGTGAGGATCACCGCCGCCAGCAGCGGCGACTTCACGAGCCCGGCGGCGTCGAGAGCGAGCCCGGCAGCCACCGCGAGGGCGAGTGACAGCGCGAAACCGACGCCGGCGACACGCAGCAGCCGACCGCGCAACTGGTCGAGGTCGATCTCGAGGCCGGCGAGGAAGAGCAGGAAGGCGAGGCCGATGATCGAGAGGATCCGCACGGGCTCATCGGCCGACGCCCAGCCGAGCACGTCGGGACCGATCAAGATGCCGAGGACGATCTCGACCACGACCGCGGGGATCTGCAGGCGTGGAACGAGTCCGAGCGCGAGCGGTGTCACGAACGCGACGGCCATCACGATGGCCAGGCTCCCGAACGAGACGTGCTCCGGCACGGCGAAGGAAGTCTAGGGTGACCTACGCGCCGAGAGACGAGGAACACGATGGCCGATACCGGGACGCAGATCAGCGAGTTGTTGCACGAGGCGGGGGAGACGCACCACCGCGTGTACCGGATCGTCGACGGTGCCGACGACGACTGGGCATCGTGGTACGCCGACTGGCTCGTCCGCCTGTCCGAGCTGCCCGACCTGCTCGGCACGACGCCGGTTCGCAGCGAGCTCGTCTACATGCTCGTCCGCCTCGACAAGGAGTACGGCGAGCAGAAGCCGGCGGGCCCGTGGGAGGACTATTACGCCCGGGCGCTCATCGAGCACTTCACGGGCTCATGATGCGAGGCTGACTCTTCGCTCACCGGCCCCGGCCACAGTGCGTCCGTGACCAGACATCTTCGGGCCCGGTTCCTCGTCATTCCGGTTGGGCTGGTGGTCGCGGCCGCGTCGCTGACCGCCACGGCGGGAGCATCCACGCCCGGCGCGTCGGTCCCACAGGCCAAGTCGGCCAAGAAGCCGAACGTCGTCTTCATCCTCACCGACGACCTCGACCTCAACTCCTACCTCGACCCGTCGCGGTTCCCGAAGGTCAACTCGCAACTCGTGCAGAAGGGGACGACGTTCTCGAACTTCTTCGTCACCGACTCGCTGTGTTGCCCGTCGCGTTCGTCGATCCTGCGCGGCCAGTACGTGCACCAGCACGACGTGCTCGGCAACCTCCCGCCGTCCGGCGGGTACGGGAAGTTCCATACCAATGGCGACGAGAAGTCGACGATCGCCACGTGGATGCACGACTCCGGCTACCGGACGGGTCTGCTCGGCAAGTACCTGAACGGGTATCCGGAGACCGTGGCCCCGACATTCGTCCCGCCTGGTTGGGACGAGTGGGACAGCCCGACCACCGGCGGCAACCCGTACTCGGAGTACAACTACCGGCTCAACGAGAACGGCAAGCTCGTCCGGTACGGATCGACCCCGCAGGACTATCTCGTCGACGTCCTGTCGCGGAAGTCGAGCGAGTTCATCCAGCAGAAGAACGACAAGCCGTTCTTCCTCTACGTGGCGCCGTACGTCCCGCACCAGCCGGCGACGCCGGCGCCCCGCTACGCCGACGCGTTCCCCGGCGTCCAGGCGCCGCGCACGCCGTCGTTCAACGAGGCGGACATGAGCGCAGAGCCGCAGTGGCTCCAGAACCGTCCCCTGCTCACCGACCCGCAGATCGCCACGATCGACCAGCTGTACCGCAAGCGCCTCCAGAGCATGCTGGGCGTCGACGACCTGGTCGAGAACGTGGTCAACACGCTCCAGCAGACCGGCCAGCTCGACAACACGTACATCGTCCTCAGCTCCGACAACGGCTTCCACCTCGGTCAGCACCGCCTGCCGCCGGGGAAGATGACCGCCTTCGACGAGGACATCCACGTGCCCCTCGTCGTGCGTGGTCCCGGTGTCCCCGAGGGGAAGAAGGTCGACGATCTCGCGATGAACATCGACCTCGCACCGACCTTCGCCGACCTCGGCGGCGCGAAGCGCCGAGCTTCGTGAACGGCCGGTCACTGGCGTCCGAGATGCACGGCAAGAAGCCCGACAGCGGGCGCAAGGCCGTGCTCGTCGAGCACTACGCCGAGAGCGGGCGGCGCCAGGGGCGGAAGAAGGCGGCGGCCGCCGCCCAGCAGGATCCCGACAACGACGCGAACCCCCCGAACTCCGGCACGCCGGCCGCCGGCGCGCAGGCGCCCGCGGTCCGGCGCGGCCAGTTCCAACCGCTCGGTCTCCCCGAGTACGCCGCGCTCCGCACCGACCGCTACACCTACGTCGAGTACGTCACGGGAGAACGTCAGCTCTACGACCTGCGCACCGACCCCGATCAGCTCCACAACGTCGTGGCCACCGCCGACCCGAAGCTCGTCCAGGGCCTCGCCAAACAGCTGTCGGCTCTCCGGAGCTGCAAGGGCGGTGGTTGCCGGACGGTCGACCGGGGGTAGATGCCGGGTATCGTGGCGGTTCGCATCGCGCCATCGAACCCGCCAAGCTTGCACGGAACCGTGACCGAGGAGGCGTCGAGCTTCGATCATGAGCCCCGTACTGACGCCCGCACCGCCGCAAGAAGCCCCGACCCGGCTGGGCCGAAACGTCGCCGCCGTCGTGGTGGGCGGCCTCGTCGCCTTGGTGCTGCTCTTCGCGGGGACGCAGGCGCTCGCGGGGCCGGGCGTGATCGAGCAGGTCACGGTCGACAATCCGACGCCGTACCAGGTCGAGGTGGCGGTGTCCGGCAGCGATGGTGGCAGCCAGCTCGCGCTCGGCCCGGTCGCAGCGGGAGAACACCACGCGTTCGCATCGGTCGTCGATCAGGGCGACCGGTGGGTCGTGCACGTGACGAGCGCGCGCAGCGACGGCGGCGAGTTCGTGCTGAGCCGCGCCGACCTGGAGCGCACCAAGTGGGTGATCACCATCCCCGACGAGGTCGCCTCGAGGCTGACCGCCAACGGCGCGTCGTCGCGTCCCCCGACCGGCTAGCTCGCGCCCGCCTCAGGAGAAGTGGGTCTTGCGGGCGTTCCTGGCGCTCGCCGTCCACGATGATGTCGACCTTCTCGTTGAAGAACGCGACGAGGCCGGCGACCTTGACGCTGTCGGGCAGCGGCGTCGCGTACGACCAGGCAAGGTCCTCGAACGTCTCGCCCCCGGCCTCGACGGTCCAGTACCGGGCGAAGCCCTTGTACGCGCAGCCCGTGGTCGTGTCGGTCGGCGTCAGCAGGTCGAGCCGGACGTCGACCTTGGGCAGGTAGTAGCGCGTCGGGAGGCCGGTCTCGAAGAGGAGCGTCGGCTGATGCGTGTCGGCGACCGTGACGCCGTTCACCTCGATCTCCACGTGACGCGAGCTGTGCAGGATGTCGATTCGCGAGTACGGGTCATGGGGGTGGACGAAGACCTCCTCGTCCTCCTCGAACCAGCCGTCCATCGCGTCCCAGTCGAAGCGGATCAGGCTCGCGTAGCTCTTCGATCGGCGACTCGGGGTAGTGCCACGCGGCGTCCTCGGCCTCCCGGTTGCCGCCCTTGACCGTGAAGTTCTGGGCCTCGCCCCGGCTCGTCGAGTGCCGCGTACGGCCGTTCGGCGTCAGGAGCTCCGCGCGGACGTCCTCTCGAGGGAAGTAGTAGGCGGGGTAGTAGGGGACCTCCCAGACCAACTTGGGGCGGGTCGTGTCGGCGATGAGCTCGCCGCCCAGGTACGTGCGGACCCGCTTCGGCCCGTCCTCGATGCGAACTCCGTCTCGTTGGTCGGGCATCAGCGCCTCCAGGCGTCGGAGAGGACTCGCGTGGGTTCGAGCGCGGCGAACGCGGCGCTCGGCCCGAGTGTTCCCCGCCGGCTACGGGCGCGTTCCGGCAAGGTGTTCGAGGAACCAGCGGGCAGCGAGGTCGGCGACGGCCTCGAGCGCGCCGGGCTCCTCGAAGAGGTGCGTCGCGCCCGGGACGACCTCGATCCGGTGCTCGCAGGTCAGATGGCGCGCCGCGTCGCGGTTCATCTCGAGGACGGCTTCGTCGCGTCCACCCACGATCAGAAGCGTGGGCGCACGCACGGAGTCGAGCCGGGCGCCGGCGAGGTCGGGCCGGCCGCCGCGAGACACGATCGCTCGCACGGGCGAGTCGGGCTCGGCCGCCGCCCACAACGCCGCGCCCGCACCGGTGCTGGCGCCGAAGAAGCCGATCGGAAGCGCGCGCGAGCGTCGTCCTGGTCGAGCACCCAGGTGGTCGCCGCGCCGAGGCGCCCGGCCAGGAGCGGGATGTCGAACACGTTCGCGCGGTCTGCCTCCTCGTCGGGCGAGAGGAGGTCGAACAACAACGTGCCGAGTCCGGCGTCGTTCAGCGCACCGCGCCACGGCCTGGTTGCGGGGACTGTGCCGGCCGCTGCCGCTGCCGTGCGCGAACACGACCAGCCCGCGGGCGCCGGAAGGGATCGTGAGGTGGCCGGCGAGCTGTCTGCCCTCGGCCGGGATCACGACCTCTTTGTCAGCTCCGCTGACGGCTGCGCGCACGAGCAGCTCGACGACCTCGTCGTCGGAAGTGGGGGAGAAGTCGGAGTACCAGCCGCCGATGGCGAAGAACGGCTCCGGGGTCTCCACCGCCACGACGTCGTCGGCGTCGCGTCGAAGCGTGGCCACGGTCTCGGGAGGCGCGACGGGCACCGCCAGAATCACCCGCGCCGGCGCCGCGCTCCGCGCCACATGCACGGCCGCCCGCGCCGTGCCGCCGGTGGCGAGGCCGTCGTCGACGATCACCACCGTCCGGCCCTGGAGCGGGATGGCCGGCCGACCGCCCCGCAGCCGCGTCGCCCGCTCCTCCACCTCGGCGCGCTCGCGCGCCTCGACCTGCGCCAGCTGCGCCTCGTTGACGCCGGCCTGGCGAAGGACGTCTGCGTTCAGGACGCGGACGCCGTCCTCGCCGACGGCGCCCATCCCCAGCTCGGGCTGGAACGGGACGCCGAGCTTCCGCACGACGAGGATGTCGAGCGGCGACCCCAGCGCCTTCGCCACCTCGTACGCCACCGGGACGCCGCCGCGCGGGAGGCCGAGGACGAGCGGCGAAGTGGCCCGCAGACCCGAGAGCCGCTCGGCCAGTCGCCGGCCTGCCTCACGCCGGTCGCGGAAGGGCATCGGACCACCATCATGGCCCGCACGACACGGTCACCGTGCGTGGCGCGCCGACCCGAAAACGGTGACCTTCGGCCCTGTTCGGGGCGGCAGGGCCTGCCTACCTTGCCCGCATGGCGCTCGTGCAGGACTTCGTCGCCGTCTCGGAGCGCTCCGAGCAGGCCGGCATGGTGCTGGTCGCCGGCCGGGTGTCCTGGCTGGCCGACCTGGCCGCGGCCGCCGTCGCACCGGCCGAGCTCGCTCTCGGTCGAGTTCGGAGCGCCGAGGTCGGTCGAGCACGCCCTGATCGTCCCGTTGCACTGGGAGGCCGAGGCCGCCCCGTTCACGACGCTCGATGCCGACCTCCGGCTCGAGCCCGAGCCCCGGGGGCGATCGCACCTGGGCTTCAGCGGTACCTACGAGACGTCCTCGAACGGCGCGCGAAGCGGGGACGCGATCACCAGCCAGCGGTCCATCGAAGGGTGCGTCCGCCGGTTCATCACCGCCGTGGCCGCGACGCTCGAACGGGGCGGCGTGGACGTCCACGCCATGACCATTCCCCACTAGCGATCCTCCGGCGGCAGAGCCCGGCGCAAGAGATCAGCCGAGCGGCACGCGCCATTCGACGACGGTGCCGTCGCCTTCACCCGGCCGCACCTCGGCGCGCCCGCCGAGCTCCAGCGCCCGTCGTTCCATGTTGCGCAACCCCTGACCGGGCTCGATCCGCTCCGGCAACCCGGCACCGTCGTCGGCGACCAGGAGCCGGAGCTCGTCCCTCGCCTCGACGACGACGT
Source organism: uncultured Actinomycetes bacterium (assembly GCA_963747195.1). Classification (GTDB taxonomy): domain Bacteria; phylum Actinomycetota; class Acidimicrobiia; order IMCC26256; family JACDBD01; genus JALZAA01. The sequence continues at coordinate 489,642 of CAVVDV010000002.1, forward strand.
CGACCTTTGACGCGCCTGCGTGCTGGGCGACATTCGACAACGCCTCGTACAAGGTCGCGAGGAGATGATCGGCGGTCGTCTCGGGGACGGCCGAGTCGATCGGGCCTTCGAGCCGAAGTTCGGGCGTGAACCCGAGCATCTCGCGTGCGGCATCGACGTGGGCGAAGATGTCGACGCGCACGCCGCGCCGCGATCGAGCCTCGAGGGCGAAGATCGTGCGACGGATGTCGCGGATCGTCTCGTCGATCTCTTCCACGGCCTGCGTGATGCGGTTCGCGACCTCGGAGCGACCGGCGAATCGGCAGGGTCGTCTGCAGCGTCATCCCCGCCGCGAACAGTCGCTGGATGACCTTGTCGTGGAGCTCGCGGGCGATGCGCTCCCGGTCCTCGAGGACTGCCAGGTGCTCGAGGCTCGACTGGAGGCGGGCGTTGTCGATGGCGACGCCTGAGGCGGCGGCCAGCGTCACCGCCAGTCGCTCGTCCTCGACGCTGAACTCGTCCGCGCTCTGCTTGTCGGCGAGGTACATGCTCCCGACGGCTTCGCGGCCCCGGATGGGCACGCCGAGGAACGAGGTCATCTGCGGGTGCCCGGCCGGGAACCCCTGCGTCAGCGGGTGCTCGCCCAGGTCGCGCAACCGGACCGGCTTGGGATCGCGCAGGAGGACGCCGAGGATGCCCTTGAACTCCGGAAGGCGCCCGATGGCCTGATGGGTCTGGCCGTCGACGCCGCTCGTGACGAGATCGGTCAGCTGGCCGTGCTCGTCTACGACGCCCAAGGCGCCGTACCTCGCGTCTACCAGCTTGCAGGCCGAGTCGATGATCCTCTGCAGGACCGTCGGCAGGCTCAGGTCGGAGGCGATGCTGAGCATCGCGTCGAGCAATTGCTGGAGGCGCACGTCGAACCGTTGCACGCTTGCCACCATTGGCCATTTTGGCCCCGAAGTCACCATTTGGGAAGAGTCTCCGCTGAAGAACGGCCACAGAAAGTGGCGCCGGCGATGTCGTCGGCGCCCGATCCTTCCTACGACTCAGAGGCGTGGTCTGGATTTATCCCTGTGCGTAGAGCATCCCGAACCGGTTCGTCAGTGCCCGGTTGGTGCCCATGCGCTTGGTGAACTCGTCGCTCACCCGCTTGAACTGGCCCGCCTGCAGCCCCTGCTGCTCGGCCCACTGGTCGACTTCCGCCTCGTCCTTGAGACCGGCGCCGGCCACGGCCTTGCAGAGCTTGGCGTACTGGTCGAGCGTGACGCCCTCGACCGGCTCGAACCCCGGGTCGTTGGGGTCGACCGTGTCCGGGGTGAGCCCGACCTGCAGAGACTCGGCCTGGGCGTCCGCCGCCTGCTTCGCGGCCGGCGCGTTCTTGGCCGCCTCGGTCGCGCTGCCGAGGGTGCTCTTGATGTCCTTGAAGAAGCCCACGGTGTTTCCTCCTCGTTCTGAAGCTGTGTGCGAATGGTCCGGGTGGCGCGGCGCTACATCGCCGCCTGCGACATGAGCGTGCCGATGCGGTTGGCGACGTGCTGGTACTGCTGCATGCGCTGCGTCCAGCCCATCGAGACGTCGCCCCAGGTGCCGGGCTTGACGCCGTTGTTCGTCACGTACGCCTCGACGTTCTCGGGGCCCATGACGCTGTTCTTCTGGAGCCCGCCCATGATCCGGGCGTAGGTGTCGCAGTCGACACCCTCGATCGGGGCGAAGGCGGGGTCGTCGGGGTCGTAGCCGAGCTCGCCGGACTGGATCCCGGAGATCTCGTTGCCGAGCTGCTTGCTGTACTTGGCCGCCTCGGTCGCGCTGCCCATGGTGCTCTTGATGTTCTTGAAGAATCCCACCGGGGTGCCTCCTGCGTGTCGTTCGGGGGCGGACGCCCGCCGTTGGTCCCAGGGTGCCTGCATGCGCGGTCCCTGCCGCCTGAGTAGGCCCTACTCATTTCCGGCGTCCGGCTTTTGAGTACCGCCTACTCAGGCGCCGCCGCCCCGAGAACGGTTTGATGCTGAGAAGGAACGGCCGCCGCACAAGGAGCTGACGCCGTGGGACTGTTCAAGAAGGACAAGGAGAAGAAGCCGCCCAAGGACGACGGGAGCGACAAGTCCTGGGGCCAGATCATCCGCGACATGCCGAAGATGCCGACCACCCGCGACATGGCCCAGGGCACCGCCAACGCGGCGTCGTTCATGAAGAACATGGCCAACGCCGGCGACACGTCGCGGCTCCGCTCGACCGGGCTCAAGGGGACGGCGGTCATCCACAACTTCACCGACACCGGGAACAAGGTCGGGATGAACCACGTGATGGAGCTGCAGCTCTTGGTGCACGTCGACGGGCGGCCCGACTGGCCGGTGACGCACCAGGAGTCGATGGCGCCGATCATGGTCAACGGCCTCGCCAACGGGAAGCAGCTCGTCTGCCACGTGGACGCCGACGACCCGGCGAGCATGGTCATCGACTTCTAGACCGACCGCGGGTCGAGGACCTCAGCCGGCGCGCGCCACGTCCTCGCGCACGACGTCGCGCGGGTCGCGGTCGTCGCGCAGCCCCAGATACACAGGCGCGTGGACGGCGCCGGCACTCGTCCACTCCGTGAACTCCACCTCGGCGACGAGCTCGGGCTCGACGAACACCGCGTCCTTCACACGCGGCGCGGGCGAGAACGGGCTCGTGTCCCGGCGCAACGGTTCGAGCAGCTCGACCAGCCGCCGCAGCTCGGCCTCGGTGAGGCCGGTCCCGACGCGTCCGGCGTACTTCAGCCGCGCGTCGGGCTCGGTCGACTCGTAGTAGCCGATCAGGAGGGCCCCCAGGCTCGTGCTGCGCGCCCCCTTCCCGGGGGCCCACCCGCCGATCACGAACTCCTGGCTGTTGTGGTTCTTCACCTTCAGCCACGCGCGTGATCGACGGCCGGGCTCGTACACGCTTTCCAGGCGCTTGGCGACGACGCCTTCGAGCTCCAGCCGCCTGGTCGCGTCGAGCAGTTCGGTGCCGCCCCCTTCGTGCGCGGCGGGCGTCTGCCACGACGGCCCTTGCGGCGCGAGCTCGTCGAGCAGCTTCCGGCGCTCGCGGTACGGCAGCTCGAGGGTCGAGTGCCCCTCGAGCCAGAGGAGATCGAAGATCACGTAGACGACGGGAACCTCGCCCATCAGTCGCCGTACTGCCCGCTCGTTGCTCACGTGCATGCGGCGTTGCAGCCGCTCGAAGCTCGGGCGCTCGCCCTCGAACGCGACGATCTCGCCGTCGAGCACGGCTGCGGTCGAACTGAGTGCGGGGCCAAGCCCGCGCAGCTCCGGATACCGCGACGTGATGTCGCCGCCGCGGCGGCTCTCGAACCGCGCCCGGCCTCCCTCGACGTACGCGATCGAACGCACGCCGTCCCACTTCACCTCGAACGCGTAGTTGTCCTCGTCACGAGGGAGGTTCTTCGAGAGCGTCGCGAGCATCGGTTCGATGTGCTTGGGCAGCGGCTCCCGGTCGGGATCCTCGGGCGGGTCCATGCGGTGGATCATCCAGTTGTCGCCGTCGGTCTGGAACAACGCGTACCGGCCCCGGGCCCGATCGCCGTGGAGCGTGACGATCACCTCGTCGTCGTTCATCTTGTGCGCCTCGTAGCGGCCGCGATCCCAGACGCGCATGCTCCCGCCGCCGTACTCGCCACGGGGGATGTCGCCTTCGAACTCGAGGTACTCGAGGGGGTGGTCCTCGGTGTGCACCGCCAGGTTGTTGCGCTTCGGGTCGATTGGGATGCCACGCGGGACGGCCCACGACAGCAGCACCCCGTCGTGCTCCAGGCGAAGGTCCCAGTGCATGCTCCGGGCGTGGTGCTCCTGGATCACGAACCGCCCGCCCGGCTCACCGTCGTCGGGGCCGCCGGCGGGCTCCGGCGTCGCTTCGAAGTCCGCGCTTCTCCCGGTACTTGTCGAGGCGCTTGCTCACCCCACCATGGTGGCCCGCCGCCGGGGCCTCTGCGTCACGCGGTGCTCGACGCGCCGCCGCAAGGTGACCCGGGTGCCCGACCCCGCCTCGGAGGGGACGATCTCGACGTCGTCCATGAGCCCGTGCATGAGCACGAGCCCCCGCCCTCGCTGGTCGGTCCGGCTCGGCGCCCGCCACTCGCCTTCGTCCTCGACGACCACGACGAGCCGGCCGTCGTCGCGACGGGCCCGCACGATCAGCTCGCCGGAGCCGCGGGGATACGCGTGCTCGACCACGTTGGCCGCCGCCTCGTGCACGGCCAGCGCGACCTCCGCCCCCACCTCGGGCGGCGCGCCCTGCCCGTCGAGCCACGTCCCCAGCGCCTGGCGGATGCTCTGCAGCTCCTCCGCCTGGGCGGGGATCCGCATCTCGAAGTCGTCCGGGGCCCCGTCCTGCCTCTGGGCCACGGGAACAGGGTAAGCGCCGAGAGTGGCGAAGTCGGGTCACGGCACGGCGCCGCCGCGGCTGGCTGCGCGCTCGCGCTCGCCTCACAGTCCGCTCACGCGCGTGGTGTTTCGCTGAACGGGTTCGCACACGAAGGGAACCAGGATGAAGAAGCTCGTTGCAGCGGTCGCGGTCACGGTCGCCGGTGTGCTCCTCGCCGGCGGAAGCGCGGCGTGGGCGCAATCGGACGGGTCCGGTGGATCGGGCGCGTCCGGCGGGGCGGCCCAGCAGGGCCGGCGCGGACACGGCGCCCGGCTCGCGCTCCAGACTGCGGCCACCACGATCGGCGTCTCGCCTCAGGACCTCGCCGGCCAGATTCGGGGCGGCAAGACCGTCGCCGCGGTGGCGACCGAGCACAGCGTCGACCCCGGCCAGCGTCGTGAACGCGGTGGTCGCCGCGCTGACCCAGCAGATCGACCAGGCCGCGGCGCAGGGCAAGATCGACGCCAATCGAGCCGAGCAGGCCAAGCAGAAGGTCCCGAACGTCGCCAACCGATTCGTCAACGAGACGAAGTCGAAGCGGGGTCGAGGGCGCGCCATCCTGAAGGACGCTGCGAACGCGGCGGCCAAGGAGATCGGCGTCTCCGTGGCCGACCTGAAGCAGGCGCGGAAGGACGGCAAGTCGATCGCGCAGGTGGCGAAGGACCACAACAAGTCGGTCGACGACGTCGTCAACGCGGTCGTGAAGCAGGCGACGAGCGACATCGACCAGGCGGTCAAGGACGGCAAGCTCGACTCCACGAAGGCCGACCAGATCAAGCAGAAGCTGCCCGACCGCGCCAAGACGCTCGTGAACCGCGAGCCCAAGCAGCGCGGCGAACGGAACGACGACGACAACGACGGCGACGACGACCTGACGAACTACGCCGGGTAGACGCTGACCTCGGTCGCCTTGATCGACGCCCACACGGCGGCGCCCGCAGTCAGCTCCAGCTCGGTCACGGCGGCGGGGGTCACCTCGGCGGTCACGGGGACGGCCCCCGCCACGATCACCCGCACGCGGTCGCCTTCGACGTCGAGGTGCTCGACCGTCCCGGCGAAGACGTTCCGCGGCGTTCCCTCCGGCTCAGGCGGTGCAGCGCGACGGCGCACGGGATGCACGACCGCGAACACGTCGCCGCTCGGTCGGGCCCGGCGGCGACGAGCTCGCCGCCGTCCGGCAGCCGGATCCGGCCCTGCTCGGCGCGGCCGCGGTAGAGGTTGACGCCGACGAGATCGGCGACGTAGCGGGAGCGCGGCCGCTCGCGCAGCTCGGCGAGCGGGCCCGGCCTGCACCACCCGGCCGGCCTCGAGCACGATCGACCCGGTCGCCCAGGGTCATGGCGTCGACGGGGTCGTGCGTGACCACGATCCGAGCCCCCGAATGGTCGCCGAGGTGGCGGCGGAGCTGCCGGCGGGTGTCGACCCGGGCGGTGGCGTCGAGTGCCGGCGAGGGGCTCGTCGAGCAGCAGGACGCGCGGCTCCAGCACCAGTGCCCGAGCGAGCGCGACCCGTTGCGCCTGCCCCCCGCTCAGCGCACGTGGTCGGGCTGCCGCGTGCGTCGACACGCCGACGCGCTCGAGCCACGCCTGCGCTCGGCGGTTCGCCTCGCCGCGACGCGCACCGCGCGCGCGAAGCCCGAACGCGACGTTGTCGAGCGCGCTCATGTGCGGGAACAGCGCGTGGTCCTGGAACACGTATCCGACCGAGCGGCGCTCGGGCGGGATCCACTCGCCCGTCTCCGGCGTCGTCGAGCACATGGCCGTCGAGCCGGATCCGGCCCGGAGTCGAGCGGGAGCAGCCCCGCGATCACCCGCAGGACCGTCGTCTTGCCGGCGCCGTTGGGCCCGAGCAACACGACCGTCTCGCCGGGCCGGGCGTCGAGTCCGACGTCGAGCGTGAGCATGCCGAGCCGGACGCCGACGCGGGCCTCGAGGCTCACGCCGGGAACCAGCGGTCGCGCAGCGACACGAGGACGACGACCGACACCGCCAGCAGCACGAGACTCAGCGCGATCGCGCCGCCGAGGTTGGTCTGGAGCTCGACGAAGATCGCCAGGGGCATCGTCTGCGTCTTGCCCTGGAGGTTGCCGGCGAAGAGGATCGTCGCCCCGAACTCGCCCAGCGCGCGGGCCCACGTGAGCGCGGCACCCGCGATCACCGACGGGGCGATGAGCGGGAGCACGACGCGTCGGAACGTGGTGAATCGACGGGCGCCGAGCGTCGCCGCGGCCTCCTCGTAACGCCGATCGAGTGAGCGGAGACCGGCCTCGACCACGATCACGAAGAACGGCATCGCCACGAACGCCTCGGCGAGGATGGCGCCCCACGTCGTGAACGGGAGGCGGATGCCGAACCAGTCGTCGAGGTACTGCCCGACGAGCCCGCGGCGCCCGAACGCGAGCAGCAGCGCTACGCCGCCCACGACGGGGGGGAGGACCATCGGCAACAGGACGAGCGCCCGCACGAGGTGCCGCCCGGGGAAGTCCGTCCGGGCGAGCACCCACGCCAGCGGGAGCCCGAAGACGAACGCGAGCGCGGTGGCGCCCACCGAGCAGACCAGCGAGAGCCGCAGAGCATCGCGGACGACCGGGTCGGTCAGGTCGTCGACCAGCTCCGACCACGGCGCGCGCTGGAGGAGCCCGACCAGCGGGAGGACGAAGAACGCGACTGCGAGCGCGGCGAGGACGGCGACCGCAACCGGCGGTCGCCGCTCGGCGTTGCCTCACGGCGGGAGGAACCCGAACTTCCTCAAGGTCGTCTTCCCTTCCTTCGACGCTGACGTACTTCACCCATGCCTTGGCCGCCGTCGCGTTCTGACTCGCCTTCACGACTCCCATGGGGTACGTCGCGATGACGTTCACGCTTGTCGGGGATCTTGACGCCGCTCGTGGTGCCCTTCGATGCCTTCACGTCGGTGACGTACACGATGCTGGCGTCCGCTTCGCCGATCGACACCTTGCTGAGCGTGGCCTTGGCGTTCTCCTCCTTCGAGGCGGGGTGATGGTGACGCCGGCCTTTGCGAGCGACTGGGCCGCGTACTTCCCGCACGGAACCTGGTCGGCGCACAGCACGACGACCAGGCCGGACTTCTGGAGATCGGCGAGGCTCTTGATCTTCTTCGGATTGCCCTTCTCGACCGCGATCTCGAGACGGTTCTTGGCGAACACGACCGGCGGCGGCGTGACCGTGCCGGCGTCGATCGTCTTCTGGAGGTTGTCCTGGTCGGCGGACGCGAACACGTCGGCCGGCGCACCCTGGTTGATCTGGGTCGCAAGGTTCGACGACGCGTCGTAGTCGAACTTGACGGAGACATCCGGGTACTTCTTCTCGAACTGCTTCGCGATCGCGTCGAACGACTCGGTGAGCGACGACGCCGCGAACACCGTGATCTCGCCCGAAGGCTTCTGCTGAGCTGCTGCGACGGGTTGCGCGGCGGCGATCAGGACCGCCAGCGCGGCGAGCGCGACGAGTGCGCGTTTCATCATGCCTCCCGGCACTTCGATGACCACGTTGGTGGCCTTCACGGACGGCAACGGCCAGCGTGCCGGGCTCGAGGCCGAGCTCGTCGGCCGCTTCGCGTGTCATGAGCGACACCACCCGGTGCGGGCCCGCCCGCATCTCGACCTGCGCCGCCACCTTGTCCTTGACGACGCGCGTCACGATCCCGGTGAAGCGGTTGCGGGCGGATTCGCTGACGATCGCGCCCGGCTCGGGCGCCGGCTCCTGCTCGGCGGCGAACTTCGCCAGCGCCGCGCCGTCCACCAACCGCTGCCCGCCTTCTGTGCGCGCCGTCGGGAGGCGGCCCTCGTCGGCCCAGCGCCGCACCGTGTCGGCGCTGACCCCGAGCAGCTCGGCGGCCTGCCCGATCCGAAGCTCGCTCACGCGGGAGATCCTAGGCGGAAACCTCAGATTTGCGATATTCGGTGGGAGTCGTCGGCTGGTTGCCAAACTCGTGGCATCTGCAGATGTTAGCCAGCGTCAAGGTGCGTGGGCGCGAAAGCGGGAGGCCCGCTTCTTGAGCCTCCCGTGCGATGCCGCCTACTGGATGTGGTGTCCAGGGTACGCCTCGTGGTCAAGTCTGGATGCGGAAACCGGCAGACTGCGGTTGGTTCCAGGCGCCCTGGGCCTCTACGGGCCGGCGACCTCGAGACGCCGGCGCTTGCGTTCGCAGTGCGCGTCGCGGCCGAACAGCACCCGGTCCAGCAGGATGAACTGCGCCACCCAGAGGATGCCGAACCCGCTGAGGTGCGCGACGAGGAGCGTCATCGTGTGCAGCGGCGGGGCCAGGTGCGCGCCCGCCGTCCACGCGTCGGTTACCCCGACCGCGATCGTTGACAGCGCCAGGCCCGCGAACGACAGGATCCAGAAGGGCAGCACCTCCCGCCAGGGATGGCTGGCATCCGTCCTGCCCCAGGTCCAGCGCCGGTTCAGGTAGTACGAGGGGCCGGTTGCCAGCGTTGTGGCGATCACGTTTGCGACCCAGGCGGTCATGCCGAACCGGCCGTGGCGGTAGCGAGCGTGAGCACACTGATCACGGTGGTGACCACCGACACGCTCATGCACCGGGTGATTCGTTGGCGAGAGGCTGCGCGACTGGGAGCCGACGATGCGGGCGGTCCATCACCGCAGGCAGACCAGGCGGCTCGAGCCGCGCGACCACGGGCGCGCGCATGCGCGAGGCGGGAGCGGGAGCGGACGCCGCCGCCAGTCGAGCAGCCAGGTCCGTCCCGTCGCCGCGCGGCGCCCGAGCACGAGCCCGCGCGCGTTCCCGAGCCCGCGCACCGGCGTCTCGCGGTACGGCAGACGCCCGCGCACACCGACCGACCACGCCAGCTCGGGGAGCTTGCCTCCCGGGCGCGTCGCGACCACGTCCCCGGGCCGGGCCACCGAGGCCAAGTGGCGGAGCGCGAGGTCGGGGGTGGTCGGCGCAACGAGCTCGTGCACGGCGGCCGGGATCGCCACTGCCGCCAGGGCCACGATCGCCACCGTGGCGAGGAGCCGGGATCGGCGCGCCAGGCCCGCCACGAGGAAGCCGAGCGCCATGAGCGGGCCCCATGCCGCGACCGTGAGCGTTCGGTCGATCAGCACCGGCGCGACCGTGCCTGCGGCCGCGGCCAGTCCGGCCGGCACCACCGAGCAGCACACGAAGACGCGCGCGAGCCGGCGATCCCGTCGCCAGAGCACCACACCGCCGGCGCCGATGGCGGCGAGTGCGACGAGGTGCAGCGCCGGCTGATTGGTGACGAGGCCGCCGAAGGTGTGGACCATCCCGTTGACAGTCGTGCGCGGGATCCAGTCGGAGTTGTCGACGTGCGCCTGCGCCAGGAACGACGAGCCCCACAGCAGCGCCCATCCCGCCCCGCCCGCGAGCACCGCAGCGCGCCACCGCCACGACTCGCGGGTCGCGCCGCAGCCCGGCGAGGGCAAGAAGGCCGCCGGCGAGGAGGAAGCCCTGCACGTGGGTGAGAAGCCCGACGAGCACCAGCGCGCCGAGCGCCGGCGCGTGCCAGCGGCGCGGGCGGCGGAGCCAGGAGTCGGCCAGGACCGCGGCGAGCACTCCGATGAGCTCGAGCTCCGCGTACATGCGCGCGGTGCGACCGTGCGTCAGCTCGAAGTCGCTCACGGCGAGAAGCGCGGTGGCGACGATCCCGGCAAGCGCGTAACGGCGCATCCACCAGGCGAACAACGCGAGCGCGGCCACCGAGCACACGACCGACGGCAGCCGGAACAGGAACTCGTTGACGCCCGCACGCGCGAGCGGCGCGCGCAGCAGATAGTCGAGCGGCGGATGCGAATCGTGGGTGCGCAGGTACGCCAAGAGGTCGCCGACCGGCATGCGGCCGGCCATCGCCGTGAACGCCTCGTCGTAGCCGAGGCGATGGGCGCCGAGTCCCCACAGGCGCAGCACCGCACCCGCCAGCCACTGTCACCGCCAGCGCTGCCGCCACGCCGCGGCCCGTCACGCGACCGCCGCCGGTGGTGGACGTCTGGACGGGGCCGGGCGGCGCGGCCGGCGGCGCGACCGGGAGCGGCTGATCGATCGTGGGCGCGGTCGCGGTCATCGAACGCGAGCGCGCGCGAGCAATGGCGCAGTGCATGACCCGAGCATGTCGATAGCCGCGTGAGAGCCAGCCTGAGAAGACGACCGCGTTCCCGCAGCGCGGTGACTCTCTCATCGTCGCCCTCACCGAGCATCTGCGATGTTGCTACCTGTCGTGCCCGCGGCGCGCTGCGTAGTCATTCCACTACCAGGAGTCCGTCAACGTCGAGGCGCTGTTGCGTCGCGCTCGGCGCGCCGCGCCAACATCGACGTCGTCGTCGTCGCGCCGTGGCAACGTCGATCGTGCGAGGAGGCGAGTCCTCGACTACAGCACGAGGACGAGCGCCGGAATGCTGAACGTGTTCCCGGAGCGGGCGACGATGATCGTCACGCCCGGCGAGCCTGACGTGACCACGCCCTGCGGCGAGACGCCGGCAACGCCCCGATTGGTCGAGGACCACCTCACCTCGTCGTTGAGCGTCGACTGCGCTATCGACCGGTGGGCCCGATTCCTTGAGCCACGTCGCGGCCGTGGTTGGCCTCGCCGCCGTGAGGGGCTAAGGTCGTGGTTACCAGCCAGTAACTTCCGGATCGGCGGACCGTCGCCGCAAGGAGGGCCCGATGGCCGAGTTCTCGCTCGATCTCAACGAGGATCAGCAGCAGATCCAGAAATGGGTGCACGACTTCGCCGAGCAGGTCGTGCGGCCCGTCGGGCACGAGTGGGACGAGAAGGAAGAGACGCCGTGGCCCGTCATCGAGGAGGCCGCAAAGATCGGCCTCTACTCGTGGGAGTTCATGGCGCAGTGCTTCTCGGATCCCACCGGGCTGCTCTTCCCCGTCGTGAGCGAGGAGATGTGCTGGGGCGACGCCGGGATCTCGCTGGCGATCTTCGGCAGCACCCTCGGCGCCGCCGGCATCGCCGGCAACGGGACCCCCGAGCAGATCGCCGAGTGGGTCCCGCAGTGCTTCGGCACCGCTGACGACATCCACCTCTCGTCCTTCTGTGTCACCGAGCCGGGCGCCGGGTCCGACGTGTCGAGCCTCCGCACGCACGCCAAGAAGGACGGCGACGACTGGGTGATCAACGGGCAGAAGACGTTCATCACCAACGGCGGCCTCCTCGACCGACCCAACGTGCACGTGGTCGTGGCCAGCGTCGACCCCGACCTCAAATCGCGTGGGCATGCCTCCTTCGTCGTCCCGCCGGGCACGCCCGGGCTCACGGGCGGAAAGAAGGAGAAGAAGATGGGCATCCGTGCCTCGCACACCGGCGAGGTGCTGTTCGACGACGTGCGCATCCCGAGCTCCTGCCTGCTCGGCGGCGAAGAGAAGCTCGAGGCGCGACTCGCCCGGGCGCGCGAAGGCAAGAGCTCGAAGGTGCAGGCGGCGATGAGCACGTTCGAGACGACCCGGCCGATCGTCGGCGCGCAGGCGCTCGGCATCGCCCGCGCCGCCTACGAGTTCTCCCTCGAATACGCCAAGGAGCGCGAGGCGTTCGGGCGCAAGATCATCGAGAACCAGGGCATCGCGTTCAAGCTCGCCGACATGAAGATGGAGATCGACGCGGCGCGGCTGCTCGTGTGGCGGGCGTCGTGGATGGGCGCGACGAAGAAGCCGTTCGAGAACGGCGAAGGCTCGATGAGCAAGCTCAAGGCGGGCGAGGTCGCGGTGTGGGTCACCGAGCAGGCCATCCAGATCCTCGGCGGCTACGGCTACATCCGCGACTTCCCGGTCGAGCAGTGGCACCGCGACTCGAAGATCTACACGCTCTTCGAGGGCACCTCCGAGATCCAGCGCCTCGTCATCGCCCGCGCCGCCTCCGGGCATGCACATTCCGTAGTCGACGAGGTCTACGAAGGGTTCGTGAAGGAGCGCGACTCGACCGCTACGTCATAGCGGTCGACGTACCCGGCGAACCGCTCCGCCAGCTCGCCGGCATCGAGCCCGAACTCCGCCAGGTCGTATCCGTGGGTGCCGAACTCGGTCTTCGGGTGGGCGTTCACGTACGCAGCGATCCGGTCACGAGCGCCTCCATCGAGCTCCTCGCCACACGCGGCGTAGAGGTCCTCCACCGTCCGGAGCGGATCGCGCACGAGGTCGGCGTACTGCACGTCGACGATCGGGTGCTCCGGATGTGCGGCTCGGAACGCGTCGATCCGCGTCACCGACTCCTCGAGCATCGCGGGCCAGTGCTCGGCGACGTAGGCCGTGTGATCCGCGTCGCTGAACGTGCCCGAAAGAGTGCTGATCAGGCTGCACACGGACGCGCACGAGCACGACCGGGTCGCGGTGCAGGAGCACGAGGCGCGCGTCCGGGTACACCGCGGTGAGCGCCTCGAGGGCGATCGCATGGTGCGGGCTCTTGAGCGTCCACCGGCCCCGAACTCCGCCGCTCTGGAGGACCTGCAGGGTCGAGCGGTGGTACTCGTACGCCGAGCGTTGATCGGTGGCGAGCAGCCACCGGCTGTACGCCGGCACGTTGGTGATCGCCTCCCACGACAGGCTCTTGAAGTCCTGGCTCATGACCGCGATGCACTCGGTCGGTCCGTCGGCTTCCTCGTGGTGGATCGCCTTCATGCGGGGATTGAGCTCCTCGAGCATGTCGTTGCTCAGACTGCGCGGCGTCGACCCGCGGTCCGGATCGGAAGTTCGCGGGCGACGGCGGGGGAGCGCTGTCGCTCGCTTCCCAGCGCAGGAGCGCGCGGTTGCGGGGGTCCTGGTCGAGGAGCTGGCTCAGGAACGTCGTCCCGGCTCGGAACATGCCGATCACGACGATGGGCGCGTCGATGCGCTCGCGGGCGACCTCGGGATGGCGGCGGATCCAGTCGAAGACCCGCAGCCGGTTCGCGAGGCTGTTCACCACCGTGTCTCGCACGGCCAGCTCGCCGAGTTCGTTCAGCTGCGCTTCGTCGTCGATCGACTCGCACAGGACCGCGAGCCCTTCGCGGAAGTCGGCGGGGCCGAAGTCGTCGAGGCCCGTCTTTGTCGCAGGCCTCGGCGATGACGTCGTCGGGGAGCAGCGCGGGCATCCGTCCGGCCGTCGCTAGCCGCGAGACACGTCGACGACGGTGCGGCCCGACGTTCGCCGCTGCTCGTGGTCGTCGAGCGCTCCGGCCACTTCGTCCATCGAGATTCGCCGTCCGATGACCGGCCGGATCGCGCCGGCGGCGACGAGCTCGAGCAATGCGCCGTGCACCTCGCGACCGACCTCCGGCGGGAAGGTGTTGACGCCGAACTTGCGGAACTCGACCGGCATGTCGTTGTAGCCGAGCATCACGCCGAGGACCGAGAAGTTGCCCATCGACACCTTGCGCAGGGGACGGCCGGTCAGCTCCGGACTCGGGATCGTCGTTGAACCCGACCGGGAGGTATCGACCCTCACGGGCGACGCACGTCCAGATCGTCTCGGTCTGCTCGCCGCCGATGAGGTCGACGACGACCTCGGCGCCGCGGCCGTCGCGTGAGCGCCATCACACGATCGAAGATGTCGTCCGACGGTGTGGTCGATCGCGGTCGCACCGAGCTCTTCGCACAGTCGAGCCTTCTCGGGACCGCCGGCGATCGCGATCACCCGGGCGTCCGGCCGCGGTGCCGAGCTGGATCATCGCGGTGCCGACCGCGCTCGCCCCGCCGACGACGAGCAGCGTCTCGCCGGCGGTCAAGCGGGCCCGTCCTGTGCAGCGCGAGGTAGCCCGTGTGGAACGGGCAGCGTGAACGCGGCGGCTTCGATGTCGTCGAGCTCGGGTGGCGCGTCGAACACGCTCGTCAGCGATGCGAGGGCGGCCTCGGCGACGCCGCCGAACGACTGGTTGGTCATCGCGACCACGCGCCGCCCGAGCCACTCCTCTGCGCCGTCGCCGGCCGCGTCGACCACCCCGCAGACGTCCATGCCGAGCGTGAACGGCACCTGCCCCATGACGCTCGCGAGCGTGCCGCGGCAGCGGGCGATGTCGCCGAAGTTCAGCGACGCGGCCGAGACCGCGATGCGCACCTCGCCGGGCCCGGCGTCGGGGACCGGGATGTCCTGGACCTCGAGCGCCTCCGTGGGCGCGCCGTGCCGCACGACTCGAACTGCCTTCACGGCACGCCCCCCCGGAGTGCGCGACTGGATTCGGACAGGGGTGACGGTAATAGGCGGAGAAAGCGTCAGGCGAAGCGAATCATGGACGCCACGCCGACGACGAGGCAGTAGAGCGGCGAAGGGATTGAGGTTGTGGGACGTGAAGAAGCGGATCGAGGAACCGGACCGACAGATACGCCGCGACGGCCGGCGCACAGACTGCCGACGAGGACCTGGCCGCGGACGTCGTCGCCGAGGTGGCCGGCGAGGTCGGGCAGCTTGTAGACGCCGGCCGCGAAGATGATCGGCGTCGCGAGCAGGAACGAGAAGCGGGCCGCGTCCTCGTGATCGAGGCCGCGCACGAGCCCTGCGACCATCGTGATGCCGGAGCGGCTGATCCCGGCGAACAGCGCGCCGATCTGTGCGACTCCGATCGCGCCGGCCTCTTTGAAGTCGAGCGTGTCGAGCCGGCGTCCTTCTTCGACGTCTGCGCTCATCGGCGGTGGGGTGCTGCGCGAGCGAGCTCGCGCACCCGGTGCGCCGGCGGACGCGCTCACCGGCAAGGAGGATCAGGCCGTTGATCGTGAGGAAGATCGCGGCCGCGAGCGGCTTGGCGAACAGCGGTGCGGAACGTGTGCTCGAGGAGAAGCCCGGTGATGCCCGGCGGGGATGGTCGCGACGATGAGCAGCCACGCCAGCCGCTCGTCGGGCGTTTCGATGCGCCGTCGTGCGCAGCGAGCGGAAGAAGCCGCCGATGATGCGGACCCAGTCCTGCACGGAAGAACACGAGCAGGGCGATGGCGGTCGCGACGTGCAACGCCGACGAGGAACGCGAGATAGAAGGATTCGCCGGCCGACTGGCCGCGCTGACGAGGTTGTCCCAGCCGAGCCACGCCGGGAGCAGCACCGAGTGGCCCAGGCTCGAGATCGGGAACAGCTCCGTGACGCCTTGGAGCAGACCGATCACGATGGCCTGGAAGTACGTCAGCACCGTCAGATTCCCTTCGGGGGGCCGGGAACGGGCGCACATTACCCACGACCCGTCAGACGTGGTCCGCGGCCAGCCGGTTGACTTCGCGCAGCTCTGATGTTGGCTTGACGATCCCCGCGTCTGAGTCGGCAAGATTGCCCTTGTGGTTCCGACCCGGGTCACCAGTCTCGCCGGCGTGGTGGCCCTCGTCGCGGTCGACGGCCGGCGTCGGCGTCGGGGCCCCCGCCCCGGCCCAAGCGTCGAGCGGAAGCTCCGGCATCCACAAGATCAAGCACGTCGTCGTGATCATGCAGGAGAACCGGTCCTTCGACAGCTACTTCGGCACGTACCCGGAGGCCGACGGGATCCCGACGAAGGGCGGCAAGCCGTCGCCGTGCATCCCGAACCCGAAGACCGGCAAGTGCGACAAGCCCTATCGTCGACCACGCCGACGTGAACGGCGGCGGCCCGCACGGCGCAGGCAACGCCGACCGCCGACATCAACGGCGGCAAGATGGACGGTTTCGTCGACCAGTCGACCAACGCGCAGCGAGGGTGCTCCGACCCGACGAACCCGGCGTGCGCGGCCACCGACACGCCCGACGTGATGGGGTACCACACGCGCAGCGACATCCCGAACTACTGGACGCTACGCCGACAACTTCGTGCTGCAGGACCACATGTTCGAGCCCGAACGCGTCGTGGAGCCTGCCCGCGCACCTGTTCCAGGTGTCGGAGTGGTCGGCGCTCGTGCACGCAGCACGACAACCCGTCGAGCTGCACGAACGCGCTGCAGGCGCCCGGCCTGCCGCCCGACTTCGGCGGACGCCGCGCGAACGGCAGCCGCGGCCGCGATCCCGATCTACGCGTGGACCGACCTGACGTATCTCCTCCACCAGAACCAGGTGTCGTGGGGCTACTACGTCGTCAGCGGGCACCGAGCCCGACTGCGAGAACGACGCCGCGGTGTCGTGCGCGCCGGTGCGCCAGAACGCCGACGACGCCCGGGATCTGGAACCCGCTGCCGTACTTCGACACCGTCCAGGCCGACGGCGCAGCTCGGCAACATCCAGTCGGTCGACAACTTCTACACCGCGGCCAAGGCCGGGACGCTGCCGGCGGTGTCGTGGGTCGTGCCGTCGGGCGCGGTGAGCGAGCACCCGCCGGCGCCGGTCAGCTTCGGGCAGACGTACGTGACGAGCCTCGTCAACGCGGTGATGCACGGCCCCGACTGGAAGTCGCACCGCGATCTTCCTGGCCTGGGACGACTGGGGCGGCTTCTACGACCACGTCGTAGCCGCCGAACGGTCGACGTGAACGGCTACGGCCTGCGCGTGCCCGGCATCGTGATCAGCCCGTACGCCAAGCACGGCTACATCGACCACCAGACGCTGTCAGCTTCGACGCCTACGACAAGTTCATCGAGGACGACTTCCTCGCACGGCCAGCGCCTCGACCCGCGCACCGACGGGCGGCCCGACCCGCGCCCGACCGTCCGGGAGAACGTGAAGATCCTCGGCGACCTCACCCGCGACTTCGACTTCAACCAGACGCCGCGCAAGCCGCATCCGTTGCCGGTGCACCCGAAGACGACGCTCACCGGCACGCCCCGAGGCCGCGCGACAGCTCTCCCCGTCGGCGCTGGCCGGTGACGCCGACGGCTGAGCCGCGGCTCAGTCGCCAGTCACGACTTTGCTTCGGCCGCAATGGAGCGGAGCACGCCGCCGAACTGCTCGATCGCGTCGCGGTGCAGGAGGCTGCCGTAGCTGATCCGCGCCACGCCGAGCTCCGCGAGCTCGGGAAGCGATGGAGCGCGGGGCGTCTTGAGGACGTTGACCGGTCCGGATGCGCCGGATACGAACTCGCGCAGCACGTCGGTCTCCCAGAGCGCGATCGGGAACACACAGTCGACGCCGGCATCCAGGTACGCACGGGCGCGTCGGAGCGCGTCGGGCAGGAGCTCCCGCTGAGGAGTGTCGGAGCCCGCGAGCAAAGCCGACAGGAACACGTCGATGCGGGCGTTGATCACGAGCGGGTAGTGAGCAGTGGTCGCGGCCTGGCGGACGGCGCGAGCCACGCGGCGTGCGACGCGGGGTCACGCAACTCGCCGGCGGCGTGGTTCGTGTCCTCGAGGTTGCAGCCGGCGGCGCCGGCATCTCGTAGCGCGGCCACGAGATCGTCCGGCTCCATGCCGTAGCCCGCCTCGGCGTCGACCGTCATCGGCACGTCGACGCTCCGTCCGATCCGGCCGGCGGCGGCGAGCATGTCGGCAGCCGGCGCGTGCTCGTGGTCCTCGTAGCCGAGCGCGGCCGCCACGCCGCCGCTGGTCGTCGCGACAACGGGGAAGCCGGCCGCCACCACGGCCTGCGCCGATGCCGCGTCCCAGGCGTTCGGGAGCACCAGCGCCGCGCCGGGCGTGTGCAGTGAACGGAGCAGCTCGCAGCGGCGGTCGAGCGCGCTCGATTCCCTCGTCATACGGTCGGTGACCTGGCGAGCAGACATCTCGTCCTCCTCCGCTATCTATCAAGTCCCTGTCATGTTCACAGGGCCGAGCGGCTCGAACAGCTCGCCGGGTCCTAGGCCTTGGCGGCGTCGCGCAGCGCGCCTCGCACCATGCCGACGTAGATCGCTTCGAGCAGCTGCGCCTGGTCGGCTGTGGGACGGAGCCGCCACTGCGTCAGCACGGGATCGATCGCCGCGAGCAGCGTCGCGGTGGTCGCCGTCACGCGGCGCCGGTCGAGACCGAGCTCACGCATCGCCCGTCCCGCGAAGGCCCGGACGGTTTCGACATCGCGACCGCGTTGCTCACGGCGCAGCTCGTGACTCCGGCCGCCCGCTGAACGCAGCGCGCTGAAGACGTGACCGCGTTGGGCGGCTGCCTGCAGCACGCGCCCCGGATGAGGGTCCTGAACATTCCCTCGACCGTCGTCGCCGCCCCGACCTCGGCCGCGAGCTCGCGATGGAGAAGGGTCGCCTCGCGCCGGTACACCGCCGCTAGCAGCTCGCCCCGGTTGGCGAAGTGCTTGTACACGAGCGGTCGGCTGACGCCCGCCCGCTCGGCCACCGCCTCCATCGAGACCGCATCTGCGTCACCCGTGACGACGAGCTCGACGGCGGCGTCGAGGAGGGCGTCACGTCGATCCGCTCGAGTCAGGCGCCCGGATTCAAGGGACTCGTCGGTCGTCTCCGACCGGGTTGCCGTCACCCTCGGCATGGTGTCATTCTGTCACCACTTCGGTGACAAAGTGTCACCCTGAGCTGTGGGGGCCGCATGACCTACGCCGGGCACCGAACGATTCTCGACGCCGACAGCCACGTCATGGAGCTGGGCGACTTCCTCGACGACTACATCGATCCCGGGCAGCGTGAGCGGCTGCGGCGTGCAGGCATGGAGGCGCTCGAGCCGGTGCTTGAGCGTGGGGTCGCGCGCGCCGATGCCGCGACGTTCAGAGCCGGCCGAGGCGGCGCGCGGAGGAGCGGCTGCTCCGGGACAAGGGATGGGACGCCATGGGCGCGTTCGATCCCGAGGAGCGCAGCCGTGCGCTCGACCTACTCGGCTTTCGGAGCCAGCTGGTCTTCGCCACGTTCGCTACTTCGATGTTCGCGGGCCGCGACGTCGACCGGCTCTACGCGGGGAGCCGAGCGCAGAACCATGCAATGGTCGACTTCTGCGCCGATGATGAGCGACTGCTCCCCGTTGCGTTCGTTCCGCTCGTCGACCCGATCGCGCCCACACACTTGCAGCCGACGCGATCGAGCACGGCTCGCGGCGGTGATGGTCCCCTCGACCGCGGCCGGCGATCGCGCGCCGACGCACCCCGATCTCGATCCGTTCTGGGACACATTGAGCGAGGCGAGTGTCCCGTTCGTGTTGCACGTCGGTGGGGGAGGTCGCCTCCTCGACCCGGCGTTCCACAACAACGAGATGCCGGTGACCGATCATCTCGGCGGCGGCGAGAACGTCCGCTCGAAGGATTTCCTGGCGATTCACCATTCTCCCGAGCTGTTTCTGGGCGTGCTCATCTTCGACGGGTTGTTCGACCGTTTCCCGAAGCTGCGCGGCGGGTGCATCGAACAGGGTGCGGGATGGGTCGTCTCCTGGCTCCGTCATCTCGAGCAGGGCGTGCGTGCATTCCGACGGACGGAGGAGCCGTTGCGCACCCTCGAGCTCACGCCTACCGAGTACGTACGCCGCCATCTCAAGTTCACGCCGTACGCGGGCGAGCCCGTGGGCTGGATGATCGAGGAGGCGGGCCCGGAGCTGTTCATGTTCTCCTCCGACTACCCGCACCCGGAGGGCGGCCGGGACCCGCTCGCCAAGTTCGAGGAGGCCCTGACGTCCACGAGCGGTGCCGATCAGGCAAGGTTCTACGCGGAGAACATGCAAGAGCTCGTCTCCGGGGCCACGTAAGCGGACCGACCGCCAGGGGGGATACGCATGGTCACCACCCAGAACCGCCGAGCGCGGACCGCCCGTCGCCGACTGTCGTGGGTCGCAGCGCTCGCCGTCGTCTCCATCGTCGTGGGCACGCTTGCCGCGACCGCCGGCGCAGCCCCATCCGACGACATCGCGGACGCACAGAAGAATGCCGCCCTCGTCAAGGCCGGGCCGATGACGCCCGAGAAGGCGGAGCTGCTCGGCAAGACGGTCGACTTCGGTCCCAACTGCGACACGACCACGGGGCGGGTGAAGCTACCGACGGTGTACGCGCCGCCGTGCGTCCAGCCGTCCACCGGAAAGAACGGTGGTGCAACGTCGCCGGGCGTCACCGACAAGGCGGTCAAGGTCGTCGTCTGGGTGGGCGACCCCGCCAAGGACCCGGTGCTGGCGGGTCAGGTCATCGCCGCCGGTGCCAGCCTGGACACCAACACGATCAAGGCGACGTGGCAGGGCTACGTCGACATCTACAACAGCGTCCTCGAGCTCTACGGCCGTAAGATCGACGTCGAGTTCTTCGACGGCACGGGCAGCGGAGCAGACACTGCGGCGGCGAAGTCCGACGCCATCGCCATCGCCGACAAGAAGCCGTTCGCGGTCATGGGCGGTCCAGCCCAGTCTGGCGCCGTGTTCTCCGACGAGCTCGCGCACCGGGGCGTGATGTGCCTCGGCACCTGCTCGGTCGCGGTGCCGCAGAGGATCACGACCCAGAATCAGCCGTACATCCTCACCGATGCGCCCTCGCCGGAGCAGTCGGCGCTGCTCACCGCCGACTTCATCGGCAAGCAAGCGGCGCCGGGCAAGGCGCAGTACGCGGGGAACGACGCGACCAAGAGCAAGAACCGCGTGTACGGCATCGCCCATTACGACACGCCGGACGGGCAGTACAAGCAGCAGTTCGACACGCTGAAGGCAGGGCTCAAGAAGCACAAGATCACAGCCAAGGCCGACCAGTCCTTCTTCCTCGACCCGGCGAAGACCCAGGAGACCGCCCGGACCGTCATCACCAAGTTCAAGAACGCGGGCGTCACAACGGTGATCTACACCGGTGATCCGCTCACGCCCGCCGCGCTCACGAAAGAGGCGACGGCGCAGGACTATCACCCCGAGTGGATCGTCGGGCCTACGGTGCTCGCAGACACCACCTTCTTCGGGAGGACGTTCGACCAGGAGCAGTGGGCGCAACGCGTTCGGCGTCGCGTTGGTCTCGGGACGCGTTCCGCAGACCGTCAACCCGAACTACTTCCTCTACACGTGGTTCCACGGATCGCCGCCGCCCAATAACACCTACAACGTGATCGCGCCGACCGTGTCTGTGCTCGGACGTGGCCTCACGATGGCGGGGCCGAAGCTCACGCCCAAGGCCTTCCGGGACGGGCTCTTCCGGTACCCGCCGTCCGGCGGCGACCCGGTCGACCCGAGGCAGTCGTGGGGCAAGCACGGCTCGTGGCCGTTCGTGGACTACTGGGGCTCGGACGACGCCGGCATGCTGTGGTGGGATGCCACCGCCACCGGTGAGGACGAAGTCGGCAAGTCGGGTCAGGGCATCTACCAATACGCCGACGGGGCGAAGCGTTTTACGCTCGGGAAGTTCCCGGGCCAGGGACAAGGTGGCCTGTTCGACGCCGCCACGTCGGTGACGGTCTTTCCGCAGCTCCCGCCCGAGAGCTCGACGCCGAGCTATCCGCCACCAGCGCCGGTGGGGTAGCGCGCGCCGATCGCCCGTCTCGGTGGGTCAAGGAACTGGAAGTCAGCGCAGCGACGCGCCGATCGCGACCATGCGCGCGAGTGGAACGTCACCCTCGATGCGGATCGTGAGACCCTCCCGCTGGAAGACAAGCGCGTTGCCGACGAGCCGGCCGTCGGCCGTCACCCCTTCGCCGGTGGCGGCGTCGTAGGCGAGGAAGTGGTCTCCGCCCGTGATGAACACGCCGCCGTACGGTCCGACGGTGACCTGCTCCGCGTGCGACCCGTTCGTGAGGTACTTGTGCAGGAACCCGCTGCCGTCGCCGGTGAACTCCTGGATCAGCAGACCGATGCGGTCGGTGTTCTTCGCCGCCGGCAGCCCGCGCCCGGCGCGGTAGACGAGCGAGGTGACGCCGCCGGCTGTGCCGTCGAACCAGACCTCGTCCGGTGACCCGAACCCGCGGGCGGTGGGCACGACGGCGGGCATCCGGGCGTGCGCCGCGTCGAGCGTGGTGAGCTCGCCGAGCAGCAACGGGCCGGTGGTGGCGCCCGCCCGGCGGCGCTCCTTCGTGGACGCGCACCGCGCCCACTTCGAGGAAGTTCGTGACGGCGGCGCGGGCCGGGGGGATGGCAAGGGTTGCGGTCACGGCCAGGGTCGCGACCAACGCGGCGACGAGCCGCCGCCGCCGAACGCGCTCCCGTGGCTGAATGCGCGCCGACGACTTTTCCAGCCGGCTCGTCACCGCGCTCGAGAAGTCGAGCGAGCCGAGGGCGGCGTCGAGCTCGTGCGAGAACGCGCGGAGCTCGGATTCCACGAGCAGGCGCGAGTTGCTCTCAGGCATGGTGCACCTCTCGATCAAGTTGTCGTTCGAGGCGGTCGAGCCCCCGCGACAACCGTGACTTCACGGTTCCTCGAGCGATGCCGAGGACCTGCGCGGTCTCGGCTTCGCTGAGGTCGAGGAGATAGCGACACTGGACGACCTCTCGGTACCGGAGCGGGAGTGTGTCGAGCGCGGCCCGTACCGTTCCGTCGCGCCGTCGGATGAGAGCTTCGTCCTCGGCCGAGGGCGCGCTCATGGCGGGGATCCCGCGCTCGCCCGGAGCACGTACCGCCCGTGTCCACCGGCGGGTCGAGCGGCTCTGGTTCCGCGCGACGTTGGCGACGACCGTGAGCAACCACGGCCGGAAGGGCGATCCCGACCGGAAGCGGTGCAGGAAGCCAAAGGCGCGCACGAATGCCTCCTGGGCCGCGTCGTCGGCGAGGCTCACGCCGGCGATGACGGCGGCAGTGCGCCGAGCGTCGTGTTGGTAGCGGCGCACCAGCTCGCCGTACGCGTCGACGTCTCCCTGCTTGGCCTGCTCGATCAGCTCGACGTCGTCCGTGGTGCTCCTTCCCCCCGGCCCCCTTTGCGGGGCCTCAGCGGTTGTACACCGGTCGGGCGTTCGGGGTTCCGGCGGGCGCCCGCGCTCCCTTCTATCGATGGCTGACGTCACCGTCGCACGGCGCCGCCGGTCGGTCCGGTCCGCGTACGTCGTAGTCGGGCGGCTCGTGGAACCGGTACAGGAGGATGGTCCCGCCGAGGTTCCCGACCGGGCAGTAGGCGCGCAGCCAGCCGAGCACCGGTCGGAAGTAGGCGGTGAGTGCCGTCGCGCTCACGGCCAGCCACCGGTCCCGCAGCCTCTCCGGATCGAGGATCGCCAGCACGCCTTTCTCTTCGGTCGGGAGGAACAGAGGCTCCGATCCCGGCAGGTTGGGCACCGGCTCGAGCGGCCCGAAGTACAACACCACCGGTCTCTTGCCCTTCGCCCAGTCCTGGAGCCGGTAGAAGTCCTGTCCCCAATCGAGGTTGGAGTCGGTCGCGACGCGGTAACCGGGGCGGAACGGCGGCGCGGTCCACGCCAGCGAGTGCGGCTGCGACTGCCAGAGGAACGCGAGCTGACCGACGGCGAGGACACCGAGCAGCAAGGCGCCCCAGCGTCGACGTCCGATGGTGACGAGGGGTGACGCGGCGACGAGCCCGAGCGCGACCACGGGCAGCAGGTACCGCACGCCGACCGGCTCGGGATAGGGGAGCAGGATCGCGGTCAGCACTACCGCGAGCGGCACCAGCACGACCGCGGCGCGCCGCCGGCTGGTGCGGTCCACCCGTCGCCAACACACGAGGCCGCCGGCGAGCGCAGCGAGCACGGTGATCGGGAGCTTCACGACGAGGCTGCCGGGCCAGTACCACCAGTTCGCTCCCCACCACGCGTCGCCGAAGAGGTACCCGGGAGTCTTCTGTGTGGCGAACCGAGCGGTGTCGTAGATGCCCGCGTCGTACTCCACGGGCCACGGCACGAGCCGGACGAGATCAGCGGCGACGGGCGCGTCGTGGACGCCGGGCAGCGGGTCGACCTGCGTGAAGTCGGGGACCGGCGAGACGACGCGCATCCCGATCCACAGTGCCGCGAAGGCGACCAGGAGCAGGAGGCCGCCGCGCAGCAACCCCGTCGACAGGCGCGGCCACGCGGACAGCACGACGACGAGGGCAAGGACCGGGACCACCGCCAGAGCCGTGATGCGCACGAGCAGCGCGCCGCCGCCGGCGAGGCCGACGATCGCCGCGTTGGCCCACGTCCGTGCGCGGCAGGTATCGCAACAACGCCAACGCAGCGAGGACGACGACCAGCGTGAAGGCCACGTCGTTGCCGTCGAGATGACCGAGGCCGAGCACGAACGGGATCGTGAGCCAGAGTCCGCCGGCAAGGAGCCCCGCCGCCCGTCCGAACAGGCTGGCGGCGAGCGCGTACAGCGCCCATCCGACGCCGACCGCGATCGCCAACGGCACGAGCCGGGAGACGAACGTGACCTCCTGCAGCTTTCCTGCGTCGAGCTGCGCCTGCAGGAACTCGTCCGGGTAGGTGAAGCCGTCGCCCCGCTGCCAGCTCTGGCCGTGCGGGATCACCGGATGCGCCGCCAGAACCGGCAGCGCCGCGAGCACCTTGGGGAGCGGCGGGTGCTCGGGCGTCAAGCGGAGCTGGTGGTCCGTGAGCGCGGTCACGCCCCCCGCCAGGTGGTACTTCTCGTCAAAGGTGGGGGAGTCGCGCCAGGCCTGCACGAGCCCGAGCGCGACGAACTGCACCGACAGCAGCGCGAGCACGACAAACGCCACCCGCCGGCTCACCGTCACGGGCCGCACGATATCGACGCGGGTGTCTCAGCGCGCGAGTACCCCGTTGACGTCGCCGACCCCGCAGGTCAGGGCAGCCTTGGCGATCGAACGGTACCGCCGCCGAACTCCAGGGCCTCGTCGACGGCCTCCTGGACCTGGCGTGGCCGAAGCGGCCTGCCAAGGCCTGAGCCGGGAAACCCGGCGTCGCACGATCTGTGGCCGAAGTCGCACGATCTGTGGCTTTCGGGGTGAATGATCCGGGTACGCTCCCCGGCATGCCCGGGGCCGACGATCTTGGCTCGCGCGCGTCGGAGATGGACGCTGCACCTGAAGTGGCCGTCCGCGGACGCCGGCGACGGCGGGCTCGGACGAGACGGCGACCACGCGGGGCTTCTTCCTCGGCCAGCTCCGCAGGACGAGCCGGACGACGTCTGGGCGGACGAGGCTCCGGACGACGCCTGGGCGGACGAGCAGGAGAACATGCTGGGCGGACCACGCGCCGGACGGGGAGAGGGAGACGGCGCCGATCTCGAAGGCGCCTTTCCGGACGGACGAACGAGGACTTCGATCCCCTCACTATGAGCTTCGAGACCGAGCTGCACGACGACGGTCGCGACCGACGGCGACGCGACGGAGCTGTCCCTCGCATCGGTGGCGGACGAGCCGACCCGAGAGGCCCAGTCGCCACCGGCGCCGTGCCGGCGTCGGTGCGAGGAAGGCTTTCGCGCGCGGCAGCAAGCAGCGCGGACGGGCTCGGCTCTGCTCGCATCGCGCTCGTGGCGGGGGTCGTCGCCGCGCTCGCGGCCGGCACCGCCGTGTACGTCGGGACCCACGCGAAGCCGGGACGCCAGCGCGCGAGTCGGCCCACGTCGACGTCCGTCGAGCGGCAGTCGTCGTCGACCACGGCGACCACCGTGCCGCTTCTTCACGCTGCCGCCCGCCACCGAGCCCGCGCCGGACTCTGCCGCCGTCCCCGGATCGCCGCGCCGCCGAGCCCGCCGCCCCGAGGGACCAGCTCGGCTCCGGGGCGGGCCGCCGGGGCCGGCGGCGAGCTCCGGCCGCCGGCCTCGCAGCCGGCGCCGGGCTCCGACAGCGCCGCGCCGCCGAACAGCGCCGCTCCGCCCAACTCGCCGCCACCGCGAAGCCCGACGTGTCAGGTGCTCCCGGTCCTCTGCCCCTAGCTCGAGAGGCGGCGGGAGCAGAGCGCTGCTTCAGCCGATGACCAGGGACTCGAGGTGGTGGTGCGCCGCCGTTGCGCTTGGCGCTGTACATGAGGGCGTCGGCTTCGACGAACAGCTCCTCGATGCTCTGGGGTGCGCTGTGCCACGTGACGAGCCCGGCCGAGACCGATGCCGCCTCGTCCCCGTCGGCTTCGGCCAGACGACCTTGGATGCGGCGCACGACGGTGGTCGCCTCGTCGTAGTCGGTGTCGGGGAGCAGCAGCACGAACTCGTCGCCACCGACGCGTGACAGCAGGTCGGTCGGGCGCAGCACGGCTTGCGAAGAGTTCGCGAGGCGGACGAGGGCGGCGTCACCCGCGGCGTGACCGCGGACGTCGTTGATCTTCTTGAGGCCGTCGAAGTCCAGGAACGCCACCGAGAGCGATCCGGCCTTGCGGTGGAGGCGCGCGATCTCGACGGTGCAGCGCTCTTCGCACGCCCGGCGGTTGGAGAGTCCGGTCAACGGGTCGAACCGCGCACGGCCGGCCTCCCGCACCATCTTGGCGTGCACGTAATCGACGACCGCCACGGTGGCGAGGAGCAGGACGAATGCCTCGACCGCGTTCGCCAACGCCGTGCCGGTTGCGACGGAGTTCTGCACGCCGTCGGTGAACACGGCGACCGAGGCTCCGACCGCTCCGAGCAGGCCCACCCGGGCGCTGCCGGCCCACACCATGAGCCCGACGCCGGCCACGTAGACGAGCGAGAGGGACAGGTCCCGGCCCGTCGTCACGTCGACGACGAACCCCAGCCCGATCACGACCAACCCGATCGCGACCGCCATGCCCTCGTGCCGGGCTCGCACGATCCCTGCCGCTGCCACGGGGCAAGCGTATTCGTGCTGCATGCTCGACACCGCCGCGCCGTTCGTGCAGAATAGGCGGCTATGGGTAGTTCTGGGGAAATACGCCAGGTTCACCGGATGGGGGATTTCGCGCCGTGACCGCTGCCGTGACCGCCATCGCCCCGCCGCGCTCGCGCCGCCGGCCAAGCTCCGTCTCCGGGCCGAGATCACGTGGACCACCATCCGCGTGCGGCGGCTCCTCCGCCGGAACGACCTGTCTGCCGCGCTCGACCGCTGTCGCAATGCCGCGGCTCCGAGCGAGCCGGCGCCCTCGCGCGACGAGGTCGTCCGCGTCGCGCGAGCCGTTCGGAGAACCCTCGGCGCGCTCCCCGGCGACTCGCGGGGTCTCATCGCGTCGCTCGTCCTGATCGCCGTGCTCGCGCGCCGCGGCGTCGCCGCTTCACTCGTTGTCGGGCGTCCTCGCAACGGGTACGGCGCGCACGCGTGGGTCGAGGTGGGTGGGTTGCCCGCGCTTCCCGCCGCGAAGGACAAGTTCGCGCAGCTGGTTGCGCTGTAGAACGCCGGCGGCCGAGCGAGCGGGGGGTCTCGCTCGGCCAAAGCCGGCGGGGGGAACTAGGTCGCGAGCCGGTAGCGATGTACGGCGATCGGCGCCGCCACCGCGAGGATCACGACGCACCAGAGGATCGCCGCCAGCACGTCGAAGGTCGTCGGTCCGCCGATCGTGAGATCGCGAACGGCCGTGATGACGACCGACACGGGCTGGTGCTCCGCCCAGGGCTGGAGCCAGTCGGGCATCGACGCCACGGGCACGAACGCGTTGGACGCGAACACGAGCGGCGCCATCACCGGGAACGCGGCCGCCTGCGCCGTCTCGGGGTCGCCGACGACGAGACCCACCGTGGCGAAGATCCACGACAAGGCGTAGCCGAACAGCAGCACGAGCAGCACCGCGCCGATCAGCGGGATGATCCCCGTGTGCACACGCCACCCGACGGCGAATCCGACTGCGAACATGAGCGCGACGACGAACACGTTGCGGACGAGGTCGGCAAGTGTCCGCCCCGCAAGAACCGCCGATCGGGCCATCGGCAGCGACCGGAACCGCTCGATCAAGCCTGCTTGCATGTCCGTGGCCAGACCGATCGAGGTGTTGATCGCGCCGAACGTCACCGTCTGGACGAAGATCCCCGGCATCAGGTAGTCGACGTACGGAACTCCGGGCACGCTGATCGCGCCGCCGAAGACGTACCGGAACAGCAGCACGAACACGACCGGCTGGATGGTCGAGAAGACCAGGAGCTGCGGCACCCGTCGGTACGCGATGAGGTTGCGGGCCATGACCGCGAACGTGTCGCTGACCGCGGTCGTGAAACGGCGCAGGCCGCGCGAGATCGAGGTCGGGAGTGAGCCCGCCGATCGGAGTGACGGTCGTGGCGGTCATGCTGCACCTCGCGTCGGCGTCCTCGGCGAGCTTCCTCGGGCTCGACGCTCCGGCCGGTGAGCGCGAGGAACACGTCGTCGAGGCTGGGTTCGCGGACGGCGAGGGTCGCCGGCGCGAGCCCCTCGCCGTCGAGCGTCCGCAACGCGTCGACGATCACGCGGGCGCCGTCGCACATCTCGAATCGAACCTCGGAGCCGTCGACATCGGGCGGCCTGACCGCGTAATTCACCAAGTAACCCTGGGCGCGGCGCGCCTCACCCGGGTCGGCGAACCCGACCTCGACCACGGTGCCGCCGAGCCTGGACTTCAGCTGCACCGGTGAGCCGGAGGCGATCACCTGGCCGTGGTCGATGACGACGAGGTCGTCGGCGAGGCGGTCGGCCTCCTCGAGGTACTGCGTCGTGAGCAGGATCGTGGCCCCCTCGGCCTGGAGGTCCTCGATGACGGCCCACAGCTGGTTGCGGCTGTAGAGGTCGAGGCCCGTCGTGGGCTCGTCGAGGAACAGGACCGGCGGACGGTGGACGAGCGCGGCGCACAGGTCGAGGCGCCGGCGCATCCCACCGGAGTACGTGCGCGCCGGCCGGTCGGCGGCGTCGATGAGGTCGAACTGCTCGAGGAGCTCGGTGGCGCGGTCCTCGATGAGCCGGCGGGGCAGGTGCGTGAGGCGGCCGATGAGGCGCAGGTTCTCGCGGCCCGTCAGATTGCCGTCGACGGCGGCGAACTGGCCGGCGAGACCGATGCGAGCGCGCACCCGCTCCGCTTCGTCGGCGACGTCGAGGCCCAGCACGGTCGCCTGGCCGGCGTCGGGGCGGAGGATCGTCGTCAGCACCCGCACGGCGGTGGTCTTGCCGGCGCCGTTCGGACCGAGCAGGCCGAACACGGTCGCGGGCGGGACCTCGAAGTCGATGCCGTCGAGCGCGACGACGTCGCCGAAGCGCTTCTGCAGGCCTTCGACCCTGATGGCTGAATCAGGCATGGCGATTACTGTCGCGCCGATGCTTGAAATGGTCAAGTGTCCTAGCCATCAAGTGTCGAAGGTCACAATAGTTGAACTATCCAGGTCCTTGGCCTATTCTCCGTGTATGGCACGGACTCGACCGGCGAGTAAGGCGACGATCGCTGCCGACGTGTGGCGGGATTTGTTCTCCTTCTTCTGGAGCTCCGGTTCGCGCAACGCCATGGTCGTGGCGAGCCAGGAGCTCGGTGTGACGCCCGGTCACGTGAAGGCCCTGCTCGAGCTCGAGCCCGGGCAGGCTCGGCCCATGCGGGCACTCGCCGATTCGCTCCATTGCGACGCGTCGAACGCGACCTGGCTCGTGGACCGGCTCGAGGAGCAGGGTCTCGTCGAGCGAGGGAGTGTGCCGACCGACCGGCGAGTCAAGACGGTCGTGCTCACCCCGCTCGGCGCCAAGACGCGGGACTCGGTGATCGAGCGGCTGCACGAGCCACCCGAGGACCTGCTCGCTCTCGACCGCGAGGATCTCGAGGAGCTCCGTGCCGCGCTCGCCAAGCTGCCGAAGAGCGAGCCTCCGTTCGGCGTCTGAGGTTCGGCGCGTAGGCTCGCGGCGACGGCGGCTTGCCGACCGTCGCCGCAAAGCCGGAGCTTGCGACGGCGCCAGGAGGGACTGTGAAGATCGTCGTGAACCGTGACCTGTGCGAGAGCAACGCGGTGTGCATGGACGTCGAGCCGTCCGTGTTCGAGGTGGACGACGACGACGAGCTCCAGATCCTGAACGAGCACCCGGACGAGTCGCTCCGTCCCAAGATGGAGGAAGCCGTCCGCCGCTGCCCCAAGCAAGCCCTCTCGATCGAAGAGGACTGACCGGAACGCCACGCGGTTTCGACCCAAGATGGCGTCGCGCGCTCCCGACCTTCCCAGTAGGGGTCGCGGAGCTTGCGCTTGTACAGCTTGCCGTTCGGGTCGCGTGGCATCTCGACGATGAAGTCGACCGACCGCGGCGTCTTGAACCTCGCGAGCTTGTCGGCGCAGAAGGCAAGGATCTCGTCGGCGAGCTCGGGACCGGGCTCGACACCGGGCGCGGGCTCGATGACCGCCTTGACCTCCTCACCCCAGTCCTCGTGCGGGATGCCGAACACGGCGGCGTCGCCGACCTTCGGGTGGGTGAGGAGCACGCTCTCGATCTCGGCCGGGTAGATGTTGGCGCCGCCCGAGATGATCATGTCGGACTTGCGGTCCCGGAGAAACAGCCAGCCGTCCTCGTCGAGGTAGCCGATGTCGCCGACCGTGAAGTACTTGCCGCGGCGGTTCTCCTCGGTCTTCTCCTTGTCCTTGTAGTACTCGAAGTTGCCGGTCTGCATCGACATGTACACGGTGCCGATCTCGCCCTGCGGCACCTCGTTGCCGGCGTCGTCGAGCACGACGACCTCCGAGATCGGCCACGGCTGCCCGACCGTGCCGGGCTTCTTCATCCACTCCTCGGCGAACACGATCGTCCCGCCACCTTCGCTGGCCGCGTAGTACTCGTCGATGACCGGGCCCCACCACTCGATCATCTGGCGCTTGATCTCGGGCGGGCACGGCGCGGCGGCGTGCACCATGTGGCGGAGCGACGACATGTCGTACTGCGCCTTCACGTCGTCGGGCAGCGCGAGCAAACGATGGAACTGCGTCGGAACCATGTGACTGTTCGTGACGCCGTACTTCTCGATGAGCTGCAGCATGCGCTCGGGCGTCCACTTGTCCATGAGCACGACCGTGTGGCCGGCGTGCAGCGCGCCGCCCGCGAACACGAGCACCGCCGTGTGGTACAGGGGCGAGCCCGTGATGTGCACGTTGTCGTCGTGCGGCTGCAGCTGGAAGAGGAACAGCATCCCCGAGAAGCCGATGACGCCCTCCTCGGGCGCCGCGCCCACGAGCGGTCGGCGCACACCCTTCGGCTTCCCGGTCGTGCCCGACGTGTAGTTCATGACCGCGCCCGTGGTGCGGTCCTCGGGCATCGTCGTCGGCTGGCCGGCCTTGAGGTCGTCGTAGGGACGGAAGCCGGGAATGTCGCCGACGGCGAAGCGCTGGTCCTTCGGGAACCCGATCTCGTCGGCGGCGGCCGCGCACTCGTCGGCGAACCGCTCATGGGCGACGAACACCTTCGCTTCTGAGTCCTGGACGATGTAGGCGATCTCGGCCCCGACGAGATGTGTGTTGATGGGCACGAGGTAGAACCCGGCTTGGAGCACGGCCAGGTAGAGCTCGAACACCTCCACGCTGTTCGGGAGCACCATCGCCACCGCGTCGCCCGGCTCGAGGCCCGTGGCGCGCAGGCCGTGCACGACCTGGTTGCACGACGCGAGCAGCTCGCCCGCTCGCACCTCGCGCTCGTCGGGGTCGACCAACGCGAGCTTCTCGGGGTCGTCTTGGGCGATGCTCCAGAAACCGAGCTCGGCCATTACAGGGCGCTCCTTACTTCTCGGGCTTCGCGCGATGGTCATCGCGAGCTTCTTGGCGGCGCGGTAGTCGGGCTTCCCGACCGGGCGTGCGCGGGATCGTCGTCGGCCAGCAGGAGCTGGCGGGGCAGCTTGTAGCCGGCGAGCTTGTCGCGGGCGTGGTCCTGGAGCTCCTCGAGCGACGGCTCCGCGCCCGGTCGCGGCTGGACGATGGCGGCGACGCGCTCGACGTACCGGTCGTCGGGCGACGCCGACCACGACGGCGTCGAACACGTCGGGATGCGACTTGAGCGCCGCCTCGACCTCCTCGGGATACACCTTCTCGCCGCCGCTGTTGATGCACACCGAGCCCCGGCCGAGCAGGGTGATCGTGCCGTCGGCCTCGACCATGGCGAAGTCGCCGGGCACGACCCAACGCGCGCCGTCGGCGGCGATCACGAACGTGGCCGCGGTCTTCTCGTCGTCCTTGTAGTAGCCGAGCGGGATGTGCCCGCGGCGCGCGAGCAGACCCACGACGCCCGACCCGGGTTCGACGGGGCGCAGGTCGTCGTCGAGCACGGTCATGAACTCGCCCATCGTGAAGCGGGGACCGGCCGCCGGGCCCTGCGGTGTCGAACACGCTGCCGGCGGCGCCGGTCTCGGACGCGCCGAAGCTGTCCATCACCATCGCGTTCGGGAGCTGCGCGCGCAGCTGGTCCTTGACCGCGGGGGAGAGGATCGCCCCGCCCGACCCGACCACGATGACCGACGACGTGTCGTACGTCGCGCCGGGCGCAGCGAGCGCTTCGGCGAGCGGACGACCCATCGCGTCGCCCACGACCATCACCGAGTTGCAGCGCTCCCGTTCGACGGTGCGCCAGATGCGGTCGGGGTCGAAGTGGCGGTCGCAGTTGAGCACGACGGTGCCGCCGCCGTAGAGGTTGATGAACGCCATCCACTGGCCGCCGCCGTGCATCATCGGCGCGTTCACCATGGGGATGGCGCGGGCGTCCTCGGCCGGGATCCGCTCGGCGAGCTCCTCCGGCTTCGTGATCGGCGGCTGCCCGAAGCCGCCTCCACCGAGGGCGGCGAAGAAGATGTCCTCCGCCCGCCACATGACGCCCTTCGGGACGCCGGTGGTGCCGCCCGTATAGAGGAGGTAGAGATCGTCGGCGGAGCGGGGGTCGAAGTCACGCGCCGGCGACGCCGCCGCCAGCGCGTCCTCGTACGGGGTGGCGTCCGTATCGGCGTCGCTCCCGTCCTCGAGGACGACGGCGTGGCGGAGCTTCGGAAGGTCGGCGCGGATCGCGTGCGACCACCGGGCGAACGCGCGCTCGTAGACGACGACGACCGCAGTCCGAGTTGTCGAGGATGTAGCGCGTCTCGTCGGCCACGTAGCGGTAGTTGACGTTGACCGGGACGGCGCGCGCCTTGTAGGCGCCGAGCATCGCCTCGACCCATTCGGCGCGGTCCCAGGAGTAGATCGCGACCTTGTCGCCCGGCTCGACACCGTGGTCGAGGAGATGATGGGCGAAGCGGTTGGCGCGCTCGTCGAGCTGGGCGTAGGTGAGGCGCCGGTCGCCGGCCACGAGCGCCGGCCGGTCGGGCACCGCGTCGGCCACGATCTCGTAGAGGTCGGCGAGGTTGAACTCCATGCGGGAGCAAAGTAGAACACGTTCTGATCGCGGGCGGCAACCGCCTAGGCTGCGGGGATCCTGGGAGGGGACATGGCACGGATCAGGGTTCCCGACGGCGATGGACCTGAGATCGCGCGGGTCTGGTCACTCCGCCCCGAGCTCGGTGGCCCGGTCGCGGAGTTGTCCGCGGCCGTGTACGGCGAGAGCAAGCTCCCCGGACAGCGTGCGCGAATCGGTGCGCATGCGGATCGCGCAGATCAACCAGTGCCCCATTTGACTGGGTTGGCGGATTCCGCAGTTGGCGGAACAGGGCGTCACCGAGGACATGTACGCGCACGTCGCCGAGCATCGCGACCATGACGAGTACTCGGGCGCCGAGCAGATCGCGATCGAGTACGCCGAGCGCTTTGCGCTCGCTCACCTGGAGCTCGACGACGAGTTCTTCGTGCGCTTGCGCGAGCACTTCAGCGACGCCGACATCCTCGACCTCACGATCTGCATCGCGGACTTCCTGGCGTTCGGGCGGCTGACCGAAGTGCTGCGGCTCGACCAGGAGTGCTCGCTCGAGTTCCGCGGTGACGGCGGCTTTGCCGACCGTCGCCGCAAAGCCGGAGCTTGCGACGGCGACACCAAGAAAATGAGCGTCCGTTGAGCTCTGAGGCCCGGCCGCTGCTGTTCTCGCCCCTGCGGATCGGGCCCCTCAATGCGCCGAACCGCATCGTCTGCGGCGCGCACTTCACCATGTTCATCGAGCCGGCGACGACCGTCGGCGAGCCCGGCTTCTACGGCGCGCGGTACGGCCGCTACCTCGGCGAACGGGCGGCCGGCGGCGCGGGCGTGATCATCGCCGGGCAGGCGCAGGTGCACCCGACGACCGCGTACCAGATGCGCAACAACGCGATCGCCTGGGACGAGGCGGCGATCCCGCACTTCGAGCAGGTCACCGCGCCGATCCACGAGCACGGCGCGCTCGCGTTCCTGCAGCTCGCGCACAACGGCGGCGTGAACGACGGCACGTGGTCGAAGCTGCCGGCGTGGGCGCCGTCCGCCGTCGCCAACTACATCGAGCCGCCGAAGCCGCTCGAGCGCGACGAGATCCGCGAGCTCGTCGAGTACTTCGCACGCTCGGCCGCCAACGCCGCCGCCGGCGGCTTCGACGGCATCGAGATGCACGGCGCGCACGGCTACCTGATCCACGAGTTCCTCTCGCCCAAGAGCAACCACCGCACCGACGAGTACGGCGGCAGCCTCGAGAACCGCATGCGCTTCGGCGTCGAGGTGCTCGAGGCCGTGCGCGCCGCGGTCGGCGACGGCGTGGCCGTCGGGCTCCGCCTCGTCGGCGACGAGGAGCAGCGCGACGGGTCGGGCCTCACCGCCGACGACGCCGCCGAGATCGCCGCGCGGCTCGGAGGACGCCGGCCTCGTCGACTTCCTGAACGTCAGCGTCGGCGTCTCGGGCATCGGCATGGTGCGCCCGCTGTACGCGCCGCACCTGCTCGGCGTGTACGCCGCGCACACGGTGAAGAAGGCGCTGCGCGACACGCCGGTGTTCGCGGTGCACCGCATCCTGACGCCCGACGAGGCCGAGGGGATCCTCGAGCGCGGCGACGCCGACGCGGTCACGCTCGTGCGGGCGCTGATCGCCGACCCGGAGTGGGCAGCGAAGGCGCGCGCCGGCCGCCGACGACACGATCCGCCGCTGCACCGGCTGCAACCAGGGCTGCTACGGCAACCTGACCCAGGGCCTGCCGATCACCTGCGTGACGAACCCGGCGGTCGGACGCGAAGCCGAGCTCGGCGCGGGCACGCTGCGTCCGGCGGCGCGCGCCGAAGCGCGTCGTCGTCGTCGGCGGCGGACCGGCCGGGCTCGAGGCGGCGTGGGTCGCGGCGGCGCGCGGCCACGACGTGACGCTGCTCGAGCGGGGCGACGCGCTCGGCGGCAAGATCCGCCTCGCCGCAGCGGCTGCCGGGCCGCGACGAGCTCGCCGACTTCGCCGACTGGCGGGTCGGCGAGTGCGGGCGCCGCGGCGTCGACGTGCGGCTCGGCGTCGACGCGACCGCCGACACCGTGCTCGCGCTCGCGCCCGACGCGGTGATCGTCGCGACCGGCGGCCGCGCGACCACGACGGGCGCGTCGAAGTGGCATCCGATGCCGGTGCCGGGCAGCGAGCAGCCGTTCGTGATCGACCACGAGCGCGCGCTCGCCGGACGGCGACGGGCTCGGCGGCCGCGTCGTGATCCTCGACGTCGTCGGCCACATCGAGGCGATCGGCCTCGGCGAGCTGCTGGCCGCCGACGGCGCCGAGGTCACGGTGGCGTGCCCGCTGCCGACGCCGATGCTGCTCGACCCCGAGACGATGGCGGCGGCGCTGCCCCGGATGGCGCGGGCCGGCGCACGCGTGGCGGCCGAACACCGCCATGGTGGCGATCGGCGACCACGAGGTGACGCTCGTCGACACGCTCTCCCTCGCGATGGAGACCGTTCCGGTCGACACGGTGGTGATCCGCACGCACGGCCTCCCGAACGACGACCTCTACTTCGCGCTGCGAGGATCGCGTGCCGGAGGTGGTGCGCGTCGGCGACGCCGTCGCGGTGCGCCCCGCCGACCGCGCCATCTTCGACGGCCACCTCGCCGGGCGAGCGCTGTAGCCGTGGACGACGATCCGGTCACCGTCGAGACGGCCGACGGTGTCGCCGTCATCACCCTGAACCGACCCGATCGGCTCAACGCGTTCAGCGGCGCCATGGGCGCCGGCCTCGGCCGCGCCTACGCCGCGTGCGACGCCGACGACGGCGTGCGCGCGGTCGTCGTCACCGGCGCCGGGCGCGCCTTCTGCGCCGGCGCCGACATGGAGCCGGGCGGCGACACGTTCGCGGCGCCGCAGGGTGACGACTTCACCGCTTCGCCCGTGCAACCGCCGGCGTGGGACGTGCGCAAGCCCGTCATCGCGGCGATCAACGGTCACGCCATCGGCATCGGGCTCACCCTGGCGATGCAGTGCGACATCCGCCTCGTGGCCGAGGACGCCAAGCTCGGCTTCGTGCACGTCCGCCGGGGCGTCCTCCCCGACGCGCACTCGCACTGGACCGTGCCCGCGTGCCGTCGGCTTCGCCCGCGCCGCCGACCTGTTCCTCACCGGACGCACGTTCACCGGCCGTGAGGCTGCCGAGCTCGGCATCGCGAGCCGCGCCCTGCCCTCCGACGACGTGCTCCCCGCCGCGCTCGACATCGCACGCGACATCGCCGTGCACACCGCGCCGCTGTCGGTCGCGTTGAGCAAGCGGCTGCTCTGGGCGAGCCCGGTGCTCGACCGCGAGGAAGTCGGCTATCTCGAAACCGAGTACCACCGCCTCGTGATGGGCACGCCCGATGCCCGCGAAGGCGTCCTCGCCTGGCTCGAACGCCGCGATCCCCGGTGGACCGGCAAGCCCTTCTGATGCGTACAGGGAGCGCAGAGCGAGCCTCAGCGACGCATCAGACCGCGGGCAGCGGCTCCGGGCCGGGGGCGGGGAGGCCGAGCTTCGCCGCCAGCAACCGGGTGACGATGTTGTTCCTGTCCATGTCCGTCTCGGACGGCAGCAGCTCGAACTCGACCACGAGCGCCGCGATGCGCATCATCACGACCGCGAACCGCAGGCCTGCGAACACCTCGTAGAACTCGAGGTCGTGGGGCTGCCAACCGGTCAGCTCCTGGTAGCGGGCGACCATCTGCTCGCGCGTCGGGAACCCCTCGAGGCGCGGCAGCCGGGCGGCCCGGTGCCGTACGCCTCGCCCTCAGCGTCGGGCGCGGGCATGCCCTCGTGGAAGTGCCGGTCGAGGAACAGCCACCACGCCAGGTCCATCATCGGGTCGGCGAGCGTGACCATCTCCCAGTCGAACACGGCGACGACGTTGCCGGCGTCGTCGAACATCTGGTTGTTGATGCGGGCGTCGCCCCACGCGAGCGCGAGGTGCTCGCGCGCCGGTCGGCTTGTTGGCTTTCACCCAGTCGAGCGCCGCCTCGGCGACCGGCTGCGGCCGGCCTTGCGCCGCCCACTCGAACGACCGCTCGTAGTACGCGATCTGCTGGTCGATGCCGGGCGCGCCGTACTGCGGCTTGTCGAGGAAGTCGAGGCCGAGCCGGCGCCAGTCGGTCCGGTGGATCTGCGCCAGCGCGTCGAGGCCGTTCTCGACGACCCGTGCCCGCACCGCCGGCGTCGCCTCGTCCAACAGCCATCCCGTCTGCGTGTACGGCGGGTTGTCCGACGGGACGTGGCCCTCGACCTTGCCCATCACGAAGAACGGCGCGCCGAGCACCGACTCGTCGTCCTCGAACCAGTGGACCGGCGGGAGCGGCACGTCGGTGTGCTCCGACAGCGTCTTGATACCTTGTACTGCGAGTCGAAGTCGGCTTCGAGGAAGATCGTGTGCGAGGTCGGCTTCACGCGGATCACGTAGCCGGCCGACCGTGCCTCGCCGCCCTCGTTCCACGAGGCGTCGAAGAGCAAGCGTCTCGTTCGAGAAGCCGGTGAACGCGGGGCCGATGAGCGTCGAGATCGTCAGGTCACGGGCGTCGGGGAGCTTGCCCGCGAGCCAGTCGCGGATGACCCCGCGGGCTTTGTCCAGATCGCGCTGCTCGGGAATGGGCATGGTTGCGTTCCTTAGAGCACCGCGCCGAGGTCACGCAACCGCGCCACCTCGTCGCCGTCGAATCCCCAGCCGGCGAGCACCGCGTCGGTGTCGGCGCCCGGGTGCATCGCGCGGCGCCGGCGTCGGCGCCGCGCTGCGGCTGAACCGGGGCGCGGGCGCGGGCTGGGGCACGCCGGCGAGCTCGACGAACGTGCCGCGGGCGCGGTTGTGCGGGTGGTCGGGCGCCTCGACCGGCGTCGAGCACCGGCGCGAAGCACGCGTCGGTGCCTTCGAGCAGCGCGCACCACTCGTCGCGCGTCTTGGTCCGGAACACCTCGGCGAGCTTCTTCTTCTCGTCCGGCCACCGCGTCTTGTCGTACTGCGCGTCGAGGTCGGCCTCGAGGCCGAGCCGCGCCATCAGCTCGGCGTAGAACTTCGGCTCCACCGTTCCGACCGCGACGAACTTGCCGTCGGCCGTCTCGTACACCTCGTAGAACGGCGCGCCGGTGTCGAGATGGTTCGTGCCCCGCTCGCCCCAGAAGCCGCTCGCCCGCGCGCCGTAGAACGGCGTGAGCATGAGCGCGGCGCCGTCGACCATCGCGGCGTCGATCACCTGCCCGGCGCCGGTGCGTCCGCGATCGAGCAGCGCACACGCGATCCCGAACGCGAGCAGCATCCCGCCGCCGGCGAAGTCGCCGAGCACGTTGATCGGCGGCGTCGGCTTGTCCCCGGCGCGGCCGAGCGGCTCGAGCGCGCCCGCCAGCGCGATGTAGTCGATGTCGTGGCCGGCGGCCTGCGCGTACGGGCCGTCCTGGCCCCAGCCGGTCAACCGCCCGTAGACGAGCCTCGGGATTGCGGGCGAGCGCAACGTCGGGCCCGACGCCGAGCCGCTCGGCCACGCCGGGCCGGAACACCTCGAAGAACGCGTCGGCCTGCTCCATCAGCCGCAGGAGCGCCTCGACGCCGTCGGGCTGCTTCAGGTCGATGGCGACGGCCTGCTTGCCGCGGTCCATGGCGCTGGTCGCCGGCTTCGAGTGGTCGACGCGCCCGGGCGGCGTCGACCCGGTCGACCCGGAGCACCTCGGCGCCCATGTCGGCGAGCAGCATCCCGCAGAACGGCCCGGGCCCCAGCCCGACCATCTCCACGGCTCGCAACCCCTCGAGCGGACCCGGCATTAGAACCGATTCTATTATTGCCAGGACGCACGCTCCCCGGGAGGATCACATGGGCACGCCCGTCATCGTCGAAGCCGTCCGCACACCGATCGGCAAGCGCAACGGCTGGCTGTCCGAGTTGAAGGCCACCGAGGCGCTCCGCCACGCCCAGGTCCAGGTCATCGAGCGGGCCGGCATCGACCCGGCGATCGGTCGAGCGAGGTCGTCGGCGGCTGCGTGACCCAGGCGGGGGAGCAGGGGACCAACGTCACCCGCAACGCCTGGCTGCGCGCCGGCAACGACGTCTGCCGTACACGACCGCGTGCACGACCGTCGACACGCAGTGCGGCTCGGCCCAGCAGGCCAACCACCTCGTGGCCGGGCTCATCGCCGCCGGCGGCATCGAGGTCGGGATCGCGTGCGGCGTCGAGCAGATGAGCCACGTGCCGCTCGGGCTCGAACGTCATCAACGGCCCGGGCCACTACAAGACCGAGCCGTGGCCCTACGACGACCCGCCCAACGGCCAGTTCGGCGCCGCCGAGCGCATCGCCAAGACTGCGCGGCATCACCCGCGAGGACCTCGACGAGTGGGGGTTCGACTCCCAGCGCAAGGCGAAGCAGGCGTGGGACGAAGGCCGCTTCGAGCGCGAGATCGCGCCGATCGAGACGCCGGTCCTCGGCGAGGACGGCCAGCCGACGGGCGAGACGCAGCTGATCGCCCGCGACCAGGGCCTGCGCGACACGACGATGGAGCGCCTGGCGAAGCTCAAGCCGGTCGTCGACGGCTACATGCACACCGCCGGCAACTCGTCGCAGATCTCCGACGGCGCCGCCGCGGTGCTGTGGATGGACGAGGACCGGGCGAAGGCGCTCGGGCTGAAGCCGCGCGCCCGCCTGGTGCACCAGGTCGTGACCGGCACCGACCCGTACTACCTGCTCGACGGCCCGGTCGACGCGACCCGCAAGATGCTCGACCGGTCGGGCATGACGATGAGCCGACTTCGACCTGTTCGAGATCAACGAGGCGTTCGCCGTCGGTCGTGCTCTCGTGGGCGCAGGTCCACAAGCCCGACATGGACCGCGTCAACGTGAACGGCGGCGCCATCGCGCTCGGCCACCCCGTCGGCTCCACGGGCTCCCGCCTCATCACCACCGCGCTGCACGAGCTCGAGCGCTCCGACAAGGAGTTCGCGCTCGTCACCATGTGCTGCGGCGGGTCAATCGGCACCGCCAGCATCCTCCAGCGGATATGACGGCGCGTTCGCCGAGCGTCTGCCGATGAGCACCTTTGTCTTCCGGTTGATAGCTCCTCGCCCGACCTTCGCTCTAGACATGAGCGAAGAAGAGCGCGAGGTCATGGGTCGTCACGCCGCTCACTGGCAGCCGCTCGTCGACTCCGGCGCGATGGCGGTCTTCGGGCCGGCGCTCGACGACACGGGATCGTGGGGTCTCGGTGTCGTCGATACAGAGGACGAGGACGAACTGCGGTCGTTCGCAGCGCGCAATCCGGTCGTCACCACCGGTACCGCCGAAATAGAGATCGGAACGATGCTCGCCGGGTTCGTCCGTCCCCGCTGACTGCGTCCAGCCCGTGCGCCACCCCGGATCAGGGGAGTGGCTTCTCCTACATGGCGACGTCCCAATAGCGGCCGAACTTCCGGTCCTGCAGAGAACACGCTCGTCGTCCATGGCGACGAGCAGGCGGTGACGTCCGACGACGTCGTGTAAGTCCGAGCCGGGGTCGCACCCTCGTGACGTCAGCCAGCAGCTGAAGAGGGCGACGCTCACGACGGCGAGGCGACGGCGACGGCGGCCGGCGCCGTCGGCGCCTCACAGGTCCGGGCGTCGGGATCGAAGACAATCGTCACGGCGCCATTTCCGTCCCGGACACCCGTCTCCATGCCGGAGCCGTCGGGCGAAGCCGGAGCCGCCACCGCCTCCACCTCCCTCTTCGGATAACTGCTCTGATCGAGTTGGCTGCGGCCGCCGCCGCCGCCACCGAAGAGGCCGCCCCCGCCCCCGCCGCCCGCGTCGACGCCGCCCTCGCTCACGTTCCCGGCGCCATCTCCGCCGTGGGGCCCGGTGCCGGCGTCGCCGTTTCCGACGTTGCCGGTGCCGCCGCCGCCGGGCGCGGTCGGCGCGCCCTTGCCACCGAGAGCGCCAAAGTCGCCATCAGTGCCCGATGCGCCTCCGCCGGTGCCGCCGTTCGCCGTGGCGTCAGCGGAGTCCAGGGTGCCGTGCGCCCCGCCCCCGCCGCCGCCGGCGACCACCAGCCGGGTTGCGCCCCGGCTGACGTCTGAGGACCCACCCCCTCCGCCGCCACCGACCCCGCCGCCGGACGCCTTGCTGCCCCCCTCACCGCCGTCCGGGAAGCCGCCCGCACCGCCGGTGTCGCCGCTGTTGTTTCCGCCGCGACCGCCCACAGTCACCTGGAGCGTCTCGCCCGGCGTGACCGCGACCGTCGCGGTGGCGTGCTCCCGCTGAGTCCGCCCACGCCCGGGGGCGCGCCACCGTTCCCGCCCTGGGCGCCGGACGCGTCGACGGTGATCAGGCAGACGTTCGCAGGCACCGTGATCTCCTGGACCGAACCACTGAACCGAGAAATGCTCGCGTCCGGGGAGCGGCCGCTGCGGGGGAGGCCGCGGCGAACACGGCAGTCGCGCCCGAGCAATCCGAATGGTGAGCGGGCCACCCAGCAGTCTGCGCATTGGCTCCTCCGCCGAAGGAACTGCGCACGCTAGCAGCCGCTCAGGTCCGTGGTGCCGGAACGCCTTGCAGCACCTCGGCGATCTCGTCATGGCGTCGTCGGCTTCGGGGAAGACCACCGGCATGCTCACGAAGCCGTGGATCATGCCGTCGTAGCGCGTGCCGCGGCCGGCACGCCGGCCGCCTCGAGCGCGCGGCGTAGGCCTCGCCCTCGTCGCGCAGCGGGTCGAACTCGGCGGTGATCACGAGCGGCCGGCGGGAGACCCGCAGAGATCGGGCGCGGAGCGGCGACGCGTGGGTCGCGCGCGTCGGCCTCGGGCCGAGGTAGTGGTCCCAGAACCACCGCATCACCGTCGCGTCGAGGAAGTAGCCCTCGGCGTTCTCGGTGTAGCGACGGCGCGTCGCAGGCGGCGTCGGTGACCGGGTAGACGAGCAGCTGGAAGGCGAGCGGCGGCGCCGCCGCTCGCGCGCCATCAGCGCGACGACGGCGGCGAGGTTGCCGCCGGCGCTGTCGCCGGCGACGCCGAGCCGGCCCGGGTCGCCGCCGAGCTCGGCCGGCGTGCTCGGGCGCCCCAGCCGTGGCGGCGTAGCAGTCCTCGGCGGCGGCCGGGAACGGGTGCTCGGGCGCGAGCCGGTAGTCGACGCGACACGACGACGGCGCCGACTGGCGTTGGCGAGGCGCCGGCAGGGCCGTCGTGCGTGTCGACGGTCGCCGATCACGAAGCCGCCGCCGTGGAAGAACGCGACGACCGGCCGCGGCGCCGGCGCGTCGGCGTGTAGATGCGCACGGGGAGGTCGCCGGCCGGGCCCGGGATCACGCGGTCCTCGACCGTGGCCACCTCGGGCGGTTGGTCCATGGCGCCCATCACCGCGCTCGAAGGAGCGGGCGTCCTCGACGA
Organism: uncultured Actinomycetes bacterium; assembly: GCA_963747195.1. GTDB lineage: Bacteria > Actinomycetota > Acidimicrobiia > IMCC26256 > JACDBD01 > JALZAA01. The sequence goes on from CAVVDV010000002.1 coordinate 532,222, forward strand.
CATCTCCCACAGCGGCGGGCCGCCCGCTGACTCGAGCTGATCGATCATGGTGCGGGCGGCGGGTGCGAGTGGCATCGGTCAGAATGGAACCTGTTTCAGCCGCGCCGTGTTAAGAAATCCAAGGAGCGCACCCATGACGACCGTCGCCCCCGACGCCATGTCGGCCCACCTCAACACCGACGACCTGCCGTGGGCGGTGTGGGACGAGGGCGTCGAGGCGAAGATGCTGCGCGTCTCGCGTGAGATGGGGACGTGGGTGATCATCAACCGGTTTGCGCCGGGGAAGCGCATCCCGACCCACCACCACGACGGCGCGGTGCACGCGTACACGCTCAAGGGCCGCTGGCACTACCTCGAGTACGACTTCGTCGCGTCGCCGGGCTCGTTCGTGTTCGAGCAGGCCGGCTCCACGCACACGCTCGAGGCCATGCCCGACAGCGAGGAGCCGGTCGAGGTGTTCTTCGTCATCGAGGGTGGGCTCATCCTCTACGACGACGACGGCAACTACTTCGGCTACACCGACGCGCAGATGGCGCTCGACATGTACTACGGCGCCCTCGACGCTGCCGGCATCCCGCGCCCGACCGGGATCATCGAATAGTCGAGTTCGACCACATCGGGGAAATCCTGCGGTTCCGCGTCAATCAAGCGCTTTGCCTGTTGCGGCTATGCGCGCTCGATGGCGGGGGTACGAGTCCGACGGGGTAGCGGTGCTTGCGCTGTTCTCTCCCTGCCCGAGGGTGGCCGGGTGCCGCTGCCCCCTTACCGGCGGGCGCGACGCCGAATACCCGCGGTAACTTGCCCTTAGGCCGACGCCTCGGTCCGGTCAGGCTCGGAGTCGAGCGGTCGGGTCACGTAGCGGCGGCCTTTCCACTCGATCTCGCGCCCGGTGTGGGCGAGCACCACCGACCCGCGAACGTTCCGGCCCACACGGCGATCGCGATCGGGTGCAGCGGGACGGACCACATCGGGTCGCGGCCCACGTGTGAAGTGACGGCCCGCATCGACAGGATCAGCCCGACCTGCGCGGCCGGGAACGCGAGCGTGCCACCCGTCGTGAGGCCGGCGCCGAGTCGCAGGAACGGGATGAGCAACGCCGGCACGACCACGAAGAGCGTGAGCAACGCGATCCGGGCCGGTAGCCGATCCCGCCGTACACGTTCTTCGAGAAGCCGTTCCAGATCTCCCGAAAGCCGGTGTACCACCGGGTGTGGACGAGGTCGGTGCCGTTGCGGAGCGCGACGCGGTGTCCGGAGGCCTTCACCGACCGGGCGAGCTGCACGTCGTCGACGATGTGCGCAGGCTCGGCGGCGTGCCCCCCGGCCGCGGTGTACGCAGCCTGCGTGACCATGACGAACGGCCCGAGGGCGATCGCCTCCTTGCGGAAGGCGGGCTTCTCGACGAGCGCGGCGGGCAAGAGCGAGCAACCCGTAGTTCACGATGGGCATCAGCACGGCCTCGGACGCGGTACCGGTGTCCGTGCGCAGGAGCATCGACACGAGACCGAGGTCGGAGTCGCTGAAGCTCGCCACGGCGCGTGACAGTGCGTCGGGGCTCAACATCGCGGTCGGCGTCGATGAAGCACAGCACGTCGCCGTGCGCCTGGGCCGCGAGTTGATGACACGCCCAGTTCTTGCCCGTCCAGCCGTCCGGCAGCGCCGCCCCGGATGCGAGGCGGAGACGCGGGTCGCGGCGGGCGAGCACGGTGGCGGCGGTGCCGTCGGTCGAGTCGTCGTCGAGGACAATGATCTCGAGGTTCGGGTAGTCCTGAGCCAGCAGCCCGTCCACGCACGCCGCGATCGATGCTTCCTCGTTCCGGGCGGGACCAGCACGCTGATCATGGGCGCGTCCGTGACCCACCGTCGCGCCGGCGGCCTGCGCACGACGCGGAGGTTCCAGACAACCAACCCGACCTGTGCCAGCAGGAGGACGGTGAGTACCTCTCCGAGCAGGAACGCCCGACTCACGTGGTGCCGCCGGCTGCGCGATCCCAGCCGGTGGACGCCTCGATCTCTCGCATCCGCGGCTCGTCGAGCGCGCGTTTCACCCCGGTGAGAGCGAACAGGGTCACGACGATGCCCAGCGTGATGGCGCCCTCACCGAGCAGCACCGCTGCCGCCAACGTCCCGACGATCGCGGCGACGAGCGTCGGGAGGAAACGGCGCGTCACGGCGAACACGGCGCCGGCGCTCGCGCCACCGAGGACCGCCGCGGGAAGAAAGAGGGCGATGCCGAACCCGCTCGCGGTGGCAACGCCCTTCCCGCCGACGAACCCCAACCACAACGGGAAGCCGTGGCCGGCGATGACCGCCACCCCGCCCAACATCAGCTGCCAGGTGGGGCGGTCGCGCAACGCCACCGCCACCGCGCCGCCCTTTGCCGCGTCGAGCAGGCAGACCGCGACGCCCCAGCCGTGACCGACGACGTGATACGCGTTGCGGGCGCCGACGTTGCCTTCACCGGCGACACGCATGTCGACGCCGGAGACGAGCCGCCCGACGATGTACGCCGAGGGGATGGAGCCGACGAGATAGGCGATGGCGGCGATCGCAACGGCGGTGCCCACCGTGCCCATTGCCTATCCCTCCGTGGCCGAACTCTCGCCTGACCCCCTGAACTTAGCTCCCCCGGCGGGGCCGTCCTGTGGCCAGCACCAGCACCGAGATGAACACGCCCTACTCCTCCCTTGCCGCGAACAGATGCCACTCGCCCTCGACGCCCTTGAGCGAGTGCATCCCGCGATCGTCGAACTCGATCCCCGACCCGAGGACGAGGTCCTTCACCGTGCTCGACACCAGCACCTCGCCGGGGCCCGCGAGGGCGGAGACACGTCGCGCCGATGTGCACGGCAAGGCCGGCGAGGTCGTCACCGCGCCGCTCGCACTCACCGGTGTGAAGGCCCGTGCGGACCCCAAGACCGAGATCGGCGACGCCGGTGACGATCGCCTGCGCGACCGGATAGCACGGACGGGCCCGTCGAACGTCGCAAGGAAGCCGTCGCCGGCGTGGGTCACCTCGCGGCCACCGAACCGGGCCAGCTCACCCCGGACGAGGGCGTCGTGCGCGTCGAGAAGCTCCCGCCACCGGCGGTCGCCGAGAGCTTCAGCCCGCTGCGTCGACTCGACGATGTCCGTGAACACCACCGTCGCCAGGGTGCGTTCGACATCGCGGAACGCCGGCGGGCGGACGCCGGTCAGGAACGCCTCCATCTCGACCGCCAGGGGCTCCCAGCTGGCACGCCGCCAGCTGCCGTCGAAGTTGCCGGGGAACTCGACGTAGCGGGCGTTCGGGATGCGGTCGGCGATGTACTGGCTCCAAGGGGCCGGATAGCGCGGGTCCTCGGCGCAGTGGGCGACGAGTGTCGGCGCCTGGACGAGCGGGAGCGCGGTGCTCACGTCGGTCTCGTAGTTCAGCATGAATTGCTCGGCGATCGCCCTGGGCGTGCCGACGTTCCGCTCGAGGTGCGCGAGCCGGCGAAGGGCGTCGGCGTGGTCCTCGGCGTCCACGGTGTATCCGATGAGAGCGCGGCCCGTCCCCCAGAGCCGACGCGTCCGCTCGATTGCGCCCTCGTAGACGTCGCGCGCGATGCCGATCGGGTAGTCCGGTGCCTGCGCCAATCGGGCGTACGCACTCCACAGCACCAGAGCCGTGACGCGGTCGGGGTAGGTCGCCGCGAACGCTATCGCCATCGGGGCGCCGTCGATCGCGCCCATCACCGCCGCCCGGCGCAACCCGACTGCATCCATCACGGCGCGGACGTCGTCCATGCGGTCCTCGAGCGTGCCCGTGCCGAACGACCGGTCTGACAAGCCACCCCCGCGCTTGTCGAACGCGATCATGCGCGCGTACGGCGGGGGGTTCTGGAGGATGGGCGTGTACCACGGCACCTCGGAAACGAGGTCGAGGTGTGCGGCGATTCCCGGAACGACGACGACGTCGATGGGCCCATTGCCGACGACGGCGTACGCGAACTCGAGTCCGCCCGTCGTCTCCGCGTAGCGGATGTCGAGATCGCCCATTACTCCTCGACGAGCTTCTCCAGCTTCTGCGACGACTCGACGAACTCGTCGACCAGGTCGAACATCACGTCGCGCACCGGGCGCACCGTGTTCATGCGGCCGACGATCTGGCCGACCGGCATCGTCGTCAGCTCCTTCACGTTGAACTTGTTGATCCGGCGCATGGCGTCGTTGATGAGCATGAACTGCAGCGGCATCGGCAGCGTCCCGGGCGAGTCCTCGCGCTCCCACGCCTCGGTCCACTCGGTGCGCAGCATGCGCGCCGGCTTGCCCGTCCAGCTGCGCGACCGCACGGTGTCGCGCGCGCCGGCGGCGAGCAGCTTCTCCATCGCCATCGTGCCGGTGTCGCTCTCGGCCGTCGTGAGCCAGATCGACCCGGTCCACACGCCCTCGCAGCCCAGCGCGAGCGCGGCCGCGATCTGGCGCCCGGTGCCGATGCCGCCGGCCGCGAGCACCGGGCGCGGGCGCGACCGCGTCGACCACGTCGGGCCACAGGACCAGCGACGCGACGTCGCCGGTGTGGCCGCCGGCCTCGCTACCCTGCGCGACGACGATGTCGACGCCCTGGTTCACGTGGCGCTCGGCCTGCTGCACGCTGCCGCACAGCGCCGCGACCTTCACGCCGTGCTCGTGCGCGAGGTCGACGACGTCCTTGGGCGGCGAGCCCGAGCGCGTTCGCCAGCAGCTTGATCGGGTGCTCGAGCGCGATCTGGACCTGCTCGCGGCCCTTCTCGTGCACCCAGCCGAGCAGCCCCTCGGAGCGGTCTTCCTCGGAGAGCGCCGGCACGTCGTGCTCGGCCAGCAGCTGGTCGACCCAGTCGCGGTGCTGCTGCGGGATCATCTCCTTGAGCTGCTCGCCCATCGCGCTCGGGGTCGAGCTCGCCGGCGCCCGCGTACTTCGCCGGCATCACGACGTCGACGCCGTAGGGCTTGCCGTCGACGTGCTCGTCGATCCAGTTCAGCTCGATCTCGAGCTGCTCGGGCGAGAACGCCAGCGCGCCGAGCACGCCGAGGCCGCCCGCCTTGCTGACCGCGGCGACGACGTCGCGGCAGTGGCTGAACGCGAAGATCGGCAGGTCGATGCCGAACATTTCGCTCGCACGGGTCTTCATGCCTGTACCTCCGCCATCGTGGCCATCTTCTGGGCCCAGCGGTAGTCGGGCTTGCCGCTGGGGGAGCGCTGCGATCAGCTCGACGAGGTGCAGCTCGCGGGGGACCTTGTAGCCGGCGATCTTCGTCCGGCAGTGCTCCTGCAGGTCGTCGAGCGTCGGTGTCGTGCCCGTCGCGCGGCTGCACGACCGCGGCGACCCGCTCGACCCCAGCGCTCGTCCGGGCACGCCGACGACCATGGCGTCGAAGACGGCCGGGTGCGACTTCACGCGCGGCCTCGACCTCCTCGGGGAAGATCTTCTCGCCGCCCGAGTTGATCGACACCGAGCCCCGGCCGAGCAGGGTGATCGTGCCGTCGGCCTCGACCGTGGCGAAGTCGCCCGGGACCGCGTAGCGGGTGCCGTCGGGCGCGGTGACGAACGTCTCGGCCGTCTTCTCCGGGTCCTTGTAGTAGCCGAGCGGGATGTTGCCCTTGCGGGCGACCTTGCCGACGACGCCGGAGCCGGGCTCGACGCTGCACGCAGGTTCTCGTCGAGCACGACGGAGTCGCGCACCGCGGTCACCGTCGGGCCGCCCTTCATCGCGGTGTTGCCCTTGCTGCACGACCGTGTCCGTTGGTGCCGCCCTCCGAGGAGCCGATGGCGTCGGTCAGGACCAGGTTCGGGAAGCGCTCGAAGAACTGGTCCTTCACCGACGGCGAGAACACGGCCGCCGTGCTCGCCGACCGCGAAGAGCGAGGACACGTCGTACTCGTCGCCCCGCTCCTGCGAGCGCCTCGATGAGCGGCCGGCCCATGGCGTCGCCGGTGATCATGATCGAGTTGACGCCCTCTTCGCTCGACGAGCTGCCACACCCGTCGCGCGTCGAACTTCGCCACGAGCACGATCTTGTTGCCGATCGAAGCTGCCTGGCCCATGACGCCCCACTGCGTGGCGCCGTGCATGAGCGGGCGCGATCGGGAAGAAGGTCGATCGGGCGCCTGGGCGAGGCCCTTCTCGACCATCGTCCTCGGGCCGGTCGACCTTCGTGCCGGTCGACGAGGTCGATGCCGCCGCCGAGCGCGATGAAGACGTCCTCGTGCCGCCAGACGACGCCCTTGGGCATGCCCGTCGTGCCGCCGGTGTAGAGGATGTAGCGGTCGTCGGGGGAGCGGGGCCCGAAGTCGCGCTCGGGCGAGCCGGCGGCCAGGGCGTCCTCGTAGTCGACGGCGTCGAGCCGGCCGAGGTCGGCGCCGCTGCCGTCCTCGATCACGATGGCGTGGCGCAGCATCGGCAGCGCGTCGACGCACGCCGGCGACCCGGGGCGCGAACTCCCGCTGGTAGACGAGCGCCACCAGGTCGGCGTTGTCGAACAGGTAGCGGAGCTCGTCCTCGACGTAGCGGTAGTTGATGTTGATCCAGACGGCCCGGAGCTTGAAGACCGCCCACAGCGTCTCGACCCACTCGACGCGAGTTGTAGGCGTAGATGCCGACGTGGTCGCCGGGCCCGACGCCCTGGGCGGCGAGGTGGTGGGCGAGGCGGTTGGCCCGCTCCTCCATCTCGCCGTAGGTGCGGCGCTTGCCGTCGCAGACGAGGTACTCCCGCTCGCCGAAGTGCGTCCGCCGCGTGCTCGAAGAGGTCGGCGAGGTTGAACTCCACGACCCGAGACTAGAACACGTTCTGACGGGTCATCAGATGGCGGGAGCGCCTCCGGACGAGCGGACGAGCGCGGCCGGATCGGGCCAGGCGTACCGGAACGCCGGCGCCGTCCCGCCACCCGGCGGCTCCGACACCCCCTCGCCCACGCGTCTTCCGCCGATCGCGTCGTAGAACGCCTGCGCGGCGGTGTTCTGCTGGAGCACCCAGAGGTACAGGCCCCGCGTCGTTCCCGCGTCCGGCGACCGCCAGGGCGGACGCCGCCATCAGGTGACGGCCGACCCCGTGGCGCTTCAGGTCGTGGACCACGTGCAGGTTGTCGACGAGCGCACCCCAGATCGGATCGTCGTCGAAGATGGTGTGCGCGAAGCCGACGACCATTTGCGTCCTGCTCCGCGACGACGGTGTACCGGGACGACGCAGGGCGCGTCAGGCGTTCCGCCCACACGGTCCGACGCTCGCCGACGACGGGGCCGTCGAGGAACGCGTCCCGGAACGCACCGCGGTAGTTGCGTCGCCAGCTGTCGGCGTGCAGTTGCGCGATGGCCTCGACGTCGTCGGCCGTCGCCTCGCGGTACCGCATGCCGGCATGCTCGCAGCACCGCGGGCGGCGTCCCGGCGATTTTCGGCTGGGCGGTCACGTCACGACGAGCTGCTCGTAGACGCAGCGGGGTGTCCGCGCTCGGCGTACACACCCAGCTCGTCGCGCAGGGTGTCGCACAGCCCGCTGTAGACGTGGAGCGCCTCCGCCTGGTTGCCCTGTGCCGCGAGCGCCAGCATGAGGCACCGGTACTCGCTACTCGCGCAGCGGCGCGCGCTAGACCAGCGGGCGGACCCGCCCGCACTGCCGCCCGCGAGCTCGGTGCCACCGATGCCCAGCCCCGCCGTCCCGTAGCACTCCAGGCCGCGCAGGCGGAGCTCGGCGAGCCTGCGACGCTCGCACGCTCGATCTAGTACGCGTCCTCGTATAACAGGAACTCACGCTCGGCGACGAACAGCGCGACGAGGGACAGCGCCAGGGCGGCGGCTCCAGTCGGCCGCCGCGACGGCTCGAGCTCGGCGCGGTGGATCGCTTCCGCCGAGGGCCTCGACGCCGATCGACGCATCGCTAGAGACGGAGGAGCGCAGCCTCCGACGGCCTCTCGAAGGCGTCAGCGCGCAGCGCCCGTCAGCATCTCCGACGGCGAGGCGTGTGAGTGAGGCGTCGGCCGCCAGGGGTGGGATTGTTCGGCCGCACAGCGGCGGCAACGAGCTCGTCGCGGGCGGCGAGGCGGTGGCGGTCTGAGGGCCAGATAGCCGAAGAGCATCCGTCCCTGGCGGTCGCGGGCAGGCGGGACTCCCAGGCGCTCGCCTGGCTACAGGCCGCCCTCGACGACGAGCGGGCGGCATGACAGCTGGGACGCGGCCGTGTCGCCCCCGGCCGCCAAGGTCACTCCGACATTTGCTGGCAACACACGTGCTCGTACAACCGCTCGAGGGAGGTTCGAGATGACCAGGCTGATCCGATGTGAGTGTGGGTTCGTCGCCCGAGGCGAGAGCGACGACGAGGTCGTCGACCGGATCCGGGAGCACATGCGGACCGATCATCCGGCCCTCCTCGAGCAGGTCGGGCGGGAGGACCTGCTCGGCTGGATCCAATTCGAATAGCGCCCCCAGGAGGTCCGATGGAGACGACGAGCAGCGCAGGCTCGGAGCGGCGCGATTGGGTGGGCGACGTGCTGGTCGATACGACACTGGCTCGCGAAGCACCTCGGCGATCCCCGCATTGAAGGTGGTCGAGGTGGACGTCAGCCCGGCTCGTTTTCGGGAAGGCCACATTCCCGGCGCAGCGTTGTGGGACATCTACGGCGAACTCAAGGACGCCGCCTACCGACTCGTCGACCGGGCGGCGATCCGGGAGGTCGTCGAGCGCTCGGGCATCGGTCCCGACTCGACAGTCGTCTTCTACGGCTATGCGCCCGCACTCGGCTTCTGGTTGATGAAGCTGTTCGGACACGACGACGCACGCGTCCTCGATGCCGACCGCGAGACGTGGCAGGAGGAAGGCGCGTCCGTGGACCGTCGATGTCGAGTCACCGGTGCGAGCGACCTACGCGCTCCCGGACGGAGGACGACCGCATCCGCCTCGAGGCTGCAAGGCGTTCGACAGGCGATCGCCGAGCCGCACCGCGTGCGATCGTCGACGTCCGCACCCCGGCCGAGTACGAAGGGGAGTGCTTCTGGCCGTCGGGTGGAATGGAGGACGGCGGACGCGCCGGGCACATCCCGTCCGCGGTGCTCGTTCCCGCCGACGGCCTTCAGGACGCGCACGGTGCGTTCAAGTCGGCCGCCGAGCTGCGGCGGGTGTACGACCCGATCGCGACCGAAGACGACGAGGTGATCACGTACTGCACGATCGGTGGCCGGGCGTGCACGACGTGGTTCGTGCTGACCTACGCCTTGGGCCACGACCACACCCGCGTCTACGACGGGTCCTGGGCCGAGTGGGGACGAGACCCCGGGACGCCCGTCGAGCGCGACGCCGTGTAGTAGTACATCGGGCGTGCCGGCGCGCCTGTTCACCATCCTCGGACTGGTCGCCGGGGTGAGCGCGTCGGCGCTGCCCGCCGCGCCGGCCCGCGCCTCGTTCCCCGGCCGTAATGGGAGGATCGCCTTCGCCCACGACGAGGGGAGCGGCGGCCCCGCCGTCGACGTCATGAGCGCCGACGGGGCGTCCCCGAAGCGAATCGCACGCAGCGGCGACGACGCCCCGGCGCCGTCGTGGTCGGCGGACGGCTCCAAGGTCGCCTACGTGCGTGCGCACGGAAGCAGCGAGATCTACGTCGTCGACGCCGGCGGCAAGCACGCGAAGCGGCTCACCAACAACCGCGTCAGTGACACCGCGCCGGCGTGGTCGCCGGACGGGTCGAAGATCGCCTTCGTCCGCAACGCGGAGGGCAATGCCGAGATCTACGTCATGGACGCGAACGGCAAGAACCAGGTCGACGTGACGAAGACGCCCGATGCCGACGAGGACGAGCCCGCCTGGTCACCGGACGGCTCGCAGATCGCGTTCTCCAATCAATCCCACGGCGAAGGGATCCAACCACTCGAGGTGTTCGTGATGAACGCCGACGGCTCGAACCCGCACACGCTGACCAGCGACGGCGCGAACAGCCAGCCCAACTGGTCGCCCGACGGCACGAAGATCGCCTATCAAGCCACGATCGACGACCAGACGCCCGCCGATCTACGTGATGAACGCGGACGGCTCCGGCAAGGCGGCGCTGACGAGCGGGCATGTCGACGGCGCGCCGGCGTGGTCGCCGGACGGCTCGTTGATCGCGTTCAGCACCGATCAGCACCAGAGCGCGTTCGACAGCCAGATCTACGTGATGAACGCCGACGGCTCGAACCAGCACGCGCTCACGGACGAGGACGGCGTCATCGACCGCCACCCGAGCTGGCAGCCCGTCAAGTAGAGGGTCACAGGCGGCACCGGTGAGCAGGTGCCTTGAGTCGGACCGATGTCCCTGGCATTGTGGCCGTGTGGTCGGGCAGGACGACGCGTTCGAGGTCACTGACATCGAGTTCGATGCCGAGGGAGCGACGCTGCGCGGGTGGCTCTACCGTCCCCGATCGGTCGCGTCGGACGCGCCGGTCGTCGTCATGGCGCACGGCTACAACTGCCTGAAGGAGTTCTACCTCGATCAGTACGCGGCGTCGGTCGCGAGCGCCGGGCATGTCGTGCTCGCCTACGACCACCGCAACTTCGGCGAGAGCGAAGGGGAGCCGCGCCAGGAGCTGGACCCGTGGGTGCAGGTGCGCGACTACCGCCATGCGATCACGTTTGCGCAGACCCTCGACGGCGTCGACGGTGATCGTGTCGGCGTGTGGGGGAGCAGCTACGCCGGCGGTCACGTGCTGGTGGTGGGCGCGATCGACCGTCGGGTCGGTTGCGTGGTCGCCCAGGTGCCGACGATCAGCGGCTGGGAGTCGACGTTGCGCCGAACGGCGCCGGCGGCGTTGGCCGGCCAGCGCCAGGCGTTCGACGCCGACCGGCTCGGGCGCTTTCGTGGCGAAGCGCCCACGATGGTGCCGATGGTCGTCGATCCCGCCGAGGGCGGCCCGGCGTCGCATGCGAGCGCCGACGCGTGGGAGTTCTTCACCGGGCAGAGCTCGCCTCCCGAGGACGAGTGGCGCTTTCGCAAGTGGCGCAACGAGATCACGCTGCGATCGCTCGAGCTGTACTCGGAGTACGAGCCCGGCTCCTTCATCGAGCGGATCGCGCCGACGCCGTTGCTGATGATCCTCGGCGACGCCGACGTCGTGTGCCCGACCGATCTCGGGCTCGACGCGTTCAACCGGGCCCACGAGCCCAAGCGGCTCGAGCTGTACCCCGGCGGCCACTTCTCGGCCTACACCGATCAGTTCGAGCGCGCCGCGGGCGCGGCGACCGCGTGGTTCACCGAGCACCTGCGACCCGGGGGCTAGCAACCCCTCAGCTCAGGATCCCGGCGCGGCGTCGGGCGGCCCGCCGACGCAGAACTCGTTCCCCTCCGGATCTCGAAGCACGACGTTGCGGTAGCCCAGCTCGGGTGGGAAGTCCTCTTCCCACGCGATCGTGGCGCCCATGGCGACAAGACGGTCGACCGCGGCTTGGACGTCGACCGCTCCGAAGTCGATGTGCACGCGGTTCTTCGCGTTCGACTCCGGCACCGGCATGAACTCGAGCCGTTGCAGCCCGCCGCCCGGCGCGCGGCAGGAGCGTCCGTCCAGACGCCACCCGAGCGCTTCCGCCCACCAGGCGGCGAGCTTCTCGGGCTCGGCGCAGTCGATCGTGACGCCGCTGACGGTGATGTCGGCCACGACGCCAGTGTGGCCTGCGGCTTCGGTCAGGGCGGGAGGACGACTTTGCCCGGCATGCTCCGGGTGAGCTCGGGGATGCGAATGGCCTTCGTTCTGCGGTCTGCTTGTCACATCGGTGGGGTTTCGTCGGTCATTGCAGTGAGACGGCGCCACGGAGGAATGTGACCGATGCGCGGCGACGGCGGCTTCGCCGACCGTCGCCGCAAAGCCCGAGCTTGCGAGGGCGACATATGGACGAGCACGAATGGCTGGCGGAGCGCTTCGAGGAGCACCGGACCCACCTGCGGCGGTCGCCTACCGGATGCTCGGCTCGCTGAGCGAGGCGGACGACGCCGTGCAGGAGGCGTGGCTGCGGCTCAGCCGCTCCGACGCGAGCGGCGATCGAGAACCTGGGCGGGTGGCTGACGACGGTCGTCGCCCGCGTGTGCCTGGACATGCTGCGCTCGCGCAAGTCGCGCCGCGAGGAGCCGCTCGAGCGTGCACGTCCCCGATCCGATCGTCGAGCCGCGAGGACGGGATCGATCCCGAGCACGAGGCGCTGCTGGCCGACTCGGTCGGGCTCGCGCTGCTCGTCGTGCTCGAGACGCTGACGCCCGCCGAGCGGCTCGCGTTCGTGCTGCACGACATGTTCGCCGTGCCGTTCGACGAGATCGCCCCGATGGTGGGCCGCTCGCCCGACGGCGGCGCGGCAGCTCGCGAGCCGCGCCCGGCGCCGGGTGCAGGGCGCGGCCCCGGTGCCGGACACCGACCTGCGCCGCCAGCGCGAGGTCGTCGACGCGTTCTTCGCCGCCGCGCGCGACGGCGACTTCGACGCGCTCGTCGCGGTGCTCGACCCGGACGTCGTGCTGCGCGCCGACGGCGGCGCCGTGCGCCCGGCGCCTCGGACGTGGTCCACGGCGCGCGAGCGGTCGCCGCGCAGGCGCTCACCTTCGCCCGGCTCTCCCCGTTCGTGCGGCCGGCGCTGGTGAACGGCGCCGCCGGCGTCGTCGTCGCCCCGCACGGACGGCCGTTCTCGGTCATGGGCTTCACGGTCAGCGGACGGGAGGATCGTCGAGATCGACGTGATCGCCGACCCCGAGCGCCTGCGCCGGCTCGACCTGGCGGGTCTCGACGACTGACGAGCCCGAGACCGGGGCCGGGGTCGCGATGACTTTCGACGGGTACAACGGTCTGGAGACGTGCACGCCCCCGCCCGCCGACGACAGGAGAAGTTGCCATGCCCCGGATCACCCCGAATCTCTGGTTCGACACCCAGGGCGAAGAGGCCGCCGAGTTCTACGTCTCGGTGTTCCCGAACTCGAAGATCACGAACGTCACCCACTACGGCGAGGCGGGGCCACGACAGGCAGGCATGGTCCTGACCGTTGACTTCGTGCTCGACGGTCAGCAGTACACGGCCATCAACGGCGGCCCCGACTTCACCTTCGACGAGGCCATCTCGCTCATGATCAACTGCGCCGACCAGGACGAGGTCGACTACTACTGGACCAAGCTCTCCGAGGGCGGCGAGGAAGGTCCGTGCGGTTGGCTGAAGGACAAGTACGGACTGTCGTGGCAGGTGGTCCCGGTCGGCATGAACGAGATGCTCAACGACCCGGACCAGGCACGCGGCCAGCGCGCCATGAAGGCCATGCTCGCCATGAAGAAGATCGATCTCGCCGCGATCTACGCCGCCGCCGATCAGACCCAGCCCGCGTGAAGGATTGACAGAGCACGCGGACGTTCCGGCTGAGATCGTCGCCGAGCTCCACTGACTGACGACAGCCGTTCTGGTAAGGAAGCCGGGTGGAGTTCGGTGCGCACCTGCCGTTGATGGACTTCGGTGGCCACCCCTACACGCTCGACCACCTGCTCGACTACACGAAGACCGCGGCGCGCCTGGGCTTCACCACGCTCTGCGCCAACGACCATCTCGTCTTCTCGGTGCCGTGGCTGGACGGGCCGACGGCGCTCGCGGTCGCGATCCGAGACTCGGGCACCATGACGCTCGCCACGACGGTCTCGCTGGCGGTCGTCCGCGGGCCGGTGCCCGTGGCCAAAGCGCTCGGTGCCATCGACCGGCTTTCGGGTGGGCGCGCGCTCGTCGTTGTCGGCCCGGGCTCGTCCCCGCGGGACTACGAGAGCGTCGGCGTCGACTTCGAGGAACGGTGGCAACGGCTCGATGAAGCGGTCTTGGCGCTTCGCTCCCTGTGGGGGAGCGGTGCCGAGCCCTTCGTCGGCCGCTTCTACTCGACCGAAGGGATCCAACTCAGCCCTCGCCGGCGCAGCCCGGAGGCCCCCCGATCTGGATCGGCAGCTGGGGATCCGACGCCGGCCTGCGGCGCGTGGCGCGTCTCGGCGATGGCTGGCTCGCGTCTGCCTACAACACGACGCCGGAGTTGTTCACCGAAGCCCGCGCTCGACCTCGACGGCTATCTGCGCGAGCCGGGAGGAACGCGGCCGAGTTCCCCAACGGCCTCGCCACCATGTGGTTCTACATCACCGAGGATGAAGCAGAGGCCGACCGCATCCTCGAGCAACGTCTCGTGCCCGTGATCAATCGTCCCGAGAGCATGCTGCGTGAGCGGCTCCCCATCGGTTCCGCGGCCGCGTTCGCCGAGAAGCTCAGCGCCTTCCGCGACGCGGGAGTGCAACGAGTGCTCATCTGGCCGGTCGCGGACGAACAGCGCCAGCTCGAGCTTTTCTGCGAGAAGGTCCGTCCCACGCTTTCGACCAGCGAGCCGGGAGTTCGCACGGTCCGTCGCGGGGCTCCGATTTCGTTCGATACGCTGGCGCGCGTGCGGATCGGTGTCGTGTTCCCGCAGACCGAGCTCGGCGGCGATGTCGGCGCCGTGCGCGCGTACGGCGAGGGAGTCGAAGCGCTCGGCTTCACCCACGTGCTTGCGTACGACCACGTGATCGGCGCCGACCCGGACGTCCACCGCGGCTGGGCCGGCCCCTACGACGTCCGGACCACCTTCCACGAGCCGTTCGTGCTGTTCGGGTACCTGGCCGCGATCACGTCGGTCGAGCTCGTGACCGGCATCATCATCCTCCCGCAGCGCCAGACGGTCCTCGCCGCCAAGCAGGCCGCCGAGGTCGATCTGCTCACCGGGGGTCGATTCCGTCTCGGCGTCGGGCTCGGGTGGAACCAGGTCGAGTACGAGGCGCTCGGCAAGGAGTTCTCGAACCGCGGCGAACGGCTCGACGAGCAGGTCGACGTTGATGCGGCGCTTGTGGGCCGAACCGAGCGTCACCCACCACGGCGCCCACGAGACCGTCACGGGCGCCGGGCTGGCGCCGCTCCCGGTGCAGCGTCCGATCCCCGTGTGGTTCGGAGGCGTGGCCGAGCGCGCCTTGCGACGCATCGGGCGCCTGGGCGACGGGTGGTTCCCGCAGGTGCCGCCGGGCGACAGGCTCGACGAGGCGCGTGCGATCGTTCGCCAGGCAGCGGTCGAAGCCGGCCGCGATCCCGACGCCCTCGGCATGGAAGGCCGGATCGGTTGGGAGACGGGCGACGTCGACCGGCTCGCCCGCCAGGCGGGGAAGTGGCGCGACGCCGGCGCGACGCACCTTGGCGTCAACACGATGGGCGCCGGACTGGCTTCGGTGGACGACCACCTCGCTGCGCTGGCGAAAGCCGCCGACGCCCTCGCGCCCCTGAACCCCTGATCGCTCGGTGCGTGCGCGGTAGTCAGCCGACCGTCGTCGGCAGCGCGCTGGGGATCAGCGTGACCACGACGCCGAAGACCACCAGCGCGAGTGCCCCGGCGCGGGCGAGGCGGGTGCCCACGGGCAGGCACTTCTCGCCGAACACGAAGAGCGCGATCACCACCATCGCGGCCACGTTCATGATGCCCAGCGGGAGAAGGATCACGAAGAGGAGCCAGCAGCAGCCCACGCAATACCCGCCATGGAGAAGCCCCATCTGAATCGCACCCGCCTTGCCGTCCCGCCACGACGTCATGAGAAACGACATCGGCGACTGACACTTCGCGAGGCAGACGTCCTTCAGCGGCGTGAGCTGGTAGAGGCCGGCCGCGATGAGCAGGATCCCCCCGAAGCGCGCCCACTGTCCCGTATCCCATCCTGCATTGGTGACGAGACGGTCGACGACGACGGCGAACGCGAAGGCGAGGACGCCGAATGCCGTCCAGATCGCAAGGTACGCCCCGACGAAGTACGCAGTCGGCACGAACGACCGCCCGGCTTCGCGCTTGCCCCGCTCCACCCGGTCGAACAGCAGGATCATCGGGGCGGCCGCGGGGAACATCATCCCGACCATCATCGCCACCCACATGCCGAGGAACAGCGGCGCGGCCATGCCCATCGTGAGGTCGAGGCCCGACGACATGCTGCCGTCCATGCCTCCGCCCATGCCGCCGCGCATCGACATCGACGAGCCGGAGCCCGCCTGCCACGCCACCAGGCCCCAGCCGATCGCCGACAGCACGAGCAGGCCGACGAGGATGGCGGTGCGCGGCCCGCGCGAGCGGGCCCAACCCTTGCGGCGCAGCCGCCTTTGTGACCGCGGCCATCACCCGTTCCAGTTGAAGCGGTTGGCGAACCCGCTGAGATCCTGTCCCGAGTACTCGATTCCGAACGCCGACACCTGCGAGCGCGACACAGGCGCGAGACCGAGCGTCGGTCCCGCCGGGTGGGCGACGATGTTCGTGAGCGTGACCTGGTCTCCGGACTCGATGGTCACGCGCTCGCCCGAGTAGTCGACGAGCTCACCCACCTTGATCCGGTGGTTCTTGCCGTCGTGCTCGATGCTGATCGATCCCTGCTCGATACCGAGGAACTCGCCGAGGAACGGCCCCAGGGCCGCCGGCGGACCGCCGAGCTCACCCGACAGCACCTGGCCGAACTTGCCCACCTGCTCTTCGTTTGCGCCGTCGTCGACGATGACGCCGACCTTCCAGTTGCCGTCGGCCATGTTCGGAGGCGTGTCGGCGATCATCACGAAGGACCGGCCGGAGACGTCGACGCCGTCGATCTCGCCGTCGTCGACATCGAACGCCAGCGCGAACCGGCAGTAGTCGTCCCGGGTCGCCTTGTGAGCGAGGTTCGACCACGTGCACGGACAGATCGCGTCGCACGAGCAGTTCTCGTAGAAGTCGCCTTCCAACTTCCAGCTCATCGTTCGTCCCCCATTTCCCCGAGTCGGTGTGGCGGTGAAACTGCCACCGACACAGCCCGCTGTAAAGGGGTGGCGGTGACTACTCGACGGTGGGGTTCGAAGCAGTGGAGAGCGGGTTATCGGTCTCGATAGGTACACGCGTGGCATTCGTGAACCGTGCAACGGCGCAATAGAAGCTCAGCGTCAGGATCAACTCGGTCGCTTGACGGAGTCCGAGTGTCGAATAGAGCGCGTCCTGGGTGCCATCGCTGAGCGTTGCCGTGGTCTCGAGCTCGTCCGCCGCTTGACATACGAGGTTGGCAGTCTCATCGAGGGCGGTGACGACCGGGTCGCCGAGCACTGCGGTGAGCTCGGCTTCGGTGACGCCGTTGTTGTGAGCAATCTGCCGGTGTTGGTGCAGCTCGTACGGTGCACGGGCGCTGCGAGCTTGCCGACAAATTGCGATGCTCGCGTACGCGGTTGTCGAGCTCGCACTGGTAGATGGCGCTCGTAAGGTCCGTCCACGGGACAACGGACTGCGGGACGATGGCGAGCAGGCGGTACACGCTGATGGGCGGAAGCGACTTCAGTCGCGCCAGTACGTCCGGGGGAAGGTCACGATCCTCGGGCATCCGGACGTCCACGTTGGCCTCCCGTGCTCTCGATCAACGTGTCGTCGGCAGCAGAGTCCAAGGTGCTGCTCGCGTCAACCCGCTGGCATGTTCTGGGCGTCCGTCGCGTCGGGTAGAACAGCGGTATGCAACTCGATCTCCACGTCTCGCGATTCGACTGGGCCGGCGGTCCGTCCGGCATCGGGCCGGGCGTCGCCGACCTCGCCCAGCGCGCCGAGGCCATCGGCGTCCGCACCGCTGTCGTTCATGGACCACTTCTTCCAGATGGACTGGATGGCGCCGGCCGAGGATCCGATGCTCGAGGGCTACACCGCGCTCGGCTTCGTCGCCGGCCGCACCGAGCGGCTGCGGCTGCGCCTGCTCGTGACCGGCGTGACGTACCGCCATCCCGGGCTGCTGGCCAAGACCGTGACGACGCTCGACGTCGTGTCGAGCGGCCGGGCCGAGCTCGGGATCGGCGCGGCGTGGTACGAGCGCGAGCACCGCGGTCTCGGCGTGCCGTTCCCGCCGACGGCGGAGCGCTTCGAGCGGCTCGAGGAGGCGATCCAGATCTGCCTGCAGATGTGGAGCGACGACAACGGCGCGTACGACGGGCAAGCACTACCGGCTCGAAGAGACGCTCTGCAGCCCGATGCCGGTCAGCACGCCCGCGCCCGCGGATCCTCATCGGCGGGAGCGGCGAGCGGAAGACGCTGCGGCTCGTCGCGCAGTACGCCGACGCGTGCAACATCTTCGGCGGGCCCGAGGAGGTCGCGCACAAGCTCGACGTGCTGCGCCGCCACTGCGACGCCGTGGGACGCGACCCGAACGAGATCGAGGTCACCGCGATGTACCGCGACATGCCTCCGGGCGCGAGCGTCGACGACGTCGTTCGGGGCGCCGAAGCGTTCGCGAAGGTCGGCGTGTCGACGCTCGTCACCGGTGCGATGGGCGACGACCCGGGCGGCTGGCTCGAGTCGACGTTCGGCCCGGCGATGGATCGCCTCGCCGCCATCGAACCCGCGCCCTTGTAGGTATTCCCTAGAGGTCTGTACGCGCCAAGGCGGCGCTGAGGCTCCCCAACCATTGGGGGATAGGCAGTGCCGGAGACTCGACTCCGCTACATGCCGGCGCTCGACGGGCTGCGCGCCGCCGCGGTTGTCGCCGTCCTCCTGTACCACGGCGACGTCGCCTGGGCGCGCGGCGGCTTCCTGGGCGTCGACGCGTTCTTCGTTCTCAGTGGCTTCCTGATCACGAGCCTGCTGCTCGCCGAATGGCAGAGGGCCGGCGGGATCGATCTTCCAGACTTCTGGCGCCGGCGCGCCCGCCGGTTGTTACCGGCACTGTTCCTCGTGCTCGGAGCGGTCGCGGTCTTCGCCGCCGGCTGGGCGCCTGCCGACATGCTGCAGCGGCTGCGCGGCGACGCGTTCGCCGCGATCGGCTACGTCGAGAACTGGCGGTTCATCGCCTCCGGCCAGTCGTACTTCGCGCAATTCGCGTCGCCGTCGCCGCTCCAGCACGTGTGGTCGCTGGCAATCGAGGAGCAGTTCTACCTCGTGTGGCCGCCGGTCTTCCTGCTGCTGTTGCGCCTGACGCGCGGCTCTCGCCTCGTCCTGCTCGGGATCACGACGGCGACTGCCGCCGGGTCCGCGCTGCTCATGGCGGCACTCTTCACACCGGGCGCCGACCCGTCGCGCGTCTACTACGGCACCGACACACGCGCGCAGTCGCTCCTGATCGGCGCGGCGCTCGCGCTGCTCCTCGACCGCCGGCAGGTCGGGACCACGCGGCAGAGGTCGACAGCTCCTCCACGCGACGGCAATGGGTGCAGCCTTCGCTCCTGGTCTGGGCGTGGGCTCGGACACCGGACAACGCGACCTGGCTCTACCGCGGCGGGCTGACCGTGACGGCACTGCTCGTGGCGGTGGTCATCGCGAGCGTGACCGCCGAGACGGCCGGCCCGCTCGGCCGTGTCCTGTCGTTGCGGCCCGTCCGCTGGATCGGTGTGATCTCGTACGGCCTGTATCTCTGGCACTGGCCGGTCTACGTCGCGCTGTCCAGGGGACGGACTGGGCTCGACGGGCCGGCATTGCTCGCCGTCCGCCTCGCGTGCACCGTCGCCATCGCGACGGCCTCGTACTACCTCGTCGAGCTGCCGGTCCGGCGGGGCGCCCTGCGGGGCTGGCGGGTCCGGGTCCTCACACCCGCGACCGCGCTCGTCGTCGCGGCGGCGTTCGTCGCCGTGACCGCGAGCATCCCCGTCACCGGGCTCTCACCGGCGGCTGCGAACGCCAAGGCCGGCACGGCGCCCGCGCTCGCGCCGCCGGGGTCGACGCCACCGCCCGCGGCGCCGGGCGTCGTGCGTGGTGTGCTCATCGGTGACTCGGTCGCGTTCACGTTGGGTGTCGGGTTCGAGCAGGTCGAGCCGCCGACGCTCGCGCTCGAGAACGCCGGCGTGCTCGGCTGTGGCGTGATCCGAGGTGACGCGGACATCGGAGGCACGTGGACTCCGAACCCCGACAAGTGTGAGCGCTGGAGCGACACGTGGCCCGAGATCATCCGGAGCCAGCAGGCCCAGGTCGTCGTCGCCTTCTGGGGCGCCTGGGACATGTTCGACCGCCGGGTGAACGGCCAGGTGATGCGGTGGGGCACACCCGAGCTCGATCAGTTCCTGACCAGCGAGCTCGACCACGCGCTCGGGGTGCTCACGTCGACGGGAGCGCGGGTCGTGCTCCTTACCGCGCCGTACTACGAGCCGCCCGATCTCGCGAGCCGCGTGGACCGGTCCCAGAGCTTGTACGAGAAGCCGCGGGTCGACCACTGGAACGATTTGCTCCGCTCGGTCGCGCAGGCCCACCAGGACTCGGTGTCGGTCGTCGATCTCCACGCGTACCTCGATCCCAACGGCGCCTCCGTCGACTCGATCGCCGGCGTCGACCACATCCGTTATGACGGGATCCACTTCACGCCGCAGGGAGCCGACGTCGTGGCGCGATGGCTGTCGCCCAAGATCGTCCGGATTGCCCGACCAGGCTCGGCAGTTCGACGCCATCACGAACGCCAGCGTGGGGTCGCGGTCGGGCATACCGTGACGTACGTCGACGCGTAACCTGCCCGGACATGACGACACGGCCGGTGCGGCGGCGGCTGCCTGATCCCGGCGCCGTCCACGACGAACGCGAGATCGACGCCGTAGTCACGGCGTTGCGCGAGTCGAATCTCGCGATCGGCGATCGTGTGCGTGACTTCGAGCACCGGGTCGCCGAGTTGCTCGCCAAACAGCACGGCGTGATGGTCAACTCGGGGTCGTCGGCGCTGCGTCTGGCGATCGACCTGCTCGACTTGGCGCCCGGCGACGAGGTCATCACGCCGGTGGTGACGTTCGCGACCGATGTGGCCC
The DNA here is from genome assembly GCA_963747195.1 of uncultured Actinomycetes bacterium. Classification (GTDB taxonomy): domain Bacteria; phylum Actinomycetota; class Acidimicrobiia; order IMCC26256; family JACDBD01; genus JALZAA01. The sequence continues at coordinate 552,946 of CAVVDV010000002.1, forward strand.
CGCTCGTGCAATCGGGGATCGTGCCCGCGTTCGTCGACGTGGAGCCGGACACGTATCAGATCGACGTCGACGCGATCGAGGAGATGGTCGGCCCACGGACCCGGGCGATCCTCGCGCCGAACCTCGTGGGCAACATCCCCGACTGGGACCGCATCCGGGAGATCGCCGACCGGCATGGCCTCGCCGTACGTCGAGGACAGCTGCGACGTGCTGGACGCGTGGCTGCGCGGCGCGCGCACCGGCACGCGCGCCGACATCTCGGTGACGAGCTTCGCCCGCGGTCACGCCATCACCGCCGCCGGCAACGGCGGCCTCGTCGGCATTGATGACGACGAGCTCCTGGACCGTTGCCTCACGCTGCGCCGGTGGGGGCGTCGCTCGGAGACGTACCTCTTCGGCTCGCGGCACGGCGAGAAGGACCGCTTCGGGCCCCTGGCCGACGGCACGCCCTACGACCTCGTGTTCCTGTTCGACGCCATCGGCTACAACTTCGAGCCGTCGGAGCTCGGCGCCGCCTACGGGCTCGTCCAACTCGACAAGCTCGCCGACTACAACGAGCGGCGGCGGTTCAGCTGGCAGCGCCTCGACGACTTCTTCGCCGACCACGAGGACAAGGTCGTGCGGCCCCGATCCCGCGAGGACGCGCAGGTCACGTGGATGCGCTATCCGTTCGTGCTGCGCGAAGGGCTCGACCGCACTGCGATCCAACGGGAGCTCGAGTCACGCGGCATCGCGACGTTGATGGTCTGGACCGGCAACGTTCTCCGTCAGCCCGGCTTCGCCGCCATCGACCATCGGGCGCCGGGCGGCGGGTTTCCGAACGCCGACCGTGTGATGGACCGGGCGCTGTCGCTCCCGTGCCACCACGCCCTCACCAGCGACGACCTCGGGTACGTGATCGAGTCGCTGGCCGACGTGCTCTCGGACTGAACCGACCTACGGCATGTCCGCGAAGAGGATTTCGCGGTAGCTGTCCTCTTCGAAGTTCACACCGCGGCCTCTGCCTTCATCGCGGCGAGCTTGGGCCTCGGCAGCCGCGTTCTTCATCGCGTCATGGTCGGCCCAAACCGTGCCGACGGCCCCACGCCCGGTCTTGCGGTCGATCATGTTCCGTAGGGCGAGGAAGCCTGGAGCTGCGGTGATCCGAGGCAGGATGTTGCTCTTGAAGAAGCCCACGTTCTCGTCGATCTTCGAAGGATCCATGCTGATTCTCGTGACCATGAGCGCCGAGCCGACCGTCGGCGGCGACGCGACCTCCAGGACGAGCTCCTCGAAGTTCTCGACCGTGAGCTCGCCGCCGATGACGTCGAGGCCCTGTTGGCGTAACCCGGCGAGTGCCTCGAAGGATCCGTCGCGGTTCGCCTCCGTATCCCAGAGCGACAGAATTCCGAAGACACCGCCGTCGCGATCCGCACTGACGTTCGCGCCCCGGTAGCCCTTCTGCTCCCGGAGAACCGGCGCCGCGCTCTCGCGCACAAGACCGACCCCGCCGTCAATGTTCTTGGCTCCTCTATAGGTGAGGACACGGCTGAACATCCCGACCACCTCCCAGTCTCGAGACGTAGCGCAACCTATCCCCGCACAAATCACCTGGATAGGGCCGCTCGTCCCTATTGCGGCGTCGTTTCACCGTCGCCCATCGCTCGCTCGACGCCCTCGAAGAACTCGGGCGGCATCTGGCTCATGAGCTCGTCGCCGTTCCAGTACTCGCGCCAGGCGGCGATCTTGTCGTCGTCGAGCTCGATCGTGCACATGACGCGCAGCGTCGGCGTCGCGCCGGAGGGGAAGTGCCACGTCTCGGTGCGCTCGACGAGCACGGTGTCGCCGCCGCCGAGGATGTGCCGGATCTCGTAGTCCATGCTCGTGACGCCGCCGGCGATCATGAAGTCGAGCTTGCGGCGGATGGCCTCCTTGCCGACGGCCGGGTCGGTCGGCACGGGGAGGTCGTGGTACGAGGCGTCCTCGGTGAAGAACTCGACGGCGGCGTCGAAGTCGAGCCGGTAGATCGCCTCGAAGAACGCCTCGACGACCTCGACGTCGCTCAGCATCAGCGGGGATCTGCCGTCCCGTCTCGTCCTTCGATGCCCCAACTCTCGCACGCCGGGCGGGCACGGAGCACAGGCCCCGGCTCGGGATGGCCCTGTCGACGTGTGGAGAACGCCGTTCAGGCGCGAGACTGTTCGATCGCTGATCACCGGCCGGAGAGCCCAGATGGCTGAGCTGCAGGAGCAGGAGTCGCCGCAGCGTCGTCGTTCCTTCGACGACGTCCTCAAGGACGCGCTGACGCAGTGGACCAAGCGGTTCGAGCGCGCGCTCGAAGAGCAGCGGCAGGAACTCGGGCGGGAGGCGGAGGAGCGCGTCTCGAACATGGACCGCGCCACGCTCGAGCACCTGGGGGCGCTCGAGGAGGCCGTCGCGGCACGGTCGGCCGAGCTCGAGCAGATGGCGCGACAGCACCGAGCTGCGTTCGACGAAGCGGTGGCTGGTCGCGCCACGGAGCTCGACGCGGTCGGCTCCAACCAGACCGACGCCATCGTGAAGGTTGCCGCCGACGCGTTCGAGGAGCTCGAGGAACGAGCGGCTTCGCAAGTCCAGCGGATCGAGGAGGACACTCGAGCCATCCGCGACGACGTGCGGAAGTCGGTCGCCGAAGGCACGACTGACTTCGAGAAATTCGCGCAGAAGCGGCTCGGCGAGCTCGAGGACGCCCTCCGTGCAAGGCTCGAATCCTTCCGTCGCGAGCTGATCGACGAGACCCACCGCGTCCGGGACGCCTCTGCCGAGCAGCTCAACGAGACACGCTCGCTCGTGACCGCGGAGACGCGCCGTCTCGAAGAGCAGGCGGAAGGGACTCGGGGTGAGATGCGGCGCGTCGCCGGCGAGGAGAAGGCCGCCTTCGACAAGTTGGCGCGCGGAACGGGTGGGCGAGCTCCAGGACGCTCTGCGAGGTCAGACCGAGTTGCTCAGCGAGTTCACTCGGATGCACGGAGCGACGAGCGACAAGCTCGAAGAGGCGCGCGCGTTCACGGAAGAGACGATGGAGCGTCTCTCGAAGCTCGATGCCGGAGTGAAGCGTCAGATCCGGGAGAACGAGGAGAGCGCCACAGCCGCCGCGGAAACGCTGAAGCGGGCCTCGGCGACCGAGCTGAACAGCATTCAGCAGCGGGCGATGGCGTTGGACGAGCTCGCGCGGAAGCACATCGCCGATGTCGAGCGCTCGGTTGGCAAGCTCCTGGAGGCCGAGACATCCACCGCCGAGGGGCTGCGAGATTTCGAGCGGCAGATGGAAGGCCGCCGAGCCGAGATCGAGACGACCCTCGACGATCGGACGACCGCGCTGACAGAGCACGTCCAGCAGGCCGAGGCTGCGGTGGTGCGGCGGATCAGGGAGCTCAGCGAGCGCGCCGCGGACAACGCTCAGGCCCTCGACACGAAACTCGGGGAAGCGACGAACGAACGGTCCAAGGAGCTCGACGCGTTCGCCGAGCGCGTCATGCAGTCCCTGGACGAGCGGATCGCTCAGGCGGTCGAGGAATCCTCAGTCAAGTCGGCGTCGGATCCGAGGATGACAAAGCTCGTCGAGATGATCGCCGGCGCGCAGGTCGCACTCGATCGGGTCGCCGAGCGCGTCGAGGCGCTGGAAGCGTTTGCTGTCGCCGCTACTCGCAGGAGGGACGAACGGCGTCGGGACAACGGCCCTGCCTCTCGGGAGCGTGACGGACGTCCCACGCCAGCTCCCGCTCCCCTGCCCGCGCCCACACCTTCTCCCGCCCCCGCAGCTGTCGACGGCGGCGCGAGCCGAGGACCGACACGCGACGCACCCACGAGCACGCCGGACCTCAGGGGAGACCGGTAGCTCGGGTTCTAGTTGCTCCGTGCGGTGATGGAGTGGTCGTCCGGGTCCCACTGGTCACGGAGCTGATCGCCGTGTTCGCCGATACGCGTGCGGGCGTCGCTCATGGACTGTTGAACCTCGGCTTCGAGCTCGTCGCAGAGCCGCTCCGAAGCTTGTAGCTCGCGCGCGTACCACGTCTCCACGGCGTGCTGGTACTCGTCCTCCCACTGCCGGCGACGTTCCTTGGCCGCTTCCGCGGCGCTGTCGACGGCCTGTCGGATCGTGCGCTCGTCCTCGGCGCCCCACCGCTCGCGTCGCTCCTTGACTTCCTGCACAACCCGCTCCGCGACGACGCGTCGGGCCCGCTCGGCCTGGGACGCACGGTTGGGCCCACCTTCTCCTTCGCGTGAGCGATGCTCTTCCGCTTCTCGTGCCGAGCGCTCCGACGCGAATTGGGCGGCTCGCTGATCTTCCGTTTCCCACCACACGCGCAACACCGCGGCCTCCCGCGTCGCACGTGCGAGGGCATCCCGGCTGCCGCGGTCGTCTTCCGCCTCCCACCACGCGCGCAACTCCAACGCCTCGCGGGCGGCGCGCTCCAGCGCTTCGCGCAGTTCACGCTCTTCCTCACCGGTCCAGCGCTGTCGGAGCTCCTGGACCAGGCGGCCCGAGCGTTCCTCGGATCCGCCGAGCTCGCGCTGCTCGTCGGTCGCCCAGCGCTCGCGCCGCTCCTGGAGCTCGCGTGCGTGCCGTTCCTCGGCTTCATGGTCCAAGCGGTCCGCGGCCGCCGCGAAACGACGGCGCAGCTCCTCGTTCTCCTGGGTCGCCTGCGCCTGGGCCTGCCGTGTCAGCTGTTCGAATTCGGCTTCCCAGCGACGGCGCAGCTCCTCGGATTCCTTGGCGGCTTGCGCCTGTGCCTCTCGCTCGGCCCGTTCATGTTCGGCGTCCAGGCGGCGGTGCAGCTCCTCGGATTCCTTGGCGGCTTGCGCCTGTGCCTCTCGCTCCGCCTGCTCGTATTCGCTCTGCCAGCGACGACGCAGACCTTCGAGGGCACGGTCACCGCCGTCGCGTGACTCCTGAGAAGCCGGAGCCCCTTCCGCCGGCTGCCCTTGCTCCTTGGAGTCGGCGTCGGCCGACTGACCCTCTCGTGGTTCGTCCTCGTGCTCGATCGCCCAGTTCTCGCGGAGCGATTCGAGCTCACGCTGGTCGACCTGATCTTCGTTGTCGCGGAGGCGAGCCCGGGCCTGTTCGTGCTCCCATCGGGCGCGGAAGTCCTCGGCGGCGCGGTCACGACGATGCTGCGCTTCGCTCTCGGCGAGCGCATACTCCAGCTCCGAACGCTCGCGCCTCGCTTCAGCCGCCCGCTCTGCCCGCTCGTCGGCCTCGCGCTGGGCCTGTGCGAAGTCGGCCTCCCAGCGCTCCCGCGTGGCCTGCGCATCCTGTTCGAGGCGCCCCTGCGCCTCGGTCAACGCACGCGCACACTCGGATTCGAGACGGGCGCGCCGCTCCTTCGACTCCTGCTGGAATCGTTCCTTCGCCTGACTCTCGGCACGCTGGAGCTCGGTCTGCCGTCCCTCTGCGAGCGCACGCGTGTCCTGCTCCAGTCGTCCGAGCGCCGTGCCCAGGGCGTACTCGTAGTTGCCCCGCCAGCGATCTCGACGCTGCTCACCTTCACGCTGTGCCCGTCCGTACTCGTCCTGCCAGCGCGTCCGTCGCTGCTCCGCCTCCAGGAGTGTCCGCTCCTGGACTTCGGTCTCCGCGCGCGAAACCACCGCTTCCCAGTGGTCACGATGCTGCTCTGCTTCCCGAAGCTCGCGAGCCTGCGCCTCACGCTCGGCCCGCTCGTACTCGACCCGCCACGCGCGCCGTTCCTCCGCCTCGCGCCCGAGCCGCTCGTCTTCGGCTTGCCACCGCGCCTTGCGCTCCGTTGCCTCTCGCGCCAGACGCTCCGCGGCCTCCTTCTGGGCCTGCTCGTACGCGGCCTGTCCGCGCGCCCGCCGGTCCTCGGCCTCGCGCGCGAGGCGGTCGTCTTCGGCTTGCCACCGTGCCTTGCGCTCCGTCGTCTCGCGCTCGGCCCGCTTGGCGGCGTCCTTCTCTCTCGGCGCATTCCCGGCCTTGGCCGCGCGCGGCCCGCCACTGTCCGGGCTCTTCGACTTCGCGCCGTCGTCACCCGGCGGCGTGTCTGCCGCGTCAGGCTTGAGATCTTTTGCGTCGCCCATGGGGGATTTCCTCCTCCGGAACCCCGCCCGTTTGCGGTAAACCGTGGCGCGTCGGTCCTACCCGGCGCAAGGCCGGAGGGTGGGGCATGACCACGATGTCCGGCAATGGCCCGGTTTCGTGAGACGAGCGAGATCTCTTCGGCGAGCTGGTCAGGCACCGTCGGCACCGCCTCCTCACCCTTGCCGGCGATAGCGTCCACCATCCGAGGGGGAAGGTGGTGCCCGAGACACGACTCCGCCATATGCCGGCGCTCGACGGGCTCCGTGCCGCCGCGGTCGCCGCCGTCCTCCTGTACCACGGCGACGTCGCGTGGGGCGTGTGGCGGCTACTTGGGTGTCGACGCGTTCTTCGTCCTGAGTGGTTTCCTGATCACCAGCCTGCTGCTCGTGGAGTGGCAAAGGAGCGGCGGGATCGCGCTTCCGCAGTTCTGGCGTCGGCGCGCCCGGCGGCTGCTCCCCGCCCTGTTCCTCGTCCTGGGAGCGGTCGCGCTGTTCGCCGCGATCTGGGCGCCCGCCGACATGCTGCAGCGGCTCCGCGGTGATGCGTTCGCTGCAATCGGTTACGTCGCCAACTGGCGGTTCATCGCCTCCGGCCAGTCGTACTTCGCGCAATTCGCGTCGCCGTCGCCGTTGCAGCACGTGTGGTCGCTGGCGATCGAGGAGCAGTTTTATCTCGTGTGGCCGCTCGGCGTTCCTGCTGCTCCTACGCCTCACGCGTGGCTCCCGCCCGGCGCTGCTCGGGATCACGTCGGCGTTGGCCGCCGGCTCCGCGCTTCTCGATGGCTGCGCTCTTCACGCCGGGCGCCGACCCGTCGCGCGTCTACTACGGCACCGACACGCGTGCGCAGTCGCTCCTGATCGGCGCGGCGCTGGCGCTGCTCCTCGAGCATCGGCGAGTCGGGACGAACCCCACCGGCAGGCGGTTCCTCCACGCGACCGCGATGGCCGCGGCGCTGCTCCTGCTCGTGGCGTGGGTCCGGACACCGGACGACGCCACGTGGCTCTACCGCGGCGGCCTCACCGTGATGGCACTGCTCGTCGCGGTCGTCATCGTGAGCGTGACCGCCGAGTCGCCCGGCCCGCTCGGCCGTTTCCTGTCGTTGCGGCCCGTCCGCTGGATCGGTCTGATCTCGTACGGCCTGTATCTCTGGCACTGGCCGGTGTACGTCGTGCTCTCCGGCGGCCGCACGGGGCTCGACGGGCCGGCGCTACTCGCCGTCCGCCTCGCGTGCACCGTTGCCGTTGCGACCGCCTCGTACTACCTCGCCGAGCTACCGATCCGCCGGGGTGTGTTGCGGGGCTGGCGGGTTCGCGTGCTCACGCCCGCGGCGGCGCTGGCCGTCGCGGCGGCGTTCGTCGCTGTGACGGCGAGCATCCCCGCCACCGGGCTCTCATCGGCGGCCGCGAACGCCAAGCCCGGAACGGCGCCCGGGCTCGCGACGCAGGGACCGACGCCACCGCCCGCGCCGCCGGGCGTCGTGCGCGGAGTGCTCGTCGGCGACTCCATCGCCTTCACGCTGGGCGTCGGCTTCGACCAGGTCGAGCCGCCGACGCTCGAGCTGAAGAACGCAGGAGTGCTCGGCTGCGGCGTGATACGAGGCGACGCCGACATCGGGGGCACCTGGACGCCGAACCCCGGCAAGTGTGATCACTGGAGCGACACGTGGCCGCAGATCATCCGAAGCGAGCAGGCCCAGGTCGTGGTCGCGCTTTGGGGCGTGTGGGACATGTTCGATCGCCGCGTCAACGGGCAAGTCATGCGGTGGGGCACACCGGAACTCGACCAGTTCCTGACGAGCGAGCTCGACCACGCGCTCGATGTCCTCACTTCCACCGGAGTGCGGGTGGTGCTCCTGACCGCCCCGTATTTCGAGCCTCCGGATCTCGCCAGCCGGGTCGACCGGTACCAAAGCCTGTTCGAGAAGGCGAGAGTCGACCACTGGAACGACTTGCTCCGCTCGGTCACGCAGGCCCACCAGGACTCGGTGTCGGTCATCGACCTCCACGCCTACCTTGATCCGAACGGCGATGCCGTCAACTCGATCGCCGGCGTCGACGACATTCGCTACGACGGAATCCATTTCACGCCGCAGGGAGCAGACGTGGTGGCGCGATGGCTGTCGCCGAAGATCGTGAGGATCGCTGACCAGGGTCGCAAGTACGACGCCGTTACGAACGCGAGCGCGGGGTCGAGGTCGGTCACACCCTGATGCCGAAGGTCAATGCAGCACTTGCATGATCGCCAGGTCGATCAGGATGATGAGGATGCTCACCGCGGCGATGAGTGCCTCGCCCACCAGTACCGCCCGACCGTGCAACGGCAAGTCCACCGCGATCCGAGGCAGAGTGGGCAGCCGTATCGGATTACCCGCGGCGGCGCGCCGTTCGATCCAGCCGAGCGCCCCAAGGCCGACGATCAACACCACAGCCAGAACGGGCCCGGCCACCATGATCTACCTCCTAATCCGACCCGCCCTTCAGCTGTTTACGCGAGCAGTTCCGGTTCTCGCCCATATCAAACGCCGCCGGCAGCTGTCGTGCAATAGCTGGGCGCCCGCCGTCGTCAACGCGTGAGGTCGGCGAGCAGGTTCAGCACCTCGGGGTCACGACTGCCGATGAGCAGCGTGGTGACGGGTGTCTTGCGCCACGCCTCGATCCGCTCCCGGATGCGCTCCGGCGGGCCGACGAGCGAGATCTCGTCGGCGAACTCGTCCGGCACCGCCAGCACGGCCTCCTCGCGCTTGCCTTCGAAGAACAGGTCCTGGATGTGGTGCGCCTCGTCCTCGAAGCCCATCCGCGCCATCAGGTCGGTGTGGAAGTTGCGGCCCTTGGCGCCCATGCCGCCGATGTAGAAGCCGAGCGCGCCCTTGACCGGCAGCAGCGCCTGGCCGACGTCGTCGGCGAGCGTCACGGTGACGTTCACTGCGATCTCGAAGCCGTCGGGTGCGTCGGCGAGCTGGTCGGCGTACACCTCGGGACGGGTAGGGGAGTAATAGAGAGGAATCCACCCGTCGGCGATCTCGGTGGCGAGGCGCACGTTCTTCGGGCCCTCGGCGCCGAGGTAGACGGGGATGTCGTTGCGGGGCGGGTGCGTGATCATCTTGAGCGGCTTGCCGAGCCCGACGGCGCCCGGCCCGTCGTAGGGGAGCGGGTAGTGCGGCCCGGCGTTCGTGACCGGCTCCTCGCGCCGCCACACCTGGCGCAGGATGTCGATGTACTCGCGGGTGCGGGCGAGCGGCTGCCCGAACGGCCGTCCGTACCAGCCCTCGACGACCTGCGGTCCCGACACGCCGATCCCGAGCCGGAACCGGCCGTCCGACGAGCGCGTCGAGCGTCATCGCGTGCATCGCCATCGTGACCGGGCTGCGGGCCGACATCTGCGCGATGCCCGTCGCCAGGTTGATGCGCGACGTGTGCGCCGCCGCCCACACCAGCGGCGAGAACGCATCCGAGCTCCACGACTCGCCCGTCCAGATCGAGTCGAACCCGAGCGCCTCGACCTGCTGCGCGAGCTCGATGAGGTCGCGGCCCGCCGGCGGCTGCGCGGTCCAGTACCCGAGTTGGAGGCCGAGCTTGAGGTCGGTCGTCACGGGTCGTCACCGTAGGCCGACCGGTCAACCGCTGACGATTGCCGCGTGCTCGGCAGGAGGGCGGCAGGTACCGTGGCTGCCACGCCTGGGCAGGGAGGCTTCATGCGCCGATTGGTCGTTCTCGTCGCGCTGGGAAGACGCGCTCGTCGTCGGAGCGGGGGCTGCGTCCACGGCCGTTCCCGCTCGGTCACCGTCTCGTTCGCGCTCGTACCAGGTCGTGCTCAAGAGCACGGGAGAGGAGTACGAGGACGCGAACAACAACGTGATCAACGGCACCGACGGCACGAAGTGTCCGCCGTCGCGCGAGGTGCCCGCGGTGAAGGCGAAATGCTGGACCTGGAGCGCCAAGGGGCTCGGGCACGGCACGTTCACGCAGGCCAACCCGACCTTCGAGCCCGGCAACTTCACCTCGGAGTTCACGTATACGGACACCCACGGCAGTAAAGCTACACGGGGAACGAACTTCTCGCCCGGGGTCCAGCCGGACCCGACGCCGCCGCACACCGTCGGCCACGTCAACCGGTTCCCGGGGAGCACCGACACGTTCACCGGCGGCACCGGCAAGTTCCGGGGCGTCAGCGGCACGCTGTCCGGCGACGGGCAAACGGTGGTGCTCTCGGTCGACCCGGCCACGGGCATCGCGCACAAGCGCGGCACGAGCTCGGAGTCCGGCACGCTCACGTTCCCCCGCAAGCTCTGACCAGCGGGCGTTCCCCGCGGCTATCCGGTGAACTTCGGTGTGACGGGGATTGCGCGTGGCGCAGCGGACGTCGAACCGGCAGGGATCGGCCCGGGCGTCGGCTCGGGAGGCGTCGGTCCGGGCACCTCGACCTCGACCGCGCCGATGTCGCATCCCGATCCCTGCGGGCGTGTGATGCCGCGCTGATCGGTGGTGATCCCGGCGGCGCCGTCGGCCTGACAAGAGGCGGTTGCGATCGCGTCGATCAGGGGGCTGCCCGGTTGCGGTAGCCGCGTCCGGGTCGGACCACCGTTGTCGGCCAGCGCACCGAGCGCCGGGTCGCCCGCGCTTTGCATGTCGGTTGCGGCGGTGAAGCCGCACGACGAGTCGTCGGAGAAGTTGAACCCGTTGGAGGTCGTCGTCCCACCGGTGCAGTTCGTGCTGCCCAACGCCACGACCGACCCGAATGCCGTCAGGACGCCGCTCGCTTCGCGGATGTTGTCGCCTTCGGATGCGCTGTTCTGGACCACGGTCGCGTACACCAACGTCACGTTCCCGCTGAACTCACGGATCCCACCGCCCTGGGACGTTTCGCCGATGGCACGGTTGCCGCTGATCGTGGAGTTCGTGACCGTCACGTTCCCGCTCGATTGGTGGATCGCGCCGCCTTGGGACGCGGGCTCGCCCGTCGCGGTGTTGTCGCTGAGGGTCGAGTTCGTGATCGTCACGTCGCCGCCGAATCCGCCGTTGACGGCGCCGCCGTCGCCTCGGGCGGCGGTGTTGCCGCTGATCGTGGAGCTCGTCACCTCCACCGGGTTGTTGGCGTCGATTGCGCCGCCGCCTTCGGCCGCCGTGTTCCCGTCAAAGGTCGAGCTGACGACCGACGTCAGCCCGCTCGACACCGCTGCGCCGCCACCGAAGGTCCCTGCGTGATTGCGGCTCACTCTCGAGCCCGGTCACCGTGACGGCACCGAAGGTGGTGAGCCCACCCCCTACGCCCGCCGTCGAGGTGTTGTCGATGATCGCCGAGTTCGTGACGGTCAGCACCCAGCCGGCGGTCCGGAGCTTGACTCCTCCGCCCGTCGTGGCCGTGTTGCCGGCGATGACCGAGTCGATGATGTTCGTCGCCCCCGCGGACACGACCCCACCACCGCCGTCCGCGGACGACGTGTTGCCACCCGTGATCGTCACGTGATGGAGCGTCAACGACCCCGGCGTGTCGTTGTTGATGACCCGCGACGTGTTGTTGCCGCTCACGGTGATCCCGTTGCCCTCTACCGTGAGTCCCGGTGTCGTTCCCGCGTTGTAGAGGACCTCACCAGTCGTGAGCACGATCGGGCCCGCCACTGTCGTGCTCACGCAAACCCGTGACGGGCCGGCGACTGCCGACGCGGTCGCGAACGCCGCCCGCAACGATCCCGCCCCTGCATCCGCGTTGGTGGTCACCTCGATGTCGCCGTCTTGACAGCCTGGGCTCGCTGCTGCCGCCGGGGCAGCGTGAGCGACCAGTGCGGCGAGCGCCCCCGCCGCGGTACACACCACGAGCATGAGGTGCACTGCGGTCCGGCGAGCCTTCCCCGGTCGCCACGCCCGATCGCTCATCACGCTCCGCTCGCTCTCACGACGCCAGGTGGATCGCCGCAGGGTAGGCCGTCGACGTCGCCCGTTCGCGGAACCGAACTCGGCGCGCCGGTGTAGAACGCGCATGGACCGTCGAACCGTCACCACGAGCGTCATCGTTGCGGTCGTCGCTGTGCTCCTCGTGAGCGCCTTCGGTCGTGACGCCGACGCCGCCCGAACCGGTGCCGAGGATCGGGTTGTCGTCCGCGGCCGGGCGAACCTGGATGGCGCGCCGTTCGATGCGCAGTACCTCGGTGCCGCCGTCAAGCGGAACGGGCTCGTCACCCCCTGTCAGCAGCGCGCTCCCGCGTGTGCGCAACGGGCGGTTCGCCATCACCGTCCTCGCGCGTACTGAAGCGAAGCGGATGCGGCGCGGCCGGGAGCGAGATCTTCCTCTGGACGTTCGTGCAGGACCAGATCGTCTACAGCAGTCAGTCCGTGCGCTGGCCCGGGAACGGCAAGACGGCGAGGTTCAACCCTGCGGTTCTCGATCGGCGCGCCCACCGGCGGTGTCGGACCCATCGTCGGGTTCGCCGGCGAGATCTTCGACGCACGCAACCGACGGCTGCCGCCCGGTGCCCACGTGGAGGCCCACATCGGGCAGACCCTGTGCGGAGTCGCCACGACCCGGCGTATCGACAACTTCACCGGATTCAGCATCGACGTGGTGGGTCCCGACTCGATTCCCGGATGCGAGATCGGTGCCACCATCACGTTCCGAGTCGACGGCCGCGATGCGCGTGAAACGGCCGTCAATCAGGCAGGCCAGGGCGCGACGTTGAACTTGTCGTTGCCGTGAGATCCCAGGCTCGACTCTCGACCGTTCGCTCACGAACACCAGGGCCCTGTTCGATCGTGTAGCTCGGTCATCAGGCCTAGTGAGCGTCGATTGAGGGCCAGGTGCGCCCGAACCAGCGCTGCACGCGACTGGAACCGAAGTCGGCCTTGTCGGCGACGAGCGCGGGCGATGGACCTTCGAGCCAGCCGTCGGCGGTTGTCCGCTCACGAACGTGACGTCGACCTTCGCCACCTGGTTGTGGCCGAACTCCAGGTAGCAGACGCCGCGCCCGTCGTAGTGCGCCGGTTCGCCCGCGCCGCGAATGAGCGCGCTGATGCCGTCGGCGGCGATTGCGGCCTGGCCCTCGGCGAACACGCCTGCCTTCGGCGTTCCGACGCTGGTCACGTCGCCCACCGCATAGACGCCGGGGAACCGCGTTTCGAGGGTCATCGGGTTGACCGGGATCCAGCCGTCGACGGTCATGCCCGATTGCGCAACTACCTCCGGCACCCGGTGCGTCGGGACGCCGAGGAAGAGGTCATAGGGCATCTCGGCGCCGTCATCGAACATCGCCACCCGGCGGCCGGGTCGAGCCCACGCAACAGCGTCTGCGGGTGCCAGTCGATCCCTCGCTCTTCGAACGCGACCAGCAGCGCCTTCGACGCGTCGGGCGACGGCGGGATGGGAACGGGCAGCGGCATGACGAGCGAGATATGTGACGGTCTCGCAGCCCGCGGTCGGTGAGGAAGTCGTGCATCAAGAGGCGGTCTCGCTCGGCGCAGGCGGGCACTTGAACGGCATCGACGTCACCGCGACGATGACGCGCCCGCCGTCGAAGTTCGCCAGCACGTCGCGCAGCGCGAACACGCCGGGCTCGGTGTAGAACTCGTGGCCGCCCTCAACGAGTCCCGGCGTCGCCTCGGGGTGCAGATCGGCGCCGAGCGCGACGACCAGAACGTCCGCATCGAACGCCCCGGCGTCGGTTTCCACGCGCTTGGTGTCGGGATCGATCGCGCGGACGGTCGACTGCACGAACCGCACACCCGGTTTGACGAAGTCGCGGTAGGGGTGCCGAACCTGTTCTGCCGGCGCCCGCCCGAACATGACCTCCAGCTTGGAGAACCCGAAAACGAAATCGTCGCTCTTGTCGATGAGCACGACGTCGACGTCGGCGCCGAACTCTTCGGAGAGCCTGGTCGTCAGCTCCAGGCCACCGAACCCCGCACCCAGCACCACCACACGCATGGTCGAACGCTAACCGGCCATCACGCGGGGGAGGAGGCCTCCGGCTCCGCCGCATCGGTTGACACGCTCTTCCTAGAGAGTGACACTCACCCCCTCGAAGGGGGTCCGTCGATGGCGTGGAACCTGACGGGAAGTTACGTCGAGACCTGTTCGTGCGAGCTGATGTGCCCGTGCAACCTCTCGTTCGACCACGGTGCCACCTACGACTTCTGTCGGGTGACGCTCGTGTTCAACATCCGCGAGGGTCAGGTCGAAGGCACCGACATCGGCGGTCTGAAGGTGGCGGCGATCGCGGACACGCCGAAGGTCATGACCGAGGGGAACTGGCGGCTCGGCGTGTTCATCGACGCCCAGGCCACCGACGAGCAGTTCGACAAGCTGGTGCAGGTCTTCGGCGGGCAGCTCGGCGGACCGATGGCGGCGCTCGACGCCGTTGGTGGGCGAGATGCTCGGCGCCGAACGCGCGGCGATCGACGTCGTCGACGACGGGCTGCGTCACAGCGTCCGCGTCGGAGACGCGATCGACTTCGAGATCGAGGACATCGTGCCGTTCGGCGTCGAAACCGGCCAGCCGGTGCGGTTCGACGGCATGTTCCATCCGGTCGGCTCGAACCTCACGATGGCCGAGGCGAAGCGGTCGCGGATCAACGCCTTCGGCATCCAGTACGAGGGCAAGACCGGCCTCTCGACGTCCGAGTTCTCCTGGGCCGCCTGACGCCATGAGCGCCCCGGCGCAGGCAGGCCTTCCCGCGGGCGGCGGGCTCGCCCCGGCGCTGTCCGGCGGTGCGCACGCGGCTGGGCCTCGTCGCACTGCTGTTCGCCGCTCGCGGCCGCTGGGCTGGTGGTGGACGGCCGACCAGATGCAGGGGATGGACAACGGGCCTTGGACGGGTCTCGGCGCGTTCGGCTGGTTCCTCGCGCGTCTGGGTCGTGATGATGGCCGCGATGATGTTCCCGTCGGTCGCGCCGACCGTCGCGCTGTACTCCCGCATGACCAGGCAGCGGTCGCCGCTGTCGCCGCTGCTGTTCGCGGCCGGCTACCTCCTCACCTGGGCCGGCTGCCGGGGTGCTCGCGTTCGGGATCGCGCGTGGCGCTCACCTCGATCTCGGGAGACCTGTTCGCGTGGGACCGCGCCGGCCGGTGGGTCGCCGGCGGCACGCTCGTCGTCGCTGCCGTCTACGAGCTGACGCCGTTGAAGGACGTCTGCCTCGGGAAGTGCCGCAGCCCGCTCGGCTTCCTGCTGGGCTCCTGGCGCGACGGCTGGTCGGGCGCGCTCCGGATGGGAGCCAAGAACGGTGCGTGGTGCGTCGGCTGTTGCTGGGCGCTCATGGCGTCGCTCTTCGCGTTGGGGATCATGAGCGTCGTCTGGATGGCCGTGGTCGCCGGCCTCATCGCCTTCGAGAAGACCGTCCCGTGGCGCCGCGTCGCACATGGAACCGCCGCGGTCCTCCTGGCCCTCGGCGTGCTCCTGCTCGTCGCACCCAGCGCCATCCCGGGCCTCACCACTCCCCGGGACGACCCGATGGAGCAGATGACGCTCGGTTCCTCGTAACCCTCCGTTACGAGCCACGAGTGCCAGTAGCGCACATGTGCCGTTTTGCGCTTCCGCGATCGGTCGACCGGGCGTGTGTTCTATCGGCGCGTTCTGTACGTTGCGAAGAGCACGGATCGGCCGTTCGGAGCGCCGGTCTCCTGCGAGAAAACCTTCACCCTCTCACCCACATGCGCGGCACCCGATGTGCCAAACGTGGCCTTCAAAGGAGGGGACCATGAGCTATGCCAAGCCACTGCTAGACACCTACCCGGGCACCTTCAAGGTCGACGCCGACGTGCTGGCTGCCACCATCGACGCGCTCAACGACTGCGCCCAGGCCTGCACCGCCGACGCCGACGATGACTTGGCGGAGCAGAACCTGACCGAGATGGTCAAGTGCATCCGGCTGTGCCTGGACTGCGCCGACGTCTGCACCGCCACCGTCAGGGTCACGAGCCGCCAGACGGATTACGACGCCAACGTCACCAAGCCGCTGCTGGAAGCCTGCGTGGCCACATGCAAAAGCTGCGGCGACGAGTGCGAGCGGCACGCCCAGATGCACGAGCACTGCCGCGTTTGCGCCGAGGCCTGCCGGCGCTGCGAGCAGGCATGCCGGGAGCTCCTGACCGCCTTGAAATAGGGCACCGGCCACTCCGCCGGTGCAGTTCAAGCGTTCGCAAGTGGTCGCCGTCCGGTCCTGTACCCGAGTTGAAGGGCGAGATCGGGATCGTCGTCACTTGGCGCCCCCGTCCCGCCGTCTGATCTACTGACGCACCCGTCAGCTAACGCGGAGACAGGATGGACAGGACGCCCGTCATCGCCGGCATCGGGCTGAGCGACTACCCGGTGGCGCAAGGACCTCGACAGCGTGCAGCACCACGCGCTCGCCTATCCAGCGGGTGCTCGCCGACTGCGGCGTCGAGAAGTCGGACATCGACGCCTACATCGGCGCCGGCGGCAGCCACCAGATGATGATCGACGACCCGGTCACGCTGGCCGAGTACTTCCGCATCGACCACAAGTACATCGACGGGACGATGACCGGCGGCTCGTCGTTCGAGTTCCACGTCCAGCACGGCGCCGCCGCCATCCGCGAGGGGCTGTGCGACACGATCCTCATCACCTACGGGTCGGACCAGCTGTCGCGCATGGGCCGCATGCTCGGCACCGGCGGGTTCACCCGGGGCACGCAGAAGGTCGGCGGGCCGCAGGCGTACGAGGCGCCGTACGGCAACTCGCTCGTGGGCGCGTACGCGATGGCCGCCCAGCGGCACATGCACGAGTACGGCACGACGATCGGAGCAGCTGGGCGAGATCGCCGCCGGCGTGCGCGAGTTCGCCGGGCTCAACCCGAACGCGATGTACCGCGACCCGATCACCGCCGACGACGTCGTGAGCTCGCGGATGATCGCCGACCCGCTGCACAAGCTCGACTGCTGCGTGATCTCCGACGGCGGCGGCGCGCTGATCATGACGACGGCCGAGCGGGCGAAGGACCTGAAGCAGCCGCCCGCCTACGTGCTGGGCGCGGCCGGCGCGCAGACGCACTGGAACATCAGCCAGATGCCGGACTACACGGTGACGGCGGGGGCGAAGGCGGCGCCGATCGCGTTCGAGCAGGCCGGCGTGACGCCCGCCGACATCGACACGATCAACTTCTACGACAGCTTCACGATCACGGTGCTGTTGCTGCTCGAGGACCTCGGGTTCTGCCCCAAGGGCGAGGGCGGCAAGTTCGTGCAGGAGGGCCACCTGCGCCGGGGCGGCGACCTGCCGCTCAACACCGACGGCGGCGGCCTGTCGTCGTGCCACCCGGGGATGCGCGGGATCTTCCTGCTGATCGAGAGCGTGCGGCAGCTGCGCGGCCAGGCCGGCGAGGCGCAGGTGCCCGACTGCAACCTGGCGCTGGCGTGCGGCTCGGGCGGCTGGCTGTCGGCCATCGGCACCGTGATCCTCGGGAAGGAGCACCCGTGAGCCCCGACGTGGTGACCGACACGGAGTGGACGCGCCCGATCCCGCGCCCCGACGCGGTGTCAGCGCCGTACTGGGAGGCGGCCGCGCGCGGCGAGCTGCTGATCCAGGAGTGCACGAGCTGCGGCCACCGGCAGTTCTATCCCCGGGCGGTGTGCACCGACTGCGGCGGCGACGTCGACTGGCTGACGTGCTCGGGCCGGGGGACCGTGCACACCTTCACCGTGATCCGCCAGAACCACGCCAAGCCCTTCAAGGACGAGCTGCCCTACGTCGTCGCGATCGTCGAGCTCGAAGAAGGCCCCCGCATGATGGGCAACGTCACCGGCGTCGACCCCGACGACATGCAGATCGGCACGCCGGTCGAGGTCTACTTCGTCCAGGCCGACGAAGGCGTCGCCGTTCCGTTCTGGCGGCGATTGGATGGGACCTAAGCGTTCCAAGGACCGCTAACAACAAGCGATACAGGCCCCGCCAGGCACGTCCAGAAGAGCTCGGTCAGTACTCGTCGATGCAGTACACGAGCCCGCCGTGTTCGACAGAGCTATCCGCCGAGATGGGGCACGCAGCCCGAGTTGTGACCGCATCGATCACCGCGCCATCGAAGTCGCCTGAGCAAGAAACGGGCCTCGCACGGTCTCCAAGAACTTGAACGCACGCTCCGTCCTCCCAGATCGCCTCGCTCGGAGCCTCGTCCCCGCCTGTTCCTGTGGATGAGCTACCCGAGTTCCCGGCGATGGCGCCGATGGTCGCGACGACTGCGACAAGGCTCAGTATGGCGACCCATACCCCAGCACGACCGAAGATCGGTGCGCCGGCAGCGTGTGCGCGGACGTCCCTCGGCATCAACGGGCCAAGGCATGCGGCTCAATCGGTGAAGGATGCTTGGTTACATGTGTCAGCGCCGAGGTGATTTGCTAGGGGGGCGATCAGACCCCACCACCCGGTCATCAGCGTTCGGTTCTGAGTGAGCCGGCCGAGTACGCGAGGCCACACTCGCGGCAGTACGTACCGGAAAGCTTCGATTGGCTCCAGGCGAGTTCCTTGCCCACGACTTGGGTGAAGGTTGCTGGCCGGGGGCCGCGAGCCGCAGATCTCGCACGCAGGCCCGCTGTCGTCAGGCGTTTGCCGAGTTGGTTCTCTCGCTGTTGTCGTGGGCGTGCCGGGGACGTCGTTCCGAGCGTTGTCCGGTCGATACTGGGGTTCGTGGAACTGTGGGATTGCTGCGCCGCAACTCGGACAGAACCTCTACGTTTCGCGACTTGCGACCCACACCCCACGCACGTCCGCATCCCAGCTCCTACGCCGACTCAATATAGGTATGCATACTTGCGGAGAGAAGACTCGAGAGCCTCCTTCTCCGTCTGGCAATTTCCCTGTTCGGCTGCGGCCTCCAGAGCATCCACGAGATCGGTCAATGCTTCGGCCTCGGCGGCGGAAACGAAGGAATTACTTTGCGGTCACTCGCCCAATCGACGATCTCCGTGAACTCATTCGGCAGTGCGTCACCATAGAAGTCGAGTCCGCGCCTTCATCCACGATCGCGGCGCGTTCGAACATCTCGACCAGCTCACGAGGCTCCCGCCGACCGGTTTGAATGCCACATCGCCGGCTAGTGATAAGATCACGCGACTTGTCGACGACAGAAACGTGGAGAATGCCGTCGACGTCATACTCGTACGTGATTTCAAGCGACGCCTCGTCCATCGGCTTGGGTACGAGGTTCAGCTCCCAATCGCGCAGTGTGACGTTGTCCTCATGCTCAAGCGGCTTCTCCGGGTCACCTTCGATCACGGTGATCAACACTGACTCTTGGAAGTCGCGCACTGGGCACAAAGCTCCATCTCACACACCGGAAGCTTGTAGTTGCGCCCGATGATCTCACTGAATTCCAGTCATCCACGCCTAATGTCACTGTTCCAAGAGCATGTTCGGTTGAGACAAAGAAGTCACTGTCGTGCTCACCGGACAGATCGCGGCAGCAACGGCTGCACCTTCAGCGATGCTCTAGTGGCTCAGGCCCTTCCATGGTTCTCTCATCGAAGGATTCCGGGTCTTCCGGCACCTCGTGAGTCAGAGCGGTGGAACCGTGCAGTGTGACCTAGTACGAATCGCACGATGCCGCATTGTTCCGCTCCGTAGACGCCGTATCCGAGGGACCGCGCGGATGCGGGCGGTTTCTGGTCGTCCGAGACGATGCGAGGCCGCATCGCGTGAGGGCCTGATCACGCCTTTCGATCAAAGACGGGTTGTGACCGGCGCCTATGAGTTGAGCTTGGGCCCTGAGGTCTACGTCACCAGCGAGCAGACCGACAACCAATGTGGGATTCAATGAACAGGTCGAGATTCCCCAGGGGAAGTTCGCGACCCTGTCTACTGAGGAAGTCGTGCGAGTGCCAGCGGATTCGCTCAGGCTAATCTCCATAAAGTTTTAAACTAAAGCAACGAGGGCTTGTAAACGTATCCGGGTTTCATGTCGACCCAGGATATTCCTCGCGCCTCCTGTTCTCCGTATACAACGCCGGTCCGAACCCGATCACGCTGACGAGGGGCGAACGAGCGTTCTTGCTGTGGTACGTGTTTTTCGATCGGCCCACCGAGGATTTGTATGACCGCGAGCGACCAGAGGCCATCACTAGCGAAGATGTCATGAACCTTCGAGGCACGATTGCTACACCACAAGCCTTGGCTCGCCGGGTGGAGGAAGTGGAGACTCGACTACTCGACCATTGGACGTCGAACTTGCAGACTGCTTGGAAGGCAGTCATTGGCGTAGTGGTCACCCTGGGGGTGACGGCGCTGGTAGCGCTTGCGACTAACGCATTTCGGTGACCTTAAAAAATCACCGATCGACCTCTCTCTCCCGCAAGCACTGCGGGGTGGGATATCCGGAGCACGGTGCAGTGTCCACGACCGGGCGGTTGACGCAGGAGCGTCTGCGAAATGAAGACGCTGTAGACAGTGAGGACCGCGCCGGGGACATTGACTTTGTGGGTAGCTGCGCTGCGGTAGCAGCTCGCTGCAGCCGTTTTCACGAGAAGGGTGAGCCGCGTTTACGGCGAGAACCCCGAAGAGACCGCTGCACCGAGGGAGTGGGTGGCCTCGCCGGCGTGATCGTCGCTATCTAGGCGAACGGCTTGTCTTAACGTGGCATCCCGGCCTTCGGCGCGATGAACACGATCTCCGCTTCGGCTAGCAGCGTGTCGGCGTCGCGGGACTGGGCCCAGACGTAGATCTTGCGGCCGTCGACGCGGTCGACGCCGGCTTCGTAGTCGATCCGCCGGCCGAGCGGCGTCGGGCCGCAGCATCTTCACCGTCAGCGTGCCCGTGTAGCCGGCGATGCCCGACGCCATCTGCGCCATCCCCATCAGGTCGTCGAACGCCGCGGCCACGAACCCGCCGTGCACGTGGCCGATCGGGCCCTCGTAGGCGGGGGAGTACGTCGCCCAGCCGCGGAGGATGTCGCCGTCGGGGTGCCACTGCATCGGCGGCGCCAGCGGGTTGGCCCGGCCGCTGATCCCGCTGCGCTCGAGCAGCGCGCCCTGCGGGCCGTTCGACGCCGCCATCCCGCCCACCTCCAGCAGGCTCGGCAGCGGCTCGAGCCGGTCGGCCAGCGCGGCGGCGTCGTCCGCCAGCTGCGCCAGCTCGTCGCGGTCGGCGCGCTCCACATCTATGTGCGCGGTCAGGTCGATGAGGCGCTTCACCTCTCTGACGAGCTCGTGCTTGCGGGCCCGGGCCAGGTCCTCGGCCGGGTCCATGAAGGCGTACACCTCGCGGGGATCGGGCTGCAGCGTCATGGCACCGGAATCTACGGCCGTTTTGCGACGCTCCGCGAGAACGTGTTCTCATTTGGCCGTGGCGGAGCCGGACGTCCTCGAAGCCCCCAACATCCTCGAGTACCCGTACGCGCGCTCGGTCGGCCCGATCATCGGCCGGTTCTTGGCCGGCCTGCGCGACCGCCGGTTCCTCGGCATCCGCGCCAAGGACGGCCACGTGATCTGCCCGCCGACCGAGTACGACCCCGAGACCGGCGAGGAGCTCGGCGTCGACGACTTCGTCGAGGTCGGCCCCGGCGGCGAGGTCACGACCTGGGCGTGGGTCAGCCACCCGCGCGCGAAGCACCCGCTCGACCGCCCCTTCGCCTGGGCGCTCATCGGCCTCGACGGCGCCGACACCGCGCTGCTGCACGCCGTCGACGCCGGCGACGAGTCGCGCATGCGCACCGGCATGCGCGTCACGCCCCGCTGGCGCGACGAGCGCGTCGGCGACATCCACGACATCGAGTGCTTCGAGCCCGAGGAGCAGTAGGTGGCCGAGAGCGAGACCGCCGCCGAAGACGTCGTCGAGAAGATCGACACGCCGATCGAGCTCGACTACCGGTTCGTCGCCGGGCACGCGCAGACGATGCTTCCTGCGCGGCATCGAGCAGGGGAAGATCCTCGGCCAGCGCTGCCCCGTGTGCCACAAGGTGTACGTGCCGCCGCGCGGCGCGTGCCCGCCGACGGCGTGGCGCTCGGCGAGGAGCGGTCGAGGTCAGCGACAAGGGCACCGTCACCACGTTCTGCGTCGTCAACGTGCCGTTCTACGACCAGAAGATGGAGATCCCCTACGTGTGCGGCGACGATCCTGCTCGACGGCGCCGACATCCCGATCATGCACCTCATCCAGGAGTGCCCGGTCGAGGACGTCCACATGGGCATGCGGGTCGAGGCGGTCTGGGCGCCGCCCGAGGAGCGCGAGCCCACCCTCGAGAGCATCCAGTACTTCCGGCCCACCGGCGAGCCCGACGCCGACTACGAGTCGTACAAGGAGCACATCTGATGCGACCGCTGAGGACGTCGCCATCGTCTCGTTCGCGCAGTGCCGAGCGCCGCGGCGCGAGCTCGACGCGCAACGAGGTCGAGATGCTGATGCCGGTCGTCGCCGAGGCGATCGACGAGCTCGGGCATCGCGCGCGCACGGAGATCGGCTTCACGTGCTCGGGCAGCTGCGACTACCTCGCCGGGCCAGCCCTTCGCGTTCGTCGATGCGCGCTCGACGCGGTCGGCGCCGTGGCCGCCGATCTCGGAGTCCCACGTCGAGATGGACGGCGCCTGGGCGCTGTACGAGGCGTGGGTCAAGATCCAGACCGGCGACGTCGACATCCGCGCTGGTCTACGCGTTCGGCAAGTCGTCGCTCGGCGACCTGCCCGACGTGCTGACGCCGCAGCTCGATCCCGTACTACGCTGGCGCCGCTGTGGCCCGACGCGGTCAGCATCGCCGCGCTGCAGGCGCGCGCCTGGCTCGAGCGGGCCGGTCACGACGAGCGCGAGATGGCCGAGGTCGCGGCGCGCAGCCGGCGCGACGCGCAAGCGACAACCCGTACGCGCAGGCTGACGGGCGACGTCGACGTCGACGACGCTGCTGCGCCGAGCCGTACATCGTGTCGCCGCTGCGCAAGCACGACTGCCCGCCGATCTCCGACGGCGCGTCGGCGATGGTGCTCGCCGCCGGCGACCGCGGCGCGCGAGCGTGCGCGACAGCCCGGCCTGGATCCGCGGCATCGACCACCGCATCGAGCCGCACGGCGCTCGGCGTGCGCGACCTCACGCGCTCGCCGTCGACGCGAGCTCGCCGGCGAGAAGGCCGGCGTCGCGCGACGGCACGGTCGACGTCGCCGAGCTGCACGCGCCGTTCACGCACCAGGAGCTGATCCTGCGCGAGGCGCTCGGGCTGGGCGACGGCGTGAGCGATCAATCCGTCGGGCGGCGCGCTCGCCGCGCAACCCGATGATGGCGGCGGGCCTGATCCGCATCGGCGAGGCCGCGCACGCGGATCTCGACCGGCGACGCGCGACCGCGCCGTCGCCCACGCCACGTCGGGCCCGTGCCTGCAGCAGAACCTCGTCTGCGTGCTGGAGGGCGAGTGATGAGCCGAGCGCTGCGCCGTCGTCGGCATCGGCCAGACCAAGCACGACGCCAAGCGCGAGCGACGTGTCGATCGCCGGGCTCGTGCGCGAGGCGGCGCAGCGCGCGCTCGACGACGCCGAGCATGCGCTGGCAGGACATCGACGCCGTCGTCATCGGCAAGGCGCCCGACATGTTCGAGGGCGTGATGATGCCCGAGCTGTACCTGGCCGACGCGCTCGGCGCGGCCGGCAAGCCGATGCTGCGCGTGCACACCGCCGGCAGCGTCGGCGGCTCGACGGCGATCGTCGCCGCGCAGCCTGGTCGCAGGCGGGCATCCACGAGCGCGTGCTGACGCGTCGCGTTCGAGAAGCAGTCCGAGTGCGAACGCGATGTGGGCGCTCGTCGCTGCCGCATGCCGTTCCAGCCGCCGATGCGTCGCCGGCGCCGGCGGCTACTTCGCGCCGCTCATCCGCGCCTACATGCGCGCGCTCGGGCGCGCCCGACGACATCGGCATCTGCGTCGCGGTGAAGGACCGGCTGAACGCGCTGAAGAACCCGTACGCGCACCTCCACATCGCGGACATCACCTTCGAGACGGTCGACGGAGTCGCCGATGCTGTGGGACCCGATCCGCTACCTCGAGACCTGCCCGTCGTCCGACGGCGCCTGCGCGATGGTGCTCGCCGAGCGAGGCGCGGCGGCGACGCGCGCCGCGCAAGCCGCCGGCGTGGGTGCACGGCACCGCGATGCGCAGCGAGCCGACGATGTTCGCCGGGCCGCGACCAGGTGAACCCGCAGGCGGGCCAGCGACTGCGCCGCCGACGTCTACGCGCAGGCCGGCATCACCGAACCCGCGCGAGCGAGATCGACTGCGCCGAGATGTACGTGCCGTTCTAGCTGGTTCGAGCCGATGTGGCTGGAGAACCTCGGCTTCGCGCCCGAGGGCGAGGGCTGGAAGATGACCGAGGAGGGCGCGACCGCGCTCGACGGCGACCTGCCGGTGAACATGTCGGGCGGCGTGCTGTCGTCGAACCCGATCGGCGCGTCGGGCATGCTGCGCTTCGCCGAGGCGGCGATGCAGGTGCGCGGCCAGGCGGGCGAGCACCAGGTCGACGGCGCCCGCACCGCGCTCGGCCACGCCTACGGCGGCGGCTCGCAGTTCTTCGCCATGTGGGTCGTGGCGGCGGAGAAGCCGCGATAACAGGTGTCTACGTCGCCTGGGCCGCGAAGAGCGGCCACTGTCCCGGGACGCCTTTGAGCTCGTGTTCGCCGTGATCGGTGAATTCGAGTCCGGAACCGGCCACGAGATCGGTAACCGTACGTGAGACGAGTACTTCGCCAGGTTCGGCGAACGTCGCGATGCGCGCCGCGGTGTGCACCGCTATCCCGCTGAGATTGTCGCCGCGCTGTTCGCATTCACCGGTGTGTACGCCGACACGCAGTTCGAGGCCGAGGCCGCGCGCGACGTTCGCCGCGGCTAGGGCGCAGTGCACTGCCCGAGCGGGGCCATCGAACGCGGCGAGGAATCCGTCGCCGGTTGCTGTCATTTCCTCGCCGCGGAATCGCTCGAACTCGCGCCGCATGAGCTCGTCATGCCGGTCGAGGAGCTCACGCCAGCGCTGGTCACCGAGCTCGGATGCCCGTCGCGTGGAGTCGACGATGTCGGTATACAAGACGGTGGCCAAGATCCGGTCGGGACTGGCGTGCGGGTCGTTGCCCGGTGAGGAACTCCTCGATCTCGTCGGCGAGGCGGTCCACGTCCCCGGCGAAGATGAGACGGTCTTCGCCGGGAAGCTCGACGTACTTGGCCCCCGGGATGTGGGCAGCGAAGTAGCGGCCGTGCTCGACCGGGATGAGGGGATCGTCGACGCGGTGCAGCACGAGGGTTGGAACCCGAATGGCCGGCAGCACCTCGCGAACGTCGATCTCGTAGCTCATGCGCAACAGCGTGGCTGCTGCTCCCGGGCTGGAGCAGTTCCGAACCCAACGACCGAGCCAGTCCCTGAATCGCGGGTCGCGCGTCGCGTTGACGGCCCACACGGACCCCTCGGCGATCTCGCCCCAGGTGGCCTCCATCTCGATCGCGAAGGCTTCGAGGAAGTCGTTGGACTGGCCCAGCGGGAAATCGGGGGCGCTCCGGAGCCGGGCGTAGGCCCCGTACGTGACGAGAGCCCGGGTGCGCTCGGGGTAGGTGGCAGCGAACAGCGACGCCATCTGACCCCCGTCCGACTCCCCGAAGAGGGCGGCGCGTTCCGACCCCACGGCGTCGAGCACCGCCCGGAAGTCATCCATGCGCTGTTCCAGGGAGGGGAGCGCGTGCACCGGGACCGGGTCGGACATCCCCGTCCCGCGTTTGTCGAAGGTGATCACCCGGGCGAAGCCGGCGAGTCGCCGGAGGTAGTGGGCGTACTCCACCCCTTCCCACGCGAACTCCAAGTGCGAGACGAAGCCGCCCACCTCCACCAGGTCGAACGGTCCGTCGCCGATGACCTGATAGGCGATGTGGACGCCGTCGCTGGCCTTGGCGTAGCGCGTCTTGGGCATGACGAGCGTCGAGGCAGTGCCGAGCGCGCCTCCGTGCCTCGTGTCGCCTCGCGTGAGCGGCTCGGCCGCCACCGGCTGCGGAGGAGGCGGAACCCAGTCGAGTTCGGGCTTTTGCAGCACGATCGCTTCTTCCAGCGCCACCAGCTCCGGGCTCGGCGTGATCCCCAACGCCTCACCCAGATGAGTGCGCAATTCCCGGTACGCGCCCAGCGCCTCGGCCTGACGGCCGCACCGATACAAAGCCAGCATCCACCGTGCCCAGAGCCGCTCGCGCGACGGGTTGTCCCGGGCGGCGACTTCCAGGTCAGCGATCACTTCGCCGTGACGCCCTTGCGCCAACTCGGCTTCGATCCGGTCTTCCAAAGCGCTCAGGCGCAGCTCGTCGAGGCGAGCCGCCTCCGCGCTGGGCGAATGGCTCGTCGGCGAACTCCGCCAGCGCTGCACCTCGCCACAACCCCAGCGCCTCGCCCAACCGCTCCGCGGCGCCGACGGGATCCGCCTTCGCGCAGGGCCACACGTCCTTCGGCGACGAGCCGCTCGAAACAGCTCGTGTCCAGCTGGTCCGCGTCGACACGCAGCAGATAACCCGGCGGCCGGGTCATCAGCGTGCATTCCGGGTCGCCGGCCGCCCGGCCCGGCTCCAGCACGGCGCGGCAGGCGCGACACGTAGTTCCGCAGCGTCGCCGCCGCGTCCGCCGGTGGCGCATCGCCCCAGAGGATGTCGGTGAGCCGGTCCGACTGAGACGACCGCGTTCGCGTGCACCAGCAACACGGCCAGCAACAAACGCTGCTTGGAACTGCTGAGCTGAACCTGGCGTTCGCCGTCGAGAATCTCCAGCGGACCCAGGACCAAGAACCTCACCCGTCCTGCTTTCCCGCCTGCCGTGCGAGACGGCCGTGCACGCCGCCTCCGGGCCGCGCCTCCGACAGCCTACGACCCCGCGGGATGGGGGACGAGAGCCAGGTGAGACGCGCACGAGACCGAATCGACATGCCGCTCCCGCACGCTAGGTGGGTCAGTTCATCCCAGAGGAGGCGTCATGTTGCACACAAAGCGCCGGGCCGTCCGCGCCATGGCAATCGGAGCCGTAGCCGCGGCGACGCTCGTTATGACCGCAGGTGTCGGCACGGCCGCGAAGGACAAAACAAAGTCAGTTTCGTTCACCGAAACCATCACCGGAGCGCAGATCAGCCAGAACGGGTCCACGTTGGTGTCCGTCTGGTCCGACAAGAACTCCGTCGAGGGAGACGGTGCGGGCGTGGTCACGATCACGCTCAACGGGAACGAAGCCACCGGCAGCGGAACCCAATACTGGGCCAGCGGAGCGGCGAAGTTCACCGAGACGTTCACCCTCGGGGCGCCGACCGGCGACGGCACGATTCCTTACACGGGAAGCGGCAAATGCGCCGGGGGGACGGGCGTCCACAAGAACGAGAAGTGCAGCTTCACCTTCGACGGCTCGTTGAATCCAACGACGAACGTCTTCACCAGCAACGTCACCGGAACTTTGACCCGGTGACCTGCACCCGAACGAGAGAAAGGGCACTCCCGATGAGGAGGTTGAGTGTGGTTGCCGTGGCTCCCAGTTCTTCGCCATGTGGGTAGTGGCGGTGGAGAAGCCGTAGCCGGCCCGCATCAGGTCCGCACCATTGGCGCGAACGGGTGTTACGTTCCCCACCGCTCGTTTGCAGGGGCAGGGGAGAGTTATGTCGCGCACAACATCCAGGCGGAACTTCATGGCCGGAGGGCTCGCAGCGGCGGGGGGCACGCTGGCCGCCGGCGCGCTGTCGACGGCGGGCTCGTCGGGGCCTGCGTTCGCGGAGACGTCGGCGGGCGCCACGTCCGAACACGCCAGACGAGGCGCTGGCGGAGCTCCTCGCCGGGAACAAGCGCTTCGTCGAAGGCCATCCGCAGAACCCTCGCCGCGACTCGGTACGGCGCATCGTGACTGCCGAGGGGCAGAAGCCCTACGCGATCATCCTCACGTGCTCCGACTCGCGAGTCGCGCCGGAGGTCATCTTCGACGAAGGGCTCGGTGACCTCTTCATCGTCCGCGTTGCCGGCAACACCGCCAGCGACCCGATCCTCATCGGCTCGATGGAGTACTCGGTTCTCACCTTCGGCGGTGTCCTTCTCATGGTGCTCGGGCACACGGAGTGTGGTGCCGTGAAAAGCACGATCGACGTGGTCACCAAAGGCGCCACCGTGCCCGGCGAGTTGGACGCCGTCGTGCAGCCGATCGAGCCCGCGGTCCAAGCCGTGCAGAGCCAGCCGGCCGATCAGATCCTCGACGCCGCGATCCACGAGAACGTGAAGCTGACCCAGCAAGGGCTCGGGCGGGTCCCCACCTTCGCCGACGCCGTGCAGAGCGGGAAGCTCAAGATCGTCGGTGATGAGTACCAGCTGAAGACGGGCAAGGTCACGCCCGTCGCGTAGCGCCGGCGTCAAGCCTGGCGCAATCGGAAAGGCGCAGGTCAACCCCCCGATTCGGGCATTCTGGACCGGCCCCACGAGGCTCGCTAGGGTGCCCCCGATCTCAAGGCGGAGGTACGTGATGCGTTCGGGTGGTGTCGGTTCTTGACGGTGGCGGGTCTGGTTGGACTTGTCGGTGGGGCGGCGTTGGCCCTGGCACCTACAGCGGGCGCGGGCCCCGGCACGGGGACCCAGCTGTTCAACTCGGACGACCCCGGATTCCACGCCGGCGCCGCGCAGGTCCCGCCGGACATTTGCTCCGTCACGGTCAGGGCAGCCGGCGGCTCGGGCGGTGACTTCACAACCGCACCCGCCGTTGCAGAGGTGACCGCTCTCGCCACGATCTCGGGTGGGTCGGGGGAAACCGTCAGTGCGCGGTTCGCGGTCAATCCGGGCGATGTCCTCGACGCGTTCGTCGCCGGCGCGGGTGAGAACCCGCCCACCGGCACCGACTCCGGCCATGGCGGCAACGGCGGCCTCGGCGGCGGCGGCGGCGGCGGTGGTGGCACCGGGGGCAACGCAGCGGGCGCGGGTGGCGGGGGCGCCTCGGCGGTGAGCGTGAGCGGTCAGCCGTTTGTGGTCGCGGGCGGCGGCGGTGGCGCCAGCAGCCAGGTGGGCGGCGCGGCCGGCGCGCCGGGCGTCAACGCCGGCAACGGCAGCGGGGCGAACGGCGGCGGCGGCGGCCAAGCGGACGGCGACGGCGGTGTTGAGAGCGACACTGACGGCGGCGGCGGCGGCGGTATCGGAACCGGCGGCGGCAGCGGCGGCAGCGGCGACGGTGGCAACGGCAACGCCGCCCGCACGGTGGGCGGCGGCGGCGGCGGCGGCTTCAACTCCGCGACCAACGGCACCAACGGCGGCACCGGCACCGGCCTCGGAGGGAGCAGCGGCGTCAGCCCCCTCGGCGGCAACGGAGGCCCCGGCGATGACTCGGGCGGCAACGGCGGCGCCGGCGGCGGGAACCAGGGCGGCAGCGGCGGCGGCGGCGGCATCGGCTTCGCCGGCGGCGGCGGCGGATATACGTCTGGTAACCCGAATGGCGGCGGCGGTGGCGGCGGCTACGGCGCCGGGGCCGGCGGCGGGGCCGGCATCAATGAACCGGGGGACGGGGCCGGCGGCGGCGGCGGGTCGTCGTTCGTGGCTCCGGCGGGGACCGGGATCACCAGCGCTGCGAATCCCACGGACAACGGCGAGGTCGTGATCAGCTTCGACCCGGCCACGGACTCCTGCCCGACGCCTCCCACTCCGCCCGGCCCGCCGGGCCCGAGTGGTGGTGCGACACCGGGCGCGCGGTTGCGGTCATCACCCAGCCCAACTTCACCGGCTGAGGGCCAACGCCTCCAGCTCCCAATCGACCATTCCCCGCCCACGCGGCCGGCGGATCGCGTACGCACGTCTGCGATCACCTGCGGTATGAGGGGCGGCGAGGAACTGCCCGCGACGCCAAGGGCACCGAGATTGTCCGCGGTGATGGTGTAGCTACCGCGCCCGAGGCTCGAAGGTGGTGAGGGTGGCTTGCTACCGGCCGAATGGCGGGGGTCCGAGGATCTCGACGCCGCCGTGTTGTTGGGCCGACGCCTGGACCCGACCAAAGTCGACGTGGGCGTCGATGGCGTCGTCCGACGCCGGGTCGCTGGCATGGCGGAAGAACGCTTGGCCGTCACCTGGAGTCTGTACGCAGAGCATCCTCGCCTCCGAGGTGGCCAGAAAGGCGTGGGGGACTCCCCGGGCGACCAGCGCGAATCCACCGGGCCCGATCGGGCGCTCATCACCTTCGATGTGCACGACGATCTCGCCCTCGAGCACGTAGAAGACCTCGTCCGCTTCCGGGTGGGTGTGGACCGGCGTCATCTTGCCCTCGGTCATGTGGTCCTCGAAGCACAGGAACGCGTTGTTGGTCTCCTCGGCGGTCGCCTTCCAGGTGTGCAGGCCGCCGCCGTAGAACCAACGCTTCTCGCCCTCTCCGGTTGCTCGGACGATCGAATCGGCGCCGCTCATGCCAGCCTGCTCTCTGCCGCCCGAAGGCGGCTCATGGGATCTACGTACCATGATGACAGTACGGTACCATCATGGGTATGTCAATCCCGTATGAAGCCATCGGGCGGACGGGGCAGAAGGAACGCACCCCGGCGCGCTCATTGCGGCGGCACGCGACCTCGTGGCGCACGGGAGAACGCCCACGGTCGAGGACGCGGCAGCCGCAGCCTCTATCTCCCGCACTACTGCGTATCGGTACTTCGCGAACCAAGCGGCGCTGCTGGTGGCCGCCCACCCGGAGACCGAATCGCGCTCGCTGCTCCCCGAGGACGTCCCCGACGACCAGGCGGCGCGCCTCGACGCGGTGATCGAGGAGTTCACCCGCGTGATCGTCGACACCGAGGCCCAACAACGCACGATGCTGCGTCTCTCCCTCGACCCGGATCCCAAGGCTCGCGAACCGCTCCTGTTGCGCCAGGGCCGAGCCATAGGTTGGATCGAGGAAGCACTTGCTCCGCTGCGGGTCCGGATGCCCGACGCTGAGCTCCGACGGCTCGTTCTCGCGGTACGAAGCGCGACCGGGATCGAAGCGCTCGTGTGGCTCACCGACATCGCCGGACTCTCACGCCCCGACGCACTGGAACTGATGCGCTGGTCAGCACATGCCCTCTTGCGCTCCGCGCTCGCTGATTCCGGCATTGCCGATGCGTAGGGCGAGTACGGGGCCGGCCTGCTCGTTGGGCCTCCGGCCAACACACCGCCGCGGTCGGCAGCTCAGCCACCCTGGGGACTGAACAGCTGGACAAGCCGCCCGATTGACCCACTGCGTCAGTACACTCACCACGCCTGGTGGGCGCGAAGTCACGCCGGGTAGCTGAGGCAGGGGGCAAGCAATGGGCAGGGTTCGCCGGCAAGGGACCGCCTTCAGCGCGCTTGCGGTCACGATCGGGGTGGTGGCCGCGATCGGCTGGACGGGCGCGGGGTCGGCTGCCGCCCAGTCGTGTCTGAGCGTCAACGGCACCAGCATCGCCGGCACCCCGGCCGAATGCGACTCGAGCGCCGCCAACGCCAGCACCGCCGTCGCCGCGTCGCTGGCCGCCACGGCCAATGCCGACGCGAATCACCAGAGCCTCGCCGCGGCCGCCGCAGTCAATAGCGGGGACGCCACGTCGTCCGCTGATGCCGGCGGCGGCCAGAGCGGCGCCATCGCCGGCGCGGCAGCCGACAACGGCACCGCCTCAGCCGATGCCGGCGGCAACAACGACATCGCCGGGAGCGCCGCCGCCGACCAGAGCAGTTCGGTGGTCTTTGCCACGAATGGCAACAACAACATTGGCGCGGGCGTCGCCCGACTCAACAGCGCAACCGATGTCGGCGCGGGGAACGGCAACAACGACACGGCCGTCGGGCTCGCTGACAACGGCAGTCACGTGAACGTCACCGCCAGCTTCGGTAGCAACAACACCTCCGTCGGCGTCGCCGGCGACCATGGCTTTCTCGACTCCCACGCTGGCCAGGGCAGCGACAACGTCGCGGCGGCCCTTGCCGACAACGCCACGGTGATCGCCGACGCCGTCCAAGGCAACGGGAACACAGCTTTGAGCGCGGCAACCAGTCTCGGGTCCGCGACCGTCACCGCCGCCGAGGGCGACGACAACACCGCCGTGGGTGTCGCCGCCAGCAAGGGCAGCGCCACCGCGGCCGCGAACGTCGGCAACGGCAACAATGCTCTGGCTACGGCCATGACCGGCGGCCTGTCCCACGCTTCTGCCGGCGCCGGCGACAACAACACTGCTCTCGCCGCCGGCGCCTCCGGCACAACCACCGCGCTCGGCGAGGCCTTCGCCGGCGGCGGCAACAACGATGTCGCTGCCGCTGTCGGCAGCACCGATGGCATCGCCCGGGCCCACGCCAACAACGGCAGCAACAACCTCGCCGGCGCCATCGCGACGACCGACGGCGAGGCAAACGCCAACACGCACGGCGACAACAACATCGTCGGCGCCGCGGCGGCGGACGCCGGCCACGCCGACGCCGACGCCAGCAACGGCGGCATTGCCGTCTCGGGAGCCTGGGGGAACAGCACTGCGACGTCGTCGGCGGACAACAGCGGCGCATTCGCCGGCGCCGCGTTCTCGAGCACCGCGGATGCGACGACGCCGATCCCCACCTGCTCCGGTCCGGGCGTTGCCGCGGGCCTTCGCAGCGACGGTCACTTTTGCCTCGATATCGCCGGGAACATCAGCAGCGGGTGACCTCAAGAGACGGGCCTGAGCTGCCGATGACAGAGGGGGGTCGCCCAGGCGGGGCGATCCAAACCGGACAGGGAGTGCATCAGCATGCGCATCAATCCGTTCCTCGAGTTCCTCCGTGCGTTCTTCCACTTCCTCTTCGCATTCCTCGGTCGTGGTGGGGGACCCGCCGCCTGACCCACGGGTAGGGCTGGTACAACTGCGACGTGTCGTTCGTCGCCGCGGAGAAGCCGTAAGACGGCGACACTGCGCGCCTGGCTGAACGTCCCACCGAGCTCGACGTAGCCGATGGCCGTCTGGCGAGAGCAGGTGGTGCCGCGGCTGACCGACGTGATGCTGGGAACCGACGAGGTGCGCGGCCATCGTCAGGAGGTCATCGACGGCCTGCGGGGCGAGGTCGTCGAGATCGGATTCGGCTCCGGGCTCAACGTCCCCCTCTACCCACCCGAAGTCGAGATGGTCTACGCGATCGAACCGTCGGCGGTCGGTCGCAAGCTGGCGGCGAAGCGCGTCGAAGCGTCACCGGTGCCGATCAGGTTCGTCGGCCTCGACGGCGAGGACCTCCCGCTGGCCGGCGAATCGGTCGACGCCGCGCTCAGCACGTTCACGCTGTGCACCATCCCGGACGTCACGCGAGCCCTGTACGAGCTGCGTCGTGTGTTGCGACCCGGCGGCCGGTTCCAATTCCTCGAGCACGGCCTGTGCCCCGAGCGGGCGACGGCTCGCTGGCAGCACCGCCTGAACGGTCTCCAGCAACGGGTCGCGGGCGGATGCAACCTCGATCGCCCGATCGACCGGCATGGTGCGCGAGGCGGGATTCCAGATCCAGGAGTTGCGCAACGCGTGGTTCCGGGGCCCGCCACCGTCGAAGCCGTGGGGCTACCTGTACGAAGGAGCAGCGATCAAGCCGGCGAAGTGACGCCTCGCCTTTGCCGTCATTGACGCCGACTTCGGATCGACAGCCCCCCGGACCGGCCCCCATACTGTCGCCCGGTGTCCCCGGAAGTCGCGTTTCGCAATCGTCTTGGCCCTTTTGACGGCCTTCTTGTACGCGCTCAGCAACGTGCTCGAGTTGACCGAAGCGGAGCAGATTCCCGACGAGTACGCCCTCCGCGTCGGGCTCATGACCCGGTTGATCCGCCGCCCGCGATGGCTCCTCGGCCTCCTGGCCGACGTGTTCGGCTACGCCAGCCAGGCTGCCGCGCTGGCCCTGGCATCGGTCGTCTTCGTCGAGCCGATCCTTGCGCTCGCCATCGTCATCTCGCTCATCCTCGGCGCGGCGATGACGCATCGGAAGCTCCGACCCGGCGACTGGTTCTGCGCGGCCGTGCTCTCCGGCGGGCTCGCGCTCTTTCTCTACGAGGTGCCGCCTACAGGCGGCCACGAGTTCATCCCGACCGACCGAGCCGTGATCGCCGGGCCCATCACGTTCGTCGTGATCGTGGCGTGCATCGCGGTCGCGAGGCAGTACCGCGGGGCGCCCAGAGCCGCGTTCCTCGGGGTCGCCGCCGGGATCTGTTTCGCGGCCGCAGCCGTGCTCACCAAGGGTGTGGTGCATTACCTGGGCGACGGGGTCTTCGCCTGGATTCCCCACTGGGAGCCCTACGCGCTGGCGCTCGTGTCGATCGGCGGAGTCATCATCGGCCAGAGCGCGTTTCAGACGGGCGCGCTCGCCGCCTCGGTGGGTTCCACGGAGTCCACCGCGCCGATCGCGGCCGCGATCCTCGGCTTGGTGCTGCTCGACGAAAGCGTCTTCTTCGACAGCGCCAGACCAGGTCGCGGCGGTCGTGATCTCCATCTGCATGATCCTCTTCGGGAT
Source organism: uncultured Actinomycetes bacterium (assembly GCA_963747195.1). Taxonomy (GTDB): domain Bacteria; phylum Actinomycetota; class Acidimicrobiia; order IMCC26256; family JACDBD01; genus JALZAA01. The sequence goes on from CAVVDV010000002.1 coordinate 587,372, forward strand.
CGCCGCGCTGGCACGGGCTGAGGAGCGCGTCATCACCGAGGTGGCTGCGACGACCTGAGCAAGAACTCATCCGGATCGGCCTCTAAGGTTCCGGACGTGGACGTACGGGAGGCGGGCGGCCGCACTCGTGACGACGGCATCGGCGTCGACGAGCTCCAGCTCGCCGCCCGCAACAGCGGGATGCCGCTCGAAGCGCTCGACTGGCCGATCACGCCGCTCGGTCTCCACTACCTCCTGATCCACTACGACATCCCCCACGTCGATCCGGCGTCGTGGTCGTTGCACGTCGGCGGACAGGTGCGCCGCGGCGCTCACGCTCTCGCTCGACGACCTGCGCTCGCGACCGGCGCGGACGATCCCGGTCACGATGGAGTGCGCCGGCAACGGACGGGCGCGCCTCGAGCCCCGACCCGTCAGCCAGCCGTGGCTCGTCGAGGCGGTGGGAACGGCCGAGTGGACCGGCACGCCGCTGCGGGCGCTGCTCGACGAGGCGGGTCTGGACGACGACGCGATCGAGATCGTGTTCACCGGGCTCGACCACGGCATGGAAGGCGGCATCGAGCAGGACTACGAACGCAGCTTGTCGGTCGCCGACGCCACGCACGACGACGTGATCCTCGCCTACGAGGTCAACGGCCAACCGTTGCCGCCCCAGCACGGGTTCCCGCTGCGCCTCGTGGTGCCGGGCTGGTACGGCATGACCAACGTCAAGTGGCTGGCGCGGGTCACCGCGGTCGCCGAGCCGTTCACCGGATACCAGCAAGCCGAGGGCTACCGAATGCTGCGCGACTCCGACGACGCCGGGCGGCCCGTCACGCAGATGGCGCCCCGCGCGCTCATGATCCCGCCCGGCTTTCCCGACTTCATGTCCCGCCGGCGCTTCGTGAAGCTCGGCGCATGCCCGATCCGAGGACGCGCGTGGTCGGGGATGGCCCCGGTCACCGCGGTACAGGTGAGCGACGACCACGGAAGCACGTGGCACGATGCCCGTCTCGACGACGCCGACCTCGGACCGTACGCGTGGCGCACCTGGTCGTGGACGTGGGAACCGGACGACGGCCGGTGACTACGAGCTCTGGTGCCGCGCACGCGACTCCGCCGGCAACGAGCAGCCCGTGGCCGCCAACTGGAACGTCAAGGGATACGAGAACAACGTCGTCCAGTCCGTGCCGGTGACCGTCCGCTAGAGCCCGGCGATCAGGAGCGTGGTGCCGAGGAGCGCGAGGCCGGCGCCGTAGGCGCGCTCGAGGTGCACGGCCTGCGTTCGCACCGCCAGCCGCGCGCCTACGTACGACAGCGGGATCGACGTCGCCGCGAAGTACGCCCACGACGGCCCAGTCGATGTGACCGAGCGCGGCGTGCACGATCGTGCCCGGCACCGCGAGCACCGCCGCCACCGCCAGCGACGACGCGAACGACTGCTTGAGCGACAGCCGCAGCACCATGACGAACATCGGCGCGAGGAGGAAGCCGCCGCTGTTGGCGAGCAAGCCCGGAGACCACGCCGACGGCCGCGGCCACCAGGAACAGCCGGGTCCGGTACGCGCCCGGCTGCACCGCGACCTCGTGGGGATCTCCCGGCCGGAGCAGGAACTTGACCCCGAGCGCGACGAGGATCACCTCGGTGACGGTCACGAGCACGCTTCCGCCGATCCAGCGGGTCGCGTAGGCGCCGGCAGACGGTGGCGGGCACGCCGACCGCGGCGCTCCACCCGACCACGCGCCAGTCGATGAGGCGCTCGCGCCAGTAGGCGTACGACGCGCTCAGCGTGGACGGGATCGTCGCCGGCAGGGGAGAGGCGACGGCGGAGATCGGCGGGATCCCGACCAGGCTCAGCAGCGGCGTCGCGATCGCCGAGCCGCCCTTGCCGAACAGGCCGCCGAGCAGCCCGACCGCGGCGCCGATCAGGGCCACGGCGAGAACCTGCTCGCCGCTCATCTCGGGAGGCCGGTCGACACTCGTGCCATGACCTGATTGGACCTCCAACCCAGCCACAAGTCCAACAGATCGTTCCGATAGATATCATAGGCTCGACCTATGGAGATCCGCCAGATCGAGTACGTGGTCGGGGTCGTCGAGGAGGGCGGCTTCACCCGAGCCGCCGACGCCCTCCACGTCACGCAACCGGCGCTGTCGGAGGGGATCCGCCGTCTCGAGGCCGAGCTGGGCCTCGAGCTGTTCCACCGGGTCGGGCGGCGCGCCCTCCTGTCGTCGGCGGGCGAGGCGTTCCTCGAACCGGCCCGGCAGGTGCTGCGCGATCTCGGGGTCCTGCGCACGTCGGTCGCGGCGGTCGGCGGGCTCACCGCCGGAACGCTCGACCTGGTGGCGCTGCCCACGCTGGCGGTCGACCCGCTCGCGACCCTCGTCGGCGCCGTTCCGCCACGCCCACCCCGACGTCGTCGTGCGGGTCGACCAGCCGGAGGACGCCGCCGCCGTCGCAACGCTGGTGCGGAGCGGCCGCTCCGAGATCGGGCTCACCGAGCTCCCCGTCGCCGAGCCCGGGCTCGTCAGCAGGCTGCTCACCGAGCAGGAGCTGATCGTCGTGCTGCCGCCCGACTCGCCGCTGGCCGGCCGCCGGCGACTCACGACCGCGGACCTCGCGTCGGTCCCGCTCGTCACGAGCCCGCCGGGGACGTCGACCCGCGGTCTCATCGACGCCGCGTTCGCCGCCATCGACGACACCCCGCTGATCGCGGTCGAGACGGATCAGCGCGAGGCGATCGTCCCGCTCGTCGTCGCCGGCGCCGGCGCCAGCGTGCTGCCTCGCCCGCAAGCGGAGGCGGCCGCGCTGTTCGGCGCGGCCACCGTCCCGCTGTCGCCGCGGTTGGTCCGATCGAGTCGGGCTCATCTGGCGCGACGGGCCCGTGTCGCCTGCCGCGCGCGCGTTCATCGAGGCCGGCACGCCGGTCAGTCCTCGTCCTCGGGCTCCGGATCGGCCTCGTGCGAGATGACCAGCTGCCACGAGTTGCTCAGCGCGATCCCGAGGAGCAGCAGCACCGCGATGGCCAGGAGCAGGTCACTGTCCCGACCGGCGCCTTGGATGGCGCGCACCGCGCCGCCGATCACGACCATGACCAGACCGGCGTGGTACACGCCGGCGCGGACCAGGTTCAGGGTGCGCGCCCGCCACGCCCGCAACGTGAACGGGCTCGAGAGCGCGAACACCCCGACGGCGACGCCGATCTCGGCCAGGCCGATCAGCCTCGAGGACGTGCCGGCCAGCGCCAGGAGCGCGACGAACAGCACGGTGACGAACGCGTAGAACGCGGAACGGGCCCGCCCGACCATCAGCGTCGAGTTCCGGATCTCGCGCGGCCGCAGCGCAACGGCGACGAACAGCAATCCGGTCAGCGCCGCCGCCGCGCCGCCGGTCGTCACGAAGAACTCGGCCCAGCCGGAATCCATCCGTCAGCTGACGACGGGGCGGCCGTCGGGACCGATCGGCCAGTCAGGGTTGAACGCGATCTCCCACACGTGCCCGTCCGGGTCGGCGACGTGTCCGTGGTACATGCCCCAGTCCAAGGAGCTCGCAGGCTTCAAGACGGTCCCGCCCGCCGCCGCCGCCGTCGCCAGCGCGTCGTCGACGTCGGCGGGGCTGTCGAGGTTCATCGCGAGCGTGACGCCGCCGAAGCGCGGTTCGGCGGGCGGCGGCACCCCTGCGTCGGCCCACAGCGACTCCGCCGGCCACAAGGTCAGGTATGCACCCGACGTGCGGAACAGCCGGAACCCGTCGTCGGCGGCGATGACGACCTCCCACCCCAACGCCCGGTAGAACGCCTCGGAGACCGCGACGTCACGGACGCCGAGCGTGACCAGGCTGACGCGTGGTGCGACGGCCATGCCGCTCAGCGCATCGTGCGGAACGCGCGCCGCACCTGGTCGACGAACAGCTCGGGTTGCTCCCAGGCGGCGAAGTGGCCGCCGCGGTCGGGTTGCTCGTAGAAGCGAAGGTCGCTGTAGCGCTTCTCGCACCACCGCCGCGACGGCCGCATGATCTCCCGCGGGAAGATCGAGATTGCCGTCGGCGTGGGGATCGTGCGCCGCCGACGCCATTTGCGACTGACCCGACGGGCGCGCCCAGCCGCTCTCCCAGTACAGCCGGGCCGACGACGCGGCCGTCGCCGTGAGCCAGTACAGCATGACGTTGTCGAGCATCTGGTCGCGGCTCAGCGCGCTCGTCGGGTCGCCGTCGTGGTCGGTCCACGCCCAGTACTTCTCGGTGATCCACGCGGCCTGACCGACCGGCGAGTCGACGAGCCCGTAGCCGAGGGTCTGCGGCCGCGTGCCCTGCTCGAGCGCGTACCCGGTGCCCCACTCGAACATCTCGCCGAGGTCGGCCAGCGAACGCTGCTCGAACTCGGTGAGGTCGCCGAGCGTGTCGGGGTCGGGGCCGACGATCGCCATGTTGACGTGCACGCCGGCGACGTGGGCGGCGTCGCGCTGGCCGAGCGCGCTCGACACGAAGCCGCCCCAATCGCCGCCCTGCGCGCCGTAGCGGTCGTAGCCGAGGCGGGCCATGAGCGCGGCCCACGCGTCGGCGATGCGGTCGATGTCCCAGCCCGCTTCGGCCGGCTTGTCGCTGAAGCCGTAGCCGGGCAGCGACGGGCACACGACATGGAAGGCGTCGGCGGCATCGCCGCCGTGCGCGGCCGGGTCGGCGAGCGGGCCGATGACGTCGAGGAACTCGACGACCGAGCCGGGCCAGCCGTGCGTCATCACGAGCGGAAGCGCGTCCGGCGACGGCGACTGCACGTGGATGAAGTGGACGCCGAGGCCGTCGAGCTCGGTCCGGAACTGCGGGAGCTCGTTGAGCTGCGCTTCGCAGCGGCGCCAGTCGTAGCCGTCCTGCCAGTACGCGCACAGGTCGCGCAGCCAGTCGACGGGGACGCCCTGGCTCCAGTCGGTCACGGGCGCCGGCTCGGGCCAGCGAGCGTGGGCGAGGCGTTGCCGGAGGTCCTCGAGCTGGTCGGTGCCGGTCTCGAGGCGGAACGGGGTCACGGCGTCGGTCATGGGCGCACTCTAGGGACGCGCCCGCCGCCGCTGCGCCAGCATGCGCCAGCCGGCGGGGACGTCGAGGAACCGCTGGATGTCGCGACGGATGATCTCGGCGCCCGCCGGCGAGTCGTACATGCGTTGGTGCACGTCCTTGAGCGCGCGGAACCCGAGCTCGGCGATGCCGTCGACCTCCGGCGCCCCCGGCGAGGTGTTCTCGACCACGACGTTCTGCACGTACCGCACGAGGACCGGATGGTGTCTGCGGGCGAGCGGCGCGTGCACGTTGGTCCAGTGATCGGCGAACTCGTCGCGGGTGAGGCCGGCGGCGCGGCGCACGAAGGCGATGCGGGTGATCGTCTCGCCACCCCGATCCCACTGAGGTCGCTCCTCCACCAGATACGCCTCGGCGTCCGCCGGGAGCAACTCGTCGCGACGCATGACCGCGATGGCGGCGACATCCTCCGGCCGGCCGGTCGCACCCTCGCCGACGGGCAGGTACAGCTCATCGGCGTCGTCCGGGATCGCACCGAGAAGCGCGGCGATGACTTTCACCTCGCGGTCAGAGTAGAACCTGTCCCGTGAACCCCGGCGACCTCGAGACCAGCGCTGTGTTCCGCGAGCTGGTCGACGAGGTTCGCGCCCTCGAGGCGAAGCTGTACGACGGGCCCAACGCACCCCGGGACGAGCAGTCCGTGCTCGAGGGCTACAAGTGGATCTTCTCGATCCTGCAGGTCGCGTTCGACGCCTACGTGTGGGCCGACACCGCCAACCCGCGCTTCGTCGACATCGTCGGTCCGTACAAGAAGTGGGGCGGCGACAACGCCGACGCCTTCTACCAGTACGCGCCGATCGACCCCCGACGCACCTACCGGGTGCGGGGCAAGAAGGGCGACGCCGTCTATCTCTCTCTCACGGTGTACGGCGGTCCTGACGACGGCCACTACTCGGAGCGCATCGTCGGCACCGTGAACGACCGGATGCTCGACATCGCGCCCGACGGCACGTTCGAGCTCGTCCTCAGCCCGGAGCCGCACGAGGGGACATGGCTGAAGCTCGAGCCCGACGCAGTGTGCGCGATCACCCGCGACTACCTCGACGACCCGGTGCACGACCGGCGGCTCGAGTGGCACATCGAGGCCGTCGACCCTCCGGCGACGTACCGGCTCGACGACGCCGAGCTCGCCCGCCGCTTCCGCGCCGCTGTGACCTGGTTGCGGGACCAGGCGAACATCGTCCCGCTCGCGCTCGGCGATCCCAACACGGTCGACGAGCCGTACCCGGTCCCGCAGCAGACCTTCGGATGGGCCGCCGGCGACGCCGCCTACGCGATGGGGAGCTTCGACCTCGCCGACGACGAGGCGCTCGTCATCGAGGGGCGCTCGCCCGAGTGCGCGTTCTGGAACATGTGCCTCTGGAACCAGTTCCTGCACACGTACAACTACGACTACGAGCGCGTCACGATCAACGGCGGGCAGCTGCAGTACGAGGACGACGGCTCGTGGACGATCGTCGTCGCCCACCGTGATCCCGGCCATGCGAACTGGGTGTCGCCCGCCGGCCATCCGCGCGGCCGGATCTGGTTCCGCTGGTTCTACCCGTCCGAGACGCCCGCCCGTCCGACGACCCGGGTCGTCAAGGTCCCCTGACGTTCTGGGAAGCGAAACGACCGCAGAGCGACCGTTTCGCTGCCGAGAACGCGTTGCCGACCAGGCGCGATGGGAGTACCTGGCACGCCGAATGGAGGCGACGAGGCCCCGCTCTGTAGCCTGCGCGTCGTTGTCGGAGCGCAAGAGGGTTGCCAGCGCGGGTGCCGTCGGGTGCGTGGCGACGGCGCGCCACGGATCCGGCCGAGCGGCTGCCTCTTCGTCGCACGGGCGCAGTGGCGTGCGGAGTGGCGATCGGGTCGCTCCTGCTGGTCCGGGTCTTCGGCGTGACCGCTCCCCGAGTGCTCTTGGCGCTGGGGTTCACGGTGTTCGTGCTGGTCATCATCTGGTGCCAGTGGCGGGCGAATGAGATGGACGCCGCCGATCCGATGCCGGCGAGGAACCGCGGCATCACCGCCCGCCCGCGCAGACGGGACCGGTCGAACGCCATCGCCGGCGCAAGCCCTGTCGGGCGCGCCTGGCTGCACTCGGCGGCGTCGGTCGTGACTGGGCTGCCTTCTCGGTTCGCAAGGGTGGTCGCTGTGCTCCGCCGGGAGCACACCCGCGACACGGTCCGGCAGTGGCTCCACGCCGCAACCGACGCCTTGGGCGGCATCCCACCCCCCGACGTGTCGCCGCGCGCACTCGAAGACACGCGAGTCCGATGAAGGCCCCGGCTCGAGTTCCCGGCACGCTGCTTGACCCTTCATCTTCTCGGAAGCCGTAAGTCCGCAGAGCGACCGTTTCGCTGCCGAGAACATTCGCCCGGGCCCTATTTCACGCCGAGGACGCACACGACCGCGGTGGGCTTCAGGGCGAGTGTCTCGACGCGCACTTCGGTGAACCCGACTTCCGTGAGGTGCGACGCGATCTGCCGGCCTGTGCGCGCCGCGACCTCGTCGGTCGAGCCGGGGCCGCGCGGCTGCGCCTGACGCACCGGCATCGCCAAGTCGGCATTGCGCTACTACGAGGACGATTGGTCTCCTCCGCCATGCCGACCCGGATCTCCGGCCACCGCCGCTACCGACCCGAAGGCGGTCGGCGTCGTCGGCGCGATCCTCTTTCTCGCCGACACGCTTCACGCTCGACGGAGATCCGCCGCCTCATGGCGGCCCGTTCGAAGTCCGCAGGTGCCTGGCGCGAGCTCGCACAGCGCAAGCTCGTCGAGCTCGACGAGCGCATCGCCGAAGCCCAGGCCGCCCGAGTCGCGGTCGAGCACGCGCTGGCGTGCCCGCACGAGGACATCCTCGCGTGCCCGAACTTCCAGCACATCGTGCGCCTCCGGCTTGCGGGCAAGCCGCTCGAGGACGTGCACCCCGCGTGAGGTAGTCGCCGCAGGCCAAACTGTTCGCCGTGCCGAACGTTCGCGGCGTCGACATCGAGGTGTCCGACCAGGGCGCAGGCCTGCCGTTCTTCTGGGGCCACGGCCTCGTCAGCAGCATGGAGCAGGAGGACCGCTTCCTGGTCATGAGCTGGGCTCACCTCGCCCGCCGGTACCGCGTCATCCGCTGGGACGCGCGCGGCCACGGGCTGTCCGGCGGCGCTCCCGTGCCCGACGACTACCGCTGGGACAACCTCGGCCGCGACCTCATCGCGCTCGCCGACGAGCTCGGCATCGACCAGTTCGTCGCCGGCGGCGCCTCGATGGGCGCCGCGACGGCGCTGCACGCCGCGATCCAAGCGCCGGAACGCGTTGTGGGGCTCGTGCTCATGCTCGCCCCGACCGCGTACGAGACGCGAGACGAGCAAGCCGATCTGTACCGAGCGGCGGCGGTGCTCGTCGAGCGACTCGGGAAGGACTCCTATCTCCAACAGCTGAGCAACCTGCCGGCGCCCGGGATCCTCGCCGACTTCGCCGACCGGTTCAGTCCCGTACCCCAGGTGTCGGAAGAGCTGCTGCCGGCGGTCCTCCGCGGCGCGGCGAACAGTGACCTGCCGCCGGAGGAAGCGGTGCGCCGAGTCACCGCGCCCGCGCTCCTGCTGCCCTGGGTCTCCGACGACGGCCACCCGTTGTCGACGTCCGAGCGCCTGCTCGAGCTCCTGCCCAACGTCCAGATCCACGTCGCTTATCACCTGCGCGACGTCGGGACCTGGACCGACCGGATCGAAGCGTTCCTCGGACGGCTGACCGCGGCCGAGCGCAGCTAGCTGTACTTAGGACTCCTCGGGCACCCCGAAGCGGTCGGTGTAGAAGCGCAGCGCCCGGCGGCGCTCGGCCGGATCGAGGCCGAAGTCGGCGAGGTCGTAGCGGATGCCGCCGAACTTGCCGCGCGGGTGCTCGTCCATGAACGCCTGCATCGCGGCGCGGGCGCCGTCGGTCATGGGCTGGCCGGCGAGCTCGTAGATGCGTTCGACCATGGCGACGTCGTCGGCCATGAACTCGTCGAAGGGAACATCGATCGACTGGCCTGCGGGCAGCACGTCGCGCTCGTCGGCGCACGACCGGAGCATGCGCTCGATGCGATCGGCCCAGTAGCCGCCGATGAAGTGCGGGTCGACGCGCTCGTGGCTCAGCCGGGCGGTGTAGGTGATCATCGTCGCCACCGACGTCGTCACCGAGACCGGGTCGCGGTGCGTGACGACGAACGTCGCGTCGGGGAACGTGGCCCGCAGCGCCGGGAACTGCTCGATGTGCTGGGGCGACTTGAGCACCCACCGCTCGCCGCCCCGCAGCCACTGGAGCACCTTGAGCACCGTCCGCATGTACTCGTAGTGCGGCGTCTGGTCGTGCGCGAGGTAGTAGTCGCGCCAGGTCGGCATCGCCGACGTCGTCTCGAACAGCATCGTCGAGAAGTCGATCGCCAGCAGCTGGATCTCCTCGTGGACGTGGTCGACGGTCATCTCGTGCATGCGCTTGAAGTACGGCATCGACGTGTTGATGAAGTCGAGCGCGACCGCGGTGCGGGCGATGCGCGGATCGGGCTCGCCCGGCGCCGGCCGCTCGGACTCGGGGAGCACCGGCTCGAGGCTCTCCCAGTACGGCAGCGACCGCAGCGCAGGGTCGGCCGCCATGAGGTTGTGCAGGTGCGTCGTGCCGGTGCGCGGCAAGCCGCACACGATGATCGGCGCCTCGATGCGCACGTCGTGGATCTCGGGGTGCCGGCGCAGGAGGTCCTGGATGAGCAGCCGGTTCGAGAGCAGCTGGACGAGCAGCGCGTGGTTGCTGACCACGCCCGGCCCGCTCAGCCCCGCCTCGGTGCGGAACGCCGTGCAGAGCACGTCGAGCGGCTCGCGGAAGCCGTCGTCGCCGAAGTCGGACAGCCCGGTCTTGGCGACGGCCGCTTCCATGAGCGCGTCGGGCTCGAGCTGCACGCCGTCCGCCATGCCGGCCATGGCGGTGAGGATCTCGGCGGTCTCGGGGGAGAAGCGGGGATGTGCGAGGTCGTCGATGCGGACGGGCGCCGGCCGTGCCCCGACCGTCACGCGGATCAGGCCCCGGCCGGCACCGGCACCGTGCGGGTGTCGCGTCCCGAGCGCAGCACCGTGCCGGGGAGGTCGCCGGTCGTCGCCCCGTCGACGACGATCGGGCGGCCGTTCACGAACACGCGGTGCACGCCGGTCGACCCGGCGAACAGGCGCGCCGTGCCCCCGGGCAGGTCCTCGACCAGGCGCACCTCGTCGGCGCCGACGGTCTCCGGGTCGAACACGACGAGATCGGCGTGGAAGCCCTCGCGCACCACGCCCCGGTCGCGCAGCCCGAACAGCTCGGCCGGCGCCTGCGTGATGAGGTGCACGGCCTCTTCGATCGGGACGAGCTTGCGGCCGCGGATCATGTCGCCGAGGAACACGGTCGTGTACGGCGCGCCGCACATGCGATCGAGGTGCGCGCCGGCGTCGGACCCGCCGATGAGCACGTTCGGGTTCCGCCACGCGTCGGCGCGCGAGCTTCCACGAGTCGTCGTCGTCATCGGGTGGCATCGGCCACAGGACCGTGCGCAGCTCGTCGTCGAGCACGATGTCGACCAACGTGTCGAAGTTGTCCTGGCCGCGCTCCTTCGCCAGGTCGTAGACGGCGCGGCCCTTGAGACCCTCGTTGGCGGCGGAGAACGTGTCGCCGATCTGGTAGCGACCCCACGACGCGAGGCGCCGGAACACGCCCGCCTCCTTGGAGCGGGCGCGCTCGTTCATCCACTGCCGCGTGCGTCGGGTCGCGCAGCTTCTCCATGCGCTCGGGCACGGGGAGGTTCATGACCTCGTTCCATCCCGGCAGCATGAACAGCGCGCAGTAGTTGCGGAAGCTCATGTTCATCTCGACGAGGATCGGCATCGTCAGCGCGATCGCCTTCCCGCCCCGCGCCGCCGCGTTCTCGCACGCCGCCAGCTGCGCCCGGTACCGCTCGGGCTCCTTGGCGTCGACCGTGAGCACGTTCCAGTTGAGGGGGCGACGGGCGGCGAGCGTCATCTCCGCCATCTGCTCGACCTCGTCGTCGCGGAAGCCGCGCATGCAGCCGTCGGTCACGTACTCGAGCGTCGTGCCCTCGTGCTCGCGCATCGCGCCGCACAGCGCGAGCACCTCCTCCTTCGACGCCCACCGCGAGGCGACCGGCTGCCCGTCGCCGTCGGAGTGCGTGAACGACGAGCGTGGTCGAGAAGCCGATCCCGCCGGCGTCGATCGACTCGTGCAGCAGGCGCACCATCTGGTCGATCTGGTCGTCGGTGGCCTCGTTGCCGACGGCGTCCGGTCCCATCACGTTGCGGCGCAGCGCGCAGTGGCCGACGTTGAACATCGCGTTCACCGCGACGTTGCCGTCGAGCCGGTCGAGGTAGTCGCCGAAGCTCGACCAGTTCCACGGCACACCGTTCTCGAGCGCGGGCAGCGGCATGCCCTCGACCCTGGCCATCATGCGGCGCAGGTAGTCGGCGTCCTGCTCGGCGAGCGGCGCCAAGGTGAAGCCGCAGTTGCCGTTGGCGATCGTGGTCACGCCGTGCACGGTCGACGGCGACGCCTGCGGGTCCCAGAACAGCTGGGCGTCGTAGTGGGTATGGGGGTCGACGAAGCCGGGGGAGACGACGAGGCCGTCGGCGTCGATCGTCTCGGTGGCGGGCTCGCCGATGCTGCCGGGATCGCCCACGGCGACGATCCGCCCGTCCCGGACGCCCACGTCGGCCCGCCGGCCGGGCGCTCCGGTGCCGTCGACGAGCGTGCCGCCCTGGATCAGGTAGTCGAGCATCGTCCCCCTCGGACCGGTGAAACGCGTTCTATTTTGGGCGGTCGGCATGGCACGCGCAACCGGGCTCTCAGGGCGGTCACAATCGCGATGTCCGACGACCGGAGGTGATCGTGACGGACGGCGAGCACATGGCGCCGGAGGCGGCCGGCGAGCCCCGCGCGTCGGCGATCTCGTTCGTCACGACGGAGCACTTCACGCTGCAGAGCGCCCGTTCGCAGACGATCTCCGAGTCGACCGGCCGGGCCAGCATGTTCCTGGCGTCGGTTTCGGGCGGCCTGGTCGCCTGGGGGCTCGTGGCGACTGCGACCCGCGCGCGGCGGCGGGTTCTTCGCCTTCGGACTGGTGCTCCTGCCCACGCTCGCGTTCGTCGGGCTCGTGACGTTCGAGCGGACGTTGCAGTCCGGCATCGAGGACCTCGGCTACGCGCGGCGCATCGCCCGGTTACGCGCCTACTACTTCGACAATGCGCCGGAACTCGTCCCGTACCTCCTCAGCGTCGAGCCGGAGAGGCGACTCCGGGTCCAAGGGCTGACGGGCGGTTACTTCCAGGGGTTCCGCACCATCGCCGGCATGGTGGCCGTGATCACCGCGGTTCTGGTGGGCTCCGAAGTGGGCCTCGCCGTGATCGAGGCGTTCGACGCGCCGGCGCAACGTTTGCGGCGGGCGGTGTGGACGCGCTCGGTGCCCTCGTCGCAATGTTGAAGTACGAGCACGATGCTTGGGCCCGAGCGGCTGAGGAACCGATCACGATGGATGACGTTCCGAATACCTGATCAGCCCTCGGGTGTCTCGCCGTACGGCTGGGTGACATCCGAGTGGCGGTCGACGTCGAAGGAGACGCCTCGGTCGATCTCGTCGGTCCAAAGGCCGGCGGGCGTCGAGCGTACCGGTCAGACCGGGAGATACGATCCCCTGGGGCAGCGGCTCTCGGGGTCGTGCTCTCCCTGCCCGAGTGCGGCTGGGGGCTGCTGCCCCACTTTCAGGAGCGCGGAAAGCGGGGGCTCCAGGATTGCGAGTCCCCGCTTCCCTGCGACCAGGACTCTGTAGCTGATCTCATTCCGGCCGCGACATGAGTGTCGGCCGACTTGTGCGGATTCTAAACACCGGGACCTCGGCGGGTGTTTCTCCACCGACAGTTGTGCACAGACGCTGTGCAAGACCGGCGATGCAATCAGTGGGACGCCCAAGTCCGCGGAGGAAGCATCCGCCTGCTCCATCGGTCCGAGATGTACGTTCGATCTCCGGGCAACCGAGCAGGGGGCCGACGCATGGTCGAGGTTGCTGACCCGGGACAGCCTTCGGAAGCCGGGCGGCTGGCGCAGAAGAGCGCCGACGCGTTTGCAGCCGGCGAGCTCGAAAAGGCCCAACGCCTCGCCGGCGACGCCGCGCTGGCCTCCGCCTACACGCATCTCCAGCAGATCGTCGGAGTCATGGCGATCTTGTTGGCGCCGGTGCTCTTCGTCGGCAACTGGGCCTTGACCGGCAACGAGCTCGAGAGCTCGATCAGCGCCTACTACCACACGCCGATGGGCAGCGTCTTCGTCGGTGTGCTCTGGGCGCTCGCCGTCTTCTTCTTGTCGTACAACTACAAGCCGCTGCCGGGGTTCAACGTCGACAACAAGCTGAGCACGCTTGCCGCCATCGCCGCGGTGAGCGTCGCCGTCTTTCCGACCACGAGCGACGCGTCCGTGCCCACCCGAAGCGAGCACAACATCGGAATCGTGCACGGAATCTCGGCGGCCGTGTTGTTCATTCTGCTCGCCGTATTCGCGCTCTTCCTGTTCCCCAGGGGGAGCAGCGCCATGACGCCCGAGAAGAAGCGACGCAATGTGCTCTACCGGACGTGTGGCGGGATCATGGCCGTTGCAATCCTGTTGATGGTCGTGTGGCGGGACCCGCCCGAGTCGTGGCACGTCTTTCTCGCGCTGGAGACGATCTGCGTCGTCGCGTTCGGTGTCTCGTGGCTGGTCAAGGGCGGGTTCCTCGGGATCCTGGCCGACAAGAAGCCGGCGCCCGCGCCCGCCGCCCCGTAGACACCCCAGCAGACCTACAGGTCGGAGAGGTCGTGTTCGCACCGCCGGTCACATTCCTCGTCGCGTCGTGTCATAGCAGTGACCGACGAATGAGGCGGTCTCCTGCCGCCGGACGCCATCGTCGCCGGCCCGACGTTCGAGGAGTGGCTCGACTCCGCGTCCTGAGAGAGCCCCTACAGATCCGGAAGATTCAACCCGAGGTTCGGCATCTCGATGCCGCCGTCGACCTCGAGCATCTTGCCGGTGACGAAGCTGCCGGCGGGGGACGCGAGGTAGAGGGCCGCGATCGCGATGTCTTCCGTCTCGCCGAGGCGGCGCAACGGTGTCTTGGCGACCATCTCGTTGCGCAGGTCGTCGTTGGTGAGCACGATCTCGAGCGCCGAGGTTGCGACGGAGCCGACCGCAATGCCGTTGACTCGGACCCGCGGGGCGAGGTCGGATGCCATGAGCCGCGTCATGTGCGAGAGGGCGCCCTTCGCGGTGCCGTAGGCGGTGTAGCCGCGATCCGTCAGGCGGCCCATCGCGCTCGAGATGTTCACGATGCTCCCGCCGTCGCGGGCGAGCATGTGCGGGACCGCCAGCTTGCTGAGCGTGAACGCCGTCGTGACGTTGAAATGGAACGCGCCCTCGAACGCCTTCTCGCTCGTGTCCATGAACGGGGCCGGCATGGCCCCGCCGGCGTTGTTGACGACGATGTCGATCCGGCCGAACTCGTTCATCGTCTGGTCGACGATCAGGTCCAAATTGGCCAGGTCGCTGACGTCGCACGGGACACCGAGCGCCCGCCGTCCGTGGTCGGCCACCTGATTGGCGACGTCCTCGAGCTGCTCCTTGGTGCGCGACGCGATCACGACGTCGGCGCCGGCCTCGGCGAACCCGAGCGCGCAAGCGGCGCCGATGCCGCGGCCGGCGCCGGTCACGATGGCGACCTTGTCGGTGAGGCTGAACCGGTCGAGAAGCATTGCGTCTCCTTATCGAAAGACGAGCGGGGCGCGCTTCACGCCCGCGATCACCGACGAGTTGCTGCGTTGCACTTCGCCGGCCGGCTCGATGGACTCGAACCGGTCGAGCAGCTCTTCGAGGAGCACGCGCGCCTCGATGCGGGCGAGCGTTGCGCCGATGCAGAAGTGGGCGCCGAAGCCGAACGCGACGTGGTGGTTGGGATCGCGCCCGATGTCGAAGCGGTCGGCGGTCGGACCGAACTGGCGCTCGTCCCGGTTGGCCGACGCGTAGAGCATCAGCACCGCATCACCCTCCCGAATCGCCTGTCCGCCCAGCTCGGCGTCGCGCGTCGCGGTCCGCATGAAGCTGACGACGGGCGTGGTCCACCGCAGCATCTCCTCGACCGTCGTCTGGACCAGCGACCGGTCGCGGCGCAGGCGCTCCCACGCCTCCGGGCGCTCGGCCAGCGCCACCAACCCGCCCGACACGAGGTTGCGCGTCGTCTCGTTGCCCGCCACGAGCAGCTGGACGAGGAACATCGCCAGCTCGGCGTCGCTGAGCCGACGCCCCTCGATCTCGACCTGCGCCAGCACCGAGATGAGGTCGTCACGGGGATCGGCACGCCGGGCCACGGTCGTCGCGAGCAGGGTGTCGTGCATGTCGGCCTGGAGGGCGGCGCGCTTGTCCTCGGACCAGTCGGTGGCGCCCGGGATCACCGCCTCCGACCACTCGAAGAAGCGCTGCCAGTCCTCGTCGGGCATCCCGAGCAGCGCGCTGATGATGTAGAGCGGGAACGGCACCGCCACGGTCTCGACGAAGTCGACGGCCCGGCCCGCCTCGATCTCGTCGACGAGCAGCTTCGCCCGCCGGCGCACATCGGCCTCGAGGGCGCGCATGCGCCCCGGCGCGAAGCCGGGCTGCACGAGCTTGCGGTACACGGTGTGCTCGGGCGGGTCGGTGTGCATCATCGTCGGCGGCGAGTCGTAGCTGGCGCCGATCTCCATGACGAGGATCCCGCGCCCCGAGCAGAACGTCTCCGGGTCGGTCGACACCGCCATCACGTCGTCCCACCGGCTGACGGCCCAGAACCCCTTCGTGTCGTTCCATGCCACCGGCGCCTCATCGCGCAACCGCGCGTAGTGCGGGAAGGCGTCGCCGGCGTAGAACTCGTCCTCGATCAGTGGGTCGGTGAGCGGCTCGTGCGCGGGCATCGCTCGCTACTGGCGCGTGAACGCGGGGCTGTTGGAGTCGGGCGGGTACGGTATCGAGCGGCACAGCGACCTCGTCGACGGTCGGCCCGACGCGGGCGGCGATCGGCGCGAGGGCGTCGAGGTCGAAGTCGTAGACGTATGCGCCGCGTTGCCCGCCAGCAGCTCTTGGAGCTCGACGGGATCGGTGCCGGCGAACGACCGCCGCAGGCTCATCGTCGTGTACGGGTGCGTGCCCTCGTCGTGGGGGTAGTCGCTGCCCCACATGAACTTGTCGATGCCGACCGCGTGACGCGTCTCCGCCTCGCGGGGGCTCGGGAAGCTGGCTGCGATCCAGCAGTTGCGGGTGAAGTACTCGCTCGGCTTGAGCGGCAGCCGTTGGTCGTCGGAGTACTTGATCTCGCCGACTCGCCCGGACGCCATCTGCGCGTGGTAGCCGTCGATCATGGCCAGCGTGCTCGGGACCCATGACGCGCCCTGCTCGGTGACCACGAACTTCAGGTTCGGATGCCGCTCGAACACGCCGGCGAGGATGAGGTGCCACAACGCCCGGTGCGAGTACCACGACGTCTCGACGAGCCACAGCACGTTCGACACCGCGTACTTGCCGTAGTTGGGCGAGCCGCTGCCCGAGTGGTGGTTCAGCGTGACCTCGAGGTCCTCGCACGCCGACCACAGCGGGTCGTACACCGGGTCGTAGAGCGGCGCGATCTCGGAGTCGTCGGGACGGCCGGGCAGGAGGACGCCCCCGCGCAGCCCGGACTCCTTGATGAAGCGCACGTCCTGCACGGCCTCGTCGACGTCGTTGAGGAAGATCTGCCCGACGCCCGCGCGGCGCTCGGGCGCCTGCGAGCACCACTCGGCGAGCCAGCGGTTGTGGGCGCGGATGCCGGCGAGGCGGCGCTCGAAGTCACGGGCGGACGGTGGCCGGGCGACCAGCGAGGCGGTCGGGAAGAACGGCGGCACCGTGTTCGGGAAGATCACCTCGCCGACGATCCCGTCGGCCTCGAGCTCCGAGATTCTCAGGTCGTGGTCCCAGTTGCGCGTGCGCCCGTCACGCTGCAGGTCGCCGAACGGGTTCTTGTACGCGCCGCGCCAGGCGTCGAACTCGTCGTGGTACTCGGGGGCGAGGTACTCGCGGTATTGCTCCATCGACCCGCCGGCGTGGCAGTCCGCCGACACGAGGACGTACCGGTCACCGGCCGGCAGCGTCGCCGTGCCGCTCACCGTGCCTCCGCGTTCACGCGGTCCTCGATCTTGAAGACCTGCATCGCGTTCTCGCGGAGGAACTTCGGCCACACGTGGTCGCGGAACGGCACGTCGGGCAGCTCTCGGAAGATCCGCTCGAGCGAGAGCCCCATCGGGAAGTAGCCGGCGTACATGATCTTGTCGGCGCCGCGCGTGTTCGCGTAGTCGACGATCGCCTTCGGGTAGTACTTCGGCGCGAACGCCGACGTCATGTAGTAGAGGCCGGGCCACTTCAGCATGAGCTTCACGGCCAGCTCCTCCCAGGGCTCGGCGCCGTGCCGCATGACGATCCGCAGCTCGGGGAAGTCGAAGCACACCTGGTCGAAGCGCTCGACGTGCTGGCACGCCGACGGGAACCGTGGCCCGGCGATCCCGGCGTTGACGACCACGGGGATGTCGAGCTCGACGCACGTCGCGTACACGGCGTACGCCTTGGGGTCGTCGACCGGCACCTGCGGCAGGCACCCGGCGGGGAAGAACGTCACCGCCGCCAGATCCTGCTCCTCCTTCGCCCGGCGGATGCCACGGACCGACTCCATCACGTCGTTCGGGTTGACCTCGAGCGAGAGCAGGAAGCGGCCCGGGGTACCGGTCGCGCGCTTCGAGCGTCATCCGCGTGAGGCCGACGAGCCCCTTGTCGATGCCGTAGCGGTCCATCTCGCCGATCGTCACGTCGACCGGGTCCCGGTCGTCGTCGACCTCGTCGGGCACGTCCTTGAACATGTACTCGGCGAGGAAGTTCATGTCCTTCGACTCGGAGTCCTTCGCACCCTTCCGCAGGTAGTCGTAGACGGCCTTGCGGTCGCGGTGCGGGAACCCGATCATCAGGTCGACGACGCCGATCCCCTCCGGCATGGGCACGCCGTCGAAACTAGGGCATCGGTCAGCCCGCGGTCACGCCCTCGACTCTGCGGCGACCTTGAGGTGGAGCAGCCAGGACACCAGGGACGTGTCGAGGATGTCTTGCATCGTCGACGGGTCGCCGTCGACCGGCGCGCCGGCGAATGACTCGTTCGTAGCGACGATCACACCCTGAGTCATGTCCCGGAAGGTCCACTCGTGGATGCCGGTGATGCCCTGGCCCGTCCCGCCCCACAGCGTTCGTGCTTGCGGGGAGACGTCGCCGGTCGGCGGGGAGACGTCGTAGATGGTCGACGTGACGCTGAGTCCCGAGCTCGTCCAGCCGAACGAGGCGCCGGGCACGAAGTCTTCGTCGAGGCGAGCTTCCGTGATGTCCGGCTGCCATGTCGGCCACTCGTTCACGGCGATGTGAAGCTGCCAGATCGTTTCGATTGGCGCCTGGATGGCGACCTCGTGACGGGCGAGGACCGGCGCGTCCCCGTCGATTCCGGTTGGAGTGGTCATGTCCGCCTCCTCGCCGCAGGCGGTCAACGTAACGGTGTGAGTGCTCGTCCGTATGCTCGTGCCATGAGCGAGCTGATCGACGGCGGACGCGCTGCGGTCGACGCCCGCGACTGGTCGCAGGGGCTCGCGCTCCTGCGAGACGCCGACAACTCGGGCGCGCTCGAGCCGGGCGATGTGGAACGGCTCGCCGAGGCGGCGTTCTGGATGGGCCACCTCGAGGAGTGCATCGAAGCGCGAGAACGCGCCTACGCCGGGCTCGTCGAGGAAGGTGACGTCCGGGCCGCTGCGCTCGTCGCCCTCCATCTCGCGTTCCACCACGCCGGCCGCGAGGCTCTTGCCGTGGCCGCCGGCTGGCTGGAGAGCGCGGCCACGCTCCTGGCCGATCAACCGGAGTGCGCGGAGCAGGGGTGGCTGGCGTGGATCCAAGCCATCGTGGCGGGCGAGCTGTTCGGCGACCGCGAGGAGGCGTTGCGTCTCGCCGAGCGCACGATCGAGATCGGCCGCGCGCTCGGCGATCGAGACGTCGAGTCGCTGGGTGTGCTCCAGAAGGGTGGCGCGTTCGTCCATCTCGGACGCGTGGACGAAGGCCTGGCGCTCCTCGATCAGGTCATGGCGCGTGCGGTCAGTGGACTGCTCGGGCCGTGGGCGTCGGCGGCGACCTACTGCGGGACGATCAGCACGTGCCGCACGCTCGGGGACTACCGCCGCGCCGCGGAATGGATCAACGAGGTGCGGCGCCGGCCGGTAGCGGCTCCGTTCGTGCGAGTTCCCCGGCGACTGCCGCCTGCACCGAGCCGAGATCCTCCAGCTGCGAGGTGACTGGGAAGAGGCGGAGGTCGAGGCGGCCCGTGCCTGCGACGAGCTGGCGAGCTGGGACGCCGCGCATGTCGCCGTCGGCCTGTACGAGCTGGGCACGCTCAGCCTCCGCCGTGGCGACGTCGCGGCGGCCGAGCATGCCTTCCGCGAGGTCGAGCGCATGGGCGGTTCTGCGCAGCCGGGGCGGGCGACGCTCGACCTGTTGCGCGGACGCCCGGAGACCGCGTGCGCGTCCCTCAAAGAGGCGTTGGACACGGCCGGTGACGACCTCGCGCGGGCTCGGCTCCTCCCTGCCGCGACGGAAGCTGCGTTGGCGGCGGGAGATGTCGAAACGGCACGTCGCTGCGCCGACGAGCTCGGCGGGCATCGCCGACCGGTTCCCGACGGTCACGCAGCACGCCCGCGCCGCGCAGGCGTGCGGCGAAGTGGCGTTTGCGTCGGCCGAGTTCGGTCTCGCGCGGGACAAGCTCCGCGAAGCAGCCGAGAGCTGGCAGCAGGTCGGCGCGCGGTACGACGAAGCGCGAGCACGGGTTGCGCTCGGCGTCGCGCTTCGTGAGACGGGCGAGATCGACGCCGCCGAGATCCAGCTCCAGCGGGCGCTCGACGCCTTCGAACGGTTGACGGCGACGTTCGACGTCGTTCGTGTCACCGAGCTGTTGGGCAGGGCTGCTCCGCAGTCGCGCGTCGTCCGGACGTTCATGTTCACGGACATCGAGGACTCGACGACGATGCTGGCGACGATGGGCGACGACCGGTGGTCCGAGGTCTTGCGCTGGCACGACTCGACGTTGCGCCGGCTGTTCGATCAGTTCGACGGCCAGGAGATCAAGCAGCGCGGTGGTGGCGACGGCTTCTTCGTCGCCTTTGCGTCGGCCGAAGCCGCGCTCGACTGCGCGCTCGCCATCCAGGCGGCGATGACCGAAAGCGCCGGCGATCGACGCCCGCCGATTCGGGTCCGCGTCGGCGCGCACGAGGCGGAAGCGACGCGCAGCGTCGATGACTACGGTGGCCGCGGCGTCCACGAAGCGGCTCGTATCGCCGCGCTCGCGAGTGGCGGTGAGGTCCTGGTGAGCATCCAGACGGTGGAATCGGCGGGGTCACGTCACCCGGTGACCGAGACCAGATCCGCGGAGCTCAAGGGCCTCGCCGAGCCCGTCGTCATCGCATCGCTCGTCTGGTCATGAGTGACGAGTCGCTGCCGAGGTGGATGCGGCGCATCCCGACGACGAGTGGGGACGTCCCCGATGCGGTGCCGGCGGCGACGGTCGTCCTGCTGCGTGACGCACCCGGCGTCGGTCTCGAGACGCTCATGGTGCGACGCAGCTCCAAGCTCGAGTTCGCCGGCGGCATGTGGGTGTTCCCCGGCGGGCGGGTCGACCCGGACGACATCCCGCCCGACGGCGACGTGATCGAAGCGGCCCGCCACGCCGCCGTGCGGGAGGCACGTGAGGAGTCCGACCTCGTCGTCGACGCCGACGCGCTGGTGCCGTTCTCGCACTGGGTCCCACCGCCCGTCACGGCCAAGCGGTTCGCGACCTGGTTCTTCGTCGGACCGGCGCCGGCGGGCGCGGTCACCGTCGACATGGGCGAGATCCGCGACCATCGCTGGCTCCAGCCCGCCGACGCGATCGCGCGGCGCGACGCCGAGGAGATCGAGCTCGCCCCGCCGACGTGGGTGACGCTTCACCGGCTTGCCCGCGCCCCGGACGTGGCGGCGGCCATCGCCGACGCGGCGCGCGACCGAACCGGAGTTCTTCGAGACGCACATCGCGCGCGTCGAAGGCGGTGCCGCCGCACTGTGGGAGGGCGACGCCGGCTACGAGTCGAACGACGCCGACGCGCCCGGTCCGCGCCACCGGCTCTGGATGCTGCCGGCCGGCTGGCGCTACGAGCGGACCGAGGAGTGAACCGATGCGAGCGGTGAAGCACACGGACAACGGGATCGAAGTCGTCGACGTCCCGCGGCCTGACACCGACGAGCGGGCATGTTCGTGTGCAGGTGCGCAGCGCCGGCATCTGCGGCTCCGACCTCCACATGCTCACGTGGGGGCCCATGCCCGTGACGCTCGGGCACGAGATCGCGGGTCACCTCGACGACGGCACGCCCGTCGCCGTCTGGCCGCTGGTGCCGTGCGGCGAGTGCGACCGCTGCGCGGCGGGGGAGGTGACCCAGTGCCGGAGCGCCATTCCCCACAGCTACGGCATCGGACGCGACGGGGGCATGGCCGACGAGATTGTCGTGGAGGAGAGCTGCGTGGTGCCGCTGCCCGCCGGGGTCGACGTCGTCGACGCGTCGCTCGTCGAGCCGATCGCCTGCTCGCTGCACGCCCTCCGGCGAGCCGGACTGCGCGGCGACCAGCGCGTCGCCGTGGTCGGAGCGGGCGCGATCGGTCTGGCGGCGGCGGCCGTCGCCCGCGCGACGGGTTCCGCGGTCGACGTGCTCGCGCGGCACGACGCCCAGCGCCAGGCGGCGGCAAGCATCGGCGCCGGCACTGAGCCCGAGGGCGAGTACGACGTCGTGGTCGACGCCGCCGGCACCGATTCCGCCCTCAAGGCGTGCTTCAAACTGTTGCGACCGGGCGGCACGGTCGCCTTGGTCGCGAGCTACTGGGAACCCGTCCAGTTCCCGCAGTTCTTCTCCATGAAGGAGCCGGTCGTCGTCGGGTCGAACATGCACGGCCACGACGAGACCGGCCGCGACATGGACGCGGCGGCCCGCGTCCTCGCCGACTCTCCCGAGGTGGCGACGGCGATGATCACCCACCGCTTCCCGCTCGACCGCGCCGCCGACGCGTTCACGGTGGCCGCCGACCGCGCCAGCGGCGCGATCAAGGTGTTGCTCGAGCCGTAGGAGCGCTGACGGAGCCGTGCTCACCATCGACGAAGTCGCTCGGATGGCGTCCGAGTTGCCGGAGGTCGCCGAAGGTCGCCGTCACGGCAATCGGACGTGGTCGGTCGCCGGGAAGGCCTTCGCATGGGAGCGGCCGTTCAGCAAGGCCGACATCAAGCGGTTCGGGGACGCGGAACCTCCCGACGGGCCGATCCTCGCCGTCCGGGTCGAGGACCTCGGCGAGAAAGAGGCCGTTCTCGCCGCGCACCCGAAGGCGTACTTCACGATTCCGCACTTCGACGGCTACGCGGCTGTTCTCATCCAGCTGAAGAAGGCAACGAAGCGACCTGTGCGGGACGCGCTCACCGACGGCTGGCTGGCGTGCGCGCCGCCACGCCTTGCCGAGCAATTCCTCGAGTCGTAGGTCGTCACCGCGACCAGGCCTACCCGGCAGGGACGCCGGCGACCTCGACGGTCTCGGTGTCCTGCCCGGACCGGAGGAGCGCGCCGGGCCGGTCGCCCGTCAGCGCTCCGCCCGCGACGATCTCGGTCCCGTTGACGAGGACGTGCTCGATGCCCTCCGCCTCGGCGTACAGCCGGCCCGCGCCCGCGGGCAGGTCGTAGCGCGTGTGGACGGGACCGGGACCCACGCGGTCCTCGTCGAACACGACCACGTCGCCGTGCCAGCCCTCGGCGATCCGGCCCCGGTCGCGGATGCCGTACAGGCGCGCCTGCACGTCGGTGAGGAGATGCACGGCTTCCTCGAGCGGGAGCAGCTCGTGCGCACGGTTCGCGGCGAGGAGCGAGGTCGAGTAGCTGAAGGTCGCCAGCATGTCGAGGTGCGCGCCGGCGTCGGACGCGCCGACGACGACACGCGGGTCGCGCCACGCCTCGGACCGCAGCCGCCACGACTCCGGGTCGTCGCCCCGTGCCGGCGGCATGAGCACGGTGCGGAGGTCGTCGGCGACGACGACGTCGAGCAGCGCGTCGAACGGGTCGGCGCCGCGCTCGGCCGCGACATCGGCGACGGTGCGACCCGAGAGGGCCTGGTTCTCGGGTGCGAAGGTCTCGCCGATCTGGAGCCGGTCCCAGCGCAGCATGGCGCGGAACAGGCCGGTGTCGGACTCGGCGCTCTCGCGCAGCTGCCGGCGCACGTCAGGATCGGTCAGCGCCCGCATCTTCTCCTCGTCGGGCAGCGCCATGGTCGGGCCCCAGCCCGGCAGCGCGTCGAAGAGGAACCCGGACCGGAAGTTGAGATGCAGCTGCATGACCGCCGGCACCGTGAGCGCGAGCACCCGCCCGCCCTGCTCGGCGGCGCGGTCGGATGCTGCGAGCTGCGCCTGGTACGTGTCGCTGCCGCCCCCGACGACGAGCACGTTCCAGTTCAGCGGCCGGCCCGCGGACGCCGACATCGCCGCCATGAGCGCGACGTGCTCGTCCGAGAACGGCCCGACCGTCGGGATGAACTCCAACGTCGTGCCGGGATGGTCGCCGACGACCCGTGACAGCGCGACGAGCTCGTCGCGTGTGGCGGCGCGTGACGGCACCGGTTCGCCGTCGCCGTCGTTGTGGGTCGGCGCCTGCGACGACGAGAACCCCAGGCCACCGGCCGCGAGCGACTCGCCGAGCGTCCGGCACATCGCGGCGACGTCGTCGTCGGTGGCGGGCTCGTGGCTGCGATCGCCCATGGCGACCCGTCGCAACGCCGAGTGGCCGACGAGGAACCCGGCGTTCACCGCCAGCGTGCCGTCGAGGCGGTCGAGGTACTCCCCGAAGGTCTGCCAGTCCCACGGCACGCCGGCGGCGAGGGACTCGAGGGGCATGCCCTCGACGCGGGAGAGCATGCGCATGAGGTAGTCGGCCTCGCTCGCGGCGAGCGGCGCGATCGTGAAGCCGCAGTTGCCGCCGACGACCGTCGTGACGCCGTGCAGCGGCGACGGCGTGAGCGCCGGGTCCCAGAACGCCTGCGCGTCGTAGTGCGTGTGGATGTCGACGAAGCCGGGGGCGACGACGAGGCCGGACGCGTCGATCGTGCGCGTCGCCGGCTCGTCGATCTCGCCGATGGCGACGATGCGCCCGTCCCGGATCCCGACGTCGGCCTGGCGCCGCGCCGTCCCCGTCCCGTCGACGACGCTCCCACCGGCGATCTTCACGTCGAGCATGGTTGCCACCTTCTCAGGGAAGGCCGAGCAGTTTGGCGGTCTCGTCGGGCGTGGCGACAGGGCGGCCGACTTCGCCGGCGAGCGCGACTGCGGCGCGCACGAGCTCCTCGTTGGTGGGCTGGCGTGCGTCCGGCGTAGTCCTCGAGCCCGACGCGGACGTGCCCGCCGCGCTCGAGCGCGATCCGGGCGATGCCGCTCTCGAGCACGTCGCCGCCGAGCACGGCGACGGCCCACGGCACGTCGCAGTCATCCGAGCAGCTCGAGGTACGCGTCGAGCGCGGTGCGCGTCGGCTGGAACCCGAAGCCGGAGAGGAAGCCCTCGTCACCGCCGAAGTAGAACTTCACCATCGCCCCCGCCGGCAGGCGCCCCGCCCGCCACCACGCGAGCACGCACCGGAGGAACCCCGGCTCGTAGATGGCGATGCTCGGACCGAGCCCGTACCGCTCGCACACGCCGAACTGGTGGGCGACGTCGTCGAACGAGTTCGCGTACACGATCCCCGACGCCGGGAGCCCGTCCGGTCCGAGGCCGCCGAGATTCACCGAGCCCGGGTCACACAGCGACAGGCGCATCAGGCCCGACTCCGCGAGCGGCGCGATGTGCGCGTAGGACGCCTCGACGTCGGCGCCCGCGTTCGTGGTCGGGTAGAAGAGCGCGTCGGGCCGCTCCGCCAGCGCCGGTCGCCATCCCTCGAGATAGCGCTCCGCTGCGCTGTCGCCCGGCATGCCGAACGAGTCGATGTGGTTGTGCACGACGGCGGCGCCGGCGGCGAAGCACCGGAGCGCATCGTCCGCGATCTCGGCCGGCTCCTTCGGGGTGTGCGGGTTCTGCTTCTTGCTGGTCACCCCGTTGATCGCGGCCTCGATGATCACCGGCTCGGCCATCGACGTCCCCCTCTTCCCGGCAGAACTGGAACTCGTTGCAGTCTGCTGAAGCCCGACGGTAGCGTCCAGATTCCTGCGCATCGACCTCACCGGCGAGCAGCGCGAGCTGCAAGAAGAGCTGCGCGACTACTTCGAGCGGCTGATGACGCCCGCGCGCCGCGCCGCCCTCCCTGGTCCCGAGGCCGGGGGCGACGCCTACCGCGACCTCGTCCGCCAGATGGGTACCGACGGCTGGCTCGGCGTCGGCTGGCCGAAGGAGTACGGCGGCCAGGGCCGAACGCCCGCCGAGCAGTTCGTCTTCTACGACGAGGCCCAGCGCGCCGGTGTCCCGATGCCGTTGGTGACGCTCAACACGGTCGGGCCGACGCTCATGCGCTTCGGGAACGAGGAGCAGAAGGCGTACTTCCTCCCGCGCATCCTTGCCGGCGAATTGCACTTCGCCATCGGCTACACCGAGCCCGCCGCCGGGACC
This sequence comes from uncultured Actinomycetes bacterium, assembly GCA_963747195.1. GTDB lineage: Bacteria > Actinomycetota > Acidimicrobiia > IMCC26256 > JACDBD01 > JALZAA01. The sequence continues at coordinate 613,143 of CAVVDV010000002.1, forward strand.
GACCTCGCGTCGCTGCGTACCCGGGCGGTGCGTGACGGCGACCAGTACGTCGTCAACGGGCAGAAGGTGTTCACGACGGGCGGGAACGACGCCGACTGGGTGTGGCTCGCGTGCCGCACCGATCCCGAGGCGCCGAAGCACAAGGGCATCTCGATCCTGCTCGTCGACACGAACGCAGCCGGGGTACAAGCACTCGCCGATCCACCTGCTGGGCGGCGGCTTCACGAACGTCACGTACTACGAGGACGTGCGCGTGCCGGCGTCGTCGCTGGTCGGCAAGGAGAACGAGGGCTGGAAGATGATCACGAACCAGCTCAACCACGAGCGGGTCGCGCTCGCGCCCGCCGGCATGATCGACCGGCACCTCCAGGCGGTGCTGCGCTGGGCGAAGCAGACGCGCCTCGCCGACGGCCGGCGTGTCATCGACCAGGAGTGGGTGCGGATCGCGCTGGCACGAGTGCACGCCCACGTCGACGCGCTCAAGCTCGCCAACTGGCAGGTCGCGTCGGCGCTCACCGACGGCGACCTCAACCCCGCCGACGCCTCGGCGATGAAGGTGTTCGGCACCGAGCTCCGTGTCAGCGCGCTGCGGGCCCTGATGGACGTGGTGGGGGAGTCGGCCTCGCTGCGCGGCGACGCCGCCGGCGCGGCGTTGCACGGTCAGCTCGAAGCTGCGTACCGGCAGGCCCCGGTGGGCACCGGGGGGGTGGGAGTTCGGCGGCGGCGTGAACGAGGTGCAGCGGGAGATCATCGCCCTCGCCGGCCTCGGGATGCCGCGGGCTCCGCGATGATCGCTTCCGCAGCCCTCCTGACTGTCGCGGTCCGAGTGGGGTAGAAGCGCTGCCCGTCACCCCTCGCCCAGCACGGCGTCGATCGACATGCCGTCGGGCAGGGGGACGAAGCCCTTGCCGGCGAAGCTCCGAACGATCACGTTCCATGTCGGATGGTCCGCGAGGAGTGCGCGGAGCGCGGCGATGGCAGCATCGGTCGCGCCCGTCGCCATCAGGGCGCCGGCTCGTACGAAGCGGAAGTTCTCCTCGTCGGGGAGCACGACGAGGGCGTCATCGATCGTGCGGAGCGCCGCGTCCGGGTCGCCCCCCGTCAGCTGGTCGACCGCACGGTTGAAGCCGGCGAACGCGTCGGCGGCGTCGAGCAATCGGGACAGCTCACCAAGAGGATCAGTGCCGCGGTCGACCCGGAGGTTGACGATCGTCCCGGCCCCCGGCTGCGACGGCGGCTCCCCGTCGACGACGATCAGCGCCGCCGACATGACGCCCCTCGCGTCCCGCCGGCCGCTTCGCCCGCGACCAACGCCGCGAGCAAGCGCCGGGCCAGAGGACCGGACGAGCCTCCGAACTCTGCTGCCATCGCCGGCCACACTTCAGACGTGCTCATCATGTTGGCTTGCACGGCAAACCCGTTCCCGACGACCTCGCCGGCGTGGTCGATGCACAGCTCGCCGGTGGCCGCCGCGGCGGAGCCGTCGGCGCCGACGACCCCGACTTGGCGGAGCACGCCCATCGGGTCATCCGCCTGCGCGGCCGCGTAGCGCCTCGGCGGCGTCGCTGCCACCGGCGAGCGCGTCGAGGCACCGCGGCCCGTACGCGGGCTCGGCGATCGCCTGCGTCGCGACCGCACCGACGCCAGGGCGAAGCCCACGGAACGATCGATCCGACCGCGAACATGGCTGTCTGGACCGCGACTCCAAGCTCACCGGTTCCGTCGTCGCGGGCGACGATCGAGTACGTCACGGCGTCCTCCGCTTCAGGCCGTACATGTCGAGTGACCGCTGCTCGATCGTCGCTTCGCTCGAGCCGTCGGCGTAGGCGGGGGACACGAGGGGCGCGACGCGCTCGACCTGGACGAGCACGACCGAGTTCACGCGACTCACATCGCTGCCGCGTTCCGTCTCGTACCAGTGCACGACGTCCTCGAACACAGGACCGTCCGTCGATGCACCTCGGCCGGGCCCTTGAACCGGTAGCCCTTCCGCCGGATCGGGTCCACGACGTTGACCTCGACCACCGTGTTGCCCCGCCTCGATGTTGGCCACCGTCCCCGGCGAGAACAGGTCGAGGAAGACGAGATGTTCGTCGTCCCAGACCGCGGTGGTGCCCTTCGGCGACAGGTTGGGCGTCCCGTCCGGGCAGACCGTCGCGACGTAGCCCAGCCGCTGTTCTCGCACGACCCGCTTCATGTCGTCGTCGAGCACTGTGAGCATCGTCCCCGTATGTCCCGACCGCGAGCAAGCTGGGGCGACGCCGGCTCGAAGCGCGTCCGACCTGCTCTCTCCCAGGCCGAAGCACGCGCCCGCGTGATGTGACCCGGAGGCGGACCTACGATCTCGAAGCGGGCCCACGAGGGTGATGAAGGCCCCGCTCTGTCCGCCCGGCCGAACAAGAGGGCAGACGAGTGCAGTGAGCGACACCGAAGGAACAGGCTCCATCCGGGGTAGCGCACTCGGCGCCGTCGGGTTCGGCGTGGTCCTCGGCGCGGCGATCGTCGTGGTGCTCGACTTCAGCATCGTCGACGTCGTGCTGCCGGACATCAGCGGCGAGCTCGGCGTGTCATCGACTTCGGTGCAATGGGTCGTCACGGCCTACGCCATCACCTTCGGTGGCTTGCTCGTGTTGGGCGGTCGCTGCGGCTGATCTGTTCGGGGAGGCGACAGCTGTTCGTCGGTGGCCTGATCGGATTCGCGATGCGTCGCGGCGCGCGGCCTCGCCGGCAGACTTTTCCCTGCTCGTCATCGCACACTGCTGTACAAGGAATCGCGGCCGCCGCGGTAGCGCCTGCTGCCTTGTCCATGCTCACCACGAGCTTCCACGGACCCGCCCGAACCCGGGTCCTCGGCTACTACGGCGCCACCGCTTCCGTGGGATTCGTCCTCGGGTTGGTGCTCGGCGGTGTGCTCGTGCAAACGGGGGGCTGGCGTGCCGTTTTCTTCGTCAATGTGCCCATCTGTCTCCTGTGCGTGGTACTCGGACGGCGTGTCCTGCCCGTGGGCACAGTCGCCGTCCCGCGACCGCATCTCGACGTGATCGGCGTGTTCCTCGTCACTGCCGGGATGGCCGCGCTCGTTTATGCACCTACCGCCGGCGTCGACAACGGGTGGACTTCCGCCCCTTTCTTTGCCGCCCTCGCCTTCAGCGCCGTGCTCCTGCCGGCCTTCCTGCGGCACGAGCGCCGTAGCCCACAGCCGCTCGTGCCGCTGGCGATCTTCCGGTCCCGCACGCTGGCGGCCGGCAACACGGTGACGCTGTTGCTCGGAGCGTGGAACGCCGGCGAAGTGCTGCTGGTGAGCCTCTACTTGCAACAGGTGCTGGGCTACTCCGTGCTGCTCACCGGCGTCGCCGTCGTGCCCCAGGGCGTGGCCGGGCTGGTACGCGGCGCCTTCGGTCCGAAGGTTGTCGCCCGGCTCGGCATCAAGTGGTTCTTGACGGCCAGCACCCCTCATCGCCGCGATCGGATTGTTTCTGCTGCTGCGGTTCCCGGCGACCAGCCGCTATCCGCTCCTCGGGATCGTCTTGTTCGTCGTGGGCATGGGCACGACGAGCACCGTGTTCGCCGCCACGGTCGCCGGGAGCTCCGGCGTGGACGATGACGAACAGGGACTGGCCAGCGCGCGCTCATCAACGCCGCTCGGCAAGTCGGCGCCGCGCTCGGCGTCGCCACTCTTCTCTCCGTCGCCGCGGCCCGCACCCAAGGGCAGACCGGTTCCGCCGCGCTCGCCGACGGATACCGGGCGGCGATGGGAGTCGCCGCGCCCTTGCACTCGCCGCGACCGTGATACTCCGTAGCCTTTGTCCGCGAGCGAGTCTGGCGAATGCAGCAGGACCGGCTCCGCCGACACCGTCTCGACCGCCCATGGCCGCTGCCACAACGCCTCGGCGAGCGACGAGTTGCACGTGGTTAGACCGACGTCGGCGTGCCGCACTCACAGACAGGAGAGCGAGGGTGGATGGACCGGAGTGCATGCTCCGCGTCGCAGCACGTCACACTCTGAACGAGAGGGGGACGGCGCGGTCGTCGAGCTGGAAGCTGAGGCGGCGTGCGAAGGGCTGCATCGAACGCGAAGGAGCAGCTGAGGTTCTCGACGATCTCGAATCGCAACTTCCGGAGACCCTCTTGGTCGAGGCGGTTCAGAAAACTGATTTCCCACCCGAAGCTGACTCCGCCCTCAATCAGTTCTCATCGAAAGGCCCGACGTCCAAGCTCGAGGACGCGAGCGTCCACGCAGCCTTGCGGGCCTTTGCAACGCTCGCTGTAATGGCGGATCGTCTCTCCGACGACGACTACCTCGATCCGCGGGTTCGTTAGGCGGCAACTCGGTCCGGGGCGGCCTGCGACGGCGGACCGTCGACCCGGTGCTCGGCCGCAGGATCAGCTAGCGGTACGCGCGTTCGGCGTGGACCACGGTGTTCGGTGAACGACACAGCGTCCGACCGTCGTCGACGACAGGGTCGAAACCGGTGGCGGCGCCCCCTGCGAGCTCGGCCTCCAACGCCTTCACCACCGCGTCGCGGTCGGCGGCATCGGTCAGGATTGCTCGACGGGGATCCGGAACGGGTCCGACGTCTCGCCGTACGTGAGCGGGCCAACGTTCGCCTGCAGGAGCCTCGGCCAGCTCCGCCTCGAGCAGGACGCCGGCATGCGACGGATCGAGGCAGCGGTGCAATGCGTCGAAGGCGCCGCGCACGTCGGCGCTCGGCGGGACCATGTCGGCCACGACGACACGGCCACCGTCGTTGCACACCCTCGCCATCTCTGCGACGGCGGCTCCGGGGTCCGCGAAGTGGTGCATCGCGCCCCGGCACATGACCAAGTCGAATGACGCGTCGAGGAACGGGAGCTCGGCCGCGTTTCCCTCTTGCAGGAGCACGTTCGTGATGCCGGCGTCGCGCAGGCGGTCGGCGCCGACCTCGAGCAGTGCGGGTGTCAGGTCCACGCCGACGACCTGGCGCACATGCGGGGCGGCCTGCTCGGCGGCGTGGGCGGCGCCGCACGCCACGTCGAGGACGATCATGTCCGGGTCGAGCGGCTCCAGCCACGCCAGTGCCGACGCCGGGCGCCGGGCGAACGGCGAGTCCTCCCCGACGAAGAGGCCGGCCTGCTTCTCGAACGAACGTCGTACGACGTGGTCGTGCTCGTGTGCGCTCACGAGGCCTCTACGAGAACTGCGGGATGACGCGCTCGCCGAGGAGCTCGATCGAGCGCATGACCTTCTCGTGCGGGATCTTGTACGGGTTCACGAGGCACAGCAGCAGGTCGCAGCCGGAGGCCTGGTAGCGCTCCGCCAACTCCACGCACCGGTCCGGGTCGCCGACCACCGCCGCCCCGCTCTCGCGCAGGTACTCGAAGTCGAGGTGGTCGAGCGAGCCGTCCTTGTCGAGCTGCGCCATGTGCTCGGCGTAGCTGTACGTCCCGAGGTCCTTGCCCGCCTGCCAGTCGACGAGCGAACCGATGTGGCGGACTGCGGTCTTGATGTACCAGGGAAAGGATTCTTCGGCGTCGGCGAACGCCTGCTCGTTGGTGTCGGCGCAGTGGACCATCGTGAACGTGGCGGCGCGGTCGTTGACCTCCTTGCCGACCGGCTTCTTGCACTCGTCGAGGCCCTCGCGGTACATCGCGATGCGCTCGACGAGGTCCTCGGGCGGCACGCCGACGGTGAACGAGCACAGCCCGATGCCGTGGCGGCCGATCTCGCGGTGCCCGTCGGCGCTGCTGGTCGCGCCCCACAGCGGCGGGTGCGGCTTCTGCAGCGGCTTGGGCTGCACACGCCGCGGCCCGCCCATGCGCCAGTACTTCCCGTCGGCTTGGTAGTACTCGTTCGTCCACGCGCCGACGATGTGCTCGAGCGCCTCCGACCACATCGCGCGCGTGTCCTGCGGGTCGATGTCGAAGCCCTCGATCTCGGCGCGGGTCGACGAGCGGCCGGTGCCGAACTCCACGCGGCCGTCGGAGATCAGGTCGAGCACCGCCGCCGACTCCGCGCTGCGGATCGGGTGGTTGTACGGCTTCGGGAGCAGGCGCACGCCGTACCCGAGGCGCATCGTGGACGTCCTCGCCGCGATCGCGCCGTAGAGCACCTCGGGGTTGGAGCAGTGCGAGTACTCCTCGAGGAAGTGGTGCTCGACGGTCCAGAAGGAATGGAAGCCGGCCTGCTCGCCGAGCACCGCCTGCTCGAGCGTGTTCTTGTACGCGGCGTGCTCCTTGCCGTCCGTGAACGGCTTCGCCACCGGGATCTCGTAGAACAACGCGAACTTCACGGACCGGCCCCCCGCCTTGACGACTAGAACACGTTTCAGTGAGCATACCGTCGTGGGTCGCCTCGACGGCAAGGTCGCGCTGGTGACGGGCGCCGCGTCGGGGATCGGTCTGGCGTGCGCCCGCCGCTTCGGTGACGAGGGCGCGAAGGTCGTCGGCGTCGACCTGCAACCGGGACCCGACGGTGACGTCCGCGTGGCCGACGTCGCCGACGAGTCGTCGATCCGCGACGCCGTCGACGCCGTCGTGCACGACCACGGCCGTCTCGACGTGGTGCTGAACGCGGCCGGTGTCGCGGGCGGCGGACCGATCCACCTGCTCGACGCGGCCGAGTGGGAGCGCGTGATCCGGGTGAACCTCACCGGGACGTTCCTCGTGTGCAAGCACGCGCTCACGCACATGGTCGAGCAGAAGTCGGGGAGCCTCGTCAACATCTCCAGCATCGAGGGCGTCGAAGGCACGGAGGGCGGCAGCTCGTACAACGCGTCGAAGGGCGCGGTCGTGCTGCTCACGAAGAACCTCGCCATCGACTACGGCCGCGTCGGCGTGCGCGCCAACTGCATCTGCCCCGGGTTCATCGAGACCCCGATGTTCGAGTCGGTCATGTCGCTCGAAGGCATGCAGCAGGTACGCGAGCAGTACCGGGAGGCGCACATGCTCGGCCGCTTCGGGCGTCCGGACGAGATCGCGTCGGCGGCCGCGTTCCTCGCCTCCGACGACGCGTCGTTCGTCACCGGGCACGCGCTCGTCGTCGACGGCGGCTTCACCGCCGGGATGCGCACGGGCGTTCTCGAGCCGCTGGGCCTGTAGGTTGGAGGTCTGATGTACATCGGCTACAGCGAAGAGCAGGAGCAGCTGCGCCGCGAGCTCCGGGCCTACTACGACAAGCTGCTGACGCCCGAGGTCGAGGAAGGCCTCGCCCGCGGGCACGGCATCGGCCCGGTGAACCGCGAGGTCGTCCGGCAGATGGGCGACGGACGGCTGGCTCGGCATCGGCTGGCCCGAGGAGTACGGCGGCCAGGGGCGCTCGGCCATCGAGCAGTTCATCTTCTTCGACGAGTCGATGCGGGCCGGCGCCCCGGTCCCGATGCTCACGATCAACACGGTCGGGCCGACGATCATGGACTTCGGCACCGACGAGCAGAAGGCCGAGTTCCTGCCCCGGATCCTGAAGGGCGAGATCCACTTCTGCATCGGCTACACCGAGCCCGGCGCCGGCACCGACCTCGCCGCGCTCACGACGAAGGCCGTGCGCGACGGCGACGAGTACGTCATCAACGGCCAGAAGATGTTCACCAGCCTGGCCAGCGACGCCGACTACTGCTGGCTGGCGGTGCGCACCAACCCCGAGGCGACGAAGCACAAGGGCATCTCGATGATCATCGTCCCGATGGACACGCCCGGCATCAAGCTCCATGCCGATGGACCTCATGAGCGACCACGACATCAACCAGGTCTTCTACGACGACGTGCGCGTGCCCGCGTCGGCACCTCGTCGGCGGCGAGAACAACGGCTGGGCGCTGATCACGAACCAGCTCAACCACGAGCGGGTCACGCTGTGCTCGTCGGGGATCATCGAGCGCGACGCTCGACGACACGCGCCGCTGGGCGCAGGAGACCAAGCTGGCCGACGGCCGCCGCGTCATCGACCAGGAGTGGGTGCAGCTCAACCTGGCCCGCGTCCACGCCCGGCTCGAGTTCCTGCGCCTCGTCAACTGGAAGGTGGCCTGGGACGCGACGCAGGACAGCGCCTCGACGTCGCCGACGCGTCGACGATCAAGGTGTTCGGCACCGAGTTCTACCTGGAGGCGTTCCGCCTGCTGCTCGAGGTGATCGGCCAGCCCGGCCTACCTGCAGCACGGGCTCGCCGGACGCGGTGCTGCACGTCCGCCTCGAGCGCGTACTACCGCAGCCTGATCATCCTGACCTTCGGCGGCGGCATGAACGAGGTGCAGCGCGACCTGATCGCCATGTTCGGCCTCGGCATGCCCGATGGCCGAAGCGCTAGCGAGGGAGACAGATGGACTTCTCACTCAGCGAGGAGCAGCAGGCCGATCGCGCGACCTGGCCGCGCCAGATCCTCGACGACCGTCGAGCCGCACGAGCACCTCAAGGAGCTCGAGGCCGGCGGCGAGCGGGTTCGACCGCGACACTGTGGGCCGAGCTCTGGCCAAGGCCGGCCTGCTCGGCATCGCCTTGCCCGAGGACGTCGGCGGCGGCGGCCTCGGGTTCGTCGAGCCCTGTGCCGGCTGCTCGAGCAGATCGGCCGCACCGTCGCGCCGGTCCCGGTGCTGCCGACCGTCGTGCTGCGGCGCGCTGCCGATCGCGCGAGTTCGGCTCCGACGCCCAGAAGCAGCAGTACCTGCCCGGCGTCGTCGCCGGCGACACGGTGCTCACCGCGGCGCTCGCCGAGACGGGGACCGACGCCGCTCCGACCCGACCGACGACGGCCCGCGCCGACGGCGACGGCTGGCGCGTCGACGGCGTCAAGACGTGCGTCCCCGCCGGGCTCGTCGCCGACCGCGTCCTGGTGCCGGCCCGGCCGGCGACGACGGCACTCGTCGTGCTGCTCGTGGACCCGAGCGCCACGGCGTCACCCGCGAGCGCCAGGACACGACATCCGGCATCCCCGCAGCCCGCCTCGAGCTCGACGGCGTGCACGTTGCCGGCGAGCGACGTGCTCGGCGGTCCCGAGTCGGGCGCCGCCATCGTCGACTGGATCGTCGAGCGGGCCACCGCCGCCCTGTGCTCGATCGCCACCGGCGTGTGCGAGCAGGCGCTGCGCCTCACCGCCGAGTACACCAAGACGCGCGAGCAGTTCGACCGGCCCATCGCCACGTTCCAGGCCGTCGGGCCAGCGCGCCGCCGACGCCTACATCGACACCGAGGCCATCCGCCTCACCGCGCTCCAGGCGGCCTGGCGGCTCGAGGAGGGCCTGCCGGCGGCGACCGAGGTCGCGGTGGCCAAGTTCTGGGCCGCCGACGGCGGCCAGCGCGTCGTGCACGCCGCCCAGCACCTGCACGGCGGCATCGGCGTCGACCGCGACTACCCGCTGCACCGCTACTTCCTCTGGGCCAAGGAGCTCGAGCTCACGCTCGGCGGCGCCACGCCGCAGCTGCTCAAGCTGGGCGAGATCCTCGCCGCGGAGCCGGCCTGAGCGGTCCCCGCCAGATCGCGGTCGAGCACGACGGCCTGCACATCGCCGCGCTCGACTGGGGCGGCGACGGCACGCCGCTGTTGCTCCTGCATCCGAACGGGTTGTGCGCCGGGTTGTTCGAGCCGCTTGCTCTCCGACTCCGCGACGCGTTCCGGCCCGTCGCCGTCGACCTGCGCGGCCACGGCGGCACCGACACGCCGGCGGGGCGCGACGGCTTCGGGTTCCCGCTCATGGCCGCCGACGTGCTCGCGGTGCTCGACCACCTCGGGATCGACACGCGCCGTCGCGCTCGGCCAGTCGCTCGGCGGTGGCGTCACGGTGCTCGTCGACGAGCTGCGGCCCGGCCTGCTCCGACGGGTGCTGCTCTGCGAGCCGGTCGCCTTCTCGCCCGACGCCATGGCCAGCCGCCCGCGGGGGAGGGGCCCGGCGACGGCGGCAACTTCATGTCCCAGATCGCCCGCAAGCGCCGGGCCGTCTGGCCCGACCGTGACGCGGTGCTCGCCTCGTACCGGAGCCGTCCCCCGTTCGACGTGCTCGCGCCCGAATCGCTCGCCGCCTACGTGCGCTGGGGCTTCGTCGACCGGGCCGACGGGCAGGTCGAGCTGGCGTGCTCGCCCGAGGTCGAGGCCACGATCTTCGAGGTGTCGGGCGAGCCTCCGGGCGCGCCGGCGGCATGGCGCCATCTCGACGCCCTGACCGCGCCGGCGACCGTCGCCCGCGGCGACGACAGCGACCTGCCCGAGCGACTGGTTCGCGATCCAAGCGGCGCGTGCCGGCGGCGCGCTCGTCACCCTGCCCGGCGGCCACTTCTTCCTGCAGGAGGACACGGCCCGCGCCGAGCGCCTCGTCCGCGACCAACTGACCTGGGATTCAGCGTCCAGATCACCGAGCTAGCGGTTGCTGTGTGCTTCGACGCGTACGGCGAGCTTGTCGAGCGCCATCGTCCATCCGGCGGCGCCGGGGGAGTCGCTGGGAATGCCGGCATGGGTCATCACCATCTTCGTGCGGCCACCGACGTCCTCGAGCTCGACGCGGACCTCGGTCGTCGTCGGATGGTCCTCCGGGCATGCCCATGTCCGATGGCGATCATCACGTTGCCGTTCTCGTCGGACATGGACTCGGTGTAGACGAGTCGCTCGTTCTCGACGACCTCGCGGTACTCGCCGGTGAACCACATCTGCATCGGGCCGTTCGGGGTCTGCATCTCCATGCACACCAGACGGGTGCCGCCGACGCGGACGTCCATCTTCGCGACGGGGATGGTGGCGCCGTCGGGGCCGTACCACGCCTTGAAGTGCTCCGGGTCGGTCCACATCTGCCAGATGAGGTCCACCGGGGCATCGAAGCTGCGCTCGATCACCACCGCGTCCTGGGAGGCGTTGTCGTCAGTCATCGTGTTCGCCTGTCCTTCGTTGCGGTCGGAGTTGTGTGAGGTAGTCGTCCATCCGGTCGAAGCGGGCCTCCCAGACGGGCCGGTACTGCTCGGCCCAGGTCGAGACCTCCTCGAGTGGTGCGGCGTCGAGGGCGCACGGCCGGTACTGGGCTCGTTGACCCCGTACGACCAACCCGGCCCGTTCCAGCACCTTGATGTGCTTCGAGATGGCCGGAAGCGTCATCTCGAACGGCTCGGCGAGCTCGTTGACGGTCGCCGCGCCTTCGGCGAGACGGGCCAGGATCGCTCGCCGCGTCGAGTTGGCCAGCGCGGCGAAGGTCTCGCTGAGCCGGTCGTCGTCGATCGTCACCGTCACGGCTCGCCCCTGCACTTTCCGGAGAAGCTAATTAACTGATATGGAAAGTACACGGGCGCGGCTCCGGTGCTGTCAATCGCGCCCTCCCGAGCGGGGGAGCCTTGACCCGTGGCTCTCGACAAGTTATTTTGTCCAGGCAGGGTTCCCCTCCGAGGAGCGGTCGTGGCGCAGCCGGTGCACGTGGTCGAGGACATCGAGGCCCTCCAGGTGCTCGGGCACCCGCTGCGGGTGCGGATCCTCGAAGCGTTGCGGGAGCCGGGATCGGCGGCGACCGTGGCCCGCGAGGTGGGGGAGACCCGCCAGAAGGTCAACTACCACCTGAAGGAGCTGGAGCGGGTCGGCCTGGTGGAGCCAGTCGGCGAACGGCGCTCGGGAAACTTCATCGAGACGCTCTACGAGGCCGCCGGCCGGAGCTTCCTCGTCTCGCCGCGGGTCGCGTGGTCCGATCCTCGCCGCCTCGACACGCTGCGCCAGCAGCACTCGCTGGAGAACCTTGTGATGGTCGGCGCGCAGCTGCAGCGGGACGCGATCTCGCTGCTCGACCGGGCCACCTTCGACGGGGAGCAGATCGCCAGCGCTGCGGTCGAGGCCGACGTCCACTTCGCCGACGAGAAGGAGCGCGCCGCGTTCCTCGACGAGTACTTGACCGCCGTGCAGAAGCTGTGCGACCGGTACGGCGGTCGCGAGGGCTTGCCGTACCGCGTGGTGCTGGCTGCGCATCCCTTGACCGAGCAGGCGACGGAGGGCAGTGATGAGCGCTGATTACGAGAAGACGTTCTCGGTCCAGGTGCCGCCGGAGCGCGCGTTCCGGGCGTTCACCGATCCGAACGAGCTCGAGCAGTGGTTCACCCCGAAGTTCGACGCCGACGCCGAAGAGGGCGCGCCGGGCGTGAAGGCCGACGCCGAGAGCCCGGGCGGCGACGTGCACTTCGAGGTCACCCAGATCAAGGGCGACGAGTTGCTCTGCTATCGCCAGTGGGCGGCAGACCCGGACACGGGCATCGACGTGACCGTCGTGTTCGAGCCCGTCGAGGGCGGCACGAGGATCACCGTCACGCACGCCGGCTTCGGCGGCGACTCCATTCTCAAGAGCGACTCGGTTCGCAACGGCATGTTCGAGAACTACGCCGACCTGATCCTCTACCTCGACCACGGCGTCAGCTACCCACGCCACCGCGACATCACCACCGAGGCGTGGCTCGGCGCGCTGTTCCTCGACGCGGGCCCGGGCGCGGAAGTCGCCGACGTCGAGGCGGGCGGGTTTGCCGACGAGATCGGCCTGCAGCCGGGCGACATCCTGTTGCAGCTCGGCGCCGGCGCCGTGTTCGGGAACCGCGAGGTGATGTTCTTCCTGCGCGAGCACGGCGTCGGCGACGAGGTCGAGGCGGTGTGGGCACACGACGGGTCTGTGCTCCGCGGCACCGGACGGCTCACGCAACGCGACCTCGAGGCCTTCGCCCATAACCCTTGAGCTACTGAGGCAACCGCACCTCGACCGCGTCCGCCGCGCACGCGCACGGAGTAGGTCGTCACCGGCCGCATCGCCGGCGGTGTCGTCGGCTCGCCGTCACGGATGTCGAAGCGCGAGCCGTGGCGCGGGCACTCGAGGAGGTGCCCGCGGAGGCGCCCTTCGCCGAGCGGCCCGCGGTCGTGTGTGCACGTGTCGGCGAGGGCGTAGAAGTCGCCCCCGACGTTGCACACGAGCACGGCGTGCCCGTCGACGACGCATCGGCGCGACCGGCCGGGAGCGACCTCGCCGGCGGCGATCGCGAATCGATACCCGGGCTCGGCGTCACCCACCGAACAGGTACTGGTCGAGCACGCGGTGGAAGTGACGGATGCGCCGCTCCTGGTGTGCGAGGTACAGGCCCTCGTAGCCGCGCGACCGCATCCCCGCCTGCACGGGCGGCGCGGCGGCGGCGTCCTGCTGCAGTGCGAGATGCAGCTTCCGTTCGGTGCCGTCGCCGAACACGCAGTCGATTCGATCCGGACGCGGCGGCGGATCGACGCCGGCCGGGAGCCGCACATAGGTCTGGAACTCCCAGAACATGCGCTCGGGATCGGTCGGGTGCGGTCGGTGCCGGAAGAACCAGAAGTGATCGGCGGAGATGTTCAGCGTGATGTTCGGGAAGATGAAGTAGTGGAAGTCGTCGGTGAGCTGCTCGTCGGTCAATGCGTCGTACGCGAGCCCATTGCGCCGGCCGTGCTCGCGCCTGCGCCTCGAACAGCGCCGGACGCACCTCGTCGAGCCGGCCGTCGAACTGATCGGCGTCGAGGCCGGCGCCCTCCATGATCACGCGCATCATCGCAGTGACCTGGTTCCGGTCCCGGTAGCCCTCGCGCCGGGCGAGCTCGTCGGTCCAGCGCGGGCTCGGGTACCCGACGCGGAACAGGAAGCGGCTGTGGTTCCCGAGGATGTCGATCGGGCAGTCGACGTCGTCGGTGAACGACAGGAGCTCGGGGTGGATGCCTTGCACGTGGTACACCTCGTTGAAGGCGTCGACCCCGACCTTCCAGTTGCACTCCCAGAGCATGCTGATGTCCTCGACGAGGTGGTACTGCGCCGCCGAAGTCGTAGGGATCGAGGTGCTCGGGCAGCGGCCCGAGGAATTCGCGCAGCGGCTCGGCGTCGGGGTCCATGTTGACGAACACCCATCCGTTCCACGCGTCGCACGGCAGATCGGCGAGACAGACGCCTTCGGTCGGGTCGCCCTGCGGGAAGTCGTCGGCGTCGGGCGCCCATGTGACGCGCCCGTCGAGCCCGTACGTCCACAGGTGGTACGGGCACTGCAGCTCCGATGCGTGCCCGCCGCCCGCTTCGCGTAGACGCCGCCCTCGGTGCTGGCACGTGTTGTAGAACGCGCGCACGCGGTCGGGCTCGGACCGCACGACGATGATCGACTCGGGACCGAGCTCGAACGCAAAGTAGTCACCGACGTCCGGGATGTCGGACAAGGGGCACGCGAGGTTCCATACGCGCGTCCACAGTCGATCCCACTCGAGCGCCATGAACTCGGGCGTCAGATAGCGCTCTTTGGGGATCAGCCCGGTGCCGAGGTCGGGCTCGGGAAGCTTCCCGGTGGGTGTGCGACGGGTCGTGTCGACGGCCATGGCCGCGAATCGTAACCACGCCCGTCCGTAGAATGCCGTGCCATCAACATCCTCATGGTCTGCACCGGCAATGCATGTCGCTCGCCGATGGCGGCGGCGATCCTGCAGCAGCGGCTCGCCGAGCGCGGCGTCGACGCGCGCGTCACGTCGGCCGGGACCATGCCGTGGAGCCTCGGGCGCGACTGCGCCCGCGGTGGAGGTCATGCGCGAGCACGGCCTCGACATCTCCGGCCACGAGAACCGGCAAGTGACGCGCGAGCTCGTGGAAGAAGCGGACCTCGTGCTCGGGATGACGCGCGACCATGTCTCGATCGCGATCGCTCGCAGCCCGAGCGCCCGGGGACGCACGTTCCTGGTCGGGGAGCTGGCGCGGCTGGGCGCCGAAGTCGGCCCGCGCGGCGCCACCGAGCCGCCGGCGCGGTGGGCAGAACGCGCCGCGGCCGCCCGGCCGCAGCGCCGCCCGTTGGGCCGGGCAGTGGACGAGATCGCGGACCCTGTAGGGGAGCCAATCGACTTCTACCGGCGGACGGCGGCGGAGCTCGACGACCGGCTGACAGAGATCGCCGCGTTGCTCGCCGGCGTGCCTACCCTTGCTTGATGGCCGTCGAGCTGGATGTCGAGGCGCTCACGCCCAACCAGGCGGCGCGGCGCCAGCGCGTCATCGACGCGGCGATGAAGCTGGCAGCCGACGGGGGATATGACGCGGTGCAGATGCGCGACGTCGCGAGTGAAGCAGGCGTCGCGCTCGGCACCATCTACCGGTACTTCACGTCCAAGGACCATCTGCTGGCGGCGTGCCAAGTCGAGTTCGCGCGCGCCGAGCAGCGCCGGCTCGAGCTCCGCCCGACCCAGGGCGACACCGCCGCGGACCGCGTCGTCGACGTGCTCCGACGCGCGACTCGGGCGCAGGAGCGGCAGCCGCAGCTCACCGCGGCCATGGTCACCGCGATCTCGTCGCCCGATCCCGCCGTCTCCGGCTGCCAGCGCGAGGTGACCGCGGTCATGGCCGGGGTGCTCGCCGGGCCGATGGGCGACATCGACCCCAAGCTCAAGGCCGAGATCACCCGCGCCCTCTCGCACGTGTGGTTCTCGGCGCTGCTGGGATGGGTGAACGGGTGGACGAACGTCGGCGCCGTCGGCGAGGAGCTCGAGTCGGCCGCCCGCCTGCTGCTGCGCGATATCTAGATGCACAGAGAGATAGAGATAGAGAGAGAAGGGAACGCGCCCAGGTGGCCGCGGTTGTAGAACCGGTTCTAGTCTGGGTGTGACACGGATCGAGGAGGGCGTCCATGCGCGAGCACCAGCGGCTGTTCATCGGGGGCGAGTGGGTCGAGCCGGCCGGCACCGACACCATCGACGTGATCTCGCCGCACACGCGAGGAGGTCGTCGGGCCGCGTGCCCGAGGGCACCGACGGCCGACATCGACCGCGCCGTCGCCGCCGCACGCGACGCGTTCGACAACGGCGAGTGGCCGCGCCTGTCGCCCGAGGAGCGCATCGCCGCCGTCCAGAAGTTCAGCGACGTCTACGCCGCGCGCATCCGCGACATGGCCGCCGTCATCACCGACGAGATGGGCTCGCCGATCACGTTCTCGAACCTCGCGCAGTCGCCGGCGCCGTGGATGATGCTCAACACGTTCCTCGCAGATCGCGGCCGAGTACCCGTGGGAGGAGACGCCGCACGGGCGTGCTCGGCAGCGACGTGATCGTGCGCCGCGAGCCGCGTCGGCGTCGTCGGCGCCATCGTGCCGTGGAACGTGCCGCAGTTCGTGACCATGTCGAAGCTCGCCCCGGCGTTGATCGCCGGGTGCACGATCGTCGTGAAGCCGTCGCCGGAGACGCCGCTCGACGCGTTCCTCATGGCCGAGCTGCTCGACGAGGCCGGCATCCCGAAGGGCGTCGTGTCAGCGTGATCCCGGCCGGCCGCGAGGTCGGCGAGCACCTCGTGCGCCACCCGGGCGTCGACAAGATCGCCTTCACCGGCTCGACGGCCGCCGGCCGCCGCATCGCGTCGATCTGCGGCGAGCAGCTCAAGCGCGTGCAGCCTCGAGCTGGGCGGCAAGTCGGCCGCGATCATCCTCGACGACGCCGACCTCGCCGCCACCGATCGAGGGCCTCAAGTTCGCGTCGCTCATGAACAACGGCCAGGCGTGCGTCGCGCAGACGCGCATCCTCGCCAGCCGCGAGCCGCTACGACGAGGTCGTCGACGCGGTGTCGGGCGATGGTCGGCGCGCATGACGGTCGGCGACCCGCAGCGACGCCGGCGACCGAGATCGGGCCGCTGGTCGCCGAGCGCCAGCAGGAGCGGGTCGAGAAGTACATCGCGCGTCGGCCAGGAAGAGGGCGCCAAGGTCGTCGGTCGGCGGCAACGGCCGTCCGTCCGGCCTCGAGAAGGGCTGGTACGTGCAGCCGACGGTGTTCGCCGACGTCGACAACTCGATGCGCATCGCCCAGCGAGGAGATCTTCGGGCCCGGTGCTCGCGGTGATCCCCTACGACGACGTCGACGACGCCGTGCGCATCGCCAACGACAGCGAGTACGGCCTGGCCGGCTCGGTGTGGACCGGCGACATCGACCAGGGCCTCGACATCGCCCGGCGCGTCCGCACCGGCACGTACGGCGTGAACCAGTACACGATGGACTTCATCGCCCCGTTCGGCGGCTACAAGGGCGTCGGGCGTCGGGCGCGAGTTCGGCGTCGAGGGCCTCGACGCACTACGTCGAGCTGAAGTCGATCGTGCCGCCCGCGGGTGCCTGAGGGCGACGCCCCGAAGGATCCAGCCGCCGCGTTCGGGGCCCGGGCGCGGGCGTTTCTCGAGGCGCACGCGCGCCCTCGGCGTGCCGGAGAGGACGACTTCGCGCGCTTCCGGTTCCTCGGGGACCCGAGTCCCGAGGCCGACGCCGAGCACGTACGCGCGCTGCAAGCAGTGGCAGCGCACCTTGTTCGACGAGGGCTGGGCCGGGATCGCGTGGCCGAAGGAGTACGGCGGGCGCGGCGGTACACCTGCCGAGGCGCGCATCTTCGCTCGGGAGCAGGCCCGCTTCGACGTCGACGCGCGGCGCGTTCGCAGTCGGCATCGGGATGGTCGGACCGACGCTGATCGCGCACGGCACCGAAGCACAGAAGCAGCGGTACCTGCCGGCGCTCCTGCGCGGCGACGAGGTGTGGTGCCAGCTGTTCAGCGAGCCCGGCGCCGGCTCGGACCTCGCCGGGCTGCGGACCCGCGCAGTGCGCGACGGCGACGAGTGGGTCGTCGACGGGCAGAAGGTCTGGA
The DNA here is from genome assembly GCA_963747195.1 of uncultured Actinomycetes bacterium. Lineage (GTDB taxonomy): Bacteria > Actinomycetota > Acidimicrobiia > IMCC26256 > JACDBD01 > JALZAA01. The sequence goes on from CAVVDV010000002.1 coordinate 630,704, forward strand.
GCTCGGGCGCGCACCACAGCGAGCTCGGCATCTTGTTGGCGCGCACCGACTCTGGACGCGCCGAAGCATCAGGGGATCACGTACTTCGTGCTCGACATGCGCTCGCCCGGGATCGAGGTGCGGCCGCTGCGCCAGATCAACGGCGTCGCCCACTTCAACGAGGTGTTCCTGACCGACGTGCGGATCCCGCACGAGAACGTCGTCGGCGAGGTGAACGGCGGGTGGGGTGTCGCTCAGACGACGCTGGGCGCGGAGCGTGTGCTGATCGGCAGCGGCGGCGCCGTGGGGTTCCGCGATCTGGCCCGCCTGGCGAGTGAGCAGCAGCGGACCGGGGACCCGGTCCTGCGTCAGCGGTTGGCCGACGCATACATCCGCTTCGAGATCGTCAAGTACCTGGGGCGGCGGGCGCAGGCGGCGCGGCGCAATGGCGCCGCGGTGGGCGCCGAGGCGTCGGTCCTGAAGCTCGCCGTGTCGCAGAATGTGGCGTTGAACGGCGATCTTGCTCTTGCGCTCGAGGGCGCAACTGCGATGCTGCTGCACGGGGACGCGCCGTACGGCGGCTTCTGGCAGCAGCAGTTCCTGAACCAGTGGGGGACCCGCATCGGCGGCGGCACGGAGCAGGTGCAGCGCAACGTGATCGGGGAGCGCGTGCTCGGGCTTCCACCGGAGCCTCGCCCCGACAAGCGAGTCCCGTTCCGCGAGCTCGTCGGGAGCTGACGCGTGGCGGGGGGCGCCGTCCCGAACTTTGCCGAGGTGCTCGTCGCGAGGGCCGACGACGATCACACTGCGATCCTCTTCGAGGACGAGACGATCTCGTACCGGGCGTTCATCGCCGAAGCGGCCGCCCGGGCGGCGCTGTTGCGCGACGCGCGCCGGGACGGCCCGTTCCACGTCGGCGTGCTGCTCGAGAACGTGCCCGAGTACCTGTACTGGATCGGCGCGGCCGCGCTCGCGGGCGCGGCCGTCGTCGGCATCAACCCGACCCGCCGGGGCGGGGAGCTCGCGCACGACGTGCGCCACACCGACTGCCAGCTGGTCGTGACCGACGAGGCCGGCGCCGGGATGCTGGCGGGGCTCGATCTCGGCATGCCGCCGGACGCGATGCTCACCGTCGGGACCGGCGTGTACGACGCGCGATTGCGCCAGTACAAGGGCGCGCCGGTGCCGTCGACGCTGCCGACGCCCGACGACCCGGTTGCTGCTGCTGTTCACGTCGGGCTCGACGAGCGCGCCGAAGGCGGTCGTCTGCAGCTCGGGGCGCCTGGCGGGCGCGGGGCGGACGACGATCAAGATGTTCGAAGTCGACCGCGACAGCGTCCTGTACGAGTCGATGCCGCTGTTCCACGGCAACGCGCTCATGGCGAACGTGACGACGGCCGTCACCGCGGGCGCGACGATCGCGCTGCGGCGCAAGTTCTCGGCGTCGGGGTTCCTGCCCGACGTGCGGCGGTACGGCGCCACGTACTTCAACTACGTGGGACGCGCCTTGTCGTACGTGCTGGCCGTGCCCGAGACGCCGGAGGACCACGACAACCGCTTGCGGCTCGGGTTCGGGACCGAGGCGTCGGCGCTCGACCGCCAGCGCTTCGAGGCGCGTTTCGGCTGCCGGCTCATCGAGAACTACGGGTCGAGCGAGGGTGTCATCGCCATCGTGCGGCTGCCGGGATGCCCCGAGCAGGCGCTCGGGAAGCCGCGGCCGGGCGAGGGCGCGGACGTCGTCGTGATGGACCCGGACTGACGGGCGAGGAATGCGCGGCCGCGGTCTTCGACGAGCACGGGCGGCTCGTGAACGGCGACGAGGCGATCGGCGAGCTCGTGCGCCGGGACGCCGGCGCCCGGTTCGAGGGCTACTACAACAACGAGGAGGCGACCGGCGAACGGGTGCGTGACGGTTGGTACTGGAGCGGCGACCTCGCGTACCGGGACGCCGACGGGTGGTTCTACTTCGCCGGACGCAGCGCCGATCGGCTGCGCGTCGACAGCGAGAACTTCGCCGCCGCTCCGATCGAGGGGATCCTGTCGCGCCTGCCCGGTGTGGTGATGGTCGCGGTGTACCCGGTTCCCGATGTGCGCACGGGCGACCAGGTCATGGCCGCGTTGGAGCTCGGGCCGGGAGTGGAGTTCGATGCGGGTGCGTTCGCCGAGTTCCTCGCGGCCCAGCCGGACCTCGGGACGAAGTGGGCGCCGCGTTACGTGCGCGTCGTCGAGCACATGCCCCTGACCGCGAACAACAAGGTGAACAAGCAGCCGCTGCGCGCAGCGCGGTGGGAGGCGAGCAACGAGGTGTGGGTGCGCGACCCGGCTGACGGCCCCTACCGGCGCATGACCGACGCCGACGTTGCTGCGCTGCGAGACCAGTTCGCCGCCCACGGCCGGGCGCAAGTTTTGGAGCTCGGGGGTTGACAGGGCGAACATATGTTCGTAGAGTGATGATGCTTCCCCGGTCGGTGTCCATCCCGAGGGGGAAGCGTGTTCGCGCAGGTGCTCGGCGAGCTCGAGCAGATTTCTCTCCAACTGGTTCCGGCCGCCCTCGATGGTCGGCAGCGCCGCGGCGCTGTTCGATGATGCGGCACGCGCCGAGCGCCTGTGCACGGCGATCAAGTCTCGCCTGGCGCGCCGCGTCGAGGAGACGAGGGTGTGGCGCGAGAGCGGGCATCGCAGTGCGGCCCATTGGGTAGCGGAAGCGACCGGCGAGACGGTCGGCGCCGCGATGCCGCACTCTGGAGACGGCGCGGGCACTCGACGCGCTGCCGGAGACCGAAGCCGCGTTCCGGTCCGGGCGGTTGTCGGAGGTACAGGCGGCTGAGGTGGCCGGCGCGGCTGCTGCCGAACCGCACGCCGAGGCCGAGCTCCTCGAAGCTGCGGGCTCGACGAGCGTCAAGGGACTCCGGGACCGGTGCCGGGAGGTGCGCGCCGGCGCCGAGGCCGACGACCAGGCTTGGGCACGGCGCTTGCATGTCGAGCGGCGCGGCGCACGAGTGGACGGATCCCGACGGCGCGTATCGGCTGGAGGCTCGGCTCGCGCCAGACGCGGGAGCGAGGGTCAGCTCGGCGTGGAAGGCGCACACCGACCGGATCTTCTGCGAGGCGCGTCGCGCCGGTCGGCGGGAGCCCCGTAGCTGCGTACGCGGCCGACGCGCTCGTGGCTCTGGCGACCGAGGGACCGTGCAAGCCGGTCGAAGTTCGGGTGACGGTCGACAGCGCGGCATTGGCGCGCGGACACACGAAGTCGGGTGAGCGCTGCGAGATCACCGGCGTCGGTCCGGTGCCGGTCACGACGGCGCGGTCGTTGCTGGACGACGCCGTCGGTCGCTGTGATCACACGCAGACGGCGACGACATCACCGCCGTGTCATCCCCCAAGCGCACGATCCCGACCAAGCTGCGCCGGGCGCTCGAGGCCCGCTACCGGACCTGCGCCGTCAGCACGTGCGCCAACGACCAGTTCCTCGAGATCGACCATGTCGTCCCGCTCGAGGACCACGGGCGAACCGAAATCGACAACCTCTGGCGGCTCTGCTCACACCACCACCGGCTGAAGACCTACGAAGGATGGAAGGTCGTCGGACGGAACGGCACCCGGGACCTCGTCCCGCCCGACGATCCGGATCCACCCGATCCGCCTCTACTGCTTGTAGGCGTAGACGACGCATCCTCGCTTGGTGAGCCACACGGGCGGAATGACGCGGTCGGCTGCGTCCCGGTGCAATGAATGGGACCGGCAGTAGCGGAGAACCGCGTCCCGATCGTCCACGACGATCGACGGCCATCCCGTCGGCAGCGGAGTCCGAGTCGTAATCGGACGGGATGACGGGAATGGGAGCGCCTCGACGGCGACGATGCGGCCGTCCACGGGCCAAGTGTAGATTTAGAACTCGTTCTATGTTCCTCGAGTACACCCCCGAGCAGCAGGCGCTGCGCAAGGAGCTGCGTGAGTACTTCGCGCAGCTGCTGACCCCCGAGGTCCGGGCCGAGCTGGGGGAGCCGGGGGAGGGCAGTCCGCTGTTCCGGGACGTCGTCCGGCAGATCGGCACGGACGGATGGCTCGGGATCGGCTGGCCCCAGGAGTACGGCGGGCAGGGTCGGCCGGCGACCGACCAGTTCATCTTCTTCGACGAGGTGCAGCGGGCCGGGGCGCCGTTCCCCTTCGTGACGCTCAACACGGTCGGCCCGACGATCATGCGGTTCGGCAGCGAGGAGCAGAAGGCGTTCTTCCTGCCCGGGATCCTCGCCGGCGAGATCAACTTCGCCATCGGCTACACGGAGCCCGAGGCCGGCACCGACCTGGCGTCGCTGCGGACGCGCGCCGTCCTCGACGGCGACGAGTGGGTGATCAACGGCAACAAGGTGTTCACCAGCGGCGCCAACCAGGCCGACTACGTGTGGCTCGCCTGCCGCACCGATCCCGACGTGCCCAAGCACAAGGGCATCTCGATCGATCGTCGTGCCGACCGCGTCGGCGGGCTTCAAGTGCACGCCGATCGTCACCGTCGGCGGCAACACGACGACCGCCACCTACTACGACGACGTGCGGGTGCCGAAGGGGAACGTCGTCGGCGACGTCAACGCCGGGTGGCAGCTGATCACCACGCAGCTGAACCACGAGCGCGTCGGTCTCGCCGCCATGGGCGGCCTCGCCCACCGGCTCTGGGACGAGGTCGCCGACTGGTGCCGATCGACCGCCGCAGGCGGGAAAGGCGAAGAAGAAGAAGATGATCGACGTGCCGTGGGTGCAGATGGACCTGGCGCGCGCCCACGCCCGGCTCGAGGCGATGAAGCTGCTCAACTGGCGGATGGCCGCCGCCCTCGACGCCGGTGCGCTCAAGCCCGGCCGACTCGTCGGCGGTCAAGGTCTACGGCACCGAGACGCTCGTCGACGTGTACCGCACCCTGCTCGGCGTCCTCGGCGCCGCCGGCTACCTGCCGTCCGGCTCACCCGGCGCCGTGCTGCAGGGCGACGTCGAGCGCGCGGGACGAGCCGCGCAGATCAACACCTTCGGCGGCGGGGTGAACGAGGTGCAGCGCGAGATCATCGCCAGCGCCGGGCTCGGCATGGCCGGCGGGCCAGATGACCGCCGCCAGGCGGGAGTGAGACGCGTGGCCACGACCACCGGCGCCGCGGACACCGACAAGGCGGCGTTCGCCGCCCGGCTGAAGGAGTTCGAGGGGAAAGAGGCCGGCGATCCCGAGCAGGGCGCCGACCCGGTGAACCAGCCGATGATCCGCCACTGGGTCGAGGCCATCGGCGACGAGAACCCCGTCTATACGCAGCCGGAGGCTGCGGAGAAGTCCGTGCACGGCGGGATCGTCGCGCCGCCGGTGATGCTGCAGGCCTGGGTCATGCGCGGGCGTTCGGCCCGCGCCCTACGGGCGGCGGCAACGCACGCGACGAGCTCATGACGCTGCTCGACGGCGCCGGCTTCACGTCGGTCGTCGCGACCAACTGCGAGCAGGAGTACCACCGGTACCTGCGCCTCGGCGACCACCTGTCGACGACGACGATCATCGAGTCGGTCTCCGACGAGAAGGCGACCGGCCTCGGCGTCGGCCACTTCGTCACGACGCGGGTCGACTACCGCACCGACGACGGCGAGCTCGTCGCGACGATGCGATTCCGGATCCTCAAGTTCAGGCCTGGTACCGGCCGCAACCGGCCGCAGCGAAGCTGCGGAACGAAGACGAAGCGCGACCGTTGCGACCTCGGCCCGCGCTCACGCAGGACAACGCGTTCTGGTTCGAGGGCGCCGCGGCAGCACCGGTTGCTCATCCAGCGCTGCAAGGAGTGCGGGACGCTGCGCCACCCGCCCCGCCCGATGTGCGCCGAGTGCCGGTCCTACGAGTGGGACGTCGTCGACGCCTCCGGCCGCGGCACCGTCTACAGCTTCGTCGTGAACCACTACCCGCAGGTGCCGGCGTTCGACTACCCGCTCGCGGTCGGGCTCATCGAGCTCGAAGAGGGCACACGGCTCGTGGCGAACGTCATCGGCGTCGAGCCCGGCGAGATCAGCGTCGGCATGCCGGTCGAGGTCGAGTGGGTCGACCACGACCCGGACCTGAGCCTCCCGGCCTTCCGGCCGAGCCGACCCGAAGGGCCGGAAGGGAAATAGCAATGGACTTCACGTTCTCCGAGGAGCAGGACGCGGTCCGCGACCTGGCGGCGCAGATCTTCGAGGGCCACGCGACCGCCGAGCGGGTGAAGGAGGTCGAGCGCAGCGAGGAGCGCGTCGACCGCGAGCTGTGGCAGCGCGCTCGCCGACGCCGGACCTGCTGGCCATCGCCGTGCCCGAGGAGCACGGGGGCAGCGGGCTCGGCCTCGTCGAGGTGTGCCTGCTCCTCGAGCAGCAGGGGCGGCGCGTCGCGCCCGTGCCGTTGTGGCCCACCCTCGTCCTCGGCGCGCTCGCCGATCGCCGAGTTCGGTTCACCGGAGCAGCAGCGATCGTGGCTGCCGGGGGTCGCGAGCGGCGAGGTCGTGCTCGACCGCCGCCCTCGCCGAGTCGCGGCGCCAACGACCCGCTGCATCCCCAGGTCACCGCGACCCGTGACGGCGACACCTGGCGGCTCGACGGCGACGAAGCCGAGCGTGCCGGCCGCGCCACGTCGCCGACCGCGTGCTCGTGCCCGCGTCGACCGGCGACGGCGAGCTCGGCGTGTTCCTCGTCGATCCCGCCGGACCCGGCGTGGAGCGCACGGTCGCCGCCACGACCGACCGGTCGAAGGTCGCGCACCTGCGCCTTCGCGGGCGCGCCGGGCGAGCAGCTCGGCGCCGACGGGCGCCGCGCGACGGCGTGGATGCTGGATCGCGCGCTCGTCGGGCTGTGCGCGACGCAGGTCGGCGTGGCGGAGGGCGCGCTGCGGATGGCCGCCGACTACACGTCGGAGCGCCAGCAGTTCGGGCGGCCGCTGTCGACGTTCCAGGGCGTCGCGCTCAAGGCCGCCGACGCGTACATCGACACCGAGGCGATGCGGGTCACGTTGTGGCAGGCGGCGTGGCGGCTCACGACCGGCCTCGACGCCACGCCGCGAGGTCATGGTGGCGAAGTGGTGGGCCTCGGAAGGCGGCCAGCGGGTCGTGCACATCACGCAGCACCTCCACGGCGGGATGGGCGCCGACATCGACTATCCCGTCCACCGCTACTTCCTGTGGGGCAAGCAGATCGAGGACACGCTGGGCGGCGCGAGCGCGCAGCTCGCCCGGCTCGGCCGAGCGCTCGCGGAGGCACCGGCATGACCATCATTTCTCATGAGTACACGCACCACGCTCCGCTACGACGACGTGCAGCGTCGGCGACGAGGTGCCCGACGCTCGTCATCCCGCTGACGCGCACGCTCATCGTGGCGACCGCGATCGCGTCCCGCGACTACCAGGACGTGCACCACGATCCGGGGCTCGCCCAGGAGCGGGGCTCGCCCGACATCTTCATGAACATCCTCTCGACCAACGGCTTCGTCGGCCGCTTCATCACCGACTGGGCCGGGCCCGACGCGATCCTCAAGAGCGTGAAGATCCGCCTCGGCGCGCCCAACCACCCCGGCGACACCATGACGATGACCGGGCACGGTCAGCGCCAAGGACGACGGCGTCGATCGAGGTGCACGGTCCGGGGCGCGAACGACCTCGGCGACCACGTGACGGGCACGGTCGCGCTGGAGCTGCCCGCGGTGAGTGAGCGCAATCAGCTCCGTGACGGGCGGCCGTCGCCGGCATCGGCGCCACCGAGTTCTCGAAGGACTCGGGGCGCTCCGAGCTGCGGCTCGCGGTCGAGGCGTGCGAGGCGGCGCTCGCCGACGCCGGCCTCGAGCCGGCCCAGATCGACGGGATGGTGACCTTCACCGCGGACACCAACCCCGAGATCGAGATCGCCCGCAACCTCGGCGTCGGCGAGCTGACGTTCTTCTCGCGCATCCACCACGGCGGCGGCGCGGCGTGCGGCACGGTGCAGCAGGCGGCGCTGGCCGTGCACGCGGGCGTCGCCGACTCGTCGTGTGCTACCGGGCGTTCAACGAGCGCTCCGGGCGGCGCTTCGGCGCCGGCGTCCAGGACCGCCCGCCGGCGGCCGACCGCCGAGACAGGCGCACTTCGCCTGGTACGCGCCGTTCGGTCTGCTCACGCCGGCGCAGTGGGTGGCGATGTTCGGGACGCGCTACATGCACGAGTACGGCGCGACCAGCGAGGACTTCGGCCGGGTCGCGGTCGCCGACCGCAAGCACGCGGCGACGAACCCCAAGGCGTGGTTCTACGAGAAGCCGATCACGCTCGAGGACCACCAGCAGTCGCGCTGGATCGTCGAGCCGCTGCACCTGCTCGACTGCTGCCAGGAGAGCGACGGCGCCCAGGCGATCGTCGTCACGTCGCGTCGAGCGGGCGCGCGACCTGCGCGCAGCCGCCGGCGGTCATCAACGCGGCGGCGCAGGGCGCGGGCGAGAACCAGCAGATGATGACGAGCTACTACCGGGACTCGATCACCGGCCTGCCCGAGATGGGCCTCGTCGCCCGCCAGCTCTGGAACACGACCGGGCTCGGTCCCGACGACATCCAGACCGCGGTGCATCTACGACCACTTCACGCCGCTTCGTGCTGCCGCAGCTCGAGGAGTTCGGCTTCTGCGGGCGGGGCGAGGCCAAGGACTTCCTCCGCGACGGCCACGTCGAGCTCGGCGGCCGGCTGCCGATCAACACCCACGGCGGCCAGCTCGGCGAGGCGTACATCCACGGCATGAACGGCATCGCCGAAGGCGTGCGTCAGGTGCGGGGCACGTCGGTCAACCAGGTCGACGGCGTCGAGCACGTGCTCGTCACCGCCGGCACCGGCGTCCCGACCAGCGCGCTCGTCCTCGGCGCCGACAACTAGGCACGGCGCCTCTCCGGAGCCGGAAGGGCGACGTGACAGCGGGCCGAATTTTGTATACAAAGTCGTCCTCGACAAATTGGACATTTCACGCGGCTAGCAATGGGGGGCGCCGTGAATGGACGACGGTGGGTCGTGTTGGTCGGCGCGCTCGGGCTCGTGGGGGCGCTGCTCCCGACGGCGGCGGCCGCCCGGCCGCAGCAACAGCAGCCGGCGGGAGGTGAGATCGGGGTCACGGCGGACACGATCCGCATCGCCGTGATCGCCGACGTCGACAACCCCGCCCGGCCGGGTCTGTTCCAGGGCTCGGTGAACGGCGTCAACGCGCTTCGCCAAGTTCGTGAACGCCAACGGCGGGCTGGCCGGGGGCCGCAAGGTCCAGGTGGACTTCATCGATTCGCACCTGAGCGCCGACGAGGCCCGCAACGCGCTGGTGCGGGCGTGCCAGGAGGACTTCGCCATCGTCGGCACGACGGCGTTGTTCATGAACAACATCGAGCCGATGACGAGCTGCGTCGACCAGGCCGGCAAGGCGACCGGGCTGCCCGACGTGCCGGTGCTGCAAACCGAGATCGCACACCAGTGCTCGCCGATCTCGTTCCCGGTGATCGTCGTCGGGCTCGACTGCGCGACGAAGGACGCGGCGGAGAAGAAGGTCACGGTCAGCGCCGGGCCGCCCAAGTACTTCACGAAGCGCAACAAGGACCTGCATGGGTCGTTCCTGCTCGCCGGCGACCTCAAGTCGACGATCGAACGCCGGCGCTCCCGCTCGTCGCCATGTACAAGTCGTTCGGCATCAAGTCGGACGGCGAGTTCAAGGTGTCCGGACTCTCGCCGCAGGCGGCGTACACGCCGATCGTGCAGGCGATCAAGCAGAACAACAGCACGTACGCCCTGAACAACGTCGACTACAAGGCCGACGTGCTCCTCCGCAAGGAAGCCCAGATGCAGGGCGTGAACACCGTGAAGGTGTGGGACTGCGCGCTCCAGTGCTACGACCGGCGCCTGTCGTCGGAAGGCGGGAGCGCCGTCGAGGGCCAGTACGTGTCGCTGTTCTTCGTCCCGTTCGAGGAAGCGAAGCAGAACAAGTCGGTGAACAACTACCTGAAGAACGTCGGCGGCAAGGACAAGGCCGACGGCTTCGGCGCCCAGGCGTGGACGGCGGGCTTGTTCTTCCGGGACGTCGTGAACAACGTCGTGAAGGCCGACGGCAACAACGGACTGACCCGCGCCCGCTTCCTCGAGGAGGCGGCCAAGGTCCACGACTTCACGGCCGACGGCATGCTCGGGCCCCACCGACGTCGGCGGCCGCAAGGTCAGCGGCTGCGGCGTGATCCTGCAGGTCGAAGAGGGCAAGTTCGTTCGCGTGACGCCCGTCGAAGAAGGGAACGGTCGACTGCTCGGGCGGCACGAAGACCGTCCGGGTCAAGTTCGAGTAACCGATCAGGCTCGAGAAAGAGGCCCGACGTCGGTCAGCTCGATTGCGTTGCCGGACGGGTCGGTGATGAACGCGGCCCGGACCGGCGTCCCGAAGTCGACGCGCGACGACGGCTCGCCGAGCATCTTCACGCCCGCGGCCCGCACCGACTCGATCGTGGCGTCGAACTCGTCGGTCGGCACGTACAGCGCGAAGTGCGGGAAGCCGGGCCCGGCCGACGGGGCTTCGTCCACCACTCCCAGGTGCAGCTGGAGTGAGCCCACGCGGAGCCACAGGCCGGGGAAGCCGAAGTCCGGTCGGGGCAGCACCTCGAAGCCGAGCAGGTCGCAGTAGAAGTCGCGCGCCTCGTCGAGGTCGGTCACGGAGATCGCGATGTGGCTGTACCCGGAGACGGCGGCGGCCATGACGTCAGCCGCGCACCGCGGACAGCCGGGCGGTGAGGTTCGCCATCGCCTGGTCGAACATGTCCCCGATCATCGTCTTGGCCGCGGGGATCGCCGCTTCCATGTCGGCGCCGGGCTGGACGGCGAAGGTCCAGCGCACGGTGCTGCTGATCGCCGTCGCCCTCGACGACCCACTCCTCGACCAGCGCGTCGATCAGCGCGTCGGCGCTCTCGTCGACGCGGTAGGCCCAGCGCGTCGGCTCGTCCCACGCGAGGATCGTCTCGCGGTACTGCGATTCGCCCATGTGCATCTCACGACGCGAGCCGACGCCGTGCGGAGGCGGAGTCTCGTACGCGCCTCCTTCGTGCCCGGGCCACCACGTCCACGTCGAGGGATCGTCGCTGATCGCGGCGAACACCGTCTCCTTCGATGCGGGCACGACCGCTTCGAACACGAAGCGATGCGGTGCCTCGTCGAGGAAATCCAGCTCGACCGTGCGCAAGCGATGGGCCATGACGCACAAACGTAGACTTCTTGACGCCGAGTGGCGAAGACAGATCGGGGGCCCTGATGCCGGAGATGCGGTTCAACCACATGGAGCTGACGTTCCCACGCGGGACGCTCACCACCGAGCTCCGCGAAGAGATCGACGCCTTCTACGGCAGCGTGTTCGGCTGGACCGGCGTCGACGCCGAGGTCGTCGGTCAGATGTGCCACATCCTCCTGTCCGAGGAGGCGCAGCAGTTCATCCTCCTCGCCGAGAGCGACAAGCCCATGCAGTCGCCCGGCTACGACCACCTCGGTCTCCTGTTCGCGACCCGCGAAGAGGTCGACGAGAAGCTCGAGCAGGTCAAGCGGTACCAGGAGAAGGACGACCGCGTCCGCATCAAGGAGTACGACGACCTCGTCACCGGTGACATCACCACGCGCGCCTTCTACGTGAAGTACCTGCTGCCGATCTTCTTCGACGTGCAGGCGCTCGAGCGCGGCGGCGAGCCGATCGGCAACACGCTCACGTAACTCTCCCCTTCGGGACGGAGCGGCCCTTCCGGTACTGCTCCTGCCACTCCTTGGGCGGAGGATCGGCGCGCTTGGCGCCGGCGCCGAACAGGCGGGGGATCTCGGAGGCGAGCTCGGCGGCGGTGAAGCCCCGGTCGTGGCGCTCGGCCTGGGTGTCGACCTCCCACGTGCGCACGTGCTCGACCATGCCTCCCCGCACCTGGAAGCACTGCCCCGACAGCCAACCGGCCCCCGGCGACGCGAGGTAGCAGACCATCTCGGCGACGTGGACGGGGTCGGTGGGGTCGAACGCCTCTTCCTCGGCCTGGGCGCGGTCGATGCGCCAGCCGACGTTGGCCAGCCGGGTGCGCGCCGACGGCATGATCGTGTTGGCGGTGACGCCGTACGGCGCCATCTCGGTCGCCACCGCGTCGGTGAACGCGGCCACGCCCGCCTTCGCCGCCACGTAGTTCGACTGACCCGCGCCGCCGTACAGCAACAGTCCCGTCGATGTGTTGACGAGCCGGCCGTACCCGCCGCGTCCGGCCTTGTGCTCGGCGCGCCACCACCGGCACGCGGGCCGGCTGACCGAGAACGTGCCGGTGAGATGCACGCGCAGCACGTCGGCCCACTCGGCGTCCTCGAGGTTGAAGACCATGTGCGGACGCCCGATGCCGGCGTTGTTCACGACGATGTCGATGCGCCCCCAAGTGTCGAGGGCGGTCTGGATCAGCGCCTCGCCGCCCTCGGGCGTCGAGATGTCGTGGGCGTCGGCGATCGCCTCGCCGCCGGCGTTCCCGATCGCGGCGACGGCCTCGTCGGCCGGGGTCTCGCCGGTCTCGGCGCCGTCGGTCGCGACGCCGACGTCGTTCACGACGACGCGCGCGCCGTACGCGGCCAGCCTGGTGGCCTCGGCCCGGCCGATGCCGCGCCCGGCGCCCGTCACGACCGCGACCCTGCCGTCGAGCATGCGCTCGCTCATTCTTCTGTCCCCTCCGGGCTGGTTCCCCATCCGGGCTAGCTCGCCTCCAGCACCGGTTGACGGCCGCGGGCGGCGAACTCCGCCCGCAGTGCGTCGACGTCGGTGGGGGTGAGGCGCCGGTACGCGCCGCCCTTCTCGGGCTGCCACCACACCTCGTCGCCGGCCTCCCACCGGTCGCGTCGCAGCACCCGCTTGAGGACCTTGCTCGTCTCGGTGACGGGGAGCGTCGCGGCGACGCGCACGAAGCGCGGCGTCCACTTCGTGCCCAGGTCGGGCTGGGCGGCGAGGAACGCGGCGAAGCCGTCCGGGTCGAACGTCGTGCCCGGCCGCAGTTGCAACGCGGCCATGACGCGGTCGCCGACGTCGGGGTCGGGCACCGCGTACACGGCCGCCAGCACGACGTCGGGGTGGCGGGCGAGGATGCGCTCGACGGGCGCGGCGGAGAAGTTCTCGCCGTCGACCCGCAGCCAGTCGTAGTCGCGACCGGCGAAGAAGAAGTAGCCCTGCTCGTCGCGGTAGGCGAGGTCTCCGGTCCAGTAGATCCCGTCGTGGACGCGCGCCGTGTTGGCCTCGTCGTTGTTCCAGTACCCCTCGAAGCCGGAGGCGCCGAGGCGGTTGACGAGCTCGCCGATGGCCTCGTCGGGGTTGAGCAGGCGGCCGTCGGCATCGAAACGCGCCGGCGGGCTCTCCTCGCCCGTCTCGGGGTCGAGCACGGCCATGCCGTCGCCGCCGCGGCCGAGCGCGCCCGGCGGCATGTCCGGCGTGCGCTGCACGACCGCGCCGCCCTCGGTCGACCCGTACGAGTCGATGACGGGGACGCCGAAGCGGCGCGAGAAGCGGTCGATGTCGAGATCGGCGCCCTCGTTCCCGAACACGAGGCGCAGCGAGTTGTCGGCGTCGTCGGGGCGCTCGGGCGTGGCGAGGATGTACGACAGCGGCTTGCCGACGTAGTTGAAGTACGTGACGCCGTACTTGCGCACGTCGGGCAGGAACCCGGACGCCGAGAACTTGCGGCGGAGCGCGCTCGTCGCGCCCCCGGCGAGCGCCGGCGCCCACCCGGCCATGAGCGCGTTCGAATGGAACATCGGCATCGCCAGGTAGCACACGTCGCCGGGACCGAGCTTCACCATGCCGGCCAGCGCGCGGCCGATCCGGCCGAGCCGGCCCTGCGAGCACAGGCACGCCTTGGGTGCGCCCGACGTGCCCGACGTGAACAGCAACAGGTACAGGTCGGAGTCGGCGATCTCGACGTCCGGAAGCGCCGCCCCACGGTGCCGTTCGAGCGCCTCGGTGTAGGCGGCGGACTCGACGTCGAAGGTGCGGTCAGGCCCGACGCCGGTGTCGATCCCGTCGAGGAGCGGTGCGTATCGGTCCTCGGTCACCAGCAGCTGGCACTCGGTGTGGGTGATGTCGCGGGCGAGCTCGGCGCCGCGCCGGGTCGGGTTGATGCCGACGACGACCGCGCCGGCGACCGCCGCCGCGCCGAGCCACATGGCGAACTCCGGGACGTTGTCGAGCAGGACGCCGACGTGGAACGGGCCCGGGCGCCGCAGCTCCTCGAGCAGGGCGGCGCGCTCGGCGCACGCGGTCACGTACTCGGCGTAGCTCCACGAGCGGTCCTCGAACAGGATCGCGGGGTGCTCGTCGGCGGCGCGGGCGCGGACGAGCTCGGCGATCGTCGGCATCGCGTCTACGCGGAGGTGTACTCGACGTGCAGCGAGCGGAACCCGCGCACGAAGGCATTCGGGATGCGCTCGGGCGCGACTTCCGGCGCGAGACGCAGGTCACGCAGGCGGGGGAGCAGCTCCTCGAACATCACGCGGATCTCGAGACGCGCCAGCGCGGCACCGAGGCAGAAGTGCGTGCCGAACCCGAACGCGACGTGCGGGTTCGGCTCGCGGCCGACGTCGAAGCGCTCCGGCGCGTCGAACACCGCCTCGTCGCGATTCGCCGACGGGTACATGAGCAGCAGCTCGTCGCCCGCCTTCACCGGAGTGCCGGCGACCTCCGTGTCGCGGGTCGCCGTGCGGCGCATGTTGAGGATCGGCGTGACCCAACGGATGAACTCCTCGACGGCGACCGGCAACAGCGCGGGCTCGTCGAGCAGCCGCTGATGCTGGTCGGGATGCTCGATCAACGCGAGGAGCGCCCCGGTGATGACGGTGCGGGTGGTCTCGGCACCCCCGTCGACGAGCAGCAGTCCCTCCGAGAGCACCTGCTCGGTCGTGAGGACCCCGTCCGCTTCCGCCTGCATCCACAGCGACACGACATCATCGGCGGGCGCGGCCTGCCGGTCCTGCATCAGGCGGGCGGCGTGCTCGCAGTAGTCGCCGAACGCCTCCACCACGCCGTCGTTCATGTAACGCGGGCCGCCGCCGGCGACGATCGTCGCCTCCGACCAGTGCTTCACGCGCGGCCACTGGTCGTCGTCGAAGCCGAGGAGCCGCGCGATGACCAGGGCGGGCAACGGCGCCGCCAGCTCCTCGACCACCTCGCACCGCCCGTTGCCGGCGACGGCGTCGACGAGCCGTCGCACCACCGCCCGCACGGCGTCCTCGTGCCCGGCGACGGCCTTGGGCGTGAAGCGCCGGGCGACGAGCCGTCGCCGCTCGTTGTGACGCGGGTCGTCGTTGCCGATCATCGAGTCGTCGGCGGGGATGTTCGGCCGGTAGCCCTCCGACGAGCAGAACGTCGCCGGGTCCTTCTCGATCGCCACCACGTCCTGGTACCGGGAGATGCCCCAGAGCTGGTTGATCTCGTCCCGGTAGACGGGGGCGTTCCGCCGCAGCCAGGCGTAGGTCGGATCGGGATCGCCGGCGTAGAGGTCGCCGTCGAGCAGGTCGATCGCCCCCGCCGGGGCCCGCTCCGCCACCGGGCTTGCCATTCCGGACACCATACGCGGCCTCCCCGCGTCTTGAAACACGTTCCGATTTAGGACACACTGCCCCGCACCGGGGCTTCCCCGGGGGGGCGGAAACCTGCGTGAGGGGGGAACGGTGAAGCGGAGCCTGTGGGCGCTCGTGGCCGTGGCGGTCGGGATCGGCTGGGCGGTGTCGCCGGCGGTGGCGGGGGCCGCGCCGGAGCAGACCCAGCCGGGCGGCTCGCCCGACAGCGAGATCGGCGTCACGGCCGACACGATCCGGATCGCGGTGATCGCCGACGTCGACAACCCCGCCCGCCCGGGCCTGTTCCAGGGGATCGTCAACGGGGTGCAGGCCTTCGCGAAGTACATGAACGGCCACGGCAAGCTGGCGGGCCGCAACGTCCAGGTCGACTTCATCGACTCGCACCTGAGCGCCGACGAGGCCCGCAACGCGGTGATCCGGGCGTGCCAGGAGGACTTCGCGATCGTCGGGACGACGCCGCTGTTCCTCAACAACGTCCAGCCGATGGAGCAGTGCGTCGACAAGGCGGGGCAGGCGACCGGGCTCCCCGACGTGCCGACGCTGCAGACCGAGGTGCCCACCAGTGCTCGCAGATCTCCTTCGCGGTGATCGCCGACCGCGCTCGACTGCGCCACGAAGGACCAGCACCCGCAGACCTACACGGCCCGGATGGGCCAGATCCTGTACTACAAGAAGCAGAACAAGGACCTGCACGGCATCTGGGTGCTCCCGAGCGACCTCAAGTCGACGATCAACTCGACGGCGCCGGTCGCGACCGGGGACGTGAAGGCCGGGGTCAAGCAGGACGAGGACTTCTTCAAGCTCTCCGCGCTCGCGACCCAGAGCGACTACACGCCCGTCGCGCAGTCGATCAAGCAGCACAACTCGACGTACGCGCAGAGCATCTCCGACTACAAGAGCTCGGTGCAGATGCGCAAGGAGGCGAAGGTCCAGGGCGTCAGCAGCGTGAAGGTCTGGGACTGCGCGCTCCAGTGCTACGACGCCAAGTTCCTGAGCGAGGGCGGCGCCGACGTCGAGGGCAACTACGCCTCGCTGTTCTTCGTCCCGTTCGAGGAGGCGAAGCAGAACAAGTCGGTCGACGCGTTCCTGAAGTCCATCGGTGGGAAGAGCAAGGCCGACGGCTTCGCGGCGCAGGCGTGGACGGCCGGGC
The DNA here is from genome assembly GCA_963747195.1 of uncultured Actinomycetes bacterium. Taxonomy (GTDB): domain Bacteria; phylum Actinomycetota; class Acidimicrobiia; order IMCC26256; family JACDBD01; genus JALZAA01. Next base: position 647,407 of record CAVVDV010000002.1, read on the forward strand.
TGTTCTTCCGTGACGTCGTCGAACAACGTCGTCAAGGCGGACGGCAACAACGGCCTCACCCGGGCGCGGTTCCTCGAGGAAGCGAAGAAGATCCACGACTTCACCGCCGCCGTCGGCGGCCAGGGAATGCTCGGGCCCACCGACGTCGGCGGGCACAAGCTCAACGGCTGCTTCGTGCTGACGCAGGTGAAGGGTGGGAAGTACGTGCGGATCTTCCCGAAGACGAAGGGCACGCTCAACTGCGACAGCAAGAACGTGACCACGATCAAGCTCGATCAGACCTAGACATTCGCTGCGCCCGGGTGGTGATGCCACCCGGGCGCGGACTGCCTGAGCGGAGAATGCCGTGAACCTGAGCAGGCAGCGGACAGCGGTCATCGTCGGCGCCGTTGCCTTCCTGGTCGTCATCGTGATCGGGTCGTGGGCGGGGCGCCCGATCACTGTCGACAGCGTGCTGTCGACGCTCATCGTCGGCGTGTCGGTGGGATCGATCTACGCCATCGCCGCGTCCGGCATCGTCGTCACGTACACGACGTCGGGCATCTTCAACTTCGCCCAGGGCGCCATCGGGATGTTCATGGCGTTCGTGTACTGGGAGCTGCGTGTCAACCGGGGCATCCCCGCCCCGATCTCGCTGTTCCTGACGATCCTCGTGCTCGCGCCGCTGCTCGGGGCGCTCATCGAACGGGTCCTCATCCGGCTGATCGTCGACTCGAGCCTCGTCGTGCAGCTCGTCGTCACGCTCGGCCTGATGTTCGCCCTGATGGGTTTGGCGGTCACGATCTGGAACCCGACCTCGGAGTCGCGCTCGATCGACTTCTTCTTCGGGAGCAGCGGCTTCGAGATCGGCAGCACCTTCGTGCTCTGGCACCGCTTCATCACGATCGTCACCGCGGTGGCGATCGCGATCTTCCTGCGCCTCCTGCTCTACCGGACGCGCATCGGCGTGACGATGCGGGCGGTCGTCGACAACCGGAGCCTCGCCGGCCTTCACGGCGCTCGCCCCCAGGCGGCGTCGATGCTGGCGTGGGCGATCGGCTCGTCGATGGCGGCGGTCTCGGGGATCCTGCTGGTGTCCGAGCTCGGGCTCCAGGTCGACGCGCTCACCCTGCTGATCATCAACGCGTTCGCGGCCGCGATCGTGGGCCGGCTGCGGAGCCTCCCGCTCACCTATATCGGCGGGATCCTGCTGGGCCTGGTGGTGACGTTCCAGACGAACTTCCTCGACTGGTCCGGCCGCTTCTCCACCACGTCCTTCGCGATACCGACGATCTTCCTGTTCATCGCCCTCCTCGCCGTGCCGCAGGCGCGTATCGCGCTGCGCCGTGCTCCGCCCGACCCGAAGCTCCACCAGCCGCGGGTGCCGAAGATCCGGGAGACCGCGCTCGGCATGGCCGCCGTGTTCCTCGTCGTGTGGTTCATTTCACGCGGCATGGGCCAGGTGAACCTCAACCGCGTCACGCTCGCGATCGTCATCGCCGTTCTCATGCTCTCGCTGGTGCCGCTCACCGGGTGGGCGGGCCAGGTGTCGCTGGCTCAGATCACATTCGCGGGCGCGGGCGCGTTCGCGATGTACCAGTGGTCGCCGTTCGGGAGCGGGAGCCCCGTCGGCCTGATCGTCGCGGCAGCGTTCGCGATTCCGTTCGGCTTCCTCATGACGATCCCGGCCCTGCGTCTCCAGGGTTTGTATCTCGCGCTGGCGTCGCTGGCGTTCGCCCGCATGGCCGAATCTCTGTTCTTCGACCAACCCGAGGTGTTCGGCAACGGCGCGAAGAGCGTCCCCCGGCTGTCGGTGCTCGGCTACCGGTTCACCGACCAACGCGCCTACCTGTTGCTGGTCACCGGCATCTTCGGTGTGATGGCGATCTTCGTGGTGTGGCTGCGCCGCGGGCCGGTTCGGTCGCCGCCTCATCGCGCTCCGCGACAGCGAGGCCGCGTCCGCGACGCTCGGCGTGAACCGCTTCACGACCAAGCTCGCCGTATACGGGCTGGCGGCCGCCATGGCCGGGTTCGCCGGCGCGCTGCTCGGCATGCAGCGCGGCACCGCCGCCACCCAGGACTTCGCGTTGTTGAGCCCGCTCGCGATCCCGATCGTGCTGCTCGTCGTGGTCGGCGGCGTCGAGACGGTCAGTGGTGCGCTCATCGGCGGCATCACCTACATCCTGTTCGTCATCATGAAGGAGAACTTCGACACGTCGTGGCTCGTCTGGGTCGGGGTGATCGTGGGTCTCACCGTCGCCGTCATCTTGTTCTCGGAGCTCAGGGTCAGTCCTTCGCGGCGAGCCGCGATCGCGGCGTTCAGCGGCACCTTGATAGGGCTCGGGGCGTTCCTGATATTGGACGCGACGTTCCAGACGTCGTGGCTGGCCGCGTTGGAACGCCTCGGACCGGGGCTGCTCGCGATCAACGTGGCGCTCAGGCCGAACGGCGCGTCGGTCGAGCTCGGCTTCGCGCTCGCGCCGCTGCTGCCGTGGCGCCCCGACGCTCGCCGTGCGTTCATGGCCGAGATGCGCCAGCGCATGGCGGGGAAGGGTGGGCCGCGGGGCGGCGCGCCGCCGACCGGGTCGCTCGAGCCTGCGCCGGAGGTGGCCGTGCCCTCGGCGGTGCCGGCCAGCGACACTCCCGAGCCGTGGCGTCAGCTGGAAGGCCCCGACCTGAGATGGCCCTCCTCGACGTGCGCCAGGTGTCGGTCAGCTTCGGCGGCCTGCAAGCCCTCAGCGACGTGTCGATCGACGTCCAGGTCGGTCACGTCACGGGGCTGATCGGGCCCAACGGAGCGGGCAAGACGACGCTGTTCAACGTCGTCACCGGGCTGCTCGGGCCGAACTCGGGCCGGGTCGAGCTCGACGGGTCGCGACATCACGCGTCGCAAGCCGCACCAGCGGGCGCGGCTCGGGATCGGCCGCACCTTCCAGCGGCTCGAGACGTTCGGGAGCCTGACCGCGCGCGAGAACGTCCTCGTGGCGGCGGAGATGCGGCGGGGATGGTCGCACGATCGCAAGCGCTCACCCGGCGGTGATCGCCGACGAGATCCTCGAGCGGGTGGGACTGCAAGCGGTGGCCGGAGACCGCGTCGACCGGCTCCCGACCGGAACCGCGCGCCTCGTCGAGCTGGGGCGGGCGCTGGCGACACAACCGCGCGTGTTGCTCCTCGACGAGCCGTCGGCGGGTCTCAACGAGTCCGAGACCGCCACCCTCGGCACCTTGTTGCGCGAGGTTGCCGGCTCGGGGCTGGCGGTGCTGCTCGTCGAGCACGACATGTCGTTCGTCATGGGGACGTGCGAGCGGATCCACGTGCTCGACTTCGGGCGCATCATCTCGGTCGGGACGCCGACCGAGGTGCAGGGCGACGACACGGTGCGGGCGGCGTACCTCGGCGAGGGCGAGGAGCACGAGCGCACGCCACCGGCGGCGGCGTCACGCGACGGCGGCGGCACCGGCGCGGCCGATCCGCCCGCGCTCGAGCTGAGCGACGTCCGAGCCGGGTACGGGACCATCGAGGTGCTGCACGGCGTGAGCCTCACCCTCCCGACGGGATCGGTGTTCGCGCTGCTCGGTCCCAACGGCGCCGGCAAGTCGACGGCGCTGAAGGTCGCGAGCGGTCAGATCGCGCCGAGCTCGCGGGGAGGTCCGGCTCTTCGGCTCGTCGGTCCAGGGCAAGTCGTCCGACGCGCTCGCCCGCGCCGGGGTCTGCGCGATCCCCGAAGGCCGCGGGATCTTCCCGAACCTCACCGTCACCGAGAACCTCCGCATGGCGACGTACACGGGTCCGAGCATGGCGCAGCTCGAGGACCGCGCGTTCACCCGGTTCCCGCGCCTGCGCGACCGCCGCAAGCAGCTCGCGGGCACGCTGTCGGGCGGCGAGCAACAGATGCTGGCGATGGCGCGTGCTCTCACCACGGACCCGAAGGTGCTGCTCCTCGACGAGCTGTCGATGGGGCTGGCGCCGATCGTCGTCGAGGAGCTGTACGAGATCGTCGCCCGGATCGCGGCGGAGGACGTGTCGATCCTCATCGTCGAGCAGTTCGCCCACGAGGTCCTCGACGTGGCCGAGACGGCCGCCATCATGCTGCACGGTCAGATCCAGCTCACCGGCCGCCCCCACAAGATCGCCGAGGAGCTCGACGCCGCCTACCTCGGGTTGGCGCAGCCGAACTAGGACCTACGGCGCGGTGTCGTCGCCGCGTTCCAAGCCGTACTTGCGGAACGGGCCGAAGAAGCCGTGCTCGTGGAGGCCGTAGCCGGTGGTGTCGCCGGTCTCGAAGCGGGCGACGTGGTCGACGATGCCGTACCAGCCCCACGTCTCCAGCTCCGCCATGTCGCGCTCGACACCCTGCACGACGAGCGGTCCCTGGTACATCCCGTGACGCCAGTCCTCTTCGAGGCCGTAGCCGGTGCCGACGGCGAGGTAGACGTGCGTGAGCGGCGTGACCTTCACGTCGAAGCCGCCGCCGGGCGCCTCCGGGAACGACAGCACCGACGACGACACCATCCGGGTGCCGGGCACGAGCGTGTGCTCGAACTCGGGCCGGCCCAGCCATTCCGGCTCGCGGGCCGGGTCGGCCCAGATGCGCACCGCCTCTTCCGTCGGGCGCTCACCGTCGTCGGTCTCGTTGAGGATGTAGAGGATCGAGAAGTCCGGGAACTGCATCGGCGCGTAGTTCCACATGCCGCCCAGCTGCCCCTCGCCCTGGCGGATCCCGGGATGCTCGGCCTCACCGACCGGGCGCACGCCCCACGAGCGGTCCCGTGTTCCCCACCACCGGTCGGGCGTGACGTCGAAGTGCTCGCCGCCGACCTCGAGCGTCCCCGACCAGAATCCCGTCTGCGCGAAGCGCATCGTGTCGAACAGCACCCGGCCGTACTTGCGGATGTACTGGCGCGGCTCGAGGAACGCCTGGATCGCGCCCTCCCACGTGAGGTCGCAGGCGATCCCGTGCTCCGTCGGCTCGAGCACCAGGCGCACCTTCCGCAAGCCCTCGATCACCTCGACCCGGAACGGTCCCGACGCTCGTGTCCATGCGGTCGTCGAGCTCGCGTGACGCGCGCACCACCCGGTGCTTGTCGCCCCGGCGCACGCACGCGAACGCGTCCTGCACCCCGAGGTTCGGGTACTGCCCGATCCCGATGATCAGGAAGAGCTCGTCGCTGCACCCGTGCAGGTTGAAGTAGTAGCGGTCGTAGAAGTTGCGGTCGCTCGTCCCGACGTTGCGGATCGGCTCGGCGATCTGGTGGAGCGGGTAGTCGTCCATCGGCGAGAGCATGAGCGCGGACTCCTTCTGGTCTGGCGGCCGGTTATCCCTCGGCGATTCGGCCGAGCTCGGTCAGGAACGGGCGCGAGTACACGACGCGGCCGGTCATGGTGGCGGGATCACAGGTGGACAGCACGACGGCGGCGTCGGCGAGCAGCTCGACGGGCTCGACGATGTCGGGGCGCTCGTCGAGCAGCGGTCCCAGGTGGACCTCGGCGCCCGGCGTCCGCACCGCCGCCACCGGGGCCAGCGAGTTCACCGCGATGCCGTCGTCGCAGACCTCGGCGGCGAGGCCGGTCGTGATGCGCTCGAGCGCGGCCTTCGTGGCGCCGTACAGGGTGCTGGTCGCGCCGAGCTTGATCCCGGGGTCGAACGGCGGTCCCTTCGGGTGGCGTGACGTCGCGCTCGAGACGTTGACGATCCAGCCGCGACCGCGCGCCCGCATCCCCGGGATGACCTGCTGGGCGAGGTCGACCGGCGCGTGCACGTTCAGCTCGAACATGAGCCGGCGACGCCGGAGCGGCAGCTCGGCCGTCGCCACGTAGAAGGCGGCGGCGGCGTTGTTCACGAGGATGTCGACGGGGCCGAGCGCCGACTCGACCTCGGGCACGATGCGAGACCGCGCGTCGGCATCGGCGAGGTCGGCCGGGATCGCCACCGCGCGTTCGCCGTGCGCCTCGACGGCGTCGACGACCTCACGGAGCGTGCCGGGGAGTGTGGGATGCGGATCGAGTGTGCGGGCGGTGACGGCGACCGCCGCGCCCTCCGCGGCGAGCCGCAGCGCGATGGCGGCGCCGATGCCCCGGCTGGCGCCCGTGACGAGCGCGACCCGCCCGTCGCACTCGCCCATGCCCTAGACGGGAACCTTGTCGTGGGCGCGGCCGATCGGATTGACCCGCGGCCCGCGCGCCGAGACGTACGCCTCGCGCTGGCGTTGGGTGCTGTGCACCGGGTCCTTGTCGAACACGGGGATGAGCTCGCGACCGAACGTCTCGATCGACTCGACCGCGACGTCGATCGGCATCGTGGAGGACAGCTGGCCGAACACGAGCTGGTCGGCGCCGGTGTCGACGTAGCCCTGCACCGCCTTCTCGCACTCCTCGGGCGTGCCGACGACGACCCGGCCCGCCTGGATGCGCTGCTCCATCTCCTCGAGCGTCGGCTCGGGGATCAGCTCGGGCCAGTCGGGCACGAACGGCGGCTTCGGGAACGTGTCGAGGTAGTGGAACACGAGGCTGTTCTGGTAGCTGCCGTTCATGTCGCACGAGATCTCACGCGCCTTCTGCCCGTCGTTCAGGCACAGCATCTGGCTCGTGATCATCACGTTGTTGTTCACGTACTCGCCGACCGGCTCGGCCTGGTCGATCGTGTTCTTGTAGATCTCCACGAGCCCCTTGAGCATGTCGGGCGCGCCCATCGCGAAGCACAGCACGCCGACACCCATGCGGGCCGCCTTCTCGAACGTCGACGGGTTCCCGGCCGCGATCCACAGCGGCGGGTGCGGATCGGTGTACGGCTTCGGGAGCACGTTGCGCGGCGGCATCGAGAAGTACTCGCCGTCGAAGCGGTAGTCCGTCGTCGACCACATGCGCTTGAACTGCGGGAACACCTCGTCGACCATCAGCTTGGTGAGCTCGGGGTCCTGGATCCCGAACCCCTTCTGCTCGGTGCTCGACGAGCCGCGCCCGACGCCGAACTCCATGCGACCCTCGCTGAGGTGGTCGATCATCGCCACCCGCTCGGCGACCCGGGCCGGGTGGTTGACCGGCGGCGTGATGTTGAAGATGCCGGAGCCGAGATGGATGCGGTCGGTCACGCCGGCGAGGTAGGCGAGGAACGACTCGTTCGCCGACAGGTGCGAGTACTCGGTGAGGAAGTGGTGCTCGGTCGCCCACGTGTACTTGAACCCCGACCGGTCGGCGGCCTTGGTCCACGTGATCTCGTCCATGAGCCGCTCGTGCTGCACGGCCTGGGGGTCGGGGACCCCGTCGGTCACCTGGTGAGGCACGTACAGGCTGTTGAAGATCCCGAATTCCATCGACGACGCCCCCTCCGCGGCTCGACCCGGGGAGACGCTACCGGTCTCCGACCGAAATTGCAACAGGTTCCAATTTCGGCGTCGGGACGTCGGGTCGATGTCAAGGTTGCGGTGTGGCTGAACAGCAGCTCGACTCGGTGGGATCGCGACGACGGGAGGCCGGGATCGTCCGCGTCGGTCGAGCATGGTACTTCGCCCCTCGACTCCGACACCGTCGAGCGTTCGACGCACGCCTTCCTCCGGGCGGTGAGGCACGCAGGATGCGAGGGCGCCTCGTTGCCAGTCGGCATCGACGGAGGACGGACGCGAGCGCCTCGTGTTCATCGACGGCGAGGTCCGCCCTGGACCGCCCTCATCCGGACTGGAGCCAGTCCGAGCACCGGCGTCGTGAGCGTCCATCGCCAGGCTGCTACGATCGGGCTGCACGACGCCGCCCGCGGGTTCGACCCTCAGGGTCTCACCTGGAACGACGCTCTGGCTGACCCTGCGGGCGGAACGCTCGTGTGCCACAACGACGTGGAGCCCTCGAACGTCGTCTTCCGTGACGGCATCGCCGTTGCGCTGCTCGACTTCGAGTTCGCGGCCCCGGTCGCCCCGTCTACGACGTAGCGCAGCTCGGGCCGGACCTCTGCGTACCGATCGACGACGACTTTGACCAGGCCCGCCTCGGCTGGCGGCCCGCCGACCGGCCGGCACGGCTACGACTCGTCGCTCGACGCCTACGGACTGGACCGGGAGCGGCCGAGCACGGAGCTGCTCACCGCCATGAACGATGCCAACGCCCGCATCGAAGCAGCCGTACCGGACGCCGCGTCGCACCGGCACGGTGACCCGAACACCATCGCCGATGGTGAACCGGACCGGGGGTCATCGAGAGGCCTTACGACCGCCGTGCTGGCCGACCGCGACCGGGCCGCAGCCGCCGGGCCGACGAGATGTACATCTCGCTGAACCTCGTCTGACCCAGGAATCCCCCGGACCGACAGCCGAGCTCCGCGGAGTTGCCTCATGCGGCCGAGCTCGGTCTCGACCGAACGGGTGTGGCGCCTAGCGGGCGGCCCCGCTCATGGCGGCGATGTCGGAGATGCGCACCGGGCGCTCCGGCCGCGGCTGCGGCGTTCCCGCGCTGCGCTCCGTCGTATCGACGCCGGACGCCTCGGCGCGCAGCGCGCCCACCGTGCACCGCTCGGGCGGCCGGTGGGCGAACGGGTCGAACCGGAAGTGGCGCATCGCGTTCTCGCTCCCGATCATGCGCACCTCGTCGTCGGGACGCCGTCGAGCTGCTCGGCGAACGCCTCGGGGGAGTGCGGCCACGTCGAGTCGGAGTGCGGGTAGTCGACCTCCCACGTGATCGTGTCGATCCCGACCTCGTGCCGCAGCTCGATGCCGATGCGGTCCTGCACGAAGCACGTGACGATGTGCTCGCGGAACACGTCGCTCGGGAGCTTCCCGCCGAAGTCCTGTCCCGTCCACCGGTGCTGCTGCTGGTACGTGCGGTCGACGCGCTCGAGGAAGTACGGCACCCAGCCGATGCCGCCCTCCGAGAGACAGACCTTCAGGCTCGGGTACGGCGCAGGAAGTCCGACCAGATGATGTCGGCGGCGACCTGCACGATGTTCACGGGCATGAGCGTGAGCGTGACGTCGACCGGCGACTCGACCGACGTGATCGGGATCTCCGACGACGAGCCGATGTGGAAGCAGACCATCGTGCCCTCGTCCGCGCACGCGGCCCAGAACGGGTCCCACCACTCGTTGTGCAAGCTCGGAAAGCCCGTCTTCTCCGGGTTCTCCGAGAACGTGAACGCGTGACAGCCCTTCGCCGCCATGCGCCGGACCTCGGCGACCATCGCGTCCTGGTCCCACACCGGCGGGATCGCGAGCGGGATGAACCGGCCCGGGTGCGTGCCGCACCACTCGTCGACGTGCCAGTCGTTGTACGCCTGCAGCACGGGCAGCGCGCTCTCTTCGCCGGCGGCGCCGCCGGCGTGGAGCATGCGCCCGCCGAAGCCGGGGAACGACGGGAAGCACATCGAGCCGAGCACGCCGTTCACGTTCATGTCGCGCACGCGGGCGTCGATCTCGTAGCAGCCGTCGCGCATCTCCCCGAACGACATGGGGTTCATGCCGTACTCCTCGGGCGGGCGGCCGGCCACCGCGTTCAGCCCGAAGTTGGCGCCGCGCTGGTCGCCCCACATCCACACGTCGGCGCCGTTCGGGGCCCGGACGACGCGGGGCGCACGGCTCGCGCCAGCGCTCGGGGAGGTGGCGTTCGAACAGGCCCGCAGGCTCGACGACGTGGTCGTCGACGCTGATCAGGACCAGATCGTCGATGTGCATGCCGGCTCCGATCGTCACGAGCTCTAGTTCCCGTCGCCTTTGCCGTCCCGCCAGTCGGGGTGGAGGCTCCGCTCGAGCGCGAAGCGCTGGGCCGAGATCGTGGTGCCGTTGAGCTCGGCCGCGTCGGGCGACGTGCCCAGCCACGCGATGACGACAGCCCGGAACGGAGGGCGGCGCGCCCTGGTAGCGGCCCGCGAGCCCGAGGGCGCCGGCGTTCACCTCCATCCGCTCGGTGATGACGAACCCCGGCTCGAGGTTGAAGCTGCGGATCCCGCGATCGCCGACCTCGACGGCGAGGATCCCGGCCAGCTTGTGGAACGCGCCCTTCGACATCGCGTACATCGCGCCCCACCCGCCCTCGCCGACCGGTGCCTGCGGGTCGATGACCGCGACCGCCGACGTGACGTTGACGATCGTGCCGTCGCCGCGCTCGAGCATGCCGGGGAGCGCCGACTTGATGAGCACGATCTGCGAGACGACGTTGGCGGCCAGCTTGGCCTCGAGCAGCTCGATGGGCGTGTCCTCGAAGCGCGTCATGTCGCCCGGGCCGGTGTCGATGGCGTTGTTCACGAGGACGTCGATGCGGCCCCACTCGTCGAGCGCGCGCTGCACGGCGGCGCCGAGCGTCGACCGGTCGTGCAGGTCCATGACGACCGGCAGCGCGCGCCGGCCCGTCGCCTCGATCGCCTTCGCGGTCGTCTCCAGGCTGCCGGGGATCGAGCGGCCGGCCCCGTCGGAGTCGTCGACGCCGTCGCCCTCCCGGACGGTGCGGCCGGTGATCACGACGTCGAGCCCGGCTTCGGCGAGCGCGATGGCGGCGGCCTTGCCGATCCCCCGGCTGGCGCCGGTCACGAAGGCGACTCTCGGCTCGGTCACGGAGTAGAACGTATTCCACTTTTCGGCGGAGGACGGGGGAGCTGGTGCTCGAAGGGATGGACGGCAAGGTCGCGATCGTCACCGGGGCCGGACGCGGGCTGGGGCGGGCCGAGGCCCTCGAGCTGGCCCGCCTCGGAGCCCGCGTCGTCGTGAACGACTACGGCCGCACCCTGCAGGGAGAAGAGGAGAAGAGCCCTGCCGACGCCGTGGTGGACGAGATCACGACCGCCGGCGGCGAAGCGGTGGCCGACCACGGCGACGTCGCCGACTGGGACGACTCGCTCCGCCTCGTGCAGACGGCGGTCGACCGGTTCGGGCAGCTCGACATCCTGGTGAACAACGCCGGCTTCCTGCGGGACCGGATGCTCTTCAACATGAGCGAGGAGGACTTCGACCTCGTCATTCGCGTCCATCTCAAGGGGCACTTCTGCATGTCGCGCCACGCGTCCGCGTACTGGCGCGAACGGTCGAAGGCTGCGGAGGCGCCGGTGTACGGGCGGGTCGTGAACACGTCGTCGGAGGCCGGCTTGTTCGGGTCGCCCGGTCAGCCCAACTACGCGGCGGCCAAGGCCGGGATCATCGCGCTGACGCTCGCCACGGCGAACAGCATGGGTCGTTACGGCGTGACCGCCAACGCGATCGCGCCCCGAGCGCGCACGCGCATGACCGAGACGCTCCCGGGCTTCGAAGATGCCGACCCCGACTTCGATCAGTTCGCGCCCGAGAACGTGTCGCCGCTCGTCGCCTACCTGGCGTCACCGGCCGCCGCCAACGTCTCGGGCCAGGTGTTCGTCGTGTACGGGCGCATGATCGACGTCGTCCAGGGCCCCGGCGTCGACCGGCACTTCGACGTCGGCGAGCGCTGGACTCCCGACGAGGTCGAGGCCGCGCTCACGCCGTTCTACGCCGAGCGCAAGCCGATCAGCGACGGCTACGTCTACCGCGGCACTCCTCCGTAGCCATGGAGCGATTCGAGGGTCGGGTCGCGGTGGTCACGGGCGCGGGGAGCGGGATCGGCCGCGCGCTCGCCCGGCGCGCCGCCGGCGAGGGCATGCGCGTCGTGATCGCCGACGTCGAGGCCAGCGCGCTCGAGGAGGCCGCGGCCGAGGTCGAGACGGCCGGCGCCGAGGTCGTCGTGGCGCCCACCGACGTGTCCCGTCCCGAGCAGGTCGACGCCCTCGCCGCCCTCGCGTACGAGCGCTTCGGCGCCGTCCACCTGCTGTGCAACAACGCCGGCGTCTTCCAGGGCGGGATCACCTGGCAGCGCGAGCTCGCCGACTGGGAATGGGTGATGGGCGTCAACTTCTGGGGCGTGCTGCACGGCATCCGTGCGTTCGTCCCCCGCATGCTCGAAAGCGGCGACGAGGGCTACATCGTCAACACGTCGTCGGTGGCGGGATTGATCACAGGCGCGTATTCGGCGCCGTACATCGCCAGCAAGTTCGCCGTGCTCGCGCTCACCGAGTGCCTTGCGCACGACCTGCAGGCTCAAGGCGCGCCGATCGGTGTGGCGGTGCTCGTGCCCGGGATCGTCGACACGAAGATCGCCTACTCGACCCGCAACCGACCCGACGAGCCGCCCGGCGAGGCGCAGGCGCCGGACGCCCACCTCGTCGAGCAGGCGTTGCGGGACCTGACGTCGAGCTCGGGACGGCCGCCGGACGACGTGGCCGGCCTCGTGTTCGACGCCGTCCGCAGCGGACGGTTCTTCATCACGACGAGCGACGCCACCGCGGGCATGCTGCGCGAGCGCTACGACGCCGTCGTCGCCGGCGAGTTCCCACCCATGTCCCGCTGGGATCTGCATCTCTGAACGAGGCATAGGCTCCGCGGCGACGCGACGCGGACGCGGTGACGGTGGCTTTGCCGACCGTCGCCGCAAAGCCGGAGCTTGCGACGGCGACAAAGGGGACAGCCATGAAGATGCACAACCTCGGCAGCACCGGCGTCCAGGTGAGCGAGCACTGCCTCGGGGCGATGATGTTCGGCAAGATGGGCAATCCCGACCACGACGAGTGCGTCCGCATCGTGCACCGCGCGCTCGACGCCGGCGTGAACTTCATCGACACCGCCGACGTCTACTCGCAGGGTGAGTCGGAGGAGATCGTCGGCAAGGCGATCGCGGGGCGGCGCGACGACGTCGTGCTCGCGACGAAGGTGCACGCGCCGATGGGCCGCGATCCGAACATGTGGGGCAACTCGCGCCGGTGGATCCTGCGCGAGGTCGAGAACAGCCTGCGCCGGCTCGGCACCGACTGGATCGACCTCTACCAGGTGCACCGGCCCGACGAGGCGGCCGACGTCGACGACACGCTCGGCGCGCTGAGCGACCTCGTGCACCAGGGGAAGATCCGGTACGCGGGGTCGTCGACGTTCCCCGCTGAGTACATCGTGGAGGCGCAGTGGGTCGCCGAGCGTCGCGGCCGCGAGCGGTTCCGGTGTGAGCAGCCGCCGTACTCGATCCTCGTGCGCGAGGTCGAGCGGTCGGTGCTGCCGACCTGCCAGCGGTACGGGATGGGCGTGATCCCGTGGAGCCCGCTCGCCGGCGGCTACCTCGCCGGCCGCTACCGCAAGGGCGCCGAGCTCCCGCCCGACTCCCGCATGGCGCGCCGCTTCGGTGGTCAGTTCGAGGACGAGCGCCAGCGGAGCGGTGCACGAGCAGCGCGTCGACGTGGTGGAGGAGCTGCTGAAGGTGACTGCCGATGCCGGCATCACGATCACGCACCTGGCGATCGCGTTCGTGCTCGAGCACCCGGCGGTGACCTCGGCGATCATCGGACCGCGCACCATGGAGCAGCTCGACGACCTGCTCGCGGGCGCTGACGTGCGGCTCGACGCCGACGTGCTCGACCGCATCGACGAGATCGTGCCCCCCGGCACGAGCATCTCGGGCGCCGACCCCTGGCAGCCGCGCGCCCTGACCGCCCGCAGCCGCCGCCGCTCGCACGGGTAAGGCGCGACGCGGGAGACGGGAGATCCGGTCGTGTTGCCTGTCTCTCCCGCCTCCCATTTCCTCCCGTCCAGGAGTCCCGTTATGAGGCGGAGAAGGGCTCCCTCGGGAGTTATCCACAGTGTCTCACCGTGGTCAAGCGGACGCTCAGCGCGATCCGGGGTCGGGACGACAGCGTCCTCGGCTCGAGCTTGCGGGCCTCGAGCGGCTGAGCCCGGCGCCGGCTACCTGGCCGGCGAGAACTGCACCGGCATGTGCTTGATGCCGTTGATGAAGTTGGAGCGGAGGCGCTGGACGTCGCCGGCGAGCTCGATGTCGGGCAGCCGGTCGAGGACCTCCTCGAACATCGTCCGGATCTCGAGCTTGGCCAGGTTGGCGCCGAGGCAGAAGTGCGGGCCGCCGCCGCCGAAGGCGACGTAGTCGTTCGGCGTGCGCGTGATGTCGAAGCTGTTCGGGTCGTCGAACACCTCTTCGTCGCGGTTCGCCGAGATGTACCAGAGTGCGATCTTGTCGCCGGCGTGGATCGTCTGCCCGCGCAGCTCGAAGTCCTCCGGCGCCGTGCGGCGCATGTACATGACCGGCGACGCGTAGCGCAGCATCTCGTCGATCGCGCCCGGGAGCAGCGAACGGTCGGCGGCGAGCTTCGCCCGCTGGTCGGGGTGTTCGAAGAGGAAGTGCATCCCGTTCGAGATGAGGTTGCGCGTCGTCTCGTTGCCGGCCACCGCGAGCAGCTGGAAGAACAGGTTGAACTCGGCGTCGGTCAGCCGGTTCCCCTCGACCTCGGCCTGCAGCAGCGTGCTGATGATGTCGTCGCCCGGGTTGGCGCGCTTCGACTCGGCGAGCTCGGTCGAGTACATGAACATCTCGGTGGCGGCGCCGATCGCCTCTTCGCGCGAGACGTTGTACTCCGGGTCCTCCGAACCGATGAGGCGGTTGCTCCACTCGAAGATCTTGTGGCGGTCCGACTGCGGGACGCCCATCATGTCCGCGATCACCTGGAGTGGCAGCTCCGCCGCCATGTCGACCACGAAGTCGGACTCCCCGCGCGCCGCGACCTCGTCGACGATCCCCTTGGTGGTCTCGCGGATGCGCTCGTCGAGCCGGCCGATCATGCGCGGGGTGAAGCCCTTGTTGACGAGCAGCCGCAGCTTCGTGTGCTTCGGCGGGTCCATCATCAGCATCATCTGACGCTGGAGCTCGAGGTCCTCGTTCGTCATGTCGTTGAGCGTGATCCCGCCCAGCTCCGACGACGCGTGCGGGTAGTCGCGGCTCAGGTCGACGAGGTCGGCGTACTTGACGATGCACCAGAAGCCCTCGGTGTCGTCCGTCGAGGGGTGGAACCACACCGGCGCCTCGCGTCGCAGCAGGGCGAACATCTCGTGGGGGACGGAGGCGACGAAGTTGCCGGGGTCGGCGAGGTTCACGTCCTCCAGGGTCATGGTCGTCATGGGGGACCTCCGGGGGGCCGGCAGAAAACTGGAACACGTTCTCGTCTTGGGGCAAGATAGCCCACACGGCGAGCAGGTAGGGAGAAGCCGATGCATGACCTGATCGTCCGGGGCGGCACGGTCGTCGACGGCACGGGCGAGCCGGCCGTCGCCGCCGACGTCGCGGTCGACGGCGGGCGCATCACGCAGGTCGGCCGCGTCGACGGCGACGGCCGCCGAGGTGATCGACGCCACCGGCATGCTCGTCACGCCCGGGTTCGTCGACGTGCACACGCACTACGACGGCCAGGTCACGTGGGACCCGCTGCTCACGCCGTCGTCGTGGCACGGCGTCACGACGATCGTCATGGGCAACTGCGGCGTCGGCTTCGCGCCGGCCCGACCCGACAAGCACGACTGGCTCATCGGGCTGATGGAGGGCGTGGAGGACATTCCCGGCGCCGCGCTCTCCGCCGGCATCCGCTGGGGCTGGGAGACGTTCCCCGAGTACCTCGACTCCCTCGACGAGCAGCCGCTCGCGCTCGACGTCGGCACGCAGGTCCCGCACGGCGCCGTGCGCGGCTACGTCATGGGGGAGCGCGGGTCGCGCAACGAGCCCGCCACGTCCGACGACATCGCGGCGATGGCCGCGATCGTGCGCGAAGGCATCGAAGCGGGCGCGCTCGGCTTCTCGACGTCGCGCACCATCGCCCACCGCGCCATCGACGGCGAGCCCGTGCCCGGGACGTTCGCGGCCGAGGACGAGCTGTTCGCGCTGGGACGCGCTCTCGGCGAGGTCGGCGCGGGCGTGTTCGAGCTCGCGCCGGCCGGCGTGCTCGGCGAGGACCTCGACGCCGCCGACCGCGAGATGGACTGGATGCGGCGACTCGCGGCGGAGATCGACCGGCCCGTGACGTTCGCGATGATCCAGCACGACCAGGATCCCGACCAGTGGAAGCGGATGCTCGACCTCGCCCTCGAGGTCCACGACCGCGGCGTCCCGATCCGGCCGCAGGTCGCGGGTCGCCCGCTCGGCCTGCTGCTCGGGCTTGCAGACGTTCCATCCGCTGCGCGACCGGCCGAGCTTCCAGGCGATCGACGGCCTGCCGCTCGACGAGAAGGTGGCGCGCCTCCGCGATCCTGCGGTGCGCGCCGCGATCCTCGCCGAGTCCCCGCAACCCGACGACGTCATGGCGTTCATCGGTCTCGGGCTCGACCGGATCTTCCCGATCGGCGACCCGCCCGACTACGAGCCCGCGCCGGGCGAGAGCATCGCGGCGCGTGCCGAGCGCGACGGGCGCGATCCGACCGACCTTCTCTACGACCTGCTGCTCGCGCACGACGGCCGCGAGCTCCTGCTGCGGCCGCTGCTCGGCTACAGCCGTTTCACGCACGACCCGATCCGCGAGATGGTCGAGAACCCGATGACCGCGCTCGGGCTCGGCGACGGCGGCGCGCACTGCGGCGCCATCTGCGACGCCAGCATCGCGACGTACATGCTGACGCACTGGGTGCGCGACCGCAGCCGCGGCGAACGGCTTCCGCTCGAGCTCGTGGTCCGCAAGATGACGAGCGACACCGCCTCCCTGTACGGGCTCGGCGACCGCGGTGAGATCACGCCCGGCAAGAAGGCCGACCTCAACGTGATCGACCTCGACGCGCTCGTGCTGCGCCGCCCGGAGATGCACTACGACCTGCCCGGCGGCGCCCGCCGGCTGCTGCAACGCGCCGAGGGATACGACGCGACGATCGTGAGCGGTGAGGTCGTGCTGCGCAACGGCGAGGACACCGGCGCCCGGCCCGGGGCGCTCCTGCGGGCGCGGTAGCCGGTCAGGCGAGCTTGGGGCGGTCCTCGGGGCGGATGCCGCGCAGGCCGAACCACGCCAGCTCCGAGATCCACGCCGCCAGCTCGTCGGAATCGTGTGACGCGTCCGGGTCGGTGAGCGCGTGACGGCTCGTCGCCTCGGCCACGCCGACGAGAGCGTGCGCCAGCACCCGGCGGTGCTCGGCGGTGCCTTCGATCTCGATCAGCTGGCTGATGGCGTCGGCGGCGTCGTGCAGGACCTCGTCGACGATGCGGGCGAACTCCGGGTCGTTGCGAGCCGACGCGCCGAACAACAGCCGGAACGCAGCTCGGTTGTTGGTGACGAACCGGAAGTAGGCGCTGAAGCCCACCTCGACGCGCTCCCGGCCGGTGTTGGCCCGGCTGGTCGCCTCGGTCAGCTCATCCAGGAGCTGTCGACCGACGTCGGCGAGAGCTCGACGAACAGCGCCCGCTTCGACGGGAAGTGCTGGTAGAGCACGGGCTTGGTGACGCCGGCCGCGGCAGCGATGTCGTCCATGGCCGTCGCGGAGAAGCCGCTGGTCGCGAACACGTCGCACGCGACGTCGAGGAGTTGTCGCCGGCGCTGCTCGGCCGGGAGTCGCATCGCCATCGGCGTCATGTTACCGGCCGGTAAGTCAGCCGCTGCTCTTCAGGGGCATCTCGTAGCGGTCGGTGACACCGAAGTTGTCGCGCCACTGCGCGTCGACGGCGGCCCTCTCGTCAGTGCTCAGGGGAAGGTCCGACGCGGTGGCGTACTCGCGTACCTCGTCGGCGGTCACGCACGTGGGCAGCACGGCTGGTGAAGCCGTCGATGGCGAGGATGCCGGCCACGGCGGCCTGGCCGATGGTGCGGCCGGTCTCGGCGCCGTGCAGGAAACCGAGCGCGTCGGCCTTGTCGAAGAGGTCGAGGAGGTTCTCGCGCTTGCGGTGGGCGCGGTGGTCATCGCCCTCGAACGCGGTGTCGCGCGTGATCTTGCCCGAGAGCACGTCGGATGCGTGCGGCACGCGGGCGATCAAGCCGACGCGCCCCTCGGTCACGGCCGACTCGGCCGCGAACGTACGTCCGGGCTCCTGCTCGAGCAGGTTGAACACCGTTTGCAGCGAGACGATCGGCCGGTTCTGCAGGGCCTCCAGCCCTTCGTCGACCCACCCGATCGCCGGTCCGAGCGCCACGCCGAGCTCGCGGACCTTGCCCTCGGCCTGCAGCCGCACCAGCTCGTCCCACAACGCGTCGTCGCGGACGGGCTCGATGCGGACGTTGTGGAGTTGCAGCAGGTCGATGTGGTCGCGACCGAGCCGGCGCAGGGAGGCTTCGACCTGCGAGCGCACCGACTCCGGTCGCCAGTCCTGCGGGCGCTCCGAGTGCCCGGGCGCGATGCGGGGCGCGTCGATGTCGTAGCCGACCTTCGTGGTGACGACCACGTCGTCGCGGCGTCCGAGGATCTCGGCCAGGATCGTCTCGCCGAACCCGTCTTCTCCGTAGACCGGCGCGGTGTCGAAGAACGTCACGCCGGCGTCGAGGGCGGCGTGCACGAGGCCGGCCTTGTCGTCGACCTTGCCCCACCAGTCCGTCGCGATCGTCCATGCGCCGAACCCGACGTCCGAGACGACGAGCTCGCTGTTTCCGAACCGGCGGTACTGCATCTTTCTCCTGTCGCCGTCGCAAGCTCCGGCTTTGCGGTGACGGTCGGCGAAGCCGCCGTCCCCGCGTCGAGACTAGGACGGCCGGGTCAAGCGAGCGAAGCGGGCTTCTGACGCCGTCCGCGAGTCGTGTCTGTGACGCCTGCGAGCAAGCGACTCGCCGCGGCTTGGAAACGATTCGTGTCGCCGTACGGACGGGCGACGAGCATGGCCCCTTCCAGGCCGCTCACGATCATCTGCGCCGCGTCACCGGCCGACCCCGTGAAATGCAGCGTGCCTTCCGTTCGACCTTGCTCGAGCACACCGCCGACCCACGCCTCGTTGTCGTCGAAGAAGCGGACGACGGCGTTTCGCATCGGCTTCGGGAGCGTCTCGTAATCGGCTGCGAGCATGCCGCACAGGCACATCCGGCGGTCGTGGAGCACGTCGAGATAGAGATTCGTGTATGCGCGGAGCTTCTGCGCGGGATCGGCGCCTTCCTGATCGATCTCGTCGAGCGCTTCGACGAACCGGGCGGCGTAGCGCTCGATGAGCGCTTCTCCGAGCTCAGCCTTGCCGGCGAAGTGGTAGTGCAGCGCGGCGGTCGTGATCTTCAGTTCCGATGCGACGTCGGCGTAGCTGAACCCGTTGAACCCCCGTACCTGTACCAGCCGCTCGGCGACGTCGAGGATCTCCGCTGCGGTGTCGATCTCGCCCCGCTGTCGTGCCCGCGCCATGGGCCCCATCCTCCGCCGCGGAGCTGACGTCTTGACGACTTACTTATTAGTTAGTAAGCATACTGGTGAGCGCTGCTGAGCGCCAGCAAGGGCCAGCAAGGGGAGGAGCGATCGAGATGCAGGAAACCGAGCACCGGAGCTTCCAGACGCCGGACGAGACCCGCGAGTTCCCGAACGGTCGGGCAGAGATCGTGGCCACGGCCGACGGCGAGGTGGGACGCCTCATCCTCGAGCCGGGGTGGCGATGGTCGAACGACGTCAAGCCCATCGCCAAGACGTCGAGCTGCGAAGCGCCCCACTTCCAGTACCACGAAGCCGGCCAGCTCGCGATCCGGATGGACGACGGCACCGAGTTCATCGCCGGGCCCGGCGACGTGACGTCGCTGCCGAGCGGCCACGACGCGTGGGTGGTGGGCGACGAGCCGGTCGTCGTCGTCGACTGGTTCGGTGCCGGCAACTACGCGAAGGGCTAGCGCGTCGTAGCGCGGACGCTGGTGCCGGCCGCGTGGTGTTGGCCGCCTAGTTGAACACGATCACCGAGCGGGTGACCTCACCCGAGCTCATCTCGTCCATGGCGGTGTTGACGCCGTCGAGCGCGATCTCGTGGGAGACCAGCTCGTCGAGCATCAGCTTTCCCTCGGTGTAGAGGTTGGCGAGCATCGGGATGTCGTGGTGCACGTTCGAGGACCCGTAGAGGCAGCCTCGGATCTGCTTCTCCGAGAAGATCAGCCCCAGCCCGACGGGCACCGTCATCATCACGTCCATCGCGGGCACGCCCACGAGCACCGTCTGACCTCCGCGGCGCGTCATGGTGAACGCCTGGTCGATCGTCGCCTGGAGCCCGATGACCTCGAACGCGACGTCGGCACCGCGCTGTCCGGTGAGCTCCATGACCTTGGCGATGCTGTCGTCATCGCGCGCGTTCACGAGGTCCGTGGCCCCGAACTTCCCGGCCGTCTGGAGCTTGCCGTCGACCATGTCGATGGCGATGATTCGCTCGGCGCCCGAGTGCTTGGCGCCTTGGATCACGTTGAGGCCGACCCCGCCGCAGCCGATCACCGCGACTGTGTCGCCCTCTCGGATGTCGGCGGTGTTCCGGGCGGCGCCGAAGCCGGTGAGGACGCCGCAGCCGATCAGTGCCGCCGCCGTCAGCGGGATGTCCTTGTCGATCTTCACCGCGCTCGATGGCGGGAACGACGGTCGACTCCGTGAACGTCCCGCTGGCCGACATCTGGAGCACGGGCTGGCCGTCGCGCTGGAAGCGGGGGGTCCCGTCGAGCAGCGAGCCGGTGGCGATGGTCGGGAGGCCGACGTCACACAGGTGGCCCTGTCCGCCTTCGCAGAAGTAGCAGTCGCGGCACTGGGGGATCCACGAGATCACGACGTGGTCGCCGGGCTGGAGATGCTCGACGCCTTCGCCGACTTCCTCGATCACGCCCGCCCCTTCGTGGCCGAGCACCGCCGGCAGCGGCGCGAGGAGCGTGCCGTTGCGCACGGAGAGGTCCGAGTGGCACACGCCGGATGCACCGAGCCGCACCTTGACCTCATTCGCCTTCGGCGCCTGGAGCTCGAGGTCGACGATCTCGAGTGGTGTGTCGATGGCGTTGCAGACGGCGGCCCTGGTCATCGTCGTTCCCCGCTTCCTCTTCTTCGCTCGTCTTGACCGGTCGGTCAACGGTATCGCTCTTGACGTTCGTCCCGCTCCGCGGCACGGACGCCGTATCCGAGCACGATCGGGACGGGCAGGATCACGATGGCGGCGACGAGGGCCGCGATCGACAGGTCCACGGCCGCGGCGGGGAAGTCGGTGGCGGCGGCGACGACGAAGCTCACGACGGCCACGATCAGCGCCGCGTACCCGGCCCGCTGGCCGTAGCGAACGACGCGGGCGATCCGGGCCCGGCGGGCGAGGACGGGGTCGGGCTCGGGCTCGCTCACCACGATGTCCAGCCGTTCGCCGCGAAGGCGGCGTCGAGGCGGTCCGGCAGGTCGGCGAGCGAGAAGTCGCGCCGGGCGAGCTCGCGATTGGCTTCGAGCAGGGCGTGGTCGGGGGCTCGCAGCCAGGCCGCCACCTCGCCGGCGTCGTCCACGCTGAAGACGCGCACGCCGGCGAGGATCTCGTCGAGCACGGGGTAGCGGTTGACGGCGAGGGGGCGGCGGGCGACGACCGACTCGATCACGGGGTTGCCGAAGCCCTCCCAGGTCGAGGGGAACACGACGACGTCGGCGGCTGCGTAGGCGTCCACCGTGCGAGCGGCGCGACCGTGGACCACGCGGAGCGTCGTCGTCGCCATGGCCTGCGCCAGCTCGCGGTCGTAGCCGTCCTCGGCCGGTCCGGTGAGCCAGTACACGACGGGCCGGTCGGGGACGAAGCCGGCGAGCGCCTCGGCGAATCGCAAACCGCCGGGCACGTTCTTGCGCGGGATGGCGCGGGTGGGCTGCAGCACGACGAGCTCGTCGGCCGCGAACCCGAGCTCGGCGCGGGCGGCGTCACGATCGCCGGTGGGTGCGTCGAAGTCGAACGTGTTGTGGATCGTGTGGGCTGTGATGCCACGCGCCGCCAGCTCGTCGCGCGAGCGGTCGTTCACGACGACGTGGAGCGCGCCGGGGAGGTCGGGCGGGAGGCCGCGGATGGCTGCGAGCTCGGCCCGCTGCCAGGGCAGGTCGTGGTGGTGGAAGACGACGCGACCCGGATGGTGCGCGAGAGCGTCGGACGCCGCGTAGGACGCGTGCGGGTTGATCGGGAGCGAGCAGATGTTCTCGGCGACGACCAGGTCTGCGCCGTCCAACGCCATCGCGACCTGGTGGGCGTCCGCCGCGCCGCCCGGCGCGTCGATGGCGATGCCCGGAAGCGCAACGTCGTCGGGACGGGGCCGGTCACAGAGCTGGCCTGCGACCCGCCGCGTCGCGAACCCGAGGGTGTGCAGAGCCCATTCCCACTTGCCCGCTTCCACGGACACGCCGTCGGTGCCCCCGAGCCGGTACGAGAGCAACACCGCCGTGCGCGCCATCGACCGGACGATACCGGTCGCCCGGGCCGTCGCATCCGGCCCGGCTCAGGGTCCACGCGCGACTCGTCCTCGTCGGGCTTCGGCAACACGTCGGGGCCGTGCTCGTCCCCCGCCAGTCGCGCGTAGACCTGGTCGAGCTCGACGCCCAGCGTGTCGTCGGCCGAGTCGTGGGACAACACGTGCGTTTCCTTCACGTTGGGTGGTGCGACGGGCGGCACCGGTGGCAACGGCTCGAGCTGGGCCGCCGGTTGCGGCGCCGGCTCACGCTCCGGCTCGCGCTCCCGCTCCCGCTCCCGCTCGGGCTCCCTGTCCTGCTCCCGCTCGCGCTGCCGCATGCGCTCGGCGATGCGTGCCGTCCGCTCCGATCGAGAGCTCGAGGACCGGCGGCGGCGTACACGGCTGCCCTGGTAGCAGACGAGGATGATGCCGAGGCCGATCACGACGTCGCCGATCGAGATCACCTCGTCGACGGGATAGGGCACCTGCAATCGGTCGCCGAGGAACGGGAGCAGGTCGTCGCCGCTCTCGGGGCGATGCTTGGCGGTGCGCTCGATGGGCTCCTCGATGGTCCGGCCCGAGCGGGTCGTCACCTCGTTGTCGCGAGTGGGCATCCCCTGGTTGAGCCCGATGACGAGCGCATTCAGCGCGATGCCCAAGCCGATGATCCACATCCACGAGATCCGGAGGTTGACGAAGCAGAACGCGAGCAGGAACGCGTACGAGGCCATGACGAGCCCGAACCCGAGATCGTCCAGCCGGTTGGCGGGGATGTCGACGAAGGCGAGCAGGATCTGGATGGCGAGCGCGACGAGCACCATCCAGATCGACTGGATCGGGAGCCGGAACAGCTGGCTGAAACTGCCCCGGGTGACGAGGACGACGACGAGAGCGACGCCACCGACGATGGCGATGGTGATCACGCCGCGCCACCGTACAACGGAGGGTCCCGACTCCCTACGATGCTCGCATGAGCGACGTTCGCTACGAGGTCGTGGGGTCGGTCGCGCGAGTGACGATCGACCGACCGGAGCGGCGGAACGCGATGTCGTTCGGCGTGATGGAGGGGCTGCGGGAATCGGTCGCGGCGGCGAAGGCCGACGACGCGGTGCGGGTGCTCGTCCTCACGGGCGCGGGGGAGAAGGCCTTCTGCGCCGGCGCCGACCTCGGCAGCGGCGGGATCGCGGACGGGGCATCGGCCGCGCACGAGGGTCGGGGCGTGCTCGCCGAGGTGTTCCGCGACATGTGGGCCCTGGGGAAGCCGACGATCGCGCGGGTGCGCGGGTATGCCCTCGCGGGCGGCTTCGGGCTCGCGCTGGCGTGCGACTTCGTGGTCGCCGCCGACGACGCCCAGTTCGGCACGCCGGAGGTCGAACGTCGGCCTGTGGCCGTACATGATCACCGTGCCGCTCGTGCGGTCGATGCCACCCAAGCGCGTGCTCGAGCTCATGATGACGGGGCGCCGGGTCGACGCCGCCGAGGCCGAGCGCATCGGCTTCGTGACGCGCGTCGTGCCCGTCGACGAGCTCGACGCCGCCGTCGACGAGCTCGCCGCGACGCTGGCGTCGAAGTCGCCGCTGATCCTGCGGTGGGGCCGCGAGAGCTTCTACCGGACCCTCGACATGGATCCCGACGACGCCCTCGCCTACCTCCAGGCGATGCTCACGATCACCAGCGCCTCGGAGGACACCGCCGAGGGCGTCGCCGCCTTCGCCGAGAAGCGTGAGCCGAAATGGACGGGCCGATGACCGCGACCGGGGGCGGCGACGTTCACGACTGGGGGCCGCTGGTCGGCGACCTCAAGGCGCGCCGCGACCGCGCCCTCGAGATGGGCGGGCCGGAGCGGGTCGAGCGCCAGCACTCGCTGGGCAAGCTCACGGTGCGGGAGCGACTCGACCTCCTGCTCGACCCGGGCACGTGGGTCGAGTACGCGCTGCTCGCCGACCACATGGACGCCGGGCTCGGCGACCGCTACCTCGCCGCCGACGGCGTGGTCACCGGCGTGGGCGAGATCGACGGCCGGCCCGTGGCAATCGGCGCGTACGACTTCACCGTGATGGCCGGCTCGATGGGCCAGGTGGGCGAGCACAAGATGGCCCGCCTGCGCGAGCTCGTCGATCCGCCAGCGCATCCCGTTCGTGTGGCTGCTCGACTCGGCCGGCGCGCGCATCCAGTCGACGAGCGGCTCGACGTTCGCAGGCGCGGGCGCGCTGTTCCGCGAGCAGGTCGCGATGAGCGGCGTGGTGCCGATGGTGGCGGCGATGCTCGGCCACTGCGCGGCCGGCACGGCGTACATCCCGGCGCTGGCGGACTTCGTGCCGATGGTGAAGGGCACCTCGTCGATGGCGCTCGGCGGGCGTCACCTGGTGAAGGCAGCGGTGGGGGAGGACGTCACCGAGGAGGAGATGGGCGGCTCCGCCGTGCACACGAAGATCTCCGGCGTCGCCGACCTCGAGGTGGCCGACGACAAGGAGTGCCTCGAGATCGTCCGCAAATACCTCTCCTTCTTCCCTTCGCACAACCAGGAGTCGCCACCGGTGCAGGAGAGCTCCGATCCCGTCGACCGGCGGGTCGAGGAGCTGTACGAGATCGTGCCGACCGCGCCTCGGCGGGCGTACGACATGCGCAGGGTGGTCACCGCGGTCGTCGACGACGGCGACGTGCTCTGGATCAAGCCCGAGTGGGCGAAGAACGTCGTCACCGGTCTCGCTCGCGTCGGCGGGCAGCCCGTCGGGATCGTCGGGAGCCAGCCGATGGTGCTCGGCGGCGCGCTCGACGTGAACGCGGCCGACAAGGTGGCGCGCTTCGTCTGGATGTGCGACGCGTTCGGGATCCCGCTCGTGTTCCTCCACGATGTGCCCGGCTTCATCGTCGGCTCGGCGGTCGAGAAGCAGGGGATCATCCGCCACGGCGCCAAGATGCTGTTCGCCGTGTCGGAGGCGACGGTCCCGAAGATCAGCGTCGTGATGCGCAAGAGCTACGGCGCCGGGTACTTCGTGATGAACGGCACCGCGTACGAGGCCGACTTCATCGTCGCGTGGCCGACGGCGGAGATCGCGGTGATGGGCCCCGACGGCGCCGTCAACATCATCCACCGCAAGACGATCGAAGCCGTCCCCGAAGAGGAGCGGACGCAGAAGCGCCTCGAGCTGGCCGAGGAGATCCGCCAGAACATCGACCCGTACATCGCCGTCGGGCACGCGCAGCTCGACGACGTGATCGACCCCGCCGAGACCCGCCACGCGATCTGGCGTGGCCTCCAGGTGTCCCGCGCCAAGCGCGTCGACCGCCCGTGGCGCAAGCACGGCGTCCTGCCCGTGTGACCCCCTTGATGCGTGCACGGTGTTCGCTGAGCGGGCTCCTGCACGCATCAGTGCGGCGCCATGGCTGAGATTCGCGCCGAGATCGCGGCGAACGTGTGGCAGGTCGTGGCGGAAGAGGGGCAGATGGTCGCCGAGGGCGACGAGATCGTCATCCTCGAGTCCATGAAGATGGAGATCCCCGTGGTGACCGAGATCCCCGGTGTCGTGCGCGAGCTCCACGTCGAGCCCGAGCAGGTGGTGCAAGAGGGCGATCTCATCGCGATCATCGACGAGAGCTAGACGCGTGCAGCCGGCGTGATCCGCCGCTGGGAGGTCCGACGACGCAGGAGGGCAGTCGGTGATCGCGACCGGGTCGGACCGATCGACCGGCCCGAGCGCAGGAACGCACTCAACGCCGACCTGTGCGCGCAGTTGCTCGGCCGACCTCGAAGGTGAACCCGACCTGCGGACGGTCGTGATCACCGGCGCCGGCAACAAGGCGTTCTGCGCCGGGGCCGACCTCGTCGTGCGGGCCGAGGACGCGTCCGAGCCGGGTGGCGGCGACACGTTCCGGCCTGCGTTCGATCGGCTTGTCGACGCGATCGTCGACTACCCGGCGCCGGTGCTGGCGGCCGTCAACGGTCCCGCGATCGGCGCCGGCATGCAGCTCGCCGTGGCCTGTGACCTCCGCATCGCCGCGTTCACCGCGACGTTCTCCATCCCTGCGGCGCGGCTCGGCGTGTTCCTGAGCCCGGCGAACGTGCAGCGGCTCGCCACGCTCGTGGGCCAGGGCGCCGCCCGCGACATGCTCCTCACGGCGCGCACGCTCGACGCCGACGAAGCCGCCGCGGTCGGCCTCGTGCAACGGCGCGTCCCCGACGCGCTCGAGGCCGCGCTCGCGATCGCCGAGGAGATTGCCGAGCTCGCGCCGCTGACCGTCCAGGGCCACAAGCGGGCGCTCAACCTCGTTGCGGGCGGGGTGGACGCGACCGCCCTCGCCGAGATGCGGGAGCTCGAGGCCCGCGCCTTCGCCAGCGAAGACCTCCAGGAGGGTCTCGCCGCGTTCGCCGAGAAGCGCACGCCCCGGTTCGAGGGCCGTTAGCGGCGCCGGAGCTGCCAGATCAGGGCACCGGGCAGGCCGGCGAACGCCGCCTGCGTCGCTTCCGGGATGAACTGCGCCGCCATCCCCTGCATGCCGGCCTCGTCCGGGCCGAAGCGCGGCTCGACGCAGCGGACGACTTCGAGCCCGGCGGCGCGCGAACGCGTCGAGGTACTCGCTGTGAAGGTGGACGTGCTCGCGGACGAACGCGAGGCTGCCGTCAACCGACTCGAAGAGCGCCTGTCCTCCTGCGACCGACATCACCGGGTGGAGGTCGGACACCACGATGGTCCCGCCCGGGCGCACGACGCGGGCGAGCTCGGCAACGGGCGGAGTGACGAGCTCGATGTGGCCGAGCGCGAGCGCGCACACCGCGAGATCGAACTCGCCGTCGTCGACCGGGAGTGCGTGCAGATCGCCTTCGAGGAAGCGAGCGTTCGGAACGTGGGAGCGCGCGAGTTCCAGCATCTCCGGTGACCCGTCGACTCCGGTCACGTCGTGGCCGCGCTCGGCCAGATGAGCGCTGTGCCGGCCGGTCCCGCAAGCGGCGTCCAGCGCCCGTCCGACCGGGAGCTCGTCGATCAGCGCCCGGACCACCGGCTGCTCGACGCTGATCAACGGGTTGCCGGCGCGGTCGTACGTCGCCGCCCAGCGCGCGTACCCGCGGCGCGCGTCGAGCTCGGGGACGTCGGTGCCGAGCCCGAACGTCGACTCTTCTTCCGACCCGACCATGCGTCGCACCTCGTCGATGCGCATCTCGGCCGTCTCGTCGTCTCCTTCGACGAGGTGACGGAACAGCGCAAGGCCCTCGACCGCGACGAGGAACTCGCGGAGGCGCACGTGTCGAGTCACCGTCTGACGCTACCGGCGAGGTCCACGGCGCGCGTGTGAGAATCCGGTCCCGGCCCGAGCCGGCCGACGGAAGGGAGCCACCATGAGGCGCAAGTTCTCGATCCGCCCCGGAATCACGTTCAAAGGGAGGCAGTTCAAGGGCCTGCGAGGGTGGGCGGGGAAGCCGTCCCACCCGCCGCTCACCGACGTCCCGGTGGGCGCCTACGTGCTCGTCGCGGTGTTCGACGTGATCTCCCGGATCGCGGGCAACGACTCGACTGTCGGGCGCGACTTCTTCATCTCCGGCACGCACGTGATCATCGCCGGCGCGATCGTGTCGCTCGGGGCGGCGCTGACGGGCTTCTGGGACTGGTGGAGGTCGACGGAGCCGGGGAACCAGGCTCGTCGTACCGCCAACTGGCACATGACGGTCATGCTCACGGTGACGGGCATCGTGATCGTCGACATCATCATCCGACTCGCGCAGTGGGGTAACAACGAAGCGACGTCGACGCTCGTGATGATCCTGTCGATCATCGTCGGCGCGCTGACCGCGTTCGGGGCGACGTACGGCGGCTCCCTGGCATTCGACTACGGCTTCAACGTTGAGACGTCGGGTGATCACCCGGTGTGGCACGAGTCCGAGGTCGACGTGTTCCCCGGTCAGAAGTAGCGGGCGCCGGCGCCACTGCGCGCCGGCGCGCCTCAGTAGTTGTTGGGCAGGACGCGCTCGAGGTACGTGTAGAAGACGAACAGCACGACGAGGAACGGGATCACGCCCGCGAACCAGGTGGTCCAGCGCGGGTACCGGTGGAAGAGGAGCCACCACAGCGCGCCGACCGCCGCCGCGATCAGTCCCCAGATGAACACCGGTGCGCGTGACTCGTCACCGCCGGAGAGGCCGGTACCGAGTACGAGCTTCGTCCGGTCGGGCGCGGGGACGGGCTGCTGCTGGTTCGTGTCGCTCAGCTTCGCCTTCACGACGAGTCGCTCCGTCGCCTGGTACTTCGGCTCGCACGTCGTGAGCGTGAGCGTCGCCAGCGGCTGACCCGTGGCCGGGTCGATCGTCGGGTCGAGGACCTCGGTCTGGTCGGGCTTCACCGCGAACGGGTCGTCGACGAGGACGTAGTCCCACGTTCCGGTGAGCGTGCGTACCGAGATCTTGTCGCCGCGGGCGAGTTGGTCGAGGTCGCCGAACGGCGCGCCGTAGGTCGTGCGGTGCCCGGCGATCGCGGCGTTCCCGAGCTGACCCGGCAGCGGGGAGCCCGGTGTAGTGGCCGGGTCCCTTGCGCAGATCGGGGACGGACGTGCCCTCCACCACCACCTTGTCGACACCGATCTTGTCGATCTTGATCACACCGATCGGGTCTCCATCGGCCGGCGCGGAGAGAGCGCCAGGGCGCGGTCGTAGCGGTCGGCGCGGTCGTCGGCGTTGCGCCCGAGCTCGTCGGCGTTGCGCCCGAGCTCGTCGTCGTGCTCTGCGACCCCTGACGGGCCAGGTCGCGGTTGAACTGGCTCTTGAGGTCGGATTGTGCGCGGGCTTCGTAGATGCCGGTGCCCCACAACTGGTAAGCGACGAACAGGAGGATCAGCAGCCCGACCATGATGAGGACTCGGCCGACCGCCCCGATCACGGTGCGCACGGGGCGAGAGGCTACTTCGGGGCTTTTGCCTCGCTTGGTGGCCCGAGAACGGTTCGCCCAGGTCAGAGGGTGCTTCGTACACTCATCGTGCCTTGAACGCAGCTACCCGGGGTGAAGCCCATGGAGGCTTGCGTGCCCCTCGTTGTTCGCCTGCGTTCCGCCGTGTGCCTCCTGGGTCGGTTCCCGGCCCTGGCAGGCGTCGACCTCGATGTCGAGGCGGGCGAAGTCGTGCTGCTCTCCGGTGCGAACGGCTCCGGGAAGACGACGCTGCTGCGTGTCCTCGCCGGGCTGCACCCACTGCACTCGGGCACGGGCGTCGTCCTCGGGCACGACTTGTCGATCGACCGGCGTGGCGCGCGACGCGCCATCGGGCTTCTCGGGCACGAGACGGGCTGTTACGACGACCTCACGGTGCGCGAGAACCTCCGCTTCGCGGCGCGTGCCACCGGCAACGACGCCGCCGCGTCCGACGCCGTCCTCGAGCGCGTCGGACTCACCGCGCAGCGCGACGTCGCGCACGGCCGCCTCTCCGCGGGCCAGCGCCGCCGGCTCGCGCTCGCCGTGGCTCTGGCGCGCAACCCGCGGCTGCTGCTCCTCGACGAGCCGCACGCCGGCCTCGACGCCGCCGGCCGCGCCGTGCTCGACGCGGTGGTGGCGGCCGCGCCCGCCGAGGAGCGCACCGTGATCCTCGCCTCCCACGAGCTCGACCGGACCCGCGCCCTCGCCGGCCGGGAGGTCGTCCTCGCCGGCGGCGTCGCCCACTTCGGGGTTGCCGAACCGCCCACGATGCCCACGAGCGACGCCACGACAGAAGAAGAGGAAGAGGTGCGAGCGGGATGAACCTCTGGCGGGAGGCGACGCTCGTCGCGGGCAAGGACCTGCGCATCGAGGCCCGCTCGCGCGTGACGCTGTACCAGGTGCTGCCGTTCGGGCTGATCGTCATCCTCCTGTTCGCGTTCGCGCTCGACCCCGAGCCGCGGCGTGCTGGCTCGCGTCGCGCCCGGCCTGTTCTGGGTGGCGGTGCTGCTGGCGGCGCTGCTGGCCGTGTCGCGCTCCTTCCAGGTCGAGACCGAGAACGCCGCCCGCGACGGGCTCCGCCTCTCCGGTCTCGACCCGGCGGCGGTGTTCCTCGGGAAGGCGGGCGCGATCGCAGTGCAGCTGGCGGTGCTCGAGGTCGCGCTCGGCGCCGGCGTCGCCCTCCTCTACGACGTCGAGCTGCGCTCGCTCGGGTTGCTCGTGGCGGCGGCGGTGGCCGCGACGGCCGGCGTGGCCGCCACCGGTACCCTCTACGGCGTTCTGGCTGCAGGTTTGCGCGTGCGCGAGACGCTCGTCCCGTTGCTGCTGCTGCCGGTGGTGGCTCCGGTGATGCTTGGCGCCACCCGGGCCTGGGAGGCGGGGCTCGGCCGCGCCACCTCCGACGGCTGGCCGTGGGTCGCGCTGCTCGCGCTGTTCGCAACGCTGTACACGTCGATCGGGATGCTGGCCTTCGGGTCGCTCCTGGAGGAAGCATGAGAGAGGACGCGTTGCTGAACCGGCGGGTCGCCACGGTCGTCGGGTGGTCGGCGCTCGCGTCGCTGGCCGTCCTCGCCGTCCTGGGTCTCTGGGTCGCGCCTCCCGACGCCGTGCAACGCGACGCGCAGCGGCTCATGTACCTGCACGTGCCGGCGGCGTGGCTCGCCTACCTCGCGTTCGGGGTCACCGCGCTGGGCTCGGCGTTGTACCTGTGGCGGCGCACGCGCTCACCCGTCTGGGATCGCATCGCCGGCGCGTCGGCTGAGATCGGTGTCGTGTTCACCGCGCTGACGCTCGTGCTCGGCTCGCTGTGGGGCCGTCCCGTGTGGGGTATCTGGTGGGCGTGGGACGCCCGGCTCGTGACACCGCGGTCCTCTTCTTCCTCTACGTCGGCTACCTCGCCCTTCGCCGCATCCCCGGTCCCGGCCGCGGCCACCCGCTGCGCGATCGCGGCGCTCATCGCGTTCGTCGACGTGCCCATCGTGCACTTCTCGGTCGACTGGTGGCGCACGCTGCACCAGGAGGGGACCGTCTTCAACGACGAGCTCAAGGCGCAGATCCACGGGAGCATGGCCTTCACCCTGTTCTGGGGCGTGCTCGCGTTCACGCTCGTCTTCGTGTACCTCCTCGACAAGCGGTACCGCCTGGAGGCGCTCGAGGAAGGGCGGGAGGAGCGCGAGCTCGAGCAGGCCATCGCCGAGCGGGTCGCGTCCGGCGACGCCGGGCCGGGCGAGCTCGTCGACTCGGGCACGCCCCGATGAGGCGGCCATGACCGACGCCGGCTACGTCGTCACCGGTTGGGTGCTCACGGCCGTCGTGCTCGCCGGGTACTGGGCGTCGATCGCGCGGCGCACGCGCCGGGCCCGGCGCACGTTGCCCCGGACCGGAGCCGGTCCCGCCGGGCGAGAGCCCCGAGCCGTGACCGTCACCGACACTGCGCCGCCGGCGCCACCGCCGACGCCCGCGACGCCTGCGAGCTCTCGCAGGAAGCGACGCGCGATCATCGCCGCCGCCGTCTGTGGCGCTGCGATCGTGGCGATCATCGTGCTCGCCGTCGCGCTGTCGCAGAACGTCGTCTTCTTCCGCACGGTGTCGGAGGCGGTCGCGCACCGCCCGAGTGAGCAGGGAAGCCGCCTGCGGGTCGCGGGCGCGGTGGTGCCGGGCACGATCGCGGAGACCGCGAAGGGTGTCCGCTTCGAGATGACCGACGGCAAGAAGACGATCCCGATCGTGCACAGCGGTGACCCGCCCGGGCTGTTCAAGGACGGGCGCGCCGGTCGTGTGCGAGGGCCGGTGGAGCAAGGGCGCGGCGTTCGACTCCGACCGGATCCTCATCAAGCACGGCAACGAGTACAAGCCGCCGAAGGTCGACACCACCAGGGCCCAGATCGTGAAGGCGACGCTCGGGGTGCTCGCGCTGGCGCTCGGCGCCAGCGGCGCGCTGTTGGGTGTCGGCACGCTGGCCGTCGGGCTGGCCCGCCACGACGACCGGCTCCTCCGGGCCGGACGCCGGTACGTGTTCGTCGTGCTCGCGGCGGCGGTGCTCGCGGCGGGGGTCATGGAGTGGGCGCTGCTCACGCACGACTTCTCGCTCCAGTACGTCGCCGACAACAACGCCCGCGCGCACGCCGCTCCTCTTCACGATCACCGGGCTGTGGGCCGCGCTCGAGGGCTCGATCCTGCTCTGGACGCTGGTCCTCGGCGGGCTACCTCGCGTTCACCGCGCACAAGTTCCGCAACCGCGCGACCGACCCGCTCGTCGTGTGGGCGCTGCTCGTCGGGCTCGTCGTCGCGCTGTTCTTCTTCGTGCTGATGCTCGGCCCCGCGAACCCGTTCAAGACCCTGGCGACCGTGCCGGCCGACGGGCGGGGCCCGAACCCGCTGCTGCAGAACCATCCGCTGATGGCGTTCCACCCGCCGATGCTCTACCTGGGCTACGTCGGCTTCACCGTGCCGTTCTCGTTCGCGATCGCGTCGCTCGTCACGGGCCGCTTCGGCGAGGGCTGGCTGGCCGAGACCCGCCGGGCGACGCTCGTCGCCTGGGGCTTCCTCACGATCGGCATCATCCTCGGCGCGTGGTGGAGCTACGAGGTGCTCGGGTGGGGCGGGTACTGGGCCTGGGACCCGGTCGAGAACGCGTCGTTGCTGCCGTGGCTCACCGCGACCGCGTTCATCCACTCGGTGATCGTGCAGGAACGCCGCGGGCATGCTGCGCGTCTGGAACCTCTCGCTCGTGATCGCGACGTTCTGCCTCACGATCCTCGGGCACGTTCCTCACCCGGTCCGGCATCCTCAACTCGGTCCACTCGTTCACGCAGTCGGCGATCGGTCCGTACGCTGCTCGTGTTCCTCGGGATCGTCGCCGCCACCGGCATCGGGCTCATCGCCTGGCGCGGCGACCGCCTGCGAACGCCCGGGCGCATCGACTCGCCCGTCTCGCGCGAATCGGCGTTCCTCGCCAACAACCTCCTGTTCGCCGGCGCTCGCGTTCGTCGTGCTCCTGGGCACGGTGTACCCGCTGATCGCCGAGGCGCTCCAGAACAAGCAGCTCTCGGTGGGCGAGCCCTACTTCAACCGCATGACGACGCCGCTCGGCATCGCGCTGCTGTTCCTGATGGCGGTGGCGCCGGCGCTGCCGTGGCGGCAGACAAGCCGCGCGAGGTGCTGCGCGACCGGCTGCTCGTCTCCGCATGGGCGGGAGCGCTGGCGATGGTCGTCGCGGTCGCGCTCGGCGCCCGGGAGCTCGCGCAGGTGCTCGCCTTCGGGCTCGGCGCGTTCGCAGTCGCCGGGATCGCGCGTCAGTACATCATCGGCGTCCGCGGCCGGCGCCGGGCGACGGCCGAGGCGTGGCCGGTCGCGCTGGTGCGGATGGTGCGCGGCAACGCCCGCCTGTACGGCGGCCTCGTCGTCCACGTCGGCGTGGTCATCATCGCGGTCGCGATCGCGTCGTCGTCGGCGTACTCGACCAAGCGCGAGGTGCGGCTCGCCGCCGGCCAGTCGGCGACGGTGCGCGGCTACACGCTCACGTACACCGGCTCGCACACGCACCGCAGCGGCGCAGAAGAACACCGTGACGGCGGACGTTCGCATCCGTCGCGGCGGCGAGGATCTCGGCACGTACGCGCCGGCGATCTCGACGTTCCCGAACGCGTCGGAGGGCATCGGGACGCCGTCGGTGCGGACCGGCCTGCGCGAGGACGTCTACTTGACGCTCGTGTCGTCGCCGAACGAACAGGGCCGGGTCATCATCGGCGTGGCCATCAACCCGATGGTGCTGTGGCTGTGGGTCGGCGGCGGCGTCATGGCCATCGGTACCGCGGTCGCGCTGCTCGCCGTCGCTGCGGCGCCGGACGCGAAGCGGTGGAGGAGCCGGCGCCCGGTCGCGCCGCCGACGCTCGAGCCGGAGAAGGTGCCGGTGTGAAGCACCGCGCCCGCTGGATCGCGCTCTCCGCCGGGCTCGTCGTCACCGTGTTCGCGGTCGTCCTCGCGACCCAGGTCGGGACCGACCCGCGCGCCGACGCGAACAAGAGCCACCTGCTCGGCGCCAACGCGCCGTCCGTCGACCTCCCGACGCTCGACGGTGGCCGGCTCCGGACGAGCGACCTCGCCGGCAAGGTCGTGATCGTGAACTTCTGGAACTCGTGGTGCATCCCGTGCCAGGAGGAGCACCCGGCGCTGGCCGACTTCTACGGCAGTCACGCCGGCGACCCGGGCTTCGCCATGGTCGGCATCGTGCGCGACGACACCGACGACGCCGTCCGCCGCTACGTCGCCAGCGAAGGCGTCCCGTACCCGGTGGCGCTCGATCCCGGCGGCGCGGCAGCGCTGGAGTTCGGGACGCGCGGCCAGCCCGAGACGTACGCGATCTCGCCCGACGGTGTGATCTCCGGGACGCGCTTCGGCCCGTCCAGCGTGGCCAACCTCGAGCAGCTCTTGGCAGCGGCGCGGGGACAGCGGTGAGCCGTCGCGCCGTGGCGTGGGTCGCGCTGGCGGCGGTGGTCGTGGTCACGCTGGCGATCGTCGCCTGGCCCAGCGGCGGCAAGCCGTCCCAGGCCCAGCGCGTGCAGTCGGTGAGCTCCGAGCTGCGCTGCCCCGACTGCGAGAGCCAGTCGATCGCCCAGAGCTCGACCGAGACCGCCCGCGCCGCCCGGGCCGACATCCGCACGCGCGTCGCCGCCGGTCAGAGCGACGCCGAGATCCGCCAGGCGTACATCGACAAGTTCGGCCCGTCGATCCTGCTCAAGCCCGAGAGCGGCGGGCTCGGGATCCTCGTCTGGGGCCTGCCGGCCGCCGCGCTCGTGCTCGGAGCGGGCGGCCTCGTGCTGGCGCTGCGGCGGTGGCGCCGGGAGCCGCACCTGCACCCCACGGACGCCGATCGCGAGCTGGTGCAGCGCGCCCGACCATGAGTGAAATGAGCACGCGCCTCGATCCCGACGACCGGGGTGAGCTCGAACGCGAGCGCGACTTCCTGCTCAAGTCGCTCGACGACCTCGAGACCGAACGCGCCGCCGGCAACATCGACGACGCGTCGTACACCGAGTTGCACGACGACTACACGGCCCGCGCCGCCGCCACCATCCGCGCCCTCCGTGATGGCGTCGACGCCCGGGCCGCCCCGCCGGCAGTGCCGTGGCGGCGCCGCGGTCTGGTGGTCGCCGGCATCGTCGCGTTCGCGGTGCTGGCGGCCGTGTCCCTGGCTGCCGCGCTCGGCGCCCGCCTCCCCGGGCAGACGTCGTCGGGGAACGCGCAACAGGCCGCGCCGAGCAGCGGGGAACGGAAGGCCCGGTTGCAAGCGGCGGCGGACAAGACCCCCAACGACCCGCAGCCGCGCCTCGCGCTCGCCCGGTTCCTCGAAGAGACGGGCGACACGGTGGGGTCGCTCAAGCAGTACGACAAGGCAGTCGAGATCGCGCCCGAGAACCCCGATGCGCTCGCGAATGCGGGCCGGTTGCGCTTCATCGTCGCCGGTCAGGTCCCGAGCCCGGACGCGCAAAAGCAGCTGGTCACGAGCGCACGCAGCCTCCTCGATCGCGCGGTGCAAGCCGATCCCAACCAGGCCGACGCGCACTACTACCGGGGAGTGCTGCTCCTCGACGGCTTCAACGAGGCGGACGGAGCCATCTCCGAGTTCCAGCGCTACCTCGTGCTCGCTCCGGACGGCCAGTTCGCGACGCAGGCCCGCAACGCGCTCGCCATGGCGGTCGAGCAGCCCTCGGGCTCGGGTAGCGTTCCTTCGACGACCGCACCCTGAGAAACCAGACGAGGAGCTTCGGTGGCCGAACCCCCCGCGCACGAGATCGACGAGGGCGCGATCTACCGGGCGACGATTCACACCGACCGGGGCACGATCGTGATGGAGCTCGATCCGCAGATGGCGCCGCAGAGCGTCAACAACTTCGTCTCGCTCGCCCGCCGGGGCTACTACGACGGGCTCACGTTCCACCGTGTCGTGCCCGAGTTCGTGATCCAGGGCGGCGACCCCGACGGCACCGGGAGCGGCGGTCCCGGCTACCAGTTCGCCGACGAGCCCGTGCGGGGCGACTACACGCTCGGCGCCGTGGCGATGGCCAACGCCGGGCCCGACACCAACGGATCGCAGTTCTTCGTGTGCATCGACGACTGCACCAAGAAGCTGCAGAAGAACTACAACCTCTTCGGGTACGTCGTCGACGGGATCGACGTCGCGCAGGAGACGCAGGTCGGCGACGTGATGCAGTCCGTCACGATCGAAGAGACGCCCCGCGACTGACGGGTCGATGTGACGTCGTGATGGACGCCGGGCTCTTCGGTCCCGACAGCGTGGCGTGGCGGCTCCACGCGGACCCGTCGATGCTGGTCGGCGCGATGCGCGCCCTGCTCGTCCAGGCGCTCGAGCCGCGCGCGATGGCCGGAGTCGTCCAGCACAGCGACTACAAAGCCGACCCGTGGGGCCGCCTGAACCGCACCATCCGCTTCGTGCTCCACACGACCTACGGCGACACCCGCACGGCCGAGGCGGCGTGCGCGGCGGTTCGCCGGATCCACGACCGCGTGCACGGCGTCGACGCCGTCACCGGCCGCGCCTACTCCGCCCACGACCCCGACCTGCTGCTCTGGATCCACGCCGTCGAGGTGCATTCGGCCGTGTTCTCGTACCGCAGCTACGCCGGCCGGCTCGCCGACGAGGACGCCGACCGGTACGTCGACGAGATGGTGCGCGTCTCCGAGCTCCTCGGGCTGCCGTCGGCGATGGCGCCACGGTCGCTGGGGGAGTTGCGCGAGTACCTGCGGGGCGTCGACGGGCTCCAGCTCACTCCGGGCGCCCGCGAGAGCATGCGGCTGGTCATGGCGCCGCCGTTGCCGTTGCCGCTTCGTCCGTTGTGGGTGCTCCCGGCGAGCGCGGCCGTCGCGTCCCTGCCCCGTTTCGCGCGCCGGATGTACGGGCTGCCTTGGTTCGAGCCGGCGTCGCTGTCGGTCCGGGCCGCCATGTTCGGGCTCACGCGGTTCCTGAACGTGCTGCCGATCGAGGCGCCCGAGATCCGCGAGGCGAAGACCCGGCTCGCTGCCGCCGCCTGATCAGTTCGCGGCCGCCGTGTCGACGAGGCCGTAGCGGCGGCGGATCGCGCGGTCGGCCGTCCCGAACAGGAGCGCGTCGACCAGGATCCCGATGATCAGGATCACGATCATCACCGCGATGACGCCGGCCGAGTCGGAGAGCTGACGGTTGGCGTCGAGCTGCTGCCCGAGCGAGAACTGCCCGGGGATGAGGACGATGAGCTCGCCGGCGAGGAGGCTGCGCCACGCGAACGCCCATCCCTGCTTCAGGCCGGCCGACGAACGACGGGAGCGCGGCGGGCAGGATCACGTAACGGAACAGCTTCCAGCGCCGAGCGCCGAGCACCGTGCCCGGCCCGGAGCAGGATCGGCTGGATGTGGTCGATGCCGGCGATGAGCCCGTTGGCGATCGACGGCGCGGCGCCGAGCACGACGACGAAGAAGATCGCGCCCTCGCCCAGCTTGAACAGCAGGATCGCGAGCGGGAACCACGCGACCGACGGCATCGTCTGCAGCCCGGTGATCAGCGAGCCGACGCGGACCGCAGGACGCGGTTGCGGGCGACGAGCGCGCCGACGATCGTGCCGATCACGAGCGCGAGCGCGAAGCCCTTGAACCGCGCGCTGCGAGCGTCGTCCACGCCGCGTCCATGTTGGTGCTGAAGTTCGCGACGAACGAGTCCCACACCGCGCGTGGGCCCGGGAGGACGTACTCGGGCTTCCAGCCGCTCCACACGACGAGCTGCCAGACGATCAGACACGATGGCGACCGCCAGCAGCTTCGGCCACGCCGCCGCCCAGATGCGCGGCGGCCCGGCTGCGGCGCGGCGGGAGCGCGGTCTCGAGATGCGTCGAGACCGGACAGCTCGCGGTCGAGCAAGTCGGTCCGGGTGGCGTCGCCGTTCTCAGTCGTCGCCATGCCGGCGCACCTCCTCCCGCAGCTCGTTCGTGATGTCGCGGCGAGGTCGGCCACCGGGTGCGACTCGATGCGCCGGGGACGCGGGATCACGACCGGGAACTCGGCGACCACCCGGCCGGGCCGGCTCGAGAGCAGCACGACCCGGTCGCCGAGGCGGACGGCCTCGCGGACGTTGTGGGTGACGAACAGGATCGTGAGCCCCTGCTCGCTGCCACAGCCGCTCGAGCTCGTCGTGCAGGAGGTCGCGCGTCATCGCGTCGAGGGCGCCGAACGGCTCGTCCATCAGCAGGATGTCGGCGTCCTGCGCCAGCGCGCGCGCCAGCTGCACCCGTTGGCGCATCCCGCCCGAGAGCTCGTGCGGGAGCTTGCGCTCGAACCCCTCGAGGTGGACGACCTGCAGCAGCTCGCGCACCCGCGGCTGCGCCGTTGCGCCTTCGGCACCCGCTGGAGCTTGAGCGCGAGCTCGACGTTGCCCTGCACGGTGAGCCACGGGAACAGCGCCGCCTCCTGGAACATGAGCGTGGTGCGCGCCGTGCGACCTCGACCGTGCCCGAGGTGGGGCGGTCGAGGCCGGCGACGAGGTTCAGCAGCGTGCTCTTGCCGCAGCCGGACGCGCCGAGCAGGCAGACGAACTCGCCGCGCGCGAACGTCCAGCGAGACTCGGTCGAGCGCGGGCACCGCGTCACCGGCGTGGCCGTAGACCTTGCCGGCGCCGCGCAAGATGATGGGCGCGCCGGAGCCGGCTTCGGGCGGGGGGACCTCCGAAGCCGGCTCGTCGACGCGAGGGCGTTCGACTGCTCGTGATGTCGTCATGACTTCACCGTCGGCTCTCCTTGCTTGGTGAGCACCTGGTTCAGGAGCTTCAGGTCGTAGATGCCCTTGAGGTCGACGGCCTTCAGCAGGCCTGCCGCCTCGGCGTCCTTGGCCGACTTCCGCAGCGACGTGGCGATCGGGTCGTTCGTGAAGGTGAGGTTCTTGAACGACGCCGCGATCACGTCCGCCGCGAGCGGCTTGCCGGTCGCGTTCGTTGATGCCCTGGCCGACGAGGTTCTGGGCCTTGGCGGGGTCGCTCTTGATGAGGTCGTTCGCCGCCACCTGGCCCTCGAGGAGCCGCTTCACGGCGTCGGGGTGGTCCTTGAGGAACGCGGTGCGGACGATGAGCTGGGTCGTCACGTACTGGCCCTTCGGCCACAGGTCGCTCTCGTCGACGAGGACCTTGCCCCCGCCCTCCTGGACCAGCCGCGTGGCCC
This sequence comes from uncultured Actinomycetes bacterium, assembly GCA_963747195.1. Lineage (GTDB taxonomy): Bacteria > Actinomycetota > Acidimicrobiia > IMCC26256 > JACDBD01 > JALZAA01. The sequence continues at coordinate 686,568 of CAVVDV010000002.1, forward strand.
ACGGCTCGGGGACCCAGGCGCCGTCGAGCTGGCCCTGCTTGAACAGGTCGAGAGTCTGGGCGTTGTCCTGCGGCACGATCGAGACGTCGCCGCCGCCGGCGGGGTCGGTCTTGAGGCCCTTCTTCTTCAGCCAGGTGCGCAGCGCGACGTCCTGGGTGTTGCCGAGCTGCGGCGACGCGACTGTCTTGCCCTTCAGGTCCTCGGCGCTCTTGATGCTCGGGCTTGACGACCAGGAACGCGCCGCCCGACGTCGCGCCCGAGATGATCCGGATCGCCTCGCCGTCCGACTGCGCGTACGCGTTGATCGCCGGGTTCGGCCCGATGTAGGTGGCGTCGAGCGCGCCCGAGAACAGCGCCTCGACCGCCGCGGGGCCGGCGTTGAACGTGCTCGTCTCGAGCTTACGTTGTTGCCGAGCTTCTGCTGCGAAGATGCCGCCCTCGACGCCGACGATCGCCGGCGCGTGGGTGACGTTGGGGAAGTAGCCGAGCCGCAGCGTGACGTTGCCTTGCGCGGCGCGGCGCGGCGCCGGCGCCGAGCCCGCTCGTCTGGAGGAACAGCGCGATGCCGACGACGGTGGTTCCGAGAACGCGGGCGAGTAACCGGACGGGAGACATTGTGAAGACGAGACCTCCTGGGGGTTGGACGCTGCTCACGCACTCACGTCACGACAGCTCTCGTCGTACGTGTCGCGGGTCAGCTCTCCCCAGGTGTCATTGGTGGCACGACGCCACGCGTAGGTCACGAGCGCGCCGAGGCCGGCAGCGCCGACGATTGCGAGGATGCCTTCGTTTGGCACGCCGAGCAGCGCCAGCGCCGAGACCGTGAGCACCGCGACGAGCACGGGCCGGATGATGCGGTCCGGAGCACGCGACGACACGTGCGCCGAGGTACACGCCCGGGACGCTCCCGAGGACGAGTGACAGGGTGAGCGCGAGCTGCAGGTCCCCGAAGAACAGGTGCCCGATCGCAGCGGCGAGAACGAGCGGGATCGCCTGCACCAGGTCGGTGCCGACGAGCTCGTTGCTCGACAGCGCCGGGTAGAGGAGCATCAGCAGGACGATCATCACCGACCCGGACCCGACTGAGGTCATGCCGACCACGAGCCCGCCGATCACACCGATGAGGACGGTGCGGGCCGGCCGCACCGTGGATCGTGTGGCATGCCTCCGTCGATGGGTCGTCGGGACTGCAGGAAGCTCTTGGCGCCGATCGCGGCCGCCGCGACGAGCAGCACGGCGCCCAGGAGGATCTTCAGGCGCTCGCCGAACTCGGGGGCCCCGATGGCCCGCAACACGAAGACGCCGCAGAAGCGGCCGGCACCGACCCGATCGCGAGCCAACGCACGAGGTTGACGTTCACCGTGCCGCGGCGGAGGTGCACCCCGCCGCCCACCGGCTTCATCACCACCGCCGCCGACGATGTCGCTCGAGACTGCCGCCAGCGGGTTGATCCGGAACAGGAGGACGAGGACCGGGGTCATCAGCGCGCCTCCGCCCATCCCCGTCAGCCCGACCACGAACCCCACGAGGAGTCCGGCGAACATGACGCCCAGCTCGATGTGCACAGGTCCTCCGCTAAAGCCCATAAATCCGATCGACAAGGTAAGTTTTAACGGAGGACAGTCAAATGCGCATCTCGGCCAAGGCGGACTACGCGGTGCGGGCGGCGGCGGAGCTGGCCGCGGCGTCGCCCGCAGGCCGGCCGGTCAAGGGGGAGCAGCTGGCGGCGGCGCAGGGGATCCCGCCCCGGTTCCTCGAGAACATCCTCTCCGACCTCCGCAACGCCGGCCTCCTCCAGACCCGACGCGGCGCCGACGGGGGCTACGCGCTGACCCGGGCGCCGAGCGAGATCTCGGTCGCCGAGGTGCTGCGTGCGGTCGAGGGCCCGCTCGCCGCCGTCCAGGGCACCCGCCCCGAGGACCTGCACTACCGCGGCGCCGCCGCCCGCCTCCCCGAGGTCTGGGTGGCGCTGCGCGCCAACCTGCGGGCGGTCCTGGAGCGCGTGTCCCTCGCCGACGTGGCCGCGGGCAACTGCCCGAGAGCGTCGCCCGTCTCACGACCACCGCCGACGCCTGGCAACCCCACTGACGCGATCGGTACCCACGGCAACCTCGTACGGTGACCCCGTGACCAAGACCGTCGACCAGCTCCTCGACGAGGCGCGCGCCCGACTCCGGCGCCTGTCGCCCGCCGAGGCCGCCGACGCGTGCGCCGCCGGCGATGCGCTTCTCGTCGACATCCGGCCCGCTCAGCAGCGCGCACGGGAGGGCGAGGTCCCCGGCGCGCGCGTCATCGAGCGCAACGTCCTCGAGTGGCGCCTCGACCCGGCGAGCCCCGACCGGATCCCAGAGGTCACCGATCACGATCAAGTCGTCGTGGTGCTCTGCTCGGCGGGTTTCACGTCGAGCCTGGCGGCGGCCACGCTCCAGGACATGGGCTTCCGCAACGCCACCGACGTCGCGGGCGGGTTCCAGGCGTGGAAGGCGACAGGACTGCCCGTCGGGTGAAGACCGGTCGGGAATCGTGACGTAGCCTCGGCCTATGGCCGACATGACCGGGCCCACCACGCCCATCGAGCTCGTCGAAGAGGTCTACGCCCGTTACCCGGAACGGGTCGCGGTGGGCCGCCGTCGCCTCGGGCGCCCGCTCACCTTCGCCGAGAAGGTGCTGTTCGCCCACGCCGACGACCCGCACACCGTCGGGCTCGAGCGCGGCGTCGACTACGCCGACTACCGGCCCGACCGCGTCGCGATGCAGGACGCCACCGCGCAGATGGCGCTGCTCCAGTTCATGACCGCCGGGCTGCCGACGGTCGCAGGTGCCGACGACGGTGCACTGCGACCACCTCATCCAGGCCCGCGTCGGCGCCGACATCGACCTGAAGAGCGCGCTCGACGTGAACTCCGAGGTCTACGAGTTCCTGCGCACGGTGTCGGCGAAGTACGGCATCGGGTTCTGGAAGCCGGGCTCCGGGATCATCCACCAGGTCGTGCTCGAGCAGTACGCGTTCCCGGGCGGGATGATGATCGGCACCGACAGCCACACGCCGAACGCCGGCGGCCTCGGCATGGTCGCGATCGGCGTCGGCGGCGCCGACGCGGTCGACGTCATGGCCGGCTGGCCGTTCAACACGCGCGTCCCGAAGCTCATCGGCGTGCACCTCACGGGCCAGCTCTCGGGCTGGGCGGCGGCGAAGGACGTCATCCTCAAGGTCGCCGGCATCCTCACCGTGAAGGGCGGCACCGGCGCGATCGTCGAGTACTTCGGCCCCGGCGCGCGAGTCGATCTCGGCCACCGGCAAGGCCACGATCTGCAACATGGGCGCCGAGATCGGCGCCACCTGCTCGCTGTTCCCGTACGACGACGCGATCGGCCGCGTACCTGAAGGCCACCGAGCGCGAGGAGCTCGCCGACCTCGCCGACGCGTACGCCGAGCACCTCCGCATCGACCCCGAGGTCGATCGACGACCCCGAGCGGTTCTACGACCGCGTCATCGACATCGACCTCGACGAGCTCGAGCCGCACCTCGTCGGCCCGCACACGCCCGACCTCGACCGCCCGATCTCCGAGGTCGCGCGACGCGGCGCGCGAGGAGGGCTACCCGCTCGACATCTCGTACGCGCTCGTCGGCTCGTGCACGAACTCGTCGTACGAGGACATCGGGCGCGCCGCGCACGTCGCCCGCCAGGCGAAGGCGGCGGGGCTGCACGGTGAAGACGCCGCTGCTGATCACGCCGGGCTCCGAGCAGGTGCGCGCCACGATCGAGCGCGACGGCCTGCTCGACGACCTCGAGGCGATCGGCGCCACCGTGCTCGCCAACGCGTGCGGGCCGTGCATCGGGCAGTGGCAGCGCGACGACATCGAGAAGGGCGAGCGCAACACGATCGTCTCGTCGTTCAACCGCAACTTCCCGCGCCCGCAACGACGGCAACGCCGCGACGCTGTCGTTCATCGGCTCGCCCGAGACCGTCACCGCGATGGCGCTCACCGGCCGGCTCGACGTCGACTTCGTGCACGAGCCGCGTCGCCGCGCGCCGACGGCACCGACGGTGCAGCTCGAGCCGCCGGTCGGCCGACGAGCTGCCCGGCCAAGGGCTTCGACCCCGGCGAGTCCGGCTTCCAGCCGCCGGCCGCCGACCCGGCGACGGTCGAGGTCGTCGTGCAGCCCGGACTCCGAGCGGCTCGAGCTGCTCGAGCCGTTCCCGGCGTGGGACGGCCGCGACTTCACCGGGCCTGCGGGTGCTGATGAAGGCCGTCGGGCAAGTGCACCACCGACCACATCTCGCCCGCCGGGCCGTGGCTGCGGTACCGCGGCCACCTCACGAACATCTCCGGCAACCTCTTCATCGGCGTGAACAACGCGTTCGCGCTCGACGAGCCGGGCACCGGCGTCGACGTCCGCGACGGCTCGGTGCGTGCCGCTGCCCGACCTCGCCAAGCGAGTACAAGGAGGCCGGCATCGAGTGGGTCGCGATCGGCGACGAGAACTACGGCGAGGGCTCGTCGCGTGAGCACGCGGCGATGGAGCCGCGCTACATGGGCGGCGAGGCGGTCATCGTGCGCTCGTTCGCCCGCATCCACGAGGCGAACCTCAAGAAGCAGGGCGTGCTCGCGCTCACGTTCGCCGACCCCGACGACTACGAGCGGATCCTGCGTCGACGACACCGTCGACATCGTCGGGCTCGCCGAGCTCGCGCCCGGGCAAGCCGGTCACGGTCGTCGCTGCACCACGCCGACGGCTCGACGCGACGAGATCATCGACCACGCACACGATGTCCGACGAGCACATCGCGTGGTTCCGCGCCGGCTCGGCGCTCAACGTCCTCCGGCAGCAGTCCTGACCGAGGCGGCGACATGAAACGCACGCCCCTCCGTGTCCTCGCCGTCGCCGCCGTGCTCGCGGCCGGTCCCGCGCTGGCCGCTCAGCCGGCAGTCGCGCGCGAGACGCAGGCGACCCCGAGCCCGACCCCGACGGTGGAGGTCCTCGCCCCCGGGAAGGCGCCGCTCGAGCAGCTCCGGCTCTCGCCGCGCCGTGGGAACGTCGCAACGGTCGTCCATGACGGTGACCTTCGCGGTCCAGCAGTCGGGCGTGTCGTCGGCCAGCGTCAAGCCGCCGCCGACGAAGGCCACGGTGGTGACCACGCTGCAAGGAATGACCCCCGAGGGCAACCTGCAGATCAGCTTCTCGTACCCCTCGTTCGAGATCTTGAAGGGCGGCGACGCCAGCAAGTCCCAGCGCCGGCGGATCCAGCAGGCGTTCTCGGGGCTGACCGGGCTGTCGGGGCAGCTGACCGTCACACCGCAGGGCGTGCTCGTCGACAGCACGCTCAACGTTCCGCCGAATCTCGATTCGTCGGTGTCGAGCCTGGTGACGCAGCTCGGCGACCAGCTGCGCACGCTCGCGATCCCGTTCCCCGACGCGGCGGTCGGTGTCGGCGCGCGCTGGCGCGCCACGACCCAGCTGGGGCTGAACGGGATCCAAGCCAATCAGGTCTACGAGTACACGCTGAAGAAGCGCACGGGCTCGAAGGTCGTGCTCGGCGTGCGCGGCACGCAGACGGCCGGTCAACAGACGGTCGAGCTCCCGAACGTCGCGCCCGGCGTCCAGCTGCAGGTCCAGAGCTACAAGACGACGTTCCGCGGCGAGAACACCGTCGAGCTGACGAGCCTGCTGCCGGTCGCGGGTGAAGTCCGATCGAGCGGCAACCAGGCGTTCCGTATCCAGTCAGGTTCCGACAGCGGGACGCTGAAGCAACATCTCACCGTGCACCTGGTGCTGAAGCCGGCGACAGGCTGAGCGCGACGGCTCAGCCCCAGCGGGCGAGCTCGGCGTCGAGGTCGAGCGGGTCCGTCGACGCCTCGTGCTCGAGGTCGCCCCACTGCTCGCGCGGCACGAGCCACATGATCTCGAACTCGTTGCCGTCGGGGTCCCGGCCGTAGAGCGACTTCGTCGCGCCGTGGTCGCTCTGCCCGACGAGCGCACCGAGGCGCGCGAGCGTCTCCCGCCCGGCGGCGAGGTCGTGGATCGACGGAACCTCCCACGCGAGGTGGTACAGGCCGACCCGGCCGCGTTCGGGTCCGGGCGCGTTCGCCCCGACGGAGAAGAGACCCAGGTCGTGGTGATTCGTGGTGCCCGCCGCCTTCAGGAAGGCGGCGACACCCGGAATGCGCTGCGACGACCTCGAACCCGAACGCCTCCTGGTAGAAGGCGGCGGCGCGGTCGGCGTCACGCACGTAGAGGACTGCATGGTTCAGGCGCCGCACAGGGATCATGCCGGATGCAACCGTAGAGCCGGACCCGGGCTTCCCGCCCGCCACGCCACCTCCTCCCTCGGCTCGGTGACGAGGTCCGGCGCGATCTCGAGGAGCACGGGGATGGCCCGCCGGCCGACGACGATCGCCCGGACGGGGTCGATGGTGACGACGAGCTCGCGCCCGTCGAGCTCGACGGTCCCGGCGGGGAGCTCGACGACGTCGACGAGGCGCGCGACGTCTTCGAGCTGACGGCGGGTGCAGTGGCGGAAGGCGGGGATCGATCGGAGGCGCTCGAGGTATCCGTTGCGTTCATGCCGTCGACGGTACGGAAGTCGTGTACCGGCAGCATCGGACGACCGGCGAGTTTCGCCGTCCGCCTCGGGTGGGAGCGACGGAACCCGACTCGGGTCGGATGCCCGATTTCGGGGTCACCCGTAGGCTGACCTCGTGCCGCGCGTCGTACGAGAGAGACCTGTCCGGGCTGGTTGAGGGTCGGCGACGCGCCGTCGCCGCCCTCGCCGCGGCGCTGGGCGTCGCGATCGAGCACGCCGCGCTCGTTCCTCCCGGGTGGCCGCTCGCGCTCGCGCTCGTCGCCGCGTCGCCGTGGCTCCTCGAGCTCGCGGGATCGAGCTCCCGATGCTCGTCTGCAGCGCGATCGTGCTCGGCGCGGTGTTCGGACTGCTCCTGGATCCGGTCCAGGGCGAGATGGCGCCCTTCTTTCTCATCCTTCTCGTCATCAGCCTCGCCGTCGATCGGATCGCTCGCCGACGTGATCCCGTCGACGTTGCCTCGTCGGGGTGCTGGTCGGCCTCGAGCTGGCGGGGCGCTACACGCAGCTCGTTCGGGTGGGTGCTCGGGTTCGGCTTCAGCGGCGTGGGCGGCTATGCCTTCCGGGCGCAGATGCGGCTGCTCGAGCAGGAGCGGGCGGCGCAGGCCGAGCCTCGCCGAGCGCGCCGCCGCCGACGAGCGGCAGCGGATCGCGCGCGAGATCCACGACGTCGTCGCCCACTCCCTGGCGGTGACGATGCTGCACCTCACCGGCGCCCGCCTCGCGCTGCAGCGAGACCCGAAAGAGGCGGAAGAGGCGCTGCTCGAGGCCGAGCGGCTCGGCCGCGAGAGCCTGGCCGAGATCCGGCGCACGGTGGGGCTGTTGGCGCCCGAAGGGACGGGCACGGCGGCGCCGATGCCCGCCGCCGCCGACATCCCGCAGCTCGTGCGCGAGTTCGAGGCCGCCGGCCTCGACGTCGACTTCGAGCTGACCGGCGATCCCTGCACGCTTCCGGCCGCGACCGGTCTCGGGCTCTACCGCGTGGCGCAGGAATCGCTGTCGAACGTCGTGCGGCACGCCCCCAACACACGCACGACCATGTCCCTGTGTGTCGCCGACGAGATGGTCTCGTTGCGCGTGCGCAACCGGCTCGCAAGCTCGACCCGGGCGGCGAGCGCGGACGGCGGCCTCGGCGTGCGCGGGATGCGGGAGCGGGTCACGCTTCTGGGCGGCGAGCTCCGCGCCGGGCCCGACGGCGACTGGTGGTGCGTCGACGTCGAGCTCCCACGCGCGGTCGACCCGGCATGATCCGCGTCCTGCTCGTCGACGACCAGCAGCTCGTGCGCGAGGGCCTGCGCCGGATCCTGCATCCCGAGGAGGGCTTCGAGATCGCGGGGGAGTGCGGTGACGGCGGTGAAGTCGCGGACGCCGTGGCGCGCCTGCATCCCGATCTGGTGGTGATGGACGTGCGCATGAAGGACGTCGACGGCGTCGAGGCCACACGGAGACTGCGAGGGGGAGGGAGGTGGGGGGGTGTGTGTGTGTGGGTGGGTGGGAGGGTCGTGCCGCGGCCCGACGCGCCGCCGGTCCTCGTCCTCACGACATTCGACGACGACGAGGTGCTGTCGGGCGCGCTCCGCGCCGGAGCCGCCGGCTTCGTCCTCAAGGACGCGCCGGGGGAGGAGCTCATCCGCTCCGCCCGGACCGTGGCGGCCGGGGACGCCTGGCTCGACCCTGCCGTGACCGAGCGAGTCCTCGCGACCTACCGGTCGGCGGCGCCGACGCGTGACGACGGCGCGGCGGCGCGGATCGAGGAGCTGACGCCACGCGAGCGCGACGTGCTGCGCCTCGTCGGCCGGGGCGCGAGCAACACCGAGATCGCCGAATCCCTCTTCGTGAGCGAAGCCACCGTGAAGAGCCACATCGGCCACATCTTCACGAAGCTCGACCTGCGGGACCGCGCCGCCGCGATCGTGTTCGCCTTCGACCACGGCCTCGTCGCCCCGCGGGGCTGAAGAAGAAGCGAGTCAGCCCGCCCGCAGCGCCCGCAGGCGGTCCACCACGGCGGGGAAGGCGTCGAGGAACGCGTCGACGTCCTCGGCGGTCGAGCTCCAGCCGACGCTGACGCGCAGCGAGTGGTCGGCGTCGACCCCCATCGCCGCCAGGACCGGTGAGGGCTCGAGCGCCTCGCTCGAGCACGCCGAGCCGGAGTGCACGGCGACGCCGCGCTGGTCGAGCCCGAGGAGGATCGGCTCGGCCTCGACGCCGTCGACGCCGAGGCAGACGAGGTGCGGCACCCGGTCGGCGGGATCGCCGTAGAGCGTCGACGCCCGCCGACCCGCGCCGGCGCGTCGCGCGCGACGCGGTCGGTGAGCTCGCGCTGCGCGCCGGCTTCGGCGGCGAGCCTGCCGTCGGCGGCCACCTCGGCGGCGGCGGCGCCGAAGCCGACGATGGCCGGGACGTCCTCGATGCCGCCCCGCCGGGCGCGTTCCTGCGCGCCGCCGACGACGAACGGCGGGAACCGCAGCCCGCGGCGGACGAGCAGCGCGCCCGCGCCCTTCGGCCCACCGAACTTGTGCGCGGTGACCGAGCAGAGGTCGGCGCCGAGACGCGCCGAAGTCGACCGGGACGTGGCCGGCCGCCACGCACGCGTCGACGTGGACGAGCACGCCGCGCTCCCGTGCACGCCGCCGACCACCGCGGCCGCGGGTTGGAGCGTGCCCGACCTCGTGGTTGGCGAGCTGCACGGAGACGAGCGCGGTGTCGGGCCGGACCGCGTCGAGCACGTCGGTCGGGGTCGAAGCGGCCGAGGCCGATCGACGCCGACGACGGTCACGCTCGGCGCCGCTGCGGCGACACGCGTCGAGCACGGCCGAGTGCTCGACCGCGGTGGTCACGATGTGCGCGGGCGCATCGGCGCCGCGCCACGCGCGCCCCAGACCGCGGTGTTGACCGCCTCCGTGCCGCTCGACGTGAAGACGACCTCCCGCGGCCGGGCGCCGAGCAGCGCGGCGACCTGCTCGCGCGCGTCCTCGACGCGCGACGCGCGTCACGCGTCCTTCGGCGTGGAGCCGCCCGGGATCGGCGTGGTGGTCGCGCAGGAACGGCAGCATCGCCTCGAACGCGGCCGGGCGCAGCGGCGAGGACGATGCGTGGTCGAGGTACGCGCGCCGCACGAGCGAGCGTCAGACGCGCGCGACGCAGTGGTCGTCGCCGTCGGGACGGCTCGCCTTGAACTGCGGGCGACGTCTCGCCGTAGAGGCCGGCGAGCATGCCGCGGATCATGCCGCGGTCGAGCGCGCACACGACGTGCGGGTACTGCTGCGCGGTGTCGCCGAACGGGCAGCACTCCGACACGATCGTGAGCGAGCCGCCGCTGCGCCTCGGTGTGCGCGGCGAACCCGTGGGCGGTGAGCGCGTCGGCGACGGCGCCGAGCGCGGCGCGCACCGAACGGTGGCCGTCGGTGGGTCGTCCGTCTCGGGCGCATGCGGGCGGCGATGGCGACGCCGTACTGGAAGCCGACCTCGTCGGCGAGGGCCTCGGCCTGGTCGGGGCCGAGCGCGTCGAGCGCGCGCGCCAGGAGCGTCGCCGAGCAGGTCGTCGTGCTTGAGGCGGGAAGCGCGAGGGACGCGTCGAGCGGGCCGGCGCGGTAGCGCTTCGACGGCCGGCCCGCGCGTCTGCGTCGGCGAGCCGAGCTCGACGACGAGGTAGCCGCCGGCCGGTGAGCTTCTCGAGGTGGTGGCGGGCGACGTTGGGGTGCAGGTCGAAGTGCTCGGCGACCTCGCCGGCGGTGACGCCGTCGGCGCCGGCTCGCGGGCGAAGAGGTAGATCTCGCGGCGGGTGGGGTCGCCGAACGCGTTCGTGACCGCGCTGACGGCGGAGTTGAACTCGTCGGCGCTGAGCCCGGTGCCTGGGCTTCGCGGCCGGCTCGGTCATGCCGGTATTCTACCTATGCCCGTAGTGGAAATGCCCGCCCGGCGAGGAGCAGGCGCGGAGACCCGATGCCCACCGAGGCCGACGTCCTGGCGGCCCTGCGCCCGGTCGAGGAGCCCGAGCTGCGCCGAGTCGATCGTCGACCTCGGCATGGTCCAGGAGCGTCGCCATCGACGGAGGCCGGGTCACGGTGACCGTCGCCCTCCCGTCCCGGGCTGCCCGCGAAGCCCGAGCTCACCCGGCGGGTCGTCGAGGCGGTCCAGCCGCCTCGCGGCGTCGAGTCGGTCGACGTCGACCTCCGTGATGGACGACGAGCAGCTCCGGGCCGTCGCCGAGCGCCTCGGCGACCCGCATGCACGGCCGGCGCCGCGGCCGCCGACGGCCGCGCCGGCCCGGGTGAACCCGTTCACCGACGCCCGCACCCGCGTGCTCGCGATCGCGTCGGGCAAGGGCGGCGTCGGCAAGTCGTCGGTCACCACCAACCTCTCGATCGCGCTCGCCGCAGCGCGGCCACCGGGTCGCCGCGGTCGACGCCGACGTGTGGGGCTTCTCGATGCCGCGCATGCTCGGCATCGAGCACGCCGCCCGGGCTGATCGACGACGTGATCGTCCCGCCCGAGGCGCACGGCGTGCGGCTCATCTCGATGGGCTTCTTCGCCCGCGAGGACCAGGCCGTCATCTGGCGCGGCCCGATGCTGCACAAGGCGCTCGAGCAGTTCCTCACCGACGTCTACTGGGGCGAGCCCGACTACCTCGTCATCGACATGCCGCCGGGCACCGGCGACGTGTCGCTGTCGATGGCGCAGTTCCTCCCCCGCGCCGAGGTGATCGTCGTCACCACGCCGCAGCCGGCCGCGCAGCGGGTCGCGCAGCGCGCCGCGGCGATGGCCGAGAAGGTCGAACCTCGACGTGATCGGCGTGATCGAGAACATGTCGTGGTTCCGCGGCGACGACGGCAAGCGCTACGAGCTGTTCGGCGCCGGTGGCGGCGCAGGAGCTCGCCGACGCAGCTCGGCGTGCCGCTGCTCGGGCAGGTGCCGCTGGTGCCGGCGCTCCGCGAGGGCGGCGACGACGGGCCGCCCGATCGTGGTCGACCGACCCCGACGACGAGGCGCGCAGGTCGTTCCGCGCGATCGCCGAGCAGCTCGACACCGAGCTCGCGCCGAAGCGGATCTACAGCCCCGAGCTCAAGATCACGTAGAGGTCAAACCTGGTCCGGCGAGGACCTCCGCGCCCGCTGCGCGACGTCACCGGGGGCTGATCCCGGGTCGACGAGTCGGTCGGCGTCGCGAGCTCGATCTCAGGCACGTAGCCGAGGTTCGACGTGTACAGCGCGGTGACCGTGTCGCCCTGTGAGTGGGCGTCGTAGAGGTCCCGCCGCACCCGCCAGGCCCTGATCCTGCGGCGCGTGCCGTCGTCGAGGGCGAGGTAGTACCAGTACCGCGGGTTGTTGCTGTTGCTGGACTGGAAGATCTGGCGTCGCCGGCGTGCCCGCACCAGCTCGCCGGTGGCCGTCCCGTTGCGCCAGAAGTCGGGCACGGCGCGCACCAGGAGGAAGATCGCCCACAGCAGGACGAGCGGCGGCGGGGATCGTCGGCAGGAGCGCGCCACAACGATCCAGTCGAGCTGGTCGCGGTCGAAGAGGGGGTGGGCGAACGTGATCGGATCGGCGGCTGACTGCGCCAGGCTCCGGAGCCCGAAGCACGCGGCGACAGCGGCCGCGCCCCAGAACACGGCGAGGAACATGGCGAACCCGAGATGTTTGCCCCAGCCCGGGGGCCAGCCACGCGGATAGCCGGACCGTCCGCGGCGCCACCGTCCGCCGAAGCGGCACGGCCCCGTTGTCGTCCTCGGTGCCGAACGGGAGCAGCGCCGCCCACGGCGGGCGCGACGCCCATGACGCCCACGTAACGCGAAGTGCCGGCCCCACAGCTGCACGGCTGCCGGCGGGAGATCGGCGAGCTGCTCGTTCTCGCGCAGGTGCGCACGCAAGACAAAACAGCGTGCCGTCATCGTCCTTCCCGGGGTGGGTGGGTGCTGCGCCATCGACCTGGACAGGTGGCCGTCGGCCGAAGGCGATGAGCGATGGCCGACGATTGCGAGACCGCCGGCGATGGCCGCCGCCACCGGATGGTCGTTGCTCTCACCGCCGGCCAGGCTCGAGAGGTACAGCAGCCCGCCGATCACGAAGGGGCCGCGCCAAGAGCGATACCAACCAGCCGGGCCAGCGATCCCGCGTAGGCCACGGTCCTGCGCGTCGCCGATCACCTCCTTGCTGAACGCGCCGATGCCGTCCGCGCGAAGCGTCCTCGGCTCCGGTCGTCGAGCACGTCGGCCGGGACGACGCCGGCGACGGCCTTACGCCGGACCTGGTCGAGAACCCGCTCGTTCGTAGGGGGTCAGGGGCTCGGTCGCCGGGCGTCCCCCGCAGGCGGCAGATCGTCTTGCCCGGCTCGACCTCCTCGAGCCGGACCACGTGCCGGGCCACCAGATCGAGCAGCGTCGCCGGCGGGAGCTCGGCAGGGAGCTCGAAGTCGTTGCACAAGCAGGCCCGCGACCGCCGGGGGCACCGGTGGCAGATCCTGGGTGGGAGGGCCCGAGCCGGATCCCGGGGGGCCGGCGCCACACGGCCACGCCGACGAGGAGCAGGATCCAGGCGCGGCGAGGGCCGCCACGCCCACGAGGATCGGGATCGAGAAGGTCGTGTCGTCGGAGTTGGACGACGCCGCGAGCACGACCGAGATGAGCACGGCGCATCATCGCGTGCCCGCGAGTCCGGGGATAGTGTCCGCCGGCATGGGCACGTTCCGCTCGCCCTCGTCGTACTCGTGCTCTCGGGGTGCGGCCTCGAATTCGGCGGCGGGCGTGGCGCGACTTCGCCAAGGGCCGCGACATCTTCGGCCTGTGGCAGGGATCCGTGATCGTGGCCCTGCTCGTCGGCGGCCTGGTGTGGGGCCTGATCGTGTTCGCCGTGCTGCGGTACCGGCGGCGCAACGACGACCTCCCGAGCCAGAAGCAGTACTTCGTCAAGCTCGAGATCGTCTACACGGTCGTCCCGGTGGTGATCGTCGCTCGTGCTCTTCGGCGTTCACGTACCACAGAGCAGAAGGTCGACCGCGATCGACCATCCCGCGGTCAGATCGACGTCACGGGTTCCAGTGGCAGTGGCGTTCCACTACCGCGAGACGGACGTCACCGTCGCGGCGAGCCCGACACCCACCCCTCGTCCTGCCCGGTCGGGCGAGACCACGCGGATCGTGCTCGCGTCGAGCGACGTCATCCACGCGTTCTACGTCCCGGGCTTCCTGTTCAAGCGCGACACGATCCCCGGCGTCGACGAACCGGTTCGACTTCGACGTGCGCGAAGCCGGCCGTACCGCGGCAGTGCGCGGAGTTCTGCGGCCTCGACCACGCCCGATGACGTTCACGGTCCAGGCGGTGAGCAAGGCCGACTACCGACCGACTGGGTGGCCGGGCAGTCGTGACCACCACCGTCGACCGCCCGCCCGCCGCCGCGCCCGGACCCGCGTCGCGAGCCCACCGGGACTGCTCGGCTGGCTGACGACGACCGACCACAAGCGGATCGGGCTCGCTACATGGGCACGGCGTTCGTGTTCTTCTCCTCGGCGGCGTGCTCGCGCTAGGTCATCCGGATCCAGCTCGCGCAGCCCGAACGAGCACTTCGTCGACCCGCAGACGTACAACGAGATCTTCACGATCCACGGCAGGATCATGGTGTTCCTGTTCGCCGCCGTTCGGGTTCGGCTGGCGAACTACCTCGTGCCGCTGCAGATCGGCGCGCCCGACATGGCGTTCCCACGGCTGAACGCGCTCGGTACTGGTTGTTCCTGTTCGGCGGCATCACGATGATCTCGGGCTTCCTCACCGTCGAGCGGCGCGGCCGACTTCGGGTGGTCGCGTACGCGCCGCTGTCGGGGGCCGTACGCTCCCGGGCGCGGCACCGACCTGTGGATCATGGGCCTCGTGCGTCACGGGCACTGTCGGGCGTGCTCACGGGGGTCAACATCATCGCGACGGTCTTCATGCTGCGCGCGCCGGGCATGACGATGTTCCGCATGCCGATGTTCACCTGGAACATGCTGGTCACGAGCTGCTGGTGCTGGTGGCGTTCCCGGTGCTCACCGCCGCGCTGGCCATGCTGTTCGCCGACCGGCACCTCGGCGCCCACATCTTCGACCCGCGGGGGCGGCTCGCCGATCCTGTGGCAGCACCTGTTCTGGTTCTTCGGCCATCCCGAGGTGTACATCATGGTGTTGCCGTACTTCGGGGTCATCACCGAGATCTCCGGTGTTCTCGCGCCGGCCGGTGTTCGGCTACGCGGCATCGTGCTCGCGACGCTCGCGATCGGCGGCCTGTCCGTCGGCGTGTGGGCCCACCACATGTTCACCACCGGCGCCGTGCAACTGCCGTACTTCTCGCGGCATGTCCATGCTGATCGCCGTGCCGACCGGCGTGAAGTTCTTCAACTGGATCGGCACGATGTGGGGCGGCCGGATCTCGCTTCGCGCGCCGATGCTGTTCGCGGTCGGGTTCCTGGTCACCTTCCTGATCGGCGGCATCACCGGCGTGCTCGCGGCCCGGCGCCGGTCGACTTCGCGTCACGACACGTACTTCGTCGTGGCGCACATGCACTACGTGATGTTCGCGGCGTCGGTGTTCGCCGTCTTCGCCGGCGTCTACTACTGGTTCCCGAAGTTCACCGGCCGCTCTCTCCGAGACGCTCGGGCAAGGTGCACTTCTGCTGATCTTCGTCGGCTTCAACCTGACGTTCTTCGTGCAGCACATCCTCGGCCTCGACGGCATGCCGCGCCGCGTCGCCACCTACCGCAGCGACGGCTGACCACGCTCAACCTGATCTCGTCCATCGGCTCGTTCCTGCTCGCGATCGGCGTGCTGCCGTTCCTGTGGAACTGTGGCGCTCGCTGCGCAAGGGCGAGCCCGCGGGCGCGCGATCCCGTGGGACGGCCACACGCTCGAGTGGGCCACGACGTCGCCGCCGCCCGAGCACAACTTCGACTGGCTGCCGCCGATCCGCTCGAACCGGCCGGTGTGGGACCTCGACCACCGAAGCCGAGCGGCGACCGTGCCGCGACCGGAGCAGCCGACAGACATGAAGGCCGTGGCCGTGCTTCATCTCGGCGTCAGCGCGTTCTTCGTGCGTGCTCGGCGTCGATCTACTGGTTCGCGAGCTACGAGGACGCCGGCACCACGATGCTGGCGGCCAGCGCGTTCCTCGGGCGTGCTCTCCGGCGGCGCTACCTGCTGTGTCAGCGCGGCGTGCCCGGCCCGGCCCGAGGACCGATCCCGGCGACGCTCGCCGAGGGCGCGGGCCCGGTCGACGCAGTTCCCGACCTCGAGCGTCTGGCCGTTCTCGGCGTCGGGCCGCCCTCACCGCGGCGGATTCGCGTTCGTCGCTCTGGCTCGTCCTCAACGGCGCCGCTCCTGCTCGGCCGTCTCGCTCGATCTGCTGGTTCGTGAGGTCGCCGCGGGCGAGTACCCGGCGACCTCGCCCGGGCGAGCCGTCGGCATCACGGCGACGGCGACGAGCTCCTCGGCGGCGTCGACGTAGGCGGGGCCGAGGTCGCGGACGATCTGACGGCGAGCTGCTCGGGCATCCACCGTCGCGCGCGAGAGCTCCTTGCACAGCCGGTAGGTGACAGCGCGACGACGAGCGGCAACACGAACAGCGGCACCCGGAAGACGTAGAGCACCGCGTTGACCGACAGACCGAAGTGCGCGGCGATCACGTCGATGCCGCCGGCGAAGAACAGCACGACGTAGAACGCGAGCGCGCGGCGCCGAGCGCGGTGCGCACCGGACGCTCGCGGGGTCGGTCGAGCAGGTGGTGCTCCGCGTAGTCCTTCGGTGACCCGCGCCTCGAGGAACGGCCACAGGTACAGCAGCACGAAGGTGAGCCGGGCAGGAGCACGCCCGGGAAGAACGGGTTCGGGATCTCGAAGCCGAACGACGCTGATCTCCCAGCCGCGGCATGAGGCGCAGCGCGCCCTCGAGCCAGCCCATGTACCAGTCGGGCTGCGAGGCGGCGCACACCTCCGCCGGGTTGAACGGCCCGAACAGCCAGATCGGGTTGATCTGCGCGAGGCCGCCGAGCGCAGCACACACGGCGGCCACGAGGAAGAACAGGCCGAGCGCCTTGGACGCGTAGGTCGGCCACAGCGCTCGCCGACGACGTTGCTCTCGTTGCGGCCGCGCCCGGCGAACTGCGTGTGCTTGTGGCGCACGAGGATCGCCAGGTGCGCGCTGAGCAGCACCGACGATCAGCGACGGGCAGGAACAGGATGTGGATCACGAACAGCCGCGGGATGATGTCGTGGCCCGGGAACTCGCCGCCGAAGACCAGGGACGCGATCCACGGCCCGACGACCGGGATCGAGAGCAAGATCGAGTAGGCGATGCGCAGGCCGGTGCCCGAGAGCTGGTCGTCGAGCAGCGAGTAGCCGGCGAACCCGTTGACGATCGCGAGGATCAGCAGCGTCACGCCGATGATCCAGTTGATCTCGCGCGGCCGGCGGAACGCGCCGGTGAAGAAGACGCGGGTGAGGTGCACGACGATCGCCGCCGATGAACAGCAGCGCGGCCCAGTGGTGGATCTGGCGCATCACCAGGCCGGCGCGGACGTCGAAGCTGATGTCGAGCGCGGACTCGTAGGCCTCCGACATCGTGCACGCCCCGCATCGGCGCGTAGCTGCCGTGGTAGACGACCTCGCGTCGTGTCGGGCACGAAGAAGAACGTCAGGTACACGCCGGTGACGATCAGGATGACGAAGCAGTAGAGCGCGAGCTCGCCGAGCATGAACGACCAGTGGTCGGGGAACACCTTGTTCGAGCGCGGTGCGCGGCGAAGCTCGGCCGCGCCGAGCCGCTCGTCGAACCACGGTCGCGACGATCGGCGCGCTGACGCATCAGCGTGTCGCGGTCCCAGAAGCCGGGCCCGACGGGCTCGGTGAAGTCGTCTTCGGCACAGCTCGCCGTCGTCGTTGACCCCGAGCGGCAGCTGCGGCAGCGAGCGCGCGGCGGGGCCGAACATCGGCTGGGCGCCGTCGAGCACGTCGAACGTCGACTGGTGGCACGGGCACAGCAGCTGCTGGACTGTCCTGGTACAGGCCGACCGGGCAGCCGGCGTGGGTGCACAGCTTCGAGTAGGCGACGTATCCCTCGGGCGTCCAGGTCTCGCGCCCGGGCGGGGCACGAGTCCGGCGCGACAGGCGGATGAGCAGCGTCTGCGAGTCGGCCGTCGTCGACGTGACCCTCGGGGAACACCGTCACCACGCCGTCGAGGTTGAGGTCGTCGATCCGGATCGGCTCGCCCTGCTCGTCGACGAGCCGCTTGCCCTGGCGCCACGCCGTACGGAACAGCGACTGCCCGGGCTCGGGCCGAGCGAGCGGATCGGGAACAGCGCCGCGAGCCCAGGCGCCGGCGGCGAGCGCCGAGCATCCGGCAGCAGGAACCGCCGGCGCCGAGCTGATGCTCGCCGCCCTCGAGAGTCGGTCGGTCGAACTCGGCCTCGATGTCCTCGTCGCTCGACGCCAGCGGCTCGCGGTCTCGACGTCACCGGTCCTGCGGGAGCAGGTAGCTTGCGCCCAGGTGACGAACCCGAAGCCGACGCCGCCGAGAGCACCGCGAGCAGCGCGCCCTCGACCTGCGGCTGGCCGCCCAGCGCGTACAGGACCGCGAGCCCGAGCGACGCCGGCGCGCTGATCGCCGAACACGAGCGCGAGCGGCTGTCGCCACTGGCGTCGTCGGCACTGCTCGCCTGCTGGCGGTCGCTCGTCGCGTCGTCGCGGTGCCGTCGCCATCCGGGCGCTCGATCCAACGGCTGACGAGCAACAGGGCGCCCAGACCGAGCAGCAGGCGACGAAGCCCTCCGGGACCGGGCCGATACAGGCCGAGCGACAGCCCGCCCGGGTCGTCGGGTCGTGCAGGTACTCGACGTAGCGGGCGATCGCGTTCACCTGCTGGTCGGTGAACGTGTCGGGCCCGAACACGGGCATCTGACCGGGGCCGGTCCGCATGGCCTCGCCGATCTGCTCGGCGTCGAGCCGCCTGGAGCGACGGCGCGTCGCCGCCCGTAGCTCAGCGCGCCGCCGGCGCCGGCCGCGTTGTGGCACGGCGCGCAGTTAGCCGAGAAGAGCTCGGCCCTCGCGGAGGTCCCGGCGTCGGGGTCGACGTCGGGGATCGGCGGCCCGTCGCCCGAGCGACGCGACGTACGCGACGAGGGCGTCGATCTCGGCTCGTCGTGAAGGCCGGCGGCTTGCGGACGGCTGCGCGCCGGGTGCGGCGAGCGGCATGCGGCCGGTGGACAGCAGGAAGTCGGCGGCGGCCGCGCCCACGCCGCGAGGCGACGGCCCGTGCGCGGTGCCGCCGCCGTCGGCGCCGTGGCAGCTCGCGCACCCGACTTGGAACAGCTCGTGGCCGCGCTCCACGTCGGCCGGGTCGGCCGCTGGCCAGCGACCGACGCCCGTGGCGCCGCGCCGGGCAGCACCGACGGCGAGCAATGCCGCCGCCGAGCACGCACGGCGACGAGCAGGACGCGACGGCCGGCGGCCCGACGTCCCGACGGTCGCCGCTCATCGCAACAGGAAGATCGACAGTGAAGAGGCCGACCCAGACGACGTCGACGAAGTGCCAGTAGTACGCTGACCGCCTCGACCGCCGGCGTCGGCGCTCGACTCCCCGCGCCGATGGTGATCGCGATCGGCAGCATGAGCAGGAGGCCGGCGACGACGTGCAGGGCGTGGAAGCCGGTGATCAGGTAGAAGACCGAGCCGTAGGCGTTCGACGAGATGCCAAGTCGCGGTGACGTACTCCAGAACTGGTCGCCGAGGAACATGCGCCCAGCACGACCGTCAGGACGATCCAGCTGTCATCGCCCGCGTCGCCCCGCTCGGTCCGCGCACGGCCGTCTGCATCGTGCCGCTGGAGGCGATCAGCACGAGGGTGAAGATGGCCGAGCGAGCGGGACGAGTCGATGCCGCGCGGCGGCCAGACGAGGGTCGGCGGGAGCGTGAAGTACGTGGCGAACAGCCCCGCGAAGAACATGGTCTCCGACGCCAGCCAGACGAACATCCCGACGGTGAGCATGCGACGGCTGCTGTCGGGTCGCGTGCTTCGAGCCGTGACACCGTCCGCCGCCACGGCGACAGGTTGGCACACGGCACGCCGCGGGTGAAGGTTCCGGGCTCGAGCCCTGCCGGTGAGCACGTCGCCGCGTCGCCTATGGTCGCCGCCGCGAGCTCCGGCTTTGCGGCTACGGTCGGCAAGCTGCCGTCGCCGCGCACTCGGTCGCCTCGTGGGACCCGCTCGTCACCGGCTGGTCGCTCGACGTGGCCTTCCCGTTCGTCGTCGGCCTCGTGGCTGCTACGCGATCGGCGTGCGGCGGCTCGCCGCACCGCGGCCGATCGGTGGCCCGGCGCGAGGTCGGCCGCGTTCGCTCGCCGGCCTGGTCCTGGTCCTCGTCGCCACCGAGTCGGGGCTCGCCGCCGTACGACCGCGATGCTGTTCAGCCTGCACGTCGTCCAGCACATGCTGCTCGGCATGGTGGCGCCGATCCTGCTCGTGCTGGGTGCGCCCGTCACGCTTGCGCTGCAAGCTCTGTTCGGCGCCCGGCGCAGCAACGGCTTGGTCCGGGATCTGCGCAGGCCGCCGACCAAGCGGGCTGTCACGCACCCGATCACGGTGTGGGTGCTCTTCGGCGGGCACGCTCGTCGTTCTCTACTTCACCGGCCTCTACGAACTGTCGCTCCGCAACGACAGTGCGCACGCTGGGTAAACACGCGACTTCGTGGTGGTCGGGTGCCTGTTCATGGGCTACGTCGTCGGCATCGACTCGTTCCCGCCGGCCTCGGCTACGGCGCGCGGCTCCTCTACGTGCTGGTGCTGCTGCCGTTCCACGCGTTCATCGGTGTCGCGTGCTCGGCGATCGACCGTGCTGCCGTCCGGCTGGTACCCCAGGTCGTGCGGCCATGGGGGCCACGCGCGCTCGACGACCAACGGCTCGGCGCCGGAATCCTGTGGGCCGCCGGTGAGCTGGTCGGCGTCGTCGCTTGGGGTCGTCGCTGTATCAGTGGATGCGACACGAGGAGCGGGAGGGCGCCGCCTCGACCGGCGCCTCGACGAGGGGGCGCCCGCAGGGGGACGCTAGATCGCCGGACCCAGCCGGACCACTAGGGATTCCTTGCATGGAACTTCGCATCGGTGTCGTGCACACGCCCAAGGAGCTCACCCTCGAGCTCGACGGCACCGCCGACGAGGTCGTCAAGACCATCGACGAGCGCGATCAAGGACGGCGCGCACGCGATGGTCTGGCTCACCGACCAAGGGCCGGCGGGTCGGCATCCCCGTCGACAGGATCGCCTACGTCGAGATCGACGAAGACGGGGCGACCGAAGCGCGTCGGCTTCGGCCGCTAGCCCGAGGCTGACCCGTGCGCCGCCGCGCCCGACCTGCTCGACCGCCGCCTGCTCTTCTTCACCGGCAAGGGCGGCGTCGGCAAGAGCACCGTCACCGCGGCGACCGCGCTGCTCGCGGCCGAGCAGGGCAAGCGGGTCCTCGCTCGTCGAGGTCGACGCCAAGGGCAACCTCACCGCGCTGTTCGAGCACGCCGCCGGTCGGCTTCGAGCCCCGCCAGGTGCACCCGGGCGTGTTCGCGATGCAGATGGACACCGAGGCGTCGCTGCGCGAGTACCTGAAGGTGCAACCTGCGGGTCCCGGTGTTCGGGCGGCTCGGCCCGCTCGCGCGCGCGTTCGACTTCGTCGCCACCGCCGCGCCGGGCGTGAAGGAGATCCTCACCGTCGGCAAGGTGTGCTGGGAGGTGCGCGAGTCGATCGAGGGCCGCGCCGACTGGGATCTCATCGTGGTCGACGCCGCCGCGACCGGTCACGTCGATCGGCCAGCTCGACGCGCCCGCGCGCGATCCGGGAGCTGGTGCAGGTCGGGCCCGGTCCGCAACCAGACCGAGTGGATGGTCGAGCTGCTCTCCGATCCCGCGCTCACCGCGCTCAACGTCGTCACCGACGCCGGAGGAGATGCCGGTCAACGAGACGATCGAGCTGGTCGCGCGCGCGCGCGAGGAGCTCGACGTGCCGCTCGGCGTCGTCGATCGTGAACCGGGTGCTGCCCGAGCTGTTCACCCACGCCGACGAGGCGGTGTTCGACGCGCTGCGCGAGCCCGGACGCCGACGCGCGTGCTCGACGGCGCGCGGTCGGGCCGGGTGCGACCGCGGTGCTCGACGCCGCCCGCCTCGCGGTGTCGCTGCGCCGGACCCGCGTCGGTGCACCTCGCGCGAGCTGCGCGACGCGGTCGACCTGCCGCTGCTGCTACCTGCCGTACCTGTTCGTCCGCGACCACGGCCTGCGGGTGACGCGCATGGTCGCCGAGGCGCTCGGCCAGGAGCTCGGGCTGTGACCGCGCCGACGCCCGCGTGCGCACGCGCTCGAGTCGCTGCTCGCGACGCGCGAGATCGTCGTGTTCTGCGGCTCGGGCGGCGTGGGCAAGACCTCGGTCGCGGCCGCGGCCGCGCTCGCCGCGGCGACCCGCCTCGGCGGCAAGGTGCTCGTGCTCACCATCGACCCGGCGCGGCGGCTCGCCGACGCGCTCGGGCTCGAGGCGTTCGGCAACGTCGAGCGCCGGTGTCGCTCGACGAGCTGCTCCGAGCCGCCGGCGTCGAGCCGCGCGGCGAGCTGTACGCCGCGATGCTCGACACCAAGCGCTCGTGGGACGAGCTCGTGCTGCGGCACGCGCCCGACGAGGAGACCGCGTACCGCATCCTCGACAACCGGCTGTACCACAACGTCACCGGCCGGTTCGTGCAGAGCCACGACTACATCGCGATGGAGCGGCTCTACGACCTCCACGCCAGCGGCGCGTACGACCTCATCGTCATCGACACGCCGCCGACCCGGAACGCGATCGACTTCCTCGACGCGCCCGCGCGCATGGCCGACTTCTTCGGCGGCCGGCTGCTGCGCTGGCTCACGATGCCGTACCGCATCGGCGGCGGTCGCGGCGCGCGCATGGTCAACGTCGCCAGCCGGCCCTTCTACCAGATGGCCGACCGCATCCTCGGCAGTCAGTTCCTCCAGGACATCGCCGAGTTCTTCCTCAACTTCCAGTCGATGTACGGCGGGCTTCGTCGAGCGCGCCCAGGCCGTCGAGCGGCTGCTGCACGACCGGCGCACGACGTTCGCGGTCGTCACCACGCTCGAGGGCGCGCCGCTGCGC
This sequence comes from uncultured Actinomycetes bacterium, assembly GCA_963747195.1. Lineage (GTDB taxonomy): Bacteria > Actinomycetota > Acidimicrobiia > IMCC26256 > JACDBD01 > JALZAA01. The sequence goes on from CAVVDV010000002.1 coordinate 709,291, forward strand.
GAGGCCGAGTTCTTCTGCGACGAGCTCACCGACGCGCGACTTCCACCTCGGCGCGCTGGTGCTCAACAAGACGCTGCCCGAGTACCTCCTGTCGCGCCGACGGCGAGCGCGCGGCCGACGTGCTCGAGCGCGACGCGCGACGCGATCGCGCGAGCGAGCTCGCCGCGACCGGCGTGCGCCGGCGCTCGCCGACCCGGCGCGCACGGCCCGCGTGCTGCGCACGATCGCCGACGTCGTTCCGCAACTTCGAGGTCGTCGCCACGCCGCGAGGCCGAGCTGCGCGACCGAGCTCGGCGCGCGCTCCCCGAGGTCGTCGTCGACGTGCCCGAGCTTCGAGGCCGACATCACCGACGTCGCCGGTCTCGCGCGCATCGGCGAGCTACCTGTTCGCAGTGCGCCGAGCGGTCGCCGGGCACCCGTCGCTAGCCTGATCCCGTCGTGACCACGTTCTTCGAGCTGGCGCGCACGCAAGACCGCGCTCTGCGGCGAGTCGCTGCGCCACGTGCAGCGGCTCGTCGCGTCGTGGCAGCCGCTCGCCGACCTCTGCTTCTCCGACCTGCTGCTGCTCGCCCCGGTCGAGGGCGAGGAGGGCCACCGCTTCGTCGTGCTCGCCCAGGTGCGCCCGACCACCGGCCAGACGCTGTACCCGGTCGACCTCGTCGGCACCGTCGTCGACGAGGTCGAGCGCCCGCTCGTCGCCCGGGCCTGGCGCACCGGCGAGATCGTCGAGGGCGACGCCACCGCTGCTCGGGTCGACGCGAGCGGGCGCGGGTGCAGTGCATCCCGGTGCGCTGCGCGGGCAGCGTGATCGCGGTGGTCACCCGCGAGACGCCGACCACGCTCGGCCGCCGGCCCGGCGAGCTCGAGCGGTACTACCTCGACGTGTTCGACCGCTTCGCGCGCGATGATCGCCGAGGGCAGCTTCCCGTTCCGCCAGGACGAGGTCGAGTTCGAGGACGCGCCCCGCGTCGGCGACGGCGTGATCGTGCTCGACGCCGACCTGCGGATGCGCTTCGCGAGCCCGAACGCGGTGAGCTCGCTGCACCGCATGGGGATCCACGCGTACACGTCGGGTCTGCAGCTCGCGCGAGATCGGGCTTCGACCAGGACGCGGTCGACGTCGCGCATCCGCGCCCGGCTGCCGGTCACCGAGGAGATCGAGCGGGGCGACACGTCGATGCTGGTCCAGGCGCATCCCGCTGCTCGAGCGGCGACGAGTCGTCGGCGTGCTGCGTGCTGCTGCGCGACGTCACCGACCTCCGCCGCCGCGACCGGATGCTGCTGTCGAAGGACGCGACGATCCGCGAGATCCACCACCGGGTGAAGAACAACCTGCAGACGATCGCCGCGCTGCTGCGGCTGCAGGGCCGGCGGCTCGCAGTCGCCCGAGGCGCAGGCGGCGATCGAGGAGTCGGAGCGGCGGATCCGCTCGATCGCGATCGTGCACGAGACGCTGTCGCGCGACGCCGGCGACGTCGTGCGCTTCGACGACATCGTGCAGCCGCTCGTGCGGGTGGTCGAGGAGACCGTCTCGACGCCCGACGTCGCGACCTGCGCTTCGAGGTCGAGGGCGACGCCGGCGAGCTGCCGGGCGAGGTCGCCACGCCGCTGGCGGTCGTGCTCAACGAGCTGATGCAGAACGCGGTCGACCACGCCTTCCCGCGTCGACGGCGCCGGCCCGACCGAGGGCAACGTCGCGCGTGCAGCTGGCCCGCGACGACGGCGAGCTCGTCGTCGACGTGGTCGACGACGGCGTCGGGCTCCCGCCGGGCTTCACCCTCGAGCAGTCGAGGGGCCTCGGGCTGTCGATCGTCCAGACGCTGGTGACGAGCGAGCTCGGCGGCATCGATCGAGCTCGGCGCGACGACGGCGACCGGTGGACCGCACGTGCGCCTACGGGTGCCGCTGGCGCCCGAGCACGCCGGTCGAGCTCGTGAGCGGCGCCCGCCGCGAGCGGGACGGCTCAGCTGGCGGCGCGGCGTTGCTTGGCCAGCCAGGCCTTGCGGAGCTTGCGGCGCTCCTCTTCGGTGGTGCCGCCCCAGATGCCCGCCTCCTGGTTGGTGGCGAGGGCGAACTCGAGGCACTCGTCGTTCACGGCGCAGGCGGTGCAGATGCGCCGGGCGGTCTCGATCTGCTCGAGCGCGGGGCCGGTGCTCCCGATCGGGAAGAACACGTCGGGGTCGGAGTCGCGGCACGCCGAGCGGCCGCGCCACGCGTCGACGTCCCAGTCGTGAGTGCGGATCCAGGTGAGTGCCACGAAGCTCTCCGGTCACTCGTGGTCGTCGTGCGAGTTGCGCACGAGAGTTTGTGCGCACGTCCACAAGCGAGTCCTCGAGGCTGCCCTCTCGAGGCGATACCGAAGGCTATTGACCGTTGCCGCGAGCCGCGCAAGGGGCTGATCGGTTTCGCGCGACCTGCCGGTTCGCGGCGTGTCGACGGTGGCGGTCGCCGCTCGTGCTCGCCCATCGGGGTGCCGCCCGGCGTGGCGCCCGAGAACACCCTCGAGGCGTTCGTGGCCGCGCGCGCGCTCGGTGCCGACGGGGTCGAGCTCGACGTCCACCGCACCGCCGACGGCGCGCTGGTCGTCCACCACGACGCCGACGCCCGCGGCGTCGGTGTGCTCGCCGAGCGAACCGAGGCCGAGATCCGCGCCGCCCGCCCCGAGATCCCGACGCTCGACCGAGGCGCTCGACGCTGTGCGCCGGGATGCTCGTCAACATCGAGATGAAGAACCTGCCCGGCGACGCCGACTACGACCCGGCGAGCGGGCCGCCGGCGCGGTCGTCGAGCTCCTCGCGCGGCGCGGGCCGTCGCGACGACGTGCTGGTGTCGTCGTTCAACCTCGCGACCGTCGACCGGGTGCGCGAGCTCGACGCCGCGCATCCCGACCGGCTTCCTGACGCTGGTCGGCATCGACCCGGTCGACGGGGCTCGACATCGCGCACGACGCACGGGCACGGCGCCGTGCATCCCGACGTGCGCGCCGCTCGTCGGCGACGCCGCTGCGGCCACGGTCGCGCGCGGGCACACGAGCTCGGGATCGCGGTCAACGTCTGGACGGTGAACGAGCGCGGACGAGATGCGACGGCTCGCCGCCGCCGGCGTCGACGCGGTCATCACCGACGTGCCCGACGTCGCCCGGCGCGTGTCGACTCCGTGACGTCTCGGCAGCGAAGGGCATCCGACGCATCGCGTCGAGACGGCGTCGGGCATGACGTAGCGCGACGCTCGAGCGTCGGCTCGACGTCGCCGAGGTAGTCGCCGTCGACCTGCCACGGGAACGGCCCGTCCCGGTGACGGTGATCGAGCGCACGCCGGTCCGCTGCACGACCTTCGGGTGGTGCATCGAGGCGTTGCCCGCCTTGCAGCGCGGACGCGGCTCCGCCGAGGAGCATCGACACGTCCAGATCGACTGGAACAGCGTGAGCGTGAGCGGCACGTCGAGCCCCGCCTCGGGCGCGATCGTCAGCGGCCGCCGCCCGAGGTACGCGTACGGGCGCGGGTTCGAGACGATCGCGAAGTAGCCGAGTCGCCGACGACCTCGCCGTCGCCGAGCTCGACCCGGAACCGCGGGCGCCCGTGGTCGTAGTGCCGCAGCCACGTGTCGACCGTCGGCGACGACGAACAGCGGGTGCGCGCCGTAGCGCTTGAGGAACGAGCGCCGCTCGACCTGCTCGATGACCGCGGCGTCGAAGCCGAGCACCGAGGTGGAAGAGGAAGTGCCGCCCGTCGGCGACGCCCGAGCCCGATGCGCCGGAAGTTGCGGCGGGCGAGCGACACGACGAGCTGCTCGTGCCGCCTGGACGGGGTCGTAGGCGATGCCGAGCGTGCGCGCGAACACGTTGGTCGAGCCGCCCGGCAGCGGCGCAGCGCGGTGCTGGTGCCGGCGAGCCCGTCGGCGGCCTCGTTGAGCGTGCCGTCGCCGCCGAGCACGACGACGACCTCGACGCCGTCGAGCGCGGCGCCGCGGGCGAGGCGGGTGGCGTGGCCGCGCCGCGACGTCTCCGCGACCTCGAGCTCGTGGTCTGCGCCGAGCACCCGCTGCACGAGCACCCGCCGCCGCGCGGTCACCGACGACGCGGTCGGGTTGACGATCAGCGGACGCAGCGCTGCACGGCGGCGTCGCAGGCTCACGGGTCGGCGCGCGCACGGTCGGCGAAGCCGCCGTACCGCTGCGCACCGTACTGGCACGCATACGATCCGGAGCGTGGGCAGAGCTGCGCCAGACCGGCCGCGCTCACGGCGCTGACCGACGAGATCGTCGGAGTGCCGGGCGTGCCCGCGACTGGTCGAGTGGCGCGAGCAGCGTCGCGCACGAGAAGCGGGCCGCGTTCCGCGACGAGAGCTACTGGGGCCGCCCGGTGCCGGGCTTCGGCGATCCGGCGGCCCGGGTGCTCGTCGTCGGGCTCGCGCCCGCCGCCCACGGCGGCAACCGCACCGGGCGGGTGTTCACCGGCGACCGCTCGGGCGACTGGCTGTTCGGCGCGCTGCACCGCGCCGGGTACGCGAACCAGCCGACGTCCGTCCGCGCCGACGACGGGCTGGAGCTCCGCGGACGCGTACGTCGCCGCCGCGGTGCGGTGCGCGCCGCCGGCGAACAAGCCGACGCCCGAGGAGCGCGACCGGTGCCTGCCGTACCTCGTCCGCGAGCTCGGCCCTGCTCGACCGGGTGCGGGTGATCGTCGTGCTCGGCGAGTTCGCGTACGACGCCACCGCACGGGTGCTGGCCGACGAGCGGATCGCCCTTGCCCTCGACCGCGGCCGCCGCTTCGGGCACGGCGTGGAGGTCTCCGACCGAGCGGGCGGTCCGTCCTCGGCTGCTACCACCCGAGCCAGCAGAACACGTTCACCGGCAAGCTCACCGAGCCGATGCTCGACGACGTGTTCGCCCGAGCGCGCTGCGCTCTCCGAGACCTAGACGACGAGCGCGAGGATCTCGCCGACTCCGTAGACGAGCGCGATGGAGCCGAGCACGATCGCGACCGCGAGCCGCAAGCCGCGGTCGCTGGAGCGGATGGCCAGGTGCGCGCCGAGCCGCGCGCCGGGGATCACCCCGATCGCACAACGGGAGCGCGAACACCCAGTCGATGTTGCCGAGCACGGCGTGCGTGATCGTCCCGGGAACCGCGAGGACGCCCACGCACGCGAGCGAGGTCGCCGAGCGCCTCCTTGACCGTGAGTCGCACCCAACTCGCGAACGCGGGCACCATCAGGACCCCGCCGCCGATGCCGAGCAGCCCGCTGAGCCGCGCCGGCGGCGACGCCGATCAGCCCGAGCCGCCAGACCTCGTCGCGCCGCGCGAGTGGCGACGATCGCTCCGGTTCGTCGTCGTGGGCGCGCACGAGATCTGCGGTAGGCGTGGCGAGGTCGCCGACGGGATCCTCGACCTCGGTCGTCGATGCGTCGGCGCCGGTGCGGGCGCCGAGCGCGGTGCGAGTGCCAGGCGGTACGCAGTGAACGCGAGGAGCGCAGCGGTGAAGATCATGAGGAGGTGGCCGTTGCCCGGGACCGTGCCCGAGAGCAGCGCGCCGCCCACGGTGGCGGCGCAGACCGGCGGCCAGCGTCCAGCACGCGACGCGGCCGATGATCAGCCCCTCGCGCCGGTAGCGCAGCGACCCGCTGATCGCCGACGGGATGATCGACGGGAGCGTGGATGCCGATGGCTTCGAGCGGCGTCGCGCCGAGCACGCGGATCGCGGGCGTCGAGACGACCGCGCCGCCGACGCCGAACATGCCCGACAGCACCCGGTCGCGAAGCCGGCCGCCAGCGTCAGGATCGTCTGCCAGGGCTCGGACACGGTGTCTCCTCGACGCTACTAGCGCTCGCAGGCTCCGGCTCTGCGGCGACGGTCGGCAGCCGCTCGCGGCGAGGCTATGCCGGGCCGGTTCCGAGCGGCGCAAGGTACCCTTCGGGCGATGGCGACCGACGCGAACCTCCGCGGCGTCTACATCCCGCTCATCACGCCGTTCGCGGCCGACGGGTCGGTGGCGACTCGACGCGCTCGAGCGTCTCTGCCACGAGTACCTCGACGCCGGCGCGGCCGGGATCGTCGCGCTCGGCACCACCGGCGAGTCGACCGCGCTCGACGCCGACGAGAAGCGCGCGGTGATCGACGCGCGTGCTCGAAGGTGTGCGCCGAGCGTGCGCGCGCAGCTGATCGTCGGCGCGGGCACGAACAACACCGCGAACGACGATCGTCGGCGGTCGAAGGAGCTCGCGGGCACGCCGGCGCTCGTCGCCACGCTGATCGTCGTGCCGTACTACGTGCGCCCGTCGGAGGCCGGCATCGTCGCCCACTTCAAGGCGGTGGCCGAGGCGAGCCCGGTGCCGCTCGTCCTCTACAACATCCCCGTCCGCACCGGCGGCAACCTCGAGCGCCGCGGGCCTGCTCGAGCTCGCGCGCACTCCGAACATCGCCGGCGTCAAGCAGGCCGCCGGCCGGCCTCGACGTCGACACGCTCGAGCTCCTGCGGCTCGCGACGCCGTCGACTTCTCCGTGCTCGGCGGCGAGGACACGTTCCTGTTCCCGCTCGTGCTCATGGGCGGCGCCGGCACGATCTGCGCCAGCGCCCACGTGTGCACCGAGCGGTTCGTCGCGATGATCGAGTGCGGGCTCGCGGGCAAGGTCGACGAGGGCCGCGCCCACGCCGAGGCGCTGCTGCCCGTCGTCGCAGGCGCTGTTCGCCGAGCCGAACCCGGCGGTGTTCAAGGGCGTGCTGCACGCGCAGGGGCGCATCCCCACCCCCGACGTGCGGCTGCCGCTCGTGAACGCGTCGGCCGACGCCACCCAGCGCGCCGTCGACGCGATCGTCGCCGCTTCGTGAGCCGCCGCGTCTCGATCCTCCTGCTCGCCGCGGGCGGGTGGGCCCTCTTCGTCTGGGTCACCCGCCTGGTCAACATGGCCGGCGAGGACCGATCGGCAGGCTTTTACGTCGTCCACGGCGCGCTGGCAGTGATCTCGATCGGCTTCGGCGTCGCCTCGCCATCGGCGGAGGCCTGGGCGCAGTGACGGCGGCTTGCGACCGTCACTGCAAGCCGGAGCTGCGAGGCGCCAACGAGGGGCATCGGGCTGAGACCTTCGTCACATTCGATACGAGACGGATGCGTTTCGTATCCGGCCGCGTTGCACACACGAGAACGCCACCCCTCGTCTCGAAAGGCCGGTCCATGGGCGACACGGTGCACGAGCGGCGGTGGTGGATCCTCGTCGTCCTCTGCTTCAGCCTGCTCGTGATCGTGCTCGACAACTCGATCCTGAACGTCGCCGATCCCGCACGATCGTGATCAGGGCGAGCTCGACGCGACGAACAGCCAGCTCCAGTGGATGGTCGACGCGTACACGCTGGTGTTCGCCGGCCTGCTGCTCACGGCCGGCAGCCTCGGCGACCGGTTCGGGCGGCGCGGCGCGCTGCAGGTCGGGCTGCGTCGTGTTCGGCCTCGGCTCGCTGCTCTCGGCCATGTCGACGGCTCGCCGACCAGCTCATCGCCGCACGCTGCGTTCATGGGCATCGGCGGCGCGTTCATCATGCCGGCGACGCTGTCGATCATCACGAACGTCTTCCCGGCGCAAGGAGCGCGGCAAGGCGATCGGCGTCTGGGCCGGCACCGCCGGCCTCGCCGTCGCGCTCGGCCCGCTCACCGGCGGCTTCCTCCTCGAGCACTTCTACTGGGGCTCGATCTTCCTCGTGAACCTCCCGATCGTCGTCGTCGGCCTCGTCGCCGGCGTGCTTCCTCATCCCGACGTCGAAGGACCCGACCGCGCCGCGGCTCGACCCGTCGGCGCGCGTGCTCTCGATCGTCGGGTCTCGTCTCGCTGCTCTACGCGATCATCGAGGCGCCGACCGAAGGGTTGGAGCGACCGACGATCCTGCGGCGCGTTCGGCCTCGGCGGCGGTGCTGCTCGGTGACCTTCTTCGTGTGGGAGCGCCACAGCGACCATCCCGATGCTCGACGTGAGCTTCTTCAAGAACCCGCGCTTCACGCGCCGCGAGCGCCAGCATCACGATCATGTTCTTCGCGATGTTCGGCGTGATCTTCCTGCTCACGCAGTACTTCCAGTTCGTGCTCGGCTACTCGCCGCTCGAAGCCGGCGTCCGGCTGCTGCCGCTGCGCGCTGACGATGATGGTGGTGGCGCCGCTCAGCGCGCGGATCGTGGAGCGGGTCGGCACGAAGGTCGTCGTCGCGACCGGGCTGTTGCTCGCCGGGCTCGGAGTCCTGTCGTTCGCGGGGCTCGAGGTGTCGACGCGGCTACGACGACATCATCTGGCGGATGATGCTCATGGCCGTCGGCATGGGGCTCACGATGGCGCCGGCGACCGAGTCGATCATGGGCTCGCTGCCGCTCGCGAAGGCGGGTGTCGGCTCGGCGGTGAACGACACGACCCGCCAGGTCGGCGGTGCGCTGGGCGTCGCGATCATCGGCAGCGTGCTCGTCGTCGATCTACGGCTCCAAGATCGGCGACGCCGTCGCCGGGCAGCACCGTACCGAGCCGGCGTGGCCGAGCGACGCCAAGAACTCGCTCGGCTTCGCGCTCCAGACGCGCCAGCCAGATCGGTGGCCCGGCTGGGAACGCGCTCGCCGAGCACGGCCCGCACGGCGTTCGTCGACGGGATGCACCAGGGTTACCTGGTCGGGGCGGCGGTCCTCATCCTCGGCGCGATCGTCGCCGTCATCTGGCTCCCGGCCCGGGCCCGGCGGCCGGTCGAGGCGCTCGAGGCCGAGTACGAAGCCGAGCACCCCGCGCCGCCCGATGGGACGCCGGACGAGACGCCGACGCCGGTCGACGTGCCGTCGGCGCGTCGAGCCGGCGTTCGTGCCTGCCGAGCCTCCGGAGCCGAGATGAGCGACACCGTCGTCGACGCGCCCGACCGCCGAAGCGCGACCGCCGCGGGCGGCCCCGCTCGGCGACGCCGACGAGGCGATCCTCGACGCCGCCGTCGACCTGTTCGCCGAGCGCGGCTTCGACGGCCTGAGCGTCGAAGGACGTCGCGGCAGCGCGCCGGCGTGGGCAAGGCGACGATCTACCGGCGCTACCCGTCGAAGGTCGACCTCGTCGTCGAGGCCGGCGGCTGCCTGGCGCTCCGACGACGATCGCGTTCCCCGACACCGGCAACCTCGCGCGACGACCTGCGCGGCTCTGGCGCGGCTCACTCGTCAATGCGTTCAAGGACACCCGGCCGGCCGGGCGATCCCGATGATGATCGTTCGAGCGGCGCCGCTATCCCGAGCTCGACGCGCGGCTACCGGAGGTTCCTGAGCCGACCGCAAGGCGAGGCACGCGCGCGAGGTGCTCCGCCGCGCCGTCGACCGCGGCGAGCTGCCGAGTCGACACCGACGTCGGCGTCGATGAGCAGCATGCTCGTCGGCCCGATCTTCCACCGGCTCATCATCACGCAGGAGCCGCTCGAACGACGCCTTCGTCGACACGCTCGTCGACGCCCTGCTGCGACGGGTTCGGCGCGACGAGCTAGTTCTCGGAGATCGTCGACTCGCCGAGGAGTCCTTCGAACGCGGCGGCGAGGAGCTGCTGCTGCTCGCGGTCGTGCACTCTGGCTGCCGCTCGCGGGGCTCGCGCTCGCTGCGCCGCGCGACGTGGCGGAGCTCGGCCCGGTCGCGCAGCGATCCGGTGCGAGGCGGCCGTGGACGAAGTTCCACGCGCCCATGTTCGCCGGCTCCTCCTGCACCCACCACACCTCGCCGCGCGTTCGGGTACGTGGTCGAGCGATCGCGAGGATGCTGCGTCCTCGGGCCACGGGTAGAGCTGCTCGACCCGCACGACCGCGGCCGGGCGCGCCGAGCTCGTCGCGCCGGTCCATGAGCTCGTGCCCGATCTTGCCGGTGCAGAGCAGCACCCGCCGGACCGCGTCGCGGTCGAGCGTCGGCCGCGGTCGTCGAGACGAGCTGGAACCCGCCGTCGGTGAGCTCCGGCGACCGGCGAGCGGCGTCTGCGGCATGCGCAGGTAGCGCTTGGGCGTGAAGCAGACGAGCGGCATCGCGCCGCGTGCGCCAGCGCCTGGCGGCGCAGCACGTGGAAGTACTGCGCCGCGGTCGTCGGGTAGACGACCCGCAGGTTGTCCTCGGCGCACAGCGTGAGGAAGCGCTCGATCCGCGCGCTCGAGTGCTCGGGGCCCTGACCCTCGAAGCCGTGGGGGAGGAGCAGCGCGAGCGCTGCTGGCTGGCCCCACTTGTCCTCGGCGGCGACGATGAACTGGTCGATGATGATCTGCGCGCCGTTGACGAAGTCGCCGAACTGCGCTTCCCAGCCGACGAGCGCCTCCGGGTACTGCCACCGAGTAGCCGTACTCGAAGCCCGAGCGCGGCGTACTCGGAGAGCACCGAGTCGTAGAGCATGAACGGCGCCTGGTCGCGGCGCGAGGTGCGCGAGCGGGAAGTACTCCGTCCTCGGTGTCGCTGGTCGACGAGCACGCCGTGGCGCTGGCTGAACGTGCCCCGCCGGGTGTCCTGGCCGGCGAGGCGCACGGGCGTGCCCTCGAGCACAAGCGACCCGAAGGCGAAGCGCCTCGGCGAGCGCCCAGTCGACCTCGCCCTTCGTCGAACGCGACGCGGTGGGCCTGCGAGGATGCGCTCGAGCTTCGGGTTGCACGTGAAGCCGTCGGGCGCGGCGATCGAGCCCGTCGACGACCCGCTCGAGCGTCCAGCGCTCGACGCCGGTCGCGACGCGACCGACGGATCGGGCTCGGCGCCGGCAGCCGAGGCTCGCTCGGCGCGTCGGGAGTCGCGGCCCGGCTCGCGTCGGGGGCGCGCTCGGTGCGTCTCGCTCGAACGCGGCGTCGAGGCGGGCCCGGAAGTCCTCGCCGACGAGCCGCTCGCTTCGTCGGCGGTGATGTCGCCGCGCTGCACGAGCGTCTCGGTGTAGAGCTTGCGCGGCGACGGATGCGCCTCGATGAGCTCGTACATCGCGCGGCTGCGTGAACGCGGGCTCGTCGGCCTCGTTGTGGCCGTACCGCCGGTAGCAGACCATGTCGACGACGACGTCCTTGCGGAACGTCTGCCGGAACTCGAACGCGAGCCGCATCACCCGGACGCACGCCTCGGGGTCGTCGCCGTTCACGTGGAAGATCGGCGCCTGCACCATCTTGGCGACGTCGGTCGCGTACACGCTCGACCGGCCGAGCTCCGGCGCGGTGGTGAACCCGAGCTGGTTGTTCACGACGACGTGCACGGTGCCGCCGACCTCGTAGCCCGGCACCTCGGAGAGGTTGAGCGTCTCGGCGACGACGCCCTGGCCCGCGAACGCGGCGTCGCCGTGCACGAGCACCGGCAGCACCTGTCCTGCGCTCCCGGTCGCCCTGCTGGTCGCTCCTCGGCGCGGGCCATGCCCTCGACGACCGGGTCGACGGCCTCGAGGTGGCTCGGGTTCGACGCCGAGCGTGACCACGATCTCGTTGCCCGCCGGCGACGCGTGCTTGCCGGTCGCGCCGACGTGGTACTTCACGTCGCCCGAGCCCTGCGCCGACAGCGGGTCGAGCTCGCCCTCGAACTCGCGGAAGATCTGCGCCGTACGCACTTGCCGACCACGTTCGCGAGCACGTTGAGCCGGCCGCGGTGCGCCATGCCGAGCACGACCTCGTTCGACGCCGTCGTCGGCGGCGGCTGACAGCAGCGCGTCGAGCATCGGGATGAGCGCTCTCGGCGCCCTCGAGGCTGAAGCGCTTCTGGCCGAGGTACTTCGTGTGCAGGAAGCGCTCGAACGCCTCGGCCGCGTTGAGCCGCTCGAGGATCCGGCGCTTCTCGTCGCGGCTCGGCGTCCCAGCTCGACGCCTTCGACGTGTTCCTGGATCCACTCCTTCTGGTCGGGCTCCTGGATGTGCATGTACTCGACGCCGACGTGCGCGCGTAGGCGTCGCGGAGGACGCCGAGGATGTCGCGCAGCGGCATGCCGTGCGGCCGAGCGTGCCGGCGCCGAGGCTGCCGATCGGGAACTCGCGGTCGAGGTCCCAGATCGTGAGGCCGTAGTGGGTGATGTCGAGCTCGGGGTGGGTCTGCGGCTCCTTGGCGGCCGAGCGGGTCGAGGTTGGCGATGAGGTGGCCGCGCACCCGGTACATGTTGATGAGCTGGTGGACGTGCGACGACCTTCTCGTGACTGCGCGGCCGGCTCGTCGTCGAGCGCGGCTGACGTCGGTGCTCCACCGCGCCGGCTCGTACGGCACGGCGAAGCTCTGGAAGACGTCGTCGTAGAAGTCGTCGCTCGCCGAGCAGGAGGTCGTGGATCGCGCGCGAGGAACTCGCCGCTCTCGGCGCCCTTGATGATGCGGTGGTCGTAGGTGTTCGTGAGCGTGATCGACCTTGCTGACGCCGAGTCGCGCGAGCGTCTGCCGGGTCGGCGCCCTCGTACTCGGCGGGGTAGCCGATCGCGCCGACGCCGATGATGAAGCCCTGACCGGGCATGAGGCGCGGCACCGAGTGCACCGTGCCGATCATCCCGGGGTTCGTGATCGTGCCGGTGGTGCCGGCGAAGTCGTCGGGCGAGAGCTGGCCCGATGCGGACCTTGCCGATCAGCCTCCTCGTACGCGGCGTAAGAACGCCGCGAAGTCGAGGGTGTCGGCTGCCTTGACGTTCGGGACGAGCAGCGTGCGCGAGCCGTCGCGTCTTCTCGACGTCGACCGCGAGCCCGAGGTTCACGTGCTCGTGGCGCACGACGACGGGCTTGCCGTCGACGATCTCGAACGCCGAGTTCATCGCCGGGACCCGTCGCCAGCGCCTGCAGCACCGCGAACGCGATGAGGTGCGTGAAGCTGACCTTGCCGCCGCCGGTGCGCGCGAGGTGGTTGTTCAGGATCTGCCGGTTGACCTCGAGCAGCTTCGCCGGGACGGTGCGCACCGAGGTGGCCGTCGGGACGCCGAGGCGTCGCCTCCATGTTCTCGACGATGCGCGCCGTCGCGCCCCGCAGCGGGACAGGCCGGTCGGCCCCGTCGGTCTCTGGTGCCGGCGCAGCCGCTGCCGGCGGAGCCGGCGCGGGGGCCGGCGGAGCGTGCCGAGAGCCGGTGACGTCGCAGCGGCGCGCGCGGCGATCCGGCGCATCGGCGCGGAGGATCGCGGCTCGGGTGCCGCCTCCGCTCGTAGTCGTCGAAGAACTCGCGCCAGCCGTCGGCGACCGAAGCCGGATCCTCGAGGTAGCGGCGGTACATCTCCTCGACCAGGCCGGAGTTGGGCCCAGGTCCTCGAACTCGCTCTCTCCCATCGATCCTCCCGAGGGGGCGCCACTCTGACGTCCCCGGCGCCGCCGTCTTGGCTCAGCGACGGAGCAGCTCGGCGACCTGGAACGCGAGGTCGAGCGACTGGCGGGCGTTGAGCCGCGGGTCGCACATCGTCTCGTACCGCTGCTCGAGGTGGTCGCCGAGGACTTCCTCGGTGCCGCCGAGGCACTCGGTGACGTTCTCGCCGGTGAGCTCGACGTGCACGCCGCCGGGCCACACGTCGGCGGCGTCGCAGGCGGCGAAGAAGCCGCGCAGCTCGCGCATGACGTCGTCGAAGTCGCGTGTCTTGTAACCGCTCGCGTGCACGAACGTGTTCCCGTGCATCGGGTCGCAGGCCCACACGACGGGGTGCCCGGACATCCGCGACCGCGCGCGAGCAGCGGCGGGAGCTGCTCCTCGACGTGGTCGGCGCCCATGCGGCTGAAGAGCACGAGCCGGCCCGGGCTGGCGCGCCGGGTTGAGGCGCTCGCACAGCGCGACGACGTCGTCGAGGTTCGGCGTCCGGCCCGAGCTTCACGCCGACCGGGTTCTCGACGCCGGAGAGGAACTCGACGTGGGCGCCGTCGAGCTGGCGCGTGCGCTCGCCGATCCAGAGCAGGTGGGCCGAGCAGTCGTACCAGTCGCCGGTGAGGCTGTCGCGACGGGTGAGCGCCTCCTCGTACTCGAGGAGCAGCGCCTCGTGGGAGGTGTAGAAGTCGACCTGGTGCAGCTGGAGCTCGGCGTCGAGGTCGATGCCGCACGCGGCCATGAAGCGCAGCGCCCGCTCGATCTCCTGCGGCGAGCGCCTCGTAGCGCCGGCCTTCCGGGCTGCTGCGCCGACGAACTCCAGGTTCCACGCGTGCACCCGGCTGAGGTCGGCGAAGCCGCCCTTGGTGAACGCGCGGAGCAGGTTCAAGCGTCGATGCCGACTGGTGGTAGCCGCGCATCAGCCGCTGCGGGTCCGGCCGGCGGGCTTCGGCGTCGAACGCGAAGTCGTTGACCATGTCGCCGCGGAACGACGGCAGCTCGACGCCGTCGCGGGTCTCGGTGGGCGACGGTGCGCGGCTTGGCGAACTGCCCGGCGATGCGGCCGACCTTCACCGTCGGCACGCCGGTGCCGTAGGTGAGCACGACGGCCATCTGCAGGATGACCTTGAGCTTGTCGCGGATGGCGTCGGCGGAGAACGCGTCGAACGACTCCGCGCAGTCGCCCGCCTGCAGCAGGAACGCGTCGCCCTCGGCGACGGCGGCGAGCGACTCGGTGAGCTGACGCGCCTCGCCGGCGAAGACGAGCGGGGGCTGGCGCCGAAGCTCCGCCGAGCGCCGCGTCGAGCGCGGCGTCGTCGGGCCAGTCGGGCTGCTGGCTGGCGGGACGCGCGCGCCAGCCGTCGGGCGTCCAGGAGGAGCCGAACATCCGCGGCGGTTCGGGTGCGGGCAGCGGATCCGACATCAGAGGTAGCCGCTGCCGGGCGGCGCCTGCGGCGGGGCCTGGCCCGACTCGATCGCGCGCGGCGCCGCATCTCCTCGAACTGCCCCTGGGCCGCCATCTGCTGGGTGAACAGCGTGGCCTGGATGCCGTGGAACAGCCCTTCGAGCCAGCCGACGAGCTGGGCCTGCGCGAGCCGGAGCTCGGACTCGGTCGGCGCGTCGCTGGTGAACGGCAGCACGACGTCGGTCGAGCTCCGTTTGAGGTCGGGCGAGAGCACGCCTTCGAGCTCGTGGAGCGACCGCTCGTGGATCTCGCGCAGCGCCTGCGGCCGGCGTCGTCGAGCGGGGCGCGGCGGACCTCGTCGAGCATGTTGCGGACCATCGACGCGATGCGGATGAGCTTCGTCGGCTGCGTGACCTGCTCTTGGGCGGGCTGGCTTCGTCGCGGCCGTCACCCTCGGGCGCCGGCGCCTGCTGAACCACCTCGGGCTGGACGGGCTCGCGTGCCGCGCTCGGGTCGTCGTCCACGATGTCCTTTCCGCCCGGGATCCGCCGGAGCCTTCCCAGGATAGAAGGTGCCCCGAACGAGGCTACCAAGGGTTCCGCCGCCGCGACGGCGGCAGCGCAGTTCAGCCCGCGTCGAGCGCTGCCCTCGCGCGAACGCCGGGCGGCGACCCGGCCCTGCGGCGCCCGTCGGTCGCGCGGGCCCGGGGACGTCGTGGAACCGGTACGGCTCGGGCTCGCGGCCCGGCTGGCAGACCCAGCACTCGCCGGTTTCGCCGCCGGTCACGATCCGGAACACGGCGTCGGCGATCTGGCTCGGCGGCATGAGCGGGAAGTCGGCCTCGCGCGAACGTCCGCCTTGCGCGTCCTCGCCCATGATGTTGGTGTCGGTCATGCCCGGGTTCACCGTGTTGGCGGTGATGCCCTTCGCGACGAGCGACGGGGCGATGCTGCGGATGAAGCCCGACGACCGCGTGCTTGCTGAGGTCGTAGACGGGATCGGGCGGGAACGGGATCAGCCCCGCGAGCGACGACGGTCGCGACGATGGCACCGCCGCCGCGTCGCTCCATCGCCCGGACCGCGGCGCGCGGCGCCGTACACCACACCGTCGACGTTGACCCGCATGATGCGCCGGTACAGGTCGTCGGGGAGCGTCGTCGATGTGCGGGTGACCGATCGCGATGCCGGCGTTGAGGAACGCGATGTCGACGCCGCCCAGCTCGCGTTCGACATTCGCGAACGCGGCGTCGACCTCGTGCGGCTCACCGACGTCGGCCGATGGAAGACGCCGCCGACCGACTCGGCGACCGCTCGACCGGCGTCGTCGGTCAAGTCGACGACGCCGACACGGGCGCCTTCGGCGGTCGAAGCGCTCGGCCGTCGCCTTGCCGATGCCCGACGCCGCGCCGGTGATCAGCGCGACCTTGCCGTCGAGGGCCGCCATCGCCGCAGACTATGCCGATCAGCCGCCGGACAGCGTGTGACGCCGGAAGAAGTCGACGACGAGCTTGGGAACCTCCGGCGGTGGTGCGTGGCCCCCGGGATAGACGTACGTCTGGAGCTCGAGGCCTCCGCGTCCGGGCTCCACGCGTAGGTGTCCCGTGACGGTCGCGCGGCTCGGGTCGACCGAGAGTTTCTGCTCGGCGAGAGGGATGCTCCGCTTCTGGGTGTCGTAGGGCACGACCGCGTCGTTCGTCCCCATCGCCATGAACATCGAACGCGCCGGGTCGTTCGCAAGCAACCGAGCGGACGGCTCGCGCGGACAGGTTCGCGGTCGCCAGCGATCGCGTCGCCCCGCTGGTTCAGGAGCAGCGACGCGAACGCAGACCCGTTGGAGTGTCCCATGAGGTAGACGCGATCCGAGTCGATGGATAACTGCGACCGCAACGCGGCAAGCATCGTGTCGTAGAAGGCGAGATCGCGGTCTCCGTCCTCGCCGAGCTGTGTCTGCCACCCGGTCCTGACGCCCTCGGGATCGGTCTTGCCCTTGTGGCCGACGAGCCCGTCCGGATACACGACGACCGCGTCCGGCCAGAGCCCCTCGATGTTCGACCTGCGCTCCATGGCGCTCCCGGTCCCGCCGTGGCCATGGAAGGCGAAAACGAGCGGGGCCGGGCGTGACGAGTCTCCCGGGACGACGATGACGGCCGTCCGCGTGGTCCCGCCGACGTCGAACGAGGCGTCGTGCCGCCCGGGCGTGTAGGTGCCGCCGGAGGCCGATGTCGCCGTCGCGGCGGTGGATGGCGGCGCCGTGGACGGCGTCGACGACGAGGAGCGTGACTGCGTCGAGTCGCCGCCGGACGAACATCCGGCCGCCGAGCGCGCCGACGACTACGACGATCCCGATCGCGGCGAACAGACGGTCGGGTCTCATGACGTCATTGTCGGCATGCACTGTGCAGGGTCGATGACGCCGTCGTGAGCGATCGGTGATGCCTGATGCGCTGAGAGACGACTCAATGAAACGACGAGCTCAACAGGCCATGCCCCTCGTATCCCGGCAGGCGCGGACCGAAGTCGACCATGCGCTGGACGTCGGCGCGGATGTCTCGGGGGAGGGAAGCGGCACGCGGGGGGACTGCGTGTTCATGGCCTCATCCCGACTGGGTGTGGCGCTCGAGCCACCCGATGAGATCGGCCGTCACCTCGTCGCGGTTTGTCTCGTTGAACACCTCGTGGCGCGCGTCCTGATAGCCGATCACCGTGACGTCGCGAACCCCGGCGTCGCGGTAGCGCTGCGCGACCAGTTCGACGAGCGCCATGGCGCCGCTCAGCGGATCGGCTGTCCCGGACATCAGCAGGATGGGGAGGTCGGGCCGGATGCCGCGCAGCACGTCGGCATCGACGGGACGCATCGCGGCGGTAGCCATGTCGCCCAGCGCATCGGCGTCGGCGCTGAACCCGCACGCAGGGTCTGCGATGTAGCGGTCGACTTCGTCGGGGTCGCGGCTCAACCAGTCGAAGTCCGTGCGTCCCTCGAACGCTTCGTTCCCCGGCATCCGATCGAGGGAGGTGTCGGGATCGAGACTCGCCGAAGATCGCGTCGATCGCGGAAGTCCCCGTCAACACGGCGGCGGCGATCTCGTCGCTGTGATCGAGCAGGTACTGCTGCAGTGCGAATGAGCCCATGGAGTGTCCCAGCACGCACCCGGGGCGCACCGCCACTGCGGGCGTCGATCGTGTCGCCGACCGTGGCCAGGTCGTCGACCAACGCGTTCCATCCGTCCGGTCCGAAGTGCCCGAACTCGCCGGCGCTGCGCACACTGTGCCCGTGACCACGGTGATCGTGCGCGTAGACCTCGAAGCCGGCCGCGCCGAGCGCGGCGGCGAGCCGCGCGTAGCGAGCGGAATGCTCGCCCAGGCCGTGCGAGATCTGGACGACGGCGCGACTGCGCCACTCGCGGGCCAGTGCCGGACGAACAGCTCCACGTCGCCGCGGCCGGGAACGGTGAAGGTCGACTCCGCCATCAGCCAAGGCTCGCGCGGCGGCTGCGTGCGGTGCGGGGTGGCGCCCTCGGCAGGATTCGAACCTGCGCACATGGCTCCGGAGGCCACTGCTCTATCCCCTGAGCTACGAGGGCGGGTGAACGCTCACGGTACCAGCGCGCGTCATTTCGCCGGTCGGCGCCGCAACTGCCAGGGGTCGCGACGGGTCGGGAAGTACGATCGCTGCAACGGCGACGCACTGCGCGTCGCCTGACCCACTTCGTGATTCGTGACGAGCTCCGCCACAGCCTGAGCGACGCGCTGCGTGCGGCCGGGCTTCCCGAGCCGCCCAACGGTGTCGCGCTCGAGCCCGGCGATCCGGAGCACGGCCGAGGTGACTGGGCGAGCCCGGTCGCGATGCAGATGGCGAAGACGGCGGGGCTCCCGCCCCGCGACATCGCCGAGCAGGTCAAGGCGGCGATCGAGGCGGCACCACCGCCGCATCTGGAGCGCGTCGATGTCGCCGGCCCGGGCTTCCTCAATTTCTTTCTGTCCCCGTCGTGGCTGCACGACGTCCTGCGCGAGGTCGTGACGGCGGGGGACTCGCTACGGGCAGGACGACTCGCTACACGGCCAGAAGATCAACCTCGAGTTCGTCTCGCTGAACCCCACCGGGCCCCTCCACGCCGGCGGAGGGCGCGTGGGTTGCCGTCGGCGACGCCATCGCCAACCTGCTCGTCGCCCAGGGCGCGGACGTGCACCGCGGAGTACTACCTGAACGATGCCGGCGAGCAGCTCGGACACGTTCGGGAGCTCGCTGCTACGCCCGGTACCGGGGCGAGGAGCCGCCTGAGGACGGCTATCGCGGCGAGTACCTCGTCGAGATGGCCGCGAGCATGCGAGCCGAGCTCGGCGACGACGTTTCGCTCGAGCAGGCGAGCGAGTGGGGTTACCAGGAGGCGGTGCGCTCGAGGACTTCGGGAAGACCTCGAGCGGATCGGCGTGCACTTCGACACCTGGTTCTCCGAGCGCACGTTGCACGAGCGCGGCGACGTGGACGAGGTGCTGCGACTCCTCGGCGAGCGCGGGTACACGTACGAGCAGGACGGCGCGGTGTGGCTGCGGACCTCCGAGCTCGGCGACCAGCGCGACCGCGTGCTCGTCAGGAGCGACGGCGAGCCCGACGTACCTCTTCCAACGACCTCGCGTACCACCGCGACAAGTTCGCCCGCGGGTGGGAGCACCTCATCGACATCTGGGGCGCCGACCACCACGGCCAGGTGAAGTCCCTCCAGGCGGGCTCGAGGCGCTCGGCTTCCCGCCCGGCGAGCCGGAGATCATCCTCGGCCAGCTGGTGCAGCTGTTTCGCGGCGGCGAGCTCGGTCCGGCTTGTCGAAGCGCGGCCGGCAACATCATCACGCTGGCCGACATCCTCGACGAGGTCGATCCCGACGTATGCCGGCTCACGTTCCTCCTCCAGAGCATCGACACGCCGCAGACCTTCGACCTGGACGTCGTGACGTCGCAGTCGATGGAGAACCCCGTGTACTACGTGCAGTACGCGCACGCGCGCATCGCCTCGATCGGCCGGAAGGCGAGCGAGCGCGGCGTCACCCGCCGTCCGCTCGCCGATGTCGATCTCTCCGTGCTCGTGCACGAACGCGAGGCCGAGCTGCTCCGTTCCCTCGCGTTGTATCCCGAGGAAGTGCGCGAGGCGGCCGAGATGCGCGCCCCCCATCGGGTGACGACGTGGGTACGCGACTTCGCCAAGCACTTCCACGGCTTCTACCGCGACTGCCGCGTCATCAGCGACGACGACGCGCTCACCCAGGCCCGCCTCTGGCTCTCGGAAGCGTGCCGGATCGGTCTCGCCGACGCGCTCGGGCTGCTCGGAGTCTCGCGCCCCCGACGAGATGGCGCGGCTCGACGAGGACGCGGAGCAGTGACCGACCCGAGCGCGCCGCTCGACCGGACGCTGGTCCCGCCCGCGCTCCAGGACGCCGACGCGCTCGAGCGCGCTGGCGGCCGACCTCGGCACGCCTCTGTTCGTCTACGACGAGGACGACCTCCGCCGCCGCTGCCGGGAGTACGCCGGCCTCTTCGGCGCCGGCAGCGTCGCGTACGCGGGCAAGGCGTTCCTGTGCGTCGCCATGGCCCGCCTGGTGGCGGAGGAGGGCCTGCACCTCGACGTCGCCACCGGCGGCGAGCTCCACGTCGCGTTGCACGCCGGCTTCCCGCCCGAACGGATCGTCTTCCACGGCAACAACAAGTCGACCGCCGAGCTCACCGCCGCGCTCGACGCCGGCGTCGGCCGGATCGTCGCCGACTCGTTCGACGAGCTCGACCGGCTCGAGCGTCTGGCGACCGAACGCTCGGCGCGGCCGTCGGTGCTCGTGCGGGTCACTCCCGGTGTCGAGGCGCACACCCACGAGTTCATCGAGACCGGCACGCTCGACTCGAAGTTCGGCTTCACCACGCACGACGACGTCGCGCTCGAAGCCGCGCGCCGGGTGATCGAGAGCCCGGTCCTCCGCCTCGGTGGCCTGCATTGCCACATCGGCTCGATGATCGAACGGCTCGACGCCTACGCCCGGGCGGTGGCGATTGTCGTCGACCTGTGCGCGGCGATCGAGGAGTCCACCGGCGCTCGCGTGGAAGAGCTCAACATGGGCGGCGGGCTCGCGTCGCGATATCTCGCCACCGATCCGGAGATGTCGCTGGCGGAGTACGAGTCGACGCTGCGAACGACCGTGAAGGAGTGCGTCGCGGACGCCGGGATCGGCGAGGTGCCCCGTCTGATGGTCGAGCCCGGCCGCTCGATCGCCGCGCCGGCGGCGATCACCGTGTATCGGGTGGGGACGGTCAAGAGGATCCCGCACGGCCGGACGTACGTCGCCGTCGACGGGGGCATGAGCGACAACCCCCGGCCCGTCCTCTACGGCGCCGGCTACGAGGCGTACCTGCCCGCCCGCATCGACGATCCTCGCCCGCTCGCGTGCTCGATCGCGGGCAAGCACTGCGAGCAGGGCGACCTCGTGGTGGCGGACGCCCGCCTTCCCGACGGCGTCCGCGTCGGAGACCTGCTCGCGGTGCCCGTCACCGGCGCGTACGGCTACTCGATGGCGTCCAACTACAACAAGGTGCCCCGGCCGGCGGTGGTGTTCGTGCGCGACGGGCAGGCTCGGGTCGTCGTCCGGCGCGAGACGCCCGACGATCTCATGCGCCTCGATCAGCGTTGAGCGCGAGACTGGCGCGATGGCAGACCCGGTGCATGACGAGACCGTACGGGTCGGCCTGCTCGGCTGCGGGCACGTCGGCTCGGCGCTGGTGCGTCTGCTGCAGGAGAACGCCGAGCTGATCGAGCAGCGGGCGGGCGTGCACCTCGAGGTGACCCGCGTCGCCGTGCGCGACCCGGGCGCGAGCGAGACGTGCCGCTCCCGGCGAACCGGTTCACGCAGGACGGGGAGGCCGTCGTCACCGACCCCGACATCGACATCGTCGTCGAGGTGATCGGCGGGATCGAGCCGGCACGCTCGCTCATCACCGAGGCGCTCAAGTCCGGCAAGCCCGTCGTGACGGCCAACAAGGAGCTCCTCGCCAACGCCGGAAAGGAGCTCTTCGAGACGGCCGAGGGCTCGGGCGTCGATCTCCTCTTCGAGGCGTCCGTCGCCGGCGGGATCCCGCTCATTCGCCCGCTGCGCGAATCCCTGGCCGGGGATCGCATCCGGCGCGTGACCGGGATCGTGAACGGGACGACCAACTACATCCTCACCCGCATGACGGAAGAGGGCTCTTCGTTCGACGACGCCCTCGCCGAGGCGCAGGCGCTCGGCTACGCGGAGCGGGATCCGACGGCTGACATCGAGGGCGACGACGCCGCCGCCAAGGCGGCGATCATCGCGTCGATCGCCTTCGGCGCTCGCGTCGTCGCCGATGACGTGTACCGGGAAGGCATCGCCGAGATCACCGCCCACGACATCGCGTCCGCGCACGACCTGGGCTACGTCGTGAAGCTGCTCGCCGTGGCCGAGGGCCTCGACGGCGAGGTGGCGGTGCGCGTGCACCCGGCGATGATCCCCGTGCACCACCCGCTGGCCTCGGTGCGCGGGTCGTTCAACGCGTTGTTCATCGAAGGCGACGCGGTCGGCGAGCTGATGCTGTACGGGCGCGGCGCCGGGGGCGGCCCCTCAGCATCCGCCGTCCTCGGGGACCTCATCGACGCGGCGAAGAACTTCGCGTCCGGCGGGAAGGGTGCGACGATCGGCGCGCTCGGCCGGCGGCGGATCCGGCCGATGGACGAGATCGAGTCGCAGTTCTACCTGCTCATGGAAGTCGCCGACCGCCCCGGCGTGCTGGCGAAGATCGCCGACGAGTTCGGCCAACACGACGTCTCGATCAAGTCGATGCAGCAGCGCGGCATCGGCGCCGACGCCCGCCTCATCTTCGCCACGCACCGCGCCCGGGAAGCCGACCTTCGGGCGACGGTCCGCGCACTACAAGACGTCGACGTCGTCCATCGCGTCGGGTCGATCGTGCGGGTCCTGGGCGACGAGGACGAATGACGCAGGGGCAACCGTGGCCGGGCGTGATCGCCGCGTATCGCGACCATCTTCCCGTCAGCATGGCCACGCCGGTCGTCACGCTGTTGGAGGGCGGTACGCCGCTGGTCGACGCGCCGCGCCTCTCGGAGCGGACGGGCGCGCGGGTGCTGCTCAAGCTGGAGGGGCTCAACCCGACGGGGTCGTTCAAGGACCGCGGGATGACGCTGGCGATGTCGAAGGCGGTGGAGGACGGCGCCAAGGCCGTCATCTGCGCCTCGACCGGCAACACGTCGGCGTCGGCGGCCGCGTACGCGGCGCGCGCCGGGTTGATCTGCGCGGTGGTCATCCCCGAAGGGCACGTCGCGACGGGAAAGCTCGCGCAGGCGCTCATCCACGGCGCACGCGTCGTCCCGGTCCGGGGGAACTTCGACGACGCCCTGGGCGTGGTCCGGCAGCTCGCAGAAAGCCGCCGCGTCACGATCGTCAACTCGATCAACCCGTTCCGGATCGAAGGGCAGAAGACCGCCGCCTTCGAGGTGATCGACGCGCTCGGCGAAGCGCCCGACGCGCACTGCATCCCGGTCGGGAACGCCTTGAACATCGGCGCCTACTGGAAGGGCTACCTCGAGTACGAGGAGCACGGCCGCCCGCGCCGCCGTCCACGCATGCTCGGATGGCAGGCGCAGGGATCGGCTCCGCTGGTGCACGGCGAGCCCGTCCCGTATCCCGAGACCATCGCCACCGCCATCCGCATCGGGAACCCCGCGAACTGGGGCGGGGCGATCGCCGCCCGCGACGAATCGGAGGGCCACATCGGCGCCGTCACGGACGCCGAGATCCTCGACGCGTACCGCTTGCTGGCGACCGCGGAGGGCTGCTTCGTCGAGCCGGCGTCGGCGGCGGCCGTGGCCGGGCTGCTCAAGGCAGCAGCGACGGGGCAGGTCCGGGCGGACGAGACCGTCGTGTGCACGCTCACGGGTCACGGCCTGAAGGACCCGCAGCGCGCCATGGACGAGGTCGAGGTAGGGCCGGCGGTCGACCCCACGCCCGACGCGGTGGCGGCCGAGCTCGGCCTGTGAACCGGGAGGTAGGGACATGACCATGGGCAAGCCGGTAGCGCTCGTCACCGGCGCTTCGTCCGGCATCGGCGCCGCGTTCGCTCGCGCGCTGGCAGCACGCGGCGACGACCTCGTGGTCGTCGCTCGCGACGAGACCAGGCTCGAGGAGCTCGCGGAGACGCTCGAGAAGGAGCACGGCACCGCAGTCGAGGTCCTCGCCGCCGACCTGATCTCGAAGAAGGGGACGGCGGTGGTCGAGGCGCGGCTCGAGTCGGCGGAGCCGGCCGTGGATCTCCTCGTCAACAACGCCGGTATGGGGACCTACGGCAAGTTCGCCGAGCTCCCGCGAGAGGCCGAGGCCCGGGAAGTCCGTCTCAACGTGCTGGCGGTCATGCAGCTCTCGCACGCCGCGCTGCCGGCGATGGTCGAGCGAGGACGGGGCGGGATCATCAACGTGTCGTCGCTCGCGGGCTACCAGCCGACGCCCCTCAACGCGACCTACGCCGGGACGAAGGCGTTCGTCACGAGCTTCAGCCAAGCTCTCCACGAGGAGCTCCGAGGGACGGGCGTCAACGTCATGGTCCTGTGCCCCGGGTTCACGCGCACCGAGTTCCAGGAACGGGCCGGTCTCGACTCCGGCTCGGTGCCGAGCTTCTTGTGGCAGCAACCGGAGCCGGTCGTCGAGGCGGCGCTGCGCGCGTACGACACGGGCGCGCGGTGTGCTTCCCCGGCGCGCTCAATCAGGCCGGCGCCGTGTTCTCGAGCGCCATGCCCGCCGGCATCACCCGCCGGATCGCGGGCGCGGTCGTGCCACGGGTGGAGTGACGGAGTCGTTCAGGCAGGGTCGATGCGCTGGAGGCCGTCGCCCTGCGACAGGACGTACAGCTCGCCGTCCTGGCCCTTCACCGAACGCGGTGATCTGGTTCCCCTTCACGCCGAGATCGCGCTGGCCGACGAGCTTGCCGCCCCGCTCGGTGAGCGCGTGGAGCGCGCTGTCGCAATAGTCGCTGAAGACGTACGCGCCGCGAAGGTCGGGAATCTTCGCGCCGCGGTACACGTACCCTCCGGACACGGAGCACCCGCCGCCGGAGTGCGAGTACTCGTAGATCGGCGCCGCCGCGTTGGCCGGTGCCTGGCCCGAGAACTCGTGCGTCCCCTCGACCCGGTTCCAGCCGAAGTTCGTGCCCGCTCCGCGGCCGCCGGCGACGAAGTCGATCTCCTCCCACTGGTTCTGGCCGACGTCGGCGATCCACATGTCACCGGTCTTGCGGTCCCACGAGAAGCGCCAGGGGTTGCGCAGGCCGTACGACCAGATCTCCCGCCGGCCGCCACCGTCGGCGAACGGGTTGTCGGACGGGATCGTGTACGCCGCTCCCGCCGAGGGCGTCGGATCGATGCGCAGGATCTTGCCCAGCAGCGTGTCGAGCGACTGTGCGTTGCCGCCCTCGACATGTCCCGGACCGGCGTCGCCGGCGGCACCGCCGTCACCGAGCCCGAGGTACAGCTTGCCGTCCGGTCCGAAGCTCGTCTGCCCGCCGTTGTGGTTCGGTGCCGGAGGGTGGTCGACCGCGAGCACCTGGCGGCGTGAGCCGGCATCGACCGAGTTCCCGGCCATCGCGTACTCGTCGACCCGGATGTCGCCGTCCCGATTCGTGTAATAGACGTACATCTTGGAACCGTCGGGCGAGAACGCGAGACCGAGGAGCCCGCGCTCGCCCCCGCTCCCGACGTCCGCCGTCAGGTCCAGGACCGGTTGGGGGTCGAGGTTGCCGTCCCGCACCGCGCGCACCCGACCGACCTGCTCGGTGACGTACAGCGCACGATCGCCCTGGCGCGGTCGCGAACGCCGTTGGTCCATCGACGCATCGCGATCGGCGTGAGCTTCACCTTGGCCGACCCGGACTGCCCGCTGCCACGCCTTCGAGGATCCGTTCCGGGACGAGCTTTCGCCCCCGCCATCGTCGTTGCACGCGGCAACGACGAGCGCGAGCACTGCGAGGGGAGCGACCAGCGCGACCGAGCGCGCACGAGTCCACCGCCGGGAGCGCATCGTGGCGGTGACGCTATCGGCTCAGGAACGCGAACTGGCCTCGCCTAGCATTTCCCCGATGAAGTACGTCGTCCTCGTGCCCGACGGATGCGCCGACGAGCCGCTCGCCGAGCTCGACGGCCGCACGCCACTCGAGGCGGCGGCGATGCCCGCACTGGCGCGCCTCGCCGCGCGCGCCGAAGTCGGCCGGGCGGCGGTGATCCCCGAGGGGCTTCCTCCCGGCAGCGACGTCGGCAACATGGCGATCCTCGGGTACGACCCGGCGCGCTTCCACACCGGGCGCGCGCCGATCGAAGCGGCGGCGATGGGCATCGAGCTCGGCCCCGACGACGTCGCGTTCCGTTGCAACCTGGTCACGCTCGACGACGCCATGCCGCCGACGATGGTCGACTTCGCCGCCGGTCACCCGACGAGCGAGCAGAGCGCGCCGATCATCGCGGCGCTCGACGCCGCGCTCGGTGGCGGGCGCGACGGTGTTCGCTTCTATCCCGGCGTCGAGTACCGCCACCTGTGCGTCGTGCCGCGGGAGCTCGGCGACGCCGAGTGCGTGCCGCCGCACGACCTCACCGGGAAGCCGGCCGTGCTCCCGGTCGGGCCGGCGGCCGAGAAGCTCATCGCGCTCGATGGAGGCGTCGAAGCCGATCGTCGCCGAGCACGCGGCCGAGGTCGGCTCGGTCGCGACGCAGATCTGGCTGTGGGGCCAGGGCGTCCGGCCCGACCTTCCGGCGTTCGCGCCGCGCTACGGCGTGCAGGGCCGGCTCACGTCGGCCGTCGACCTCGTGCGCGGGCTCGGGGTGCTCACCGGGCTGGAAGTCCTCGACGTGCCCGGCGCCACCGCCGGGTTCGACAACGACTACGCCGCGCAACGCGACGCCGCGCTGGCGTCGCTCGAGGACCGGGACTTCTTCCTCCTGCACGTCGAGGCGACCGACGA
Source organism: uncultured Actinomycetes bacterium (assembly GCA_963747195.1). GTDB lineage: Bacteria > Actinomycetota > Acidimicrobiia > IMCC26256 > JACDBD01 > JALZAA01. The sequence goes on from CAVVDV010000002.1 coordinate 735,935, forward strand.
GGCCGCGCACCAGGGTGAGGTCCACGAGAAGGTGCTCGCGCTCGAGCGATGGGATCGAGATGTGATCGCCCCGCTCACCGAGGCGCTCGACCACGCGGGAACGCCGTACCGGATCCTGCTGATGCCGGACCACGCGACGCCATGCGCGATCAAGACGCACACGTCCGCCCCGGTTCCGTACCTCTTGTTCGACTCGACGCACGAAGCCGCGGGAGGGGAGTACACCGAACGCGGTGTCGCCGGCTCCGAGGCCGTCGACGCGCACGGTCTGATGCGCCGTCTGCTCGACACCGGCTGAGAGGCCGGAATACCCGGAGATACTTGCGGGTTCTCATCTCAGACGGTAGGTTTTCCGTTACCGGTTCGGTGATCCCCGGAGACGCTTCGGTCCCGAATCCCGACCCGGCACCCGTCGCCCCCCACCCGGGGCATCGCTCCCGCGTGAGGCGGCATCGGTTTTTCGTCCCGTTGACAGCAGCGGGTCGGCATTGTCACTGGTTTTCTGCCGATGGACCAGAGCCCCCGAGGAGTTCTGACTCGAGTGCCCAAGCCGCGTGCATTTCCAGGGCAGGTGCCAACCGCAGTACGAGGAGTTTCCCCCCATGAGTGACACTGAGCTCGACCGATCGGTCCTGGACACCAAGGACCGCGAGGAGCTCCACCAGATCGCGGGTGCGATGGGCGTCAACGCCGCCACCCGCATGAAGAAGGCCGATCTGATCGACGCCATCCTCGGCGCGGTAGACGGTGGCGGCGCTTCCGACGGCGCGGCCAACTCCGACGGCGATGGTCGTCCGAAGCGAGTCCGCTCGCGTCGTGCGTCCGAGGCCGACGACCCCATCGCCGAGCTCGCGGCCGAGGAGGACGCGATCGCCGCCGCCGGTGGAAGCGACGACGAGAGCGACCAGCCCCGGCCCGTGTCGCGGACTACTTCGTCCTCGACCGGCGATGGCGATGGCGACCCGTCCAGTGGCGACGGCGCCTCCGACGCGTCGCAGAGCACGGCCAAGAGCTCGAATGACAACAAGAACAAGTCCACGGCGCGTGACGGCAACGGCGGCGGCCGCACCGGGACGAAGCCGCGCATCGAGCCCGAGGACGAGCGCCAGTCGTACGGCGAAGGAAACCGGCGCCGGCGCCGGCGCCGCGGCCGCGACCGCCAACAGGACAGCGAGCCCCGCGAGTTCCAGGGCGAGCCGGTCCCGACCGAGGGAATGCTCGACCTGCGCGACGAGGGCTACGGCTTCCTGCGCGCGACGAGCTACCTGCCCGGGCCGAAGGACGTGTACGTGTCGGCGTCGCAGGTGCGGCGGTTCGCGCTGCGCAAGGGCGACTTCCTCAAGGGGTTCGCCCGTCCGCAGGCCAGCAACGAGAAGTACCCCGCGCTGTTGCGCGTCGACCAGGTGAACGACCTCCCGACCGAGGCGGCGCGCGAGCGCCCCAAGTTCGAGGACCTCACACCGCTGTTCCCGGACTCGCGGCTCGCGCTCGAGCTCGGGGACGATCCCGCGAGCATCACCGGGCGGATCGTCGACCTCGTCTCGCCGATCGGGAAGGGCCAGCGTGGCCTGGTCGTCTCGCCGCCGAAGGCCGGGAAGACGACGATCCTCAAGCAGATCGTGTACTCGGTCGAGCGCAACAACCCTGAGGTGCACCTCATGGTGCTGCTCGTCGACGAGCGGCCCGAAGAGGTCACCGACATGCGCCGGCACGTCAAGAACGGCGAGGTCGTCGCGAGCACGTTCGACCGTCCGTCCGACGAGCACACGCAGGTCGCCGAGCTCACCATCGAGCGGGCGAAGCGGCTCGTCGAGATGGGCCGCGACGTCGTCATCATCCTCGACGGCATCACGCGCCTCGCCCGCGCCTACAACCTGTCGGCGCCGGCCTCGGGGCGGATCCTGTCCGGAGGTGTCGACTCCACCGCGCTGTACCCGCCGAAGCGGTTCTTCGGTGCGGCGCGCAACATCGAAGAGGGCGGCTCGCTGACGATCGTCGCCACCGCGCTCATCGAGACCGGGAGCCGGATGGACGAGGTGATCTTCGAGGAGTTCAAGGGCACCGGCAACATGGAGCTGCGGCTCGACCGGCGGCTGTCCGAGCGGCGGATCTACCCCTCCATCGACGTCGAGGCGTCGAGCACCCGCCACGAGGAGCTGCTGTTCGACCGGAACCAGCTCCAGCAGGTCTGGAAGCTCCGCCGGGTGCTGAACGCGCTCGAGGACGGGGCAAGGGTCTCGAGCTGCTGATCGACAAGATCCGCACCACCAAGAGCAACGACGAGTTCCTGTCGGAGATCGCCAAGGCGCCGACGCCCGGCTCGTAGACGCCGTCGCCGCCGGCCGCGCCAGCTCCTCACCGTCCCGCAATCGGGTCGGGATGCAACGTAGATTGAGAGACATCGATGAAGACCGACATCCACCCCGATTACGTCGAGTGCACCGTCAGGTGCTCGTGCGGCAACACGTTCACGACCCGTTCGACCGTGCCCGAGCTGCGGGTCGAGCTGTGCTCGGAGTGCCATCCCTTCTACACGGGCAAGCAGAAGCTCGTGGACACCGGCGGCCGGGTCGAGCGGTTCCAGCGCCGGTACGCGAAGCAGGGCGGCAAGGCCAAGGGTTGATGGCCCGACGGCCGGAGCCCCGCTACATGGGCGGCCAGGCCGTCATGGAAGGCGTGATGATGCGCGGCGCCACGAGCTGGGCCGTCGCCGTCCGCACACCTGAGAACGACATCGAGCTCGAGGTCCACGACGCGCCGCGCTGGGCGGAGCGGTACGCGCGCATCCCGCTGCTGCGGGGCGTCATGGCTCTCGCCGAGTCGCTCACCCTCGGGTTCAAGGCACTGGCATGGTCGGCGAACCGGCAGGTCCCCGAAGAGGAGCGCCTCTCCAAGGGCGCCATGGGCGGAACGATCGCCGTCGCCCTCACGCTCTTCACCGCGTTGTTCATCCTCCTGCCCGCCTTCGGCGCCCGCGGCGTGAACCGCTGGGTCCCGCTCGAGGGCTTTTGGCTCCATGCCGCCGAAGGTGCGCTCCGGCTGGCGTTGTTCATCGGCTACCTCTTGCTGATCGGGCGCTTGCGCGACGTGAAGACCGTGTTCCAGTACCACGGCGCCGAGCACAAGGCGATCGCCGCCTACGAGAACGATGTCGAGGTGACGCCCGAGTCGGCGCAGCGCTTCACCACCGAGCACGTTCGGTGCGGGACGAACTTCCTGCTGACCGTGATGGTGATCACGATCGTCGTCTACGCGTTCGTGGGCCGTCCCGACTGGCCGTTGCTCATCGCGTCGCGGGTCCTGCTGATCCCGGTGATCGCCGGCATCGCCTACGAGATCATCCGCTTCGCGGCGCGGCACATGGGCTCTCGCGTGCGTGCGGGTGCTCGATGCGCCCCGGCCTCGCGCTCCAGCAGCTGACGACGCGCGAGCCCACGCTCGACCAGCTCGAGGTGGCGATCGCGTCGCTTCGCGCCGTGATGACGGCCGAGCAGCTGGCCGAGGTCGAGGCCCGGGTTCCCGCCCCGGCCGGCGCGCCCCGGCCCGCCTTCGGCACCGCCTGACCACCGCGCGCGCGACCAACCACGGAGCGCGCGGGGCGGAAGTCCCGAGATTTCCCCGGTTCGGCGAGGTCGAGGTTGACGTTCCGCGCGAACCTCCGTACGGTCACCGCACTGCTGCCACGCAGAGTGGCTTCAGGGTTGGGGCGGGCTGGGCCCCATGGGGGCAGGCCCCGGGCTTTCGGTCCGGGGCCTTCCCTTGTCCCGGCGAAGCGTCAGGCCGAGACCCAGGCCCGTATCCCGGCCCGGGCGCCGGCGGTCGCCAGGCCCACGAACTCCTCGTCCCGGGCCGGCTGGCCGAACTCGAGCCAGTTGAGGACGGCCTCGACGAGGTAGTCGACGATCGTGTGCGCCGCCCACTCGTAGAGGTCGGGTTGCACCTGTCCGGCCAGGAGCGCTCGGGACGCGTCGACCGACCGTTCCCGCAGCTCGCGGGCGTAGTCGGCGAACTGGGGCTCGCGCGCGGCGTGACGCCAGAGGAGATGGAACCCGTCCGGGTCTTCACGGGCGACCGTGAGCAGCGAGCGGGCGCCGACGCCCCCCGCCCCCTGCGAGTACCCGATCACGAACTCCTCGGCGAGCCGGTCGAACACCTGTTGGAGCACCGCCCGGTACAGCTCTTCCTTTCCGTCGAAGTGGCGGTAGACGATGAGCTTCGTGATGCCCGACGCGGCGGCGATGTCCTCCATGGAGGTGGCGGCGTAGCCGGTACGGGCGAACGCACGGGCGGCGCCACGCAGGATGGCCTCCTGACGGGCGGCGCGTGGCAGCGGGCCCGTGGGTACGGGTCCGGCGACGGCGGGATCGGCGCTTGCCATAGGTATACTGACGAGTATACCCTTGCGTGTGTACCGGTCAACGTGCAGCGGTCGACGGGGGCGTGCATGAACCTCCAGCTCGAATGGACCGAGGACGACCTGCTGGCGACGGACGCGATCGCCGAGCCACTGATCGTCGGCGGCGTCCGCTGCCACGGCGGCTTCGACGACGGCGGCGACTACCACTCGCCGCGTACGCGGAATCGGGTCCCGGCGATCGAGGCGTGGCAGCGCAACCACACCGCGACGTTCGGCACCGAGCTCATCGACGTGCCGCTGTCGACGTGGCCCGAGACGTACCCGAACGTCGACCAAGCGCAAGTTCCTCGTCCGCGAGGGCGTGCGCGAGCCGATCATCACGACGCTCACGCGCATCGGCACCGTCGAGGGATTCGGGGCGATGATCCGTTACGCGAACGTCGGTGATCCGCAGCGCTACTTCGACGAGAGCGTCGACCGGCACGTCGCTCGCGCACCTGCACCGGGGCCTGTTCGAAGCGCACGCGCGCGACGAGGCCGGCTTCGAAGCCGAGGCCGGTCACAAGCAGATGTGGTTCGCGGCGCGCGACGTCGCGTTCGAGCATCCGGTCACCGAGGACGAGACGGCCCGCATGCTCGAGCGCATGGGCATCGGCGGGGGCGGCCCGACGCCCGACCCGCAGCGGATCCGCCGCCAGATGGAGGAGCGCGCGCGTCTTCGCCGACCTCGACCTCGACTTCGAGATGCTGATCCAGCGGATGATCAACATCCTGCTGATCGAGATCTCCGCCTTCCACACGTTCGCCTGGGCGGAGACGGTGCTCTCCGACACCGACCTCGTCGCCGGCGACGGCGCCGCGGCCAGGCTGGTGTCGTACATCCGTCAGGACGAGACTCCACACGTCGAGTACCTCAAGACCGCTCTCACCGAGATGCGCGACCGCACCTTCGTCGGCGAGTCCGGCCGCAAGTACGCGGGCACCGACATCGTCGGCCGGCTGTGGGACCGCGGCCTCGCCGAATCTCTCGGTCCCCGACGCGAGCAGAATCTCGCGCTGACGCTGCGCGAGGTCGAGCACGCCCTCGATGGCAATTCCCGCCGCGACTCGTTGCTGGAGGAGTTCCACGAGCACGGCAGCATCCGACCGACCGACGACGGCGCGTTCGTCGCCGCCAGCACCTACTGAGGATCGCCATGAAGTTCGGCCTGTTCTACGAGCACCAGCTCCCTCGTCCGTGGGACGAGGACTCCGAGTACACGCTGCTGCAGAACGCGCTGGAGCAGTGCGAGCTCGCCGACAAGCTCGGCATCCAGCACTGCTGGGAGGTCGAGCACCACTTCCTCGAGGAGTACAGCCACTCGAGCGCGCCGGAGGTCTTCCTGGCCGCGGTGTCGCAGCGCACCGAGCAGATGCGTCTCGGCCACGGCATCGTGCAGACGCCGCCGGCGTTCAATCACCCGGCCCGCGTCGCCGAGCGCATCTCCACCCTCGACCTGGTCTCGGGCGGCCGCGTCGACTTCGGCACGGGCGAGTCGTCGTCGGAGGCGGAGCTCGGCGGCTTCCTCATCGACCCGATCGAGAAGCGGGAGATGTGGGAGGAGGGGCTGCGCGTCGCAGTGCGGTGCATGACCGAGGAGCCGTTCACCGGCGTGCACGGCAAGTACGTCACGATGCCGCCCCGCAACGTCGTGCCCAAGCCGCGCCAGAAGCCGCACCCGCCGGTGTGGGTGGCGTGCAGCCGGCGCGACACGATCCACCTCGCGGCCCAGAAGGGGATCGGCGCACTCAGCTTCGCGTTCATCGATCCCGAAGACGCCCGCCACTGGGTCGGCGACTACTACGGGACGCTCGAACGCGAGGGTGTGCCCATCGGCGACGCGGTGAACCCGAACCTCGCGTGCGTCACGACGTTCATGTGTCATCCCGACGAGGACGAAGCCCTGCAGCGCGGCCTCGAAGGGGCGAACTTCTTCGGGTACTCGCTCGCGCACTACTACGTGTTCGGCCGACACCAGCCCGGCATCACCGACGTGTGGGCCGAGTATCAGAACCAGCGGGGGGAGCAGGGCTTCGACCCGAGCGCGGTGCACGCGGCCGCGGCCAACTCCGACCGGCTCGGCGCCAAGGTCGTGCAGGACGGCCTCGGCGGCCTGCGCGGCGCAGTGGGCACTCCCGACCAGGTTCGCGAGTTCCTGCTCCGCTACGAGGAGTGCGGCGTCGACCAGGTCATCTTCGTGAGCCAGTCGGGCAAGAACCAGCACGAGCACATCATGGAGAGCCTCGAGCTGTTCGGTCGCGAGGTGCTGCCCGAGTTCCTCGAGCGCGACGAGAAGGCCGAGAAGGACAAGGCGCAGCGCCTGGCGCCGGTCGTCGAGCAAGTCATGGCGCGCAAGCCGGCCGACGACCACCCGCCGTTGCCGACCGACGACTACGCCTTCCCCGCCATCCCGCGGGCGATCGCCGACCGGTCGGGCTCCGACGACTTCCACAAGTTCCTCGACCAGGTGGCCGAGGACACCGCGGCGGGCGACAACTCCGTCATCACGAACGCGCTGCGCGGCTGATCCACAACCCTCGGTGGCCGGCCTGGTAGCGTGCCGGCAACCTCAGGCAGGAGGGCAGGGATGCGACGCACGTCTTGGAAGCTCGCGTTGGCCGGGGCCGTCGGCGGGGCGACGCTCATCTGGGTCGGCGTGGGGCCGGCTGCAGCAGACCAGGCCAACTTCACCACGCCCGGCACGCAGAACTTCACGGTGCCCTCCGGCGTCACGCAGCTCGGCATCTCGATGTGCGGCGCGCAGGGCGGGAAAGGCGGCAACGGGGAGACGGTGCCTCCGGCCGAGGTCGAGGCGCAGGCGGTCACCGTCGGCGGGGCGGGCGGCCAAGGCGCCCGCGTCGAGGGCAATCTCACGGTCACCCCGGGCGAGACGCTGCGCATCACGGTAGGTGGCGCGGGTGCAGACGGAGCGGACGCGTCCACTACTTCGCCCGTGGCGGGTGGTGCCGGCGGCGCGGTGGTCAACGACGGCGGCGGCGGGAACGGCGGCAACGCGGGGCAGAACGGGACCGGCGGCGCTGGTGGTGGTGGCTCCTCGGACATCCGTCGGGGCGGCTCGGGCACGGCCGACCGCGCCGTGGTCGCGGGCGGCGGTGGCGGCGGCGGCGGTGCCGAGTCCGGCTTTCCCGTAGGCGGCGACGGCGGTGGGGGCGGTACCGGTGGCGCGACCGGCACTGGCGGCGGGAACGCCGGGCAGGCCATCGGTGGTGACTCCGGCGGCGCCGGCGGCGCCGGCGGCGGCGGCATGCAGACCGGTGCCGGGAGCGACGGAAGCGCGACGAGTGGCGGTGCCGGCGGGGATCTCTCGGGCGGCAACTTTGCCGACGGTGGCGGTGGCGGCGGTGGCGGCCTCATGGGTGGCGGTGGAGGCATGACCGAGCCCGTGCTGACGGGCGCCGGCGGCGGCGGCGGCTCCAGCCTCGCACCGGCCGGCGGCAGCGTCGCCGACGGCGTGTGCAGCGGTGACGGTTTCGTCGTCATCTCGTTCACGAGCGCAACGCCGTCGCCCTCCGGCACGACGACGCCGTCCGGCACGACGTCGCCCGGCGGCACGCCGGCGGCGGCGGTCGTCGTGCAACCCCGGTTCACCGGCTGAGCGCAGGACTGCCGAGCCGTCCGTCGCCGGGCGGTGCGGAACGAGGTGGGCACCGCGGCATCAACGAAGATCGCGGACGCCCACCGGTACCCTGAGTTGCATGTTCGAGCGCCTTGCCGACCTGGAGGCCGAGCTCGAGAAGCTCGAGTCGCAGCTGCCCGAGCTCTACGCGAGCGGGGATCAGGCAGCCGCGCGCGACGCCGGGCGCAGGCACGCCGAGCTCAAGCCGGTCGTCGACGCGTACCGCGAGTACCGGCGCACGGAGGCCGACGTCGCGCGACGCCCACGAGCTGCTGGCGGCCGAGACGGACACGGAGATGCGCGAGTACCTCCAGGGCGAGCTCGCCGAGCGTGAGGCCCGCCTCGCCGAGCTCGAGGCCACGCTCAAGGAGCTGCTCGTCCCGCGAGACCCCAATGACGGCAAGAACGTCATCATGGAGATCCGCGGCGCCGAGGGTGGCGACGAGGCCAACCTGTGGGCGGGCGACCTGTTCGAGATGTACCGCCGGTACTCGGAGCTGCGCGGCTGGGGCCTCGAGGTGCTGTCGAGCCAGCCGTCCGAGATGGGCGGCTACCGCGACATCACGTTCGTCGTGAAGGGTCGTGACGCGTGGGCACGGCTGAAGCACGAAGCCGGGCCGCACCGCGTGCAACGGGTCCCGACCACCGAGAGCCAGGGTCGGATCCACACGAGCGCGGCGACGGTCGCGGTGTTGCCCGAAGCCGATGCGGTCGACATCGACATCGACCCCAACGAGCTCGAGGTCGACGTGTACCGGTCGAGCGGTCCCGGCGGCCAGTCCGTCAACACCACCGACTCGGCCGTGCGCATCACGCACCTGCCGACCGGTCTCGTGGTCACCTGCCAGGACGAGAAGAGCCAGCTCCAGAACAAGGAGAAGGCGTTGCGAATCCTCCGTTCGCGTCTGCTCCAGGCCGAGCGGGAGCGGCAGGCCGAGGAGCTGTCGTCCGCCCGTCGCGACCAGGTGAAGAGCGGCGGCCGGTCCGAGAAGATTCGCACGTACAACTTCAAGGAGAAGCGGGTGACCGACCATCGGATCGGCCTCACGCTTCACGCGCTCGACCAGGTGCTCGCGGGCCAGCTCGACCCGATCGTCGACGAGCTGATCGCGGCCGACCGCGCCGAGCAGCTCGCCTCGGCTTCCGCCTGATCCGTGCCGAGCTGGCGTGACTTGCGCGTCGAGGCCGAGCGGTCGCTCGCCGCGGCAGGGATCGAGAACGCGGCGAACGAGGCGCGCTGGATGGTGGAGCACGTCTCCGGTTTCGACGCCGCCGAGCTCGTCACCGCCGAGGACGAGCCGGCCCCGGACCGGCCCGCCGCCCATCTGACCGAGCTGCGTCGGGCGGCGCGTCGCCGGCGAGCCTCTCCAGTACGTGCTCGGTGGCTGGCTGTTTCGCGGCCTGGATCTGCTCGTCGACCCGCGCGTGCTGATCCCGCGACCGGAGACCGAGGTCACGGCGCAGGTCGCGATCGACGAAGCGGTCAGGCTGGGCGCCCGGCGCGGTCGTTCCGATCCGTGGTCGGGCGCGGCCACCACGTACTCGATCGCCGATCTCGGCACCGGCTCGGGCGCGCTGGCGCTCGCGCTCGCAAGCGAGCTTCCCGACGCCGAGGTGTGGGGAACGGACGTGAGCGACGACGCCCTCGCCGTCGCACGCGCCAACCTCGCCGGCACCGGCCTGCCATCGACACGCGTCCGCCTCGCACGCGGCTCGTGGTTCGACGCGCTTCCGGCCGCGTTGCGCGGGCATCTGCGGCTCGTCGTCTCGAACCCTCCGTACGTGGCCGAGTCGGAGGTCGCGGAGCTGCCCGCCGAGGTGCGCCACGAGCCGCGGGGCGCGTTGGTGAGCGGCACGACCGGCACGGAGGCGATCGAGGAGCTCGCGCGCGAGGCGCCCGTGTGGCTCGAGGCGACCGGCACGTTCGTGTGCGAGATCGCACCGCATCAGGCGGAGGCTGCGAGCAAGGTGTCGACCGCGTCCGGGTTCGACGAGGTGCTCGTCCGTCGCGACTTGTCGGGGCGCGATCGGGTTCTGGTGGCGAGGATGCTTGGGTAGGGTGAACCCGATGGCGGACGCGGCGGACGATCTCGACGTCAACGCGATGCTCCAGCGCTTCCGGGAGCGCGCCGACGCCGTGAAGGACCGTCCGCTGCCGCCGGTGGCGGGGGCCGAACGGCAGCGGTTCATCGAGCAGGCCGAGCTCGACTACATGGACTTCGCCATCGTCGCCGACGCCACGTGGACGTTCGAAGACGGAATCCTGAAGCTGCAGGTCGATCTGCGCCCGCAGGGCTCGTGAGCGACCCGCGGCCGTTCGACCGCGGCGAGCTCGACGCGATCGATCACCTGCTGTCGACCACGCGTGCGGTGCGCAAGCGCCTCGACCTCGACCGGCCCGTGCCGCCCGAGATCGTGGACGAGTGCCTACGCCTCGCGATCCAGGCGCCCACCGGTTCGAACCGCCAGGGCTGGCACTGGGTCGTCGTCACCGATGCCGACAAGCGCGCCGCGCTGGCGGACATGTACCGGGCCGGCTTCGGGCCGTACATGGAACGAGCGCGCTCCGGCTCCGAAGGGCTGACCCGCGTCGGCGAGAGCGCGTTGTGGTTGGCGGAGCGGCTGGAGCGGGTGCCGGTGCACGTCATCCCGTGCATCGAGGACTACACGAAGGGCGGCGCCCACGCCGGCGTGTGGGCCTCGATCTACCCGGCGGTGTGGAGCTTCCAGCTCGCGCTGCGCAGCCGCGGGCTCGGCTCGGTGCTGACGACGCTCCATCTGCCGCGCGCGAACGAGGCCGCCGAGCTCCTCGGTATCCCCGACGGCGTGCTCCAGGCCGGGCTCGTGCCGGTCGCGTACTACACCGGCGACGACTTCAAGCCCGCGAAGCGCCACCCGGTCGAGGCCGTCACCTCGTGGAATCAGTGGGGCAACCGCCGCTGATCAGGCGTCGAGCGTGTTGACCGTGCCGTCGGTGCGCAGCGCGACGCGCCGTCCTTCCCACGCCTTCTCGGTCATGTCCTGCATCACCGTTGCGTCGCGCGTGTTGGCGAGTGCACGGCGGCCGTCGGGCGTGATCGTCGACAAGATGGCGACCGCCGGCGCGCCCTCGCGCTCGAACACGACGGCAGTCGCCTCGACGGTCGCCGGTCCCGAGTAGGCGCCGGCAGGCTGTCGACCGGGGAGCGCGTCCACGGCCGCCTGGGTCCCCGCGGTGTCCACGCGGGTGAAGCCGTGCTCCGGTGGCGTGGTCGAGTACAGGCCGATCGAATGCTTGGTGACGTACCACCCCAGCGCGCTCACCATGCCGATCGAGCCCGGATCCTGCCGGCAGGCGTCGACCATCGCCGCGATCGCGTGCGTCGGGTAGTCGTTGGCGGGTCCGCCGGCGAACCCGAGGCCGCCGGTCACCGTGAGCGGCCGCGGATCGCCGCCGCTCGGTCCCCGAAGGTCGAGCGCGCCGAGCGCGATCTCGACCGCGGACGGGAAGCACGAATAGAGATCGAAGCGGGCCACGTCGTCGATGCCCGCTCCGGCGGCGTCGAGCGCGCTGCCGCCCGCCGCCGCAATCGCGGGTGACGCGGTCAAGGACTCGCGTTCGCTGAAGAAGAAGCGGTCGTGGGCATCGGCGCCCGAGAGCGGGAACACGAGCCGCTCGTCGGGCACGCCGAGATCCCGCGCGAGCTCGTAGGAGCACAAGAGGAGGGCGGCGGACTGGTCGACGTCGATGTTGGCGCACATGCGCTTGAGGTACGGGAAGGTGACGACCCGGTTGTCGGGGGAGGGCGTCCGGATCTCCTCGGGCGAGTACGCCACCTGCGACCACGCGTGCGGATTGGCGGCCGAAACCGCCGCGAACTTCGCCCACAGCTCGCTCACCTCGCGTTGGTGCTCGTCGACCGCGCGTCCGGCGTCGGCTCGGAGGGCGGTCTCGAACAGCGGGTAGATCTGGGTGGGCGCGATGGCGGTGTGCGCCATCTCGTAGTCGTTCGTCCCCGGCCGTGGATCGCCCACAACTCGCGCGCACGGCGGATCGTCGGCCTGGGTCCAGTCCAGCCAGATCTTGGGCTCGCGCCGGGCCCGCCACCGGGTGTACACGCACTCGGCGCCGCCGATGAGGACGGCGCGGGCGTCGCCCCGCGCGATCTCGGCCGCGATCTCGTTCACGAGGAGCTGGGGCGAGTTGCCGCCGACGGTCGTCGTCATGGTCGAACGCGGCTCGACGCCCAGCCGGCGGCCGAGCAGCGCGCCCGGGTCGGGGTACTTCCACGACACGATGTCGACGACCGCGACCGTGTCGAGCGCGGCGAGCACCGAACGGGGCGCCTCGGCATCGGCGTCGGCGGCGCGGGCGGCGTCGACGAGAAGGTCGATGGGCTCGCGCGCCTGCGCCGGATCGTCGGGCCGCTGCGACGCCTGGCCCGCGCCGACGATCACGGGTGTTCGCGGATCAACCACGAGATGCTCCTCTGGTCGCCGTCGCAAGCTCCGGCCCTGCAGCGACGGTCGGCGAAGCCGCCGCCGCGGACGCTACTGCTGCGCGGCCAAGCCTTCGGCCAGGTTGTCTTCGAGCGTGGGCCAGATGGGTTGGGCCGGCGCCGCGCTCTCGGGACAGATCGACCGGTACCGGCACGTCCCGCAGATCGCGGCATCCCCGACGCCGCTGAAGTCCTGCTCGCGCCAGATCGCCTCGGCGACGGTTCGCAGCTCTTCTTCGATCTGGTCGAGCTCGTCACGGTCGGGCTCGAACGGCTGGGGATCGTCGACCGTCTCGGCCGCCAGGCACTCGTAGCTCAGTCGGAGTCGTAGGCCGCGACGCATGGCCACCGGCGCGAGCAGCCACGCCTGGAGACGGGCGCGCGGGTCGTCAGCCACGCGCTCGCTCTCGAACCGGCCCGTCTTGTAGTCGCGGGCGTCGAGCATGCCGTCGCGCAGCCAGATGGCGTCGATCCGACCCGTCGCCATGAACATCGGCGCCGGGCGCCGGTGAAACCGCGCGCGTTCGAGCTCGTGACGCGAGTCGTCGGCCTCCGCCGGGCAACGACGTGCATGCCGCGAGACGTAGCCGCGAATCGCGTCGGAGGTCGAGAGTCCGTGCGCGACGAGCACGTCCTCGACGTGGGCGGTGTCTTGACACGATCCGTTTCGGTGCAGGTGGCGCAGGAGGTCGTGCACGAGGAGGCCCTGGTCCGGTGACGGCCCCTCGTCGCTGCCCGGGATGCCGAGGAGCTGACCGCTCCGGAACTCGCGCCGGCAGCGGTGCCACGTGTCGACCGCCGACGGGGAGAGCGTGAGGATCTCGGGACGCAGCTCGTCAGCCATGCGCGCTGCATCCGGCGACAAAGCGGCAGCGGCCGCACTCGAGGCCGGGCCGGGGGAGCGGTCGCGCGATCCGTTCGTGCAGTGCGTCGACCCGCTGGCGGAGCCACGGGCGCACGTCGGACAGGGCGGTGTCGGCGTCGACGTCGTGCTCGACCAAGCCGCCGTAGAGGAGGTCGGCGTGGACGAGCCGGACCGACCGTCCCGACAGCCACGCCGCGTGCCGGAGCAGCGCGAACCGTGCGTCGGCCGACGCCAGCGGATCCGCGGCGTCGGGCGCGGGTCCGCCGACGCGGAGCAACCGGAGCTCGGCCCGACCGTCGGCGTCCTCGAGGGGGAGACCGGCGCGGCCCACGAGCCGAAGGCCGAGCTCGGGAACCCTGGTCTCCCAGTCGTCGAGCTCCTCGTGGTCGACGCTGCGCACGGCGCGATCGCCGAACAGCTGCATGTACCACCCGGCGGCGGCCTCGTAGACCTGCCGCTCCTCGGGAACGAGATTCGGCAACGGCGTGAACGCCTCCGGCGACGGCAACCCGAGCTCGATGTGCGCGACGCGTGCGTGTTCGGTCAGCTGGTTGGCGACGCGCCAGCGAGCGGGCGCAGGGCGATTCCCGCGCCGGTTCTGGTACTCGAACGCGACGCGCCGGGGGCACAGCTCCTCGACTCGGCGCAGGAACGCCAGCGTGACCTTCGGGAGCTCGTCGAGGTTGTCATCGCCGGCCACGCGCCGAGGGTATGTGCCTCTCATGAGTGAGTCGCGGACCACGATTCGGGCCGGAGAGTACCGGCGCCGTCGCGAGCAACCCCGCCGGTAGTCTGGACGCGCCGCAGGCCCGTGACGTCGGCATCGGGAGGTGCCTGTGCACATCGTCATCGGCTCCGACCACGCCGGCTACCGCCTCAAGGAGCACCTCAAGCAGGTCATGAAGGCGGACGGGCACACGGTCGACGACCTCGGCACCCACTCCGAGGAGCCGGTCGACTACCCGCCCATCTGCGCCGACGTCGGCCGGGCGGTCGCCGCCGGTCGGGCCGAGCGGGGCATCGTGCTCGGCGGCAGCGGCCAGGGCGAGCAGATCGCGGCCAACAAGGTCCGGGGCGTCCGGGCCGCCCTGTGCAACGATCTGTACACGGCCCGGCTCTCCCGGAGCCACAACGACGCCAACGTGCTCGCCATGGGCGGGCGCATCGTCGCCGACGGGCTCGCCGACGAGATCCTGCGCCTCTGGCTGGCGACCGCCTTCGAGGGCGGACGGCACGAGCGGCGCGTCAAGCAGATCGCCGAGATCGAACAAGGGGAGTAGATGACGGACCCGTTCGACTGCCCTGGCGGCCGACCGATCCCGAGATCGCCGAGATCGTCCGGCGCGAGATCGAGCGACAGAACACCACGATCCAGCTCATCGCGTCGGAGAACTTCACCTCGCCCGCGGTGCTCGCCGCGCAGGGATCGGTGCTCACGAACAAGTACTCGGAGGGCTACCCGGGGAAGCGCTACTACGGCGGCAACTACGTGGTCGACGACGCCGAGGAGCTCGCCCGCAGATCGCGCCTGCGCGCTGTTCGGCGCCGACCACGCCAACGTGCAGCCGCACTCGGGCGCCAACGCCAACATGGCCGCGTACCTCGCGCTGCTCGAGCCCGGCGACAAGGTGATGGGGATGCGCCTCGACCAGGGCGGCCACCTGACGCACGGCTCGCCGGTCAACTTCAGCGGTCGGCTCTACGACTTCGTCGCCTACGGCGTCGACGACGAGACCGAGACGCTCGACTACGACCGGATCCGCGACCTCGCCGTCGCGCGAGCGCCCGAAGATGATCGTCGCCGGCGCGACCGCGTACCCGCGGATCATCGACTTCGCCGCCTTCCGCTAGATCGCCGACGAGGTCGGCGCGCTGCTCATGGTCGACGCCGCCCACATCGCCGGCCTCATCGCCGGCGGCGCGCACCCGTCGCCGGTGCCGTACGCCGACGTCGTCACGCTTCACCACGCACAAGACGCTGCGCGGCCCCCGCGCCGGTGCATCCTGTGCCGCGAGGAGTACGCGGCCGCGATCGACAAGGCGGTGTTCCCGGGCCTGCAGGGCGGCCCGCTCATGCACGTGATCGCGGCCAAGGCGGTGGCGTTCCACGAGGCCGCCCAGCCCGAGTTCCGCGAGTACGCCGCCGAGATCGTGCGCAACGCGCAGGCGCTCGCCGGCGGGCCTCGACGGCGAGGGCTTCCGGATCGTGTCGGGCGGCACCGACAACCACCTCATGCTCGTCGACCTCCGGCCGTTCGGCGTCACCGGCAAGGTGGCCCAGGAGGCGCTCGACCGCGCCGGCATCACCGTCAACAAGAACGCGATCCCGAACGACCCCGAGAAGCCGTTCGTCACGAGCGGGCTGCGCCTCGGCACCGCCGCCGTCACGACGGCCGGGATGGGCGAGCCCGAGATGGCCGAGATCGCGAGCCTGATCGCGACCGTGCTGCGCAAGGCCGACGACGACACCGTGGCCGCGCGACGTGCGCGACGCCGCCGCCCGCCTGTGCTCCAAGTTCACGCCGTACCCCGAGCTCGCCGGCACATGAGGCGGGACACGGGCCTGACGCGTGGCGGGCTATTCGATCGTCCTCGCCGTCGCGGCCGTCACCACGTTCCTCCTGACGTTCGTGGTGCGTCGGCGTCGCCGTGCACATCGGCGCCGTGTCCGTGCCGCAAGGCCGCAGCGTCCACGAACGCGCCACGCCGACGCTCGGCGGCGCCGGCATGTTCGTCGGGTTCCTCGTCGCGATGGCGGTGGCGTCGCAGATCCCGCAGTTCCGCGAGATGTTCGACGGCGCCTCCGAGCCGCTCGGTCTCATGCTCGCGGCCGGCGATCATGTTCGTCGTCGGCGCGGTCGACGACCTCTGGGAGCGGAAGGGCGGCGTGTCGCCGCCGGCGAAGGTCGCCGGGATGGTGCTCTCGGGCAGCGTGCTCTCGCTGCTCGGCGTGACGATGCTCTACTTCCGCGTCCCGTTCGCGAGCTACGACTACGTCGTCCTCTCGCCCGACCTCGCGCCGCTCGTCACCGTGCTCACGGTCGTCGTGCTGGCCAACGCGATCAACCTCATCGACGGCCTCGACGGCCTCGCCGCCGGCATCGTCGCCATCGCCGGCTCTGCGTTCTTCCTGTACGCGGACCGGCTGTTCAAGGCCGGCCTGCTCGAGGGCTCGAACATCGCGCCGCTCGTCGCGATCATCGCCGTCGGCGTGTGCGTCGGGTTCCTGCCCCACAACTTCAACCCGGCGAGGATCTTCATGGGCGACGCCGGCGCGATGTTCCTCGGGCTTGCTCATGGCGACGACGACGATCACCGTCGGCGGTCGCACCGCCGACCAGTTCAGCGGGCAGACCTACTTCTTCTTCGCGCCGCTGTTCATCCCGATCGTGATCCTCGGGGTCCCGATCATCGACACCGCCTTCTCGTTCTTCCGGCGCGTCTACCGGCGCACCGCCTTCCACGTCGCCGACAAGGACCACCTGCACCACCGGCTCATGCGGCTCGGCCACGGCCACCCGCACGGACCGTGCATCCTCTGGCTGTGGACGGCGTTGCTGTCGGCGCTCGTCCTGCTCCCCACGTACACGAACCAGGGGAACGCCATCGTCCCGCTCGGGGTCGCTGCCCTGGGCCTCGCTCCTCTACGTCGTGTTCCATCCCGGCGTCCGGTCGGCCCGGGACGCCGCCCTCGATCCCGCCGACCCCGCCGCGTCTGGGCGAGGACGTCGTCGACCTCGCCGCCCGCCGCCAGCAGCAGGAAGAGCGTTCGGGGACGTAGCCGCCGCCGTTGGCCTCGGCGGCGGCCTTCGGACGAGACTCCAGATTTGACGCCCTCTCGGGGCGCCAGCTACATTGTGATTACATTCACAAGCTCGAGCGGGGGTCTAGGGCGCGAGTGGGCGAGTGGGGCGAGTGGGCGTGACGGCACATCCGGGCGCTGAGGAGCAGCAGGAGAGGCGCTGGGCGGAGCGGCGGGACCTCAACCGCGGCTTCGGCGATGCGCTCGCCCAGGCGTTCGAGTTCGCGGCCGTCCCGGTGCTGTTCGCGGCGTTCGGGTGGTGGCTCGACGACCGGCTGGGGACGCAGCCCTTCGTGCTCGTGGCGCTGGCTGCGCTCGGCTTCGTCGGCGTGTGCCTCCGCACCGCCTACCACTACAAGGCCAAGGTCGAACGGGAGGAGGAGGGCAAGCCGTGGACGCGCCGCCCCCGGTAGAGAAGCGCATCGCCCTCGACCTCGCCCGCCACGGGCTGCTCGTCGCGCCGGTGGTCGTCGTCGCGGCCGGCCTGTTCGGCGGCGTCGACGGCGCCGCGAGCGCCGCGCTCGGGCTGGGCGTCTGCGTGCTCAACTTCTTCGCCGCCGCCGTCTCCCTCGAGTGGGGTGCGCGCCGCGTCGCGGGAACGCGCTCATGGCGGTCGCGCTCGGTGGGTTCCTGTTCCGCATGTTGTCGATCGTGCTCGTGATCGTCGTGGCGCGGGCGTTGTTCGGTTGGGTAGACGTGCTCGTGCTCGGTCTGACGCTCTTCGTCGCCCACCTCGGGTTGTTGTTCTGGGAGCTACGCTCCGTCAGCTTCTCGCTGGCCGCACCCGGTCTGCGGCGTGATCAGCTGACGACGAGCGCACGAAAGGACGACGCGCAGTGACGCTGCTCGGCCTCGACTTCCCGCCGATCTCCCACGTGACGCGGTGGCCCGACATCTTCTTCGACGGCACCCCGTTCGCCATCAACAAGACCGTCCTCATCTACTTCGCGTCTGTGCTCATCACGCTGGCGTTCTTCTTCTACGCCGCGCGGACGGCACCAGCTCGTTCCCCGGGGCGTGCAGAACATGGCGGAGTCGAGCATCGACTTCGTCCGCGAGGGGATCATCCTGCAGACCATCGGCCCGGACGGGATGGGCTACCTGCCCTTCCTCACGACGATGTTCTTCTTCATCTTCTTCATCAACATCTTCGAGATCCTGCCGTTCATCCAGTTCCCCGGGAACGCCCGCATCGCGGTGCCGTTGTTCCTCGCGCTCCTCGTCTGGTTCATGTTCAACATCGTCGGCATCGCGAGGCAGGGCTTCGGCCACTACATCAAGAGCTCGGTCGTCCCGCCCGATGTCCCGAAGCCGATCCTGCCTCTGCTCGTGTTCATCGAGTTCATCTCGGTGTTCCTGGTGCGGCCTTTCTCGCTGGCCATCCGGCTGTTCGCCAACATGCTCGCCGGACACCTCATCCTGGTGACGTTCGCGATCCTGTCGTCGGCGATCTGGGGCGCGGCGGTCTACTTCAAGATCGGGGCCGCGTTCCCGTTCGCCCTGCTCGTCGCGCTGACCGCGTTCGAGATCCTGGTCTCGGCGCTGCAGGCGTTCATCTTCACGATCCTCACCGGCGTGTACATCGGTCTGTCCATGCACCCGGAGCACTAGAGCCCCCAACGGAGGAGAGATTCGTTGCACGACTTCTTGCTTGCAGCACAACAGGCCGGCGAGCTGGCCAAGGGCCTCACCGCCATCGGTCGCGGGATCGTGTACGGCGGCGCCGCCATCGGCCCCGGCATCGGCATCGGCCTCGTGGTCGGGAACGCCATCACCGCCATGGCGCGACAGCCGGAGTCGGCGGGCACCGTCCGGACCACGATGTTCCTGGGCATCGCGTTCACCGAGGCGCTGGCGCTCTTCGGGTTCGTGTTGGCGTTCATCATCAGCGGCTAGGAGTTGTCCATGCGGATCCGATTGTTGATCGCCGCCATGGCCGTCGCCGTCGCTCGGCGTGATCGCGACGCCGGCGGTCGCCCAGGCCAAGCCCAAGGGCACCGCCGAAGAGGAGTGCATCAAGACGCTCGAGGGCGGCAAGCAGTATCGACGACTGCCAGAAGGCCCCGAGCCTGATCCTCCCGGCGACGAACGAGATCATCTGGGGCGGGCGCGGCCTTCGTCGTGCTGCTCCTCATCATGTGGAAGTACGCGCTCCCGCCGGTGCGGAACATGATGAAGCAGCGTGAGGACCGCATCCGGGACGACCTCGAGCGGGCCGAGCAGGCGCGCACGGAGGCCGAGGGGGAGCTGGCGAACTACCGGCGCCAGGTCGCCGACGCCCGCAGCGAGGCGGCGCGGATCATCGAAGAGGCGCGCCAGTCCGCCGACGAGGTGAAGCGCCAGATCCAGGCGCAAGCGGAGGCGGATGCGGCCGACATTCGCGCCGCGGGCCCAGGAGGACATCGGGCTCGCGACCGAGCGGGCCCAGGCCGACCTCCAAGGACGGGTGGCGGAGCTGTCGATCGAGCTCGCCGAGAAGATCGTCGAGCGCAACCTGGATCGCGACACCCAGCTCGCGCTGGTCGAGAGCTACATCGGCCAGGTCGGGAACGGGAACGGGAGCCGGTAACAGGCATGGCGGAGGCAGATCGGGTCGAGGCGTACTCCCAGGCGTTCTTCGAGGTCGCGCGGGCCGAGAAGCAAGGCGGCGCGATCGAGGACGACCTCTTCCGGTTCGCTCGCGCGCTCGACGCCAACGACGACCTCCGGATGGCGCTCGGCGACCGGACACTTCCCGGCCGAACGGCGGATCGCCGTCGTCGAGGAGCTCATGGGCGGCACCGCGCTGCCGGTCAGCGTGGGCCTGGTGTCGATGGTGGTCGGCGGCGACCGGGCCGGAGAGTTGCCGGCCGTCGTCGAACGGTTCCTCGAGCTGTCTGCAGCGCAGCGGCAGCACGAGGTGGCCGAGGTCCGCGCCGCCGTGCCGCTCGACGACCAACTCCGTGACCGGTTGGCGCAGGCGCTGAGCCACGCCACCGGCAAGCAGGTCGAGGTGAAGGTGGTCGTCGACCCGAACGTGCTCGGCGGGGTCGTGGCCCGCGTCGGCGACACTGTGATCGACGGTTCCGTCCGCCACCGGCTGGATCAACTGAAGGAACGCTTGTAATGGCTGAGTTGTCCATCAACGCCGATCAGATCGCAGAGGCGCTGCGGAAGCACGTCGGCGGTTTCAGCACCACGCTCGAGAAGGCGCGGGTCGGACGTGTCCTCGAGGTCGGTGACGGGATCGCGCGGGTGTCGGGGCTGCCGGAGACGGCCGTCAACGAGCTGCTCGAGTTCGAAGGCGGGACGCTCGGGCTGGCGCTGAACCTCGACGAGGACTCGATCGGCGCCGTCGTGCTCGGCGAGGCCGAGGAGGTCGAAGAGGGCCACACGGTCCAGGAGACGGGACGGATCCTCTCGGTCCCGGTCGGCGACGTCATGCTGGGCCGGGTCGTCAACGCGCTCGGGCAGCCCATCGACGGCAAGGGCCCGATCAACACCGAGACGTACCGGCGACTCGAGATCCAGGCGCCCGACATCGTCGACCGCCAGCCCGTGCACGAGCCGCTGCAGACGGGGATCAAGGCCATCGACGCGATGACACCCGTTGGGCGCGGCCAGCGCGAGCTGATCATCGGGGACCGCAAGACCGGGAAGACCACGGTCGCGGTCGACACGATCCTGAACCAGCGCGGCCAGGGCGTGAAGTGCATCTACGTGGCGGTCGGCCAGAAGGGCTCCACGGTCGCCCAGACCGTCGCCACCCTCGAATCGCACGGCGCGATGGAGTACACGGTCGTGGTCAACGCGCCCGCCGCCGACCCGGCGGTGTTCAAGTACCTGGCCCCGTACGCGGGATGCGCGATCGGCCAGTACTGGATGGACAACGGCGACGCCGGTCTCGTCGTCTACGACGACCTGTCCAAGCAAGCCGAGTCGTACCGGCAGCTGTCGCTGCTGCTCCGCCGCCCTCCCGGCCGCGAGGCGTACCCGGGCGACGTCTTCTATCTCCACTCCCGGCTGCTGGAACGCGCGGCCAAGCTCAGCGAGGAGCGCGGCTCCGGCTCGCTCACCGCGCTGCCGATCATCGAGACGAAGGCGGGCGACATCTCCGCCTACATCCCGACGAACGTGATCTCGATCACCGACGGTCAGATCTACGTCGTCGAGGACCTGTTCCGGGCGGGCGTGCGGCCCGCGGTCGACGTCGGCATCTCGGTGTCACGCGTCGGCGGGGACGCGCAGATCAAGGCGATGAAGTCGGTCGCCGGGACGCTCAAGATCGACCTCGCCCAGTTCCGTGACCTCGAAGCGTTCGCGACGTTCGGGTCCGAGCTCGACCGCGTGTCGCAGGCCCAGCTCGACCGTGGCTACCGGCTCACGGAGTTGCTCAAGCAGCCGCTGAACGCGCCGATGCCGGTGGAGCTCCAGGTCGTCTCGATCTTCGCCGGCACCAACGGCTACCTCGACGACCTGCCGGTCGAGGACGTCCGGCGCTTCGAGAGCGAGCTCCACGACTTCTTCCGGACCCGCAAGGCGGACCTGCTGGCCGCGATCCGCGACACCGGGCAGCTCCCGGAAGAAGCCGAGCTCAAGCAGGCCGTCGACGACTTCAAGTCGATGTTCCAGCCGTCCGGCGACGTCGGCGACACCACGATCGAAGCTCTGGAAGGCGAGGCCCTCGGCGAGCCCGAGTCCGACAAGACCCTGGCGACGGAGTAGCACGGCATGGCGGGTGGTCAGGAGCGCATCCTCCGCAGACGCATCCGGAGCGTGCAGTCGACCAAGAAGATCACGCGCGCCATGGAGCTCATCGCCGCCAGCCGGATCGTGCGGGCGCAGGCGCGGGTCGAGGCGGCGGTGCCGTACAGCGACCAGATCACCGAGGTCGTGCACGACCTCGCCGACGCCGGTGGGGCCGTCCAGAGCCCGCTGCTGGTGCCGCGGCCCGAGATTCGCAACGTCGGCCACATCGTGATCACCGCCGACCGCGGACTGTGCGGCGCGTACAACTCGTCGGTGCTTCGCGCCGCCGAGGGTGAGATCGAGGAGCACCGAGAGATCGGACGCGACTCGTCTGTCTACGTCGTCGGCCGCAAAGGGGAGAGCTACTTTCGCTACCGCGGCCTCCCGGTGGAGGCCTCCTTCACGGGCTTCAGCGATCAGCCGTCGTACGAGGATGCCCGCCGCATCGCCGCCGCCGTACGCGATCCGTTCCTCGACGGGCGCATCGACATGGTGCAGGTCATCTACACGCGCTTCATCACGGTGGGCAGCCAGGAGGTCGTCGTCCGCCCGCTGATGCCGCTCGACCGCGAGGTCGTTCGCGACGAGGACGAGCGCGCTCGCGAGGCGGAGAACCCGCGCGCGGCGTACGAGTTCGAGCCCGGACCGGAGGAGATCCTGGAACGGCTCCTGCCGCGGTACGTGGAGGCGCGCATCTTCGCCGCGCTGCTCAACGCGGCGGCGTCCGAGCACGCCGCTCGCCAGCGGGCGATGAAGGCGGCGAGCGACAACGCCGACGAGCTCACCGTGAGCCTCACGCGCGTGATGAACCGGGCCCGGCAGGACGCCATCACCACCGAGATCACCGAGATCGTCGGTGGCGCCGAGGCTCTCCGCCACGGCGGACAGCAGGGCGCGGAGGAGCCGTTCGGCGAGGACCTCCGCGTCCGGCGCCGTACCGCCGAGTGAGCGCCGAGAAAGCAAAGGAGTACTCCCGATGACCATGACCGCCGAGGAGCGCGCCGGCACCGAGCTGAAGGACGGGCGCGTCGTCGCCATCGCCGGCCCGGTCGTCGACGTCGAGTTCCCGCCCGACGCCCTGCCCGAGATCAACCACGCCATCGAGATGGAGATCGAGCTCGAGGGCGAGGCCATTCGCATCGTCGCCGAGGTCGCCCAGCAGATCGGCGACAACCGGGTGCGGGCCATCTGCATGAAGCCCACCGACGGCCTTCGCCGCGGCACGAAGGTGCGCAACCTGGGTCACGGCCTGCAGATGCCGGTCGGAGACGGCGTCCTCGGCCACGTGCTCAACGTGCTCGGCGAGCCGCTCGACGTGTCCACCGACGCAGCTCACGGATATCGACGACCACTGGGACATCCACCGGGAGCCGCCCCCGTTCCGCGAGCTCGAGCCGCGCAGCGAGATGTTCGAGACCGGCATCAAGGTGATCGACCTGCTCGAGCCGTACGTCCGCGGCGGCAAGATCGGCATGTTCGGCGGCGCCGGCGTGGGCAAGACCATCATCATCCTCGAGATGATCAACCGCGTCGCCACGCAGCACGGCGGTGTGTCGGTGTTCGCGGGCGTCGGGGAGCGCACCCGCGAGGGCACCGACCTGTGGCTCGAGATGCAGGAGTCCGGCGTCATCGACAAGGCCGCGCTGATCTTCGGGCAGATGGACGAGCCGCCCGGCGTGCGTCTCCGCGTCGGGACTGGCGGCGCTGACCGTGGCCGAGTACTTCCGCGACGTGAAGAACCAGGACGTGTTGTTGTTCGTCGACAACATCTTCCGATTCGTGCAAGCGGGCTCGGAGGTGTCGACGCTGCTCGGCCGGATGCCGTCGGCGGTGGGCTACCAGCCGACGCTGGCCGACGAGATGGGCGAGCTCCAGGAGCGCATCACGTCGACGAAGGGCCACTCGATCACGTCGCTCCAGGCCGTGTACGTGCCGGCCGACGACTACACGGACCCGGCGCCGTTCACGACGTTCGCCCACCTCGACGCCACGACCGAGCTGAGCCGTCAGATCGCCGCCCTCGGCATCTACCCGGCGGTGGACCCACTGTCGTCGTCGTCGACGATCCTCGCGCCCGAGATCATCGGCGACCGTCACTACAACTGTGCGCGCCGGGTGCAGGAGGTGCTGCAGCGGTTCAACGAGCTGCAGGACATCATCGCCATCCTCGGCATCGACGAGCTGTCCGAGGACGACAAGGTCGTCGTCTCCCGCGCCCGCAAGATCCAGCGCTTCCTGTCGCAGCCGTTCTTCGTGGGCGAGAAGTTCACGGGCGTCAAGGGCGTGTACGTGCCGATCGAGGAGACCGTCCAGAGCTTCGAGGCGCTCGTCAACGGCGAGCTCGACGAGGTGCCCGAGCAGGCGTTCTTCAACGTGGGCGGCGTCGAGAGCGTCCTGGCCAAGGCGAAGACGCTGGAAGAGAGCTGAGCGCCCGTGCCGCTCACCGTCGACATCGTCTCGCCCGAGCGGGTGCTCTACACGGGCGACGGCGACATGGTCGTGTGCCGGACGTCGGAGGGTGAGATCGCGTTCCTTCCCGGGCACGTGCCGTTCCTCGGCGCGCTCGGGATCGGCGTCGTACGGATTCTGCTCCCGCAGCAGGGCGAGCAGGCCGCGGCCGTGCACGGCGGGTTCGTCGAGGTGGCGAACGACCGTGTGATCGTCCTGTCGGACGTCGCCGAGCTCGCCGACCACATCGACGTCGACCGCGCGCGTCGCGCCCGGGAGCGAGCCGAGGAACGACTGGCCGCCGATCCCGACGACGAGGAGGCGCAGGCCGCGCTCCTCCGCGCGACGACTCGACTCGAGGTGGCCGGGGCCGCCGAGCGCGCGAGGTGACGGGCCGCGGGGACGTCGTCGCCGAGCGGGCCTAGCGTGTGCCCATGCGCCGGCTCATCCCCCTTGCCGTCGCGCTCGCGCTCGCGCTCGGCGCCGCGTCGATCGGAACGGCAGACGCGCTCCCGCGCGTCTCGGGACGCACCGACCTCGCCGCCTACCGCGGCCTGGGCACGTGGGTCGATGTTCGACTACGTCCCCGCGTTTCAGCAGGCGGGCGGAAGCCGGCGGTCACGACGCGCAGCTTCGACGACATGGCGGACCTGGGCGTCAAGACCGTCTATCTCCAGGCGGCCGAGGACGACGATCGCTCGCCGGGCGACACGATCGACCCGAAGCTGCTCGGGCGGATGCTCCGCGCCGCCCACGCCGCCAAGCTCCGCGTCGTCGCGTGGTACCTGCCTCATTTCACCGACGTGAACGCGGACTTCCGCCGCGTCCGCGCCTTGCTCGAATTTCAAGGCCAGACGGGCAGCAGTTCGACGGGCTCGCCGTCGACATCGAAGTGCAACAAGGGCGTGCCGGACGCCACGGACGCGCAACACGGCGCTCGTCGACTTCTCCAAGCGCGTCCGCAAGCTGGCCGGCGACCGCCCCGTCGGCGCCATCGTGCTCGAGCCGCTGTTCCTGGACGTCGTCAGCCCCGGCTACTGGCCCGCAGTTCCCGTGGCGTCAGCTGTAGTCGCTGTACGACGTCTGGCTGCCCACGTTGTACTGGACGAACCGCAGCTCCGACTCGGGGTACCGGGACGGGTTCAAGTACACCGACGAGAACATCCGCCAACTGCGCAGCAAACTCGGTGACAAGAACGCACCCGTGCACGCGATCGGCGGCATCGCCGACGCCGCGCTGCTCAAGGACTACGCCGGATTCGTGCGGGCGGCGAAGAAGGACGCACGCGATCGGTTGGTCGATCTACGACTACAACACCACCGTGAGCTCCGGCGTGGCCGCAGCTCGCGGAAAGGGCTGAGCCGCGACCCGGACCAAGTACGCACGTCAATCGAACTTGAGCGACGAGTAGCGCATGAGCTTGTGCCAGCGGTGGCGCGAGTCGATCGTGCGGATCGTCCCCGACTTCGACCGCATCACCAGCGACTGCGTCCCGGCGCCGTCACCCCAGTAGCGGACGCCCTTGAGCAGCTCGCCGTCGGTCACGCCGGTCGCCGAGAAGAACACGTCGTCACCCGACGACGAGATCGTCGGTCGTGAGCACGCGGCTGAGGTCGTAGCCGGCGTCGTTGGCGGCGCGACGCTCGTCCTCGTCGCGGGGCCAGAGCCGACCGTGGATGGCGCCACCCAGCGCCTTCAAGGCGCACGCGGCGATCACGCCCTCCGGCGTGCCGCCGATGCCGAACAGGACGTTGGCGCCGCTCTCCGGCCACGCCGTCGAGATCGCTCCGGCGACGTCGCCGTCGGGGATCAGCCGGATCCTGGCGCCCGCCTCGCGGCACTCCTTGATGATGCTCGTCGTGACGGTCGCGTTCGAGGATGACCGCGGTCACGTCGTCGATGTCCTCGCCGAGCGCCTTCGCCACCGCCTGCAGGTTGTGCGTGACCGACGCCTCGAGGTCGATGACGTCGGCGGCCTCGGGCCCGACTGCGATCTTCTCCATGTACACGCACGGCCCGGGGTCGAACATCGTGCCCCGCTCGGACAGGGCGATCACGGCGATGGCGTTGGGGCGGCCGAGGGCGGTGAGCGTGGTCCCGTCGATGGGGTCGACGGCGATGTCGCACGGCGGGCCGCCGGCGCCGATCTGCTCGCCGTTGTAGAGCATCGGCGCCTCGTCCTTCTCGCCCTCGCCGATGACGACGACGCCGTCCATCGAGACGTTGTTGACGACGAGCCGCATGGCGTCGACGGCGGCCTGGTCGGCCGCCTCCTTGTCGCCCCGGCCCATCCAGCGTCCGGCGGCGAGGGCGGCCGCCTCGGTGACCCGCGCCAGCTCCATGGCGAGGTTGCGGTCGGGGGCCTGCTGTTGCTCCATTGCTGGGATCTCCTCAGGGGCGGGCGGGGCTCGCGATCGGGACTGTACCCGGGACGCCGGTCCCGATTGATCTCGTGAGCGGGCGCGGCAGACAGCGCCTCGCCTTCTGCCACCGGCGGTACCTTTGACGCGGTGACGACGGCACGCGACCGCTGGGAAGCGGCGTTCGAGCAGGCCCAGCGGCGCGACGCCGACTTCGAGACCATGTCGGGGATGCCGGTCGCGCCCGTGTACGGGCCCGACGACGGCGAGTTCCCGGGCGAGTGGCCGTACACCCGCGGGCCGTACGCGTCGATGTACCGGTCGAAGCTCTGGACGATGCGGATGTTCGCGGGCTTCGGCACCGCGCCCGACACCAACCGGCGGTTCCGGGACCTGCTCGCCGCCGGCGGCGACGGGCTCTCGACCGCGTTCGACCTTCCGACTCTCATGGGACGCGACTCCGACGACCCGCTCGCCGTCGGCGAGGTCGGCAAGTGCGGCGTCGCGATCGACACGCTCGCCGACATGGAGGACCTCTACCGCGAGATCGACCTCGCGAAGGTCACGACGTCGATGACGATCAACTCGCCCGCCGCCATCCTGCTCGCGATGTACATCGCGGTGGCCGAGCGCGGCGGCGCGTCCAGGCGGGAGCTCGGCGGCACCCTCCAGAACGACATCCTCAAGGAGTACCAGGCGCAGAAGGAGTTCATCTTCCCGCCCCGTCCCTCGATGCGGATCGTCGCCGACACGATGCGGTTCTGCACCGCCGAGATGCCGCGCTGGCACCCGATCTCGGTGTCCGGGTACCACATCCGCGAAGCCGGGAGCACCGCCGCCCAGGAGCTCGCGTTCACGCTCGCGAACGGGTTCGCGTACGTCGAGGCGGGAATGGCGGCCGGCCTCACGGTCGACGAGTTCGCGCCCCGGCTGTCGTTCTTCTTCAACGCGCACATCGACTTCTTCGAGGAGATCGCCAAGTACCGGGCGGCGCGCCGCATCTGGGCCCGATGGATGCGCGACCGGTACGGAGCGACGACCGAGCGCGTCGCTCCAGCTCCGGTTCCACACGCAGACCGCCGGCGTGTCGCTGACCGCCCAGCAGCCCGAGGTCAACGTCGTCCGCACCGCCATCGAGGCGCTCGCCGGGGTGCTCGGCGGCACGCAGAGCCTCCACACGAACTCGATGGACGAGGTGCTCGCCCTCCCGTCCGACAACGCGGCCCGCCTCGCGTTGCGGACCCAGCAGGTGATCGCCAACGAGACCCGCGTCGCCAACGTCGCGGATCCCCTCGGCGGGTCGTGGTTCGTCGAGGACCTCACCGACGAGATGGAACGCCAGGCCGAGGCCGTGTTCGACCACCTCGACCGGCTCGGCGACGGCTCGCTCCTCGAGGGCGTGTTCCGCGCCATCGAGTCGGGCTGGTTCCAGGGCGAGATCGCCGAGGCCGCCTACGAGCTCGAGCGCAAGCTCAACGACGGCCGCCACCTCGTCGTGGGGGTGAACACCGCCACGCAGGGCGGCGACCAGCAACCGGAGATCCTGCGCATCGGGCCCGAGGTCGAGGAGACCCAGCTGAAGCGCCTCGCCCGCGTGAAGGGCGATCGCGACGACGCCGCGGTCGACGCGCGCGCTGGCGCGCGTTCGTGCCGACGCCGCCGAGCCCGACGTCAACCTCATGCCCGGGCTGGTCGAGGCGGTGACGACGCACGCGACGGTCGGGGAGATCGTCGGCGCGCTGGCCGACGTGTTCGGCCGCTACCGCGAAGACCCCGTCATCTGAGGATGGACGCCCGCCTCGTCGAGGTCGCGCGCGCCGCCAAGGGTTTCATGCCCGACGACGAGGGGATCGCGCTCAATACTGCCGGTCGCGACGCGGGCGCGGTCGGGCCTCTGCTCGAGGTCGGCAGCTACTGCGGGAAGTCGGCGGTGTACCTGGGCGCGGCGGCGCGCGCCGGCGGCACTGTGCTGTTCAGCGTCGACCACCACCGGGGCTCGGAGGAGAACCAGGCCGGGTGGGAGCACCACGACCCCGAGCTCGTCGACCCGGCCACCGGCCGCATGGACACGCTGCCGTTCTTCCGCCGCACGATCGAGCGTGCCGGGCTCGAGGACGCCGTGGTCGCCGTCGTCGGCGACTCGCCGGCGATCGCGACGCACTGGCGCACGCCGCTCGGGCTCGTGTTCGTCGACGGCGGGCACGCCCTCGACGTGGTGCTCGCCGACTACGAAGCTTGGTCGCCGCACGTCGCCGCCGGCGGCGTGCTCGTCTTCCACGACGTGTTCGAAGACCCGCGCGACGGCGGCCAGGCGCCCTTCGAGGTGTGGAAGCGGGCCGTCGCCTCGGGCATGTTCACTCCCGTCTCGACGACCGGCAGCCTCCGCGTGCTGCGGCGCCAGTGATGCGTGCGCTGGGGACATGGGCCCCACGCACTCATCGAGATCTAGTCCCGCTTGTTGCGGGCCATCTCGGCTTCGATCGCGGCGCCCGCCGCCAGCAGCTCGGCGGGGGTGAGACCGAGGGGCAGGCCCTCGCCGCGGAACAGGCCCGCTGTCGGCGCGCGCCCGGACAGCGTGTGCGCGGCGAGGACGACGGCGGCCGAGTTCCACGTGGGCTGCTCGACGGGGAACAGCTGACCGTCGCGATCGAAGGCGCCGCCCTCGAAGTTGGCGCCGGTCCAGTAGCCACCGCCGTCGGCCCGCAGGAACTGCACCCAGGCGAGCAGCTCGCGTGCCTCGTTGTGCGCGCCGATCGCATCGAGCGCCATCACGAGCTCACACGTCTCGGCGGCCGTGACCCACGGCCGGTCGGAGACGCAGCGCGCGCCGCGGCCTTCGACCACGAACGTGTCCCATCCCGCCGCGACCCGGGCGTGAGCGGAGTGTCCGCGCAGCACCCCGCCGAGGACGGGGTAGTACCAGTCCATCGCCCAGCGCCCCTTGTCGAGGAACACGTCGGGCCGGTGCGCGACGGCGATCGCGAGCGAACCGAGCGACAGCTCCCAGTCGGGGCGCTCGTGGCCGAGGTGCTCCGCGATCGCGATCGCGCAGCGCAGGCTCGCATGGAGGCTGGACGAGCCGGTGAGCAGCGCACCGTCGTCGGGGTCGTCGCCCCGCCACGCGATCTCGCCCGTCTCGCTCTGGTAGTCGAGCGTGTAGTCGATGGCGCGCTCGACCACGGGCCAGTAGTCCTCGAGGAAGCGCCGGTCGCACGTCGAGAGGTAGTGGTGCCAGGCACCGTTGGCGACGTAGCAGGTGACGTTGGTGTCGAGGGTCGGATCCTTCACGGCGTCGCCGACGTAGTAGGCGTGCCACGCACCGTCCGGCCGCTGCCGGGTGCGGAGCCACTCGTACGCCCGCTCGGCCTCGGCGTGCCGGCCGCCGACGTCGAGGGCCATGGCCGCCTCGACCAGGTTCCACGGATCGGTGTGGTCGCCGGGGGTCCACGGGATGTTGCCGTCGGCCAGCTGGACCGCGGCGATGGCGTCGACCGTGGCCGCGAGCTCGTCGGCGGTCACGATTCCATCGACGTTGCAGAGCACGTTCATTCCGGCTTCTCCGTGTAGACGACAAGGCTCTTCCCCAACACCGGGTTCAGTGTCCGGTCGAGGAGCCGGGACCAGCGCGGGCGCTTCGTGAGCTCCCACACGAGAAAGTCGTGGTACTTGCGGACGGGCAGGGCGTCGGCGTTGTCGACGCCTACCGCGCACTTGAGCATCCAGTACGGCGAGTGGAGCGCGTGCGCGTGGTGCGAGCCGCGCAGGAGCAGCCCGGCGCGCTGGAGCTTGGCCTCGAGCTCGGGCTGCCGGTAGATGCGGACGTGTCCGCCCGGGGTGTCGTGGTACCGGTAGTCGAGCGCCCAGCAGATTCGCTCCGGCCAGCGCGTCGGGACCGTGACGGCCAAGCGGCCGCCGGGCCGCAACACCCGGACGAGCTCGCCGATCGCGCCCTCGTCGCCGGGGATGTGCTCGAGCACCTCGGCGGCGATGATGCGGTCGAACGACTCGTCGGGGAACGGCAGGGTGAGCGCGTCGCCGTTGACCATCCCGCCCGCAGGCCCGTGCGGCAGCTCGCCGGCCGCGACCATCCCGCCGCTCACCGCCGCCGCGTCCTTGAGCTCGGCGTCGTCGGCGTCGAGGGCGACGACCACCGCGCCGCGCCGCATCGCCTCGAACGCGTGACGGCCTCCGCCGCAACCCAGATCGAGCAGCCGCTCGCGGTCGCGCAGGTCGAGGCGCTCGAAGTCGACGGTCAGCATCAGCGCGCCGTCCCGTCGTGCGCGTCGAGCAGGGCGCGGTATTGCTCCACCGTGCCCTCGGCGGTCTTGCGCCACGTGAAGCGATCGAGCACCCGGGCCCGGCCGGCGGCGCCGACGCGTTCCCGCAGCGCGGGGTCGTCGAGCGCGCGTCCGAGCGCGGCAGCCAGCGCCGACGGGTCGCCCGGCTGCACCAGCAGGCCGGTCTCGCCGTCGCGACCGATCACCTCGGGCAGCGCCCCGCCGGTGGTGGCGACGATCGGCACGCCGCACGCCATCGCTTCGACCGCCGGGAGCGAGAAGCCCTCGTACAGCGACGGCACCGCGGCCACTTGCGCTTCGGCGTAGAGCTCGACGATCCGGTCGGTCGTCACCCCGTGCACGAACCGGACGGCGCCGTCGAGGCCGAGCCGGTCGATCAGGGCCGGGATCGCGCTCTTCCCCTTGGGTTTGCCGATCACGACCAGGTGCGCGTCGTCGCGCTCGGTACGCAGCTTGGCCACCGCTTCGAGCAGGGGGGCGAGACCCTTCATCGGGACGTCGGCGCTCGCCGTGGTCATGATGCGACCGGGGACTCGGCGCACCTCGGGGCGGGGACGGAACACGGCCGGGTCGGCGCCGACCGGGACGACATGGAGGCGATCCGCGTCGACACCCATCGCGGCGATGATGTCGCGCCGCGACGACTCGGAGACGGTGAGAAGCCGCGGGAGACGGCGGGCGACCCGCGTCTGCATCTCGATGAACCCGTACCAACGATGCAGCGTGAATCGCTTCCACGCCCGCTTCGCGTGCGCGAGGTCGAGGTCGCGATCGACGGTGACGGGATGGTGCAGCGTCGCGAGCATCGGCCACCCGTCGTGGGCCATCTTGGCGACGCCGGAACCGAGGCACTGGTTGTCGTGCACGACGTCGAAGTCGGCGCGGCGGTCCCGCAGCAACCTCCGAACGCGCATGCTGAACGTGTACGGCTCGGGAAAGCCGGCCGCGCACATGATGGCGAACTCGGCGACGTCGATGCGCGTCTTGAACTCCCACGGCCACGGCACCCGGAACGGGTTCTCGGGTCGGTACAGATCGAGGCTCGGCACGCGCGTGAGCTGCTCGGTGTCGACGAGGTCCGGGTACGGCTGACCCGAGAACACCTCGACCGTGTGCCCGAGTGCCGTGAGCTCGCGCGCCAGCTCGCGGGTGTAGACACCTTGGCCGCCGCAGTGCGGGTTGCCGCGGTACACCAGATAGGCGACGCGAAGGGGCTGATCCGGGCGCGGCATGAAGGAGCAGCCTATCGGGGGAGGGGCGGGTACCCTCCCCGCGGCGACGGCGACAAAGGAATCACGATGAACACGATCTACGCCGGTCCGAAGCGCGGCGCCGACCGGGCGGTGCTCCTGGCGCACGGCGCGGGGTCCGACATGCACGCGGCGACGCTCGCCCGCGTCGCGGACGCGCTCGCGGCGGCGAAGATCCCGTCCCTCCGCTTCAACTACCCGTATCGCGACGCGGGGCGGAAGTCGCCGGACCGGGCGGCGGTGCTCGACGCCGCCACGCGTGAAGCCGCCGGCGAGCTCGCCCGCCTGGCGAAGCTGCCGCCCGAGCAGCTCGTGCTGGGGGGCCGGTCGATGGGCGGCCGGTACTGCTCACTCGTCGTCGGCGCCGACGAGGACCCGGTGCCCGCGCTCGGCCTCCTCCTGCTCGGCTATCCGCTGCACGCGCCGGGCAAGCCCGACCAGCCCCGCGTCGAGCACTTCCCGCGCATCCGCGTGCCGTGCCTGTTCGCGAGCGGGACGCGGGATTCGCTCGCCGGGCGGGAGGCGCTCACGGAGGCGGTCAAGGCGATCAAGGGGCCGGTCACGATGCACTGGCTCGAGTCCGCCGACCACGGCTACCGGCCGCGGAAGTCGTCCGGCCGCACCGCCGACGACGTGGCCGCCGAGGTCGCGGAAGTGTCGGTGCAGTGGGTGCAGTCGCTCCCCGCCTGATCCGTCTGACAGCGAAACGATCGGATAGCGACCTATTCACTGCCGAGAACGTGGGGGTCATGCGTCACACCTGGGAGAGTTTGTTCCCGGGCGCCGCGAACTCCACGCGAAGGGTCCGTGAACCGGTCGGTATTGTTCCGTCCGGCGCGCCTGCACCTGCGAGACTGTTGGAATGCGAGTTCGTCGCTACTTCGCGTTCGTCGACCTGTGCGGCTTCACCCGTTTCACCGAGGTGCACGGCGACGAGGAGGCGGTTGCCGTGCTGACCGGCTTCCGCACCCTCGTGCGCTTCATCGCGTCCGAGCACGGCGTGCGGGTTGCGAAGTGGCTCGGTGACGGCGCGATGTTCGTCAGCACCGACGGTCCCGCGCTGGCGGCCGCGCTCCTCGTGCTCGACAAGCGAGCCTCGGACGCGGTCGACCTGCCCATCCGAGCGGGCTTCTCCGGCGGCGACGTGATCCTCTTCGAAGGCGACGACTACATCGGCGGTCCCGTGAACCTCGCGTCGCGTCTGTGCGACGTCGCCGCGCCCGGCGAGATCCTGGCCGGCGCCGACATGGCCGAGTTCGTGTCGGACGGTGGCGACCTGCGGCCGGTCGAGCCCCGGCTCGTGCCCGGCTTCATGCAGCCCGTCCCGATCGTGGCTCTCGGCGTCGCCGAGCCGATCACGGGCACGCACGAGATCATCGCGAGCTGAGCTTCCCCGACCCGGCGCGCCCGGGCGGTACCCTGCATCGCCATGGCGTACGCGACCCTGCACTTCGAGCGCGACGGATTCGTCGGATGGCTCCGGCTGTCACCGTCCGGACCGGCTGAACGCGTTCACGCCCGAGATGTGGCGCGAGCTGCGCGAGCTCGGCGAGGAGCTGCGCGACGACCCGGTGACCTGCGGGCGCTCGTCGTGATCGGCGAGGGCCGCGCGTTCTCGAGCGGCATCGACACGTCGGTCTTCGCCGGCGACACCCTCGACGGCGACACGCTCGAGACCGATCGCGATGCCCCGCGCCGCCATGACGATCCCGCGGTCGACGCGATCATGCAGCACGCAGGACGCGTACACGTGGCTCGAGGAAGCGCCGTACGCGACGATCGCCGCCGTGCGCGGCTACGCGCTCGGCGCCGGTCTCCAGCTCGCGCTGGCTTGCGACATGCGCGTGTTCGCCGAGGGGACGAAAGCGCGGCCTGCTCGAGTTCAAGTACGGCATCCTTCCCGACCTCGGCGGCACGCAACGGCTCCCGCGCCTGGTCGGGCGCGGCGAAGGCGAAGGAGCTCATCTTCACGGCCGGCCAGATCGACGCCGACGAGGCGCTCCGCATCGGGCTGACCCAACAGCTCGTCCCGGACGCCGAGCTCGAGAGCACGGCGGGCGAGCTCGCGGCGACGATCGCCGCGCAGCCGCCGCTCGCCGTCGAAGGCGCCAAGCGGGCGGTCAACGTGGCGGGCACGGTCCCGACGCGCGAGGGGCTGCGCATCGAGGCCGAGGGCCAGGCGGTCTGCCTCCGTTCCGACGACATGAAGGAAGCGCTCGCCGCGTTCGTCGAGCAGCGACCGCCGAGCTACCAGCGCCGCTAGCGAGCCTGTGTGATGGACGCGTTCGTCGTCCGGGCCAATGGTCCGTTGTCCGGCACCGTCCGTGTCTGCGGCGCGACCAAGAACGCCGGGCTCAAGCAGATGGCGGCGGCGTTGCTCGCGCCCGGCGTGACCGTGCTGCGCAACCTGCATCCGGTGCTCGACCTCGACGTGATGCTCGACGTGCTGCGCGCCATCGGCGCCGAGCGCCGAGTGGACGGGCGCGAACGAGCTCACGATCGACGCCGGCGGCCCCCTCACCCCGGAGGCGCCCTACGAGCTCGTCACCCGGATGCGGGCGTCGATCAACGTGCTGGGACCGCTGCTGGCGCGCTGCGGCGAGGCGCGGGTCGCGATGCCCGGCGGCGACAACATCGGCAGCCGCAAGCTCGACATGCACTTCCGCGGACTGCGAAGCGATGGGCGCCGAGCTCGACGTCGTGCACGGTCTCATCGAGGCCCGGTGCCGGACGCTTGTGCGGCGCCCGGATCGTGCTCGACTTCCCGAGCGTCGGCGCCACCGAGAACCTGCTCACCGCGGCCGTCCTGGCGAAGGGCCAGACGGTGCTCGACAACGCCGCCCGCGAGCCCGAGATCAGCGACCTGGCTGCGTTCCTCAACCGCATGGGCGCGCGGATCTCGGGCGCAGGGACGTCGACGATCGAGGTCGAGGGCGTCGAGAGCCTGACGTCGATCGAGAACGAGGTGATGGGCGACCGCATCGAGGCGGGCACCTTCCTCATGGCGTGCGGCGTCGCCGGGGGCGAGGTCACGGTCGAGGGAATCGCGCCTCGAGCACCTCGAGATGGTGGCGCTGAAGCTCGGTGAGATGGGCCTGCGACGTGTCGCCGACTCCCGACGGCCTCTCGGCCCGCTGCGACGAGCGACTGCGCGCCGTCGACGTGGCCGACGCTGCCGTACCCCGGCTTCGCGACCGACTTCATGCCGCTGGCGGTGGCGCTGCTCGCGACCGCGCGAGGGCACGGCCATCGTCACCGAGAACGTGTTCGACAACCGGTTCGGGTTCGTCGACGAGCTCCACCGCATGGGCGCCGACATCCGCAACGAGGGGCGCCACGCGGTGGTCCGGGGCGTGGACCGGCTGTCCGGCGCGCCCGGTGCGGGCCCAGGACGTGCGCGCCGGCGCCGCCCTCGTGGTCGCCGGGCTCGCCGCCGACGGCGAGACCCGTGTCCTCGACCCGTACCACGTCGATCGCGGCTACCCCGACCTCGCCGGTCAGCTCCAGGCCCTCGGCGCCGACGTCCGGCGCGTCCGGCCCACCGCCTGAGGCGGAATGGGGCTCCTGCCGTCCGGGGAAGGCGTGGGAGAATAGGGGTGTTGGACCCGGAGCCGGGTCCGATCCACCGAGCGGAGAGCGCATGCCCACCGACGCACTGACACCGACGACCGGGAAGCCGGCGTGCTCGAGGCCATCGACGCCATCCGCCCCGCGCTCCAGAGCGACGGCGGCGACATCGTCTTCAACGGCATCGACGCCGACAGCGTCGTCCACGTCACGCTGGTGGGGGCCTGCGGCACGTGCCCGGTGTCGATGATGACCCTGAAGGCCGGCGTCGAGCGGATCATCATGGACCGGGTCCCGGGGATCACCGAGGTGATCTCCGAATAGCAGCGCTCCACAATCCGCCCGCGCTCGTCGACGCGCGCTCGTCGCGGCGACCGTGCCGCCGTCGCCAAGCTGATCTCGCTGGTCGAGGCGGGCGGTGACGCCGCCACCGACGCCGTCGGCCGCCTGTACCTGAGCACGGGTGGCGCGTACACGGTCGGGATGACGGGCGCGCCGGGCTCGGGCAAGTCGACGCTCACCGACAAGCTCATCGGTCTCGTTCGCGGGTCCGGCGACGAGGTCGGCGTGCTCGCGATCGACCCCAGCAGCCCCTTCAGCGGTGGCGCGATCCTCGGCGACCGGGTCCGCATGCAGGACCACGCGACCGACGAGGGCGTGTTCATCCGCTCGATGGCGACCCGCGGCCACCTCGGCGGCCTGTCGCTGGCGACGCCGCAGGCGGTGCGGGTGCTCGACGCCGCGGGGAAGCCGTGGATCATCATCGAGACGGTCGGCGTCGGGTCAGGTCGAGGTCGAGGTCGCGGGCGCGGCCGACACGACGGTCGTGGTCGTGAACCCGCGGTGGGGCGACGGGGTGCAGGCCAACAAGGCGGGCCTGCTGGAGATCGCCGACGTGTTCGTCGTCAACAAGGCCGACCGCGACGGCGCCGCCGACACCGTCCGCGACCTGGAGATGATGCTCGAGCTGGCGGGGGACCGGGACTGGCGCCCGCCGATCGTCCAGACCGTCGCGACCGACAGCCGGGGCGTCGACGACCTGTGGCGGGCCGTGCTCGACCACCGCGCGTATCTCGAGGCCGACGGGAGGCTCGAGCGCCGGCGCGACGAGCGCCTGCGTGACGAGCTGCGGGCGATCGTGCACGAGCGACTGCGGGCCGGCGCCGAGGAGCGGTGCCACGGCGAGCGTTTCGACCGGCTGGTGGCGCAGGTCGCGGCACGAGAGCTCGACCCGTACGCCGCGGCCGACGAGCTGCTGCAGATCTAACCTGCCCGAGGTGACCGAGCACCCCCTGGCGGTGATGCTGTACGCGGCCGCGCACGGCGACCACCCGCCGCCCGACGGCTTCGTCGAGGTGATGCCGTCACCCGGCGGCCCCGCCGACGCCATCGTCGACTTCACCGCCCACCTGGTGGTGGCGGCGGACGTGCCCGCCGACGACGTCCTGAACGCGCTGCCGACCGGCGACCTGTCGGCGTGGACCCACCCGTCGTTCCAGCTGTGGCTGGCGGAGCGGCTGGGGACCAAACCCGGCAGCCGCGACCTCGTCATGGCCGCGCCTGCCACCGACCACGCCGATCTCGAGCTCACGCCGCGCGACGACCTCGGTGGTCACGACCGCGTGCGGCGCGCCGCCCGGTACCGGACCGACCTCCGGGTGTTCACCGATCCCGAGGAGCTCGGCGTGCTCGTCGTCGGCCGGGGCCTGGCCGGTCGCCTGGAGTGCGCCTTCGAGGTCGAGCCCGCCGCCCGCCACCGCGGCCTCGGACGCCGGCTGGCGCTCGCAGCGCGCACGTTCGTCCCGGACGGGCAGAGCGATCTTCGCCCAGGTCGCGCCGGGAAACGTTGCGTCCGTGCGCGCGCTGCTGTCCGCCGGCTTCCGTCCCATCGGCGGCGAGGTGCTGTTCGCGCGCCAGACGTAGTCAGCATCCCGTCACGATGTCGTCAACCGGGGAGCCCAGCATGCCCGAGAGTGTCCGCATCGACCGCCAGGCCGACGGCGTCGCCGTCCTGCGCATCGACCGGCCGCCGCTGAACGCGCTCTCGAGCGCGCTGCTCGACGAGATCGCGTCCGCCGCCCGTGAGCTCGCCGGCGATCCCGACGTGAAGGCCGTCGTCGTGCTCGGCGGGGCCAAGGCGTTCGCGGCCGGCGCCGACATCACCGAGTTCGGCGGACCGGACGAGGCGCGCGCCGATCGGCCAGCGGTTCCGCGCCGCGTACGACGCGATCGGCGAGATCCCGCGGCCGGTCATCGCCGCGATCAACGGGGTCGCGCTCGGGGGCGGGCTCGAGCTGGCGCTGGCGTGCGACCTGCGCGTCGCGGCCGACAACGCGCGTGTCGGGCAGCCCGAGATCCTGCTCGGCGTCATCCCGGGCGCGGGGGCGACGCAGCGCCTGCCCCGGCTGATCGGGACGGCGCGGGCGAAGGAGCTCATCTGGAGCGGCCGGCAGGTGAAGGCGGACGAGGCCCTCGCCCTCGGGCTCGTCGACCGGGTCGTCCCCGCCGCCGAGCTGGAGGACGCCGCCCGGGCCTGGGCGGCGTCGCTGGCGTCGGGGGCGGTCGTCGCCATGGGCGTCGCCAAGATCGTCATCGACGGCGGGATGGACGGCCGCGCTCGACGACGGCCTCGACCTCGAGGCGGAGGCGTTCGCCGAGGTGTTCGGCACCGAGGACGCCGCCACCGGCGTCCGCAGCTTCCTCGAGCACGGTCCCGGCAAGGCGAAGTTCGTCGGCCGCTAGCTACGCGAGGCGCCGTCCGGCAGCGCGCCGTCGCGCAGCTCGCTCGTGCCGCGAGCTCGGGCGGGACGGTGTTCACGAGGATGCCGGTGCCCTGCTCGAACCCGGCGACGACCGCCAGCCTCGTCTGGATCCTCGACGTACCAGTGAAACGGCTTGTCGCGCGCGCCGGGCGGGGCGGTGTGGACGACGAGGTTGTACGGCGGGTCGCCGGTGGCGGCGGCGAGGCGCGCCGAGCACGGAACGGGTCGCGTCGGCGAGGAGGCCCATGTCGCCGTCGCCGGCTTCGTCGAAGCGTGATCCGCCGGCGCGGAGCGCGAGGCGCAGCTCGTACGGCGTGCTCCCGGCCCAGGGGCACCACGCCGCCACGAGCCCGTCGACGAGGCGGAGGTCATCTCCGGCGCGCGTCGAGGTCGGCGACGACCAGGTCGTGACCGGCGGCGCTCGAAGCGTTCGACGGCCTGCGCGACGGCCGGCGGCACGAGATCGAGCGCCACGATCTGCGCGTGCGGATGCTCGATCGAGGCGCCCGCGGCTCGACCGTGGTTGATGACGACCTGCACGAACGTGCGCCCGGCGGCGAGGTGGTGACGGGCCCGATCTCGGAGCACGGTGAGCACCTCGAGCGGCCTGCACGTCGTCGAGCTCGCGCGAACGAGTGCGTCGTGCGCGGGGGAGAGCACGACGACCTCGTGCGCGCCGGTCGCGCCCGGCCCGGCGTCGGGGCCGCCGACGATCGGGATAGAGGTTCGGCACGACGCGCACGCGCCAACCCGGAGTGTCGGGCGCGCCGTCGCCCGTTCGGTACACCTCGGGCGGCGTCAGGTGCTCGTTGCCGGGGCAGAACGGGCACGTCCTCCGGCCCCCGCGGATCCGGCTCAGGCGAACCGAACGTGTGCGGGCGCGCGGCGCGCCCGGGTGCGAGGAGCACCCAGCGACCGCTCAAGCTCGTCCCGCCGCAACTCCGGCACGGGCCGCCGAGGCTAGAGGCGTGCCGTAGCCTGGGTGCGTGACGCGCATCTCCGGAGTACGGCTCGCGATCCTCGGCGGCGGCCCCGCCGGCAACACCTGCGCGACGGTCGCGGCCACGCTGGGCGCCGAGGTGACGCTCGTCGAGCGCGACATCGATCGCCGGCGCGGCCCACCTGTGGGACTGCATCCCCTCCAAGGCGATGATCGCCACCGGCGGCGAGCTCGCCGAGCTCGCCCGCAGCCACGTGATGGGCCTGCAGGCCGAAGGCGGCGTCGACCTGGACGCGCTGCGCGAGCGGGTCTCGTCGATCGAGCAGCGCCTGCACGAGTCGATCGTCCAGCTGCTCGAGTCGCAGAAGGTCCGGCTCCTCCGCGGCACCGGGCGGCTCAAGGGCGCCGCACGAGGTGGTGGTCGAGACCGCCCGCGGCATCGAGGAGCTCGAAGCCGACTTCGTCGTGGTCGCCACCGGGTCGCGGCCCCGGGTCCCCGAGTTCGCGACGGTCGACGGCGAGCGGGTGCTCACGACCCGCCAGGCGTACCCGCCTCCCGAGCTGCCGGAGCACATGGTCGTGGTCGGCTCCGGGGTCACGGGAGTCGAGTTCACGCACATGTTCGACGCCCTCGGCTCGAAGGTGACGCTGCTCGTCTCCCGCCAGCAGGTGCTCCCGCTCAAGGACCCCGAGGTGGCGGCGGCGCTCGAGGACGAGTTCCTGCGCCAGGGCGTCACGCTGCTCAAGGGCGCGCGGGCGACCGGCATCGAGCGCACCGGCGACACGGTGCGCGTCGACTGCGAGGACGGCCGGGTCGTGGAGGGGTCGCACGCGGTGCTGACCGTCGGGTCGATCCCGAACAGCGAGGACCTCGGGCTCGACGAGGCGGGGGTCGACGGTCGATCGCGGCGGCTACATCCCGATCGACCACCACTGCCGTTCGAACGTCGAGCACATCTACGCCGCCGGCGACGTGTCCGGGAAGCTGCCGCTCTCGTCGGTCGGGGCCATGCAGGGCCGCAAGATCGCCGAGCACCTGATGGGCCTGCACAACCGTCCCCACCGCCACCTCGACTACGACAAGGCGGCGCAGGCCATCTTCACCGATCCCGAGATCGCCGACGTCGGACTGGCCGAGGCGGAGGCGTTCTCGTTGGGCAGGAAGATCCGCGTCACGAAGGTGCCGTTCTCGTCGAACGCCAAGGCGCACATCAAGGGCGACCCGCGCGGGTTCGTGAAGATCCTCTCGGACCCGGCGACGGGCGTCGTGCTCGGCGGATCCATCGTCGGGCGCAACGCCGCCGAGCTCATCAGCGTGATCGCGGTCGCCGTCACCAACGGGCTCACGGTCAGCGACATCGTCGACTCGCTGCTCGTCCACCCGACGCTCTCGGAGTCGCTCGCCGAAGCCGCGTCGTAGCGACCCGTGACCGCGGCGCTACGCGCCGTGCGGTGCGAGGTGCGCGAGCTTGGCCGGGTTCAAGATCGCGTGGATGTGGTGGATCATCCCGTTGCCGCTCTCGAGCACGACCGCGGCGACGATCCGCCCGTCCTGCACGCCGACGACACCGGGTTCGCCGTTGACGTCCACGGCGCGGAACTCGATGCCGCGGCCGCCGACGTTGCGCAGCAGATTGGCGGCGACGCGCGACCGGCCGACGACGGCGTGCCGCGGCGCACCGGGGATGACTCCGCCGGAGTCGGCGTCGCCGGACACGTCGGGGTCCAACACCTCGAGCAGCGCCTCGAGGTCTCCGCTGTTCGCCGCAGCCGCGAACCGCTCCGCGAGCCGCTGTTGCTCGCCGGCGTCGGCGTGGAACCGGCTCGGCGCGGCTTCGGCCTGGACGTGGCGCCGGGCGCGGCTCGCGAGCTGCCGGCACGCCGCCGGTGACCGGCCGACGATCGACGCCACCTCCTCGAACGACAGCTGGAACACGTCGTGGAGCACGAACGTCGTGCGCTCGGCGGGGGAGAGCTGCTCGAGCACGACGAGCAGGGCCATGCGAACGCTGTCGTCGAGGGTGACGCGGTCGGCGGGGTCGACGCCGAGCGACGGCACGTCGACGACGGGCTCGGGCATCCACGGGCCGACGTAGCTGGTGCGCTGCGACTGGGCCGACCGGAGCTGATCGAGGCACAGGCGGCTGGTGACGGTCACGAGCCACCCGCGCACGTCGTCGATCCCGTCGACGCCGTTCCGCACGAGCCGGGCGTAGGCCTCCTGCACCGCGTCTTCGGCGTCGCTGACGCTCCCGAGCATGCGGTACGCGACATCCATGAGGCGCTGGCGGTGATCGCGCCACGCCTCGGCCACGCGTGGGTCGGCGCTCGCCGCCGGCGGTGTGGGTTCGTTGTCCATCTCACCTCAAAGGACGAGCGAGCCGGTCGAGATGTGACATCGGTCGATGCGTTCCCCGACGTGTCACAACCGCCGCGGCGCCGCCCGTCCTTCCGTGATGACAGTCGAAAACACCGACTCAACGGAGATGGAAATGAAACCACTTGCAGTCGAAGTACGGGGGCTCACCAAGACGTACCCGGGCGACGTGCAAGCCGTGCGTGGCATCGACTTCGACGTCTTCCCCGGCGAGGTCTTCGGCCTCCTGGGGCCCAACGGCGCCGGCAAGTCCACCACCGTCGGCATGCTCACCGGGACCGTTGCCCCCACCGCCGGCACCGCCCGCCTCGCCGGCTGGGACGTCGTCGCCGAGCCGCTCGCGGCGCGCCGGGCGAGCACGCGGTCGTGTTCCAGGAGTCGGTCGTCGACCGGCCGTTGACCGGTCGGCGCAACCTCGAGATCCACGCCCGGTTGTGGGGCGTCGAGCCCGCGAAGGCCGGGGCCCGACTCCACGAGGTCGTCGACGCCTTCGGCCTCGGCGAGATCATCGACCGGCCGGTGGCCAGCTACAGCGGCGGACAGCGCCGGCGGCTGGAGCTGGCGCGGGCGTTGCTCTCCGACCCGCAGGTCCTGTTCCTCGACGAGCCGACCGTCGGTCTCGATCCCCTCATCCGCCACGAGCTCCTCGATCTCATCGCGGTGCTGCGGCGGCGCGACGAGATGACGGTCGTCCTCACGACGCACTACCTCGATGAGGCCGAGCGGCTGTGCGACCGCGTCGCGATCATCCACGCCGGTCGCATCGTCGCCCTCGACACGCCGGCGGCGCTCCTGGGCACGCTCGGCGCCGAGCTGCTCGAGGTGCACGTCGACGGAGACCCCGCCGCCGCGCTCTCGGTGCTCCGCGCCGGCGGTGTGGCGTCCGAGGACGCGTTCTCCGTGGGCGGCACGCTCACGGTCCCGCTGCACGGGTCGCCGGCGCATGCCGCGGTGGTCGCGGTCGGCGAGCTCGGGCTGACCACGACCGAGCTCACGACCCGCCGGCCGACGCTCGACGACATCTATCTCCGCCTGACCGGCGGCCGCCTGGCCGCCGCCTGACCACCGTCCTGACAAGGAGGACTTCATGGCCACCATCGACGCCTCGCTCCACCGCCCTCGGGCCACGAGCGCCCGAGCCGCGGCTTCCGCGGGGAGCACCAACGCGCTGCGCACGCTCGTGCGCCGCAGGTTCGCGCTCAACATCCGGACTCCACGAGAGCTTCTCGTACCGCTGCTCACGCCGGTCCTGTTCGCGCTCATCATCGCCCCGGCGCTCGCCGACCAGATCCCGACCGTGCGCGGCATCGACTACATGAGCTTCGTCGCCATCGCCACCGTCGGGTTGCTGCTGCCCCTCAACTGCATGCTGGCGGGCATCGGTCTCTTCGTCGAACGCGACAGCGGCGCCCGGCGGGACCTGATCGCGGCGCCGGTGCGGCGCCCGCTCCTGGTGCTCGGCAACCTCGCCGTCGCGCTCGCGGTCAGCGGCCTCCAGCTTGCAGTGCTGATGGGTGCCGCCGTCCTGCGCGGCGCCGACTTCTCGGGCACGGCCACCGGGATCGCGTGGTTCCTCGCCGCCAGCATCGGCTTGGTCGTGGTGATGTACGGCGTGGCCGAGACGCTCGCCAATCGCATCCCGTCGCAGGAGGAGTACGTCGGCGCGCTGCCCGCGGTGGCGATCGTCCCGTGGTTCTTCGCCGGTTCGCTCTTCCCGATCGGGGCGATGCCTGCGGCGCTGGCGGCCTTCGCCAAGGTGCTCCCGCTCACGCACGCACTCGCGATCATGCGCTACGGCCTGGTCGACGAGCGT
This sequence comes from uncultured Actinomycetes bacterium, assembly GCA_963747195.1. Classification (GTDB taxonomy): domain Bacteria; phylum Actinomycetota; class Acidimicrobiia; order IMCC26256; family JACDBD01; genus JALZAA01. Next base: position 779,658 of record CAVVDV010000002.1, read on the forward strand.
GGCGTCGGCCTGCACGACATCTGGGGCATGAGCAGCCCGACCGTCATGGCCTTCCTGAGCCTGGCCGTGGTCGCGGCGTACGCGGTCTTGTTCACGGTCGTCGCCGTCACCGTGTTCCGCCGGGCCACGGTCCGGTAATCGAGACGGTTACGCCACGAGCTCCCCGCGTGTGACGGTGACCGCGCGACCCGCGAGGGCCGTGCGGTCACCGTCGACGCGTACTCCGCACGATGCCGCCGCGCGCCGACGCCTGGTAACCGGTCAGCTCGGTCTTCCCGAGCCGTTCCGCCCAGTAGGGGCCGAGCGCACAGTGCGCCGAGCCGGTGACCGGGTCCTCGTCGATGCCGAACTTCGGGCCGAAGCAACGCGAGACGAAGTCGTACGCCGGATCGTCCGATCGCGCCGTGACGACCGCGATCTCGAACGCCGCCAGCCTCGCGAAGTCGGGGCTGACGGCGCGCACTGCGCTCGCGTCCGGCAGCTCCAGGACCCACCCGATGCGGCCGTGCGACGCGTCCGCGGCTCGCGATACCGAGCGCGTCGAGCAGACCGGGATCGGGGTCGGCGGTGGTGACGGGATCGGCGGGGAAGTCGAGCTCCACGCCGTCACCCCGTCTCGTCGCAGTCAGCGTGCCGCTGCGCGTCTCGAACTTCGCCGGCCTCCCGCCGGCGTCGGGGTCGGTCTCCCAGAGGACGTGCGCGCTGGCCAAGGTCGCGTGGCCGCACAGGTCGACCTCGACGGTGGGCGTGAACCAGCGCAGCTCGAAGTGTCCCGGCTCGTCGGCCACCACCGGCCGTACGAAGGCGGTCTCGGACAGGTTCATCTCGGCGGCGACGGCCTGCATCCACGCCGGATCCGCGGGCGTGTCGATCAGGCACACGGCGGCCGGGTTGCCGGTGAAGGGGCCGGACGCGAACGCGTCCACATGGAAGAGGGGCGCCCGCATGGTCCGCGGGCTACTCGATGACGATCAGCACGTCGCCGGTGCCCACCGTGTCGCCGGCCGCGACGCGGACCTCCTTCACGGTGCCGCCCCCCTCGGCGTTGATGTGGTTCTCCATCTTCATCGCCTCGAGCACGAGCAGCGCCTGGCCGGGCTCGACGGCGTCGCCCTGCGCGACGAGCACCTTGACGATCGTGCCCTGCATCGGCGAGCTGACGGTGCCGTCGCCGCCGGCGCCTCCGCCGGCTGCCAGCCGCGGCTTGCTGACCTTGCCGCCCCGCGGCCCGCCGCGCGCGCCGGCGTCGCCCGCCGCCGGCGTCTCCGGCAGCCACACCCGGACCGAGAACCGCTTGCCGTCGACCTCGACGGGAATCGTGCGCTCCTCGAGCTGGGCCCCGCTCGGCGTCGGCGTCCGGGCCCGACGCGACCGGCGCGGGCGCGGCCTCCGCGAACAACGCCGGGTCGACCTCCTCCTCGACCCATCTCGTCGAGTGGTTGCCGGCGACGAAGTCGGGGTGGTCGAGCAGTGCGAGGTCGGCGGGCACCGTCGTCCGGACCCCGCCGACTTCGAGCTCCCGCAGCGCCCGGAGCATGCGGCGCCGCGCCGCCTCGCGGTCGGGAGACCACACCACGAGCTTGCCGATCAGGTTGTCGTAGAACTGCGAGATCGTGTCGCCCTCGTCGTAGCCGCCGTCCCAGCGCACGCCCGGACCGCTCGGGACGCGCAGTCGCGTGATCGTGCCCGGTGACGGCAGGAAGTTCTTCGCCGGGTCCTCGGCGTTGATGCGGCACTCGATGGCGTGGCCGCGGCGTTCGACCGACTCCTGCGTGAACGAGAGTGGCTCGCCCGCCGCCACCCGAAGCTGCTCGGCCACGAGGTCGAGCGACGTGACCATCTCGGTCACGCAGTGCTCGACCTGGAGCCGCGTGTTCATCTCGAGGAACCAGAAGTCGCCGTCCTCGTACAGGCACTCGACGGTGCCGGCGTTCACGTAGCCGCACGCCTTGGCGACTTTCACCGCGGCTTCGCCCATGGCGGCGCGCACGTCGTCGGCGAGCCCGGGCGCCGGCGTCTCCTCGATGAGCTTCTGGTGGCGGCGTTGTGTCGAGCAGTCCCGCTCGCCCAGCCACACCGTGTTGCCCTGCGTGTCGGCGAACACCTGGATCTCGATATGGCGCGGCCGGGTGAGGTAGCGCTCGAGGTACGTCTCGGGCCGTCCGAAGTACGCCTGGCTCTCGCGGGCGGCCGAGTCGAGCGCGGACTGGGCCTCGTCGGGGCCGTCGACGACCTTCATGCCCCGGCCGCCACCGCCGAACGCGGCCTTGATCGCGACCGGCCAGCCGTGCTGCTCTCCGAACGCGACGACCTGGTCCGCGCTCGTGATCGGCTCGAGCGTCCCGGGCACCGCCTCGACGCCGGCGGACGCGGCGGCGGTGCGGGCCGAGATCTTGTCGCCCATGATCTCGATCGCGTCCGGCGGCGGCCCGATCCAGGTGACGCCCCGGTCTGTGATGGCGCGGGCGAAGTCGGCATTTTCGGCGAAGAACCCGTACCCGGGATGCACGGCCTCGGCTCCGCTGCGCGTGATCACGTCGATGATGGCGTCGGTGTTCAGGTAGCTCTCGGCTGCGCTCTGACCGCCGAGGGCGTAGGCCTCGTCGGCGTACCGAACGTGGGCGGCGTCGCGGTCGAGCTCCGAGTAGACGGCGACGGTCGCGACACCGAGCTCGCGGCAGGTGCGCATCACGCGGATCGCGATCTCGCCTCGGTTGGCGACGAGCACCTTGGTGAACGGCGGGGTCGGCACGGACAGCTCCTGGAGCGCCTCGACGGTGGCCGTATCCTACGGGCGATGCCCGAGGGCGAGCCGATCGAACCTACGCATGAGGTTCGCTGGTTCGACTCCCTCGATTCGACGAACCGCTACCTGCTCGACGAGGCGCGGCGGGGTGCGCCCGAGGGTCTCGTCGCGGTCGCCGACTTCCAGACCGCCGGGCGCGGCCGCCGAGGTCGTGAATGGGTGGCGCCCCCCGGGGCGTCGCTCCTCGTGTCGGTGTTGCTGCGGCCTGCGCTCGCGCGGGAGCAGACGCCTCTCGTCACGATGGCCTGCGGTGTCGCCATGGTGGACGCCGTCGCGCGCGTCGCCGGGTTCACCCCCGGGCTCAAGTGGCCGAACGACCTCGTGGTGGGGGACCGCAAGCTCGTCGGGATCCTCGCCGAGCGCGACGGCGACGCCGTCGTCGTGGGCGCGGGCGTCAACGTCGAGTGGCAGGCGTTCCCGGCCGAGCTCGCCGAGACCGCGACGGCTTGCAACCTCGAGGCCGGTCACTCCGTCGACCGGCGCGAGCTGCTCGACGCCTTCCTGGCCGAGCTCGACCGCCGCTACGCCGACCTCGACGCCGTCGTCGGCGAGTACCGCGCCCGCCTGGCGACGCTGGGCCGCCGTGTCCGCGTCGAAGGGCCGGACGGCGACCTCGTCGGCCGCGCCGTCGGGATCGGCGCCGCCGGTCAGCTCCAAGTCGAGGTCGACGGCGGCGACGTGGTCGAGGTCCACGTCGGCGACGTCGTCCACCTCCGGGACGCCTGAACCGATCAGGGGTCCGGAACGCGCGCGATCAGCTCGGTGAGCAGGACGCCGAGCTTGTCGCTGGTCGGTCCCGGCGCGGCGGGCAACGCGCGCCCGTCCACCCGTCCGATCGACTGCACCTCGCGCGTCGAGGACGTGAGGAACGCCTCGTCGGCGTCGGCCAACGCCGACGGACCGAGCGCGGCCTCCTCGGAGGGCATGCCGTGTTCGGCGCACAACTCGAGCACCAGGGCGCGGGTGACACCCAGGAGGCAGCCGGCATCGGCGGGCGGTGTGAGCACGACGCCGTCCCGGATCACGAACACGTTCGACCCCGTCGCCTCGCAGACCTCACCACGCGTGTTGAGGAAGATCGCCTCGCCCGCGTCGCGCTCACGTGCGTACGCGAGCGCGCGCACGTTCTCGGCGTACGAGGTGGTCTTGAGCCCCGCGACCGCGCCGCGCTCGTTGCGGCTCCACGGGACGATCACGACATCGACCGTCGCCGGCCACGGTGTCGCCGGCGCGCTCATGACGATCACGGTCGGGGCCGCGTCGCCGCGTTCGGACCCGAGTGGCGACGGTCCACCCGTCATCGTGATCCGGACCCGGCCCTGGGTCACGCCGTTGGCCGCGAGCACGTCGTCGACCGCCGCCCGCAGCTCCTGCGACCCCGGCGCGGTCAGCCCGAGCCCACCGGCCGACCGAACCAGTCGCTGGTGGTGACGGCTCCACGCGAACGGGACGCCGTCGTACACGCGCAAGGTCTCGAAGACACCGTCGCCGACGAGCAGTCCGTGGTCGAACGGCGACACGCCCGCTTCGTCGCCGGGCACGAGCTGCCCGTCGAGCCACAGGACCGAGCCGCTCATCGGTGCGCTCCCGCCAGCGCCACGCCGCGGACGTCGGCGAGGTCGGTGCCGGCGGCGGCGAGCAGCCGGGCGGCCTTCAGCTCCGTCTCGGCCCACTCCGCCGCGGGCTCGGAGTCGGCGACGATCCCGGCGCCGACACCCAAGTGCGTGCAACCGTCCGTCACCGTGAAGGTGCGGATGGCGACGTTGAGGTCACCCGCGTCGCGCTCGGTGTCGATCCAGCCCACCGCTCCGCAATAGACGCCCCGCGGCGCCGTCTCGAGATCCTCGATGATCTGCATCACGCGCGGCTTCGGCGCGCCCGTCACCGACGCCGGCGGGAACGTCGCCCGCACCAGCGCGCCGACCCCGGTGCCCGCGCGCCGCCGCCCGCGCACGGTGCTCACGAGGTGGTGCAGGCCGGGATGGGCCTCGAGCTCGCAGAGCGCGGGGACGACGACCGAGCCCGGCTCGCACACGCGACCGAGGTCGTTGCGGGCGAGGTCGACGATCATCACGTTCTCGGCGCGGTCCTTCGCGCTCGCCGCCAGCGTCGTGGGGTCGGTGGCCGTCCCCTTGATCGGGCGGGTCTCGACATCCCGTCCGCGCCACGAGAGGAAGCGCTCCGGCGACGCCGACACGACCGCCGTCGCCGGCACGCCACTCGCACCTCCGATGCGGAGGAGCGCGCCGTGCGGCGACGGGTTGCACCGATCGAGCGCGGCGAACAGCGCGACGGGATCGACGGCCTGGTCGCATGTCAGGCGACGGGTGAGGTTGACCTGGTAACAGTCACCGGCGCCGATGTGCTCGAGGATCGTGGTCACGCGCTGCTCGAACGCGACGCGATCGAGACTCGTGCGCCAGCGCGCGAGCGCGGGCGAGGCGGGCGTGCGTGCACCGTCGCGCGCCGCTTCGGCTGCCCGCGCCAGCAGGCTGCGTGCTTCGCCGTCTCCGTGGAGCTCGCACCGTCCCGACGCCGGGTCGAGCACGAGCCGAGCGGGGAAGCGGGCGAGCAAGAGGTCGGGGAGGGCCGGCTCGTCATCGCGACCGTTCGGATGCAGACGCGGCGATACCTGCTCGACCGCACCGCCGAGCTCGTAGGTCAGGAACCCCGCCCACCACCCGGGCGGGAGCCCGTCGAGCGCTGCCAGCGCGTCACGTGCCGGTAGCCACGCGCAGTGCATCGGGCGCGGCGGCGACGACGAACCGAGGGCCGTCCCGCACGACGGCGGCGTCGACGGTGGCGGGGAGGGCGGAGAGCAACGCGGCGGCGCTCGACGAGGCACCGGCGGTCAACTGCGCCCCGGCGGGGGTCACGCGGCGCAGGGTAGCGGCGGCGTGCAGGCGTCGCTCGGGTCTTTCGAGCGACCGAGGAATTGGCGTCCTCGCCGGTAGGATGACCGGTTCGATGACACGCTCGTTCCCCCGCGTCCTGCTCGGGCGCTTCGCAGTGGCGCTGGCGGTGTCTGTCCCGCTCGTCCTGGGCGGCGTGGTGGGCGTGAACGCGTTCATCGACAAGAAGATCGACGAGATCCCCCGCGTGAAGGTCAAGACCGCGGAGAACACCGACCCCGGCCAGCCGGCCAACTTCCTCCTCATCGGGTCCGACACCCGCGCCGATGTGCAGACACCCGAGGAGAAGGCGGCGTTCGGGGACGCCTCTTCTGAAGGGGGACAGCGCTCGGACACGCTGATGGTCATCCACGTGGACCCCGAGCAGAAGACGGGATTCCTCGTCTCGTTCCCCCGTGACCTGGCCGTGAACGTGCCCGGGCTCGGGCAGCAGAAGATCAACGCCGCGTTCAACTCGGCCAGCGGCGGTGGGCCGCAACGGGTGGTCGACACGCTCCAGCAGGACTTCAACGTCCCCATCCAGCACTACATCGAAGTCGACTTCCAGAGCTTCAAGGGCATCGTCGATGCGATGGGCGGTGTCCCCGTCTACATCGACGCGCCGTCGAGAGACGCGCACAGCGGTTTCGAGTTCATCCCGTTCAACTTCCACCCCGGCTGTTACACCCTCGACGGCTCCACCGCGCTCAACTACGTGCGGTCGCGGGGCCTCGAGCAGTACATCGACGGCCGGTGGCAGACGGATCCGCGTGGCGACCTCGGGCGCATCGACCGTCAGCAGCAGTTCATGAAGCGGCTCGCGACCGAGGCGTTCCGGAGGTCGGTGAGCAGCCTCACGACCGCGCTCGACATCGCCGACCAGACGATTCCGAAACTCAAGGCCGACCAAGCCCTCAACAGCGACGACATCAAGAAGCTCATCACGTCGTTCCGACGAGTCGACCCGAACGATCCGAACAGCCTCGAGATGGTGACGTTCCCGACGGTGCCCGGCGCCAACAACTCGCGACTCGGCGCGACCCTCGACGCGAAGCAGCCTGACGCCGACGCGATCCTCGCTCGCCTTCGTCAGTTCGGGCCCGCGCCGACCCAGCAGAACGGGCCGAAGCCGTCCGAGATCCGCGTGCGCGTGCTCAACGGATCGGGGCAGAGCGGCCAGGCGTCGAAGACGGGGACGGAGCTCCAGCAGCAGGGGTTCGCCACCGCGGGCGTCGGGAACCAGACCCGCGTGACCGCGACCCAGCTGCACTATCGCGCCGGCTCGCTCGACAAGGCGCGGGTGGTCCAGAGCTACCTGGGCGGCGTCGGCAAGCTCGTCGAGGACAAGTCGATCGTCCAGGCCGACGTCGCCGTCGTCCTCGGTCAGGACTTCAAGGGCGTGACGCCGCCGCCGAACGCATCGGCGCCTGACACGGCCGCACCCGCGCCGTCGGCACCCGCGGCGCCGGCGCCGAGCACGGCGGCGGGAGCGAAGGGGAAGGCACCGGCCCCGCCGCCCGACCCGACACAATGCTGACCCGGGCACGGCGGTCATGAGCGCGATCGCGGTCGTCGGCGGCGGGTACGTCGGGCTGACGACGGCCGCTTGCTTCGCCCGGCTCGGCCACGACGTCGTGTGTGGTGAAGTCGACCGCGAGAAGGTCGCGCGCCTGAGCAAGGGCGAGGTGCCCGTCCTGGAGGAGGGCCTCCCCGCGCTCGTCGCCGAGGGTCTCGCCGCCCGCCGGCTCACGTTCGTGGTCGGCGCCACCACCGCCGTCCGCAGCGCCGAGTTCGTCTTCCTGTGCGTCCAGACTCCTCCGGACGATCAGGGCGCGGCGGACCTCTCCATCCTCGAGGACGCCGTGCGTGAGATCGCGCCGGTGCTGCGTCCGGGGTCGGTGATCATCAACAAGTCGACGGTCCCGGTCGGCACCGCCGCGCTCGTCGAACGACTGCTCGGCGAGGCCGGCGTCCCGACGGGCTCGGTCGGGGTCGCGTCGAATCCCGAGTTCCTCCGCGAGGGGACCGCGGTGCGCGACTTCCTCGAGCCCAACCGCGTCGTCATCGGCTGCCAGGACACCGGCGTCGCCGTGCGCGTGTCCGAGCTCTACCGAAGCCTGCGAGCCCCGATCCTCGTCACCGACGCCGCGTCGGCCGAGCTGATCAAGTACGCATCGAACGCGTTTCTCGCCACGAAGGTCTCGTTCATCAACGAGGTCGCCAACCTGTGCGAGGCGGTGAGCGCCGACGTGCGCGAGGTCGCGCTCGGCATCGGCTACGACCCGCGCATCGGCTTCGAGTTCCTCCACCCGGGCCCCGGATTCGGCGGGTCGTGCCTGCCGAAGGACGTCGCCGCGTTGCTCCACACGTCCGGGGAGGCGGGCTACGAGTTCCGCATGCTTGCCGCGCGTCGCCGAGGTGAACGCGCTCCAGCACGGACGGATCGTCGACAAGATCCGGGCTGCCGTCCCCGGCGGGCTCGGCGGGACGCGTGTCGCGCTGTGGGGCCTCACGTTCAAGGCCAACACCGACGACCTCCGCGACTCGCCCGCCCTCGGCGTGGCGTCGACCCTGCTCGCCGAGGGCGCCGAGATCCGCGCGTACGACCCGGTCTCGGGCGAGCGGGCGAGCGATTGGGTGCCGGGCCTCGACGTCGCAGCCGATCCCTACGAGGCCTGCGCCGACGCGGACGTCGTCGTCGTCCTCACCGAGTGGGACGAGTTCCGCTGGCTCGACTTCGATCGCGTGGGCGAGCTGATGCGCGCCCGCCGCATCGTCGACGCCCGCAACCTGCTCGATCCCGCCGCCATGCGCAAGCGGGGTTTCGCCTACGAGGGCCTCGGGCGCTGATGCCCCGCGCCGTCGTCACAGGTGGCGCCGGGTTCCTGGGCTCCCACCTCTGCCGCGCGCTCGTGAAGCGCGGCTGGGACGTCCTCGCGGTCGACAGCCTGCTCACGGGCCGGATCGAGAACATCGAGGACCTCCTCGACACGGCCGCGTTCCAGTTCAAGGAGCACGACGTCACGCAGTTCTTCGCGGTGCGATGGTCGCGTCGACGCCGTCCTGCACTTCGCCAGCCCCGCGAGCCCGCGCGACTACCTCGAGTATCCGATCAAGACCCTCAAGGTCGGCTCGCTCGGCACGCACAACACCCTCGGTCTCGCCAAGGCGACCGGGCGCCCGGTACCTCCTTGCCTCTACGAGCGAGGTCTACGGCGACCCGCAGGTGCACCCGCAGGACGAGGGGTACTGGGGTCACGTCAACCCGGTCGGTCCGCGCGGCGTGTACGACGAGGCGAAGCGCTTCGCCGAGGCGATGGCGCATGGCCTACCACCGCGCGCACGACCTCGACGTCAAGATCGTGCGCATCTTCAACACCTACGGGCCGTGTCTGCGGGCCGGTGACGGGCGCGTCGTCTCGAACTTCTTGGTCCAGGCCCTCGAAGGCGAGCCGCTCACCGTCTACGGCGACGGGTCGCAGACGCGGTCGTACTGCTACGTCGACGACGAGGTGCGCGGCATCCTCGCCCTCCTCGACTCCGACTGGACCGGTCCGATGAACATCGGCAACCCGGACGAGTTCACCGTGCTGGAGCTCGCCCACACCGTGCTCGAGGTCACCGGGTCCGCCTCGGAGATCGTCTTCGAGTCGCTTCCCGTCGACGACCCCGTGCGGCGCCGGCCCGACATCACCCTTGCGACCGACGTGCTCGGCTGGCGTCCCGAGGTCGACCTCCGCGAAGGTCTCGCCCTCACCTACGAGTGGTTCGGGAGAGAGCGTGAGCGAGGGCGGCATTAGCGACGAGAACGCGGACCTCCGGTTCCGCACGCTGTCGGTCATCGTCCCCGTCTTCAACGAGCGCAGCACCGTCGCGGAGATCGTGCGCCGGATGCGGTCGGTGGAGCTGCCCGTCGAACGCGAGATCGTCGTCGTCGACGACGGCAGCGACGACGGGACCGGCGCCGTCCTGACACAGTTGCGCGACAGCACCGTCCGCGTCATCGCGCATCCTCAGAACCGGGGGAAGGGGGCTTCGATCCGCACCGGCCTCGAGAGCGCGACGGGAGATCTCGTGCTCGTGCAGGACGCCGACCTCGAGTACGACCCCGAGGACTGGCCGCGGTTGCTCGCGCCCGTCCTCAAGGGCCGCGCACGTGTCGTCTACGGCTCGCGCTTCACCGGCGAACGTCGCAACATGCTGTTCCTGCACTGGGTCGGCAACCGGTTCCTGTCGCTCGTCACCAACGTGCTCTACAACAGCACGCTGTCCGACATGGAGACGTGCTACAAGCTGTTCGACCGCCGTGTGCTCGACGGCATTCGACTCCAGTCCGACCGGTTCGACTTCGAGCCCGAGTTCACGGCCAAGGTGCTCCGCCGCGGCATCCGCATCTACGAGGTCCCCATCTCGTACGCCGGTCGCGAGCTGAGCGAAGGCAAGAAGATCACCTGGCAAGACGGCGTCACCGCCCTGTGGACGCTCGTGAAGTACCGGTTCGTCGACTAGTGCCGGCGAGCGACACCGAGTCCGGCTGGGCCGCGGTCGTCATCAACTACGAAGCGGGTGAGGCGCTGTGCGAATGCGTCCGGTCGCTCCTCGACGACACGAGCGCAGGCAGCCCGCCCGAGGTCGTGGTGGTGGACAACGGATCGTCGGACGGCTCGGCCGCACAGGTCGCGCGGTCGCTGCCGGCGGTGACGGTGCTGCACCCGGGCGCGAACCTCGGCTACGCACGCGCCGCCAACCTCGGGATCGCCGCCACCCACGCGCCGGTCGTGGCGGTGTGCAACCCCGACCTCGAAGTCGAGAAGGGCGCCGCCGGCGCGTTGGTGCGGCGCCTCGCGACGGAGGCCGATCTCGGCGCCGTCGGCCCGTTGATCCGGAACACCGACGGGACCATCTACCCCTCGGCGCGCTCCGACCCGCGGGTGCGGGACGCCGTGGGTCACGGGCTCCTCGGGCTCGTCTGGCGAACCAACCCGTTCACGCGCGCGGTACCGCCAGCTCGACGCGGACCCGACCCGCCCACGCGACGTCGACTGGGTCTCGGGTGCGGCGGTCTGGCTGCGGCGTGACGCCCTCGACACCGTCGGTGGATGGGACGAGCGGTACTTCATGTACGTCGAGGACGTCGACCTCTGCTGGCAGCTCCGCCAAGGGGGCTGGCGGGTCGGGTACGAGCCCGGCGGCGTCGTCACGCACGTGCAGGGCGCGACGACGGCGAAGCACCCGTACCGCATGATCACCGAGCACCACCGGTCGCTCTACCGCTTCGCGTCGAAGCGCTGGCGCGGGGCGCGACGGCTCGCGCTCCCGCTCGCGGCGGCGTTCCTCGCGGTGCGGGCCGCGCTCGCCATGGCCGACCACGGCCTGCGGCGGCGACCAAGACCGCCACAGGTGACCGGGTAATCTCGGCACGTCATGCCGAAGTCCCGCAACCGATACGCCCGGGCGCAGGCCCGGGCTCGTTACCGGAAGCCCAAACGCCGCGGGGGGTCGTTCGGCTGGAACATGGGCATCGCGCTGGTCGCCGTCGTCGGCATCGCGTTGCTCGTCTGGACCGTCGCCGGCCGGCGCGATGAAGCCAGCGCCGCGCCCCGGGCCGGCGACCCGACGACCGGCGCAGCCGGCGACCACTGGCACGCGTCGCTCGACGTGAACGACTGCGGCGCGTGGCTCCCGCCGGCGCCGCAGTTCGAGACCGAAGCCGGGAATCCCCAGATCCGGGTCGGCATCCACTCGCACGCCGACGGCCTGATCCACATCCACCCGTTCAACTCGTCCGAGAGCGGGAGCCACGCCACCGTCGGGCGCTTCCTCACCTACGGGGGCTGGTCGGCGAGCGCGGACTCGCTGGACCTGTGGGCCGGCGCCGACGGCAAGCCGGTGAAGGTGAAGAACGGCGACGAGTGCACGCAGGCCGACGGCACGAAGAAGAAGGGCACGCTCAGCTGGTACCTGAACGGCAAGAAGCAGTCGGGGAGCCCGGCCGACTACCAGCCCAAGGACAAGGACAAGATCGCCCTGCTCTTCGATCCCGCCGGGACCACCCTGGAGTCCCTGTCGGCTGATGCCGCCGTGGGCCCGCCGCCCAACGCGAAGCAGCTCCAGCAGCCGAGCGACGAAACGCCGTACAGCACCACCCCGGCGGCACCACCGTCCTCGTGAGAGCCATCGTCCTCGGGGGCGGCGAGGGCACCCGGCTCCGCCCCCTCACCTACACGACCCCGAAGCCGCTCCTGGCGATCGCCAACCAGCCGTTCCTCGAGCGGCAGCTGACGTGGCTCGACCGTCACGGCATCGACGAGGTGGTGCTCTCGCTCGGGTACCTGCCCGACGCGTTCGTCGCGCGGTTCCCGGACGACCGCTTCGGCAACCTCACGCTTCGGTACGCGGTCGAGGACGAGCCGCTCGGCACCGCGGGCGGGATCCGCTACGCGGCCGACGTCGCAGGCATCGACGAGCGATTCGTCGTGTGCAACGGCGACGTGCTGACCACGGTCGACCTCACCGAGATGGTGGGATTCCACGACGCGCACGGCAGCGAGGCGACCATCCATCTCTGTCGCGTCGACGACCCGTCGGCGTTCGGCGTCGTGCCGACACGGCCCGATGGCGAGGTGATGGCGTTCGTCGAGAAGCCACCGCCGGGCCGAGTGCCCAGCCACTGGATCAACGCGGGCACGTACGTGCTCGAGCCGTCCGTGCTCTCCCGCATCCCGCCGCGCTTGACCGTCTCGATCGAACGCGAGACGTTTCCCCGCATGCTCGACCGGCGCGGTCGCCTGTTCGCGTTGCAGAGCGACGCCTACTGGATCGACATCGGAACGCCGGCGAAGTACCTCGAAGCCCACGCCGACGTGCTGGCGGGCGCGCTCGGCGCGCCGCCTGCGCCGGGCGCGGTCGAGAGGGCGCCCGGGCGTATGGATGCAGGGCAGCGTTTCGATCGCGGCCGACGCGCGCGTCGAGCCCCCGGTGCTGCTCGGCCCCGACGTCAACATCGCCTCGGGCGCGCACGTGAGCCAGGCCGTGCTGGGCGCCGGAAGCTCGGTCGAGAAGGGCGGGAGCGTGGTGGGGTCGGTCATGCTCGAGCGGGCGTGCGTCGGGAACGACGCTTCGGCCCTCGACGCGGTGATCGGCCCGGAGGCGATGCTCGAGGAGGGGGCCGTCGCCGCCGACGGAACGATCATCGGGGCCTCCGCCGTGATCGCGGCGGGATCGAGGCTCTCCGGCGCCCGCGTGCCGGTCCAGGTCCCGACGACCCGGTGAGAGCGCTCGTCACCGGCGGTGCCGGTTTCGTCGGGTCCACGCTCGTTGACCGGCTGCTCGCCGAGGGCTGGGACGTCGACGCCGTGGACGACCTCTCGACCGGCACGCTCGCGAACCTGACCGACGCGCGGGCCGCTCGCAATCACCGCTTCACGTTCCATCGCCTCGACATCCGCCGCCCGGACGTCAGCGAACTCATCATCCGGCGCAAGCCCGACACGATCTTCCACCTCGCGGCGCAAGCGTCTGTGCGCGAATCGGTGGCGCGACCGACCCTCGATGCCGAGATCAACATCCAGGGCTCGCTCAACGTCTTCGAGGGCGCGGTGGAGGCGGGGACCGGCAAGATCGTGTTCGCCGGCTCCGGGGGGACGCTCTACGGCGTGCCCGACGCGGTACCGGTCGGCGAGGACCACCGGCAGGCGCCCGTGTCGCCGTACGGCGTGTCGAAGAAGGCGGTCGGGGACTACCTCCACTACTACCGTTCGACGCACGGCATCGAGTACACGGTGCTCGCGCTGGCGAACGTGTACGGCCCACGCCAGGACCCGCACGGCGAGGCGGGCGTCATCGCGATCTTCGCCGGGCAGCTGCTCGAGCCGGTGCGTCCGACGATCTTCGGGGACGGCGAGCAGACGCGCGACTTCGTCTACGTCGACGACGTCGTCGACGCCTTCGTGCGCGCCTCCGACCGCGGCGACGGGCTCATCCTGAACATCGGCACGGGCGTCGAGACCGCCGTCCAGGACCTGTTCGGCACGATGGCGCAGCTCGTGGCCTTCGACGAACCGGCCCGCTACGCGATGGCGCGTCCCGGCGAGCTGCAGCGCTCGGCGCTCGATCCCACACGCGCCGCCAACCACCTGGGTTGGGAGCCGTGGACGAACCTCGAAGACGGGTTGCGACGCACGATCGAATGGTTCCGCGCCGTCCCCGTCGGATCGCGCCGGTAGCTGCCCGACGCGCGATCAGCCGAAGGCGCGGAGCTCGTCGAGGGAGACGGCGGGACGTGGCGGGGCCGTGTACGCGGGATCGCGCCGGCCCACGAGGACGAGGGCGTGTGGCAACCAATCGTCCGGGAGTGACAGCGCGTCTCGTGCCTCAGCCGGGCAGAAGATCGGTGCCGCGACCCAGCACGACGCCAGGTCGGCGGCGGTCGCCGCCAGCATGAGGTTCTCGACCGCGGCGCCGAGGGACAAGAGCGCCATTCCCCACTCGGCGAGCTGACGCGGCTCGTCCGGATAGCGATCGAGGCCCTCCCACGTGAGGCACCCGAGCACGAGGGCGGGCGCGCCGGTCAGCTTGGCGTGCGAGGCGGCGACGAGCTCCTCGATCCGTGCCGGCGGCACGCCGTCGCCGTCGAGGTCGCGTCGCCACCGGTCGCCCATGCCGCGCGCCAGCGCCTCCTTGCGATCGGACGCGTCGACGACGACCCAGCGCCACGGGCGAGAGTGGTGCGGGGCCGGCGAGAGGCACGCGGCCTCGACGAGCCGGTCGAGATCGGCGCGGGGCACGGGATCGCGGAAGGAAGGCCCGGATCGACCGCCGGGCTTCGATGAACGGGGGAACGCCACCCGCCATCAGCGGAACAGGTCCTCCGCCGGCGGGCGGACGAGCTCGCGGGCCGACCCCTCGCGGAACCATCCCGGCGTCGAGGCCGCGGACGACCGCCGCCGGCACCTGCGCCGCCTTGCCCTTGACGAGCTCGGCGGCGCCGGCGATCTCGTCGGCGAGTGCGATCTCGGTGACCTGGAGCTCCCGGCCGTGGGCGTCGGACTGGCCGCGTAGGTCGACCACGGCGGCGAGCCCGGCCACGCCGATAGCGACGTCGGTGAGCCCGACGCGCCACGCGCGCCCGAACGTGTCGGACACGATCACGGCCACGTCGACGCCGGCGTGCGCGCGGATCCCGTCCCGGATGCGCCGGGCCGACCGGTCGGGGTCGACGGGGAGCAGGGCGGCCTGGCCGTCGGGGATGTTCGACAGGTCGATGCCGGCGTTCGCGCACACGAACCCGTGGCGCGTCTCGCTGATGATGAGCTCGTCCCGGCGCCGCAGCACGCGGGCCGACTCGGACTCGATCAGCGCCCGGCGCGCTCCGGGGTCGGAGGCGTCGAGCGGCACGACCCGCCCTTCCGCCTTCGACACGACCTTCTGGGTGACGACGACGCAGTCGTTCGGCGCGAACGGCGTGTCTTGTTCCTGCGTCGCCGCGACCAGCAGCTCGGAGAGCACGTCGCCCGCTCGGACTTCGGGCACGCCCTCGATCGGGAAGACCGTCAGCGGTGGCATTCAGGCGACGGCGTCGAGCGTGTTGCGCGCCAGGGCGGCGGCGACACGCGCGTCGCGCATGAGGGTGTCGGTGACCACGGCGTGGACCCCGAGCGCCTCGACCTCGGGCGCCCGGGCCGTGTCGCCTCTGTCGATGACCAGCGCCGAGCAGAAGTCGCGATACGCGCGCGCGACGCCGACGCACGACACCTCCATGCCGAGCGGGCCCATGAGCCGGTCGGCGGGGCCCTTGACGGGCGCGCCGGCGATGATCGGGCTGACGCCGACGACGTGGTCGCGCCGCCGTCGCAGCGCGTCCCGCACGCCGGGGACGGCAAGGATCGGCCCGATCGAGATCACGGGGTTGCTCGGGCACACGACGATCGTGTCGGCCTGGTCCAGCGCCTCGAGCACGCCGGGGCCGGCGGCGGCGCGATCGGCGCCGTCGAAGCGCACGGCGGCGACCGGCGGCTCGGCCCGCTCGCGCACGAACCACTCCTGCATGTGCGAGCTCCGCCACCGATCCGTCGCCGGTCTGCACGTCGATGCGTGTCGAGACGCGGTCGTCGCTCATCGGGAGGAGGCGCGACCGCACGTCCCACGCGGCGGCGATCTCGGCCGCGATCGTCGAGAGGGAGCGCCTGCCCGCACGCGGTCGGTGCGGAACAGGTGCGTGGCGAGGTCGCGATCTCCGAGCCGGAACCACGTCGGCAGGGCGTAGCGCTCGAGCGCGTCGATCGCCGCGAACGTCTCCCCGGCGAGGCCCCATCCGGTGTCGGGGTTCTCGGCGCCGGCGAGCGTGTACGTCACGGTGTCGAGATCGGGGCACACGAGCAGGCCGTGGAACCAGTCGTCGTCACCCGTGTTCACGACCACCGTGATGTCTTCGGGCGGGACGACCTGCACCAGTCCCCGAAGGAACCGGGCGGCTCCCACGCCACCTGCCAGCGCCGCCAGCACGCTTGCGAATGTAGTGGTCCCGACGCGCGCCGAACGGTCCCCCGGGCGGGGGGCCTTTCGACGGGGGGACTGTGCGTGCCGGTCAGGCGGCGCGGTTGACGAGCTCCTTGGCCCGGGTGACGCCGGCTTCGGCGGCCTGCTTCACCTGGGCGGGAACGGACTGGAGCTGCTCGACGATCGGCTGGACCCGCTGGCCCAGGTCGCCCACGAGCGGCTCGACCCGGCCGGCGACGTCGCCGCGGGCCGCGCCCGCCTTGATGCGGACGTCGTTGGCGAGGGCCTCGAGCTTGACCCGGCCGTCCTGGGCGCGGGTGGCGAGGTAGCTGCTGGTCTCCTTCGCCTGCTCGGTCACCTTCTTCTGCACCTCACGCCGGCGGACCTGGCCCTGCTGGAACGCGGTGACGCCGACGCCGACGGTGATGTACGTGGCGTCCTTGAGTGTCTTGCCAGGGTCGAAGTCCATCGTGCTGACTCTCCTTCGTTGGCCATCGGGTGGCCTCGGGGGTGTTCGTCGATGCCGTGGGCCTCGGTCTCCGGGGGGATGCCCGAGGCTCCGCCTCCGGCCTCGACGCTTGCGACAATAACGCAAAGTGATAAACAGTTGCAAGCACTCGTGACCAGGGTCACGAGCGCAGGGGCCAGTTGTATGCTCCGCCGCAGTCATGGCGAGTGGGGAATCGCCCGGCACGCAGGCGCTCCGGGGACAAGGCGAAGGGGGCGGTCGGGGCGCTTCGCACCGAGATCCCGACGGTCGCCGCGGTCGTGGTGACCCGGAACCCGGGGCCGTGGCTGGAGCGGGCGCTGCAGTCGCTGGGCAGCCAGGACTATCCGAGCCTGGCGGTCCTCGTGGTCGACGCGGCGTCGGAGGAGGACCCCGGCGAGCGCGTCACCGGCGCCCTGCCGGATGCGTTCGTCCACCGGGTGCCGCAGTCGAGCTTCGCGGCGGCGGCCAACGAAGCGCTCTACACCGTCCGGAACGCCACCTTCCTCCTCATTTGCCACGACGACGTCGTGTTCGATCCGGGGGCGGTGCGTCTCATGCTCGAGGAGGCATACCGGTCGAACGCCGGCATCGTCGGCCCGAAGATCGTCGACGCCGACAATCCCGAGGTGCTGCTGGAGGTCGGACGCAGCATCGACCAATTCGGCAACCCGCACACGGGGATCGAGCCCGGCGAGCTCGACCAGGCTCAGCACGACGCCGTTCGCGACGTCTTCTACGTGTCGGACGCGGCCATGCTCGTGCGGACCGACCTGTTCCACGAGCTCGGCGGGTTCGACGCGTCGCGGTTCCCCGGAGCCGAGGACATCGACTTGTGCTGGCGCGCCCGGCTCGCGGGCGCCCGCGTCTTGGTGGCTCCCGAAGCTCGTGTGCAACAACACCGAGGCGGCGAGGAACCGTGGCGACGGCGCCGCGGCCGACCCGGTCGCCCCGGCGCGCAACCGCATCCGAACCCTGCTCACGCTGTCGTCGGCGAGGACGTTGCTGTGGGTCGTGCCGGCCGGGGTCGCGGCGTCGTTCGTCGAGGCGTTCCTGCTGACGATCACGTTGCGCCGAGGCCGTGTCCGCTCGACGCTCGGCGCCTGGTGGTGGAACCTCCGCCACTTCCGCCAGATCGGGCGAGGGCGGCGGCGAGCGCGCCAGGGTCGTCGAATCGACGACCGCGACCTACGCCAGCTCCGAGCGCGAGGTACGCGGATGCGCGGGTTCGTCGCCGAGCACGTCGCGTCGGACGAGCGTATGCGTTCCATCGCCGACGCGGGCCGCTCCGCCGTGAGCGCGGCGACGGAGAGAGCCCGGCAGCCGCTCTTCGCGCTGGCCGCGGTGCTCGCGCTCGTCTGGGTCATCGGCTCACGTCACCTGTTCACCGGCGGCGTCCCGGCCGTCGGCACGTTCGCGCGATGGCCGGGAATCGTCGACACGCTGTCGACATACGCGTCGGGTTGGCGGTACACGGGCCTCGGCTCGTCGACCGCGGCGCCCCCGGGGCTCGTGGCGATGGCCGGCCTCACGACGGCGTTGTTCGGCGCCGCCGGCCTCGCCCACACGCTCGTGGTCGTCCTCGCGTTCCCCGTCGGCGCCTACGGCGCGTACCGGTTCACGCGCGGCATCGCGCAGGAGTTCGCTCCCTCCGCCGTCGCCGGCCTCGCGTACGCGCTCAATCCCGTCCCCCGGAACGCGATCGCCGCCGGACGGCTCGGGCCGCTCGCGCTGTTCGCGCTGGGACCGTTCCTGATCTCGATCGCGCTGCGACACGCCGACCCGGTACGAGGTGTGCAACAGCGGCGACGCACGCTCACCGGGCTGCTCGGGCTCGGCGCGCTGCTCGCGTTCACCACCGCCTGGTATCAACTCGCCCCGCTCCTGCTGCTCGCGGCGGCCGCAGCGATCATGCTCGCGGCGCCGCTCGTCGGCGGCTTCCGCATCGGCGTGCGGATGCTGGTCGCGTCGGCGATCGCCGTCGTCATCGCGGCCGTGCTGCTGGTGCCGTGGTCGTTGGCGCTGCTCGGTGCCGGGGACGATCCGGCCGCGCTCGGCTTCTCGTTCCGACCCCACCTCGACCTGGTCGACGTGTTGCGCTTCCACAGCGGGCCCGCCGGCGGCGGATGGGCCGCCTGGGGCTTCGTGGCGGCGGGCGGCGCTCGCCCTGATCGTCGGTCGCGGACCGCGCTTCACGTGGGCGACGCGCGCCTGGATCATGGCGCTCATCGGATGGGCGCTCGTCTGGCTGCCGGCGCGCTTCGCGCCCGACGCCTCGGTCCCGGCGCCCGAGGCCGCGCTCTCGCTCGCGGCGCTGGGCGTGGCGCTGGCCGCGGGGCTGGGCGTGAGCGTGTTCGTCGAAGACGTCCGCGGGCGCAGCCTCGGCGCCCGGCAGGCGGTGGCGGTGCTCGCCGCCGCCGGTTTCGTGCTCGGGGTGCTCGGCTTCACGGCGGACGCAGGCGACGGCCGCTGGGGCGCACCGGACGGTGACTGGCCGGCGGCGCTCGCGTTCCTGCAGACGGAGAGGGACAGCGGAGGCTTCCGGGTGCTGTGGGTAGGGGACCCGAGTCTGCTCCCGCTGGATCCGTTCGTGGCCAGTGACGGGACCGGTTACTCGCTCACCCGGAACGGCTCCGGGGACGCGCAGGAGCTGTGGCGAGCCCCGTCCGGCCGGGCCGACGGCCTCGTCGGCGACGCAGTCGAGCTCGCCGCCGGAGGTCGCACCGATCGTCTCGGTCATCTCGTCGCGCCGATGGGCGTCCGCTACATCGCGATGCCGAGCCGGGCCGGGCCCGGGGCGACGCCACAGGCGCCGCCGCCGCGGCTGCCGGGTGCGCTCGCGAGCCAGCTCGACCTCGCCCGCCTCGAGGCGCCGCCGGGTCTCGCGCTGTACGAGAACACCGCCTGGATCCCGACGCCGGGCACCGTGCGCTCCGCGAACATCGATCGGGTGCCGCTCGGCTCGAAGAACCCGACCGGCGCAGCGCTGCGCGCCGAAGTCGGCCGTGTCACCGCGGTCCGCGGGTCGCCCTCCGCATCGGCGCCGACCGGTCCCGGACTGGTGTTGTGGAGTGAGGCGTTCGACGGCGACTGGAGCGCCACGGTCGGAGGGAAGACGCTCCGCCACGTGAAGCCGTTCGGATGGGCGAACGGCTTCGACGCACGCGCACACGGGTCGCGTGTCGATCGACTACGGCGGTCAGCTCCGTCGCTACGGGATGATCGCGCTCCAGGCGGTGCTGGTCCTGGCGTTCGTCGTCGTCGCGTGGCGCAGCAGCGCCTCACGGCGTGCGCGTCCACCACGGGTCCGGCGGCCGAACCCGTGAACGCGCCCCGCGGGACGCCGCGGCGTCCTCCGACCCGCCGCGGCCGCGAGCCGCGCCCAGAACCGGACGCGACCTGCGACGGCTCCTCGTGCTCCTGGTCGTCGGCGGCTGCATCGCGGTCGCGGCCGCGTTCGGCGTCAGGAACACCGGCGCGTCGCCGGCGACGAGCACCGCCGGCGACGCGATCGCGGATGCGGTCCCGACCGTCGCCGGCGCCGACACCGTGTCGACGACCTGGTACTGCGCCGAGGGAACCGGCGCACCCGGCGGTCGCGCCGACGAGACCATCCTCATCGCCAACGAAGGCGACGCCGAAGCCCGCGCCGTCGTCACCGTGATGCCGGGCGGGCAGGATGCGCCCGGAATCCCGGCGCGTCGACCGTGCCGCGCGGCGCGCAGGTGCGCGTTCCGGTGTCGAGCGTGCTCCAAACGCCCGAGCAGCCCGGCGACGCGGGCATGGTCGTCGGGCCGGGAGTCGTCGTCGAGGTGTTCGGTGGTCGGTCGATGGTCGAGCACGAGATCGAGGGGGAGAACGATCTGGCCGTCGGGCCGTGCGCGCGTCAGGCGGGGACCGACTGGTACTTCGCCGGAGGAACGACCGAGCGCGGCGCCGAAGAGAACGCCGCGCTCTTCAACCCCTTTCCCGATGACGCGATCGTCGACCTGACGTTCGCGACCGACGCCGGCTTCATCGCGCCCGCCGACCTCCAAGTCGATCGCCGTGCCGCGGCGCAGCCGGATCACCGTGCCCATCGGCAACTTCGTGCTTCGCCAGGCGCAGGTTGCGTTGCACGTGCACGTCCGCACCGGGCGCATCGTCGCCGAACAGTCGATGACGTTCACGGCCGAGAACGAGACGCGCCGCGGGCTGACGTTGTCGCTCGGCGCGCCGCGTCCGGAATCGTCCTGGAGCCTGCCGGGCGTGGTGCCGGAAGACGGCGCCTTGCACTCCGTGCTCGTCGCCAACTTCGATCCCGCCGCCACCGAGGTCGAGATCTCTCCCCGCTCCGAGCAGCAGCCGTCGGCGAGCCCCAAGAAGGTGCCGGTGGGCGGGCGTTCGGTCGCCGCCGTCGACCTCGCGTCGCTCGGCGGTTCGGGCGGGCCGTTCGCCGTCGACGTACGGACGACCACGCCCGTCGTCGGTCGTGGTCGAGGAGCTGGCGTCGTGGGGGCCGCCGAACGCCGCCACCGGGTCGGCGACGATCGCTGGCGAGCCCCGTGCAGGCGCGGGGCTGGGCGTTTGCCGTCGGCCGGCTGGCGCCCGAGGGACGCGGGCACGATCAGCGTGCTTCAATCCGAATCGCCGGTCGGACGACCGTGAAACTGCTCGCGTACGCGTCGGGTGGGGGAGCGGCACCGGGCAGCGTGGGCGAGGTCGCGGTGCCGGCACGAGCCCAGGCGCAGTTCGACCTCGGCGACCTCGGCGTGGCTCCCGACCAGGTCGTCGTCGTGCGCGCCGACGCCCCGTCGTGTGCCGCCCGCCGCATCCTCGGGCCCACTGGCGCGTCACTCGCGCTCGGCGTCGCGGAACCCGACGCCGGAGCGCTACTGGCTCGCGCTCCTGATCCTGCTGCATCGCCCGCACGACGGCCTCGAAGATCTTGGCCGCGTCGGCGTCGAGGTGGTCCCGCGCCCGGTACAGCACGTACGCGCCGAGGAACACCGGCGGCGACACGAGGAGGAACGCGATGCGGAGGTTGAAGACGTCCGCCAGGGCGCCGACGATGATCGGCGCGGCGGCGGCGCCGAACACGATCGACACGAGGTTGAACGCGCCGAACCCGGCGCCGCGGAGGTGCGCGGGAACCGCGTCGGCGAGGCCGGCCCGGAGCGCCGGGACGGCGATCCACACCGTGAACATGCCGACGAGCTCGAGCAGCGAACGACACGGCGAACGGCATCGGCAGGTAGGAGATCGTGAACAGGGCGGTGCCGATCGCGATGCAGTACGCGGGGATCACGACGCGCGCGCCGCGGATGCGGCGCGCGTACCGGTCGGCGATCCGAACCGCCGAGCAGCAGCCCGGGGATGCCGCCGGCGAGCACGATGAGACCGACGGCGGTCGTCGCCTGCTCCTGGGTCAGGCCCGAGAACCGGCGGTGGAACTCGGGCAGCCACGCGCCGATGCCGGTGATGGTGAACATGAACGCGCCGACGCCGACGAGCGCGAACTTGAGCGTCGGGATCGAGAGGATCACGCGCAGGTCGTCGCGCAGGCCCGTCATCATGTCGACGAAGAAGCGGCGCACCCCGTGCTCGAAGAGCCGCTGGTGCTCCTCGGCCGGCTCGTCCTCGGTGATCCCGAGGTGGAGCCGATCGCCGTGACCGCGGCTTGGCTCGCGCAGGCGGTAGGCGATCGCCGCGATGACGAACCCGGGCGGCCCGACGACGATGAACGCCCAGTGCCAGCCGAACTGCGAGCCGATCGCGCCGCCGAGGGCGATCCCGACGCCGAAGCCGATGATGCCCATGATCTGTTGCACCGAGAACGCGCTGCCGCGTTGCTCCGTGGGGTAGTAGTCGGAGATGAGGCTGTTGGCCGACGGCTCCGTGATCGCCTGCCCGAATCCGAGCAGCGCGCGCCCGGCGATGAGCTGACCGAAGTTCTGCGACGCGGCGGTGAGCATCGTGATGCCGCTCCACGCCACGACCGTGTGGCCGATCGTGCGGGTGCGGTGCCACCGGTCGGCGAGGTACCCGGCGGGGACGGTGACGATCCCGTTGACGAGCACGAACGCCGAGATGAGCACGCCGATGCCGAAGTCGTCGATTCCGAAGTCGCTCTTCAGCTGCGGGACGACGCCCCGCACGAGGTTCTGGTCGACCTGGTCGATCAGGACCACGAGCCCGAGGACCCACATCGGCCACGCGCCCACCCGCACCGGCGCCGGCTTCGTGCGGGTTGACGTCGGATGTCGTCCCGGCGGGTTCCTCGGCCGTGTCGGCCACGGCGGGAGTCTTGCAGGATGGCGGGCGACGCGACGGCCGTCGGTACATTGACGGCATGGCAGTGCGCATCGGGATCGCGGCTCGCGTTGATCGTCGATTGCGATCGTCGTCGCGTTCGTGCTCCGGCGGCGCCGGCCCGTCGCCCCGCCGCGAGACGCGTACCCGGTTCCTCGCCAGCTCGACCGGCAGCGACTTCCGGCGCGTCGAGACGCCGTGGTTGGTCGCCTTGTTCTCGTCGACCGACGTGCGAGTCGTGCGATGGCCTCATGGCGAAGCTCGCAGTCCTCGAGTCGGCCGACGTCGCCACGTGCGAGGTCGAGTACCACTCCCAACCCGACCTGCACGACCGTTACGAGATTGCGGGGATCCCGACGACGGTGGTCGCCGACGGCGACGGCGTCGTCCGAGCGGCGTTCGTGGGCGCGTTCACCGCCACCGATCTCTGGGCCGCAGTGGCGGAAGCACGCGCGCCCGGCTCGACGCCCGGAGCCCGAGCTCGGGCTCGGCCAACTCCAGTAGCGGCGGTCAGTCCTCGAAGCGGTTGGTGGGGGCGGGCGCGCCGACGGCGCCGTCGCTCTCGCTGAGCGAGTCGCCTTCGGGCAGCTCCTCGGCCTCGACCTCGGTGCCGTCCGCCTTCGTGACCTTGCGGGGCCCACCGGCCTTGTGGCCCATGGCCTCGTCGACGAGCCGTTCCACCTCGCTGCCGTCGAGGGTCTCCTCCACGAGCAACGCGTGGGCGACGGCCTCGAGCCCGGCGCGGTGCTCGGAGAGGACCTTGCGAGCGCGGTCCTCCTCTTCCCGGAGGATGCGCTCGACCTCCTCGTCGATCACGCGGGCCGTGTCGTCCGAATAGTCGCGGGTGTGGACGAGGTCCTCGCCGAGGAACACCGCGCCCTGCGATCCCCACGCCATCGGACCGATGCGGTCGGACATACCCCACTCGCGCACCATCTTGCGCGCCAGCTCGGTGATCCCGACGAGGTCGTTCTGCGCGCCGGTCGACAAGTGCCCGAAGACGATCTCCTCGGCGACGCGCCCGCCGAGGCGCACGACGAGCGAGTCGGCGATGTACTCGCGCTTGTAGATGTGCCGCTCCTCGACCGGCAGCTGCTGCGTGACACCCAGCGCCATGCCGGTCGGCAGGATCGTGACCTTGTGCACGGGGTCGGCGTGCTCGAGCACGTAGCCGAGCACGGCGTGGCCGCCTTCGTGGTAGGAGACGACCTCCTTCTCCTCTTCGGTGAGCGCCATCGACTCGCGCTTCAGTCCCATGAGGACGCGGTCGCGTGCGGCCTCGAAGTCCTCGGCGTGGATCTCGTTGAAGCCGCGCCGAACCGCGAACAACGCGGCCTCGTTCACGAGGTTCGCGAGGTCCGCGCCGCTCATGCCCGGCGTTCCCCGGGCGATGATGTCGACGTCGACGTCGGGCGCGAGCTTCTTGTCCTTGAAGTGCACCTTGAGGATCTCGACGCGCTCGTCCTGCGTCGGGAGCGGCACGATGATCTGGCGGTCGAAGCGTCCGGGGCGCAGCAATGCGGCGTCGAGGACGTCGGGACGGTTGGTCGCCCCCATCATCACGATGCCCTCGGTCGCCTCGAAGCCGTCCATCTCGGCGAGCATCTGGTTGAGCGTCTGCTCACGCTCGTCGTGCCCACCCCCGAGGCCCGCGCCGCGCTTGCGGCCGATCGAGTCGAGCTCGTCGACGAAGATGATCGCGGGCGCCTGCTTGCGAGCGGTCTGGAACAGGTCGCGCACGCGAGCCGCGCCGACGCCGACGAACATCTCCATGAAGTCCGAGCCGGTGACGGACACGAACGGCACGCCGGCTTCGCCCGCGACCGCCCGTGCGATGAGCGTCTTGCCGGTACCGGGTGGGCCGACGAGCAGGACGCCCTTGGGGATGCGGGCGCCGATCTGCTTGAACTTGCCGGGGTTCTTCAGGAAGTCGACGACCTCGGCGATCTCCTGTTTCACCGGTCCGTACCCGGCGACGTCGTTGAACGTCGTCTTCGGCTTCTCGGTCGCGTACACCTTCGCCCGGCTGCGGCCGATGTTCATGACCGCGCCCATCTGGCCCTGCGCCCGGCGGTTGATCCAGATGAAGATCCCGATGATGAGCGCGAACGGGATGACCCAGATGAGGATCGTGCCGAGGATGTCGGAGCCCTCCCGGACGTACTTGAAGTTGACGCCCTTCTCCTCGAGCCGGGCGATCTCGGTCGCCTGGAAGTCGTTGTTCGGCCCGGAGCTGGTGAACTGCTTCTTCCCACCCTGCGCCGTCTTGAACGTGCCGGTGATCTTCCCGTTCGTCGGATCGAACTCGACGCTCTGGACGGTGCCGTTGTCCACCGCCTTCTGGAACTGCGTGTAGCTGAGGTCCGCCTTCGACTCGGTCGTGCGCCCGAAGTTGAAGAAGAACAGGCCGCCGACGAGGAGCACGCCGATGATCAGCCACGGCAGCCACCGGGTCGGGCTCGGCGGCGGTGTCGGCCCCCCTTTTTGGGGGTTCCGACCGGGGGGCAGGTCGGAGGGGCGGCGACTCATCCGCGGTGTGCCTTTGTCGGTTCGTGGCGGACGCGACGCGTCCGCGGGTGCGCCCATGGTACGGCTGCCGGGCCGTCGGTACGTCCCGGGGGCGCGAAACCCGCTCTTGACCCCCATGGGTGCCAGGTGTACGTTCCAAATGCCCTTCGCAGGGGCGGACCGAACCGAGCCGAAAGGCACGGTACAGGTCAGTCACTGCGGAGGGCATTTCGCGTCCGACGCGCGCGTTCGCGCGCTCCGGGAGGAACCGTGCCGTTCGCGCTCCGGTGAGGACGTGTCCCGTTCACGCTCCGGTATGTTGAGCGCCGCCATGGATCCGCCGCTCGTCGTTCGTCGCTGCGCCCGCCCCGATTGCGCGCTGCCCGCGGCGGCATCCCTCAGCTACGACTACCGCGCCCGCACGGTGTGGCTCGATGACGGCCTGGCGCCCGATCCCTCGCACCATGACCTCTGCGAGGGACACGCTGCTCGCCTGCGGGTGCCTTCCGGCTGGCAGCTCGTCGACCGCCGCGCCGCCGTCGCTCCGGTGGTCCCGGCCTCCGCCGCCCGCTGACGCGGCCGACCTCCAATGGCCGGCGAGCCCGCCGCGTTCCCGCCGCCGGTGCCCCCGCGTCCGCGAATCCGCTGGGGCCTCCCGGACGTCGGTCTGGCGTGGGTGGTCGGACTGATCGCCGCCCTGATCGTGAGCTCGATCGTCGCCGCCGCCGCCGGCATCGACACCAATCGCGTCAGCGACGACGTCGGCGTCCTGTTGGCGTCGGTCGTCGGGCAGGCGATCGGCGTGATCGGGACGCTCGAGCTCGTCGCCCGGCGCAAGGGTCGGGGGAGCTTGGCAGCCGACTTCGGGCTCGTCGCCCGTCTCCCCGGCGGCCGATGGACGACGGCGGCGCTCTGGCTCCTCGCCGGCGTCGCGCTCCAGCTTGCGATCCTGCCGTTCCTCCAAATCGTCGTGGACGTGCACGGGAAGGCGGAGACCCAGGACGTCGTGGAGCAGTTCAAGCAGGCGCGGGGACCGGCGCTCGTCCTGTTCGCCGTGATCGTCGTCACGGTCGCCCCCGTCGCCGAGGAGCTGCTGTTCCGCGGGGCCCTGCTCCGCGCTTTGCAGCGACGGATGACACCGGCGTGGGCGGCGTTCGTCTCCGCACTCGCGTTCGCCGCCGTCCATCCGCTGTTGAGCCCGTCGATCGGGTCCGTGATCGCGATCCCGGGCCTCTTCGCGCTCGGTCTCCTGTCCGCCGCGCTCGCCATCCGGACCGGCAACCTGTCGGCGTCGATCCTGCTGCACGCCGGGTTCAACCTCCTCACGGCCGTGTCGGTGCTCGCCGCGCGCTGACGCGGCTCCGCGACCCCATCCCCGTAGGCTGAGCGGATGGTCGCGACGCGCCCGGCGCCCGCCGACGCGCCCGGCACCGGACTCGATGCGGCCGCTCAGCCGTCGGCGCGCTCCCGACCGGCGTGGTGGGACCGGCTCGAGATCTGGACGGGCGCTGCGATCGTCGTCGCGTGCTGCCTGTTCGTCTTGTTCCAGCTGCAGCCGGACCTGCTGCTCCGCAACACGACACCGGCAGGTGGCGACACGGGAGCCCACGTCTGGTGGCCGGCGTACCTCCGCGACCACCTGTTGCCGCAGGGCCGGATCGCGGGATGGGCACCCGACTGGTTCGCCGGCTTCCCGGCCGGGCAGTTCTACTTCCCGTTCCCGGCTCTGTTGATCGTCGCGCTCGATGCGGTGCTCCCGTACAACATCGCGTTCAAGCTCGTCACCGCGTTGGGGCCGATCGCGCTGCCGGTAGCCGCGTACGCGTTCGGGCGCGGCCTGCGCGCCCCGCGTCCCGCGCCGGCGCTGTTCGCGGTGGGCGCAACCGTGCTCCTCTTCTTCAAGGGCGCGCCCGGCGCCGGCGCCGACGCGACGCGTGTCGCCGGGAACCAGCACATCATGGGCGGGAACCTGGCGAGCAACTTCGCCGGCGAGTTCTCGTTCACCTTGGCCCTGGCGCTGGCGTTGTTCTTCCTCGGCGCGCTCGCGTACTCGCTCGAGCACCGTCGACGAATGTGGTTGCCGGCCGTGCTCTTCGCGGCCGTCGTGATGAGCCACCTCGTCGTGGGCATGTTCGCCGTCATCGGCGCGCTCGTCGTGTGGCTGGCCCGCCGTCCCAACCGCACGTTCCCGACCGCGGCCGCCATCGGCGGAGTCGGGGCGCTCCTGACGGCGATCTGGACGTTGCCGCTGCTGGCGACGCTCGGGTACACGACGGACATGGGCTACGAGCCCATCCGGGAGTTCCGCTTGTACATGTTCCCCTGGTACCCGGCGTACGTGCTGTGGCTCGTGCCGCTCGTCGTCGCCGCCATCGTCGGCGGGATCGTCGCCCGGCGGCGCGTGACGATCGAGCTCGCCGCGCTCACCGCCGTCATGGGGCTCGCGTTCGCGTTCTGGGAGAGACTCACCGACCTCTTCCACAGCACCCCGGTCTGGAACCTGCGGCTCCTGCCGTTCTGGTACCTGCTGCTCCTGTTGCTGGCGATGCTCGGCGCGGCGGAGCTCATCCGGGGCGCCGGTTTCCTGCTGGCGCGGCTGTCCCATCCGTTCTGGGAGCCGCTGCTGCCGGCGCCTACGACCGCGCCGGCGCCGGAGCCGTTGCCGGCCGCGAGCGGATTGTCACCGGAGACGCCGCCCGCGACGGAGCTCAGCGACGGCGAGCATACGGATCGCGACCGGCAACGCGATCGCCGCATCGTCCGGGCGGTCACGATCGCGATCCTGTCCGTGCTCGTGGCGGCGGTCGCGATCTGGCGCGTCTACGTGACGACCGACTTCCTCACGTTCTGGGCCAAGTGGAACTACAGCGGCTACGAGCACACCGGCGCCGAGTCCGACACGAAGGTCTATCCGGAGTTCAAGAGCCTCGTGAACACGATGGATCAGCTGCCACCGGGCCACGCGCTGTGGGAGGGAGGCGCGGCGCTCGGCGTCTACGGGACGCCGCTCGCGCTCATGCTCCTGCCGTACTTCACCGACGGCCGCATCGCGTCGATGGAAGGCCTGTACTACGAGTCGTCGGCGACGACGCCGTACCACTTCTTGTCGGTAGCGACGTTGAGCGCACCGGGCAATGCCAGCAACCCGCAGCGCAACCTGCCCTACCGCACGCTCGGCGAGTTCGACGTCGGCGTGAAGTACATGCAGACGCTCGGCGTGCGGTACTACATGGCCTTCTCGGACCAGGCCAAGGGGCTGGCGGACCAGTCGCGCCAGCTCGTGCCCGTGGCGACCACGCCCGACACCGACGGGCAGCCGCCCCTTGGTTGGAAGATCTACGAGGTGCGGAACGCCCCGGTCGTCCAGGCGCTTGCCGAGCGACCCGTCGTCGTCCCGGGCGTGTCGGCCCGGGACTGGCAGGACGAGGTGGGAGTGCCGTGGTGGGACGCGCCCACCCGGACGCCCGCCGACGCCCGTGACCTGTCGCTGCTCAACCGGCCGCTCGTCTCCGACGGGCCGTCGAGCTGGGCGCGGGCCCGCCCGCCGGGCGCTTCGCGCGCCGACGCGCCCGACCCGAAGCTGCCGGCGGCCAAGGCGGTGCCGTCCACGGCGCTCCCGCCGGTCGAGGTGAGCCACGTGCACACCACGGATCATTCGGTGTCGTTCCGCGTCTCGCGTACCGGGGTCCCCGTGATGGTCAAGACGTCGTACTTCCCGAACTGGACCGCGAGCGGCGCCGACGGACCGTGGCGGGCGACACCCAACTTCATGGTCGTGGTGCCGAGGAGCCACGAGGTTCGGCTCGACTACTCGACCACGACACCCGAGTACCTGGGCCGCGTCGGGACGGTCGCCGGCGTGTTCGGCGTGGCGGGGCTGGCGCTCTGGCCGTGGTGGCGCAAGCGCAGGAAGCAGCACAGCGCCAGGCCGAGCGGGGCGGGAGGCGACGCCGGGTACCCTGCGGCCGAGTGAGCGACCAGAGACTCGACGCGATCTTCAAGGCCTACGACATCCGCGGCGCTGTACCCCGACGACCTCGACGACGACGTCGCCCGCCGGATCGGGAACGCGTTCGTCGCGTTCACGGGCACCGCACTGGTGCTCGTGGGGCGGGACATGCGGCCGTCGTCGGAGCCGCTCGCGGCCGCGTTCGCCGACGGCGCCACCCTGGCCGGCGCCGACGTCATCGAGCTCGGGCTGATCTCGACCGACCTCGTGTACTTCGCCTCGGGCCGGCTCGACGCGCCGGCGGCGATGTTCACCGCCAGCCACAACCCCGCCCAGTACAACGGGATCAAGCTGTGCCGGGCGGGCGCCGCCCCCGTCGGCCAGGACACGGGCCTGACCGAGATCAAGGCGACGGTCGCGAGCGGGCTCCTCGAGCGGGCCGCCGAGCGGGGCCGGGTCGAGCAACGCGACCTGCTCCCCGAGTACGTCGAGCACGTCCACTCGTTCGTCGACGTCGACGCGCTGCGCCCGCTGCGCGTCGTGGCCGACACGGCCAACGGCATGGGCGGCGCCGTCGTCCCCGCCGTGTTCGCCGACCTGCCGTTCGACCTGTCGATCCTCTATCCCGAGCTCGACGGGACGTTCCCGAACCATCCCGCCGACCCGATCCAGCCCGAGAACCTCAAGGACCTCCAGCGGGCCGTCCTCGACGCCGGCGCCGACATCGGGCTGGCGTTCGACGGCGACGCCGACCGCGTCTTCCTCGTCGACGACCAGGCCCAACCCCTGTCGGGCTCGATCACCACGGCCATCCTCGCCAAGGGGATCCTCGAACGGCACCCGGGAGAGACGGTCGTGCACAACCTCATCTGCTCGAAGGTCGTGCCCGAGGTCGTCCGCGAGATGGGCGGAATCCCCGTCCGCACCCGGGTCGGCCATTCCTTCATCAAGCAGGTGATGGCCGAGACCGGCGCCATCTTCGGCGGCGAGCACTCGGCGCACTACTACTTCCGGGACAACTTCCGCGCCGACTCCGGCCTCATCGCCTCGATGGTCGTGCTCGAGCAGCTCTCGCGCGCCGGCGTGCCGCTGTCGGAGCTCCGCCGCCCCTTCGACCGCTACGCCGACTCGGGTGAGATCAACACGAAGGTCGACGATCCGGCGGCGGTCATCGAGCGCGTGGCGGAGGCGTATCGCGGCGCGCAGCAGGACCGGCTCGACGGGCTGACCGTCGACCTCGGCGACTGGTGGTTCAACCTGCGGCCGAGCAACACCGAGCCGTTGCTGCGGCTCAACCTCGAGGCGCGCGACGCCGCCGGCTGCGAGGTGCACACCGCCGAAGTGCTCGCGCTCGTCGCGCGGGGAATAGCGTCGGCCGCCGGCTCGCCCACGGAGCCCGCTGCCGAGCGAGACCAAAGGAGATGGTCGTGGCCCTGGACGCCAAGCTGCTCGAGATCCTCGCCTGCCCCGAGGACAAGGGCCCGCTCCTCTATTTCGAGGACGAGAGCTCGCTGTACAACCCGCGCCTCAAGCGGCGATACGCCGTCCGCGACGACATCCCGATCATGCTCATCGACGAGGCCGAGGCCGTCGACGACGCCGAGCACGACCGGCTGATGACGAAGGCGGAGGCCGAGGGGATCAAGCCGACGTTCGAGGCCTCAGCGCGTGACTCGACTCGCTGGGGTTCCTCGACGCGGTCGGTGGACTGCCCGAGCAGCTCGCCGACGCCCATCGCAGCGCCCGAGACGCCCTGGACGGGGTCTCTCTTCCGTCGGCGGACGACATCGACAACGTCGCCGTGCTCGGCATGGGCGGGTCGGGGATCGCCGGTGACGTGCTCGCCGCCGTTGCCAACTCGACGCTCCCAGTGCCGGTGGTCGTGCTGAAGCAGATCCGCACGCCGCGGTTCGTCGGTCCCCGCACGCTCGCGTTCGCGGTCTCGTACTCGGGTGACACCGACGAGACCCTCCAGATGGCCGCCGGCGCGCTCGACGCCGGCGCGCGCGTCGTCGCCGTGAGCCGAGGCGGGGAGCTGGAGTCGATGGCCCGAGCGCACGGCGCGTTGCATGTGCCGTGCCCGGCCGGGTACCTCCCGCGTGCGGCGCTCGGCGCGCTCCTCGCGCCGCTGTTCGTCGCGTTGGAGCGCGTGGGCCTCCTTCCCGACGCGGGTGAGTGGCTCGACGCCGCCGGGCGCCAGCTCGCGACGCGACGCGAGAAGTGCCGTCCCGAGGTCGACGCACCGGCGAACCCGGCCCGCGAGATCGCCCGGAGGATCGGCACGACCATCCCGATCGTCTACGGCGGCGGCGCCCTCGGAGCCGTCGCCGCCCAACGCTGGAAGTGCGACGTGAACGAGAACGCGAAGGCGCCCGCGTTCTGGAACGCCTATCCCGAGCTCGACCACAACGAGATCTGCGGATGGGGACAGCACGGCGACGTCACCCGTCAGCTCTTCACGCTCATGGAGCTGCGGCACGACTTCGAGCACGAGCAGGTGGGACGGCGGTTCTCGCTCACGCGCGCGCTGATCGAGGAGACGCTCGCCCAGGTGCTCGAGGTGCGCGCCGAGGGGGAAGGAAGGCTCGCCCAGGTGGTCGACCTGATGTACGTCGGGGACTGGGCCAGCTGCTACCTGGCGCTCGACCACGACGTCGACCCCGGCCCGATCGACGCGATCTTCCAACTGAAGGACGCCCTCGGCTCGGAGGTCTGACGCGGCCGGCGAGCTCGTCCGCTCGAGGAAATCGGCTGCGGGTCGGGGTACCATGAGCGCCGGTCGGGCCGCCTGCGGCTGTCATCCAGTGATCTGGGCCGACTCCCTGAAATCCCGTGCACGCCCGAGCCGCGCCCGACGACACAAGGAGTCCCGATGACGACGACCACCGATTCCGCGACGCCGGCCGGCGCGGGCACCCCCGACTTCAAGGTCGCCGATCTCTCGCTGGCCGACTTCGGTCGCAAGGAGATCGAGCTCGCCGAGCACGAGATGCCCGGGCTCATGGCGCTGCGCCGGCGCTACGGCGCGGAGCAGCCGCTCGCGCGGCGCCAAGATCACCGGCTCGCTGCACATGACGATCCAGACCGCGGTGCTCATCGAGACGCTGCTCGAGCTGGGCGCCGACCGTTCGCTGGGCGTCGTGCAACATCTTCTCGACCCAGGACCACGCCGCCGCCGCCATCGCCGCCCGCGGGGTGCCGGTGTTCGCGTGGAAGGGCGAGACGCTCGAGGAGTACTGGTGGTGCACCGACCAGGCGCTGCGGTGGCCGGACGGCGACGCTCCGAACATGATCCTCGACGACGGCGGTGACGCGACGCTGCTCGTGCACAAGGGCGTCGAGTACGAGCGCGACGGCGCCGTGCCCGCGCCGGCCGACGGCGACTCTGAGGAGTGGAAGGTCGTCCTCGGGCTGCTGGCGCGCATCCAGGAGCGAAGACGCGACGGCGCTGGCACCGCACCGCCGAGTCGGTCAAGGGCGTCACCGAGGAGACGACCACCGGCGTCCACCGTCTCTACCAGATGATGGAGGCGGGGACGCTGCTGTTCCCGGCCATCAACGTGAACGACTCCGTGACGAAGTCGAAGTTCGACAACCTCTACGGCGTTCGCCACTCGCTCGTCGACGGGATCTGCCGGGCGACCGACGTCATGCTCGCGGGCAAGCTCGCGGTGGTCTGCGGGTACGGCGACGTCGGCAAGGGCTGCTCCCAGGCGCTGCGCGGCCAGGGCGCGCGCGTCGTGGTGACCGAGATCGATCCCATCTGCGCGCTGCAAGCGGCCATGGAGGGTCACGAGGTCGTGACGCTCGAGGACGTCGTCGACACGGCCGACATCTTCGTCACGGCCACCGGGAACACGAACATCATCACCGTCGAGGACATGGGGCGGATGAAGCACGACGCGATCGTCGGCAACATCGGCCACTTCGACGACGAGATCGACATGGCGGGCCTCGCCGCCCTGCCGGGCGTCAAGCGCGTGAACATCAAGCCGCAGGTCGACGAGTGGGTGTTCCCCGACGGGCACTCGATCATCGTGCTGTCGGAGGGGCGCCTGCTGAACCTGGGCAACGCCACCGGCCACCCGAGCTTCGTGATGTCCAACAGCTTCACGAACCAGGTGATCGCCCAGATGGAGCTGTACGGCCACACCGACTTCTACGAGCGACGCGTGTACACGCTGCCCAAGCACCTCGACGAGGAGGTCGCCCGGCTGCACCTCGACAAGCTCGGGGTGAAGCTCACGCAGCTGACCGAGGAGCAGTCGACCTACCTCGGCGTCCCGGTCGAAGGGCCGTTCAAGCCCGACCACTACCGGTACTGATCCAGGAGATCCGGTGGACCCGATCCCGCCGACGATCGAGTGGCGGCGGGGGAGGGTGCGGCTGATCGACCAGCGCGCATTGCCGGGCGAGCTCCGGTTCGTCGAGTGCGCAACGGTCGACGAGCTCTGCGACGCGATCACGTCACTGGCGGTGCGGGGCGCGCCCGCGCTCGGCGCCGCCGGCGCGTTCGGCGTGGCACTCGCCGCGCACACGACTGCCGACGAGCCCGGCGTGCGGGCGGCGGCACGTCGCCTCGCCTCCGCCCGGCCCACGGCTTCGAACCTGGCGTGGGGCGTGGACGCGCGCGCTGGGCGCGTGGGAGGAGGGCGGCGCCGATGCCGCCCTCGCGGAGGCGGAGCGCGTCGCGGCCGCCGACGTCGCCGCCAACCGCGCGCTCGGCGGGTTCGGAGCCGAGCTCGTCCCCGCCGGCGCGCGCGTGCTCACGCACTGCAACGCGGGATCGCTCGCGACCGTCGGCTACGGCACCGCGCTCGGCGTCGTGCGCGCCGCGCACGACGCGGGCAAGCGACCGACGGTGTGGGCCGGGGAGACGCGGCCCGTGCTCCAGGGCGCGCGCCTGACCGCATGGGAGCTCGACCGGCTCGGCATCCCGGTCACGGTCATCGCCGACGCGATGTCCGGCTCGCTCATGGCGACCGGCGACGTGGACCTCGTGGTCGTCGGCGCCGACCGCATCGCCGCCAACGGCGACGTCGCCAACAAGATCGGCACCTATCCGTTGGCGGTGCTCGCCGCGAGCACGGCGTGCCGTTCATCGTCGCCGCACCGACCTCGACGATCGACCTCGCCACTCCGGCGGGCGCGGCGATCCCGGTCGAGGAACGCCCCGAGGACGAGGTCGTCCGCATCGCCGGCGAGCGCATCGCACCGGACGGCGTCGCGCGCCGCGAACCGCGCCTTCGACGTGACGCCCGCCCGGCTCGTGACCGCGATCGTCACCGAGCGCGGCGTCCTTCGCCCTCCGTACGAGGACGTGCTGCGCACGCGCCACGTCGCCGTAGGTGTCGTACCCCGCCGATACGTTCCGTCCGTGAACCCGTGGCGTGCGCTGGTCGAGGCGGCGTTCCCGGCGTCGTGCCCGGGATGCGGCCGACCGGCGGAGCCGGTGTGCGACGCCTGCGCACGGACGCTCCGCGCACCGCCGGCGCTCCCGCCACCGGCGGGTGTCGACCGCTGGCTCGCGCCGTTCGCGTACGAGGGCGTGGCGCGTGAGCTCGTGGCCCGCGTCAAGTACTGGCGGACACGCGCCACCGTGCCCTGGCTCGCGGCGCGCATGGCCCGGCTCGTCGTGGCCGCCGGCGCTGCCGATGCCGCCGACGTCGCGACGTGGACGCCCACGACGAGCGCGCGGCGGAACGCCCGAGGGTTCGACCACGCCGAGGTCCTCGCGCGTGCGGTGGCCCGAGAGCTGGGGCTCCGCGCGCGTCCGACGCTGCGCCGGCGACCGGGACCCCCGCAGACCGGCCGGCCCGCAGCCGCCCGTCGTGCCGGGCCGCGATTCGACGTCCGCCACGGCGTCGCTCCCGGCTCGGGTGCTGCTCGTCGACGACGTCGCCACCACCGGCGCGACCATCGCTGCCGCAGCCGAGGCACTCCGGCGCGCCGGGGTGACCTCCGTCGTCGCCGTGACGGCTGCGCGCACGCCCCGGCCCGGCGCTGCGCCCCGGGTGCGGCCGGACCAGCCCGCATATACTCGCCCGATGGCCGCCGGGTCACGGCGCGACACCGCTGGGATTCCGTGATGGACATCGTCGTGCGAGGGAAGAACGTCGAGGTCTCGCCGCGGCTGCGCAAGCTCGCCCGGGAGAAGATCCGGAAGATCTCGCGGTTCACGCACGATGCCGGGCGGGTCGAGGTCGACTTCTCCGAGCTTCGGAACCGCCGCGTCGCCGACAACCACGTCTGCGACGTGATCGTGCACCTGAAACGGAACTTCGTGAAGGCACACGCAGCCGCATCCGAACCTGCCGCCGCCCTCGACCTCGTCGTCGACAAGGTGGAGCATCAGGTTGCCCGGATCAAGGAGAAGCGCGTCGCCCGCACCCACGCCGCCCCGCCGGAGCCGAGCCGCTCCGGGCGACAGCGAAGCGGTGTCAATCTCCGAGGTGGACGTCGAAGCCGACGACGACGACGACGGGCTCGGCCCGTCCGACCGCATCGTCGAGCGGAAGCGGCTGGCGATGAAGCCGATGCGCCCCGAGGAAGCGGCGCTCCAGATGGACCTGCTCGGCCACGACTTCTTCCTGTTCACCAACGCCGAGAACGGTCATGCGGCCGTCCTCTACCGCCGGCGCGACGGCAACCTCGGCGTGATCGAGACCACGGGGTGAACGAGGGCGAGTCCATCCGCGTCGTCATCGTCGACGACCACGCGCTGTTCCGGCGCGGCCTCGACCTCGTCCTGTCCGAGGAGCCCGACATCAAGGTCGTGGGCGAGGCCGCCGACGGCATCGAGGCCGTCCATCGAGCCGAGGAGATGGCGCCCGACGTCGTGGTCATGGACGTCCGCATGCCCCGGTCGACGGGCATCGAAGCGGCTCGACGCATCCGCGAGCGCCTCCCCGACACCAAGGTGATCATGCTCACCGTCTCCGACAGCGAGGAAGATCTCTACGCAGCCGTGAAGGCGGGCGCGAGCGGCTACCTCCTCAAGGAGATCTCCATCGAAGAGCTCGCCGACGCGGTGCGCGCCGTCGCCCGCGGGCACAGCCTGATCTCGCCGTCGATGGCCTCGAAGCTGTTGACGGAGTTCAACGCGCTCGTGC
Source organism: uncultured Actinomycetes bacterium (assembly GCA_963747195.1). Classification (GTDB taxonomy): domain Bacteria; phylum Actinomycetota; class Acidimicrobiia; order IMCC26256; family JACDBD01; genus JALZAA01. Next base: position 816,199 of record CAVVDV010000002.1, read on the forward strand.
AGCAGGCCGAAGAGCGCCACCGCTCCCTCCTGCCCAGCCTCACCGACCGCGAGCTCGACGTCCTGAAGCTCGTCGCAAAGGGTCTGAGCAACCGGGAGATCTCCGAGGAGCTGTACATCTCGGAGAACACGGTGAAGAACCACGTCCGCAACATCCTCGAGAAGCTTCATCTGCACTCGCGCATGGAAGCGGTCGTCTACGCGATGCGCGAGAAGCTCTTGGACGTGGATTGACGCCGACGCCGGCGCCGGAGCACGTACACGCCGAACGCGGCGAGGAGCACGAGCGTCAGTCGCGCTGACAGCGACGCCGAGGTGGTCCCACCCGTCGGGCCCGTAATCCAGCTCGAGCGTGCTGCGGCCCGCAGGAAGCCGCATCGCGATGAGGCCGTCGGCCGTGTGACCGAGCTGCACTGATCGTCCGTCGACGCGCCCGTGCCACTTCGGCGACCACGCGACGGCGACCGTCGCGGGCGTGGCGGCGGTGGCGTCGACGCGGATGCGCAGCCGTTCCGGATCGGCGCGCGTGACTCGCGCCGACGCCGGGGCGCCGGTGGCGACGAGCGCGGCCGGTGCAGGGTGCCCGGCGCGGGCACGGAGGGCGAAGATCGCGATCGGTGGCTCCCGCCACACGAGCTCGAATCGGTCCGACGCCGCGAGCGCGTCGGCGAAGGGGTCGGCCGTGGTGACGACGTGCGAGACGCCCAGCCTGCTGAGCACGTCCGCCTCAGTGTCGGCGGGGCGCTTTCCGAGGTACAGGTCGGGCTCGAGGTCGGGCTGGGGCGTGCTCGACGACTCGAGGTTCCACCCGTTCAGCGAGTTGCGGCCCGACGCCTGGGCGAGCCACGTCGGCGGCAGGAGCACACCGGTCCGGAAGACCTCATCCGGATAGTCGCGCTGGGTGGCGAACCGGGCGCCCTCGGGGACGACGCGCCGGAGCTCGGCGGCGGCGTGCTGCAGCTGGGGGACGGGCGGCGCGAGCTCGCTCGCCGCCCGGCGGTCGGGGCCGAGCGGCGACACGACGAGGGCGACCGCCACGCCGAGCGCGGCCGCCACCGCCGCCGGGCCGGCCCAGCGCCACCTCGACAGCCGCGTGCTCGCGAACCGCGCGCCGGCGGCGATCGCGGCGGAAAGCGGCAGGATCGCGAGCAACCCGGCGTAGCCGAGGCCCCGGTTGGCGAGCTGCATCGCGATCTCGTTGTGCGGCCAGCGTGACGCCGCCCAGTGCGCGAGCACCAGGAAGACGAGCGGCGTCGCGACGAGGACGAGGGCGAACGGGCGGCGGCGCACCCGCACCAACCCGTAGACCCAGCCGGCGACCACGATCCACACCGTGTACGGACGGAACAGGACGTGACCGTTCACGATGGCGTCGATGCGATCCCCGAAGGACGGCGTCGCCCAGGTCGCCACCACGCCTTGGAGGTCGCGGTGTGCGAGCACGGGGATCAGCCACCACGCCGCCAGCGCCGCTGCCAGCGCGCCGGTCGCCGCGAACCGGGCGAGGGATGCGCGTCCGAGGTGCTCGCGCCGCAGACCGAACGCGAGCAACGGGAAGACGACCGCGAGGATCATCACAGAGATGAGGTGCGTGATCGCCAACCCGGCCACCGACACCGCCGCGAGCAGCACCCAGCGCCTTCGGGCGTCGCTCGGCACGCGCAGCAACGCCCCGAGCGCGAGACAGAAGAGTGGCGCGCCGAGCTGGTGCGACACGAGGCCGATGAGATACAGGCCTTGGAGGCCGGGCCCGAACTCGCTCGAGACCAACAGCGACAGCACGGCGGCGATCCCCGCCGCCAGCCGACCGAGCCCCAGCGACCGGGCGAGGAACGCCATCGCGACCGGCAGCGCCGCGAACGACACCACACCGACGACTTTCAGCGCGCCGGAGTTGGAAAGCGCGCCGAGGGTCACGCCCCGCGCGGCACCCATCGCCCACGCCACGCCCGGGCCGTTGAACAGGAACTCCTGGTAGCCGAGGTAGAAGCGCGGGAACCAGCCGTCGAGCCGCGCGTGGGCCACGAGGTGGGGAAGGGCGAAGTCGGCCCGCACGAGATACGCCATGACGTCCTCGCCGTGCGGCGGCCGGCCTCCCCACGCACCGCCCGTGGACCACAGCGCCAGCCCGACGGCCACGACGCATCCCACGACCGTCGCCGAGATCCGCTCCCACGGTCTCTTTCGCGTTTCCGTGAGGGTCTGGAGCTCCGAGTCCTGCCCGACGGCCGTCGCCACGGGCGCAACATTCTCATTTCGGGGGCGGGCCCCGGGGCAGCGCGGGGGGCCGTGACGACGGCCGTCGGTACACTCGGAGACCACATGGGCCTCTTCAACAAGCTCCTTCACGCGGGCGAAGGCCGGAAGCTCAAGCTCGTCGAGACGATCGTGCCCGAGGTCGCGGCCTTCGAGCCCGAGATGGAGGCGCGCTCCGACGAGGCGCTGCGGGCGATGACGGACGAGTTCCGGGGCCGGCTGGCGCAGTGCGACACGAAGGAAGACCGCGTCGAGATGCTCGACGACATGCTCCCCGAGGCGTTCGCGGCGGTGCGGGAGGCGGCCAAGCGGACGCTCGGCCAGCGCCACTTCGACGTGCAGATCATGGGCGGCGCCGCGCTCCACTTCGGCTGGGTCGCCGAGATGAAGACCGGCGAGGGCAAGACCCTCGTTGCGACGCTGCCGCTCTACCTGAACGCCCTGGCCGGCTACGGCTGCCACCTCGTGACCGTGAACGACTACCTCGCCCGGCGCGACGCCGACTGGATGGGGCAGATCTACCGCTTCCTCGGGATGGAGGTCGGCGTCGTCGTCCCCCAGATCGACGACCCGGAGTCGAAGCGGGCCGCGTACCAAGCCGACATCACCTACGGCACGAACAACGAGTTCGGCTTCGACTACCTCCGCGACAACATGGCCCTGTCGACGGACGAGCAGACCCAGCGGGGCCACTTCTTCGCCATCGTCGACGAGGTCGACTCGATCCTCGTCGACGAGGCCCGCACGCCACTGATCATCTCGGGACGGGCCGACGACGCGCAGGAGCTCTACTACCGGTTCGCCCGGGTCGTGAAGGGCCTCCAGCGCGACCGCGACTACGAGGTCGACGAGGCGAAGCGCACGGTCGTGCCGACCGAGGACGGCATCGGCCGCGTCGAGCAGGCACTCGACGTCGAGAACCTCTACGAGCACGTCAACCAGAACTTCGTCCATCAGCTCCAAGCCGCGCTCCGTGCGAAGGAGCTCTTCAAGCGGGACGTCGACTACGTCATCCAGAACGGCGAGGCGAAGATCGTCGACGAGTTCACGGGCCGCATCCTCGAGGGCCGCCGCTGGAGCGAAGGTCTCCATCAGGCGGTCGAGGCCAAGGAAGGTGTCAACGTCAAGGCGGAGAACCAGACGTTGGCGACCGTCACCCTCCAGAACTACTTCCGCATGTACGAGAAGCTCTCCGGCATGACGGGGACGGCGTTGACCGAGGCGGGCGAGTTCGCGCACACGTACGCGCTCGAGGTGGTCGGGATCCCGACCAACGAGCCCATGGTCCGGGACGACAACCCCGACCTCATCTACAAGACCGAGGATGCCAAGTTCAACGCCGTCGCCGACGACATCGAAGAGCGGAACGAGAACGGTCAGCCCGTGCTCGTCGGCACGATCTCGGTCGAGAAGTCCGAGAAGCTGTCGCGACTGCTCGAGAAGCGCGGCGTGCCGCATTCGGTGCTGAACGCGAAGCAGCACGAGAAGGAAGCGCTCATCGTCACGCAGGCCGGCCGGCCGGAGACGGTGACGGTGGCCACGAACATGGCCGGCCGCGGCGTCGACATCCTGCTCGGCGGCAACCCCGAGGGCCTCGCCCGCCAGGAGCTCGTCGCCGAGGGCTACACCCCCGAGGAAGCCCCGGAGCGATACCAGGAGCTGGTGACGAAGTTCCGGGACGAGTGCCGTCCCGCCGGCGACCACGTCCGCGAGCTCGGCGGGCTCTACGTGCTCGGCACCGAGCGCCACGAGAGCCGCCGGATCGACAACCAGCTCCGGGGCCGGGCCGGTCGCCAGGGCGATCCGGGCGAGAGTCGCTTCTACCTCTCGCTCGAGGACGAGCTCATGCGCCTGTTCGCGACCGGGGCCATGAACTGGGTGATGGGGAAGGCGTTCCCCGACGACGTCCCGCTCGAGGCGAAGATGGTGACGAAGGCGATCGAGCGCGCGCAGCGCACGGTCGAAGACCGAAACTTCGAGATCCGCAAGGACGTCCTCAAGTACGACGAGGTGATGAACGAGCAGCGCAAGGTGATCTACAAGCGCCGCCAGCAGATCCTCGACGGTGGCGACCTGCGCGACGAGGCGTTCGAGGCCATCGAAGGCGCGGTCCGTCACGCCGTCGAGACGTGGTGCCCGACCGAGTTTCCCGAGGAGTGGGACCTCGAGGAGCTGCACACCCAGATCGAGGGCACGTTCCCCACGCGGATCTCTCTCGAACAGCTCGACCTGCCGGATCGTGAGTCGGTCGTCGAGGTGCTCACCGACGACGCGGTGGAGCTCTACGAGCAGAAGGAGCAGACGATCGGGAGCGACTCGCTCCGCGAGATCGAGCGCCGCGTGATGCTCTCGGTGATCGACCAGCACTGGCGCGAGCACCTCTACGAGATGGACTACCTGCGCGAGGGCATCAACCTGCGCGCGATGGGCCAGAAGGACCCGCTGGCCGAGTGGCAGCGCGAGGGCTTCGACATGTTCTCGGCGATGATGGCGGGCGTGCAGGACAACTTCGTCCGCTATGTCTCGCACCTCCAGGTCGTCGCCGACGACGGCCCGCGCCGGGAGGCGAGCAACGTCCAGTACTCCGCGTCCGACGGGCCCGTGCAGGGCTCGGAGGCGCTCCAGGCCGCCGCCGCCGGGCAGCCACTCGAGGAGCCGGTGGGCGACGGCATGGGAGACGGCACGGGCGCCCCGACCGCAACTGCGGTGGCCGAGCGACCGGAAGACGTCGTGCAACAGCCCGTGCACGTCGAGAAGACGCCCGGTCGCAACGAGCCGTGCTACTGCGGGAGCGGTAAGAAGTTCAAGCACTGCCACGGTCGCTGAACCGCGGCATCCACACCCGTAGCCTTCGCGATGCGCGACTTCACCGAAACGCTGGCCGATCTCCGCCGCCGCGTCGACGACGCGCCGCGCATATCTCCAGATCGACGCGGCGCGGGCCCGGCTGGCTGAGCTCGAGCAGGAAGCGAGCCGGCCGGATCTGTGGGAGGACCAGGACCAAGCGCGCAAGGTCACGACCGAGCTCGCTCGAGTACGTGACGACCTCGGGGTCTTCGACGGGCTCGAGGAGCGCCTTTCCGAGGTCGAGACGCTGTTCCAGCTCGGCCGCGAGGAGGGCGACGATTCGGTCGAGCCCGAGGTGGACGCCGGTGTCGTGTCGTTGGGCGCCGATCTCGACAAGCTCGAGTTGCGCGCGCTGTTCACGGGCGAGCACGACGAGCGTGACGCGATCTGCGAGGTCCACTCGGGTGCGGGCGGCACCGACGCGCAGGACTGGACCGAGATGCTGTTGCGCATGTACTCGCGCTGGGCGGAACGGCGCGGCTTCGACGTCGAGCTCGACGAGGTCCAAGAGGGGACGGAAGCGGGCATCACGTCCGCGACCTTCATCGTCAAGGGTCGTTACGCGTTCGGGTTGCTCCAGGGCGAGAAGGGCGTCCACCGCCTCATTCGCATCTCGCCGTTCGACGCCAACGCGCGACGCCAGACCGCGTTCGCGTCCTTCGACGCGGTTCCCGCGCTCGAGCATTCCGAGGAGCCCGACATCGATCCCAACGACCTGCGGATCGATACGTATAGGTCTTCGGGCGCGGGCGGACAGCACGTCAACGTCACGGACTCCGCGGTGCGCATCACGCACCTTCCGACCGGCGTCGTCGTATCGGTTCAGAACGAGCGGTCGCAGATCCAGAACCGCGCCAAGGCGATGCAGATCCTCGCCGCGCGTCTTGCCGAACGGCAGCGCCTCGAACGGCAGCAGGAGCTCGAGTCGCTGTCGGGCGAGAAGAAGGACGTCGCGTTCGGGAGTCAGATCCGCAGCTACACGCTCGCGCCGTATCAACTCGTGAAGGACGAGCGCACGCGGCTACGAGACCGGCAACGTCCAGTCGGTGCTCGACGGCGAGCTCGACCCCTTCATCGAGGCGTACCTCCAATGGCGCCGGCAGAACGACGGCGGCTCGTCGCCGCCGTCGGACCAGGGGGAGCAGCCTCACAGGTAGCTGTGACCCTCGGGACGCCCCTACCCGTCCGGCGGAGGCGGGGCTGCTACTCTCCGCCGGAGCACTCCCGCCGCACGTTGCTCAACCCCTCCCGGTCCGCTTCGCTGCTTGGGCGTCGATGATTCGATTCGAAGGTGTCACCAAGATCTACAAGGGCGATGTCTCCGCGCTGCGCGACGTGTCGTTCGACATCAGCAAAGGTGAGTTCGTCTTCGTCGTCGGGCCGTCCGGCTCGGGGAAGTCGACGGCGCTTCGCCTGCTGCTGCGGGAGGAGAACTCGACCTCCGGCCGCATCATCGTCGCCGGACGCGACATCTCCCGCCTCAGCTCCTGGAAGATCCCGCAACTGCGGCGCAACGTCGGGTGCGTCTTCCAGGACTACAAGCTCCTCCCCAACAAGACCGTCTACGAGAACGTCGCATTCGCGCAGGAGGTCATCGGCCGGCCCCGGCACGTCATCGATGCCCAGGTCCCGCAGATCCTCGACCTCGTCGGCCTGAGTCGGAAGACCACCCGGTTCCCGACGGAGCTCTCGGGTGGCGAGCAGCAACGGGTGTCGATCGCGAGGGCGTTCGTGAACCGGCCGCTCATCCTGCTGGCCGACGAGCCCACCGGCAACGTCGACCCGGCGACGACCGTCGGGATCATGCGACTGCTCGACCGCATCAATCGCACCGGCACCACCATCGTGATGGCCACGCACGACCAGCGCATCGTCGACGCGATGCGGCGGCGTGTCATCGAGCTCGATCACGGGCACATGGTGCGAGACCAGGCTCGCGGCGTCTACGGCGTCGGGAGCTGATTGGATCGTGCGGCGCCTGTCCTACTTCGCGCGCGAGACGCTGATCTCGTTGCGAAGGAACCTGCTGATGACGCTGGCCGGGATCCTGACGGTCACCGTGTCCCTGCTGCTCCTGGGCGGGATCCTTCTCTTCCAGCAGTGGGTCGACCACGGCACGAACAAGTGGAAGCACGGCGTCGAGTTCGAGGTCTACATGAAGACCGATGCCACGAAGGAACAGATCGACGCGTTGCGAAACCAGCTCAATAACGACAGGCAGATCAAGAGCGCCAAGCTACATCTCGAAAGAGCAGGCGTACAGCGACTTCAAGCGCATCTTCAAGGACAAGCCCGACCTGGTCAGCTCGGTCGATCCGAGCGCGCTCCCGGCGTCGTTCCGAGTGGCGCCGACGCAAGTACGGCAGACGACCACGCTGCGCGACAAGTACAACACTAGACCCGGCGTCGACGAGGCGATCACGGCCGACAAGGCGATCAAGCAGCTCATCGACATCACGAACTTCCTTCGCTACATGTTCATCGCCATCTCGACGATCCTGATCGCGTCGTCGCTGTTCCTGATCGTGAACACGATCCGCCTCGCCACGTTCGCTCGCCGGCGCGAGATCGAAGTGATGAAGCTCGTCGGCGCGTCGAACTGGTTCGTGCGGATCCCGTTCATGGCCGAGGGGCTCGTGCAGGGAGCCGTGGGTGCGGGCCTGGCCGTGAGCGGCGTGTTCGCGCTCCAGTACCTGCTGAGCCAGCTCGACACCACGAAGGGCTTCTTCCAGGGGTTCTTCGTGACCACCGGCAACGCGGGGACGATCAGCATCGGGCTCCTGGTCGGCGGCGCCGTCATCGGCGCGGTCGGGGCCGGGGTCGGCCTGCGCCGCTTCCTGAACGTCTGACCGCCCGCCACGCGCCCCCCGGGATCGCCCGGGCGTGGAGTGGGTCCTCCCTCCGAGAGGTCGCCCGGCGGTTCGTCGCGCCCGTTGCTGGCGGGGGAAGTGCGTCTTTTGGGCGGGATTTGTTGCTTGTGTGACTCATGTTGCGTACGCTCAGAACCCTGAAATCCCATCGTTTTCTGCTCTGCCTCGTCGCGGCCGCGCTCCTGCTGGGTCTCGTCATGCCCGGCGTCGCCGTCGGTCAGGACTCTCCGGATCCCAAGGCCCGGCGCGACGAGCTCTCGAACGCGATCGAGGGCATCTCGGCCGAGGAGGTCACGGCACTCAACGAGCTGCAGGGGATCACCGCGCACCGCCAGGACCTCGAGGCGAAGGTGGCGGCGCTCGACCGGCAGGTCGCCGAGGCCAGCCAGCGGGTCGCGGATGCAGAAGCAGAGATCGCCGCCATCCAGGCCCAGGTCGAGACCGTGCAGCGCGACATCGACCGGATCACGGCCGAGATCGAGGCCTCGAAGGCCAAGTTCAACGAGTCGGCGCTCGCGTTGTACAAGGGCGGCGGCAACGGCGCGACCAACTTCACCCTCCTCTCGACGAGCGGCGGCGCCCACGAGGTGATCGCCGGGAGCAAGTACCTCGGCGAGAACACGCGTCGCTTCGAGCGGGAGCTGCAGCGCCAGGGCGGCCTCAAGGTCCAGCTCGACGACGCCCAGAGCGACCTCCGCAAGGAGCAGGCGAAGGCGGAGGACGCCCAACGGGTCGCGGCCGAGGAGCGGGATCACGTCACGCAGCTCCGTACCCAGGCCGACGGCGAGCGGGACCAGGTGGCGGCGGCCGAGCAGCAGGAGCAGCAGGCCATCGAGGGCCTCCGTGCCCGCAAGGCCGACTTCGAGGCGCAGTACAACGCGGTCCAGGCCCAGATCTCGGCCAGCGTGAGCCGCGGGAACCCGACGCCCGGGAATCACCGGTTCAGCTGGCCCGTGAACGGTCCCATCACCAGCCCGTTCGGCTACCGAAACGACCCGGTGCTGGGCGGGAACCGGCTTCACGCCGGTGTCGACATCGGGGTCTCCTCGGGGACGCCGATCAAGGCGGCCGGGGACGGCGTCGTGGTCATGGCCGGCTGGAACGGCGGATACGGCAACTTCACCCTGATCGACCACGGCGGCGGGCTCGCGACCGGGTACGGCCACCAGTCCCGCATCGGCGTCCGGGTCGGCCAGCACGTGAGCACCGGCGAGGTCATCGGCAACGTCGGCTCGACCGGCGCCTCGACCGGCCCACACCTCCACTGGGAGGTGCGCGTCAACGGCACCCCCGTCGACCCGATGGGCTGGGTCTAGCTGCGCTGAGTCAAGGCGTCGGCGTTACTTGTTCGGCTGGGGCGTCACCCGCAGATAGGGCTTGATGGCCTTGAAGCCCTTGGGGAACTTCTGCTTCGCGTCCTCGTCCGAGACGGCGGGGACGATGATCACGTCCTCGCCGTCCTTCCAGTCGACCGGCGTCGAGACGCTGTAGCCGGCGGTCAGCTGGAGCGAGTCGATGACTCGCAGGAGCTCGTCGACGTTGCGCCCGGCGCTCTGCGGGTACGTGATGATCAGCTTGATCTTCTTGTCCGGGCCGATGATGAACACGGACCGGACCGTGACCGTGTCGCTGGCGTTCGGGTGGATCATGTCGTAGAGGTCGGCGACCTTGCGGTCCGGGTCGGCGATCAACGGATAGTTGGGCGCCGCTCCCTGTGTCTCCTCGATGTCCTTCGACCAGCCCTTGTGGGACTCGAGCGGATCGACGCTGATCCCGATCAGCTTCACGTTGCGCTGGTCGAACTCCGACCTGCGCCGCGCGAAGGCGCCGAGCTCGGTCGTGCACACGGGCGTGAAGTCCTTGGGGTGCGAGAAGAGCATCCCCCAGCTGTCGCCGAGGTAGTCGTAGAGGCTCAGCGTCCCTTCGGTGGTCTCCGCGGTGAAGTCGGGAGCGGTATCCCCGAGGCGAAGTGACATGGTTGCGTCTCCTGTGGCTCGTGCTCAGGCTCGTTTTCCCTCAAGGTATCAGCGGCCGGCGAAAAGTCGAGCAAAAAGGTCGGAATATTTGGGACCCCGGTCGGGGATGCGGCGGGTCGGGGCGCCGGCTTCGTCTACGGCGTCGCCGACCGGCCTCGGCTGCGCTCGGCGGCGCGGCCGCGGAAGGGCGCGTAGACCTGGTACTCGCCGTCGCGGAACCGGACGTCGGCGGCGGGCGAGAGGCGCCGCAAGAAGGGAAGCGCGCGGCGGTTCTCGCCGAGCACGGTGGCGCGAAACGCGACCAGTCCGCGCCGTCGGCCGACACGTGCGAGGTGGTGCAGCAACCGAGTTCCGAGACCGCGGTCCTGCCAGTCGTCGTCCACGATCACCGCGACCTCGGCGTCGTCCTCACCCGGGCGGCCGTCGTAACGGGCGACGGCGACGATCTCGTGGCCCACTTGCGCGACCAGCGCCTCGTGCAGCTCGTGGTCGAGCCCGGCCAGATGGAGCAGCGCGGCGCGCCGCGGGCGCGGCATCGGTGAGAAGAACCGGTGGTAGATGGACTCGGGGGAGAGCCGGTCGAACATGCGCAGCAGCGGATACGCGTCGGCGGGCTCGATGGACCGGATCGTGACGGCCGCCGCCGTCGTCGAGGTGGACGACGCGGCCGGGTGCGCCCGCGGGCTGGATCGGAGGCTGTTCGACCGCCGCCATCACGCGGCCCCGGCGTCGGAGGAGCCGGCGCCGGACGACGAGATCAGGCACGTGCTCGTGCCGTGGGCGTAGAGCGCGCCCTCGCCGTCGACGAGATGGGCTTCGGCGGTTGCAACCCGCCCGCCGAGGTGGACGACCTTGCCTTCCCCGCGGACGCGCCCGGTCGTGACGCGCACGGGCTTGAGGAAGTTCACTTTCAGCTCGAGCGTCGTGTAGCTGAGCCCGGCGCGCAACCGGCTGTGCACCGCGCATCCCATCGCGCTGTCGAGCACGGTCGTGACGATCCCGCCGTGGACGGTGCCGAGCGGGTTGTAGTGGAACTCGGCCGGCTCGAACGCGAACGTCACGAGGCCCTCGCTCACCTGGTCGACCTCGAATCCGAGCAGGCGCGCGACAGGAGGCGGCGGCAGCTCGCCGCCTTCGATCGCCCTGAGCACTTCGATACCGCGCAGACCGCTGGCTGCTTTCCAGCTCGCGACCGGGTCGTCCCAGGTCACGAAGCGGCTTCGTTCCTCAAAAGTCGTCATCGGTTCGCCCTCCGTTTCCGTTGACGCGGCGACTTGCGCAGGCTCTCGACGTGCTCGATGAGCGACGCGACCGCGCGGTGCTTGTACGCGGGGTCGTCGAACAGCCTGGTGAGCATGAGGGATCCCTCGAGCGTCGAGGTCACGAGGGTGGCGAGCTCGTAGGGGTCGACGTCGCCGTCGACCTCGTCTCGCGCTTTTGCCTCTTTCAGGATCGAGCCGATCAGGCGGTGCCACGAGTCCATGGCGGCGCGCGCTCGCGCAGCCAGCGCGGGGTTCGTGTCGTCGGCCTCGATGGCGGTGTTCATGATCGGGCACCCGCCGGCGACCAGCGGGTGTCCGGACCAGTTGCCGAAGATCTCGATGATGGCCTCGAGCCGGTCGAGCCCGACCTTGCCTTCCTGCACGGCGGCGTACCCGTCGACGATGAGCGAGATCGAGTAGTCGAAGGCCTCGACGGCGAGGTCCTCCTTGCTTCCGAAGTGGTTGTAGATCCCGCCCTTCTCGATCCCGGTGGCTTCGACGAGCTCGCTCATCGAGGCGCCGGCGTACCCCCGCTGGTTGAAGACGGGAGCGGCCCGCTCGAGGATCAGGCGGCGGGTTGCCTCCCCCTTGCGGAGCCGTGGGGTGGTGGTGCTCATGCGACCCTCTCGAAAACCGACCGTTCGGTCTGATTATGAGCGCCCGGCCTTCCGGGGTCAACGTGACCCGCGGCACGGCCCGATCGCGCTGCCGGCTTCGGTACGGTCAGCCCCATGTGCGGACGGTTCGTGCAGGCGTCGTCGCCCGAGCTGCTCGTGGGGCGCTTCGGGGTCGACGAGCTGGCGGCCGCCGGGCACGAGCCGAGCTACAACGTCGCCCCCCGGGCGACCGTGTACGCCGTCCGGGATCGGGCCGAGGACCGCGCGCCGTCGCCGGTATCTGTCCGACCTGCGGTGGGGGTTGATCCCGTCGTGGGCGAAGGACCCCAAGGTCGGCGACCGCATGATCAACGCCCGCGCCGAGTCGTTGGCGGACAAGCCCGCCTACGAACGGGCCTTCCGGCGGCATCGCTGTCTCGTACCGGCCGAGGGCTTCTACGAGTGGCAGCGGCGCGGGTCCGCAAGCAGCCCATGTTCATTCACCGCCGGGACGGTGAGCCGATGGCGTTCGCCGGGCTGTGGGCAGCGTGGCGCGACCGGGAATGAGGCGGATGCCGACTGGCTGCGGTCCTGCGCAATCGTGACGACCAACGCCAACGACACGCTCGCGCCGCTCCACGACCGCATGCCGGTCGTCCTCGAGGAGCGCGACTGGGACCGCTGGCTCGACCCGGACTCGGGCGATGTCGACGCGTTCGGCGCATCTCCTGCAGCCGGCTTCCGACGATCTCCTCGTCGCGTACCCGGTCGGTACCGCGGTCAACAGCGCCGACAACGACGGCCCGGAGCTCGTCGAACGCGTCGAGCTCGAGCCCTCGCTCGGGCTATAGCGTCCGGGCGTGGAGTACGGCGACTACATCCCGGCGCTGCGACGGGACGGCAGCGCCGCCGCGCAGGCAGCGCGCGACATACCGATGGAGACGACGGTGCCGTCGTGTCCGGAGTGGAAGCTGCGTGACCTCGCCCACCATCTCGGCTCCCACCATCGATGGGTGGCGGGAAACCTCGACCAGCCTCCCGACGGCAAGGCCTTCAAGCAGCGCGAGGAACCTCCTGCCGACGATGCGATTCCCGACTGGCTGGAGGCCGGCGCCGAGATGCTCGCGACCAAGCTCGCGGCGACGGACCCGGCGAAACCGTGCTGGACGTGGGTGCCCTTCGACCAGAGCGTCGGCTTCTGGGCCCGGCGCACGACCCAGGAGACCGCCATGCACCGCTGGGACGCCCAGAACACGGGCGGTGCCGCCGACGCCGTCGAGCCCGACGCTCGCAGCCGACGGCGTCGACGAGTACCTCGGCATCCTCGGCGCGTTCCGGGGTCGACGCTTCCCGGAAGCCGGATCCATCCATCTCCACACCACGGACACGCCGGGGGAGTGGCTCGTACGTCTCGGCCCCGACGGGATCCGACTCACCCGCGAGCACGCGAAGGGCGATGTCGCCGTACGCGGTCCCGCGTCCGATGTGCTGCTCGTGCTGATGGGGCGCAAGACCATGGACGCCGCCGATGTTCTCGGCGACGCGCCGTTGTTCGAGCGGTTCCGCAAGCACGCGAGCTTCGGTTAGGGCTGCAGCTTCTTGACCTTGGGGTTGTAGCAGACACCTTTCATGCCCAACATCTGGGCGGGGACGCACATGTTCGAGCTCTGGCACAGCGCGTGGAGGTTTCCGTCGCCGAGGACGTGCTCGGCCAGGTCGTCTTGGGCGTAGAACGGGCGACCGAACCCGACCATGTCGGCCTCGCCGTCGTCGACGATCTGGCGGGCCTCGACGCCGGTCCGGATGCCACCCACCGCGAACACCGGGATCGGCACCCGTCGCTTCGCCTCGCGGAACAGAAGCCGATTCCAGACCGGCGCGAACGGATTGCGTTTCCCCCCGAGCCACGATCCCGCGATCAGCGTGACGCGGCGCCGACGCGACGGCGCCGCGGCCCGCAGCCGCGTTTTCATCGACTGGTTGGTCCAGAGTGACGACGGCACGCCCCCGCGACTCAGCGTCGTGTCGGGGAACACCGACACCTCCACCGGCGTGACGGCGTCGTATCCCCACTCGGCCACCAGCTCGCAGGTGCGCAGCGCCTCGTCGCGCGTGACATGCGGGGCGAACGGAGGCGCTTTCTCCGCCGGCACCTTGACCGTGCACGGGAAGTCGGGCCCCGCGCGCTCTGCAACGTGCTCACGAATCACCCGCAGGATGTGCGCCCGCCGCTCTGGGGATCCGCCGAACTCGTCGGTGCGGCGGTTGTAGAAGGGCGAGAGGAACTGGTCGAGCAGCTTGGCATTGGCCGAACCGAGCTGGATGCCGTCGTAGCCCGCCTCCCGGGCCCAGGCCGCGGCCTCGCCGCTCCGGCGACAGAGAGCGTGCACCTCGTCGGTCGTCATCACGTGCACGGGCACGCCCCGGAAGCTCGGACGGAGCATCAGGGGCACCGGCGAAGACGCCAACAGCGGGCCCTTGCGTTCGCTCGCGTACGGCTCGTGCCACCCTTCCATCGCGTAGATCCCGCCGTGCCCGATCTGCAGGAAGATGGCGGCGCCGGCGTCGTGGACGGCGCGCACCATGTCGGTCATCGCCAGCATGCGCTCGCGGGAGTGGACCAGGGTCATGCCGGGGGACGTGCGGCCCTCCTCGTACAGGCAGGCGCTTCCCTGGATGATGAGGCCGACGCCATGACGCGCGTTGGGGACGAACGACTTCGCGTACGTCTCGGCCGCGTCGGGCCCCGAGCCGGCACCCTCGAGCACGGGCGCGCGATAGACGCGGTTGCGGATCGTGGACGACCCCAGCTGCAGAGGTGACGAGAGTGTGTCGCTCACACTTTCGCTGCGGTCAGGGTTCGAGCGCGTTGCGCAGCACGTCGATGACGTGCTCGCGCCGTTTGGCGAGCATCGCGGGGCCCAAGGGATCGGCGCCGAGCAACGACGTGATCAACGGCGCGTCCGAGAGATAGGACAGCACGGCGCCGTAACCGGTGAGCAGCAGCTGCGGCGCGTCGTAGCGTCGCAACCGGCCGGCATCCATCTCGCGCTCGAGAAACTCGGTTCCCCGATCGAACAGCGGCCGCAACATCGTTCCGAGCTCCGCCGACAGCATCGGGCCGCCTTCGAGCGCCTCCCAGCGCGCCAGGCGCACGAACTCGGGGCGCTCCTCGAAGAACAGGAAGGCGGCCCGGAGCACCCGCTCGACCTGCGGCCAGCCTTGCTTCTGGGGTCCGGCGATCGCCTCGTCGACCAGGGCGAACCAGTCGGCGAAGGCGTCGACGAGGACGGCGCGGTAGAGCGCCTCCTTGGACGGGAAGTGGTGCAGGAGGCTCGGGCGCCGGATGCCGACCTTGTCGGCGATGTCGTTCAGGCTCGTGCCGCTGTATCCGTGCTCGGCGAACCGGTCGAGGGCGACCTCGAGAATGAGGGACTTCGTGCCCTGGCTGCTTTCCATCGCGACGGTCTCCATGCCGGGCGCGAGGGTACGCCGTCACCACCCGGGCGGCGGGGACAGCTGCGTGACGGACGTCCGGTGGAGCCGGCACGCTGCGTCTACCTACCGGTAGGTAGGCTAGCATCCCGGATTGAGGGCGGATCTTCAGACCGCGAGGAGCCATCTGTGAACGTGCCCATTGCCGTGCTGGCCGGCCTCGTCGTGACCCAGATCACGATCATCGCGACGACCGTGTACCTGCACCGCACGCTCGCACACCGCGCGCTCGACCATGCGCGCACCAGCGGTGCTCTTCTGCCGTGTGTTGCTGTGGATCACCACCGGCATGCGACCGCGGGAATGGGTCGCGGTGCATCGCCGTCACCACGCGACGTCGGACACGCCCGCCGACCCGCACAGCCCACGCGTCCTCGGCTTCTGGCGCGTGCAACTCGCCAACGCCGGGTTGTACCGGCGAGTCGCGCGTGACGAGCTCACGGTGCGGAAGTACGCACGCGACGTGCCCCAGGATCGCCTCGACCGCTGGTTCTTCAACCACGGCATTCTCGGGCTCGCGATCGGGATCGGGATCCTGTGCGTGACGTTCGGATGGATGACCGGATTGCTGGCGGCTGCGGTGCACGCGGTGAGCTACGTGATGCTCAGCGGGGCGATCAACGCCGTCGGCCACACGCGTCGGCCGGCGTCCGTACGACAACCCCGCCGGGAACTCGCAATGGCTCGCTCTCTTCACCGGCGGCGAGGGGCTGCACAACAACCACCACGCCGCTCCCACCTCGGCGCGGTTCGCGCTCGCTCCGGGTGAGATCGATCCCGGCTGGTGGGTGACCCGCGCGCTCATCGGATGCCGGCAGGCAACGGTCCGTCACGAAGAGTTGAAGCTCAAGCAAGTCGCCTGACACCGCGGCAGCGGCGGAACTACGACGCGTTCGGCGCGGCCTCGCGCAGCGCGCGGCGCGCGTCGTCGGGACCGGCGAGGAACGCGGGCGCAGGCGTCGTGACCCCGTTGGCGACGTAACGGTCCAGGTGCTCGCGGATCTGCGCCGGCGTGCCGTGGACGATCGAGCTCGTCGACGAGCTCGTCGGGGATCGCCGCGGTGGCGGCCTCACGGTCGCCGGCCTTCCACGCGTCCCACATGGGCTGGAGGATCTCGCCCCGGCCGAGCCAGTCGTGGAACGCGGCGTAGACCGGGACGTTGAGGTACGCGGCGATCGCGCGCTTGCCCGATGGAGCGGACGACCTCGTCGTCGTCGGTCGGCAGCACGAAGATGCGGGCGACGATCTCCTTGCCCTCGCCGACGTGCGGGCACGACGGTCTTGACGTCGTCGGCGGAGAGCCAGTTGATGATCGCGCCGTCGCCTTCGCGCCCGGCGAGGCGCAGCATGCCCGGCCGCAGCGCGGCGACGAGGATCGGCGGGAGCTCGTCGACGCGGATGCCGAGCCGGAAGCCCTTCACCGAGAACGTCTCGTACTCGTGCGTGACCTTCTCGCCCGCGAGCGCGGTGCGGAGGAAGCGGATCGTGTCGCGCACGTGCTGGTACGGCTCCTCGAACGGGATGCCGTTCCAGTTCTCGACGATGACGTTGGACGACGTGCCGATCCCGAGCGCGAACCGCCCCGGCGCGGCCTGCACCATGCTGGCGACGGTCTCGGCGAGCGTCGCCGCGCCACGTGTGATACGCCGGGACGATGGCCGTGCCGAGGCGCAGCGACGGCGTCCACGCCGCCGCCAGCGCCAGCGGCGTGAAGGCGTCGGCGCCGCCGGACTCGGCCGACCACAGGTCCGTGTAGCCGAGCGCGGCGATCTCCTCGAACCACTCCCGGTGCGCGTGCAGCGGGACGCCGTCGAACGGCACCGTGATGCCGTAGCGCTGCGGGACGCTCATGTGCCTTCCCCCTCCTTCGGTGCCGCCCCGGCGTCCCTCGCCGCGGCGGCATCATCCTCGCCCCAGTCGCGGTGCTCGCGCACGATCGTGGACTGGCTCGCGGTGGCGAGCAGCGTGCCGTCCTCGGCCCACAGGTGCACGAGGCCGTGGCCGAAGCCGTGCTCGACGGCGTGGACGCGGACGTCGGCCAGGATCCACTCGGTCGGGTGCGCGCGTCACGACGCGCAGCGTGTTGTCGAGGCTGTTGCCGCCGGCGCGGGCGCGCCGAGCGCCTGTCCGATTCCGAACGGGACGTAGTCGCCGACGATCGCGAGCGCCGCCGCCGACATGTCGAGCGACGGGAGGTGGACCCAGAGCGCCGCCCGCCCGTCGCCGGGCGGACCGGGGAGGTCGTAGATGGAGCGGCCGTCCGCGAGCCGCATCTCGAGGCGGTCCATGATCGTGCCCTCGTGCCGCGGCAGCCGGTCGCGCGGCGGGCTCTCGCCCGGCGGCGGCACGTCGGGCCGGATCGCCCACGAGCCCGACATCGGGAAGTCGCGGGCGCCGAGGGCGGCGTTCACCGTGAAGATCTCCTCGCCGTCGACGCGTGCGACCGCGCGCGCCTGCGACGAGCGATGGCCGCGGACGATCTCGGTGATCGCGATGTCCACGACCGACGGCGGCCGGGCGTACGAGAGGTACTGCGCGGTCGCCCACACCAGCGGCCGGCCGGTCGTGCGCTCGAGCGCCTCGATCGCGGCGCCGAGGCCGGCCCCGCCGAACAGCGTGCCGCGGCCCGAGCACAGGGCGGGCACGACCGGCAGCTGCCAGACGTCGGAGTCATCGGTGCGCGCGAGCCCGAAGAACCGGAGTGCGTCCACGGCCGCAAATCTAGGGGTCCGGGCGCGTGCGCTATGCGACGTCGATGGCGGCGACGGCCCAGCTGCGGCCGGACGACGGGTCTTCGATCGCAAGGTGCAGTCCCCAGCCGGTTGCGGCGCCGCCGCCGTCCCACACGTACCAGCGCAACCGCATGAGGGCGTCCCCGAGCGCGGCGGCGTCGACGGGCCACTCCTCGAGGAGGCCCGTGAGCGCGGCGCCCGCCCACCATGCGGCGAACCGGCCTGCCGCCGCGCCGGGTCGGCGGGCGTGCGCACCACCGCTCGCGCCCGCCCACGCGAGCGTGCGCAGGGCCTCGGACGGAGAGACCTCCGCCATGCGCACCCGGTCGCGTCCGAGCGCCGCGATCGCAGCGAGCGCGTCGCCGCGCACCGCGATGGCCTCGGCGCGCCCTTCCGAGCCCTCGGTCCAGGCTCGCACCGCGTCGAGGAGCGCGTCCGCCGCCGGGTCCCGGGTTCCCGACGGCGCGGGCGCCGGCGCGTCGACCGCCTCGAGGGCGGGCGGGGGCGGCCCCGGCAGGTCGACTCCGTCGTGCCGGTAGTGCGCGAGGTAGTACTCGGGCTCCCAGCCGGCGAGGCGCAAGGGGAGGTCCAGCACCGGCGGGCCGGGGAGCGTCTGGCCGGTCAGGTCCTCGCCCCGGACGACGCATTCGTGCGCGGCGAGCACCGCCGGCGGCCCCGGCGGGACGTGTGGCGCGAGGTCGGCCCACTCGTGTGTCGATGCCGCGACCTCCGGCAGGGGACCGGGTGCGAAACGTCCGGCCCCCTCGACCAGGACGATGGCCGCAAAACGCCCCGGGGCTTCGAGGGCGAGGCGGTATTCGGCGTGGGCGGCAACCGGCCACAACTGGCGCCCGCGCGCGATCGCTTGCTCGCAGCGGTCCCGCAACTCCACGAGCCGGTCCCACTCCCGAGTCGCGCAGAGGGAGTCGACGAGCCGGATGAGCTCGTCGACGTCACCACGCTCGACCGCGACGGGCACGGCGTCAGCCATGACCCCAGTACACCAAGCGCCGCATCCGCCCGGGGCTCCGTTCCGATTTGGCAGACTGTCGCAGCTTGCGGCAGGGGAGGTCCCGGTGTTGAGAAGGTGGGTGGCGCTGCTCGCCGGCGCGGCGGTGGTGGTCGCGGCGAGCGCGGTCGGTATCGGCACGGCGGAGGCGAGCCGGCCCGCGACGCAGCCGTACGACAAGATCCTCAAGACGTCGATCCGGGACATCCAGGACTTCTGGTCCGAGCAGATGCCGGCCGTGTACGGCGTCCGCTACGCGGTGCTCCCTTCGAGTCACATCCACGCGTACACGGCGAAGACCGACATGTCGTCGATCACCGAGTGCGCGGCGGCGGCGCCTCGTACAAGGACTTCAAGCACAACGCCTTCCACTGCCCACTCGACATGACCATCAACTACGACAACCAGGATCTCTTCCCGGGCCTGTACAAGAAGTTCGGGGCGTTCGCACTCGCGGAGGTGCTGTCGCACGAGTGGGGTCACGTGATCCAGACGCAGACGGGGACCGAGTTCCCCGCCACCGTCCTGGCCGAGCAGCAGGCCGACTGCTTCGCCGGCGCGTGGGTGGAGCACGTCGACAACGGTGACAGCAAGCTGCTCAAGCTCGATCCCGGCGACCTCGACAAGGGTCTCGCCGGCATGCTCGAGTTCAGTGACCCGATCGGCGGCGACCCGACGAACAAGGGCGCGCACGGGTCCGGCTTCGACCGGGTCAACGTGTTCCAGGAGGGCTTCGAGGGCGGTCCGCAACGCTGTGCCCAGTACACGTCGAGTCCGCCCTTGATCCAGGAGCTGCCGTTCTCCAGCGCCCTGGACGTCGCGCAAGGCGGCGATCTCCCGTTCAAGGACGTCCTGCCGACGACGAAGCAGGACCTCGATCTCTACTGGAGCCAGTTCACGTTCGGCGGGCAGCCGTACCAGAGCGTGAGCGACGTTATGTCGTACAACGCCAGGGACAAGCGGTCGCTCCCGAAGTGCAGCAGCCAGAACCTCAAGGCGAGCGACTACAAGGACACGATCTTCTTCTGCGACGACGAGAACTACATCGCGTACGACCGAGACCTCGTCCGCGGCGTCTACGGCGAGATCGGCGACTTCGGGGTCTCGGTCCTGATCGGCAACGTGTGGGCGTCGGCGGTGCAGTCGCGCCTCGGCATCACGGGTGACGACAAGACGATCGGGTTGCAGGCGGACTGCCTGACGGGTTCGTGGGTCGGCAGCGTGCCCGTCGACCAGCAGAACACGGAGCAAGCGCGCGGCGGGCCTGAGACCCGCGAAGCGGCATTCTCGCTCTCGCCCGGCGACCTCGACGAGGTCGTGCAGTCGTTCCTCGTGTTCGGTGACCCGGTCGGGGCCAAGAAGGCGGTGCGGGGCACGTCGTTCGAGCGCATGGAGGCGTTCCGGCTCGGGTTCCTTCAGGATGAGCAGGCCTGCCTGTCCCTCACCGGGAATTGATCGGTCCGCTCACGCGCCGAGGCCGTCGAGCCGGCGGAGGAACGCACCCGCACCTTCCGTCGTGGCCCCGAGCGCAGTGACGCGGTCGACGAGGTCGCGGTCCGACGTCACCACGCGCAGGCTCGCCGGATCCGAGTCGGCCGCGACGAGCTCGACGATCCGGTCGTCGGCCGCGTCGCGGCCGCGGCGGCGCGCGTACCGAACCTCCACACCGTCGTGGTCGCCCTCGGGAAGGTCGGCCGGCGGCCGGCCGTCGAGCACCAACGTGAGGGCATCGCGAGAACGCGTCGCGGCGTGTTGGAGGCGGCCGAGCAGACGGCGCGCGGCGGCGTCGCGATCGCGCCACCAACCGTCGGCGCGTGACCCGATGACGTTCATGCCGTCGATGACCGTTCGCGCCATCAGTTCGAAGAGGGTTGCGGGGGAGCGGTGGCGAACATCGCCAGCCGGCCGCCCTGGCGGCGCAGGACCGAGACCCACAGGCGGGCCGGCTCGGCGGTGAACACGTCGTCGGGGGCGGCGTCGACGACGAACCAGCCACCGGCGTCGAGCTCGCCGTCGAGTTGGCCCTCCGTCCAGCCCGCGTACCCGGCGAAGACGCGCAGGTTCTGGACGTCGACCGGGAGCTCGACCGGGTCGCGCCCGAGGTCGACGGTGCCGAGGTGTCCGAACAGCGGCGACCACCCCTCGGTCTGATCGGCGCTGCCCGCGCGGGCGACGCCGATGGCGGCGTCGGGCGACACCGGGCCGCCCACGAACACGACACCCGGGTTCGAGGCCAGCGGATTCCAGCCCGGCAGGGTCTCACCGACTGCGGTCTCGCTCGGCCGGTTGAGCACCACTCCCAGGGCGCCGTCCTCGCCGTGCTCGAGCACGAGCACGACCGAACGGAAGAAGTTCGGGTCGTACAGCGTGGGCGTCGCGACGAGCAGACGCCCGCGGACAGATTCGCTCACCCCCCGATGATGGCCCGCCCGCGAGATCCGGGTTGATCCGAGATACTTAACGTGATAGTAAATAGTTATCCAGATCGCTAAGGGGCGGTCCGAGCCTCGAAGGAGCACCGATGGAAGCCGGCAAGGAAGCCGTGAGGCCGACGTTCGACCTCGCCACCACGTACGTGCAGCTCGACGACGGCCCGCAGGCATTCGCCGTGGAGGTCGACGACGAGTTCTGGGCAGACGATCGACCGCCGGCCCGAGCTGCGGGGCGGGCGGCTCGTGGGCACGTTCCACAACGCAAAGGACTGGGACGTCTGGGAGATGCACCCGGCGGGCGACGAGGTCGTGTGCCTGCTCACGGGCGCCGTCGACGTGGTCCTCGACGAGCCGGACGGGGAGCGGGTCGTCGAGCTCAGGGCGGGCCAGACGTGCATCGTCCCGCGCGGCGTGTGGCACCGGGCGATCGTCCGCGAGCCCGGCGACACCCTGCACGTCACGCGGGGCGAGGGCACGCAGCACCGGCCCCGATGACCGGCGGGCCTGGAAGCATTGGCGCAGCCATGAAGGATCTCGACGCAACGCTGTCGGCACTGGCGGATCCCACCCGGCGACAGGTCGTCGACCTGCTGCGTACGGGCCCGCGCCGTGCCGGCGAGCTCGCGGCCTCGGCCGAGACGAGCGCGCCGGCGATGAGCCGGCACCTGCGCGTGCTGCGGGCGACCGGCCTCGTCGAAGCGGCCGGGGTCGACGACGATGCGCGCTTGCGCGCGTGTATCGGCTTGCGTCGTGAGCCGTTCGTCGCGTTGCAGGCGTGGCTGGACCAGGTCGAGGCGTTCTGGGGTGAGCAGCTCGGCGCGTTCAAGGCGCACGCGGAGCGTCGTGCGCGGAAAGGTGCGCGGTGAGCTCGACGGACTCCGTCACGACGAGCGTCGAGGTCGCGGTCGATCCCGTCACCGCGTTCGAGGTGTTCACCGAGGAGATCGACGCGTGGTACCAGCGCGGCCCGCACAGCTGGAAGAACCCGGACCGCGCGGTCGCGGTCCGCTTCGAGCCCGGCGTCGGCGGGCGGTGGATCGAGGTGTGGGACGAGGAGACCGGCGAGGGCTACGACTTCGGCCGCATCAAGGCGTGGGAGCCGGGGAAGCGACTGCTGCTCGACTATCTCATCCACGACGGCGGTCACGTCACCGAGGTGGAGGTGCGCTTCGAGCCGATCGACGGCGGGACCCGCGTCGTGCTCGAACATCGCGGGCTGGGACGCGCTGCCGCCGGCGGTCGCGGCGGCGGGCGTTGCCAACGTGCAAGATCGGCGAGCCGGTGCTGCTGGCCTGGTTCGCCGAATACATCGAGAAGGAGCCGCGATGAGCACGGTGAAGTTCCGGGGTATCACGCCATACCTGCATTACGAGGACGCCGCCGCCAGTCTCGACTGGTTGGCGCGCGTGTTCGGGTTCGAAGAGGTCTCCCGATACGTCGACGGTGACGGACGAGTGCGCGAGGCCGAGATGGTCGTCGGCGACGACCAGCTCTGGCTCTCCGGCCGCGACCCCGGGTACTGGGACGAGAAGGGTCACGGCCCCGAGCAGCTCATCCTGATCTGGGTGGACGACGTCGACGCGCACCACGCGCGCGTGACGTCGGCCGGCGTCGACGTCAAGCCTCCCGAGGACAAGCCGTACGGGGTGCGGATGTTCGGCGTCACGGACCCGGACGGCTACGAGTGGGGGTTCATGCAGCCGACCGGGAAGGGCTACGAGCAGAGCGAAGGTGGCCTCACCGAGGTCAGGGCCTAGCGTCGCCGGGTGCTCTTCAAGCGCCACGCACTGGACGGTCTTGCGAACGGCACGGTCACCGTCGCGTTCCGGCGCTGGGCGCGGCCGCGGGTTCGCGCCGGTGGTCAGCTCCGGACTGCGGTCGGTGTTCTCGCTGTCGACGCTGTCGACGAGATGGACTTCGCCGACATCACCGAGGACGATGCTCGCCGCGCCGGGTTCGCTTCCCTCCCGGACTTGCTCGACGACCTCGCCACGCAGCGCGAAGGCCGCGTGTTCCGGATCGCGTTGCACGTCGCCGGACCGGACCCGCGCGTGGAGCTGCGCGGTCGCGACGCCCTGACCGACGACGAGCTGGCCGAGGTGGAGCGGAGGCTCGCCCGCCTCGACGCGGCCAGCCGGCATGGCGCCTGGACGTTGGCGGTGTTGCGCCTGATCCGCGATCGCCCGGAGGTGCGAGCCGGCGACCTCGCGCCGACGCGAGGTCAGGAGAAGCTGGCGTTCAAGCGCGACGTCCGCAAGCTCAAGGAGCTCGGCCTCACCGAGAGCCTCGAGATCGGGTACCGGCTCTCCGCACGCGGCCGCGCCGTCCTCGGACGTCTCGGCGAAGCGCGCCGCCACGGGCTGGCTAGATTCCTCCCCGATGACGTTCCGGGGCTGGCCGGCGGAAGCGATCGAGTTCTACGAGGGGCTCGAGGCCGACAACTCCAAGACCTACTGGCAGGAGAACAAGGCCGTCTACGAGGAGCTGGTGCGCGGCCCGATGGACGCACTGCTCGCCGAGCTCGCGCCCCAGTACGGCGAGGGCCGGGTCTTCCGCCCGTATCGCGACGTGCGCTTCAGCAAGGACAAGTCGCCGTACAAGACCGCCATCGCGGCCACGCTCGCGAACGGCGGGTACATCAGCTTCTCGGCCGAGGGCTTGGGCGCCGGCCGCGGCTTGTACATGCCGGCGCCCGATCAGCTCGACCGGTACCGGCAGGCCGTGGCGGACAACCGCTCGGGTCGCCAGCTCGAGCAGATCGTGTCCAAGCTCCGCAAGAGCGGCATCACGGTCGACGCCCACGACGTGCTGAAGACGGCGCCCAAGGGCTACCCGAAGGACCACCCTCGCATCGAGCTGCTCCGGTACAAGGGCCTCATCAGCTGGAAGCAGTGGCCGGTCGGCGCGTGGCTGGGCACGCGCAAGGCCAAGGACCGTCTCGTCGGCTTCCTGCGAGCATCCAAGCCGCTGCACGACTGGCTCGAGAAGCGCGTCGGACCGTCCGAGCTCGCCGAGGAGCGCTAGGCACGCGTTCAGGCGCGTTCCGCCTCGGCCAGCCGGCGCTCGAGGTACCGGCGCTCGGCGTCCGCACCGGCGAGGTCGAGCGCCTGGCGATAGGCGGCGGCTGACTCGGTCCGGCGCCCGAGACGCCGGAGCAGGTCGGCGCGGGTGGCGGGCAGCAGGTGGTAGCCGCGCAGCGCGCCGGACGCTTCCAGCTCGTCGACCAGCGCCAGGCCCGCTTCGGGGCCGTCGGCCATCGCCACCGCCACCGCCCGGTTCAGCGCCACGACGGGCGTCGGCGTCATGCGCACGAGCTCGCCGTACAGCGCGGCGATCTGGGGCCAGTCGGTCGACGCCGCGTCGGGCGCGGTCGCGTGGCACGCGGCGATCGCCGCCTGCACCTGGTACGGACCCGGCTGCGCGCGCCGCAGCGCGGCGTCGAGCAGCTCGACTCCTTCGTCGATCGCGTTCCGGTCCCAGCGCGTTCGGTCCTGCTCCTCGAGCGGTACGAGGTCGCCGCCGTCGTCGACACGACCGGCGCGGCGCGCGTCGTGGAGGAGCAGGAGCGCGAGCAGGGCCAGCGCCTCGGGCTCGTCCGGCATGAGCTGGGCGAGCGTGCGGGCGAGGCGAATGGCTTCGTCCGTGAGGCTCTGACGCACGAGGTCGGCGCCCGCGCTCGCGGCGTAGCCCTCGTTGAAGAGGAGATACAGGACCGCCAGGACCGCGCCCGTCCGCTCCGGGAGCAAGTGCGCGGGCGGCACGCGGTAGGGGATGCCGGCGTTGCGGATCTTCCGCTTCGCTCGCACGAGCCGCTGCGCCATGGTGGGCTCGGGCACGAGGAACGCCCGCGCGATCTCGGGCGTCGTCAGGCCCACGAGCGTGCGCAGCGTGAGCGCGACCTGCGCCTCGAGCGCGAGCGCCGGGTGGCAGCAGGTGAAGATGAGGCGCAGCCGGTCGTCGCCGACGCCGCTCTCGTCGCTTTCGCTCGGGGGATCGGCGGACAGCACCGCCACCTCCTGGAGCTTGCTGGCTCCCGTTGCCGCCCGGCGCATCCGGTCGATGGCGCGGTTGCGCGCCGTGGTCGTGAGCCATGCACCGGGGTTGCGCGGGACGCCGTCGCGCTGCCACCGTTCCAGCGCCAGCGCGAAGGCGTCCTGCGCGCACTCCTCGGCGACGTCCCAGTCGCCGGTCACCCGGATGAGGGTGGCGACGACCCGTCCCCACTCGTCGCGAAATGCGCTCGCGACGGCGGCCTGCACGTCGGGGACTACAGCTCCCAGATCGGCCTCACTTCGATGCTTCCGTTCCGGGCGCCGGGGATCTTCGACGCGACGCCGATGGCCTCGTCGAGGTCCTTGCAGTCGACGAGATAGAACCCGCCGATCTGCTCCTTGGTCTCGGCGAACGGCCCGTCCGACGTCAGGACCTCGCCGTCGCGTACCCGGACGGTGGTGGCGTCGGTGGTGGGCCGGAGGCGCTCGCCTCCCTGGAGCACGCCGCGCTTGCCCATCTCCTCGCCGAACGCCATGTACTCGTTGAGGCCCGCAGATGCTTCCTCGGGGCTCCTCGCCTCCATGCCCTTCTCGTCGCCGCAGATCAACAGTGCGTATCGCATGGTTCCTCCTTGTCGGCCAGTTCACCACGACGACGAACGGGAGTCGGTCAGATCGACAGCGCCCCGGGTCTTTTCACGCCGCCGCGGACATTCCCGGATTCGCGCTGAACTGAGCCCGTGGCGGCATCTGGTGTGGCGCAAGACCTGTCAGGCCTGACGCTCTTCAACGGTTGCGACGAGCGCCAGCTCTCGACGCTGGCGTCGATGCTGTCGCCCGTCGACGAGCCGTCGGGTGCCGTCCTCGCCCGGCAGGGTGAGGTGGCGCACTCGTTCCTCGTCGTGACCGCCGGCGAAGCCGCCGTGCTCCGGGACGACGGTGACGGCGAGCACCAGGTGGCCACGGTCGGGCCGGGCGCCATCGTCGGCGAGCTCAGCGTCCTCCGGGCTGCGCCCCGGTCGGCCACCGTCACGGCGACCCGTCCGCTCACGGGCTACGCCGGCGACGCCCGCGCGTTCGCGGCGTTGCTCGACGTCCCCGGCGTGGCGGAGCGGATCGCGCGCACGGCGCGGCAGCGACTCGCTGCCAACACCCGCCCCGTGGACGTCAAGCTTCGAGACGGGGCCCGGCTCCGGATCCGACCGATCCTCCCGACGCGATCGCGGGCAAGCTCGCCGACACCCAGCCGGGGTTCTCGCGCGAGTCGCACTACAAGCGCTTCTTCAGTGCCCCACCGCTGAGCGACAAGGTCGTCCAGTACCTCGTCGACGTCGATTACTTCGATCACTTCGCGTGGGTGGCGCTTGCGGCCGACGACGATGATGAGCCGGGTGTGGCCTCGGCGCGGTACATCCGCGAGCGCACCGCTCCCGACACGGCCGAAGTGGCGTTCTCGGTCGTCGACGACTACCAGGGCCGAGGTCTCGGCACGCTCCTGGTGGGCGCGTTGGCCGTGGCGGCGGCACAGAACGGCGTCCGCCGGTTTCGCGCGCGCGTCCTCGCCGAGAACGAGCCGATGCGCGCCATCCTCCGACGCGCCGGCGCGCAACTCGACTTCGCCGAGCCCGGCGTGCTCGAGACCGTGGTCGACGTGCCTGCGTTCGGCGACGGCCTGCCGGATCTCGCGACCGCGAACGCGCTGAGGGCGACCGCCCGCGACATCGTGGTCGCCGCCGACCTCGCGCTCGGGAGCGCTACGTGACGACGCGATAGCGCAGGTGGGTGGCGCCTTCCGACTCGATGACCCTGGTCTGTTCGAGCGCGACTGCTCACGAGCTCGAAATTCATCGGTACCCGCGCGACCCGGGCAGCTTCACCGCCCGGGGTTCGTGCCGACGGACGTCGGCAAAAGAGCTTGTGGAGGTGGCGGGATTCGAACCCGCGTCTTCCGAGTCCTCGGCGGGGCTTCTCCGAGCGCAGCCGGTGAGAAAGTTCTCGGGTCACCGCCGCTCACCGGCGGCCTGCGGCGACCCCAGCCTCGCTGTGATTTCCCGCCGGGCCACGAGGCCCGTCCCGGCGGTGAGCCGCTCTCAATGACGCCCGCAATCCGGCCGAGCGGCTGGGCCGGAACGGACGCACTACCTAGTTCCTAGGCAGCGAGTGCGAGGTTTGAATCCTCGGCATTTGTTGGTTTTCCCGGCTCTTTTACGACGCTCCGGGGACGTCGGCTCGCTTCACCCGCGTTGATCCTCAGAATCGAAGCCAGTCACCCCCTTGGTGTGAGCTACCCAGTGTACCGGCGGGCCTTCGAACCCTTGCCGGAACAAGGCGGGGCCCGGCATCGTTCTTGTCAGCGATGGGACGCAGCAGCATTCGCCTGGGCCGGATCTTCGGGATCCCCGTGGGGCTGGACTTCAGCCTCCTGCTGATCGCGGGGCTGCTCACCCTGAGCCTCGCCGCCGAACGGTTCCCGAACGAGTTCCCCGGCCAGCCCACGGCCGCCTATTGGATCGTGGGGCTCGTCACGGCAGGACTGTTCTTCGCCTCGGTGCTCGCGCACGAGATCGCGCACTCGCTGGTCGCGCGCCGCCACGGCGTGCAGGTCGACGGCATCACCCTCTGGATGCTCGGCGGGGTCGCCAAGCTCGGAGGCGAGTCGCCCACGGCGGGCGCCGAGCTGCGCATCGCCGCCGCCGGCCCCGCGACGAGTGTCGGCCTCGCGGCTGCGTTCGGCGTCGGCGCGCTCGCGCTGTCCGCGCTCGGCGCGCCCGGCCTGCTCGGGTCGGCGCTGGCGTGGCTCGCGCTCATCAACGGGATCCTGGCCCTGTTCAACCTGATCCCCGCCGCCCCGCTCGACGGCGGCCGCATCCTCTCGGCGCTGCTCTGGTTCCGCCATGGCAATCGCTACCGCGCCGCTGCAACGGCGGCCCAGGTCGGTGTCGTGTTCGGTTGGCTGCTCGTGGGTGTCGGCGCCGTCGGCTGGCTCGCCGGCCTCGGCTTCGGCGGGTTGTGGACGGCGCTCATCGGCTGGTTCCTGGTCAGCGCCGCCCGTGCCGAAGGGGAGATGGCGCGTTCACGTCTCGCGTTCGGTGACCTGCGGGTGCGCGACGTGATGATCCCTGATCCGCCCCGCGTGCGTGGCTGGATATCGGTCGGCGACTTCCTCGCGGAGGACGCTCCCCGCCTGCACGACCCGGTCGCCGTGGTCGAGGGCTTCGACGGCACGATCACCGGCCTGGTCAGCATCGACCGGCTGCGGTCGGCGCCGGCGGCCGCCGAAGGGGTCATGCGCCGCGTGCAGGACTACATGGTGCCCGTCGCGACGGTCCGCGTCGCGCACCCCGACGACCGACTCGCAGACGTCGCCGTGCGTCCTACGCGGGTCGCGCCGGTCACACGCTGGTCTTCGACGGCGATCGGCTCGTCGGCCTCGTCTCCCCGGAGGCGGTCGCGTCGGGCCAGACGGTCAGTCGCGCAACCCCTTGAGGGCGCGCTCGGCCTCGCGCTTGGCGTCGCGCTCCGCAATGGTTCGACGCTTGTCGTAGGCCCGCTTGCCCTTGGCCACGGCCAACTCGACCTTGGCGCGGCCGTCCTTGAAATACACGCGCAGCGGCACGAGGGTCACGCCCTTCTCGCCCGTGGCGCGGGCCAGCGTGTCGATCTCCTTGCGGTGCAGGAGCAGCTTGCGGCGACGGATCGGGTCGAGCTCGGCGCGTGAGAACTCGTACGGCGCGATGTGCATGCCGTGGAGCCACAGCTCGCCGTCCTCGACTCGGGCGTATGCGTCCTGGAGGTTGGCGCGACCGGCGCGGATCGACTTGACCTCGGAGCCCGCGAGCACGATGCCGCACTCGAACGAGTCCAGGACGAGGTAGTCGTACCGGGCGCGCCGGTTCCGGATGACGACGGTGTCGGCGGGGCGCCCCATGAGTCGACTGTATAGATTTCCGACCATGGCAACTTCCGGTTCGATCCTCGGCAACCCGGTGCTGCGCATCGAGGACCCGCGCATCCTGCGCGGCGACGCCGACTACTTCGACGACCTCGCCGTCGAAGGGCTGCTCCACGTGGTGTTCGTCCGCTCGACGATGGCCCACGCCCGCATCGAGTCGGTCGACACGAGCGAGGCCGAGGCGATGCCCGGCGTCGTCGCCGTGTACACGGCCGACGACCTCGGCCTCGAGCCCGGTCCAGGGCTTCGTCATGCTCCCGCCGGCGCTGTCAGCCGGCCGCCGCTCGCCACGCGACGTCGTGCGCTTCGTCGGCGACATCGTCGCGGCCGTCGTCGCCGAGACGCGCGCGCAGGCCGTCGACGCGGCCGAGACGGTGATCGTCGACTACGACCCGCTGCCCGTCGTCGATCGATCCCGAGGCCGCGCTCGCCGACGGCGCGCCGCTGCTGTTCCCCGAGCACGGCTCGAACCTCGCGATCGAGTTCGACTTCGGCGACGACCCGACCGATCCTCGACGGCGCCGACGTCGTCGTCGAGCGGCCGGTTCGTCAACCAGCGCCTCGCCGCGGTGCCGATGGAGCCGAACGGCATCCTCGTCGAGCCGACGGCGACGACGGGCTCACCGTGCACGTCCCGACGCAGGCCCCGCACGGCGTGCGCGACCCGCTCGCGCGGCGTGCTCGGACTCGAGCCCGAGCAGGTCCGCGTGATCGCGCCCGCGGTCGGCGGCGGCTTCGGCGCCAAGACCGGCGTGTACCCCGAGTACGTGATCGCCGCCGCCGCCGGCCCGCAAGCTCGGCCGGCCGGTGAAGTGGACCGAGACCCGCTCCGAGAACATGGTCGCGATGACGCCACGGCCGCGGGCAGGTCCAGTACGTCGAGCTCGGCCTGAAGCGCGACGGCACGATCGTCGGGCCTGCGGGCACGGATCGTCGGCGACGGCGGCGCCTACCCGGCGATCGGCGCGTTCCTGCCCGTTCCTCACCCGATCGATGGCGCCAGGGCGTGTACGCGATCCCCAAGGTCGAGGTCAACTCCGCGAGCGCGGCCACGAACACCACGCCGACCGCCGCGTACCGCGGCGCCGGCCGGCCCGAGGCCACCGCGTTGCTCGAGCGCATCATCGACATGGCCGCGCGTCGAGCTCGGCATCGACCCGGTCGAGATCCGCAAGCAGAACTTCATCCCGCCCGAGCGCGTTCCCGCTCACGACCGTCACCGGCGCGAACTACGACGTCGGCGAGTACGCGAAGGCGCTCGACGAGGCGTGCCGCGTCGCCGGCTACGACGAGCTGCGGCGCCGAGCAGGCGCAGCGCGCGCGAGCGCGGCGACGCGAAGCAGCTCGGCATCGGCGTGTCGCACCTACGTCGAGGTCACCGCCGGCGGGCTGTTCCAGGAGTTCGGCGCGGTCGAGGTCGCACGCCGACGGCACCGTCACGGCGACCGTCGGCACGTCGGCGCACGGCCAGGGCCACGAGACCGCGTTCGCGATGATCGTGGCCGAGCTGCTCGGCGTCCCGATGGACGCACGTGCGGCTCGTGCAGTCCGACACCGCGCTCGTCCCGCGCGGCACCGGCACGATGGGATCGCGCTCGCTGCAGATCGGCGGGCAGCGCGCGTGCACAAGGCGAGCGAGCGAGGTGCTCGAGAAGGCCAAGCGCCTCGCCGCGCACCTGCTCGAGGCGAACGTCGACGACATCGTGCGTCCACGACGGCGGACGGTCGGCGTCGCCGGCGTCCCGGCTACCGCGCTCTCGCTGGGCGGAGCTCGCGCTCGGCGGCCGACCGACCCGGCCGACGCCCGGCCGACTGGGAGGAGGCGCCTCGCGGCCGAGCTCGACTTCAACCAGGGCGACGCGACCTACCCGTTCGGCGCGCACATCGCGGTCGTCGAGGTCGACACCGAGACCGGGCGCGGTCGAGCTCGCTGCGCCACGTCGCGGTCGACGACTGCGGCCGCATCCTCAACCCGCTGCTCGTCGCCGGGCAGCAGCACGGCGGCATCGCCCAGGGCGTCGCGCAGGCGCTGTACGAGGGCGTCGTCGTACGACGACGACGGCAACCCGCTGACCGCCAACCTCATGGACTACGCGATGCCGAGCGCGGCCGAGCTCCCGAGCTTCGAAGCGTCGAACACCGAGACGCCGACGCCGCTCAACCCGCTCGGCGCCAAGGGCATCGGCGAGTCGGGCACGATCGGCTCGACGCCGGCGGTGCAGAACGCGGTCGTCGACGCGCTGTCGCCACCTCGGGATCCGCCACCTCGACATGCCGCTCACGTCCGAGCGCGTGTGGCGGGCGATCCGCGACGCCGCCGCAGCGACCGGCTGAGCTGCATGGGCTTCGCGTCCCCGACGCTCCGGCTCACGGACGACGCAGTACCGCACGATCGTCGCGCCACTGCTACGACGGCCTTCCCGACGAGGCGTGCGGGCTGCTCGGCGGGCCCGATGTCGGCGACGGCGAGCCGACGGGCGTCGTCAGCGCAGGTCGTACCCGTGCCGCAACGCCGACGCGTCGGCGCTGCACGTACACCGTCGACGGCCGCGACGACCTGCGCGCGGCGATGCGCGACGCCGACGAGCGCGGTGACGAGATCGTCGGCGTGCTGGCACTCGCACACGCACACCGACGCCTACCCGTCGCCGACCGACGTGCGAGCAGGCCGTCGACCCGGAGTGGATCTACGTGCTCGTGAGCCTGCGGGACGGCGAGCCGGTGCTGCGCGGCGTACCGCATCCGCGACGGCGCGATCGCCGAGTGCCAGGTGGTCCTGGACCGCTGACGACGAATCCCGACCGCATCAGGTCGGACTTGTACGACTCGTGCCATGCCCGTCGAGGTTCGCCTCCCCACGCTGCTGCGCCCGCACGCCGACGGGGCGGCGTCGGTGTCCGCCGACGGCGCGACCGTGGGCGACGTGTTCGCCGAGCTGACCGCCCGGTACCCGGGCCTGGCCGACAACCTCGTCGACGACGACGGGGAGCATCCACAAGTTCGTCAACGTGTACCGCAACGACGACGACATCCGGTACCTCGACCAGCTCGACACCAAGGTGACCGACGGCGACGTGATCTCGATCCTCCCCGCCGTCGCCGGGGGCTGAGGCGCGGCCGCACCGGTGGCCCGGTACGAGTCGATCCTCGAGCTCATCGGCAACACGCCGCTCGTCGGCGTCCACGCGCTGTCGCCGAACCCGGCCGTGCGCATCTACGCCAAGCTCGAGGGTCAGAACCCCGGCGGCTCGATCGAAGGACCGCATCGCGCTGCAGATGGTCGAAGCTGGCCGAGCGCGACGGCGTGCTGCAGCCGGGCGACACGATCCTCGAGCCGTCGTCGGGCAACACCGGCATCGGGCTCGCGCTCGTCGCCCGGCTGAAGGGGCTACCGGCTGCGCGTCGTGCATGCCCGAGAACGTCTCCGATCGAGCGCCGCCAGCTGCTCGAGATCTTCGGCGCCGAGGTGATCCCGTCGCCCGGGGAGGAAGGGCAGCAACGGCGCGATCCGCCAGGCGGAGAAGCTCGCGGCCGAGGACTCGTCGCTGCGTGATGCTGTTCCAGTACGGGAACCCCGCCAACCCCGACGCTCACTACGCGACCACCGGTCCGGAGATCCTGCGCGACTGCCCCGAGGTCGACGTGTTCGTCGCCGGTCTCGGGACGAGCGGCACGCTGATGGGCGTCGGGCCGATACCTCAAGGAGCAGAAGCCGGGCGTGCAGGTCGTCGCCGTCGAGCCGCCGGCGGGCGAGCTCGTGCAGGGGCTGCGCTCGCTCGAGGACGGGTTCGTGCCGCCGATCTTCGACCCGGCGGTCCTCGACCGGAAGTTCATCGTGCGGCCGCGCGAGTCGATCGAGTGGACGCGCCGCCTGCTCGACGAGTGCGGGATCTTCGCCGGGATCTCGTCGGGCGCGGTCATGGCCGGCGTCGCCAAGATGGCGGCGACGATGGACGCGGGGACGATCGTCGCGCTCCTTCCCGACGCGGGATGGAAGTACCTCTCGTCCGGGGCGTGGACCGACGACCTCGACGTCGTCACCGAGCGGGCGCAACGCATCAACTACTGGTAGCGAAGCCTGCGTTCCCATTCCATGACCGTGCCCGATGTCACGCCTCGCCCCGATCCCGACGCGGGTGAGGAAAGATGGTGGCGACATGGCGACTGACGCCGACATCTCCCGCGCCGCCGAGACGCTCCGGCGCGGAGGCCTGGTGGCCTTCCCGACCGAGACCGTGTACGGGCTGGGCGCCGACGCCGACAACGCCGGCGCGCTCGCGCGGCTCTACGCGGTGAAGGGCCGCCCCGGCGAGCACCCGGTGATCGTCCACGTCGGCGCGCCCGGACAGCTCGACGACTGGGCGGCCGACGTCCCCGTCGCCGCCCGCCGCCTCGGCGACGCGCTGTGGCCCGGCCCGCTCACGATCGTCGTCCGGCGCGCGGCACGCGTCCTCGACGCCGTGACCGGCGGCGGCGACACCGTCGGTGTGCGCGTGCCCGACCAACCGGTGGCGCTCGCGCTGCTCCGCGCGTTCGGCGGCGGCATCGCGGCGCCCTCGGCGAACCGCTTCGGGCACGTGAGCCCGACGACCGCCGACGACGTCCGCGCCGACCTCGGTGACGACGTCGACGTCGTCCTCGACGACGGAGCGTGCACGGTCGGCGTGGAGTCGACGATCGTCGACTGCACCGGCGACGAGCTCGCGATCCTCCGCCCCGGCGGCGTCACCCGCGAGCGCGTCGAGGAGGTGTCGGGGCAGGCGGTCGGGGTCCGGAGCGACGGGCTCGTACGAGCCCCCGGGACGCTCAAGTCCCACTACGCGCCGGAGGCGACCGTGCTCGTCGTCGACCGTCAGGACCTCGCCGAGCGCGCGACCGCTCTGCTCGCTGCCGGCGAGCGTGTGGCGGTGCTCGCGCCGGACCCGATCCCGGCCCTCTCCGCCGACGTCGCCGTGCTCGACGCGCCCGCGAACGCCGACGAGTACGCGCGGGTCCTGTATGCGCGCTTGCGTGAGGCCGACCGGCGCGGCGTCGACGTCCTGCTCGCGGTGCCACCGCCCGACACCGGTGTCGGCGCGGCGGTGGGGGACCGGCTGCGACGCGCCGCCGGCCGGGGGCATTCGTGAGCGATCGACCGATCGGCGTGATCGACTCCGGACTCGGTGGCCTCACGGTGCTGCGCGCGCTCATCGACCTGCTTCCCGACGAGCCCGTCGTGTACTTCGGCGACACCGGGCGCTTCCCGTACGGCCCCAAGCCCGACCGTGATGTCATCAAGTACGCGTTCGAGATGGCCGACCTGCTGGCCGATCACGACGCCAAGTTGCTGGTCGTCGCCTGCAACCGCGTGTCGTCGGTCGCGTTGGATGCGTTGCGCCGCGACTGCGACATGCCCGTCATCGGCGTCATCGAGCCGGCCCTGCGCGCGGCGATCCGGACGACTCAGACCCGGCGCGTCGGCGTGATCGGCACCGTCGGGACGATCGCCTCGGGCGCGTACCAGCGCGCCGCCGACGCGAGCGGCGCCGGCGTCGAGCTCACGTGCGCGGCGTGCCCCGGCTTCGCCGAGTTCGTCGAGGCCGGCGACGTCGACTCGCAGGAGGTGCACGTGCTGGCCGAGCGCCTGCTCGCGCCGGTGCGCGACGCCGGCGTCGACACGCTCGTCCTCGGCTGCACGCACTACCCGCTGCTCGCCCGCACGATCGGGGACGTGATGGGGCGCGACGTCGTGCTCGTCTCGAGCGGCGACGAGACCGCGTTCGAGACTCGCACGCTGCTCGGCGGAGCGGGCCACGCTCGCAGGCCCGGAAGCGAGCCGCCCCGCCGGGTGTTCGTCACCAGCGGGGACCTCGCGACGTTCCGCACGCTCGGGGCGCGGTTCCTGGGCCCGGAGGTCGAGACCGTGGAGGCGTGGGAGTGGAGTTGACGGTCCTCGGGTGCTCGGGCTCGTACGGCGCCCAGCCCTTCGGCGCCTGCAGCGGCTATCTCGTCCGTGGCGGTGGCGCGGCGGTCTGGGTGGACTGCGGCAACGGAACGCTCCCGCACCTGCAGCAACACGCCAGGATCGAGGACCTGAGCGCGGTCGTCCTCACGCACCAGCACCCCGACCACTGCGCCGACATCTACGGTCTCCATGTGCTGATGCGGTACGGGCTCGAGCGTGGCGGTCTCCCGGTCTTCGCGCCGGAAGGCCTCGAGGAGCGGCTCGGCGCACTCGTCGACGACTGGGGTGACACCTTCGACTGGAACGCCGTCGGCGACGGCGACGGCGTGGAGCTCGCGGATCTCACACTGCGCTTCTCCCGCACGGACCATCCGCCGCCGACCTACGCGGTCGAGGTGAGCGCGGACGAGAAGCGACTCGTCTACACGGCCGACACCGGGCCGGACTGGACGGTCGGCGCGTTCGACGCCGGCGCCGACCTCGTCCTGTCGGAGGCGACGTACCAGGAGGGCCACAAAGGCGTGACGTGGCACCTGAGCGCGCACGAGGCCGGTCGCGACGCGCGCCAAGCCGACGCGTCACGCCTGATCCTCACGCACCTCTGGCCCGAGCTCGACGCGGTCGTGTCGGTCAAGGAAGGCTCAGAGTCGTTCGGCGAGCCGGTCACGCTGGCGACGCCGCATCTCGTCACGCCCGTGTAGCGAGGGAGCAGCGGCAATGGGGATCCGGAAGGACGGGCGAGAGCCCGACGAGCTGCGGCCGGTGCTGTTCGTCCGCGACTTCACCGAGTCGGCGATGGGCTCGGTGCTGGTCGACTTCGGCCGGACCCGCGTCCTGTGCACCGCGTCGCTCGAAGATCGCGTCCCGCCGTGGCTGCGCGGCACGGGACGCGGCTGGGTGACGGCCGAGTACTCGATGCTCCCGGGATCGACCGTCGAGCGTTCTGACCGGGAGGCGGCGCGTGGCCGACAGTCCGGACGCACCCAGGAGATCCAGCGCCTCATCGGGCGGTCGCTGCGCGCCGTCACGGATCTCGAGATGATCGCGGAGCTGCAGATCACGGTGGATTGCGACGTGCTGCAAGCCGACGGCGGCACGCGCACGGCTGCGATCTGCGGCGGGTACGTCGCATTGCACGACGCGTTCTCGCGGATGGTGGCGGGAGGCAAGATCCCGGCGCATCCCATGACCGACGCGTGCGCGGCGATCTCGGTGGGCGTCGTGGACGCGCTGGCGCACCTGGACCTCGACTACTCCGAGGATGCGCACGCCGAGGTCGACATGAACGTGGTGATGACGGGCGCGGGCCGGTTCGTCGAGGTGCAGGGGACCGCCGAGGGCAACCCGTTCTCGCGGTCGGAGCTCGACGAGCTGCTCGCTCTGGCGGAGAAGGGGATCACGGAGATCTTCGAGATCCAGCGGGCCACCCTGGCCGAGCCGCCGCCGCCGCGCCCGTCGTGACGACCTTCGTCCTCGCGACGGCCAATCCCGACAAGGCCCGCGAGATCGTCGGCCTGCTCACCGACGAGGCGCCGTCGCTCGAGCTCGTCGCGCGTCCGCCCGAGGTTCCCGACGTCGACGAGGTCGGCGAGACGCTGGAGGACAACGCCCGCATCAAGGCGGTCGCGCTCTGCGCCGCCACGGCGCTGCCCGCCGTCGCCGACGACACCGGCCTGCACGTCGACGCCCTCGGTGGCGGGCCCGGCGTCCACACCGCCCGTTACGCCGGCGAGGACGCGACCTACGCCGACAACGTCGAGAAGCTGCTCGGCGAGCTCGACGGGCTGCCGCTCGAGCAACGCGCGGCGCGGTTCGCCACGGTGGCCGTGGCTCGCTGGCCGGACGGCCTCGAGGTCGCCGCACTGGGCGAGGTCGAGGGAGTGATCACGACCGCGGCGCGCGGCGACGGGGGATTCGGGTACGACCCCGTGTTCGTGCCGCTCGAGGGGGACGGCCGTACGTTCGCGGAGATGACCGACCGGGAGAAGCAGGCGATCTCACACCGGGCCCGGGCGTTCCGCACGCTCGCCCAGGGGGTACGCGTCGTCCAGGAAACCGAAGGGCGGTAGCGATGGCCGTCATCGACATCGCCGGGTTCGTCGCCGATCTCAAGGACCATGCCGTCGAGCACGGCTTTCACGTCCACGACGAGCGGCACTTCGTCGAGAGCTACTCGCTGCGCCAGACGTGGGAGGTCGACCTGCACCCCGAAGAGGGTTGCGAGGGGCCCGTCGACCTGTACCTCTCGCTGGAAGTCGACCCGCGTGTGCTCCTCGGCTTCGAGGACGCGGTGATGGGCCGTCCCGAGAGCGACGACCCACCCGACGACTTCCACTTCCCCGTGAACTTCACGTGGGCGCTGCCGCCGCTGCCGCACGGCCCCGACCTGCTCCTGCTGGCGACCGAGCTCGCGGGGCTGGGCGGCCCCGACCTGCCGCTCGAGGTGTCCGCGATCGACTCGATCCCGGCTGCCACCGACGCGCCCGAGCGGTCGTTGCGCATCGTCGCCCACCAGCGCGTCTCGCTGTTGCACATCCGTGACGGCGACGCGGTCTCGTGCGACGTGCTCGAGCGCTGCCTCGCGGTGAGCCGCTACCTGCTCGAGGGCGCGCCCGACTGGCTGTCCTGAGAGCGCGCTGGAGTCGCGCCGGACGGCGTCGAATCCCGGGGACGCTCCGGTAGATTGAGGTCATGCCGATGCGGACCGACTGCCGCCACTACGAGAGTCGGACCTACCCGAGTGGGGAGACGGTCCGGAAGTGCCGCCTCGACCTCGCCCCGGACGCGCCCTGGCGTTGCCCCGACGACTGCCCGAAGTTCGAGAAGCGGCGCTGGGACGCCGGGTGGCAGTACGGCAGCCTCGGCGAGTCGGCCAAGCCGCCCGAGGCGGAGCCTCAGGGCAAGGAGGTCGACGCACTCCTCGACGAAGCCGAGGACATCGTGAACCTGGCGGCGCCGGACATCCTGTCCGAGTTCGAGAAGAAGAGCCGCAAGCGGCGCATCTTCGGCCGCAACAAGCAAGAAGAAGAAGTAGAGCGCCGCATTCGGTAGCGTCCGGCGATGGCGCTGCACCTGCACAGCATCACGTTCGACGCCGCCGACCCGCCCGCATTGGCGGGCTTCTGGGCCGACGTGACCGGCTACCAGCCGAGACCGTCAACGAGTTCGTCGCCATCCTGAGCGGCGGCGGATCCGTCGGGCCGGGCCTGATGTTCATCAAGGTCCCCGAGGACAAGACGGCCAAGAACCGCATGCACGTCGACCTCGGCTCGCCTGACCTGGACGGCGAGACGCAGCGGGTCCTCGGCCTCGGCGCCGAGCTCGTCGGGCGTTACGACGAGTACGGCGTGACGTGGGCGAGCTTCCGCGATCCCGAGGGCAACGAGTTCTGCATCGGCCAGCACGAGCCGCCGCAGCACTGACGCGCACCCGGTGCGAGCGGAGGGACTCGAACCCCCAAGCCCCGAAGGGCACCGGCTCCTAAGGCCGGCGCGTCTGCCAGTTCCGCCACGCTCGCTCGTCCCGAGTCTTTCACTCCGGCAGCTGCGGTAGCGTGCGGAAAGAGAAGGAGGGGGAATGGGCAAGCAGGTTCCGATCGTCGACTACCTCGTGCTCGACGACGGCGCGCCGCATCTCGTCGCGAACCGAGTGCGACGACGTGCGGGGCGCTGTACTTCGACCGCCGCAACGCCGACGCCAAGTGCAGCGGCCGATCGTTCTCGAAGCGAGCGAGCTCGCCGACGACGGCAAGGTGCGCACGTTCACGATCGTGCACCGCGCCGCGCCGGGCGTGCCCGACGCCGTACGTGTCGGCGATCGTCGACCTCGACGGCGGCGGCGTCGGTCAAGGCGAACCTGCTGAACGTCGAGCCCAGCCCCGAGCACGTGCGCTTCGGCATGGACGTCCGCCTGACGACCTACGTCGCCGGCGTCGACGACGACGGCACCGAGGCGGTCGCAGTTCGGCTACGAGCCGGCCTGAGCGAAGAGAAGGAGCACGCGATGGCTGAGCGCGACGTCTGGATCCTCGGCGCGTCGATGACGAAGTTCGGGCGCTACCCCGACAAGGACCTCATCGACCTCGGCGCGCGAGGCGGCGCTCGCCGCGCTCGACGACGCCGGCGTCACGATCCACGACATGGACGTCATGGGCGCAGGCAACCTCATGCGAGGCCGCCAGCGGCGTCGGCCAGCGCATCCAGAAGCAGATCGGCCAGACCGGCATCCCCGTCTACAACGTCGCCAACGCGTGCGCGACCGGCGCGACCGCGATGCGCTGCGTGTACATGGCGATCAAGTCCGGCGAGGCCGAGATGGGCCTCGCCGTCGGCCTCGAGAAGATGGGCAAGGCCGGCCTGCTCGGCAGCGCGCCGCGCGCTCCGACAAGCAAGGTGTACGAGCCGTCGGGCCGCTACGGCTCGGTGATGAGCGTCGAGGGGCGCGTCGGCACCGACGCTCATGCCCGGCGTGTTCGCGCAGGCGGGCATGGAGTACGCCAGCGAGCACGACGGCGTCGGCTTCGAGCAGTTCGCCAAGGTCGCGGAGAAGAACCACGCGCACTCGACGCTGAACCCGCTCGCGCAGTACCAGAAGCAGTTCTCGCTCGACGAGGTGATGGACGCCGAGATGATGGCGTACCCGAACACGCTGCTGATGTGCTGCCCGACCGGCGACGGCGCGCGCGGCGCTGGTGCTCGTGTCGGAGGAGAAGCTGCGGACGCTCTCCGACGAGCAGCGCAAGCGGGCGGTGAAGATCTCGGCGTCGGTGATGACGTCCGACCCGTGGACCGAGACCGACCAGGTGCAGCCCGACGTGAACACGCTCACGCGCGACGCCGCCAACGAAGGCGTACGAGACGGCGGGCGTCGACCCGCAGGACCTCGACCTCGTCGAGCTGCACGACTGCTTCGCCACCGCCGAGCTGATCCACTACGACAACCTCGGGCTGTGCAAGCCGGGCGAGGCGGGCAAGTTCATCGACGAGCGCGGCCCGTGGCGCGACGGCGAGATCCCGGTCAACGTGTCGCGGCGGCCTCATCTCGAAGGGTCACCCGCTCGGCGCGACCGGCATCGCCAACCTCTACGAGGTCGCGACGCACCTGCGGGGCGAGGCCGGCGACCGCCAGATCGAGGGCGCCAAGGTCGGGCCTGACCCACGTCATCGGGCTCGGCTCGGCGTGCGCGGTCCACGTCCTCGAGAAGGCGACTGTCTGAGCGCGCGCAGCTCGATGGCCAGGCTGCCGCTCGTCGATCCCGACGACGAGTCGGCGAACGAGAGTGCCCGGCGGATCCTCGCTGCTGTCCGCGCCGGGACCGGGCGCGACTACAACGTGTTCCGAGCCGTGGCGAACCACCCGGCGCTGCTCGAGGCGCTGGCCTCGTTCTCGGCGTCGGCCTACTTCCTGAATTCGCTGCCGCCGACACAGCGCGAGCTCGCGTATCTCACGTCGTCCGTCGTCAACGAGTGCCACTACTGAGTGCCGACGCACATCGCGCTCGGTCGGAGCGTGGGATTGAGCGAGGAGCAGCTCGCACACCTGGCGGACGACCCGCTGCCCGCCGGCGTCTTCGACGACGCCGGGCGAGCCGTCGTCGAGTACGCCCGTCGGTGCACGCGCATGGAGCCGATCGACGACGATCTGTTCGCGCGCCTGCGGCGCCATTTCTCGCTCGAGCAGGTGATGGAGCTCTGTTTCACGGTCGGCGTCGCGAACGTGATCAACCGCTTCCACGCCACGTTCCTGACCGATCTCGACGCTGAGACGGTGGAGGAGATGGGGAACACGCCGCCGCTGCCGCTTACCGCCGCACCCGGATACGACACCAGACGTGATCTAGAGTTCCGCGCATGCTCCGACCCGGAACGGAAGCCCCCGACTTCACGGTTCCCGACCAGGACGGCAACCCGGTCACGTTGTCGGATCTGCGCGGCCGCTGGGTGCTGCTGTGGTGGTACCCGATGGCCGACACCCCCGGTTGAACGATCGAGGGAAAGGGCCTGCGTGACCAGGCCGCCGATTACGAGGGCATGAACTGCGAGATCCTCGGGATCAGCTTCGACGCGCCCGAGGCCAACAAGGCGTTCCGCGAGAAGCACGACTTCCCGTTCCGGCTGCTGTCCGACTACGACGAGCAGGTCGGCGTGAAGTACGAGACGCGCGACCCGGGCACCGACAAGGTCAGCTTCGCCAAGCGGCTCAGCTACCTCATCGACCCCGACGGGATCATCCGCAAGTCGTACGAGGTGGCGGACATCCCCGCGCACCCGGCGGAGGTGCTCGCCGACCTGCACGGGCTCCAGAACGCCTGAACCTTCAGATCGCCGTCCATCCGCCGTCGACGCAGAGCACCTGCCCGGTCACGAAGCTGCTGGCGTCGCCGGCGAGGAACAACAGCGCGCCGTCGAGCTCGTGCTCGTCGCCGCCGCGCCCCATCGGGGTCCGGTTGCGGATCCAGCGCTCGGCGCGTTCGTCGCCGAACATCCGGCCCTCGGTCATCTCGGTGCGGAACCAGCCCGGCGCCAGCGTGTTCACGCGCACCCCCTGCCGGGCCCACTGCGCCGCCAGCTCGCGCGTGAGGTTGACGAGCCCGCCCTTCGACGCCGCGTAGCTGGCCATCGGGATCTGGCCGACTCCGACCAGGCCCCACAGCGACGCGACGTTGACGATCGTGCCGCCCGCGCCCGACTCGACCATCGAGCGCGCCGACGAGCTGCGCGAGCGCGAACGGCGCCACGAGGTTCACCTCGAGGACGTCACGGAACGAGTCGACCGGCTCCTCCATGGCCGGGAACATGGCGTCCTTGCCCGGCGTTGTTGACGAGCACGTCGACCCGGCCGAAGCGACCGAGCGCGGCGTCGACGAGCGCGGCCGGTGCGTCCGGCTCGCGAGAGGTCGCACGCAACCGGCTCGGCGTCGGCGAGCTCGCTCGCCAGCTTCTCGAGGCGCTCGCGCCGCCGGGCGGCGAGCACGACGCGCGCGCCGGCGGCATCGAGGACGCGGGCGAATCGAGCGCCGAGCCCCGAGCTCGCTCCGGTGACGATTGCGACGCGCCCGTCGAGACGGAACGCGGCCAGGGGATCGAGTTGCGGCACGGGCGGGAGTGTAGGAGGCCGGTGTCACGGGAGAGTTGACGCTGCGGGCGCGTCGACGTTTGACTCCCGGAACCAATGAAGCAAGCACTGCTGCCGCCCGACCTCGACGAGACGGACGACGCGGCGATCGCCGAGTTCCGTAGCCGGTATGGGCAGCTCGAGCTCACGCCGGTCGTGGTCGTCATCGCGGCGTACGAGGAGGAAGCAGCGATCGGAGCCGTGCTCGACGAGCTGCCGGCGGAGGCATGCGGCCTCGCGACGAGCTGCATCGTCGTAGTCGACGGCGACACCGACCGCACCTCGTCAGTGGCGCAGGACCACGGCGCGTACGTCTGCACGTTCCCGACGAATCGCGGCCAGGGCGCGGCGTTCCGCGTCGGCTACGCCCTCGCCGGAGGCGCGGGCGCGCGCTTCATCGTCACGACGGACGCCGACGGGCAGTACGTCGGAAGCGAGATCGATCAGCTCCTGGAACCCTTGGTCGCCGGCGAGGCCGACTTCGTGGTCGGCTCCCGATGGCTGGGCCGCCAGGAGACGACCGACCGGATCCGCCGATCGGGCTCACGTTTCTTCGGGCGGCTCGCCACCATCCTCACGGGGCGGCGCATCACCGACACGTCGTCCGGCTTCCGCGCCATGACCGTCGAGGTGACCGAGGCCGTCACGCTGCGCCAGCCGCAGTACCAGGCATCGGAGTTGCTCATGGAAGCGCTCGCGAAGGGTTTTCGGTTCGTCGAGGTTCCGATGACCATGCGGAAACGCTCGCATGGGCAGACGAAGAAGGGGTGGTGGCCCCTGTACGGCTTTCGCTACGCGCGCGTGCTCACGACGACCTGGCTGCGTGAACGACATCGAACGAAACGCGTGACCGGCCATTCTTGACGAGCCGGGTCAAGAATGAGTGGCGAGGCTGCAAGCTTCTCATGCACAGGAAACATTGCTCTCAAGATCGCATGGTAAGAAAGGTGCAGCCCAGCCGGCGGACCGTCCTACCGCAAGACAACAGCGCAACGGCCGAG
Organism: uncultured Actinomycetes bacterium; assembly: GCA_963747195.1. Taxonomy (GTDB): domain Bacteria; phylum Actinomycetota; class Acidimicrobiia; order IMCC26256; family JACDBD01; genus JALZAA01. The sequence continues at coordinate 859,676 of CAVVDV010000002.1, forward strand.
AGGTGGAGGAACCGGAGTGCGGATCTTGATTCTGGGCGGCGACGGGTACCTCGGGTGGCCGACGGCGTTGCATTTGTCCGATCGGGGCCACGATGTCGCGATCGGTGACAACTTCGTGCGGCGGCAGTACGACCACGAGATGGGTGTCGAGAGCCTCGTTCCCATCGCGCCGCTGCACACGCGCATCAAGGCCTGGCACGAGCACACGGGCCGGCTGATCGACACCTTCGTCACAGATCTGACGGACGCGCACGCGACGTTCGACATGATCGACGGTTTCCGCCCCGACACCATCATCCATTTCGCCGAACAGCGCGCCGCGCCCTATTCGATGATCGACCGCGCGCACGCCGTCTACACCCAGTACAACAACGTGATCGGCACCTTGAACGTTCTCTACGCCATCAAGGAGACCGATCCCGACATCCACCTCGTCAAGCTCGGAACCATGGGTGAGTACGGCACGCCGAACGTCGACATCGAGGAGGGCTGGCTCGAGCTGTCGCACAAGGGCCGGACCGACCGTGTCCTGTACCCGAAGCGGCCGGGATCCTTCTACCACCTGAGCAAGGTCCACGACAGCCACAACATCGAGTTCGCGTGCCGCGTGTGGGGGCTACGCGCAACCGATCTGAACCAGGGGGTCGTGTACGGGCAGCAGACGCCCCAGACCGCTCTCGACGACCGCCTCGCCACTCGTTTCGACTACGACGCGATCTTCGGGACGGTGCTGAACCGCTTCGTCGTGCAGTCGGTGCTCGGCGAGCCGCTGACGATCTACGGCGAGGGCGGGCAGACCCGAGGCGTCATCGACATCCGCGACACCGTCGAATGCGTGCGCCTCACCTCCGAGCAGCCGGCCGAGCGGGGCGAGTTCCGCGTGTTCAACCAGATGACCGAGAGCTTCACCGTGAACGAGATCGCAAAGGTCGTGGCGACGTCGTATCCGGGTGAGGCGAGCATCGAGAACATCGAGAACCCGCGCGTCGAAGCCGAGACGCACTACTACAACGTCGTGCACAGCGGTCTCGTGGAGCTCGGACTGACCCCGCACCATTTGTCGGAGACGCTCATCACGTCGATGTTCGACGTCGCCGAGCGCTACAAGCATCGTGTCGACCGCGAAGCACTGTTGCCGCTGGTCAACTGGCGACGGACGGCGAACAAGGTGCGTCCCGCGGAGCCGCAGCCGGACTGGGACTCGGACTGGTTGGTGTCACCCGACCCGTGAGTGCGGTGACCGCCAGCGCTCCCGCCAGTGGCGCCAAGGTGAGCGCGGGGAGCTGGTAGCGCCAGGAGAACAGGAACAGGTCCGCCGCCAGCAGCACGCCCAGCCCACAGAGGGTCGGGAGCAAGCACGCGGCGCGCAGCCCTGAGCGTCGGGCCCGCCCGACGCCGGCCGCGGCCAGCAGCCCGGCGATGAACGCGATGCCGAAAACCGTTCCGGGCACGTAGCCGACGCTGAGCTGGTAGTCGCGGAGAAACGTGGCGAGAGGTTCGACAGCGCGCGGTTTGCCACCGCCGTACGTCCGGGTTGCCGAGGCCGCGTCCTGCCCGAGAGTCGGGTAGTGACGCTGAAACTGCCACCGATCGAGGGGGACGTCGCGGGGAAACGTCGTGCGTCGAAACACGAACAACTTCACGAAGTCGGTCCCGACCGCCTTCGCGTAGTCGAGCGGTTGGTGAAGGATCACCCGGCGTCCGAAGTCGCGCAGCACCTCGTCGCGGGACTTGCCGGGCGGCAGCACGACTTGCGAGGGGTACGGGCTGTGGTGGGCATATTCGTCGGAGCCCAAGCGGTGCCCGAGAGGTTGCGGGGGACACAGCACGCGCTCGTAGTCCGGGAGGTCGAGGCCACGGCAGTCGACGAAGGTCGCGGCGCGGCCGTAGATGAGGTACGCATCACCGCGGCTCAACCTGACGTCTCCCGCCTTGATCCAGGCGTACCCGCCGTACGTCGCGAGGACGAGCACGAAGGCCAGTCCGATCGTCGCGGCGCGGATGAGCCGCTGCCACCCGCCCGGACCGGCGACGAGCGCGAACACGACCGCAGGAACGACGAGGACCGCGCCGACCGAGCGGACGGTCGCGGCCAGGCCGAACAGAGCTCCTCCCGTCGCGAGGGCGGCGATGGGAGGAGGGCGCGTCCAGAGCAGCAGCACGACCGCGGCGAGGATGAGTGCCTCGAACAGCGTCTCGGACATGATGTTCTGCTCGATCTGGAGCTGGTACGCGTCGAGCAGGACCGGTACGCGCGGCGAGCACTGCAATCCATCGCCGGACGCCGAGCCGGATCGAGCAGGGCGTAGATCGCAACGCCCATGCCCAACCCGAGGATGTGCTGCACGCCGGCGACGACCGCGAGGTTGCCCACCGAGAGGACCGGACGGAGCAGGAGAGCGATGTACCCGATGGGTTGCGAGTTCTGCGCCGGGTCGAGGTTGTGCAGATTTCCGAGGTACCGGTACGAGTCGATGTACAGCAGGGCGGGCCGGTAGGCGATCTGGGTCACGACCCGCAGCGCGAACCCGGCGCCGAGAACGACGAGGAAAAGCCAATGTCGGCGCGCGCCCGGTGCGGACTCGCTGCCGTCGCTCCGAACCGAACCAACGCTCGCGGCACTCGAGTCGTCGGCTGGCGGGCTCCGGCACGGCGGCAGTGTACGAGCGCCCCGCATCTCCGGAGTTTCGAGCCGGGCGCCCGCTGGTTGTACGCCCCCAGGGACCCTCGAACCTCCGCGGCGCCCTGCGCTACGACTTCGCTGGCGGCGATCGTCGCGCGACGACTCGACCGTCGGTAGGTCCAGACCGTTCGAACAGGGAGGCGGGTAACGCGATGCCGGACGAAGCGGACGCGATGGGACCGATCAGCTACCTGATCGCTCAGTTTCCCGGAAACAAGATGACCGGTGAGGGGTTCCCGATCCTCGTCGATCTCGTCGACCGGGGTCTGATCCGGATCCTCGATCTTCTCTTCGTCACACGGGACACGGATGGCTCGATCCGGACCGTCGAGCTGAGGGACATCGATCGCGACGGCCGCATGGACCTTGCTGTCTTCGAGGGCGCGTCCGTCGGGATTGCTCGATGACAGCGACCTCGCCGACGCGGCATCGGTCATCGACCCTGGCTCGTCCGCAGGAATCCTCGTCTTCGAGAACCGATGGGCGACCTCGTTCACGCAGGCGCTGCGGCGCAGCGGCGCCGAGCTCGTGGCCGCCGGATACATTCCGCAGGACGCGATCGTGGCGTCGCTCGACGCAACCGATCGCTAGTCCAGCCCGAAGGAGGACATGACTATGCCCGGACTGCTACGAGGTGTCGCTCGCACGGCGGCCATCGCGGGTACCGCAACCGCGGTGTCGAATCGCGTGTCCCGCCGGCAGGGCAATCGCTGGGCGCAGCAAGAGGAGCAGCAACATGCGCAACAGCAGCCGCAAGCGCCGCCACCGGCGCCCGCCGCCGCACCCGACACAGTCACGCAGCTGAAGGGATTGGCTGACCTGAAGTCGCAGGGAATCCTGACCGAGGCAGAGTTCGCAGCGCAAAAGGCGAAGATCCTCGGGTCGTGAGCCGGCCACTCCAGCTGGCAGAGGCATCCACCGAAGTGTGGCGGCGAGTCTCGGATACTGACCGCCGGGGCGCACCCGCCGCTCCCGCCACAAGGACGCGAGCGCAGACTGCGCGACGCGCTCCAGAGCACCGAAGACTCATGACCGCTGCCGAGCCGGACGACGGCGAATCTGTACGCCCCCAGGGACTCGAACCCTGAACCGGCGGATTAAGAGTCCGCTGCTCTATCCAGTTGAGCTAGGGGCGCTGGAACGTCCATGCTATCGGCATGGACATCGCGATCACGGGGTCGCGCGGGCTCGTCGGATCGGCGCTCGTTCCCGCGCTCGCGCGGGCCGGACATCACCCGGTGCGGCTCGTGCGCGGCGCCCCGGCCGGTACCGACGAGCTCGGCTGGGACCCCGACAAGGGTGCGATCGACGCCGCCGGGCTCGAAGGCGTCGGGGCCGTCGTCCATCTCGCCGGCGCCGGCATCGGCGACAAGCGCTGGACGCCGGCGCGCAAGCGGCTGATCCTCGAGTCGCGCACGAAGGGCACGGGCGTGCTCGCCCGCGCGCTCGCCGGTCTCTCGGACAAGCCGGCGGTGCTGATCTCGGCGTCCGGCGTCGACTACTACGGACCGCACGGCGACGAGTCGCTCACCGAGGCAACCCCGCCCGGCGGCGGGTTCCTCGCCGACGTGTGCAAGCAATGGGAAGACGCCACGAAACCGGCGGCTGACGCCGGCGTCCGGGTCGTGCACATCCGCACCGGTCCGGTGCTCTCGGCCGACGGCGGTCTCCTCGGGCGCCTGCTGCTCCCGTTCCGGATGGGGCTGGGCGGCCGCGTCGGCACCGGCGAGCAGTACATGAGCTGGATCGCGCTCGACGACCACGTCGCCGCCATCCTCCATCTGCTCACGCGTGACGACAGCACCGGGCCCTACAACCTGACGGCGCCGAATCCCGTCACGAACGGCGAGTTCACCACGACGCTCGGCCGCGTGCTGCACCGCCCGACGAAGATCCCGACACCGCTCCTTCCGCTGAAGCTGCGCTACGGAGGCGAGCTGGTGCAGCGAGCTGCTGCTCACGGGGCAACGAGTGCTCCCGGCACGCCTCGGCGAGGTCGGCTACCGCTTCGCCCATCCAATGCTCGAGGAGGCGCTGCGTGCGGCTCTGGATCGACACCGACGTCGGCACGAACCCTGACGACGCCGTCGCGCTGCTCTGCGCGGCGGGGCACCGTGACGTCGATCTCGTGGGCGTGAGCACCGTCGACGGCGACACCGAATGGCGCGCCGAGATCGCGCGCACGCTCGTCGACGCACCCGTCGTGCCCGGCGCTCGACTGGCCGTCCGCGACGTTGCCGACGCGCAGGCCGAGGCGCTCCTCGCTATCGGACCGCTCGAGAACGTCGCCCGTCTGCTCGCCGCCGGCGCCCTTCCCCCCGCGTGTGCGTGATGGGCGGGGTCGTCAAGCCGGTTCACCACCGAGGGGCCGTGCGCGACGTCGAGCACAACTTCGCGTCGGAACCGGCCGCCGCCGGCGCGGTGATCGGGGACACGCCGGGCCTTCTCCTGTGCCCGCTCGACGTGACGGTCCGCATGCGACCCTCCGCCGCCGATCTCGAGGCCCTCGTCGATGCGGCGCCCGTGCTCGGCGCGATGCTCGACGATTGGCGGGCGAGGCAGCGCGCCGCGGGTGTCACCGACGACGAAGTCGCAGTCCGGCTCCACGACCCGCTGGCACTCCTCGCGCTCGCCGGCGAGCCCGTGGTGACGAGCGAACCTCGACCCCTCGTCGTGGACGACGAGGGGCGCGTGCACGAAGACTCCGGGCGCGGCCGTGTCGTCGACGTCGTCAGCGACGTGGACGCGGTGCGAGCGATGGAGCGGATCGTCGAGCTCGTCGCGCAATCGAACCGGCGCGGTCAGTAGCATTCATCTCCGAACGCGCCCGTAGCTCAGGGGATAGAGCGGCAGACTTCTAATCTGCGGGTCGGGGGTTCGAATCCCTCCGGGCGCACGAACGAAAGCGCCGATGAGACTGGCTGCGAGTCATCCGTGCTGGGCTCAGCTCTGGGTGACAGCCCGGCGGGCGGCGTCGAAGGGTAGGCGGTCGAAGATGATCCGCATGTGGGTGATCTTGCCGTTGGCCACAGTGAGGCACTCCGCCCCGGGAGCGTCTTCGACTGGGACGGTGCTGGTCTCGTAGACGAGCACGGCGGTGGTGTCGTCGCCGAACGAGGCGACCAAGTGCGAGCCGGTCAAGATGTTCACAAACGGTCCCATGAAGTCTCGAAACGCTGCATCACCTTGGAGGCGCCCGGCGGGTGCGTCGCAGACTATGCCGGCGTCGACGTGGGTCATGGCTTGCTCGAAGTCGTGGCTGGTCCATGCCCGGTGGTAGGCGAGCGCCACCTGCAGGGCGGTGTCGTGGGCGTCGGTCACTGTTGGTCTCCTTCTCTGCGGTTGTTGAAGGTTGAGACACCAGCCGAGCTCTGAACGGAACGGTCGGCGACGGTAGAGGTTGGTCATGGCACGATCGGTGGGTGAGCGGACAGCTGCTCGACCGGGCCCGGGCGGGTGACGAAGCGGCCTTCGCCGACCTGACGGCCGGTTACCGCCGCGAGCTGCACCTGCACTGCTACCGGATGCTCGGCTCGCTCACCGAGGCTGACGACCTGCTGCAGGAGACGATGGTGGCCGCCTGGCGGGGCCTGGGCGGCTTCGCCGGCCGCTCGTCGCTACGGTCCTGGCTGTACCGCATCGCCACGAACCGCTGCCTCAACGCCATCCGGGACGCGAAGCGCCGACCGCCGCCGGCACCCGTCCCGCCGTTCGAGCCGCCCGAGCCCTCGCGTCGGGCGGAGGTCACCTGGCTGCAGCCGTACCCTCAGGCATGGCTCGACCGTGCGCCAGATCCTGAGCCGGGTCCCGCGGAGCTCTATCAGGCGCGCGCAGCCATCCAGCTGGCATTCATTGTGGCTCTGCAGCGCCTCCCGCCCCGACAGACCGCGGCGCTGGTTCTCTGCGACGTGCTCAGCTTCTCTCCTGCCGAGGCGGCCGCCATGCTCGACACCCCCTCTACGGCGGTCAAGGGCCTTTTGCAGCGCGCCCGGGCGTCACTCGACCGCCAGCACGTCACGCAGGCCAACCCCGCCCCTGCGCCCGGCTCACCCGCAGAAGCCGAGCTGGCGCGCCGCTTCGCAGAGGCCTACAGCACCGACGACGTCGACGGGGTCGTGGCGCTACTCACCGACGACGCATGGCTGGCTATGCCGCCCGCCCCTCACGAGTACCACGGTGCCCAAGCGATCGCCGGCTTCCTGCGCGCGAGCGCGCACGGGCGCGACGGCCATCACCTCGGGCTCCTGTCCACGCGGGCCAACACCCAGCCCGCGTTTGCCTGCTACCTCGGCGACCCCAACGACGCGACGAGCCAACCGAGCGGGATCGTCGTCATCAGCCTCTCCGGCGACCGTATCGGCGCCATCACGCGATTCCTCGATCCCAAGCTGCCCTCCATCTTCGGCTTCGGACGAACCCCGGCGAGCTGAGATCCTCGCCGACAAAGTCCTCCGGACAAGGAGTGTCGTGACCGGGGCGGTGACCGCCCAGGTCACACGACGGCGCGCCGGGCCTCTGAACGGCAACAGGTTCTGATCTCGGAGACGGTCGGTCAGCCCGTGAACCGGGGTGTGACGGTCACAGGCGGGGGAGGTGCGGGCGCGGGAGGGACGGGCGGCACGGGAGGCACGGGGACCTCGACCTCGACGGCGCCGATGTCGCACCCGGGGCCCTGCGGTCGCGTCACACCGCGCTGATCGCTCGTGATGCCGGCGGCGCCGTCGGCCTGACACGAGCCGATCGGGATCGCGTCGATCAGCGGGCTTCCCGACTCGGGAAGGAGCGTCGGCGTGGGGCCGCCGTTGGCGGCGAGCGGACCGAGCTGCGGAGGCGCGGCGTTCTCGTGGTCGGTCGGGTCCGTGAACCCGCACAGGTCGTCGTCGCTGTAGTTGTACCCGTGGGAAGTCGTCGTGGCGAGGCAGTTGCCGGTCCCTTCGCTCTCGGCGACGACCGACCCGAAGCTCTCCAGCTTGGCTGTGTCGATGTTCCCGAAGTCCCCCGCGACATTGTGCGCGACCGTCGTGTACACGAGCGTCGTCGATCCGGCGCTGAAGATCCCGCTGCCCAAGCTCGAACCGCCGTTGGTGTTCCCGGTGATCGTCGAGTTCACGGCCGTCACCGAAGCCTGCTGGGCATTCGGCACGGTCGCGATCCCGCCGCCGACGTTGTTGCTCACCGTCGAGTTGGTGAACGTGGCACCGGGACTGTCCGGACCGATGGAGACGCCCCCGCCGACTCCGCTGCTGACGTTCGAATCGATCGTGGAGCTCGTCACGGTGATCAATCCCTGCGAGGCGATACCCCCGCCGGCGGCATTGGCCCGATTGCCGGAGATCGTCGTGTTCTGCACCGTGAGCGGGCCGGCGGCGAAGATCCCGCCGCCGTTGCCCGACGCGTGGCCCCCGGTGATGGTGAGGTTCTGCACGGTGAACAGGCCGGAGCCGTCCTGGAGGAACACGTTGTCCGCGCAGGTCTGGCGGATGGTGTGCCCGTGTCCGTCGACGGTCACGGGATCGGTCACCGCCGCCGTCCGCTCGACGGCGCCACCGCCGGTGCAGTCGGTCAGCACGATGTCGGCTTGCACGTCGATCTGCGTGTCGGTGGCGAATGCGGCCCTGAGCTCGGCCTCGTTCGAGACCGTCACCGCCGCCGCCGGGCTCGCCAGCCCCACGAGCATGCTCCCGGCGGCGACTCCGATGACCAGGAGCGCGAGTCCCGCGCGATGCAGCATCCGAGGACGCTAACAAGCAAGTCCCGGCAACGGACGGACCGGTAGCATCAGTCGGCGCGCACGCGGGACCACCCGATCCGTGCGCGCACATGGTGGCCGTAGCTCAGTTGGTGAGAGCGCCGGGTTGTGGTCCCGGAGGTCGGGGGTTCGAATCCCCTCGGTCACCCCAATCCCTCGGACACAAGCACCGTTGAGTCGCGGCGACGCCGGTGGGAGGCTGACGGGAACGTCAGGGAGGCGCGATGCCCGACGAGGCCGTGGTCGTCGACGCCGACGGCCACACGATGGAGCCCGACGACCTCTGGTCGGCGCGCATGGACCAGAAGCGGTGGGGCGACTGGATCCCGCGCAAGGTCGTCGAAGACGACGTGTACGAGACGTACTACGCGGGCGGTGCGGTGCGGGGAGGAGGTCGCGACCTGCAGGACGCCATGGCCGCCGCGGTCGGCATGACGCCGAAGCAGTTCCACGACATGCTCCAGAGCCTGCGCGTCCCGGGCGGCCACGATCCCGACGCCCGCGTCGCCGACATGGACCGCGACGGCATCGACGTCGCCGTGCTCTACCCGTCGACGGCGCTGTTCTTCGGGCCGGACGACCCGATCGACGCGTTCCACGACGTCGAGTTCGTGCTCGACTGCCAGCGCGCGTACAACGACTGGGTCGCCGAGTATTGCGCCGCGCATCCGCGACGGCTGTTCGCGATGGCGGGCGTGCCGCTCCAGGCGCCCGAGCTCGCGGTGATGGAAGCCGAGCGCGCGGTGCGGGAGCGCGGGCTGCAAGGCGTGTTCGTCCGCCCGTCGGCGTACGTCGACGAGCTGCCGCTCAACCACTCCGCCTACGACCCGTTCTGGGCCGCGTGCCAGGACCTCGACGTCCCGGTCGCGTTCCACCCCGGCGTGCACGTCGACACGCCGGGCGCGTGCCGCAAGTTCCGCCTCGTCGCCGAGAGCGAGAACATGATGGTCACCAACATGGCGATGGACGAGCTGCACGGTGGATCCGGTCTGGGCCAGGCCGTCGGCAACACCGTCGACATGATCGTGACGCTCGGGCGGCTCCTGATGGGGGGCGTCTGCGAGCGGTTCCCGCGCCTGCGGTTCTTGTTCCTCGAGTCGGGCGGCGGGTGGATCCCCACGCAGCTCGAGCGCATGGACGAGCAGGTGAAGGCGTTCCCGCTCGAGAAGCGATGGCTCAGCCTCCTGCCGAGCGAGTACTTCCGGCGCCAGTGCTGGGCCGGCTTCGAGCCCGAGGAATGGAACCTCGCGGCGTGCGCCGAGTGGCTCGGCCCCGGTCGCGTGCTGTGGGCGTCGGACTACCCGCACCCGGAGTTCCACCCCGAGGTCGTGAAGGAGCTGCGCGAGGCGATCGCGCCGCTGCCGGACGACGCGCAGCGCAAGATCCTGGGCGAGAACGCGATCTCGGCGTACAAGCTCCCACTGTGACGGGCGACCTCGACCTCGCCCGCATGCGGCGCGATCGGCACCGCAAAGTCGTCGACGCGCTGGACGCCCAGGGCCTGGCCGCCGCCGTGCTGCTCGGCCAGCCCGCCGTCGCCTACGCGGTCGGTGCGCGCGCGCCGGCCGCCGACGCCGCCCGCGCCGCTCAACAACGGATGATCGCGATCGTCACCGCCGACGGCGATGCGCCGCACCTCTACACGGCGTTCCCCGAGGGTGTGCCGCCGGAGCTCCCGGCCGACCATGTGCACGACGCGCTGCCGATGGAGTGGCCCGAGGGCGCGACCGCGCTCCTCGAAGCGCTGCCCGACGGACCGATCGCGCTCGACGAGTACACGATGCCGCTGCACGCCGCGCTGCGCGGGCGCGAGATCACCGACGCGACGGCGGTCCTCGGCCCGTGCAAGGTCGTCAAGACCGCCGACGAGCTCGAGTGCATTCGCCGCGCCCAGGCGATCAACGAGCAGGCCATGCTCACGGTCGAGCCGCTTCGTCGCACCCGGGGCTCGCGGCACCGAACTGTCGGGCGTGTTCCTGCGCCGCATCTTCGAGCTGGGTGCGAGCGCGAACACGGTCGACCCCATCTGGCAGGTGATGCCGCCACGCGTCGCGGACGGCCCGTATTCCATCACGGGCGATGTCGTGTTCCCGACGCCGACCACCGACCAGCCGTTCGCGGCCGGCGACGTCATCTGGGTCGACACCGGCATCGACTACGAGGGCTACGCGTCTGATTTCGGCTGCACGTTCGTCGTCGGCGGACCCGAGAGCCGTCATCGCGACCAGGGAGCGCGGTGGCGCGAGATCGTCGACCGCTGCCTCGACGTGCTCAAGCCGGGCGCGACCGCCGGCGACCTCGTGCGCGCCGCGGGCGCGGGCGAGGTCCGCCGCCCGTGGCTGCCGCACCTCTACCTCGCCCACGGGATCGGCACGAACAGCGCCGAGATGCCGCTGGTCGGCACCGACCTCGGCGACGAGTTCGACGACGCGCTCGTGCTCGCGCCGGGCATGGTGCTCGTGTTCGAGCCCGTCGTATGGGACGACGGGAACGCCGGCTTCCGCGGCCGAGGAGATCCTCGCCGTCACCGACGACGGATACGAGTACCTGAGCGGGCGCGACGGGGGGCCGCGTGGCTGAGGGGCTCGCTCGCGCGCTCGACGAGATGGCGCGCCAGGACGTCGACGTGCTCGTGCTCGGGCGCGAGGGCAACGCCCGGTTCGTGTCCGGGGCGACGCGCCTCTGGCTCGCCGGGACCCGCCCGTTCGCGCCGGGCTGTGTCGTCGTGCGCGAGACCGGAGCGGTCCACTTGATGAGCGTCACCGACTTCGGCGTACCCGACGGGATCCCACCCGTCGCGCCTGTACCCGATGAGCTGGAACCCGGTGAACATCATGGGCGCCGTCGCTGCCATTCCCGGCGTCTCGGATGCCCGGCGCATCGGCGTCGACGGGCTCACCCCGCTGTTCGAGCAGCTGTTCACGGCGACGTTCCCGAGCGCGCACCTCGCCGACGGCGAGGCGGTGATGCGCGCGCGCGCGCCGGGTCAAGAGCGCCCGCGAGATCGAGGGCATCCGCGCCGCGATCTCTGTGGCCGAGGACGCGTTCGCAGTCGCTGTCGAGGCTCTGCGCCCCGGTGTGCGCGAGGTCGAGCTGAAGGGTGTGTTCGAGGAGCGCATGTGCCGGCGCGGCACGACGACGCCCGCGTTCGAAGGCGCGTTCTGCGTCGTCGACGACGACGGGCCTCTCCGCCGCCTCGCCTCCGACCGCGTCGTCGCCGACGGCGACCTCGTCGCGATGAGCGCGGGCGTGCTGCTCGACGGGTGGGAAGGATCGCTGGCGCGTACCTGGCCGTGCGGCGCGCCGACGGCGGAACACGGTGATCGGCTGTCGCGCTGGCAGGCCGCGTGGCTGCCCCTCCGTCGACCGGTGTCGGGCCGGCGTCCGCGTCGGCGACCTTCGAGCGACGGCGGGCGCGTCCGTCCACGGCGTCGGCCTCGGCACCGAGGCGCTGGAGGACAGCGCCGCGCTCGAGCCGGGAATGGTCGTCGAGCTCGAGCTCGAGGCACACGGCTTCCTCGGCGCCGACGTGCTGCTGATCGGCACGCGTGAGACCGAGCGGCTGACGGCCTTCCCGTACGCGGGAGGGGGCGAGTAGCTTCCGCAGGCGTGTGCTCTCGAAGGCTCGGGAGCGGCGCGGGACCTGAGGAGGCTCGATGGCCGACGTCGAAGCGGGGCAAGGAGCGGGTGCCGGGGTCGTAGCGACCTGGCGGACGCCGTTGGAGACGACCGCGCTGATCCTGCTGGGCGCGCTCGGGTTCAGCATCGTCGGCGGGATCGTCGAGCGCGGTGTTCACACCCGGCGCGAGCGCCTGGCGGAAGCTGACCTTCCTCGGGTTCAACGTGGTCAGCATCTGGCACGTGGCGGTGCTGGCGATTGCGGTCGGGCTCGTTCTCGCGCTGCGCATCCCCTTCCCGCCCGACGCCCGCGGGGCCTCGACGGCACGGGCCGCGCTCCTCGGCGCGGTCGTGCTCGGCGCGGTGATCGCGTTGAGCGCGTTGATCGCCTGCATCGGCGCACTCGGCGACAACCAGGCTTTCGTCGGCCTCTCGTGGCCGGAGAAGATCGGGAACATCATGCAGTGGCTCGGTGGCGCCGCGGTCGCCGGCGCGGTCGCGCTGCTCGCCGTGCGGAGTCAGAGCGTGGTGCCCGCCCCGGCGCGCCCTGCGCCGGCTCCCGCTCCGCCTCCGCCCGTCGCCGCACCGGCGGCGGCGCCGGGCGCGCCGGGCTGGGCCGCCGACCCGTACGGACGTCACCAGTGGCGCTACTGGGACGGCAATCGGTGGACCGACCAGGTCGCCGACGGGTCGACGCAGAGCACCGACCCGGCCCGGTAGGCGCGCCGGGCGCGGTCACGCGCGATCCCGCGGCCAGGCGCGATCTGGAGCGGGTGACGAGAATCGAACTCGCGTCATCAGATTGGAAGTCTGAGGCTCTGCCATTGAGCTACACCCGCGCGGTCCCGGGACCGTAGTCACCGGGATCGGTCGGGGAGGGCGGATTCGAACCGCCGACCGCCTGCCCCCAAAGCAGGTGCGCTACCAGCTGCGCCACTCCCCGGCGCGCCCAAGCGTAGGCGCAACGGAAATTCTCACCGGGCTCACAGGTTGGCCTCAGGGCCGCTTCAACGGCGACCCGCATGATGCGACCGTGGACGATCTCGCCGGCCCGTGGGGTGGCACGGCAACAGCCGAGCTCGAACCGCGTACCGGCGGCGTCGCCCATGCAACACCCCCAACCCCCCAAGCACCGGTCATCCCTTCCAGCCGCGATAGTGAGCGAGTGGGACCCGTCCGCCGCATGCTGCTCGCGTCGACGGCTGGGGGGTTGGCCGGTGCCGTCATCGCGTCGGGGGCGTTGGTCCTGACGGACCGCTCGAGCGGCTCGTCGTTTCCACCGCAGCCGGCCCGGCAGGTGCAGGCGACCGGCTCGGCGCCGGCCGCGCAAGGCAACATTTCGGCGATCCTCGCCAAGGACGTGCCCGCGGTGGTCGCGATCACGACCGACGGCGGGCCGGCCCTCGGGCGCGGCGGAGGCGGAGGCGGCGCCGCGACCGGATTCGTGACCGACGCCGGCGGCGTGATCGTCACCAACGACCACGTCGTCGCGGACGCGCGCAGCATCAACGTCACGACGTCGGACGGCAAGAAGCTCTCCGCCCGGGTCCTGGGCCAGGACGCCTCGCACGATCTGGCGGTGCTGCGGGTCGACGCCACGAACCTGCCCGCGGTCGAGCTCGGGAACTCCGACCAGGTCCAGGTGGGTGACGACGTCGTCGCCATCGGCAACGCGCTCGACCTCGACGGTGGGCTGAGCGCCACGCGCGGGATCGTCTCCGGGCTGCACCGGCAGATCCCGACCGAGACCGGCGGACAGCTCCAAGGCCTGATCCAGACCGACGCCGCCATCAACCCGGGCAACTCCGGCGGGCCGCTGGTCGACGCCCAGGGACGCGTCATCGGCATCAACACCGCGATCGCCAACCCCAACACCGCGCAGAACGTCGGCTTCGTCATCCCGATCTCGCAGGCGAAGCCGATCATCGACAGGCTGCGCGGCGGCCGGTAGGCGACACGCCGCGTCGTCTCGTACGCCGTGGATTACCGTCGTCAGTGAACTCAGGTGGCTTTTCGATGGCTTCAGACGTAAACGGTCGGGCACGGATCGTCGTGGTCGACGACGAGCCGTCGATCACCGACGCGGTCTCGACCGCGCTCGGGTACGAGGGCTTCGACGTCGAGCAGGTGCACGGCGGACACGACGCGCTCGAGATCGTCAGCGACCTGCGGCCAGATCTCGTGGTCCTCGACATCATGCTCCCGGACATCGACGGGGTGACGCTCCTCAAGCGGCTGCGCCAGGACGGGGTGAACGTCCCGGTGCTCTTCCTCACCGCCCGGGACGAGCCGTCCAACCGGGTCGAGGGCCTGGTCGCCGGCGGCGACGACTACGTCACCAAACCGTTCACGCTGGCGGAGGTCGTCGCGCGTGTGCACGCCATCTTGCGCCGTACCCGCGGCGAAGCCGCGAGTGACAGCACGCTGCGCTTCGCGGACCTGGTGATGGACGAGGACACACGCGAGGTCTGGCGCGGGAACGACGTGCTCCAGCTGACGGCGACCGAGTTCAACTTGCTGCGCTTCTTCATGCGTAACCCCAAGCGCGTGCTCTCAAAGGCGCAGATCCTCGACGCGGTATGGCACTACGACTTCGGCGGCAACCCCAACGTCGTCGAGACGTACGTGAGCTATCTGCGCAAGAAGCTCGACCGTCTCGGTCCTCCGCTCATCCAGACGATCCGGCTCGTCGGATACGCGTTACGAGAACCGGAGTCTTGAGGCGGGCGCGGCCGTGAGGCTGTCGTTACGGGCCCGTCTCCTGATCGCTGTCGCCGCCGTTGCGCTCGTCGGTCTCGTCGTCGCCGACATCGCCACGTACACGGCGTTGCGTTCTTTCCTCGTCGACCGCGTCGACGAGAGCCTCACCGCGGCGCACCGTCCCCTGATCCAATCGCTCTTCGGGCCGCTGGATCGCAGTCCCGGCGGTGACGCGGGTGCGCTGGCGTCAGCTGCGCCCGGCGCTTACGTCGAGCTGCGGGCCCCGGACGGCTCGGCCCTCGTGAGCCAGTCGACCCGGGGCGAGTTCGCGACGGCGCGGCCGCGCCTCCCCGACCAAGTATCGGGGCTCGGCTCGAGCAGCGACGCAAGCGCGACCTTCTTCACGGTCGACTCCGCCCGCGGCGGAAATGGGCAGTTCCGCGTACGAGCCGAGCGACTGCCCGACAACTCGGTGCTCATGGTCGCGCTGCCACTGAACGACGTGAGCTCGACGCTGCACCGGTTGCTCTGGACCGAGATCCTCGTCACCGCCGCCGTGCTCCTCGGCGCGGTCGGGCTCGGCCTGTGGCTGGTACGGGTGGGCCTGCGGCCGCTGCGCAACATCGAGAGCACGGCGGCGAACATCGCCGGCGGCGAGCTGAGCCTGCGCGTCCCCCAAGCCGACGAACGCACCGAGGTCGGCCGGCTCGGCATGGCACTGAACACGATGCTGGAACGCATCGAGGACGCGTTCGGCAAGCAGCGGGCGTCGGAGGAGCGCCTCCGGCGCTTCGTCGCCGACGCGTCCCACGAGCTGCGCACGCCGGTCAGCGCGGTGGGCGCGTACGCCGAGCTGTTCGAACGGGGCGCGCAGCAGCGGCCGGCCGACCTGGCGCGGCGTGCTGCGAGGCATCCGGGTCGAGACGGCGCGGATGCAGGCTCTCATCGAGGACCTGCTCCTCCTCACGCGCCTCGACGAGGGACGGCCGCTCGAACGTCACCCGGTGGAGCTGGTCGGCCTGGCCGGGGAGGCCGTCGAGGCGGCGCAGACGATCGGCGGCGAGTGGCCCGTCTCGATCGAGGCGGACGAGCCGGTCGAGGTGAGCGGCGACCGGATGCGGCTGCGCGAGATCCTCGACAACCTCCTCGCCAACGTGCGGACCCACACACCGCCGGGCACACGGACCACGGTCCGGGTGCGCAAGGAAGGCGACGACGCGATCCTCGAAGTGGCCGACCAGGGGCCCGGGCTGGACGCGGAGGACGCCGCCCGCGTGTTCGAGCGCTTCTACCGGGCCGATCCGTCGCGCGCCCGGGACCGGGGCGGGACGGGGCTCGGCCTGGCGGTGGTGGCGGCCCTCATCGAGGCGCACGGCGGCCGGGTCGAGCTCGACACGACTCCCGGGTCGGGCGCCACGTTCCGGGTGCGCCTGCCGGTGGAGCCGGTCACGTCGGCGGAGCCTGCTCGACCGTGAGGCCGACCTCCTGGCCGTGGGACAGCTCCAGGTTGTTGCCGTCCGGATCGGTGATGAACGCCCAGTAGCCGACGGGGGGACCGGAGTCGTGGGGGCCGAGAACGGTGCGGCCCTCGTCCCGGGCGAGCCCGCAGCGCCGGTCCACCTCCGCCCGGGTCTCGCAACCGATCCCGAGGTGCGAGAAACCCGTGAGCCCGCCGCCGGCGCCGTGCTCGATCAGCACGACCACGAACGGCCGCGTGCGGTCGCTCACCCATACGACCTCGTCGCCGGTCTGCTCGTCGCGGCGCCGGTGCACCACGTCCATCTCGGCGAAACGCCGGTAGAAGTCGAGGCTCGCTGCGATGTCGGCGACGGGAAGCGCCACGTGCGTGAGCCCGCGGTCGATGCCCATCGCCCCCCTGTCGTCGTCGCAAGCTCCGACTCGGCTTCTCTGCCGCCCCCAGTCGCTGAGGGTTGCGGCGCCGGTCGGCAAAGCCGCCGCCGCCGCGGCGTTCGCAGCGTAGGGGAGCGCGGGCCCTCCACCGGAAGTCAACAGAGCCCGCGAAGGGCGGCTGTACACTCGCACTCCCCATGTCCCCCGTGACAACTTCGGTCGAGGAGCTTCCCGAGAACAAGGTGAAGCTCCACGTGTCGATCCCCGCCTCGGAGTTCGAGCGGGCGATCGACGCCGCGTTCCGCAAGCTCGCCGGTGAGGTCAAGATCCCGGGCTTTCGCCCCGGCAAGGCACCCCGCCAGCTCCTCGAAGCCCGCCTCGGCTCCGACGTCGCCCGCGACCAGGCGCTCCGGGACTCCCTCCCCGGGTACTACACCGACGCCATCCAGTCGGAGGACCTCGACACGATCGCCCCACCCGACATCGACATCACCGCGGGAGAGGAGAGCGGCGACGTCGAGTTCGACGCTGTCGTCGAGGTGCGTCCTGTGGTCGAGCTGCAGGACTACCTGGGCCTGCGGGTGGAGGTGCCCACTCCGGCCGTCACCGACGAGATCGTCGACACGCAGCTCGACGCGCTGCGCGACCGGTTCGCCGACCTCGAGGACTCCTCCCGTCCGCTCGCCGAAGGCAACTTCGCCGAGATCGACATCAAGGGCTACGTCCACGACGAGGCCATCGACGCCCTCACCGCCACCGACTATCTGTACGAGGTCGGCTCGGGCATGCTCGTCCCGAAGCTCGACGAGGAGCTGACCGGGAAGCGCCCGGGCGACATCCTGAAGTTCAACGACAAGCTGCCCGAGCGCTTCGCCGAACGCGCCGGGGATGACGTCTCGTTCCAGGTGCTCATCAAGGAGACCAAGCGCAAGGTCCTGCCCGAGGTCACCGACGAATGGGCGTCGGAGGTGAGCGAGTTCGACACGGTCGACGAGTTGCGCGCCGACATCCGCAAGCGGCTCGAGCTCGTGAACAAGGTGCAGGCACAGGTGGCGGCGCGCGACAAGGTGCTCGACGCCGCCGCCGATCTCGTCACGATCGACCTGTCCGACGCGTTGGTGCAGAGAGAGATGGAGCAGCGCCTCCACGACATCGCGCATCGCCTCGAGGCGCAGGGGGTGACGATCCAGCAGTACCTGCAGGCGACCGGCACGGAGGAGCAGGCGTTCGTCCAGCAGGTGCGCGAAGCGGCGGAGCGCGGGGTGCGCGCCGACCTCGCGTTGCGCGCGGTCGGGGCGCAGGAAGGCATCGTCGCAAACGACGAGGAGCTCGACGACGAGGTCGAACGATTGGCCGAGCGCATGGAGGAGAAACCCAAGAAGGTCCGGCGCGATCTTGAACGCAGGGGCATTCTGGAGGCGGTACGCTCGGACATCGCCAGAGGGAAGACGCTCCGGTACCTCGTCGACCACGCCGAAGTCGTCGACGAAGCCGGGAACGCGCTGGACCTGAAGGTTCCGG
The DNA here is from genome assembly GCA_963747195.1 of uncultured Actinomycetes bacterium. Taxonomy (GTDB): domain Bacteria; phylum Actinomycetota; class Acidimicrobiia; order IMCC26256; family JACDBD01; genus JALZAA01. The sequence continues at coordinate 877,798 of CAVVDV010000002.1, forward strand.
AGGGCGAGCCGGCAGCCTCCGACCAGCAATCATCCGAGGACGAAGCACCCGAGGACCAAGCATCCAAGGTGCAGACAGAGGAGCCCCAGGCGTGAGCGAGATCGAGCCCATCCGCAACTACCTCGTCCCCACGGTCATCGAGCAGACCAACCGCGGCGAGCGTGCTTTCGACATCTACTCGCGGCTGCTGAAGGAACGCATCATCTTCCTCGGCACGCCGATCGACGACACGATCTCGAACCTGATGATCGCCCAGTTGCTGCACCTCGAGAGCGAGGATCCCGACAAGGACATCTCGGTGTACGTCAACTCGCCGGGCGGTGAGATCACGGCGCTGTTCGCGATCTACGACACGATGCAGTACATCAAGCCCGACGTGCAGACCATCTGTGTCGGGCAGGCCGCGTCGGCGGCGGCGGTGCTGCTCACCGCGGGAGCAAAGGGCAAGCGCTACGCCCTCCCGCACGCCCGGATCCTGATCCACCAGCCGCACGGTGGCGCGTCCGGCCAGGCCGTCGACATCGAGATCCAGGCCAAGGAGATCATCCGGATGCGCGAGCTCCTCGACGAGATCATGGCGCACCACACGGGCCAGCCCGTCGAGAAGGTCGCCCATGACACCGACCGCGACTTCATCATGAGCGCGGTGGAGGCGCAGGACTACGGAATCGTCGACGAAGTGATCAGCAATCGGGAGCTCGCATCGGTGGCGACCGCCGCCGGGGTGAGCTAGGGCGTCGCCGGACCGGCGGGGGAGCGAGGAGACGTCGTGGCGAAGTTCGGTGACGGTGGCGACCTGCTGAAGTGCTCGTTCTGCGGGAAGAGCCAGAAGCAGGTCAAGAAGCTCATCGCCGGTCCCGGTGTGTACATCTGCGACGAGTGCATCGACCTCTGCAACGAGATCATCGAAGAGGAGCTCTCGCAGAGCACCGAGGTCAAGTTCGACGACCTCCCCAAGCCCCGTGAGATCTACGAGTACCTGAACGACTACGTCATCGGGCAGGAGCAGGCCAAGAAGATCCTGTCGGTCGCCGTCTACAACCACTACAAGCGCGTGCAGGCCGGCGCGTACGGCGACCCCGACGTCGAGCTGCAGAAGAGCAACATCCTGCTCATCGGCCCGACCGGGTGCGGGAAGACGCTGCTCGCGCAGACGCTGGCCCGCTTGCTGAAGGTTCCGTTCGCGATCGCGGACGCGACTGCGTTGACGGAAGCAGGCTACGTCGGCGAGGACGTCGAGAACATCCTGCTCAAGCTGATCCAGGCCGCCGACTACGACGTCAAGAAGGCCGAGACCGGGCATCATCTACATCGACGAGATCGACAAGATCGCGCGGAAGGCCGAGAACCCCTCGATCACGCGTGACGTCTCGGGCGAGGGCGTGCAGCAGGCGCTGCTGAAGATCCTCGAGGGAACGACGGCGTCGGTGCCGCCCCAGGGCGGGCGCAAGCACCCGCACCAGGAGTTCATCCAGATCGACACGACGAACATCCTGTTCATCTGCGGCGGCGCGTTCGCGGGCATCGACAAGATCATCGAGAGCCGCGTCGGCAACCACGGCGTCGGCTTCGGCGCCGACATCCGCAAGGCCGACGAGAAGGACCTCGGCAAGATCCTCGCCGGGGTGCTCCCCGAGGACCTGCTGAAGTTCGGGTTGATCCCCGAGTTCGTCGGCCGCCTGCCCGTCATCGGCGCCGTGCACAGCCTCGACCAGGAGGCGCTCATCCGCATTCTCGTCGAGCCGAAGAACGCGCTGCTGAAGCAGTACCAGAAGTTCTTCCAGTTCGACGACGTCGACCTCGTCTTCGCCGACGACGCGCTCGAAGCCGTCGGCGAGGAGGCGCTCAAACGCGGGACGGGCGCCCGCGGCCTGAGAGCGATCCTCGAAGAGGTGCTCCTCGAGGTGATGTACGACCTCCCGAGCCGCTCCGACATCGCCCAGTGCGTGATCGACCGCACCGTCGTCCTCGAGCGCGTCACGCCGACGCTCGTCACCACCGAGACCGGGACGCGCCGCACCGCCTGACGCTCGTCGTGCGTATCTGAAGGACGCCAGACGTCCCTCAGATACGCATGTCCGTAGACTGCGGCGCATGACCCGCGTCCCGGAGAAGCCGAGCCTCGACGGGCTCGAAGCGCGGTGGAGCGAGCGGTGGGAGGCCGACGGGACGTACCGGTTCGACCGGACGAAGGCGCGGGACGAGATCTACTCGATCGACACGCCGCCCCCGACCGTCAGCGGGTCGCTGCACATGGGGTCGGTGTTCGGGTACGCGCAGACGGATTCGATCGTCCGGTACCGGCGCATGCGCGGCGCCGAGGTCTTCTACCCGATGGGGTGGGACGACAACGGGCTCGCCACCGAGCGGCGGGTGCAGAACTACTTCGGGGTGCGGTGCGACCCGTCGCTGGCGTACGACCCGGATTTTGTGCCGCCGGAGAAGCCGGGCAAGGACGCGGTGCCGGTGTCGAGGCCGAACTTCGTGGAGCTGTGCGAGCGGCTGACGGAATCGACGAGCAGGCGTTCGAGGAGCTGTGGCGGCGGCTCGGGCTGTCGGTCGACTGGACGTTGATCTACACGACGATCGGTGAGGGCGCCCAGCGCGTCTCGCAGCGCGCGTTCCTCCGGAACCTGGCCCGGGGCGAGGCGTACCAGGCGGAGGCGCCCACGTTGTGGGACGTCGACGACCGCACTGCCGTCGCGCAGGCGGAGCTCGAAGACCGCGAGCAGCCGGGGGCGACGCACCGGTTGCGTTTCGGCGGGGTCGACGGCGAGTCCGACATCGTCATCGAGACGACCCGGCCGGAGCTGATCCCGGCGTGCGTGGCGCTGGTCGCGCATCCCGACGACGCTCGGTTCCGCGACCGCTTCGGCGACGAGGTGACCACACCGCTGTTCGGTGTGCGGGTGCCGGTGGTCGCCCATCATCTGGCGGACCCCGAGAAGGGGACCGGCATCGCGATGATCTGCACGTTCGGCGACGTCACCGACGTCGTCTGGTGGCGCGAGCTGCGCCTGCCGACCCGGAGCGTGATGGGTCGCGACGGACGGCTCGTCGCCGGACCCGCCGGACTGGGAGGCGACGCGACCCCGATGCCGACGCGCGCTACCGCGAGCTCGGCGGGAAGACCGTCAAGCAGGCGCGGGCGCGCGTCGTCGACCTCCTGCGCGACGCGGGGCGCCTCGAAGGAGAGCCGGCGCCGATCACGCACCCGGTGAAGTTCTACGAGCGAGGCTCGCGGCCGCTCGAGATCGTCACGACCCGCCAGTGGTACATCCGCAACGGCGCCGACGACCCGGAGCTGCGCGCCGTGCTGCTCGAGCGGGGTCGGGAGCTGCACTGGCACCCGCCGCACATGCGGGCGCGCTACGAGAGCTGGGTCGAGGGGCTCAACACCGACTGGCTCATCAGCCGCCAGCGGTTCTTCGGCGTGCCGTTCCCGGTCTGGTACCCGATCGGCGACGACGGCGAGGTCGACCACGCCCGGCCGCTTCTCGCGCCCGAGGACCAGTTCCCCGTCGACCCGTCGAACGACGTGCCCGACGGCTACGACGACGACCAGCGCGGGAAGCCCGGAGGGTTCGTTGGTGACACCGACGTGATGGACACGTGGGCGACATCGTCGCTCACACCCCAGATCGGGACGCGATGGGAAGAGGACCCTGACCTCTTCTCCCGCACGTTCCCGATGGACCTGCGGCCCCAGGGCGGCGACATCATCCGCACGTGGCTGTTCGCCACGCTGCTGCGCTCGCATTACGAGCACGGCACGCTGCCGTGGAGCGATACGACGATCAACGGCTGGATCCTCGACCCCGACCGCAAGAAGATGTCGAAGTCGAAGGGCAACGTCGTCACGCCGGTCGAGTACTTCGACCGGTTCGGCTCCGACGCCGTGCGCTACTGGGCGCAGAACGGCCGGCCGGGCGTCGACACCGCCATCGACGAGGGCCAGATCAAGGTCGGCCGCCGGCTTGCGATCAAGATCCTGAACGCGTCGAAGTTCGCGCTCGGGGTGATCGGCGACGACGCCGCGGGCGAGGTGACCGAGCCGCTCGACCGGTCGATGCTCCGATCGCTCGCGGATCTCGTCGAGGAAGCCACCGGCGCGTTCGAGGGTTACGACTATTCGCGCGCACTGGAGCGGACCGAGCGCTTCTTCTGGGGCTTTTGCGACGACTACCTCGAGCTCGTGAAGCAGCGCGCCTACGGCGCGGGCGACGAGGGCGGTGCCCGTTCGGCCCGCCGCACGCTCGGAGCTGGCGCTCGCCACGCTGTTGCGGCTGTTCGCGCCGCACCTGCCGTTCGTCACCGAAGAGGTGTGGTCGTGGTGGCAGGACGGCTCGATCCACCGATCTGCGTGGCCTGACGCGGCCCCCGCTGCTCGCGGAGATCGGCGATGCGGATCGACTGCACCTACCGCGTTGCCGCCGACGTGCTCGGGGAGATCCGCAAGGCCAAGACGTCACGGCAGAAGTCGCTACGCGCCGAGGTCGATCGGGCCCTCGTGCGCGACACGGCCGAACGGCTCGGCGCGCTCCGGCGCTGCGCTCGACCGACGTGCACAAGGCCGGCTGCGTGCGGCGACATGGACCTCGTCCAAGGCGACGAGTTCGCGGTCGAGGTCGATCTCACCGAAGACGCGGCCTGACTTGGACATCGGCGCCGCCCGGGCCTGGCTCGACGCCCACGTCAACCTCGAGTCGACGGGGCTCCCGCCCGGCGCGGACCGGCGCGCGACCGCGCCGACGCTCGACCGCATCCGGGCGCTCGTCGAGCTGCTCGGGTCTCCGCAGGAGTCGTACCCCGAGATCCACCTGACCGGCACGAACGGCAAGACGTCGGCTGCGCGCATGACGTCCGCGCTCCTCGAGGCGTCGGGCCTCTCGGTCGGCACGTACACGAGCCCGCACCTCGAGGAGGTCAACGAGCGGCTCGTATGGAACGGGCAACCGGTCGACGACGCGACGCTCGCTCAGCTCCTGTCCGGCATCGCCGACATCGAGGCGCACCTTCCCGACCGGCCGAGCTACTTCGAGATCCTCACCGCCGCCGCGCTCTCGTGGTTCTCCGACGTCGCGGTGGACGTCGCGGTCGATCGAGGTCGGCGTGGGCGGCACGTGGGACGCGACGAACGTCGTCGACGGGCGCATCGCGGTCGTCACGAACGTGAGCGTCGACCACGTCGAGTACCTCGGCCCGACCCGCGAGCAGATCGCGACCGACAAGGCCGGCATCGTCAAGCCCGGGTCGACCCTGGTGCTGGGCGAGACCGATCCGGCTCTGGTCCCGCGGTTCCTCGATCGCGGCGCGACGGAGGTCGTCACTCGAGACGACAATTTCGGGGTGACGGCGAATCGCCCCGCGCACGGCGGGCGCGTCGCCGACCTGTTCACGCCGAACGGCCGGTACGACGGCGTGTACCTGCCGCTCCACGGCGCGTACCAGGCCGACAACGCAGCGGCGGCTCTGACCGCCGCCGAGTGCTTCCTCGGCCGTCCCGTGTCGGAGGAGGTCGTGGCGGACGCGTTCCGCGCCGTGCGGTCACCCGGCCGGCTCGAGGTCCTCGGCCATCAGCCGCTCGTGCTCCTGGACGGCGCGCACAACGTCGCCGGCGCCCACGCGCTGCAGGCGGCGTTGACCGAGGAGTTCCCCGAGTCACCACGCACGCTGGTGATCGGTCTGCTGCGCGAGAAGGAGCCCCACGAGATGCTCGACGCGCTGGACGCGAAGCACGCGGCGCGGCTCCTGTGCTGCCGGCCGCCGAGCCCGCGTGCGCTCGACCCTGCCGTCGGTCGCCGCCGCCGGCGCCGACGTCGGAGTCGATCCCGGCCCGCATCGAGACGTTCGACACGGTCGACGACGCCGTGGCCCGAGCTCGGGCGGTGACGGCGAGGACGCGCAGATCGTCGTGACCGGCTCGCTGTACACGGTCGGCGCCGCCCGCCACGCGCTCGTGCACGGCGAGTGATACCGACGGGCGCCGTCGCACTAGGGTCGGCCGCCGATGAGTGATCGCACGCTGTTCCTCTGCAAGCCCGACGCGGTCGAGCGTGGCCTGGTCGGCGAGATCGTCGGCCGCCTCGAGCGGCGCGGCCTCACGATCGTGGCGATGGACCTGCGCAATATCGACGTCGAGCTCGCGACGGTCCACTACGCCGAGCACGACGGCAAGCCGTTCTTCGACGACCTCGTGACGTTCATCACGCGCGGCCCGATCGTCGCGATGGTCGTCGCCGGTGGGCCGGACACGTGGAAGGTCGTGCGGACGGTGATGGGCGCGACGAACCCGCGCGAAGCCGCGCCCGGCACGATCCGCGGTGACCTCGCGCTCGAGACGGGCGAGAACCTCGTGCACGGCTCGGACGGGCCCGAGTCCGCCGAGCGGGAGATCGCGCTGTTCTTCCCCGACCTCGGCATGAACGCGCACTCCATCGCCGTCTCCAATCGCCCCCGGCAGGCCGCCGCGCCATCGGTAGCTTCGACCGGCTGTCGAACCGGCCGTGGCTGTCCTCCGTCGTCGGGAACGACATGGCGGTCGACCTCGGCACCGCCAACACCGTGGTCTACGTGCGGGGCAAGGGCATCGTCCTCAACGAGCCGTCGGTGGTCGCGGTCAACACCAGGGACAACCAGCCCCTGGCGGTCGGCACGGAGGCGAAGCGGATGGTCGGGCGCACGCCCGCCCACATCGAGGCCATCCGGCCGTTGAAGGACGGCGTGATCGCCGACTTCGACATCTGCGAGAAGATGCTCCGCTACTTCATCGAGCGGGTGCACCACCGGCGATGGGCGAAGCCGCGGATGGTGATCTGCGTCCCGTCGGGCATCACCGGCGTCGAACAGCGCGCCGTGCAGGAGGCGGCCGAGTACGCCGGCGCCCGCAAGCCCGCCTACATCATCGAGGAGCCCATGGCCGCCGCGATCGGCGCCGGCCTGCCCGTGCACGAGCCCAGCGGCAACATGGTCGTCGACATCGGTGGCGGCACCACGGAGGTCGCGGTCATCTCGCTCGGTGGGATCGTCGCCAGCGAGTCGATACGCGTCGCGGGGGACGAGATCGACCAAGCGCTGATGAGCTTCTGCAAGAAGGAGTACTCGCTCGCGCTCGGCGAGCGCACGGCCGAGGACATCAAGACCCAGCTCGCGAGTGCGTGGCCGCTCAAGGAGGAGCTCTACGCGGAGGTCCGCGGACGCGACCTCGTGACCGGGTTGCCGAAGACGATCGTCGTGTCCACGGTTGAGCTGCGGGAGGCCATCGAGGAGCCCGTGCAAGCCATCTGTGACGCCATCAAGTACACGCTCGACCGGACGCCGCCCGAGCTCGCTGCCGACATGATGGAGAAGGGCATCGTCATCACCGGTGGCGGCTCGCTGCTGCACGGGCTCGACGCCCGGCTGGCGACGGAGACGGGGATGCCCGTCCGGCGGGCGAAGAATCCGCTGTACACCGTCGTGCTCGGCTCGGGGCAGTGCCTCGAGGAGTTCGAAGTGCTCAAGGAAGTTCTGCTCGCATCGCGACACCACTGAACGAACGGGGGGCGGGCGCTCGCCTGGACCGGCGAAGAGCCGGCGGCTGAAACCCGAACAGAATGCGAGAGAGGGGAACGAGCGGACCGGTGGTCGTGTACCAGCCTGCGAACCGACGGCGCACGATCCTGGCGCTGATCGTGCTCACCGCGGTCACCCTCATCACGCTCGACGTGCGCGGCTCGGGTCCGATCTCGGCGCTGCGCGGCGGCGCGCACGACGTGGTCAACCCGATCGCGGGCGCGTTCGACACGGTGTTCTCGCCGGTCGGCGACTGGATCGACGGCGTCACGAGCGCCGCGTCGTTGAAGCACGAGAACGCGCAGCTGCGTCGCCGCCTCGACGCCGCCCGTGGGCAGGAGGCGGCCGCTCGCGCCGCGACCCAGGAGAACAAGGACTTGAAGAAGCTTCTGGACCTGCCGTTCGTGGAGAACGCCGACGCGATCGCCGCGCAGGTCGTCGAGGGCGCGCCGAGCAACTTCGAGTTCACGGTGCAGATCGGCAAAGGCGAGACCGACGGCGTGGGCGTCGACATGCCGGTCGTGACGGGCGCGGGGCTCGTCGGGCGCGTGCTCGCGGTCTCGCGCGACCGGGCCACGGTGCTCCTTGTCAAGGACCCCGAGTCGGGTGTCGGGGTGCGGATCGAGAAGAGCAGCACGCCCGGCGTGGTGAAGGGGAGAGGCGACAGCGACACCCTGCACGTCGACTTCGTCGATCCCAACGCCGACGTGACCAAGGGCGAGGTCGTGTACACCTCGGGCCAGCAGAACAGTCCCTTCCCGGCCGCCATCCCGATCGGCACCGTGAGCAAGGTCACGAAGGCACCGGGTGACCTCCAGCAAGACGTTCTCGTCAAGCCGTTGGTCGACTTCTCGCACCTCGACTACGTCAAGGTGCTCCGGCCTCCGCCGGGACGATGAGTCGACACGCAAGGGGCCGACGGTGACGTGGCTGCCGCGCCTGCGGCTCGCCCTGCTGATCCTCGCGGTGGTCGTGCTCCAGACGACGCTCTTCTCGGCCGGGTTGCGGGTCTTCGGCGTCATGCCCGACCTCGGCCTCGTCCTGACCGTCGCGGTGGCGTTCTATCTCGGGCCGGAGCGGGGGGCGGCCTTCGGTTTCCTGACCGGCTTGGCCGTCGACGTGTTCCTCAGCACGCCCCTCGGCGTGTCGGCGTTGTCGTTCTCGCTCGTGGGCTACGGCGTCGGGGTCGTGCAAGGCGGGCTCGTGCGCTCGTCGCGATGGGTCGCGCCGGTCATGGGCGCGCTGGGCGGGCTCGCCGGCGGAGTGCTGTTCGTCGCGATCGCCGCGCTCGCGGGTCAGGACCAGCTGCTCGCGCTCAGCAGTGTGCGGGTCATCCTCATGGCCAGCGCTGTACGACGCGCTGCTCGCGTTCGCCGCGTTCCCCATCGCCCGGTGGGCGACCCGCGCGCCGGGCGCGAAGTCCAAAGCTGGTCGGGGAGTGCCGCGGTCGGCCGGTAGTCCCATGGGAGGATGGGGCTCCGATCGGTTCATCGCCTCGGGGCGGAGCGCGCAGTACTTGTGATCGAGGGCAGCCGGGCCCGGCTCACCGTCATCGGCGTCATCGTCATGTTCCTCTTCAGCGCGCTCTTCGCCCGGCTCTGGTTCCTCCAGGTGGCCTCCGACACCAACTACGCCGCCGCCGCCACCAGCAACCGCACCCGGATCGTCTACGAGCCCGCGCTGCGGGGGCGCATCCTCGACCGCAACGGCAAGCCGATCGTCGACAACGAGCCCGTCGACGTGGTCACCTTCGACCGGCACAAGCAGATGACCGCGGCCGAGCGCAAGCTGGTCGTCGGACGGCTCGCCGGGGTCCTCGGTGTCACCGCGGCCGAGATCGCGAAGCGGATCGACGACCCGACGCGCATCCCCGTTCGCACCGGTCCCCATCGCCACCGGCATCCCACCGGACGTTCGGACGTACCTCGAGGAGCGCGAGATCGAATTCCCGGGCGTGAAGGTCGAGAGGACCGCCGTGCGCGCCTATCCGGACGGGCCCGTCGCGGCCAACCTGATCGGGTACGTGTCCGAGATCAACGCCGACGAGCTCAAGACGCGCGAGAAGGACGGCTACCGGCAGGGCGATCTCATCGGCAAGGACGGCGTCGAGCAGACCTTCGAGGACGTGCTGCGCGGCACGCCGCGCAGGCTCAAGGTCGAGGTCGACAGCCAGGGTCGGGTCGTGCGGACGATCGTGGATCGGAAGGCGGTTCCCGGCAAGGACGTCAAGCTGACCCTGGACGTCGACATCCAGCGCATGGCGGAGCAGTCGCTGGCGCAGGGGATGGACGGCGCACGCAGCGTTGCGCGACCAGAACGAGAAGCAGCGCTTCGCGAACTACCGGGCGGGCGCCGGCGCCGTGGTCGCGCTCGATCCGAACGACGGCTCGGTCGTCGCCATGGCGTCGAACCCGACGTACGACCCGCGCCAGTTCGCCGCCGGCATCACGCCCGAGGAGTTCCAGCAGCTCAACCGGCCGGAGAGCAACTTCCCGCTCGTGAACCGCGCCACGCAGGGCCTGTATGCGCCGGGGTCGACGTTCAAGCCCTTCACCGCGATCGCGGGTCTGCAGACGGGGCAGATCGACCCGAACGCAGGCTTCTCCGACCAGGGATGTCTCAACATCGGCGACGAGCAGCGCTGCAACGCGGGGAAGACCCCGCACGGCACAGTGAACTTGCCCAGCGCGCTCACGGTGTCGAGCGACACGTACTTCTACAACGTCGGCCGGAACATGTGGCAGCAATACAACAACTGGCTGAAGAACAAGGACGGGGACAAAGCCGTCGCCGACGACGAGATCGGCAAGGGATACGCGATCCAGGACACGGCCAAGACGTACGGCTTCGACCGGCCGACGGGCGTCGGGCTGCGCGACGAGGCCGGGGGTCGCGTGCCGGACCAACTCTGGAAGGAAAAGTTCAACCAGAACGAGCCCGACCCGCGTCAGAAGCGCGAGCGGTCGTTGTGGCTGCCTGGCGACAATGTGAACCTCGCGGTCGGACAGGGCGACCTTCTCGTCACGCCGCTCCAGCTCGCCAGCGGGTACGCCGCGTTCGCGAACGGCGGGACGCTCTTCACGCCGCGGCTCGCGAGCGCCGTGCTCGAGCCGGGCACGGGCCTCGACCAGCCCCAGCCGGTGATCCGCGACCTCCCACCACAGCCCGTCGGCACGACCGGCCTCACGCCCCAGAATCGTCAGATCATCATGGACGGATTGGTCGGCGCGACGACGAGCGGCGACGGAACCGCGTACGCCGCGTTCCGCGGCATCGGCGGCCCCACCATCGCAGGCAAGACGGGCACCGCCCAGAACACCGGCAAGCAGGACACGTCATTGTTCGTCGGCATCTCGCCGCCCGACCAGCCGCAGTACGTCGTGACGGCAGTGATCGAGGAGGGCGGCTTCGGCGCATCCGTCGCAGCGCCGGTCGTTGCCCGGATCTTCGAAGGAATCAACGGCAACGCGAACGCGGCGACCGTGCAGGTGCGGCCGCCGGACATCCAGGACTGATGCGCTGATGGCAACGATCCCGCAGACGGGCACGCGCTTGCCGCGCAGCGCGCCTGACACCGGGCGCGCTCTCGGCACGCGGCGGTCGCCCTTCGACATGTCGTTGCTGCGTGACCTCGACCCGTGGCTCATCGGCGCCACGCTCGCCATCAGCGTGCTCGGCATGCTGATGATCTACTCGTCGACCCGCGAGCGCTTGCGACTCGAGGGGGTCGACGAGCTCTATTTCGTGAAGCGCCAGGGCATCGCGATCCTCGTCGGGCTCGTCGTGATGGCGCTGTTGCTCGCGATCGATTACCGGAAGCTGCGCGACTACTCGGCGTTCGCGTACGTCGCCACGGTGGTGGGCCTGCTCGCCGTGCTCTCACCGCTCGGGTCGAACGCCCGCGGGTCCCAGGCGTGGTTCCAGCTGCCCGGCGGCTTCCAGCTCCAGCCGTCGGAGCTGGTGAAGTTCGGGATCATCATCGCGTTGGCCGGCTACGCCAACGAGCATCGCGGTGAGATGAACCCGTGGCGCCTGACCGTGACCATCGCGCTGGCGGCCGTCCCGATCGGCCTCGTCATGCTCCAGCCCGACTTCGGGACTGCCATGGTGCTCGGACTCGTCGTGATCACGCTGCTTGCCGTGGCCGGCGTCAGCGTCCGGCACCTGGTCGTCCTCGCGTTGCTCGGAGTGACGTTCGTCATCGCGGTCGTGAACGTGGGTCTGTTGCAGCAATACCAGGTCGACCGGCTCACGAGCTTCGTGAGCCAAGGCGCGGACGCGCGGAACACGACCTACAACACCGACCAGTCGAAGAACGCGATCGGCAACGGCGGCGTGACCGGGCGCGGCTTCGGCGACGGCTCGCAGACCGCCGGCGGGTTCGTTCCCGAGCAACACACCGACTTCATCTTCACCGCCGTCGGGGAGGAGTTCGGCTTCCTCGGCGGAGCGGCGCTCCTGGCGCTGTTCGCGATCGTGGTCTGGCGGACGTGGCGAGCCGCCCTCTTCGCCCGTGACTTCTTCGGCACGCTCGTCTGCGTCGGCGTGCTGGCCATGTTCGTGTTCCAGATCTTCGAGAACATGGGGATGACCATGGGGATCATGCCCGTCACGGGCATCCCGTTGCCGTTCATGAGCTACGGGGGCTCGAGCACGGTCACCGCGTTCGCCTGCGTCGCCCTGGTCGCCAACGTCTCCATGCGCCGGTTCCGGTAGCTCCCAAGGGGGATCCGCCGTCCATCCGGTACACTGGGGTTCCAGATGTCCAGCCTGTGGCCGCGGATCGAGCCGCTCCTGGCCAGGGTCGAGAAACCAGCTCGGTACATCGGAATGGAACGAGGGGCAGCGGCGCCGGCCCACCGGCCCGGCGACGCGTCCTGGCTCCTCGTGTACCCCGATACGTACGAGGTGGGGCTCCCCAACCAGGGCCTGCAGATCCTCTACGAGATCCTGAACGAACGCGACGATGCCGCCGCCGAGCGGGCGTACGCGCCCTGGGTCGACCTGGAGGCGGAGCTCCGCCGCCACCGCGTGCCGCTGTTCTCGGTCGAGACCCACCGTCCGGCCGGCGACTTCGACGTCATCGCCTTCAACCTCTCCGCCGAGCTCGTGTACACGAACCTCCTGAACTGCCTCGACCTCGCCGGCGTGCCCGTCCGGAGCGAGCGCCGAGCACCGGACGCCCCGCTCGTCGTCGCCGGCGGCCACTGCACGTTCAACCCCGAGCCCATGGCGGACTTCGTCGACGCCTTCGTCATCGGCGACGGCGAGGAGGCCGTCGGCGAGATGAGCGAGGTGATCGGGGCGTGGAAGCGCGCCGGTCGCACGACCCGCGAGGGTGTCCTGCGCGAGCTGGCGACGATCCCGGGTGTGTACGTCCCCGCCATGTACGACGTCGAGTACGACGGGCCGTTCATCCGGGAGGTGCGGCCTCGCTTCGACGAGGTGCCCGCCCGGGTCGACAAGCGCACCGTCGCCGACCTCGCCGAGTGGCCGTACCCGAAGCAGCAGCTGGTGCCGCTGGTCGAGGTCGTCCACGATCGCCTCAACGTCGAGATCTTCCGGGGCTGCACGCGGGGATGCCGGTTCTGCCAGGCGGGCATGATCACCCGACCCGTCCGGGAGCGGCCCGAGGAGCAGGTGCGCACGATGGTGCAGGACGGGCTGCGGCGCACCGGCTACGACGAGGTGGCGCTGACGTCGCTCTCGAGTGCCGACTTCTCGGGCGTCGACGGGCTCGTCGCCGATCTCGTCAACGAGCAGGAAGGCTCCGGGTGCGTGAGCCTGTCGCTGCCGTCCTTGCGCGTCGACGCGTTCACCGTCGGCATCGCCAGCGAGATCCAGAAGGTCCGCCGGACGGGGCTCACGTTCGCGCCCGAAGGCGGCACGTGGCGGATCCGGCAGGTCCTCAACAAGCTCATCACCGAGGACGACCTGTACGCCGCGGTCGAGGGCGCGTACTCGCAGGGCTGGCGGCGCGTGAAGCTGTACTTCCTCGCCGGCGTGCCGACCGAGATGGACGAAGACACGCGGGGGATCGCCGACTTGGCGCGCAACGTCGTCAAGATCGGTCGCAAGTACACGAAGCAGGCCAGCTGCACGGCGTCGGTCGGCGGTTTCGTGCCCAAGCCGCACACACCGTTCCAGTGGTTCGGCCAGAACAGCGTCGACGAGCTCGGGCGCAAGATCGGACTGCTGCGCGGCGCAGTGCGCAAGTCCGGCGTGCAGCTCCGCTGGCACGACCCGGCGGCGACGTTCGTCGAGGGGATCGCGAGCCGGGGCGACCGGCGCGTCGGTCGTGTCATCGAACGCGTCTGGCGGGACGGCGGGACGTTCCAGGAGTGGAGCGAGCGCTTCGAGCTCGGCCGCTGGCTCGACGCGATGGCAGCCGAAGGTCTCGACGCCGACTGGTATGTGACACGGCACCGCACGTCCGATGAGATCCTGCCGTGGGACCACATCTCGGCCGGGTTGCATCGCGATTTCCTCTGGCAGGACTGGCAGGCCGCGCTGCACGAGCACGGCCTTCCGGACTGCCGGTGGACACCGTGTTACGACTGCGGCGTGTGCACCGACTACGCGCTCGAGCACGTCGTCGCCTCGCCCGTCGCGCCGGCAGGCGGGAGCCAGGGGACCGGCCAGGACCTCAGCCGCGGCGGCGACACCCCTGTCGAGTTCCTCGGCGTGCGGGAGAAGGCGGCGTCCAGTGCGCGGTGACGCGGGGTTCCCCGTCCGCATCCGTTTCGCCAAGCGAGGCAAGGTGCGGTTCATCTCCCACCGTGATGTGGCGCGGGCGTTCGAGCGCGCGTTCCGCATCGAGCAGCTCCCGCTCGCCTTCACCCAGGGCTTTGCGCCCCGGCCCAAGGTGAGCTTCGGGCTCGCCCTGTCCGTGGGGCACGAGAGCGACGCCGAGTACCTCGACGTGCAGCTCGTCGACGAGGTGCCGCTCGACTCGCTCGCCCGGCGGGTGTCGGATGCGTTGCCGGCCGGGATCGACGTGAGCGGCACGGTCGCGCTGGCCGACCGGGCGCCCGCGTTGCAGGAAGCGGTCACCGCCGTGGCGTACCGCGTCACCGTCACGGGCCCCGACGACGAGCGGGTCGGCGTCGACGAGCTGGGGGCCGCGGTCGACCGTGTCCTCGCTCGCCCGGCGCTTCCCGTCACCCGGACCCGGAAGGGTCACGAGGTCACCGAGGACCTCCGGTCTATCGTGCGAACTATGGCCGTCACGGACGCCGACGATCTCGGCCCGGTCCTCGACCTCGAACTGTCAACCCAACCGCGCGGCACCCGGCCTGCCGAGGTGCTCACCGCGATCGACGGTGACCTCGTCGACCGCCGGGTGCTGCGTACGAAGCAATGGATCGAGCGCGGCGGCGCGCGGCTGGAGCCGCTCGAAGCCGACGCGCGCTCGCCGCGTGCTGGAGGCACGCGCGTCATGAGAGAAGGATTCCATGTCCGACGACACACCGACGGAGGCCCGCCCGGCCTCCGGCGAACACAACGCGAACACTGCGCCGGCCGAGGCAGCCGGCAACCAGCCTGAATCTCCGAAGCGAGCAAGCGGCGACGGCCGCACCGGCTCCGGCGGAGGCACACCGAGGCGCCGCCGGCGGCGCGGGTCGCGCGGCGGTCGCAACCGCCGGAAGCCCACCAAGACGGCGGCCGCGCCCGACGGCGCTGCGGCCAAGGATCCCGCCGAGGCGGGTGAGGACTACACCGACGCCGCCGCCGACCGCGGTCTGACGACGGAGGACGTCGCCGCCGACGCACGCGTCGAGGCGGGTCTCGAGGACGCTGAACCCGGCGCGGTGACCGGCGCCGACGCCTCATCGTCCGCGAAGCCGAAGATCGGCGACACCCGACCCGCACCTCCGAGCGGCGACGCCACGCCGACCCGGAGCGGCGACGGAACCGCGACTCGGAAGCGCCGTCGCCGTCGAGGCGGGCGCGGACGCGGTCGCGCCCGCGGCGGCGACACCGGCGGCGGTACCGGCACCGGCGCGAAGACCGCGCCCGAAGCCGTGCGCGCCGACCTCGGCGGCGACGGCGCGGCGGTGTCGCTCGACGAGCTCGACGACACCGCCCTCGAGCGGAGGCGGGGCCGGACCCGCAAGGGGCGGCCGGCCGGGCGCTACATGATGGCCGTGCACGTGCGGGACGACCGCACGACGCACATCGGCGTGCTCGAAGGGCGCAGCCTCGTCGAGCACTACGTCGGCTCGCTCGAGCCCGACGACACCGCGATCGACGGCAACATCTACCTGGGCAAGGTGCAGAACGTCCTGCCCGGGATGGAAGCGGCGTTCATCGACATCGGCACCCCGAAGAACGGCGTCCTGTACCGCGGCGACGTCGCCTTCGACCCCCACGACGTCGAGGAGAGCCACCCTCGGATCGAGCGGCTGCTCAAGAACGGTCAGTCGGTGCTCGTCCAGGTCACGAAGAACCCGATCGGGGCGAAGGGCGCCCGGCTCACCCAGGAGGTGAGCTTGGCGGGCCGCTTCGTCGTCATGGTGCCGGGCCAGCCCGAGACGTACGGGATCTCGAAGCGGCTCCCCGACGACGAGCGCAAGCGGCTCCGGCGAGTGCTCGAAGGCCTGCGCCCACCGGACGCGGGCTTGATCGTGCGGACGGCGGCCGAGGGCGCGACGGACGTCGAGCTCCGCCGGGACGTCGAGCGGCTGCGTGCCCAGTGGGAGCAGATCTCGAAGGTCGCCGCCGCGCGCCAAGGCGCCGTCGCTCGTCTACCAGGAGCCGACGCTCGTCGTGCGCGTGATCCGCGAGGAGTTCACCAAGGAGTACCGGGGCGTCGTCATCGACGACCGCGACCTGTACGAGGAGGTGCGCGGCTACGTCGACTCGATCGCGCCCGAGCTCTCCGAGCGGGTCGAGTACTACGACCCGGAGGAGGAAGGGCTCCCGCTGTACGAGCGCTTCCATGTGCAGGAACAGCTGCTCAAGGCGCTCGACCGCAAGGTGTGGCTGCCCTCGGGAGGCTCTCTGATCGTCGAGAGCACCGAGGCGCTCACCGTGATCGACGTGAACACCGGGAAGAACGTCGGCCGCACCAACCTCGAGGAGACGGTGTATCGCAACAACCTCGAAGCGGCCGAGGAGGTCGCCCGGCAGCTGCGGCTCCGGGACATCGGCGGGATCATCGTGATCGACTTCATCGACATGGAGATCCGCAAGAACCGCGAGGACGTCATCCGGGCGTTCCGCGACGCGCTCGCCCGCGACAAGACGCGGACCCAGGTGTTCGACATCTCGGAGCTCGGTCTCGTCGAGATGACCCGGAAGCGCATCTCCGAGGGGCTGGTCGAGACGTTCAGCCAGACCTGCCCGACGTGTCAGGGCCGCGGCTTCCTCGTCGACGAATCCCTCCTGCAATGACCGGTCGGATAGGCTGACTCGGTTCCCGGGTCTCTCCGACGACCTGACGCGCCGAGGGCGAGCAGATGTACGCAGTGATCAAGAGCGGCGGCAAGCAGTACCGCGTCGAGGAAGGCGAGCAGCTCGCGGTCGAGCTGCTCGGCGCCGCCGGCGAGGTCGAGCTGGCGCCCGTGCTCGTGGTCGACGGCGACCGGGTGCTCGCGACGCCGAAGGAGCTCGAGGCGGCGCGGGTGAGCGCCCGGGTCGTCGACGAGGCCCGCGGGCCGAAGGTCACGGGGTTCACGTACAAGCCCAAGACCAACAACCGGAAGCGCTGGGGTCACCGGCAGCGGTATTCGCTGATCGAGATCACGGGGATCTCGGCCGGCGGCGCTCCGAGGAAGGCGCCAGCCGAGAAGGCTGCGCCCGCGAAAAAAGCCCCGGCCGCGAAGAAGGCCCCAGCGACGAAGAAGTCGGCCACGAAGCGGCCGGCAAAGAAGGCGTAGGTTTCCTGACATGTCGAAGAAGAAGGGTGCCGCGTCCTCGAGGAACGGGCGCGATTCCGCCTCTCAGCGACTGGGCGTGAAGGTCACGACCGGGACGAACGTGCGCGCCGGCACGATCATCGTGCGCCAGCGCGGCACCAGGTTCCATCCCGGCGACAACGTGCGTCGCGGCGGCGACGACACCCTGTTCGCCACCGTCGACGGCGTCGTCCGGTTCGGCCACCGCAGAGGCCGCAAGCTCGTCGACGTCGTCTGACTCTCTGGTCGCACGTGCTTGCGCACGTGCTCCAGCCAACAGAATTCGTTCTCCGGGGCCGGGGAAACCCCGGCCCCTGTCGCAGGTGCCCCTTCAAACCGCGCCAATCCACGGGGACGAATGCGCATCATCCCTATCCTTACCTCGTGAGTCAGTTCGTCGACGAGGCGCAGGTCAACGTGCGGGGCGGGGACGGCGGCGCGGGGTCGATGTCTTTCCGCCGCGAGGCGCACGTTCCCCGCGGCGGACCCGACGGCGGCGACGGCGGCAAGGGCGGCGACGTCATCCTGCGAGCGGATCGCAACGTCGCGTCGCTCCTCGCGTTCCGGGACCATCCGCACCGCCGCGCCGCCTCCGGCACCCACGGGTCCGGGCAAACGCCGGACCGGAGCCGCGGGCGACGATCTCGTCGTGGCCGTCCCCGAGGGCACCAGGGTCAAGACGCGTGACGGCGCTGTCGTCGCCGACCTGGTGAGCCACGGCGACAGCTACGTCGCCGCGCGCGGCGGACGGGGCGGCCGAGGGAACGCGAGGTTCCTGTCGAACGCGCGCCGGGCGCCGAGCTTCGCCGAGCAGGGGGAGTACGGCGAGGAAGAGTGGTTCCGGCTCGAGCTCAGCCTGATGGCCGACGCCGCGCTCGTGGGGTTCCCCAACTCGGGGAAGTCGACGCTCATCTCCGCCGTCAGCGCCGCCCGACCGAAGATCGCCGACTACCCGTTCACGACCCTCGAGCCGCACCTCGGGGTGGTGCGGTCGCACGGTCGCGAGTTCGTGCTGGCCGACATCCCCGGGCTCGTCGAGGGCGCGGCCGAGGGTCGGGGCCTCGGTCACCGGTTTCTCCGCCACATCGAGCGGGCCCGCGTTCTCGTGTTGCTGCTCGACCTCGCCCGGCTCGATGGCGACGACCCGGAGCAGGAGGATCCCTCCGAGCAGCAACGGGTGCTCCTCGACGAGTTGGGTCGCTACCGGCCCGATCTGCTCGACCGGCCGCGCCTCGTCATCGGCAGCAAGGCCGACGTCGAGCTGTTCGAGTTCGACGGGCCCCGCCTCTCGGCGGTCACGCACGAGGGCCTGGACGAGTTCGTCGGGACGCTCGGTGCGATGGTCGCCGACGCCCGCGCCGCCGAGCCCGAGCGCGAGCCGTTCGTCGTGCTGCGCCCGGTCGAGCAGGGCTTCTCCGTGGTCCGCGACGACGACGGTGCCTGGCGCGTGACGGGCAAGTCCGCCGAGCGGGTCGTCGCCATGGCCGACCTCACGAACGCGGAGGCGGTGGCATACGTGCAGGACCGGTTCCGGCGAATGGGCGTCGAGCGCGCGCTCGCACGTGCCGGCGCGCGCGAGGGCGACACGGTGCGCGTCGGCCCCGTAGAGCTCGAGTACGTCGAGGGCTTCGGCTGATGGCGGGAGCGGGCACGCGTCCGGTCAAGGTCGTCGTCAAGGTCGGGTCGTCGTCGATCACGAGCGAGGGCGGTGAGCTCGACGACGGCGCCGTCCTCAAGCTCTGCGGCGAGCTCGCGGCGACGCACCGCGCCGGCCACGAGCTCGTGCTCGTGTGCTCGGGAGCCATCGCCGCCGGGCTCCCCGCGCTCGCGATGCCGAGCCGCCCGACCGACATCGGCACGCTCCAAGCCGTCGCCGCCGTCGGTCAGCCCAAGCTCATGGAGCGGATCGGAGGGATCCTGTCCGAGCACGGGCTGGTAGCCGGCCAGGTGCTCCTCACGCCGCACGACTTCGTGCAGCGCGGGCAGTACCTCCACGCGCGCGAGACGCTGCGCCGGCTCCTCGACCTGGGCGTGATCCCGGTCGTGAACGAGAACGACACGATCGCCGACGACGAGATCCGTTACGGCGACAACGACCGCCTCGCTGCGCTCGTCTCGCACCTGATCGGCGCCGACCTGCTCGTGATGCTCACCGACACACCCGGGTTGTTCACCGCCGACCCCCGTCTCGACACCGAGGCGTCGCTGATCGAGGAGATCGCCGAGGTGGACGCCGCCCTCGAGGCCGTCGCCGGCGCGTCCGGGACGCCGCACGGGAGCGGCGGGATGGCGAGCAAGCTCGCGGCGGCGAAGATCGCGGCGTGGTCGGGCGTGCGCGCCGTCATCGCCGCCGCCGACTCGCCGTCGGTGGTGCTCGACGCGGTCGAGGGGAAGCCGGTCGGCACGGTCGTTCACCCGCGCCAGCAGCGCCTCCCGAGCCGGAAGCTGTGGATCGCGTTCGCCCGCGGCGCGGCCGGCCGCGTGGTCGTCGACGACGGCGCTCGCCGTGCGTTGACGCGCGACGGCCGTTCGCTGCTCCCGGCCGGTGTGCGCGACGTCGACGGCCGGTTCGAAGCCGACGACGCCGTCGAGGTCGTCGGCGAGGACGGGCGCCCGTTCGCGAAGGGCCTCACCCGGGTGTCGGGGGACACCCTGCGCACGATCGCGGGCCGGCGCACGGGTGATCTCCCCGAGGGCATCCCGCACGAGGTCATTCACCGCGACGACCTCGTCGTGCTGCCGTGACTCGCCTGTCCCGCGCGCCGTTTCCCCAGGGCGCTCTTGCACGGGCGCGTGCCGTCCGTCACACTACGGACCCGGCAACGACGCCGCTTCGGTCTCACGATCCTCGTCGCCGGCCGACGGGGGGAGGGCCCCCATTTGGGGGGCCTCAAACGGCCGGCGAGGAGCGGGGGACGGCAGTGGGGTCGGACGACCGCGCTGAGGCGGACGGCTGCGCCAGCGGCAGCGCCTCCGCCGTGCGGGAGCCCGGCCTCGCTGCCCCCCCGAGTTCGCACTCCGGTACCGGGGCGCAATCCCAGAACTAGACCAATCGGTCAAGGTTTACACTCGCTCTCATGTCCGAGCTGGTGACCGCGGCTCGGGCGCCGCGCCCGGCTCGCCTCACGGCGGCTGGCGTCGGCGTCGGCGGCCGAGAAGGACGCCGCCCTGCTCACCGCGGCCGACCTGCTCGTCGAGCGGACGCCCGAGATCCTCGCCGCCAACGCCGGCGACACCGAGCGCGCCTCCGCGGACGGCATGGAGTCGGGCCCGCTCGACCGTCTGCGCCTCACCGACGGTCGCATCGCCGGCATGGCCGACGGGTTGCGCAAGGTCGCCGCCCTGCCCGACCCGGTCGGCGAGCTGCTCGACGGCTGGGTGCGGCCGAACGGCCTCGAGATCCAACGGGTCCGGGTGCCGCTGGGCGTCGTGGCGATCATCTACGAGAACCGGCCCAACGTGACGAGCGACGCCGCCAGCCTGTGCCTGAAGTCCGGCAACGCCGCGTTGCTGCGAGGGTCGGGCTCGGCGCTGCGCTCGAACGTCGCGATCGCCGGCGTGCTGCGCGAGGCGCTTGCAGAAGACGGGTCTGCCCGAGGACGGCGTCGTCCTCGTCGAGGACACCGCCCACGAGACTGCCGTCGAGCTCATGCAGCTCACCGAGCTCGTCGACTGCCTGATCCCACGCGGTGGCCACGAGCTCATCAGGAGCGTGCGTGAGCACGCGACAGTCCCCGTCGTCATCGACGGCGACGGGAACTGCCACGTGTACGTCGACGCGGCCGCCGACCTCGACGAGGCGCTCGAGATCGTCGTCAACTCCAAGACGAACCGGCCCAGCGTGTGCAACGCGGCGGAGTCGCTCGTCGTGCACGACGCGGTGGCGGACACCTTCGTGCCCCGAGTCTGCTCCGCGCTCGCCGAGCACGGCGTCGAGCTCCTCGGCGACGAACGCGCCCGTGCGCTGTGGCCCGCGATGGGAGTCGCGACCGACGACGACTTCGCCCGCGAGTTCCTCGCCTTGCGCATGACCGTCGCCGTCGCCGGATCGCTCGACGAGGCCATCGGCCACGTGAACCGGTTCGGCTCCGGCCACACGGAGGCAATCGTCACCGGCGACCTCGACGCCGCCCGCCGCTTCACCGGCGCCGTCGACGCCGCCGTCGTCATCGTGAACGCGTCGACGCGTTTCACGGACGGGGAGCGCTTCGGCTTCGGGGCCGAGATCGGGATCTCGACCCAGAAGCTGCACGCCCGCGGGCCGATGGGTCTTCGCGAGCTCACCACGTACAAGTACGTCCTGTGGGGCGACGGCCAGGTGGTCGAGTGACCCACGTTCTCCGACCGCCGGGAGCCTGATGGCCGATCGCTTCACGTCCGTCTACGACGTCATCGAGCGCCTGCGCGACGTCGACTACCTCGCCGATCCGAACATCGCCGGCGTCGTGTACCTCGCCGACCGGCTCGAGAAGCCGGTGCTCGTGGAGGGCCCGGCCGGAGTGGGCAAGACCGAGCTCGCCAAGGCCCTGTCCGCCGTCACCGGAGCGCGCCTGATCCGCCTCCAGTGCTACGAGGGCCTCGACGAGTCGAAGGCCCTGTACGAGTGGAACTACAAGAAGCAGCTCCTCCGCATCCAGGCCGACCGCGAGCACGAGACGAGCTGGGCCGACGTCGAGGCCGACATCTTCTCGGAGCCGTTCCTGCTCACCCGGCCGCTGCTGGAGGCGATCCGCGCCGACGAGCCGATCGTGCTCCTCATCGACGAGGTCGACCGGGTCGAGATCGAGACGGAAGCGCTCCTGCTCGAGGTGCTGTCGGACTTCCAGGTGTCGATCCCCGAGCTGGGCACGATCGTGGGCAAGCAAAGGCCGCTCGTCGTGATGACCTCGAACAACACACGCGAGCTCTCGGAGGCGTTGAAGCGCCGCTGCCTCTACCTGCACCTCGACTATCCGGACCTCGAGCGCGAGAAGGACATCGTCAGGGTGCGCGTCCCCGACGTCGACGACGAGCTCGCGGAGCAGGTCGCACGCGTCGTGCGATCGATCCGGCAGCTCGAGCTGAAGAAAGCGCCGTCGATCTCCGAGACCATCGACTGGGCGAAGACGCTCCTCTTCCTGGGCAAGAACGAGATCGATCCCGAGCTGATCGGCGAGACG
Organism: uncultured Actinomycetes bacterium; assembly: GCA_963747195.1. Classification (GTDB taxonomy): domain Bacteria; phylum Actinomycetota; class Acidimicrobiia; order IMCC26256; family JACDBD01; genus JALZAA01. Next base: position 900,410 of record CAVVDV010000002.1, read on the forward strand.
CTCCACGTGCTCCTCAAGTACCAGTCGGACATCGCCAAGGCCCGCAAGGAGCTGCAGGTCGACGGCGGGCCCCTGCCGGCGCGCACGGCGTCAGCTGGACCGTGACGCCGTGCACCATCTGAACCCGGCGAGGCTGAACGACGCCATGTCGAGGTTCGGTTCCACAGACGCCCCGCCGGTCGGCGATCGCGAGTCGATGCTCGACGTGCTCCAGGGGTTCATCCACGAGCTGCGCGCCGCCGGGCTCCCGGTGTCGATGACCGAGAACCTCGACGCCATGCGCGCCGTCGAGCACGTCGACATCGCCGAGCGCGACACGTTCAAGGCCGCGCTCGGGGCGACGCTGGTGAAGCACCACCACCACTGGCGCGCGTTCGAGACCGTCTTCGACGTCTACTTCTCCCTCCACGCGGCGGGGATCGGCGAGGAGGGCGAGGACGGCCAGCCGCTGGACCTCGAGTCGATGGAGGCCATGCGCGCCCAGGGCGGCGGCGCGATGGGCGACGTCTCGCCCGAGGAGCTGGCGCAGATGCTCCTCCAGGCGCTGATGAGCATGGACCGGGAGCAGCTCCGCCAGCTGGCGGGCATGGCCGTGGACCGCTTCGCCGGCATGGAGCCCGGACGGCCGGTCGGCGGCACCTACTACCTCTACCGGACGCTGCGGCAGCTGGACTTCGAGGGCCTGACCGCCCGGCTGATGGGCCAGGCCCGCGAGCGGGGCGAGGTCGGCGACGGCGAGCTGGCCGAGCGCCTGGCCGAGGAGGAGTTCCAGTCCCGCCTGCGGGACCTGAAGGAGCTGGTCGAGGCCGAGATCCGCCGCCGCCTCGTCGCCGACCGCGGTGCCGAAGCCATGGCGCGCACCCTCCGCAAGCCGCTCCCCGAGGACGTCGACTTCATGCACGCGTCACGCGAGGAGATGCTCGCGCTCCAGCGCGCCATCTACCCGCTGACGCGCGCGCTGGCGGCTCGACTCGCGCAACGGCGAAGGCGCCGCAACCGCGGCCACCTCGACTTCCGGTCCACGGTGCGGCACTCGTTGTCGTACGGCGGCGTGCCGGCCGAGCCCAAGTTCCGCCACCCGCGCCCGTCACGACCCGAGATCATGGTCGTCGCCGACATCTCCGGATCGGTGGCGAGCTTCGCCCGCTTCACGCTGCAGTTCGTGTACGCGATGGCGAGCCAGTTCTCGAAGGTGCGCTCGTGGGTGTTCATCGACGGCATCGACGAGGTCACGCGGTTCTTCCAGGAGTCCGACGACGTCGCCGAGGCGGTGCACCGGGTCAACACCGAGGCCGACGTCGTGTGGGTCGACGGCCACTCCGACTACGGGCACGCGTTCGAGGTGTTCCACGAGCATCACTACAAAGAGATCACGCCGAAGACGTCGATCATCCTGCTCGGCGACGCCCGCAACAACTACCACGCGTCGCAGAACTGGGTGCTCAAGGAGCTCCAACAACGCGCCCGCCACCTGTACTGGCTGAATCCGGAGCCGCGTGGCTACTGGGACACGGGCGACTCGATCATCTCCGAGTTCGGCATCTACTGCGACGGCGTCTACGAGTGCCGCAACCTGCGTCAGCTCGAGCGGTTCGTGACGACCATCGTGGAAGGATGAGGCTGTCAGGTCCTCGGCTCGCGCCACATGGTCCACACGGGTGGGCCGGCGGGCGCGGGCCGGACCTCGCGCTGCACTTCGAACCCGTGGTGGCGGTACCAGGCGACGTTCGCCTCGGTCGACGTCTCGAGGTACGCAGGGACGCCCGTGGTGTCGAGACGGCCGAGCACGGCGGCGAGCAGCTTCCCGCCCAGCCCTTCGCCCTGGCGTGCGGGCTCGACGCCGATCACCGCCAGGTACCAGTGCGGCTCCTTCGGGTGCAGCTTCTCGGTCTCCGTCAGGTAACGGAGCCCGTCGCGAAACGTGTGCGGTGTGAGCAACGCCTGCCACGCGGCGACGAGCTGACGCACCGCCCGCCGTCGCGACGGCGGGTACGCGCCCTCCGGGAGCCAGCCGGCGGTGCCGACGACCGCGCCGTCGTCGACGGCCGCCCAGACTTCCCCGAACGGGAGCCCGTCGCGCACGATCGCCTGCAGGAAGCTGCCGGTCGACCACTGACGGCGACGCGGCGCCGGGTAGAGGTACCGGAACACGGGGTCGTCGTCGAAGGCGCGGGCCAGGACGGCCGACGAGTCTTCGAGCTGGTCACGCCGAAGCGTGTCGATCGTGGGCACTCGGCACGTTGTAGTCCCCGAGCAGCTGCCAGGCGCGATCGGCGATCCGGACGAGCGCCAGCAGCTGACCCCGCTCGCGCCGGCGCAGCGGATGCCCGGCCCGGCCCAGCAGCAACGCCGCCTCGTGCTCGGGGAACGCCGCCACCGCGAGATCGTCGGGCCCCGTCACGCCGCCCGAGACGAGGGTCGAGGCGGACGTGCCGGCGACGAGCGCGTCGAGCACGTCCGGGCTCGGGGGCTCGTCTCCGGCACGGGCGAGCACGCGGGAGCCGTTGACCAGCACGGTCCAGTCGGCGAGGAACTCGCGGTTGGTCTGCGCCACGAGCGCGGCGTGCAGCTCCTCGACCGTGGAGGCGTCGCACAACGAAGCAGCGGACTCGAGCGCGTCGAGGCGGGCGTCGGGGAAGTGGCCGACGAGCCGGACCTCTTCCACCGACGCGCCATCGACCTCTTCGATCTCCCGTACCAGGGTCGACACCAGGTCGGGACCGGGAAGGTCGACGGCGAACTCGTCGACGGCGATGTCCGTGCCGCGCTCGAGCACGTCGACGCCGACGATGTCGCCGCGCACGGCGCCGATGCGTGACGCCACGAGGCCGAGCGCGCCGGGCCGGTCGGGGAGCCACACCCGCACGAGGACGTGCGCCGACCGCGCTCGGAGCCGGGTCGTCGAGAGGCACCGGTCCAGGCTAGGACGCATCCATGTCTCCGGCGTTCCAGAACGGTGAACGCATTGTTTTGGCGCCGCCGGAGTTCACGCCGCCCGTAGACTCCCCGGATCGAGCGAGTCGGAGTCTTCGGTGGCACGTTCGACCCGGTGCACGTCGGCCACGTCGTGGCGGCCGTCGACACCCGGGCCGCGCTCGGGCTGGACCGGGTGCTCATGGTCGTCGCCGGCGACCCGTGGCAGAAGCGCGGCGAAGTCGTCGCGTCCGCGGCCGACCGGCTCGCGTTGGCCGCCGCCGCCGTCGAGGACGTCGACGGCGTCGAGGCGTCGGCGGTCGAGATCGAGCGGGGCGAGCCGTCCGTCACGTACGACACGCTCACGGCCCTCGCCGCGCCGGGACGCGAGCTCTTCCTGGTGCTCGGCGCCGACGCGGCCCGCAACATGCCGACGTGGCGGAAGCTGGAGGAGACCCGAGAGCTGGCCACCCTCGTGATCGTCGAGCGAGCCGGCGACGCGCACGCCGAGGCCCCCGCACCCGGCTGGCGGGTCGAGCGCGTCACGATCCCGCGCCTCGACATCGCGTCGAGGGACCTCCGGGCGAGGCTGGCCCAGGGCCACCCGATCGACGGCCTGGTGCCGCCGGCGGTGGTCCGTGCCATCGCCGAACGCGGCCTCTACAATCGTCATCGATGACGACCGGCGAGGCTGCTGCTTGACAGGCGCCCCGGTCGTGCTCCGCCGAGTTGCCGTCGCCGCCGCGGCGGCGTCGGCCAAGAAGGGCGAGGACATCATCGCCCTCGATGTCGGCGACATCATCTCCATCACGGACGCGTTCGTGATCACCAGCGCGACGAACACGAGGCACGTGCGCACGATCGTGGACGAGATCGAGAAGGCGATGAAGGAGCACGCCTCGACGGCTCCGACGAGCGTCGAAGGCCTCGACGACGCGACCTGGGTGCTGCTCGACTACGGCGACATCGTGGTTCACGTCTTCCTCGACGAGACACGCGCGTACTACGAGCTCGAGCGGTTGTGGGCCGACGCGCCCGGCATCGACTGGGAGCAGCTGGTCCCCGCGTCGCAGCCCGCGTCCGCCTAGTTCGCGTCGGCTGAGCTCGCGTCGAGGTACGGCCGCAGCGGCACGCCGTGCTCGACGAGCGCGGACTTCAGCTCACGCACGCCGAGGTTCCGGTCGAAGCCGCGGCGAGTACAGGATCGAGCTGATGATCGCGGCCTGGGCGCCGCCGTCCGTGAGGCCGGCGGCGATGTGGTCCACGTCGCCGGCTCCGCCCGACGCGATGACGGGCACGTTGACGGCGTCGGCGACGGCCCGGGTGACCTCGAGGTCGTAGCCGGACGCGGTGCCGTCACGGTCGATGCTGTTGACGACGATCTCGCCCGCGCCCAGCTCCTCTCCGCGACGGACCCACTCGAGCGCGTCGAGGCCGGTCGCTTCGCGGGCGCCGTCGATGAACACCTCGTATCCCGACGGGATGCCGGGGCGGGCTCCCACCCGCTTCACCTGCGTGCTGAGCACGATGCACTGGCGGCCGAACGCGTCCGCGCCCTCGCGGATGATCTCGGGACTGCGGACGGCCATCGAGTCGACGCTGATCTTCTCGGCGCCCGCCTTGAGCACCTCGAACATGTCGTCGACGGAGCGGATACCCCCGCCGACTGTGAACGGGACGAACACGTGCCGGGCGACGCGGCGCACGGTCTCGAGGTCGATCTTGCGCTTCTCGGCGCTGGCGGTGATGTCGTAGAAGACGATCTCGTCGATCTGGTCGTCGTAGAGGCGGGCGGCGAGGTCCTCGGCGGGGGCGACGTCGATGTTGTCCTGGAACTGCTGCGCTTTCGTGACCCGCCCGTCGATCACGTCGAAACAGGCGATGAGGCGCTTCGTCAGCATCGCCCGTCCCAGGCCGCGAAGTCGGCGAGGAGCCGGAGGCCGAGGCCGCCGCTCTTCTCGGCGTGGAACTGCGTGGCGACGACGTTGTCGTGCGCCACGACCGACGCGAACTCGACGCCGTACTCCGTGCGTCCGAGCGCGTCGGCGGGTTCGGCGGGGTCGGCGTAGTAGGAGTTGACGAAGTAGTAGTGGCCCCGATCCGGGAGCCCGGCGGTGACAGGGTGCGACCGTGTGAACCGCACCTCGTTCCAGCCGATCTGGGGGACGCGCAGCCCGTCGCCGAAGCGGCGGATCCTCCCGGGGAGCCAGCCGAGGCCGGGGATGTTCCCCTCCTCGCTGTGCTCGAACAGCACCTGGAGCCCGATGCAGATCCCGAGGAAGGGCACCCGGTCCTCCTGCACGCGCCGGGCGAGCGCGTCGAGGAGGTCGGATTCCCGCAGCGAATCGAGCGTCGCGCCCGCGGCGCCGACACCGGGCAGGACGAGCCGTTCGGACTCGGCGATCTCTTCCGGCTTCGCCACCAGCCGGCACTCGAGACCGAGCCGCTCGAGCGCGTAGATGACGCTGGGGGAGTTGCCGGCTCGGTAGTCGATGACGTCGATCATGCGCGGCTCAGTCTACGGACGGGGTACGTGACGCCTCGCCGGAATGCGGATGACACTGTCGTCGTGGCGCCGGCAGAGGAGCAGCGACAGCACTGGTCGGCCACCTTCGCCGCCCATCCCGACATGTACGGCGACGAGCCCAGCGATGCCGCCGTCGCCGCCGCCGACGAGTTCGCGGCTGCGGATGTCGCGACCGTGCTCGAGCTGGGCGCGGGCCAGGGCCGCGACACGCTCTACCTCGCTCGCCGCGGGTTCCACGTGCACGCGCTCGACTACGCCCGCGAGGGGCTCGAGGCGATCGAAGCGAAGGCTGACACCGAAGGGCTCGGTGATCGGGTGACCGTCGGGCTCCACGACGTCCGGCAACGCCTCCCGTTCGCAGACGGCGTCTTCGACGCGTCTTACTCGCACATGCTGCTCTGCATGGCGCTCACGACGCCCGAGCTCGAGCGGCTGGTCGGCGATCTGCGGCGCGTGCTGCGCCCCGGCGGTCAGGTCGTCTACACCGTTCGCACCACCGACGACGCGCACTACGGCGCCGGCATCGCGCGCGGCGACGACATGTACGAGCACGGCGGTTTCGTCGTCCACTTCTTCGACCGCACGCTCATCGAGCGGCTCTCGGACGGGTTCGTGCTGGTGGACGTCGGCGAGTTCACCGAGGGTGAGCTGCCCCGCCGGCTGGCCCGGGTCACGATGCGGCGGACCTAGGAGCCGCCGGCGCGAGGGCGGGGAGGGGGAGTGGAGATGATGGGACTTGAACCCACGACTTCCTCCATGCCATGGAGGCGCTCTACCAGACTGAGCTACATCCCCGAGACCTCGCAGAGTACCAGCGGGTCTGCTCGGTTTGGACGGGCTGGCGGTCCCGACTGACCGGTACGCTCGCCGCGCAATGAGCGAATCGAGAGCGCGCGCCGACGAGGTCCCTCCGTACCGCTACAACGCGCGCCTCGCGAACGAGATCGAGCAGCGATGGCAGGACCACTGGGAAGAGGAGCGGACGTTCTGGACGCCGAACCCCACCGGTCCCTTGGCGGACGGCTACGAGCGCGTCGCCGACCGCTCGAAGCTCTACGTGCTCGACATGTTCCCGTACCCGAGCGGCGCCGGGCTCCACGTCGGCCATCCGCTCGGCTACATCGGCACCGACGTCTACGCGCGCTTCCAGCGCATGACGGGCCACAACGTGCTCCACGCGATGGGGTACGACGCGTTCGGGCTGCCGGCCGAGCAGTACGCGCTCGAGACGGGGCAGCACCCGCGGGTCACGACCGACGAGAACATCGCCACGATGCGGCGCCAGCTGCGCCGGCTCGGGCTCGGGCACGACCCCCGCCGCGGCGTGTCGACCACCGACGTCCAGTACTACCGCTGGACGCAGTGGATCTTCCTGCAGATGTTCAACGCCTGGTACGACGACGAGCAGGGCAAGGCCCGGCCGATCGACGACCTGGTCGCCGAGCTCGAAGCCGGCACGCCGCGCGGTGCCGGACGGTCGCCCGTGGAGCGAGCTGGACGCGCTCGAACGCCGGAAGATCGTCGACTCGTACCGCCTCGCGTACCTCGACGAGGTCGCCGTCAACTGGTGCCCCGCGCTCGGGACCGTGCTCGCCAACGAGGAGGTCACCGCCGAGGGGCGGAGCGAGCGCGGCAACCATCCCGTCTACAAGCGCCCGCTGAAGCAGTGGATGCTGCGCATCACGAAGTACGCCGAGCGGCTGCTGGCCGATCTCGACCCGCTCGACTGGCCGGAGTCGATCAAGATCATGCAGCGCAACTGGATCGGTCGCAGCGAGGGCGCCGACATCGTCTTCCCGGTCGAAGGGCATGACGACCTCGGCATCCGCGTGTTCACGACCCGTCCGGACACCGTGTTCGGCGCCACGTACATGGTGCTCGCCCCGGAGCTGGACCTCGTCGACGAGATCGTCGCCACCGAGTGGCCCCGCGAGGCGCCCCTGGAGTGGCGCGGCGACGTTCGGCCTCGACGTGTCGCCGCCCGAGGCGGTGCGAGGCGTACCGCAACTTCGCGTCGACGAAGACCGACCTCGAGCGCCAGGCCGAAGGCAGGGAGAAGACCGGCATCTTCATCGGCGCGTACGCGATCAACCCCGTCAACGACGAGCGCATCCCGATCTTCATCGCCGACTACGTGCTCGCCGGCTACGGCACCGGCGCCATCATGGCGGTCCCCGGTCAGGACCAGCGCGACTGGGACTTCGCCGACGGAGTTCGACCTACCGATCGTCCGCACCGTGCAGCCGCCGCCCGACTTCGACGGCGAGGCGTACCTGGGCGACGGGCCCGCGATCAACAGCGGCTTCCTCGACGGCCTGAACGTCGACGAGGCCAAGCGCAGGATCACCGAGTGGCTCGAGGAGACCGGCAACGGCGCCGGCGCGGTCACGTACAAGCTGCGCGACTGGCTGTTCAGCCGCCAGCGGTACTGGGGCGAGCCGTTCCCGATCGTGTACGACGAGACGGGGCTCCCGGTCGCGCTGCCGGAGTCGATGCTGCCCGTCGAGCTGCCCGAGATGAGCGACTTCCAGCCCCGCATCGTGGCCGACGACGAGGAGACCCTGCCCGAGCCGCCGCTGGCGCGCGCCGAGCAGTGGGTCACGGTCGAGGCCGACCTCGGCGAGGGCACGAAGACGTACCTGCGCGAGACGAACACGATGCCGCAGTGGGCGGGATCGTGCTGGTACTACCTGCGCTACCTCGACCCGACCAACGAGAACCGGATCGTCGAGCCCGAGGTCGAGCGCTACTGGATGCAGGGCGACAACAGCTCGGGCGGTGTCGATCTCTACGTCGGCGGCGCCGAGCACGCCGTGTTGCACCTTCTCTATGCGCGCTTCTGGCACAAGTTCCTGTACGACCTCGCCCACGTCTCGACGCCGGAGCCGTTCGCCCGGCTCTTCAACCAGGGCACCATCACCGCCTTCGAGTACGTCGACGACCGCGGCGTGTACGTCCCCGCGAACGAGGTCGAGGAGCGGGACGGCAAGTTCTTCTTCGAGGGGAAGGAGGTCACGCGCCAGCAGGGCCGGATGGGCAAGAGCCGGAAGAACGCCGTGGCGCCCGACGACATCTACGCCGACTACGGCGCCGACACGCTGCGCCTCTACGAGATGTTCATGGGCCCGCTCGACGCCAGCCGGCCCTGGAACACCGCCGACATCGTCGGCGTGCACCGGTTCCTCCAGCGCTTCTGGCGCAACGCGATCGACGAGGAGACCGGCGCGATCCGCGTGTCGGACACGCCCGCCGACGAGGAGACGCGTCGAATACTCCACCGGACGATCGAGGCGGTGCGGTCCGACATGGCGAAGCTGCAGTTCAACACCGCCATCGCCCGGCTGTTCGAGCTGAACAACCGGCTGACGGCGGTGGTGGGGGAGACCGGCACGGCGCCCCTCGAGGTCGTGACCGCGATGACGCTGATGCTCGCGCCCCTCGCGCCGCACCTGGCCGAAGAAGTGTGGTCCCGGCTGGGGCACGCCGAATCCCTCGCCTACGAGCCGTTCCCCGAGCCCGACCCGGCGTACCTCGTCGTCGAGGAGGTCGAGATCCCGGTCCAGATCGACGGCAAGGTGCGGGCGCGGGTGAAGTTTCCTGCGGGGGCGAGTGAAGCTGACCACGAGGCGGCGGCGCGCGCCGACGAGCGAGTCGCCGAGCTGCTCGACGGGGTCGAGGTCGGCAAGGTCATCGTCGTCCCCGGCCGTCTGGTCAACTTCGTCACCCGGTAGCAACGGGTGGGGCGGCGGCTCGACGCGAGCGAGCGCGACCTGTTCACGCACGTCCCAGCTCGGGACCTCCGACCGCGCGCGTCTCGTCGTCGTGCCCGTGCTGACGCCCGGGATCGCGGGCATGACGCTCGGCCGCTGGATCCTGGTGCGCCGCGGTCACGAGCACGACCGTGACCTGATCGCCCACGAGCTCGTGCACGTCCGCCAGTGGCGCGAGCTCGGGGCGGTGCGCTTCCTCGCTCGCTACCTCGGCGCGTACATGCGGAGTCGGTGGCGCGGGCTGAGCCACCAGGCTGCGTACGAGGCGATCCCGCTCGAGGTCGAAGCGCGCGCCCTCGCCGGGCGCTGAGAACCCCTTTCCGAGCAGAGACGAGCGCGCTACCGTCGCTTCCGGCTCGGCCCGTCCGAGCCTCGATTTCCCCTTCCGCTTCCTCCGGTCTCTGCTTCGTCGCGCCCGGAGGTCGCCATGGCCGACTCGCCCCGTACCGACACCGTCGAACGCGGCGCGCCCGACACCGAGTTCTGGACTTCGCCCGAGCACTCCGACCGACCACCCGTGTTCCCGCCCCGTCCGGGCGAATGGGGCGGTCCGCTCGAACGATTCGTCGATCGGGTGCGGGAGCTGCGCGGCGATCCGCGCGTCGGCGTTGCCGCGCTCGTCGTCGTCGCGCTCGCCGCCGGGTTCATCTGGTACCGGCTCGGCGCCGGCGACTCCGTCTCGTCGTCGACGACACGCCGCCCGCCGGCGACCAGCGGGCGGACGACGGCCGCGCCGGCGGCAGACGCGCCGGCGGAGGGAGCTCGGCGGCGAACGGCGGCTCGTCCGGCGCCAGCCAAGAAGGGCGCGCGCGTCACCGTGCACGTGGCCGGCGCAGTGGCCAAGCCCGGCGTCTACGACCTCGCCGGCGGCGCGCGGGTCATCGACGCGATCGAAGCCGCCGGCGGCGGCGCTCCGGACGCCGACCTGAACCGGCTCAACCTCGCGGCCAAGGTCGCCGACGGCCAGCGGGTCCTCGTGCAGCGCGTGGGCGAAGCGGCGCCCGCCGGCTCGGCGTCGGCCGGCGGGAGCGGCAGCGGCGGCGGAAGTGCCGACCCGTCGGGTCTCGTGAACCTCAACAGCGCGACGCAAGCCGAGCTCGAGGCCCTCCCCGGGATCGGCCCATCGCTGGCGGGATCCATCATCACCGAGCGAGAACGACGCGGCGGCTTCCGGTCCGTCAACGAGCTGCGCGACGTGCGCGGCATCGGCGAGAAGCGCTTCGCCGACCTCAAGGACAAGGTGACGATCTGAGGGGCGGTCGTGTCGCCGGCCCCGATCTCGTTGGTGGCGGCGGTGGTCGCCGGGGCCCGACTCGGTGAGCAGCTCGGGCCCGGGCCCGCGATCCTCCTCCTCGTCGCCGGACTGCTCGGAGCGATCGCGGCGCTGTTCCTTCCGAGGCGGCCGGCGCGCCTCGCCCTCGCGGTCGCTGCAGTCGCGATGCTGGCCACGGCGTCGATGCAACGGGCGCTCGACGGGCAGGCGCACTCACCGCTCACCGCGCCCCGGGACGCGCGCGCTGCGGCGACGATCACCGCGACGCTGACCGACGATCCCGACGGAGGGCAATTCAACGCGAGCGTCCTCGCCCGCGTCACCCGCATCGGCGGACGCTCCGCCGGAGGCGCGCACCGTGCTCGTCACCGCCGGTGGCGACACCGCCGGCAAGCTGCGCTTGCTCGAGTCGGGCGACCAGGTCGAGGTGTCGGGCTGGCTCCAGCCCCTCAGCGGCTACGACGAGCGTCTCCGATGGCGGCACGCCGTGGCGAGCTTCGACGCCGTCGAGCTGCGCGCGTTCGAGCCCGCTCGTTCGCCGCTGCACCGCACGGCCAACTTTCTCCGCGCCCGGGTCCTCGCCGGGGGCCGGCACCTGGCGCCGACGGAGCGCGCGCTGATGGCCGGGTTCCTGCTCGGCGACACGCGGGAGCTGCCGCGTGACGTCGAGGAGCAGTTCCGCGCCTCGGGCCTGACGCATCTGCTCGCCGTATCCGGCGCCAACGTCGCGTTCGTCCTCGCGCTCGCCAGGCCGCTGCTGCGCCGTCTGCCGCTGCGGGCACAGCTGGTCGCCGGCCTCACCCTCCTCGTGGTGTTCGGCACGATGACGCGCTGGGAGCCGTCGGTGCTCCGCGCCTGCGCGATGGCGGCGTGCTCGATGACGGCGTTGTACCTCGGTCGCCCCACTGCCGGCGTCCGGGTCCTCGCGCTCGCGGTCGTCGTGCTCGTCCTCGCCGATCCGTTTCTCATCCACTCGATCGGCTTCCTCCTCTCCTGCGGCGCGAGCGCCGGCATCGCCGTGCTCGCGCCGGCGATCACGGCCCGCGTCCCCGGGCCGCACTGGCTCCGCGAGCCGCTGGGCGTGACGCTGGCGGCGCAGATCGGCGTGGCCCCGGTCCTCATCCCGGTGTTCGGCTCGGTGCCGCTCGCCGCTCTCCCGGCCAACCTGGTCGCCGGGCCCATCGCGGGGCCGCTCACGGTGCTCGGCCTGGCAACCGGCGTCGCCGGCGGCGTGGTCGAGTCGTGGTGGCCCGGTCTGGCCGCGCTGCTCCAGGCGCCGACGGCGGTCCTCGCCCGAGCCATGCTCTGGGTGGCGGCGTTCTTCTCGCGGCTTCCCGTCGACGTCGACGGCCGTGCCGCGTGGGCGATCATCGCGGGCACGGCGCTCCTGGGAGCGGCGAAGCTCTGGTCGGGACGACGCCGTAACCTCCGAGTCGATGCGCTTTCGTCTCGGTGACCGCGTCCACGAGGTCACCGACCGCGCCCTCGTCATGGGCATCCTCAACCGGACGCCGGACTCGTTCTTCGACGCCGGCGAGACGTTCGCGCTCGACGCGCTCCTCCGCCGCGCCGAGCAGCTCGTCACCGAGGGCGCCGACGTGCTCGACGTGGGCGGGGTCAAGGCGGGGCCGGGACCCGAGGTGTCCGAGGACGAGGAGCTCGACCGGGTCGTCCCCGCCGTCGAGGCGCTCCGCGCACGCTTCGAGACGCCGCTGTCGGTCGACACGTGGCGCGGCGGTTGTCCTGCGGACGGCGTGCAAGGCCGGGGCCGTGCTCGGCAACGACATCAGCGGCTTCGCCGATCCCGACTATCTCTCCACCGCGGCGGCGCTCGGAGCATCGGTCGTCGCCACGCACATCCGACTCGCCCCCGCGTGCGCGATCCCGAACCTCGCTACGACGACCTCCTCGGCGAGGTCCAGGCGTTCCTGCTCGCCCGGGCCGGCGCGGCCGAAGCGGCGGGTCTCGCGCCCGAGCAGATCGCGCTCGATCCCGGGCTCGACCTCGGCAAGACCCCGGCGCAGAGCGCGGTCCTGTTGCGCGAGAGCGACTCGTTCGCGTCCCTCGGGTACACGCTGCTGCTGTCGGCGTCGAACAAGCGCTTCCTCGGGGAGCTCCTCGACCTCGCCATCGACGACCGGCGCGACGCGTCCTTGGCGGCGGTCGCGTTCGGGGTCATGCACGGGTGCCGCATCGTGCGCGTGCACGACGTGATCGGATCGGTCAGGGTGTGCCGGATGATCGAAGCGGTGCAGGCGCTCGAGCGAGACCGGGCGCACGCATCGTGAGCGCGGCCGATCTATCAGGTGAGCGGGTCCGATCCGGTGCTGCGCGGCGAAGCGCTGGAGCAGCTTCTCGCCGAGCTCGTCGGCGACGACGATCGCACGCTGGCGGTCGAGGAGTTCACGGTGCCGGGCCGGGCGGCCCCCGGCGAGGCCGAGAGCGACGCCCCGAGCGGAGCGGAAGGCCGCGAGGAGGTCGTCGCCGCCGCGCTCAACGCCGCGCAGAGCCCGCCGTTCATGACGGCACGGCGCGTCGTCGTGCTCAACGAGGTCGGGAACCTCGGCGCGGGCGATGTCGCGCCGCTGGTGGCCTACTTCGACCGACCGATGGACACCACCGCGTTCGTGGTCGTGGGCGGGGGCGGGCGCCTGCCGAAGAGCCTGGGGGACGCGTTGAAGACGGCGAAGGCCGTCAAGGTGGGGCCGGCGGCCGAGAAGACGGGCGACGTGCTGGCGCAGCACCTCGCCGACGCCGGGATCGAGCTCCGTCCCGCGGCCGCAAAGCTCGTCACGACGCACCTGGGTGAGGACGCCGGCCGGGTGCCGCAGCTGGTGGAGCTCCTCGCGGCGGTGGCCGGACCGGGGGCGACGCTCGACGTCGCCGATGTCGAGCCGTATCTCGGCGAGGCCGGCTCCGTGCCCAACTACCAGCTCACGAACGCGATCGAGGCGGGCGACATGGCCGGCGCGCTCGCCACACTCCGGCGGATGGTCACCGCGCCCGGCCCGGGCCAGTCCCGGCCGATGCACCCGTTGCAGGTCATGGGCACGCTGCACTCGTACTACCGGCGAGTCGCGTCGCTCGACGACCCCCGGGTGCGCACTCCTCGCGACGCGGTGGCGGCGCTGGACGGTCGGGTCAAGGAGTACCCGGCCCGCAAGGCGCTCGACCAGGCCCGGGCGTTGCAGACCGACGGCCTCCGCAAGGCCTTCGACTATCTCTTCGCCGCCGACCTCGACCTCAAGGGCGCGCGCGCGATCCCCGAGGACGCGGTGCTCGAAGTGCTGGTGGCCCGCCTGGCCGCCCTGTCGGGCCGGGCGCGGGGCGGGCCGATCCGGCGCGGGTCGCCGCGCCCGGAGCGGTCGCGGCGGCGCTAGCGGAGAGCGCTATCCGTTGCTCGCGGCCCGCTTCATCAAGCGGGACGTGCGCCGGGCGGCCTGGTTCTTGTGCACGACGCCCTTCTCGGCCGCCTTGCCCAGCCGCTTCTGCGCGGCGCGGACCCGATCGCCGGCGTCGTCGGCGCCGGTCTCGAGGCCCTCGGCCGCCCGCTTGACCCGGGTCTTGAGCTCGGAACGCGTGGTCTTGTTGCGCAGGCGCCGCTGCTCGTTCTGGCGGTTCCGCTTGATCTGGCTCTTGATGTTCGCCATGCGCGTCTCGACATCCGTGGTTCCGCTGGGGACCGGCCCAGGCTAGCAGCACGGTCGTTCCCGACCCGATCCCGGGGTGCGTGAGAATGGCAACGATGCTCTCCCTCGAAACCCAGCGCGCCCTCGCGATCATCAGTCACGTCGATCACGGGAAGTCGACGCTCGCCGACCGCTTCCTCGAGCTGACCGGCGCGGTCGACCCCCGGGACATGCGGGCCCAGTACCTCGACACGATGGATCTGGAGCGAGAGCGGGGGATCACGATCAAGGCGCAGAACGTCCGCCTCAACTGGAAGGACCACGTCCTGCACCTGATCGACACGCCCGGTCACGTCGACTTCAGCTACGAGGTCTCACGCAGCCTGGCGGCCTGTGAAGGCGTCGTGCTCCTCGTCGACGCGTCGCAGGGCATCGAGGCGCAGACGCTGGCGAACGTGTACCTCGCGGTCGAGCACGACCTGACCGTCGTCGCCGCCGTCAACAAGATCGATCTCCCGGTCGCCGAGCCCGACCGCGTCGCGGGCGAGATCGAGCGCGTGATCGGCATCCCCGCCGAGGACGTCCTGCGCATCTCGGCCAAGACCGGCGAGGGCGTGCCCGAGCTCCTCGACGCCATCGTGGACCGCATCCCGCCCCCGAAGGGCGATGCCGACGCGCCCCTGCAGTCGTTGATCTTCGACTCGTACTACGACCCGTACCGCGGTGTGGTCAGCGCGGTACGGGTGTTCAACGGCACGCTCGTGTCGGGCGCACGGTTGAAGTACCTCCAAGCCGACGCGGTCCGCGACGCCGAGGAGATCGGCGTCCGTCTGCCCCGACCGACGCCGGTGGCGAGCCTCGGGCCCCGGAGAAGTCGGTTACCTGATCGCCGGCATCAAGGACGTCGGCCAGGCGCGCGTCGGCGAGACCGTGACGACGGCGTCGCATCCGGCCGCTCCGCTCGAGGGGTACCGCGATCCGAAGCCCATGGTGTTCTGCGGCCTGTATCCCGTCGACGGCGACGCCTACGCCGACCTCAGGGACGCGCTCGAGAAGCTGCGGCTCAACGACTCGTCGTTCACCTACGAGCCCGAGACGTCGGGCGCGCTCGGCTTCGGCTTCCGTTGCGGGTTCCTCGGCCTCCTGCACATGGAGATCATCCGGGAGCGTCTGGAGCGCGAGTACGGCATCGACCTCGTCGCCACGGCCCCGAACGTCGAGTACCTCGCCAACCTGACCGGCGGGAGCGTCGAGGTCGTCGACAACCCGTCGGCGATGCCGCCGCCGAACCAGGTCGAGTCGATCGAGGAGCCGTACGTCGGGGTCACGATGCTGGCGCCGGCGGAGTACGTCGGCACGCTCATGGAGCTCGCGCAGTCGCGCCGCGGCGAGATGAAGAAGATGGAGTACCTGTCCGAGGACCGGGTCGAGCTCGTCTACGACCTCCCGCTGGCCGAGATCGTGCTCGACTTCTTCGACCAGCTGAAGTCCCGCACCCGCGGGTACGCGAGCCTCGACTACGAGCCGGCCGGCTACCGCGGCTCCGACCTCGCCAAGGTCGACGTCCTGCTCAACAACGTCCCCGTCGACGCGTTCTCGGCCGTCGTGCACCGCGACCGGGCCTACGAGTACGGGCGGCGCATGACCGAGAAGCTGCGCGAGCTGATCCCGCGCCAGCTGTTCGACGTGCCCATCCAGGCCGCCATCGGCGGTCGCATCATCGCCCGCGAGACGGTCAAGGCCCGCCGCAAGGACGTGATCGCCAAGTGCTACGGCGGCGACGTCTCCCGCAAGCGCAAGCTCCTCGAGCAGCAGAAGGTGGGCAAGCGGCGCATGAAGCAGATCGGACGGGTCGAGGTCCCCCAGGAGGCGTTCGTCGCCGCGTTGCGCCTCGACGACTGACCTCGGTCGCACTGCTGCGCAAGTGCTCCAGCCGCCAGTCTCGATCCGGGACCGGGGACCCGGCCCTGCCGGAGGTGCCTCTCACGGTCTAGTCGCGCGGGAGGCCGAGGACGCGCTCGCCGATGATGTTGCGCTGGACCTCGGAGGTGCCGCCGCCGATCGTCAGCGCCCGCGAGTACAGGTAACCCCTCGACCCACGTCGGGTCGACGTCGCCGAACGGGCCGCGATCGGCCAGCATGCCGGCGGTTCCGGCCAGGTCGACGGCCAGTGCCATCACGTGCTGGCCGTGCTCGTCGGCGAGCGCCTTGCGCACGGACGTCTCCGGGCCCGGCTCCAAGCCCCGGACCATCGCCGACACGGTCCGCAGCCGGATCAGCCGCAGCACTTCCGACTCGATGTAGAGCGCGGCGAGCTTCTGGCGGACGCGGGGGTCCGGCGCACCGCCGTGCGCGCGCACGATGTCGAGCAGCGTCGTCGGCGGTCGGCCCCCGACCCCACAACGCGCCCTCCCCGGAGAGCGACACGCGCTCGTTGCCGAGCGTCACCTTCGCGAGGCGCCAGCCGTCGTTCTCGTCGCCGACGATTTCGCCGGCCGGGATGCGGACGCCGTCGAGGAACACCTCGTTGAACATGGCGGTGCCGTCCATCTGCCTGATCGGCCGCACCGTGATGCCCGGCGTGCGCATGTCGACGACGAAGTACGAGATCCCTCGGTGCTGCTCGGCGGTCGGGATCGGTGCGGGCGAGCAGGATCCCGTACCGGGCGACGTGGGCGAAGGTCGTCCAGACCTTCTGGCCGTTGACGACGTACTCGTCGCCGTCGCGCTCGGCACGGGTCGTGAGCGAGGCGAGGTCGCTGCCGGCTCCGGGCTCGCTGAACAGCTGGCACCAGAGCTCGGCGCCGGAGAGGATCCCGGGGAGGTAGCGGTCCTGTTGCTCCTGGGTGCCCGCGACCAGGAGCGTCGGGCCGGCCCAGCCGATGCCGATCGGGTTGAGGGGGCGGGGGGAGCGCCGGCGGCGCGGAGCTCCTCGTCGATCACCAGCTGCTGCACCGGGCCGGCGTCGCGTCCGTAGGGCTTGGGCCAGTGGGGTGCGACGTATCCCGCCTCCGCCAGCCGCACGTTCCAGTCGGGCGGGAAACGCCCGCCCGGGGCGTGCTCGCGGACGAACGCCCGGACCTCGTCGCGGTAGGTCTCCGCCTCTGCCGGGAGATCGAAGTCCACCGGGCGAGGCTACCGGCGATCTCTTTTGCCGCCCTCCGGCGCGCTGCTGCATCCGCGCTAGGCGTCGCCCGGGGATCGAACAAGTAGGCACGCGACGCACCGGATCGGGGACGTGAAGACGGGGGAGCTGCGGCTCGCGAGTGACGCCCAGCTCGTCGTGGCGATCGGGCGTTTCCGCCATGACGCGCTGTCGGAGGTGTACCGACGCCACGCGCCCGCCGCGTTCGGGCTCGCTCGCCGCATCGTCGGCGACGGCGCGCTCGCCGAGGAGGTCGTCCAGGAGGTGTTCCTCCGCCTCTGGAACCAGCCCGATCGCTTCGATGCCGCGCGGGGATCGCTCCGGACGTACCTGCTGACCCAGACACACGGGCGCAGCGTCGACGTCATTCGTGCGGAAGCCGCTCGGCGGGCGCGCGAAGAGCGCGACGCGCGCATGACCTCCGAGAGCAGTTACGACCTCGAGCGCGAGGTATGGGATCTCACCCAGGCGGAGCACGTACGCGACGCGCTCGGGCTCCTGAGCGAGGGCGAGCGTCGGGCGATCGAGCTCGCGTACTTCGGTGGTCACACCTATCGCGAGGTCGCCGTCGTGCTCGGCGAGCCCGAGGGAACGGTGAAGAGCCGGATCCGCTCGGGGCTGAGCCGGCTCCGGGACGCACTGGTCGAGAGCGGGGTCGCAGGGCCGTGGCACGAGAGCTGAGTCGCCGCGAGCTCGACGAGCTCTTGGGCGCGTACGCGCTCGACGCGGTAGACGACGACGAGCGTGAGCAGGTCGAGGAGTACCTCGCGCGCACTCCCGAGGCGCGTTCGCTCGTTGCGGACTACCGCGAGACGGCGGCGCTGCTCGCGCACAGCGGCACCGAGGCGCCCCCGGGCTTGTGGGAGCGGATCGAGCACACCCTCGAGGAGGAGCCACCGAAGCTGGCGACGCCCCGGGCGGCCGCGGTCGGGCTCGAGTCGCGCCGCGCTCGGCTTCGTCGTCGGGCCGCAGTGGTGGTCGCCGCCGCTGCCGCCGTGGTCGTCGTCGCCTTGCTCACGGTGAAGGTCGTGCAGCAAGGCGATCGGATCGACGAGCTCGGCCGGGAGGCCAGGGCGGGGTCGGTGCTCGCCGCCGCCGAGGGCGCGTCACGCGACCCGCGCGCCCACCGGGTGGCGTTGTCCTCGACGGACGGCGCGCTCGAGGCTCGCGTCGTGTACCTCCCCGGCGGCGACGGGTTCCTCCTCCAGAGCAACCTCCGGGCGCTGCCCCCCGATCGGACGTACCAGCTCTGGGCGCTGATGGGCGGCTCGAGCCCGGAGCGGCCGATCTCGGCCGGGGTGCTCGGTCCGGACCCGGGCATCACCGCGTTCCGGGTCCACGGCCCGGTGGTCGGGTTCGCGATCACCGACGAGCAGTCGCCCGGAGGCGTCTCGCCCGGCAGTCCGCCGCTGATCCAGGGCGCCGTGAGCTGAGCGGCAGCCGCACGACCGGCTTTGGCACTCGGTAGAATCGAGTGCTAACAGGCGAGCACCGGGCCGGTCCGCGTCGCCCGCGGGCCGGGTCCCGGTCCGAGGGCTCGGGAAGACGGGATCGACGGGACCGACGGGATCGATTGGATCAATGGGATCGACAGAGCCGATGGATCTGGACGAGCGCAAGGCCGCGATCCTGCGCGCCGTGGTCGAGGAGTACGTCGAGACGGCGGAGCCGGTCGGGTCCCAGCGGGTCGCCGGTTCCCGCAAGCTCGGTGTGTCGAGCGCGACCGTGCGCAACGACATGACCGTGCTCGAGCGCGAGGGGTACATCACGCAGCCGTACACCTCGGCGGGCCGGATCCCGACGGATCTGGGCTACCGCTACTTCGTCGACCACTTCACCAGCGAGGGCGCGCTCCGCATCGCCCAGCGCCGGGCGGTGGCGGAGTTCTTCGAGTCGGCGCACCGGGCGCTCGAAGACCTGCTGCACGAGACGAGCCAGCTGCTGTCGCGGGTCACCGACCACACCGCGATGGTGGTCGGCCCGCAGCCCGAGGTCGCCCAGGTTCGCGGCGTCCAGTTGGTGACGCTCCACCCGGGCGTCGTGCTCGCGGTCGCGGTGCTCTCGAACGGCGCCGTCGAGAAGTACACGCTGGAACTGCCCGACGTCCTGGACGAAGCGCAGGTCGGCGCGGCGGCGGCCTCCCTCGAGGGGCTGTGGAACGGCTGCGCGTTCAACGAGCTCCCCGAGCCCCCGCCCAGCGGCGACGAGGCGATCGACCGGCTTGCGCGCGCGGTCCGCGCCGCCTTCGGCGAGCTGGTCGCGGAGCGGCCGATGGAGATGCTGTACGTCGGCGGCACGAGCCGGCTCGTCGCGGAGCACGAGTCGTTCGCGACCGCCGAGAGCGCGGCGCACCTGCTCGAGCTGCTCGAGCACCAAGTGGTCGTCGTCTCGCTCGTGCGCAATTTGCTGGACCAGGGTGTCAACGTCAGCATCGGGTCCGAGAACGAGATCGAGGAGCTCCGTGACTGTGCGATCGTGCTCGCGCCGTACCGCGTCGAAGGGGAGTTCGCCGGCACCGTGGGTGTGCTCGGCCCGACCCGTATGGACTACCGCCGGACCATCGGCGCCGTCGCCGTCGTCTCACAGCAGCTCGGCCGCCTGCTGACACGGGTGGACTGACGTTGCCTCATAGCTATTACGACGTGCTCGGCGTGTCGCCGCAGGCGACCGAGGCCGACATCAAACGCGCGTATCGCGCGCTCGCGCGCCAGTACCACCCCGACTCGAACCCCGACGACCCCGACGCCGAGGCTCGCTTCAAAGAGGTCACGATCGCGTACGAGACGCTGCGCGACCCCGAGCGCCGCCGGCGCTACGACGTCTTCGGAGCGGACGGCGCTCCCGGCACCAGGGGAGCCGGGGGAGCGCAGGCCGGCGACGCCTTCGGGCTCGGCGACCTGTTCGATGCCTTCTTCGGCGGCGACG
The DNA here is from genome assembly GCA_963747195.1 of uncultured Actinomycetes bacterium. Taxonomy (GTDB): domain Bacteria; phylum Actinomycetota; class Acidimicrobiia; order IMCC26256; family JACDBD01; genus JALZAA01. The sequence goes on from CAVVDV010000002.1 coordinate 920,592, forward strand.
CCTTCGGCGGCGGGCGCGGGCCGGCCGGGCCACCCCGGGGCTACGACGCCGAGGTGGCCGTCGAGCTGACCCTCCAAGAGGCTGCCTTCGGAGTCGTCCACCCCGTGGAGGTCCGCCTGCCCGTCACGTGCGAGCGTTGCGACGCGTCCGGGTGCGAGCCCGGGACGCACCCGTCGCGCTGCGACATGTGCGGCGGCACGGGTGAGGTCCGGCAGGTGCGCCGCTCGATCCTGGGCCAGATGGTCACTGCGTCGCCGTGCCCGACGTGCGGTGCCACCGGCAGCCGCATCCTCTCGCCCTGCAAGGGCTGCCGCGGCGAGGGTCGCGTGCACGCGGTCCGGCGCATCGATGTCGAGGTGCCGGCGGGGGTCGACAGCGGACAACGGCTCCGACTTCCCGACCGCGGCCCGGCCGCGCCGCGCGGCGGCATCGCGGGCGATCTGTACGTCACGATCGCGGTCGCGCCCCACCCCGAGTTCGAGCGCGAGGGCAACGACCTCGTGCACGTGCGCAAGCTGCCGTTCACGCAAGCCGCGCTCGGCGCCAGTTTCACGATCGAGACGCTCGAAGGCGACGAGGAGGAGATCCTCGTCCCGCCGGGCGCGCAGCCGGGCCAGGTGCTCCGGCTCAAGGGCAAAGGCGTTCCGTCGCTGCAGGGTCGCCGCCGCGGCGATCTGCTCGTGCGCCTCGATGTCGAGATCCCGTCGCGGTTGCGACCGGAGGAGGAGGAGCTGCTCCGCCAGCTCGCCGAGCTGCGCGGCGAGGAGGTCGCCCCGAGCGACCGCGGGTTCTTCGACCGGGTGCGCTCCGCCTTCCAGTAGTGACGCGATTCGCGGCCCGGTATCCGGCGACCGCGCACACGTTCGTTGGCGCGCTCGACGACGACGTCACGATCGACGACGAGGCCGGGCATCATCTGAGCCGGGTGCGGCGTCTCCGCGGGGGCGAAGCCGTGACCGCCGCCGACGGCGACGGGCGTTGGCGCCCCTACACCATCGTGGGCGTGCGCCCGGGGGCCGTCGACCTGCACGCCCAGGGCGCGCCGGTCGTCGAGCCCCAGCTCGAGCCGCGTCTGGTTGTCGCGTTCGCGCTGACGAAGGGGACGAAGCCCGACCTTGCCGTCCAGAAGCTCACCGAGCTCGGCGTCGACGGCGTCACATTGCTGTCGACGCGGCGTTCTGTTCCGCGCTGGGACGAGAGCCGCGAGGAAGCAGCGGTCGCCCGCCTGCGCCGGATCGCGCGTCGAGGCCGCGGCGCAGTGCCGTCGGGCCCGGTTGCCCGAGATCGACGGCGTGCGCCCGGTGACGGAGCTGAGCGGGCGTCCCGGGCTCGTCGTGGCCGACCCCGAGGGCGAGGAGCCGGCGCGGCTGCCGGCGCCGCCGGGCGGCGAGTGGGTGCTCGTCGTCGGGCCCGAGGGCGGGTTCGACCCCGACGAGGCGGCCGCGCTCTCGTCGGCCGCATCCGGCGGCGAGGCGCCGGCCCGGCTGCGCCTCGGGCCGCATGTCCTGCGGGCGGAGACGGCGGCGATCGCCGGCGCCGCCGTGCTGGCCACGCGACGCACGCTCCGGCCGGACGCTTGAGCGTCGCTGTGCACTCTCCGTGGTCGGCCGACCGCCAATTGCCACCACGCAGGGTGAGAATGGCGGCGGAGAGTGGTAGCGTTCGGGTTCGGAGCCTCGGGTCGGGCGGGTGTGAGGGAGGGGCACGGTATGAACATGAGTGAGGCGATGGTCGGCGAGCGGTTGCGCTCGATCCGGCGCCAGAAGGGGCTGTCGCTGCACGACGTCGAGGCGCGCTCGAGCATGGAGTTCAAGGCTTCGGTGCTCGGCGCGTACGAGCGGGGCGAGCGGGCGATCTCGGTGCCGCGCCTCCTGCGGCTGGCCGAGATCTACCAGGTCCCGGGCGACCAGCTCCTGCCGCGCAGCTCCGATGTCGACGTCGAGCGCACACCGCGTGACGAGACGTTCGAGGAGGGGTTCACGATCGACCTCGAGCGGCTGCGCGATCTCGACGACCCCGAGGCGTCGGTGCTGTCGCGGTACGCCGAGACGATCCAGCTCCAGCGCCAGGACTTCAACGGCCGGCTGCTCACGATCCGGCGCGACGACTTGCGAGTCCTCGCCGCCGTGCTCGGTCGGCGCGCCGAGGACCTCGGCCGGCGACTCGACGAGCTCGGCCTGCGCGCCACCTGAGCCGGTCTCTCGACCGGAGGCCGCGCGCCCGGAGCTACCATCGCGTCCGACGTGGCCTCGCCGTCGCCGACTCAGGTCAAGATTCTCGTTCCGGGCAACCATCTGATGGTGGGCCTTCTCGGTCAACGTGACGAGCTGCTGCGCCTGGTCGAGGGGTCCTTCCCGGTCGAGATCCACGTCCGCGGCAACGAGATCACGGTCACCGGCGACGCCTCGGAGGCCGAGCGGGTCGGGCGGCTGTTCGAGGAGATGGTGATCCTCCTCGAGCAGGGTCACAGCCTCGATCGCGAAGGCGTGGGACGCAGCATCGAGATGCTCAAGGCCGATCAGCGCCCGACGGACGTGTTCACGACCGAGGTCCTGCGCGGCCGCAAGAGCGTGCGGCCGAAGACCTCGGGCCAGAAGGAGTACGTGGACGCCGTCCGGGAGCACACGGTCACGTTCTGCATCGGACCGGCCGGGACGGGCAAGAGCTATCTCGCGGTCGCGCTGGCCGTGCAGGCGCTCCAGGCGAAGCAGATCAACCGCATCATCCTGACGCGCCCGGCGGTCGAGGCAGGCGAGAGGCTCGGCTTCCTGCCCGGGGACATCCTCGCCAAGGTCGACCCGTATCTCCGTCCTCTCTACGACGCGCTCTACGACATGCTCGACCCCGAGGTCGTGACGCGGCTGATGGACCGCGGCGTCATCGAGGTCGCGCCACTCGCGTTCATGCGGGGTCGGACACTGAACGACTCGTTCATCATCCTCGACGAGGCGCAGAACACGACGCCCGAGCAGATGAAGATGTTCCTGACCCGACTCGGGTTCGGCTCGAACATCGTCGTGACCGGTGACGTCACCCAGATCGATCTCCCCGAAGGGCGAGGGCGATCCGGACTCCTCGTCGTCCGCGACATCCTCGAAGGCATCAACGGCGTCGCGTTCGTCCACCTCGGCTCGGCTGACGTCGTCCGCCACAAGATCGTGCAGGACATCGTCGACGCCTACGAACGCGACGAGAACCGTCGATGAGGTCTACCTCGTGACCGGTCCCGGGGGGCACGACGGCCAACGGCGCCGGGCCTGCACCGCTTTTCCGGCCGAGCCCCTGCTCGCCTCCCTCGCTTCGCTCGCTCGGCTCGGGTCTTCGACCCGGGTCTCGGCCGGGCGGGCAGGACTGCCCGGCGCCGGACCGTCGACCCCCCGTGCCCTCGCGGCTGCAGAGCGGCGCTCATGAGGACCGTGTTCGGGGCCGACGAGCAGTCGGAGGTGGAGGTGGACGTCCTCCGCTGGGTGCGGCTCGCCCGCATGGTGCTCGACCAGGAGCGGGTCCCCGAGGAGTCCGAGATGTCGGTGATCTTCGTGGACGAGCAGGCGATGTCGGACCTCCACGAGCGGTTCCTCGGCGACAGCGGGCCGACCGACGTGCTCGCGTTCCCGATGGACGACGACGTCGCCCCGGGTGGGCGGCAGCCCGACCAGGGCGGGCGCGGGCCCGGCTCGCCGGCGGAGGCCGCCGACCCTCCGACCGTGATCGGCGACGTCGTGGTGTGCCCGCAGGTGGCCAGGCGCCAGACCGGCGCGCAGGGATCCCTGGATGACGAGGTTGCGCTGCTCGTCGTCCACGGAGTCCTGCATCTGCTGAACTACGACCATGCCGAGGACCAAGAGTCCGAGGCGATGAGAAAGCGGGAGCGCGAGTTGTTGACGCGCTTCCGGGAGCTCGAGCAGGAAGAGGGACGGTGAGCGCGGGTCCAGATACCGGCGTGGCATGACCGGAGCGGACTGGCTACTCGTCGTGGCGATCGTCGCGCTGTTCCTGGTCTCCGGCGTCCTCGCCATGGCCGAGACGGCGTTCACGCGCATGAGCCGCGTCCGTGCGCTGGCCCTCGAGGAGGAGGGCCGGAGCGGGGCGACGAGGCTGGCGCGTCTGCTCGAACGACCGGAGCGGACGCTCAACTCGCTGCTGCTGGTCATCCTCGTGTGCCAGCTGGTGTCGCCAACCTCACGGGTGTCCTGCTCGAGGCGCACCTCGGCACGATCGGGTTCGTGCTCGGCATCGTGGTCGAGATCGCGGTCTTCTTCGTGTTCTTCGAGGTCGTGCCGAAGACCTTCGCGATCCAGCACACGGATCGGGCTGCGCTCCTGGTGTCGCCGATTCTCGCCTTCTTGACGAACTTCCCGCCGTTGCGGGCGCTCTCCCGGGGTCTGATCGGCCTCGCCAACGTCCTGCTCCCGGGACGTGGGCTGAAGGAGGGTCCGTTCGTCAGCGAGGAGGAGATCCGTCAGATGGCCGACGTGGCCGCCGACGAAGAGGCCATCGAGCGGGACGAACGCAAGCTGATCCACTCGATCTTCGAGTTCGGCGACATGGTCGTCCGCGAGGCGATGACGCCGCGCACGGACATGGTGTCGATCTCGGCCGACGCCACCATCGAGGAGGGCATCACGGCCGCGATCGAGGGCGGGTTCTCGCGGATACCTGCCTACGAGGAGTCGACCGACAACATCATCGGCCTCGTCTTCCTCAAGGATCTCGTCGCGCTCGCTCGCGCCGAGCAAGAGGAACGAGCCGATCCGGACCGCGCTGCGCGAAGCGGTGTTCGTGCCCGAGCAGAAGCGCGTGGCGGAGCTGCTGCGCGAGATGCAGACGAAGCACTTCCACATGGCGATCGTGATCGACGAGTACGGCGGCACCTCCGGGCTCGTGACCCTCGAGGACCTGCTCGAGGAGATCGTCGGCGACATCGCCGACGAGTACGACGTCGAGGAGCCGAGTGTCGAGCGCCTTCCCGATGGGGGGTTGCGCGTCCCCGGCGGCACGTCGATCGACGACGTCAGCGACGAGCTCGGGATCGAGCTGCCCGACACCGAGTGGGACACCGTCGGCGGGCTCGTGTTCAACCTGCTCGGGCACGTGCCCGAGGAAGGCGAGTGCGTGCGCTTCCAAGGGCTCGAGTTCCGCACGGAGCGGGTGCAGGGACGCCGGATCGTGTCGGTGCAGATCCGACCCTCGCCCGCGAGCGCCGCCGAGCCCGTCGGCGCCAAGTGACGGAGGGGTTCCGGAGCGGGTTCGTGACCCTCGTCGGCCGGCCGAACGTCGGCAAGTCGACACTCCTCAACCAGCTCGTCGGCTCGAAGGTCGCGATCGTCTCGGACCGCCCGCAGACGACGCGCGCCGCCATCCGCGGCGTGCGCACGACACCCGACGACCAGATCGTGTTCGTCGACACGCCGGGCATCCACAAGCCGCGTACACCTCCTCGGCGAGCGGACCAACCAGCGTGCGGTCGCGACGCTCGGCGAAGTCGACGTCGTCTGCCTCCTCGTGGAGGCCGACTCACCTATCGGCGCCGGCGACCGGTTCGTCGCCGGGCTCGTGCAGCAGGTCGCGACGCCGAAGCTCCTGATCGTGAACAAGATCGACCGAGCCGGGAAGCCCGCGATCGCCGAGCACCTGGCCATCGCGGCGCGCGACCTCGGCGACTTCGACGCCTACCTCCCGCTCTCGGCGCGCACGGGCGACGGGGTCGCGCCGCTGCTCGGCGAGATCGAGAGCCGCTTGCCGGAGGGGCCGCGCTACTACCCGGAAGGCGTCGTCACGGACCAGCCCGAGACCTTCGTCGCCGCCGAGCTCGTGCGCGAGAAGCTGCTCGCGGTCGCACGCGACGAGCTCCCGCACTCCATCACCGTGTCGGTGGAGGAGCTCGAGGACATCCCGGACGCCGACGCCGACGTCGACGACCCGGACCAGATCCTGCGGCTGCGTGCCGACATCAGCGTCGAGCGCGACTCGCAGAAGGGCATCGTCATCGGGCGGGGCGGGCGCGTCCTGAAGGACGCCGGCACCGCGGCCCGCCAGGAGCTCGAGGCGCTCCTCGGCGTGCGCGTCTATCTCGAGACGCGTGTGCGGGTGGAACGCGACTGGCAGCGTCGCGCCCACGCGCTCGACCGCCTCGGCTACTGAAAAACCCCTGGTCACAGCGCCAGTCCGAGTTGCTCCCACGCTGAAGGCCGGGGATAGGCTCCGATTTTGACGCCCCCCGGCCGCGAGGCCCCCGAGCACGAGGCGCCCGAGCAATTACCGGACACGTGATCGGAAGTGGAGGATGAGGCGCTTCACATCGCGTTCCAAGCGATGGGTGGGTCTGGCCGCCGTCGTCGGCGCGGGCTTGCTGCTCGCGGCCTGCTCCGCGGAGAACAACGGGCAGAACTCGCTCAAGCCCAAAGGCCCCCAGGCCCACAAGATCTACAACCTGTTCACGCCGATCTTCTTCGTCTCGGTGGTCGTCGGGGTGCTGGTCCTCGGCGCCGTCGTCGTGTTCGCCGTGCGCTTCCGCTACCGGGCAGGAAAGAACGAGAACCCCAAGCAGATCCACGGCAGCACGCCGCTCGAGATCGGGTGGACGATCGTTCCCGCGCTGATCCTCGCGGTCATCGCCGTCCCGACGATCATCACGATCTTCGACCTGCACAAGGAGCCGACCGGCGACGTGCTCAACGTCACCGTGGTCGGGAAGCAGTGGTGGTGGGAGTTCAAGTACCCGAAGGAGAAGGTCGTCACCGCCGACGAGCTGGTGATCCCGGCGGGCCGGAGCGTTCGGCTCAACCTCCAGGCGTGTGACGAGTCGCTGCCCAACAAATGCAATGTGATCCACAGCTTCTGGGTCCCGGAGCTCAACGGGAAGACTGACGTCGTGCCGGGCCGGAACAACTTCACGACGATCGAGGCCGACAAACCGGGCACCTATCTCGGGCAGTGTGCGGAGTACTGCGGGTTGTCGCACGCGAACATGCGGTTCCGCGTGATCGCCAAGGAACCGAGCGAGTTCGACCGGTGGGTCGGCGAGCAGCAGCAGGGGCCGGCGGTCCCGTTCCAGGTCGGCACGGGCGCGGACACGAAACCCGCCGGTCCCGCGCAGGACCTCATCAGCACGAAGTTCCAGTGCACGAACTGCCACTCGCTCTCCGACTCGAAGGTGAGCAGCTACGGACCGAACTTGACCCACCTGGCCAGCCGCACCACCTTCGCCAGCGGCTACTACGAGCTGACACGCGACAAGCTCGTCGAATGGGTGCACAACGCGCCGGGCCTCATCCCGATGCAGTCCAAGGCGTGCCGGGACGCGGGGGAGCCGGCGGCGGGCAAGTGTGTGGGCATGCCGTCGTTCAGCCGCGATACTCCGGCCGGGCAGCCGACGATGACGCAGCAGGAGGCCGGACAGATCGCCGACTACCTGCTCCAGCTGAAGTGAACGAGCGCCCGGGAGCTCCCTCATGACGACCGTCTCCGACACGGTTCGGGCGCCGGCGCGCCGGCTTCGCGTCCTACGGCGTCCGCAGTCGACGACCGGCTTCTGGAGCTGGTTCACGACGATCGACCACAAGAAGATCGGCATCATGTACGGCACCACCGCGCTGGCCTTCTTCGTGATCGGCGGGGTGGAGGCGCTGCTGCTGCGGCTCCAGCTCGCGGGACCGAACGGCACCTTGTTGACGGCGGCGCAGTACAACGAGCTGTTCACGATGCACGGCACCACCATGATCTTCCTCATGGGCATGCCGCTCGCAGTGGCGTTCGGCAACTACCTGATCCCGCTCCAAATCGGCGCCCGCGACGTCGCGTTCCCGCGCCTGAACGCGTTCGGGTACTGGGGCTTCCTCATGGGCGGGTTGTTCATCTACTCGAGCTTCTTCATCGGCGGGAGCGCGCCGAACGGCGGCTGGTTCGGCTACACGCCGCTCACGAGCACGCCGCTCGGCCGCGGCTTCCTCCCCGGTCACGGCGCGGACTTCTGGGCCGTCGGCATCGTCATGCTCGGAATCGCGTCGACGACGTCGGCGATCAACTTCATCGTCACGGTCCTCCAACTCCGCGCGCCGGGCATGACGTTCATGCGGATGCCCGTGTTCACGTGGATGATGCTGGTGACCGCGTTCCTCACGCTGTTCGCGATGCCGATCGTCACCGCCGCGCTGATCATGGTGTACTTCGACCGCAACATCGGCACGAACTTCTTCCAACCCGCCGCCGGTGCTGATCCGCTGCTCTACCAAAACCTCTTCTGGCTCTTCGGCCATCCCGAGGTGTACATCCTCATCCTGCCCGGGCATGGGGATCGTGTCCGAGATCCTGCCCGTCTTCTCGCGCAAGCCCCTGTTCGGCTACCCCGTGGTCGTGTTCTCCGGCATCGCGATCGGCTTCATCGGCTGGGGCGTCTGGGCCCACCACATGTTCGCCACCGGCCTCGGGCCCGTCGCGATCTCGGCGTTCGCGCTCTCGACGATGATCATCGCCGTCCCGACCGGCGTGAAGATCTTCAACTGGCTCGCCACGGTGTGGCGCGGCGCAGTCAGACTCAAGACTGCGATGCTCTTCGCGCTCGGCTTCATCGCGATGTTCACGCTCGGCGGTCTCTCGGGCGTGCTGCACTCGGTCGTACCCGCCGACACCCAGCAAACGGACACCTACTTCGTGGTCGCGCACTTCCACTACGTGCTGTTCGGCGGGCTCGTGTTCGGGCTCTTCGGTGGCTTCTACTACTGGTTCCCGAAGCTCTACGGCCGGTTCCTCGACGAGCGGCTCGGCAAGTTCAACTTCTGGACGATGCTCCTCGGGTTCAACCTCACGTTCTTCCCGATGCACTTCGTCGGGCTCCTCGGCATGCCGCGCCGCACGTACCGCTACGACGCCGGGCTGGGCTGGGACTTCCTCAACCAACTCGAGACGATCGGCGCGTTCGTCATCGCCATCTCCGTCTTGGCGTTCATCGTGAACGTGATGGTGAGCCGCCGACACGGTCAGGTATCGGGCGACGACCCGTGGGACGCGCGAACGCTCGAATGGACGACGCCTTCTCCGCCGCCCATGTACAACTTCGCCGAGATCCCGCAGGTCGAGGCGCGCGACGACTTCTGGCACCACAAGTACACGGAGGACGAGACCGGCCACGCGGTGCGACTTCCGAGTGGCGCCGCCGTCGCGGTCGAGGAGCGTCCGGCCGGAGGGGACGGTGGCGACGGGCACGGCGCGGACGAGCACGGCGACGGGCACGGGATCCACATGCCGTCGCCGTCGTACTTCCCGTTCGTCGTCGCGCTCGGGCTCCCGATCCTCGGCTACGCGGCCGTGTTCCAGGCCGTGTGGCTCGTCCCGATCGGTGCGCTGGTGGTCTTGTTCGGCATGTACGCGTGGGGTATCGAGCCCCAGACAGAGCCATGACGATGGATCAGGTCGCCGTCCCGTCCGAGCACGACGTCGTCGAGGCCGGCCACGACGCCCCGCGACCGGCATGGGCGTCAGCAATACCAAGCTGGCCATGTGGCTCTTCCTGTCGTCGGACTGCCTGTTCTTCGGCGCGTTCATCTCCGCGTACCTCTTCTACCGAGGACGGCCCCAGCCGGGGCCGCATCCGGCCGACGTCTACAACATCCCGTTCACCTCGGTGACCTCGTTCATCCTGCTCATGAGCAGTCTCACCATGGTTCTGGCGCTGGCCGCAATCTGCGCGGGGACTACCGCCGGTTGCGTGTATGGCTGCTCGCCACCGCGTTGTTCGGCGCCACGTTCATCGGCGGTCAGGTGTTCGAGTTCACCGAGTTCTACCGGCAGGGGTTCACCCTCTCGAAGAACCTCTCCGGCTCGACCTTCTTCGTGCTCACCGGACTGCACGGCGCTCACGTCACGGCCGGCATCATCTGGCTGCTCTCGCTCTGGGGGCTCGCGACGCAGGGCCGTCTCACGAGCCGTGACTCGGAGCGGGTCGAGATCGCCGGGCTGTACTGGCACTTCGTGGACGTGGTCTGGATCGTCATCTTCACCGTCGTCTACCTCATCCCCAAATAGGAGCAGACGGGTCGATCGCCATGGCAGACGAATCCGCCACCGCCGGCACCGCGACCGAGACCGACACCGACCCGGTCGAGGCGCCCGCCGACGAGCAGCCCGGCACCGCGCTCGCGCCGGCGGAGGGGGCCGCCCCCGCGCTCGCCGAGACCCCGTTGCCGATGTTGCCGGGAGAGGTCCAGCCGCACCCGACGCCGGTGAAGTACGTGATGATCGCGGCGATCCTCGTCGCGGTCACCGCGGCCGAGATCGGTCTCTATTACCTCCAGGGCGACGTTCCCGACGGGCTGATCATCGTGTTCCTGCTCACGTTCGCGGTGATCAAGTTCGCTTTGGTCGCGTCCTGGTATATGCACTTGAAGACCGATCGCCCGATCTTCCGTCGTTTCTTCGTGCTCGGTGTCGTGGCCGCGATCTCGCTGTACCTGATCGTGCTGACGATGCTGCACGTCTTCAGCAGCTGAGCTGATCGTGGGGATCGCCGTCGCCTACCCGAGCTGGCACCCTCACGTCGAGGTGTGGCTGCTCGTCGCCGCGCTGGCCGCGTCGTACGCCGTCGCCGTCGTCCGCGTCGGTCCCCGGTACGCGGCGGCCGGGCGTGCGCCGGTCACGCGGTTGCAGGTGGTGTGCTTCGCGCTCGGGGTGCTGGCCGTCTGGGTCGCGGCCGACTGGCCGATCCACGACATCGCCGAGCGATACAACTACAGCATCCACATGGTGCAGCACCTGGTTCTGTCCATGGTCGCGGCGCCGCTGCTGCTCCTCGGTACGCCGGCGTGGATGTTGCGCATCATTCTGCGGCCGCCGTCACTCCTGTTCCGGGCGGTGCGCTTCTGCGCGCGGTTCCTCCCCGCGCTGATCGTCTTCAATCTCGTGCTCGTGTTCACGCACTGGCCGGCGCTCGTCGACTTCAGTCTCCGCAACGGCTTCGCGCACTTCCTCGTCCACGCGTTGATCTTCGTGAGCGCGCTGGTCGTGTGGATGCCTGTTCTGAGCCCGATGCCCGAGATTCCGCGGCTGTCTCCGCTGCCGCGGATGCTCTTCCTGTTCGCCCAGTCGATCGTGCCGACCATCCCGGCGTCGTTCCTGACGTTCGGGAGCTCACCGCTCTACCGCTTCTACGAGCATGTCCCGCACCTCTGGGGACTGTCGACGCTCGACGACCAGCGCATCGCCGGGTTGATCATGAAGATCGGCGGCGGTCTCCTGCTGTGGCTGGTCATCGCGGTGATCTTCTTCCGGTGGGCCGGGGAAGAGGACCGACGCATCGCGGCGCGCCGCCAGTGGCAGGATCTTGACCGCGAGCTCTCCCGGATGGGGACCACGACCTCATGACCGACAACGTCCAGACGGACGAGACCGACCAGGCCGAGCAGGGCGACGCGCCCGTCGGCGACGCGCCGGCCACCGACGAGCAAGCGACGAGCGGCGAGCAGCCGGAGAGCGGCGAGGAGCCGGAGAGCGGCGAGGAGCTCGAAGCCGAGCCGCCCTTCGAGGCCGCCGAAGGGGAGTCGCCGGCGGAGCTCGAGGCCGGTCCACCGGCGGTCGATCCGGTGCGCGACCGTCTGCTGCTGCCGATCGCGCTGCCGCTGCTGTCGATACTCGCCGTGTTCCTCTACGTCGTGAACCTGTCGCGGGTGTTCCTCGCCAGCGGCGAGAACACCTCCGTCCTGGTCGGCACGATCGTGACCGTCGGCATCCTGGGCGGCGGGGCCGCCATCTCCGCCAGCCCACGACTGCGCTCGTCGACCCTGGTGATGGCGCTCGCCGGGTTCATGGTGCTCATCCTGTCGGCGGGGCTCCTCTCGCTCGGGCCGAGCGAGGAGAAGACGGCCGCCGGCGGCGGGTTCAAGCAGCCGGCGGGGCCGCCCGTCGCCACCCTGGAGGTCGATGCGCTGCCGTCGCTGAGCTTCCAGGCCAAGGAGTTCAGCGTCCCGGCCGGCGTCATCCAGGTCAACTACGTCGACCAGGCCGCGGGGGCGTCGCACACGCTGGTGTTCTCGGAGTCGCAGTTCAGCGGCTTCCAGCTCGCCGTCCCGCAGGGGCCGAAGACGGGCAAGGTCGATCTCAAACCGGGGACGTACACGATCTACTGCACCATCCCGGGCCACCGCGCCGCCGGCATGCAAGCAACCGTGACCGCGGGATAAGCCGAATCAGGAGCTGATGGAGAGCATGAAGCAGGAACGCGGTCGGGGTTGGGCCCGAGTGGCCGTCATCGCGCTCGCGACGGCGGCGGTCGTCGCCGGATGCGGAGGCGGGGGAGGAGGCGGCGGCAGCTCGAGCTACAAGCAGCCGAGCGGCCCGGCGCAGACAACGGTCGACATCAAGGGCGGCAACTTCTTCTTCGACCCCAAGGACCCGCAGGCGCCGGCAGGGGTCGACGCGATCAAGCTGACGAGCGAGGGCGGGCAGCACACGCTGGTGTTCGACGGCGGGAAGGTGCCGGGCTTCAAGCTGCAAGCCAACAGCGGCGAGTCCGCCCAGCTCAAGGTGAACCTGAAGCCGGGCAAGTACACGTTCTTCTGCGACATCCCCGGACACCGTGCGGCGGGCATGGAGGGCACACTCACGGTCACGTGACTTACGGGCGCGGCTTCTTCGGCACCGGAGCGCTGTCCGGCACGACGACCTGCAGCTCGCCCGGCACCGCCTCCATCCGCGCCGGCAACGGCCCGATGCGCTCGCCCGCTCCGTACAGCTCGATCGCCGGCGACGTTTCGAGCGACGCGAGCTCGACCACCTTCCCTCGATGCATGTCGACCGCCGGATGGGAGACGTGCGTGCCGCGGAAGACGCGGGGGAACGAGCGCAGGAACTCGAACCGGGAAACCGCGCCCACGACGCATACGTCGAGCTGCCCGTCGTCGAGCTCGGCGCCCGGTGTGACCTGCATCCCGCCCGCGTAGCCGCGTGTGTTGCCGATCGCTACGAGCCACGCCTCGATTTCGTGCTCGTCGCCGTCCACCGTGAGGCGGAACCGGTGCGGGCGGTACGTCGCCAGCGTGCGGAGCACCGCGAGCACGTACAGCGTCGTGCCGCTCGCCCATTGCACGCCGTTGGCCCAGCGATTGGCCTCCGAGTCGAAGCCGGCGTTCGCGACGGAGGTGAACCAACGGACGGTCGTGTCGGTGGCGTCCCTGTCTCCGGCGAGCTCGGCCCGTCCGAGATCGACCGATCCGACCGGCCCGTTCTCGAGGAGCGCGACCGCGTCGAGCCAGTGGCGGCGATCGATACCGAGGTGGCGGGCGAAGTCGTTGCCGGCGCCGGTGGGCACGATGCCGAGGACGCCTCCGTGGTCCGCGGCCACGCCGGCCAGTGCGTTGACCGTTCCGTCCCCGCCGCAGGCGGCCACGCCGCGCCCGTCGTCGAACGCGCTCCGGGCGATCCGGATCGCGTCGTCGAGATCCTCGGACACGCGCACGTCGACGTCGAGGTCGACGCCGGCGAGGGCGTCGACGAGCCGTGGGAGCAGCTTCCGGGTCCGGCCGCGACCCGCGGTCGGGTTCACGACGGCGGTCCAACGCATGGCGGGCGATCGTACCGGTCGCCGGTCGAACCAGGAGGGGGTCGATGTAGCTTCGAGCCGCGGCGACCGCGGCTTTGCCGACCGTTCCCGCAGGAGCCGGAGCTTGCGGCGGCGACAGGAGATCAATGCCCGACAAGCGCATCGACCAGGGCCGGATCCCGCGCCACGTCGCCATCGTCATGGACGGCAACGGGCGGTGGGCCAAGCAGCGGGGCCTCAAGCGGACCGATGGACACGCCGCCGGCGAGGAGGCGCTGTTCGACACCGTCAACGGCGCCCTCGACGTCGGGCTCGAGTGGATGACCGTGTTCGCGTTCTCGACCGAGAACTGGCGTCGACCGGTCGACGAGGTGCGCTTCCTCATGAGCTTCAACGAGGGCCTGCTCCTCCGGCGGCGCGACGAGCTCAACGAGCTGGGCGTGCGCGTCCGGTTCATCGGCCGGCGAGCCGGGCGGGTCCCGGGTCGCCTGCGCCGCCGGATCGCCGACGCCGAGGAGCTCACCCGAGGCAATCGGCGGCTCACGCTGACGTTCGCCTTCAACTACGGCGGGCGGGCCGAGCTCGTCGACGCCGCCCGCGCCATCGCGCACGAGGTGGCCGCCGGCCGCCTCGACCCCGACAAGATCAGCGATCGCACCCTGGCCCGTCACCTGTATGCGCCCGACATGCCCGACCCCGACCTGCTCGTGCGCACCTCGGGCGAGTTCCGGATCTCGAACTATCTGCTCTGGGAGCTCGCCTACGCCGAGCTCGTCTTCACCGACGTGCTGTGGCCCGACTTCCGCCGCGACCACCTGTTCGAGGCGATTCGCGAGTTCCAGCGCCGCGAGCGCCGCTTCGGCGCCGTCGACGGCTAATCACATCTGTGTAACTAGACTCGCGGAGACGGCGGCTTTGCCGACCGTGGCAGCAAAGCCGGAGCTTGCGACGGCGACTGAAGGGAATTCGTGGCCCTGTATCGCGACCAGGGCGTCGTCCTGCGCACGATCAAGTTGGGCGAGGCCGACCGAATCGTCACGATCCTCGCCCAGGGCCACGGCAAGGTGCGGGCAGTCGCCAAGGGGATCCGCAAGTCGACGAGCCGGTTCGGGGCGCGGCTCGAGCCGACGAGCCACGTCGCCCTCCAGTGCTACCGGGGCCGCGAGCTCGACGTCGTCACCCAGGTCGAGACGATCGACGCGTTTCGCCAGCTCCGCGAGCACTACGGGTCGCTCACGCATGCCATCGCCATGCTCGAGGCGGTCGACCAGGTCGCCCAGGAGCGAGAGGCCAACCCCGCGCTGTACCGGATGCTCGTCGGCGCGCTGCGCACGTTGGCAGAATCACCGTCGCCGATGGTGGCGCCGGCGTTCTTCTGGAAGCTCCTCTCGCTCGAAGGCTTTCACCCCATCCTCGACACCTGCACCCGTTGTGGTGACGAAGCCGAGCCCTTCTCCGCCTTCGACTTCGGGGAGGGCGGCGTGCTGTGCGGTGAGTGCGCACGGTTCGCCGGTCGCCGGGTCGATGCGGAGGCGATCGCGTTGTTGCGTCGCATCCTCGGGGGCGACCTGCGCGGCGCGTTGACCGCCCCGCCCGACCGGCCCGGCATCGAGGTCGAGCGGCTCGGAGTGGCCGCGCTCGAATACCACCTCGAGCGACGACTCCGGAGCGCGGCGCTACTGTGACGAGCGACCGGGGGCCGAGCCCAGCGCCCCCGGAGAGATAGGGGGCAGCGTGCAAACCGTCGGCAACATCCTGTGGCTCATCTTCGTCGGGATCTGGCTCGCGATCGGCTTCGTGGTCGCGGGGATCTTCATGTTCATCCTGATCATCACGATCCCGTTCGGGATCCAGGCGTTCAAGATGGCGGGCTTCGCGCTCTGGCCGTTCGGCCGGCACGTCGAGTACGGCGCACGCGTGGCGAGCCCGCTGCACATCGTCGGCAACGTCATCTGGATCATCATCGGCGGCTTGTACCTCGCGGTTCAATGCCTCATCGGCGGCGTGATCCTGTGCATCACGATCATCGGGATCCCGTTCGGCATCCAGGCGTTCAAGCTGATCCCCGTCGTGCTGATGCCCTTCGGAGCCGACGTGGTGTCGGACCGTGTGGGGCGTGCGGCCCCGGCGGTCGCCTGAGAGCGTTTCCGCTCGGGGATTCGGGGGTCGCCCCGGTACGATCCGTCGGATGGCCAAGCCGGACCTCATGGAGCGCGTGGTCAACCTGTGCAAGCGGCGCGGCCTCGTCTTCCCGTCCAGCGAGATCTACGGCGGCTTCCGGTCGACCTGGGATTACGGCCCCCTCGGCGTCCTCCTGAAGCGCAACGTCAAGGACGCCTGGTGGCGGTCGATGGTCCAGCTGCGGGACGACGTCGTCGGCCTCGACTCTGCCATCCTCATGCACCCCCGGGTCTGGGAGGCGAGCGGCCACGTCCAGGCGTTCACCGACCCGCTCGTCGACTGCCGGAACTGCAAGGAGCGCTTCCGGGCCGACCACCTGCCCGAGTCCGGCGCCTGCCCCAACTGCGGCGCCAAGGGCTCGTTCACGGAGGCCCGTCGCTTCAACCTGATGTTCAAGACCCACGTCGGCCCGGTCGAGGACGAAGCGTCCGTCGCCTACCTGCGCCCCGAGACCGCCCAGGGCATCTTCGTGAACTTCCTCAACGTCCAGACCACTTCCCGCAAGAAGCCGCCGTTCGGCATCGCCCAGATCGGCAAGGCGTTCCGGAACGAGATCACCCCGGGTAACTTCATCTTCCGGACGCGTGAGTTCGAAGTGATGGAGATGGAGTACTTCGTCCCGCCCGAGGACGGGCCGCGCTGGTACGAGTACTGGTGCCAGGAGCGGCTGCGCTGGTTCGTGGACCTCGGCATTCCGGAGGGGGAGTTGCGCCTCCGGCCCGCACGACCCCGACGAGCTGTCCCACTACTCGACTGGCACGTCGGACATCGAGTTCGCGTATCCGTGGGGTTGGGGCGAGCTCGAGGGTGTCGCGAACCGGACCGACTACGACCTGCGTCGTCACTCGGAGTACTCCGGCCAGGACCTCAGCTACTACGACCAGGACGCCGATCGTCGCTACATACCGCACGTGATCGAGCCGGCGTTGGGAGCCGACCGGTGCATGCTCGCGTTCCTGCTTGCCGCGTACCAAGAGGAGGAAGTGCGCGGCGAGAAGCGAACCCTGCTGCGCCTCGACCCGCGCCTGGCGCCGGTTGCGGTCGCGGTGCTCCCGCTGTCGCGCAACGAGCGGCTTGAACCCGGTGGCGCACGAGGTCGCCGACCTGCTGCGGCCCCGGTTCATGATCGATGTCGACGACGCCGGTTCCATCGGCCGTCGCTACCGCCGCCAGGACGAGGTCGGGACACCGCGGTGCGTCACGGTCGACTTCGACACCCTCGACGACCGGGCCGTGACCGTGCGCGACCGCGATTCGATGAGCCAGGACCGCGTCCCGATCGACAAGCTCGTCCAACACCTCGAGGAGCAGCTTCCGGCATGAGCGAGAGTCACTACGAGCTCATCGGCGTCGAGCCCGACGCGTCGAAGGACGAGATCCGTTCGGCGTACCGGGAGCGCCTCGAGGCGCTCCGGGGCACGGTCGAGAACGGACGATCCGACAAGGCGCGCGACGGCGCCCGGGAGGAGACGGCGCGGGTGAACTCGGCGTGGCAGGTGCTCGCGGATCCGGTCCAGCGGCAGCGGTACGACGCGGAGCTGTCCGACGGGGCGACGGAGACCGAGCCCGACGAGCAGGAAGAAGAGGAAGTCGAGGAACGCGCGCCGGCGCCGGCGCGGCGCCGGGGACTGTTCGAGCCGCGTGAACGCGACGCGAAAGGCCGTCCGCAGCGGCGCGAGCCGGTGGGCGTTTCGGGCGCAGAGGCGGCGCCGCTGGGCCGGCGGCTGGCCGCGGTCGGGATCGACGTCCTCACCATGGGCGCCGTGTTCCTCGGGGTCACCTCGCTGCTCGTCTCGGTGGCGAGCGACTCGGTGGGGGCGATCATCCTGCTCGTCACCGCGTTGTTCGTGATCTTCAACGTCGTACTTCGTGTTCCCGACGACCCGCACCGGCCAGACGATCGGGAAGCGCCTCACCCACATCATGGTCGTGGACGCGGACACGGGGGAGTTGCCGACGTGGCGCCGTGCCACGCTCCGCTACGTCGTGCCGATCGTGCTCGTCATCGGGCTTCCCGGCTCGCTGGGTCTGATGGCTGCGCTCCTGTTCGGGATCTCGTGGGTGCTCATCGACACCCGCATCGGGCTGATGGACCGTCTCGGCCACACCCGCGTCGTGCTCGCCCGCTACCGGCCCGAACGACCTCAGTAGGCTCGGATTGCCATAACGCCACGCCGGGGAGGTGCGAGCGTGAAGTACGTCTACGCCTTCGAGGAGGGCGGCAAGGACCAGAAGTTCCTGCTCGGCGGCAAGGGCGCCAACCTCGCCGAGATGACGAACCTCGGCCTGCCCGTTCCCCACGGATTCACGATCACCACCGAGGCGTGCAACGCGTACATGGCTGCGCGGCGACCGCCTCCCCGACGGCCTGATGGACGAGGTCGCCGCCGCCCTCGACGACGCTCGAGGGGAAGATGGGCAAGCGGCTCGGGGACGACGTCGACCCGCTGCTCGTCTCCGTTCGCTCCGGCGCGCCGTTCTCGATGCCGGGAATGATGGACACAGTCCTCAACCTCGGCCTCAACGACCGCTCGGTCGGCGGCCTCGCCAAGCAGACCGGGAACGAGCGGTTCGCGTACGACTCGTACCGGCGCTTCGTGCAGATGTTCGGCAAGATCGTGCTCGACGTCGACGGCGAGATGTTCGAGGAGGAGCTCGACAAGCTCCGGCACGCGCGGGGAGTCGCCACCGACCCCGAGCTGTCGGCGTCGGACCTCGCCGAGCTGGTCGAGACGTTCAAGGGCATCGTCAAGCAAGAAGCCGGCGTCGACTTCCCGCAGGACCCCAAGGAGCAGCTCCGCTACGCGATCGAGGCCGTCTTCAAGAGCTGGAACGGGAAGCGCGCTCGCGACTACCGCCGCTTCGAGGGCATCCCCGACGACCTCGGGACCGCAGTGAACGTCCAGGCGATGGTGTTCGGCAACAAGGGTGACGATTCGGGCACCGGCGTCGCGTTCACGCGCGACCCCGCCACCGGGGAGAACCGTCCCTACGGCGACTTCCTCCGCAACGCCCAGGGCGAGGACGTCGTGGCCGGCATCCGCGAGGTCGAGAAGCTCGACGTGATGGCGCAGCACTTCCCCGAGTGTCACGCGCAGCTGCTCGAAGTGATGCAGATCCTCCAGAAGCACTACCGCGACATGTGCGACATCGAGTTCACGATCGAGCAGGGCCGGCTGTTCCTGCTCCAGACGCCGCGTCGGCAAGCGCACGGCCGCGGCCGCGCTGCGGATGGCGGTCGACATGGTCGGCGAGGGCTTGATCGACAAGACGGAGGCGGTCCGCCGGATCGAGCCCGCGCAGCTCGACCAGCTCCTGCATCCGCAGTTCGATCCCGACGCCACGTACCACGCGTTGACCAAGGGCCTCAACGCGTCGCCCGGCGCCGCTGTCGGCAAGGTTGCGTTCACGGCCGACGACGCCGAGAGCGCGGCCGAGCGCGGCGAGCACGTGATCCTCGTGCGCCCCGAGACGTCTCCGGACGACGTGCACGGGATGATCGCCGCCGAGGGCATCCTCACCTCACGGGGCGGGCTCGTGAGCCACGCTGCGGTCGTGGCGCGAGGAATGGGCAAGCCCGCGGTGTGCGGCGCGTCGGGGCTCGACATCGACGTCGACGCCAAGCGCGTCTCCGTCGACGGCACGACCGTGCACGAAGGCGACGTGATCTCGATCAACGGGACGACCGGCGACGTCGTGGTCGGCGCGGTCCCGGTCGTGACGCCCGAGCCCACCGGCCCCTTCGCCACGATCCTCGAGTGGGCGGACGAGCTCCGCCGGCTCGGCGTGCGGACGAACGCCGACCTCCCCGAGGACGCCAAGAAGGCGCGGCGAGTTCGGAGCGGAGGGGATCGGGCTCTGCCGGACCGAGCACATGTTCCTCGGGGACCGGCTCCCGCTCGTGCAGCGCTTCATCCTGGCCGACACCGAGAAGGAGGAGCAGGCCGCGCTCGAGAAGCTCGAGACGCTCCAGCGCGCCGACTTCCTCGGGATCCTCGAGGCCATGGACGGGCTGCCGGTGACCGTGCGGCTCCTCGACCCGCCGCTGCACGAGTTCCTCCCCGACGTCGAGGAGCTGCTCGTGCGCGACGCCAAGGGTCAGCTCGGACGACGCCGGCCGCAAGCTCCTCGCCGCCGCCCAGGCGTGGCGCGAGTCGAACCCGATGCTCGGGACGCGTGGCTGTCGCCTCGGGATCATCAAGCCCGGCCTGTACCGCATGCAGGTGAAGGCGCTGCTCGAGGCGGCCGTCGAGCGGAAGATCGCCGGCGGCGATCCGCGGGTCGAGATCATGATCCCGCTCGCCGTCACCGAGCCCGAGCTGAAGTACCTGGTCGACGAGGTGCGCGAGGTCGCCGAGGCACTCTTCTCCGACACGCGCGAAGGCGTGTCGTTCCTCGTCGGGACGATGGTCGAGACGCCGCGCGCCGCGCTCTTGACGCCCACGACATCGCCGAGGTGGCGGAGTTCTTCTCGTTCGGCACGAACGACCTCACGCAGATGACGTTCGGGTTCTCGCGCGACGACGTCGAGGGCCGTTTCATGCCGAAGTACCTCGAGCTCGATCTGCTTCCCGCCAACCCGTTCGAGACCATCGACGTCGAGGGCGTCGGCAGGCTCGTGCGCGACGCGGTCGAAGGACGGACGCGCGGCGCGGCCCGACCTCAAGCTCGGGATCTGCGGTGAGCACGGCGGCGACCCGCGCTTCGGTGCAGTTCTTCCACGAGATCGGCCTCGACTACGTGTCGTGCTCGCCGTACCGCGTGCCGCTCGCCCGGCTCGCCGCCGCGCACGCCGCCCTCGGCACGGGCGGCCCCGCCGCATCGGCGTAACCGTCACACCGCCCCGGTACCCTCACCTCATGGAACCGGTGATCGTCGAGCAGGGCGTCGCCGTGCAGCGCGCCCATCGCGACGCCGATGCCTTCGTCGGCGGGCGCGCTCTGCCCGGCGCGAGGAGCGGGAGGCCGACACTCGCCGCGGTGCTGGCGCCGGGGGCCGACGCGTGCCCGGTCGGCGCCGGGCACCGGCGGGTCCGCGAGGACCCCGACCCGTACCGGCTGTGCTTCGAGCGCGACCTCGACCGCGTCGAAGCACTCTCGGCCGTGGCGCCGGCTGGCCGGCAAGTGCCAGGTGTTCATCGCGCCCGAGGACGACCATCTGCGCACCCGCCTCACGCACGCCGTCGAGGTCGCCCAGGTCGCCGTCGGCATCGCCCGGGTCGCGAACCTGTGCCTGCCGCTCGTCGAGTCCATCGCGCTGGCGCACGACTGCGGCCACGGCCCCGCCGGCCACGCGTCCGAGCAGGCGTTCTCGCCGTACCTCCCGGGACGGGATACGACCACGCGGTCTACGGCGCCGACGTCACGCTGGCTTCGCTGAACCTCTGCCTCGAGACCCTGGACGGCGTGCGCAATCACTCGTGGCGCCGCCCGCGCCCGCCACCCCCGAAGGGGAGGTCGTCGCGTGGGCCGACCGGATCGCCTACGTCTGCCACGACTTCGAGGACGCGGTGCGGGCCCGCATCCTCACACCCGATGACCTGCCGCCGGAGGTGCGCGACGTCGTGGGTGACCAGCGTGCCGACCAGGTCGGGACGTTCGTGCACGCCGTGCTGGATGCCATCGACCGGACGGGCGAGATCGGGATGACCGAGCCGGCGGCGTCGGCGCTCACCACGTTCCGCGACTTCAACTTCGAGCGCATCTACCTCCGGCCGGCCGCACGCGCGCAAGCGGAGAAGGTCGTCCATCTGCTGCGCGGGCTCGTCGAGCACTTCGCCGACGCGCCGGGGCGCCTGCCCGACGTCGCCGACGGCACGCATGCGCCGGTCGAGCCCGGCTCTCCGGACGGCGCCGCGCTCGCGGTGCAGTACGTCAGCGGCATGACCGACCGGTTCGCGCTCGGGCTCGGCGTCGAGCTGCTCGGCTGGCGTCCCGAAGCACTTCCCCGCGGCGTGTGACGCGCGTGCGGCACGGCGGTGCGCCCGCCCCGTCCTAACCTGACGCCCGATGGGCATCCTCGACGACGACGTCGCCCGGGTCCGCGAGGCGACCGACCTGGTGGCGCTGGCCGGGGAGCACATCGCCCTCAAGCGCGTCGGCCGCCGGTTCATGGGCCTGTGCCCGTTCCACACCGAGAAGACGCCCTCGTTCTCGGTCAATCCCGAGCTCGGCGTCTACTACTGCTTCGGCTGCCAGAAGAGCGGCGACTCGATCACGTTCATCAGGGAGATCGAGCACCTCGACTTCGTCGAGGCCGTCGAGCGGCTCGCGGCGCGCGCCGGCATCACGCTCCGCTACGACAACGTCGCCGTCGGCAAGGACCGCAAGCGCAAGGAGCGCCTCAGCGAGGTCGTCGGCGCCGCGATCGCGTTCTACCACCGGCTGCTCGTCGAGGCGCCGGAGGGCGGGCCGGGGCGCAAGCACCTCCGCGGCCAGGAACTTCGACGGTGACGCCGCCCGCCGCTTCCATCTCGGTTGGGCACCGGACGGGTTCGACGCGCTGAGCGTCCACCTCCAGCGTGAAGGGTTCGAGCGCAAGGACATCGAGGAGGCCGGGCTCGCGTTCGTCAACCGCGTCAACAAGCTCCAGGACCAGTTCCGGTCGCGGCTCATGTTCCCGATCTACGACTCCCGAGGTGAGCCGGCCGGCTTCGGGGGTCGCGCGCTCGGCGACCAGATGCCGAAGTACAAGAACTCGCCCGACACGCCCCTCTACCAGAAGAGCCGCTTGCTCTACGGGCTCAACTGGGCGAAGGGGGAGATCGTGGCGCGCGGCGAGGTCGTGATCTGCGAGGGCTACACCGACGTCATGGCGTTCGCCCTCGCCGGCACGCCGAACGCCGTCGCGACATGCGGCACCGCGCTCGCCGACGAGCACTTCCAGATCCTCAAGAACCTCGCCCGCAAGGTCGTGCTCGCGTACGACGCCGACAGTGCCGGCCAGGCCGCCGCCGAACGCTGGTACCAGTGGGAGCAGGCGTACGAGGTGCAGGTCCAGGTGGCCGACCTGCCGGCCGGTCGTGACCCCGGCGATCTCTGGAAGGACGACCGCGGCGCGCTCACGACTGCGATCGAGCGGGCGGCGCCGTTCCTCCAGTTCCGGATCGACCGCCTCCTCGCCGGCGCCGACCTGCGCACGCTCGAGAGCAAGGCGCGCACCGCCGAGGATGCCGCCGCCATCATCTCGTCGCATCCCAGCGAGCTCGTGCGCGACCAGTACGTCATGAAGCTGGCCGGGATGCTCGACATCGACGCCGACCAGCTGCGCGCCGCCGTGCGAGCCGGGCCCCGCCGCCGTCCGGCGCGCGAGTCGAGCCGCGGTGGCGACACCGATGCGCCGCCTCCGCCCCGGCCGACGCAGGTCGACCGGCGTGAGCTCGACGTCCTGCGATGGGCCATCCACAGTCCCGAGCTCGTGGCCGACTGGCTCGGACGCGTCCTTGTTCATCGATCCGGCCGCGCGGTCCGTGTTCGAGTTGCTGGCCGAGTCCGCCACGTTTCAGGAGGCGCTCGACGCGAGCGACGACTCGACGCGAGCGCTGCTCCAGCGGCTCGCCAACGAAGAGCCTCCGGAAGTCGAGGACGAGGACGAGCTCGCGACGCTGCGCGCCCGGCTGATGACCAACACCGTCGAGCCCGCCGCGCAACGACTCCTCGCCGCGCATGTTGCACGACGGCGACGAGCGCGGCAGCGAGGTCAAAACGCACCTCTCCGCGATGACGCACCATCGCGAGATCGGTGACTGGGAAGCCGCACGTCATGACGCCGAGCAGTTGGTAGGGTGGGCAGTCGCCCGAGCCGACGCGAACGAGGGGCGCGGGAGCAGCACGTGACGGGACACGCGGAAGACGCGGGAAACGCCGACGGGGTCGATCGACCCGGCGCCGGCAGCCCGAACGACGCTTCCGCCGCTCCCGCGTCGAACGCTCCTGCCGGCACGGCCCAGGACGGTGGCCAGGCGGGCGGGGTCGAAGGCCTGCTCGCCGTCGTGAAGGAGCGCGGGTTCGTCACCACGGGCGAGATCTTCGCCGCCTTCCCCGGGCTCGAGCCGGAGACCGCCGAGCTCGCCGCGATCTACTCGGGGATCAGCGCGCAGGGCGTCCAAGTCGTGGACGAGATCGCCGAGGAGCTCGAACGCGAGGATCAACGCCGAGGCGCGCCCGAGGCCCGGCCCCCGCACCGGGCGCGCAGCTCGGAGTCAGGCCGCTCGAGCGGCGTCGTCACCCGTCCCGGCGACGCGCCCGCCACGAAAGAGCCCGTCTCCCGTCTCGGCAAGCTCGGCGAGCCCGCGGCGCGGCACGAGCGCGGCGAGATCGGCGGCAGCTTCGACCCCGTGCGCATGTACCTCAAGGAGATCGGGAAGGTGCCGCTGCTCACCGCCGAGCAGGAGGTCACGCTGGCGCAGCGCATCGAGGCCGGTCTGCACGCGACGGAGCGTCTCGAGCTCGAGGCGAACGCTCACCGACGAGGCGCACGCCAGCCTCGAGGCAGTCGCCGTCGACGGTCAGCTCGCCAAGCGGCAGCTCACCGAGGCCAACCTGCGTCTCGTCGTCTCGATCGCCAAGCGCTACGTCGGCCGCGGCATGGCGCTGCTCGACCTCGTGCAGGAGGGCAACCTCGGCCTGATCCGCGCGGTCGAGAAGTTCGACTACACGAAGGGCTTCAAGTTCTCGACGTACGCGACGTGGTGGATCCGTCAGGCGATCACGCGCGCGATCGCCGATCAGGCCCGCACGATCCGGATCCCCGTCCACATGGTCGAGACCATGAACAAGGTGCTGCGGATCCAGCGTCAGATGCTCCAGGAGCTCGGACGCGAGCCGACGGTCGAAGAGGTCGGGATCAAGGTCGAGATGACCCCCGATCGCGTCCGTGAGATCCAGCGCATCGCGCAGGAGCCGGTGTCGCTCGAGACTCCGGTGGGGGAGGAGGACGACAGCTTCCTCGGCGACTTCGTCGAGGACCCCGCCGCCATCGCGCCCGCCACCGCCGCCGCTCGCGCGCTGCTCACCGAGGCGATCGTCGAGGCGCTCGAGGAGCTCAACGATCGCGAGCGGCAGGTCGTGCGGCTCCGCTTCGGGCTCGACGACGGGCAGGTGCGCACGCTCGAAGAGGTCGGCAAGGAGTTCGGCGTCACCCGGGAGCGCATCCGCCAGATCGAGTCGAAGACGCTCGCGAAGCTGCGTCACCCCACCCGCTCGCAGCGTCTGCGCGACTACCTCGAAGAGCCCTGAGCCCCCTGCACGGCGGCGCGCGTAGATTGCGCGCGGGGCCGTAGCTCAGCGGTCAGAGCAGCCGACTCATAATCGGTTGGACGGAGGTTCGACCCCTCCCGGCCCCACGCTCGACACGCCGAGCGCGGACAGCAGGAGGCGCGGGGACTGGCCCGTCCGGGGGGGAGACGGGCCAGCCCACGCGCTGCCTGGCGGGTGCGACATGTGCGATCCGAACCTCGAGCGCGTCGACCTGCTCGCGAGCACGGAGCAGTCCGTCGAGGATGCCCTCGGCGTTCGCGAGCGCGCGATCGTTGCCGCCGCCGAGGCCCATGAGCGCGAGTGCCTGGCCGAGCAGGTATCGGGGAACCGCCTGAGCCGCCATCGGGCTCAATCCTGCAGGATCGAGGTTTCCGGACGTCGGCCACGCGTTTGCTCCGGCGTGAACGATTGCTGATCGTTGGCTGACGATCGCCGGTACTGTCGCCCGGATGCCGGCGCGTCGGGTGTCGACACTGACGATCGCGGTCGCGGTCATCGCGTTCGCGGCGTGCAGCGACGGCGGGAACGGGCGCGACGCCGCGAAGGCGTCGGCGCCGGCTTCGAGGTCGACGACTCCGGGTCCGGTCATCCCGGTGGCCCGCACCGAGGTGGCGGGCGCGTTCTGGGACGGGAAGATCGCCGTCGCGGGCGGCTTCACCAGTCCGGATCAGGCCGTCGACCGTCTCGACCTCTTCGACGTCGCGAGCGGGACCTGGTCCGTCGGACCGTCGCTCCCGCACCAGTACGACCACTCGTCGCTCGCCGAGCTGGGCGGCCGGTTGTACGTCGTCGGCGGTTACACCGGCGGCCTGTCGAACCCGACGAACGAGGTCTGGAGTCTCGGCCCGGGCGAACCGACGTGGACCGACGAGCCCGACTTGGCTACGCGTCGCGGCGCGCTCGCCACCGGTGTCCGCCAGCGGCAAGCTCGTCGCCATCGGCGGCGTCGACGAGAGCGGCAACGTCCTGTCGAGCACCGAGATCTTCACGCCCGGCGCGGGATGGTCGCCGGGGCCGAACCTCAGCAAGCCGCGGGAGCACCTGGCCGCGGCCGGGGCGGGCGACAAGGTCTACGCCATCGCAGGCCGCAACCCGGACGGCGCGACGAGATCAGTCGAGTCGTTCATCATCGGCAGCGATCAGTGGAACGACGAGGGTGCCCTGCACGACGCTCGTAGTGGCATCGGGGCCGGCACGACGTCGTCCGGCCGCGTCTGCACGGGTGGGGGAGAAGTGCCCGGCCGGCCCGACACGGTTCCGTCGATCGAGTGCTACGACGGCGGCCGGTGGCGGCGCGTCGCGAACATGAGCGTTCCCCGCCACGGCTTGGCGGTGGTCGCGGAGGGCAAGCGGGTCCACCTCGTCGCCGGTGGCCCGCAGCCCGGGTTCTCGTTCAGCGACGCCCACGAGGTGCTCCAGCTCTGAACCGCCGAGCACCCGGGCGGTACTAGGACGAGGCGTCGGGTCCGTTCGTCGACGCCCCGGTTACCGCCTCGCTCTTCTGGCGAACCCGCTCGAGCCCGAGCTCGACCGCCGCCTGCGCCTTCTCCGCCGGTCGGCTCCGTCGCGGCGTCCTCGATCCAGCGACGGATCTGCTCGTAGCGCTCGCGGCCCGCCTTGGAGCCGAGGTAGTAGCCGGCGGCGAAGCCGGCGATGAGTCCCACACGAAATCGCATGCGAGGATGTGTACCCCGCACCGAGCCGGTCGTACACCGCGTCTTCTCCGCCGAACGCCCGTTCGTTACCATGAGCGAGTCGCACTTCCCCCGACCGCGACGCGAGGGGGAAGGGAGCCGGCGGCCATGGGCTACCGGGGCAAGGTCAAGGAACAAGAGCAGGCGCGCGCCTTGCGCGCGCAGAATCGCACGCTCGCCGACATCGCACGGACCCTGGGTGTGTCGAAGTCGTCGGTCTCGCTGTGGGTCCGCGACGTGCCGTTCACACCGACACTGCGGCGCGCGGGCCGCACCGGCGTCCACATCCCGCGCACGAAGCGAAGCTCCGCCAGATCGAGGAGCTGAACCGCGAAGGAAGGGAGCGCATCGGGATGCTCTCCGAGGAGGAGTTTCTCGTTGCTGGCGTCGCGCTCTATGCGGGCGAGGGAGCGAAGGGCGACGGGACGGTCCAGTTCGCGAACACGCGATCCGGCGATGATCCGGTTCTTCTGCGCCTGGCTGCGCCGGTTCTTCGACGTCGACGCATCACGGCTTCGCGTACGTGTCTACTTGCACCAAGGCCTCGATCTCGAGAGCGCAGAGGCGTTCTGGTCGAAGCTTGACCGGCGTCCCGCGGCGAACAGTTCCGACAGGCGCACCGTGCGGTGCCCGACGCGAGCATCCGCCGAAACAAGCACGAGCATGGTTGCGTCGTACGTCGTATTACTGCTGTTCGCAGGACGCACCGACAGATCATGGGTCTCGTGCGTGCTCTGCTATCGTCGAACGCCATTCCGGGGTAGCTCAATTGGTGGAGCAGCGGATTGTTAATCCGACGGCTGCGGGTTCGAGTCCCGCCCCCGGAGCCCGACCTCAGACGCCGCCGAGCTCGCGGACGATCTTGCCCAGCGACGAGAAGTCCTCGCGTCCGTAGCCGGCGCCGCTGGCGGCGGAGAGCAGCTGCCGCACGATCCCCGACGTGAAGAGCGGGCGTGCCAGCGCGAGCCGCGAACCCGATCGCGAGGTCGAGGTCCTTGGCCATGAGGTCGGTCATGAAGCCCGGTCGCCAGTCGTTCGACGCGGGACCGTCGGGCACGACACCCTCGAACGGGATGCGGGTGCGAATCGCGTTGCAGTCGCCGGTCGAGTGCGTGATGACCTCGTGCAGCTTGCGCAGGTCGACACCGGCCTTCGCCGCCATGGTCGTCGCCTCGGCGGTCGCCAGCATCTGCGCCGCGTAGAGCAGCTGGTTGCACAGCTTGACGATCTGGCCGCTGCCGGGCCCGCCGACGTGCACGATCGTTCCCGCGAACGGCTCGAGCGCGGGCCGGGCGGCCGCCAGCACGCCGGCGTCGCCGCCCACCATCAGGGTGAGCGTGCCCTGCTCGGCGCCCACCGTGCCGCCCGACAGTGGGGCCTCCAGGTAGCGCGCCCCCGTAGCCGTGACACGTTCGTGCTGGGCGCGCTCGACGTCGGGATCGATCGTCGACGCGTCGACCACGATCTTGCCGTCGCCCAGCGCCGGCGTCGCGGCGTCGAGCACGTCGACGACGTCCGAGGAGCCCGGCACGCACACGATCGTGACCTCGCTCGCGCGCACGACCTCGTCGTGCGTGCCGCCGTCGATTGCGCCGGCCGCGACCGCCTTGTCGATCGGGCCCCGACTCCGCGAGGTCACCGTCACGTCGTGACGCGCGTCCACGAGGTGGCGTGCCATCGGCAGACCCATGGCGCCGAGCCCGATGAATCCGACTCTCATGTGATTCGTGACGGTATCAGTCGCCCCTGTACGGTGAGCAGCCGCATGGCCGGGTCGAACACGTCGGGCGACGCGGGCATCAATGCGTTCGCACAGAGTGTCGAGCTCGCGCTCGCTCAGGCGTACGCGGACCTCTCGAACAGCGGGAAGGTCGCGACACCCGACGCCGTCGACGCGATGAGCGCCTTCGCCGCGCACCATCAAGAACACGCCGCCGCGCTCGGAGCGTTGGCCGGCAGCCGCGCCACGACCACTCCAAACCGCCGGCTCGCGACCATGCTCGCAGCCCGGGTACGCAACGCGCCCGACGAACGCGCCGCGCTCGAGGTCGCGCTCACGCTCGAGAACGAGGCCGCGTCGACCTACCTGTTCGCGATCGGATCCCTCGAGGCCAGGGAGGCCCTGCAGCTGTCGGCGTCGATCCTCCCCGTCGAGTCGCAGCACGCGGTCGTGCTCGCGACGCTCCTGCACAAGGCGCCGGGGGAGACGTTCCCGGTCTTCGAGAACCAGGACCAGGCCTTCCGGCCCGACCAGTTCCCCGCCCCGTCATGACGGGCCGACCCGTGCGCAAGCCCGTCGATGTCCTGACGCGGCGACGGTTCCTCCAGATCGGCGGGACCCTCTCGATGGGCGCGGTCCTGGCCGCCTGCATCGGGGGCGGGTCGACCAAGCGATCACCCGACAGCTCGGGCGGCGCCGGCGGCCGGAAGGCGGACGCGACGATCCTCCGGACGCTGTCGTCGGTCGAGGCGGTGGCGGTCGTCGTGTACACGACCACCCTCGACTCGGGACTCCTCACGACGCCGGCCGTCGCCGACCTCGCCGACGTGTTCCGATCGCACCATCGGGAGCACGCGGCGGTGTTCGAGGGAACGACGCGAGACCTCGGTGGTACGCCGTTCACCGATCCGAACCCGATCGTGATGCAGCAGGTCCAGACCTCACTCGACGGTCTGCGCGACGAAGCCGCGGCAGTGAGCCTCGCCTTCGACATCGAGACGATCCTCGCCGACACGTACCAGTCGACGATGGGGACGTTCGCCGACAAGAGCTTCAACGTCGCCGCCATGAGCGTGGGCGGCGCCGAGGCCCGTCACGCAGCCGCGCTCGCGCAGGCGCTCGGCGTGCAGCCGGTCCCGCAGGCGTTCGAGACGACGGAGCGCGCCGTGCCGGCGGGGAATGGCGTCTAGGAGAACCGCGATGAGCCGTGTACCGTCAACTGCCCATGGGCGGGCGCGCAGCACGCGACATCTCGCTCGACGTCGTCACGGTCCCGACGTGGCGCGAGCTCCGTCGCCGGCTGCCGCAACTGCTCGTCGGCATCCCCGTTCTCGGTGTCGGGATCGCGATGACGCTGCAGGCGCGGCTCGGCGTGAGCCCCTATGACGTGCTCCACCAGGGCATCGCCGCCAAGACGGGTCTGAGCGTGGGCACGGTCGTGATCCTCGTCGGTCTTGTCATCCTCCTGTTCTGGATCCCACTCCGGCAGCGTCCCGGTCTCGGCACGGTGGTCAACACGCTCACCGTCGGCCTGGTGATCGATCTCGCGCTGCGCGTGGTGCCGGAGCCCGACCTGCTGGCCGCTCGCATCCCATTGCTGGTGGTCGGGATCCTCGTCGTCGGGCTCGGGATGGGCCTCTACATCGGAGCCGGGCTGGGCCCGGGCCCGCGCGACGGCCTGATGACGGGTCTCGCCGCCAAGGGATTCCCGCTGTGGGCGGTCCGCACCGTGCTCGAGCTCGCCGCGCTCGCCGCAGGATGGGTCCTGGGCGGGAACGTCGGCATCGGGACGGTCGTGTTCGCGTTCAGCATCGGCCCGCTCGGCCATTTCTTCCTCGCGCATCTCCATCTCGAGAGCGTTCCGGCGGACCTCGGGCCGGGCGCGGTGGGCGAATGACGAGCCGCGCTTCGCGTCGGCGTCATCGGCACCGGTTTTGGCGCGCGCGTCGTCGCGCCCGTGTTCGCCGCGACCGACGGCTGTGACGTCGTCGACGTCGTGAGCGCGCGCGACGCCGCCGCCGTCGCCGAGCTGTGCCGGCGTGACCTCGACCTCGTGTCCGTCCATTCGCCGCCGTTCCTGCACGCCGAACATGTCCGGGCCGCCATCGGCGCCGGCCATCACGTCCTCTGCGACAAGCCATTCGGGGTGCACGCCGATGAGGCAGCCGAGATGCTCGAGCTCGCCGACGCGAGCGAGGTCGTGCACGGAGTGAACTTCGAGTTCCGTCATCATCCCGCACGCAAGCGCGTGCACGAGCTCGTGCGAGGAGGTCACATCGGGCCCGTCGAGCACGTGCAGTGGACCTATACCGGCGCGGTGTTCCGTCGCCCGCTCCGCGAGTACGGCTGGCTCTTCGACCGCTCCCGCGGCGGAGGCTGGGTCGGCGCATGGGGCTCGCACGCCGTCGACGGCCTCCGGTGGCTGGTGGGCGAAGTCCGGGACGCGACCGCCCGATGCAGGATCACGATCCCCGAACGTCCCGACCGGGACGGTCGGCCGCACGCGGTCGACGCCGAGGATGCGTTCACGGCGTGGCTCGACTTCGAGCCCGGAGCGACCGCGGTGCTGGACAGCTCGTCGGCCGCCGCCGCGTCGGTCGCACACCGCATCGTCGTCACGGGCGCCGAGGGCGTGATCGAGGTCGTCGCCGACGCCAAGGTCGTGTGGCGCCGCGCCGACGGCACGCGTGACGAGTTCGTCGTCGACGAGACGGCCGCCGATCCTCACCTCGTGCCCATGCGGGCATGGGCCGAGATCGTGCGGGACGCGGTGCGGGACGGCGCGCCGCTGACGCCGAGCTTCGCCGACGGACTGGCCTGCCGCCGTGTCCTCGACCGCCTGGTTTCTTGATTGGCGCCGTCGCAAGCTCCGGCTCTGCGGCGTCGGTCGGCAAAGCCGCGTCGCCGCCCCCCTGACCGGCGCTGACGGGCGCTCGCTCAGGCGACTTCCGTGTCGCGGGGGCTGACCTCGCGGCCCCCGGTCGCCGCCAGGTGGAAGGCGGTCTCCCAGCCGGCGGCGCGGAGGCCGAGCGCGTCGAGCCGGGCTCGCGCGTCGGCGGCGACGGCTTCGGCTTCGGGATCGTCGAGGGCGGCGAGGGCGTGGGAGTGCGCGAGGCGCGCCAGACGCCTGATCGAGCGGCGACTCCGTCCCGTCGGCGAGGGCGAGCGCGGTCGCGCACGCTTCGCGTGCGCACTCGTCGTCGCCGAGCTGCGCGCACGCGAGGCCTCGCGCCATCCACGCTTCGAGGTGATCGAGGTAGCTGCCGATGCCAACCGCATTCGTGCGATCCGTCAGCGCAACCGCCCGCTCGGGCTGGCCGGCCGCCGCGAGCACCATGGCCTCGACCCCGCCGCTGGTGACGAGCAGCGCGTCGGTGTCGTCGCGAGGGGCGTCGAGCTGTGCGAGCGCTCCCTGAACATTGCCGCCTTGCAGCAGGGCTCGGCTCATGCCGACGCGCTGCTCCTGGGTCCCGATGCTCTGCTCGTCGTTCCACGCGTCGAGCCCGGTCTGGTACTCGCGTTGTGCACGCTCGGCGTCACCGATGTGCGAGGCGAGCGCACCGGCCACGACGGCGGGAATCGCGACCAAGCTTGGATCGCCCAGCTCGTCCGTGAACGACGCGACCTCGTCGTGGAGTGCCTCCGCCTCGTCGATTCGACCCAGAGCTCCGAGCGCGCGAGCCGCGGGCGCAATCGACATCACTTCCCCCCACTGGTCGCGGATCTCCTGGAACTGGCTGCGCGCCTCGCGCGACCGTTCGATCGCCACCGTCGGGCGGCCGGTCCACATCGCGACGTTCGCGAGCAGCACGCCCATCATCCCGTTGGCCCAGCGGTCCGCCGATTCCGAGCCTTCACGGAGAACGTCCGAGGCGAGCTGCTCCGCTTCCGCCAGCTGGCCCTGGTTGAACCTCACCCAGGCGAGCAGACCGAGTGCCCACGACAGGCCGCCCCAGTCCCCGATCTCGGCGAACACCGCCGCCGACTGGTTGATGCGCTCCTCGGCCTCCTCGGGGCGGCCGCGCGTGAACGCGATCCACGCCAGGTTCTGCAGTGCCCAAGCTTCGCCGCGCCGTTCGGGGATCCCCCGGAACGTCGCCAGCGCCTGCTGGATCTCGGCCTCGGCGTCGTCGAGCTTGCTCCGGAACATCAGCGTCATGCCGCGGCCGCGCAGCGCGTTCGCGACGCCGTGCTCGTCGCCGATGGCGCGCCACTCCGCCACCGCCTGCTCGTAGGTGGCGTCCGAGCCGATGAGATTGCCTTCCTTCTGCTCGCAGTCGGCGAGGACCGTGAGCGCACGGGCGGCGGCGACGCGGTCGCCGGCCACACGCGCCGCCTCGAGCAGCTCGTTGATCTCGGTGCGGGCGCCGGCGAGGTCGCGCTGCTCGACTCGGGCCTGGGCGCGCGCGAGGCGGAGCCGCGATCGAGTCGCTTCGGAGCCGTCCTCGGGCAGGACGGCCAGCGCCTGCTCGTAGCGGCGCTGGACGCGTGGCCATGCCTCGACCTCCTCGGCGCGCTCGGCGGCGTGCTCGAGGGCATCGACCGCACGGGCGCGGAGGTCGGACGGGACGCCGTCGACCCGACCCAGCTCGCTGACGAGCTCCGCCGCGATGCCGAAGTGATACGCGATCGGGTCGATCGCCTCGTCGTCGTCGCCGCGCCTTCGGTCGGCCATCCATCCTCCGAGGGCGGCATGACGCCGCGCCCGCTCGGCCTTGGTCAGCGTGCCGTAGGCGACCTCGCGGATGAGCTCGGACTTGAACGCGAACTCCCCGTCATCGAGCACCACGAGGTCGCGGTCGGCGAGGGCCGACAGCGCGCGCTCGGCTCCCGAGAGCGACTGGGCGTCGCCGAGGCCGACGACGGCTTCGACGGGGCCGCTCGAGCCGACGACCGCGCAGTCCTCGAGGACGGCGCGATCAACAGCCGCGAGCGCGTCGAGCCGAGCCGCGACCAGGCCGCGGAGCGTGACCGGCAGGTCGCCCGAATCGAACGCCCGGGCGCCGTCGGCCCCGATGGCGCCGTCGGAGTCGCGGATGAGCGCGGCGAGCTCCTCGATGAAGAGAGGGTTGCCGCCGCTGCGGTCCCGGAGCTCGGCCACGAGCTCGGGGGTGGCGTGCTCCTTGAGGTGCGCTTCGACGAGCGCGGTGGTGGCGTCGCCGTCGAGCGGGTCGAGATGGAGGACGGCGGTGTTGTGGCGACCGGGTGCCGGTGTCCAACGCTCCTCGAGCTCGGGACGAGCAGTGGCGACCAGCATGAAGGGAAGCGCGCGCAGCGCGCCGAGGAGCCGGTCGACGAGCTCGAGCACGACCTCGTCGCCCCAGTGCAGATCGGAGAGGACGAGTACGAGCGGCCTTTCACGCGCGAGCGCCTCGAGGTACGCCTGCACCGCCCACAACGCCTCGCTGCGCGCTCGCGCCGGGTCCACGTCGGCGCGTTCACCGAACCGGCCGAGCAGGTACAGGAGCCCGTCGGAGATGCGCTCGACGTGCGAGTCGTTCGGATCAAGGGACGTCACGCGGGCGACCGTCGCCTCGACCTTCCGGCGGGCGTCGTTCGTGGAGTCGTCGAGCTCGACGCCGCACGTGTTCCGGATGGCCTCGGCGATCGGCCACCAGACGTTGGCCTCCCCGTACGGAAGGCACGGCGCCTTCAGCACGGTCGCGCTCCGCTCCTCGTACGCCATCGCCGCCAGCTCGACCGCCAACCGGCTCTTGCCCACTCCTGCTTCGCCGAACAACAGGACGAGCTGCGCGCGCCGGCGGTTCAGTGCCGCGTCCAGCATCCGTCGCAGCAACGACATCTCGGGGTCGCGCCCGACGAGCGCCGCGCGTGTCTGCTTGGGTCGCTGGCCCGGCAGCGCGATGACCTCCTCGGCGGTCCACGCTTCGACCGGCTCTTCACGACCCTTCACGACGAGCGCGCCGAGCGGCTCGTAGCGCACCACCCGGCGGGTGGCCTCGTGGGTGAGCGGGCCGACGATCACCTGACCCGGGCGGGCCGCGGCCTGGAGGCGGCTGGCGGTGTTCACGACGTCGCCCATGGCCGTGTACTCGCCGGCGGCGCGCATCGCCCCGACCAGCACCTCGCCGGTGTTCACGCCGACGCGCATCTCGGCGCTGACGCGCAGGTCCTGGCGGAGGGTTGCGAGGGTCCGCTGCATCTGGAGCGCCGCCCGGACCGCCCGCTCGGCGTCGTCCTCGTGGGCGACGGGCGCGCCGAACAGGGCCACGATGGCATCGCCGACGATCTTGTCGACCTGACCGCCGAAGGCGGTCACGTCGGCGACGAGCCGCTCGAAGCACCGGTCGACGAGGTTCTTCACGTGCTCGGGGTCGGCCGACTCGGAGAAGGTGGTGAACCCGACGAGGTCGGCGAACAGGACGGTCGCGACGCGGCGCTCGTCGGGCCGGATCACGAGCGTGTGGCCGCAGGACGGGCAGAACCGGGCCTCGTCCGGCGCGTCCGCGCCGCATGACCCGCACCTCATGGAGCCAGGATAGATGGGGTCCGGGCCGAGACCCGCAGCGTTCGCGGTCCCCGGATCAGCTGTTGCCGGCGGCGTCGGACGCGCGCCACTGGCGGAGGAGCGCCCACGAGAAGATGCCGGTCGTGTGGCCGTCGTTCCAGGTGAAGTTGATGCCCCATGCCCCGACGAGCTCGGCGTCGTCGGCCCGGAGGGGGAGGGGCGACGTGGGCTTGGGCCAGACCGGAAGCCCGCGCTCGCGCAGGCCGCGACACTCGGCGCACGGGCAGTTGACGCGAAGCTCCTCGAGCGAATAGCGAGTCGTCACGCCGTCGGGCCAGGTCGCGGTGAGGTCCTCGGTTCGGTCGAGGTCGAGCGCCGTCGGCGGCGGTGTCGACTCGTCGAGAGGCTCGGTGGGCGGGCGGTCGTCGTCGTTCATCGTGAGTCACGAGTGTGATGCCTCAGGCCGGGTCGAAGCGACTCGACAGGCGCGGTGCCGTGTTCGCACCCGTCGCGCCGCGGTGTTGCGCGACGAGGTCGCGGACGAGCTGCGTCACGCGATCTCGTTCGCGCGTTGGGGCGTACGAGCCGGGATACAGCCGCTGGTGCCGCTCGAGGAGCTCGGGATGGGCATCGGCGAGCCAGCCCAGGTAGTGCTCCTTCACGCCGGGCCGGAGGTGCAGGAGCACGGGTGAGATCGAGGGCGCGCCGGCATCGACGCAGGCGCGTACGACGTCGTCGAGCTGCTCGCGGCCATCCGACAGACCGGGGAGGATCGGCGCCACCAGCACCCCGCACGGGATGCCGGCCTCGTTGAGGCGGGCGACCGCCTCGACCCGCTTGCGAGGATGCGGCGTGCCGGGCTCGGTCGCTCGCCACACGTCCTCGTCGAGCGTGCCGATCGAGAAGCACAGCTCCACGTGCGTGCGACGCGCCGCCTCGACCAGGCGGTCGAGATCACGCAGCACGAGCGTGCCTTTGGTGAGGATCGAGAACGGGTTCCGAGCCTCGCCGAGAACCTCGATGATGCCCTGCGTCAGCCGGTACTTCCCCTCGGCGCGCTGGTAGGGGTCGGTGTTGGTGCCCATCGCGATGTGATGACCCTGCCAGCGCCGCGGCGCGAGCTCCGCCCGGAGCTTCTCCACCGCGTTCACCTTCACGACGATCACGCGGTCGAAGTCGGTCGCCGGGTCGAGGTTCAGGTACTCGTGCGTCGGCCGGGCGAAGCAAAAAATGCATGCATGTGAACATCCGCGGTACGCGTTGATCGTGTATTGGAACGGGACGGGGGACTTCGGGCCGACTTTGTTGATGATCGTTCGGGCGCGGACGTGGAGGAACTCGAGGCCGCGGAACTCGCCGGTGCCGATCTCGCGCTCGGGCACGTCGAACAGCGCGGGCTGCGACGCTTCCTTGTCGTCGTGAGCGAGCTGCCACCGGAGCTCCCGTGCCGCCACGCCCGAGAGCCTATCGAACAGGTGTTCGATCACGCAAGGATGCGACAATGCGGTCGTGGCGCGGTTGTCCGACGACGAGATCCGCTCCGGGCTCGCCAACCTGGCCGGCTGGGGACGGCGGGGCGACGAGATCGAGAAGGTCTACGAGCTGTCGTCGTTCCCGGACGCCATCGCCTTCGTGACCCGGGTGGGGTTCCTGGCCGAGAAGGCCAACCACCATCCGGACCTCGACGTCCGGTGGCGCAAGGTCCGCGTCGGGCTCTCGACGCACGACGAGGGCGGCATCACCGACCGCGACCTCGGGCTCGCCGGCGAGATCGAGAGCGTGGCCGCCGGTTTCGCCGAGTGATCGCGGCCGGGATCGCAGTCGCGGTCATCGCGCTCGTGCTGGCTCTCGTCGTCGTGGTCGGGCTCGAGCCCGGACCGTCGCCCGGCGACGTGGCCGTCTCGTACGAGCTCGCCTGGGACCGACTCGACTTCGACGCGCTGTGGGCGCTCTCCGGGCACGAGTTGCGAGACGGTCGCTCCCGCGGCGATTTCATGACCGACAAGCGGGAGGCGTACGCGGGTCAGCGCGAGCTCGCCGGCCTCGCCCACGACGTGAAGCTCGACGAGGTGCTCCGGGGGTCCGAGCTTGCCGCCGTCCGCACCCGCGTCATCCTGCAGGACGGAACGTCCGTGCGGAACCAGATCCAGCTCGCCTAGCGGGAGGGCACGTGGAAGGTCATCGGGTACCACCTCGAACCCGACACGTCGGCTGAGCGTCCGCCGAGCTGAGCGCGACCGGCTCGTGGTCCGCTTCCGGGCGCCCGACTACGTCGTGCTCGTCGTCGAGGACCTCGACCGTGCGCTCCATTTCTATTGCGACGTGCTCGGTCTGCCGCTCGGCCACCGATCGGGCTCGTTCGCGCAGCTCGCGACCGGAGAGACGCGCGTCGCGCTGTTCGAGCGTGGAGCGATGGCGGCGACCCTCGGACGGGAGCTCGTGTCTCCGTCGCCCGACGCTCCCGGCTTCGAGCTCGGCTTCAAGGTGGACAGCTGCGACGCGGCATACGACGAGCTCGTCTCGGGCGGCGCGACGCCGGCGGTTCCTCCCACCGACCGCGCCTGGGGTCAGCGCACCGCCTACGTCCGTGATCCGGACGGGCACCTCGTCGAGCTGGCGGAGGACCTCGGTCGCTGACCGTCAGTCGTCGAGGTAGGCCCACCCGAGCCACCGGTCGACGTCGATCGCGAGCACGGCACCCGGTATGCCGATGTGCTCGTACTGGCGATACTTGGCTCGCAGCGCGGCGACGGCTCGCTCGCGCTCGGCTTCGTCGTCGATGACGCGTCCGCGACCGTCGACGCGCACCCACCACACCCGTTCCCACTCCTCCTCGTAGTGGTCCACAAGGAGCGTCGCGGCGGAGTGCTCGGCGATGTTGCGCAGACGGCGGAGGGCATAGGTCGTCTTCGGCTTCTCGTCGGTGCCGGACACGATCACGTCGCCGCCGTCACCCTCGAGCACCGCGAAGCAGATCGGCACGAGGTGCGGGTCGCCGTCCGGGCGCACCGTCGCCAGCCGCCCGACCCGCGCCGCGGCGCACGTCGCCGGCGCATCTCGTCGTCCTCCCTCACCGTGCGGGACGATACCGTCGGCCCGTGGTCGCAGGACTGCTGCTGACGGGCGGGTCGAGCCGGCGCATGGGCCGCGACAAGGCCGAACTTGTCGTGGCGGGGGAGCGGCTCGCCGATCACGCCGCGCGGGCGCTGACCACCGTGTGCGAGCCGGTGCTGGAGATCGGGCCCGGCCGCAGCGAGCTGGAGGCGGTGCACGACGACGAGCCCCGCGCCGGACCGCTGGCGGCGCTCGTGACGGGCGCCGGCGCGCTGCGAGCACGGGGATACGAAGGACCCGTGCTGCTGCTCGGCGTCGACCTGCCGTTCGTCGACCAACCGCTGCTCGAGCTGCTCGTGCGCCATCCCGCCGTCGAGACCGTGGTGCCAATCGCCGGCGGCATGCGCCAGTCCTGCTGCGCGAGGTACGCGTCGCCCGCGCTCGCCGCCGCTGCCGACCTTGTCGAACAGGGTGAGCGCGCGATGCATGCGCTCCTCTCGGCCGTTCCCGTGGTCGAGATCAGCGAGGCCGAATGGCGCGCCGTCGCGCCCGCCGACGCGCTGGCCGATCTCGACACCCCCGAAGACCTCGCCCGCCACGGCATCGACCCCGGTAGCGTTCGGTGATGACGGCCGACGAGCTCCTCTCCGTGTTCGACGACGCCGCGAAGGCGGCGAGGACTGCGCTCGAACCGTTGACCGGCGCAGCCCGCCGAGCGCGTACCGAACGGCCGGGGCAGTACGCGCTCGATCTCGTCGCCGATGCGGCGGTCCTCCCGATCCTGCACGAGGCGGATGTCGCGGTCGTCAGCGAGGAGTCGGGGCGCTCCGGTCGCGATGACGCCGCGATCACCGTCGTCCTCGATCCCGTCGACGGCTCCACCAACTGCTCCCGCGACATCCCGTACTGGTCCATCTCCCTGTGCGCGGTCGACGCCGACGGACCGCTGTGTGCCCTCGTCACCAACCAGGCGACGGGGGTGCGCACGACTGCTGTGCGCGGCGCGGGCGCGTGGCGGGACGGCGAAGGCGTGACGCCGTCGGCGGTGAAGCGGGTCGGCGACGCCGTGGTCTGCTTCTCGGGGACGCCGCAACAGCGGCTGCCCTGGAAGCAGTTCCGGTCGCTCGGCTCGGCGGCACTCGAGCTGTGCGACGTGGCCTCCGGCGCGCTCGACGCCTACCTCACGAGCTGGCAGGCGCCGTGGGACTACCTCGGCGGCGTCCTCGTGTGTCGCGAGGCGGGCGCGGTGGTCGTCGACGCGCACGGCGGGGAGCTCGTCGTCACGGAAACCGACGCCCGGCGACAGCTCCTGGCGGCGGCGACGCCCGAGTTGCTCGACGCGGTCCGCCCGGCCCTCCCGTCGTGACGGACGAGCTCGACCTTCCGTCGCTGCTGCGCGCCGCCGAGCGGGCTGCCGACGCCGGCGGCGCGATCGTCGCCGAGGGCTTCGGCTCGGCGGGGAACGCGCGCGAGAAGGCGCCGGGCGACTGGGTCAGCGACGTCGACACCAGCAGCGAGTCGGCGGTGCGCGAAGTGCTCGAGCGTGAGTCGTCGTCGCTCCCGTTCTTCGGCGAGGAAGGCGGCGGCACACGCGGCGACGTGGGCTGGTTCGTCGACCCGTTGGACGGGACCGCCAACTTCCTGCACGGGTTCCCGGCCGTCGGCGTCTCGGTCGCGCTCGTGCAACACGGCGTACCCGTCGTCGGTGTCGTGCACGCGCCGCTGCTCGGCGTCACGTACACGGCGAGCAAGGGCGGCGGGGCGTTCGCCAACGGCGAGCCCGTGACGGTGAGCGAGCGCGACGCCGAGCGAGCGATCTGTGCCACCGGGTTCCCGTTCCGGGCCAAGGCCGACCGCCTCGACGAGTACCTCCCGGTGTTCGAGGCGGCGCTGCGTCGGTTCGAGGACCTGCGGCGGGCGGGATCGGCGAGCCTCGACCTCGCCTGGACCGCCGCCGGTGTCTTCGACGGCTACTTCGAGCAGGCGCTCGGCCCGTGGGACGTGGCGGCGGGCGCGCTGCTCGTGCGCGAGGCCGGGGGAGTGGTGACCGACTGGTCGGGCGACGATCGAGCCTGGCTCACGTCGGGAGACATCGTCGCCGGGCCTCCTGCCGTGCACGCGGCGATGCTCGAGCTCACCGGGGTTACGTGCTGAACCCGTACAGCTCCCCGAGCGGCACGGCGCGCTGGCGCGTGCGGGCGACATCCTCGCCGAGCGCCGAGTAGACGGCGTCGGTGACCTCGAACAGTCGCTGCTCTGCTTCGACGAACCCGGTGAGCCCGTTCGAGACGACCACCATCACGAGGCCGAACTCGGGATCGGCGAGCGCGCGGGACGACGCCATGCCACCGTGGCCGAACACGCGGCGGCCCGTCCCGCCCGTGAACGCGACCTGCACGCCGAGGCCCCAGGGGATGTTCTGCCGGAACAGCCGGTCCTTGATGCCGTAGCGGTGCACGGCGCCCATCACCTCGACCGTGCGCGGCTCGAGCACCGAAGGCCCCATGCCCAGCAGCGATTCGTAGAAGCGGCCGAGCTCCCGGGCGGGCCCGCGCATCCCGCCACCGGGTTCGACCTTGGCGACGAAGTGCGGCTCGTTGTGGAACTGATCGACCTTGTACGGGACCATCTGCAGGCTTCCGTCCGCGTCGACGACCGGCAGGACGTGGCCGCGCCAGTACACGGGGGCAATTCGATCGCCGAGGGTGGACTGCTCCTCCTGCGGGATGCCCAGGCGCATGTTCTCGATGCCGAGAGGCGCGAACACTTCCTCCCGCACGTACCGGTCGATCGGACGACCGTCGACCCGCTCGACGATCGCGCCGAGGATCTTCCAACCGCTCGACGGGTGATAGGCGGCGTCGGTGCCCGGCTCCCACCGCGCCGGTGACGCCGCGATGCGCGCGACGACCTCGCCGTAGGGCAGGTCGGCGTCGAACAGCTTGGTGTCCGCGTTCGGGAAGCCGCCGGTGTGCGTGAGCACGTGGCGGATCGTGCACCGCTCCTTGCCGGCGCCCCAGCCGTCGACGTACTCGCCGACTCGGTCGTCGAGGCCGAGCTTTCCTTGCTCCCACAGCTGGAGGATCGCGACCACCGTCACGGGCTTGCCCGCGGAGTACAGGAGCATGAGGTCGTCGACCTCGAGTCGACGCCCGGGGCGGGATTCGCCGACGGTCGCGTCCAGCAGGACGTCGCCGTTCCGGGACACGTAGCACTGCGCCCCGTCGTGCCAGCCGTCCGCCCGCCGCCGCTCGAGGAGGTCGGTGACGGCGGCGAGGTCGGGTCCCGCCTCCGTGATCGTCATGGCAAGCGAGCCTAGGCCCCGGAGGAGAAATTGTTTGACGGCCATCGGCTGACGTGTAGCCTTGTTCCCTTGACCGACAAGACCGGAAGGACCGACCCCGTGGCCAGCTACCCGACGATGCGCCAGCAGGCAGCCGTCGTCGGCGTCGCGCGCGCCCGGTCGGCCTCGGCCTTTGCCTGCGCGATGCCGACGAACGGCTCGTGGTCGACCATGCCGAGCCTCGGTGTGACCACCATCGACCACAAGCACGGTCGGCCCCGGCGGCTGCGAGTGACCTCGCCGTAGCGATCCAGCTACCGCAAGAGCACCCACCAGGCCGCCGGGGCAACCCGGCGGCCTTTCTGCGTTCCAGGCCCCATCGACCAGCGGAGACAACAACCAACCAGCAAGCGACCGAGACGACAACCGAAGACAGGGGAAGCACGGCGATGTTCGCCATCGAGATCACAGAAGACGAGCCCTGGCGGCTCGACGCCCGATGTCGCGACGGTTCGGCGTCGCTCATCGAACTGTTCTTCTCGGAGCAGCTCGATGACATCGCGCGGGCCAAGGCGTTCTGCCGGGCGTGCCCGGTGCGCGAGGCCTGCCTCGAGGCGGCCAAGGCTCGGCGTGAGCCGTGGGGCGTCTGGGGTGGCGAGCTGTTCGCCAACGGCAAGGTGCTGGCCCAGAAGCGCAAGCGCGGCCGGCCGCCGAAGGTGCGGCCGCCCGAGCCCGTCTACGACGAGTGGGGTCAGCTCGTACCCCAGTCGGCATGACGTGACGGCGAGGCGCCGGCCCGGTGCGATCCCCCCTTCGCACCGGGCCGGCGGCGGACCGCGCGAGATCGCCGCACGCGGTGGGCCGGGGTGACGAAGGGCGTCGTCTCCCCCCGGATGCTCAGTCGAGCCCCGGCCTGCCCGCGGTGAACGCACACATCGACCACTAACGTGACGCGGCCGGGCGCTTAGCTCAGTTGCGTAGAGCGCCGCCCTTACAAGGCGGAGGTCGCAGGTTCGAGCCCTGCAGCGCCCACGGTTTGACCAGCGTCGACGCGCCGAAGCGGTCGCGAGTGTTCGTGCGAGTACCGCAATCTGCAAACGGAGGCGTGCCCGGTCGAGGCCGGCCGCCGCTCCCACCCCGCGGGCCCCTGGCAAGATGCCGGGTGCCGTTCGACGACGGGCCCGGAGGCGAGCCGTCTCCGCTGCGGGTCATCGCGTATTACCTGCCGCAGTTTCATCCCATTCCCGAGAACGACGAGTGGTGGGGCGGGGCTTCACCGAGTGGACGAACGTCGTGCAGGCCCGGCCCCTGTTCCCCGGCCATTACCAGCCGACGATTCCCGGCCCACTCGGCTACTACGACCTGCGGGTGCCCGAGACCCGCGTCGCGCAAGCGGCGCTCGCGCGGGAGTACGGGATCGAGGCGTTCTGCTATTACCACTACTGGTTCGGGGGTCGCCGCCTGCTCGAGCGCCCGTTCAATGAGGTCTGCGCGTCGGGAAACCTGACTTCCCGTTCTGCCTGGCTTGGGCGAACCAGACGTGGTCGGGGATCTGGGGCGGGCGCACCGCGATCGTGTGCTGGTGGAGCAGACCTATCCCGGGGACGACGATTGCGATGCCCATTCGCCAGCCTGCGGCGGCGCTCCACGATCCCCGCTACGTCCGGGTGGACGGGAGGCCGCTGTTCATCGTCTACCTGCCGAACGAGCTACCGGATGCTGGCCGCTTCGCGGAATGTCTGGCGCACGCTGGCTCAGGCGTCCGGGCTCCCTGGCCTCTACCTGGTCGGGCGGTCCCGCGGGACCTGGTATCCGACGGACCATGGCTTCGATGCCACGGTCAGCGTCACGGGTCACGCCACCTTTCGTGAATCGGCTCCGACACGACCCCCACGCGAAGTGGCGTGTCGACTGGTTGTTCGGTGCGCTCACGAGGCGGTAGCGGTTTCCCCGCGATCTACTCGTACCGCCGATGGGCTCCCTACATCCCCTGGCTCCTCGATCGCGACTCTCCGACCCCGACTCCTATCCGACAGTCGTACCATCCTGGGACGACACCGCCAGGGGTGGCCGGCGGGGCACCGTGTACCACGGCTCCACCCCCGAGCTGTTCGGCGAGCAGTGCAGGCTCGCGGTGGAGATGGTGCGCGATGAGCGACCGCGAGCACCGCATCGTCTTCGTACAGGCGTGGAACGAATGGGGCGAGGGCGATTGCCTCGAGCCCGATCGCCGGGTCGGTGTCGGCTACCTCGAAGCGTTGCGAGAGGTCCTGGACGACGCGTGGAGGAGCGCATGGGCCCCTGGCGTCCCCGAGACACGGGACACGTTCGACTCACGGAGCCGTGGCGGCGTCGTCGCGGCCACCGGCCACGTCGTCGGAGACGGAGACCCGGGACCTTGCCGCGCGCCTTAGTGCGCAGGCTACGGCTGCGGTGGGAACGCGGCTGGGTCGACCGTCCGACCCATGCGCCCAGCGATCCCATCGCGGATCCCGCGGACTCGCAGCCGCATACGCCGCGCCGTCGATCCTTGCGTCGTGCATCCGCGGTCAGCAGGCGGGCCTGCCGAGCCGCGGCGATTTTCCGC
Source organism: uncultured Actinomycetes bacterium (assembly GCA_963747195.1). GTDB lineage: Bacteria > Actinomycetota > Acidimicrobiia > IMCC26256 > JACDBD01 > JALZAA01. Next base: position 964,365 of record CAVVDV010000002.1, read on the forward strand.
GAGCATCATCGGGCTGCGGGAGTCGATAGCGATCCGCACATGGTACCACTATGGTAGTAGCCCCGCCACGCCGGTGACCCGCCATCCCTTCAGGTCCGCGCCGAGGTGCTTCGGCTCGAGCAGGACAGCGTCGAGCACGACGATCTCGAGGCCGGCGTAGTGGGCCCGGAGCGTGTACTCGACGTCTTCCATCATGATGAACAGATCTCGGCGCGGAAAGCCGACCGCGTCGAGCAGGCGGTCAGACATCAGCGCGCCGTCGTTCAGGACGAAGTCAACGGCATAGAGGCCGTGGCCGAGCGGGCGAAGGCGAGCGCCAGTCGGGTCGGACACATGGCGGATATAGCCCAAGCGCACAGACCCCGCCGCGTCCTCCCGATCGCCCAGCGGCTGTCGGGCGGTCGGCGACCGCCGCCAGAGTCGTTCGAGTGCGTGCCCGGTCGGGACGCTGTCGTCGTCGAGAAGCCAGTACCAGTCGAACGCTTCGCCGTGGAGGGCCTCGAGTGCCGTGGCAAACCCGCCTGATGGCCCGAGATTGTCCTTTAGCGGCAGACAGCGGACTCGTTGGTCTTGGCGCAAGTCGCGCCGCAGTGCCATCGGACACTCCCGTTGTCCACCACCAGCACGCTGTCAGGTGGTCGAGTCTGTGCGAGGACCGCGTCCAGCGTCTCCTGCAGCACGTCGTGGCGATTGTGGGTGACCAGCGCTGCCACGACCGCACGCGGCGGCGAATCGGCAGTTGCAGGTTCTGTGGCTGTCATCCCCGGTCCCGCGGTCAACCTATACCCGTACGTTGGCACGTTTGATCGACAGAGTGTCGGCGGCGAAGTGGGTGGAGCGACTCGCATGAAGGGGAGCTCGAAGCGGTCCGCCCACCGGCTTTTGATGCGATGACCGTTCACTTCTGCGTCCGCGGTGGCGACCCGAGCGGGCACTCTGCGTCTTTGTGCGCAGGAGGCTGCGGGCTGGCATCGCCTATGTCTCGGAAGGCTGCGAGAGGAAGTCTCTGCACGATTCGCGAAACGATCCGGGTCCACAAGGTGCAACCAGTGCCCCATCCCGTTCCAGAACTCGATCGTCGCTGCTGGATTGATGCTTCGGAACCACTTTTCGTATGCAGGCTCGACCGGTTGGCCGTGCACGGCCAGATAAGGCAGCGTCGATCACCTGGAGCAGCTGCCCCAAGGCAGGCTTGGCCGCGTCTATGGCATCGGAGTCCCAGTCAAGCATCGGCTTCCAGATGTCGAGGACGACGTTTTGATCGCTCGTACGCGCTTTACGTTCGAGTTCGCCAAAGAGCGGCTGCGGCACCAGACCCATGCCGAGGGCGAGCTTCTCCTCCATGATTGCGTCCGCGTACGTCGCCGTCTCTCGAGGGTGCCGCGGTGCAAGTCGGTGAACGATCTCGGCGAATCCTTCAAGGGTGAGGGGCTGGTCAGCGCATATCACCGGACCGGTCACACCCATCGCCGCCGAGATCGTTGCGACTATCCCACCCAGGGAGTGTCCGACGACTACCGGGGGCTCGCCCAAGGTCACGCGAACAACTGCGCTAGAGATCGGAAAGGAGTCCTTCGAGTTCGTAAGGACCGCGACAAGCCGACGCGCCATGGCCACGAAAATCGATTCGGACGCTTCGCACCTCATCGGCGAGTCGCTCGGTAATCGGTGCCCACGAAAGACGGTCTTCGCTCATACCGTGCAGCCACACGACCGTTCGGCCACTTCCAGACTCGTCGAACACGATCTCGAGCCCATCATCCGTGATCGAGCGCTGGAGGGTCACCACCCACGACAACCTACCGATCGGTCACGCCTTCAGCATCTGTCCCTGGAACCGCTACGCGCTGAACTGCCGATCCGCGCTCATGGTCGCAGCACAGAACATAGCGCCAGAACGACGCTCCGACCCACGCGTGACCACGCACAGATCGGCACATCTTGGAGCCGGCCGCCCGCACGGGTCGGAGCGACTCCAGGCCACGATCTCATCCAGCCTCCAGAACCGGTCCGGTCACCTTCGGCCGCGGGATACCTGCCGGGGCACGGTGGTCTTATCGGTCGTCGTCGAGTGGAAGCTCGACCTGCAGCGACGTGCCCTCGCCGCGCGGACTCTGCAGCGAAATGGTGCCGCCGATCGCCTCGGCGCGGTCCCTGAGCCCGAGCAGTCCCGAACCTCGTGCGGGGTCGGCTCCGCCCACGCCGTCGTCTCGGACCGAGAGGCGGAGCGCGCGGTCTTGCTCTTCGACGGCGACGTGTACGACCGAAGCCTGCGCGTGCTTCGCCGTCTACGCGAGCGCCTCCGAGACCGTAGTACGCCGCCACTCGGCGCGCCCCGGGAGCCGCAGCTCGTCTCGCACGTCGAGCTGACCGGAACGGTCGAGCGGCGTGCAAGCGTCTGAGCGCTGGCCCGACCCACCCTCGGCCAGGATCGCGGGATGGATCCCCTCGCGCGATCTCCCGCAGCCCGTCCAGCACGCTCGTCAGCCTCGCCACCCTCGAGAGCTTGCCGAACGGGCTGATCTCGGGCGGCACAGTGCCAGCGCGCCCGTAGTCGAGCGCGAGCGAGACGAGCGCTGTGTGCGCCGTCGTGCAGGTCGCGTCGATTCGCGGCCGGCGCCGCGTCGGCGGTGGCGACGATCCGGGCGCGCGAGGCGTCGAGCTGGGCGCGGCTCTCGGCGTTGGCGATCGCGGTCGCGAGAGCGCCGTGAACTCCGCGAGGCGACCCTCCGTATCGGGGGGCAGGGGCCGGTCGGTCGTCGAGGCGACGTCATCACGCCCCAGAGGCGGCCCTCGACGATGACGGCGCCCCCACGGACGAGCGCCAGCGAGCCCGGACCGCGGCCCCGATGGCACCGGGCCTCCCGCGTAGCTGTCGATCCGTCCGGGACGGCGCGTCTCGAGCACCAGCCCGATCTCGACGCTACCGCTCTCGATGGGGGCTCGAAGCCCAATGTGGGCAAAGCCGTCAGTGCTGGTCCAGCGAGCGACTTCCGCCACCATGCCACCTGTCTCGTAGCGGGTGAGCGCTGCAGCATCGGCAGGAAGGCGCCCGACTGACTTCGCCGATCAGTGCTTCGAACACGTCGGAGGACAACAGCGCCCCGTGCCACGAGCGTCGCAACCCGCCGTCAACGCGGCCTGCTCCTCCGCAAGGCGGCGAAGTTCCTACCACGCCTGGCTGGTCGAGCCCGCGGTAGCCAGGAGCTCGGTGAACTCCGCGAGACGATCCTCGACATGTTCGGGGAGCGGCGCATCCGGTGACGCCGTCGCCACCACCCCCCAGACCCGGCCGTCGACGGTGATCGGCGCACCCGCGGTCCTGTTGAGCCCTGAGTCACGTGCCCCGGCAGCAAGGGTGCCCGTGAGATCCGCGTAGTCCTCCACCCTCGCCGGTCGACCCGTATGTATGACCCGTGCGGTCATCGAACGGCCGTCGAGCGGCCAGCACGTTCCCGGCTGTAATGCGTGCGGACGATCGCTGCAGTCTGCGATCACCGTCATGGTCTCGCTCTCGCTGTCATAGCGAAACACGCCCACAAATCACCTGAGCGACCTCCTCGGCGAGTCGCCCCGAACACTTCGGCCGACGACGCGCCCTCCGCCACCAGCGTCGCAACCCGCCGTCGAGCACCGCGGCCTGCTCCTCCGCCAGCCGGGTGAGCTCCTCGCGTTCCTCCGGGTGCGGGTGCGCCACAACAGTTACCTCGCCGAGTTGCGCCGCGTGACTGCGCAACTGTGTCGACGCGCCCGACGCTACCCCATGGTCGTTTGGGCCACACCGAGTGGACCGGCCGATGGTGTGCCGCGCAAGCACGACCGGCTCGGCGCCGGCCGTGCTCGCGGGAACTCGCAGGTGAGCTGGTCGGCTCCGCCCCCGCTGGTGGTGCTGCTACCGCCGGAGCTGGCTGCCTTTGTGACCTGGTTGCCGGTCCCGGAGAGACGGCGAACCACTGGGCGCCAAATGCGTTCACGCCCTGGCCGGTCGTCTCGCCCGACTTCTTGTCGCCCTGGAAGGTATAGACCGGGTGGCCGTTGTAGACGACTTGCGCCTTTCCGTCGGGCCGCGGGCTGTGGCTGAGCAGTGAGGCCTGGGCCCCCTTGCCGGCCTTCGGCGTGCCGCTCGCCCGCAACGGCGGCCAGTTGCTCGCGCATGCGCCGGAACACACGCTCGTCGTCCCCTGGTCCGCTAGGAACATGTAGAGGGTGCGGCCCTTCGAGTTGACGAGGACGTTGCCCGAGGTCGGTGTTCGCGACGTGAACCGTCGCGGACTTGCCGCCTTCGCGGCTTCCTGGGGCGCTGTCGAACACGCCCGCGGCGCTGACGCCGCCGAAGCCGGCGAAGGTCAGCGCTGCAAGCGGCACAACTGCCGCCCGAGCCAAGAATGTGGTGCGCTCTGCTGCGAGTCATGGCTCGCTCCTTCGATCGGTCGGGTGGACTGGTTCGATCCCGAGATCCTTGTAGCCGGAGATCATGCACACGCTCGTGGTGAGCTCGGACGGCATGGTGTCTGCACCGCTAGCGAGCAACTTCGGCGGCCACCAGCGGGAAGTGCGGTCTTCCTGGCTAACCCCGAAGGGAGGGGTGACCGGCACGGAGCAGGGAGCCCGAAGTTCGGGCGCGGGGTGGCGACACGAGGGGCGGGGACGCCGTCGGGACTGGATCCACGGTCATGACAGTGAGACGCTACACCGGGGAAAGAGGTGTGGAGACCAAGCGGCATTGCGACGCGTCGCCGACGTGGGTGATGGTGTCTGATCGTGCCCGTTGTCGCTCTGATCGCGGTCGTCGTCACCGACTGCGTGGTCCGTGACAAACGGAGAGCTACGACAGGGTCAACGGGCGGCAGCCGACACCGTCGAGATCAAGGATTTCTCGTTCTCACCGAAGCGGATCACCGTGAAGGTCGGGCCGCCGATCACCGTGACCAATCAAGACAACATCACCCACACGCTCACCGCGAACGACGGGGCCTTCGATACTCGTGATCTCGGTGGCGGCCATCGCGGACCGTCATCACGGTGGAAGCCGCCGGCACGTACGCGTACCACTGCGAGATCCACCCGTTCATGACCGGCAATTTCTGGTGTCGCCATGACGCCTCGTCGCCCTCTCCTCTTGCTCGTGGGTGCCGTCTCGGTGCTCGTGAGCGGCTACGTGCACTACTACCTGTACTTCAAGGGCGGCTACCGGGAAATCGCGCCCGACAACTTCGCCGGCCTCACCATCAGCCGAGCCTTCGCCATCAACGCCGTCGCCGGATACGGTCATCGCCTGGGCGATCGTCGTCTCGCTGCGAGTTCCCGAAGCTCGCCGGTCCCGGCTGCACTCGCCGGCGTGGGCTTCGCGGCCGCCACGCTCGGGGCCTATCTGCTGACCCGCACGGTCGGACTGCTGGGGTTCGAGGACAACCAGCTCTCCGGGGAAGCTGTCGTCGCGTTCGTCGCCGAGCTCGTCGCCTTGGCGAGCTCTGGGCTCATGGCTCGTCATTCAGTGGACGCACCGCCTTGCATGGTCAGAGCCGGCTCGCGCTGGGGAGGGCGTAGAGCATGGAGACATGGGATGCGATCCGGGCCCGGCGTGATGTCCGCCAATACACCGACCA
>CAVVDV010000003.1:0-560376 GCA_963747195.1 uncultured Actinomycetes bacterium
CCGCCGTTGCCACCGGGGGATTTTGCCCGGCGGTTACCCTTGCCTGCGCAGCGCTTGACCCGCCGTTTCGTACGTTCTCCGGGTCCCCGATCGGAGCGCGATGCGGCACGAAGGTCCACGCAGTCTCATCCGCAGCGGACGCTGGACGAGCGCGACCGTGGCACTCGTCGTCTGCACCCTGGGGACCGCGACCACCCTGGTCGTCGGGAGATGGTCGGCGATCCTGCTGCTCGCCGGCGTGGCCGTGGCATTGGCGGCCTACTGGTGGATGGTCACGGCGGAAGCTCGCCGGCCAACCTTGACCTTGCGCGCGGTGGTCGTCGCGGTCGCGGTCGTGATCGGCGTGGCCGTGACGACGGTCCCTCGCCAATCGGGCGACTTGTGGTCCTACGCCATGTACGGCCGGATCGTCGCGGTCCACCACGCCAGCCCGTACCGGCACGTTCCCGACGAGTATCCGGACGACCCGATGCTCCGATTCGTCTCGCCGGCCTGGCTGCACACCGGTTCGGTGTACGGGCCGGCGTTCGTCGCGTTCTCGGCCGGCGTGGCACCGCTCGCCGGTGATTCCGCGACCCGCACGAGGCTCCTGTACCAGGCAACGGCCGCGTTGGCCGTCGCCGGCGCGCTGGTGCTCGTGTGGCGCCGCACGCGCTCTCCTGCCGCGATCGCGTGGCTCGGGCTCAACCCGGTCGTAGGGCTGCAGCTCGTCAACGGCGGCCGCAACGACGCGCTGATCGGGCTCGGTGTCCTCGGCGCGATCTTGCTGATGGAGCGCGAGAAGCTGCGCGCCTCAGGGCTGGTGACCGCCGCGGTGACGACGATCAAGGCCACCGGTGTGCTCGCAGGGGCGGGCCTTGCAGTCTGGACTTGGCGACGGAGGGGCCTCCGCCGGGCCGCGGTCTTCGCCGCCGTGACCGCGGTGACGGTCGTCGGCGCGTACATCGCTGCCGGCGGCACCGTCGCGCTGGGTCCGCTCCGGCACGCCGCGACGCAGCTCAGCCGGGGCTCCGTCTGGTCCGCGCTCCCTCGCCTGGGGTTGCCGGAGATCTCGACCACGGCCGCGATGGTCGTGACCGCCGCGGTGGTGGTCGTGTGCCTGTGGCGCTACACCAAAGACGACCCCGCGGAGGCCGGAATCGCCGGTCCGGCGGCGTTCCTGCTCGCCGCGCCGTTCGTGCTCCCCGGGTACCTCGGGTGGGTGCTCCCCGGTGCCGCCCTGCAGCACAACGGGAGGACGGCCCGCATCATCGCCCTGCAGGCAACGTTGCTCGTGGGTGCGTACGAGATCTTCCGCACTCCGATGTCCGGGCCCGTCGGCGATGCATTGTCAGGAGCAGCCGGATTGTTGGCGCCGCTTCTCGGCATCGCCCTGCTCGTCGCCTACGTCGCGCGGCCGCGAGCGCGCGCGTCCGGGAATCAGGGGTGGGCGAACGACCGCGCGCCTTCGACGGCGAACATGAGATCGTCCTCGTAGCAGTACCACCAGTCCTCGCCCGGTTCGTACGACTGGATGATCGGGTGGCGCGACGAACGGAAGTGCGCGGTCGCGTGCCGGTTGGGCGAGTTGTCGCAGCAGCCGACGTGGCCGCAGGACATGCAGAGCCGCAGGTGCACCCATTGGCCGCCGATGCGCAGGCAGTCCTCGCACCCTTCGCTGCTCGGTGTGACGTCCGCGACCTGGTCGAGGTGACTGCACGATTGGGCCATCGCGTGCTCCTGTCGGGTTGGAAGGGCGTTCAGCGGATAACAAGCGTCGCAATCCCAGGATTCCGGATGCAGAATTCTCGGTGAGCCGCTCCGGAGGAGGCAGTCCATGGGGTCGAGGATCACGACGGTGAGCACCAGGGAGATCGCGTTTCCCCGCGAGGCGACCCTGAAGGCGATCTGGGAGATCAAGAACATCGAGCTGACCGAGGTGAAGGCCGACGCCGTGAACGTCGATCCCGAGACTCCCACGAAGGGCACGTATCGAGTCCGGGGGCGGTTCGCCGGCGTGCCCTGGCACGGCGAGTTCGCGTACGAGCTCAACGAGGGCGGGTTCCACAGCCGCACCGCCGGCGTCCCGCCGGAGGAAGCGACCGTCGAGGGCGGGTTCGTCGTCACGCCGATCGCGGGTGGATGCACGGTCATCCACTACGAGCAGTACGTGCTCGCACCGTGGTTGCGCCCGATCAAGCCGGTCGTGCGGATGTACCTGCGCTGGACCATGCGACGCGAGCTCCGCGACCTCGAAGCGCTCGTGCGGCGGTCGCAGTCGTCCGACCGGGAAGGCGTCAGAGGATGACGATGACGAGGATGAGAAAGCCGAGGAACGTGAGAACGGATCCGACCTGAGCGTTGCTCTCCTTCTTGACGAGGCGGTCGTGCACGAAAGGGACGTCCGCTCGCGTCGGTGCAAAGCCGACGTTCGGGCGACCGGCGTGCGTGAACAGCGCGGTGGCGAGAAAGCCGAGACCGATGAGAGCGAATGCCATTGCGAGGAGGGCGACGACCGTCGCCGCGTCGCCCTCGCCGGCGCTTTTGGCGAGGATGCCGGCGCCGGTGACCACGATCCCGGAGGCGGGAACGAGTGGCGTCGTCCGGGCATTCACGGTCGCGGCCGACTTCTCGAAGTCTTCGACGACCGCGAGCGTCACGTCCTCTTCGCTCTCACCCGCGGCGATCCGCTTGTCGATCTCGTCGTGGAGCGCGTCGAGCGGCGGGATCTTCTGCCCCATGCGATCCGCATGGATGTGAAACATCCGCCGCCACCCACGGGCGCGCACCCTGCCCACTTGCGTGAGTGTACCGACGCAGCAATCTCCGTCGTCGCACGCTCGACGGCATCGCTCTTGGAGCGAGTACGGAAGCGGTCGGCGTAGCCTCGTCGGCGATGGCCGACTGGTCGACGATCTCGTCGCTCGCCACCGCCGGCGGCACGCTCGTGCTCGCGGCGGCGACGTACTCGGCCGTGCGCTCGGCCAACCGCTCCGCCGCCATCGCCGAGGAGACGCGTCAGATCGGGCTGCGCCCGGTGCTCGTGAACTCGCGCCTGCAGGACCCGCCGGAGAAGATCGGGTGGGTCGACGACCACTGGACGAAGGTCCCCGGTGGTGGTGCCACCGCCGAGATCGTCGACGAGAATCTTCTCCTGGCCATGTCGCTGCGCAACGTCGGCGCCGGCATCGCGGTGCTGCAGGGATGGCTTCCGAGCGCGGAACAGGACCCGGCGGGGCGTCTCGCCGAACGGCCGCACGGAGATCCTGACGCCTTCCGTCGTCAGACGAGGGACCTGTACGTGCCGCCCGGGGATGTCGGCTTCTGGCAGGGAGCCATCCGGGACATGGGCGACGACTCGTACACCGACATGCGGCGCGCCATCGAGGCGCACCTGCGGCTGACCGTCGACCTGCTCTACACCGACCACGAAGGCGGCCAACGCGCGATCAGCCGCTTCGGCATGATCCCGCGGCCGGACTCGGGATACATGTGCACGGTCGTCCGGCACTGGAACCTCGACCGGCAGGACCCGCGCTAGGAAGCCGCTCCGCTGCTCTGCGAGCCCGGGGGCCGAGGCGTCTCGCGCCAGCCGAGCTTCACCGTCGCCCAGCTGATGCCCGCGAGCACCGAACCGGTGATCACTGCGCTGATGAAGCCGGGGCCGCTGACGGTGCGGGCGATGAGGAACGTGATGACCGTCCACACGCCCACGCACGTCCCGAACTCGACGGCGAGCCAGCCGGGATGGACCGTCCTCGTGTTGTCCCACGGCATGGTTGCGTACTCCTCGGGTCGGGAGGCCCGAGGTTACGCGTCGGTCGATCACGCCCTCCGGGGACGAGCTCGAGGACGCGGGGAGAGGCAATCCATCCGGGAGCCCACACCGTATGAACCAGGAGCTATCGGCCCGAGGTAGGAGAAATCATGCGCAAGCTTGTTGCCCTGACCGCAGCGGCGGTCGTCGCCACCGCACTCGTCGGCGGCCCGGCGCTCGCCGACGTGCCCACCAAGTCGAAGCCGCCGGTGACGTTGCAAGGCAAAGTCAACAACAAGAGCACGGCGACGGTGAAGAAGGGCAAGATCTCGGTCGAGGCGGACGACTTCTACTTCAAGCCGACGTTCCTGAAGGCGACAGCCGGGGACGACGGTCACGGTGTCGCTGAAGAACGAGGGGAAGACGCAGCACACGTTCACTATCGACGTGCTCGGTGTCGATCAGACACTCAACCCCGATCAGAAGGCGACGGTGACGGTCACGCTGCCTGCGAGCGGCGCCACGAACTTCTATTGCCGGTTCCACGGGCCTACGGGCTACCAACCAGGGCATGCAGGGCGCCTTCTTCTCCAAGAAGGGGGACACCGTGACGACGGGTGGAGCCGCTGCGGCATCGGCGGGATCCGCGCCGACGCCCACGACGACCGCCTCGACGGCGAGCCCCGGCGGGATGGGCTCCGGCTACTGAGTCCCGTCACTCTCGGACTCGGTGAGGGAGTCTCCGCCGGGTGACATGAACGCGAGCGGGATGCCGGCGCCGGCCTCGCGACGCAGCGTTGCGATGCGCCGGCCCGGTTGCACCGCGTCCTTGACCCGGCCGAGGCGGTCGCCGAGCAGCGCGGACGTCGCGTCGAGGTCCTCGACCGTGAACGCCACGCCGTAGAACCGGGCCGGCTCCGAGCCGGCGGGCGCGTCGGGCCCGATGAGCTCGAGAATCGGCCGGCCGAGACGGAAGAAGGTCTGCGTGAAGGGCGGGCCGTACTGGTCGGTGCGCCGTTGGCGGCGCGGCTCGATGCCGTGCACGCCCAGCGCTTCGATCGTCCGATCAGGGTCCGGTGACATCACGACGAGATGGTCCAGTGCCACGGTCCCGTTGGCGTGCAACGCGGGATCGGCCGGCGGCGGCGCAGCAAGCGTGGGCAGCCCGTCCACCTCGACGCCGCCAGGGACGCCGGCGACGGCCCACCCGCTGATCTTTCGGCCCTCGCATCCGAGGCGGATGGCGACGCCGTCGACAGCGCAGACGCCCTCCTCGTCGATCGGTGAATCCGAGCGCGGCGCCACGCGTCGGGATCGGCCGCGACGTCGAGCGCAACGAGCTCGGGCACGGGCATCAGCTCGGGGTGAACGACTTCACGCCCCGGCGGTATGCGCCGGGGACGAGCGCTCGTGCGACCGGCGCGAGGCGTGCCACGCGGCGTGGCGTCGATCTCGACGCGGGGTCGACCCAGGCCGCGGAGCAGCGTGTGTGACACCTGGTGCTCCGTGCGGCGCACGAACCGCGGCACCTTCGCCGGATCGGAGCCTGCCGTCATCGGCGTGGGCACGTAACCGGGATACAGGACGTGGAGGCGGACACCGCGATCGTCGACGGTGTACGAGAGACTCTCCGTGAACGCGCTCAACGCCGCCTTCGACGCCGAGTACGCGGGCTCGGCCGGCCCGGGCGCGCGTCCGGTATCCGACGAGACGTTCACGATGACGCCACCCGACCGCTCGACCATCCCGGGGAGGACGGCGAGGGTCCCGGCGACGGCGGCGAAGAAGTTCGTCTCGAAGACGGTGCGGTATTTCTCGATGCCGTCACCGTCCGGCTCGCCGATCCCGGCGTCGTTGACGAGCAGGTCGATCCGGCCGTGCGCAGCTTCGACATCGGACAACACCGACGCGTACTTGTCGGTGTCGCTGACGTCGCATACGACGTAACCCGAGGCCGGCGACGAGCGCTGCATCTCCGCCGCGACCTGCTGTAGGAGCTCCTCCCGGCGGGCAATGCCGATGACGGTCGCGCCCCGGGCCGCGAGGTCCACGGCGATGCGGCGACCGAGCCCGGACGACGCCCCGGTGACGACGGCGATCGAACCCGGGAAGTTGAAGGTCGTATCCACCGCTCTCTCTCCTCCACTGCCCTCGTCGTCAGGTGAAGGTCAGGGCGAACGTCAGGCGGCGGCCTTCTCCGCGGTCGCGTGGTCGATCTCGTCGTAGGCGAGCAGCTCACGGCCTGCCACCGTCGCGACGCGGTCGTCCCATGCGGCGACGGGGGAGAGGTTCCGCCGGGCGAAGCGCACGCCGACCAGCGCCTTGTGCGGATCCTCCGCCGACTGCTCCAGCAGCAACGCGGCCGAGACCGTGCTGGCCAGCTGGGTCGTGATGCGCGCGGCGCGCGCTTCGGCGAGATCGGCGTCGAGCGAGGGAAGCTCGTCGACGCGCCGCTCGAGCTCGTCCCGAGCCGCGCTCACGGCGGCGACGGCGTCGGCGACGTACTCGGGCCCGGCGCCCGCCACGTCGATCGCCGCGGTCGATGCGCGCCAACGCAGCTTCGTGGGCGGTGTCGCGCCGGATGGCACGCAGGACGTCGAGCTGGCAGATCTGCTCGGTGCCTTCCCAGATCGGGTGGCACTGCGCGTCGCGCAGCTGGCGCGTGAGCGGCCAGTCCTCGCAGTACCCGTTGCCGCCGTGGAGCTCGACGGCCTTGCTCGCGGCCTCGACGCCGAACCGGCACAGCCGCACCTTCGCCGCCGGGACGAGGATGCGCCGGAGGCGGTCGCCGTCGCGGCGAGCGGGCGGCCGCCGCGCACTCGAAGCCGAGCGCGAACGCCGCTTCGAGCTCGGCGAGGAGGTCGACGAGCTGCTCGCGGATCAGCGGGAGGTCGACGAGCAGCCGGCCCTTCGCCCGCCGGTGATGGGCCCAGATCGTGCCCTCGAGGAAGGAGCGACGGGCGATGCCGAGACCCATGAGCGAGACACCGAAGCGGGAGCCGTTGACCATCTCCATCATCCGGCCGAGCCCGCCGGCGTCCGAATCGGAGCCGCCGCCGTTCCTCGAGCGCGTCGGCCGCAGCGCGTAGCCGAGCGCGTCGTGGAACTCGACCTCGCCCGTCGGCACGCTCTTCGTGCCCAGCTTCGGCTTGAGCCGGCGCATCGAGATCCCGTTGCGCGAGCCGTCCTCCCGCTCCTTGGGAACGAGGTAGAGGCCGAGGCCCGCCGGGCCGTCGGGCGCGCCCTCCGGACGCGCCAGCATCACGATGGCGGCGCCGTCGATGTTGGAGCAGAACCACTTCTCGCCGTTGATCACCACGCGGCCGTCGCCCACGTCACGCGCCGTGCAGTGCACCGTGCGGCCGAGGTCGGAGCCGCCGTCGCGCTCGGTGAGGAACATCGACCCGTCGACGCCGCCGTCGAAGCTGTCGCCCCGCAGTCCGGGCAGGAGCGCGTCGCGCACGTCGGGCGGCGCGTACGCGGCGACGAGGCCGGCGACGCCGCTGGTCATGCCCAGGCTGCACACGAGGCCGGTGTCGGCCTGGGACAAGAGGTAGCTGGTGGCGGCGAGCATCACGCCGGGCGCGGGACGGCCGCGATCGGCCTCGTCGCGGGCGAAGCCGCCGACGTACCCGCTCGCCCACAGCGCCCGCTTCGAGTCGACCGCGGCGGGATGGTGGACGATCTCGTTGACCTCCTCGGCCCACTGGTCGTAGCGCCGGAGCTCGGGCGGATGGGCGTCGACGACCTCCGAGTTCGGCGCGACCCGCTCGCCGACGAGCCCGCCGAACTCGCGCAGCTTGGCGTCGGCCCACTCGAAGTCCTCCGGCGGGCAGTCGCGCCGCACGCGGGCCTGCAGGTCGGGGTCGAGGTCGTACCAGTTGTGCCCGATCGCGGAGTCGAGGGTGGAGTAGTCGATCATCGATGCTCCCGGCTGGGTCGCCTGGCGTTTCCCGTCAGCCTACGACGCTGCTAGGCATGCGCGGCGATGCACATCGAGCCGGCGGATCTCATCGACACGAGGCTGCGCGTGGCCACCTGGAACGTGTGGTGGCGGTTCGGCCCCTGGGAGCAGCGCCAGCCGCCGATCGCCGAGACCCTCCGCCGCATCGACGCCGACGTGATCGCGCTGCAAGAGGTCTGGGACGTCGACGACGGGCCGGGCCAGTCCGAGGCGCTGGCCGACGCGCTCGGCTACGAGCACGTGTTCGCGGCCGGCTTCGACGCCGGTGAGGCGTCGTTCGGCAACGCGGTCCTCTCGCGATGGCCGATCGCGGCGAGCGACACGCGCACGCTCCCGACCACGCCGTCGACCGACGAGTTCCGGGTCGCGCTCAAGGTCGAAGTCGACGGTCCCCGAGGTCCATTCGAGCTCTACACGACGCACCTCAACTGGCGCTACGACGAGAGCCATGTCCGTCAGGCGCAAGTCCGGGCGCTCGCCGAGTTCGTGGGGGAGTCGACGGGGCGCACGCTCCCGCCCATCGTGTGCGGCGACTTCAATGCCGAGCCCGACTCCGACGAGATCCGAATGCTCACCGGTCGCGCTGCCGTTCCCGTTCCGCGCCTCGTGTTCGTGGACGCGTGGGACGTCGCCGGCGATGGGTCGGGGTTCACGTGGTCGAACGACAACGCGTTCGCCGCTCGTGATCTCGAGGCCGACCGCCGCATCGACTACGTCTTCGTCGGATGGCGCAAGGCGCGCGGCGCCGGTCACGTCGTGGACGCTCGTGTCGCCGCGATCGACCCGATCGACGGCGTGCACCCGTCCGACCACTACGCCGTCGTCGCCGAGCTGCGGTACTAGGCGACGCGATGGCCATCGATCTCGCCCACCTGCAGGTCGCGTCGGGTCACTCGCCCCGGCTCGCCCGGCGGGACCCTGCTGATCGACTCGGCCTCACCGGCAAGACGGCAGCGCGAGAGCAGCGCGACGCCTTGCTCGACGAGCTCGAGGTGTTGCACCGACGGCTGTGGGCCGAGGCCGAGCGGAGCGTGCTGCTGGTGCTCCAGGGTGTCGACACGTCCGGGAAGGACGGCGTGATCCGCCGCGTGCTCAGCGGGCTCAACCCGCAAGGCTGCTCGGTGACGAGCTTCAAGGCGCCGACCACCCTCGAGCTCGAGCACGACTACCTCTGGCGCGTTCACAACGCGTGCCCGGCTCGAGGACGGCTGGGCGTGTTCAACCGGTCCCACTACGAGGACGTCGTCACGGCGCGTGTCCTCGGGATCATCGACCACGATCACTGCCGTCGCCGGTACCGGCATGTGCGCGAGTTCGAACAGATGCTCACCGACGAGGGCACGACCGTGATCAAGGTGTACTTGCACATCTCGCGCGAGGAGCAGCGCCGGCGGCTGCAGGCGCGGCTCGACGACCCGACCAAGCGCTGGAAGTTCAAGCCCGAGGACCTGGAGGCTCGCAAGCAGTGGGATGCGTATCAATCGGCGTACGAGGAAGCGATCACCGAGACGTCTACGGACATCGCGCCGTGGTGGATCGTGCCCGGCGACCGGAAATGGGTACGAGACATCGCAGTGGCGACGCTGCTGCTCGAGACCTTCCGCCGGCTGGATCCGCAGTTCCCGCCCGCCGACCCGTCGCTCGACGGTGTGATCGTCGAATAGCCGCCGTTGCCGGCGTCAGCCGGCGCGCCGCCGTTCTTCGTCTTCGGCGGCGGCGCGGCGGAACGCCTCGCGTGGCCGCTGCAACGAGCCGAGGGCGACGACGTCGCGCGGGAACAGCATTGCGACGGTCCAGTCGAGCGCGATCCGGACGCGGCGGTTCAACGTCGGCATCTTGGCGAGGTGGTACGTGCGGTGGAGCCACCACGCCGGAAAGCCGCGGACGCGGATGCGACCGGGAAGTCGGGCGACGCCCCGGTAGCGGCCCAGCGACACGAGCTGGCCCCGGTTGTGGTACCGGAACGGTTGCGGCGCCTGCCCCCGGGTCGAGGCGACGACGTTGCGGGCCAGCTGCTTCGCCTGGCGGATCGCGTGCTGCGCGGTGGGTGGGCACAACCCGCCCGTCGTGAGGTCGGGCACGGCGGCGTTGTCGCCGGCGGCCCAGGCGTCGGGCACGACACCGCCGTCGGCGTCGTGGACCCGCAGGTACTCGTCGCACGTGACGCGGCCCCGGTCGTCGACGGGGAAGCCCGAGCGCGCCGCCAGCGCATGCGGGC
This sequence comes from uncultured Actinomycetes bacterium, assembly GCA_963747195.1. GTDB lineage: Bacteria > Actinomycetota > Acidimicrobiia > IMCC26256 > JACDBD01 > JALZAA01. The sequence goes on from CAVVDV010000003.1 coordinate 9,919, forward strand.
GCACGCCGGTCGTCCAGACGAGGGTCGTCGCCGCGAACTCCTCGCCGCTCGACAGCCGCATGATCCCGCCCTCGGCCGACTCCAGGCTGGTTCCCATCCGCACATCGATACCTCGACGCGTCAGGCGTCGCTGTGCGTACTGGGCGAGGCCCTCGTCGATCTCGGGGAGGAGGCGGTCCGTGGCCTCGATCAGGACCCACCGGGCGCGCTCACCGCGCAGCTCGTCGTACCGCTTCAGCGCGGCGCGGCTGAGGTCCTCCAGCTCGGCGAGCGCCTCGACGCCGGCGTACCCGCCGCCCACGACGACGAACGTGAGCAGGGCGCGTCGCCGGTCGGGGTCGGTGGTCTCGGCGGCGGCCTCGAGCCGCGCCAGGACGTCGTTGCGGAGATGGATCGCCTCGTCGATCGTCTTGAAGCCCACCGCCTGCTCCGCGAGCCCCGGTACCGGCAGCACCCGGCTCACCGAGCCCGGCGCCAGGACGAGCACGTCGTAGTCGAGGTCGACGGACGATCCTTCGAGGAGATGGACGCGCGCCCGGTGGGCGGCGTGATCGATCGTCTCCACCTCGCCGACGACGAGCCGGGTGCGGCGCAGGACGCCTCGCAGCGCGACCACGACGTGACGGGGCTCGATCGTGCCCGACGCCGCCTCGGGCAGGAACGGCTGGTACTGGAGGTAGTTCTCCGCGTTCACGAGCACGATCTCGTCGGCGCCGCGGAGCCGGCGCTCGAGTCGCAGCGCCGCGTACGTGCCGACGAAGCCGCCGCCACACACGAGGATACGCATATTGTGAAGGGTTTCACGAGGCCCGACGGGGGTCAACCCACGTCCCCAGTGCGTGCGCAGCGTGACCATTAGGGTCCCAGCGCACGCATCGAAGGGATCGACGGAGAAGGAGAGCCGATGCCGAGCCCGGAGCAGGTGCAGGCGGCGGTCGACGCGTACGTCGCCGCCTACCAGGAGAACGATCGGGATGCGTTCCTCGATGCCTTCGCCGCCGACGGCGTCATCGTCGATCCGGTCGGCACCCCACCCCACGCCGGGCGTGACGCCCGGGGCGCCTTCTGGGACACGGTCCATCAGCTGACCGAGCGCATGACCTTCGACGTCAAGGACGTGACCGTCTGCGGCAGCGAGGCGGCCATGGTGTTCCGGATCCACGCCGGCGACGGGAGACGCCGGGATCGTCCTGGACGCCGTCGACATCTTCGAGGTCGACGACGACGGGAAGATCTCCTCGATGCGGGCGTACTGGGACATGAGCCGCGCCGTCCCGGCCGGGTGACCCCGTGACCAGGGCGCTTGACCAGATGGTCAACTCGACTGGTGGGGTCCCGCGGCCGTAGGCCACAATGTCTCGGCCATGCGGGTTGAGTCCCGTGATTCCGTCTCGCTGAAGCCGGCCGAGCTCGATGAGCTCGGCCAGCTTCTCGTCTCGGTCGGGCTGCCCCTGCAAGGACGAGCAGCTCGACGACCACGTCGAGCAGTTCCCGCTCGTGACCCGCACCACCGCCGACGACGAGCTCCACGGCTTCCTCTTCGGCTCGCTCGAGCGCATCGGCGGCACCCCGTGCATCCTCTGGGGCCTCGGCGCGATCCGCCGGGGCCGCCAGGCCCGCGCCGCGCTCGACGGGCTCGTCGGCGAGCTGTACCGCCGGGCCGCGATCTCGTTCCCCGACGAGGACGTGCTCGTCGCCGGGCCGCATCGCGCATCCCGCCGGCGTACTCGCTGCTCAGCGTGCTCGCCGACGTGTGCCCGCGCCCGAAGTACTCGCCGAACGGCGAGGAGCGGGCGTGGGGCCGGCGGCTCGCCCGCCGGTTCGGCTGCGACGCCCGCTACGACGACCGCACGTTCCGCGCTCAAGGCGAACGGCGCGTCCGCGAGCCGTGCTCGACACCCGAGCGCGGTGAAGGCGCGGCGGCAAGGCCGCCGCCGAGGTCGTCGGCGAGGTCGACCCGCACAAGGGCGAGGCCGTCATCGCGTTCGGCTGGGCGATGGCCGAGGCGCTCGCCGACGGCCTCGCGTCGCCCAAGCCGCCGCGACCGTCAGCGCTCAGCCGCCGCGGCGTCGCGTCGCGCAGGCGCGGCGTCGAGCTCCGCCGCGCAGCGTCCTCGGGCGTCGTGACCGGCAGCCGGCAGGCGTAGTGCTCGCACACGTACGCGGTGGGCTCGCCCGTCGACGAGGGCGCGGTCGGCGAGGAGCGGCGTGAGCGTCGGCGCCGGTGCCGGGCGCGGCGCTGACGTGCACCGACGGCCGGCAGCAGCCGTCGCGTGCACCTCGCGCCGGAGCGCGTCGGTCGCCGGGTCGCCGGCGTCGCCGACGATCGCGACCTCGAGCGGCGGCGTGCACCAGCCGCTCGAGCGCGCCGAGCAGGTACGCGAACGCGGTCGGGTGCTCGCCGAGCACCGGCGCCAGCGTCGCGGAGCCACCGCCTCGCGCGCGTGCCTCGTAGTCGGCGCTCGCCCGTGAGCGCGGCGAGCCGGAGCAGCCCGTTGGCGGCGAGCGAGTTCTCCGACGGCGTCGCGTTGTCCTGGTAGTCCTTCGGGCCGCACGATGAGCGCCTCGGCGTCGGTGCCGGTGGTGAAGAAGCCGCCGCCGCTCGTCGTCGGCGAACAGCCGCAGCAGCTCGTCGGCGACGCACGCGCGCGTCCGCCAGCCACGCGACGTCGTCGACCTCGGCCAGGGTGACAGCGCCTCGAGCAGCGCGGCGTAGTCCTCGGCGTAGGCGAGGATGGTTGGCGCGGCCGTCCTGCCACGAGCGGAGCAGCCGGCCGTCGTCGCGGCGCAGTCGCGTCGAGCAGGAACCGCGCGTTCGTCGCGGGCCGCGTCCATCCAGTCGTCGCGCTCGAGCGCGGCCGCCGCCTCGGCGAGCGAGCGGAGGAACAGCGCGTTCCACGCCGAGCAGCACCTTGTCGTCGAGGCCGGGACGGACGCGCGTGCTCGCGCGCGCGCGAACAGCGCGGGCAGCGCGCGCTGCGACCGCGTCGGGCCGGTCCTCGGTGCGGTCGACGACGTGGAGGATGTTGCCGCGGTAGCCGGTGTGCGGGTCCTCGAAGTTGCCGCCCGCGGTGACGCCGAAGTAGCGGACGACCTCGGGGGCGTCGTCGCCGCAGACGCGCGTCGAGCTCCTCGAGCGACCAGCACGTAGAACTTGCCCTCGACGCCCTCGGAGTCGGCGTCCTCGGCGGAGAAGAAGCCGCCGTCGGCGTGGCGCAGGTCGCGCAGCACGTACTCGATCGTCTCCTCGACGACGCGCCGGTAGCGCGGCTCGCCGGTGACGAGCCAGCCGTGCAGGTACGCGCCGGCGAGCAGCGCCTGGTCGTAGAGCATCTTCTCGAAGTGGGGGACGAGCCAGTGGGCGTCGACCGAGTAGCGGTGGAACGCCGCCGCCGACCTGGTCGTACATCCCGCCGGCGGCCATCGCGTCGAGCGACACGCGTGACCATCTCGAGCGTCTCGGGCGCCGGGTCGCGCGACGCAGGTGCGCAGCAGGAAGTCGAGCGTCATCGCCTGCGGGAACTTCGGCGCCGGCCCGAACCCGCCGAAGCGCGGGTCGAACTGCGCGCCGGACCGACTCGTACGCCGTGGTCGAGGATCGTCGGGCGACGGCGCCGGCCCGTCGCCGTCGCGCCGCCGAGGCTCGCCGGTCCGCTCGATCGCCTTCGTGAGCTTGCTCGGCCTGCTCGAGCAGGTCGTCGCGCCGGTCGCGCCACGCCTCGTCGACCGCGTCGAGCACGCGCGACGAAGCCGGGCATGCCCGTGGCGGTCGTCCTTCGGGAAGTAGGTGCCGCCGAAGAACGGCCGGCCGTCGGGGTCGAGGAAGACGGTCATCGGCCAGCCGCCGCGGCCGGTCATCGCCTGCACCGCCTGCATGTAGATGCGCGTCGACGTCGGGCCGCTCCTCGCGGTCGACCTTCACGTTGACGAAGCAGGTCGTTCATCACCGCGGCGACGTCGGGGTCCTCGAACGACTCGTGCGCCATCACGTGGCACCAGTGGCACGACGAGTAGCCGACCGAGAGCAGGATCGGCTTGTCCTCGGCGCGTGCCCGGTCGAACGCCTCGTCGCCCCACGGGTACCAGTCGACCGGGTTGTCGGCGTGCTGGCGCAGGTACGGGCTGGTCTCGCCGGCGAGGCGGTTCACCGCGCCGCAGGGTATCGGCCTAGCGCGCGGCGCCCGTCCCGAGCCGTTCGGTGGCGGTCGGCCTTCGCCCAGCGGTAGTCGGGCTTGCCCGGACGGCGAGCGCACGATCTCGTCGACCAGCACGACGTCGCGCGGCGCCTTGTAGCCGGCGACGTGCTCGCGGACGTGCGCGTCGAGCTCGTCGAGCTGCGGGCGTGGCGCCCGTCGCGGGGCTGCACGACGGCGACGACGCGCTCGCCCCACCGCTCGTCGGGCACGCCCGACGACGACCGCGTCGAACACCGCGGGGTGCGACTTCAGCGCCGCCTCGACCTCCTCGGGGTACACCTTCTCGCCGCCGGTGTTGATCGACACCGAGCCCCGCCCGAGCAGCGTGATGGTGCCGTCGTCCTCGATGCGGGCGTGGTCGCCGGGCACCGACCACCGCACGCCGTCGACCACGGGGAACGTGGCCGCGGTCTTCTCGCGGGTCCTTGTAGTAGCCGAGCGGGATGTGGCCGCGGCGGGCGAGCTTGCCGACGACGCCGACCGGCGGCCGGGCGGAGGTCGTCGTCGAGCACGGTGGTCTCGTCGTTCACGCGAGAAGCGCGGGCGCCGGTCTCGATCGCGCCCGCCGACGGTGACCGCTCTGGCCCTGGCCGCCCGGTCTCCGACGAGCCGAACCCGTCGATGACGAGCGTGCCGGGCAGCTTCTCGACCCAGCCGCGTCTTCACCGACGGCGAGAGGATCGCGCCGCCGGAGAGGATCACGGTGCAGCGACGACACGTCGACGCGCCGGGTCGAGGTCGTCGAGCGCCTCGACCAGCGGGCGGGCGAAGGCGTCGCCGACGATCACGAGGAAGTTCACCTGCTCGCGCGCGACGAGCTCCCAGAGCCGCGCCGGGTCGAGGCGGCGGTCGGGCGAGATCACGACCGTGCCGCCGGTGTACAGCGTGCCGAAGCGCCATCCAGTGCGCGGTGCCGTGCATGAACGGGCACGCGGGCAGGCAGCGCGCCGGCCGCGCGTCGAGCGCGGTCGGCGATCTCCTCGGGCTGCGTGATCGGCGCTTCGCCGAGGTTCCCGCCGCCGAGCGCGCCGAAGAAGATGTCCTCGGCGCGCCACATCACGCCCTTGGGCATGCCCGGTGGTGCCGCCGGTGTAGAGGATGTAGAGGTCGTCGGCGGAGCGCTGGCCCGAAGTCGCGCTCGGGCGACGCGCCGGCGAGCGCCTGCTCGTAGTCGACGGCCGCCGAGCGCGTCGAGCTCGGCGCCGGATCCGTCGTCGACGGCGACGAACGTGTGAGCGACGGGAGCTCGCCGCGCACGGCGTCGAGCTTCGGCGCGAACTCGCGGTGGAACACGATCGCCTTGGCGTCGGCAGTCGTCGAGCAGGTACCGCAGCTCCTCCTCGACGTAGCGGTAGTTCACGTTGATCGGGACGGCGCGGAGCTTGAACGCCGCGAGCATCCCCTCGAGGTACTCGGTGCCGTTGTAGAGGTAGAGCGCGACGTGGTCGCCGGCGCCGATGCCCTGTGCGGCGAGGTGGTGGGCGAGGCGGTTCGCGCGCTCGTCGGCCTCGGCGTAGCGTGAGGCGGCGGTCGCCGCAGACGAGCGCCTCGCGCGTCGGGAACGGCGTCGGCGACGCGCTTCCCACAGGTCGGCGAGGTTGAACTCCATGGCCGCCGAAGCTAGTCGGCCGGGCGCCGCGGTCGTGAAGTCGCATCCCGAGCAGCGCGATCAGAAGAAGTCGGTGCCGCCGTCGACGGGGATCGGTCGCGCCGACGACGAAGCTCGCCGACCTCCGAGCACAGGAACACCACCACCGCCGCGACCTCCTCGGGCAGCCCGACGCGGCCGATGTCGTTCGTCGCGCCGTAGTCGCGGGCGATGGCCTCGTAGGCCGCCTCGAGCGGGCCTTCGGGGAGCCCTCGAGGTCGGTGCCCACGAGGTACGCCGCGAGCGTGGGCGACATCACGGTGCCCGGGCGCGACCGTGTTCACGATGATGCCCTCGGGCGCGAGCGCGCGCGACAGGTTCTTCGACGCGCTCGCCATCGCCGCCTTGGCCGCGGTGAACCCGATGAGCCCGGGGCTCTGGTGACGGATCGACGACGCGGCGACGTTCACGATGCGGGCGAACGTCGCCTTGCGGAGCAGCGGGAGCGCGGCGCGACGCGTGCGGATCATCGTGAGCACGCCGAGGTCGAACTCCTCGAGCCACGTCGTTCGTCGGTGAGGTCGTCGAGCCCGCCGACGTGTGCCGGGCCCGACGGTGTTCACGAGCACGTGGCAGCTCGCCCCACCGCTCGTCGAGGAACGTGAACGCGGCTTCGACCTCGCCGGTGTCGAGGAGGTCGCACTCGAGGCCGATGGCGTCGTCGGCGCCCGGCCGCGAGCAGCTCGTCCTCGGTCTCGCGCAGGTCGTTCGGCGTCGCGCGGCCGAGCACCGCGACGCGGCAGCCCTCGGCCGCGAGGAGGTCGGCGGTGGCGCGGCCCATGCCGCGCGACCCGCCGGCGACGCACGGTCGCCCGGTCCCTGCAGCCCGAGGTCCACGGTCAGCCGCCAGCGTCGAGCTGGCGGGCGAGGTGCGCGGCGGTGAGCGGCTCGCCGGTCGCGCGCGTCGACGAGATCGTCCCACCGCAGCGACGCGCCCGGGCGCGAAGACGTCGTCGACCAGGAGCCGCGCCGGCGGCGGGCTCGGTCGACGAGCCCGCCGGCGCGCGCGTCGAGCGTCGCGTCGAGCTGCGACGCGAACAGCTCCCCGTAGAGGTAGTTCTGGTAGTAGACGGGCGCCGCGGCGAGGTGGATCTTCGCCGCCCAGTCGGGCGCGTGCCGGCCGTCGGGCCGGCGCACCCGCTGGTAGCCGCTCGACGAGGTCCCACCAGCAGCGTGTCGAGGTCGGCGTCGGGATCGGCGTAGAGGCCGCGCTCGAAGTTCGTCATCACGAGCACCCAGCGGGCGAACACGAGCAGCGCGGCGCGCCGTGCCTCCGCGAGCGCGGGCGCGAGCGCGTCGACGTCGGCGTGCGCCGATCGCCGGCGACGTCGGCGAGCCAGCGCGGGATCGCGCGCGAGCCGGCCGAACAGCATCGCGATGCCCTCGGTGGTGAGCGCGTGGGCGGCGCCGCGCAGCGAGCCAGGGGAGCGAGCGGTCGCAGCTCGCGGTCGTAGACCGCGTGGCCGAACTCGTGGAGCATCGTCTCCATCCACCGCTCGCTCGGCTCGACGTTGCACAGCACGCGCACGTCGCCCTCGCGGTCGATGTCGATGCAGAACGCGTGCTGGCTCTTGCCTTCGCGCGCGTAGAGGTCGCTGCGCGTCGAGCACGGGCCGCAGGTCGAGGCCGAGGCCGTCGTAGGTGCGCACGGTGAGCGCTTCGAGGTCGGCGTCGCTCGAAGAGGTGGTCGAGGTCGACGGCGCCGCTGATCGGCGGGTCCTGGAAGAACGGGTCGTCGAGGTGCCACGGCCGGAGATCGTCGACGCGCGCAGCCGAACCGCGTCGGCGAGCGGCGGCGTCGAGCGTCGCGCTTCCACTCGGCGAACGGCGCCGCGGTCGCGCGGTCGACGTCGTCGAGGGTGGCGAACAGCCGGTCCTCGTCGAGCTCGCCGGTGGCGAGCGCGAGGGCGAAGTGGTCGCGGTAGCCGAGGCGGCGCGCGGCCTCGTTCCGGAGCCGCGCGAGCTCGCGGACGCGGTCGGCGACCTCGGCGCCGATCTGCTTCGCCGCCTCCCATGCCGCTCGCCGCGTCGGCGGAGTCGTCGCTCGTGCGCAGGATCTCGGCGATCGCGTTGTCGTCGACGCGCCGGCCGTCGATCTCGCCGCGGAAGGTGTTGAACGTCGACTCGACCTCGGTCTCGAGCTCGACGATCGCGCGGCGGAGGTCGGCGGCGACCTGGTGGGGGACGAAGGCGTCGTGGAGCACGTCGAGCTGGCGGGCGACGAGCGGGTCGAACTCGTCCGCCTTCCGCGCGCGCCGCTTCGATGGCTCCGAACGCGTCCGGGTCGCCCAGCAGCTCGCGTCGCTCCAGCTCGATGCGCTCCCGGCGCTCCGCCGCGTCCGGTGAGGCGTGGGTGTTCGTCTCCCACCACGCTTCGGCCAGCGCGGTGTCGAGCGGCCGGAGCTTGGCTTCGAGGAGGGCGACGAGCCGGTCCGCGTCTGACACGACCGCGCAGTCTACGGGCGCGTCTCGAAACGTTTCGTGCCCACGCCGATCAACAGCTGGTCGACGCGGGTGATCGGGTCGGGGAGCGCCGCGGCCGCGGCGTCGGCGACTTCCCGGCGGAACCGAGCCCACTCGGGGTCGCCGAGGGTGTTTCGCAGGTAGCGGCCCCAGAAGCTGGTCTCGGAGCCGGCAAGGGCGTCTCGCTGCGAGACGCACCTGCCGGTACGTGCGCGACCGCAGGTCGACGCTTCGGAGGCCGCTGCCCTCCAGCACGCGGCGCGCAGGTGAGCAGGGTCGCCGAACCATGCCTCCCACGGGATCGCGGCCTCGATGACTTCGCTCGGCAGCGTCGATGTCGACGAAGCGACCGGCGACCGACGTCCAGATGCCCGTGAGCTGGCGCTGCTGCCCGTCGTCGACCGGCTCGTCGTCGAGCGTCCCCCACGCCGTGACGGCGAGCCGCCCGCCCGGGCGGAGGGCTCGCACCATGTCGGCGAGCGCGGCGTCGTAGCGCTCGACGTGGGAGACGACGAGGTTGGCGACGACGACGTCGAACGTCCGCGCCGGGAACGGCAGGCCGGGTACCCGGGCCGCGGCCAGGGGAACAGCGATGTGGTCGCGGGCGAGCTGGAGCATCGGCAGCGACGGGTCGACGCCGACGATGACGCCACTCTCGGCGTCGCTCGGCCGCGGCTGCGGCGACCACGCCCGTTCCCGTGCCGACGTCGAGCATCGCCTCGTGGGGTTCGAGCGCGACGAGCTCCAGGAGATCGCGTGCGACGGGCTCGAAGCTCGGATGCCACGCGCGGTCGTACTCGCGGGCGACCGAGTCGTACGACTGCCAGGGGCGTCCGGTCACCTGGCCACCGGTGAGTGGAACGGTGTCATGGCTCGGGGAGCGGCTGCTTGAACAGCGCCAGGTACGCGTAGCCCTTGACGTTCTGCGTGAAGACGCCGGTCATGGGCGTTGCCGCGTAGGCGACCAGCTCCCAGCCCGCGGACCCGAGGTTGTTGAGGCGCTGATTGAAGCGGGTCAACTCCTCGGCTTGACGCTTCTTGCGCCACCACCGCTCCGGGATGTTCATCGCCTCGACGTGGTACGACCACCGTGTCATCGCGGCGGATCGTAGGTCTGTCGTTCAGGAGGCTGCGAAGGGCACCCGCCTCTCCGCGAACCGGTACCGCTTTGCCCGGCCTTACTGAAACCGTCCCGCTGCCTCTTGCATGAAGGCCGCTCTCGACGTTTGATGAAGTCGGGAGAATTGGAACTGGCCGCGGAACCGACTGAAGGGCAGGTCGCACCGGAGGTGGATCGTGAAGGCCGGCCCTGTTCTGGCTGTGGCGTTGATCGTCGGTCTCGGGGCGCTCGCGTGGATCGAACGGCGCGCCGCTACTGGTGATCCGATACGGCTGCCCCCTTGCCTCGGATCGTGGAGGACCTGCCGCTGCGCGGTGGGGGGGTGCTGGTGGGCGGGGCGCTCATCGTCGCGGTGAGCTTCCTCATCATCATGATCGACCTCGTGATTCTCGACCTGTTGCAATGAGGTGGCCGCGAGCGTGCTCGTCTTGGCATTGGCCTCATCGCCTGACCGGGTACCGAATCGCTCGCTCAGAAATCGGAGTGAGCTCGGCACACCGGTCAACGCCACGATCATGTGCTCGCCAAATCGAAACCGGCGGTAGGTCACGTCGACCCCTTCACGACGGTACTTCTCGACGAGCTTGTCGACGTCGGCGATGGCCGGATACTGATCGTGCACGGCGTGGTACAGGTACATCGTGGTCGTGGGCGAGGCCTGACCGAGCCGCACGGCCTCGAGGGCGGTGCGCATCCCCGGTATCTCGAGCACGCTCGGGACGGTGAGGTAGTCGCTCAAGCGGAGGAAGGGAAAGCTCGCGACGAGCTGCTCGATGGTCATCTCCGCCGCCGCCGCCGCCATGGCCTGGCCCTCGGGTGTGAGGACGCCGAGCAGGTCGACGTCCGGAAATCCGCGGCTGAGACCGATGACTGCGCCGAACGGTATTCCGCTGAGGAGGTTGGCGTCCTCGAACATCTCGGGCGATGAGACGGGGTCAACGCCGACGCCGCCGGCGGCGGCGCCCACGATGTTCAGCTCCGGCGCGTAGGCGGGCTGTTGTTCGGCCGCGAAGAGGGTTGCTTGGCCTCCGCCCGAGTAGCCCCAGAGGCCGATCGGTGTGGCGGCGTCGAAGCCGGCCGGTTCGAAGGCGATGGCGGCCCGAATGCCGTCGAGCACGAAGCGGGCCGCAAGTGGCAACGCGCCGAAGGCGTGCTGCGGTCCGGTGTAGTCGGTGGTGACGACCGCCCACCCTCGGCGCAGCGCCAGGACCATGAAAGGAAGTTCCTGTTGGTCGCCGTGTCTCAGTGTGTAGGACGGATCGGCGGCCGCCCCCAGGCTGTCGATGGCGGGCTGATACGAGAGCAGTGGCCTGACCGACCCGTTGAAGGGCCGCCGCGGGATCATCACGGTCGTGACTCCCGACACCGCAACACCACTGCCGTCGGCGGAGCGGAACTTCACCTGCCACGCATCAGCGTTGACCGGGCGGCGAAACCCTCGGACCTCAACGGGCCGAGCATCGAGCGCCTCGCCCGGGCGGAACGCTTCCAGGTTCTCGGGCACGCCATAGAAGGGATCGTCGGTCGGAGGTGGCACCTCGACGAGCAGCCGCCACTTCAGTCGCTCAGAGAGGTCCAGGCCGCGCGCCATGACCTTTGCGGCCACCCGCTTGTGCCGGCTCGTCAGGTCGGTCCGGGGTGGCAGGACTGGCCGCTGGTGCTTCATCGCCGGGACACCTCAGCCGAGCAGCATCTTCGAACTGGCACACCAGAACCGATCGACCGAATCACCGACGTCGCCCGGAACCGGCGATCAGCTGCGGCGTATACACGCTGGCCTGGGCCAGGGTTCGAGCGCCTACTTGAACCAGATGCGCTGGTACGAGCGACTCTCGGGGTGGAGGAGCAGGCCGACCAGCGCGCCGTCGAACAACAGCGTGATGATCACCGGGAAGTTGATCACCTCGGCGCCGAACACGACGAGGAGCATGACGAGCTGGAGGATGGCGGCGGCGACGGCGACCGCGTACGCCCACTTCCACTCGTTGGCGATCCCGTACCCGCCGATCGCGAGCCCGACGATCGTCGCCAGGCCGAGCAGGAGGCTCGTGGAGATGACCCCGAACAGGAGGCCGAAGGCGGCGTTGATGTACAGGAGGAGCGTTCCCAGCACGAGGGTCTGGGGCTGCGCCTGGTTCAGGAACTTCCGCTCGTTCACGATGCCATTGTGGCCCAAGTCGAGACCGCGTGTGCGCCGGGAGCCGTCACGCCGGCGCGACCTCGCGCTCGTACGCCCGGTCCCGTCGGTGGGTCGTGAACCCGAGGGACTCGTAGAGGCGGATGGCGGCCTCGTTGTCGCCGTCGACGAAGAGCATGCCCGTGCGGATCCCGCGCTCGGCGAGGGAGGACAGCCCGGCGACGACCAGCGCCTTCCCGAGCCCCGATCCCTGGCGGGACGGGTCGACGCCGATCACGAAGATCTCGCCCAGCTCGGGGTCGGCGTCGGTGGCGGGGTGGACCTTCGTCCAGCAGAACCCGGCCAGCCCGTCGGCGTCGAACGCGAGCAGGAAGCCCTTCGGGTCGAACCAGGGCTCGGCCATGCGCCGCTCGAGGGTCGCCTGCACCCAACCGCCCTGCTCCGGGTGGTCGGCGAACGCCCGGTTGTTGACGGCCAGCCAGGCGTCGTCGTCCTGCCCCGGCACGAAGGACCGCACCTCGACCCCGGGCGGCCACGCCGGCGCCTCGGCCAACGGGAGCGGGATGCGCTGCTGGAGGAGGTCGCGCTGGTGCCGGAACCCGGCGCGCGCAGCAGCCTCGTCGTCGCGCGGTTCGGGCTCGAAGATCCAGAGCACGACGAGGCCGCCACCCTTACGGGAGACGTGCTCGACGGCGCGCTCGAGCAAGGCGACCTCGACCTCACTGCTGCCGCGCACGTCGGGGTGCACGACCATGCCGGCGGCCCAATGGGGGGGCGAGACGTTGTCGCTGCGGTACACGTACGCGAAGCCGACGGGCCGCCCGTCATCGGTCGCGAGCACGCCCGCCGACACCGGCTCGATCGGGTCATCGAGGTCGCGCCAGACGGCTTCGCCCAGGGATGGATGACCGTCGAGCGCCTCGACGTCGTCGTGCAGCCGTGTCACCGTCACGAGATCGGCCGGCGTGACGGGCTGCAGGAGACGCGTCTCGATCACCGTCCATCGAGGGTACTTGCGGCTCGCGATACGTTCGGCTGATGGCGCGGCCGCGAGGGGCGAAGCAGCGTGCGGCGGAGGTCGTCAAGCGTCTCGCCGACGAGTACCCGGGCACCGCGAAGGAGCTGTGCGCGCTGCGATTCGAGAACCCGTACCAGCTCCTCGTGGCGACGATCCTGTCGGCGCAGTCGACCGACGAGACGGTCAACAAGATCACTCCGGCGGTGTTCGAGCGTTACCCGACGCCGGCCGACCTCGCGCACGCCAATCCCGACGAGGTCGAGGAGCTCATCCACGCCTCGGGTTTCTTCCGCTCGAAGACCAAGAGCCTGATCCTCATGGCGCGGGTCGTCGAGGAGCGCTTCGGCGGCGAGGTCCCGAGCGACATCGACCAGCTCGATTCCTTGCCGGGCGTCGGCCGCAAGACCGGCAACGTCGTCCGGTCGGTCGCGTTCGGGTTGCCGGGCCTGCCCGTCGACACCCACGTGATGCGCCTGGTGCGCCGGCTGAAGCTCACGAACGAGACCGACCCGGTGAAGATCGAGCTCGACCTGGACGGGATCGTGGAGCCCGAGGAGCGCGGCGCGCTGTCGCTGCGCCTGATCCTGCACGGACGACGGGTGTGCAAGGCCCGCAAGCCGCAGTGCGACGTGTGCATCCTCAACGACATCTGCCCCTCGGCGTTCAAGGTCTGAATGGAGGACCGCGGGGCCTCAATGCCATCCTTCTGGTTCCGAAACGCCGCGTGAGGGCATGCTTTCTTCAGCGAGGGCGGTGAGGACGGCTCAAGCAGAGTGATCGGAACGGCGGCCGAGACTTCGGCGTGCTCGGGGAGGCGCCAGGCGCTGTTGCGCGGGCTGGCGGTCGGCTGCGTCCTCGTGCTCGCCGCCTGCGGCGTGGCGCCGGGGGAGACCCAGAAGGCCACTCGGTCGCGGACTCCCGCCACGACGACCACCACCGCTCCCACCACCACGACGATGCCGCCGCCGACCACCTATCAGGTCAAGCGGGGGGACACCTTGACCGCGATCGCCAGATTCTTCGGCGTGTCGAGCGCGGCCATCGCCGCCGCCAATCAGCTCGGCGGCGGGGACCGCCTGACCGAGGGCCAGGTCCTGCAGATCCCACCTTCGCCGCCGGCGGGTCTGACCGTGACGCCACCGGATGGGATCGCCGGCATGGTCTTCACCTTCACCGTGCGCGGGGCGAAGGTCGGTGAGGCCGTCACCTTCCAGGTCGTGGCCCCCGGCGGCGGGACCTTCAACGGATCGCCCCATCCCGCGGCGCAAGACGGCTCCGTGACCGCCAGCTACCGGACCGACGGGGACGCAGCCGGGAAGTACGACGTCGTGGCGACCGGCGACCGAGGGACCTCGCTCCGCGGCACATACCGCCTGCTGGGGTGATGGAGCGGGCACTCGTCTTGCCCCTCAACCTGGGCAAATGTGATACTTCCTCCCACTTCGTACTAATCGTACGAAGCTCGCAAAGGGGAAGGGCGACCCGGGGTGCGGGGGACTCGGACGGTCCGGCGTCTGCTCGGCGTCGTGGCGGCACTGGCGCTCGTCGGTCCGCTGAGCAACGTGGCTCGGCCCGACGTAGCGGCGGCGGCGCCGACCGGCTACGTCACGATGAGCGACGGCGTGTCGATCGCGGTGAACGTCCGCATGCCCACGAACTACGTCCCCGGGTTGCGCTACCCGACCGTCTTCGAGATATCGGGGTACGACGGCGGATCTGCCAACGGCGGGACGCTCGCCAAAGATGTCGGCGTCCCGCCGGGTACCCCGGTTCCCGTTGACGACAGCCGCCAGCTGACCGACTACCTCAACGGCGACTACGTGACCGTGCACGCGTCGGTGCGCGGCACCGGCTGCTCGAGCGGTGAGTTCGACCTCTTCTCGTGGCGCTCGGCGCTCGACGGCAAGGAGATCATCGACAACTGGATCCCGAACCAGCCGTGGTCGAACGGCGCCGTCGGCATCCTCGGCCACTCGTACGGCGGCATCACCGGCTTCATGGTGGCGGCGACGCAGCCGCAGCACCTGAAGGCCGCCACCCTCTCGGGGCTGATCGACGATCTCTACCGAGGGATCGTGTACCCGGGCGGGGTCAGCAACTACGGCTTCCCGCTCATCTGGACGGGCGGGATCCGCACCGCCTACGACGTCGGCGGTGGTCTGCTCCCGGGCCTGGTTCGCCCGCAGCGCCCCGGTGACAGCCCGAACCGGCAGGAGCAGTGCGCGCTGAACACGGCAGGGAAGAGCCGCTCCGTCACCAACGACCCGGTGCTGCAAGGTCTCTCCGACACCGACAACGACTGGTACCGGTCGCGCTCACTGATCAACTACGTCGACAAGATCAAGGTGCCGATCCACATCGTCGGCGCGTACCAGGACGAGCAGACCGGGCCCCGCGGCCAAACCCACTTGTTCGAGCGCATCAGCGGCGTCCCGAAGCGGCTGATGCTCACCAACGGCAATCACGACACCGAGAGCACCGCCGACTATGGCGTGCCCGACATCCGCAACGACCGCAAGGCGTGGCTCGACCAGTGGGTGCGCGGTGTGAACGGCGGGTTCGGGAACCTCAGGCAGGCGCGCTCGTCGGTCAGCGTCCTCTTCGAGACGCACAAGGAGACGCAGACCGACGCGGAGACGCAGACCCAGAAGCAGGTGCTCGTCCCGAACGGCCGCAAGGACGCCAACACGTTCCCGTTGCCCGATACCAACTGGACGGACTGGTACCTCCACGGCGACGGCTCGCTGACGACGGCCGCGCCCACCGCGGCGGAGGCGTCACAGCCGTACGTCACCGGCACGAAGCGGCAGTTCTGGTCGTACCAGGCCGGCGGCGACGTCGGCCCGCCGATCACGACCGCGGCCGGGCCGGACGAGCTGACGTACCGAACCGAACCTCTCGCGACCGACACCGCCATCGCGGGACCGATCACGTCGACACTGTTCATGCAGAGCACCGCTCCCGACACCGAGTTGTTCGTCGATCTCGTCGACGAGGCGCCCGACGGGAGCCGCACGTATCTCCAACGCGGGGTGCTGCGCGCCAGCCACCGCGCCGTGGACGACTCGCAGAGCGACCACACGCCCGACGGTCGCATCTATCGGCCCTACCGACCCCACACGAACCCGATGAACATCACGCCCGGCCAGACCTACGAGTACCTCGTCGAGGTGTGGCCCGTCGGCCACGTCTTCCGTGCCGGGCATCGCGTGTCCGTCAAGGTGCACGCGCCGCCGTTCGTCGACAGCTTCTATGCGTACGTGCCGCGAAGCGCGCCCGGCGTCAACACGGTGCTCCAGGGGCCCGACACGCCGTCACGGATCATGCTGCCCATGGTCCCGCTCACCGGCGTGCAGCTCGGCCCACCCCTGCCGTGCGGCGCGCAGGAAGCGGTCCGCTGCGTCGCGCAGCCCGGCTGACCGCACCCCAGTCCGCTTAGCATCGGCGCCATGGACATCGAGATCCGCGCGCCGCGGGACGAAGAGGCCGACGCCGTCTTCGCGCTCTGCAGCGAGGCGTTCACGAGCCCTCCCGAGCGAGAGGAGCCGTGGCGGGGGTCCAAGCGCATGGAGGACTTCCTCTGCGCGTGGAGCGGCGCGGAGCTCGTCGGCACGACCGAGGTCATGCCGTGGGGTCAGTTCTTCGGCGGTCGGTCCGTCCCGATGGGCGCAGTGGCGTCGGTCGCGGTGCGCCCCGACCAGCGGGGGCGGGGGATCGCACCCCGGCTGCTCAACCGTGCCGTCGAACGGATGCACGAGCAGGGACTCGTGATCAGCACGTTGCATCCGGCGACGACACGCTTCTACCGCGGGCTCGGCTGGGAGATCGGCGGCGAGTTCGGCGTGCGGCGCGTCCCGACCGTGTCATTGGCCGCGCTGCCGCCGGGCGAGCCCGAATGCCTCCGGCCGGGCCGGGCGACCGACTTCGACGCCGTGCGCGAGTGCTACGAGCGCGTCGCGCCGTCCATCAACGGCGCGATCGATCGCAGCGACATCCGGTGGCGCGCCGACCGGACCGCGCTCGACCGTCCGCATCGATATCTCTACGTCTACGACGGCGACGGCCAGATCGACGGCTACGTCGTGTACGACCAGCACCAGGGGCGCCGGCAGTGGGGTTTCGGCATCACGGTCCACGAGCTCGTTGCCGCCGACGCCCGCGCCGCGGTGACGCTCTGGCGACACATCGGATCGCACGTGGCGCAGGTCGACACGGTCACCGTGCTCGCGATGCCCCTCGATGCGCTGACGCTCCTGCTGCCGGAGCAGGTCGTCGAGTTCGTCGCCGCCAACCACTGGATGACTCGCGTCGTCGACGCCGCCGGCGCGATCGCCGCCCGCGGTTACCCGGCCGGCGTTCGGGCCGAGGTGCACGTGCAGCTGGCCGATCGGGTCGCGCCGTGGAACGACGGCCGCTTCGTGCTCCGCGTCGAAGGCGGCGAGGGGAAGCTGACGCCCGGGGGCACCGGCGACGTGCACCTCTCGGTGAACGCCCTGGCATCGCTGTACACGGGCTGGGCGACCGCGCCGGTGCTCGCGGCCGCCGGTCTCCTGCACCACGCAGGGCCGCGCGAGATCGCCGCTCTCGACGTCGCCTTCGCCGGGCCGCGCCCGTACCTCTTCGACAACTACTGAGCCGTCCGGCGAGGACGCATCAACCCGACGCGCGGATGTGGACCGCGAGCACCGCGGCGTCGTCGTCGGGCTGCGCGTCGCCCAGGAGCTCGCGACACGATCCGGGTGCACCCACGATGGGGAGGACCCGGAATCGCCGCCTCGCGCAGCCGCTCGAGGCCGACGTCGATGTCCTCACCGCGGCGCTCCACGACGCCGTCCGTGAAGAAGTAGATCGTCGCACCCTCGGTGACGGTCACTTCGGTCGCGCGTCGAGGCTCGGCGGCGGCGCTCCCGATCGGCGGGTCGGCGAGCGCGTCGACCAGCTGCGCGTCCGCGGTTGGCGACGTGACGAGCGGCAGCGGATGACCGGCCGCTGAAACAGTCATTCGGCGACGCTCGGGGTCGAAGACCGCGTAGAGCACCGTGGCCATCTCGTCGGGCTCGAAGTGGCAGACCATGTCGTCGAGGCGGGTCAGCACGGCCGCGGGATCGTCCGAGTCGAGCGCGTACGCGCGCAGGGCGTTTCGGATGCGCCCCATCACGGTGGCCGAGCGAAGACCATGCCCGACGACGTCGCCGATCGCGGCACCGACATGACCCGTCGGGAGCTCGAAGACGTCGTACCAGTCGCCGCCGACGAGGCGATCGTGTCCGGGGAGGTAGCGGGCGGCGATCTCCAAGCCGCTGATCTCGGGCAAGCGCGGCAGCAGGCTGCGTTGGAGCGCGGTTGCGACCGTGCGCTCTTGCTTGAGCAGCCCGGCGTTGATCGCGAGCGCCGCCCGGTCGGCGACGAGCTGCAACAGGTCGGCGTCGTGGTCCGAGAACGATCTCGTTCCGAGCGTGCCGACGTGCAGCACGCCGATCGTGTCGCCGTCGGCGATGAGCGGGACGCCGAGCAAGGAGCGGATGCCGATGTCCAAGAGGATGGGGTTGCGGACGTTGGTGTGATCCACCTTCTCGAGGATCACCGCCTCGCCGTTCAGCCGCCACTCGACCCGCGAAACCTTGCCCGATCGGAACGCGCACGCCGCCGCGCACCTCTTCCTCGATGCCCTTCGCCGCCGTCGCGACCATCTCGCGCGAAGACCGGTCGATGAGCAGGATGGCCGCGGTGTCGACCTCGAGGATCTCTCGCACTCGCTCCAACAACGTGTCGAGGAGCTCGTCGATCTCGAGGTGGGCGAGCGAAGCCTCGGTGACGGACTGAATCCGCCGGAGCTGCTCTACGTCCTGCTCGAGATCCGGGTCGAGATGGACGTCGAGGCGGGGTGACTCCGTTGGGGATGTCATCGCAGCGGGTCGCACATGGGGGCGGACTCCAGTGCTCCCTTGTGGGACCCCATCGCCCTGTGAGCGGTTGGCGATGGGCAGTCGCCCCACGGCTCCGGTTCGAGCGTGCAGCGCTGCGATGGCCCCGCCGCCTGCCGGACGGGAAGAGGCAGAGCATAGGCCCACACGGGGCCTGGCCGCGCGGTCGGTTCCCGGACCCTAGGAGCGGGCGAGGTCGTCGAGAGCGGCGATGGCCTTGTCGACCGCGCGCCGCGCGCTGATCAGGGTGCGCTCGGCGGCGTACAGGTCTGACGCGATCTGCGAGTCGGCCGTGTCCTCGTACCGGTCGGCGACCGCCTCGACGCGGCGCGCGAGCTCCTCGAGCTGCGAGCGCACCGTGGACAGCTCGGCGAGGTCCGACGACGCGGGCATGGAGGCCAGCCTTCACGCGTTCGACCGGGACGGGCAATTCGGACAGTCGGGAATCGGTGCATGGTTACGATGGAAGGTTCCCGATGCTCTCACGACTCGATCTTCGCGGCGCGAACGCCGATCTCAGCCCGTTGACGGCGCGCGGGGATGCCGTGGACGCGTCGGCCGTCGAGGGCGTGCGCGCGATCATCGCCGAGGTTCGGGGCCGCGGTGACGATGCACTTCGTGACCTGACCGAGCAGTTCGACGGTTGCACGATCGACGATCTGCGCGTGCCCGGTGACGAGTTGCTCGCCGCGCTCGAGGATGCACCCGCCGAGTTCCGTGCCGCCCTCGAATACGCGCGCGAGGAAGTCACCGCCTACCACGAAGCTCAGCTCGGAGGCGACGTGCGGGTCGAGCGGAACGGCGTGCTGCTCCGCGAGCTCGTCGTGCCGGTTGACCGGGCCGGGCTGTACGTGCCCGGTGGCCGCGCCACGTATCCCTCGACCGTGCTCATGACGGCGATCCCTGCACGCGTGGCGGGCGTCCCGGAGATCGCGTTGTGCGTGCCGCCCGACCCCAATGGCCGCGTGCCGGCCGCCACCCTGGCGGCGGCCGCGCTCGCCGGCGTGGACGAGGTGTACCGGGTCGGCGGCGCGCAGGCGATCGCCGCCCTCGCGTACGGCACCGAGACGATCCGGCCCGTCGACGTGATCGTCGGTCCGGGCAACATGTACGTCACGGCGGCCAAGCGGGAGGTCGCCGGGATCGTCGGCATCGAGTCGCTGGCCGGGCCGTCGGAGCTCGTCGTCGTGGCCGACGACACGGCCGATCCCGGGATGGTCGCCGCCGATCTCGTCGCCCAGGCCGAGCACGGCCCCGACGGCGCCGCCATCCTCGTGACCTGGGACGAAGTGGTCGCGGACGCGGTCGACGAGGCGATTGCCAAGCTGACGGCCGATGCGCCCCGCCGGGCCGAGATCGAGGCCACCTTGACGTCCGGCGGTCGTGCCGTTCTGGTCGACACGCCCGCCATGGCGCTCGAAGCAGCGAACGCGATCGCTCCCGAGCACCTCGAGCTGATCACCACCGACCCCGAAGCGCTGCTGCCGCTCGTTCGCAACGCCGGCGCGGTCTTTTGCGGACCGTGGTCGCCGGCGGTCGTCGGCGACTACGTGGCCGGCGTCAACCACGTGCTGCCCACGGCGCGCACGGCGCGATTCGCAAGCGCGCTGCGCGTCGACACATTCCGGAAGCACGTCCACGTCGTGACGTTGGATCAGGCTGCCCTCGCCCGCGTCGCTCCGTACGTCCAGGCGTTCGCCGACATGGAGGGTCTCGACGCGCACGGACGATCGGTCCAGCTGCGCGGAACGCAGCGATGAGCGGTCGCCTGTCCCCGCGCGACGACCTCGGCGAGCTCGAGGGCTACCACTCGCCGCAGCTCGACGTGCCGGTACGGCTCAACACGAACGAGAGCCCGTACGCACCTCCGCAAGATTTCGTCGACGCGTGGTTGGACGCATTGCGCGAGACGCCTCTGAACCGCTACCCGGATCGCGACGCACGCGAGCTGCGCGCCGCGCTGGCCGACCAACTCGGACAACCGGTCGAGCGCCTGTTCTGCGCCAACGGCTCGAACGAGGTGCTCCAGACGCTGCTCCTCACGTTCGGCGGGGCGGGGCGGACGGCCGCGGTGTTCGAGCCGACGTACGCGCTGCATTCGCACATCGCCCGCATCACCGGGACCGCGGTGGTCGTGGGGGAGCGCACCGCCGACTTCACCGTCGACCCCGCGGCCGCCCGCGCGCTCCTCGCCGAGCACCGGCCCGCGCTCGTGTTCCTGTGTAGTCCCAACAACCCGACCGGCACCGTCGAGCCGGCGGAGACCGTCGAGGCGCTGCTCGACTCGACCGATGGTCTGGTGGTCGTCGACGAGGCGTACGGCGAGTTCGCCGAGCGCAGCGCGATCCGGCTGGTCGCCGAGGAGCGCCCGCTGGTCGTCGCGCGCACGTACTCGAAGGTCTGGTCGATGGCGGCGCTCCGCCTCGGCTTCTGCGTCGCGCCGCCGTGGGTGGTCGAGGAGCTCGAGAAGGTCGTCCTGCCCTACCACCTGGCGGCGCCGACCCAGCTCGCCGGTGTGCTCGCTCTCCGGTACGGCGGCGAGATGGACGAGCGCGTCGCGCTCCTCGTCCGGGAGCGTGAGCGGCTCCAAGCCGAGCTGGGGAAGGTCGACGGGGTCACCGTGTTCCCGTCGGGAGCCAACTTCGTGCTGCTCCGCGTCCACGGCGACGGGCACGCGCTCTGGCAGCGGCTCGTCGACCGCGGCGTCCTCGTGCGCGACTTCTCGGGTTGGCCCCGATTGGCCGGGAGCCTGCGGGTCACCGTCGGCACACCCGAGGAGAACGACGCCTTCCTCGCTGCGCTGCGCGAGGCTGTCGAAGAGGTGAGGGTCGCATGAGCCGGTCATCGCAGCAGCACCGCGAGACGAAGGAGACCAAGATCGAGCTCGCGCTCGACGTCGACGGCGCGGGGCAGGCGAGCGCGTCGACGGGGATCCCGTTCTTCGACCACATGCTCGAGCAGCTGGGGAAGCACGGCGGCTGGGACCTGCGCATCGAGGCGGAGGGCGACCTCGAGATCGACACGCACCACACGATCGAGGACGTCGGCATCGTGCTCGGCACCGCGTTCAAGGAGGCGCTCGGCGACAAGGCGGGCGTGCGCCGGTTCGCCAGCGCGGTCGTGCCGCTCGACGAGGCGCTCGTCCAGGTCGCGCTGGACCTGTCCGGGCGGCCCGTTCCTCGTCTACGAGGTCGACCCGAGATCCGAGTGGATCGGGACATTCGACCCGCAGCTGGCCGAGGAATTCTGGCGCGCCTTCGCGTTCGCGGCCGGGATCACGTTGCACATGCGCTCGCTCTCGGGCAAGAACGGTCACCACATCATCGAGGCGTCGTTCAAGGGCGTGGCCCGCAGCCTGCGGGACGCGGTGAAGATCGAAGGCACCGGCGTCCCGTCGACGAAGGGCGCGCTGTAGGCGGGTGCCCTTCGACCTGTATCCCTCGATCGACCTGCGCGGTGGGCAGGTCGTGCGGCTGCACCGAGGCGATTTCGCAGCCGAGACGGTGTACGGCGACGACCCGGTGCGCGTGGCGCACGTCTTCGCCGACGCGGGCGCGCAGTGGATCCACGTCGTCGACCTCGACGCCGCCCGCACCGGCGAGCGCGTCAACCTCGGGGTCGTCGAGGCGATCTGCGCCGCGGTCCCGTGCCGGGTGCAGGCCAGCGGAGGCGTCCGGAGCGTCGCAGCCGGCGGCGACCTCCTCGCGGCAGGCGCGGCGCGGGTGGTGGTGGGCACGGGCGCGATCGAGCGGCCGGAGCTCGTGGGAGAGCTCGCGACGCTGCACCCGGGAAAGGTCGCCGTCGGGCTCGACGCCCGGGGCCGCGAGGTCGCCGTGCGCGGTTGGATCGACTCGACGGGCGAGGACCTCCTCGACGTCGCCGGCCACCTCGAGACGAGCGGGGCGTCGGCCCTCGTGGTCACCGAGATCGGCCGCGACGGCACGATGACCGGCCCCGACCTCGGCCAGCTCGGCGCCGTGCTGGAGACGACCACCCTGCCGGTGATCGCAAGCGGTGGCGTCGGCTCGCTCGAGGACCTCGTCGCGCTGCGCGGCCTGCGCGCCGGCGACCGGTCGCTGGCCGGCGCGATCGTCGGCCGGGCGATCTACGAGGGCCGGTTCGGAGTCGACGAGGCACTCGCCGCCGTCAGCTGACCCGGCGGCCGAGTCGGGGTACGGTCGGCGACGACGGCGTCGGCCGGCGCCGCACGGCGCGAAGGGGGTCGCATGACCGAGGCGAACGGGGTGGTCGACGAAGGGTTCCTGCAGCGGTACCGGCAGCTCCTGGATGCCGAGGACACCGCCTTCGACGAGCTCGAGCACGCCTACGAGGACGGCGATCGAGCTCACTACGACCACGAGTTCGCCGAATGGCAGGCGATCGTCGAGCGCCGGCAGTCACTCCTCGACCGTCACGGCCTCGCCCCGATGCAGGCGGGGGTGCGCGGCGCAGGCCTGACCGCTCGCCGCGCCCGTCAGGTCGACGCGTGCTTGCCCACTGACGCGTTCGCGGTCGCCTGGGCGTCGGCGGCCGCGTCGACGCCCGACCCCGGTGTTGCCGCCATCACCTGCGGCATGAGCTGGTGAGCGACCCAGTCGGCGCCGTCCGGCTCGAAGTGGTTCCCGTCCCGGTGCCGCGGCTGCACCCCGGAGACCTGCTCCGGGCACGGTTGACGGCCCGTCGGGCACAGCATCCCGGCCAGGTCGACCACCGAGACCCGATCGGTGTGTGTGCGTGCGTACTCGCGCAGCAGGCGGTTCATGAGCTCGAAGGTCGGGTCGGCCGGCGGGTCGGGCGCCAGGTCGCTCGGGGCCGTCGGGGCGACGGTCATCATCACCAACCGGGCGCCGGTCGAGGTGAGGCGCGTGGCCGATTCGTCGATGAGTTGGGAGAACATCGCGCGTCCCGACAACGTGCTGATGCTGACGCGTTGGCCGTCGACGAGCCGGTCGTCGCGGTCCCAACCGCTCAGCCAGATCACGACGTCAGGATGGATCTGCGCCAGGCGGGTGGTCTGGTACTTCGGGATCTCCCGCTCGCACGTGGCCGACCACTTGAACGGCGCGCCGCTGAGGTCGACGGGCTGTCCGCCGAGAATGCCGCAGCCCGGCACCGACGCCGGGTACAGCTCCGCGCCCTGCTCGGCGGCGGCGGCCTTGAGCGCGTCGAGGAGGCTCTCGGCCAGCGAGTCGCCGACGAGCATGATGCGCCGCGGCGGAGGAGTGGCCGGCGCACCGGCGGGGGCGGCGACGGCCGCCTGGGGGGGCGGCGCCGGTTGGGCCTGGGGCGACGGGAGGTGCTCGGCGCGCGAGGTGAGCTGGTTGGGGCCGCCCTGGAGGTACTTCGGCAGCGGCGCGGCGCCGGCGGTGGCGACCAGGACCACGACCCCCGTCGCGACGAACGCCGACGGCGACACGGCCATCGCCCACCGTCCGCGCAGCACCCCCCGCCGAATCGGCTGCTCGACCAGGTAGAAGGAGGCGGTGGCGAGCGCGAACGTCAGTCCGACGCGCACGACGGTGAGTTGCGCCCCGTCGAGACCGGTCCGCGCCGGCGAGGCGACGACGATCACGGGCCAGTGCCACAGGTACAGGCCGTACGAGATACGCCCGATCCACACGAGCGGCGGCAGCGAGAGGAACGACCGCAACGCGAACCGGCCGGGCTGCACCGCCGACGTGATGACGACGGCGACGCAGACGCCGAACACGGCGTACCCGCCGCGGTACATCCACGGCGCCGTGTCGGGGACGAATGCCCAGAAGGCGAGGCACGCGACGGCGCCGGCCAACCCGAGTGCGTTCACGGTCGAGCGTGCCGCCCCCCGCGAAGGAGACCACCGGGCGAGGATGAGCGCGAGGCCGGCTCCGATGAGCAGCAGGTGCGCACGGCTGTCGGTGCCGTAGTACGCGCGTGACGGATCGCTCCGGTCGTAGAGCACGGCCATGGTCGCGATCGACGCTCCTGCGCCGGCGCCGCAGACGAGGCCGAGGAGCCAGTGCCGCCCACGCGCGAGGCGCAGGCACGCGAACGTGATGAGCGGCCACACGAGATAGAACTGCTCTTCGATCGCGAGCGACCACATGTGCCGCAGTGGCGACGCTTCCGTGAACAGGTCGAAGTACGACTGCCCCGACGAGATGAACCGCCAGTTCGCGCCGTAGAAGAGCGTGGCCAGTCCGTCGCCGCGCAGGCGGTCGAGCTGCTCGGCCGGCGCTTCGAGCACCGCGAACGCGGCGACGGCGAGGAGCACGAGCAGCAGCGCGGGGAGCAGGCGCCGCGCCCGCCGCGCCCAGAACCCGCCGAAGCTGATGCCGCCGTGTCGCGCCCACTCGCCGACGAGCAGCGACGTGATCAGGAAACCGGAGAGGACGAAGAACGTGTCGACGCCGAGGAATCCGCCGCGCGCCCATCCCGCGTCGAGGTGATACGCGAACACGGAAAGAACCGCGAACGCGCGGATGCCATCAAGGGCGGGCTGATAGGTGAACCGCTTGTTTTCGCTCACATCCCCCCAAGATGGGCGAAACCTCCGCCGCGGCGCCCACATGGTAGGGGATCTGAGAGGAGCTATCAGGTTTGTCGCTTTGCCAGGCGCCGTAAGGGGATGGGGGGCCTGTGTGCCCGCCGAGGAGGTCCGGGGTCGCCGGCAGCGACGACGCCGGACCGGGCCCTGGATGCAATCCGCGGAGCGAGGAAACGATGTAGAGAAGGAAGCCCCCCACAGACAGGAGCACACCATGGGTAACCCGGTTGTCCACTTCGAGATCGGCGTGAACGACAAGCGAGCCGCGAAGAAGTTCTACGCCGATCTGTTCGGTTGGAAGATCGACGCCGACAACCCGACGAACTACGGGATGGTCGACACCGACAGCGGCGGTGAGGGCGTCGGCGGCGGCATTCGCCAAGCCGCCCGAGGCAGCGGGCCGTACACGACGTTCTACGTGAACTGTCGACGACGTGCAGGCCAAGTTCGAACGAGGCGGAGAAGCTCGGCGCCAAGGTCGTCATGCCGCCCATGCAGGTCCCCGAGGGCCCGGAGATCGCGATGTTCTCCGACCCCGACGGGAACGTGATCGGCCTGGCGAAGATGTAGCTCAGACGCTCGACGCGGGCGCGAGCTCGTCCACGTAGCCGGCCGCGAGCTCGACGAGGCGGTCGGTGCGCCCGACGAAGTAATGCGACGCACCTCCGACGACGTGGACGTCGGTGTTGGCCCAGGGCTCGGCGAGCTCCGTGACCTCCGCGGGGTCGCGGTACTCGTCGTGCTGGGCCAGCACGAGGAGCTTGGGCCGGGGATCGCCGGTGAGCCCGTCGATGTCGTGCACTACCACGACCGGCGGCGCGATCGCCATCCACGCGTCGACGCGCGTGTCTCGCACCGAGAGGGCCATGTCGGCGCCGAACGACCAGCCCGTCAGGATCAGCGGCGTCCCGGGCGAGAGCCGCTCGCGCAGCGCGCCGACCGCGGTTTCGGCGTCGACGCGCTCGAGGTTGCCGAAGTCGTGCTCGCCCTCGCTGCCCTCGACGCCGCGGAAGTTGAAGCGCAGGCACGCGACACCTCGCGGCGGGAGGGCGTCGAACAGCGCACTGATCACGATCGAGCGCATCGTGCCGCCGTACTGCGGATGCGGATGGCAGAGCACCATGCCGCAGCGCGGCGCAGCCGTCGGGCAGCGCGAGCTCTGCCTCGAGCGTGACGCCGTCGGCGGTGGTCAAGCGCATCGGCTCGGGCATGCGCGCAGCGTAGGCTGCCGCCTCGCGCCGGCGGCGGCTTGGCCGACCGTCGGCGCAAAGCCGGAGCTTGCGACGGCGACCAGGGAGGCAAGTGCCCCGGACATTCGACTTCGATCGCGAGACCGCGGTGCGGCCGCTCGGCGACGGGCGCTACGAGAGCCGGCTCGACCGGGCGTGGTGGGTGCATCGAGGCCCGAACGGCGGATACCTGGCCGCGATCGTGTTGCGGGCGCTCACCGAGGCCGTCGGCGATGCGGAGCGGTCGCCGCGGTCGCTCACGGTGCACTACGTGGCGCCGCCGGCAGAGGGCGCCCTCGAGGTTGCGACGACGATCGAGCGCGCCGGCCGGTCGCTCACGTCCTGCTCGGCGCGCCTCACGCAAGACGGAAAGCTCATCGGCCTCGCGTTGGGCGCCTTCTCGAAGGCTCGACCCGGTCCCGAGTTCTCCGATCTGCAGCCGCCCGACGCGCCCCCGCCCGATGAGTGCGAGGTCGTCGAAGTGCCGACGGACGACCCGTTCATGCCCGACATCGCGATGCGCTGGGAGAACCGGATCGTGCGGGGCGGCTTTCCGCTCGAGGCCACGGGCGAGGCGGTGATCACACGCTGGATCCGTCTCCCCGAAGGCAGAGTGGTCGACGGGCTCGTTGCCGCCGCGATCACGGACGCCGTCATCCCCGCCGTCTTCGGTCGGGTCGAAGAGCAGATCATCGTCCCGACCGTCGACCTCACGATCCACTTCCGGTCGTCGCTCCCGCTCGCGGACGCCAAACCCGACGACTACGTGCTCGCCGACTTCCGCACCAACGTCGTCGCCGAGGGTTTCCTCGAGGAGGACGGTCAGATCTGGAGCCGCGACGGCGTGCTCCTCGCGCAGAGCCGCCAGCTCGCCGCGATCTTGCCGATGCCCGGCTAGGCGACGCCGAGCTGGTCGAGGAGGAAGGCGAGGACCAGGGCCTCGTCACGCCAGGCGTCGTACCGGCCCGACGGACCGCCGTGGCCCGCGCCCATCTCGGTCTTGAGCAGCAGCAGGCGGTCGTCGGTCTTCATCGTCCGCAGCTTCGCCACCCACTTGGCCGGCTCCCAGTACGAGACGCGCGGGTCGTTCAGCCCGCCCGTGACGAGCATTGCCGGGTAGTCCTTCGCCTCCACGTTGTCGTAGGGGGCGTACGACTTCATGACCTTGTAGATCTCGGGGTCGGCGACCGGGTTCCCCCACTCCTCCCACTCGGTCACCGTCAGGGGGAGCGTCTCGTCGAGGATCGTGGTGAGGGCGTCGACGAACGGCACCTCGGCGACCACGGCGCGGAACAGATCGGGCCGCAGGTTCACGACCGCGCCCATCAGCAGCCCGCCCGCGCTGCCGCCCCGAGCCGCCAGCCGGTCGGGCGCGGCGTATCCCTCGGCGATGAGGTGCTCGGCGCAGGCGATGAAGTCGGTGAAGGTGTTGGGCTTGTGCTCGAGCTTGCCGTCCTCGTACCAACGGCGGCCGAGCTCACCGCCGCCGCGGATGTGCGCGATCGCGAACACGACACCGCGCTCGAGGAGGCTCACCCGCGCCGCCGAGAACGACGGGTCGATCGAGATCTCGTACGAGCCGTAGCCGTACAGCATCGCCGGCGCGGTGCCGTCGTGCGCGAGCCCACGACGATGGACCACCGAGACGGGCACGCGGACGCCGTCGGGTGCCGTCGCCCAGAGGCGGTGCGATCTCGTACGCGTCGGGGTCGTAGCCGGGGACGGGCTGGCGCTTGACGAGCGTGCGCTCGCGGGCCTCGAGGTCGTAGTCGTAGCTGGAGACCGGGGCGACGAGCGACGTGTACTCGAATCGAACGGTGCGGGTCTCGAACTCCGGGTTGGCTCCGACTCCGGCCGAGTACACGGGGTCGGGCATCGCGACGACGTGGGTGTCGTCGTCGGCGAGGCGTCGCACGACGATCCGTTCGAGCCCCTCGGCCCGCTCCGACAGCACGAGGTGGTCCGCGAACGCGTCCACGTCCTCGAGTCGGACGTCGGCGCGGTGCGGGACGACTTCCCGCCAGTGTTCGCGGCCCGGCTGGTCGACCGCGGTGACCATGAGCTTGAAGTTCTCGGCGCCGTCGTCGTTCGTGACGACGAAGAAGCGGTCGCCGTGCGTCGGCGGAGTGGTGGTGCTCGACGTCGTACTCGACGCCGTCGCGACGCGGCGTCACCACCTGCGGCGCACCCCCGGGATCGTCGGCGTCGACGAACCACGCCTCGCTGGTGATCTTCGACCCGAGGGAGACGACGATGTAACGGCCGGTGCGCGTGCGCCCGACCGAGGTGTAGAAGCGCTCGTCGTCCTCCTGGTACACGAGCTCGTCCTCGTCGGCGGGCGTCCCGAGCCGGTGGCGCCAGACCTGCCACGGGCGCATGGCGTCGTCGGGTCGCACGTAGAAGCACGTGCGGTCGTCGTTCGCCCAGGCCAAGCCGTAGTACACGTCGGGGACGACGTCGGGCAGGTCGTCGCCGGTCGTGAGGTCGCGGAAGCGGAGCTCGTAGCGCTCGCCCCCTGTGACGTCGACGGAGTACGCGAGACGCGTGTGGTCGGGGCTGACCGCGAAGCCGCCGAGCGCGAAGTAGTCGTGCCCGGCGGCGAGCTCGTTCTGGTCGAGCAGCACCTCCTCGCCGGGAGGCGTGCCCGGCGCGGCGAACGGATCGGGCAGACCCGGTGTCCCCGCGGGGCGCCGGCACTGGATCCCGTACTGCCGGCCCTCGATCGTGCGACTGAAGTACTCGTACGGTCCCTTGCGGACCGGCGCGCTCGCGTCGGTCTCCTGGACGCGGCTCTTGATCTCCTCGAACAACTGCTGCTGCAGGGGTTCGGTGCGGGCCATCACCTCGCGCGTGTACGCGTTCTCGGCCTCCAGGTACTCCCGCACCTGCGGGTCGTCGCGGTCGCGGAGCCAGAACCAGTCGTCGACCCGCTCGTCGCCGTGCGCGCGCAGCACGATCGGGCGGCGCGGGGCGA
This sequence comes from uncultured Actinomycetes bacterium, assembly GCA_963747195.1. Lineage (GTDB taxonomy): Bacteria > Actinomycetota > Acidimicrobiia > IMCC26256 > JACDBD01 > JALZAA01. The sequence goes on from CAVVDV010000003.1 coordinate 39,153, forward strand.
CGGGGGGAGTGTCGCTCACGACGGCGGGAGGTCGCGCAGGCGAGCGGCGGTGTCGACGCCGAAGGCGGGAACGTGAGCGGGATCGAGCAGGCCGACCTGCGCCAGGACGGACGCCTGGTCCCACCAGATGTGCTCGTGGGCGATCTTGCCGTCGCGCACCGCGACCACGGCCAGCTGCGGGATCTCGACCCGGCGGCCCGTCGCCGCGACCCCCGGGAGGAGCCACGGCATCTCGCGGTCGTGCGTGAACGAGAGGATGACCTCCTCGGCGATCTGATCGTCGCCGACGGTGAGCGACACCGACGAGATCCCGGCGTCGGCGGGCATCGTGCCCACGAAGTTGTCGCGGTAGTAGCGCCGCATGCCTTCCTGGCCGCGCCCTCCGCACATTGTGGGGACGTTCCAGAGGTACGGGTCGTCGACCATGGTGCTCAGCGCACCTTCGACGTCACGGAGCTCGAACTCGTACTTGCAATGCGACGCCCAGAGCGCCTTCATGTCCTCAGGTGTCATCGGCGTCATCCTAAAGGCGACCGGAGCGGCCAAAGTCCACGGCTACGCTCGCTCAACGATGCCGACTGCAACGCCGATCGTGGCCGCCGAGGAGGAGCTCGCCGCCGTCGCCTTCGACGCCGACGGCCTCGTCCCCGCCATCGTCCAGGAAGACGGGACGGGCCGCGTGCTCATGCTCGCGTGGATGGACGCCGAAGCCCTTCGCCGCACCCTCGACGAGGGGCGCACATGGTTCTGGAGCCGGAGCCGAAAGGAGCACTGGCGCAAGGGCGACACCTCCGGTGACCGGCAGTGGGTGCGCGCCGCGTACTACGACTGCGACATGGACACTCTCTTGTTCGTGGTCGAGCAGGAGGGCCGCGGGGCCTGCCACACCGGCGAGCGCACCTGCTTCTTTCGCGCGTTCGGGAGCGGGGCAGCGCCCGGCAAGTTGTGAGCGGGCCGACACGCGATGAGTTCGTCGCGTTGGCGCGCGACTACACGGTCGTGCCGGTCTGGCGCGAGGTGCTGGCCGATCTCGAGACCCCGGTGTCGGCGTTCGCCAAGCTCGTCGGCGACCGCGAGGGCTTCCTGCTCGAGTCGGTCGAGCACGGCGAACACTGGGGCCGGTTCTCCTTCATCGGGCGGGACCCCGCCCTCACGCTCGTCGCTCGCGGGCAACACGTGGAGATCAGCGGTGGTGCCGCCGCGCCCGGCTTGCCGCGCGACGAGGGAATCCTCGCCGCCCTGGAAGCACTCCTGGCCTGGTTCCGGGCGCCGACCCTGCCGGACCTGCCGCCGTTCCACGGCGGCCTGGTCGGCTACCTCGGCTACGACGTCGTGCGGGAGATCGAGCGCTTGCCCGACGTCCCGTCCGACGACCTGGGGTACCCCGACGCCGTCCTCTCGCTGACCGGTCACGTCACCGCGTTCGATCACTTCCGGCAGCGTCTCTTCCTCATCGAGAACGTGTTCGTCGTACCGGGCGCGAGCGCGGAGGACGCCGGCGTGGCGTACGACCTCGCGCAAGCCCGACTCGATGCGAGCGTCGACGAGCTGCGCGGCCGCTCCCGTACGTGCCGTCGGCGCCGCCGCCGGAGCAGATGGACGAGCTGCCGTCGTTCACGTCGACGATGCCAGGCGGTCTGTTCCAGGCCGCGGTCGAAGCAGCACGCGAGTACATCTTTGCCGGCGACATCTTCGAGATCATCCTTGCGCAGCGCTTCGATCTGGACGGCGACTTCGATCCGTTCGAGGTGTATCGCGTGCTGCGGCAGATCAACCCGTCGCCGTACATGTACTTCCTTGCGCACCCCGAGGCGACTGTCGTCGGGTCGTCGCCGGAGGCGCTCGTGAAGCTCGTCGACGGTCGAGTGATCAGCCGTCCGATCGCGGGCACACGGTGGCGGGGACGGACCGACGAGCACGACCGTCGCATGGCCGCCGAGCTGATCGAGGACCCGAAGGAGCGAGCCGAGCACATCATGCTGGTCGACCTGGCCCGCAACGACGTCGGACGGGTGGTGCGGTACGGCAGCGAACGCGTCGACGAGCTCATGACGCTCGAGCGCTACTCGCACGTGATGCACATGACGAGCCAGGTGTCGGGTGACCTCGCCGACGGGAAGACCGCGGTCGACGTGCTCCGTGCGACGTTCCCGGCCGGGACCGTGAGCGGCGCGCCCAAGGTGCGTGCAATGGAGATCATCGACGAGCTCGAGCCGAGGAAGCGCGGTCCGTATGCCGGGGTGGTCGGTTACTTCGACTTCTCCGGCAACCTCGACACCGCCATCACCATCCGCACGATGCTCTGGCGTGAAGGACGCGCGAGCGTCGCCGCCGGCGCCGGCGTGGTGGCCGACTCCGACCCCGACGACGAGAACCTGGAATGCCACAACAAGGCCAAGGCGTTGTTGACTGCGGCGGCCGCGGCGCAGCGCCTCGCGCCGCTCGACACGCTGGAGACGGGGAGCGGGATGCCATGAGTGTGCGGGACGAGCTCGAAGCCCTCCGGACGACCGCGGGGGTGGTCGACACCTCCGAACGCGGCGCGGTGCTGGTCACGGGCCCGGAGGCGTGGTCGTACCTGCAGAGCCTCGTCTCGGCCGACCTCGACACGGTCGGCGACGGCGACGGCGTCCACTCGCTGCTGCTCACCCCGCAAGGCAAGCTCGACGTCGACTTCCGTCTGCTCCGGGTGGGCGACGAGGCGTGGTTGGACTGTGATCCGGGGTTCGGGGAGCAGCTGGCGGCATCACTGAACCGGTTCCGCATCCGCGTGAAATGCGACGTGACCGACCGCACGGGGAGCTGGGGTTCGCTCGCAGTGCGGGGTCCGGGCGCAGTCGACGTCGCGTCCGCGCTCGGCGTCGAGCTGCCGGCCGCGCCTCATGCGCACGTTCCCTTCGACGACGCGGTCGTCGTACGCGCTCCGTGGCCCGGTGGTGACGGGTTCGACGTCGTCGGTCCACCTTCGACGGTGGCGAGCGCCGCTGACCGGTTGACCGCCGCGGGCGTGGCGTCGTGCAGCTCGGACGCGTACGAGGCGCTGCGCATCGAGGTGGGTGTTCCGCGGCAGGGATACGACCTCGACGAGAAGACGATCCCGCAGGAGGCGTTCCTGGAGCGCGACGCGGTCTCGTTCACGAAGGGCTGCTTCCTCGGCCAGGAGCTCGTGTGCCGCATCGACACGCGTGGGCGCGTGAACAGGTACCTCCGGCGCCTCACCTCGATCGCGGACGGACGGCCGCCGAGAGGCAGCGAGATCGTGTCCGGCGACAAGGTCGTCGGGACGGTGACGAGCAGCGTCGCCTCCGCCGATGTGCCCGCCGCCGCCCTCGGCTACGTGCGCCACGAAGTCGATCCGCCCGCCGAGGTCGAACTGCGCTGGGACGGAGGCGCAGGCCAGGCGGTCGTCGAGGCGCTGCCCACATCCGCGTGAGCACCGACGCGACGGCCACGGCGCTGTTCGTGTTCGGCTATCCGGTGTCGATCGCGGTGATCCTGCGCTTCGTGCCCGTCGTGCGCGAGCGACGGATGAAGTGGCTCGTCGCGCACGATCTCGCGGTGGCGGCGATCGTGACCGGCTGGGCGCTCAAGGGCGACGGCCGCGCCGTCGCCATCAACGCATCCTGGCTCGTTGCCGCCAACGTCTGGTACGCGCTCGCGGGCCGCCGCCGCGCCCGCGCCTGATGGAGAGGCAGACGGCCAAGCTCGATCTCCCGCGGGCGTCCGCTCTCGCTACGCACGCATCAGAGACCCGATGAGGTCGGACTGGGTGGTCCCGTCGACGCCCGGGAGGTCGACCTCGACTGCCGCCGCGATCGTCGGCGCGAGGTCGATCATCGAGATCGCGTCGGCCCGGCGTCCGGGCTGGATCCCCGGCCCACGCGCGACGAGCAGACCGCCGGGGACGTGATCGCCCGTACGGATCCCCGCGTACTCCTGATCGATTCGCCCGTAGCGCGGCGAACCGATGCTGCGAATCGGTGCGCTGCGGTTCCATTCGACGAGCAGGTCGGGCAGACGGTCCCGAGCCGGACCGTCGTAGCAGGTCTCGACGCGCACCACGCGTTGGACAAGCGGTTCACCGGTCTCGAGGTTCGTCCAAGTCGCCAGCTCGCTCTCGAGCATGTCGCAGACCTGATCGAACTCCCGGCCCGGTGCGACCTGCCCGGCGGGCTCCCGACCACGAACGTTGATGCGTATCGCGCCGCATACGTCGTTGTTGGGAATCGCGAAGAACCGGCGACCTCCGTCCACGTACCACATGAACGAACCGGGCTCCCGGCCCCGACGCCGGTTGGTCAGTCGGCCCGCGGCTCGGCGGGCTCCTTGCCGCATCAGCGCCGATCGCGAGGTCGAGGACCCCTTCGCGATCCGCCGGAGCATCTGGCCGAGGAGGAACGTGGCGTCGTAGTGGGGCCCCATCCCGTGGCTGAGGAGCACCATCACGAGCGTGTCGCGGCCCACGACGTCGAGCAATCGGCCGAGCGCGGCGTCCTGCGCCTCGTACACGTCGACGATCGGGTCGCCGAGGACTCCCGCGGTCGCAGGGTCGTGGCGTGGGTGATCGGCATCGTGCACGGCCCAGAAGTGATGACCGGCGCAGTGACTCGGGCTGAACACGGCGAGGAACACGTCCCAGCCACCTTCGGTCAGATGCGCCTCGCAGAACTCCGTCTTACGCGAAACGCTCTCGAGGAGGTCGTCGCGCAGCTCGCCGTGTGCGCCGCGCCAGCACGTAGTCGTCGCAGAGATCGTGAAATCGAGTGCCGAAGCGGGTCATGACCTCGTCTGCGAGTGTTGCGGGCGTTGTCAGGAACCCGACGTTCGGGTCGTGTCGGATCCAGTCGACGACCTGCAGTCCGTTGAAGTCCGGCTCTGGCCACGGGCAATGCGGCACGTCGATCACCGCCAGCCGGCGACCTGCGTCGTTGATCGTCGACCAGAAGGGTTGCTGCGGGTAGTTCCCGGCGGTGCGGCGGACGTGGTACGTGCCCGGCACGAGCTGCCCGAAGCAGTACCTCCCATGGCGGCCCGCGTTGACGCCGGTTTGGAAGGTTGGCCACACCGCGCCGACGAACAGGCCGTACGGACTGTCGACCTCGACACTGCGACCCTCGTCGAGAAGCTTGCGCAGCGTCGGCATCCGACCCTCGTCGGCGAGGCGTGTCGCTAGGGTGCGGTCCGCGGCATCGAAGCCGACGACGAGCACGCGGGTCGGGGCAGGCACGGCCCGTCACGATAGGGCAGCCAGGAAGCGGCGAACTCGGAGGTCGGGTGGCATCCGAGGCGAGCGCGTCGGTCGTGATACCGACGTACAACCGAGCCGAGCTGGTGTTGCGAGCCGTCGCCAGCGTCCAGCGCCAGTCCCTCGACGACTGGGAACTGCTCGTGGTCGACGACGCATCGACGGACGACACGAGAGTCCTCATCGAGGATCTGGAGGATCCCCGAATCCGGTACGTGCCGCCGCGACGTCAACGGGGGTGTCGCAGCGGCGCAGAACACGGGCCTCGATCGAGCAGTTGGCCGGCACGTGCTCTTCTTGCACTCGGATGACGAGCTCATGCCCGAGTGCCTCTCGCGGCTGACCGACGCGCTCGAGCACGCGCCATCCGAGATCGGGGGCGTCGAAGCCGGTCTCGAGATCGTCGAGCGAGGGGCAACCGTTCGGCGGGGGCCGTACCTCGAAGCAGCCGACGATCGCGCGCTCCTCGGTTTTCAATCCGGTGTGCACATCGCCACCCTGTTGCTGAAGCGGGAGGTCGCGGCCGCGGTCCGGTTCGACGAGGATCTGCGCGGGGTCGAAGATCGCGACTTCTGCGTCCGGTTGCTCAGGACGACGACCCTCGGTTTCGAGCCGGAACCCCTCGTGCGCATCCACCGAAGCAGAGAGGGGCTCACCGCGCAGCCGAAGGGCCCGATCTACGAGTATCTGCTCGGCAAGTACCACGACGACATCGTGGCCGCGCCGGCGATGCACGGGGATTGGTGGTTCGGCATCGCCCGGGCGTACGAACGCGACGATGATCTCGATCGCGCTCGCTCTGCCATGCGCCAAGCAGTGCGGGCCCATCGCGCCCGGATGCGTCGTTGGCCCCTGTGGGCGGCGTCCTGTCTCGGCGACCGCGCCTTCTCGCTCGCGCTGGGCGGCTATCGCGCGACCGCGCGGATGCTCTCGCCGAGGGAGGCGGATTGATCAGACCGACGGGATGCGTACGACGAAGCGGGTGCCCTGACCGTCGACAGCGCGCACGTCGGTCGTACCACCCATCGCGGCCGAGAGCTCGTGCACGATGGCGAGGCCGAGCCCGGTGCCGACCTTGCGTCCCGGAACGGTCCGGGACGTGTACAGCCGCTCGAACACGTGCGGCAGGTCGCCGGGGTCGATGCCGGGACCGTCGTCGTCGACCCGCACCTCGAGCGTCCCGTTCTCCGACGACACGCCGACCGTCACGCGCGCACGTGCGTACTTCAGCGCGTTCTCGACCAGGTTGGCGACGATCTGGCCAAGCCGCTCGGGATCGGCGTCGACCGGAGCCGTCGCCCGGGCCGTCGAAGGTGAGCGTGACACCGAGCTCCCGGGCCGACGGGTGGAACGCCTCGACCGCCTCGCCGACGACCTCGGCGGCGTCGACCGGGCGCGGCGTGAGCGAGAACTCGTGCGCGTCGAGCCGGGCCAGGTCGAGCAGGTCGGCGACCAGTCGCTCGAGCCGCCGGGCCTCGGAGCCGATGATCTCGGCGGCGCGCTTCTGCGCCTCGCGACCCTCGACCGCGCCGTCGGCGATCGCCTCGGCGTACCCGCCGATCGACGTGAGCGGGGTCCGCAGATCGTGCGACACGCTGAGCAGGAAGCCGCGCTCGAGTCCCCGCGCCGCCTCGAGCTGCGCCGCCATGCCGTCGAGCGCGCGCGGCCAGTCCCGACAGCTCGTCGTCGGGGTGCTTGCCGAGGTCGACGCGAGCGGAGAGGTCTCCGCCCGCGATCCGGTCGGCGGTCTGTCCCATTGCGGTGAGCGGTCGCGTCAGCCGCCGCGCGAGGTAGAACGCGACGATCCCGGCGACGGCGAGCGCCAGCGCCCCGGCGAGGAGGAAGAACGGGCCGGCGCGGCCGAGCGGCTGCGTCTCCACCTGTTGGGTGAGGACCACGACCGGCGTGTTCCCGTTCACGATGTCGAGCGGCGCGGCCACGAACGCGGTGCGGCCCTGGCGCCCGCTCTGCTCCTTGCCGGCAAGGAGCGCCCTCGCGTCGAGATCCTCGGGGCTGAGGCCCGCGGGCAGGTCGGTGAGGCCCGCCTGCGCCGCCTGGTTCCCGAGGAGCGGCGCGATGCCCTCCTGCACCTCACCCGTCGGGGTCACCTGCACGACACTCACGTCGGCGGCGCGCAGCGTGTTCGCGACGATGGACCGCAGGTTGCGCCCCAACCGGCGCGCGGCGGCCGACTCCCCGGCGGTGGGGTTGAGCGAACGGAACGCCGAGAGGCGCTGGACGGAGTCGCTCACCGTCGGCGCCTTGTCTCGCAGGTCGTGGAGGGCGGAGTCGGTGGCGGTCTGGCGGAAGAGCGCAGCCGTGCCGGCAGCGCTGAGGACGAGCACGCCGAACGCGATCGCGAGCATCGCGACGAAGAGGCGAGTGCCGAGGCGGCGCGCGGGTGGCTTCAACGCCGGCTGCCCCGAGCTCGGTGTCACGACTCCAGCCGGTACCCGACCCCGCGCACGGTCGTGATCTCGACGGCGTCGCCGAGCTTCTTGCGCACCTGCGCGATGTGCACGTCGACGGTGCGCGCGTCGCCGTACCAGTCGTAGCCCCACACGCCGTCGAGGATCTGCTGGCGGGACAGCGCGAGCCCGGGCCGCTCGGCGAGGAACCGCAGCAGGTCGAACTCCTTCGTGGTGAACTCGACCGGCGTCGCCGGCGACGCGCACCTCGCGCCGGCCGACGTCGATGGCGACCTCGCCGGCCTGCATGACCTCGGCGGCGGGGCCGCCGTCGACGCGCCGCAGCACCGCCTTCACCCGCGCGACGAGCTCGGCGGGGGAGAACGGCTTCGTGAGGTAGTCGTCGGCGCCGAGCTCGAGGCCGAGCACCCGGTCGACCTCGCTGTCGCGGGCGGTGAGGAAGATCACCGGGATCTGCGAGGTGGCGCGCAGTCGCCGGCACACCTCGAGCCCGTCGATGTCGGGCAGGCCGACGTCGAGCACGACGAGCCGCGGCCGGTGCTCGCTGACCGCCTCGCAGCCCGGCCTCGCCGGTGCCGCATCTTGCAGCACGCGGAAGCCCTCGCGGGCGAGGTACAGGTCGACGAGGTCGGCGATGTTGGGCTCGTCGTCGACGACGACGATGGTCCCCTTCTGGTCCTGCACGGCACCCATCGTCCCATTTCTGTCGCTCGAAAGCGCGCCGGGACACATGCGTATCCGAGGTACGCTATGCGTACGTTCAGATACGCGTCATGGGAACGTCAGGCGTCGAAGCGGTTCGCACGGGCGATCTCGCCCAGCCAGTGGGCGCTCGGCTTCACCGTGCGGACCTGGGTCTCGCGGTCGACGGCGACGAGGCCGAACGTCGGCCGGTACCCGAGCGCCCACTCGAAGTTGTCGAGCAGCGACCAGTAGAAGTAGCCGCGCACGTCGAGGCCGTCGTCGAGGCAGCGTCCGACGCCGCCGAGCGCCTCGGTGACGTACTGCGATGCGCTGGTCGTCGTCGTCCGTGCCGATGCCGTTCTCGGTCACGTAGACGGGCGTCGCCGGCGACCTCGATCGCGCGTCGGATCGTGGCCTCGAGCGCCTGGGGCCAGAACTCGTAGCCCATCTGGAGCGACGCGGGACGCCGTCTCGCCGGCCCGAGCAGCCCGTCGGGCCGAACCGAAGTGCGCGTGTACGCCTGCACGCCGACGTAGTCGTCGCCGCGGCACGCGTCGAGGCAGACGTCCTCCATGCCGATCGCGCGAGCCCGCGCCATCTGCGCATCGCCCTCCGGGCTCGGCCGCGAACTCGTGCCATCGACAGCGTCAGGCCGACGGGGAAGTCGCCCGGGCCCGCCTTGATCGCGTCGTACGCGAGGCGGTGCGCCGGATCAGGTTCTCGGTCGCCTTGCGCATCGCGCCTTGCGTCGCTCGTGCCGGGCGGGAAGACGCCGAGGAGATAGCCGATCAAGGCGACGACGTTCGGCTCGTTGATCGTGCAGCCGATCCCGACGCGGTCGCCGAGGTGGGCGCTGGCGCGCTCGCAGAAGCGCGCGAACCGGTCCGACGGTCGTCGGGTTCTCCCAGCCGCCGTCGCGACGCGGCCCACCGGGGGGTCGTGAAGTGGTGGAACGTGACGACGGGCTGCGACGCCGTTGCTCGTGGCACGCGGCGATCATGCGCCGGTAGTGGTCGAGCGCGTTGCGCGAGAACTCGCCGTCCTCGGGCTCGATCCGCGACCACTCGATCGAGAACCGGTACGCGCCGAAGCCGAGGTCGGCGAGCAGCGCGATGTCCTCGGGGTAGCGGTAGAAGTGGTCGCACGCGTCGCCGGAGGGCTCGACGCACGGCGATTCCGGCGTGTGCTCCCACGCCCACCAGTCGTTGTTCCAGTTGCCGCCTTCGACCTGGTGCGCGGCCGTCGCCGTGCCCCAGAGGAAGCCGTCGGGAAACGTGATCGTCATGGGCCGGCATCCTAAGCGGCCGTACACTCGCCAGCGCATGAGCGTCCTCGACGAGATCCTCGCCGACCAAGCGCGACGAGGTCACGCTGCTGCAGCGAGTCCGCAGACGCGCGGACCTGCTGCGGCGCGCCGCGCTCGACGCGCCGCCGGCGCGCGACTTCGCCGGCGCGCTGCGCCGCGCCGACGGCCGCCTCGCGGTCATCGCCGAGATCAAGCGGCGCTCGCCGTCGAAGGGCGACCTGGCGCCCGACCTCGATCCCGGCCGTCATCGCGAAGGCGTACGAGGCGGGCGGCGCCGCCGCGCTCTCCGTGCTCACCGACCGGCCGTTCTTCGGCGGGACGGTCGACGACCTGCAAGGCGGCGCGCGACGCGGTCGAGCTCCCCGTCCTGCGCAAGGACTTCACGATCGACGAGATCCAGGTGTACGAGTCGCGGGCGATCGGCGCCGACGCCGTCCTGCTCATCGTGGCCGCACTCCCCGACGACGGTCTGCTCGACGAGCCTGCACGAGCTCGCCGAGGAGCTCGGCCTCGCGGTGCTCGTCGAGGCGCACGACGACGCCGAGGTCGACCGGGCGCTCGCCGCCGGCGCTCCGATCGTCGGCGTGAACGCCCGCGACCTCGGGACGTTCGCCGAGGACCTCGGTCTGAGCGAGCGGCTGGCCGGTCGCATCCCCGGCGAGGTCATCGCGGTGGCCGAGAGCGCGATCCGCGCACCCGCGGACGCCGAGCGCATGGCCGCGGCCGGCTTCGACGCCGTGCTCGTCGGCGAGGCGCTCGTTCGCGGCGACGACCCGACCGCGCTCGTCGACGCGATGAGCCGGCATTCGGTGCGGACGAAGGAGGTAGTCGGTGACTCGATTCGTCCTGTCGGAAGAGCAGATCCCGACCGCGTGGTTCAACGCGCTGCCGGTCATGCCGGAGCCGCTGCAGCCGCCGCTGCATCCGGCGACCGCGAGCCGGTCGGGCCCGACGACCTCGCGCCGCTGTTCCCGATGGGGCTCATCGCCCAGGAGGTGTCGACCGACCAGTGGATCGACATCCCCGGCGAGGTGCTCGACATCCTCCGGCTGTGGCGTCCGACGCCGCTCGTGCGCGCCGAGCGGCTCGAGGCCGCGCTCGGCACGCCGGCGCGCATCTACTACAAGGACGAGTCGGTCTCGCCCGCGGGATCGCACAAGCCGAACACCGCGGTCGCCCAGGCGTTCTACAACAAGGCCGAGGGCGTCCAGCGCCTCGCGACCGAGACCGGCGCCGGGCAGTGGGGGAGCGCGCTCGGCGTTCGCGTGCGCGCAGTTCGGCCTCGACTGCAAGGTGTACATGGTGCGCGCGTCGTACGAGCAGAAGCCGTACCGCAAGATCCTCATGGAGACGTGGGGAGGCGAGGTCGTCCCGTCGCCGGTCGACGAGCCCGACCACCCGGGGTCGCTCGGGCTCGCGATCAGCGACGCCGTGCGCGACGCGGCGGGTCGCGACGACACGCACTACTCGCTCGGCTCGGTGCTCAACCACGTGCTGCTGCACCAGACGGTGATCGGGCTGGAAGCGAAGGAGCAGCTCGCGCTCGCGGGCGAGACGCGCCCCGACGTCGTCATCGGCTGCTGCGGCGGCGGATCGAACCTCGGCGGCATCGCGCTCGCCGTTCATGCCCGACGGCGGCGTGCGGCTCGTCGCCGTCGAGCCGTCGTCGTGCCCGACGCTCACCGAAGGCGCCTTCGACTACGACTTCGGCGACACCGTCGGGCATGACGCCGCTGCTCGCCGATGTACACGCTCGGCCACGAGTTCGTGCCGCCGTCGATCCATGCCGGCGGCCTGCGCTACCACGGCGACTCGCCGATCATCTCGAGCCTGGTGAGGAGCGGGCGCATGGAGGCGGTCGCCTACCCGCAGGGCAAGACGTTCGAAGCGGCGGTGCAGTTCGCCAACGCCGAGGGCAAGATCCCGGCGCCCGAGACCGGGCACGCGATCCGGGCCGTCATCGACGAGGCGCTCGCCGCGAAGGAGACGGGCGAGGAGCGCGTGATCCTGTTCAACTTCTGCGGCCACGGGTTCCTCGACCTCTCGGCGTACGACGACTACCTCCACGGCCGCCTCATCGACTCCTGAGCGCCGTCGCAGCCGTCACGGCGACGTCGACGTCGACCGTCCACCAACTCCCGGGTCCGGTGCGGTACCTATAGAGGGGCAGCGAAAGCGACCCGACGGAGCGGTGGCAGGCGATGTTCGTCAAGATCTGCGGCATCACGACGGAGAAGGACGCGCTCCTCGCGATCGCGCTCGGCGCCGACGCGCTCGGTTTCGTCTTCGCTCCCGGCAGCCCCCGCATGGTCACGGTCGACGAGGCCACGGACATCGTGAAGCACGTGCCGTACGACGAAGTACTCACGCTCGGCGTCTTCCGCGACGAGCGCCCCGAGCGCGTGGCCGAGATCGTCAACAGGGTGGGGCTCAAAGGCGCGCAGCTTCACGGTCGCGAGTCGGCGGCCGAGGTCGTGTACGTCCGGCAGCGCGTCCCGCTCGTCATCCAGGGTTTCGCCGCCGGCGACCCGGCGATCTCGATGGCTTCGGACGGTCCCGCCGACGTCGTGCTCATCGATGCGCCCGACCCGGGCTCGGGCCGCGTGTTCGACTGGGTGCAGATCGACGGCGCGTTGGACGGCGTTCGTCTGCTGCTCGCCGGTGGGCTCACGCCCGACAACGTCGCCGAGGCGATCCGGCGCGTCCGGCCCTGGGGCGTCGACGTCTCGACCGGCGTCGAGACCGCGCCCGGCAGTGGCCGCAAGGACCCGCGCAAGCTGCGGCGGTTCATCCAGGCGGCGCGAGCGGCCAGCGACGCGCTCGAGCACCGCGGTAGCCCCAACGGGGGTATCGGTCACCAGCCCTACGACTGGCAAGCCGAAGGCGCCTGACGACGCTACGACGCGTCGAGCGGGCGCGCGCGGCGGCCGTAGTGTGGCGGCCATGGCCGCTTCCAACGCTCCCACCGCCGCTGCCGCCGGCACCATCACGATCGGTGGCGACCTCACCGTGAATCGCCTCGGGTTCGGCGCGATGCGCATCACCGGGCGCGGCATCTGGGGCCGGCCGCCCGACGTCGACGAGGCCAAGGCGGTGCTGCGCCGAGCCATCGAGCTCGACGTGAACTTCATCGACACCGCCGACTCGTACGGTCCCGAGGTGAGCGAGAACCTCATCGCCGACGCGTTGTCCCCGTATCCCGACGACCTGGTCATCGCCACCAAGGGAGGCCTCGAGCGCCCGGGCCCGGGACGGTGGCCGGCCAACGGCCGACCCGATCACCTGAAGGAGGCGTGCGACGGCAGCCTCCGCCGCCTGCGGCTCGAGCAGATCCCGCTGTACCAGTTCCACCGGCCGGACCCGTCGGTGCCGTTCGGGGAGTCGATCGGCGCGCTGCTCGAGCTCCAGCGGGAAGGAAAGATCCGGCACATCGGGCTCAGCAACGTGACGGTCCAACAGCTCCGCGAGGCGCAACGCCTCACGCCGATCGCGTCGGTGCAGAACCGCTACAACCTCGCTGATCGCGCTTCGGACCCGGTGCTCGAGGTGTGCGAGCACGAGCAGCTGGCGTTCCTACCGTGGGCACCGATCCAGGACCACGAGTCGCATTCCGTGGTGCGCGACATCGCCGCTCGCCACGGTGCGACCGTCCATCAGGTTCTGCTCGCGTGGCTGCTCGGCCGCTCGCCGGCGATGCTGCCGATCCCCGGCACCGGCTCGGTTGCGCACCTGGAAGAGAACATCGCGGCCGCGGCACTCCAACTCGAGCGCGGACGAAGTGCGATCTCTGACGAACGCCGCCTGACGCCGACCACGCCGAAAATCGAGTGCGCGGACCTTCGCTGTCTGCTCCAATGCGCGCTCACCTCGGAGGGATTCCCATGGGCGTGGTCTTCCGTGTCCGGGCACGTACCGTCCGGACGCGACAGGCGGAGTCGGCTCGGCCAGCACTTCCTCGGTAGCGCGCGCCTCGCTTCACAACTCGTCGCCGACGCCGGCGTCACCGGCGACGATCGTGTCGTCGAGCTCGGCGCGGGTCGCGGCGCGCTCACGGATGCGCTCGCGGGGCGCGCGGCACAGGTGCTGGCGGTCGAGCTCGATCCCAAGCTCGTCTCGATCCTGGCGCGACGCTATGCGTCCGTCCGCAACGTCACGGTGTTGCGCGCCGACGCGCGGGACGCGCCACTCCCGGCCAATCCCTATCGCGTGCTCGCCAACCTCCCCTTCGGCGTCACGAGCGCCGTCCTCCGTCGGCTCCTCGATGCGCCCCTGAGCGGGCTGCAGCGCGCCGACCTCATCCTGCAGTGGCAGGTGGCACGCGCACGCGCCAACGCGGCCGACGGTCCGCCCACGGACCTTCTCGGCGCCCGTTGGGGACCGTGGTGGGAGTTCCGCCGTGGCCGACGGCTCCCGGCGACGTGCTTCCGGCCACGGCCGTCGGTGGACGCCGCCGTGCTCGTCGTGACCCGACGGGATCCGCCGATGCTGCCGATCGCCGTGAACCCGAGATACGAGGCGTTCGTGGCTCGGGCGTTCAGGTCGAAGCCCGACGCGCACACCGTCGGCGTCGCCCAGTGGGTCGAGCTGTTCCGGGCTTTCGATCGCCGGAACCCGGAGGGCTAGGCAGCGAGGACTCGGGCCCGGTGCAGGATCTCGGCCGAGTCGTCCTGGTGCTGGCGCCGGGCGATTTTCTCGGCGGCGGCGATCATCTCGACGTCGTCGTCCGCCCATTCCCGAACGGCCGAGGCGGCCTCGTCCACACCGCCCTGGCGGTGCGTCTCCGGGGCGAGGAAGTCACCGATGCGAACCAGGTCACGCAGGTCGTCAACAGGCTCACGCCGTGTGATCTCGACCACGCTCGATTCGGGTGCTTCGGCTTTGGTGAAGCCGGCAGGTTGTGGGGTGTCGGAACTCTTCATGGCGCCCCTCCTCCGTTCCGTGCAGCATCCCCGAGAACACCGGGCCGGGAAACCGCTGGTAGGCCCGTACAATCCGCCCATGACAGCGCCCGTTCGCGGTGAGCCCGTGCGCCTCGATCCTCCCGGCCCCGAGCCGGTCGGGCTCGGCCGGTACGGCGAGTTCGGCGGGCGATTCGTGCCCGAGACGCTGGTCCCGGCCCTGGAGGACCTCGAGCGCGACTTCCGCGCCGCGTGGGCGGACGACGGGTTCCGCGCCGAGTACGCCGACCTGCTCACGACCTACGCGGGCCGGCCGACCCCCGTCACCGAATGCCGGCGGCTCTCGGAGCGCCTCGGCGTGCGCGTGCTGCTCAAGCGCGAAGACCTCACGCACACGGGCTCGCACAAGATCAACAACGTGCTCGGGCAGGCGCTGCTCACACGGCGGATGGGCAAGAAGCGCGTGATCGCAGAGACGGGCGCCGGACAGCACGGCGTCGCCACTGCGACGGCTGCGGCGCTCTTCGGCCTCGAGTGCAAGGTGTTCATGGGCGCCGTCGACATCGAGCGCCAAGCCCTGAACGTCTTTCGGATGAAGCTGCTCGGCGCCGAGGTCGTGCCGGTCGAGTCCGGGAGCGCGACGCTCAAGGACGCGATCAACGAGACGCTGCGCGACTGGGTCGCCAGCGTCGAGACGACGCACTACTGCATCGGCTCGGTGGTCGGCCCGCATCCCTTCCCGTGGATGGTGCGTGAGTTCCAGCGGGTCGTCGGCGACGAGGCGCGCGAACAGTGCCGGCAGATCCTCGACGGTGCCGATCCCGACCTCGTCGCGGCGTGCGTCGGTGGCGGGTCCAACGCCATCGGCACGTTCGCCGGGTTCGTCGACCTGCCACACGTGCGCCTGGTCGGCGTGGAAGCGGGAGGCCTCGGGCCCGAGACGGGGAAGCACGGTGCGTCGGTGAACCGCGGCGTCCCCGGGGTCCTCCACGGCGCGAGGTCGCTGTTCCTCCAGGACGAGGACGGTCAGATCCGGGAGGCGCACTCGATCAGCGCCGGGCTCGACTACCCGGGCGTCGGGCCTGAGCACGCGCAGCTGGCCGCGACCGGCCGAGCCGAGTACCCCTACGCGACCGACGACGAAGCGGTCGCCGCCTTCGAGCTGCTGTCGGTCACGGAGGGGATCGTGCCGGCGCTCGAGCCCGCTCACGCCGTCGCGTGGCTGGCGCGTGAAGCCGGTCGGTCCGTCCCCGCGGGGGCCACGGTGCTCGTGACAATGTCCGGCCGCGGCGACAAGGACGCGGTCCAGGTCGCCGAGCGCGTCACCGGCGAGCAGCTGGCGTGAGGCTCGAGACGCACCTGCGCGAGCGACGCGACGCCGGACGCGCCCTGCTTGCGCCGTACGTCACCGGCGGTCTGGGCTCGGGTTGGCTCGACGTGGTGCGAGCGGCCGTCGACGCCGGTGCCGACGCCATCGAGATCGGGATCCCGTTCTCCGACCCGGTGATGGACGGGCGCACGGTCCAGGAGGCGTCGCAACGGGCGCTCGACCTCGGCGCGACGCCGGCGAAGATCGTGGCCGAGGCCGCGCAGCTCGACGTGAGCGTCCCCCTTGTGGTCATGACGTATTACAACGTCGTCGCCCACGCGGGGAGCGAGCGGTTCGCGGCCCAGCTCGCCGACGCCGGGATCGACGGCGCGATCGTTCCCGACCTGCCGCTGGACGAGCTCGACGGTTGGGGGGACGCCGCCGACGCCGCCGGTATCGAAACCGTGCTGCTCGCGGCGCCGACGACCCCCGACGATCGCCTCCGTGCCATCTGCGATCGGTCGCGCGGCTTCGTATACGGCGTGTCGCTGATGGGCGTCACCGGCGAGCGGGCGACCCTCGCCGGTGAGGCGGTCGAGATGGGTCGCCGCTGCAAGGCGGCCAGCGACATGCCCGTCTTGCTCGGCGTGGGGATCTCGACGCCGGAGCAGGCCGTGGCGGCTGCGAAGGCGTCCGACGGTGTGATAGTCGGGAGCGCGCTCGTGCGGCGGGTGCTGACCGGCGGGGGACCGGAGGAGGCGGGCCGGTTCGTCGCCGAGCTGCGCGCCGCTCTCGACGCCACCGCCCAAGACTGAAGGAGCATCCGTGGATACCCGAACCATCGAGCTCGACACCGCCGACGGACCGATGCCGCTGTACGAAGCACGACCGGAGGGCGACGCCCGCGGTGCGGTCATCGTCGTCCAGGAGGCGTTCGGCGTGAACTCGTACATCGAGGACGTCACGCGACGGTTCGCCGACACCGGCTACCACGCGGTCGCGCCGCACTTCTTCCACCGGGCCGGCGGCGGCACCGCGCCGTACACCGACTTCTCCAAGGTGATCCCGCTGTACGAGCATCTCGACGACGACGGCCTCCTCCTCGACGTGGACGCCGCGCTCGCGCACCTTCACGCCTCCGGTTGGGAGGACCCGTCGGTCGGGACGGTCGGGTTCTGCTTCGGCGGGCGCGTCACCTTCCTCGTCGCACTGCGCCGCCCGCTCGGAGCTGCCGTCGGCTTCTACGGTGGCGGGATCGTCACGCAACGGTTCCCGCAGTTCCCACCGCTGGTCGACGAGGTCTCGAAGCTCCAGACTCCCTGGCTCGGGCTGTTCGGCGACCACGACCAGTCGATCCCGGTCGAGGACGTCGAGCAGCTACGCGACGCGCTGAAGACGTCGCCTGTCCCGACGGAGATCGTCCGGTATCCAGAAGCCGAGCACGGCTTTCACTGCGACCAGCGCGACGCACACGACGCGGCCGCCGCCAAGGACGGCTGGAACCGGACGCTGGCGTGGTTCGAAGAGCACATGGCGGTCGCGACGTGAAGGACATGGAGGACGCGCCGGCCGCGGACTGCGACCTGTGCGAGGCCGCGCGGATCACGCCGTGGTACCACGAGGACGACATCTGCTGGATCGCCGAGTGCGAGATCTGCGCGGTCCCGATGGTGGTCTGGCGTGAGCACGGGCGGGAGCCGTCCGCGGCCGACCTCGAGCACATGCTCGATCAGCTCGGCCGCATCGCCGCCGAGCAGCTGACCGTCGAGCACTACGTCGACGACAACATGCGGAACATCCCCGATCACTTCCACGCCCACGCCCGGCCGAGGGGCGGGTTCTTCGGGCACGGGTTCCGCAAGACCTAGCCGGGACGCCGACGTCGGCGAGGGCTACCGTGAGCAGCGGCGGCGCCCAATCCGGGCGGGACGCCGGAGCGTATTGACTATGTGGGCTGTCTCCGACGACGCGCTGCTCGCGGGCCTGGCGACGGGAGACCCCGACGCGGCCGCTGCCTTCCTCCAACGCTTCCAGCGCCGCGTGTTCGGCCTGGCCGTGACGATCGTGGGGGATCCGCGAGCCGCCGAGGACATCTCCCAGGAGGCGTTCGTGCGGGCGTGGCGCCACGCCGGCGCCTACGACTCCCGGCGGGGGACGGTGGCGACCTGGCTCCTGACGATCACCCGCAATCTCGCGATCGATTCGGTGCGGGTGCGCCGGCCGGTCGTCATCGATCCCGACTCGATCCTGGCCATGAACCTCAGCGTCGGGCGGACCGCTGCCCGACGAGCTCGCGGCGCTCCGCGACGACGCCGATCGCCTGAGCGCGGCGATGGCGCAGCTCCCGGTCGAGCAGCGACGGGCGCTGGTGATGGCCGGATTGCTCGGGCACACCGCCCGCGAGGTGAGCGAGGCCGAGGGCATCCCGCTCGGTACCGCCAAGACCCGCATCCGTACCGCGCTCCTGCGCCTCCGGTCGGCGCTGACCGAGGAGCGCGCCGAATGAGGCGGCATCGATGAGCGCGTCGACCTGCGCCGACGTCCGCGAGCTCGCACCCGAGCTGGCGTTGGGGATCGTGGGCGGTCCCGAACGCGCCGAGGCGCTGCAGCACGCCAGCGAGTGCGGACCGTGCCGGTCGCTCGTCGGTGAATTGGCCGAGGCCGCCGACGCGTTGACGCTCCTCGCCCCCGAATCGGAGCCACCGCCCGGATTCGAGGAACGTGTGCTCGCGGCGCTGCGAGAGCCAAGGCGGCGTATGCGTCGTCGCTCGGCAGTCATGGTCGCGGTTGCCGCCGCCGCGGCCGCGATCGTGAGCATCGTCGGCGTGCACGTCGTCGAGAGCGTCCAGGACACGAACCGGATCGTGGCCGCGGCGAGCGACGTGCGTTCGGCGCGGATGACGGGCGCCAACGGAGTCGACGTCGGGAACGTGTTCGTCTCGAACGGCAGACCTTCGTCGGTCGTGGTGAACGTCAACTACGGGGTGCCGTCGGGCCACTACGGAATCGAGTTCCGCACCGGGTCGACCGCGAAGCAGCTGGGCGACGTCAACATCCGCGAGGAACACGGCTCGTGGGGTGGCGTTGCTGCCCTGCCCGGCAATGCGACCGGTTCCGTCGTGCTCGTCGGCGCAGACGGCACGGTCGTGTGCGAGGCGCGTCTCTCTCCGGTCACCTGACCGCGACCTCAGCGCACGGGTTGTCCGACGCCGACCAGGTTTCCTTCGCTGTCGCGGAACCACGCGCCCCGCTCGCCGGCACCCTTGGAGGGGTAGTTGCCTTCGATGTCGGCGATGCCGTCGACGGTGCGGAGACCGGGCACGTCGACCTCCTCGAACACCACACCGCGCCGCCGCAACTCGGCGACGACTGACTCGAGATCGTCGACCTCGAACGCCATCTGCGTGTGGTCGCCGGCCGCACGGCCGGTCGACTGGAACAGGGCGAAGTACCCGTTGCCGCACCGGTAGCGAAGGCCGCCCTCGCGTTCTTCGACCGGTTCGAGGCCGAGCTTCTGGGAGTAGAAGGCACGGGCCCGCTCGAGGTCCTGGGCCGGGAGGCGGGTGGAGACTTCAGCGTTCTCGAGCAACGTCATGCCTGATACGACTTTCCGCGCCGCCGGAGATCACCGGTACCAGCGGGAGGTTTCTATCCCGATACCAGCAGGCGCTCCTGCAGGAACGCGAGGACCTGCTGGAGCGCGGCTCGGGTCGGATGACCGGGCTCGTCGACGAGGTCGAGGGTGAGCACCGAGTGCGCCCGCCGCCCGATGCCATGCGGGTTGCCGCGTGACGAGTCGATCTCGACCGCGATGAACGCGTCCCCCAGCTCGCGTCGCAGGGTCTCGAAGCGCTCGGCGAGGGACGGCCGGGTCGGCGGTGAACCGAAGCCCGAGCACGCACGCGCCGTCCGCGGCTCGCTCCTTGACCCGCTCGAAGTCGGCGTCGCTGATCCCGACGGACGCCTTGCGCCTCTTGCCGACGGAGAACGGCAGCGACGGTTGGCTGAGCACGGGCGCCAGCATCGTCTCGTCGACCATCATCCCGAGCGCGAACCCGCCGGTGAAGCACATGCCGACCGCCCCGACCCCGGGCCCACCGCTCTCGGCGTGCGCGTCGGCAGCGAGCCGTCGCAGCCAGCTGATGATCGGGCTCGTCCGGTCGGTGGCCATCGTCGACGAACTCGCGTGCGACACACGCGCCCGCGAGCGACCGCATCGTGTAGGCCCAGCCGAACGGCTTGCCGGGGGTTCCGAACAGCGACGGCATGTAGACGGTGAACCCGGCGTCGATGACTCGCCGGCCGAACGCGATCGCCTCCGGATGCAGGCCGGGGACTTCGTGGATCACGATCACGGCCGGTCCGGTTCCGGCGCGGAACACCTGCCGGCTGACGCCGTCATGCGTGAAGGTCGACGCCTCGAATCCCGGAAGCGAGCCGTCGGGCATCGGGCTTCATACCTCCGACGGGCTGACCTCGTCCAGCGTCCGAGCGGCGGGTTCCGGCAGCCACGGGAGCACGAAAACCGCCGCGAGCAAGGGCGCGACGCCGCAGACGGCGATGGCGGGCCCCAACCCGCCGAGGACGTCATCGAGATTCGTCGCCACCAGGAGCCCGGCGGCGGAGCCGACAACCGCGCACACGAGCAGCAGCGCGTTCGACGTACCGCGCACCTCGGTCGGGAACAGCTCGGTATCGAACGCGACGAGAACGATCGCGGCGCAGCTGGCGGCGATGATGGCGAACGTCGCCGTCACCCAGAGCACGATGCCGCCGCCGAGGAAGAAGGCCATCTGGAGGATGGTGGCCGCGGCGAGCGCAACGATCGCGACGGGACGGCGGCCCCGCGTCTCTGCGAGGCGCGCCGCGATCACGATTCCTATCAGCCCGGGCAGTCCGGCGGTCACGCCACGGAACACGGCGATCAGCGTGTTCGAGTAGCCGTGCTCGTCGGTGAGGAACCGGTTCGTGAGCTGCGCGGACGGCGCGCTGAAGAAATTCGTGAGGAACGCGGCGAGGCCCAACAGGACGAACCGGAAGCCGTAGACGCTCGCGAAGACCTCGCGGAGCTGCCCACGGCGCCTCGTCCGGTTCGCGAGATTCGCGTACCGACTCGTCTCGTGGAGGTTGCGTGCGAGACGCGGGAGCAACAAGATCGTCAACGCGCTGATGGCGAAGACGATGCGCCACGCTTGCGGCGCGACGTCCGAGATCGGCAGGAGCACGACGGCGATGGCGAAACCGGCTCCGTACGCGAGCGCGAGCATCGACAACGCATAGGCGCGTGCGCCGTCGGGCGCTTCCTCGACGGCCGCGATCCCGGCGACGACCAACGTCGCGTTCACGAACGCCCTGGTCAGCACCTGCGCGCCGGTGAACGCGACGAAGGTCGGCGCGATCGCCGAGAACGCGTTGGTGACGCCGACACCCGCGAAGCAGATCAGGAGCAGGCGGCGTCGTCCGTGCCGGTCGGCGAGCGCGGTTGCGACGAGCGAGACGAGCACCCCTCCTCTCGACACCGCCAGCGCGAGGCCGAGCCCCCGGTTCGACTCGCCGAACGTCTTCGTGACCGAGTCCGCGGTCTGGCCGAACAGCGCACCGCCGAAGTTCGCGAGCGCGGCGATGGCCGCCACCGTTGCCAGCAACGCCGTCGCCCGGGCGGGGAAGGGCACCGGAGGGAGGAGTGGTGAGCGCTTCGGGGGCGGGGGCTTCGGTCGGCCCTCGACCTGAGCCGCGAGGAGCTCTGCCCGGTGCTGCACCGCGCGTTGCTCACTCCGGCGTAGGAGCGGGCCGAAGAACCACTGGAAGTACGGGACGTGCGGCGCGTCCTCGAGGACCATCGAGACCCGGGTCCGTCCCGTGTCCTCGGGCTCGATCTCGACGCGCACGCGGGCGTTCGGATCGGTCCAATCAGGCAAGGATCCGGTGAGCGCGCCCTCGTCGTCGCGGCGGAGCCCGAGCGTCTCGCGCGCGACTTCCTCGACCTCGGCCGGCGACGCCTCGACGGTGACGATCACGGCCCGAGGCACGTGCGGCATGCTAGGGCGTTCGCCTTCGACCACCATTAGGAGCGCTCATGCCCAAGTTGAAGCCCGGTGACGCAGCACCCGACTTCGCGCTCAGCGACCAGCGCGGGAAGACCGTGAAGCTGAAGGACTTCCGGGGCAAGAAGCTCGTCGTCTACTTCTACCCGAAGGCCGACACACCCGGGTGCACCACGCAATCGTGCGCACTCCGTGACGCCGAGCCCGACTTGAAGAAGCTCAAGGCCAAGGTGGTGGGCATCAGCCCCGACACGCCGGAGAAGCAGAAGAAGTTCGACGAGAAGTACGACCTCGGGTTCCCGCTCCTCGCCGACGAGAACCACAAGGTGGCGCAGGCGTGGGGGACATGGGGCAAGAAGACCCTGTACGGGCGGAGCTTCATGGGAATCATCCGCTCCGCGTTCGTCGTCGACGAGAAGGGCAAGGTCGCGGACGTCTTCTACAAGGTCAGCCCGAAGGCCACGGTCCCCAAGGTGACCGAGGCGCTCGAGGGGTGAAGGCCCCTACGGATTCCGCGCGGCCCAGCTCGACCACGTCTCGCCTTCGCCGCGCGGGTGCTCCTTGGCGTACATGTAGAAGCGACGAACGAGCTTCGCTCGGGCGATGGCGGCGTCCTTGCGCCACGACGTCTTCGAGCTGACCGACAGCATGGCGGTCCCGCCAAGGTCGTGCTGGCGGTCGACGATGTTCTTCAGGCTGACCGTGCCCGCGTTCTCGAGCATGTCGAACAACGCCAGGGCCTGGGTCGTGCGGCCGTCTCCGGCTGCGCAATGGACATGGAGCCAGCTGTCTGCCGGCCGGCTCTGCCAGAACGCGACGAGCTGATCGACCTCTTCATTCGTAAACGGCATGTAGTCCGCGGCGTAGACGCGCACGTAGTTGGCCCCGGCCGCACGCACGAGGTCCTCCTCGTTCTGAACGCCGTCGACGGGCAGCTGTACGTCCTTTGAGTCTTCGATCGCACGGTCTGAGCTCTTGCTCGTCACCTCCCGTGCGCAGCGTGCTACGCGCCGATGGCGTGAAACCCTCCGTCGACGTGCAGCATCTCGCCGGTCGTTGCCGGGAAGAGATCAGACAGCAGCGCGACGCAGGCCTTGGCGACCGGCTCGGTGTCCTTGATGTTCCAGCCGAGCGGTGCGCGCTCGTCCCATACCGACTCGAACTGCTCGAACCCCGGGATGCTCCGCGCCGCGATCGTGCGGATCGGCCCCGCGCACACGAGGTTGACCCGAATGCCCTTGGGACCGAGATCGCGCGCCAGGTACCGGGCGGTCGACTCGAACGCGCTCTTGGCGACACCCATCCAGTCGTAGACGGGCCATGCCTGCGTGTTGTCGAAGTCGAGCCCGACGATCGACCCGCCCGTCGCCCATCAGGGGGAGGCGCGCCGACGGCCAGCGCCTTCAGGGAGTACGCCGAGACCTGGAGCGCGACGGCGACGTCTTCCCACGGCGCGGTGAGGAACCCGCCGCCCAGGCACGACTCGGGAGCGAACCCGATGGCGTGGAGCACGCCGTCGAGGCGGCCGCCGACGCGGCCGGCGAGGGCGTCGATGTCCTCCGAGTTGCTGACGTCGAGCTCGACGATCTCGGGCGGCGAGGGCAGCCGCTTGGCCGCCCGTTGCGTCAGGCTCATCACCCGTCCGAACGACGTGAGCACGACCTCGGCGCCCTCTTCCTGGGCCAACTTCGCGACCCCGAACGCGATCGACGAGTCGTTGAGCACGCCGGTGACGAGGATTCGCTCGTCCGTCGAGGAGCATCCGCCGATTCTGCCTCAGAGTGGCGAGTTGCGAGTGCCGGCGGGACGGGGGGCTCTCCTGCTTCGTGGCGAGGCGCGCCAGCGCCGTCCGCCAGCGTGCGGCGCGTGTCGGCCGGTGCGATCACCGCGTCCACGTAGCCGCGCTCGGCCGCGCGGCAGCGGGCTCGAGAACCGTTCGCTGTACTCGCTGCTCGAGCGCGAGTTGCTCGGCGCGGCGCGCCTTCGGGTCGGCGATGCCGGCGAGACGCTTGCCGGTGCAGGATCTGCACCGCCGGCGCCGCGCCCATGACGGCGATCTCGGCGCCCGGCCATGCGCAGTACCAGTCGTTCCCGAGCGGCTTCGAGTCCATCACGATGTACGCGCCGCCGTACGCCTTGCGCAGCACGACGCACAGCCGCGGCACGGTGGCGGCCGCGTAGGCGTGCACGAGCTGCGCGCCGTGACGGATCATTCCCCGCCATTCGAGATCGCGTGCCGGGCTCGAAGCCGGGCGTGTCGACGAACGTCAGCAGCGGCACGTTGAACGCGTCGCACCACTGCACGAATCGTGCGGCCTTCTGGGCGGCGGTCGATGTCGAGCGTTCCCGCCCGTTGGCTGGGCTGGTTCGCGACCACGCCGACCGGGCGTCCGCCGAGCGCGGCGAGGCCGGTGACGAGGTTCGGCGCGTGGCGGGCACGCAGCTCGAGGAAGCGTGCCGTCGTCGACGACGTCGGCGATGATGTCGCGCACGTCGTACGAGGCCGTCGGCGCGGTCGGGCACGGCCGCCGCGGCGCGCTGCGGAATCACGGTCGACGGGATCGTCGGCGAAGTCCACGCGGCGGGTCGTCGAGATGGTGATCGGGCAGGTAGTCGAGGATCGTCGCCATGCGCAGCGCAGCGCGTCGGCGTCGTCGTCGACGACGAGCGCGGCGACGCCGCTGCGCGAGCTCGTGCACGGCCGCGCCGCCGAGCGTCGGCGCGGCTCACGGGCACGCCCGTGAACGCGGTCGACCGTGTCGGGGCCGGTGACGTAGGCGAACGCGTCGCCGGTCATCACGACCTGGTCGACGAGCCCGAGCACGAGCGCGGGCCCCGACACGCACGGCCCGACGACGGCAAGCAGGGTCGGCACGACGCCCGAGGCGTCGGTCAGGGCCCGGGCCACGCGACCCCAGGCGTGCAGCGACGCCACGCCTTCGCCCACGTCGGCGCCCGAGGTGGCGACTCGCCCCGACGAGCGGGATGCCGAGCTCGACCGCCGAGGCGTACCGCCCGTTCGAGGGCCTCGCCCTCGGCAACGCCGATCGCGCCGTGGTGCTTGCCGCCGTCGAGGCGGAACCAGCTGACGGTCCGGCCGTCAGATCCGAGAGCGCGGCGGTGACGGCGTCGCTGCGCTGCGCCATCACCGGCGCCGCCGGTGTCGGCGAGAACAGCGGCGTCACGAGGCTGCGATCAGTCGGCGGCGGCGAGGACGAGGCACGCGTTGTGGCCGCCGAACCCGAACGAGTTCGAGAGCGCCGGCTGCGGGCCGATCTCGCGGGGCGAGCCCGCCACGACGTCGAGCTCGATGTCGTCGCCGAGCTGCTCGAGGTTCGCGGTCGGCGGCACGATGCCGTCGCGCATCGAGAGCAGGCGCGGCGACCGCCTCCATCGCGCCGGCGGCGCCGATCAGGTGCCCGGTCACGCCCTTGGTCGACGTGACCAGCGGGCGCGGCGTCGCCGAAGACCTTGCGGATCGCTTCGGCCTCGGCGGCGTCGTTCAGCGGCGTCGACGTGCCGTGCGCGTTCACGTGCCCGATCGCAGACGGCTCCACGCCGGCGTCGTCGAGCGCGAGCTGCATGCAGACGGCGGCGCCGGCGCCTCCGGGCGACGGTGCGGTGATGTGGTAGGCGTCGGCGTTGCGTCCGTAGCCGGCGACCTCGCCGTAGATGGTCGCGCCGCGCGCCCGCGCCCGGTCCAGCGGCTCGAGCACGACGCAGCCGGCGCCCTCGCCCATGACGAAGCCGTCGCGGTCGGCGTCGAACGGCCGCGACGCGCGCTCGGGGTCGTCGTTGCGCGAGCTGAGCGCGCCCATGCGCGCGAAGGCGGCGATCGTGAGCGGCGTCACGGCTGCCTCGGTGCCGCCGGCCATCACGACGTCGGCGGTGCCGTCACGGATCAGGCGGACGCCCTCGCCGATCGCGTGCGCGCCCGCCGCGCACGCGGTGGCGATGCAGAGGTTGGGGCCGGTCCAGCCGAGCTGCATCGCGACGACGCCGGCGGTCGCGTTGGGCATCATCATCGGCACGAAGAACGGGCTGACGCGTGACGGGCCCTTCTCGTAGTACAGCCGCTCGTTCTCCTCGAGGGTGTGCAGCCCGCCGACGCCGGTGGCGATGATCACGGCGCAGCGACTCGGGTCGGCGCCCAGCTCGCCCGCGTCAGCGAGCGCGTCGGCGGCGGCGCCGAAGCCGAGCTGGGTGACCCGGTCCAGGCGACGCGCCTCCTTGGGCCCGAAGTACTCGACCGGATCGAAGTCGCGGACCTCGCCGCGCGAACGTGATCGACAAGTCGGCCGGGTCGAAGCTCTCGATCGTGCCGCGCGCTCGACCGACCCGCGCACAGCTGCTCCCAGAACGTGTCGAGGTCGTTCCCGGCCGGCGTCTTGACGCCGAGCCCGGTGACGGCGACGCGCGGGCGGCCACGCGTGGTCGAGCGTCGCTCATGCTTCGGCGCCGACTTTGCTGAGCACGAGGTCGACGGCCTGTCCGACGGTCGTGACGCCTTCGAGATCTCTTCGGGCACCGAGATGTCGAAGCGCTCCTCGAGCCCCATCACCAGCTCGACGAGGTCGAGGCTGTCGGCATCGAGATCTTCCTTGAAGCGCGCGGCCTCGGTGACCTGGTCGGGCTCGACGCTCAGAACCTCGACGGCGACCTCGCGCAGCACGCTGAGTGCTTCGTCACGTTCCATCCAGTCCTCCAGTCGCGTACGGATGGTCGGGGGTCAGTGGCCCATGCCCAGGCCGCCGTCGACGGGGACCAGCGCTCCGGTGACGTAGCCGGCCGGGTCCGAACAGAGAAAAGCGACCACGGCGCGCACCTCGTCCGGCCGTGCCGAACCGTACCCAGCGGCACCGCTTCCTCCGCCTTGACCTGCCACTCGTCGGAGAGGTCGTCGGTCATCGAGGTCACGATAGGCCCCGGTGCGACCACGTTGCAGGTGATGTTGCGCGGCGCGAGCTCCCGGGCGACGATGCGGGTCAGGCCCACGAGACCGGCCTTCGCCGCGGCGTAGTTCGCCTGGCCCGGCCCGCCCGATGTGCCGCCGACCGACGAGACGTTGACGATGCGGCCCGCACCGGGCGCTGCATCATCTCGGGCGTCGGCGCGCCGGATCGTGTGGAACGCGCCGGTGAGGTTCGTGTCGATGACGCGTCTGCCAGTGCTCGTCGCGTCATGCGGACGACGAGACCGTCGCGGTTGATGCCGGCGTTGTTCACGAGCAGCTCGACGGGTCCGAGCGCGTGCTTCGATCTCGCCGAACGCGCTGTCGACCGCGGCCGGGTCGGCGACGTCGGCGCGCACCGCGAGCGCTGTCGGCGCCGGCCTTCTCGACGGCGGCGCGCGTGGCCTTGGCGCCGTCGTCGTCGCTCGAGTAGCAGAACGCGACGCGGTGGCCGGCTTCGGCGAGCGCGACCGCGCATGGCGCGGCCGATCCCGCGCGACCCGCCGGTCGACGAACGCGGTCCGAGCGTCGCGTCACGGCTTGCCCCATCGCAGGAGCGCGCTGGCCCAGGTCATGCCGGCGCCGAATCCCGACATGAGCACGAGGTCGCCGTCGCTGAGCCGGCCGTCGTCGGCGGCCTCGAACAGCGCGAGCGGGATCGACGCCGCCGACGTGTTGCCGTAGCGGTCGATGTTCACGATCGTGCGCTCCGCCGGGATGCCCAGCCGGCTCGCGGCGGCTTCGATGATGCGGATGTTGGCCTGGTGCGGGACGAACCACGCCACGTCGCGACGGTCGCCACGCCGGCGCGATCGAGCGTCGTGCGCGCCGAGTCGACGACGACCCGCACCGCTCGCCGGAACACCTCCTGGCCCTGCATCTTCAGGTAGTGCTCGCCGGCGGCGATGGTCTCCGCGGTCGCCGGCATGCGGCTGCCGCCGGCGCGGATCTCGAGCAGCCCGGCCGCCGAGCCGTCGCATCCGAGGTCCCACGCGAGGACGCCGGGCCCGTCGTCGGGCGAGCGGCTGAGGACGGCGGCGGCGGCGCCGTCGCCGAAGAGGATGCACGTCGCCCGGTCGTCGGGGTCGATGATGCGGCTCAGGATCTCGGCGCCGACGATCAACACGTGATCGAGGTTGCCGGTGGCCAGGAGCGACGAGCCGACCACGAGCTCGTAGACGAACCCGGCGCACGCCGGCGCCGAGGTCGAACGAGCCGCAGCGCAGCCCGAGGCCCTCGCCGACGAACGCGCCGGTGTGGGGGATCGGCTGCTCCGGGCGTGGCGGTGGCGACGATGAGCAGGTCGATCGCGTCGGGTGGGATGCCCGGCGTTCTTGATGGCCGCCGTGCCGGCGTCGATGGCGAGCGACGCGGTCGTGTCCGTCGGTCGCGGCGACGCGCCGCTCGCGGATGCCGGTGCGTTCGACGATCCACGCGTCGGTGGTGTCGACGCGCTGCTTCGAGATCGGCGTTCGTGACGAGCTTTTCGGGAACGGCCGTGCCCCAGCCGCCGACGCAGGCGCGCACCGCTCATGCGACTCGCAGCCAGGCGACGGGCTGGCCCTGACGGAGACGCTCTCCGTCGTTGGCGAGCAGACCGGCGAGGATGCCTCGGAACGGGCTGCGGACGGGGGTCGAGATTCCCGGCCCTTCGATCACACCGACAGCCTGCCCCGCGTCGACGCTCGACCACACGCGACGTCGTGGCCGAACAGCGGACGGAACACGCCGACCGAGGGGGCCACGATCACCCGCTCGGGCACCGCCAGGCCCTCGCCGTGCACGAGCGCCAACTCCATGGTCATCGAACCTCCGTGAGTGCGGGCAGATCTTCGGGGGTGGCCACGCCCTGGACGGGCAGATCGGGCACGATGCGCTTCGCCAGCGTCGCCAGCATCGAGCCGTGTCCGACTTCGAGGCACCGTGTCGTGCCCATGCCGGCGATGGTCTCCATCGAGGTGCGCCACCGGACCGGATCCGTGACGTGCACGGCGAGGCGGGAGCGCCAGCCGTCGGCGTCGTCGTAGGGCTGGGCGTCCCCGTTCGAGACGACCGGAGCGTCCGGCGGCGACAGGGGGACTGCCGGCAGCTCGGCCGCGAGGCCTTCGGCCGCGTCGCGCATCAACGGCGTGTGGAACGCGCCGCCGACGTTCAACGGCGTGGCCCGCTTCACGCCGAACTCCTTGGCCTGGGCGGAGCCCTCGTCGACGCCGTCCGGGGTGCCGGCGATCACGACCTGGCCGGGGGCGTTGTCGTTGGCGATCCAGCACCCGTCGGGCGCGGCCCGGCACGCCTCCTCGGCCTGCTCGAGCGAGGCGCCGAGCAGGGCAGCCATGCGACCGGGATGCGTGTCGGCGGCGGCCTGCGTGAGCTCCGCCCGCCGGGCCGCGAACTGCACGCCCTCCTCGAGGGGCAGTGCTCCGGACGCGATGAGCGCCGTGACCTGCCCGAGGGAGTGTCCCGCGAACGCAATCGGCGCCTCGATGCGGTCGCGCACGGCCTCCCACGCCACCAGCGACGTGCAGCAGGACGGCGAGCTGGGCGTCCCGGGTTCGGGCCAGCTGCTCGGCGGGGGCGTCGAGGATGAGCGAGGACGAGGGGCTCGCCCAGGGCGGCCTCGGCCCGGTCGACGACGTTCCATGCCGGGTGGTCGCGCCACGGCGCGCCCATGCCTGCGGATTGGGTCCCCTGACCGGGGAAGATGACGGCGATGCCCACGAGCTCGCTTCCGCCCGGACGTGTGGTTGC
Organism: uncultured Actinomycetes bacterium; assembly: GCA_963747195.1. Lineage (GTDB taxonomy): Bacteria > Actinomycetota > Acidimicrobiia > IMCC26256 > JACDBD01 > JALZAA01. Next base: position 68,767 of record CAVVDV010000003.1, read on the forward strand.
TGCTCCGACCAACGGTGCCGGCGCAGGGTTACACGCTCAGATTGCGCTCAGGAAAACGGCATGTAACGTCTCGTCGCTCGTGGCAGCGACCTGAGGACGCGAAGCCGGTGGGGATCGATTCCGACGCGCTCATCGCCCTGCTCCCGCACCGGCCGCCGTTCCGGTTCGTCGACGCCGTGGACGCCCTCGAGCCCGGCGTCTCCGTGCAAGGCCGCTACCGCGTGACCGGCGACGAGGCGTTCCTCGCCGGTCACTTCCCCGGGAACCCGGTCTTTCCCGGCGTCCTCCAGCTCGAGGCGCTGGCACAGACCGGGCGCCATCGCCGTGCTGGCGGACGACCGCTACGCCGGCAAGCTGCCGCTCTTCGGTGGGGTGGAGAAGGTGCGGTTCCGCCGGCTCGTGCGTCCCGGCGACGAGCTGGTGACAGAAGTGGAGCTCGAGCGCCTCAGCGCCCGGGGCGGCTGGGGCCGGGGCCGGGCAACGGTCGACGGCAAGGTGGCGTGCGAAGCGCGGTTGTTCTTCGCGCTCGCGAACGCCGAGTAGCGGCTACGCCGAGGAGGACCGGCGTTCGGGATCGAGGTCGAGGACGTCGGCCCGGGGGCCCGATGGTCCCTCGGCCTCCTCCTCGTCCTCCTCCTCGGCGATCTCCTTCGGATCTTCACCGAGCAGGAGCCTGCTCTCGACGTCGTTGGACATCCGCGGCTCCGACCGGATCCGCCGCCACGGCGCCACCACGATGACGACGAGTACTCCGAGACAGGCGACTCCGACCAGGATGGCCACCCACTGATTGGTTTCCAGGGCGAGGTACATCACCACTCCGCGCGTCTAGCTGTGCATCCTAACGAGGGCGTACCCACTTACCGCGTTTTCAGAACGGCGGATCGCTTCCGAAGGCAGTGAACAGTGCCCGGGGCGGGACTCGAACCCGCACGTCCTTTCGGACAATGGATTTTGAGTCCATCGCGTCAGCCAATTGCGCCACCCGGGCCTGCGGTCAGGTTACTGACGCATCCAGACGGCTCGTGGGAGACCCGTCACTCAGTCGCCGGCGCTGATGCCGAGGCGCTTGGCGATCACGTTGTTCATGATCTGGTCGGTGCCGGCGCCGATGCGCTGGAGGCGGGCGTCGCGCCAGGCCCGGCTCACCGGGGTCTCCTCCATGTAGCCGTAGCCGCCGTACACCTGGAGGCACGTGTCGGCGAGGCGGTTCTGCATCTGGGCGCAGTACTTCTTCGCCATCGAGATCTCCGCGACCGGGTACTCGCCGTGCAGGATCCGCCACACGGTCGCGTAGAGGAGCGCTCGCCCGGCTTCGAGCTCGGTGGCGGCATCGGCGAGCATGTGCGCGATCACCTGATGGTCGGCGATGGGCTTCCCGAACGCGCGCCGCTCCCGGGCGTAGGTGATGGTCTCCCCGAGGATCTTCTCGGCTTGGCCGACGCACGCGGCGGCGCTCGCCAATCGCTCGTACTGGAACTGCCACATCTGCTGCGAGAATCCCTGGCCGGGCTCGAGGCCGATGAGGTTCGCGTGCGGAACGGGCACGTCGTCGAGCGCGATCTCCGCGGTGTCGCTCGAGCACATCCCGAGCTTCTTCAGCGTCCGGGACACCGACACACCCGGCAGATCCGTGTCGACGAGGAACAACGAGATGCCGCGGTACCCCGAGCCGGGCTCGGTCTGGACCACGAGCGTCAGGAAGTCGGCGCGGGCGCCGTTGGTGATGAACATCTTGCGGCCGTTGACGATCCACGTCTCGCCGTCTCGCACCGCGCGCGTCGAGATGTTGGCGACGTCCGAGCCGGCGTCGGGCTCGGAGACCGTGATCGCGCCGATCTTCTCGCCCGCGATCGCGGGGCGCAGGTACCGCTCACGCTGCTCGTCGGTGCCGAACTCCGCCAGCGCGGGCGTCGCCATGTCGGTCTGCACCGAGATCGCCATCGGGATCGCGCCCGCCCCGCAGTGCGAGAGCTCCTCGATGAAGACGATCTCGGCGGCGAGGTCGCCGCCGGCGCCGCCCCAGCGCTCGGGGTAGTGCAACCCGAGGAAACCGAGCTCGCCGCAACGCCGGAACACCCAATCGGGGAAATAGCCCGCCGCTTCCCACTCGTCGACCGACGGCGCCAGCTCCTTGTCGACGAACCGTCGCACGGCGGCGCGCAGCTCGTCGTGCTCGGGCGTGAAGATCGCGCTGGGGACGTCCACACGCCCATTCTGGCCCGGTTCCACATGGGATTGGCGGCCCCAGGCCGTAGACTGCCTGTCCCATGTCCCAGTCGATCCTCCAGCGACGGCTCGTCGACGTGAGCGAGCGGCTCAAGCGTCTGCGGACCGAGCTGGCAGTCACCGACGAGCAGGTTTCGTTCCTCGAGGACGAGGCCGACGAAGCTCGCCTGCGCGCCCTCGTGGCGGAGACGCCGCTCGGCGACGTCGAGGCTCGCGACGCCCGCCGCCATGCGGACGCTCTCGCGCATCACCGGGACTCGCTCGCCGGGTCGATCGCCGAGCTCGAGCGCGAGCAGGATGCGCTGCTCGACCGTATGGCGGCCGAGCTCTCCGCCCACTGACCACTCCCGAACCACGGAGCGCGCCCGTGCCGGATCCAACACGCGTCGTGATCGCGGAAGACGAGGCGATCATCCGCCTCGATCTCAAAGAGCTCCTCGAAGAGGAGGGCTACGAGGTCGTGGGCGAGACCGGGCGCGGCGACGAGGCCATCGAGCTCGTCCGCCAGAACCAGCCCGACCTCGTGATCCTCGACATCAAGATGCCGGGCATGGACGGGCTCACGGCGGCACGCCACATCACGAGCGAGCGTCTCGCCGCCGTGCTCGTGCTCACCGCCTTCTCGCAGCGTGACCTGGTCGAGCAAGCCCGCGACGCCGGCGCCCTCGCCTACCTGGTCAAGCCGTTCCAGAAGAGCGATCTCATCCCGGCCATCGAGATGGCGCTCGGTCGCTATGCAGAGCTCGCGTCGCTCGAGCGGGATGTCGGCAACCTCGCCGAGCGACTCGAGGAACGCAAGACGATCGACCGCGCCAAGGGCGTCCTCATGGACCAGCACGGGAAGACCGAACAGGAAGCGTGGCGGTTCCTCCAACAGCAGGCCATGCACAACCGGGTCAAGGTGCACGACGTCGCGCGTCGCGTGGTCGACGGCGAGGTCACTCCCTGAACCGCGCGTCCGATTCCGTTTCCCGCTCAGTAGGGCGCGGGTACCCAGCGAGCAGAGACAGCCGAGCCCGGCTGTCCGGACCTGGAGGATTCAATGCTGCTCGCCGCGTTCGAACCCGCGTCTAAAGAGCTAGCGATCTTCTACATCATCGCCGTGGCCTGCTTCGTCGTCGCCGCCTTCGCGGGGCCGACCGCCGGCCGCCGCGCCGGGGGCTCCGTAGGGCTCGTGGCCATCGGGTTGGCCTTCTTCGTGTTTCCGAGCATGTGGACCCAGATCAACGCTGCGTTCTGACCAGCCAAAGCGCCCACGAACGGGAGTCGCCGGCCTCCGCGCCGGCGACTCTCCGCGTCGAGCGGGTAGTCCCGGGCATACGATCGAGACGCGGCATCGGCGGCTCTGCCGACCGAGCCGCATAGCCGGAGCCTGCGACGGCGACAGGAGATAGATGAGCAAGCTCCTTCTTCTTGACGGTCACTCGCTGGCGTACCGGGCCTTTTACGCCCTCCCAACGGACCTCGCGACCCGCACCGGGACGATCACGAACGCCGTCTACGGCTTCACGTCGATGCTGATCAAGATGCTCGGGGACGAGAAGCCCGACTACATCGCCGTCGCCTTCGACACGGGGGCGCCGACGTTCCGGGACGAGATGGACGCCGAGTACAAGGCGGGCCGCAAGGAGACGCCGGACGTGTTCTCCTCGCAGCTGCCGTTGATCCACGAGGTGCTCGAAGCGCTCGCAATCCCGACGGTCGAGGTCGAGGGGGTGGAAGCCGACGACGTCATCGCCACCCTCGCCGAGCAGGCAGCGGGGGAGGGGATCGACACCGTGATCGTCACCGGCGACCGCGACACCTACCAGCTCGTCCGCGACCCGCACGTCAAGGTCCTGTACAACCGGCGGGGCGTCTCGGACTACGTCCTCTACGACGAGGCCGGGATCGTCGAGCGCACCGGCGGCGTCACCGCCGCGCAGTATCCCGACTACGCCGCGCTCCGCGGCGACACCAGCGACAACCTTCCCGGGGTTCCCGGCATCGGCGAGAAGACGGCGGCGAAGCTCGTCTCGACGTACGGCGACCTCGAGGGCATCTACGAACACGTCGACGAGCTGCCGCCCAAGCAACGGCAGAACCTCGGTGAGGCACGCGACCGCGTGTTCCTCAACCGCGAGATGTCGCGGCTGCGGTCGGACGTGGAGGTCGACTTCTCGGCCGCCGACCTCCGCCAGCGCTCGTGGGATCGCGAACAGGTTCGAGTCCTGTTCGACCAGCTCGAGTTCCGAACGCTCCTGCCCCGACTGTTCGAGGCGGTCGGCGAAGAGGCCGCCGAGCCCGAGGCCGAGTCGTTCGACGCCGACGTTGCGATCGTGCCCGACGCGGCGGCGGCCGCGACGCGGTTGCGCGACCTCGGCGCGGTCGATGACGCGTACGTGCTCGAGGGCCGGTGGGAAGCCGACGCCGGGCGCAGCCCGCTGCTCGGAATCGCCGTCAGCAACGAGGACGGGCGCGCCGACTACATCGACGGCGACGTGCTGCGCGACGCGAAGGTGAGCGACGCACTCGGCGCGCTCGTGCGGCGAAGGCGGGCCTCCTCTCGTCGTCCACCGCGCCAAGGAGCTGATGCACGGTCTTCCCGTCGACGTGCGCTCGCTGCGGTACGACACGGCGGTGATGGCGTACCTGCTGGATCCCGCCGAGGGGAAGTACCTGCTCGAGGATCTTGCGCTGCGGTATCTGTCGCTCGAGGTGCGCTCACCCGACGCCGAGGAGGGCACGCTCGACCTCGACCTCGACGGCCAGTCCCGCGTCGACGAGACGGGACGGCGCGCGCTGGCCGTGCGCCGCCTCGCCGGCACGCTCGCCGAGGCGCTGGAGGCGCGCGAGCTCACCGACCTCTACGAGCGCGTCGAGCGGCCGCTCGTCCGCGTGCTGGCGCGGATGGAGGACGCCGGCGTCAAGGTCGACCGCCAGTTCCTCGAGGGCCTGCGCGCCGAGCTCGCCCAGAGCTGCGAGGACCTCGTGGGGAAGATCCAGGCCCACGCCGGGATGGAGTTCAACGTGAACTCCACGCCCCAGCTGCGCCAGGTCCTCTTCGAGAAGCTCGGCTTGGCGCCGGTCAAGAAGACGAAGACCGGCCCGTCGACCGACGCCGACTCGCTCCAGAAGATGGTCGAGGAGCACCCGATCATCGAAGACCTGTTGCGCTACCGCGAAGTCGAGAAGCTCCGCAGCACGTACGCCGACGCGTTGCCTCCGCTCATCGGCGACGACGGGCGCATTCACGCCACCTTCAAGCAGACCGACACGACGACCGGTCGCATCTCGAGCGAGAACCCGAACCTCCAGAACGTCCCCGTGCGCACAGCCGACGGTCGGGAGATGCGCCGTGCGTTCATCGCCGACGAAGGCTGCGGGCTGCTGACGGCCGACTACTCGCAGATCGAGCTGCGGGTGCTCGCGCATCTCACGGACGATCCGGGGCTGGTCGAAGCGTTCTCCCGCAGCGCCGACATCCACACCACGACGGCGGCGATGGTCTTCGGCGTCGACGAGAAGGACGTCGATCCCTTCCAGCGCCGCTTCGCGAAGGTTGTCAACTTCGGTCTCGCGTACGGGATGGAGGCCTACGGGCTCGGCCAGCGCCTCGGCGTCCCGACCGAGGAAGCACGCGAGATCCTCGACAACTACTTCGCGAGCTTCCCGAACGTGAAGGAGTTCATGGACAGCACGGTGCGGGAGGCGAAACAGCGCGGCTACACGACGACGATCTTCGGCCGCCGCCGTCAGATCACCGAGCTGTCGTCCGACAACTTCCGCATCCGGCAGATGGGGGAGCGCATGGCGCAGAACGCGCCGGTGCAAGGCTCAGCCGCCGACGTCTTCAAACTGGCCATGGTCGAGCTCGATCAGGCGCTCGACGACGCCAGCCTCCGGGCCCGCATGGTCCTCACCGTCCACGACGAGCTGGTGCTCGAGGTGCCGCTCGACGAACGCGAACGCGTCGAGGCGCTCGTGCGCGAGGTCATGGAGTCCGTGTGCACCCTGAAGGTCCCGCTCGTGGTCGACCTCGGGTTCGGTCCCACGTGGGCCGAAGCCAAGTAGCCGTTCAGCCGCGTCTCGGCGGCGCCGGGGGGATCGGCCGCCGCGCGGCCCGTAGCTCCTTCGCGTACGTCGTCGGTGATGCGCAGCTGCGCCGCGCATGAAATCGCGGATCACCTCCAGCTGCTCGGCGGTGTACTTCGCCATCGACTGGAAGCTCCGGTTCATGTACGGCCCGTAGTACCGCATGGCGCGTCTTCGTGCCCTCCGGCGTCTGCTCGACGAGCACGCGGCGCCGGTCCTCGGAGTCGCGGACCCGCCGGACGAAACCCACGTCCTCGAACCGGTCGAGCACCGCGGTGACGGCGCCGGTCGTCAGGTGGCCGGCCGTGGCGAGGTCACCGGCGGTGATGCGCTCCCAGCCGGGTGATGATCTCGAGGAGCCGATGATCGGTGCGGTTGATCGCCCATCCCCCGGCGATGATTTGGTTCACGGCGTCCACCGCGCTCGTGAACTCGCGGGACGCGGTCATCGAATCGAGAAATAGGTCACGTTTTGAACGTCTTGACATATGAACTATTCAATTCGTAAGGTAACCCAGAAGTCAAGCGGAGACCATTCAAGCGAAGACCGGTGAGTTCCGCGTCGCCAGACGGTCGAAGCGGACACAACGAACCAGACCACCCCCGAGACGCAGAGGTTCCCCCCATGCTGAAGCGCCTTGCCCGCACCTGCTACCGCCGCCGTTGGCGCGTCCTCGGCGCCTGGGTCGTCTTTCTCGTTGCCGTCAGCTTTGTCAGCAGCGCAGCGGGCGGCGTGTTCCGCAACGAGTTCTCGCTGTCCGGCTCCGAGAGCAAGCAGGCGCAGGAGCTGCTGAAGGAGCGCGGGTTCGGCGACCGCGCCGGGTTCAGCGGCCAGATCGTCTTCGCCACCGATCGAGGCGTCGACGACCCGAGCGTCCGGCAGGCGATGGAGCAGCTGTTCGCGCGGATCGAGCGCACGGTGCCGCGCACGCAGGTTGTGAGCCCGTACTCGCCCGAGGGCGCGCGGCAGATCTCCGAGAACCACCGGATCGCGTACGGCGAGGTGAACTTCGCGGATCGTTCGGACAAGGCCTTCCAGAACTCCGCCGACAAGGTCAAAGCCGAGGCACAGGCCGTGAAGGTCTCGGGGCTGCGCATCGAGCTCGGCGGGCAGCTCTTCGGTGACCAGGAGCTCCCCGCAAGCGAAGCCATCGGTGTGTTCGCCGCGATCATCGTGCTGCTGATCGCCTTCGGTTCGGTGCTCGCCGCCGGTCTGCCGATCCTCACCGCGCTCTTCGGCATCGGTACCGGCATCGCGCTGGTGCAGCTCACCGCCAACGGATTGACGATGCCGGACTTCACGACCCAAGCGGTGGCGATGATCGGGATCGGCGTCGGGATCGACTACGCCCTGCTCATCATCACCCGGTATCGCCAAGCGCTGCGTGACGGCCATCAGCCCGAGAGCGCGGTGGCGCTCGCCGCCGACACCGCCGGTCGGTCGGTGGTCTTCGCCGGGACGACGGTGGTCATCGCCGTGCTCGGGATGCTGCTGATCAACGTCCCTGCGGTGCGGGGCCTCGCAGTCGGTATCGCGCTCGGCGTCCTCATGACGATGCTCGCGGCGGTGACTCTGCTCCCCGCGGTCCTGGGGTTCGTGGGACGGAACATCGACAAGCTCGGGCTCCCGCACAAGAAGCGCGCCGAGGGCGAGGTTCGGGAGTCGTTCTGGTACCGGTGGAGTCGAGTCCTGCAGCGGCGTCCGTGGCCGCCCGCGATCACCGGCGTGGTCATCCTTCTCGTGCTGGCGGCGCCAGTCTTCTCGATGCGGCTCGCGTTCGCCGACGCCGGGAACCGGCCGACCTCCGACACGACACGACGTGCGTACGACCTGCTGGTCGAGGGCTTCGGGCCCGGCTTCAACGGCCCGATGATCATGGCCGCAGACACGCCGGGCGGCCAGCGCGACCTGCCGACCCTCGAGCGGCTCTCGGGCCAGCTCAACCAGACGCCGGGCGTGGCGTTCGCGACGCAGCCGCGCCCGAACGACGCCGGCAACGCCGCGATCCTCCAGGTGTTCCCGAAGAGCTCGCCGCAAAGCGAAGAGACGGCCAACCTTGTCGACCGCCTGCGCAACGACGTCATCCCACCGGTCACGAACGGCACTGATGTCGACGTGAAGGTCGGCGGCATCACCGCCGGCGCGACTGATTACTCGAACTACACGGCGGAGCGCCTCCCCGTGTTCATCGGGCTCGTGCTCCTCTTGTCGTTCCTGCTGCTCATGGTGGTGTTCCGCAGCGTTCTCGTCCCGCTGAAGGCGGTGATCATGAACCTGCTGTCGATCGGCGCGGCGTACGGCGTGATCGTCGCGGTGTTCCAATGGGGTTGGGGGAAGGACCTCATCGGCGTGGCGAAGGCCGGCCCCGTCGAGGCATGGGCCCCGATGATGTTGTTCGCGATCGTGTTCGGGCTCTCGATGGACTACGAGGTGTTCCTGCTCTCTCGAATGCGAGAGGAGTACGACCGCACAGGGAACAACGCGACCGCAGTGGCTGACGGGCTCGCGGCGACCGCGAGGGTTATCACCGCGGCTGCGCTGATCATGATCTTCGTGTTCAGCGCGTTCGTGCTCGGCGACGACCGGGCGATCAAGCTGTTCGGCTTCGGCCTCGCGGTCGCCGTGTTCCTCGACGCGACGATCGTCCGGCTGATTCTCGTGCCGGCGACGATGGAGCTGCTCGGCGACTGGAACTGGTGGATCCCGAAGTGGCTCGACCGGATCCTGCCGAGCGTGCGTGTCGAGCCGGCCGAGGACCTCGACGCCGAGCTGGCGCAGCTCGACAGGAGGAGAAGGCGCGGGTCGGCACGTAGCCGACCCGCGGGCGCCGGCGTGCCGGTGCCCGGTCCGAGGCTCGACTAGCGGCGCGCGGAGCGGAAGCGCTCCTTGGGCGTCGAGGCGTGCTCGAACGGGGTCGGGGATCGCTACATTCCAGCCGCCGCGCTCGAGCTCGGCCTTCTCGACCGTGAACTCGCCGCCGTCGTAGGGGCCGGTGGAGATGTGGAAGATCCACTCGTCTCCCTGGTCGACGACGCTTCCGAAGTTGTGGGTCTCACCGGGAGAAACCGGGCCGAGCTTGAGCCACCCGTCGCGGGCGTTGCCGGTCACTTCGACGTCCACGAGATACGGCGTCTCGTTCACGACTCTCACACGGTCGACGAACTCGGGGCCTCGGATCTCGGCGTGGATCGCAATGAGAGCCGCTATGCCGATCGCGCCGGCGAGGACGAGCACGAGCACCTCGCGCGTGAGGAGAGCTGGGCTCGATCGAGGGCGCGGGCGGGTCAGGACTGGACTCATCGTTCATCTCCTGAACTGATCACGGCGAATGGGACGCGCCGTGCGATCCAAGGCGTTCGATTGGCGAGCAGCGGCCCGGCGATGGCGAGGACGCGTTCACGGTTGGTCTCGCCGCGCCCTGCGGCGCGACCGAATGCCGCTGTAGACGAGGCCCGCGAGCATCGCAAACGGCATCAACAGGAAGCACGCACACAACGCAAGGACGACTCCGTGTGACACATCGGTCACGGAAGCCGCGGTCGCGGGTAGCACGTCGGTCTCGTATGGGTGCATGGGTCTGCTCCGTTCGTAGCCAGGAGGAAGCCGCTTCTCGGATGCCCGCCACAGACCCATGGCGTCGCGAACGCGCGTCGAGAACGTGTTCAGTCAGTTGCTACTCACGCGTCCGAGACGCGCGATGGGTGTGCGGCGCGGCTAGAAGAGCCGGCTCGAAGGAGGTGCGCGGAGCGCGACGGTGCCGCGAAGAGGGTGAAGCGGTTGATGCGCAGAACGATGCTCCGTACGCCGTCGTGTCCAGAAGGCAGCAGCAGCGATTGCCGCCAAACCAAGGGCTGCCAGCAGGTCCCGTGACGGGGACGGCCTGTCGCCGACAAACGTGCGGACGAGCGATGAGCCTCGCTGGACGACAGCAGAGTCATCGGTGCCGAACCCGTGATCCATGCTGATCGACGGCCGCTCGGATCCGAACACGGCGGGTCGCCAAACCCGGCTCGATGTCCATCCGAGCGCGAGCGCCGCGGCCACGACTACGACAATGGCAACGGTTCGGCGCCTCTTCATGATTGATCGAGAATAGTCGGCACGTGCATTTGCGCCTGATCCTCTTGGTACGACGCCAATGACGCGGTCGAGCGCCGGGCAGGGTAGGAGCAGACGCACATCTCGGGCCGGCGTACCTGCGGAACGCGTTCACGAAGCGATCTGATCGACGGACGCGCTCCAGAACGGGCAATCTGTACGCCTTCGCGATGGCGGCGCCGGCGATGAATCCTGCGTGCGATTCGAGTCTGAACTGGTAGGGACGCATCGCCACAAGGAAGAGGAAGACACCATGGGCAAGCTCATCGTGACCGAGTTCGTGACGCTGGACGGGGTGGCGCAGGCACCTGGAGGGCCCGACGAGGATCGCGACGGCGGCTTCGCGCACGGCGGGTGGCAGGCGCCGCTGCTGGACGAGGAGTCCGGCAACGCCATGTTCGAGCAAGCGAGGAGCATGGACGCCCTGCTCCTCGGCGGAAGACCTACGAGATCTTCGCCAACTACTGGCCGAAAGCTCCTGAGGAGATCCCGTTCACCGGCCTGCTCAACGGCGTCCCCAAGTACGTCGCCAGCCGCACGCTCGACCGGCCCTCTCGCCTGGCAGGGCTCGACGCTCGTCGCCGGGGACCTCGCCGAGAGCATCACCGCCGTGAAGGAGCGCCACGACGAAGTCCATGTCATCGGCAGCCTCGATCTCGTGCAGTCACTGCTGCGTTTCGGCCTCGTCGACCGGCTGAACCTCTGGCTGTACCCGCTGCTGCTCGGCAGCGGCAAGCAGGTGTTCGCCGGCGGGACCATGCCCACGGCGCTGCGCCTGACCGAGTCGGTCACCTACCCCAACGGCACGCTCCAGCTCGCCTACGAGACCGCCGGCGCGCCCACCTACGGCAACCTCGCCGACAGAGCATGACCTACAAAGCCGAAGACTAGCGAGCGAGCCGACGCGCAGCGCTCCGCAGATGACGACATGCCGCCGGTGCCGTCCGGTCCCTGGTTCAACGAGATCGCTCGCATACCTCGGGCCGGCGTACCTGCCGGAACGCGTTCACGAAGGGAACGGAGCAAGAGGTCGCGTTCCTCGTCGACGCGCTCGAGCTGGATCGGGGGGAGCGGGTGCTCGACGTCGGATGCGGCCCGGGGCGCCACGCGCTCGCGCTCGCCCGAGGCGGAATCGACGTGGTGGGCGTCGACCTGTCGGAGGACTTCATCACCTTGGCCCGAGACGCGGCCGAGGCGGACGGGCTGCCGGCGCGCTTCGAGGTCGGCGACGTCCGCGAGCTTGCGTACGACGGCGAGTTCGACGCCGTCGTCTGCCTCTGCCAGGGAGGATTCGGGCTCCTCGGTGGCCGCGACGAGCCCCGGGCCTTCGAGCGCATCGCCGCCGCGCTCCGTCCCGGTGGCCGGCTCGCTCTCACCGCGTTTTCAGCCGCCTTCGCCGTCCGCTTCCTCGAGGCGGGGGAGAGCTTCGACCCCGCCACCGGTGTGCTCCACGAGCGGTCCACCGTCCGCAACGAGGACGGCGAAGAGAAACTCTTCGACCTCTGGACGACGTGCTTCACGGCGCGCGAGCTCGAGCTGCTCGCCGGGGGCGCGGGGCTCGAGGTCGTCGGCGTGCACGGCGTCGCACCCGGACGGTACGGAACCGCGCCGCCGACGCTCGACGACCCCGAATTGCTGCTCCTGGCTCGGCGGCACACCTGACCGTGGGTTACCCTGGTGAGCGGTCCTCCGGGGCCGGTTTCCCGCGCTCGCGTCGTCACCCGAGGTGCGCCGGCAGGCAGGGGGAGCGATCACTGTTTCCAAGGAGCAATGTTGTCCCAGCAGGAGGCCACAGGAGCGACCGACAACGCTCCCGTGCCCGAGACGAGTCAGAGTGAGTCGGCTGCGGCCTCGCAGCCATCCGGCGCCGCCGGCGCCGTAGCAACCGCCGAGTCCCCGCCCGACGGCGGCCCGGTCGTCCTCGACGACCTCGGGACGCAATCCTTCTCGGATGCGGTGGATGCCACGATCGTCGAGTTCGACGACGGCGACATCGTGTCCGGCAAGGTCGTCAAGATCGACAGCGACGAGGTCCTGCTCGACATCGGCTACAAGTCCGAAGGCGTCATCCCGTCCCGCGAGCTCTCGATCCGCAACGACATCGACCCCCACGAGGTCGTCGATCTCGGTGAGGAGCTCGAGGCGCTCGTCCTCCAGAAGGAGGACAAGGACGGCCGGCTGATCCTGTCGAAGAAGCGGGCGCAGTACGAGCGCGCGTGGGGGACGATCGAGGCGGTCAAGGAGAAGGACGGCATCGTCTCCGGGCCGGTCATCGAGGTGGTCAAGGGTGGTCTGATCCTCGACATCGGCCTCCGCGGCTTCCTGCCTGCGTCACTCGTCGACCTGCGCCGGGTGCGCGACCTGCATCCGTTCGTCGGCCGGAACCTCGACGCCAAGATCATCGAGCTCGACAAGAACCGCAACAACGTCGTGCTCTCGCGGCGCGCGTACCTCGAGGAGACGCAGCGCGAGCAGCGCGACGAGTTCCTCGCCAACCTCAAGCCAGGTGAGATCCGCAAGGGCGTGGTCTCGTCGGTCGTGAACTTCGGCGCGTTCGTCGACCTCGGCGGCATGGACGGCCTCGTGCACGTCTCCGAGCTGAGCTGGAAGCACGTCGACCACCCGAGCTCGGTGGTGCAGGTCGGCGACGAGGTCGAGGTGCAGGTGCTCGACGTCGATCTCGACCGCGAGCGCATCTCGCTGTCATTGAAGGCCACGCAGCAGGATCCGTGGCAGGAGTTCGCCAACGGCCACCAAGTCGGCGAGCTCGTGTACGGGAAGGTCACCAAGCTCGTGCCGTTCGGCGCGTTCGTCCAGGTGGGCGAAGGCATCGAGGGGCTCGTCCATATCTCCGAGATGGCGGCGCACCACGTCGAAGCGCCCGAGCAGGTTGTCACCCCCGGCGAAGAGCTGTGGGTGAAGATCATCGACATCGATCTCGACCGGCGGCGCATCTCGCTCTCGATCAAGCAAGCGGCCGAGGGTGGCGAGGTCGCGGCCGAGTACCGCGAGCACTTCGGCGAGGACGCCTTCGACGAGCAGGGCCAGTACATCGGTCCCACGGCCGAGGAGACCGAGGCGGCCGCGAGCGCCGAAGCCGCGGCAGGCGGAGCGGCGCCTGCAGAAGGCGACACCGCGGCCGACGGCCGAAGCGCCCGCCGCGGACGAAGCACCAGCCGAGGCGCCGGCCACGGACGACACGCCGCCGGCCGAGACTGCCTGAGTTGCTCCTCGTCGGGCTCACCGGCGGGATCGGAGCCGGCAAGTCCACTGTCTCCGAGCTGCTCGCCGCGGCGCGGCGCGGTGATCGTCGACGCCGACCAGGTGGCGCGAGCGGTCGTCGAGCCCGGGCAACCGGCGCTGCAGAAGCTCGTCGAGCGGTTCGGCGAAGGCATCCTCGATGCCGACGGACGACTGGCGCGGGGCGCGTTGGCCAAGGTCGCGTTCGCCGACGACGAGTCGAGGCTCGACCTCGAGGCGATCACGCATCCCGCCATCAACGAGGAGTTCACGCGCCGCGTGGCCGAGGCGCCGAGCGACGCCGTCGTCGTCCTCGACGTGCCGCTCCTCGCCGAGTCGGAGCAAGCCAGGAAGCGTCCGTATCAGACCGTGATCGTGGTCGAGGCGCCCCGTGACGTGCGGCTGGCGCGGCTCGAGGCCCGGGGCGTCGACCGGGCCGACGCCGAAGCGCGAATGGCCGCGCAAGCCGATGACGAGGAGCGTCGCAAGCTCGCGACGTACGTCGTCGACAACGCCGGCGACCGCGCCATGCTCGAGCGCCAGATCGACGACGTCTGGGCCGACCTCGAGCGCCGCCAGCGCGACGAGCAGTCCGCCTAACCCCCCGTTCTCGGCAGCAAAACGGTCGGAGAGCGAGCTTTTCGCCGCCGAGAACGGCGGGCGGGGAGCTACATGAAGTTGCGCGTGTGGAGGGCGGACAGCTCGGCCGCCTCGTCGGCGGGGAAGCCGAGGCGTGCGAGCCGGCGCCGGCGGCCGTCGTCCATGTCGGCCGTGAGGGCCTGCACCCGCTCATAACCGGTCGCGATCGCATCGGGTGTCCACGAGCCCGCGGCGAGCACGACGAGCGCGTCGAACACGTCCTGGTTCAATCCTGCCGTCGACGCCAGCGCGTCGTGGCGACGCTCGATCGCGAGGCGCAGCCGTCCGAGCAGACCGGGGTCGATCTCGACGCGGTGCTCGAGGTGCGCGAGGCCGAACGCGACGTGCCGGGCTTCGTCCTGGAGCGCGAGATGCGCGACCTGCCGGGTCACCGTGTCGGGGGCGTAGGTCTCGATGAACGACAAGAGGTTGAGGAACGTGCCCTCACCGAGCACGGAGAGCAGGAACGACGCCAGCGAGAAGTCGGGCTCGTCGAGCAGCGTCTGCAGCGACGCCCGCCCTCCCGTCGTCGACACGCCGAGCGGGCCACCGCGGAGCGCGGCGCGCCGTGCGAACACCTCGACGTGGCGCGCCTCGTCGGCGACCTGCACTGCGAGCAGCTGCACGACCTCCCGAAAGTGAGGATGCACCCGGCCGACGAATCGCGCCGGCACGACCAGGGCCGCCTGCTCGTTCTCGACCAGGTACGTCATCACCTGCACCACCGCCGCCTCGATCTCGGCCGGAAGCTCCTCGGCGGCGTCCCAGGCGATCTCGGTCGCGGGATCCCACTGGCTCGCCACCGCTTGCGCGTAGAGCCGCGGCGCGATGTCGGCCCAGACGACGCCCCGGTCGTCCAGGTCGAAGCCCGACGGCTTCGCTCCCGCCTCGACGAGCGCGCCGCGTGCCGCCAGCCCCCAGGCCGGGTCGGGCCGTTCGACGACGCCACCGGGCCCGGGCGCGCCCGCCGCGTGGCACCGAACCACCGGTCGGTCGCGGCGGCGCCCTTGACCACGACGTTTCCGGCCTCGAGCCGGTGCCCGCGTCGGCGGCACCACGGTGCGAGGTCGACGGTCAGGGCCGGATCGCGACCCACCACCTCGAGGCGGCTCCCCGGCGGGAGTCCCGCGAGCGCTCGCTCGAGCAGGAGACCGGCGCCGCGATCGAATCCGAGGCGCCTCAAGGTCGATAGTCGGCGTCGCCAATGCGTCCTTCATCGTCGTAGAACCCTGTCTCCGACACGGCCGCGTCGAGCAGCCGTAGCCGGACGTTCGTCCTTCTTCCCACGCCTTCAATCCTTCGAGGTCGAGCAGCGGCCGGACCTCGGCGTCGCCGTACGACATGCCGAGCAGCAACTCGCTGAAACCGGGCGATCGGGTCCCGTGGGCCGTCGGAGCGCACCGTCATGTTGCAGTGGTCGAACCGATCCGTCTGCCCGATGACGGCGGTGGCGCCGGTCGGCAGCGTTCCCTCGGCGCCGAACACCAGGTGGTTGCCGTCGATCATGCACGCGGCGTCGACCTCGCCGGCGACGAGGGCTCGGGCGGCGTCGCGCTCGCCGCCGATGTGGTCCCCGTGGAGCCCGACGCCCACGTCGAACCGCCGTAAGTCGACGTCACGGCCGGGTTCGAGGCCCGCCGCCCGCAGGTACGAGAGCGGGATCAGCGTCGACTGGGGCGAGTCGATCGCGCCGGTCGCGACGACCTTGCCCGCGAGGTCGGCGACGCCGGCGATCCCCGAGTCGGCCCGGACGACGACGACCGACGTGAGATCGCGGTCGCTGTCGCGCATCGTCAACGCCTGCACCGGGACGCCGGCAGCGGCGCCGAGGCGCTGCGCGCGGATCCACGCCAGCGGCGAGTTCCACGCCGCGTCGATGCGGCCCGACAGCAGCTCCTCGACCTGGCGCTCGTAGTTCGAGTACAGGATGTAGTCGAAGTCGAGCCCGCGGCCGCGGAGCCAGGCCCGGAACCCGTCCCAGATCGTCACCACTTTGGGGTCGTACGCGACCGCGCCCATGACAAGCGAGTCGCCGCTCATGCCGGGGCCTCGTCGAGCAATGGCAGGCCGCACAGGGCGCGGCCGATGAAGTCGTTCAGGGCGTCGGTTGTGGGTGCCATGACCCGGGCGGCGCGTGCGTCGCGGAACCGCCGCTCGACGCCGAGCTCTTTGCGGAACGCGGCGCCCCCGCACACCTGCATCGCGAGGTCGGTCACGTCGATCGCGGCTTCGCCGGCGGCCGCCTTGACCTCGAGCACGCGCAGCTGCGCGTCCTCGCGCCCCGCCCCGATCGCGGCGAGCGCGTCCGACAGCAACGCCGCGGTTTGATCCGTCTCGATCCGCATCTGGGCGAGGCGCGCCCGACCGACGGGTTGCTGCGCGAGCGTCTGGCCGAGGTGGACGAGCTGGGTGCGCGTCAGGTGCGCCGTCGCCTCGTCCGTCACCGCCTGCATCAAGCCGATGCTCGCCGCCGCGTTCAGCACGAGGAACCACGGGAGCACGACCGTCAACGCGATGTCGAGCCCCACTCCGTCGCCGCCGAGCATCGCCGACGCCGGCACCTCGACGCCGTCGGCCGACACGGGGCTCGACGCGTTCCCGCGCAGCCCGAGACCGTCGAACGGCGCAGGCACGCTGAGGCCGGGGGTGTCCGACGGGACGATCCACAGCGTCATCGGGCCCGCCGCCGCCATCGGTCGGCTCGACCAGACATAGCTGTCGGCCTCACCCGCGGCCGTGACCCAGCTCTTCTGGGCGTCGAGGCGGACGGCGCCGTTCTGCTGGGTCGCGGTGCCGAGTGGAGCCCAGAAGTGGCTCCGGCTCCCCGCCTCCGAGAACGCGAGCGTCGTCACGTGGCGACCGGCGGCGATGGCCTCGCGGATCTCCTGCGAGCCGTGCGCCTCGATGACGGCCGTCGCCGAGTAGTGCATCATCACGACCATCGCCGTCGACCCGCAGTGGCGGGCGAGCTCCTCCACGACGGAGGCCGCCGCCCCGAGGTCTGCACCGCCGCCGCCGACGTCCGGCGAGCTGGCGAGCCCGAGGATGCCGGCCTCGCCGAGCGCCTCGAGCTGAGCTCGGGGGTAGGTCCCGTCGCGGTCGACGGCGGCGGCGCCGGGCTCGACGACGTCGTCGACGACGCGCGCGAGCGCAGATCGGTAGTCCATGGATCCTCCTACGGTTCCGTGTGGTTACGGCAGCCGCGCGCCCGAGAGGGAGCGGCCGCGTTCGCCCGACCGGGCGAGGCTGGCGTGCGCTCAGCGACGCCTCATGCGGCTCCCCCTTTCTCGACGCCGAGAATGTGACGAACGCTATCCCCGACATCGGCGAGGCCGTCACACGCCGCCGGTACCATCGGACGAATGCCGCTCCTCGAGCTCGTTTCCCCGTTCACGGCCGCCGGCGACCAGCCGGAGGCGATCGAGGCGCTCGCGACCGGCGTCGAGCGGGGCGACCGGTACCAGACGCTGCTCGGCATCACCGGGTCGGGGAAGTCGTTCACGATCGCCGGCGCGATCGCCCGGGCCCAGCGTCCCACGCTCATCCTCGCCCCCAACAAGAGCCTGGCCGCCCAGCTGGCGAGCGAGTTCCGCGAGTTCTTCCCCAAGAACCGGGTGGAGTACTTCGTCTCCTATTACGACTACTACCAGCCCGAGGCCTATGTCCCGTCGTCCGACACGTATATAGAGAAGGACTCGTCGATCAACGACGAGATCGACCGGCTCCGTCACTCCGCCACGAGCGCCCTCATGTCCCGGAGGGACGTGATCATCGTGGCCTCGGTCTCGGCGATCTACGGCCTGGGCTCACCCGAGCTGTACGAGCAGCAGTGCCTGATGCTCGGCGTGGGGGAGGAGCACGACCAGCGCGCGATCCTGCGCCGGCTCGTCGAGCTCCAGTACGAGCGCAACGACGAGGGCTTCGTCCGCAACAAGTTCCGGGTGCGGGGGGACTCGATCGAGGTGTTCCCCGCCTACGAGGAGCGGGGCGTGCGCATCCAGCTCTTCGGGGACGAGATCGAGCGGATGTACTCCGTCGACGCCGTCACCGGCGAGATCGTCGAGGAGCTCGATCGGTTCGTCCTGTTCCCGGCGTCGCACTACGTCACCGACGAGGACCACATGCAGCGGGCGATCGAGGGCATCGAAGCCGAGCTCGAGGACCGGCTGGCGTCGTTCGAGTCGAAGGGGAAGCTGCTGGAAGCGCAGCGCCTTCGGATGCGTACGACCTACGACCTCGAGATGCTCCGCGAGATCGGCACCTGCTCCGGGATCGAGAACTACTCGCGGTTCCTCGACGGCCGGGAGGCCGGCCAGATGCCGTACACCCTGCTCGACTACTTCCCCGACGACTTCCTCTGCGTGCTCGACGAGTCGCACGTGACCGTCCCGCAGCTGCACGGACAGTACGAGGGTGACCGGTCCCGCAAGGAGACGCTCGTCGAGCACGGCTTCCGGCTCCCGTCCGCGCTCGACAACCGGCCCCTGCGGTTCAACGAGTTCATCGAGCACGTGAACCAGGTGGTGTTCATGTCGGCCACGCCGGGGGAGTACGAGCTCGAGAAGTCCAAGCAGGTCGTCGAGCAGATCGTGCGGCCCACCGGGCTCGTCGACCCCGAGGTGATCGTGAAGCCGACCAAGGGCCAGATCGACGACCTGGTCGCCGAGATCAACGCCCGCGCCGAGGCCGAGCAGCGTGTGCTCGTCACGACGCTCACGAAGAAGATGTCCGAGGACCTGACCGACTACCTGATCGAGCTGGGCATTCGGGTCCGGTACCTGCACAGCGAGATCGACACGCTCGAACGGGTCGAGATCCTCCGCGCGCTGCGCCTCGGCGAGTTCGACGTGCTCGTCGGCATCAACCTGCTGCGTGAGGGCCTCGACCTTCCCGAGGTGTCGCTCGTCGCGATCCTCGACGCCGACAAGGAGGGCTTCCTGCGCTCCGACACGTCGCTGATCCAGACGATGGGGCGCGCGGCCCGCAACGTCGACGGTCAGGTGGTCATGTACGCCGACCAGGTGACGGACTCGATGCGCCGAGCCATCTCCGAGACGAACCGGCGGCGGAAGGTGCAGCTCGAGTTCAACGCCGAGCACGGGATCGACCCGCAGACGATCCGCAAGAAGGTCGTCGACATCCTCGAGATGGTGCGTGCCCGTGAGGGAGAAGACGACGACGTACGCGTCGGTCGAGGCCGGGGGCGTGGACGCGGCCGTGGGCCCAAGCGTTCGGCGGTCTTCGATCTCGAGGGCGTCGCGCCGGACGACGTCGGCAAGCTCATCCAGACCCTCCAGGACGAGATGCACGACGCGGCCAAGGACCTCCGCTTCGAGGAGGCCGCCCGCCTCCGCGACGAGATCGGCGAGCTCAAGCGGGAGCTGCGCGAGGTGAGCTGAGGCAACGGAGCGGGTAGACCTGCGCCGACGCCGATCCGGCGATCGAGGAGGGGCAGCAGTGCTCCAGGATCTGAGGAAGTTCCTGCTCCGCGGCAATGTCATCGACCTTGCGGTGGCGGTCATCATCGGGATTGCGTTCGGGCTGGTCGTGGCGTCGCTCGTGAACGACGTGATCATGCCCATCATCGGAGCGGTCTTCGGCAAGCCGAACTTCAACGATCTGACCTTCAAGATCGGCGACGGAGTCGTTGCCTACGGGAAGTTCATCACCGCCGTCGTCAACTTCGTGATCATCGGGACGGTGCTGTTCCTCATCGTGCGGGCTGTGCAGAAGATCTTCCGCCAGGAGGCGAAGCCCACCGAGGTGGAGCTGCTGACCGAGATCCGTGACGAGCTCCGGCGCAGGTAGGAAGGGCCCCGAACATCCGTTCGCTCGGACAGCCGCCCCGGTAAACTGACGTCGTGGCGGATGAAATCACGATCCGGGGGGCTCGGGAGCACAACCTCAAGAACGTCGATCTCGAGCTGCCCCGGGACCGCCTGATCGTCTTCACCGGCTTGTCGGGCTCGGGGAAGTCCTCGCTGGCGTTCGACACGATCTACGCCGAGGGGCAGCGCCGGTACGTCGAGTCGCTGTCGGCGTACGCCCGGCAGTTCCTCGGACAGATGGACAAGCCCGACGTCGACTTCATCGAGGGCCTGTCGCCGGCGATCTCGATCGACCAGAAGTCGGCGTCGAAGAACCCGCGGTCGACCGTCGGGACGATCACCGAGATCTACGACTACCTGCGGCTCCTCTACGCCCGGATCGGCGTGCCGCACTGCCCCAACTGCGGTCGGGTCATCACCCGGCAGACGCCCCAGCAGATCGTCGACCGCGTCCTCCAGCTGCCGGACGGCACGCGGTTCCAGGTGCTCGCGCCGGTCGTGCGGGGCCGGAAGGGCGAGTACGAGGGGCTGCTGACCGAGCTCGCCGGTCAGGGCTTCACCCGGGCGCGGATCGACGGCGAGGTGCACGAGCTGTCGAGCATGCGCGGCTCGGGCGGCCACGCGGCGAGTCGGGAGCGACTCGCCCGGTACGAGCAGCACACGATCGAGGTCGTCGTCGACCGGCTGGTCCGCCGCGCGGGCATCGAGCGCCGGCTCACCGACTCGCTCGAGACCGCCCTGCGCCTGGCCGAGGGTGTCGCCGAGGTCGAGATCGTCCCGCGGGAGGGCGAGGAGGAGCACGACGAGGACCGCGAGGTGCTCACGTTCTCGGAGCACCTGGCCTGCGCGAGCTGCGGCTTGTCGTTCGAGGAGCTCGCGCCGCGCAACTTCTCGTTCAACTCGCCCTACGGCGCATGCGAGCGTTGCGACGGGCTCGGCACCCGCTTCGAGGTCGACCCGGAGCTGGTCGTCTCCGACGACGACCTCAGCATCACCGACGGCGCGATCGCGCCGTGGGCCGGGTTCCGGAGCCAGTACTTCGACCGGGTGCTCGGCGCGGTCGCGAAGGAGTACGGGTTTTCGGTCGACACACCCTGGCGCAAGCTGCGCAAGCGCGACAAGCAAGCCGTGCTGCACGGTTCGGGCAAGCGCGCGATCAACGTCCGGTACCGCAACCGGTACGGGCGGCAGCGCTCGTACACGACCGAGTTCGAGGGCGTGGTGCCCTGGCTCGAGCGCCGCCACTCCGAAGCGGAGAGCGAGCGGGTGCGCGAGCAGATCGAGGGCTACATGCGCGAGGTGCCGTGCCCGGTGTGTCACGGCGCCCGGCTGCGGCCGGCCTCGCTGGCGGTCACGGTCGGCGGGATGAACATCTACGAGCTCGGGGAGCTGTCGATCGCCAAGGCGGCGGAGTTCCTCGGCGGGCTCGAGCTGTCCGAGCGCGACCTGATGATCGCCGAAGCAGTCTTGAAGGAAGTCAACGAGCGGCTCCGCTTCCTGCTCGACGTGGGGCTCAACTACTTGTCGCTGAACCGGTCGTCGGCGACGCTTGCCGGCGGCGAGGCGCAGCGCATCCGGCTGGCGTCGCAGATCGGCAGCGGGCTGGTCGGGGTGCTGTACGTGCTCGACGAGCCGTCGATCGGGTTGCACCAGCGCGACAACCACCGGCTCCTCGACACCCTCGTGCGGCTGCGTGACCTCGGGAACACGGTGATCGTCGTCGAGCACGACGAGGAGACGATCCGCTCGGCCGACACCATCGTCGACATCGGGCCCGGTGCAGGGGAGCACGGCGGCGAGATCGTCGCCCGCGGCACGCTCGACGACGTCCTCGCCGAGCCGCGGTCGATCACCGGTCAGTACCTGGCGGGGGAGCGATCCATTCCGGTCCCGGAGATGCGCCGCCAGCCGGGCGAGGCGTGGCTGACGGTGCGGGACGCGCGCGAGCACAACCTGCAGAACATCGACGTCGACTTCCCGCTGGGGTGCTTCGTCGCGATCACGGGCGTGAGCGGCAGCGGCAAGTCGACGCTCGTGAACGACATCCTCTACCACACGCTCATGCAGAAGGTGTACCGGTCACGGACCGTGCCCGGACGCCACAAGACGATCGAGGGCACGGAGCTCGTCGACAAGGTCATCAACATCGACCAGTCGCCGATCGGGCGGACGCCGCGGTCCAACCCCGCCACGTACACGGGTGTGTTCGACAAGATCCGCACGCTGTTCGCGTCCAGCCTCGAGGCGAAGGTGCGGGGCTACCTGCCCGGAAGGTTCTCGTTCAACGTGAAGGGCGGCCGGTGCGAGGCGTGCGCCGGCGACGGGACGATCAAGATCGAGATGCACTTCCTTCCCGACGTCTACGTGCCGTGCGAGGTGTGCAAGGGCGCCCGGTACAACCGCGACACGCTCGACGTCACGTTCAAGAACAAGAACATCGCCGAGGTCCTCGACATGTCGATCGAAGAGGCGCTCGAGTTCTTCAAGCACCAGCCGCCGATCGCCCGCCAGCTCCAGACGCTGTTCGACGTCGGCCTCGGGTACGTCCGGCTCGGACAGCCCGCGCCCACGCTGTCGGGCGGTGAGGCCCAGCGGGTGAAGCTGGCGTCGGAGCTCGGCAAGCGGGCCACCGGCCGCACCGTGTACATGCTCGACGAGCCGACGACCGGGTTGCATTTCGAGGACACGAAGCGGCTGCTCGGCGTGCTGTCGCGCCTCGTCGAGGGCGGGAACACCGTGTTGGTGATCGAGCACAACCTCGACGTGATCAAGTCGGCGGACTGGATCATCGACCTCGGGCCGGAGGGCGGTGACGCCGGCGGGCAGATCGTGGCCGAGGGCTCGCCCGAGCACGTCGCCAAGACCGAAGGCAGCTACACGGGAAGCTTCCTCGCGCCGATCCTCGGGCTCGACGAGCACGCCGTCGCGTGAGGCGGTGGCTACTTCGCGGCGCCCCGCGCGATCTCGTCCTGCAGGGCGTAGAGGATCGGCAGCGTGGCGCGGTCCTTCGGGCGATTCGCGATCTCCTTCGACCGGATGATGTCCGCGAGCGACGCGACACGGACGACGGTCCCGTCGATCTCCAGCTCGATCGCATCGCCGACGAGATCCTCGTAACCGCGGCTGCCGGCAGGCTGAAACGCGATGTCGAAGTCGCCGTACCGCGTCGTGAGGTTCACGAGCTGCGTGCGCCGCAGGAAGTCGGCATCGACGGAGAAGCGGACGCCGTCGGGCTCGGCCTCGGTTCTGACGCGTGCCCGAATGTCCCGCAGCGCGGCCGCGAGCCGCTCACGATTCTCGGGCGAGGGGTCGGGGCAGATGTCGGCGTCGTTCGTGAGGGCGGAGGAGCCGTGCAGCGTCGCCGCGAGCCCGCCGATGAGCACGTAGTCGACACGATGGCGAGCAAGCACCTGGAACAGCTTCTCGGGTTGCAGCGGCTTAGGCACGCGGCGGGCTCGCGTTCGACCCGGCGGGCCTTGGCGCGGAGCTTGGACACGTTGCGCACGGATTGGAGGCGCTCCGCCGGTGTCATCGCGAGGTTCTCGCGAATCTGTGCGCGGTCGACGTCGTCGAGACGCCGGAACGTCATGTCGGCTTCGAAGCCGCACGCCTCGAGGATCCGGGCCAGGGTGTCGACCCGGGGAGTGTCGCGACCGCGCTCCCAGTTCGAGACCGCGGACTGGGTCGTCCCGAGCCGGCGCGCGAGATCGGCTTGCGTCAGGCCGCCCAGGCGGCGGGCCTCACGGATGAGACGCCCGCTCCCCAGAGCGCTGAGCGTGAGCCGGCCCGGTCGGTCGTTCGCCATGCGGATATGGTAATCCATATGGCCAATCTGCTTTGTCCTATATCCCGGCGACGGGCATGAGCAGCACCGACCCCTGGGAGCGGCACGCCGGCTGGTGGCAGGACAAGTTCACCGACGGGGTCGACCCCGAGTACGAGGAGCAGCTCCTCCCGCTCGTCGACGAGCACCTGGCCGGCACGACCCGCGTGCTCGACGTCGGGTGCGGCGAAGGCCAGGTCGCCCGGCGGATCTCCAAGCTGGGCGCCGAGGTCGTCGGCATCGACCCGACGGCGGCTCAGGTCGCGGTCGCACGGGAACGCGGCGGCGGCCCCCGATACGCACGCGCCGGCGCCGAGGCGATGCCGCTCCGCGACGCTTCGTTCGACGCGGCGGTCTCGTGCCTGGTGTTCGAGCATCTCGACCCGTTCGAGCCCGCGATCGCCGAGACGGCACGCGTGCTCGCGCCCGGTGGCCGCTTCGTGCTCTTCCTGAACCACCCGCTGCTCCAGGCGCCCGGCAGTGGCTGGGTGATCGACCACATCCTCGACGAGGAGTACTGGCGCGTCGGCCCCTACCTGCCGGACGACGTAGCGATGGAGGAGGTCGCGCCGGGTATCGACCTGCCGTTCATGCACCGACCGCTCTACCGGTACGTCAACGAGCTCGCGGCGCACGGCTTGCTGATCGAGCACGTGGACGAGCCGCCGCCGGCCGCCGGCCTCCTCGCGCGCGTCCCCGAGTACAAGGACGCCGCGACGATTCCCCGGCTGCTCCTGCTGGTGACGCGAAAGGTGCGTATCTGAACGTCGCCAGGCGACGCTCAGATACGACGTCAGTCGACCTTGGCCGCCGCGGTCGGCGCGCCGGGGAGGTCGAGCATGCGCTGGAGCGCGACCCGTGCCCACTCCGCGGTGCGGTCGTCGACGACGACCTGGTTGACGAGCTCACCACGCGCCAGCGCTTCGAGGCACCACGCGAGGTGCGGGCCGTCGATGCGGAACATGGTCGAGCACGGGCAGATCAGCGGGTCGAGGGAGACGACCGTCTTGTCGGGATGCTCCTCGGCCATGCGCTGCACCATGTGGATCTCGGTGCCGACAGCGACCACTGATCCCGGCGGCGCCGCCTCGACCCATTCGAGGATCCGCTCGGTCGACCCCACCTTGTCGGCGACCTCGACGACCTCGTGCGCGCATTCGGGATGAACGATGACCTCACCGTCGGGGTGCTCGGTCCGGAACGCGTCGACGTGCTCGGTCCGGAACCGCTGGTGCACGGAGCAGTGGCCCTTCCACAGCAGGAACGTGGCGTCTTTCACGTCGCGCTCCTCGAGCCCGCCGAGGTCGTGGCGCGGATCCCACACGCGCATGTCGGGCTCGTCGAAGCCCATCTGGTAGCCGGTGTTCCGCCCGAGGTGCTGGTCGGGGAAGAAGAGGACCTTGTCGCCGCGGGCGAGCGCCCAATCGAGGATCGCCCGTGCGTTCGAGCTCGTGCACACCGCGCCGCCGTGCTCTCCGACGAAGGCCTTCAGCGCCGCGGACGAGTTCATGTACGTGATGGGCACGATGCGTTCGACATCGGTGACGCCGGCCAGCGACTCCCAGCACTCCTCGACCTGGTCGAGATCGGCCATGTCGGCCATCGAACACCCGGCGTTCAGATCCGGGAGGACGACTCGCTGATGTTCGCCGGTCAGGATGTCGGCCGACTCGGCCATGAAGTGCACGCCGCAGAAGACGATGTCGGTGGCGTTGTCGTTGTCGGCCGCGAAACGCGCCAGCTTGAACGAGTCGCCGCGGGCGTCCGCCCACTTGATGACTTCGGGGCGCTGGTAGTGATGTCCGAGGATGAGCAGCTTCGAGCCGAGCGCGGCTTTGGCGGCGCCGATCCATTCGTCGATCTCCTCGCTCGACGCGAGGGTGTACCGGTCCGGCAGGAGGGCCTGGAGTCGCAACATAGGTGTGATCCCTTTCGGGAAGCCCCGGTTGTGGCCGGCGGGGACAGCCTGGTCGCCCACCGCGGGGTTGTCGGCCCCGGGACTGATATGTGGCCGGAATGCCAGGCCGGCCTCCGCGTAGTGTAACTCCTGCCTCATCCCTCTCTCATCGGCGATCCGATAGGTCGCAGCGGTGTCCGCCCGGCGCTTCCTGCTCCTCTTCGTGCTCCTTGCCGGCGTGCGCATTCGCCGTCGTCCCGATCGCGCTCGCCTCCGACGCGACCGCTCCGAGCCGGTACCGCATCCTGCCGGGCGATGCCCGTCGCTACCACACGATCGC
Source organism: uncultured Actinomycetes bacterium (assembly GCA_963747195.1). Taxonomy (GTDB): domain Bacteria; phylum Actinomycetota; class Acidimicrobiia; order IMCC26256; family JACDBD01; genus JALZAA01. Next base: position 94,936 of record CAVVDV010000003.1, read on the forward strand.
CAGCCAGGACGGGCGGCCGTACCGGGACTTCGGGGTCGAGTATCCGCCCGTGATGGTGGCGGCGATCGACGTGATCGACGGGGGAAGTGTCCGGTCGACGACCGTGCGGCTCATGTGGTCGCAGCTCGTCATCGATCTCGCGATCGCGGCCGTGGTCGCGTGGTCGTGGGGACGGCGGGCCGGGATCGCCTATCTCGTGATCGGACTTCCGTTCCTGCTGTATCCGTTCATCTACCTCCGGCTCGACCTGCTGTCGGTGTTTCTCGCCGTTCTCGGCATCGCGCTCGTTCGCCGTCGACATCAATACGGCGGCGGCGCCGTGCTCGCGATCGCGTGCTTCGCCAAGCTCTGGCCCCTCGTGCTGGTGCCCGTGCTGATCGTGCGGCGCGCATGGAGGGCGCTCGCCGCATTCGTCGGGGTCGGGGTCGCGGGCACCGCGGCGTGGGTCGCCTGGGGCGGCATCGACGGCCCGAAGGAGGTGCTGACCTTCCGGGGCGCGAAGGGCTGGGAGTTCGAGAGCACGGTCGGCGCGCTGCGTGCGGAGCGTCGGCGGTGTGACCCCGCACATCGAACGCGGCGCGTGGCGCGTCGGCGAAGTCACGACTGTGGTGAGCGGCCTGCTCGCGCTCGCGCTCCTTGCCGGCGTCGTGATGGCATGGGTCCTCGCGTCGCGCGCCAAGCCGCGCGGTACCGCCGTTCTCGACGGGCTCGCCCCCATGGCGGCGATCACGGTCTTCCTGGTGTTCTCACCGCTGCTCTCGCCCCAGTTCCTGTTGTGGCTGCTGCCCTTCGCGGCGATCGCCGCCGCGCACGGCGAACGGCTCGTGACGGGGCTGGTATTCGTCGGCTTCGCACTGAGCACCGCGTTGCTTGCATTGCTTCCGGAGCTCATCCACGGCGGGACGTTCGCCTTGTTCGTCCTCATCTCGCGCAACGCGGTGCTCGTCGCGTTGCTGGCGGCGCTCGCGATCCGGCTGATGCAGTCGACGGGCTGGCGACGGGCGCCGAGTCAGCTCGAGCCGGCGACCGAGATCGCTCGCGGCCGTGAGCCGCGACGCCGTCACGGCGTGGCCGCCAGGCCGGCCTCCGCTTCGTTCATGACCGCGGCCACGAGATCCCGGATCTCGGGCGGCGCCTTCGAGGGCGCGCCGGTGTCGTGCGGGGGCTGCGGGTCGTACTCGATCCCGAGTTGGACGGCCTGGGCGACCTCGGCTCCGTAGAGGCGGTCGACGAGCGTGAGCGCGAGGTCGATGCCGGCCGAGACGCCGGCGGCGGTGGCCACCTTGCCCTCGATCACGACCCGCTGCTCGGTGGGTTCGCGCGCCGTGCGCCCGGAGGTGGTCGTAGGCCATCCAGTGGGTCGTTGCCGGCACTCCGTCGAGCACGCCGGCCGCGCCCAGCAGGAGCGCGCCGGTGCAGACCGACGTGGTGTACGTGGTGGTCTCGTGAGCGGCACGGATCCAGTCGACGATCGGGCCGCCTTCGGCGGCGACGCGCCGCGTGACGAGCCCGCCCGGGACGAGCAGCACGTCGGGCGCCGGCACCTCGTCGAACGTGTGCGTCAGATCGAGGTGGAGCAGGTCACTCTCGTCGGCGAGCATGCCCTTCCGGTCGGCGCACACGACGACTTCTGCGCCGGGGACGCTCGTGAACACGGCGTAGGGGCCGATGGCGTCGAGGGCGGTGAACCCGGGATAGAGGCCGATGGCGATCTGCACGTGGCGCTCCTTTCAGGAAGCCCGCCGGCTGAAGTGCTGGCGGTAGCGATCGGGTGTCGTGCCGAGGCGGCGATGGAACGCTCGGTGCAGCGTCTCGGCGTGCTTCATGCCGACGCGACCGGCGACGGCCGCGACGGTGAGATCGGTCGTCTCGAGCAGCCGCCGCGCGGCCTCGACACGAAGCCCCTCGACGAACGCCGCCGGCGTCGTGCCGGTCTCGCGTCGGAAGCGCGCGTGCGAACGTGCGCGCGGCTCATGCCGATCCGTGCCGCCAGCGCGTCGACGCCGAGGTTCTCGTCGAGATGGTCGCCGAGCCACGCCTGCAGCTCGGCGATCGAGGTCGTCGTGGCGCGCTGGGAGCGGAGCTGGGCGCTGAACTGCGACTGACCGCCGGGGCGCTGCACGAACACGACCAGCCACCCCGCCGCCTCGTGCGCGAGCGCCGCACCGTGGTCTGCCTGCACCAACGCGAGGAACAGGTCGACACCCGCGGTCACACCCGCCGAGGTCCACCGGTCGCGGTCGTGGACGTAGATGCGGTCGGGGAGGACTCGCACGCCGGGATGGCGGGCGGCGAGCGCGTCACACGATCCCCAGTGTGTGGTCGCCTCGTAGCCGTCGAGCAGACCGGCCTCGGCGAGGAGCAAGGCGCCGGTGCACACCGACGCGATCCGCGGCGCCCGCTGTGCAGCCGCCGCGAGGTCGGCGAGGAATCGCGGGTCGAGTCGGGCCGACCGGGTTCCGTCGCCGCCCACGACCACGAGCGTGTCGATCCGGTCACGAGACCGGGCCAGCGCCGCCAGCGACACGTCGGCGGCGACCGACACGCCGCTGTCCGAGCGGACCGGCTGCCCGTCCGGCGTCGCGATCGTGGTGCGGTATGGGGGTGACGCCCCGAGCCGGGTGGCGGTGCGGAGCACTTCCACGGGGCCGGCGAGGTCGAGCAGCTGCAGCCCGTCGAAGGCCACGACGACGACGTTGTGGGGCGCAGCGGTCATGAGGACATCATCGAGGACGCCGGGGTTGGCAGCAATGACATTATCCTGATGATTCCTGCCACGTTCTCGACCCTGGATAATGGGGGAAGTGATCGACCGACCGGAGCCCGGCACCATCCCGACCGGCCCCGGCGCCTACCTGTTCAAGGACGCCGAGGGCCGGGTCATCTACGTGGGCAAGGCCAAGGGGCTGCGGAGCCGCCTGTCGAACTACTTCGGCCCCCCGGGGTCACTGCCGGAGCGCACGCGGCAGATGGTCGCCGTCGCCGAGAGCGTCGAGTGGATCGAGGTCAGGAACGAGGTCGAGGCGTTCTTCCTCGAGTTCAACCTCATCAAGCGGCACCGGCCCCGGTTCAACATCCGCCTCAAGGACGACAAGTCGTACCCGTTCCTCGCCGTCACGCTCGACGAGGAATGGCCGCGGGCGATGGTGATGCGGGGCGCCAAGCGGAAGGGCGTCCGCTACTACGGGCCGTTCGCGCACGCGTACGCCATCCGGGAGACGCTCGACCTGCTGCTGCGGACGTTCCCGATCCGCACGTGCACGCAGGCGAAGTTCGATCGCCATCACCGCCTCGGGCGCCCGTGCCTCTACGCGCACATCGAGAAGTGCGCGGCGCCGTGCGTCGGGGCCGTCGGGCGCGACGACTACGACCGACTGGTCGGCGACCTGCTCGAGTTCCTCGACGGCGATCACTCGCCCGTCCTCGACCGGCTCGACAAGCAGATGCACAGCGCCGCCGACTCGCTCGAGTACGAGCGAGCCGCTCGCTTGCGCGACCAGATCACGTCGGTGCGCAAGGTCATCGAGCGTCAGCAGATGGTCGGGCCGAAGGAGGAGGACTTCGATTGCATCGGGCTCGCCGAGGATCCCCTCGAGGCGTCGGTGCAGGTGTTCTTCGTGCGGAAGGGCCGGGTCGTCGGCCGTAAGGGCCTCGTGGTCGACAAGGTCGAGGAGCTCGCGCCGGCCGCGCTCGTCGGCCGCATCCTCGAGCAGTTGTACGGCGACGTCCCGGCGACGGACGTGCCCCGCGAGGTCCTCGTCCCCGTGCTGCCCGACGACGCCGAGCTGTACGAGGAGTTCCTGACCACCGCACGCGGGTCACGCGTGCGCGTGCGCGTGCCGCAACGGGGCGCCAAGCGTCAGCTGCTCGGGACGGTGACCCACAACGCCGGTGAGGCGTTCGCGCGCCACAAGCTGAAGCGGGCGAGCGATCACAACGCACGAGCGCGGGCGCTGACCGCGCTCCAGGACGCGCTCGACCTCCCCGAGGCGCCGCTGCGAATCGAGTGCTTCGACATCTCGAACCTGCAGGGGACCGAGATCGTCGGCTCGATGGTCGTCATGGAGGACGGGCTCGCCAAGCGCTCCGACTACCGGCGCTTCAAGGTCCGCCGGCAAGAGGGACAGGACGACTTCGCGGCGATGGAGGAGGTGCTGCACGCGCCGGTTCCGTCGGTACCTCCAGGAGCGCGACGAAGGCGCCCGCAAGGGCAAGCGCTTCGCCTACCCGCCCAACCTGCTGCTCGTCGACGGCGGCAAGGGCCAGCTCGGCGTGGCGGTCCGCGTGCTCGAGGAGCTGGGGCTGGAGGAGATCTCCGTCGCGGCGCTGGCCAAGCGGTTCGAAGAGGTGTACGTGCCGGGCCAGCCGGACCCGCTGCGCGTGCCGCGCGACTCCGAGGCGCTGTACCTCCTCCAGCAGGTGCGCGACGAAGCGCATCGCTTCGCCATCACGTACCACCGCCAGCTGCGTCAGAAGAAGATGACGAAGTCGGCGCTCGACGAGGTGCCGGGCCTGGGGCCGACGCGTCGCTCGCGGCTGCTCAAAGAGTTCGGCTCGGTGAAGAAGCTGCGCGAGCGGAGCCTCGACGAGCTGCTCGGCGTGGCCTGGCTTCCGGAGCGGGTCGCACGCGACCTCTACGAGCGTCTGCACGGCGGAGCTGCGACGATGGATGGTCGCAATGGCTGAGCCGTCGACCCCCCTCGACGTCACGGTCGTCACCGGCATGTCCGGCGCCGGCCGCTCGGCGACCGCCGACGTGCTCGAGGACCTCGGGTTCTTCGTCATCGACAACCTGCCGCCCGCCCTCATTCCGAAGGTCGCGGAGCTCGGGCGTGACCGCCAAGGCAGTCGGTTCGCGCTCGTCGTCGACACCAGGGCGGGGGAGTATCTGCCCGACCTCGAGTCCGCGCTCGCCGAGCTACGCGAGACGGGCGCCCGCACCCGCGTGTTGTTCCTCGACGCCGCCGACGAGGTGTTGGTCCGCCGGTTCGACGAGACGCGTCGCCGGCACCCGGTCGCGGAGTCGCACAGGGTGAGCGAGGGCATCGCCCGCGAGCGCGAGCTCCTCGAAGAGATCAAGGGTCAGGCCGACATCGTCATCGACACGTCCGAGCTCAACGTGCACGAGCTGCGCGACCGTCTTCGCGAGATCATCGGCGAGCCTGCCGACATGCCGAGCGGCCTCCAGATCAATGTCGTGTCGTTCGGCTACAAGCACGGGCTGCCGCTCGACGTCGACCTCGTGTTCGACTGCCGGTTCCTGCCCAACCCGCACTGGATCGAATCGCTGCGTCCCCTCCCGGGGACGGATCCGAAGGTGCGCCGGTACGTGATGAAGCAAGAGGAGACGCAGGCGTTCCTCGAGGAGCTGTCCAACCTGTTCGAGCTCCTGCTGCCCGCGTACGTGCGTGAAGGCAAGTCGTATCTCTCGATCGGCGTCGGGTGCACGGGCGGGCGGCACCGCAGTGTCGTGATCGCCGCCGAGATCGCCCGCCTACTCGAGCGACTCGGCTTCCCCGCCCGCGTTCACCACCGGGACCTGGAACGTGAGTAACGACGAGCTGCGGCGCGACGGGCCGGCCGTGGTCGCGCTCGGCGGCGGGCACGGCTTGTCGGTCGTGCTGCGCGCGGCACGGGAGTACGCAGGGACGATCACCGGCATCGTGAGCGTGGCCGACGACGGAGGCTCGTCCGGCCGGCTCCGACGCGACTTCGGCGTGCCGGCGCCGGGCGACCTGCGACGGTGTCTGGTCGCGCTCGCCGGCAGCGAAACCGTGTGGCGCGACGCCTTCGAGCATCGCTTCGGCGGGGGAGAGCTCGGCGGGCACGCGCTCGGGAACCTCGTCATCGTCGGTTTGACGGAGACGCTCGGCGACTTCACCGCTGCGCTCCAAGAGGCGGGCCGCCTCCTCGACGCGGTCGGGCGGGTGTTCCCGGCGACGACCGACGCCGTCGTGCTGAAGGCCGACGTCGAGGGCGAAGCGGTGGAGGGACAGGTCGCGGTGCAGAACAGCGCCGGACGCATCCGGCGGGTCGAGCTGGTGCCGAGCGACGCCGCCCCGCCCACCGAGGCGATCGCCGCGATCGCGACCGCCGATCAGGTGGTGCTGGCGCCCGGATCGCTCTACACGAGCCTGCTGCCGGTCCTGTGCGTGCGGGACCTGCGCACCGCGGTGGCCGCGGCGCCGGGGCGGGTGCTGCAGGTCGCGAACCTGCGACCCCAGCAGCCCGAGACGACGGGGCTCGACGCCACCGACCACCTGCTGGCCGTCAAAGAGCACGGCGCCCGGGTCGACGCGTTCCTGTATCAGCGTGACGGTGCCCTCGCCGCCGACGACGCCGTCATCAGGGACTGGGGCGTCGAGCCCGTCCCCGCCGAAGTGGCCCGGGGCGACGGGCTGGTGCACGATCCGGGCAGACTGGCGGGGGCGCTGCGGGCTCTGCTGTAGTCCGCCGGCGGCGTGAGAGCACGGCGACCGAGTCGAAACCACGGAGGCACATCTGATGACCGTACGAGTAGGGATCAACGGATACGGGCGGATCGGCCGCTCCTTCCACCGGGCCCTGCTGGACCGGGGGGAAAGCGCCGGCGTGGAGCTGGTCGCCGTCAACGACCCGTTCGGCGACAGCGAGACGATGGCCTTCCTGCTCAAGCACGACTCGGTCGGGGGGATGCTGCGCAACGAGGTCAAGGTCAGCAACGGCGGATTCTCGGTCGACGGCAAGGAGATCAAGAAGCTGGAAGAACGCGACCCGGCCGAGATCCCCTGGGGCGACCACGGCATCGAGGTGGTCATCGAGTCGACCGGCGTGTTCACGGCGCGCGACGCGGCGGCGGGGCACCTTCAGGGTGGCGCCGAGCGGGTGATCATCTCCGCCCCCTCCGGAGACGCGGACCTCACGATGTGCCTCGGCGTCAACGACGCCGCCTACGACCCCGGGCAGCACACGGTGATCTCCAACGCCTCGTGCACGACGAACTGCCTGGCGCCGCTGGCCAAGGTGCTGAACGACCGGTTCGGCATCGAGCAGGGCTTCATGACCACGATTCACGCGTATACGAGCGACCAGGCTCTGCAGGACATTGCGCAGACGAGCCGCTCGGGCAAGGCCGACATGCGGCGGATGCGCGCGGCCGCGCTCTCCATCATCCCGGCCAGCACGGGCGCCGCGAAGGCGATCGGGCTGGTACTGCCGGAGCTGGACGGCAGGCTGAGCGGCACGTCGATGCGGGTACCGGTGCCGGTGGGTTCGATCACCGACCTCACCGCCGTGCTGGGTGAGAGCACGAGCGCCGATGAGGTGAACGAGGCGTTCGCAGCCGCGTCCAACGACGCCTCCTACAAGGGCGTGCTGTCGTACACGGACGAGCCGCTCGTCTCGGCCGACATCGTCGGCAACCCGGCGTCGTGCATCTTCTCGGCCAAGGACACGATGGCGAACGGGACGATGGTCAAGGTGCTCGGCTGGTACGACAACGAATGGGGCTTCTCGAACCGGCTCATCGATCTCAGCGCGTTCCTTGGCGAGCGCTGAGCTCGGGATCCCGCGTCTCGAGGACCTCCCGCTCGCGCGGGGCGACGCGTCCTCGTGCGGGTCGATCTCAACGTCCCGCTCGAAGGCGGCGTCGTCGCCGACGACCTGCGCATCACGACCGCGCTTCCGACGCTCGAGTGGCTGCGCGAGAACGACGCCGCCGTCGTCGTGGCCGGACACCTCGGGCGGCCCAAGGGGGAGCCCGACCCGCAGTACTCGATGGCGCCTGTCGCCGCGCGCCTGAGCGAGCTGCTCGGACAAGAGGTTCCCCTCGCACCACGTGTGGTGGGCGCCGCCGTCGAGCCCTACGTCGCCAGCCTCGAACCTGGAGACGTGCTCATGCTGGAGAACCTCCGCTTCGAGCGAGGCGAAACGAAGGATGATCCCGCGTTCTCGACGAATCTGTCTGAGCTCGCCGACGACTACGTGAACGAGGCATTCGGTGCGTCGCATCGCGCGCACGCGTCGATCGTCGGGCCGCCGCGCCTCCTCCCGAGCGCCGGCGGCCGGTTGCTGTTCCGGGAGGTCGAGACGCTCTCACGCTTGCTCGTGGCCGGTGAGCATCCGTTCGTGGCCGTGCTCGGCGGCGCGAAGGTGAGCGACAAGCTCGGCGTCATCGATGCGCTGCTCCGGCGCTGCGACGCGATCCTGGTCGGCGGGGCCATGATGTTCACCTTCCTGCTCGCGCAAGGCCATTCGGTCGGCGACTCGCTCGTCGAGCCCGACATGGTCGACGAGTGCCGGCGACTCCTCGACACGGGGCGGGTTCGGATCCCGACGGACGTCGTCGTCGCCGAGGAGATCACCGATGACGCGGACGCGCGCGTCGTGTCGGCGGACGCGATGCCGGGGGGCGTGAAGGGGCTCGACATCGGTCCCGAGACCGCCGACGCGTTCACGGCCGAGATCGGCGACGCGGCTCTGCTGCTGTGGAACGGGCCGATGGGCGTGTTCGAGGTGGCGCCGTTCGCGGCCGGAACCCGGGCCGTCGCGGAGGCGGTGGCGCGGTGTCCCGGGTTCACGGTGGTGGGTGGCGGTGACAGCGCGGCCGCCGTCCGCCGGTTCGGCCTCGGCGATCGAATCGACCACGTGAGCACCGGCGGCGGCGCGTCCCTCGAGTTCATCGAGCAGGGCGACCTGCCCGGCCTGAAGGCGCTACGGGAATCGAAGAAGATGGAGAGGTGATGGCGAGCAACGAGCGGCGGCCGATCATGGCCGGCAACTGGAAGATGCACCACACGCACCTGGACGCGATCCAGGTCGTGCAGAAGCTGTCGTACCGGCTGGAGGACCGCGATTACAAGGAATGCGAAGTCGTGGTGTGCCCGGCGTTCACCGCGCTCCGGTCGGTGCAGACCGTGCTCGACGCCGACCGCATCCCGATCTTGCTGGGCGCGCAGAACGTGCATTGGAAGGACCAGGGCGCGTTCACCGGTGAGGTGAGCCCGCCGATGCTGGCGAAGCTGAACGTGCGCTACGTCATCGTCGGCCACTCCGAGCGTCGTCAGCTGTTCGGCGAGACGGACGAGGACGTGAACCTGAAGCACAAGGCGGTCCTCAAGCACGAGATGACACCGATCGTGTGCGTGGGGGAGACGCTCGAGGAACGCGACGCGGGGCGTACCGACGAACGCGTCGACAGCCAGACGCGCGCTGCCTTCGCCGGTGTGCGATCGGGCAGCGCTGCCGTGTCGGTCATCGCGTACGAGCCGATCTGGTGCATCGGGACCGGGCGCAACGCCACCCCCGAGGACGCCAACGCGACGATCGCCGTCATCCGGGCCGCGCTGCGGGACATGTACTCCGCTGAGACCGCCGCCACGATCCGGATCCTGTACGGCGGGAGCGTCAAGCCGGGCAACATCGCCGACCTCATGGCGATGCCCGAGATCGACGGGGCCCTCGTGGGCGGCGCGTCGCTGGATCCCGACGAATTCGCCCGGGTCGTGCGGTTCCGTGCGTGAGGCCTGTGTTAGCGTTTTCTTCTCGACGAGAGGGAACGACCGCCCGTGCTGAACGCAATTCTTCTGGTTCTCGACGTCATCGCCTGCGGGATGCTGATCCTCTTCGTGCTGCTCCACGCCGGCCGGGGTGGCGGCCTGTCCGACATGTTCGGCGGCCAGATGGGGGGCTCGATGGCGGGATCGACCGTCGTGGAGCGGAACCTCGACCGCATCACGGTCGTCACCGCGCTCGTGTTCACGTTCAGCACGGTCGCGCTCGCTCTGCGGGTCTAGCGCAGCCCGTACACTTCTCGTCCGCCGCGCGTTGCGCGCGGTACACGTCGGAGTGGCGGAATCGGCAGACGCGCTAGCTTGAGGGGCTAGTGCCCGCAAGGGCGTGGGGGTTCAAGTCCCCCCTCCGACACGAACCCCAAGTACACGGCCTCCTGCGCCGACGTGGACCCGTCCGTCGGGGTGATAGGTGAGGCGCAGCCGAGCTCGTCGTAGATGGCTCGCTTGTCGTCGGGATCGGCGTCGGCCAACACCGCGACGATGCACGATCGTGATGAACTCGGTCCGTCGCCGCACCCATGACCGGCGGGCGGAGTGGCGTTCGCGCTCGGCATCACTACCCGCGGCAGACGCGACCCGCACTGTCGAGGCGTCGTGCGGCCTGTTCCGAACAGTTGGTAGTAGCCCTCGGCTTCTTCGACTGGGTTGAGGTCGTTGCGTTGGCCGTTCTCGGTGCTAGCGACGTCCGTCGCCTGCTGCCATCCTGGCCGCAAGCTGGGCACGATTCTTCACCCCGAGCTTCCCCAGGATGCTCGAGACATGTCGCTCGACCGTCTTGCGCGACAGGAACAGCGTGCGCGCGATATCCGGGTTGCTGGCGCCACCCGCGATGAGGTTCGCGATCTCGCGCTCGCGGTCGCTCAGGACGGAGAGGTCACCGGTCGCTCGTGTGCGCGCCCCGCGTCGCCACGTGCGAATGCCCAGTTGGCGCAGGAGCTGGTCGATATGGGCTCGCTCCGTCGCGGCCCCCGTCTCCTCGGCGATCGCCGAGGCGTGCCACAGGATCGTTTCCGCTCCAGCCGTGTCGCCCTCGGCCGCTTTCACGCGCGCGAGGGTCGTGCGCGCCCAGATCGATTCGATGCGCATCCCCAGTCCGTCTGCGCTGTCGACGGCTTCTTGAAGCAAGGCACAATCCCCGCGCCCTGCTGCGGCTAGGGCCGATCGGGCTCGTAGATGGTCCCACGCTTGAAGGTCGCCCCGCGGCGGCGCGTGCTCCGCCTCCTCGAACCAGCGCACAGCCTCGGCTTCGGCGCCGATCCGCGCCAGCGATTCAGTGGCGGCTCTGATGAACTCGAGGCCGCATCGGGTGCATCGCGCGTCCGCCACATCCCTCCGGCCGGCGGCGATCCACGCGTGCACCTCGGCGGCGCTCGCGGCTCCCTCGAGCCGCGAGCGCCAGCGCGCGATGGCCTGATGGAGCGGGATGCGATGATGAGGATCCCGTTCGCCCTCGCACAGCGCTTGAAGGCCGGCGAGTGCGGCGCGGTGGTCGCCGGCGGAGATCGTGGCGATCAGCCGCCACATCCGCACGAGCATGGCTGGCCGAGAAGGCTCGCCGATGCGCTCCGCGAGCGCCTCACATTCGTTGGCCACCTCCTGAGCCTCGACCAGGCGGCCGCGCATGTATCTCGTTTGGGCGAGCCACGACCCGATGTCGAGAGCGATCCCTGAAAGAAACGCGCGGCGCGCCTCCAGCCACGCCGCACCGAGCCGCTCCTCGGCTTCGGCGAGGCGACCCAGGTGCGTGAGAGCCGAGCCATGCCGGAGGCTCGCCTGCAGCGATGCCTCGATGCCGCCTCCGGCTGCAACCCGTGTCATCTCCTCTACCAGGGGCAGGATGACGTCCGGCTCGTTCGCCTGCATCGCGTCCACGCAGGCGAGGACGAGGGTGCGTTGGTACGCGCTCTGGAAGCGTGGCTCGAGCGCCTCTGGCGGGCCGGTCGAAGCGGCCAGGGCGCGCGCGCGTTCGAGAGCGGCGATTGTCACGCTCCCCGCTTCCTTCGGGCGGTGCTCGAGCCACCGTGTGATCGCAGCGTCCGCAGCCTGGAGCTCCAGGAGCAGAACCGGGTCGTCGCTGCCGGCACCGCGCGCGCTCTCGAGGTGCGCGCGCGCATCATCGGCCCTCTCGAGCTGCTGTGCCGCTTCGGATGCACCCAACCAGGCCGCGCGCGATCACGCGGCTCACCCAGGCGGTCTGCGATCCGCGCCCAACGCTCCATCGCAAGCCCCTGCTGCCCGAGCTCCGCGGCCAAGGATGCGAGTTCGCGTTGCAGCTCGCGCTCCTGCGGCGTGTCGGCCGGCACCACGTCCACGAGAGCGGCGATCGACCGTAGCCCGTCCAGGCCCACGAGCCTGCGCATCGGTGACCGTACGATCCGGAGGGTGAGTGGCAGGTGGTCCAGCCCCGCTCGATTCTTCGCTTCCGACGCCCTCAGCAGCAGCGTGAGGTTCTCGCCGGCGATGCTCTCCAGCCAAGAGGCGACCCGTGCGTGGATGTCGCGGCGTCGTTCGTCCGGGAGATCGGTCTCGACGGCGGCTCTCACGAGGTCGTGGACGATTCGGAACGCGGCTCCCTCCTCCACGACCAATCCCCTTGCCGTCAGCTCCACCCGCGCTGCCGTGAGCCGATCCTCCGGCCAACCTCGGATGGCGATGAGATCCTCGACCAGCGCCTGGCGTCCGAGCACGGCAATCGTCTCCAGGAGCACCGCGGCGTCGGTGCCCGCCGTCGCGAGACGGTCGGCGACGATGCGCGCGACATCGGCGTCGACGTTCCGGGCCCCGGCGAGGAGCTCGCACCAGAACGGAAAGCCGCCGGACCGGTCGGCGACCGCCGATGCGGTCCGAGGATCCAGGGCCGGGTTCATGGCGCGCGCGAGCGCCACCGTCGAGCGATGGTCCAGTGGTCCGAGCGTCACCCGCGTCAGGCAGTCGCCGAGCAGTCGCTCCAAGGATGTGACGAGCGCGCTCACGGGAGTGGACCGCCGACCGCCAACGACGAGCGCCAGCGGATCACCGTCGGCCTGGGCCCCGCGCACCAGGTAGTGGATGAGCGCCGTCGATCTCTCGTCCGACCACTGGAAGTCGTCGATCTTGATGAGGAGTAAGTCGCGGATGCCGGCCGCGCGATGGGCCGCCTCGAACACGGCCGACCAGTCGGGCCGCGGGCTGCCCGGCTCCGGCGCGAGTATCGGGTCCAGGATCTGCCCAGCAGCGCACGAGGAGCGCGCGAGCGCACGGGTCAGGTCGTGGCCGAGGGAGAACGGCAGGCTCATTTCCGGCTCGTACGCGGAGACCGCAACCCGATCGGCCCGGACATTCCTCGAGGCCTCTTCGATCAGCCTGCTCTTGCCGACTCCGGGCTCGCCGTCCACGACCACGGCCGTCGGGCGCCGCTCGCGGCGCGCCCGAGCCACTGCGACGCGAACCACTTCGAGCTCGTGCGGACGCCCGAAGAACCCTGCCATGCCCCCCACACTACGTGTACGTCGTTCCCGGCTGGATCCGAGGGAGTTCCCTCATGATACGTGCGCGGCGACATCCCTATCTTCGTTCTCACCGATGCGGTCCCGGCAGTAGGCACGGGGCGGACGAAGGGAGAGGCGATGCATGCACAGGTGGTCACGTTCGGGCTGAACGGCATCACCGAGGAGCAGTTCCAGGAGGCGAGCAGGGCGGAGACGCAGACGTTCGCGAACCTTCCCGGACTCCTCGCGAAGGTCTGGCTCCGGAACCCGGAGACGAACACCTACGGTGGTCTGTACCTCTGGGCCGATCAGGAGGCCTACGAGCGCTACATCAAGGGCGAGGTCTTCAATACGATCAAGGCCGACCAGAACCTGGAGAACGTGGAGTCCCGCGATTTCGGCGTCTTCGAGGATCTGTCCTCACTCACCATGCCGAAGCTGCGCGCTGTGTAAGCAGGGGCCAGGGAGCCATCAAGTGGAGAGGGGTCCAATCCCGACCTCGATTCGTGCGCCATCCGTGCCGGGCTCGAGGTCGGCCGACATCGTTACGCGGCTGACGCTGATCTACGAGGACGGAAGGACCGATCGCTGTCCCCGAGTCCTCACGGGCGAACGCGGATGATGGTCTTCCCGTTGCTTCGCTCGGTCGGGTTGAGGGCGGTGACGGCGTCGTCGAGGGTCGCGACGTTGCCGATGTTCGTCCGCAGTCTTCCGTCCCGCACCCGCTGGACGATCTCACCCAGCTGGGCACGATCGGACTCGACAACGAAGTCGATCGCCAGGCCGTCCGCGGGCCGCGCCTCGGGCGGCCCGACGACCGTCACCAGTGTTCCTCCGGCTCGGATCATGCCTGCGGATCGCTTCTGGATGTCGCCGCCGATGACGTCGAAGACCAGGTCGACTTCGCCGGCGTCTTCGAGGGTGTCGTTGTCGAGGTCGACGAATTCCATTGCGCCGTAATCGAGCGCCTTCTGGCGGTCGGCGGCGTGTCCGGTGCCGATGACGTAGGCGCCGGCCTCTCGGGCGAGTTGCGTCACCATCGTCCCGACCGCCCCGGCGGCGCCGTGCGCGAGGACGCGCTCTCCCGCCTGGAGGCGGCCGTGCTGGAACAGTCCCTGCCACGCGGTGAGGCCAGAGATCGGCAGGCTTGCACCCACTGTGAAGTCGACGTCGCCCGGCAAAGGCGCGAGGTTGCGTGCCTCGACGGCCGCGTACTCGGCCAGGGTGCCGTCGCGATGCCAGTCGGTGAGACCGAACACCCGCCGTCCTACCGAGAGACCCGTCGTGCCGTACCCGAGGATGGTGACAATCCCGGCCAGCTCGTGCCCGGGGATCGAGGGTGTCCGATCACGGTCGCGGCGATCGGTCCAGGTCGAGGGCCAGGCCAGCTCGGTCTGGACGAATCCCGTCGCATGAATCCGAACGACGACGTCGTTTATCGCTGCCGGCGGCTCGGGTCGCTCCGCCAGCGTCATCCCGGCGGTTCCTGCAGCCTGGTCGGTCACCACGATCGCTTTCATTCGGACACCTCCCTGTATCAGTCCTCGCCTGCACGGCGTTCACGGCTCATCAATGTCAGCGGCGCCAGGCCTCGGTGTCTTACCCGCTGATCGGCACACGTGTGGACCGAGGACATCGTTGTCGAGCAACGATTCGAACCGGCTCAACATCTCCGGTGAAGCCGCGTGCGACGACTGGCATGGTCACTTCTCCTCGGCTTGATCGGACGGCATTAGCCGGCTTGTTCCTGCCACTTCGGCCGCCGTCAGTCCGTCCGCACGCTCCCTAGCTCATTCCTTGCGAAGACAAAATGCAATATCGAGTCCAAAACTCAGGAGGAAGCGTGACTCACACCGTTCCTGCCCGCCCACTGACGGTGAAGGGTGAACGAACCCGCGACGATGTCCTCGAGCTGGCGGGCGCGGGCATTTGATCTCGGAAGGCAGCGCCGCTCGGGCATGGCAACCCCGAGGCGTCTCATTACGCTTGTTCCCTGGCACCGTCACGCGGGCGCCTGAGGAGCGGCATGGCCAAGCTGATCTACGTGGCGAATGTGTCCCTTGACGGCTACATCGAGGACGCGGACGGCAGCTTCGACTGGACCGCGCCCAACGACGAAGTCTTCACCTTCATCACTGACCTTGTGCGCCCCGTCGGTACCTACCTCTATGGACGGCGCATGTACGAAACGATGGCCGTCTGGGAGACCCAACCTGCCCTGGCTACCCAGTCGGAGCTCATGGCCGACTTCGCGAACGTCTGGCAAGCGGCCGACAAGATCGTCTACTCCACGACGCTGGACGTCGTCTCGACCGCCAACACGTGGCTCGAGAGCCGATTCGACCCCGATTCGGTCCGCGACATGAAGACGTCTGCCGCCAGCGACTTGACCGTCGGCGGGCCGACCCTCGCCGCGCACGCGTTCAACGCCGGGCTGGTCGACGAGTGCCAGCTCTTCATGCATCCGGTGCTCGTCGGTGAAGGCAAGCCCGCATTCCCCACCGACGCCGCGCATCCAGTTGGAGCTACTGGAGGAGCGCCGGTTCGGCAACGGTGTCGTGAACCTCCGCTACCGCATCCAGAGCTGACCTCCAGTCGCAAGCGCACCGGTCGCCTTCGCTTCGACGATCCAAACGGGGGCCGTCTCTCTTCGGCGACGAACAACGATGCTGGAAGCGCGAAGAGCTGCAGCGCGGCCGGTAAAGCGCGCGCTCTAGCTGCTTCTGCGGCGTGGGGGAGCGCACATCGCCGGTGCTGGCGCTGGCTCGGTTGGTGGGACGCGTCGGTGTTCTATGTGGCGTGAGGTTCGTCTTGTGTGGGTTGTCGGGCTACCGATGAAACGCACGGACGGGCGCAGGTCCTGGGATCGCGCCCTCGACCGACAAGGCGATCCAGCTCGGCTAACAGATCAGCTCAGTCCGATTGCGACCCACACGAATGCGCCAATGCAGGCTATGAGGGCGGAGGATCCGACCCACACGAGGACACGAGTGCGAGGCACGGCCTCGCGCCTCGGCGCCACTTCGTCGTCGTACGGATAGGGGCCCAGGCCCGCGCTGCTCACAATCCGTAATTTTCCCCTACTACGCACAGGCCCTAAACGGTACGAATGCCGACAAGACTGGGCATCACCACCCCGAACTCCCAAGCACCGCTTGGGGGCACACCAACTTCTCTGATTGCCGATCTTGCCCATGAAATCAGGGGGGCGAATGTGGGGCGGCCGCTTGCTGTAAGGCTCCCGCCCACTCATATAGCGGTCGTCGTGACATCCCGGTGTGTCGCAGAACGGCATTTCGGGCGGTTCGCCGCATCGCGCAGGCTTGACCGTCGTCGGCCCGATGGTGCCGGACTGGAATTGGCCCGGTCTGACGGACACCTCGGTTGTGTCGGTCATGCGCGTGCGATTCGCCGGTGCGTGTCGTTGAAGGCATTCTGCGAGAGGCTGGAAGCTTCGGGAGGAGAACATGGCGAAGTCGGATTCGAACGAGGGCCAATCGGCATCTGAGCGGATTGACGAGAGGATCGCCGAGCTCGGGGACTGGCGCGGGGAGACCTTGAGCAGGATGCGCAAGCTCGTCAAGCAGGCAGACCCGGACGTCGTCGAGGAAGTGAAGTGGGTGAAGCCGACGAGCTCGGGCACTCCCACGTGGTCGCACGACGGAATCATCTGCACAGGCGAGACGTACAAGTCCGTCGTGAAGCTCACGTTCGCCAAAGGGGCTTCGTTGAAGGACCCGGCCAAGCTCTTCAACTCGAGCCTCGGGGGGAACACAAGGCGCGCAATCGACATCCATGAGGGGGAGAAGGTCGACGCGGGCGCGTTCAAGACGCTCATCCGTGCCGCTGTCGCCCTCAATACCTCCGGCGGAAAGGCCCGGCCAAGGCGAGCGAAGTAGGCGAGGGGATTCGGCTCCTCGAGAGGTCAGACATCGGGGACGCCGCGGTGGTTTGTGGGCGGGAGGACCAGCAGCTATATTCACCCCCATGGGTGAATATTCTGCCGGCACGCTCGACCGGGTCTTCTCGGCAGTCTCGGACACCACGCGCCGCGCCATCCTGGCCCGTCTCGCTGTGTCGGACGCTCGGGTCACGGATGTCGCCAGCGCGTTTCCGATCTCGCTGAACTCGACGTCGAAACACATTCGGGTGCTCGAGGGCGCGGGCCTGGTGCGACGGAGGGTGCAGGGGCGTGAGCACATCTTGAGCCTGGAAGCGGCACCACTTGCCGAAGCGTCCGGATGGATCGAGCACTACCGCGGCTTCTGGAGTGATCAGCTCGCGTCGCTCGACGCCTTCGTCACCGGCCGCGACAACGCCGAGAGATCGTCGTGACGGACGAATTCGCGGTCACCGTCCGGCGGGAGATCGCCGCTCCGGCCGACGATCTCTTCGACGCATGGTTGGACGCGCAAAGCCTCGGAACGTGGCTCCGGCCGTCCGGCGTTCGGGAGACTCGCGCCGAAACGGATCCGCGTGTCGGCGGGACGTTCCGCATCGTCATGGTCGACGACGAATCGTCGATGGAGCACACCGGCACCTATCGGGAGATCGACCGCCCTCGTCGTCTGGTCTTCACCTGGTCTTCGCCCGCGACCCGGTTCCGGGATTCGATCGTGACCGTGACCTTCGAACCGTCGTCGGACAGCTCAACGGTGGTCGAGATCAATCAGGTCGGGCTCCCGGACGAGGAAGCGCGGGCGGGTCATCACGCGGGATGGTCGGACGCATTGCGTGAGCTCGAGCGCATCATCGGTTCAAGCGACAAGGAGGATCGAGCAATGACGGAACACGCCACCGGAACCCGTGAGCAGTGGCTCGCAGCGCGCCTCGAGCTGCTCGAAGCCGAAAAGGAATTGACGCGCCGGAGCGACGAGATTGCGCGGCAACGGCGCGACCTGCCCTGGGTTCCGGTTGAGGAGGACTACCGGTTTGCGACCGAGGACGGCGATGCGTCGCTACGCGATCTGTTCGGCGGGCGCTCGCAGCTGCTCGTCTATCACTTCATGTTCGGGCCGGAGTGGGACGAAGGTTGTCCGAGCTGCTCGGCGGTCACCGACGGCTTCGCCGGCAGCATCCCGCACTTCGAGCACCACGACGTTGCGTTCGTCGTGGTGTCGCGCGGCGCCGCTCGACAAGCTCGTCGCGTACAAGCGGCGCATGGGATGGGACTTCCGTTGGGTCTCGTCGTTCGACAGCAGCTTCAACTACGACTTCCACGTGACGATCGATCCCGCCGTGGCACCGGTCGAGTACAACTACAAGGACCAGGCGCGGCTCGAGGCGGAGAACGTCGCCTGGCGCGACTGGTCGGGTGAGCAACCCGGGATGAGCGCGTTCGCGCGTGACGGCGACGACGTGTTCCACACGTACTCCGCGTATGCCCGCGGCCTCGACGGGTTGTGGACGATGTGGCAGTGGCTGGACCGTGCGCCGCTGGGCCGCAACGAAGGCGACCTGTCATGGTTCCACCGCCACGACGAGTACCCCGCGACCGCGGGCGGACCGTCGTGATACTCGGGCATATCGCGGGGATACCAGTCGAGGAATTGATGATGCCGCTCGTCATCTCCGCGGGTGCCGCGCTCGTCGGCATGCGCGCCATGTTCATTCGTCGCAGAGATCGACCCCCCAGCGAATAGGAGTCCGCAATGAACACACCCCCGATCGTGTCGCCGGAGGAGTGGGAGGCGGCGCGCCAGCAGATGCTCGTGAAGGAGAAGGAGTTGACCCACGCCCGTGACGCGCTGGCCGCCGAGCGCCGGCGAATGCCGTGGGTTGCAGTGGAGAAGGAGTACGAGTTCGACGGGCCCAAGGGCAAGGCGAGCCTGCTCGACCTGTTCGACGGTCGCCGTCAGCTGATCGTCTACCGCGCCTTCTTCGAGCCCGGCGTGTACGGCTGGCCCGAGCATGCCTGCGTCGGCTGCTCCATGGTGGCCGACCAGGTCGCCCACGTCGCCCACCTGAACGCCCGCGACACCACTCTCGCGTTCGCCTCGCGTGGCGCCGCAGGCGGACATCGAGCGCGTGAAGGCGCGGATGGGCTGGGAGATGCCCTGGTACACCATGACGGACGGCTTCGACGCCGACTTCGGCGTGGACGAGTGGCACGGCACGAACGCGTTCATCCGCGACGGCGACAGCGTGTTCCGCACCTACTTCGTCAACGCGCGCGGCGACGAGGTGATGGGGGGCACCTGGAGCTACCTCGACATGACTGCGCTCGGGCGCCAAGAGGAGTGGGAGGACTCGCCGAAGGGCTACCCGCAGACGCCGCCGTACCAGTGGTGGCACTGGCACGACGAGTACGGCGACACCCAGCCGTCCGGCGAGGTCCAAGACCAGATCCGTCGGGGCCTCGACGCCATGTGATCGCTCGTGTCGCAGGCGTACCCGTGCTCCACGCCGGACGCGCCGGCGCTAGCGGAGCCTCAAAGGTGAGGATCACGTCTCCCGGCTGAAACGGCGTAAAGCGGTTCGGCTCGAGGTCGGCGGCTGCATCGGCCTCGTGCCAATTCGGAAACACTTCCCCGGGGATCACCCCGCCGCCTACGAGCTCGTTGCCGAGCCGCTCGGCTCCGAGATATCCGAGCGTCACCCAAAAGGGGTCTTCGTAGGTCGGCCCATCGGTCCGCGAGAGCGCGGCCAGAGCAGCACTTGTGACGACGGCCAGGCACCTCACTCGATCGCCGTCACGCTCGATGATCAAGTCGAGCCCGTACGCGTCGAGCTCGGGGGCGAGCTTGTGCCATTCCCCGGCTCGAATCACAACGTTTGCCACAACGAGTGAGGCTACGTCGGCGGGCGGGTGTTGGGCGATGTTCGTGTGTTTTCACCTCGGTGTCACCGCTTGGCCCATGGTCCGCGTGACTGCTGGATTTGACTACCGCCACCACCACAGCGTCGAAGGCCTCGATGGGGGTGCCGCCGGGGTTCGCGGCGGTCTTGAGCATCAACGGCGGGATCGCGCCGACCAGCACTGCCTTGGAGACGCGCTGCGTGCCGTGGCGGCCGATGTACCGGGTCACCTCGCCGCCCCCCGTGGAGTGACCGATCGAGGACCACGTCGTGCAGGTCGAGCTCTTCGATGACGGCGGCGAGGTCGTCGGCGTAGTGGTCCATGTCGTTGCCGTCCCACGGCTGGCTCGAGCGAGCGTGGCCGCGGCGGTCGTGGGCGACGGCACGGAACCCGTTGGACGCCATGAAGAACAGCTGGTCATCCCACGCGTCGGCGTTGAGCGGCCAGCCGTGGCTGAACACCACGGGCTGCCCCATACCCCAGTCCTTGTAGAAGATCTCCGTCCCGTCCTGCGTCGTCACCATGCCGGTGCTCATCGATCTCTCCTCGTGCCGTGACGGGTGATCTCTGGGCAGTGTCCGCCGACAGACGACGAGTTACATCACGCGAGCGCGTGTATTTCTGTCCCCCGACACTGGCTCGACCAGCGGAGTTCCTCGCCCCCCCATGTCGTCGCCCAACTGGCGTCAACGTAGGAGCGCCTGAAGGTTCGTTCAGGTGCCCGGGCGGGAGAGGAGAGCGTTCCGCTCGGGCATGCGATCCTTCACGTGTGCGGGTCCTCGTGATCGAAGACGAGGTTGGTGTGGCGACGGGCGTACAGCGTTGCCTGTCGTCGGACGGTTTCGATGTCGAGGTCGTGCATGACGGCGCCATTGGTCTCGCACGGGTTCGTGCCGATCAGTTCGATCTGATCGTGCTCGACATCCTGTTGCCGTCGATGAACGGCTACCACGTCTGTAAGGCGATCAGGTCCGATCACAACTGGACTCCGATCCTGATGTTGACGGCGAAATCCGGTGAGTACGACGAAGCCGAGGGGTTCGAGCTCGGCGCCGATGACTTCCTGGTCAAACCGTTTTCGATGATCGTGCTGCAGGCGCGGGTGCGGGCGCTGTTGCGGCGACCTCGCCGTCGTCTGGAGTGGGTGGCGGTTGGAGATCTTCGCCTCGATCCGCTTCGGCGCCGGTGCCTGCGCGGCAGCGTCGCCGTCGCACTGACTGCTCGTGAGATGGAGGTACTCGCGTTCCTCGTCGACCACGCGGATCAGACCGTCCGCAAGGCGGAGGTTCTCGAGACGGTGTGGGGGTCGGGCTTCGACGGTGATCCGAACATCGTGGAGGTGTACGTCGGTCACCTGCGGCGCAAGCTGGACGAGCCGTTCGGTCGGCACAGCATCGAGACGGTCCGCGGCGAGGGCTACCGCTTGCGCACAGACGGGTCCGGCTGATGGCCGGGAATGCGCGGCGCCGGCGGTCTCTGCGTCTGCGGATCACGGCCGGCGCCCTTGTCGTGGTCGTCGCTGCCTTGGGCGGCGCCGGGTTCGTTTTGATCAACGTGGTCGAGAGAGAGATGGTGAGCCAGACCGACTCGACCCTCAGGGCGAACGCGGACTTCATCGACCGGTCGGTGAGGAGCGGCGCCGGGTTACCCACACGCGAAGGGCCGACCGATCTGTACGTGCAGTTCCTCGCGGCCGACGGCCGGGTCGTGGGTGCGAGCAGCGCTGCGGCGCGTCTCCCGGCGCTGGCGGCGCCGCGGGGCCGGGCGTCCAGCCGGATTCTGACCGTGGACGAGCCCGCCCTGGGCGACCTGCGGGTGCTCGTGAGTCCGGCGCCGAACGATGCGAGCATGACGCTGATCGTGGCGCGTTCGGCGGCGAGCGTCTCGCAGGTCCGCGACACACTCGTGCGCGTCCTCGTGGTGATGGTCGTCGCCGGGAGCGCGTTGCTCGGCTTCCTGATTTGGATCGTCGTGGGGCGCGCTCTCCGGCCCGTTGATCGCATGCGCAGGAGGGTGGACGCGATCAGCGAACGCGATCTGCGTCAGCGCTTGGACGAGCCCGGTACAGGCGATGAGCTGGACCGGTTGGCGGACACCCTCAATGCGCTGCTCGAACGCCTCGATGTGGCGGTCACTCGGGAACGACAATTCGTCGGTGACGCCAGCCATGAGTTGCGCACGCCGATCGCGGGTTTGCGGGCACTGCTCGAGACCGAGTCTCCGGATCCGGCATCCGTGGTCCAGGTCCGAGCCGAGGCGCTGGCACGGTTGAGCCAGCTGCAGGACCTCGTCGAGGACCTCCTCGTGCTCGCCAAGGCCGACGCGGCGACCGTCGAAGTGCCCACTCGGCCAGTCGACCTCGACGAGCTCGTCCTGAGCCAAGCTCGCCAGCTCGCGCGGACCACGACTCTGCAGGTCGACACGGCCAATGTGTCCGGCGGCCAGGTAACCGGGCGCGACACCGACCTCGCCCGTGTGATCGAGAACCTCGCGACCAATGCGGCGCGCCATGCGAGTGCCATGGTGGCGTTTTCGGTGCGTCAGCTCGATGGCGACGTCGAGTTCACGGTCATGGACGACGGGCCCGGGATCCCTCCGGGGGATCGTGCCCGGATCTTCGAACGGTTCAGCACGCTCGAGGACGCTCGCTCGTCGGGGAACGGGAGGGCGGGGCTCGGCCTTTCGATCGCACGGTCGATCGTGACGGCGCACCATGGCTCGATTCACATCGAGGACGCGCCCGGCGGGGAGCGCGGTTCGTGGTCCGGTTCCCGATGGCAGAACCGGCGGTTGCGGTCCAGCCGCAGGGCTGAAGGTTCCTTCAGCAAGGGCCCGCGGCTCGCCGCCGCACCGTGTTCTCATGCACTGATGAGGCAACAGCGCTCCTTGCTTCTCGCCGGGTGCATCGCAGTCTCGGCGTTCTGGGCGTGCGGCGGAGGCGGGAATACGGCTTCGACATCGAATTCAACTACTACGACAACGCGCCGAGAGACAGATGGTGCCAGCATCTTTCGCACACAGTGCGCGGGCTGTCATGGCGCCAACGGCGAAGGAAACCTCGGGCCGCCCCTCGTCGGTATCGCAGATCGCATAAGCGCCGCGGACCAAACGGCCGTCGTAGAAGGCGGACGGGGTCGAATGCCGGCGATTCGGGTCGAGCCTCACCGAAGCCGAGATCGCCGCGGTGGTCGACTACACCCGGACCCAACTCCACTGATCGAGCGAGGCCGTCACTTCCTGCGACGTGCGCGCGATGTTTTGCTGAAGGTTCGTTCAGCTCGGTCCCTGGAGCGCGGGATCACCGCGTGATCTTCTGTGCCGATGCGGAATCGCACATCGCGCGGATACACGTCGAATGACCGCCGGGTTCGGGCGCCTGGATGGTTCTCGCTCGCGACGGTCTTGATGCTCGCCGCTGCTGCGTGCGGCTCGAGCGGTGACACGAATGGTTCGTCCAATGGATCGACCGCGGTCTCGGGTACCGCGAAGGACTGGCCGGTCTACGCGCACGATCTCGCCAACACCCGCTTCAACCCGAACGAGCACAAGATCACGGCCGGCACCGCCCACAAGCTCACGAAGGCGTGGTCGAAGGAAGGGATCAAAGGTGTGTCCGGCACACCCGCGGTCGTCGGCGGCGTGGCTTACTTCGGTGACTGGAACGGCATGCTGTGGGCGGTCAAGGCCCAGTCCGGGGAAGAGGTCTGGCACACCCCGATACCCGGGGGCTTCATCGTCGACGCGCCGGCCGTCGTCGGGAATGCGGTCTACATCGGCAACGGCCACACCCTCTACCGGCTCGATCGCGCCACTGGAGCGATGAAGTGGAGCGCGAGCACGAATGAGAACCCGCTCGCGCAGATCAACGCGTCGCCCGTCGTCGTGGGCCGTCTCGTTCTCCAAGGAACCGCCGGGATCCAGGACGCCGTACCCGATCCAACGAACAGCTTCCGGGGGTCGATCGGCGCGTACGACACCGAGACCGGAAAGGAGGTGTGGCGCTTCTACGCAACGCCCGCCGACGCCACGGCCGGTTCGGGAGTCGGGATCTGGTCGACGCCCTCAATCGATACGACTCGTCATCTGCTCTTCGTCGGCACCGGCAACACCAGTTCCGAACCCACCGCGCCACTTGCCGACGCGCTCCTGGCAATCGACTACCGGACCGGCAAGCTCAAGTGGTCGAAGCAATTCACGCCCCGAGACGTGTTTCCCAAAGGCAACCCGACCGGTAAGGACGTCGACGTCGGGGCGTCGCCGAACCTGTGGACGTCGAACGGCAGGGAGCTGGTCGGCGTGGGGGACAAGGGCGGTATCTATCACGCAATCGACCGGAAATCGGGGCGGATCGTATGGGAGAGGAGCCTGACACCCGGGAGCGTCTTCGGCGGCGTGATCGGCTCCGCGGCGTTCGTCGACCACAAGCTCGTCATGTCGTCGAACGTCGGCGATCCCAAGTCCAACGCGCCCACCAATGTCTCCAAGGTCTTCGCGCTCGACCCTGCGAACGGCAAGATCCTGTGGACCTCGGAGGACTTCAAGGGAAAGGTCTTTGCTCCCGTGTCCGCCGTTGCCGGCGTCGCGTTCGTCGGTACCGACACGGGGACACTCGCCGCGCTCGGCACCGCCAACGGCAAGAAGCTGTGGACCTTCGACGCACCGGAGAAGACCGGGTGCGGGCCCTCGATCGTCGATCACCGCGTGTTGTGGGGATACGGGTTCATGCTCTTCGGAGGCGGTGGTGACGGCGGCGTCATCAGCTTCTCGCTCGGGAAATGACGACGGCCGCTCGCCGCCCACCCGACGTCTGCGTCCACGTCTTCGTCGTGCTCATGGTGGCGGTTGCGGCGAGCTGCACCGGGGCCGGCGCAGCAGCCCGGACAGCTCGGGCCGGCGGGCACGTCATCAGGCTGTGCCGCCCGGCCGGCCGCCACACCGGGCACCACGGACGAGACGCTCACGTCGGGCGGCGTGGAACGGCACTACCAGCTGGACATTCCGAGCTCGTACAAGGGCACCCACCCGTACGCGCTCGTATTCGGCCTGCACCCGCTCACCATCAACTACAAGATCGTGCCGAGCTTGTCAGGGTTCGGGGACATGACGACGAAGTACAGGTTCATCGACGTGTCGCCCTCCGGCCTGCTCAACGGGCCCGCCCCGTATTGGAATGCAGCGCCCGGTAGCGGACAACTACGACGTCAAGTTCCTCACCCAGCTGCTCGACCACCTCGAGGCAGAGCTCTGCATCGACACCTCACGCGTGTTCTCGGTCGGCATGTCGAACGGTGCGCAATTGTCGTCACTGCTCGCGTGCCGCCTCCCGAACCGCATCGCCGGCATTGCTCCGATCGCCGGCGTCGAGTTCAACGAGCCTTGTCACGGACGACCCGTGCCCGTCATTGCGTTTCATGGCGTCGCTTGATCCGATCGTGCCGTACAAGGGTGGCGGGTTGAACTCAGTCACCATCGCCAACCAGAACTTCTACCACGACAAGCTGCCGCCTGGACTGCCGATGCCGACGGGCGTCGACGAATCGATGAGACGCTGGGCGCGACACAACGGCTGCGCGTCCCGCTACAGAGAAGAACGCATCTCGCCCGAAGTTCGTAAGCGGTCTTGGCCTCACTGCAAGGCGGCCACGGTCCTCTACATCGTCGACAACGGCGGCCACGCCTGGCCCGGGAAACCTCAGCCCGCGTTCGAGCAGACCTTCGGACACGGAACTACCGACATCGACGCCACCAACCTGATGTTCTCGTTCTTCTTCGACCACAAGACATGAACGGCCGTCGGGATCGACGGTTGGGGTCGTCTCGCAGGCTGCTGGAACACTCTCCCATGTGAGCGGTCCTGAGCGTGCGAACTCTCGAGCAGGGCTCGGCGAGGATCCTACGCAGCGGGTTCGTGGCGGTTGGGGAGTGCGTCTTAGCTGGCTCTTCGCCGCGATCGGGGTGCTCGCCGCCGGGGTAGCTGTCGCCTCGAACCCCGCCGAGGCTCGCATGGCGGCGGCGCAGGATTGGTCCCCGTTCGTGCTGGTGTCGGGCCTGCTGCTCATCGGCTTGGTCGCCGACGATGATGGCCTGTTCTCAGCTGCGGGTCATTGGCTCGCCTCTTCGGCTCGGAGCAGCGGGGTGCTCTTCGTCGGCGCCGCCGTGATGGTCGGTGCGGTGACGGCCGTGTTGAATCTCGACACTTCCGTGGCGTTTCTCACGCCGGTGTTGGTGTACACGGCCTGGCGTCGAGGCGAGGGTGAGGCGCCGCTGCTGTACGGGTGCTTGCTGCTCTCCAACGCCGGTTCACTGCTGCTGCCTGGCTCCAACCTCACCAACTTGATCGTGCTGGGTCATCTGCATCTCAGCGGCCGGGAGTTCCTCGCACACATGTGGTTGGCGTGGATAGCGGCCCTCGCCGTGACGGCGGCGGTCATCGCACTCTTCGAGCGACGATCCTTGCGGGCCCGGGTCGACGTGGTAGCGCCGGCGGAACGGCCGGTCTTCGGGTTGGGTATCGCGGCGGTCGCGCTCGCGATCGTTCTGATCGCCGTGCTGAGATCCCCGGCGATCGCGGTGGCGGTGGTGGGCACAGTCGCGATCGGCATCCGCTTGGTTCGGCGCAAGCGCGAGCCGCGACAAGTCCTCCAGGTGCTCGGCGTGCCAGTGCTCGCCGGCCTGTTTGGCGTCGCGGTCGCGCTCGGCACACTCGGGCGGGCATGGTCGGGCCCCGCCACTCTCCTCGCACATCTCGACAGTTGGAGCACGGCCGTCGTCGCTGCAGCCGTCTCAGTGCTCGCGAACAACCTCCCCGCGGCGTCGCTGCTCGCGGCTCGCACACCACATCACCCGTTCGCCCTCCTCGTGGGGCTCAACCTCGGCCCAAACCTCTTCGTGACCGGGTCGCTCGCATGGATCCTCTGGCTCCGCGTGGCGCGGGACGGCCGGAGCGCGGCCGTCCATCGCCAAAGCCAGCCGGCTCGGGGCGATAACGGTGCCGCTCTCGATGGCGGCCGCCCTCGGCGCGCTCGCGCTGACCGGGGCACGGTGACCGGACCGCACGGGCGAGGTTGTGAACTTGTTACCGAGCCCGCGCCCGTTCATGCACGGGCGATGGACCACTTTCAGCTACACCTGACCACCTGGTCGGGCGCGTCCATCCGGAGGAGATGTCTATGGCTGAGTTCTTTGGTTATGCCGTGGATCGACGGCTTGCGCCCTTCTGGCTCCCATTCGGTGTCCGTCCGAGCAAGGACGGCGTCACCATCACCGACGACGGGACATTCCGCGCGACCTTCGGGTTCTTCAAGGTGGAGACCCCGCTCACGAACATCGATGAGGCCCACGTCACCCGCAACTACCGGTGGTGGACGGCCGCCGGCGCGAGAGGGTCAATGGTCGATGACGGGTTGACGTTCGGGACCAATCGGCGGGCGGGAGTCTGCGTGCATTTCCGTGAGCCTGTCCCTTCGCCTCTCCGGCGGAAGGGTCATTCGGCGATCACGGTCACCGTCGCCGATGTCGACGGTCTTGCTGACCGCCTCCAGCCCTAGGAACTGGGTACGAGCAGGTCCGCCGCTATCGCCGGCTGAACGCGCGCCCGGTCAGCGAATGGTGCCCACTCCCGGGATCAGCGGCAGGTCGAGCGCGGTGACCCAACCGGGCGGCAGGTCGTTGACCGCGGGGACGGCGTTGAGCGCCCGCAGCCCGGTGGCGAGGCAACCGGCGGCGGCCGCGTCCCGACCGCTGCCGTCGGTGAAGCGGAAGGCGGTCTCCTGGGTGATCGACGGCGTCCCTTCGATCTCGACCCGGTAGACGTCGTCCTGGGTGCCGCGACGGCCAGTCGGGCGCGGCGTCGGTGCCGACGCGGTTCACGTGCTCCAGCTGGATGCGGGTCTCGCCGTTGTAGATGCCGTTGATCGTGAAGTTGATGGCGGCGACCTCGCCCGGGTGGATCACGCCCTTCGCCGTCTTGATCGTCTTGGTCGGTGACCCACTTGTCCCACGTGGTGGTGATCTCGTCGAGCTCGATGCCGACGGCGTGCGCCATCATCGGCACGGTCGCGCCCCACGCCATGGTGAGGATCTCGGGGTGCTCGAGCATCGCCCGGTAATTCGGGCGGACGCCCGATGCCCATCTCGTTCTCGTAGTCACCCTCGTAGTTGATGTAGTCGAGGATCTCGAGCGCTCGCACCACGCGTACCTCGGCACAGAGCCCCATGAGCGTCATGGGAAAGAGGTCGTTGGCGAAGCCGGGATCGATGCCGGTCGTGAAGCACGACGCGCCACCCGCCTCGCAGGCCTCGGTGATCGGAGCGATCCAGTCCGGCGGGTTGAGCGTCATCGCCGGCCAGACCCACGGCGTCATCGCCGTCGAGCACACGTCGATGCCCGGCACGAAGGAAGGCGCCGATGTCCCGGATGTTGTCGCGCCGGGTGCGCCGCCGTCGGTCCGTAGTGGACCAGGGCGTCGGGCTCAAGGTCGACGAGGGCCTGCGACGTCGTCGGTGGCCGCCAGGCCGATGCGGATCGAGGCCGCAGATCTCCCCGACGTCCTTTCCCACCTTCGCCGGGTTGCTGACGCCGACGCCCACGAGCTCGAACGCCGGGTGCCGGAGGATCTCGGGGATCACCATCCTGCCGACGAAGCCGGTGCCCCAGACCACGACTCGCTTGGCCATCTCGTCCTTCCTCTCTTGTCGTCTCCTGGGTCGAAGACCCATTCCAGAGCGTCGAGCTCGGGAATGAAAGGCCGATCCGGCCCGTTTTCTACTCGTAATCCTGTAATCACGGCCCTGGAAGCCCAGGAGGCCCCAGTGAACGAAACCGATGAGCGCTTGACCCTGCCCCTGCTGCCGCTGGCCACCGGTGTGGTGCTCCCGCAGATGGTCGTCACCCTCGCGCTGGAGACCGACGAGGCGAAGGCCGCCGCCGACGCCGGCATTGGCGGCGACGGGCAGCTGCTCCTCGTGCCGCGGGTCGACGGGCGCTACGCCCGGGTCGGGACGATCGCCCGGGTCGAGAGCTCGGGCGAGCTGCCGAACGGCGTGCGCGCCCTCGTGCTGCGCGGCGTCCAGCGTGCGGTCGTGGGTGTCGGCGTGGCCGGCACCAGCGCCGGGCTCTGGGTCGAGGCGGAGCCGGTCGACGACTCCGGCGAGCCGACCGAGCGCGTCGCGCGAGCTGGCGCGCGACTACCGGGCCATCGTGGGCGCCATCGCCGAGCGTCTCGGCGCCGGCCGCCTGCGCGAAGCGCTGCGCGGCGTCACCGACCCCGGCGCGCTGGCCGACACCGCCGGCTGGTGGCCCGACCTGGAAGCCGAGCGCAAGCTCGAGCTGCTCGAGACGCTCGACGTCGAGGAGCGGCTGGAGAAGGTCGTCGCCTGGGCGCGCGACGCGCTCGCCGAGCTCGACGTCGCCGAGAAGATCCGCTCCGAGGTCACCGACGGCATGGAGCGTCAACAGCGTGAGTTCCTGCTCCGCCAGCAGCTCAGCGCGATCCGGAAGGAGCTGGGCGAGGACGGCGGCGACGACGTGGTCGAGGAGTACCGCCGTCGCATCGCCGAAGGCGGCCTCCCCGAGGCCGTGCGCGAGTCGGCGACCCAGGAGGTCGACCGGCTCGAGCGCACCAGCGAGCAGAGCCCGGAGCACGGGTGGATCCGCACCTGGCTCGACACGCTGCTCGACATCCCGTGGGGTGAGCGCTCCGAGGACAACCTCGACGTCAACGACGCCCGCCGTGTCCTCGACGCCGACCACACCGGCCTGTACGAGGTGAAGGACCGCATCGTCGAGATGCTCGCGGTGCGCAAGCTGCGCGCCGACCGCGGTCTCGACGAGACCGGACGGTCGTCGCGGCACGGGCGCGATCCTCGCGCTCGTCGGCCCGCCCGGCGTCGGCAAGACGTCGCTCGGCGAGTCGGTCGCCCGCGCGCTGGGCCGCAAGTTCGCCCGCGTCTCGTTGGGCGGCATCCACGACGAGGCCGAGATCCGCGGCCACCGCCGCACCTACGTCGGGGCCCGTCCCGGACGGATCGTGCGCGCGCTCACCGAGGCGGGCACGATGAACCCCGTCGTGCTGCTCGACGAGATCGACAAGGTCGGCGCCGACTGGCGCGGCGACCCGTCGAGCGCGCTGCTCGAGGTGCTCGACCCGGCGCAGAACCACACGTTCCGTGACCACTACCTCGAGGTCGACCTGGACCTGTCCGACGTGTTGTTCCTCGCGACCGCCAACGTCGCCGAGACCATCCCCGGGCCGCTGCTCGACCGCATGGAGGTCATCCGCCTCGACGGCTACACCGAGGACGAGAAGGTCGCGATCGCGCGCGACCACCTGCTCGCGCGTCAACGCGACCGCAACGGACTACGTGCACGACGAGGTCACCGTCGACGACGACGCGCTCCGGCTCGTCGTCACCGACTACACGCGTGAGGCCGGCGTGCGGAACCTCGAGCGGGAGATCGGCAAGCTGCTGCGCAAGGTCGCGGCGCGGCTCGTGGGCGGTGAGGTGCAAGCACGCCGTCACCGTCGACGAGGCGGTCGTGCGCGACGCGCTCGGTCGTGTCGAAGTTCTTCAACGAGGTCGCAGACCGGATCAACGGTCCCGGCGTGGCCACGGGCCTTGCCGTCACCGGCAGCGGTGGCGACGTGCTGTTCATCGAGGCGACCGTCGATGGACGGCGAGCCCGGGCTCACCCTGACCGGGCAGCTCGGCGACGTCATGAAGGAGTCGGCGCAGATCGCGTTGTCGTACGTGCAGGCGCACGCCGACGAGCTCGGCATCGCGCCCGACGCGCTCAAGCGCCGCTTCCACCTGCACGTTCCCGCGGGCGCAGTGCCCAAGGACGGTCCGTCGGCCGGCGTCACGATGACGACCGCGCTGGCGAGCCTGCTGAGTGGCCGCGCGGTGCGGAGCAACGTCGGGATGACCGGCGAGGTCACGCTCCAGGGTCGGGTCCTGCCCATCGGCGGCGTGAAGCAGAAGGTGCTCGCGGCCCAACGGGCCGGGCTCACCGAGGTGATCCTGCCCGCCCGCAACGGCCCCGACCTCGACGACGTGCCGGAAGCGACACGCGACGCCGTGTCGTTCCACTTGGCCGACGACGTGCGGGACGTGCTCACGGTCGCGCTCGAGCCCGAGCCCGAGGCGCTGCCGAGCGCGGCCTGAGTCGCGTCATCGGAATTGCCGACGAACCTCGTGGGTGACGGAGATCACGAGCAGGAGGGCGACGGCGAGGGGAAGCAACCACCACGCGTTGACGCCGTGGTGCGCGACGAAGAAGACGCCGCTGATCGTGATGACGACGCCGACGGCGAGTCGCCAGTCGTCACCGACCAGGAAGTCGTACCAGAACTTCCCGAACTGCGCCAGCCACTTCATGACGCGGTGACCTCGGGGACCTGTGCCGTTCTCCGCACGTACGCCACGAGGCTGAACGACAGGACCACGACGAACCCGATCAGCGCGAGCAGAGACAGGTCAGCTCCCGGCCAGGTGACGCCCGCGCCTTCCGCGCTCCAGAAGACCCCGAACGCTGTGAGCATCACGCCGACCCCGAACTTCAACGTGTTCTCGGGTACGCGCGTCAGAGGCGCATGCACGATCACGCCGGCTACGAGCACGACGACCAGCGCGGCAAGCGCACCGACGGCGGCCAATCCGACGTTCCGTTGCGTCCCACCGAACGTGACCACGATGAACGCCACTTCCAGGCCCTCGAGGAACACGCCCTTGAATGCGACGGTGAACGCATACCAGTCATGGGCGCTTCGTTCGCCGTCGGCTCGGAGGAGCGCGACTTCGGCTTCATAGATGGCTTCCTCGTCGTGCAGCGCCTTCAGGCCGCCCGCGCGCAGGACCGCCTTGCGCAACCACTGCAGACCGAACACCAGCAGGACCGTGCCCACGACCAGGCGCAGCGAGTCGATCGGAAGGTTCGCCAGGGCGGGACCGAGGCCGGCGACGATGACGACCAACCCGCCGACCGCGGCGGCGACGCCCCACCCCGCGGATCGCCAGCCACGCGTGACCCCTACCGCGAGGACGATCGTGAGGGCCTCGACCATCTCGACGGCGGACGCCAAGAACGCGGCGGATACCAGGAGAACGCTGTGCATCGCGACCTCTCGTTCGGACGCGGTTCATCGCCCACGTTCGGCGTTAGTAGTGTACGCTACCACTATGGCGCAGGCAGTAGCGAACGCTACGGATTCCTATGCGGATCGCGTGGCCGAACGTGGCGAGACGCTCGCACCCGCCGAGCGCCGGGTCGCCGACTTGTTGCTCGATCTCGGCCCCGAGGCGACGCTGCTCTCCGCCGCTGCACTGGCCGAACAGCTCGGCACGAGCGACGCCACCGTCGTCCGCACCGCCAAGGCGCTCGGGTACAGCGGCCTGGCCGAGCTCCGCCGGGCGCTGGCGGCGTACGGCGACAATCCGCCGATCGGCGAGCGTCTTCGCCGCACGCTCGAACAGACACCGGACGACGAGCTCTTCCCTTCGGCGATCCGCAATCACCTCTCGGCACTCGAGACGTTGACCCGCAACGTCTCTCCGCAGGCGTTCCAAGACGCGGTCGCCATCCTCGCCGGCAAGGACCGAGTGGTCTGGCGAGGTGTCGGGCCGTCCGCACACCTCGCCGCGTACGGGCAGCTCATGACGCAACGGATCGGGAAGCCCAGCAGCGCGCTCGTGCACACCGGAACGTCGTTCGCCGACGAGCTGCTGACCCTCGAGCGCGACGACGCCGTCGTCCTCTTCGCCTACGGACGGCTCCAACCGCACGTGCGCGTGCTCCTCGAGCACGCCGAAACGCTCGAGGCTCCCGTCGTGCTCATCACCGACGTACTCGGACGCAGACTCGAAGCCGCCGTCACCACGACACTCCAATGCGGTCGCGGCGCACCAGGCCTCTTCGCAAGCCACGGCATCACACTCGTCGTCATCGAAGCCCTCGTTCTCGCCATCGCCGCCACCCAGCAGGCCGAATCGGAAGCCACCCTCGCGAAACTCAACGAGCTACGCGCCGCGCTCGCGGGACGACGGATCGACGTCGACACCCCGTAGCCAGCGCCCCAGGATCCATTCGATCAACTCGTAGCGCGCCCTCGTCGACCCATCGAACGGGTCCGTGCCTATGAGCTCAGGCGTTCCAATCGAGGATGAGCTCGGGCCCGCCTTCGGGAGGCTCGGCGAGGTCGACGCCGCTGACTTCCTTGACCCGTTCGCGGAACCACACCGCGAAATCCGATGAGTCCTGCGCGAGCTCCGCGAAGGACTTCTCGGGATCGGGGCTCTCGAACCACACAAGCACGAAAGCGCTTCCGTCAGGAGTCTCCTGAACCGACCACGTCTCTCGGGTGATGCCGCCCCGCTTCTGCGACTCGTCATAGCCCGAGCGTCGCGGACCCATCGTCTCCTTGGCGAAGGCGCGAGCTGTGTCGACCTTGCCCGGGAGCACCGGGAACGCACCGTTGAAGACTGCCATCGTCCTGCCTCCTTGCCTTTAGTTGTCGCCCTGCCATGACACGCGATACGCGATGGTGGGCTCGGGAATGCCCTTGAGTTGAACGGCCCCACGATCCTCGAAGCCGAACTGCTTGCCGATGCAGAGCTCGCGCACGGCGAGAGACGCCGTGATCTCGCCCGCCGACGCCGAATCACAGAGACGAGCTGCGAGTTGCACGGCGGCCCCGAAGAGGTCGTCGTTCTCGTCGGTGATGGGCTCGCCGGCGCTGATGCCGATCTTCACGTCGAGAGGAACTGCGTTGCCGTCGTTGTGTTCTCGGAATGCCTGCTGCGCCGCGATCGCGAAAGCGACCGCCGAGGCGACGGACGTGAACGCCGCCATGATTCCGTCACCCGTGTGCTTGACCTCTCGCCCGTCATGGGCACTGAGCCCCTCGCGAACGATCACGTTGTGAACCCGCAACAGCGCCAGGTGCGCGTCATCTCCGAGGCGGGACGTCTGCTCCACCGACCCACAGAGGTCGGTGAACACGATTGCCCGCATCGCCGGGGCTGCGTACGGCGTCCCCGCCGGGTACTCCGGCTGCGCGCCCAGCAGTGTGTTCAGCGGGACGTTCGGATCGACCTCGACGATCGTGCCCGCGAGCTGGCCGTGGGCTTCCTGATGCACTGCCTCGAGAGCTTGCTTGGTCGGCCCCTCCGCGAGGCAGAAGACCGAACCGTTGGCCGGATCGAACCAGTACGTGTGGTAACGAACACGATGTCGCTCTTGGACCTCGAGATCCCGCATGTGCAGGTCGGCGAGCTCTTCAGGAGTGACCCCGGGAGCGTCATGGCGGTCCATGTACAGGGGCACCACCGCAGCATACGTAAACGCGGTCTCCGATGACGTCTACGCGAGCGCCTTCGCCTTGAGTTGGTCGTACTCACCCTGGTCGATCGCGCCCGAGTCCAGCAGCGACTTCGCGTGCGCGATCTGCTCGGTGGGTGACTGTCCACCTCCCGCAGCATCGCGGACGTAGGTGTCGAAACGGTCTTGGGCCGCACGAGCAGACGCAGCCGATCGCCGCCCCATTCCCTGACCGCGAAAGATCAAGTACACGAGGACGCCGAGCATCGGCGCCACGACAAGGAACAGCACCCACAGAGCCTTGGCCCAACCCGAGAGCTCGTGATCACGAAAGAGGTCCCCGATGACGACGACCAGGAGCCAGAAATAGATCAGGAACAGGAAGAACTCGACGAGCCACAGCAGCACATCACCGCTACCGATATTTGCCGCAATCATCTGATCCGGGCCTCCTCGTGACATCGATCAGGACTCGCGCGAAAGCGAACCACGCCATGGTCGCGCGCGAGCAGGACCGCCTGCTTTGGCTACCTCGTCTGCACGTCGGTGCGCAGGCGGGTGAGCGTCGTCGACGTGATCAGCCACCGACCATCGATCTTCTCGTAGGTCTCGCGGTAGTGGCCGTAGCCGTGCATCCGCGAGATGGGGGAGCCCTCCGGCCACCAGAGATGGTCCTCCATCGCCCAGATGCCGGTGGCGCTCGTCGATGACGTGACGTCGATCTCGGGTGTGTGACCGTGGTGCGACGGTCGTCATCTCATCGATCGATGCCCGCACGAACGCCGCAATCTCCCGATTTCCGGTGGTGACGCCCCTGCCATCGGCCGCGTCGTCCGAGAACTCGCCCGTCACGTCCATGCGAGCATCGGGCGCGAACACCGACGTGAAGCCGTCCCAATCCTTCGTATCCATGCAACGGAAGTAGCGCGCCTTCAGTTGCTTGATCTCCTCGATCGCTTCGAGGCGCTCAACGGCGTTCACAGTCGACTGCGTGCTCGCCGTGCGCCGAGCAGGGCGGCCGCGCCGAGGCCGATCTCCACGGCCAGATACGCCCAATACGCGCCGTCGGTCCTGGGCCGGTCGACCACGAGCGAGCCCATCCGCGCAGCCGCCGCTCCGAGCCAGGTGACGCCGACCGCGGCCTGCGCGGTGGGATCGCGACTGACGAGCGCCCATCCACCGAGCGCGGCATAGGTACCGCCGAGCCCCGCTCGCGTCTCTGCGATGCCGCGTTTGGTTCCGGCAGCGAGCTCGAGGGTGGTGCCAACCCTGCCGGGCATCACGACGCCGGCGAGTCCCGAGGCCATCAGTGCCGCGCTGCTCACGCGTCCCAAGTTCATGTGATCGGGCCGCGACCATACTGGGGCGCGTGCTCGACCGTTACTCGAACTTCTTTCTCGCCAGCGCAGGCGCTTCGGCGGCGTTCATCGGACTGCTCTTCGTCTCTCTCACGATCGTGGATTCAGAGGAGTCCGACCAGCGGGCGAGAACGAACAGGGACGCGCTGGCGGGAAGCGCCTTCGCTCAGCTGCTCAACGCCTTCTTCGTGTCCATGGGCGGTCTCGCCGACGAAGTGCGCATCTTCGCCGGCTTGAGCGCGGCGATGGCCGTCTTCGGCTTGTGGACCACCAGCCGGCTGCTTCCTGGAGCGATTCGTGCCGGCAACTGGGCCCGCACGTCCCCCGTCCGAACCACCAACATCGTCTTTCCGATTGCCAGCATCGTCGTCTACGTGCTGCAACTGGCGTTTGCCATCGGGCTGTTGTTCTCGCCCGACAACTCGGCGCTCCTGCGGCTCTCGGTGGTCGTCCTGCTCGGCCTGTACGCAGGAGCCGTAGCGAGAGCCTGGAAGATCACGAGGACGACCTAGTCCGGATCGGATCTCAGGTTCGAGAGGTGGGGCCGGTCGGCGGCTCGGCGCGGCACGCGTAGGCTCGGGCCGTGCTCCGCCGCCTGGCCGCGTGGTGCTACCGCCGCCGCCGACGCGTGGTCGTCGGCTGGGTCATCGCGCTCGTCGTCATCAGCGTGCTCGGCCAGACGGTCGGGGGCGACCTCCTCAAGACCTTCTCGCTGCCCGGTACCGAATCCGACCGCGCCTTCAGCGTCCTCAAACGTGAGTTCTCGCGGAAGGGCGACACCGGCGAACTCGTCTTCAGAGTGAAGGGGCCCGGCGACGTCAACTCGCCGGGTGTGCGAAACGAGATCGAGCCCGTCTTCGAGAAGTTGCGCAAGGAGCCGCACGTCGTCAGCGTGACGTCGCCGTACGAGCCGGCAGGAAGCCGCTTCGTGGCTCGCGACGGAAAGATCGCGTACGCGGAGATCCTCTTCGACGTCCAGGCGAACGACGTCCCTCTCGACCTCGCATCGAATATGCGCACCATCGCCAAGGACGCGAACTCTCCTCGTTTGCAGGTGGAGCTCGGCGGCTCGATGTTCACAGAGCAGACGCAGCCCGCGAGCGAGGCGATCGGGATCCTCGCCGCCGTCATCATCCTGTTGATCGCGTTCGGCTCGTTGCTCGCGATGGGCATGCCGATCATGACCGCGTTGTTCGGCATCGGGATCGGGCTCGCCTTCGTCAACCTGCTCGCGAGAGTCTTGGACGTTCCGTCGTTCGCCCCGCAGGTCACAGCGCTTATCGGCATCGGTGTCGGCATCGACTACGCGCTCTTCATCAGCACCCGGTACCGCGAAGGTTTGCACGAAGGTCGCGATCCCGAGAACGCGGTAGTGCACGCGATCGATACGAGCGGTCGGGCCGTGCTGTTTGCCGGTGGCACGGTCGTGATCTCCCTGCTCGGGCTGTTCCTGATCGGCGTGTCGTTCATCCGTGGGCTGGCCGTCGGCGCGTCGCTGGCCGTGCTGTTCGTGATGGCCGCCGCGGTGACGCTGCTCCCCGCGGTGCTCGGCTTCGCCGGTCACACGATCGACCGGTTCGCGCTTCCGAGCGCTCGCCGCGGGCGTTCGGTCGAGAACAGCTTCTGGACGCGGTGGAGCCGTACGCTGCAAGCGCGGCCCTGGCCGGCGCTGATCGGTGGGCTCGTGATCCTCCTCGTCCTCGCGGTGCCGTTCTTCTCGTTGCGCCTCGGGGTGGCCGACGCGGGGAACGACCCGACGTCGTTGACGACGCGGCGCGCGTACGACTTGTTGAGCCAGGGCTTCGGTCCCGGCTTCAACGGCCCGCTCCTCGTCACAAGCGAGGTGCGGTCGCCCGCCGACGTCGGCGCGGCGGCGCGCCTCGGCGCCACGATCGCCCGCGATCCGGGTGTCGCCCAGGTCAGCCCGCCCATCACGAGCCCGAACGGCAAGGGAGTGCTCCTGCAGGTGATCTCCAAGGGGTCGCCCCAGGACCAGAGCACCACCGAGCTCGTCCACCGCCTGCGCGACGTCACGATTCCAACCTCGACCGCGCGGATCGACATTGGACGCACACGTCGGCGGCCAGACCGCCGTCGGCGTCGACCTCGCCGACACGGTCGGGCAACGCCTGCCCTACATGTTCCTGGCGATCCTGCTCCTCAGCTTCGTGCTCTTGATGCTCGTGTTCCGCTCGCTGCTCGTGCCGCTGAAGGCCGTGATCATGAACCTGCTCTCGATCGGCGCGGCTTACGGCGTCATCGTCGCGATCTTCCAGTGGGGCTGGCTCAAGGACGTCGTCGGCATCGGCAAGGAGGGCCCGATCGAGGCGTGGGTCCCGATGATGCTGTTCGCGATCGTGTTCGGACTGTCGATGGACTACGAGGTGTTCCTGCTCAGCCGCATCAAGGAGGAGTACGACCGCACCCACGACAACGCCGATGCAGTCGCGCACGGCCTCGCGAAGACCGCACGTCTCATCACCGCCGCCGCCGCCGTCATGATCTGCGTGTTCGGCAGCTTCGTGCTCTCCGACCTGCGGGTCCTGAAGCTCATCGGGTTCGGGTTGGCCTTTGCCGTGTTCATCGATGCGACCGTGGTGCGCCTCGTGCTCGTCCCGGCCACGATGGAGCTGCTCGGTGACCGCAACTGGTGGTTCCCGAAGGCGCTCGAATGGCTCCCGCGGATTCAAGTGGAGGGCGAACCGGACGCCGTGGCCGAGGAGCCTCGACCGCTCGAACCCGTCGCCGGCAGCTAGCGAGGCCGGAGTCGCGTCGTCACGGCGAGAATCCTGTTGCAGACGCGGCAGATCGAGTCATCCGACGGTGGCGGCGTTGACCGCGGTCCAGAAGTCTTCGATCACGGGCGGAGGCGCCGGCGACATGGCCTGACGCTGGGTGAACACCATCCCCGTCACGCCGCTGCCCGGGTTGGAGCGCCAGGTCGTGCCGGAACCGCCGTCCCAGCCGAAGCCGGAGGGGAGGGGCGCCGTGCTCCCCGCCGTCGGGACTGCGATCCCGAGGCCCCAGCTCCCGACCTCGCCGAGGAACAGCTCTGACGACTCACGCTGCGCTCTCGAGAGCCGGTCCGTGGTCATGAGCGCGACCGACTCGGGGGAGAGCACGCGCTGTCCGCGCAGGCTGCCTCCTGCCAGCACCATGGACACGAAGGACCAGTAGTCGTCGACGGTCGAGACCAGCCAGCCGCTGGCGTCGGGGAACGACGGCGGAGTGCTCCACCAACTGTCCGTGGGGTCGTCGAGCACGGAGAGCTCACCGGTCTCCGGATCGGGCGCGTAGAACGTCGTCAGGCGGTGCAATTGACCGGCCGGCACGGTGAAGCCGGTGTCCCGCATGCCGAGCGGCCCGAAGATGCGTTCGTGCATCACGGTCTCGAGGTCTTTGCCCGTCGCTCGGGCCAGCAGCACGCCGAGCACCTGGCCCGACGTGCCGTAGAGCCACTGCTCGCCCGGTTGGTACATGAGCGGCATGGAGCCGAGGGCCGCCATCCAGCTGTCGACGTCGTGCGTCACCGGCGGCCACGGCGGGCCCCCGATGCTCTGGAGGCCGAGCGCGGCCTCGGCCCGCTGGATGGGATAGCTGTCGGGCGGCGCCATGACCGATCCGAACCCGAGCCGGTAGCTGAGCAGGTCCTCGACGGTGATGGGGCGGTCGGCGGCCACCGTGTCGTCCAGCTCGGCGTCGATGGCGCGCAGCACCGCGGCGATCGGCGAGCTCGGGCAGCAGGTCGTCGACAGGCTGGTCCAGGCGCAGCAGCCCTTCCTCGACCAGTGACATCGTCGCCACCGCGGTGATCGGCTTGGTGAGCGACGCGATGCGGAAGATGGCCGACCGATCGAGGGGCGTGCGGTCGCCGAACGACGGGGAGCCGATGGTGTCGATGTGGACGTCGTCGCCCCGGGCCGCGAGCGTGACGAGCACTCGGCATCTCACCGGCCGCGACGTGGCCGGACATGACGTCGTGCAGGTGAGCCAGTCCCGCCGTCGACAGCCCGCTGGTGGTCATGGGCAGCTCCCCCTTCTCGGTTGGTGGTGTAGACGTCGTATTCGATTCGGATTCATCGCGGCCGGCCCAACCGACCGCAGGGGTGGATGGTGAGCCTCACGAGCTCGGGGCCGGACGCTCACCTTCGCCGGCGCGCGAACGTTCCAAGGTCGCCAGCACGCCCTTGATCGTGTCCCGGGTCGAGGCGTCGGCAATGAGTCCATCGTCACCGATCGCAGCTCGGGTGATCGGTATATCGACGCAAGCCGCGTCGATGATCGAGGCGTGGGCATAGCCGAGAACCGTGCGCAGCGAGTCGACGGCGTTCACCGCGCCATGAGCGGACGCGTTGATCCATGCAACCGGCTTCTCGTAGATCGAGCCGGCCTTGTCGTCGCCGATGATCCAGTCCAACAGATTCTTGAACGAGCCGGGAAGTGCTCCGGCGTATTCCGGCGTCGAGAACAGCACGGCGTCGGTCCCCCGAACAGCGGCGCGCAACTCGGCGACCTCCGGATGGAGCGGCTCGACGTCGTCGTCAGGGTTGAAGTGCGGGAGGTCCGAGAGACGTCCGTAGAAGACGGCGGCGATCCCACGCGGTGCCACGACACGAGCGGTCCGAAGCACGGCCGTGTTGATCGAGTTGGCGCGCAGGCTTCCGGACACCAGCAGAACCCGATACGGCGTCGCCTCCGGCACGTTGGGTTCGCTTGCGGGGGATCAGCTGTCGCCGACCGTGACGACCACTTTGCCCTTCGCCTTGCGGTCGGCGAGCTCCCGGATCGCCTCGGCGGCGCGGTCGAGCGGATAGGTCGAGGACACGTGCGGGCGCAGCTTGCCGTCGCGCCACCACCCGATCAGCTCCTCGACGTTCCGGCGATGACGCTCGGGCTCCCGGCCGACGAACGCGCCCCAGAAGACTCCGACGATGTCGCAGCCCTTGAGCAGCGTCAGGTTCAACGGGATCGCCGGGATCTCGCCGGCCGCGAACCCGATGACGAGGAAGCGACCCTCCCAGGCGGTGGCGCGCAGAGCAGGCTCGCTGTACTGGCCACCGACCGGGTCGTACACGATGTCGGCGCCGGCGCCGCCGGTCAGCTCGCGGATCCGCGACTTCAGGTCCTCGGTGGCGTAGTTGATCGTCATTGCGGCCCCGTACTCGCGGCAGAGCTCGAGCTTGTCGTCGCTCGACGCGGCCGCGATCACGGTCGCGCCCATCAGGGCGCCGAGCTCGACTGCGGCCAGGCCTACACCACCGGCGGCGCCGAGCACGACGAGGGTCTCGCCGGGCTCGACGTGCGCACGATCCTTCAGCGCGTAGTGAGACGTGCCGTAGGCATAGAGGAATGACGACGCGGGCGCGAAGTCGATGCCGTCGGGAATCGGGATCAGCGAACGAGCATCCACCGCGATTTTCTCGGCGAGACCACCCCAGCCGGTTGACGCAAAGACCCGATCGCCGACCGAGACGCGGTCGACGCCGGGGCCGACCGAGCTCACGACGCCCGCGATCTCGGCGCCCGGCGAGAAGGGGAGGGGCGGCTCGAACTGGTACAGGTTCTGGATGATGAGGACGTCGGGGAAGTTCACCGCGCAGGCCTTGACGTCGACGACGACCTGACCGTCACCGGCGGTCGGATCGTCGACGTCCTCGACCGTCAGCGACTCGGGCGGCCCGTACTGGCGACAGAGGACTGCTCGCATGGCGGGCACCGTAGTAACCGGCGCCGGCGGTCGTCGGCGGGGGAACGGGCCATTCTCAGATGTCCTTCATGTCGCTTTCACGCCTTTCACGGACCTTGGCGCTATCAGTCGTGGGTGCACACGACGGTCTCGCTCGCCGAGCCGGAAGCCGAACAGCCCGAACAGTCCGGGCAACTTGCTCGCGCAGGCCGACGACCGCGACCGGACGCCGTCGTTCACGTACCAGCCCGCGCTCGACGGGCTCCGGGCGCTCGCGGTGCTCGGTGTGCTGCTGTACCACGCCGGCGTGAGCTGGGCGCCGGGAGGCTTCCTCGGGCGTCGACGCCTTCTTCGTGCTGAGCGGCTTCCTCATCACCTCGCTGCTCGTCGACGAGTGGCGAACCCGAGGCCGGATCGACTTTCGGGCGTTCTGGGTGCGCCGCGCGCGCCGGCTGCTTCCCGCGCTCGTCCTCGTCGTCATCGCCGTCGGCGCGTACGCCGTGTTCGTCGCGCGTCCGGACGAGCTCGGCCGCATCCGCGGCGACATGTTCGGCTCGCTGCTGTACGTCGCCAACTGGCGTCAGCTGTTCGAATCGTCGTACTTCGCCAAGCTTGCGACGCCGTCGCCGCTCCGGCACACGTGGTCGCTCGGCATCGAAGAGCAGTGGTACCTCGTGTGGCCGCTCGCGTTGGTGCTCATGGTGCGGTTGACCCGAGGACGCCGGTGGGGGTGATCGGCTTGACGGCCGCGCTGGCGATCGGGTCGGCAGTGCTCATGGCGGTGTTCTTCGACTCGGCGGACCCGTCCCGGGTGTACTACGGCACCGACACGCGCGCGCAGGCGTTGCTGCTCGGCGCGGCGCTCGCCTTCCTCGTGACATGCGCCCGCCGGCGGCGACCCCGACAGGCGACGCCACGGCGAGCCTGATCGCATTCGAGATCGCCGGCATCGTCGCCCTCGGGTATCTCGGATGGCTCTGGACGCACGTCGCCGACACATCGACATGGCTGTACTCCGGCGGGTTCCTCGTCGAGGCGACTGGCCGTCGCCGCACTCATCGCCGCCGCCACCCGGCCGTACTCGCCGATCCTCGGGCCGCTGCTCTCCATCGCGCCGCTCCGCGCCATCGGACGGATCTCGTACGGCGTCTACCTGTGGCACTGGCCCGTGTACGTGTACCTGACACCGGCGCGTACCGGCCTGGACGACGTCCCGCTCCTCGTCCTCCGGCTTGCGGTCACCTTCGCCCTCGCGCTGGTCTCGTACCGTCTGGTCGAGCAGCCGATCCGCCACCGCACCTTGGGCCGGCCCCGCACGATCGCGCTCACATCGTTCCTCGGCGTGACGGCGTCCGTCACGCTCGTCGCGGTGGTCGCGTCATCGCGGGAAGCACGCGTGTCCACGGTCAGCGGTCTCGAGCACGCCGCCGGGCGAGTCGTCGGCCCCGACCCCCGTCACCCGTCCCAATCAGGTCGTCGTGCCCAGGGTGCTCATCGCCGGCGACTCGGTGGCACTCACGCTTGGATACTGGCTCGACCCGAAGCAGGACACGCGGGGCGTGCAGATGCGCACCGAGGCCACCCTCGGGTGTGGCCTCACTGGCGGGACGGCGCACAGCGACGGCAACGACCTGGCGACGAACGAGGAGTGCAGCGGCTGGCCGTTGCGTTGGCGCAAGACCGTCGACGAGTACCAACCGTCGGTCGCGGTCGTGTTGGTCGGCGCCTGGGACGTCGTGGATCATCGGATCGACGGCAACATCCTGCCGGTCGGGCACCGACGCCTGGGTGGTGTACATGACCCATCAGCTCGATACCGCGACCGACGTGCTCGAGCGCGCGGGGGCGCGGGTCGTGCTGCTGACGTCACCGTGCTTCGGGCAGCCCGACAGCGGACTCGACGGCATTCCCGAGCGTTCCGACCCGGCGCGCCTTCGGGCCATGAACGACGTGCTCCGCACGTATGCGAAGGCCCACTCGGCTCGTGTGTCGCTCGTGGACCTCCATGCCTTCCTGTGTCCCGAAGGGCGCGTACACGCCGACCGTCGACGGCGTGAATGCGCGCGACCCGGACGGGACGCACTTGTCACCCGACGGGTCGAAGCTCGTGTGGCGGTGGCTCGCCCGGCAGCTCAGGGCCGAGGGCCTGCTCCGGAGCCGATGACCGGCCGCTCGACCTACGGTCGAACGGGCCGTAGTCGACGCCGGCCGTCGGAAGATGGATGCGCACGATCGTCCCGCCGCCGGGAGCGGGCTCGAGCGTCACGCTGCCACCGTGATCGTCGACGACCCGGCGAACGATCGCGAGCCCGAGGCCCGAACCGGGCATCGCGCGTGCGGCCGGGCGCTCGGTAGAAGCGGTCGAAGACGCGGGGGAGGTCCTGGGCGTCGATCCCGGGACCGTGATCGCGAACGGTGATCGTGCCGTCGTGCAGGCCCACGTCGACGTTCCCTCCTCGCGGGCTCCACTTGCAGGCGTTGTCGAGCACGTTGACGATCGCCCGCTCGAGCTGCTGGCGGCGGCCCTCGACGCGCGTGGGCTCGAGATCGAGCTCGATGATGACGTCAGGAGCGCGCAACCGCGCCCGATCGACCGCCGTCGCGTCACCAGTCGATCGAGGTCGATGTCGCCGATCTCCTCCGTCGGGGTGTCCGTGTCGCGGGCGAGCTCGACCAGGTTGTCCATGAGCGCGGTCAACTCCGCGCACTGCTGCGAGACGTCGGTGAGGAGCCGGCGCCGCTCCGGTTTCGGGCATGCCGGGTTGCCCGGCAAGGAGCTCGACGTTCGTCCTCAGGCTCGTCAGCGGCGTCTGGAGCTCGTGGCTGGCGTCGCGGATGAGCTCACGTTGCTGTTCCCGCGACGTGTTCAACGCCGCCAGCATCGCGTTGAGGCTGGACGCGAGGCGACCGAGCTCGTCGCGCCGGCGGACGTCGATCGACGCCGCGAGGTCCTGGGTCGTTCGCCACCCGTTCGGCGGCCCGGGTGAGCCGGGCCACCGGTCGGAGGCTCGCGCGGGCGACGCCAAGCGCGAGCAACGCTGCCACGAGGATGCTCAAGCCACCGACGATCAGCAGCGTGGTGCCCAAATCGGTGATCGTCGCATCGACGTCGTCGACGTCCTGGGCGAACTGCACCGACTTCCCGTCGCCCGCGGTCGTGCTGGCGACGCGAAGATGCTGGCCGTTCACGTCCGCGTCCCGGAACTCGAACCAGGATGTCGCCCCGGGCGATCGCCACGTCGGTTCGGCTCCGGGGGATGGCCATGGGCTGGTTCGGGGGGGACTTGCTGCTGCCGTCCGCAGAACGTGACTCGGATGTAGTCGCGGGCGTTCGGAGTCGGAAGGCCGAAGTACGGCAGTGCGACCTCGGGGTTCGGGAGCTTGGCGAGCCGAGTGGTGTCGGCGCGCAGCGAGTTGTCGGTCTGGTCGTGCAGTCGATTGCTCACGGCGAAGTACGAGACCATCGAGGCCAGGACCACGGTGACGGCCACCGCGAGCACGCAGAGCAGCGTGAGGCGGACGCGGAAGCTCATTGTTCGCGGAGCACGTAGCCGACGCGATGGACCGTATGGACGAGGCGCGGCTCGTTCCGGCGGCCTCGGTCTTTCTGCGCAGATACCCCACGTACACCTCGAGCGAGTTGGAGGTCGGCTTCGTGCCGTAGCCCCAGACGCGGTCGAAGATGAACTCACGGGTCAGGACCCGGCGCGGGTACCGGAGCATGAGCTCGAGGAGGAAGAACTCCGTCGGGGTCAGTCTGATGAGGCGGTCGCCCGGTACGCCTCGCGGGTGTCGACGTCGAGGGTCAGATCG
Source organism: uncultured Actinomycetes bacterium (assembly GCA_963747195.1). Taxonomy (GTDB): domain Bacteria; phylum Actinomycetota; class Acidimicrobiia; order IMCC26256; family JACDBD01; genus JALZAA01. The sequence continues at coordinate 139,924 of CAVVDV010000003.1, forward strand.
GCGAAGCGGAGGACCTCGCCCGTTCCCGTCGAAGCTCGCCGCAGGAGGGCGCGCATGCGGGCGAGGAGCTCGTCGAGCGAGAACGGCTTCGTCAGATAGTCGTCGGCGCCGGCGTCGAGGCCCGGCCACCCGATCGGAGACGAGGTTCCTGCACGGTGAGCATCAGGACGGGGGTCGGATCGCCATCGGCGCGGAGTCGCCGGCAGACCTCGAGCCCGTCGAGGCCCGGCATCAGCAGGTCGAGCACGATCGCGTCGACGCGTTCGGACGCCAGCACGTCGAGCGCCTCGGCCCCTTCACTCGCGAGCCGCACTTCGTAGCCTTCCAGCGTGAGGGCGCTGCGCACCGACCGGCGAACGGCCGGTTCGTCGTCCACCACCAGAATTCGCATTTCTCCCAGTTTCATCGGCAATCCTGAGAATGTCCTGAACGAGGCGTTGACGTCGGAACGACCGCAAGGCAACGATCCCCACACGCCGGTGCACGGGCGGGATTGACCCCGGGGGGAGTCATGACGACGAACGAGCGCACGGTCGGTCGCTACCTTCGTTGGCTTCTTGCAGCCTTGTCGCTCGGAGCCGGAGTGATCCACTTCGCGGTGAGCGGTGAGCACTACGACGTGTCGTGGGCCCACGGCACGTTCTTCGCCGTCATCGCGTGGCTGCAGCTCTCGTGGGCGGTCGCGGTCGTGCTGCGGCCGACGCGGAGATGCTGACGGCGGGGGTGATCCTGAACGCGGGGATCCTCGGAGTCTGGGCGGTGTCCCGGGTCTGGGGAGTGCCCGATCGGCCCGACGCCTGGACGCCGGAGAGCGTCGGCTGGTCCGACGCGTTGTCGTCGGCCTGTGAGCTCGGGCATCGTGGCGCTGGCACTCGCCGTCGCTCGTCCGGCCGGCGATGGCGCAGCGCCAGGTGCGCCCGGCGGTCGCCGTCCCCGTCTTCGGCGATCGCGGGACTCGGCGTCGCCGTGGTCTCGTCGCTGGCATTCACGCCCGGCGCTGGCGTCGTCGCACCACCAGGCGAGGCCGGCGGAGGCTGACACGCACAGCGCGGCCGCGTCCGGTCACGATCACGGCTCGGCTCGTGTCCGGTCACCAGCACGGCGTGACAACACTGAACGGGCAGCAAGTCAAGGGCGTCAAGGCCGCGGACGTGACGGCGGAGTCGCAACCCGATCAGCCGCTCGACGCCACGACGCGCACGACGCTCAAGATGCAACTCAGCGAGGCCCGGGACTTCGCCCTCCGTTACCCGACGGTCACCGACGCGATGCCGCGGCCGGCTACCGCGTCGCCGGCGGGTTCGCGCCCGGGAGCGGCGCGCACTACATCTCGTACGGGGGCTTGACCGGATCGGGGTCGTTCGATCCGGCCAAGCCGACCTGCGCTCATCTACGACGGCACGAGTCCCGACGTCGCAGATCATCGGCCTCATGTACTACGGCTTGGGCGAGACGGCGCCCGAGGGCTTCGCGGGGCCGAACGACCACTGGCACCGCCACAGCAACGTGTGCATCAAGAGCGGCCCCGGCGGGATCGAGGCGCCGTTCCCGGCCGACCAGGACGTCACCGCGGCGCAGTGCGACGGCGTGCGCAGGGCAGCCTGTTGAAGACGACGGGGTACATGGTGCACGCCTGGGTCGTGCCGTCGTGGGAGAGCCCGCTCGGGGTGTTCTCGCACGACAACCCGGACGTGCGGTGCGCCGACGGGACGTACCACACCGACAAGGCCGGGTTCTGCGCCGGCACCTAGTGCGACAGTGTTCACGACCGGTCGAGGATGCCGGTGGACTGACCGACCTCGATGAGGTGCCCGTCGGGGTCGCGCACGTACGCGCGGATCTCGCGCCCGTGATCCTTGGGCTCGGTGAGGAACTCGGCTCCCTTGCGGCGCCATTCGTCGTACACGGCGGCGATGTCGGCGACGCGGATGTTGAGGAAGGCGCTGGTGCGGTTCGGATCCGGTGGCGTCTCGAGGATGACGTCGGGCTTGTCGTCGGTCGGCCCGCCCCCTTCGTTCAAGATCAGCCACGAGTTGGCGACCCGCATGATCACCGGGCTCCGTTCGTTGACCACCGTGCCGCCCAGCATGGACCGGTAGAACTCGCGTGACCGGTCCATGTCCGAGACCACGAGGAAGTGCGTGAGCAGGAAGTCGTGCTCGGGCGCGGGAAAGTCGTCCTCGGGCCATGGTCGCTCCTCGGAATACCTCGACAGCGTGGTGGGTTCATTGTGCCGTGGCAGCCGCCGACGACTTCAACGAGAAGATCATCGACGAGTTTCGGGCGAACGGCGGGAAGGTGGGCGGCCCGTTCGAAGGCGCGCCGCTCCTGCTGCTCCATACCACCGGCGCCAAGACGGGCCGCAGCTCGCGTGAAACCGCTTGTGTACCGTCGCGACGGCGACCGGCTCGTCGTGTTCGGGACCAAGGGCGGTTCGCCGACCAATCCCGAGTGGTTCTACAACGTCCGGGCGAACCCGCGGGTCACGGTCGAGGTCGGAAGCGATCGGTTCGAGGCCGATGCGAGAGTCGCGCTCCCCGACGAGCGGGACCGGATTTGGCGTCTGCAGACCCGAGGACGTTCCCGTGTTCGCCGACTACCAGAAGAGGACCGATCGCACGATCCCGGTCGTCATCCTCGAGCGCGTCGCGTAGGAGCGTCGAAGGATGAAGATCGGCATCGTCGGCGCGGGACGGATCGGCGGCAACCTCGCCGCGCAGTGGGTTCGGCGGGGTCACGACGTGCTCCTCAGCTTCAAGCGGGACCGCGACGAGCTTGCCGAGATGGCAGACGCGATCGGCGCCCGGTGGGGCTCGGTCGGGGACGCCGTCGAACACGGGGACGTGGTCGTCGTCTCGGTTCCCTGGCCGACGCTCGACGCGGTCGCCAACGACGTGCACCCCGGCGACAAGGTGCTGATCGACACGACCAATCAGTACGCGGCCGGCGGTGTCGCGCACGATTTCAGCGAGGCATCGGCGGCCGAGCACAACGCGGATCGCTTCGCGACGAGCCGGTTGGTCAAGGCGTTCAACACGTACACCGTGGGCTTCCAGGCCGAGGTGGGCGACGGGCGCCACTCCAAGCCCGTCGCGATGTTCTTCGGCGGGGAGGACGATGCAGCGAAGGAGGTCGCGGCGACCCTCGTCCGCGACAGCGGGTTCGAGCCCGTCGACCTCGGTGGTTGGGCGACGATCTCGCTCCTCGAGGCGCCGCACCGGCCCGGTGCGGTCTATGGAGAGGAGTACACGCCGGACGCCGCTCGGCGCATCGAGGCGGCGGCTGCTACCGATCTCGCCGAAGCCGGCCGCCTCGCCACCGAGCTCAAAGAGGCGGGCTGAGCGGTTCCCGCCGTCGGTCAGGCCGGGCCTTGTCGCGGACGTAGGCTGCGTGCATGTGCCGAAACATCACCGAGCTGCGCGGGCTCGAGCCTCCCGCGACACGTGAAGAGATCGAAGCCGCCGCCCGGCAGTACATCCGGAAGGTGAGCGGGATCGCGAAGCCGAGTGCGGCGTTCGCCGAACGCATGGAGGATGCTGCCCTCGAGGTGGCGGCCATCACCGAGCAGCTGCTCGCGGAGGTCCCGCCCCGGCGTCAGCCGCCGAAGACGCTTCCCCCGTTGCGCCGACCCGAGGTGCGGGAGCGTTTGGGATTGGGCGCCTTCCCCGCTTGAGCGCATCGCACTACTGACCCGCCGGCTTCTGCGGTCCTTCGAGTGAGCGTCGACGAGGACGTACGCGTCTCGACGATCGAGGGCATCCCCGGCCGAAGCGCGCCGCCGTCAGCCGTCGCCGCGGAGCTGACCGGCGTACGGGCCGCGACCCGTCACGCATGCCGCGCCACACCGCGCGCCGATCGTGAGGGCCTCCTCGGGCGAGCGACCGGCTGCCAGCCCGTACGTGAGACCGGCGGCGAAGCAGTCGCCCGCGCCATAGGCGTCGACCGGCGGGCCGGGGAGCGGCGCGGCGGTCCACTGTGTTCTCGCGCCGTCGACCGCCTCGACCCAGCCTCCGGCGGCACCGGCAGTGCGGGCGACGAGGCGTGGGGGCGGGTCGATGTCGCCGGGCGTGTAGCGCTCACCGACGTCGCGACTGCTCGACACGAGCATGTCGATCTGGACTCCGGCCCGGGCCAGCGGCTCGATCGTGCGCGCCGTCGACACCAGGGTGCGTGCCGCCCGTGCCCGACGAACCGCGTCGGCGTTCCCTGCCGTGAAGTAGACACCGTCGACGTGGTCGAGCTCGGTCCACGGCAACGGGTCGTTACCACGGGGCCCGACCCGGTCGCCCATGACGGTGATGGTGCGCTCGGCGTGCGCGTCCGTGAACACGAACGCCTGCCGCTGTCGCTCGGGGCGCCACGCCGCCTCGACCCGCACCCCCAACGCCGTGAGCTCTCGCGCGGCGCGGTGTCCGTGCTCGTCGTCGCCCAAAGCGGTGAGGAACAGGCACCCGCCGGCGAGCCGGGCGAGCTGGACCGCCGCCACGGCGCCGCCGCCTCCCGGTTCCTCCCAGCGACTCGAGGGCGTGCACGATCTCACCGGGAGCGGGCACGCGCTCGACGCGGGCGAACTCGATCCATTCGACGTGCCCGACGACTGCGACCTTCACCGCGCCGTCCGTGCTCACGCGGTGGCGGCCGCCGCCGCCGTTGGTTCCTCTCGCTCGAGCCCGCCGTCGTCCTCACCGGGCGACGAGCCGGGCCGCCGGTAGCGCAGGAGCACGATGATGCCGCCGATGCCGGCGAGCATCGTCACGGTCTTGACCCAGTTCGTGAGCAGCACCTGGAACGTGTGCGCGTGGAAGAAGAGCGGGACGTACATGGAGTGAAGGAACCGGTCCTCGATCATGACGAGAGCGAAGAATGCGAACCCGTACAGAGAGACGCGCCACCGCCAGCGCAGCGCGAGCACCGGGAACACCCACGCCGCGAACCACGGCGCGGTGTACACGGATCCGAACATGTAGGCGAGCAACGCCCCGATGACGATGAAGATGGGCGTCGACTCCTTCAGCCGGCTCGCCACGAAGATCGCGGCCACGGCGAGAACGACGACGAGTGAGTAGAACGACAGGTGGGCCTGTGAGCCCAGCTGCTCGTAGCCGTACCCGATCGCTTTCCTGATGCCGTTGGGCGCCACCAGGTTCCACGGTGAGTGGGGCAGGATCGTGTCGCGTGCGCCAAGGAGCGGGTTCACGACGTCACGGGGGCCGGCGAGGAGCAGCGTCGGCAGCGTCACTGCCAGCGCCACCCCGACGGGTCGCAGCAGCGCGCGTGGGCCGCGGCGGTACGCCAACCACGCGAGGTAGGCGAGGAGCGCGAACCCCGCTGTCGCCTTGACGAGTGCCGCCAGCGTGAAGGCGAGGACGGCGAGGTTCGGCCGATCGCGGTCGGCGAGCACGACTCCGACCAGGATCCCGAGGCCGACGAGCGCGTCGTTGTGGCCCGCGTTGACGACCATGTACGCGGTCGCTGGGTTCAGGCCGACCAGGGCCACCGCGGCCGCGTTGCGAGTCCAGCGGGCGATGATGACCAAAGCGACGAAGACCGCGAGCCCGGCGAGGAGCTGGTACGCGAGGCGGGTCGGCAGTGGGTGATCGGTCGCGACCGCCGCGATGCCTGCGGTCATGCCGATGAACACGGGGCCGTACCGGGCGGTCGTCCCCTGCCAGTACACGTCCATGTGATGGAACAACGGGTCGTCGGGGAAGTCGGAAGGTGGGTGCACGTACGGGTTCTCGTGGTGCTGCACGATTGTCCGGCCGTACATCGCGTACGCCCACAGGTCGTTGCTCGACTTGACGGGCGCAAGCGCCGACCCGACGAGCAGCCCGCCGCTCAGGACCAAGACGACGGGGATGCTCAGCCATCGGCGGAAGGGCTTGAGCGCGACGACGAGCGCGAGGGTGGCGAAGGCGACGAGGAGCACTGCGAGGATCTGGTACGGAGTCAGCGACTCCTCGCGGAGCACGAGCAGGCCCGTGGCTGCGGCCGAGAGCACGAGGAGCCCAAGGGTCGCGAACCGGCTGAGCGAGATCCGTCCGGCTGGCACCGGCCAACGCTAACCGGCGTCCTTTCGCCGTACCGATGTGCTCGCTGCGCTTATCGTGTCGGCGTGGGAAACGAGGGCGACCCGCACGGTCTGCTGGCCGGCGTCCGCGTGCTCGACCTCAGCATCTGGCGTCCGGGGCCGTACGCGACGCAGCTGCTCGTCGAGCTCGGCGCCGATGTCGTGAAGATCGAGCCGCCCGGCGGCGACCCGATGCGGGTCTTCCCGACGCTGTTCGCGGTGCTCAACAGCGGGAAGCGCGAGCGCGGCCGTCGACCTGAAGGAGCGCGGCCGGGCGGAACGCGGTGCTCGAAGCGGCGGTGAGGAGCCGACGTCGTGGTCGAGGGCTTCCGACCCGGCGTCGTGCGCGGCCTCGGCGTGGACGACGAGAGCGTGCGCCGGGTGAACCCGAACGTCGTGTACTGCTCCATCTCCGGGTACGGGCAACACGGGCCGCTCGCCGACCAGCCCGGCCACGACGTCAACTACCAGTCGTGGGCGGCGACACTCGAGCCGCGCAGTCCCGGCGACGACCCCGTCGTGCCCCGACCGCCCATCGCCGATCTCGCCGGCGGGCGTGTACGCGGCCTTGGCAGTGTGCGCGGCGCTCGTGCGGCGGTCGCGCACCGGCGAAGGGCGAGTCGATCGACGTCTCCATGACCGACATGCTCGCCAGCTGGATCGGCGCGGTGCCGCCGCTGACGCTCCCGGACGGCCAGGCCGTGGGCGGGCAGGTCCCGGGGTACGGGACGTTCCGGACGGCGGACGGCGGCTGGATCGCGCTCGGGGTGATCAGCGAGGACCACTTCTGGTCCGGCCTCGTGCGCACGTCGGGTCTGGACGATGCCGCGGCACTTGTCGTTCGGCGAGCGCCTCGCACTCGGGACCGGGCTGGCGAACGGATCGAGGAGGCGATCGCCGAGCGGGACCGCGACGACCTCGTGCACGAGCTGGCGTCGGCGGGTGTCCCGGTGTCGCCGGTGCTCTCGCAGACGGAGATGCTGGCGCGCGCAGCCGTTCCGCAGCCGCGGCACCGTCGTGGACGGCCCAGACGGCGGCCCCGTCATGCAGCACCCGCTGCAGTACCGCGATCACCCGGCGCGTGTTCCACGCGAAGTCCCGCCGCTCGTCGAGGGGCCGGATCGCGTTCCCTCTTGGGAGACGGGCGCATGAACGGTGGGGCCGCCCGCAGGGGACGAGAAGCTGGCGGGCGAGTTCCGGGACCTGTTCTTCCCGAACTGATCAATTGAAGCGAACGATCCCCACGCTGTTCCGCGCGGGCGGTCGAGGCCGCCGCCGGACAGCACCTGGCTGCTCGCCGGCGAGCGGCGTCATCACGTACTCGCAGGCGATGGACCAGATCGAGCGCGCCGCCGGCGCGCTCCGAGCCGCGGGCGTCGGTCCGGGCGACCGGGTGCTCGTCACGGCCCGCAACACAGCCGACTACCTGCTCACCTGGCTCGCGCTCATGGAGGTCGGTGCGGTCCAGGTCCCGGTCAACCCGAAGAGCTCACGCGCCGAGCTCGCCGGCTTCGTGCAGCAGGCCGACGCCGAGGTTGATCGTCACCGACGACGACCTTGCGCCACTCGTCGGGGATGCCGCCGCGCGTCGACGTCGGTGAGCTCTTCACTGCCGCCCCCGACGGCCGCGGCCCGGCGAACGTCGACGAACGCGACGTCGCGGTCATGATCCCGACGTCGGGCACCACGGGCCGCTCGAAGCTCGTCATGCAGACCCACCTCGCCTACGTGATGGCGGGCGAGGGCTTCCCGTACTGGATGCAGCTCACGGCCGACGACCGGCTCATGACCTCGCTGCCGCTGTTCCACATCAACGCGCCGGCGTACTCGACGCTCGGGTCGGTCGCGGCCCGGGCGAGCCTCGTGCTGCTGCCCGGCGTTCTCCGCGAGCGGCTTCCTCGACGCCGCCCGCCGGTACGGGGCGACCGAGTTCAACTCCATCGGCGCGATGCTCGAGATCCTCATGCGCCAGCCCGAGCGACCCGACGACGCCGACAACCCGCTGCGGCTCTGCTACACGGGCCCGTCGCCCGAGCGGGAGCGCCAGCTGGAGATCGAGGCGCGCTTCGGCTTCGAGATCGTGTGCGGCTACGCGCTGTCCGAGATCGCCGTACGGCCTCGATCTGGCGGCACGGGACGCGGCCGTACGGCACGCTCGGCTCGGCGCGCCAGCATCCCGACGCTCGGCCACGTCAACGACGCGCGTGTGATCGACGACGGGGCAGCCGGTCGGCGCGGGCGAGGTCGGCGAGCTCGAGCTGCGCAACCCGGCGATCATGCGCGGCTACTACGAGATGCCCGACGAGACCGCCGCGGTGCTCGTCGACGGCTGGCTGCGCACCGGCGACCTCGTCACGCGACAACGGCGACGAGACGTTCACGTTCGTCGGGCGCAAGAAGGAGGTGATCCGGCGGCGGGGCGAGAACCTGTCGCCGGCCGAGGTCGAGGCCGCGCTCGAGCGCCATCCCGATGTCGCCGAGGCCGCGGTGATCGGCGTGCCGTCGGAGCTGTCGGAGGAGGACGTGAAGGCGTTCGTCGACCGCGACGCCGGGGCGAACCGTCGACCTCGCCGCGCTGCACGCGTTCGCCGGCCGAGCAGCTCGCCCGGTTCAAGGTGCCGCGCTACTTCGAGGTGGTCGACGAGCTGCCGCACACGCCGACCGGCCGCCTGGCCAAGCACCAGCTGCCCGTCGAGCGCACGCCCGACCGAGGTCGACATTCGAGCTGACGCGCGACACTCGCCCGATCACGACCGAGTCGCGACTGGCTGCGCACGTGGATCGGGTCGGTCCGACGCCCGACCGCATCACCGTGGCGGGCCGCGACCTGCCCGGCGAGATCATGGGCCGGCTCACGCTCACCGAGCTCGCGTACCTCCTCGTCGACGCGGCGCGAGCCGACCGCCGGGCGAGCGCCGGATCCTCGACGCCGTGCTCGTGTCGCTCGCCGACCACGGCCTCACGCCGAGCGCGCTCGCCGCCCGCCTCACCTACACCGGCGCGCCCGAGGCGATCCAGGGCGCGGTCGCCGCCGGCCTGCTCGGCGCGGGCAGCGTGTTCCTCGGCCCGGCCGGCGACACCGCGCAGTTCCTCGCCGACGCGCTGCGACGAGCACGACGAGCAGGGACCGACGACGCGTGCGCTGCGGCGCATCGCCGAGATCGCGGTCGAGGCGCGGCGTCGAGGCCGGCGCGCGGGTGCCGGGGCTCGGGCATCCCGTGCACACGCGCCGAGGACCCGCGCACGCCCCGCCTCTACGAGCTCGCGGCGGAGGAGGGCCTGCTCGGCCCGCACCTCCGCCTGCTCGCGCTCGTCGCCGCCGTGCACGAAGAAGCGACCGGCAAGCACCTGCCGATCAACGGCGCCGGCGCCGGCGGCGCCGCGCTCGTCGACCTCGGCGTCCCGCCGGCGAGCGTCCGCGGCTTCGTGCTCATCGCGCGCACCGCCGGGCTCGTCGCCCACCTCGCCGAGGAGGCGCAACAGCCGATCGGGCGACAGCTCGCGCACGAGATCGAGCAACGAGCGAGCCGGAACGCGTGAGGCGTCCTGCCGTGCGAGTCTCCTCTTGCGGCGCCATCTGCCCGTCGTTAGGCTGCGAACATACGTTCCCCTACATGAATGAAGGAGTCCGAAGATGAGCCCTTCCGTGAAGCCGATCCCCGACGGCTACCCCCAGGTGAGCCCGTCCCTCGTCGTCGACGGGGCCGCGCAGGCCATCGACTTCTACACGCAGGTGCTCGGCGCAACCGAGCGCATGCGCATGGGCGGCCCCGACGGGAAGGTCGGCCACGCCGAGATCCAGTTCGGCGATTCCGTGGTGATGCTCGCAGACGAATATCCGGACATGGGCTACGTCGGCCCGAAGGCGATCGGCGGCTCACCCGTGACGATCGCGGTCTACGTCGAGGACGTCGACAAGACCTTCGACGCCGCGATCAAGGCGGGTGCCAAGGAGATCAGGCCGGTCGAGACCCAGTTCTACGGCGACCGGTCCGGTCAGTTCGAGGACCCGTGGGGGCACCGGTGGAGCGTCGCGACCCACGTCGAGGACGTCCCGCCCGACGAGATGGCGAAGCGCGCGGCAGCCATGGCCGAGGGCGGGTAAGCCCTCGATGCGGGAGCTGCTCGTCGATCTTCCGAAAGCCGAGCTGCACCTGCACATCGAAGGGACGCTCGAACCCGAGTTGGCGTTCGCGCTGGCGCAGCGCAACCAGGTCGAGCTGCCCTACGAGGACGAGGAAGCGCTGCGGCGTGCGTACGTGTTCGAGGATCTCCAGTCGTTCCTCGACATCTATTACGCCGCGTGCAGCGTCCTCGTCACCGAGCGCGACTTCTACGACCTGACGTGGGCGTATCTCCTGCGGGCGGCGGGCCAGGGCGTGCGGCACGCCGAGATCTTCTTCGATCCGCAGACACACACGGACCGAGGCGTCGCGTTCGGGACGGTGATCGAGGGCATCACCCGAGCGCTCGAGGACGGCGAAACGCAACCTGCGGGTGACGTCACGTCTGATCATGTGCTTCCTGCGTCACCTCAGCGCCGAGGCTGCGATGGCGACGCTCGAGGCTGCGCTCCCGTACCGCGACGCGATCGTGGCCGTCGGGCTGGACTCCGGCGAAGCCGGGCAACCCACCCGAGAAGTTCCGTGACGTCTTCGACCGCGCCCGAGCCGAGGGATTCCTCGCCGTCGCGCATGCGGGCGAGGAGGGCCCGCCCGAGTACATCTGGCAGGCGCTCGACCTTCTCGACGTTCGTCGCATCGACCATGGCGTGCGGTGCACGGAGGACGACCGGCTCGTCGAGCGCCTCGTGGCGGAGCAGACGCCGCTCACGGTCTGCCCGTTCTCCAACGTGAAGCTCCGCGTGTTCCCCGACCTGCAGCACCACAACTTCGGCGAGCTGCTCGACCGCGGCCTGCTCGTGACGATCAACTCCGACGATCCCGCGTACTTCGGCGGATACGTCGCCGACAACTACATCGACACCGCAGCCGCGCTCGGCCTGACCGCGGACCAGATGATCCAGGTGGCGCGCAACTCGTTCGTCGCGTCCTTCCTCCCCGAGGCGGAGCGGCAACATCACCTCGACGCCATCGACGCGCTCGTGAGCAAGTAGCGGGTCCGCCTCCGGCGGGCTCGTCGGCGAGGACGGCCGGCTCCGCGCGGCCGAGACCCGCCACCGCCAGCGTCTACGGCGGAGCCCAGGGATCTCTCAGGCGTGTCTCAGCCGCCGTCTTCACACTGCGCGACGACGAACCCGGAGCGCCGCGCAGGAGGTGATGGACATGGCTCGAGAGCACAGGCTGCTCACCGCGATCCGACTCGGTCGCGCGATCGGGACTCGGGTCGCATCGCCGGCCCGCGTGCCGGTGACCACAGTCAGGAGATCACAGCCATGAGCGACACCGAGCTGCGCCCAACCGTGACGGAGATCATCGAGGGACCCGTCGCGTCGGTCGATCGCGTCTACGCCTTCGACCGGCTCCGCGACATGTGCCGCGCGGCACCGCGTGCGGTGCGCCGCGTCCGCACCCGCCTCACGGCGCCGCCCGAGTCCACTCCGGGCTGGCAGGCCGCCGCCGAAGGCACACTGCTGCTCGACGGCGACCTGATCGTCTGCGCCGGAGTGACGGCAACGACCATGCGGGAAGCGATCGACCTGCTGATGGTGCGGCTCCGCTATCCGGCTGCGCCGGCTGGCCGAGACGAAACGCCGATCAGCCGATCGGCAGCTTGCCCGCGAGCGCGACTTCGTTGGTCTCCGTCAGCAGGACCCGGATGGTCAGGTTCCAGTCGCCGCGGATGGGGAGGTTGACCCCCGAGGAGATGTAGTGGCCGGGCCCGATGCGGCGAGCCGGGATCGGGATCGGTGCGATGTTGCGGCTGGGCAAGCTGGCCGACACCTGGAACTCGTTCACCTCGGTCAGGCCACCTGATGGCGGGATCGCGAGCGGCGCACCCTGCGGCGAGAAGGCGGTGAAGTGCAGCTCGTTCGCGCCGGGGGCTCCGGGGACGGCGCTGACGTCGACCCGCACTTGATCGGATTGCAGCGTGACGCCGGTTGCGCCGGAATTGTTGACGGACACCGCCGGCGCCGCGTTCACGAGCAACGCGGCGATGGAGAGGATGACCACCGCGACCACCGCTTCGAGCCCGACGTGGCGCCGCAGGTTGCGCATCTCCCATGCGTCTTCGTCGGCTTCCTCGTCCTCGTCGTCAGATGCCGTCACCGCCGCCTTCGTCCCGACCATCATCCGGAGGCAGCGGAGGACCGCCCGCAGTGACGGGGACGCGGGGCGGGGGAGCGGGCGCCGGGGTCGGGCGCGGTGAACGGAACCTGCGGTTGACGATCTCGCGGCTGAACGCGGCGGTGATGATCAGGACGCCGAACGCGAGGAGCTTGGCCGTCAGGAGCTTGCCGTAGTCGGTGTCACGAAGGTTGCTGATCGATCCGAGCTGCCGCCACGCCTGGAAGGCGCCGCTCACGACGATCACGGAGATGGCGGCGAGCGCGAGCCTGCGAGTAGCGCGGCACCACCGTCGCGCAGCTCTTCGAGGTGCTTCCGGCGCAGCACGACTACGAGGAGCACGACCAACCCGCCGAGCCAGAGCGAGACCCCGCCGACGTGCGCGACGTCGGCGATGATCGCGAGCGCGACCAGTCTTCCGGTTCCGGCATGGCCACTGAGCCCGGGCGTGAGCAGGAGCCCGACCGCGACGACGGCGGCCACGGGTCGCCACCATCGCGGTAGCGGGTACTCGACGACGGGGCGGCGATTCACGAGCAGCCGGAGCAACGGAACGGCGACCACGAGCAGCACGAGACGCAGGAGCCAGACTCGGCCGAAGCGCGTGTCGAGCACGTCCGAGATGACGCTCGGTTTGAGGGCGTCTCCGAGCGGGAGCGCAGCTGCGTACGCGCCGTCCAGAGCGATGCCCACGATCGTGGCGACCACGGCGCCGATCCAGCCGGCCCAGACGAGGCGGGCGGCGCCTCGGGATTCCCGTCCCGCGGGCCAGACGAGGATGAGGAACGCGGCCGCGCCGATCAGGAGCGCGAGGGACGCGAACACTCCGAACCGCGCCACCGCGTACAGGAAGCCCACAGTGGTGTCGCCGCCCTGGTTGGAGAGGAGCCGTTGGCTGAGGCTCTGGAGGTTCCCCGCGGCCGCCGCGCGACCGACCTGGAACGTGAACGCCCCCTGTACCGGGTGGGAATCGGCTGAGATCACCCGCCACGTGACGACGTACGAGTCGTTCGCGAGCTTCGGGACGCCGACCTGCACACGGCTCTGCTGACCGCTCGGGTGCGACGCGCTGCCGGTGTCCAGCCGCTCGCCCTTCGAGTTGTACACGCGGATCGCACCCAGCGCGACCTCGACGGACTCGTTGAACCCGAGCGTCACCGTCTTCGGCGGCTGGTCGAGTACCTGGCCCGCCGCCGGGCTCGTCTGCACGAGGGTGGCGTGGGCGAACGCGGGGCTCGCAGACGCGGCAACGAACAGGACCGCGGCCAACGGCACCGCGGCGACGCGCCAGAGGAAGCGCCGGCGACCGTTCACGACGTCGACAAACGCGCTCGGCGGCGGGGTTGGAGCGGATGGGCGAGAAGCCATGCCGCCGCGAGCCCGACGACCTCGACCGCGTGCTGCACCTCGGTCAGCGCAGCCGTGCTCCCGTCGAGCACGTCCAGCACCGAGGTGGCGAGGAGGCACGCCACCAGCGCCGTCACGACCGGGAGGAGACCCGGAAGCCGCGACGGGCGCCAGGCCGCGAACAGGAACCCGACGGCGACGGCGAGGTCGAAGGAGCCGATGTGGCGGGCGGCGTGGACGGGCAAGCCGGCGTCGTCTCCGAGTAGGAGCGCGGGCAGCGCGGCCACGATCATCACGCTGGCGACGATCGCGAGTGTGACGCGCAGCGCCCGTTCGTGAGGGGCATAACCGTTGTCGGAGCCGATCGACGCCAGGATCGGCGACGTCAAGTCGGGGACCGACGGCGCGCGCGCGAGCCTCACCTCGCGATGCATGGCCTCAGCATCGCGCGCAAAGGCACGGCACGGGGTGCAGCGTTCGAGGTGGTCGGCAAGGTCGACCGGGTCCACGCCGAGGTCCTCGCCGTCGAGGCGGGCGGAGATGGCTGATTGTGCAGTGTCGCAGTCCATGCTTGGTAGTCGACCTCGGGCGCTTCGAGGTTCCCGAGTATCTTCCGGGCGATGGACCAGCTGACCGGGCTCTTGGTGCAGGCTCGGGACGGGGATCGGCTCGCGCTCGGTGCCGCGATCCGGATGAGCCAGGCGGAGGTGTGGAGGGTCGCGGCCCACCTCGTCGGCCCGAACGAGGCCGACGACGTCACCCAGGACGTCTTCGTGCGGGCCTGGCGGGCCCTGCCGAGCTTCCGCGCCGAGTCGAGCGGGCGGACGTGGCTGCTCGCCATCGCCCGCCGGGCCTGCGCCGACGCCGTCCGGACCCAATCGCGATGGCGGAGGCTGACGGCGCGGCTCCACGCCGAATCGGCGGCGGCAGCGACGAGGGCAACCGGGTGGACGAGCTGCACGGCCTCGGCGACCTCATCATCGCGTCTCCCGCCCGCGCAGCGGGAGGCGTTCGTGCTGACGCAGATCACCGGTTGCTCCTACGCCGAGGCGGCCGAGCTGTGCAGCGTCGAGATCGGGACGATCCGCTCCCGGGTCGGCACGCGCTCGGGTCGAGCTCATCGATTGTTACGAGCCGCGCAGCGCGGTCTGAGCGGGCGCGTCCGTGATCGCGCCGGAATGGGCGCGATGATTCTCGAAATGCGGTTCGTTCGCGGATTCGTCGTCGTCGCCGCCGGAGCCATGGCGACTGTGGTCGTCACGGCGCAGCCGGCCGCCGCACACAACATCCCCGGGATCCAGCCGTCGAACTTCGAGACGACCGTCCGCGGGACGACCCCGCGAGTCTCCGGTCTGACGGTGCGGCCGATCGACCTCGGGAACAATCTCGAGCTGAGGAACGACACCGGCGCTGAAGTGGTTGTGCTCGGCTACCAGGGTGAGCCGTACCTGCGAGTCGGGCCGCGCGGCGTGTTCCAGAACCGCCGATCACCGGCGACGTATCTGAACCGAACTCGGGCCGGCACCACGCCCGTCCCGTCCGACGCCGATCCGGCCGCCGCACCGGACTGGCAGCGGATCGGCTCGGGACCCGTTGCCCGCTGGCACGACCACCGGGCGCACTGGATGGGCACCGCCGATCCCCCCGAAGTCACGCGCGCGCCGAATGAGCGTCACGTCATCGACCGCTGGAGCTTGCAGCTGCGGAGCGGCTCGCAGGACATCACCGTCACGGGGGATCTTCTCTGGGTACCGGGCCCGAGTCCGTGGGGATGGGTGCTCGGCGCGCTCGTGGTCGCGCTGCTCGTCTTCGGGCTGAGTCGGACGCGGGTGTGGCGATGGGCGCTCGCCGCCGCGCTCGGCGTGGTCCTCGTGTCGGAGACCGCGCACGTCGTGGGCAACTGGACAGCTACGACGGCGTCGTTCGCGACCAAGATCGGAGCGAGCGTCTATTCGATCGGCGGCATCGCACTCGCGCTCGTGGCACTCGTGTGGCTGTTGATCCGTCCGCCGTCTGACGCAATTCCGGCGGTGCTCTTCGCCGGGCTCGTCGTGGCCGTCGCCGGCGGGCTCGCCGATCTCGGGACGTTGACGCACTCGCAGCTTCCGACGGAGGTACCGGCGACGGTCGCTCGCGTTGGAGGTCGCCCTCGCGCTGGGCCTCGGCGTCGGGCTCGCCGCCTCCGCCGCATTCCGCCTGCGCCCGTCCGCGCCTTCAGCCGGCCGGCCGCGCGCGCGGATCAAGGAGCCGACTCCCGTCTCCTAGCAAGGTCGGCTGCTCGATCGGGGACTCGTAGCCAAGGCACCGTGCCGGAACTTTGTCGGGATGCCGGACGACTAATGACCGTCCAGCTCACCCGAGGGGGTTTCACAAGTGATGAGCAGTAGGCGTTCGGTCCGCCGTTTCGGTCCTCAGCGCGGTGCTCGGGCTCGGTCTCGTCGTTCTCGTGGCCGGCCCCGCGGCCGCCCACGTCGAGATCGACCCCGGGACTGTTCCGAAGGGATCGACGACGAGCTTCAGCTTCCGAGTTCCGACCGAGAAGGACAACGCGTCGACCGTCGAGTCTCGAGGTCGACTTCCCGACCGATCACCCCATCCCGTCCGTCAGCGTGCTCGTGAAGCAGGGATGGACCTTCACGGTCGAGAAGCAACCGCTCCCGAAGCCGGTCAAGACCGAGTCCGGCGAGGTGACGGAGGCGGTCTCGAAGATCACCTGGACCGGACGGGCAGATCCCACCGGACGGATACGACCTCTTCACCGTGTTCGGGCGGCCCGCTTCCCAAGAACGTCAACCAGCTGCAGTTCAAGGCGCTGCAGACATACAGCGACGGGGACGTCGTCCAGTGGATCGAGCCGACGGTGAAGGGCGGCGCCGAGCCCGAGCACCCCGCTCCGGTCCTGAAGCTGGGCAAGGCGAGCTCGAGCGGGTAGTCACGCTCGAGATCGGGGCGACGTTCCTGCGCCTGCCCGGCGCGCCAACATGGGCGACGTGAGCGTCGATACCGACTCACGCGCTGGACGCGAGCGAGCGTTCAGCCGGCGGACAGCGGTGACGACACGCGTCGCCGCTGGCTGCCGACATGGCCGCCGTCGCTTCCGCAGGCGGTCATTCTCGTGGCCGCCCTCTGTCTCGTCGCCGGCGTCGGCGGCTGGCGCCTCGCCCAGAACGACCACCCGGGCCGCGGGAGCGTCGACGCCGGTTTCCTCGAAGACATGCAGACGCATCACCTGCAGGCGCTCGAAATCAGTTTCGCGTACCTCGAGCACGGGTCGGACCCGACGTTGAGTCACATCGCGCGCGACATCATCAGCGACCAGGGCATCGAGGTCGGCCAGATGCGCTCCGTCCTCTCGGAATGGGGATTCCAATCGTCGCCCAACCCTCAAGGGACCGCGATGGCGTGGATGCACGAGCCGCACCCGGCGCAACAGATGCCCGGCATGGCCACCGGCGCGGACATCGACCGGCTTCGTGCCGCCGAGGGCATCGAAGCCGACGACCTGTTCTCGCAGCTGATGATCCACCACCACGACGGCGGCATTCACATGGCCGACTTCGTGGCGACGGACGCACAGACGAGCAACATCCGGAACTTCGCGCGCGGCATGGCCGCCGGGCAGCGCACGGAGATCGGCGAGATGAACCTGGCGCGCCGGCAACTGGGCCTCGCGCCCGTCGGGTTCGAGTTCTCGAACCCGACCCCGCCGCCGTAACAGTCGGCGGAGCTTCCTTCGTCTTGCGCGCCGGCGCCCGGACCGAGTGAGCTTCGGCCATGTACCGAGTCGCGCAGTGGAGCACCGGCAACGTCGGCCGGCTCGCGCTCCGAGGAATCGTGCAGCATCCCGAGCTCGAGCTGGTCGGGGTGCTCGTCCACAGCCCGGACAAGGCCGGCCGGGACGCAGGTGAGCTCGCCGGCCTCGCGCCCGTCGGCGTGGCCGCGACCACCGACCCGGCCGAGATCATCGGTCTGGGGGCGGATTGCGTGTCGTACACGGCGACCGGCGACCTGCGTCCCGACGACGCGGTGGCGGACATGGCTCGCATCCTCGAAGCGGGCACCAACGTCGTCTCGACGTCGGTCGTCCCGCTCGTGTACCCGCCCTCGGCGCCACCGCGGTACACCGAGCCGCTCGAGGCCGCGTGCAAGGCCGGCGGCGTCTCGTTCCTCACGTCCGGCATTGATCCCGGGTTCGCCAACGACCTGATCCCGTTTGCGTTCCTCGGCGCGTGCGCGCGTGTCGACTCGGTGCGCGTGATGGAGGTCCTCGACTACTCCACCTATCTGCAGGCCGACGTGCTCTTCGACATCATGGGTTTCGGGCAGTCACTCGACGAGCTCCCGCTCATCCTCCAGCCCGGCGTGATCGGTCTCGCGTGGGGCTGCACGGTGTCCGTCCTCGCAGCCGGCCTCGGCGTCGAGCTCGACGACGTGCGGGAGGTGCACGAACGAGTGCCGGCCGAGCGCGACTACCAGACCCCGCTCGGGACGATCGCCGCGGGCACGACCGCCGGCATGCGCTTCGAGTTGCAGGGCATGGTCGGCGGCGAGCCGCGAGTGGTGCTCGAGCACGTCACGCGCATCAACGAGGAGGTCGCACCCGAGTGGCCGCGGCTACCGGGCCAGGGCGGCTACCGCGTCGACATCGAAGGCAACCCCTCGCTCCATTGCCAGTTCCATTTCGAAGGCGAGGACGGCGACCACAACACGGGCGGCCTGATGGCCACCGCGATGCGATGCCTGAACGCGATCCCGGCCGTGTGCGACGCCGAACCCGGGCTGCTTGTCGGTGCTCGACCTGCCGCTGCTCACCGGCAAGGGCCTGATGCGTCCGTTGAACAGGGACGGTTCCGGGCGAGGAACGCGTGGCTTGTCAGCTGCCGCGCGACTCGACCATGCGGTTGTAGACGCCGGTGACCTTGGAGGCGTAGTTCGGATCGGTCGCCCAGTTGCCGTGGCCCATCATCTGCCAGATCGGCGCCCAGCCCTTGGCGAAGAACGTGTCGAAGTTCCGCGCTGCCGTGCCCGGGTCCGCCCCGTACCAGAACGGCGACGGGGGATTGCTGAGGTCGGCCGCGCTCGAGTTTCGGTCGGCGTAGTTGCGGAGGTGCTGGATCTGGGCGCGGATCCCGTCTCGGGCGCTCGGGAAGCGCGTCTCTCCCCGGCAGCCGTCGCACGCGCCGAGACCCGAGAAGTTGTTGTCGCTCCCGCCGGCGCGGAAGCCGCCCGTCTCGACGTACGACTGCGCGAACGCGAAGTCGCCGCGCACGTTCTCGGCCGTTCCTTCCTCGACGTAGATCTGCGCCAGCTCGTCGATCGACATCCCGTCCGACAGCCTCGGTGACGCGCCGCTCGATCGGTACCACGCCGCCATCTCGGCGGCCGAGAGCACCGTCGGACCCATGACCGGCTCGCCCAGCGCCCGCAGGGCGCCGATCTCCTCGGCCACCTGGAGGGCGCGGTTCGCCTCGGCCACCTTCTGGTCGAACACCGCCTTCTCCTGCTCGAGCCGCGGCAGGAGCGTCCTCGAGCTGCGCCTTCTTGCCCTCCAGGTCGCGTTGGGCCTGCTCGAGACGGAGGGCCGTGTCATTGAGCTGGCGAGCGCGCTCGTCGTCGAAGGCGTCCGCGGCCTCGGTGAGCTTCGTCCTGCGCCCCGCTTGAATGTGGTCCTTGGCGGCGAGGACTTCGAGGCCGGCGCTCGGGTCGGTGTTCTTGTAGAGCGCGGCCGCGCGCGTCGACGAGCTGCGAGCGCAGCTCGGCCTCCTTGGCGCGCATCTCTGGGATCGCCTGCTCGAGGGCCGTGATCTGACCTTGCACCTGGTCCTGCTCGTCAAGGGCCTGCTGGTACCGGTCGTGGGCCGCGTTGGCGTCCTCCTGGGTCTGCTGCAACCTCTCCCGGGCCTGGACGACGCCCGGATCCTCCTGACCCGTCGCGGGAGGGGCGGCAATCGCGAGCCCGGCAGTCGCCGACATCAGCCCGATCGCGGCAGTGACGAGCCCGAGTGCGACGCGTCGACGGGGGCGCCGTTGACATGTCGGGAGGCGGCGGGGAGACGTGCGTTCCATCCAGATCTATATCGACCGAACGAGCGCCGCGATGTAGAACCAACCGACCACTGCGCGTGGAAGCTAACACCGACGGCCCGCGCCTTTCGCGGCAATGCTGCGCGGCGCTCGCGGTTTCGGGCACTGTAGGAGGATGTTCGACGAGCTCCTCCGCCACCCGGGCGTCGTCGAGGAGTGGGAACTGCGCTCGAGCTTCGGGTTCCTCGCCATCCACGGCGGCAGCCTCGAGCGAGGCACCGCCGAGGTGGCGGCCGACGCGGCCGACCGGGCCGGCGCGTCGGTATACGCGGTGCGCCAACCCGAGAACCTGCGCTGGCACATCCCGTCCGCGCTCGTCGACCCGAGCCTGTCGTCGGCATTGAGCTCGTTCCTGGAGCACGTCGACGTCGTCGTGTCGGTTCACGGATACGGGCGCCGGGGCTTCTCGAACGTCGTGCTGATCGGAGGCCGGAATCGCCAACTCGCGGCGCGGGCAGCGGACGCGTTGCGCGCCGCGGTGCCGTCGCATCGCTTCGTGGACGACCTGCACGCGATCCCGCCCACGCTGCGGGGCGTCCACATCGACAATCCGGTGAACCGGACGCGGGGCGGAGGGATCCAGCTCGAGCTGCCGCCGACCCTGCGCGACGGCGAGGGCGCGCCGTCGGATCGAGACGCGCTGATCTCGGCGCTCGCGTCGCTCGCCGAGGACGTGTGATCAGGCTCGCGCCACGGAGACGGCCACAATCTGCCAGCGGTCGTTGCTCTTTACCCAGACGCGCATGAACTTCAGCTTGAACGTTGACTGTGGAGATTCGTAGGTCCCGGTGCAGGTGACGACAGCCGAGTTCGCGTGGTCATGGATCACGACGTCGGCCATCTCCACGCTGGTGAATTTGGCCCCGCCCTCCGGCCCGTGGGCTTCGACGACCTTGGACTTCGCCAAGTCGGGCTCGCCCGTCTCGTCGATCATGACGACGTCGTCGGCCAGGGTGTCCTCGAAGAACTTCGGGTCGGGTCCCAATTCGGCGAGCCGGAGACGGTCCTCGAGTTCGGCGATTTCGCGCTGTACTGCGTTCATGCCGACAGTCGACCTCGCGTTCGGCACCTGGGCAAGCCTGTCTCTGCGGGCGGGGACTTAGGCTTTCGCCCCGTGGGGCGTCTCGCCGTGATGGGCGGCCACGGGATCCTCGGAACTCGATTCGCGACGGACGCCACGCGCCTTGACGTCGACACCATCTACGGTCCCGCGGCGCTGCTCGACGCCGGAAGCTACGTCGTGATCCAGCGCCACGGGCTCGACGAGTTCGTCTCGGCGCCGTTCATCAACCACCGTGCGCACGTGCGCGCCCTCGCCGACGTCGGTTGTGACCGCATCCTGGGCGTGGCGTCCGTGGGCAGCCTGCGACGCGACCTCCCTGTCGGCACCTTCGTCGCGCCCGACGACTTCATCGCTCTCCAGCTCGGCATCTCGTTCTCCGAGGGCGACGAAGGGCACCAGTCGCCCGGCTTCGACCGGCACGTGGCGCCGAACCGTGGCCGATCGCTGGGCCGCCCACACGGACGTCCCACTGCACGACGGCGGCGTCTACTGGCAGGCGATCGGGCCGCGCTTCGAGACGCAGGCCGAGATCCGCCTGATCGCCGGCCACGCCGATCTCGTGGGCATGACCATCGCCAGCGAGTGCATCCTCGCCGGTGAGCTCGGTCTCGCGTACGCGGGCATCTGCGTCGTCGACAACCTCGCCAACGGCGTCGGCGACGCGCCGCTCACCGTGGAGGAGTTCCGGGCCGGCGCGGCCGCGAACCGCGCCCGGCTGGTGGGCGGCGCTCGACGCGGTCCTCCCGGCGTTGACCAAGGAGGCAGGGGGCTCGTGAGCCTGACCGTGCGGGACGCCCGGCTCGACGACGCCTCGGTCGCCGTGCGAGTCGAGGGGGACCGAATCGTCGCGCTCGGCGCCGAGGTTCGAGCCCGCAGCCGGCGACGACGTGCTGGATGCAGCGGGCATGGCGTTGCTCCCGGGCCTGGTCAACGGCCACACGCACGCGGCGATGACGCTGTTCCGCGGCTACGGCGACGACCTGCCGCTGATGGAGTGGCTCGAGGACCGGATCTGGCCCGCCGAGGCCCAGCTCACCGCCGACGACGTGTACTGGGGCACGCGCCTCGCGTGCGTCGAGATGATCCGGACGGGGACGGTGCGGTTCTGGGACATGTACTGGCAACCGGAAGCGGTCGCCCGCGCCGTGCGAGGACGCGGGGATTCGCGCCGCAGTGGCCATGCCCCTCGTCGACGGCCTCGATCCCGACAAGTCGCGACGCGCTGCGCGCCGAGGCCGAGCGTTCCTCGACGCGCTCGCCGGAGCCGGCCCCCGCATCGCCTCGACGCTCGGACCGCACGCCATCTACACGGTGAGCGAGAAGTCGCTGCAGTGGGTCGCCGAGCTGTCCGCGGAGCGCGACCTCCCGGTGCAGATCCACCTCTCCGAGACGGAAGACGAGGTGCAGGACTGCGTGGCCGCGCACGGCGTGCGCCCCGCGCGGTATCTCGACCGCATCGGGCTGCTCACGCCGCGGACGGTCCTCGCCCACGGCGTGTGGCTCGACGACGCCGAGCTCGCGCTCGTCGCCGAGCGCGGCGCGACGGTCGTCACGAACCCGGTGTCGAACCTCAAGCTCGCCGTCGGCCGCGTGTTCCCGTACGCGAAGGCACGCGCTCACGGGATCCCCGTCGGGCTCGGCACCGACGGCGCGGCGTCGAACAACTCGCTCGACCTGCTCCAGGACGTGAAGCTCCTCGCGCTGGTCCAGAAGCACGCCGAGCGCGACCCGGCTGCCATGCCGGCGACCGAAGCGTGGGCGGTCGCGACCGGACAGCGCGCGCCGGCTGCTGGGCGGGCCCGGTCGTGTCGCAGTGGGGGAGCCCGCCGACTTCCTGCTCGTGCGCCGCGACGCACCCCGAGCTCGCGCCCGGCGACCTCGTCGACAACCTCGTCTATGCCGCGTCGGGCTCGGTGGTCGACACGACCGTCGTCGCGGGGCAGGTGCTCATGCGCGGCGGTGTGATCGGGGACGAAGCCGAGGTGCGCGCCGGCGCGATCGCGAGCGCCCGACGCCTGGGAGTGGTCGGGTAGGCCGTTCCGGTCGCGGCTAGAGCGACTTCGGGTTGGCGAACAGCTCGCGCAGGCGCGGCTCGAAGTGCTCGAGCGGCAGCGTGTCGTAGTCGGGGTCGAACGCGACCTGGTCCCACTCGTCGGCGAACCGCTCGGCGAGCTCGTACGCGGGATGCCCCTGGTACTGGTCGCGCGCGTTCGGGTCGCCGCCGAAGTGGTGGTAGTAGTGCCGGCCCTGGAAGTCCTGGTGCACGCGGATCATCCAGTAGACCTCGTCGCGCACGTACGGCTTGAGGATCTCGGCCGCGATCCGGGGTGGTTGGGCACGCTGACCGCCTTGCCGATGTCGTGGCAGAGGCTGGCGACCACGACCTCGTCGTCGGCGCCGGCGCGCTCGGCGAGCGTCGCCGTCTGCAGGCAGTGCGTGAGCTGGTCGACGGCGAAGCCGTCGGTGATGTCGCCGAGCGACTCGAGCATGCCCAGCACCCGGTCGGCGACACGGCCCTGGTTCTTGAACGACTCGGTGCCGATGACCGCCCACTGCTCGGCGGTGGACTCGTCCATCCGGCTGAAGCTCTGCGTTCCCGTCTGCGTGTGTGTCTGCGTCATGACGCCATTCTCCCATAGGGTGCAGCCGTGGACCTCCCGCAACTGGCTGACCTGGAGCTTCCCGACTCGACGGGACAGCCGCGGCGGCTCGGCGATTTCTGGGCCGAGCGGCCGGTGGTCCTGGTCTTCCTGCGCCACTTCGGCTGACTGCTCTGCCGCGAGCACGCCTCGCAGTTGCGGGGCAGCTACGACGAGATCCGGCGCCGGGGCGCCGAGGTCGTCGCGATCGGCACCGGCAGTGTGCGCTACGCCGCCGCGTTCGTCGACGACGAGGACATGCCGTTCCCCGTGCTCGTCGACGACGACGGCCGAGCCGCCCGGGCGGCGTCGGTTCGCCGCGTCGGGTTCTTCCGGCTGCTCACGGACCGGCGGAGCCGGGCGGGCGCCAAGCGAGCGCGCGCGGCGGGGCACCGGATCCACAAGGCCGGGCGGCGCGTCACCCAGCTCGGCGCGACGTTCGTCATCGGTCCCGGCGAGCAGGTCCGCTACGAGCACCTCGACGACCACAGCGCCGACCACGCCCCGATCGACCAGGTGCTGGCGGCGCTCCCGACTCCCGCCGCCGACTGACCGAACCAGGTCAACCGAGGCGGCGTGAGCGAGCCCTTCGCCCGGGTCGACGCCGACGACGACGCCCGCTTCTACTCCGTTCCTCGCAAGGTCGTGCACCTGGAGCCCGGGGCGATCGAAGCGCTGCGTCGGCGTGTACGCGGAGCATTTCCCGAGCGGCGGCACGGTGCTCGACCTGATGTCGTCGTGGCGGTCACATCTCCCCGACGGGCTCGGCCGTGTCGTGGGACTCGGGATGAACGGGGAGGAGATGGCCGCGAACCCCCAACTCGACGACTGGGTCATCCACGACCTGAACCGGGAGCCGCGCCTGCCGTTCCCCGACTCGTCGTTCGATGCGGTCGCATGCGCGGTGAGCGTCCAGTACCTGGTGCGCCCGTTCGACGTGTTCGCCGACGTGCTTCGCGTGCTCGTCCCGGGAGGCCCGCTCGTCGTCTCGTTCTCCAACCGGTGCTTCCCGACGAAGGCGGTCGCGATCTGGCTGTCCGCCGGCGACGACGACCACCGGCGGCTGGTGCGCACCTACCTCGAACGGGCCGGCTTTCTCGACGTGGTCGACGAGCGCGTCGCCACGCCCGACGACCCGCTGTTCGTGGTCAGGGGCCGCGCAGCAGCTCCCGCCCCCGGCGGAGGAACGTGAGCGCCGACGCGCGCTGGTCGGGCGCAGCCGCCAGCGTGTCGATCGTCAGGCTCGCGCCCGGGAAGTGCTCCTCGTTCCAGTACTCGTTCTCGGCGACGTCGGCCCAGTGCGTGACGTACAGGTACGGGTCGGGGTCGACGTCGTCACCGGGGGTCGCGCCGAACGTGCCTCGACGACCGGCCTGCTCGTCGCCGAGGTCGACCGACAGGTCGAAGTGCTCGGGCCACAGCTGTACGCGCGACGGCTGGTCGAGTGAGTCCGCCTCGGCGCGCACCTGCTCCAACACGGATGCAGCGAACCCGAACCATGCGCCGAGGAACTCGACGCTGCGCGCATCGAGCACGAGCGGTGCGTCCGGCGTCAGGGGTGTCGCCGGCGTGTACACCTCGTCCGGCGCGCCGGGCTCGACGCCCGCGAGCTCGGCAGCGGCCGCGACCGTCGTGACCGGGATCGAGCGGGTGTCCCCGTCGCGGTGCGCGACGACGTTCGTCCCCTCGAGGCGCACCTGCGCGTCCTGGTCATGCCGGCGGAACCAGGGCGTCCCGACGCCGCGGCGGGTGTAGCGCAGGCCGATCTTGCCGTTGGCGTCGTAACGCGCACGCGCGAGCACGTGCTCGGCCAGGGTGTGCCACGCCGCCCGGGTGGGGGCGAAGGCGTCGCGCGCCGGCAACGGTGGGAGCGGCCGCCACGCGCCGAGCCATCGATCTGCGCACCAGCTCGCGAGCTCGGGGTCGTCGCGGCAAAGCTCGTCCCAGGTCACGTCGCCCGTCGTCACCGGCGACACGATCGGCGTGCCGGTCGGTGCCTCACCCCGAGCCACGGGGTCGTCCGCGAACCAGGGCCCGTCCGTGACGGGCGGCGGCGCGGGCTCGAGGACGCGGACCTCGTACGCGCCGCTGACGCGCTCCGACGCCTCGCGGCGCGGGTTCACTCCTCGAGAAAGCCCTCGATCAGGCGGGCGAGCTCCACCGGACGGTCGCCCTGCACGCTGTGCCCGGAGCCCTCGACCGTCTCGACCCGGAGACCGGGCTGGCGCCGGCGGAACTCGGCGACGTCCTCGTCGCCGACGACCCCCGAGTCGGCCCCCCGCACCAGCATCACCGGCATCGTGAGCTTCGACACGTCGTCCCAGAGCGGGCCGAAGTCGGGGATGTCCTCGCCCTCGCCCAGCCGCCAGCGGTCGTACCGCCACGTCCAGCTGCCGTCGTCCTGCTCGCGGGCGTTGTGCAGGATGCCGCGTCGTAGCGACGACTCGGTGCGCGTCGGGTTGAACGCGATCGTGCGCTCGAGGATCTCGTCGAAGGACTCGAACCGCTCCGGCCCGGCGACGAACGCGGCGATCGGAGCGGCCTTCTCGCGGTCGACGCCCGGCGTGACGTCGACGAGCATGAGCAGGGGGACGAGCTCGGGATGCCGCGCAGCGAGCGCGATGGACGTCAGACCGCCGAGCGACATGCCCACCACGAGGTCCACCGACGGCGCGAGGGCTCGCATCACGGTGGCGACGTCGTTCGCGTTGTCGGCGGGCCAGTACCGGCGGTCGTCACGCCAGTCGGAATACCCGTGGCCGGGAAGGTCGACGGCGACCAGCGGTCGGTCGAGCGCGAGAGCGACCGTGTCCCACGTGTGCGCGTTCTGGGCGCCGCCGTGGACGAGCACCAGCTCCGGGTCGGCGTCGCCCCACACCAGGGCGCTGAGCCGGCGGCCGTCGCCGGCGTCGACGAACTCGCGCCGGACCGCCGGCGGGCCCCGCCAGGGGATGTCGAACTCTTCGGCGTTCTCCCGGAAGAGCCCGAACTCGTCGTACTCGACCTTCGCCATCGCGCAGGAACCTATACCGCAGCGGCGATCGGTCCTCACGAAGACGCCCCGCCTACCATGCGCGGCGATGCGCGTGCCCCGTCTGAGCCCGGCGCAGTACCGGCGCGTGACGGTCGTCGCCGCCGTGCTCCTGGGGGCGATCATCGTGACGGGCGGCGCCGTGCGGCTGACGGGCTCGGGGCTCGGATGCCCCGACTGGCCCAACTGCGAGCCGGGGCGCCTCACGCCGTATACCGCCAACGACTTTCACGCCATGGTCGAGTTCGTGAACCGCACGGTCACGGGGCTCGTCTCGGTGGCCGTCATCGTCGCCGTGCTCGGATCGCTCGTGCGCGCGCCACGGCGTACCGATCTTCTGTTGCTCTCGCTCGGTCTCGTCGCCGGCGTGGTCGTGCAGATCGTGCTCGGCGCGCTCGTCGTGCAGAAGCTGCTCTCCCCGCCGTGGGTGATGACCCACTTCCTCGTGTCGATGCTGCTGCTCGCCAACGCGCTCGTGCTGTGCCGGCGCGCCGGGCAGCCCGACGCCTCGTTCGCGCGCCGGCCCGTGCCGATCGTGGCGCCGTCGGTCGTGTGGATGAGTCGCGTGCTCGTCGTCGCGGCCTCGGTCGTCGTGGTGACGGGAACCGTCGTCACCGGCTCCGGGCCGCACTCGGGCGACGTTCCGGGAACGGCGCAGCGGGCGACGCGCCTCGACCTGTACATCCCGGACGTCGCCCGCGTCCACGGGACGAGCGCCATGGTGCTCCTCGCGCTGGTGCTCGTGACCCTGCTCCTCGTCCACCGCACGCGATCCCCGCGCCCGGTCGTGCGCCGGCTGGAGGTGCTGCTCGTCGTCCTCGTCGCGCAGGCAGGTGTGGGGTACACGCAATACTTCACCGGGATCCCCGCGCTGCTCGTCGGCATCCACGTCGCCGGCGCCACCGCGCTCTGGGCGGCGACGATCTGGTTCGCCCTCGGCGTCACCGAACGCCCGCGTCCTGCCGATGCGGTGACCGGCGTCACTCCCGTGCCGGTGCTCGCCGGCGCCGGCGATCACCTTCGCTGACGATCCGCGAAATCCCGACAGGGTGTTGTCGGCGCGCCTTCGCACGATGTCGCGCGATGAGATCCGCGCAGCGGGAGCGTCCAACTGTGGTCGGCAATGGAGGTGCCGTGATGTCGATAGGTTTGGGCGCCGTGGCGGACACGGCGGTGCGAACGGAGGATCTTCGGCGGTTCTTCGAGAACACCCGCGCCGTCGACGGCGTGGATCTCGACGTGAAGACGGGCGAGATCTACGGCTTCCTCGGTCCCAACGGCGCGGGCAAGTCGACGCTCGTGCACGTGCTGTGCACGCTCCTCCTTCCGACCTCCGGACGGGCCGAAGTCGCGGGGTTCGACGTGGCCCGCCAACCCGTCGACGTGCGGCTCCGCATCGGCGTCGCGCTCCAGGAAGCATCGCTCGACCCCGCCCAGACCGGCATCGAGCTCCTCCGCCTCCAAGGCCGCCTCTACGGCCTCACCAAGGCGGAGACCGAGCAACGGCTCCGCGAGCTCTCGCAACTCGTCGACATCGGGCCCGCGCTGGGGCACCGCATCAAGACCTACTCGGGCGGGATGCGGCGACGCCTCGATCTCGCGGCCGCGCTCGTCCACAACCCGCAGGTCCTGTTCCTGGACGAGCCGACGACCGGCCTCGACCCCGCGAGCCGCGTGCGCGTGTGGGACGAGGTTCGCCGGCTCAACGCGGAAGGGATCACGATCTTCCTCACCACCCAGTACCTCGAGGAGGCTGACGCGCTCGCGCACCGCGTCGGCATCATCAATCAGGGTCATCTGATCAAGGAGGGCACGCCCACCGACCTGAAGCGCTCGATGGGGTCGGATGTGATCATCGCCCGGGTCGAGGACGGCGCCGAACGGGCGTGCAACGCCGTGCGCGAGGTCGCCGGTGTCGACCAGGTCGACGTACACGGCGACGAGCTCACGGTCCGGGCACTCGACGGGTCTGCGGTGCTCAGCCCGGTGGCGATCGCGCTCGACGGTTGCGGCGTCAGGGTGCGCGACCTCACGCTGCGCGAGCCCACGCTCGACGACGTGTTCCTCGAGCTCACCGGCGGGCACATCCAGCAGGACGACGGGCACGTCCAGCAGGAGGAGACGAGTGACAACGGCGACGCTTGACCACGCCCCGGTCCGCGCCCGGCCGGCCGGGTTTCTCGCCGACTGCATCGGCATTGCAACACGATCGATCCGCGCCGTCCCGCGGGAGATCGAGTTCGTCGTGCCCGCGCTCGTGGTGCCGGTGTTCTTCTACACGATCAACATCGGCGCGTTCGGGCCGCTCGCGGAGGCGAACACGGGCCTCGACTTCAAAGCCTTCCAGCTGCCGGTGGCGATCATCTTCGCTGTCACCGGCCTCTCGCGCGCGAGCGCGCTCGTCACCGACATCCAGAACGGGTACTTCGACCGGCTGCTCATGACGCCGATCCGGCGGCTGTCGCTGCTGCTCGGGCTGATGATGGCCGACCTCGTGCTGATCACCACGCTCTCGATCCCGGTGGTCATCATGGGATTCATCGTCGGCGTGCGCTTCGAGACCGGGCCGCTCGGCGTGCTGATCTTCATCTTGATGGCGGGTCTCTGGGGGCTCGCGTTCACGGGCTTCCCGTACGCGATCGCGCTCAAGACCGGGAACCCGGCCGCCGTCAACACCAGCTTCATCCTGTTCTTCCCGTTCGCGTTCCTCACCACGTCGTTCCTGCCGCTCGACAACCTCAGCGGGTGGCTCCAGACGATCGCCAGGTGGAACCCGGTGACATACCTGCTGGCGAGCATGCGCTCGTTGTTGTACGGCGGTTGGGACTTCTACGACATCGGGGTCGGGCTCCTTGCGATCGGCATCGTCGGCACGGTGAGCATGACGCTCGCGTTCGCCGCGCTGCGGGGTCGCTTGAAGCGGGGCTGAGGGCCTCCGCCCCCGCACCTCGTGGCCAACGCGTTCGACTACGACCAGCGGTTCGAGTTCGCCGTCTCACCCGAGGCGTTCTGGACGACGGTGTCGCGATCCGAGCTCTACCCGACGTGGTGGACGTGGCTGCGTGAGTTCGAGAGCGACGGGTTGCACGACGGCGCGCACACCGAATGCGTGATACAGGCGCCGCTGCCGTACGCGTTGCGCGTCGGGATCGACGTGGAACGAGTCGGTGTCGCCCGAACTGGTGGAGACCCGCGTCTCCGGCGACCTCGAAGGCCCGGCGCGGTTGGAGATCACGCCGACGGCGTCGGGCTGCGCAGCGCGACTCGTCTGGTCGCTGGAGCTGCGCGAGCCGTGGCTTGCGCGCATGGCGCGCGTCACCCGTCCGGTCCTCAAGTGGGCGCACGATCGGATCATCAGCAGCGGCGTGCGCCAGTTCGAACGCGTCGCGCTCAGCGACGCCGCCCCGCCCGGCTGACCACCCCGCCGACGAGTGCGCCGAACGCGACGTGATCGGCGACCTGCGGCAGCGTGGGCAGGGCGCGGATGCGAGGCCAGCGGCGGCCGAGCACGCCGAGGTCGAGGCCCGCGACGGCGAGGCCGGCGAGCGCGCCCCACACGACCGTGCGCCGGCGGGGGAGGACGGCCGCGAGCACCACGCCCCAGCCGAGCGAGATCGTGCCGTGGGCGACTACGCCGGCTGCCGCCTGCGCTCTCGGCGGCGCGTCGTCGCCGACCAGCAACGTGCCGGCGGCCCGGAGCGCGTCGATGGGTGACCGGCCGGTCGCCAACGCGTGCACGGTGGAGGGAGCGCCGCTCAGTACGCCCGCGACCACGCCGGCTCGCAGGCCGGCTCGAAGGTCGGACGTGTCCATGGACGACAATGATGCCGACCACGAAGGGAGCGCCGTGCCCGTCCTGCTGCCGGACCAGCCCCTGACCTCGCTCGACGAGTACATCGACGACTTCGACGGCGGCCAGGGCCTGGTGCAGGCGCGCGAGCTGGGGCCCGCCGGCATCGTCGACACGATCGAGCGCTCCGGGCTACGCGGGCGCGGCGGCGCCGGCTTCCCGACCGCGCGCAAGTGGGCGTCGATCCTGGCCGGCGGCCCCGAAGTCGGCGACCGCTACGCCGTCGCCAACGGCGCCGAGGGCGAGCCCGGGACGTTCAAGGACCGCATGCTCATGCGCCGGAACCCGTACCAGGTCGTGGAAGGGCTCGCGATCGCGGCGGCGACGGTCGGCGCGGTGGGCGCGTACCTGGCGGTGAAGGCGTCGTTCGCGCCCGAGATCGATGCGCTGACCCGCGCGCTCCGCGAGATGAGCGAGGCGGGTTTGGTGGGCGACGTGCCGATCACGCTCGTGACCGGCCCCGAGGAGTACCTGTTCGGCGAGGAGAAGGCGCTGCTCGAGGTGATCGAAGGCGAGGACCCGCTGCCGCGCCTGTTCCCGCCCTACATCTACGGCCTGTTCACGGCGATGCCGCAGATGGGTTGGTCGGCGGGCGTCGACCTCTCGTCGGACGGCCTGGCCGTGCCCAGCTCGAACCCGACGCTCGTGAACAACGTGGAGACGCTCGCCAACGTCGTCCCGATCCTGGGCCGGGGCGCCGACTGGTACCGGACCATGGGCACGGCCCAGTCGCCGGGCGTGGCGATCGCGACCGTCGTCGGCGACGTGCAGCACGCGGGAGTGGCCGAGATCGAGCTCGGCGAGCCGCTGGGAAGCGTGATCGAGCGCGTGGCCGGCGGCCCGCGGCCCGGGCGCACGATCAAGGCAGTGCTGTCGGGCGTCGCCAGCGGCGTGATCCCTGCACGCGCTCTCGACGTGCCCGTGAGCTACGAAGGCTTGGCGGCGATCGACAGTGGTCTCGGGTCGCTCGGCTTCATCGTGTACGACGACACCGCCGACATGGTCGCGGTGGCCCGTACGGTCTCGCGGTTCCTGTACGTGGAATCGTGCGGTCAGTGCCCGGCGTGCAAGTTCGGGACGGGGGAGGTCACCGCGTACCTCGACCACATCGCGAACGGCGAGGGGAGCGACCACGACGTCGAGGTCATCGGCGCCCGCCTCGACACCGTCACCGACGCCAACCGCTGCTTCCTCGGCGCGCAGGAACAGGCGCTGATCGGCAGCCTGCTGCGCGAGTTCCCCGAGGAGTTCGCCGCCCACCTCGAGGGTGCGCCGCCGGCGCCGGAGATCCCGATCGCGAAGCTCGTCGACATCCGCGACGGCGTCGCGATCTACGACGAGCGTCAGGCGCGCAAGCAGCCCGACTGGACGTACGCCGAGTAGCGCCTCAAGCGAGGGCGACCAGCGTCACCACGCCGCCGATGAGGATGACCGCGCCGACGAAGAGTGCCGTCCACCGCACCCAGAGCGGCGTGCGCCCGAGGCCCATGGTGTCGGCGACGGCCCCGCGCTCCCGGTGCTGCTCGGCGCGAGCGGCGTCGCGCGTCCCGACCTTCGGGAGGTGCTGGCGCTGTCCGCCCTTCCGACTGCGTTTCTCACCCTGACTGCCCACGATCACTCCAGTCGCCGTCGCAAGCTCCGGCTTTGCGGCGGCGGTCGGCAAAAGCCGCCGTCACCCGCGGGCTGACCCTAGCAACGCACTAGCGTCCGGCGCGTGCGAGTGCACCTCGTCGACGGCACCTACGAGCTGTTCCGGTACTACTTCGCGCTGCCCGGCCATCTCGACGACGACGGCATCGAGGTCGACGCCGTGCGCGGCGTGCTCGGCTCGACGCTCGCGCTGCTCGAGGAGGGCGCCACGCACATCGGCGTGGCGACGGACCACGTCATCGAGTCGTTCCGCAACGACATGTGGCCCGGCTACAAGACGAGCGCGGGCATCGAGCCGGAGCTCCTGGCGCAGTTCCCGCTGCTCGAGGACGCGCTACGCGCCCTCGGGGTCACCGTCTGGGCGATGGTCGACCTCGAAGCGGACGACGCCCTCGCGGCCGCCGCCCGGACCGCGGCCGAGGACCCGCGTGTCGAGCAGGTGGTGATCTGCACGCCGGACAAGGACCTCGCTCAATGCGTCAGCGACCCGCGGGTCGTGCAGCTCGACCGGCGGCAACGGCGCCTGTTCGACGAGGCGGCGGTGCGCGAGAAGTTCGGCGTGCCGCCGGCGTCGATCCCGGACTGGCTGGCGCTCGTGGGCGACAACGCCGACGGCTTCCCCGGGCTCCCCGGATGGGGCGCGAAGTCGGCGGCGTCGGTGCTGGCGCGCTACGGCCACCTCGAGGAGATCCCCGTCGACCGCGAGCACCTGGGACGTGACGGTGCCGCGGCGCGACGAAGCTCGCAGCCACGCTCGACGACGGGCAGAAGGAGGTCATGCTGTTCCGCGACCTCGCCACACTGCGCGCCGACGCCGCCGGTCGGCGCCGTGGACGACTGGCGGTGGCACGGGCCGCGCCCCGACCTCGAGCGGTTATCGGAGCGACTCGGCGCGCCCGAGCTGCTCGCAAGAGCGCGGAAGGCCGCCGAGGGGAGGGAGCCGTGACCACCGTCCGCCGCGAGCCCATCCAGGAGGGCATCACGCTCCTGACTCTCGACCGGCCCGAGCGGCTGAACGCGATGAGCCGCGAGCTCGTCGACGATCTGCACGACGCGCTCGACGCCGTCGACGACGACCGCGAATGCCGGGTCGTGATCCTCACCGGCGCGGGGCGCGGGTTCTGCGCCGGCCTCGACCTCAAGGAGACCGGCGACATCGTCGCCGAGGTCGGGGGAGGGCCGACCGGCGGCATGCGCAGCCAGCAGTACATCGCGTCGCTCGTGACCCAGCTCCGCGGTCTGTCGCAAGCCGGTGATCGCGGCGGTGAACGGGCCGGCCGCCGGCGGCGGGCTGGCCCTCGCGCTCGGCATGCGACATCCGCGTCGCGGCCGACGCGCGCCCGCTTCAACGTCGCGTTCATCCGCGTGGGGCTGTCCGGGTGCGACATCGGCACCAGCTAGCTGCTGCCGCGCCTGGTCGGGGCGTCGCGGGCGTTCGAGCTGATGCTCACCGGCCGGATGGTCGATGCGCCGAGGCCGACCGCATCGGGCTCGTGTCGCGGGTGGTGCCGGACGGACAGGTGCGTGGACACCGCGCTCGAGACCGCCGAGCTCATCCGGGCCAACAGCCCCTTCGGCGTCTGGATGACGAAGGAGGTGATGTGGAGCAACCTCGAGACCGGGAGCCTGCAGGCCGGCATCGACCTCGAGAACCGCACCCAGCTGCTCTCGAGTCACACCGGCGACATGCGCGAGGCGCTCGCCGCGTTCCTCGAGAAGCGGCCGCCGAACTTCTCGGGCCGGTAGCAGCAAACCAACGGGGGATTCGATGGGACTCGAAGGCAGGGTGGCGCTCGTCACCGGAGGAGGCCGGGGGATCGGCCGGGCCGTCTCGCTGGCCCTGGCCGAGGACGGCGCCGACGTCGCGATCAACTACCGCCGCGACGAGCAAGCCGCCGCCGATACCGTCGCCGAGGTCGAGAAGCTCGGACGCCGGGCGGAGAAGTACCACGCGTCGGTCGACTCCTGGGAGGAGGACGAGGCGATGGTCGCCGCCGCTCTGGCCGACTTCGGCGCCATCGACATCCTCGTCAACAACGCCGGCATCGCCAGCCGCGGCCACTCGGTCGTAAATACGGATCCGGCGGAGTTCGAGCGCGTCTGGCGCATCCACACGTTCGGTTCGTTCGCGCTGTCCAAGCTCGTGCTCCCGGGCATGCGGGAACGACCCCGCGGCGACATCGTGATGGTGTCGAGCAACGCGACCATGCAGATGGCGCGGATGGTCGTCGCCGTACAACGTGGCGAAGGCGGGGCTCGAGGCGCTCGCCCGGACGCTGGCGAAGGAGGAGCGCCGCAACAACGTCCACGTCAACGTGGTCGCACCCGGCCTGGTGGAGACCGAGATGGGGCGGCGGCTGGTGAAGGGTGCCATGGGCGTCGACGACATCGGCACTCTGGACGCCGGCTCGGCATTCGGCCACGTGTGCACGCCCGAGGAGGTGGCCGACGTCGTCCGCTTCCTGGTCTCGGACGCCGCCGGGTACCTCACGGACCAGAAGCTCACGGTCGACGGCGGCACCTTCTGACCGCTGTGCCCGGTTGAGTCACCGCATCGTCGGGCGCGCCTGCGAGAAAGTCCAGCGGTTGCCTTCCAGGTCGTCGGCGACGTAGACCGTCGAGCCCGGGTAGGGGTGGATCTCCTCGACGATCGTCGCGCCGTTGCCCTTGGCGCGCGCGAAGTGCTCATCGAGGTCGTCGACGTAGACCCAGGGCACGTGCGTGCGCACGTCGCCGATCCGTTCCCCGTCGAGCTTGAAGACGTTGAGGACGGCGTTCCCGATCCGGAACTCGATCCAGGGATGGCCGTACTCGGTCTCGGGTAGCGGGTCCGTCCCCTCGGGGAGGTCACCGTCCGCTTCGAACCCGAAGACGCTCGTGAGCCAGCGCGCAGCGGCGGCGGGCCGTGCGTAGTAGATGCCGAGCGACAGCCGGGCGATGTCGATCTGCTCGTGCGGCACGCCGTCGCGCTTGGCGCACCAAGCTACGAACCACTTCGGCACGACACGACTCCAGGCCGTCCCACCCTTGTCCTGTCCGCCGGCCGGCACGACGTGCTCGACCGTCACCCGCGTACCGCCTTGGACCGGAACGAACCTCACTTCCGTCAGGACGTCGTCGAGCGAGCTCGTCCACGCCAGACGCTGACCCGGCTCCCACGAGGTGATGCGCGCCCGCTCGAGAACTGCATCGCCCGCGGGATCGTCCAGCACCTCCATGATCCGCCCGCCGACGCCGGGCTCGCACCGGACCTCGACGACGCGTCCGCCTTCGCTCCAGAAGTTGATCGGCCCTCGCACCCACCACAGGTCCATCTCCTCCGTGAAGGCTCGGAACGCCGTGGCCGGGTCCACGACGACATCCACCTCGGACGAGACGCTCTGTGCTTCGGTCATCGCTTCTTCTCCACGTGTCGTTTGAACGAGCCGAGTTGCTCGTCCCACCGCGCTTGGAGCTGATCGAGCCAAGCTCGCAGCGCGACCACCGACTCGGGTCGGAGCCGGAACACCCGCACCCGGGCGTCCTCGGGGGCGCGCTCGTCGGCGACGACCCGCGCACGCAGGAGGACGCGCAGGTGCTTGCTCATGGCGGCTGCGGTGAGACCAGACGCATCAGCGAGTTCGCCGGCGCGCCGGGGCCCGGTGCTCAGAAGCTGGACGACGCCCAGGCGGTTCGGATCCGCCAGAGCCCGCAGCAGCGGGGTCAGCTCCCCCTCACGCTTCCTTGCCATGGGGACAATAGTTGCTCTCAAAGGCAACTACTGTCAAGCGGGCTGCAGGGATGTCGAGATCCGGAATGCTGTTCCGACATCTCCTGTGACGGTACGAACACGGATCAGGAGGATCGATCAGATGAGGAAGCTCTTCTCGTTCATGGTGGTGACGCTCGACGGCTACACCGAGGGGCCGAACGGCGAGTTCGACTGGCCGAACGTCGACGACGAGTTCAACGACTTCGCCATCAGTCAGCTGAACGACATCGACACTCTGATCTTCGGACGGGCGACGTACGAGGGCATGGCGAGCTACTGGCCGACCCCGGCGGCGCTCGAAGACGATCCGGTCGTCGCCGACCGGATGAACAACATTCCCAAGGTCGTGTTCTCGACGCTCGCTGGACTCCGCCGACTGGCAGAACACCAGGCTCGTGAGCGGGGACGTCGCCGGCGCGATCACGGAGCTCAAGCAGCAGCCGGGCAAGAACCTGGCGGTCTTCGGGAGCTCCACGCTGACTGTGAGTCTCGTCGAGCAGGGCCTCGTCGACGAGCTGCGGGTGATGGTGCATCCCATCCTGTTGGGTGCGGGCAAGCCGCTGTTCGCGGGCCTACACGACCGTGTGCCCGTCCAGCTTCAGCGGACGACCGTCTTCAGCTCGGGCAACGTGATGCTCCACTACCGACCTGCGGCGCGATGAGTTCCGGGCCGGCGCAGAGTCCCAGGGGGAACCCGAGGAAGCGGAGAGGACCCCATGCGAACCGTGATCGTGCGCTACGAAACCAAGCCCGACCGGGCCGACGAGAACCAGCGGCTGGTCGAGAAGGTCTTCGCCGAGCTGGCCGAGCGCCAGCCCGACAACTTCCGGTACGCCTCGTTCCGGCTGGAGGACGGGGTGAGCTTCGTCCACGTCGTGACCGAGACCGACGACGGCTCGAACCCGGTCTCGCTCGCCGACATCCCCGCGTTCGCCGAGTTCCAGCGCGAGATCGCCGATCGCTGCGCGGTGCAGCCCGTCGCGCAGGGCGCGACGATCGTCGGGTCGCATCGCTTCTTCCCGACCGAGTGATCGCGCTCGGTCAGAACCGAAACCGCGTGTGGCTGTACTCGCCTTTGGCGAAGGCGTAGGCCGTCACCGGGGCAACCTCGAACACCCAGGCTTCGCCCGGGCCGTGATGAAACGCGCCGTCGCGCACCTCGAACCGCCACTCGCTGCCGTACTTCGACACGTACGCATCGGCGATGCGCTGCAGCTCGGCGTCGTCGCTCACCTTCACCGCGTCGCCTTCCACCACGAGGTCCATGCCTTCGTGGAGCGCGTTGCACCCGGTCATGAGGATGCAATGCGGGTTGCCGGTGATGTTCTTCGCCTTCTGCTCCTCGGGCCCCGTGCAGAAGTACAAGGCGTCGTCCAAGCCAGAGGGCCAACAGCGGGGTGATGTGCGGACGACGGTCGGGCCGCACGGTCGTCACCCAGAACAACTCCGCGTCCTCGAGTTGCTTCCGCGCCTCCGACCACGGGGTCGCGGTGGCGCCCTTGTCGCCGTACCGGGGATCCAGCTCGGTCACGGGTTCGTTGCCGGCCATGGCGCTCTCCTTTCGCTTCGTCACCGAGTGATGGGGATACGACCTCACGCGCCGCCGGGACTCACCGATGAGTTCGGAGCACACCGCTCGTCGTACTCGGCAGCTCGTCACGAAGGTCACAAGAGGAGGAGATCATGGGCAAGATCGAGGCGAACTTCTTCATCTCGCTCGACGGCGTCGTCGAGTCTCCCGACCAGTGGCACTTCGACTACTTCAACGACGAGATGGGCGCGGCGATCGGGCAGGCGAGCGAGACATACACGGGGTTCCTCATGGGGCGCGTCCTGTACGAGGAGTGGTCGTCCTACTGGCCCAACCAGGGCGACGACGTGCCGTTCGCGCCGTTCATCAACAACGTCACAAAGTACGTGGTGTCGAACTCGCTCGACGAGGCGACGTGGAACAACACGACGCTCGTCTCCGGCGACGTCGCGGCGCAGCTCCGGCAGATCAAGGAAGCGTCCGAGGGCGACATCGGGATGTCCGGCAGCGCCACGCTGGTGCGCTGGTTGCTTGCGAACGGGCTCCTCGACGAGCTCAACCTGATGCTCCACCCGATCGCGGTCGGCCACGGCCGGCGACTCTTCGAGGACACACCGACGTACCCGCTGCAGCTCGTGAGCAACGAGACCTTCAAGACCGGGGTCCTGAACCTGAGCTACGTACCGGCGAGCGGCTGATGACCGACGACGAGGCGCAGATCCGTGCGCTCATCGAGCGGTGGGCCGAGGCGGTGCACGCCGGAGATCTGGACGTCGTGCTCGCCGATCACGCCGCCGACATCGTGATGTTCGACGTGCCCCCACCCAACGACGGCGTGCGAGGCATCGAGGCCTACCGTGAGACCTGGCCGCCGTTCTTCGAATGGCAACGACGAGGAGCGACGTTCGCGATCGTCTCGCTCGACGTCACCGCCGGCGACGACGTCGCGTTCGCGTACGCTCTTCTCCGCTGCGGGACTGCCGAAGAACACGAGCGGGATCCGGACAACCGTTTACGCCTCTCGCTCGGCCTCCGGAAGGAGAACGGACGCTGGATCGTCTGGCACGAGCACCACTCCTTCCCGTCGCCGTAGGCACGGAGACCGCACCGTCAGAGGAGGCATGAATGAGCGAGCACACGATCGGCACTCGAGAGGAGTGGCAGGCCGCGCGTGACGCGCTGCTCGCGCGTGAGAAGGAGCTCACTCACCGCAACGACGAGCTCGCGCGGGAGCGGCGGGAGCTGCCATGGGTCCCCGTCGAGAAGGAGTACAGCTTCGAGACCGACGGAGGGACCAAGACCCTCCCCGAGCTCTTCGACGGGCGCTCGCAGCTCCTCATCTACCAATTCATGTTCGGCCCTGCGTACGAGGCCGGCTGCCCCGTGTGCTCGTCGATCGCCGACAACATCAACCCCAACGTCCCCCACGTCAATGCGCGCGACGTGACCATGATCTGCGCTTCCCGGGCGCCGCTCGAAAAACTCCAGGCGTACAAGCAGCGGATGGGATGGAGCTTCGACTGGGTCTCCACGCAGGCCAGCGACTTCAACTTCGACTTCGGGTTCTCGTACACCGATGACCAGGTGCGATCCTTCGTCGGGGGCGAGCTACCTCCGGTGATTTCCGAGGTCTCGGCCGCGTGCGGGACGGACCCGGCGGGTTACATGACGGAAGCCCCGGGGCTGAGCGCGTTCGCGCTCTCCGACGGTGACGTCTTCCACACGTACGCAAGCTCCGCACGCGGGCTCGAACCCTTGATGGGCTTCTACTTTCTGTTGGACCGCGCCCCGAAGGGGCGGAACGAGGGCGATCCGCCGGAGCTCTGGTTCCGGCGCCACGACGAGTACTAGGACGGGCGCACCGAACGGCGCCTTCGCTCACGCCCAGCCGTGGGCGCGGATGAGCGCAGCGACCTCCTGCGCGTTCTTCGGGCCGTAGGCGCGGGCGCCGGTCGGGAGCTCCTGTCGGACCTTCTCGAGCTCCTCCCGGGTGAAGTCGCACTTCTTCGGCGCCGTCGGCTTGATCTTGTAGATCTTCGCCGAGGTCTTGCCGAGGATCTTCTCCTTCACGGCCGGGGTCAGCGCGGGGTAGCCGAACTGCTCCTGGAACTCGGGTGTGATCTCGAAGGCGCGGAACGCCTGGATCTGGTCCTGGGGCGAGCCGTACCAGATCGAGTCGGTGCCCCACACGACGTTGTCGGGCCCGAACTGCTTCAGAAGCTTGCCGAGCACGTGCGCGGCCTGCGTCGGGTCGCTCATCACCGAGTGCCACGTGGACCCCAGCTCGGCGTAGACGTTGCCACCCTTGCCGATGCCGTTCTCCACCGCCGTCTTGATCAAACGGTTGACGCCGACGTCGGCGGTCGCGTCGCTGTAGGGCCCTTCCTGGTCCTCGGGCTCGTAGCCCGAGTGGTAGATCACGAACTTGACGTCGGGGTTGGCCTTCGCGGCGGGGCCGACGTCGACGGGCGACGCGTACTCGCGGTTGTTGCCGCCGACGAGCCCGAAGCCCTTGTGGACGGCGATGACCTTCGGGCCGACGGCACGCACGTTCTCGATGAAGGCCTTCCCGCCCATCGCGGCGTCCGCCTCGTGGTCGTCGAGCCACCACGGGGGGCCACCGGCGTGCGTGTACACCTTCCACGCACCGATCTTGTGCTCGCTGGCGAAGCTTGGCCATCTCGTCGCGCTGCGCGCTGCGCGTCGCCGATGCTCGGGAACGTCTGACCCTGCACGAGAACGCGTCCGCTGCCGCACAGCTCGGTCATGATCCGCTTGACGAGCTCCATGTCGTTGATCGAGAGCGGGTTGCCGTTGCCCGGGATCGGGATTGCCGACATCACGACCTTCGACGTGTCGCTCTTGAGGAACATCTCCTCGATGACGTGGTCGACGGAGTAGCACGCGCGGGTCCGACTCCCCGCACCGCTGCTGGGGGAACAACGCGCCGATCCCGAGCCCGCCCGGCTGGCCGAGGTCGTAGTTCAGGTAGTGGACCTGGACGTCGAGGATGAGCTCGTTACCGGCGATCGCGGCGCGCGCGGCGGCGAGGTCGCCGGCGGCGTCGGGGTGCAGCAGATAGCGGCCGCCCGCAGCACCGGCGCGCGCGGCGCGCGCGGTGGCGTCCAGGGTCAGGAGCATGAGCGCGGCGCCGCTGACGGAGCGTAAGAACCGGCGCCGGCTGACACCGAGCCGCCGGGCCTGGGTGTCCGCCGCCTCGTGGGTCCGGCGGATCGTCTCGGCCTCGATCTCGGTCAACGGAGGCGGGACGTACTCGCCGTTCGAGCACCCGCCGAGCTTGATGGGTAGTTCGAGGTCGGAGTCGTGACCGTCGTCGCCCATCGGGCCCCCCTTCCGAGTCGACGGCGGCAACCATACGCTCGGGTGCGCGTTCGTTCACCCCGCGTGCAACGAGCTTTCCTGGATAGCGTTCGCCGGCGTGACGCGGATGGAGCTGGCGGTCGGTGACCTCGTGTTCGACGCGCGGGCGGACGGACCGGACGACGGCGAGCTCGTGCTCCTGCTGCACGGTTTCCCGCAGACGTCGTTCTCGTGGCGGAACCAGCTCGATGCACTGGGTGCGGCCGGCTATCGCGCCGTCGCTCCCGACCAGCGGGGCTACTCGCCGGGCGCCCGACCCGCCGACGTAGGGGAGTACCGCGTCGAGCGGCTCGTCGGCGACGTGCTCGGCTTCGCCGACGCCCTCGGTGTCGAGCGGTTCCACCTCGTCGGTCACGACTGGGGCGGCGCGGTGGCGTGGCAGGTGGCGGGCCGGCATCCCGAGCGAATCCGGACGCTGACGTCGCTGTCGACCCCGCACCCGGCGGCCTTCCGGCGCTCGATCCAGGACGGCGAGCAGCGCGACAAGTCGAGCTACATGCTGTTCTTCCGCAGCCCCGAGGCCGAGCCGTTCTTCCTCGACAACGATGCCGCCGGCCTGCGTGCGCTCTACGCCGCGAGCGGACTGGCCGACGACGCGGTCGAGGAGTACGTGCGCGTGCTCACCCAGCCCGGCGCGATGACCGGCGCGCTCAACTGGTACCGCGCCGCCGACCTCGGCCTCGTCGACGGGCTCGGCCCGATCACCACGTCGACGATGTACGTGTGGAGCACCTACGACCCCGCGTTGGGTCGTGAGGCGGCGGAGGCGACGGCGGCGCACGTCGAAGGGCCGTACCGGTTCGAGGTCCTCGAGGGCGTGAGCCACTGGATCGCCGAAGAGACGCCGGACGCGCTGAACGCGCTCCTGCTCGACCACCTCGGCGGCGCGTCGGCCCGCAGGTGAGCCGCGTCTCGCGCGTTCCCCTGGTCAGCGCCCCGAACGGGCACCATCCCCGTAGCTGTCACACCCCGTCCGCACAATGAACGCATGAGCATCCTCATCGTCATCGTCGCCGTCATCGCCGGGCTCGGGGCGGGTGGCGCGCTCGCCGCCCACCTCCTCCGCCAGCAGCGGGCCACCTCGGGCGAGCTGCTCCAGCGCCTGGTCACCACCAACCAGGCGGTCT
This sequence comes from uncultured Actinomycetes bacterium, assembly GCA_963747195.1. Lineage (GTDB taxonomy): Bacteria > Actinomycetota > Acidimicrobiia > IMCC26256 > JACDBD01 > JALZAA01. Next base: position 181,696 of record CAVVDV010000003.1, read on the forward strand.
TCGGCGCGGAGCGGGATCGCACTACGGCCGAGCTCGACGGCAAGAAGTCGTTGATCGACCAGCAGCTCGAGGCGATGGCCGGTCGGCTCGACGAGGTCGGCGACCTGGTGCGCGTGTTCGAGGCCGACCGCGACCGGAAGTTCGGCCAGCTGAGTCAGCAGCTGTCGCAACAGAGCGAAGGGCTCACGGACCTGCTGCACACGACGCAGAGCCTGCGCGAGGTGCTCGCCAGCCCGAAGACCCGCGGCCGGTGGGGCGAGCGCATGGCCGAGGACGTCCTGCGCCTCGCCGACTTCATCGAGAACGTGAACTACCGGAAGCAGCGTGCCGCCGTGGGCGGCCACGGCATCCCGGACTTCACGTTCTTCCTCCCGAACGACCTCGTCGTGCACATGGACGTGAAGTTCCCGCTCGACAACTACGTCCGGTACGTCGAGTCCGAGTCGGATCTCGAACGCAAGCGCTACCGCGACGACTTCCTGCGGGACGTCCGCGGCCGGGTGAAGGAGCTCAGCACCCGCGAGTACGTCGACCCCGCCGGCGGGACGGTCGACTTCGTCCTGTTGTTCATCCCGAACGAGCAGCTGTACACGTTCATCCACGAGACGGACGAGACCATCGTGCAGGACGCGTCGCGCCGGCGTGTCGTGCTCTGCTCTCCGCTGACCCTGCTCGCCGTGCTCGCGTTGATCCGTCAGACGTGCGAGAACTTCCAGCTCGCGCGCAGGTCCGACGAGATCCTCGGCCTGCTCGGACACTTCTTCGAGCAGTGGGAGAAGTTCGTCGGCCAGATGGACACGCTCGGCAAACGGATCGACAGCACGAGCCGGGAGTACGAGGCACTCGTCGGGACTCGCAAGCGCATGCTCGAGAAGCGCATCGGTGAGATCAACGCCCTCCGGAACGACAATCGCTCACTCGCCGCCGTCGACGAAGGTGACGAGGACGACGAGGACGACGACGGGTTCGGGGGCTCTCTCGCCCTCGAGGCATAGGGGCGCCAAGGCCGGCGGTACCATCTGAGAGTGATCGCGTTCTTCGTCGCGCTGGCCATCGTCGTCGGAGTGGTCGAGATCTCGGTCATCATCCAGGTCGGCCAGTGGATCGGCTTCCTCAACACGGTCGGCCTCCTGCTCCTCGTCTCGCTCCTGGGCGCCTGGCTCGTGAAGCGGCAGGGGCTCGGCGTGATGGCCCGGATCCGCGAGCAGCGATCGGCGGGGCGGATCCCCGCAACCGAGGCATTCGACGGGGCACTCATCCTCGTGGCGGGGGTCCTCTTGGTGATCCCGGGATTCGTCACCGACGCGCTCGGGCTGCTGCTCCTCTTGCCGCCGGTCCGCGCCGTCGTGCGCCGCTTCGCGAGTCGACGGGTGCTGCGGGAAGTGGAGACGGTGCGCTCCAAGCAGTGGACGCGTGCGGAGCCCCGGACGCGTCAATACGTGCCGCCGGAACGCCCGCCACGTCAGCCTCCAACCCCGCTGCCGCCGGCGTCTCCGCCTGATCGGTAGCGAAGCGGCCGACTAGCCGAGCCGTAGCAGCTCGGGCGCGACGGGGCAGTCGACCCGGCGGAGGAGCGCGTCCGGAGCTTCGAGGCCGCGAGGCCCGGCGACACGAGCGAAGCGGCTGACCTCCACGAGCTCCATCGGGGCGTGCTCGTTCTGGTCGCGCTCGAGCTCGGCCCGCACCGCGGCGAACATGCGCTCGGGGAGGACGCGGCCGACGCCGGCCACGAGCCAGCCGACAGCGCGGTTGGCCGCGAGCGTCGCGAGCAGGTCGGAGGCGCCCTCGGGGACGACGGCGGAGCTCGGGCTGGCCGCCAGCGCCTCGACGAGCAGGTGCGACGGCTGGAGGGCGGCGGCGTCGACTTCGCTCACGATTCGTACGGGAGCCTCGCGCCGGGCGAGGCGGGCGCGCCGGTGGTCGTCGCCCGAACGCCGGCGGATGGCGATCACATCGAGATCGGGACGTTCGGCCAGGGCGGCGCCGGCGAGCTCGGGCCAGCCGAGCACGGCGATCGGCTCGTCGTGCGGGAAGGGCAGCAAGCGGGCGAGCCGGTCGGTGGTGCCGTCGTCGTTGACGAGCTGCCACGCCTCCCAGGCGGCGTCCGCCGGGTCCGATGCGGTCAGGACCCGTGCGCAGAGCCACCAGAGCGCGCCCGACGCGGGGTGGTGCGAGACGAGGCGCCGGCACGCGACGACGAGCCCGGCCGGATCGTCGGCGAAACCGGCGAGGCAGTCGGCCGCTTCCGAGACGAGCGCACTGTCGTCCTCGTCCGACCAGCGGGCGAGGTAGCGAAGGCGCTCGAACGGCTGCACGAAGGCGACAGTACCCCCGCCCCGAACAGCGCCCGACGGCTACGCGTTGGCGCGCGGCTCCTTGGGGAGACCGAGGACGCGCTCGCCGACGATGTTGCGCATCACCTCGTCGGTGCCGCCGGCGACGCGCATGCCGGGCACGCCGAGCACGAGCTCCCCGAATGCGTACGTGCCCCACTCGCCCGTGTCGGCCGTGAGGCGCGGCCCGAGCATGCCCGACAGCATGTCCGTCAGGCGCTGGAAGTTCTGCGTCATCGCCAGCTTCGCGATCGACATCTCGGGACCGGGCAGCTGCCCGGCACGGATCTTCGCCATCGCCCGCTGGTTCGTATACCGCGCCACCTGCAGCTGCACGTACGAATCGGCGAGCTGCTGACGGACGAGAGGGTCGTCGGCCCGGCCCAGGTAGCGCGCCAGCTCGACGAAGCGCGTGAGGCTCGTGGCGCGGTTGCCGATGCCGCCGCCGATGGCGGCGCGCTCGTTCATGAGCGTCGTCAGCGCGACGGTCCAGCCTTCGTCGACGTCTCCGAGGCGGTGGGAGTCGTGCACGCGGACCTCGTCGAAGAACACCTCGTTGAACGACGCGCCGCCGGTCATCTGGCGCAGGCGGCCGCACTGTCGACGCCGGGCGCCTTCATGTCGACGAGGAGCATCGTGAGGCCCTTGTGCTTGGGCTTGTCGACCGACGTTCGCGTGATGATCTCGCCGAGGTCGCTCTGTTGCGCGCCCGACGTCCACACCTTCTGGCCGCTGATCACCCACTCGTCGCCGTCGCGCATCGGCGCGGGTCTGGATCCCGGCGAGGTCCGATCCCGCGGCCGGCTCCGAGAAGAGCTGGCACGCCACGAGGTCGCCCCGGTACAGGGAGCGCAGGTAACGCTCCTTCACCTCGGGGATGGCGTGGGCGAGGATCGTCGGCGCGACCATCCCGAGGCCGATGGCGAACGGCGAGACGCTCGGGATCGCGTAGTTCGACTGGGTCTCGGCGTACGCGCGCTGGTAGGCGGCGTCGAGGGCGCGGCCGCCGTACTCCTCGGGACCGGTGATCCAGCCGAAGCCGGCGTCGAACTCCGTGGCCTTCCAGTCCTTGGCCGCGCGCAGCTCTTCGGCCTCCTCCTCGGGCGTCTTCTCGTCGAGGATCCCGACCCGGTCGGGCCCTTCACCCCAGACGAACTTCTGCTCGGACCGCGGCTCGGCGTTGGCGTCGAGAAAGCGCTTGGCCTCCGCCACGAAGTCGTCGAGTGCGATGCCGCTCATCGGTGTCCTCCTGCGCCCGTACCGGCCGGACTTGACCGCTCGGTCAAGGGAGCATCGTAGGCGGCCCGAATCGTCAGCGCGACGCCTCCGGCTCCCGGTAGGTCGTTGCGGCGCGCACCGGAGCGAAGACGTCCTCCAGCGCCCGGAGAGCGTCGTCGACACGCAGCAGGTGCGCGAACCGCCCCTGCACCTTGAGCCTCCCGGCCGCCAGCGCCTCTTGCGCGTTCACCTCGCCGCGCTGGATCCGCGCCGCGACGTCGTAGTCGGCGAACAGCCGGAGATCGGCTGCCTCCGCCGGGCCCGGCTGCACGCGCGCGCCGCCGTCCACGATGCGGAGGTGATAGCGCGTCTCACCGTCGGGCGAATCGCGCACTACCTGCTCGACTGTGAGCGACGACCGCGGCCACGGTCTCCGGCAACGTCGCAGCACGCGCCGCGGCGTCGAGCGCATCGATCCATTCCGCGGAAAGGAAATCCGCCACCGGCGGATGCTACGGGCTAGGACTGCAGTCATCCGCCCAGCAGGTCGGCAGCGTACGATTTCTCGATGGCATCGAGGGCCCAAGCACGGCGGCTGCCCGACGGCGTCGGCCTGATCCCGTCGAGCCTGGCCGAGGTCGGGAGCCGTGTCGAAGCGCGCATCGCGACGCTGATCGACGACGAGATCGTACGGTGGCGGGCCGTCGATCCCGACCTCGCGGAACCGCTCGTCGCGTTGCGCGACCTCGTGCGGGCGGGCGGCAAGCGGCTGCGGCCTGCCTTCTGTCACTGGGCGTACGTGGGCGCCGGCGGCGCGCACGACAACCCGGTCGTCGTCGACGCCGGGGCGGCGCTCGAGCTGCTGCACACGTTCGCCCTCGTGCACGACGACGTCATGGACGGGTCGAACCTGCGTCGAGGTCTTCCGGCGATCCACCGCCGTTTCATGACGCGCCACGACGTACAGCAGTGGCGGGGCGAGGCCCGCCGCTACGGCGAGGGTGCCGCGATCCTCGTCGGCGACTTCGCCTTCGTGTACGCGGACATCCTGCTCCGTTCGGTGCCCGAGGTCGTCCGGCCCGTCTTCGACGAGCTGCGGATCGAGCTCTGCGTCGGCCAGTACCTCGACCTCGAGGGCACGGCCAGCGGCAGCAGCGACCCGGTGCAGGCGGCGCGGATCGAGCGGTACAAGTCCGGGAAGTACACGGTCGAACGGCCCTTGCATCTCGGCGCGGCGCTGGCAGGCCGCCTCGACGAGCTCGCCGATCCGCTCAGCGCCTTCGGGCTGCCGCTCGGTGAGGCCTTCCAGCTGCGCGACGACATCCTCGGTGTCTTCGGCGACGCCGCCATCACCGGCAAGCCCGTCGGCGACGACCTGCGCGAGGGAAAGCTCACGCCGCTCGTCGCGGCTGCTGCGGCGCGCGCGACCGGGTCGGCCGCGCGCCGGCTCCAGAACCTCGGTCGGTCCGACCTGGATGACGGCGAGATCGCCGGACTGCAAGCCGTGCTCGTCGACACGGGTGCCGTCGACGAGGTCGAGCGCAGCATCGAGCGGCTCGTCGAGCAGGCGCTCGAAGCGCTCGCCGTGGCGCCGATCGCGCCCGAGGCGCGTGTCGCGCTCGAGGAGCTCGGTACGTTCGTCGCCTGGCGCGACCGCTAGTCGGAAGCCACGCGTGCGCACCGTCGTAGTAGGGGCCGGCCTCGGTGGCCTGTCGGCGGCGTGCCATCTCGCCGGCCGCGGCCACGAGGTCGTCGTGGTCGACCGGAAGTCGGTTCCCGGCGGGCGCGCCGGCGTCGTCGAGGAAGGCGGGTTCCGCATCGACTCCGGGCCGACGGTCCTCACGATGGTCGGGTTGCTCGAGCAGACCTTCGCCGCCGCCGGCGCCGACCTCGAGGACCACCTGACGCTCCGGCTCCTCGATCCGACGTACCGGGCGTGCTTCCCCGACGGGAGCGAGCTTCGCGTGCGGCCCGATCGCGACGCGATGGTGGAGGAGATCCGAACCTTCGCCGGGTCGGGGGAGGCGGCGGCGTTCGAGCGGTTCTGCTCGTGGCTCGGCCGGGTCTACCGGCTCGAGCTGCCGCACTTCATCGACCGCAACTACGACTCGCCGCTCGACCTCGCCCGCGACCCGATGGCGCTGGTGCGTCTCGTCCGGCTCGGCGGGCTCCGCAAGCTCGCGCCGACCGTCGCCGGCTTCTTCCGCGACGAGCGCCTGCAACGGATCTTCTCGTTCCAATCGATGTACGCCGGGCTCTCGCCCTTCGAGGCGCTCGCGATCTACTCCGTCATCACCTACATGGACATGGTCGAAGGCGTGTACTTCCCCGAGGGCGGGATGCACGAGGTGCCGCGCGGCGCTGACGAGCGCGGCGGAGAAGGCAGGGGCGACATTTCAGTTCGCGACGCCCGTCGAGCGCATCACCCGGCATGCAGACGGATCGGTCCAAGGTGTGCGGCTGTCGTCCGGCGAGCTGATCGCCGCCGACGCGGTCGTGTGCAACGTCGACGTGGCCGTCGCGTACCGGTCGCTGCTGGGGCTCTCCGCGCCGCGTGTGGCGTGGCGGGGTCGCTACTCGCCGTCGTGCATCGTGTGGCTGGCCGGCGTCCGTGGAACGCTCCCGGCCGGTGCCGCGCACCACAACATCCACTTCGGGAAGAGCTGGCGCGAGGCGTTCACGGCCTTGCTCGCCGACGGCCGGCGGATGCCGGACCCGTCCATCCTCGTGACGAGCGCGACCGCGTCGGACCCGTCGCTCGCGCCCGACGGCGCGACCACGCTGTTCGCGCTCGAGCCGGCGCCGAACCTCGACGGGAGCGTGGACTGGGCGTCCGAGCGGCCGCGTCTGCGCGACGAGCTCGCGAACCGTGTCGACGCCCTCGGCTACCCGGTCGAGGACGTCGTGGTCGAACGCCTCACCGACCCGCGCGACTGGGAGGCGCAAGGCCTCGAGCGGGGGACACCGTTCGCGCTCGCGCACCGCTTCTTCCAGACCGGCCCGTTCCGGCCCGGCAACGTGGACCGCCGCATCCCCGGCCTCGTGTTCACCGGGATGGGGACCGTGCCGGGCGTGGGCATCCCGATGGTGCTCATCTCGGGACGCCTCGCCGCCGATCGGGTCGACGAGTGGGCGGGAACCCGAGGGCGCCCGTGACCACGCTCGACGCCTCCTACGCGCGGTGCCGGGAGCTCAACAAGGCGTACGGCACCACGTACTACGCGGCGACGTTCGTGCTGCCGCGCGTCAAGCGCCACCACGTCCACGCGCTGTACGGGTTCTGCCGCTACGCCGACGACATCGTCGACGACCTCGGGCCCGCCCCGGTTGACGTGCGTGAGAAGGCGCTGGCCGACTTGGGCGAGCGGTTCTTCGCCGACCTCGACGCCGGCGACTCCGACGATGAGGTGCTCAAGGCGGTCGTCCACACCGTCAAGGCATTCGGCATCGATCCCGGCTGCTTCCGCCGGTTCCTCCACTCGATGACGATGGACCTGACCGTGTCGACCTACGAGACCTTCGAGGACCTGCTCGAGTACATGGACGGGTCGGCGGCGGTGATCGGCGAGATGATGCTGCCCATCCTCGAGCCGTCGTCGGCCGCCGCAATGCCGCACGCCCGCGACCTCGGCATCGCGTTCCAGCTCACGAACTTTCTGCGCGACGTCGGCGAGGATCTCGATCGCGGGCGCGTGTACCTGCCGCAAGAGGATCTCCGGCGCTTCGGCGTCAGCCCGGAGGAGCGGCGCGTCAGCGCATCGTGGCGCGAGCTGATGCGTCACGAGATCGCCCGGGCCCGCGAGTACTACGCGTCGGCGGACCTCGGAATCGCGTACCTGCCGGAGGCGTCGGCGCGCTGCATCCGGGCCGCGCGCCGGCTCTACGCCGAGATCCTCGACCGGATCGAGACCGCGGGCTACGACGTGTTCACGCGACGGGCGCGAGTGCCGTCCTGGCGGAAGGCGCTCGTCGTCGCCCAGTCGATCACGTCACGCCACTGACGGTGCGGCGGGTGTGGTCAATGTCGCGCTCGGCGGCGCGGCGGCGGAGCGCGCGGGGCACGACCGGCGCGAGGAACCCGTAGGGCGCGCCGGCGAAGAGGTGGTGCACGTTGTGGGCTTCGCGCCACTGCTTCAGGAGTGCGTCGGGAAGCGGCACAAACGCGAGCCGCCGGTGGATCACGACGTCGTGCACGAGCAGGTAGGCGGCGCCGTAGGCGGTCACGCCGATCCCGATCGGCACCAGGAACGACGGTGCGCCGGGCACGTAGACGCCGATGGCGAGGAGCACGATCGTCGTGGCGGCGAACACGACGGGAAAGAGGTCGTTCGCCTCGAGCACACGCCGGGGCGGCTCGTGGTGACTCCGGTGCCATCCCATCGCGAAGCCGTGCATCACGAACCGGTGGATCAATGCGGTGACCGGCTCCATCAGCACGAGCGCCGCCACGGCGACCAGCACGACGGTCACGACGGTGTCCCCCTCGCCGGCTCTCTGGGCCGCGACGCTACCGTCACCTTCGTGGCGGTCGCCCCGTCGATGTCGCGCTGCTTCGGTGCGGCCGTGTCCCACAGCAGCATCGTCAGGGTCAAGAGCGCGAAGCCAAAGAGGTAGTCCTCGACCGGGATGTCCCACGGGAAGCGCCATCCGGTTGTCGCGGCCGCGTCGTACAACACGATCGGAGCGGTGAGCTTCGTGAGCCAACCGTTCACCGCGATCATGAACGCGTAGCAGATCCCCATCGCGATCCAGTAGGCGCGCGTCCGCTAGGAGCCCCGTGCGCAGCACGCGAAGCTCGAGCACGACGACGCACGGCGACCACGACGACCGCTGCCGCGGTGTACTCCCACATCAGCGAGCACGCTCCAGGATGCGCCGCACTGCTTCCAGCGTGAGCAGACCGCAGATCGGGATCACGATGAAGAAGGTGAGCTCCTCCACCGGGAGGTTGCCGGGCAGCTCACGGCCCGTCACGTACTGCGCGTTGTAGGACCAGTGCCCTCGTCCGATGGCGGCGATGTCCCACCCGGCGAACAGGACCACCGTCGGGACGAGCGCGAACAGGAGCCGCCGGGGCCGGCGCCACACGCGGGCGCCGAACACGAACTCGAGCGGCAGCGTGACGAGCAGGCATCCCGCCATCAGCAAGAGGTACTGGTACCGATCCACCGCGGCCATTCTGTCTGCTGTTCGATACTCCGACCCCGGATGGACGGGGGTGTCTCGGTAGGCTCCGCGCCCGTGTCGGCGAGCCCAGCCATCGAAGTCGCCGGGCTCGGCAAACGCTATGGCGCGGTGCGCGCGCTCGAAGGCCTGTCGCTGACCGTCGAGCCCGGCGAGGTCTTCGGCCTGCTCGGCCCGAACGGCGCCGGCAAGACCACCACCGTCGAGATCCTCGAGGGCTACCGGCGGGCCGACGCCGGCGAGGTCCGGGTGCTCGGTCTCGACCCGTGGCACGACGGCCCGCGTCTGCGGCCGAAGATCGGCGTGATGCTCCAGGACGGCGGCCTGTACCCGGGCATCCGTCCCCTCGAGGCGCTCGCGCTGTTCGCCGTCGTACTACGACGAGCCCGACGACCCCGAGCGGCTGCTCGACGTCGTCGGGCTGCGCGAAGCCGAGCACACGCTCGTGCGGCGCATGTCCGGTGGGCAGCACCAGCGGCTCTCGCTCGCGCTGGCGCTGATCGGGCGGCCGTCGCTGGTGTTCCTCGACGAGCCGACCGCGGGCATGGACCCGCGCGCGCGCGCGACGACCTGGGACCTGGTCCGCGAGCTGCGCGACCACGGCGCGACCGTCGTGCTCACCACGCACGCGATGGACGAGGCCGAGCAGCTGTGCGACCGGCTCGCCATCATCGACCACGGCCGCATGGTCGGGTACGGCACGCCGGCGGAGCTGACCGCGAGCGCGGCCGTCGACGAGATGCGCTTCTCGGCCGCGCCCGGGCTTCGATCGCGCCGAGCTCGCCGCCGCGCTCGGCTTGGACGCCGGGCGCGGTGCGCGAGCCACGCCCCGGCGAGTACGTCGTCGACGCGGCCGCGACTCCCGCGCTCGTCGCCGACGCTCGCCGCCTGGCTGCGCGACCGCGACGTGCATCCTCGGCGAGCTGCGCGCCGGGCGCGGCTCGCTCGAAGAGGTGTTCCTCCGCCTCACCGAGCGAGGACCGACCGTGAAGCCGACGGGCGCTCGCCGCCCAGACCCGGGTCGAGCTGCTGCTCACGCTGCGGCGGGCCGAGAGCCTGCTCGTCACGCTCGCGATCCCGCTCGGCATCCTCGTGTTCTTCTCCAAGGTCGACGCCGTCACCGACGCTGACGGATCCGGTCGACTTCCTCGTGCCCGGGCGTGCTCGCGCTGGCGGTCATGTCGACGGCGATGGTGAGCCTCGGCATCGCCACCGGCTACGAGCGCCGCTACGGCGTGCTGAAGCGCCTCGGCTCCACGCCGCTGTCGCGCGGCGGTCTGCTCACCGCGAAGACCGCCAACGTGCTCGCTCATCGAGGTCGTGCAGGCGGTCGTCATCGTCGTCGCCGGCATCGCGCTCGGATGGAGCACGAGCGCGCGGATCCTCCCCGCCGTCGTGCCTGCTGCTCGTCGGCACCGTCGCGTTCGCCGGCATCGGCATGCTGCATGGCCGGCACGCTGCGCGCCGAGGCGAACCTCGCGCTCGCGAACGGCGCTGTTCCTGTGCTGCTGTTCCTCGGCGGGATGGCGTACCCGCTGCGCCGGCTGCCCGACGCGCTCGAGGACGTCGCCGAGGCGCTCCCCGCGGCCGCGCTGGCCGAGGCCGTGCGCGGCGTGCTCGCAGCCCGCGCACGCCTTCCCGCTCGGGCACGTGCTCGTGCTGCTCGTCTGGGCGATCGCCGCGCCGCTCGCCGCCGCCCGCTGGTTCCGCTGGGAGGAGTAGCGCGCCGTCAGCCCGGCGCACCGCCCAGCAGCTGCGCCAGGGGGCCGGCGAGCGCGGACTCGCTCGTGACGCCGAAGACGCGGGCGGCGATCGTGCCGTCGGCGCGGATGAAGAAGCGTCTGCGGGATCGCCCGCACGCCGTACGCGCTCGCGACCGCGCCGCCGTCGTCGACGCCCTGCGGCCACGTCGCTCGTTGCTGCTTCGCGAAGCGCGCGCGCGTCGGACGGGATGTCCTGGTAGGTGACGCCGACGACCGCCAGACGTTGCGCGCGGTGGTCGCGCAGCGCCTGCTGGAGCAGCGGGAACTCCTTGCGGCAGGGATTGCACCACGACGCCCAGAAGTTCACGATCACCGGCCGGCCGCGATAGTCGGCGAGGCGCACGTCGCCGTGCCCGTCGAGCGCAGGGAGCTGGAAGTCCGGAGCGCGGGGAGCCGACCTCGGCGCCCGGCGCCGCTGACGGAGCCGGGACGCGTCGTGCCGCCGCTGTCCGAGCCGTCGCCGAGCACGGCGACGAGCACACCGGCGACGAGCCCGACGGTGAGGACGCCGGCGAGGATGAGGAGCCAGCCGCGCGCGCCGCGGCCGCGGCCGGTCAGCGGGCTCGGACGAGGGTGTCGACGGCAATGGCCGCGAAGAGCAGCGCGAGGTAGGTGTTCGAGAAGGTGAACAGTCGCATGGCGCGTTTGCGAGTGGCGTCGCGCTCGAGGCCGAAGCGCCTGCCACGACGAACGCGGCGCCGAGCCCGACCGCGGCGACGAGGTACACGAGGCCCATCGTCTCGAAGCGGAAGAGCGCCAGCGTGACGGCCACGACGACCAGCGAGTACACGAGGATCTGCCGCGCCGCGCTGGCGACGCCCCTCGCGACCGGCAGCATCGGGATCCCCGCCGCCGCGTAGTCGTCGCGGTAGCGGAGCGACAGCGCCCAGAAGTGCGGCGGCGTCCAGAAGAACACGATGGCGAACAGCACCCAGGCGGGCGCGGCGAGCGTGCCGGTGACCGCCGCCCAGCCGACGAGCACCGGCACGGCGCCGGCCGCGCCGCCGATCACGATGTTCTGCGGGCTCCGCGGCTTGAGCCAGATCGTGTACACGAAGACGTAGAAGAGCATCGCGCTCACCGCCAGCGCCGCGGCGAGCAGGTTCACCGTGCCCCAGAGCCACAGCGAACGCGATCGCCTCGAGCACGAGGCCGAAGACGAGCGCATGGCTCGGGCTCGATCTGCCCGGCGGGGAGCGGACGTCGCTGCGGTGCGATGCATCGACGCTGGTCGCGGTCGCGCTCGATCCAGCAGTTGATGGTGTTCGCGCCGCCGGCGGCCAGCGCCCCGCCCAGCGAGCACCGCGCCGATCAGCGTGATCGACGGGAGCCCGTCGTCGGCGAGGATCATCGCGGGCACCGTCGTGACGAGCAGCAGCTCGATGACCCGCGGCTTCGTGAGCATGCACGTAAGCCCGGACCCTCGAGCTGACGCGGTGGGCGATCACGATGGTGTGCGGTCACGAGTCTCCTGCGTCGACCGTCCTCGGCGGTGAATCTAGCCGCGGCCGTTCCGCTGCTCAGGAACCATGCCGGCGGCCGATAACCTCGCACATCCGATGGCTCCCGACGGGGAATCCCCCGACGACGTCAAGCAGTCGATCCGCATGACCGCCGACCGCATCCTGGCGCTGCCGACGAAGGAGCTGGGCGAGCGCAAGAGCCGGGCGGGGATCCTCATCCCGGCGACCGCGGCACAGAGCCGGCGGCTCGGTTGGGCCAAGGTGGTCGCGGTCGGGCCGACGGTCCGCAACGTCGAGGAGGGCGACCTCGTGCTGTTCGCGCCCGACGCCGGCTTCGAGGTCGAGATCCGCGGCGACGAGTACCTCATCCTGCGCGAACGCGACGTGCACGCGGTGGCGTCGAGCCGAACCGAAGGCCAGACCGGCTTGTACCTGTGACCGCGCCGTGATCGATCCGGCGAAGGCGTTCCGCCTCGACGGCAAGGCCGCGCTCGTCACCGGCGGGACGCGGGGGATCGGACGTGCGATCGCGGAGGGCTTCGCCGTCGCCGGCGCGCGGGTGTGCGTGCTCGCGCGCAAGCCCGACGAGCTCGAGGAGACCCAGCGCGCGCTCGACGCACTGGGTGCGGGCGCGACCGTCTATGCCGGGTCGGCGGGTGATCCCGAGGCGATCGAAGGCTGCGTCGCCCACTGCGTCGCCGAGCTCGGCGGCCTCGACATCCTGGTGAACAACGCGGGAACGAACCCGACCTTCGGCCCGATGATCGAGACGGAGCCGCGCGCCGTCCGCAAGGTGCTCGAGGTCAACCTCGAAGGGCCGCTGCTGCTGACGCAGGCGGCGTGGCGCTCGTGGATGCGCGACCACGGGGGCGTGGTGATCAACGTCGCCTCGCTGGGCGGGATCCGGCCGTCGCTGGGGATCGGCATGTACAACACGTCGAAGGCGGCGCTCCTGCACATGACCCGCCAGCTCGCGGTCGAGCTCGCCCCCGGGGTGCGGGTGAACGCGCTCGCGCCCGGGCTGGTGAAGACGCACTTCGCGCGTGCGCTCTTCGAGCACGACGAGGAGGGGACCGCCGCCCGGTTCCCGATGAAGCGGCTCGGCGTGCCCGACGACCTCGCCGGAGCCGCGCTGTTCCTCGCCTCCGAGGCGTCGTCGTGGATGACGGGCGACACCATCGTGGTCGACGGCGGCGCTCTGGTCGGCGGCCCCTGAGCTACAGGAAGGCGCGCGCGCGACCTCGAGCGCGGCGACGGCGCCCTCGCCTTCGGCGACGAGACCCCGGGCCTCGTCGAGGGTGATCCGCTGCGCGAACAGCCGGCACAGCTCGCCCGCGGGCCCGGTGATCCGGTTCGGCGCGTCGGCCGGCCCGTACTCCCAGGTCTCGTCGCCCGAGGGTGACGTGATCTCGACCCGCAGCTCGCCGGGCGGGCGCTCACGGCCCGCGAACGAGAACGCGTACGGGCAGGGCGCGGTAGCCCAACCAGGCGACGTGCCGCAGGCGGTCCGTGTCGACGACCGGGAGGCCGAGCGCCTCGCGGACGTCAAGGCCGTGCGCCCACGTCTCCATGAGACGGGCGGTGACGAGTGACGGCGGGCGCATGCCGAGCCCCCACGGGACGCGCATCGCGAGGTCGAGGCCCGCGAGCACGTCGCGCTCGCGCGTCGAGGTGTCCTCCCACCACGCGAGCACGTCACGACCGGACCGCCGGCGTCCGCGCAGGACACCCCAGAGCGTCGTGTCCTCGGGCGACGCGAGCCGCGCCGCGAAGTCGTTCAGCGGTCGGGGACCGCCGATGCACGTGTCGATGGCGACCTCGTCGATGTCGGCGAGGTGGGCGACGGTGTCGCGCACGTCCCAATACCTGGCCGGCGTGGGCCGGAACCAGTCGTCGGGTGCAACGTCATGGAGCTCGGCCTGCAAGCTCATCTGCTCGCTCGAGAGCGCGTCGAGGAGCTGTCCGACGCCGGCGGTCTCCTGCGTCATTCAGGTGCGGTGGTGGCCGTTCGCGGTCGGCGGGCTTGCGGCGCGAGAACCGGACCGGGGTCTCGGCCGGATGGGGCGCCGGCGGCGGCTTCGAGCGCGCCCGCTGTTCGAGGTACGCGACGACCTGCCCGTACAGCGCGTCGCTGCCGAGCATCTTGCGCAGCTCCTCGCCCATCGACCGGTACACGGGCTCCCGGCCGGTGAACGCCTCCGGTGCCTCCGTGCACCACCACGCGAACTCCGCGCCACCGTCACCCCATCCGTCGCGTCCGAACTCGGACAAGGTCGAGACGACAGTGCCGTCTTCCTGCTCCTCGTCGACGCATCGCAGCGGCAGCTGCCAGCACACGTCGGGCTTGACCTCGCTGTGATGAAGCCCTTCGCGCATCGCGTGCAGGTGCAACGCACAACCGGCGCCGGCGGGGAAGCCCGGTCGGTTCAGGAAGATGCAGGCGTCGTCGACGAGGCGCGTGCGCCATTCGATGCGCCCCTCCTCGTCCTTCCCGCACTTCGCGTAGACGCCCTTGGACCTGCCCGCCTTCGCGTACTGCCACTCGTCGTCGGACAGCTCCTTGGCCGCGCGTACGACGCGGTCGCGGTCCTTCCGATGCGAGAAGTGCGCGCCGTAGGAGCAGCAACCCTGCACCATCTCGGGCGCGGGCTCGGTGAGCACGCCTTGGCATCCGCGACCGAAGATGCATTCCCAATGCGAGGTGAGGAACGTCACGTCGATCTGCCAGCGCCGGCCGTCGTCCTTGGGGTCCTCGAAGGTCACCCATTCCCGGGTCGGGCCCGATCGGGTTTGCCGCGCGCTCATGCGGCCGAGAGTAGCCACCTCGCGTCGGTAGGCTTCGCATATCGAAGGCTTGGATGACGTTCAGCGCGCTCGTGGCCGACCTCGAGGCTGCGCTGGGACCGGGGCAGGCGCGTGCGGAGCCGCTCGAGCTCGCGCTCTACCAGCGCGACGCCGGCGTCGACCGGGGTGCCGCCGCCGCCGTGTGCTTCCCGACGCGCGGAGCCGACGTCGCTGCCGCGGTCAGGATCGCCGCTCGGCACGACCGGTCGTTCGTCGCCCGCGGCAGCGGCACGGGTCTGGCGGGCGGGGCGACCCCCGTCGGCGACCCCCTCGTGATCGTCACCACCCGCCTCAGCCGGATCCTGGAGGTGAACGCCGAGGACCAGTACGCGTGGGTCGAGCCGGGCGTCCTCAACCTCGATCTCAGCCGCGCCGTCGCACCACCTCGGCCTCCACTACGCGCCCGACCCGTCGTCGCAGCAGGCGTGCACGGTCGGTGGCAACGTCGCCACCAACGCGGGTGGGCCCCACTGCCTGGCGTCGGGCGTCACGGCCATGCACGTGCTCGCCATGGAGGTGGTGCTGGGCGACGGGTCCGTCACGATGCTCGGCGGGCTCGAGCCCGACCAGGCCGGGCTACGACCTGCGCGGCTGCTTCGTGGGCAGCGAGGGCACGATGGGCATCGCCACCCGCATCGCCGTGCGCCTCCTGCCCGATCCGCCCGCGGTCCGGACGCTCCTCCTCGACTTCACGTCGATCGAGGCGGCCGCCGCCACCGTGAGCGGCATCATCGCCGCGGGCATCGTTCCCGCCGCGCTCGAGATGATGGACGCCGAGATCACTCGCGCCGTCGAAGACTTCGTCGGCGCGGGATACCCGCGTGACGCCGCCGCCGTCCTCCTCGTCGAGCTGGACGGGCTCCCGGCCGGGGTCGCGGCTCAGGTCGACATCGTGCGGCGCGTCGGGACCGAGCACGACGCCCGCACCGTCCGCGTCGCGGCCGACGACGCCGAGCGGGCGCTCCTCTGGAAGGGGCGCAAGTCGGCGTTCGGAGCGATCGCGCGCATCGCCCCCGACTACTACCTCCACGACGCGGTCGTGCCCCGGACGCGCCTCGTCGACGTGCTCCGGAGCGTGTACGACATCGCCGACCAGTACCAGCTCACGATGATGAACGTGTTCCACGCCGGCGACGGGAACCTCCATCCCCTCATCGTGTTCGACCAGCGCGAGCCGGGGATCTGGGAACGGGTGCACGCCGCCGGCGACGCGATCCTTCGGACGTGCGTCGACGCCGGCGGGGTGCTGTCGGGGGAGCACGGGATCGGCCTCGAGAAGCGGGAGGCGATGCCGCTCGTCTTCACGGCCGACGACCTCGACGCCCAGGCTCGCCTGCGGGACGCGTTCGATCCGTCCGGGCGCGCGAACCCGCAGAAGATCCTGCCCCGCGGGAGCCGGTGCGGGGAGATGCAGCGCGTGCCGGAAGGGGCGTGGGTGTGACGGCGTCGCCGGTGCTCGACCGGCTCGACGAGCTGCGGACGACCGTCGCCGCCGCTGACGCCGTCGTCCCCGTCGGCGGCCGCACGCACTGGGAGGTCGGGAATCCGACGACTGGCGGCGTCGAGGTCCGCGCTCCCGGCGGGATCGCCGCCTACGACCCGGCCGAGCTGACCGTGACGGCGGGCGCCGGCACGACGGTGGCCGAGGTGGCCGCCGTGCTGGGAGAAGCCGGACAGGAGTGTCCGCTGGACCCGCGCGCGCCGGAGGCGACGGTCGGCGGTGTCCTCGCAACCGGCCTCTCCGGGCCGCGCCGACTGCGCTACGGACCGCTGCGCGACCGTGTGCTCGAGGTCCGGTTCGTGACCGCCGACGGCCGGCTCGTGAAGGGAGGCGGACCGACGGTGAAGAACGTCACCGGCTACGACGTCCCGCGCCTGCTCGTCGGGTCGATGGGCACGATCGGCGTCCTCGTGCAGGTCACGCTGCGCTGCCAGCCGCGCGCCCGCTTCGCGCGTTGGTTCCAGACCGCCGCCGACCCCTTCGAAGCCCGGCGGCGGATGTTCCGCCCGTCGTGCATCGCATGGGACGGCGCGACGACACGTGTCCTCCTCGAAGGGCACGCCGACGACGTTGCCGCCGAAGCGAACGCCGCCGGGCTCGAGACCGAAGGCGGCCCGCCGGCGTGGCCGGACGGGACACATCGCGGCCGGATCTCGGTGCGCCCATCCCGGCTGCGCGACCTCGCGCCCGCGCTCGACGAGATCGACGGCGTGCGGTGGCTGGCGGAGGTCGGCATCGGCACCGTCCACGTCGCGGCCGACGACCCCGCCGCCCTTGTTGCCGCGCGCGCCGCCGCAGTCGAACGGGACGGGTGGCTGTTGCGCGAGGCGGGAGCACCCGGTGTCGACGGCTACGGCGACTCGCTGCCGAACATCGCCATCCTCGAGCGGATCCGCGTCGCGTTCGACCCCACCGGCAAGCTCTCACCCGGCCGCCTCCCCGGCGCGCCGGGGGCTGGCGCGGGATGAGCCCGCGAGCGCACGGGGTGCTTGGACCTCGACGAGGACGAGCTCGTCGCGTGCGTGGCGTGCGGGCTGTGCCTGCCGCACTGCCCGACGTACCGCGTCACGGGCCTCGAGACTGCCTCTCCCCGGGGACGGATCGCCGCCATGCAGGCCGTGGACCTGCACGGGGCGCCGATCGACGCCACGTTCGAGCGGTACATGGAGGAGTGCGTGCAATGCCGCGGCTGCGAGGCGGCCTGCCCGTCGTCCGTGCCGTTCGGGCACTTGATGGAAGGGGCGAGGGAGGCGCTCGACGAGCACCGCCGTCCGGCGCGACCGTGGCACCGGCGCGCGGCCGAGTGGTTCGGCTACCGCCTCGTCCTCCCTCGCCACTGGCTCCTCGTCGCACTGTCGTGGCTGCTCGCGGTCGCGCAGCGCGTGCGTCTCGTCCCGGCGCGGTTCGCGCTGCCGCGGATCTCGATGCGATCCCTCGCCCGGCCCCTCCGAACCGCCGCGCCCGCCGACCGCGCGGACGCGTTCTTGTTCCCGGGGTGCGTGATGGACACGTGGCAGCGCGACACGCATCGAGCCGCGCTCCACGTCATGGAGGCGACGGGTGCACGTCCGGCGCTGCCCGGCCGCGGAGCCGACTGCTGCGGAGCACTGCACGCGCACGCGGGACGCATCGACGAAGCTCGGCGTCTTGCGCGTCGCGTCATCGCGTCGATGCCCGGCGACGCGCCGGTCGTGGTCGACAGCGCCGGATGCGGTGCGGCGATGAAGGACTACGGCCACCTGCTCGGAACGCCCGAAGCGGCGGCGTTCGCGGCCCGCGTGCGCGACTTCTCCGAATGGGTCGAGTCGCAGGGCGCGCTCTCCGTTCGGGCCACCGGCCGCACCGTGGTGGTGCAGGACCCATGTCACCTCCGGCACGTCCAGAAGGCAGCCGGCGCCGTCCGCGCCGTGCTGGCGCCGGCGTACGTCACGGTCGACACCGACGACGACGGCCTCTGCTGCGGCGCCGGCGGCGCCTACAACGTGCTCCAGCCGGAGCTCGCCGCCGACATCCGGGACCGAAAGGTCGCCGCGATCCGGCGTGCCGGCGGCGGCGCCGACCCGCTCGTCGCGTCGGCGAACCCGGGCTGCGCCATGCATCTCGCCGCCGCCGGGCTCGACGTGCGGCATCCCGCCGACCTGCTGGCGGAGGCGCTCGATGCCTGAGCCCTCCGACCGGGTCGACGAGCTCGTCGTCCAGCTCCGGACGGTCGAGGAGTCGCTCCGCGACCTTGCCTACGACCGGCTCCAGGCCGCGGCCGACGGTGACGACGGCGCCGCCGCCGACGAGAAGCGAATTCTCCAGGCCCGCCGGGCAGTCGAGCGTGCGATCCACGCGCTCGGCGGCGAGAGCCTAGGGCGAGCGACTCCACGACGCGGAGCGCGGCGCCGAACCGGCGGCTCTCGTCGCTCATCGAGCCGGCTCGCGCCCGTTCAGCCGGTCGATCAATGCGCGCAGGCGGGCGAAGCCGTGGCGGTCGAACCGGAACGCGATCCGCTCCAGATCGAGGTGATCGTCGTCGGCCTCCTCCGCCGGTGTCGCCGCGATCCGCTCGATGCGGCCGCGGACGACGATGTCGGCGAACTCGTCGTTGAGCGCCACGAGGGTCGCGTCGTCCGGGGCGTGGTGGAGGCGGAACACCAGCCGCCCGTCGACGAACCGCTGGGAGTCGTAGTTGGCGTAGAAGCCGGTGACCTCGTCGACGGCGCGCTCGACGTCGTCGGTGATCAACACCAAGTCGAGGTCGCGCTTGTCGATGTAGCCGCCGGTGACGAGCTCGCGCTCGACGAAGCCGCGCCACGAGCTCCAGAACGTCCCGCCCGGTACGTCGAGGAGCACGATCGGCGCCGGCTGCGTCTTGCCGGTCTGCACCAGGGTGAGGAGCTCGAAGGTCTCGTCCATCGTGCCGAAACCCCCGGGCAGCATCACGAAGCCGTGCGCCTCCTTGATGAACTCGAGCTTGCGGGTGAAGAAGTAGCGGAAGTTCACGAGCTTCGGGTCGCCCTCGGCGATGAACTGGCTCGTCGCCGCCTCGAACGGGAGCCGGATGCTCACGCCGAACGCGTTGTCCGGGCCCGCGCCCTCGAGGCCCGCCTCCATGATCCCGGGGCCTGCGCCGGTGATGATCATCCAGTCGTGGGCAGCCATGGCGGTGGCGAGCCGCCGGGCCTGGTCGTACAGCGGATCGTCGGGCTCGGTGCGGGCCGACCCGAAGATGGCGAGCTTCCGCTCGCTCCTGTAGGGCGCGAACACGTGGAAGGCGTGCCGCATCTCCTTGAGCGCGGCGTTCGCGATCTTGAGGTCGCCGCGGTCGGCGCGGTCACGGGCGAGGCGGACCGCCGACACGATCAGCTCGAAGATGAGGTCGGCGTTCTCGGCGCCGGCCTGCTCGACGAGTGCCGCGACTGCCGCGTCGAGCTCGCGATCCCCGGTCCGGTAGCGAGGGCGGTCGTTCGATCGGCGGGCCACGAACTCACTTTATTGGCGCCGTCGCAAGCTCCGGCTCCGCGTATGGCGCCCGCCGTCGCTAGCGAACGACGCCTTCGGCGAGCTTGGCCAGCGAGACGGCGGGGCGCGCGCCGAAGTGCGAGATCACCTCGGCGGCCGCCATCGAGCCGAGACGGCCGCAGGTAGCGAGGTCGTGGCCGTAGGTCAGGCCGTAGAGGAACCCGGCGGCGTACTGGTCGCCGGCGCCCGTCGTGTCGACCAGCCGGTCCACCGGCTCGGCGTCGATCACGTGCATCTCTTCGCCGCCGATGACGACGGAGCCGTGCTCGCTGCGCGTCAGCGCACCGACGCGGCAATGGCGGCGCACGTGCTCGAGCGCGGCGTCGAAGTCTTCGACCTCGTACAGCGAGCAGATCTCGGCCTCGTTGGCGAAGAGCACGTCGATCTCGTCGGCGACGAGATCACGGAACTCCTCCCGGTGCCGGTCCACACAGAACGGGTCGGACAGGGTGAGCGCGACCTGGCGGTTCGCGCTGCGTGCGGCGGCGGCCGCCTTCCGGATGGCGTCCTTCGCCGGCGGCTGGTCCCAGAGGTATCCCTCGAGGTAGGTCACCGCGGCGCGGGCGACGAGGGCGGGGTCGACGTCGTCGGGACCGATGAACGTCGACGCCCCGAGGTACGTGCACTGCGTGCGCTGCGCGTCCGGTGTCACCATCACGAGGCAACGGCCCGTCGCCGGTCCGGTGGTGGCGGGCGCGACGTCGAAGTGCACGCCGAGCGACCGGAGGTCGTGCGTGTAGACCTTGCCGAGCTGGTCGTCACGGACGCGTCCGACGAACGCGACCGTGGCGCCGAACGACGCCAGGCCGGCGATCGTGTTGGCGCACGAGCCCGCCCGAGATCTCCTGGGCGGGAGGGAGGTCGGCGTACACCGCTTCCGCCCGCTCGAGGTCCACCATCGTCGTCGCCCCGCGCGGGAAGTCGTGGGCGGTGATGAACTCGTCGTCGACGGAGCTGATCACGTCGACGAGCGCGTTCCCGATGCCGAGGACGGCGAAGTCCGGGTCGCTCATCGACCGCCGGACGGCGCCGTCTGCACGAACGCGACGGGCGCGCTGTCGCTGCCGTTCCCATGCGGGTCTTCGGGCGGCCGCAGCCGGCGACCGGTCGTCCGGGTCCGGCCGTAGAGCGTCGTGCGCTGCTCGAGCGTCCGGCCCAGTGGCTCGACGATCTGGCGGAACTCGGCCTCGTCCAGCTCCTGGCCGTGGCTGGCGCCGGCGGCCCGCGAGATGTTCTCGTCCATGAGGGTGCCGCCGAGGTCGTTGGCGCCCGATCGGAGGGCTTGGCGGGCGCCGTCGACGCCCATCTTCACCCACGAGACCTGGATGTTGTCGATCCATCCGCGGTACGCGATGCGGGCGACGGCGTGGATGAGCAGGGCCTCGCGGAACGTGGGGCCGGGCCGGGCCCGGTGCTGGAGGAAGATCGGGCTCGCCATGTGCACGAACGGAAGGGGCACGAACTCGGTGAACCCGCCGGTCTCCTTCTGCAACTGGCGCGTCCGCACGAGGTGGCGGGCGACGTGGACCGGGCGCTCGACGTGACCGAACATGATCGTGATGTTCGACCGGAGCCCGACCGAATGCGCGATCCGGTGCGCCTCGAGCCACTCGTCCGTCGTCACCTTGTCGGGACAGATGACGGCGCGCACTTCGTCGTCGAGGATCTCGGCCGCGGTCCCGGGCAGCGTGGACAAGCCGGCGTCCTTCGCCCTGAGCAGATAGTCACGCAGCGGCATGCCGAGCCGGCGCGCCCCCTCGGTCACCTCGAGCGCGGTGAAACCGTGCACGTGGATCTGGGGCGCGACCTCCTTCACCGCTCGGGCCACCGAGACGTAGTAGTCGCCGTCGAAGTCGGGATGGATGCCGCCTTGGAGACACACCTCCGTCGCGCCGCACTCGACCGCCTCGACGACCCGCCGCTGGATCTCGGCGTGGTCCAGCAGGTACGGCGATCCGCGGAGATTCAGTGAGAGCGGCCCCTTCGAGAACGCGCAGAAGCGGCACTTGAACGTGCAGACGTTCGTGTAGTTGATGTTGCGGTTGCGGACGAACGTGACGACGCCGCCCACCGCGTCGCGCCGGAGGTCGTCGGCGACCTCGCACACGCGGGCGAGGTCCGGGCCGCGGGCCGACAGGAGCGTCACGAGCTCGTCGACGCCGACCTCTTCGCCGGCCACGACGCCCGCCAGCACCTCGCCGACCGGGCCGCCCCCGGGGGCCGGCGCGGCGGCGGGCAGGAGATCGGGGGGCTGGTGGGTACCGCCGGCCGACCACGCGTACTCGCGCGCGAGTCCCTCGGCGTCCGAGTGGAGGAGCACGGGGAAGCGCACGTCGGGGTGGAGCCAGCCTTCGGGGTCGCAGACGTACTCGGGGTACACGGTGAGGCGGGGCGCGAGCGTCTTCCCGGACGTCTCGGTCGCGGCGCGGAGACGGTCGAGCGCCGGCCACGGCCGCTCGGGGTTCACGTGGTCGATCGTGACGGGTGACACGCCGCCCCAGTCGTCGATGCCGGCGGCGAGCAGTGTGTCGAGGTCGTCGCTCAGGTTGGGGGGCGCCTGGACGTGCATGCCGGAGCCGAGCACGAGCCGCGCCGCCGCGACGGTCCACACGAACTCGTCGCGATCGCACGGCGGGTGCTGGTGCATCGCGGTGCCCGGCTTGGGCAGGAAGTTCTGGACGATCACCTCCTGCACGTGCCCGTGACGCGCATGGCTGTCGCGAATCGCCAGCAACGCGTCGATGCGCTCGGCGCGCGTGTCGCCGATGCCGACGAGAATCCCTGTCGTGAAGGGCACTCGGGCCTGGCCGGCGGCCTCGAGAGTCGCGAGCCGGCGCGCCGGCGTCTTGTCGGGAGCGCCGTGATGCGGCCCACCGGGCTCGCCCAGCCGCTCGGCGAGCGTCTCGATCATCATCCCCTGTGACGGGCTCACTGCGCGGAGACGCTCGAGCTCGGCCTGTGAGAGCGCCCCGGCGTTGGCGTGGGGAAGCAGGCCCGTCTCGTCGAGGACGGCCCGGCACGCGTCCACGAGGTAGTCGACGGTCGAGCCGTAACCGTGTTCCTCGAGCCAGGCGCGGGCGGCGGGGTAGCGCTCCTCCGGCGCCTCGCCCAGCGTGAAGAGCGCCTCGTGGCAGCCCACGGCCGCGCCTCGGCGGGCGATGTCGAGCACGTCGTCGAGCGAGAGGTACGGCGCATCCAGCCGGGCGGGTGGCTTGGCGAAGGTGCAGTAGCCGCAGCGATCGCGGCACAGCATCGTGAGCGGGATGAACACCTTGGGCGAGAACGTGATCCGGTTGCCGTGCCCTCGGTCGCGGAGGCGTCCCGCTTCGGTGACGAGCTCGGCGACGGGCACAGCGACGAGTGCCCGGGCCTCCGCCGCGCTCAGCATGCGGCGAGCCTAGATGCCCCGCGAGCGGGCGCTGACCGTCAGCGTCGTCTACCCGGTCGGCCCGTTGGCGGCTTCGTCCACGAGCCAGATCACGCGCCCGGCCGATACCCGGCCGGCGGGGAGGTCGTCGCCGGCCTTGACCCGCTGGAGCGCGTCTCGCTTGCCCTCGCCCGCGACCGTGAACACCGCCAATCGGGACTGGTTCGAGGCCGGGAACGTCAACGTCAGACGCGGGTGCGGATGGAGGTCGTCGCCGGTCGCGACGACCAGCCGCTCGCGTTCGTCGAGCGCGGGCGAACCGGGGAACAGCGACGCGGTGTGCCCGTCGGGACCGAGCCCGAGATGGACGAGGCCGAGCGGGCCGTAGTCGCGGAGGAGCCGGTCGTACGCGTCGGCGGCTTCCTCGATCGTTTCGCCTGCGTGCCGCATGGAGTAGACCGCGTGCGGTTTCACCTGGTCGACGAACGCGTGACGGGCCATGCCTTCGTTCGACTCGGGGTCGTCGACCGGCACCCACCGCTCGTCGCCGAAGAACACGTCGACCTCGTTCCAATCGACGCCGGCGACCGCCAGCAGCTCGTAGCACTCGCGCGCGGTCGACCCGCCCGACAGCGCGAGCGACGACGGCGCCTCCTCGACGACCAGCGCTGCGAACGCGCGGGGCACGTCCTCGACCACGCGCAGCTCGCCGTGCAGGCTCATGGGATCCTCCACGTGTCGCCGTAGCTCTGGGCCAGGAGATCGTCGGCTTCTTTCGGCCCCCAACTGCCGGCGGGGTAGAAGGAGAGGGGAACGGTCCCGGCGTCGAACGCATCGATGAGGGGCTGCACGATCCGCCACGCCTGGTCCACCTCGTCGCCCCGGATGAAGAGCGTCGCGTCGCCGAGGAACGCGTCGCCGAGCACGCGCTCGTACGCCTCGGGCGGCTGTTCGGCGAACGCGAGCCGGTACCGGAAGTCGAGCGCCACGCCCCGTACGCGAAACGACGCCCCGGGCACCTTGGCCGCGAACTCGAGCGTGATTCCCTCGTCGGGCTGGATGTGCATGACCATCGTGTTCGGCTCGACGGAGTCGACGGCGCTGGACGGCAGGGGGAGGAACGGCACCTGCTTGTATCGCAGCGCGACCTCGGTGACCCGATGGGGGAGTCGTTTCCCCGTGCGGACGTAGAACGGCACGCCGGCCCAGCGCCAGTTGTCGACGTCGAGCTCGAGCGCGAGGTACGTCTCGACGTTGCTCTGGGGCGAGACGCCCTCTTCCTCCCGGTAGCCGGGAACCTCGATCCCGCCGATCTCGCCGCGTGTGTATTGCCCCCGAACGACGACGCGCCCGAGCTCGGCGGAGTCGAGCGGGCGGACCGACCGCAGCGCCTTCACCTTCTCGTCGCGGATCGCGTTGGCGTCGAACGAAGCCGGTGGTTCCATCGCCGTCAGCGCCAGCACCTGGAGGAGGTGGTTCTGGAGGATGTCGCGCAACGCCCCGGACTGCTCGTAGAAGGTCCCGCGATGCTCGACACCGAGGTCCTCCGCCACCGTGATCTGCACGTGGTCGACGTACCGGCGGTTCCAAATGGGCTCGAAGATGGTGTTCGTGAACCGAAGGGCGAGGATGTTCTGGACGGTCTCCTTCGCCAGGTAGTGATCGATCCGGTAGATCTGGTGCTCGCGGAAGTACTGGTGGAGCTGGGCGTCGAGCTGGCGCGAGCTCTGGAGGTCGCGGCCGAACGGCTTCTCGACGACGATCCGACGGAAGTGGCCTTCGGACTCCTCGGCGAGCCCGGCCTGTCCGAGGCCGGCGGCGACCGTTCCGAACAGTTGCGGGATGGTGGCGAGGTAATAGAGCACGTTTCCGGCCGTCCCGGACTGCGCGTCGGAGGCGGCGAGCACCTCGCCGAGCCGGCGGAACGTGTCGTCGTCGTCGAAGGCGCCGGCGATGTAGCGGTACTGCACGCCCCGCCGGTCCAAGACGTTCTGCCGACCCTCGGCATCGCCGTTGCTGGCTTTGGCGATCGAGTTGCGCACCTCGGTGGCGAAGTCCTCGTCGCTCATCAGGGTGCGCGAGACACCCACGACGACCAGTCGACGCGGCAGTTTCCCGCGGTCCGCCAGCGACGCGAGCGCGGGATACAGCTTTCGGTGGGCGAGATCACCGGTCGCGCCGAACACGACCAGCGCCGCCGAGACCGCCACCGACTCGCTGCTGGCACTCGTCATGCGCTGCTGCTCCGTAGCCGGCTCACGGGAATTCGTGGCGCGTGACGGACCGCATGGTCACGCGGGGCGATGATACGGGCGTGGAAGCGCGAACGGTCTCCGTCGACGAGCAGCTGCCCATGACGCTCGCGCATTCGCACTGGGACATGCGGGTCGGCAGCACACTCATGGTCGAGGTGGATCGCGGCGACCACGAGGAGGAGCGGGTCGACCGGCTGCGTGATGTCGTCGTCGGCGCCGGGTTCGCGGTCGACGACGTCGTGGTCGAAGACCTCTCGATCAGGATGCGGGCGCGTCGCGAGCGGACGCTTCCCGACACTGTCGGGCCCGGCATGCGCCTGTTGGTGTGCGGCTTGAACCCGAGCGTGTACGCGGCCGACGCCGGCATCGGATACGCGCGCCCGGGCAACCGCTTCTGGCCCGCGGCGCGTGCGGCGGGAATCGTCGAACGCGACCGGGACCCTGTCGACGCGCTCGTTCACCACGGGACCGGGATGACCGATCTCGTCAAGCGCGCCACCACGGGCGCGAGTGTCCTGAGGGCGGCCGAGTACCGGGACGGGTCGGCGCGCGTCGAGCGCGTCGTCCGCTGGCTGCGTCCCGCCGCGGTGTGCTTCGTCGGCCTGGCCGGGTGGCGTGCCGCCGTGGACCCGCGCGCGGCAGCCGGCGAACAGGCGGCCGGCTTCGGTGGTGTGCCCGCGTACGTGATGCCGTCGACCAGCGGCGCCAACGCGCACGCCCGGCTCGACGATCTTGCCGACCACCTGCGGGCGGCGGCTGCGCTCAGCCGGTGAGCTCGCCGGCGCGCTTCTCGAGGCTGGCGAGACAGTCCCGGTAGGACTGCTCGAAGCTGCCCACTCCTTCGCGCTCGAGCGTGTCGGTGAGGTCGCCGTAGTCGATGCCCGCCCCGGCGAGCTCCTCGATCACGCGCCGTGCCCCTGTCGACGTCGCGGGTGATCGTGTCGGGTTGCGGATCGCCGTGGTCGTGCAGCGCGTCGATCGATGCCGGCGCGAGCGTGCTGACGGTGTCCGGCCCGACGAGCTCGTCGACGTACAGCGTGTCGGAGTAGGCGGGGTTCTTGGTCGACGTCGACGCCCACAACGGCCGCTGCAGCCGCGCGCCGCGGCGCGGCGAGCGCATCCCAGCGGTCGCCGGCGAACGTCTCCCGGAAGAGCCCGTACGCGAGCTTGGCGTTGGCGACCGCCACCTTTCCCCGCAGCGGATGGCCTTCGGGGAGACGCCGGTCCGCCTCGGTGTCGACGCGGCTGACGAAGAAGGACGCCACGGACGCGACCCTCGACACGTCGCCGCCCTGCTCGGCATATCGCTCGAGCCCCCGGAAGTACGCCTCGATGACCTCGGCGTACCGGGCGAGCGAGAAGATCAGCGTGATGTTGATGGAGATGCCCTCGGCGAGGCACTGCTCGATGGCGGGGACGCCCGCCAGCGTGGCCGGGATCTTCACGAAGACGTTCGGGCGGGCGGCCTGGTCGTGCAGCCAGTGGACCTGCTCGATCGTGGCGGCGGTCTCGTGGGCGCGGTCGGGCGCCACCTCCACCGACACGAATCCGTCGGTCCCGTCGAGCGCGTCGTAGGTGGGGCGGAGCACGTCCGCCGCGTGGCGGATGTCGTCGAGGACGAGCGCCCAGTACGTCGAGTCGATGGGGGCGCCGCCGGCGGCGAGCTCCGTGAGCTGCTCGTCGTAGCCCTCGCCCGACGCCATCGCCTTCTCGAAGATGGTCGGGTTGGACGTGACACCGCGGATGCCGTCGTCCTCGATGAGGCGAGTCAGCCCGCCACCGGTGATCAGTCCACGAGTGAGGTTGTCGTACCACGGGCTCTGCCCGTATTCGACGAGCCGGGCGATGGGGGAGCGGGTGACGGTCATCGGGCCTACTTTCCGGGGGGATCGAGGGCGAGCAGGGCGCGGGCGCGGGCCACGACGTTCTCGGGCGTGTAGCCGAGCTCGGCGAGGACGACGCTGCCCGGCGCCGAGGCGCCGAAACGGTCGATGGCGATGACGTCGTCGGCGTAGCGGTCCCACCCGAGGCTCGCGCCCGCCTCGACCGCCAGCGTCGGGACGCCCGGCGGCAGCACCTGGTCGCGGTACTCGTCGGGCTGCTCGGCGAAGAGCTCCCACGACGGCATCGAGACGACACGCACCGAGAGGCCGTCCGCCTCCAGTTGCTCGCGGGCGTCGACGCACAGGTGGACCTCGGACCCGGTGCCGATCAGCACGAGGTCGAGGTCGCCGCTCTCGTCGACGAGGGTGTACGCGCCTCGGGGAACGCCTTCGGGCGCGCGCGCCGCGGTGGCATCGAGCACGGGCAGGTTCTGGCGGGTCAGGATGAACGCCGTGGGGCCGTCGCCGTTGATGTGGACGCGCCACGCGTGGGGGACCTCGTTGGCGTCGGCGGGACGGATCAGGCACAGCCCCGGCATCGCCCGCATCGCCATGAGGTGCTCGATCGGCTGGTGCGTCGGGCCGTCCTCGCCGAGGCCGACGGAGTCGTGCGACCAGACGAACGCCACCTTGGCGCGCTGGAGTGCAGCGAGGCGCACGGCGGGCCGCTCGTAGTCGCTGAAGATGAAGAACGTCCCGCCGAACGGCAGCGCCCCGCCGGACACCGCCATCCCGTTCATGATCGAGCCCATGCCGTGCTCGCGCACGCCGAAGTGCAGCTGGCGGCCGGTGAAGTCGTCGCGCGTGATCTGGGCCTGGCCCTTCAGCTCGGTTCCGGTGTTGCCGGTGAGGTCGGCACCGCCGCCGATCAAGCCGGGCACCACGTCGAGAATCGCGTCGAGCGTCGCCGAACACGCCTTGCGGGTGGCGAGGCTCTCACCGGCGTCCCAGGACGGGAGCTTCGCCTCCCATCCGGCGCGGCCGCGGGCGCTGATCATCAGGTCGAACTCTTCGCCCTTGCCTGCGTCGCGCGTCTTGAAGGCCGTGACGCGCTCGCGCCACGCCTCGCGCTGCGGGCGGCCGCGCGCGCCGGCTTGGCGGTAGTACGAGAGCACGTCGTCGGGGACCCAGAAGTCCTCCTGGGGCATGCCGAGGATCTCCTTGACCTTGGCGACCTCGTCGGCGCCGAGCGGGCTGCCGTGCGCGTGCGCGGTGTCGGTGTACTTCGGCGACGGGTAGCCGATGTGGCTCCGCAGGATGAGCAGCGTGGGGCGGTCCTCGACCGCCATGCCCTCGCGCAGGCCGCGCTCGAGCGCGTCGAGGTCCTCGGCGACCTCGCCCAGCTGCACGACGTGCCAGTGGTAGCCCTCGAAGCGCGAGCGCACGTCATCGGAGTACGAGAGCTCGGTGGGGCCGTCGATCGAGATGTGGTTGTCGTCGTAGACGTAGACGAGCCGTCCGAGGCCGAGGTGCCCTGCCAGCGACGCGGTCTCGTGACTCACGCCTTCCTCGAGGTCGCCGTCGGAGCAGATCGCGAACACGCGGTGGTTGCACACGTCCTCGCCGAAGCGCTCGCGGAGGTGCCGCTCGACGATGCCGATGCCGACGCCGTTGCCGAACCCCTGCCCGAGGGGTCCGGTCGTGACCTCGATGCCGGGGGCGTGGCCGCGTTCGGGGTGACCGGCCGTGCGCGAACCCCACTGGCGGAACTCCTTGAGGTCGTCGAGCTCGAGTCCGTACCCGGTGAGGTACAGCATCGAGTAGAGGAGCATCGACGCGTGCCCCGCCGACAGGACGAAGCGGTCGCGGTCGGGCCAGTCGGCGTCGGCCGCGTCGTAGCGCAGGATGCGGCTGAACAGCACGTGCGCGAGCGGCGCCAGTGCCATCGGGGTGCCGGGGTGGCCGGAGTTGGCCTTCTGGACCGCGTCCATCGACAGTCCGCGGATGACGTCGATGGCGCGCCGCTCGAGCTCCTCGGATACCGCCGGCGTCTGAGCAACCGGTTCGGCCGTCATGCCCCTCCTCCGTGCTCGTCATTGCCGTCGCGAGCTCCGGCTGTGCTCCGGCGGTCGGCAAAGCCGCCACCTCCGCGCTCAGGGTATGCCGACAGCAATCACCCTTCACGTACCCCGGGTGGACGTCACGCGAACAACGCGAGGCTGGCCGTGAAGCCGTGGAGGAAGTTGCGGCCCCCGACCGGTCCGATCTCCCCGGCGCAGAACGCTCCCGCGAGTGGGATCGGGCCGAGCAGGTTCTCCACCATGCCGGCGTCGTGGTCGGGCACGGTGAAGAGGTGGCGGCCACGTCCGTTGCACGTGAACAGCAGCGCCGCCTCGGCGTCGACCCCGGTCAGCATCTCCCGGAGATCCTCGTCGGCGGCGCCGGCGTCCCGGACGTGGAACTGCACGGTCTGTCCCACCGAGACCTGCTCGCCGACCGCCAGCGCGCCCGAGCTCTCGTCGGCACCGAGCAGGTTGCGGACGAGGAAGTCGCCCCGGCTGAACTCGGCCTTGTGCTCGTCGACGACGAGTCCCACGTGGAGGCCGCGGCGCAACAGCTCGCGTTCCTCTTCCGACGCCGCGCCGGCGAGCTCCTGGAGGCGCTCGATCGCCGGCTTCCCGCCGAGCTCCTCGATGAGGTTCTGCTCGCCGCGGGTGACGACGTAGGGGCGGCCGATGGGCCGGCAGCCCTGCGACACGAGCGTGCGGACCTCGATGCCGCCGCCGTCGACGAACACGCCGACCGCGCCCTCGTCGACGACGCGGTCGTCGAGCACGAGGCGGTTCCCGCCCGGGCTCCCCGCCGCCGACGCCAGCCCGCCGATGATCTGCAGGCCGGGGAGGTCGCGGTTGACGCGTTGGAGGAACGCGTCGACCGGGAACGTGAACGGATCCGCGAACAGCAGCAGGCTCGCCGGGCGACTGGTCGAGCGACGGCCAGCCCGTCAGCGCGGCGCCGTCGGGCGTCTCCTGGACTCGGAGCGTGACCGGCGTGAGCGTGGCGCCGTCGAGACGGGCGGCGAAGACCGTGAGCGCGGGGTTCTCCTCGATCTCGTGGGGTCCGCCTGCGACCGCGACGGCGGTACCGCCGACGAGCACCCGGGGCTCGAGGATGTTGCGCAACGCGGGCCCGATGTCCTCGAACGCGCCGACGTGATGCGTCGACGCGAAGCAGACGGCGAGATCGCAGCCTTCGCCGTCGAGGTGCTCGAGGATCTCACCCGCGGCCTCGCCGACCGCGTTGGCCGCGATCGGGTGTTGCGACAGCGCCGACGCGAACTTCGCTCATGGCGCCGGGACGGCGGTCAGGGGGACGACCACGCTCGAGCCCGACTCCGTGATGGTGCAACGCGCCTCGATCGTCCCCGGTGCGGGGAACTCGAGCTCGGGTCGCACGAGGCGGTAGCCGAACTTGCCCGGCTCGACGGAGAACTGCTGGGCGTTGCGGGCGATCTCCTCGCCATCCCTGGTGAAGACCGCTTCGAGGGTCCCCATGCCGCTGTCGTCGGCCGGCGCGCGCACGAGGACGACGAGGTGGGGCGTCATCTTCGCCGGGAACTCGGCTACCGGCTCGGAGAAGAACGCGCCCGTGATGTCGATGCGGGTCGACCCGCCCGCGACCTGGCGAAACTCGAGGTTCTCGACGAACAGCGCCGCCACGATGTCCACAATGCTCCCTTGTCGCCGTCGCAAGCTCCGGCTTTGCGGGCACGGTCGGCGAAGCCGCCGTCCCGCGCCGAGGCTAGCGAGATGACCACGTGCGTAGGCTTCTCGGCGTGACGGACGCCGTTGCGGAGCTGGCCGACGCCGTTGCCACGGTCCTCGACCGCGGGTTGTCCGAGGAGGACTCGATCGCGGCGATGCGCCCGGCGATGGACCGCCTCCTGGCTCGGGCCGACGAGCTCCCCGCCGACGCGTCGCAACCGGATGCCGACGGCGGCGCCATCGGACACCTGCTGCACGCCGACCCGGACGAGCGGTTCCACATCCTCTCGGTCGTCTTCCCTCCGGGTACGAGCAGCGGTACCCACGAGCACGGCTGCTGGGGGATCATCGGCTACGTCGCCGGCCTCGACGAGGAGACCCGCTACCGGCGCGTCGACGGGGGGACCGGCGACGAGGGTTGCGTGCTCGAGGAGGTCGAGCGGGTCGTGCACGACCCCGGCACGGTCTCGCGCTTGTTGCCGCCGGACGAGATGCACCACCGGGTGCGCAACCCGGGCACGGTGAACGGCGTCTCGGTGCACGTGCTCTGCCGGCTTCCCGAATCCCACCCACACAAGTTCTACGACCGGGAGCATCACCGGTTGCTGCCGTACCCGTTCCGCGTGCTGCCGGACGCGCTGGTGCGGGCCGAGGTGGAGCTACCCGGCTAGCCGGGTTCGACCGAGCCGATCACCAGCTCGCCACCGAGCCACACGGCGCGCACCGTCAGCGAACTGGGATCGAGCGCGACGAGATCGGCGCGCATGCCCGGCGCGATGCGCCCGCGGTCGGGCAGCCCGAGTGCATCGGCCGGGATCGTCGCCGCCATCTCGACGGCGCGCTCGACAGGGATGCCCAGCCCGACGGTGTTCTGCACCGCCGCGCGCCATCGAGAGTGTCGATCCGGCGAGGGTCCCGTCGTCGAGGCGAGCGGCCCCGTCCTCGGTCACGCTCAGGCCCGTGGTCGCGACGCGGTCAGTGACGAGCGCAACGCTGTGCTTGGTCCGGATCGCGAGCCGCAGCGCGGCCGGGTGGACGTGCACGAGGTCGGGGATCAGGGTGGGGGTCAGACGCTCGTCGTCGAGGGCGGCGCCGGCGAGACCCGGCTCCCGATGGTGCAGCGGGCCCATGCCGTTGAACAGATGCGTCACCAGCCGAGCGCCGGCGTCGGCAGCCGCGCGCGCCGTCGTCGTAGGTCGCGGTGGAGTGACCGAGCGCGACGGTGACGCCGTTCTCGGCCAGCAGGCGAGTCGCCGCGAGGCCGGGATCGGCTTCGGGCGCCAGCGTCACGATCGTCACGAGACGGGGGAACGCGGCGAGCAGGGCCCGCAACCATGCGCAGTCGGCCGGGCGTACGAGCGCGACTGGATGCGCACCGGGCGCTCCGCCAAGGAACGGGCCCTCGAGGTGGACACCGACGATGGTCGGGAGCGATTCGTGCACCGCGACCGAGCGCGGCGGCTTGCGCGCGCTCGAGTGCCGCGCCGTACTCGTCGAGTGGAGCGGTCACGAGCGTCGGGCAGTACGCGGTCACCCCTTCCTCGAGCTGCGCGCGCCCGGCGCGGCGCCAACCGTCCGGGTCGGCGGAGAAGAAGTCGACGTCGTCCACGCCGTTGACCTGGAGGTCGATGAACCCGGGCGCGAGCAACGCCGCGCCGGCGTCCACGGCGCCGGCAGGCGCGGGCCCCGAGCCGACTTCGGCGATCAGCCCGTCGGCGATCGCAACCCAACCGGGCACAGGCCGTCCGGGTGGGCACACGCGCTCGGCGGCGAGCACGTAGGTCACGGGGCGCTACGCCGCTCGCGCCAGAGGGTGAGCCGCAGCTCGATCATCCCGACCAGCGTCCGGGGCACTCGCTGCCAGATGGGCGTGCGTGACGGTCGCCGCTCCTGCGCGTTGACGGGCAACTCCGCGATCGGGAGTCCCGCGCGCTGGGTCCGGATCACCAACTCGGTGTCGAACAGGTCGGTCCGGAAGCGGCAGCGCTCGAGGAGCGGCTCCACGTCGACGCGCCGCATCGCCTTCATGCCGTGCGTATCGGAGACCGACAACGAGAACACCGCCCGCAGGAGCAGGCTGAACACCGTCGTGACGAGCCGCCGGGGCCAGGGCCGCTCGTCGCGCGCGCCGGGCGCCCGCTTCGAGCCCACGACGATCGCCGGTGCCGGTGCGTCACCTGTCAGCAACTTCAACGCGTCGTCGACGAAACCGAGGTCGTAGTAGTCGACGTCGAACGTGACGATGAGCTCCCCGCGTGCCGCCAGGATGCCGTCACGCAACGCTGCGCCGTAGTCGGCGACGGCGCGCGTGAAGACCCGAATCGCAGGGAGCTCGTCGGCCAAGCGTCGGGCGATGGCCAGCGTGTCGTCGGTGGATCCGTTCTCCACGACCAGGATCTCGAGCTCGTGGCCTCGAGCGCGCATGCCTTCGTCGACGTCCGTGACCGCGGTCTCGAGATAGCCGGCTTCGTTGTGCGCGGGCATGACGACGGACAGCACTGCGTCGTCCTCAGGCGAGCCGGGAATCGGGGAACGGCACGGTGCTCTCCGCGCCCGGCACCTCGGTCGCGTCGGGGCCCGCTTCGACGACCACGGCCTGCGCTCCCGGTGCAGAGAACGCGCCGTCAGACGCGACGGCGACGGGCGCGCCGTCGACGCGGACACGGAGCGACGCCGGTGACCGTTCCGCCCACACCTGGTACCGAGCGAGCGCGACACGGCACAACCGGTCGATCGCAGACTGGTCCTCGACGACCGCGAGATCGACGTCGAGTCCCGGCCGGCCGTCGGCGAGCTGGACGACAGCGGGATAGATGGCGAACCGCGGCCCGAATACGACGTGCTTACGCCGGCGCGCCGCGCTCCACGAGAAGACCGTCGCGAACGCGTGCACCATTGCCTGCTCCGCGTCCGGGAGCACGGCCTTCCCGTTGCCGTCGCGGTCGATGTGCGCGACGGGGTACGTGTGCTGGATCAACCGGAGCGCGGCGAGGCCGGCGTCCGCTTCGACGGCCGCGGAGGCGAGCCACGGTTCGAGCTCGGCCGCGAGCGGATCGTCGCCGGCGTCGGCCCATGCGCGCCCGGCGTCGTGGACGGCCGTGAAGTGATCGCGGAGCGCACGAACGGCGTCGGGCCAGGCCGGACCACTCGTCGCGTCGGCCAGTGCCGTGACCAGCGCGTGTGCCTCGAGATGCTCGGGTGGCAGCAGCGGGCCGTCGGCGCACGCCGCCGCCATGGCCTGGAGCGACGGCGCCCTCGACTTGCCGACGGCGGCGATGGCGCGGGACCACGACGCATCCGGGTCGTACTTCTCCGGTGCGCGCAGGAAGTCGGCCGCCGTCGCCAGCGCGACCTGGGACGCGTGCGGTTGGAGCATGGGGTTGCACAGCACGCCGTCCAGCTCGTCGGTGAGCTCGGGCTCGCGGCCGCGATACGGGCCGAGGTGGATTGACCGCTCCATCGTGCCGTCGTTGACGGGGTAGTTGTCCCAGAGGAGCGGACGTCGACCTGCGAGCGCGGTCGCCCACGCACGAGCGTCAGCCGCTCGGACGACGGGTGAGCACACGGTCGGGACCCGTCCACATCACGTCGACGTCCGAGGGGAGCCCGGCCGCGAGATCCTCGAGGTACGACGTGGGTCGGGTGCCGACGTACTCGGTGGGGACGAGCGTCAGGCGGATGTCGGCTCGCCGGGAACGCAGTGAATCAAGCAGCCAGGCGGTGAGGTCGACTTGCTCGAGCGCGAGGCCGGGTCGATTCGGGATGTCGTCGAGCGCGAGGACGACCCACTCCACCCCGGCGTCGAGCAAGGGAGCGAGCTTCTGGAGCAACGCGTCTTGGTCGCGCCCGCCTCGGTAGTCGATGTCGAGCCCTGGGGACAGCGCAAAGCCGAAACGGGTGCTCTGTCGGGTCGCATGCTCCGCGAGCGTACGGAACTCTGCGATCTCCGCGGCGTCGTATGCGTCGCGCCAACGATCACGATGCTTCGGATCGCTCTTCGGCGCGTACACATACGCGTTCATGCCGCGTTCGGCGAGGAACTCGGTCACCGCGAGTCGATCTGTGAGTGACCACGGCGGGCCGTAGAAGCCTTCGATGACTCCACGCAACGGGACCGGCCGAGGCACTTCGGTAGGCTACCGACGACCTTCGGGGGGATTGCCGATGAGCCCGATGCCGGACCTGTTGCGGTTGCACGCGGATGCGTCGGGCGATCGCGCCGCGGTGATCGTCGACGAAGCCGGCGGTGGTCGCCCCGCCGCCGTCACGTTCGAGGAGCTCAACAGCACCGTGAACCGGCTCGCGCACGCGCTGCGGAGCCTCGGGATGCAACCGGGGGAGCGCCTCGTCTGGTGTGGCCCCAACTCGCTCGAGGTGGTCACGACGATCCACGCCGCGCGCAAGGCCGGGCAGATCGCGGTGCCGCTCTCGTACCGCTTCAACGCCGACGAGATGCAGTACGTGATCGACAACTCCGACGCCACGCTGGTGGTGGTCGACGCCGAGCAGGCGCCACTCGTCGCCGAGATCCGCGACCGCATCCCGAAGGTACGGGCCGTGATCGCCTTCGGCGGTGACACGCCGGCCGGATTCGAGGCGTGGGACGACGTCCTCGCGTCGCAGCCCGACAGCGACCCGATGGTGGACAAAACGACCGCCGACGCCGTCGGCGCGCAGATGCTCTACACGTCCGGTACGACCGGCAAGCCGAAGGGCGCAGTGCGCACGACGAGCGACCCGGTGATCGTCGGGGCGCTGCTCGGCGAGCTGGGCCTCGTTCCCGGCAACGAGGTGCACATCACGACCGGGCCGCTCTACCACTCGGGACCACTGGCGTTCGCGGTGATCAGCCACACGCTCGGCTGCCCGGTCGTCATCCTCCGGAGGTTCGACCCGGTGGCGTGGTTGCGCCTCGTGAAGGAACACGCCGTCACCAACACGTTCTCGGCACCGACGCAGCTCAAACGGCTTGTCACCCTGCCGCCCGGCGAGCTCGAGCGGGCCGACCTGTCCTCGATGCGCTGCCTCATCGCGAACGCCGCCCCGGTGCCGTACGCGCTCAAGCAGGAGGTGGTCGCGAAGCTCGGCGAGGGTTTCCTCTACGAGGTATACGGCTCGACCGAGCTCGGGATCGTGACCGTCCTCAAGCCCGCCGACCAGCTGCGCAAGCCGGGCTCGTGCGGGAAGGTCTACGGCGGGATCGAGGTGAAGCTGGTCCGGGAGGATGGCACCGAGGCCGACGTCGGCGAGCCGGGGGAGCTGTTCATCCGCACCGGCCTGGCGATGGACGGGTACCACCGCACCGACGAGCAACTCGCCGAGCTGAGCGACGGCGGGTGGAAGTCGGTCGGCGACGTCGCGTACCGCGACGACGAGGGATTCCTCTTCATCAACGACCGCAAGAAG
This sequence comes from uncultured Actinomycetes bacterium, assembly GCA_963747195.1. GTDB lineage: Bacteria > Actinomycetota > Acidimicrobiia > IMCC26256 > JACDBD01 > JALZAA01. The sequence goes on from CAVVDV010000003.1 coordinate 218,124, forward strand.
GACATGATCATCTCGGGCGGTGTGAACATCTATCCCGCCGAGATCGAGGCCGTGCTCCACGAGCACCCGCAGGTGCTCGACGTCGCCGTCTTCGGCATCCCCGACGACGAATGGGGCGAGAGCGTCTACGCCGTGGTCCAAGCGAGGGCCGAGGAGACGATCGACCTCACCGAGCTGCGCACGTTCGTCGAAGCGCGCGTCGCCGGGTACAAACGGCCCCGCCGGTACGAGCTTCGCGACGAGCTGCCGAGAACCGACGCCGGCAAGCTCCTGAAGCGGGTCCTGCGCGACGAGTTCTGGCGGGACCGCGCCACCGCGGTGTGACCCAGACCATCACGCGCACCCTGTCCGAGCACGAGTCGAAACGCGTCCTCACTGCGGCCGGCGTGCCCGTGCTCGACGAGCGCGTGGTCGAGACGCCGGACGAAGCCGTCGACGCCGCGCGCGAGGTCGCGCCCGGCGCGGCCGTTGTCGCCAAGCTCTGCGGCGATGGCGTCGCCCACAAGACCGAACGGGGTCTCGTGCGACTCGGGCTGCACGGCGACGACGACGTGCGCGCCGCGTCAGCGGCCCTGCTCGACGCGGCGGTACCCGAGGACGGCGCCGTAGGGATCCTCGTCGCCCCGATGGTGCACGGGAGCCGCGAGCTGATTGCCGGCGTGCTCCGCGACCCGCAGTTCGGGCCGTGCGTGATGATCGGCGTCGGCGGAGTGCTCGCCGAGGCCCTCGCCGACGTCGCGTTCCGTCTCGTCCCGGTCGAACGGGTCGATGCCGAGGAGATGCTCGACGACCTCGCCGCGCAGCCGCTGCTCGGACCCGTGCGCGGCGAGCCGCCCGTCGACCGGCGTGCGGTCGCGGACGTGGTGCTCGCGCTCTCCCGGCTGGCCGTGGAGAACGCGGACATCGTGTCGGTCGACGTGAACCCGCTCGTCGTCGTGGAGGGCCGCCCGGTGGCGGTGGACGCGCTGGTCGAGGTGCGAGCGTGACGTCGCTCTCGTCCGAGCAGTGGCGCGCGCTGTTCGAGCCGCGCGGTGTCGTCGTCGCCGGCGCGTCGAGTCATCCCGGGAAGTTCGGGTTCGTGGCGCTCCACAACATTCTCAGGCACGAGTACCCGGGCGCGGTGTTCGCCACCAACCTGCGAGGGCGGCGAGATCCTCGGACGGCGCGTCCTCACCTCGATCGACGACCTGCCCGAGGGTGCCGCCGACCTCGTCTTCGTCTGCACGCCCGCCGCCGCCAACCTCGACCTCCTGAAGGCGTGCGCGGCGAAGGGCGTCAAGGCCGCCTTCGTCACGTCGGCGGGTTACGGCGAGGCGGGTGAGGACGGACGGGCGGCAGAGCGCGAGCTCGTCGCGCTGGCGCGCGACCTCGGCATGCTGCTCGTGGGCCCGAACGGCCAGGGCGTCGTGTCGACGCCGGCCTCGCTGTCCGCGCAGATCGTGGCGCCGTACCCGCCGGCGGGCGGCATCGCCATCGTGAGCCAGTCCGGGAACTTCGTGTCGTCGTTCCAGAACTACGCCGTGCAGACGAGCATCGGCGTGAGTCGCGCGGTCTCGGCCGGGAACGCAGCCGCGGTCACGGTGCCCGACTTCCTCGAGTACTTCGCGGCCGACGACGCGACGACGGTTGCCCTCGCGTACGTCGAGGGCGTCTCCGATGGACGCGGGTTCTTCGAGCGGATCCGCAGCGTGGCCCGCCGCAAGCCGCTCGTCCTCCTGAAAGGGGGCGTGACCGCCGGAGGCAAGCGGGCGGCGGCCTCCCACACCGGAGCGCTCGCGTCGGACGAGCGGATCTTCGACGGCATGTGCCACCAGGCCGGTGCGACGCGCCCTGCCACCGTCGAGGAGGCGTTCGAGGCGGCAGCCACGTTCGCGACGCAACCCCTTCCGCGGGGCCCGCGCGTCGCCGTGCTCACGACCGCCGGCGGATGGGGCGTGGTCACCGCCGACGCCGTCACGCGCGCCGGGCTCGAGCTGCTCCGACTCCCTGACGACCTGCGCGCGGCCATCGACGCCAAGCTCCCGCCCCGGTGGAGTCGAAACAACCCGGTCGACCTCGCCGGCGCCGAGACGCGTGACACGATTCCCGAGGTCATGGAGCTCATCGCCTCGCACGACGCCGTCGACGCGGTCGTGTATCTCGGGCTCGGCATCCAGTCGAACCAGGCGCGCCTGATGCGCACCGGGCCGTTCTATCCCGATCACGGGCTCGAGAGGATCGTCGCGTACCACGAGCGCCAGGACGAACGGTTCGCCCGCGCCGCGGCCGACATCTCCCAAGCCACCGGAAAGCCGATCCTCACCGCGACCGAGCTCGCGGTCGCCGACCCGGACAACGCCGGACCCCGCGCCGTCCGGGCGACCGGGCGCCTTTGCTACGCGTCCTCCAACCGCGCCGTGACCGCGCTCGCCCACCTCTCCCGGTCACGCGCGGTTCCGGCAGCGGAGAGGACTGTGAGTCCGCGACCACACCGCGCTCCGCCGGATCGTCGCCCTCGTCCTGGTCACGGCGGCGGCAGGCTGCGCGTTCCTCGCCTTGCGGGGTGACGACGCTCCGGCGGCGACGACCAACGCCAAGCGCCTGGCGACGCCGCTCTGGTCGCCGCGGCGGGTTCCCCAACCGATCGTCGACGCGGTCGGCGCGCAGCGCCTGCAGTCGCGGCTCGACGCCGAGCTCGGCGCCGGTCAGAGCTGCGTGGTGGTGCACGCAGGCTCCGGGGACGTCGCGTCGCACACCCCGAACCTCGCCCTCGCGCCGGCGTCGACAGAGAAGCTCCTCACCGGCTTGGCCGCGATGAGCGCGCTGGGATCGGAGTTCAAGTACGAGACGAAGGTCGTGGCACCCTCCGACCCGGCGAACGGGACCGTCGATCGGTTGTGGCTCGTCGGCGCGGGCGATCCCTCGCTCAGCACGCCGGACTACCCGGGCATGGTCGATTCGAACCCGCTGCGGAACACCGAGGAGCAGGCGACCGGCCCGAGCAAGTCCGCCACGTCGCTCGGCACTCTGGCGGATGCCATCGCCGCCGCCGGGGTGCGCAACATCCCGGGAGGTATCCAGGGCGACGACTCGCGCTACGAGGCGGTGCGCTACGTGCCGTCCTGGCCGGCCACGTACCGCACCGACCCCGAGATCGGCCCGGTCGGCGCGCTGACCGTGAACCACGGGATGAGCGCGATCCAACCGAAGCTCACGCCGGTGGACGATCCGGCGGTGTTCGCGGCGACGCAGCTCGGCGACCTGCTCCGCGCGCGCGGCGTGTCGGTCGGCACGCCCGGGCGGTCGACCGCCCCGGAGGGCGCCAAGCCGATTGCGTCGGTCCAGTCGGCGCCGCTGCACGACCTCGTGGCCGCCGCGCTCGAGTCCAGTGACAACCTCGCGATGGAGATGTTCGTCCGGGAGGTCGGCGTCAAGGTCGCGAAGCAGGGCACGACCGCCGCCGGCGCCAAAGCCGTCGTCGACAAGGTGCACGAGCTCGGGGTGCCGGTGGACGGCGTCGCGCTCGTCGACGGGTCGGGTCTCGACCGCGGCAATCGCGTGTCGTGCCAGACGCTGATGGGCGTCCTCGGCTTCGGTGCGCGTCCCGAGTTCAACGCGCTCTGGAACGGTCTCGCCGTCGCGGGGCAGACGGGCACGCTCGCCGACGAGTTCCGCGGCTCGGCGCTCAACGGCAAGTTGCACGCGAAGACGGGATCGCTCCAAGGCGTGACAGGGCTGGCGGGCTTCGTGGACAACGGCCGCGCCGTCGTGTTCGCGTACCTCGCCAGCGGCGCCTTCAACCTCGCGAGCGGGGTCGGCATGCGCGGAAGCGTGGCCGAGATCATCGGGCAGTTCCCCGACGCGCCCGCGGCCGATCAGCTCGTCCCGGCGCCGAGCCCGCCGACCCCGGCGGCGAATCGGTGAGCGGGTCGAGGGGCATGCTGGTTGCAGGAAGCGGCGACGGCGACGACAATCCCGGGCCGGCCGCGAAGGAGGATCTGTGAGCGACCCCGCGCCGAGCCCGGCAGACAGCCGGAACCCGCCGCTGCCGCAGCTCGTCACCGAGCTGTGGGACCTCATCGTCGCCTACTTCAAGCAGGAGACGGTCGTCCCCCTGCAGCAGCTCGGCCGGTGGATCGCGTTCGGCATCCTCGGCGCGCTCCTGCTCGGCGGGGGCGTGGTTCTGCTCGCGATGGCGGGCCTGCGGGCGTTGCAGGAGGAGACGGGCACGACGTTCACCGGGAACCTGTCCTGGATCCCGTACATGATCCTGTTCGTCGCACTCATCGCCGGGGGCGCGATCACATGGAAAGCGCGCGGAGTCCGGCGCCGGCGAAAGGCTTCTTCATGACGGGCGATGGCAACACCGATACGCGTCCCGGAACCGACCGACCGATCACGCGTGCTGACCTGGAAGCGAAGTTCAGCCAGCTGCGCGGCTCCACGACCGCAACGGAGACCCAACGCAACATCGGGCTCACTGCGGTCATCGTCGCCGGTGTTGTGTTCGTCATCGGCGCGTACCTCTTCGGACGGTTCCGTGGCCGCAAGCGCCGCACGATCGTGGAGGTGCGACGCGTTTGATGGACATCCTGATCCGCCTCGCGGCACCGGCCTCCGGCGCGGCATCCGTTACGGATCACGACGGTGGCTCATTACGGGGATCACAGCCGGCCTCCTCGCGCTGGCTACAACGCGTGCTCACCGAGCCACCGAAGACCGTGTACAGCGCCGAGCTCAAGCCCGGCGAGCGGCTCGAGATCCGAACCATTCCTCCAAACTCGTAGCCTTCTCGTCGAAGACCGCCCGGTAGCCTGGGAGGTCGTGAAGGTGGTGCTCCGCAACCCGCGGCGCGAGGTGGAGATGCCAGGTCCACTCACGGTGTCGGCGTTGCTCGAGCGGCTCGACGTCAACCCCGAGTCGGTGCTCGTCATCCAGGGTGACACGCTCGTGACCCGGGACGCGCGGCTGTCCGACACCGACGTCGTCGAGATCCGCCCCGTGACCTCCGGAGGCGCGACGTGAAGTGCCGCGTGTGCCGGGGGCCGGCGGTGCTCGACATCCGCCGGCACAACGCGGCGTTCTGCCGCGACCACTTCGTGAAGCATTGCGCCGAGCAGGTTCGTCGGGCGATCAAGGACCACGACATGATCCGCGCCGGCGAGCGCGTCGTCGTGGCCGTGTCGGGCGGGAAGGACTCGCTCGCACTGTGGGACCTCCTCGTCGACCTCGGCTACCGCCCCGACGGGCTGTACCTGGGGCTCGGGATCGGCGAGTACTCCGAGGCCTCGGGACACGCCGCGCGCGCCTTCGCTCACGATCGAGGTCTCAAGCTGCACGAGGTCGATCTCGCCACCGACTTCGGTTACGACATCCCACGCGCCGCCGCGGCTACGCACCGAGCTCCGTGCGGCGCGTGCGGTCTCTCGAAACGGCACCTGTTCAACGCGGTCGCCGTCGAGCACGGATACGACGTCGTCGCCACCGGCCACAACCTCGACGACGAGGCGGCGGTCCTCCTCGGCAACGTGCTGCGCTGGGAGACGGGCTATCTCGGTCGCCAGCATCCGGTGCTGCCCGCGACCCCGGGGTTCGCGCGGAAGGTCAAGCCGCTGTACCGGCTCGGGGAACGCGAGACCGCCGCGTACTGCGTGCTTCGAGGTCTCGATTACCAGGTCGAGGAGTGCCCGATGGCGGAGGGGAACCGGCACCTCGGCTTCAAGGAAGTGCTCGATGGGCTCGAGGATCGCTCACCCGGCGCCAAGGCCGCGTTCGTGTTCGGCTTCGTGGACCGCGCGCACGACTACTTCACCGACGATGCCGGCGCTGAGCGCGAAGGTCTCCGGGAGTGCGTGGTCTGCGGATCGCCGACCACCAGCGACGTCTGCGCATTCTGCCGGTTGCGGGAGCGCGTCGGCACCCGCGCCGAACATTCGCAGTAGGCGCCGTGGGACGCCCGTTCGCCGCCGGCGACCGCGTGCTGCTCGTCGACTCCAAGCGTCGCCGCCACCTGGTGACGCTGGCCGAGGGCGGCACGTTCCACTCGCACGCCGGGTTCGTGGAGCACGACGCGCTGATCGGGCGTGAGGAGGGCTTGACGGTCCGCACGACGCTCGGCACGAAGCTCATCGCCGTCCGGCCGACGCTGGCCGAGTACGTGCTCAAGATGCCCCGCGGCGCGCAGGTCATCTACCCGAAGGACCTCGGACCGATCCTCGTCCTGGCCGACTTGTTCCCCGGCGCCCGCGTCCTCGAGACGGGGATCGGCTCGGGCGCGTTGACGATGACGTTGCTGCGCGCGATCGGACCGACCGGCCACGCGACCGGCTACGAGATCCGCGAAGATTTCGCCGACCGCGCCCGCAGGAACATCGAGGGCTTCCTCGGCCCCGATCTGCCCCTCGACATCGAGGTGCGCGACGCCTACGACGGCATCGACGTCCTCGACCTCGACCGCGTGCTGCTCGACCTTCCGGAGCCGTGGCGCGCCGTCAAGCACGCCGAGGCAGCTCTTCGTCCGGGCGGGATCCTGCTCGCCTACCTGCCGACGATCGGTCAGGTGGCGCGCTTGCGCGAGGAGCTGGCGTCATCGGCGTTCGGGATGGCGGAGACGCTCGAGGTCCTCGAGCGCTATTGGCACGTCGACGGCCAGTCGGTGCGACCTGACCATCGCATGGTCGCCCACACCGGGTTCCTGACCCACGCGCGCCTGCTCGTTCCCGGCGAGTGAACGCCCTCGACTTCATCGTCCTCGCGGCGATGATCGCGGCCGGCTACTTCGGCTACCGCCTGGGCTTCATCGCGCGGGTCGTGTCGTGGGCGGGGCTGGCCATCGGCATCGTGCTCGCGGTCGCGTTCGTCGACGACGTCACGGGCCTGCTGAGCACGCAGGCGTCGCAGACGAAGCTGTTCGTGGCCCTCGCCTTCTTCCTCCTCCTCGCCACCGGGGGCCAAGCGGCGGGGTACGCGGCAGGCGTCGCGCTCCGCAGCCGCCTTCCGTCACGGGAGGGGCTCCGCCAGAGCGATCGCGTCGGCGGGGCCGTCGTCGGCGTGCTCGGCGTGCTCATCGCGGTGTGGCTGCTCGTTCCCGCGCTGACGAGCGCGCAGGGCTGGCCGGCGCGTGCAGCGCGGGACTCGCAGATCGTCCGGGCCATCAACCGGTACGCGCCCGACCCGCCGCCCCAGGCCCAGCGGCTCGGCCGGGCCGTGGCCGAAGGGCCGTTCCCCGAGGTGTTCTCGCGCCTCAACGGGCCGGGCGGCGTCGGCGCGCCGCCGACCCGCGCCGTCGCGCCGGACGTCGCCGCCCGCGTCTCCGCGTCGGTGCTCAAGATCCAGGGCCAGGCGTGCGACCAGATCCAAGCGGGGAGCGGGTTCGTCGCGGGCGCCAACCTCGTCGTGACCAATGCCCACGTCGTTGCGGGAGAGCCGCGCACCGAGGTCGACACGAACGACGGCCGGCGGCTGTCGGCCACGGTGGTGGCGTTCGACCCGGAGCGGGACCTCGCGGTGCTGCGCGTACGCAACCTCCGGCTGTTCGCGTTGCCGTTCGCGGACGGCGGTGTCGGCACGACGGGTGCGGTGTTCGGCCATCCGGGTGGGGGACCGCTCCGGATCGCGCCCGCCCGTATCGCCGAGACGGTCAATGCCGCCGGGACCGACATCTACCGGACCGGGCGCACGAGCCGCCGCGTGCACGTGCTCGCCGCCGAGCTCGCACCAGGAGACTCCGGCGGCCCGCTCGTGGATGAGCAGGGGCGGATGGTCGGAGTCGCCTTCGCGATCGACCCCGGGCAGGAGTCGACGGCGTACGCGCTCACGAGAGGCGAGGTCGACGCCGTTCTCGGCCCCGTCGTCCGGGGAGGCGGCCAGACGTCCGCGAATACCGGCCCGTGCGTGGTGGGTTAGCGCGCGCGGGATCCGGGCTCCGTCGATCTGAGTACCCGCTACTCAGGACGGCGGGGCTCGCATGGGCTGGGATGCAGTCATGACGCGGAAGACCAAGATCAGGCTCTGGATCGGGACGATCGTGATCGGCATCTTGATGATCCCGGCCGGGGTGGGCTGGATCGTCTACACGGTGACGCAGACCGGCCACTACGACCCCAACGCCGAGTTCACCGACCCGGACACGCACATCACTTCGCACGGCGGATACACCAGCAGCTCGGCGCTGCCGTTCTTGGGGTTCGCGCTGAGCTTCGCGGGCGGGATCCTGATCACCGTCGGGTCGCTCGGGCTGACATTCGGTTGGTTGAGCGGCAGCGACGATGACGACGACACCTACACGTCGACGTCGGCGGCGTTCGCCCGATCCACCCCGACCACACGGGTGGGGTGGGGCGCCGAGTCCCCGCCGGGGGAGAGCTGAGTGCACGCACGCAAACGCGAAGAAGCCCGGGTCCTGGACCCGGGCTCCGTGACGATCTCGTGACCCGCGTGTATCGACTCAGTCGACCTCGATGAAGATGCACTCGCCGGGGCACTCCTCGGCCGACTCGATCACCGCTTCCTCCATGCCGCCGGGCACGGCGGCGAGGCCCTCCGCGCCGCCGGGGTTCTCGAAGACCTTGGCGCCTTCCTTGACGTAGGCGAGGCCGTCGTCGAGCAGGGTGAACACGTCGGGGGCGATCTCTTCACAGAGGCCGTCGCCGGTGCAGAGGTCCTGGTCGATCCAGACCTTCATCGTGGCGCCTCTCCCTCGGTCAGGGTGTTGCGTGGACAGGGTGTCGGTGTCGGCGTGTCGGGGGTCACCGACCTCAGCCTCACCCGATCAGGGTAAGACCCCAAATGTATCTCGTCAATTTGTCAAGCCGCCGTAGGGTAAATTTTAGGCCTGCAAAGTGCCCCGGGACGCAGAGAACCCGGGTGTAGGGTGCGCGGCGAGCGCCCGTCCGCAGTGGGAGGTGGTCACGTGGCCTCCGAGCACGAGCGACGCCTCGGAGAATACGAACGCCAGGTCGGCGAGCTTCAGCAGCAGGCGAAGGCGCTGGAGGAAGAGGTCGTCGTCCTGCGCCGCCGCCTCCAGGATGCCCCGAAGCGGGTGCGAACGCTCGAAGAGCGCCTCCTCGAGACCAAGGGCCAGCTCGCCCAGGCCGTCTCCCAGAACGAGAAGCTCTCCGCCACGCTGCGCGAGGCACGCGAGCACATCGGCGCGCTGCGCGAAGAGGTCGAGAAGCTCACCATGCCGCCGTCGGCGTACGGCACGTTCCTCGAGGTGAACGACGACGGCACCGTCGACGTGTTCACCGCGGGTCGCAAGATGCGCGTCGCGTTGCATCCGGAGCTCGACGTCGAGGAGCTGCAGCGCGGCCAGGAAGTCGTGCTGAACGAGTCGCTCAACGTCGTGCTCGCGCGCGGTCACGACATCGCCGGTGAGGTCGTCACGCTCAAGGAGCTGCTCGAGAACGGCCGCCGCGCGCTCGTCGTCGGACGCGCCGACGAAGAGCGCGTGTGCGAGCTCGCCAGCGGTCTGCTGGGGGAGCGGCTCCGCGCCGGCGACCATCTCCTGATGGAGACCCGCTCCGGTGTGCTCGTCGAGCGCCTCCCGCGCCCCGAGGTCGAGGAGCTCATCCTCGAAGAGGTGCCCGACATCACGTACTCGGACGTCGGCGGGCTCGACGACCAGATCGACCAGATCCAGGACGCCGTCGAGTTGCCGTACCTCTACGCCGATCTGTTCCACGAGCACCAGCTCCAGCCGCCGAAGGGGATCCTCCTCTACGGCCCGCCCGGGTGCGGCAAGACGCTCATCGCCAAGGCCGTGGCCAACTCGCTCGCGAAGCGCGTGTCCGAGAAGACGGGCGACAGCGCGACGCGCTCGTACTTCCTCAACATCAAGGGCCCGGAGCTGCTCAACAAGTACGTGGGCGAGACCGAGCGGCAAATCCGCCTCATCTTCCAGCGCGCACGCGAGAAGTCCGAGGAAGGCGTTCCCGTCATCGTGTTCTTCGACGAGATGGACTCGCTGTTCCGGACGCGCGGGTCAGGGATCTCGTCCGACATCGAGAGCACGATCGTCCCGCAGTTGCTCGCCGAGATCGACGGCGTGGAGAGCCTCAAGAACGTCATCGTGATCGGGGCTTCGAACCGCGAGGACCTGATCGACCCCGCGATCCTCCGGCCCGGTCGCCTCGACGTGAAGATCAAGATCGAGCGTCCCGACCAGGATGCGGCGCGCCAGATCTTCGGCCGCTACCTCAGCGAGGACCTGCCGATCGCGGAGGACGAGACCGCGAAGGCGGGCGGGAGGTCGCAGGCGATCGACGGGATGATCGATGCAGCTGTCGACCGCATGTACTCCGGTGACGACGAGAACCGCTTCCTGGAGGTCACGTACCAGAACGGTGACAAGGAAGTGCTGTTCTTCAAGGATTTCGCCTCCGGCGCGATGATCGAGAACGTCGTCCGGCGCTCGAAGAAGATGTCGATCAAGCGGCAGATCGCCGGCGGCGCGAGGGGGATCGCCACCACCGACCTCGTCGACTCGATCCGGCAGGAGTACCGCGAGCACGAGGACCTGCCGAACACGACGAATCCCGACGACTGGGCGAAGATCTCCGGCAAGAAGGGCGAGCGCATCGTGTTCGTGCGCACGTTGCTCGCCGACGACGACGGCAGCGGCGGCGGCCGGCAGATCGAGCGCGTCACCACCGGGCAGTATCTCTGACCTGCGACGGATTGCAGCCGTCCCAGGCGACAAGGGCTCGAAGGGCCGCCAGGTAGGCTGAGTCCGTGGCTGTTCCCAAGGTCTGCGGTATCGAGACCGAGTACGGCGTCGCGCTGCGCGGAGCGTCGGACGCCAACCCCGTGCTCGCGTCGTCGATGCTCATCAACGCGTACGTCGAGCACCGCAAGGTCGGATGGGACTTCGAGGACGAGTCGCCCGGTCGTGACGCCCGAGGGTTCGCACGCGAAGGCGCGGCTCCCCCCGAGATCGAGACCCACCTCGTGAACACCGTGCTCACCAACGGCGCGCGGTACTACGTCGACCACGCGCACCCCGAGTACTCGACTCCCGAATGCGCCGACGCACTCGAGCTCGTGTGCGCCGACAAGGCCGGCGAGCGGATCCTCGCCCGCTCGATGCAAGCCGCGCGCCGGCTGTTGGGCGCGGGCCAGGAGATCGTCGTCTACAAGAACAACACCGACGGCAAGGGCAACTCGTACGGCACGCACGAGAACTATCTGGTCGACCGGAGCGTGCCGTTCGCCACCCTGGTGCGCCAACTGTTGCCGTGGTTCGTCACCCGCCAGGTCTTCACGGGCGCGGGCAAGGTCGGCGGCGAGAACGGGACGGGTCACACCGGGTACCAGCTCAGCCAGCGGGCCGACTTCTTCGAGGAGGAGGTCGGCCTCGAGACGACGTTGAAGCGGCCGATCGTCAACACGCGCGACGAGCCGCACGCCGACCCGCAGAAGTACCGGCGCCTGCACGTCATCGTCGGCGACGCCAACCTGTGCGAGGTGGCCACGTTCCTCAAGGTCGGGGCGACCGCCCTCGTGCTGGCCATGACCGAGGACGACTTCATCGACAAGGACTACTCGATCGTCTCGCCGGTGCCGTCGATGCGCACGGTGTCGCACGACCCCACGTGCCGCGCCACGGTCGAGCTCGTCGACGGAGGCACCGTCACCGCCGTCGATCTCCAGTGGGAGTTCCTGCGGCTGGCACAGAAGTACGCCGACGACGTCGGCCTCGAGGCGTTGGGAAGCGAGGAGGTCGGCCAGGAGGTGCTGGAGCGGTGGGAAGCCGCTCTTACCGCGCTCGAGCGGGACCCGATGGCGCTCGACGGACAGCTGGACTGGGTCACGAAGCTCAAGCTCCTCGACGCCTACCGCGAGCGGGACTCGCTCGGGTGGGATGACCCCAAGATGGCGCTGCTCGACCTCCAGTACCACGACGTGCGGCCCGAAAAGTCATTGTTCGAGCGACTGGTGCGGGCGGGTAAGGTCGAGCGGTTGGTCGAGGAGCCCGATGTGACGACCGCCATGACTGTGCCACCGCCGAGCACCCGTGCCTACTTCCGGGGCGCAGTGCCTCGAGAAGTGGGCCGACGCGGTCGTCGCAGCGAACTGGGACAGCCTCATCCTCGATGTGGGCAGCGACCCGCTCCGGCGCATCCCGATGATGGAGCCGCTGCGCGGAACGCGCGCCCACGTCGAATCGTTGTTCGAGGAGTGCACGACCCCCGCCGAGCTGGTGGCTCGGCTGGCGTCGTAGGAGGTCGCCATGCCCGAGCGAGAGCGCAAGCAGCGCCCGGCGCCGAAAGAACGCGTCGACGAGGAAGTCGAAGACCTCGCGCCCTCCAAGCAAGGCGAGGAGCTGAAGGAAGAGCTCGACGACCTCTTGGACGAGATCGACAGCGTGCTCGAGGAGAACGCCGAGGACTTCGTAAAGAGGTACGTGCAGAAAGGGGGCGAATAGACCGTTCTCGTCGCAAGGCTGACGTAATCACTCGTCACACCCTCGACGTACGATTCGAACGTGAAGCGCTGTCCCGACTGCGGCAGTACAAGCCGTCTCCGACTTTCCTCGGCAACCGCGGATCTGACGGGCGCCGCACGCGTACTGCAAGCCTTGCCATAACGCATCGTGGCGCGAGTCGAAGGATCGGCGTACGGCGCAACGGCACTATCGGCGTGGAGCGTGCATTACCAGGCGGATCGTGCGTCGACGACGTGCGAGCGACCGGCGTTCGTGAGACAGGACGTGCGTCGTAGGCTTTGCAAGGCATGCGCCGGGCAGTCGACTCACGATGCGCGACGCTCGAGCGCCGAGTGCACGCGGCAGTCGCGTCGCGGACACGTGGCTCGGTCACGTCGTCATGATCGCGGGATGCGGCGTACCGCGTGGCGTCGTCTACGTGCACGTCGCGCCGAGCCGTACTGCCGAGGACGATGTCGCACGGCTCGCCGACGGCCAGTGAGCGCGGTGCGCAGGTTGCGTCGCAAGTTGCGGATTCTGGCGGCTGCTCGGCCGCGTTCGCTGAGAATTCGCCCGAGTAGGCTCGCTCTCCGATGAACGAGCGCCCGCTTCCTCTCTTCGGGCCCGGATTCGACCCCGGACCGTCGTTCGCCGACCTGCTTCGGCGCACCTCTTCACCCGACGCGGGGCCGGCGCAGGCGACCGGCGCGCAGCAGGCATCGCTCGACATCCCGCACGGGACCACGGTCGTCGCCATCCGGTTCGCCGACGGCGTCGTGCTCGCCGGCGATCGCCGCGCCACCAGCGGCTTCGCCATCGCGAACCGGCGGATCGAGAAGGTGTTCCCCGCCGACGAGTTTTCGGGCGTCGCCTTCGCGGGCGTCGCCGGGCCCGGCAACGAGATGGTGCGCCTGTTCCAGACCCAGCTCGAGCACTACGAGAAGATCGAGGGCGAGTCCCTCTCGCTCGAGGGAAAGGCCAACCAGCTCGCGCAGATGGTCCGCGCCAACCTGCCCGCCGCCATGCAAGGCCTCATCGTGGTGCCGCTCTTCGCCGGGTTCGACGAGCGCCGCGGACACGGCCGCGTGTTCAGCTTCGACGCCACCGGCGGGAAGTACGAGGAGTCCGACTTTCAGACCAACGGCTCCGGCGGCGTGCACGCCAAGAACTGGATCAAGGCGCAGTGGCGCGAGGGGATGTCGGCGGACGCAGCGATCGACATCGCCGTGCGATCGCTCTTCGCGGCGGCCGACGAGGACACCGCGACCGGCGGTCCGGACCTCGTGCGTCGGATCTTCCCGACCGTTGCCGTGATCAGCGCCGACGGATACCGCGCCCTCCCCGACGACGAGGTCGAACGGCGCGCCACCGCGCTGCTCGGAGGACCAGAGGAGGGCGCCGGCGAATGACGCATGCCGTTCTACGTGTCGCCGGAGCAGGTCATGAAGGACCGCGCCGACTACGCCCGCAAGGGCATCGCGCGCGGCCGGAGCCTCATCGCGCTCGAAGCGGCGGACGGCATCGTCATCGTGGCGGAGAACCCGTCGCGCACGCTCTTCAAGATCAGTGAGATCTACGACCACATCGCGTTCGCGGGCGTCGGCAAGTACAACGAGTTCGAGATGCTCAAGATCGCCGGCATTCGCCAGGCCGATCTGAAGGGCTACGCGTACTCACGCGAGGACGTCAACGCCCGGTCGCTCGCCAACGCGTACGCGCAGACGCTCGGGCAGGTCTTCACGCACGAGATGAAGCCGTACGAGGTCGAGATCCTCGTCGCCCAGGTCGGCGATACCGCAGGCAACGACGAGCTGTTCCACATCCTCTACGACGGCACCGTGCAGGACGAGGAAGGGCACACGGTGCTCGGCGGTCAGGCCGACGCCATCGCCCAGACCCTCGACACCCGGTACCAATCCGGCCTCAGCGTCGACGACGCGATCAGGCTCGGGGCGTCTGTTCTCGCCGGTAATGACGGGCAGCCGCTCGCGCCCGAACAGCTCGAGGTCGCCGTCCTGCAGCGGGGCGCGACGGGACGCGCCTTCCGACGCGTCAAGGGCGACGAGCTCGGGCGCTTGCTCGCCGGCTGACCGGCAGGAACGTCAGCCCAGTCGGGCGTACAGCGCGATCGGTGCAATCGCGGCCGCGAGGAGCGCGGCGACGGCGGCGCCCCGTGCCCACGGACTGCGGGTTCTCTTCTCGCCGCTCCACTCGCTCGGTGCCGCCAAGGTGGCGTCGACCTCGGCCGCGAGCACGACGAGCTGGGCATCGTCCATCTGATCGGCGGGCACGAACACGTCGACGCGCGCCAGGTCGCCCACGGTGAGCGCGTACGGCCCGTCGACCGGGCCGCGCAGCTCGGAGTCGATGCCCTCCGAGCGCAAACGCGCATTGAGCACGTGCGCCGAGAACGACCCGCTGACCCAGGTCAATTGCTGCATGGGCACCACCACGTCCTCCTTTGGCGCCGTCGCAAGCTCCGGCTCTGCGGCAACGGTCGGCCAAGCCGCCGTTGCCGCGATCCTACGGCGGTCAGTCGAACCGGTCCGAGAAGTCAGCCAGGTGCCAGTACGCTCCGCGTGTGGAGCGTCGAATCTTCGGTCTGGAGAACGAGTACGGCGTCACCTGCACGCTCCGCGGGCAGCGGCGCCTGAGCCCCGACGAGGTTGCTCGCTACCTGTTCCGGCGGGTCGTTTCGTGGGGCCGCTCCAGCAACGTGTTCCTCGAGAACGGGGCCCGGCTGTACCTCGACGTCGGCAGCCACCCCGAGTACGCCACGCCCGAGTGCGACTCGATCGACGATCTCGTCGTGCACGACAAGGCAGGCGAGCGCATCCTCGAAGGCCTCGTCCGCAGCGCCGAGCAGCGCCTGCGGGAGGAGGGCATCCGGGGCGAGGTGTTCCTGTTCAAGAACAACACCGACTCCGCCGGCAACTCCTACGGGTGCCACGAGAACTATCTCGTCGAGCGCGACGGCGACTTCGCCAAGTTCACCGACGTCCTGATCCCGTTCCTCGTGACCAGGCAGGTCTACGCCGGTGCCGGGAAGGTCCTGCAGACCGCCCGCGGCGCCATGTACTGCGTGAGCCAGCGGGCCGAGCACATCTGGGAAGGCGTGTCGAGCGCGACGACCCGGTCGCGACCGATCATCAACACCCGCGACGAGCCCCACGCCGACGCCGAACGCTTCCGGCGCCTCCACGTGATCGTCGGCGACTCCAACATGAGCGAGTACACGACGTTCCTCAAGATCGGCGCGACGTCGGTCGTGCTGCGGATGCTCGAGGAGGACGCCAGCCCGTGGCGCGACCTCACACTCGAGAACCCGATCCGCGCCATCCGCGAGATCAGCCACGACCTCACTTGTCGCCGCCGGGTGCGGCTGGCCAACGGACGCGAGCTCTCGGCGATCGAGATCCAGACGGAGTACCTGAACCGCGCGCTGCGCTTCGCCAAGCGGCGCGGGCTCGCGCCGCTGGAGGAGCAGGCGCTCCGCATGTGGGAGCACGCGATGACCGGCCTCGAGAAGGATCCGTTGTCTCTCGACACCGAGGTCGACTGGGTCATCAAGTACCACATGATCGAGGCGTATCGGAAGCGGCACGACCTCCCGCTGACGCACCCCCGCGTCGCGCTGCTCGACCTCTCGTACCACGACGTCACGAGAGCACGGTCGCTTTACTACCTGCTCGAGCGGCGCGGCCGCCTCCAACGGACCGTCCGCGACAGCGACATCGACACCGCGGTGACCACCCCGCCCCAGACCACACGGGCACGGCTCCGGGGCGCGTTCATCAAGCGCGCCAAGGAGCGAAAGCGCGACTACACGGTCGACTGGGTCCACCTGAAGCTGAACGACCAGGCGCAACGCACGGTCTCTGTGCAAGGACCCGTTCAAGGCGCGCGACGACCGCGTCGAACGGCTGATCTCGAGTCTGTAGTAGCGCGCTCGTTCGGGCTGGGCCTTCTAACCTCACGACATGCCGTCGTTCCGGTCGGGGAAGGTGACGACGCTCCTCATGGAGCGGCCGGGGCTGCGAGCGCGTCGAGGTCGACCTGGGTGACGGGGACGAGCGTGCGTACGTTCTCACCCAGCTGACCGGCAGCGTCGCGGTGGGGGACCGGGTCGTGGTGAACACGACCGCGGTCGAGCTCGGGTTGGGAACCGGTGGGTGGCACGTCGTCCACTGGAACCTCGAGCGGGAGCAGTGGGCGGAACGAGGTCCGGGGCACATCATCAAGGGCCGGTACACGAGCCTGCAGGCCGACGTGGGCAGCGCCGAGGAGCATCTCGAGGAGCTGGCCCAGGTCGAGTCGATCGAAGGCATGCCGGTCGTGGCGGCGGCGCTGCACAGCCAGCTGCCGGCGGCGGCGGTGGCGTTCAAGGAACGGGCTCCCGATGCCCGCCTCGCGTACGTGATGACGGACGGAGCGGGGCTGCCGCTCGCCCTCTCGGATCTCGCGTTCGAGCTGCGGAATCGGGCGCTGATCGACGCCACGATCACCTGCGGCCACGCGTTCGGCGGCGACTACGAGGCGGTCTCGATCTTCTCGGCGCTGGCGGTGGCCCGCCACGTCGCCGACGCCGACGCCGCGGTCGTGGCGATGGGCCCCGGCATCGTCGGGACGAACACCAGGCTCGGGTTCTCCGGGATGGAGGTCGGCGGGATCCTCGACGCTGCCGCCGCCCTCGACGGGCAGCCGATCGCATGCCTGCGCGTCTCGTTCGCGGACCCGAGGTCTCGACACGTCGGGCTGTCGCACCACAGCCGGACGGCGTTGCGGCTCGCGTGCCGCGAGCGTGTCGCGGTGGCCGTGCCCCGCCTCGGCGGCGACGAGGACGATCGGCTCCGCGCCGACCTCGTCCAGTCCGGCATCGCGGCTCGCCATGACCTCGTCGACGTGGTGCCTCCCGACGTCCTCGGCCTGCTCGACGGGGCCGGGCTCGACGTCGTGTCGATGGGGCGGCCGGCCGCCGCCGACCCCGCGTTGTTCCTCGCCGCCGGCGCGGCCGGGGTGCTGGCCGCCGAGCGCGCCGCGACTGTGACCGATCGGCTCGAGCGGCTCACCAACCTGGTCGCCACGCTCCTCGACACGCGCCGTCCGCTCACGCTCGAGGAGATCGTGGAGCTCGTCCCGGGGTATCCCGACGACAAGCTCTCGTACCGCCGCCAGTTCGAGCGCGACAAGGACACGCTGCGGGGGATCGGCATCCCGGTCCGGCTCGAGTCGGTCGACGGCCTCGGCCCCGAGCAGGGGTATCGCGTCCCACCCGACGAGTACTACTTGCCGTCCCTCGACCTCACCGCCGACG
The DNA here is from genome assembly GCA_963747195.1 of uncultured Actinomycetes bacterium. Taxonomy (GTDB): domain Bacteria; phylum Actinomycetota; class Acidimicrobiia; order IMCC26256; family JACDBD01; genus JALZAA01. Next base: position 235,841 of record CAVVDV010000003.1, read on the forward strand.
AGCAGGCGGCGCTGCACGTCGCCGTCACCGCGGTGCGCCTCGAGGGCGGCCCGGCACCGGCCGAAGCACTGTGGAAGCTCGGCGGGCGCGAAGGCGAAGCCGCGCACGCGCTCGCCGCGCTGCCGACGGTCCCCGCATTGCCCGCGCTCTTCGACGCGTACCGCAGCCGTTCGACCGTCACGTTCACCTATCGCGGCGAAGGGCGGCACGTCGATCCGTGGGGGATCCTGTTCCGGCGCGGTCACTGGTACGTCGTCGGCCACGACCACGATCGTGGGGAACAGCGGTCGTTTCGCGTCGACCGCGTCGAGGGCGACGTCGACGTCGGGCCCGCCGGCGCGTTCGAGCCGCCGGCGAGGCTCGAGCCGGGGGCGGTGATCCGGGACGAGCCGTGGCAATACGGCGAGGAAGACGTGGTGGCCGCCCGCGTGCTCGTCGACGCGTCGCAGGCGGCCGCCGTGGTCGACCAGGTGGGCGAGGCCGCCGTGAAAGAGCGTCGCGACGACGGCAGCGTCGTGCTCGAGTTGCCGGTCACGAACACCGCCGCGTTCCTCTCGTTCGTGCTCGGCTTGCTCGACTCGGCCGAGGTCATTGCCCCGCCCGAGCTGCGGGCCGAGATGGTCGACTGGCTCGAGCGAATCGCGCGGGGAGCGGCGTGAGCCCCCGGCCACTCGCAAGCTCCCGACTGCGACGGGTGCTGGCGCTCGTGCCCTGGATCGCCGAGCATCCCGGCGCCGCCCTCGCGGAGATCGCCGCCCGCTTCGGCGTCTCCGAGGCCGAGCTCGAACACGACCTCGAGCTGCTCCCGCTGTGCGGGCTCCCGCCGTACACGCCCGATCGTCTGATCGAGGTCGAGATCGTCGACGGCCACGTGTGGATCCGTTTCGCCGAGTACTTCGACCGCCCGCTGCGATTCTCGGCGGAGGAGGGGCTGGCGCTGCTGACCGCCGGTCGGGCACTCCTGGCCGTGCCGGGATCGGACGAGCGCGGCGCGTTGGCCACGGCGCTCGACAAGCTCGCCGGCGCGCTCGGTGCGACCGAAGGCCTCTCGGTCGAGGTCGGCGAGCCTCCGCACCTCGACGCCCTGCGCCGCGCGGCGGACACGCATGAACGGGTCGAGATCGACTACTACTCGTTCGGACGGAACGCGACCACGTCGCGCAAGATCGATCCGCGATCCGTGTTCCACGCCTTCGGGCATTGGTACGCGGCGGCGTACTGCCATCAGGCGCAGGACGAGCGCCTCTTCCGCCTCGACCGCATTCGGGCGGTGCGGCCGACCGGTGAGCACTTCGACCCGGCCGCCGGCGAGGAAACCGACTTCGGCGAGAGCGTCTACCACCCCCGGAGCGACGATCCCCGCGTCACGCTCGAGCTCGACGCCGCGGCCACGTGGGTGGTCGAGAGCTACCCCTCCGAGGAGGCCGAGGAGCGCCCGAACGGCTCGTGGCGGGTCGTCCTGGCCGTCAGCGAGCGGGCCTGGCTGGAGCGCCTGCTGCTCGAGCTGGGGCCGGCGGCCCGGGTCGTGGCGCCCGCCGAGCTGCAAACCGTCGGCGCCGAAGCGGCGGATCGGCTGCTGACCCGCTACCGCGACTGACACCTCCGCGTGCGAGGATGTTCGCCAGTGGACCAGGGCACGTGACCGACCTCGACCCCGGCGGCGTCGACACGACCGGACCTCCTTCCGAGTCCCAGACGGTCGAGGATCCGGCGCGCTCCGAACCGGGTCGGGGTTCGAAGCGGTCGGACAAGGGTCGCCGGACGCGTCGGACGATCATCGAGTGGGCGATCCTGATCGGCAGCGCGCTGCTCATCGCGATCCTCATCAAGACGTTCCTCTTCCAGGCGTTCTACATCCCCTCCGAATCGATGAAGCCCACGCTCAACGTCGGCGACCGCGTCCTCGTCAACAAGGTCAGCTATCGACTGCACGACGTGAACCGGGGCGACATCGTCGTCTTCACGACGCCCCCGAAGGCGAAGGACGCGAACAACGAGATCAAGGATCTCGTGAAGCGCGTCATCGCCCTGCCCGGCGAGTCGTTCTCCACGCACGGCGGCGGCGTCTACATCAACGGCCGCCCGCTCAAGGAGCCGTACCTCCAGAAGGGTGTGCAGACGTGCGCCCCGAACACGGGGGCGAGTGGCTGCGGCGACGTCGCGGCCACCAAGATCCCGGCCGGCGACATACTCGTGTTGGGCGACAACCGGCCGGCGTCGAAGGACTCGCGGTTCTTCGGCCCGATCAAGGAATCGTCGATCGTGGGCCGCGTGTTCGTGCGTATCTGGCCGCTCAACGACCTCGGCTTCCTGTAGTCGATCCGACCGCGGTCACGTCGCCACATCTCCCTGTTCGAGCCACTCGTTCACGGTGGTGACCATGCGCTCGACGTGGTCGCAGTACAGGGCGTCGACGTCCAAGCGCAACATCGCCCGCAGGTGGCGGATCTCCTGCACGTCCCAGGCGAAGGCGTTCACGTCGAAGCGGTGGAAGAGGGCCACGAGGCCCTTGGTCCATTCCGAGTAGTGGAAGTTCATCGTGTCGATCCCGGACGCCGCCAGGTCGGCGGCGTGACGCTCGAGCGGCGCTTCGATGTGCTGGCGGCGGCGCGAATGCACGAGCTTCACGTCCGGCGTGTGCTCGCGTAGACCGGCGAGGAAGCGGACACTCGCGTGGCAGAGCCACAGCCGGCCCGGGGCACCGTCGCCGGCGGCGCGTGCGAGCTCGACGATCGGCTCGGCGGCGGCCCGGTCCATGACGTCGATCGAGAGCTCGAACGCCGAGCCGAGCTCGGCGTAGAGGTCTGCGAGGCGGGGCACGCCCAGCTCGGCCAGCTGGTCGGCGGACGTCTTCGTCACGTTGCGACGGCGGAGCCCTCGGCGGGCGAAGCGGTCGTGGACGAGCACGACCTCGCCGTCCCCGGACACCCACGCGTCGGTCTCGAGACCCCGGGCACCGAGCTCGAGCGCGCGCCGGAACGCCGGCATGGTGTTCTCGGGAGCCTCGGCGCGGGCGCCCCGGTGGGCGAACGTGATCGGTCGCACGGGTGCCCGCATCATCGCAGGCCTCGCCGCGGGCACGGATCCGCCGTGACGGGGACAGGCCGCCCGAGGCGGCTTTTGCAACCCTCACGAGTACCATCGCCTTCGGGAAAACGGCGCGAAAGGAGCTCGATTGCCGCAGGTCGGCCCGCTCGAGATCCTCGTGGTGCTCGTCGTGGCGCTGGTGGTCTTCGGCCCGAGCAAGCTGCCCCAGCTCGGCCGGCAGGTCGGGCGCGGCTACCGCGAGTTCCGCAAGTTCCAGCAGGGCATCCAGGCCGACATCGAAGGCGCGTTCCACGACGACGATGACGACGATGGCCACGTCACCGAGGACGGCGCCGACCACACCCCAGGGCAGATCGAAGCCCGCAAGCCCGACCACTCCGCGCCCCCCGAGCCGCCGCCGGCTGACACCACCTCGTAACCGGATTCGTGGCAACCACCGAGAGCGGCGGCCGCATGACGGTCGTCGAGCACCTGGCCGAGCTTCGCCGCCGGATCATCATCTCCATCATCGCGGTGACGCTCGCGGCGATCGTCTGCTTCATCTTCTCCCAGTCGATCATCAGGTTCTTCGTCACCTACTACACGGACGCGACGAGAGGGCAGAAGCACGCACTGATCTTCCTCGGGCCGCTCGACGCGTTCCTGACCCGCATCAAGATCGCCACCTACGGCGGCATCGTGCTGGCGCTGCCGGTCTGGCTGTTCGAGCTGTGGCGGTTCATCACCCCGGGGTTGAACCCGAAAGAGAAGCGCTACGCGATCCCGTTCATCCTCGCGTCGATCGTCCTGTTCGCGATGGGTGCCTTCGTCGCGCTCCTGACGTTGCCGAAGGCGCTCGAGTTCCTGCTCGACATCGGTGGGGCGCAGCTGAGACCGGAGCTCACGGCCGACAAGTACCTCGGGCTCGTCTCGCTCATGATCGTCGCGTTCGGGATTGCATTCGAGTTCCCGGTGGTGCTGGTGTTCCTGCTACTGGCGCGGGTGCTGACGACACAGCAGCTGCGCAAGTGGCGGCGGCCTGCGATCCTGATCATCGTCATCTTCGCCGCCGTCATCACACCCAGTCAGGATCCCTACTCGCTGTTCTTCATGGCCGTGCCGATGTACATCTTCTACGAGATGTCGATCATCCTCGGAAGGATCTTGAAGCGATGAGCCCACCTCGCCGCCGCCGCGACGCCTACCGGCCTCCCCGCAGCCGCAGCGAGGTCCTCACGGCGGTTGCGGCGGTCGTCGGCGTCATCGTCGTGACGGCCGCGCTGATCTGGTTCCTGCAGCCCGGCGACAAGTCGGGATCGGGGCAGCCGAGCATCAGCACGCCGCCGTCGGTGCCCGCGGCGACGCTGCCCGCCGAAACGCCACCGCCGGCGCCGCCATCCGCGAGCACGCCGTGAGGTCGTGACCGAAGCCGCGGGTCGCGGACGAGCACGCAAACCGGCGCGAGTCGTTCGAGTCGAGCCGGCCGTTCCCCCTCGACGCCTTCCAACGCCGCCGCGCTCGACGCGATCGACCGCGGCCAGTCGGTGCTCGTCGCCGCGCCGACGGGGTCCGGCAAGACGGTCGTGGCCGAGTACGCGATCGTCGACGCCCTGGAGGAGGGCGGCAAGGCCTTCTACACCACGCCGCTCAAGGCGCTGTCCAACCAGAAGTTCGGGGACCTGAGCCGCGAGCACGGCACCCGGCGCGTCGGGCTCCTCACGGGAGACAACTCGATCAACGGCAACGCGCCGGTCGTGGTCATGACGACCGAGGTGCTGCGCAACATGATCTACGCGCGGTCGTCGACCCTCGAGGGTCTGCGCTTCGTGATCCTCGACGAGGTGCACTACCTCCAGGATCCGTACCGGGGCGCGGTGTGGGAGGAGGTCATCATCCACCTCCCGCCCGACGTCCGTGTGGTGTGCCTGTCGGCCACGGTCTCGAACGCCGAGGAGTTCGCAGCCTGGGTCGAGACGGTGCGGGGGGAGACGGCGGCGGTCATCGAGGAGCGGCGACCGGTCCGGCTCGAGCATCTCTACATGGTGGGGGAGCGGAGCAGCGATCAGGTCCACCTGCTCCCGACGTTCGTCGAGCGCGACGGGGAAGCGCGACCCAATCCCGAAGCGGCGCGCCTCGACTCGGGCGGCGGGCAGGCCGCCGGGCGGGCGCGGGCGCCCGCGCAGCCGGCTTCGGACCCCGCGGCGGGTCGAGATCGTCGAGGTCCTCTCGGAGCGGCGCATGCTGCCGGCGATCACGTTCGTGTTCAGCCGCGCCGGGTGCGATCAAGCGGTCCAGCAGTGCGTGTCCGGTGGGCTCCGGCTGACGACCTCGGACGAACGGACCGCGATCCGTCGCATCGCCGAGGAGCACACCGACGCCCTGTCGGACGAGGACCTCGAAGTCCTGCGGTACGGCGAATGGATCACCGGCCTCGAGGCCGGCCTCGCCGCGCATCACGCCGGGATGGTCCCCCCGATGAAGGAAGCGGTCGAGGAGGCGTTCGGTGCCGGCCTGGTGAAGATGGTGTTCGCGACGGAGACGCTGTCGCTCGGGATCAACATGCCCGCCCGGTCGGTGGTGATCGAGAAGCTGTCGAAGTTCACGGGTGAGCAGCACGAGTTCCTCACGCCCGGCGAATACACGCAGCTCACCGGGCGCGCCGGGCGGCGCGGGATCGACGACGTCGGGTACGCGGTCGTGTGCTGGAGCCCGTTCGTGCCCTTCGACCAGGTGGCGTCGCTGGCGTCCCGCCGCACGTACGCGCTGCGCTCGTCGTTCCGGCCGACGTACAACATGGCCGCGAACCTCGTGCAGCGGTATCCCGCCGACGTCGCGCACCACCTGCTGAACCTGTCGTTCGCGCAGTTCCAGACGGACCGTGACGTCGTCGCGCTCGAGCGGCAGCTCGAGCGGAGCCGTGAGCTCCTGGCTCGGCACCGCGACACGGCCCGGCGAGGCCCCGGCGACATCGACGACTACCGACGTCTCAGCGCCGCCGTGGACGCCGAACGGCGCGGGCGCCGCACGTCCGGCCGGGCGGCGGATGCGATCGAGCGCCTCAAGCCGGGCGACGTGGTCGTCCGGCCGGGCCGGCGCGGCCGCGTCGCCGTGCTCGGCCACGAACGAAGCCGCCGGGGCGCCCCCCAGGTGCTCGCGCTGAGCGAAGGAGGCGAGCTCCTCCGGCTGGGCGCCGGCGACTTCGACGAGCCGCCGACGCGCGCGGCGCAGATCGAGCTGCCCGTGCCGTACGCGCCACGTCGTAGCGAATTCCGACGCGAGGTCGCGGATCGCGCTTCGCCGGGTGCAGCCGCACCGCGCCGATCACCGAAAGAAGAGGCGCTCGACGAACCGGGCGTCGGACCTCGAAACGGAGCTCGCCGGGCACCCGGTTGCGGGCGATCGCGACCGCGAGGCGCGGGTGCGGGCGGCCGCTTCAGCCGAGCGCCTCGAACGCGAGGTGGCACGTCTCGAGCGCCGGGTGCGCGGCCGCAGCGAGAGCCTCGCCCGCCAGTTCGACCGCGTCCTACGCGTCCTCGAAGCATGGGGATACGTCGATGACTGGTCGGTCACGGAGTGGGGCGACATCCTCGCCCACCTCTACACCGAGACCGATCTCGTCGTCGCCGAGTCGCTCCGCGAGGGGCTCCTGGACGATCTCGACACCGCCGAGATCGCGGGGCTCGCGTCGTGCTTCACGTACGAGCGGCGGGGTCCGGACGGCGCCGGTCCGCTGCCGCCCGCCCGCTGGCCCACCCGCGCGCTCGCGACACGGTGGCGGGCGCTCGAACACATCGCCCAGGACCTCAACCACAACGAGGACGACGCCGGCCTGTCGGAGACGCGCCCGCCGGACCCGGGGTTCGTCCCGTACGCATACGACTGGGTCGCGGGGGAGGATCTCGCCGACGTGCTCGGCGATGACACGGAGATGACCGGCGGCGACTTCGTGCGCCACGTCAAGCAGTGCATCGACCTCCTCCGGCAGATCGGCGACGTCGCGCCGAAGCCGGAGACGGCGACGACGGCGCGCGCCGCGGCCGACGCCTGCTTCCGCGGCGTGATCGCGGCGTCGAGCGCCGTCGGTCGGTGACGCGTCCGCTTCGCCCGGGCGACCCGTGGGGACACGCCGCCTCGGGTCCACCCGACCTCGAAGTGGCCGGCGATGACGCCGACCTCGCCGCCGTCGCGATGGGCGATCGCGGCGCGCTCGGTGCGATTCCGACCGTCGCCCCGGTCCGACATCGCGCGCGCCCTGGGGCTCGGGCCCGCAAGCACCGGCGCCACCGAGGTTGCGATCGACGCCCTGGAGGTCGAGCCCGACGACGGCGCTGTCAACGCCGTGGTGCTCGGCGCGCCGCCGGACCGGCTGCGATGGAGCGCCCGCGCGTCGGACATCACCGTGCGGGTCGACGGCCGCCCGTGGTTCCGCGGTCGCGCCACCACCGTCGTCGTGGCCAGCGGCCAGTTCCTCCGCGGCGCCGACGTCGTTCCCCGCGGCCACCCCGGCGACGGCTGGGCGGAGGTCCAGGTCTACGCGCTCACGCGCCGTGCCCGCCGCCCGATGCGACGCCGGCTCCCGACCGGCACGCACGTGCCCCACCCCGGCATCCGAACCGGACGGGCCCGCCGGGTCGAGGTGGAGGTCGCCGGGCGCGGCCTGCCGGTCGAGCTCGACGGACGTCCCCGGGGCCGGACGACCCGGCTCGAGGTGACACTCGTCCCGGCGGCCATCCGGCTGCTGGTGTAGGACGACAGACGGGCGACGGGAGGCCGCGCTATCCGCCGACCCCTCGAGGGGCGCCGGTACGATCAGCCACCCGTCCACCGGACCCGGACCGCCGCATGCAGTACGTGCCCGAGCGCTTCACCCACCAGGAGCAGGCGGTGTTGCGCCCGTACTTCACGAACCTCGACGCGCCCGTCTTCGCGCTCGTCAACCTGCCCGAGGTCGTGAAGGGCGCGCTGTTCGCCCGCTATTCGCGATCGCCCAAGAGCCTGCGGCGCCTCTTCCTCGACGAGTTCGTCGGCGACCTCGACCTCACGGGCGATCTCACCGTCGACGCGACCGTGGGGCTCCGGCGAGCCGAGGAGCTCTACGACCGGGTGTTCTTCGAGTACGGCGACGACTCGGTGGCCCAGCTCGGAGGCGTGCATTTGGCCTGCGAGCAGGCGTCGAACCTGCTCACCAAGATTCTCGAGTGGGGCCGCCTCATGGCGTACCTCGAGCAGTCGACCCGCTACATCCCGTACGACAGCCGCCTCGGTGGGCGGTACCGGTACTGGCGCGACCCGGAGATCGCCCGGTCGCCGCTGGGAGCGCGCTACGTCGCCGACCTCGACGTGCTCTTCGACACGTACGCCCGCGTGCCTGCCCGACCTCATGGACTGGGCGCGCGCCCGCTACCCGAAGGAGCCCGGCGACTCCGACTTCGTCTACAAGCAGACGATCAAGGCCAAGGCGTGTGACGCCGCTCGCGGCATCCTGCCCGGGGCGACGCTGTCGAACGTCGGGATCTACGGCACCGGGCAGGCCTTCGAGGCTCTGCTGATGCGCATGCGGGCGCATCCGCTGCCCGGAGGCGCAGCAGTACGCGGCGATGATGCTCACCGAGCTGCGGAAGGTCATCCCGTCGTTCCTGACCCGCGTCGACCGCCCGGAGCGCGGCGGCGCCTGGACCGAGTACCTCCACGACACGCGCCAGGCGACGGCCGAGCTCGTCGGCCGGGTCCTCGGCGGCGAGGCGCCCGAGCCCCGACCGGCGGTCGTCCTCACCGACTTCGATCCCGACGGCGAGGAGAAGCTCCTCGCCGCGGTGTGCTACCCGCACACGAACCTGCCCGAGGACCAGATCCGGGCGCGGGTGCGGCGCCTCTCGACCGACGAGCGGGTGGCGCTGCTGCGCGCGTACGTCGGAGAGCGGACGAACCGGCGCCACAAGCCCGGCCGGGCCTTCGAGCGCACCGACTACCGGTTCGACGTCCTGTGCGACTACGGGGCCTTCCGGGACCTCCAGCGGCACCGGATGCTGACGATCGAGTGGCAGCCGCTGTCGCCCGCCTACGGCTACGACGTGCCCGAGGCGGTCGTCGAGGCGGGCCTGGCCGAGCCCTTCGAGGAGGCCATGGCGGTCTCGGCCGGCCCTCCACGACGCGCTGGCGCCCCGCTTCCCCGACCAGGCCCCGTACTCGGTGTCCCTCGCGTACCGCGTCCGCTTCGCCGTCCAGATGAACGCCCGCGAGGCGATGCACATGCTCGAGCTGCGGACGTCTCCCCAAGGTCATCCCGCGTACCGTCGTGTCTGCCAGGAGATGCACCGCCTGATCGCGGACGAGGCGGGCCACCGGGCCGTCGCAGCCGCGATGCGCTACGTCGACCACACGACCTACGAGCTCGAGCGCCTGACGGCCGAGCGCGCCGCCGAGCAGCGCCGCGCCGCGCCGCGTTCGTAGGTCCGGGCGAAAAAATCTCCGACGCGCTGAGCAGCATCGACGCGCGACGGTGCTGGTCACGACGCCGCCGCGAACGCGCCCGACCCTTGACACGGCTCCGGATCTCGGGCGTACTACATCCTCATCCCTGCGCCGTGATACCGGTCGTGGGTCTTCCGGTGGCGATGCCGCGGAGCTCGTTCGGAAGGGGCGGTGCGGGGTGTTGGGGGTCCGGGAGACCAAGTAGAGAACGCTGGAATAACCTCGCTGCCAGGGCAGTGCGGGCCAAACAGTGGCCCCAACGGTCTCCTGGACCCCTTCTTTCTGCCCGTCGCCGGCAGGGCGCATCCGCGCACGGGAATGCGCGAGCACCTCGCCCCGTTGTGCAGCACCTTAGGGGCCCGGCGTTATACTCCCGGCCCCACGGCCCCGGGAACCCGCCGGTCAGCGAGGCGCAGCGGGGGCCGTTCCTTCCGGCAGACGCCTCGCGGAGCTGAACACCCATGAGCGACAACGACCTCGACGAGGAAGAGACCGAGCTCGACGAGGAATCCCTCGACGAACCCGACCTCGAGGACGCAGACGATCTCGAGGAAGACGACGACCTCGAAGACGACGACGTCGCGCTCGACGACGACGCCGAAGAGGAAGAAGAGGACACCGCCGCCCCGGCCGAGGTCGTCGTGGCGGAGCCGGCCAAGGCGGCGGCCGAGACGACCGAGGAAGAAGAGGACGTCGTCGACCTCGACGAGGAGCTGCACCCCGACGACGTCGAGGAGCCGCTCGACGTCCTGCTCAAGGAGCGCACCGCCAGCGCCGCGATCGATGACGAAGAGGAGGAAGCCGAGGAGGAGGAGCCCGACGTCGACGAACGAGGCGACGGGCCGGCCCGAATCGTTCCTCGGCGTCCCGGCGAGTTCCTGTGCGCGTCGTGCTTCCTGGTGTTGCCGCGCAGTCAGCTCGCCGACTCCAAGCGCATGCTCTGCCGCGACTGCGCGTGATGGTTCCGGGATCGGCCTGACACCGTCGCGCATCCCGCGAATGCGAGCATGACCTGATGAGCCGCATCGGCAGGGTCCTGCGCGACCGCGGGGTGCAACGCCGAATGGGCGCCGCGGCCCTGTCGGGAGTGCTGCTGGCGCTGGCGTTCCCCGCCTTCGACATCGGTGCGCTCGCGCTCGTTGCGCTCGTCCCCCTGATCTGGGCGTGGCGGGGCGCCACCCCGGCTCGAGCCGCGCTGTACGGGTTCGTGTTCGGCGTCGTGTTCGCCGGGATCCTCATGTACTGGCTCTGGTACTTCGGGATCGTCGCCATCGTGCCGCTCGTCGCGGAATGGGCGGCGTTCACCGCCCTGAGCGGGTACCTCGTGGGATGCCTGAACCGCGCCGGTCTCCGATCACCGTGGCTCATCGCGGCGGCGTGGGTCGTGCCCGAGGCGCTGCGCGCACGCTGGCCGTTCGGTGGACTGCCGTGGGGCGACCTCGGCGTAGCGCTCCACGATTTCCCTCCCGCGCGCGCCGTGGCGAGCTGGGGCGGTGTCGCGCTCGTCTCGTTCGTTCTCGTCGTGGTGAACGCCTATCTCGTGGATCTCGCGGTCGCGGTTCGTCTGCATGCGCGGCGATCGTTGATCGTCGCGACGGCCGGGGTCGGCGTGGTCGTCGTCGCCGTCGCCGTCGCCGACGTGGCGCGGTACCAGACCCACCCGAGCGGACAGCTGCGGGTCGCGTTGCTGCAGGGGAACGACCAGGACCGCTATCTCACCGCCCAAGAGAAGAGCAGCGGATACCTCACCGAACGTCACCTCGCGCTCGCGGACCGCCTGCGCGGCCCGTACGACCTCATCGTGTTCCCCGAGTCGTCGCTCGACGACTTCAGCCCCGAGAGCAACCCGGGCCTGCGCAGTCGGCTGGTCGCGGTGGGCGAGCGGCACGGCGCCGACGTGCTCGCCAACGCCGCCGTCCCCGCTCCCGACGGACGTGAGTTCAACCAGAACCAGCTCTACGAGCCGAACGGCCGTCTCGCCGGCACGTACGCCAAGGAGCACCTCGTCCCGTTCGGCGAGTACGTGCCGTTCCGCTCGCTCGTCGACTGGACGGGGATCGTCGACCGGATCCCGTACGACTACTCGCCGGGGAAGAAGCGCACGATCTTCCGGGTGAAGGGTCACCGGATGGCGAGCGTCATCTGCTTCGAGTCGGCCTTCGCGCCGCTCGTCCGCGACTTCGTCCACCGCGGCGCGGAGGTTGTCGTGGTGAGCACGAACAATCGGTCGTACCGCCGGTCGGCGAACGCAGCGCAGCACATCGCCCAGACGCAGATGCGGGCGGCCGAGACCGGACGCCCCTTCCTGCAGGCGTCGATCTCCGGGATCAGCGCGACGATCGACGCCGACGGCGACGTGCGCAACACGACGAAGCTGTTCCACCAGGCAATCGTCAGCGACACCGTCACCACGACCACCGGAGAGACGCCGTACGTGCGCTTCGGGGAGTGGGCGGTCGCCGTGAGCGCGCTGTTGCTCCTGGGAGCCGCGGTCGTGAGCCGCGTGCGCCGCCCTCGGGCGACGTTCCCTAGACTCGCCGCCGAGGAACGCGAACCAGTCGGGAGCGGGAGGGTGACGTGAGCGACGACGGCAAGACCGAACGGGCACTCGACCTCCTCGTCTACGCGCCCGTCGGTGTCGCGCTGTACCTGCGCGACACCGTGCCCACGTTCGTCAACCTCTTCGTGTCCCGGGGCCGAGCCGAGCTCGGGCAACGCCGTCAGCAGGCGCAGAACCAGGTCGCGCAGGCGAAGGCGATGGGGGAGTTCGCGGTGAACTTCGGCGGGCCGAAGGTCCGCGAGCACGTCGAGAAGGGCATCGCGCTGGCCCGCAAGAGCGCGGAATCGGTCCTCGGCGGTGCGGAAGACGAGGGCGGCGTCCCGGACGCGGCCGACGAGGCCCCGTCGCCGGCGCCCGCGCCGCGACCGGATCGCGCGGCGGCGAACTCGAAGGCGGCGAGCCGGCCGGCGGGGGAGTCGACCGCGACCGCGACCGCAACGACTGCTGCGCCGGCGCCGGCGGCGACGACGCTCGTGATCCCCGACTACGACGAGCTGTCGGCCTCGCAGGTCGTGGAGCGGCTCGACGGCCTCCCGGCGAGCGAGCTCGACGCGGTGCGCGCCTACGAGGAGGCACACCGCGCCCGGCGCACGATCTTGTACAAGATCGAGCAGCTCACCAGCTGAGCGCCGCGTTCAGTGGAGGGCAGCCGTCCCGCCACCGCCGAGGACGTCCCGCGGATCGCCGAGCTGGCCCAGCTCGCGCGTGACGAGCTCGTGCCCATGAAGGGCGGCGCGCTCTGGGCGGCGCGTGAAGCGGTGGCCGAGCCGTTCGCGGAGACCTACGGGGCGCTGGTCGAGCGGGACGACGCGCTGGCGGTCGTCGGGACGGTGGACGAGACGGTCGTCGGCTTCGGCGTGGTCACACTCGAGCGCCTCCGGAACGGCGAGACGCTCGGCAGGATCCTCGATCTCTTCGTCGAGCCGGGCGCCCGCTCGGTCGGCGTGGGGGAGGCGATGGCCGACGACATCGTGGCGTTCTGCGCGACGCGCCACTGCACAGGGATCGACGCCGTCGCGCTCCCGGGGCACCGGGCAACGAAGAACTTCTTCGAGGAGTCGGGCTTCACGGCGCGGGCGCTCGTGATGCACCGCACGCTCGACCGCCGCGAGAGCGAAGCCGATTGACCGAGCCGCGGTGAGACACGGCATCTTCCTGCCGCCCTTCGGTCCCTTCGGGGACCCGGCGGTCCTGGTGGATTTGGCCGTCGCAGCAGAGGGGACAGGGTGGGACGGCTTCTTCCTCTGGGACCACCTCATGCACCGCGTCGACGGCCCCTACGTCGACGCCTGGATCGCCCTCGCCGCCATCGCGGCGCGCACCGACCGCGTCCGCATCGGCCCCTTGGTCACGCCGCTACCTCGCCGCCGCCCGTGGAAGCTCGCGCGCGAGGCAGTCAGCCTCGACCATCTGTCACACGGCCGCCTGGTGCTCGGTGTCGGCATCGGCACCGACCACTCCCGGGAGTTCAGCGCCTTCGGTGAACCGAGCGACGCCCGCACCCGCGCCGAGCTCCTCGACGAGGGATTGGACATCGTCACGCAGCTCTGGACGGGGGAGCCGGTCCACTCTTCCGGCCGCCATTTTCACGTCGACGGCGCACGCTTTCTCCCCCGTCCACTCCAGCAACCCCGCATCCCCATCTGGTGCGGCGCCCACTGGCCCAACCGTCCGCCCCTCCGGAGAGCCGCCCGCTACGACGGCGTCGTCCCCATCGGCGACCTCCCGCCTCAGGCGGTCACAGAGCTCCTCAGCGATGTCGCCGAGCACCGAACGAGCCAGGAACCCATTCGACGTAGCGATCCCTTCCTGGACCGCCACAGCCGCACCCACGAATACGCAGCCGCAGGCGCAACGTGGTGGCTGGAAGCCTTCCAGCCCGAGCACACCGCTGGAGACGGCCCAGACGGCCATAGAGCGAGGCCCTACAGCGGGCCTAGGCATACGCCGGGCCGGATGAACGCCACACAGGATTATGGGCGGAGTCTCATCGGCGCCGCAGGCGCCTCTCTCGTGACGCCCATAATCCTGGTTATGTTAACTAGCCCGCAATCGCACCCAGTGGGCCGATCTGCGGCCCCTCTCTCAGCCCCGCTCCTCCAGGGCCTTGAGCATGCGCTTGAGGGCGACCTGGCGGTACGAGCTCTCCATGAGCTCGGCGACCTCGGACCAGTCGACGCGCTTGCGGGCGTCGAAGTCGAGCGCGAGCCAGCCGCTCGGACCGAAGTACGCAGGCACGTAGAAGCGGCGGTCCTGGAGCAACGCGGGCCGCTCGTCGGGCTCGGGCTTGAAGACGACGCCCCACGGTCGGTCGTCGGTGCCGGAGAAGACCGCGAAGAGCTTCTTGCCGGCCCGGAACGTCGGCCTCCCCCACGCCTCGACCTCGCACGATTCGGGGAACGCGAGGCACACGTCGCGCAGCTGGGCGAGGTACGGATCGTCGTCGCTGTACATCCGCGGGTGCGCCACGGCGGGCGACCCTACGCTACGGGTCGTCCCGACCGGTGGAGAGCGAGGAAGCATGGTGCAACGCACAGCAGTGAACCCCTGGCAGTGGTCCCTGCAGTTCGGCTTCAACCAGGCCGAGATCGTCGAAGGCGGGCAGCGCGTCTTGTTCTGCGCCGGCCAGACCTCCGTGGACGGTGAGGGCTCCCCGCAATTCGCGGGCGACATGGCGGCGCAGATCTCGCTCGCCGTGGACAATCTCGAAGCGGTGTTGCGCGGCGCGGGGATGAGCTTCGCGAATGTCGTGCGCCTGAACATCTATACGACGGACGTCGACGCCTTCATCGGCATCGGGGGTGGCGCGCTCAGCGAACGCACGAGCGCCGCGGGAGTGGCGCCGCCGGGCACGCTCCTCGGCGTCGCGCGGCTGGCGTTCCCCGAGCTCATGGTCGAGCTCGAGGCGACCGCGGTCGAGTAACGCCCTAGTCCTCCGCGTACTCGCTGACCGGCGGGCACGCGCACATCACGTTGCGATCGCCGTACGCGTTGTCGATCCGGCTCACCGGCGGCCAGTACTTGTCGGCGCGCAACGCGTCGACGGGGAACGCGGCCGTGTCACGCGAGTAGGGCCGCTCCCACCCGTCGATCGCGACGTCGGCGGCGGGATGCGGGGCGTTGCGCAAGGGACTGTCCTCGACCGGCCACTCCCCTTCCTCGACGCGCCGGATCTCGTCGCGGATCGTGATCATCGCGTCGCAGAACCGGTCGAGCTCGGTCAGGTCCTCCGACTCGGTGGGCTCGATCATCAACGTGCCCGCGACGGGGAACGACATCGTCGGCGCGTGGAACCCGAAGTCGACGAGACGCTTGGCGACGTCCTCCACCGTCACGCCGGTCGCCTGCGTCAGCGGTCGCAGGTCGAGGACGCACTCGTGGGCGATGAGCCCGTTGGGCCCGGTGTAGAGCACCGGGTAGTGGGGTGAGAGACGCCGGGCGACGTAGTTGGCGTTGAGGATCGCGACCTCGGTCGCCTGCCGGAGGCCGGGACCGCCCATCATGGCGATGTACGCCCACGAGATCGGCAGGATGCCGGCCGAGCCCCAGGGAGCCGCCGAGATCACGCCCAGGCCGGTCTCGGGGCCCGCTTCGGCCACCTGGCCGTGCCGGGGCAGGAACGGCGCCAGGTGCTCGCGCACGGCGATGGGCCCGACCCCCGGCCCTCCCCCGCCGTGCGGGATGCAGAAGGTCTTGTGCAGGTTCAGGTGCGACACGTCGGCGCCGAACTCGCCCGGCTTGGCCACGCCGACGAGGGCGTTGAGGTTGGCGCCGTCGAGGTACACCTGTCCCCCGAACTCGTGCACGACGGCGCAGATGTCGACGATGCGGTCCTCGAACACGCCGTGCGTCGACGGGTACGTGACCATCAGCGCCGCCAGCCGGTCGGCGTGGTCGTGCGCCTTCGCCTTGAGGTCGTCGAAGTCGACGTTGCCGTCCTCGTCGCACTCGACGACGACGACCCGCAGGCCGGCCATCGCGGCGCTGGCGGCGTTCGTCCCGTGCGCCGACGCCGGGATCAGGCAGACGTCGCGCTCCCCTCCCCCGCGGCTCTCGTGGTACTTGCGGATCGCCAGCAGCCCGGCGAGCTCGCCTTGTGAACCGGCGTTGGGTTGCAGCGACACCGCGTCGTATCCGGTGATGTCGCACAGCCAGGCCTCGAGCTCCGCGAACAGCTGGAGGTAGCCCTGGGCCTGGTCGAGCGGGGCGAAGGGATGCAGACGCCCGAACTCGGGCCACGTGACCGGCAGCATCTCGCTGGTGGCGTTGAGCTTCATCGTGCACGACCCGAGCGGGATCATCGTGCGGTCGAGCGCGAGATCGCGATCGGCAAGGCGCCGCAGGTACCGCAGCATCTCGCGTCTCGGACCGGTAGCGATGGAAGACGGGATGGGTGAGGAACTCCGACGTGCGTGCCAGACCCTCCGGGATGACGCGCAGCGCACGACGGTCCAGCCCCGCGACCGACGCATGCACATCGAACGCGTCCCACACCCGCTCGACGACGTCCCGGGTGGTCGTCTCGTCGAACGCGACGCCGATGGTGTCGGCGTCCACGACGCGGACGTTGATGTTCTGCCTGCGGGCACGCGCCGCGACCTGCGCCGCCCGGTCCGGCACGTGGACGGTGATCGTGTCGAAGAACCTGCGGGTGACGACTTCGAGCCCTCCACTCTCGAGACCGTCGGCGAGGATCGACGTCAGCCGGTGCACGCGCGTCGCGATGCGACGCAGGCCGTCCGGTCCGTGGTACGTCGCGTAGAGGCCGGCCATCACGGCGAGCAGCACCTGGGCGGTGCAGATGTTGCTGGTGGCCTTCTCCCGCCGGATGTGCTGCTCACGCGTCTGGAGCGCGAGCCGGAGCGCCGGCCGTCCGGCGGCGTCGACCGAGACGCCGACGAGCCGGCCCGGCATCGACCGCTTGTGCGCGTCCCGGGTGGCGAAGAACGCCGCGTGCGGGCCGCCGAAGCCGAGCGGCACCCCGAAACGCTGCGACGACCCGACGACGGCATCGGCGCCCATCTCCCCCGGCGGTGTCAACAGGACGAGCGCGAGGAGGTCGCTGGCGACGGCGGCGAGCGCACCCTGCGCGTGGAGCTGCTCGATCACCGGGCGCAGGTCGCGCACCGCGCCGCTGCTCCCCGGGTACTGCAGCAGCGCGCCGAACACGCCGGCTTCGGTGATGCCGGCGCCCGGCTCGACGACGACCACCTCGACCCCGATCGGCTCGGCCCGGGTCCGGACCACGTCGATCGTCTGCGGATGGCAGTCCGCATCGACGACGAACGTCTCGCCCGCGTTCGGGTTCAGCCGACGGAACATCGCCATCGCCTCGCCGGCGGCGGTCGCCTCGTCGAGCAAGGACGCGTTGGCGATCTCCATGCCGGTGAGGTCGCTCACCATCGTCTGGAAGTTGAGCAACGCTTCGAGCCGTCCCTGGCGAGATCTCCGGCTGGTACGGCGTGTACGCCGTGTACCAGGCGGGGTCCTCCAGGACGTTGCGGAGGATGACCGGCGGCGTGACGGTGTCCGAGTACCCCATGCCGATGAGCGACGTGAAGACCTCGTTGCGCTGCGCGAGGTCGCGGAGCCGCGCGACGGCGTCGGCTTCGCTACGCGCCGGCGGCACTCGAAGCGGCTCGCGGGTGCGAATGCTGTCCGGCACCGCCCGGTCGACGAGGTCCTCGATCGACGGGAGCTCGAGCGCGGCGAGCATGCGGGCCTGCTCGGCGGCGTCGGGGCCGATGTGACGGCCGACGAAGCTCGTCGGACGCCTCCAGCTCGGCGAGGGACTGCTCGGATGCCATCGGCTCCTCCGGTGCTCGCACGGTGCGTGTCCACGCCGTGCCGGTCTGCGGTGGCCACAGGTTCGTGGCCGTTCCCCGCTCTGTCCCGGAACCTGAGAGATTCACCCGACCCGTACGGCCGGGCTTTCCCCGTCGGTGAGGCTCGACTCGCTGTGCACGAGCCGGGCCTGCTCTCCAGAGGCGCCTCGCCCGAACGGTCCGTTCGCCTGAGAGTTTCCGGGGAAGGTTGCTCCTTCGGCTCCCCCGCCCCGCCGGGGGCGGCTCGGGGGTCTCTCCCGCTCGGGTTCGACGGCGTTTCCCGCCAGGCTAGTTCGCCGCGCCGCACGAACGGCGGCCTCGTGACGACCGCCGGCGCCGGCCGGCCCCGGATGTCGACGGTCACCGAGGCGCCCTCGTCGAGGTCGGGGCGGAGGAACGCCGAGCGCGATCCCCCGCTCGAGCACGGGCGAGAAGTTCCCGCTCGTGACCTCGCCGACACGCTCCTCCCCCATCTGCACGGCGTATCCGGTGCGGGGAATCTGGCGTCCGTCGAGCACGAGGCCACGCAGCCGGCGGTGGATCCCGCGCTCACGCTCGGCCAGCAGCGGCGCCCGGCCGCGGAAGTCGCCCTTGTCGAAACGCACGACCCATGAGAGCCCCGCCTGCAGCGGCGTGATGCCGGGGCCGAGCTCGTGCCCGTGGAGGGGAAGGCCGGCCTCCAGGCGCAGTGTGTCGCGGGCGCCGAGGCCGGCGGGCCGGATGCCGGCGTCGAGCAGGAGCGCGCCAGCACGCGGGGGCGACCGGCGCGGGGACGTGGAGCTCGACGCCGTCCTCGCCGGTGTACCCGGTCCCGGCGACCCAGCCGGGCTCACCGTCGAACACGGCCGTCTGCACCGCGAACCGGGGAACGTCGGCCCAACGCGCCTGCAGGGCGGCGAGCTCCTTCCGGGCGGCGGGGCCCTGCACGGCGATCACGGCGCGGCTCGTGGTGACGTCCGCGATCGTGCACGCGCCGTCGGCGTGACGGCGAGAGGCTTCGTCGAGGGCGGCGAGCAACGGCGCCGTGTTCGACGCGTTCGGCATCACGAGGAACTCGTCGTCGCCGACCCACCACACGATGATGTCGTCGACGACGTGCGCGTCGTCGGGATCGAGCAGGTGCGTGTACTGCGCCCGTCCCGGTTCGATGCGGGCCAGGTCGTTCGTGAACGCCCACTCCAGCAACCCGTAGGCGCCCGCACCCGCGACGCGGACGGACCCGAGGTGCGAGACGTCGAAGGCGACCGCGTGCTCGCGGCAGGCGCGATGCTCCTCGAGCACGCTCGTGTACTGGATGGGCATCTCCCAGCCGCCGAACGGCGCCATGCGCGCGCCGAGCGCGCGGTGCTCGGCGTCGAGCGGGCTGTGACGCAACGCCGGGGTCTCTGCCACGGGCGGGCAGCCTAGGCGGCGGACCTCGCGCTCAGGCCGACTCGGCTTCGGGGCCGGCGCGCTCCGGGGTCGGACGGGAGGCGCCGGCGGAACCGTCGACGTCGAAGCGCAACGGGGCGCCTTCGCCGAGCTGCGCGCTGAGCTGCGACGGAGGCTCGAGCCCGTACTTCACGAGCAGGTGCAGGTAGTCGCGCTGGTACAGCACCTTGATGCGGATCTCGGGATGCAGCTCGCGGAGCCGACGGGCCTTGCGGTTCTTCTTGGTGACGAGCTTCTGGTTGAGCGTCGTGATCTCGATATAGAGGTCGTAGGCCGGGAGGTAGAAATCGGGGCTGAACGCCTGAGCGGGACGGCCGTCGTGGTCGCGTTCCAGCGTGAACGTGCGCGGCTCATACGTCCATTCGATGCCGTAGAAGTCGAGGAGCTTGGCGAACTGACGCTCGGAGTTGTGAGCGAAACGGACGGTCTCGTGTGGGAGCGTCGCCTCGCTCATCTGCACCGCCCGTCAGCCGCCCTCGGCGGCCGACGAGCTGCCCGCGGGGTGGGCAGCTCGCGCCGGGGCGTCGCCGGGCGCGGTGTCGCCGAGATCGTGGATGTTCGCCTCGAGCTCGTCGACCACCTGTCCGAGAGACACGATGTTCAGCACGCCCTGACCCTGGCGCACGACGTCGACGAGGTCCTCGCCCGTCCGGACGAGCACCGAGTCCGTGCCGTTGAGCACGAGGCTCGCCGACGCCCAGTCGTCGCCCAGGTCGCCGCGGACGTACTCGATCGCCTTCCGGGCCGCCTGGAGCTTCACACCCGAGTCGAGGAGGTTCTTGATCACCTTGAGGCGCACGAGGTCGCGGTAGGAGTACCGCCGCTGCGTGCCGCTCCCCCGCGCGTCCGCCAGCGACGGGCGCACGAGCTCGGTGCGGGCCCAGTAGTCGAGCTGTCGGTACGTGATGCCGACGATCTTGCACACCTGCGGCCCTCGGTAGCCGATCTCGTCGCCACCGTCGCGGCCCGTCAATGCCGCGTCGAGCGACCCCTGCTCGAGGCGCGGGACGCCTCCGTTCGAGCCCCCGCGGCTCGCTTTGCCCTCGGTCGTGCGCTGACTCATGGGACGCTCCGTCTCGGGCGCGGGCGCCGGCTCGACCCGCGAAGTGACACGCCGGTAGTTACGCCCGTGTGACGCTACCCGTCGCCGGACGGCGGGTCAACGTCCTCGGCTGCCCTCCCCCGGGCCGGCCTGCCTACTGGGCGAAGTCCTCGGGTTGGACCTGGTCGAGGAACTCCCGGAACTGCTCGACCTGCTCTTCTTCCTCGTCGTTCTCGAAGAGCACGCCGGCCTCCTCGAGGACCGCCTCGTCGGCGAAGATCGGGACGGTGTCCTCGTACCGGACTGCGAGCGCGATCGCGTCCGACGGCCGCGAGGAGATGCGGTGGGCGTTGCCGTTCCCGGCCAGCTCGATCTCGGCGTAGAACGTGCCGTCGTGGAGCTCGGTGATCACGACCTGCTGCAGCCGCATCGACATGTCGTCGAGGACGGTCTTGAAGAGGTCGTGGGTCATGGGCCGCGGGGTCTCCATGCCCTGGAGGGCGTACACGATGGCGGTCGCCTCCGGCGGCCCGATGAAGATCGGCAGGTACCGCTGCCCCTCGTCCTCGCGCAGCAGCACGATCGGCTGGTTCGTGGGGACCTCGACTCGAACGCCCACCAGCGACAGACGGATCACGCGCTGCCTCCGTAGATCCGGGGAAACCTCAACTTACCACTCACCTTCTCGAACGGAGTGACGGTGGATGGGCGCCGGAGGGGCGCCGTGCCCGCCCCGTAGAGGGCGTCGACGTACGCCGCGGGCCGGTCGAGGACGACGCGCCGGTCCGCCTCGACGATGAACGGAACATTTCGATACAGGTCGGCCTGATGGAGGCCGTATCCCAGCACGAACACGTCGTCGATCTCCGCGCCCACATACCGGACGGTGAGCGGGACGATGCGCCGTACGGGCCGGTCGAGCAACGTGCAGACATCGAGGGACCGGGGCGCGCGCTGCCGAACGTGTGACAGGAGGTACGCGAGCGTGAGGCCGGTGTCGACCAGGTCCTCGACGAGGACGACGTCGCGTCCCTCGACGTCGACGTCGAGGTCCTTGAGGATCCGCACACGACCCGAGTCCGGCGCGTAACGGGAGATGGCGAGGAAGTCGACGGTGACGTCGATGTCGGTGATGGCGCGCACCAGGTCGGCGAGGAAGATCAGCGCTCCCTTCAGCACGCCGATGAGAACGACGCCGTCGGGGTGATCGTCGGGTGAGCTGACCGGCGATGCGCTCGACGTGCGCGCCGATCGTGAGCTC
Organism: uncultured Actinomycetes bacterium; assembly: GCA_963747195.1. GTDB lineage: Bacteria > Actinomycetota > Acidimicrobiia > IMCC26256 > JACDBD01 > JALZAA01. The sequence continues at coordinate 257,458 of CAVVDV010000003.1, forward strand.
GTCGACGAGGATGGTCGGCGGCGGTTCTTCCCTGGTCTGCGCCGTCCCGGTCACTCGCCGAGCGAGTCGCGCACGGCTTTGACGAGCAACGCCGAGCGCAGCGCACGCCCCAACCTGGACAGCGACGCCAGCTCCTGTTGTGCCTTGGCGCGCGCCTCGGGGTTCCGCTGCCGGATGTATTGGAGCATCACCTGCTTGAACAGAGCGGCCTCGCGTTCGGCGAAGTGCTTGTACATGCGGAGGTGGCGGGCACTGATGCCGTGCGCGTAGAAGCCGGCCGCGGCCGACGCGACCGCCTGGGCTTCGTCGTCGAAGAGCGCGTCGCCGCCGTTGTAGCCGGCGGGCTCGAGCAGGCCGAACGACTCGAGCTCGTTCAGCTGCCAGTCTTCGAGGCCGGCCGAGCGCGCGAGCTCCCGGCGCGTCAGGCCGTCTTTGCCGCCGGTCGGAGCGGCATCCTCGGGTGCTTCCCGAGGACGCCTCGTCGGGAGGCGTCGGGCGCGTCTCCTCGGCTCGCGGCTGCGCGCGCTCGTCCTTCTCTCGCGGCGGAGTGTGCTCGTCCGTCGCGCGCCCGGTCTCCGTTCTTGGCGGTCGGGGCGAGCTCGTCGTGGCTTGGTGCCGTCGGCATCGGGTCTCCCAGCGGGAGCTGCGGCGCGAGGTCCTGGGCGCGCCGCGCCTGGCGCGACGGCGCGCGTCGTCCGCGGGGCTTCACCCGCGCGATCGATTGCACCGGCGCCGGTTGCTCCTCCCCCATACGGTCGAGTCGCTCCTTGATCACCTTCAGCGGGAGGAAGTTCTCCTTCTGCTGGTGGAGGATCCAGCGAAGCCGGGAGACGTCCGACTCGTAGAACTTGCGGTACCCCGACGGGGTTCGTTCCGGGTCGATGAGCCCCTGGCTCTCCAGGAAGCGAATCTTCGAGATCGTGACGTCCGGGAACTCCTCGCGCAGGATGTTGAGGACCTCGCCGATCGACAGGTGCGACGGATCGTGGCTCAGGCTGCGGCTCGGGTTCACGCTCACGCGTGCTCCTCGACCCCGCCGAGCATGAAGAGCAGCACGAACCGCCCCACCTGGACCTCGTCGAGGTGCCGGAGGGGCGCCGTCTCGACCCGCTCGTGGTTCACGTAGGTGCCGTTGAGCGAGCCGGCGTCGCTCACCTCGTAGCCGTCGCGGTCGTGGCGGATGACGGCATGACGGCGGGAGACCGTGATGTCGTCGAGGAAGATGTCGGAGTCCGGGTGGCGGCCCACCGTCGTGGTCTCGCGCTCGAGCGAGAATCGGCTCCCCTCGTTCGGGCCCCGCCGGACGACTACGACGCCCATGCCGGGCGGGAGCTCGGCCAGCAACGCCCCCAGCTCGTCGTCGAGCTCGAGGCGCTCCTCGATGGCGAGGGTGACCGTGGTCTCGTCCTCGGTGCTCCCGAGCGGAGCGCCACAGGACGAGCAGAAGTTCGCCCCCGCCTCGTTGTCGTGCCCGCACCGCGCACAAATCACCCTGGAAAGGGTACTGCCGCCTGGCCGCTCCGTCCCCTGCGCGAATCGCGGTGTCGGCGGCTACTGCTCCTCGACGAGGCGACGGTAGGCGGCGGCATCGAGCAGGGCGTCGACCTGCGACGCGTCCGACATCTCGAGCACGAAGATCCACCCGTCGCCGTACGGGTCCTGGTTCAGCTGCTCGGGGGTCGATCCCAGCGCGGCATTGACCTCGACGACCGTCCCGCCGACCGGCGCGTAGATGTCCGACACGGACTTCGTCGATTCGACCTCCGCGATGCTGCTCATCGCGCTCACGCTCGCGCCCACATCCGGGAGCTGGACGAACACGACGTCACCGAGCGCGTCCTGCGCGAAGTCCGTGATCCCCACCCGGGCGCGTCCGCCCTCCACCGCGACCCACTCGTGCTCCTTCGTGTACCGAAGTTGATCGGGGAGCTCCATACCCCGATGTCTACCTCAGAACCTGGCGGATCCGGCGGGCGTACTCCTGGGCGAGCTGACGCGCGGCCTGGTCGCTCTCGCCCTCGGCCCAGACGTGGGTCAGCGCTTCCTCGGGATCGGGGAGCACGAGGGCCCAGCCGTCGGGATGCAGCACCTTGACCCCGTCGACGAGCACGACGTCGCGCGTGCCGGCGCGCTCCACCATCTCCCGCATCACCGCTCCCTTGCGCTCCCACGGCGTCGCCACCGTCTCGTGGGCGACGTGCAGGCGCGGGAGGAGCTTGACGACCGACGAGATCGTCCGGTCGGTGGCGGCGAGCAGGTCCAGCAGCTTGACGAGCGTCGCGGTGGCGTCGAACGCAGGCATGAAGTCGGGCCAGATGAACCCGCCGTCCTGCGACGCCGCGAAGTCGATGCCGCCCGCCGACGCCACCTCCATGAGATTCGGCGCCGACAGCTTCGTCCAGGTGATCGTGGCGCCACGCTCCGACGCGACGCGCTCGGCCTCTCGGGTCACGGACACCGGCAGCGCGACTCGAGCGTCCGGCTTCGCTTCCGTCACCAGCGTCAGGAGCACGAGCAGCGCCTGGTCGTTGTCGAGGGCGTGGCCTTCGTCGTCGATGATCGTGGCGGTCTCGCCGTCGGGGTCCATGACGACGCCGAGCTGACTGCCGGACGCCCGCACGAGCTCGGACAAGCGCGACACGCGCGCCGAGCGCTCTTCGAGCGCGGCGGTCGCGGACGCGGTGCTGGCGTAGGGGTTGATCGAGAGCACCTCGGCGCCTGTCTTGGCGAGGACGGTCGGCATCACGATCGACGCCGCGCCGAACGAGTAGTCGAGCACGACCTTGAACGCGCGCTCGAGCAGGCGCTCCTGGTCCACCGTGTCCATGAGGGCCGACGTGTAGAACTCGAGTGACCGGGGCGGGTACTCGATGTCGCCGATGTCGGCTGCGAACGCGCGCCGGTAGTCCTCGCGGGAGAGGAGCCGTTCGATCTTGCGTTGCGTCGATTCGTCGATGTCGCGCCCGTCGGCGTCGAAGAAGCGGATCTCGACGGCGTCGGGATCACCGGGCAGCGAGGCGCACGGTGATCCCACCGCGTGCCTTGCCGTTGCGGACCTGGAAGCGGGTCAGGGGCACCGTGGCGAGCTCGACGTCCTCGACGTTCACGCCCGCGAGGTTGACGCCGCCGATCACCGCCCGCTTCAGCGCCCGTGCGACCCGGCTCGTGTCGCGGCTGGTGGTGACGGTGGCGCCCTTCTTGAGCGCGGTCCCGTACGCCGTCGCGACGCGGATCGCGACCTCCGGCGTGACGTCGACGTTGGCCAGCCCGCGGATCCCGCGCCGGCCGAAGAGGGTGCGGGCGCCGCGGCTCTCCCACACGATCGACGAGTTGACGACGGCGCCGTTCTCGACCGTCTTGAACGGGTACACCTTGACGCCCGGGTTGATGACGGCCTGCTCGCCGACGAAGCACTCGTCGCCGACGACGACGCCCTCCTCGATGCGGGCGTGCGCACGCAGGTCGGTCGACCGGCCGATCACGCAGCCCCGCAGGCGCGCGCTCGGCCCGACGTAGACGTGGTCGTGACAGACGGCGCGCTCGACGAACGCATCGGCCTTCACCACGACGTCGGTGCCGAGCACCGTGTACTCCCGCAGGTGCGCGCCGCCTTCGATCCGGCAGTTGTCGCCGATCACGACGGGGCCCTCGATGCGGGCGGTGGGGTCGACGTCGGCGCCCTCGCCGAGCCAGATCCCCTCGCCGATGCGGAACCCGTCGATGTCGACGTGCACCCGCTGGTCGAGCACGTCCTGGTGGGCCCGGAGATAGGCCTCGAGCGTCCCGACGTCCTCCCAGTAGCCGTCGACGACCGTGCCGATCAGCGGCAGCTTCTTCTCGAGCACGGCCGGGAAGACGTCACCGGCGAAGTCGACGACCTCGTCGGCGTGGATGAAGTCGAAGATGCCGGGCTCGAGCACGTAGATGCCCGTGTTCGCGGTGTCGGAGAACACCTCACCCCAGCTCGGCTTCTCGAGGAAGCGCTCGATGCTGCCGTCGGGACGGGTGATCACGATCGCGAACTCGAGCGGGTTCTCGACCCGCTTGAGCGCGATCGACGCCAGCGCCGCCGGCGTCCTGGTGTGCCTTGACGATCGCGCCGAGGTCGATGTCGGTGAGCACGTCGCCCGAGATCACCAGGAACGTGTCGTCGAGCTCCTCGGACGCGTTGAGGACGGAACCGGCGGTGCCGAGCGGCGTCTCCTCGGTGGCGTAGCGCATCCGCACGCCGAAGTCGGACCCGTCGCCGAAGTAGTCGCGGATCTGGTTGGCGAGGAACGCGACGGTGACGACGATGTCGTCGAAGCCGTGGCTAGCGAGGAGCCGCACGACGTGCTCCATCATCGGCTGGTTCGCCAGGGGCATCATCGGCTTGGGCTGGTTGCTCGTGAGCGGCCGCAGCCTCGTGCCCTCTCCCCCGGCCAGGATCACCGCTTTCACGCCACCATCCTCTCGTCGTGCGACGCCCTCCCCTCGCGCAGCGCCGCCCGGGCCTGCGGGATGTACGCCACGGCGGCGTAGTAGCTGAGGACAAGACCGCCGATCGTGAACACCCAGGTCACGACCAGCAACGGCACCCGGATCTCCGACACCGCGTCGGCGAGCAGGAATCCGGGCAGAGCGAACATCAGCGCCAGTGTTCCCGCCTTCCCGGCCCACCGCACGTCCATGCGCCGGGCGCCCGCCGCCGCCAGCACGAGCACCGCCACGGAGATCACGGCCTCACGGGCGAGCACGACGACGCCGACCCACAACGGCAGGCTGCCGTCCGCGATCAGGGCGAGGCCGGCGGCCAGGAGAAGGATCCGGTCGGCGGTCGGGTCGAGGACCTTGCCGACCTCGCTGGCCTGGTCGAAGTGCCGCGCGATCCACCCGTCCACCCAGTCGGTCGCGCCCAGCACCGCGAGGAGGACCGCGGCCGCGATCTGGTCCTCACGGGCCAGCAACAGCCAGAGGAACAGCGGCACGCACGCCAGCCGCCCGATCGAGATGAGGTTCGGCAGCGTCAGGATGCCGCGATCGGTGGCTTGACGCGCGCCCTTCGCGCTCGCCGCGGTGGCGCTCACAGCAGCCCAGCGTACGCGCCGCCGTCGACTTGGATCGCGGTGCCGGTGAGGAACCGGGCGTGCTCGGACGAGACGAACGCGGCGATCGCACCGAAGTCCTCGGGCCGACCGAGCATGCCGGCCGGGATCCCGTCGGCGCCGGCGTGACCGAGCTGGCGGACGCGTTCGGTGTCGTGCATGCCCGGTTGGAGGGAGTTGACGGTGACGCCATCGCCGGCAACCTCGCGCGCCAGGGTCTTCAGGAACCCGGTGGCGCCGGCGCGGGCGGTGTTCGACAGGATCAGCTGCGGGATCGGCTGGCGCACGGCGATCGACGTGATCGCCACGACTCTCCCCCACCGTTGTTCACGCATCGCCGGGACTGCGCCGTCGCACATCGCGATCACGGACAGACAGTTCAGCTCGAGCGCGGCGAGGTACTGGTCGACCCGGGTCGACGAGAAGTCTCCGGGAGGCGGCCCACCGGCGTTCGTCACGAGGATGTCGATGCCGCCGAGCGCGTCGCGGGCTGCGTCGACGAAACCGCGCGCACCGTTCGCGGTGGAGACGTCGGCGGTGAGGGGAACGGCGTCGTGCCCGATGCTGCTCGCTGCGGCCGCGATCGCGTCGGCGTCGCGGCTGCACAGCGCCACGTGGACGCCTTCGCCGGCGAGCGCGGCGGCGACCGCGTAACCGAGTCCGCGGCTGGCGGCGGCGACCGCGGCGCGACGACCCGAGATGCCGAGGTCCATGGTGACTCTCCTCCTCGTGAGCTTGAGCGGCTCGTCGGCTGGTGGCTGGTCAGGCGTGGATGGGACCGTCGGCGTCGCGCAGCGAACGCGCCTTGCGCCCCGTACGCAGGGCGATGATCTCGGCGCAGATCGACACCGCCGTCTCCTCCGGTGTGCGCGCGCCGAGATCGAGGCCGATCGGCGCCATGACCCGATCGAGCGTGGCGTCGTCGACGCCCTCCTCCCTGAGCCGGCGGACGCGGTCGGTGTGCGTGCGGCGAGAGCCCATCGCCCCGATGTAGCCCACCTCCGTCTCGAGCGCGGCGGTGATCGCGGGGACGTCGAACTTGTGGTCGTGGGTCAGGACGCAGACGGCATCGCGTGGCCCCAGCTCCTCCCCCACCTTGACCAGATACCGATGGGGCCAGTCGTTGACGACTTCGTCGGCCATCGGGAAGCGCTGCGGCGTGGCGAACACCGCGCGTGCGTCGCACACCGTGACCCGGTACCCGAGCAGCTTGGCCGCCCGTGCGAGCGCGGCGGTGAAGTCGACCGCGCCGAAGATGATCATCCGAGGCGGCGGCGCGAAGGCACTCGATGAAGACCTCCACCGCGTGCTCGCGCGCCTCACCGTGCGGGCCGTAGTGCCGGGTGCTCGTCAGGCCGGCCTGGAGCTGCGCCCGGGCGTCACGCCCTACGACGCGGTCGAGGCCGGGATCACCCAGCTCTCCCAGTGGCTCACCCTCCGGTCGCACGAGCAGCTTGGCGCCGGGCTGCGGTCCGTTGACGACGGTCGCGAGCGCGACCGGCTCCTCCGCCCGCAGCAGGTCACGCAGCTGCTCGTAGATCGACGCGCTCACCAGTCGAGTGGCTCGACGAAGAGATGGATCGTCCCGCCGCACGTCAGGCCGACGGCGAACGCCTCGTCGTCCGAGTAGCCGAAAGTGATCACTCCGCGATCACGCGTGCCGTCCAGCACGCGGAGCGCCTCGGTGACGACCGCGCCCTCGACGCAGCCTCCCGACACCGATCCCGCGACCTCGCCGGCATCGTTGACCGCCATCGTCGCCCCTGCCTCGCGTGGGCCGGAGCCTTCGGTGCCGACGACGCGCGCCACCGCGATGCGGTGCCCGTCGGCTCGCCACCGGTCGATGTCGTCGAGGACGTCCTTCATCGCGCGATCACAGCTCCAGCGTAATGCCGCTGGTCAGAGGCCTAGTGCGGCGCCTTCGGCGCGGGGATCGGTCGCGACTGCATACCCACCGGCCGTGCGCTGGATGGCGTGCGCGTGTCCCATGCCGGTGTCGTCGCGGGGCGCGCGCTGGGGGTCGTGGCCGCGCGCCCGTAGCGCGTCGAACCACTCCGGGGCGAAGCCGCGCTCGGCGCGCAGCGTCCAGTTCGAGGGCTCGACGCACCAGCGCGGCGCGTCGAGCGCGTCTTGGGGGTCGGCGCCGTCGTCGACCAGGCGTGCGAGCAGCTGCACGTGGATCTGCGCCTGCGAGTCGCCGCCCATGGAGCCGAATGCGCACCGAGGCTCACCGTCCTGCATCGCCATCGCGGGGATGAGCGTGTGCATCGGGAGCTTTGCGGGTGCGAGTGCGTTGACTGCCGTGGCGTCGAACGTGAAGGAGGAGCCGCGGTTGTTGAGGTTGATCCCCCAGTCCGCTACGTGCACCCCGGAGCCGAACGACAGGAAGTTGGACTGGATGAGGCTGACGAGCATCCCGTCCGCGTCTGCGGCGCACAGGTACGCGGTGCCGCCGACGTGCGCGGCGCCCGGCCGCGGCATCGTGGCGCGCTGCGGGTCGATGAGCGACCGGCGGTCGGCGATCCAATCCTCGGCGAGCATCTCCGAAGGAGTCACCCGCATCGCGTCGGGGTCGGAGACGTAGTCGTTGCGGTCCTGCAGGGCGAGCTTGGTGGCCTCGATCAGGAGGTGGTGACGGTCGGGCCCGTCGGCGGGCAGCGGGAAGCCGTCCAGGATGCGGAGAGCCTCGAGCGCGGTGACCCCTTGTGTCGGTGGCGGCAGCTCGGCGATCTCGACGTCGCGGTACAGGGCGCGGAGCGGCTCGACCCATTGGCCCTCGTGCGCGGCGAGATCCTCGGTGGTGAGCAGGCCGCCGTCGGCCTGGTGCGTGTCCGCGATCGCGTTCGCGATCGGTCCGCGGTAGTACGCGTCGGGCCCGTCGGCAGCGAGCGTCTCGATGGTGCGGGCGAGCCCGGGCTGGCGGAGCACGTCGCCGGCTTCGACGCCTTCGTACGTCGAACGCAGCGCCGCAGAGCCTTCGTACATCGCAAGAGAACCGCCGAGATACATCGCGCCCATCGGCGTGAGCTCGAAGCCGTCACGCGCGTACGCGAGCGCGGGCTCAGCCAGCTCGCCGAAGGACCTGGTCCCCCACCGCTCGAGGAGGTCGAACCATCCCGCCACGCCGCCCGGAACCGTGACGGCATGCGGTCCGAGGACCGGCATCGTCTCGGATCCCGCCCGATCGCGGACCGTGTCGATCGTCACCGCGGCGGGTGATCGACCGGAGCCGAGATAACCGTGCAGCTGCCCGTCCCACACGACGGCGAACACGTCCCCGCCGTAACCGCACAGGTAGGGGGCGACGACACCGAGCGCGAGGTTGGCGGAAATCGCCGCGTCGATCGCGTTCCCGCCCCGCGCGAGCGTCACCAGTCCGGCGGTCGACGCGAGGTAGTGCGGCGCCGCGACACCACCGCGGGGGAAGCGCCTCGCCGCCATGGCGGCAGGCTACCGGAGCGGTCGGGCGCGACCGGCGGTCAGCGTGCCGGCTACGCCTCTGTGTACACGCGCGAGATATCAGCGAAGAATAACGCCAAGCAGGATCCAAAACTAAGGCGAGATCAGCCCGGGAGCTCAACCGCTTCGTCAAGGCGCACGCGGATGAAGAAGCTCCTCGGGGTCACGCTCGGGATCCTGACCGCGATCGGCGGCTTCATCGACATCGGGGACATCGTCGCCGAACTCCGCGACCGGCGCGCGTTTCGGCATGTCGCTGGCGTGGGCGGTGGTGCTCGGCGTGATCGGCATCATCGATCTACGCGGAGATGGCCGGCCGAGTCGCGACCGTCTCCCATCGACCGATGTTCGATCTGGTTCGCGAGCGTCTCGGCGCCCGCACTGGGGCTTGCGAATCTCCTTGCGTCGTACTTCATCAACTTCCTCACGCTCGCCGCCGAGGTGGCCGGGATCGCCCTCGCTCTCCAACTCGCGACGGACGTCAACTACCTGCTGTGGATCCCTGCTGGTGACGGTTCCTCGTCTGGTTCGTGATCTGGCGGGTCAAGTTCGAGACGATGGAAAGCACGGTCTTCGGGTCTGGCCGGACTTGCCCTCATCGTCATCGTCCGTCGCGCTGTGGCAGCTCCACCCCGATTGGAGCTCGCTGTGGCACCAGCGCATCCCATCCGGAGGTCGTCGAGCGGCGAAGGAAACGCCGACGTACTTCTACTACGGGATCGCGCTCTTCGGAGCGACCATGACTCCCTACGAGGTCTTCTTCTTCTCGTCCGGTGCCGTGGAGGAGAAGCTGGACAACGAAGCGACCTGGTGCTCGAACCGGGCCAACGTCTACCTCGGCTTCCCGCTCGGCGGCTGCGCTCACGCTCAGCACTCATGGCCACAGCCGCGGTCGTGTTCGCGCCCAGAACATCACGCTGTCGAGCACCTGTCACAGGTCGGCCTTGCCAACAGTCGCTCGCCGTCGGGAAGGTCGGTCTCGGCGCTCGATCATCGTCGGGTTCTTCGCCGCCACCTTCAGCGCCGCGCTCGAAACGGCGCTGTCGTCCGGGTACACGATCGGCCCAGTACTTCGGCTGGCAGTGGGGAAAGCTCGTCCGACCACTGGACAAGCGGCCAGATTCCATGTGGTCGTGCTCCTCTCGCATCGATCGGGGCCGCGATTCTGGCTCTGACGGCAATCGACCCGGTGAAGCTCACCGAGTACACCGATCGTGCTCTCCGCCGCCGCGCTGCCGCTGACCTACTTCCCGATCCTGGTGGTCGCGAACGACCCGGACTACATGGGCGACAAGGTCAACGGCCGGTCTCTCGAACGACGATCGCGACCCTCTACATGGGGCATCCTGATCGTGGTCTCGATCGCCACCATCCCGCTTGATGATCGTCGACGAAAGGGGGCGCATGAACAACCAGCCGACGGACGACATCTCTACGCCGCGCTCCAACTGCTCGACCGACAAATCTCTCGACGCCGACTACCATGTTGGCGGGCAAGGTCGACGACCTCGAGTTCGAGCATATCGAACAAGGGTTACCCGTACGTAGACGACGATCCTGTCCGGGCTAGGGAGCGCTCTGGCCCGCGCCTCGGCGGCCGGCTCGGCCGCCCCGTGAACAAGTGCAGCAGCTCGAGCTCCACTCGCCTCGGGGTGTCCGAGAGCATCGCCGCGACCGCGTCGTTGAACGCCGCGAACTCCGGGTCGCTGTTGACGCTGTCCGCCGCCGGTCGATCCGTGAAGACGCCGATGCCGCGGACGACACCGCTCGCCTCGTCGCCGAGGATCATGACGGTCTCGAGGGCCGGGTGATCGGAGAGGAACTCAGCCGCGAACGCGGAGTAGAGCGCGGCCACCTCCGCGTAGTGACCCGGCTTGGCGTGCAGCGTGAACTCGGCGACGTACATGGGGGTCCTTTCGAGACAGGTTCCGCAGGACGGGAAGCCCATTGACATTTGATGCACAGTGATGACATGCAGCCGCCGCGGAGCGAGCGGTGAAGAGCCGCCGCCGGCGATGGGTCTCGGTGCTCCTGGCGGTGGTGCTGTTCGGGGCCGCTGCCGCCGTCGCCGCGTACGTCATGTTCGGGCGGCCAAGCTCGTCGACCACGACGACGCAGGGAAAGCGCCAGGTCGCCGATTCCGTATTGCATCGGCTCCGAGCCGAGTGCGACCACGCCGGGGGCCGCGAGGTGAACATCTCGGGACGGTTTCTCGACGGGTCCGCGGCCGGCGTCTCCGCGTGTGCCTTCGACAATTCGGACGGTTCTTTCTCGAGGCCCTCGACACCGGGGATCATCTACGCGGAGCCTCCGTGTGACGGTCCGCCGAACTTCTACGTCATCGTCGACTCGAACTTGTTGGATTGGGCTGAAGCACTTCCGGTCCGTCACGCCCCGCTCCCCGGACGCCCAGCGGAGTGCGCGTAGTTTCCTGCGGTCGGGCTGGCGGGACTCGAACCCGCGACCTTCGGTCCCCCAGACCGACGCGCTAACCAAGCTGCGCCACAGCCCGTAGACGGGCGAGTCTACGCCCGGGCTCGAAATCAGAGCTGATGGATGACCCACTCGATCCCCTGCCACGCGCGGAAGCTGAGGTACACCGCAAGCGCAATGGCGAGCAGCCAGAGGTGCCACGGCAGTGATGATGCGCGTCGCGGCTTGGTCGCATCTTCCGGCGCCGCGGCGGCGTGGGCGTGGCCGCCGTCCACGGTGCGGCCGCACGTGGGGCAGGTCCCGTCCGCTCGCACCGACGGCGGCGACAGGAACCGGTCGCAGGTTGCGCACCAGGGCACGACACCAGTGTCGCGCCCGCGATCACACGGGCGGAACGCCGTGGTGGCGCTGGAACTCCTCGCGGCGGCGGGTGCGGGCCAGGGCGAGGCGGGTGACGAGCTCGCCTCGGAGGTCGTCGGGCTCGACGACGGCGTCGACGACGAGCTCGGCGGCGAGGTGCACGAGATCGACGTCGGCTTCGTACTCGGCGCGGCGCTCGGCGATGTACGCGGCGCGCTCCTCGGCATCGTCGATCGCTTGGATCTTGTTGTAGAAGACCGCGTTCACGGCCGGCTCGGGGCCCATCACCGCGATCTGCGCCGTCGGGAGCGCAAGGCACGCGTCGGGGTCGAACGCCGGTCCGCACATGGCGTACAGCCCGGCGCCGTACGCCTTGCGCACGATCACCGAGAACTTCGGCACCGACGCCTCGGTCACGGCCGTGATCATCTTGGCGCCGTGGCGGATGATGCCCTCCCGCTCGACCGCGGTCCCGATCATGAACCCGGGCACGTCGGCGAGGAAGACGAGCGGCACGTTGAAGGCGTCGCACAACCAGATGAACCGGGCGGCCTTGTCGGCCGAGTCCACGAACAGCACGCCGCCGAGGTGCATCGGGTTGTTGGCGACGATCCCCACGGTCTCCCCGGCCAGGCGACCGAACCCGATGATCAGCTCCTTGGCGAACAGCGGCTTGAGCTCGAAGAAGCTGCCTTCGTCGACGAGGGCGTCGACGACCCGGTGCATGTCGTAGGCGCGCCGCTCCTCCGCCGGGACGATGTCGCCGATGCCCTTCGAACCGGCGCGTGGCTCGACGGCCTCGACCGCCGGCGGCACCTCCCGCCAGCTCGTCGGGAGATACGACAGCCACCGCTTCGCGGCATCGAGCGCGGCGGCGTCGTCGGCGACGAGGTTGTCGCCGGAGCCGCTGGTGGTCGCGTGCATGCGGGCGCCGCCCATCTCCTCGAGCGTCGCGTGCTCGCCGATGACCTCTTCGGCCATGCGCGGAGAGCCGAGGTACATCGACGCGTTGCCCTCGACCATGAACACGACGTCGCAGAACGCCGGGATGTACGCACCGCCGGCCGCCGACGGCCCGAACAGGCAGCACACCTGGGGCACCCGACCCGAGAGGCGCACCTCGTTGGCGAAGATGCGTCCCGCGCCCCGTCGCCCCGGGAACAGCTCGACCTGGTCGGTGATGCGCGCCCCGGCCGAGTCGACGAGATACACGACCGGAGCCTCGTGACGGAGGGCGGTCTCGGTCAGCCGCAGGATCTTCTCCACCGTGCGGGCGCCCCACGAACCGGCCTTGACCGTCGGATCGTTCGCCATGACGCAGACCGGACGTCCGTCGATCCGCCCCATACCCGTGACGACCCCGTCGGCAGGCAGCGAATCGGCGAGCGCGTTCGCGAGGAGCCCGTCCTCCGCGAACGAGCCGGGATCGAGCAGACGATCCAGGCGATCGCGCACGAACATCTTGTTCTGGCGCGCGAGCTTGTCGCGCTCCTTCTCGAGGTTGCCCTGCAGCGCGCGTTCGGCGTGCTTGTGGACCCGGTCGTCACCCATGGAGAGAGACAGGCTACCGACCGCGCAGCCGGACTCGGATCTTGACCGGGGTCGGCCCGAGGTCGAACGCGTCGCGGATGCGGTGCTCGAGGTAGCGCAGGTACGTCGCCGGCAGCTCGTGCGTCGCGAAGAACGTGAACGTCGGCGGGTCGGCTGCACCTTGGGTGGCATAGAGCACGCGTGGCCGGCGTTTGCGCACGACGGGCGGGGGCTGCCGTTGTTGCGCATCGGTGATGACGCGGTTCAGCGCCGCGGTCGGGACGCGGCGGTGGTACGCCTGCTCCGCTTCCCGGAGCGCGGGCAGCACGTGGCGAAGGTTGCGGCCGGTCAGCGCCGAGACCTTGACGACGGGCGCGTAGCCGAGGAACGACAGCCGGTCCGCTGCCTGCTCCAACACGTCCCGGCGCTGGTCGGCGTCCGTGAGGTCCCACTTGTTGAGGACGACGATCGCGGCCGTCCCGGCGGCGTCGACCCGTTCGGCGAGCCGCTGGTCCTGATGGGTGACGCCTTCGGTCGCGTCGATGACGAAGAGAGCGGCGTCGGCGCGGTCGACCGACTCGAGCGCGCGCACGAGGCTGTAGTACTCGGTCGGCTCATCCACGCGGCTACGGCGCCGCATGCCGGCGGTGTCGACGAAGCGGAGCGGCCCGTCCTCGGTCTCGATCACGGTGTCGATCGAGTCGCGTGTGGTGCCGGGCTCGTCGTGCACGACGGCGCGCTCGTCGCCGACGAGGCGGTTGAACAGCGTGGACTTCCCGACGTTGGGACGGCCGACGATCGCGATCGAGAACGGCCGCCTGCGTCGCCCTCCGGCTCGGCCTCGGTCGCCACCGGCGGCGGCAGCGCCGCCACGACCGCGTCGAGGAGGTCGCCGCTCCCCCGCCCGTGCAACGCCGACACGACGTAGGGATCGCCCAGGCCGAGCTGCGTGAACGCCCAGGCGTCGCTCTCGCGGGAGCCGTCATCGACCTTGTTGACGACGACGACCGCCGGCGGCCCGGCGCGGCGCAGGAGGGACGCGACGCGTGCGTCCTCCTCGGTGATGCCGACCGTGACGTCGACCACGAGGACGATCACGTCCGCCTGGGCGACGGCTCGCTCCGCCTGCCGGCTCACCTCCTGATCGAGGTCACCGCCGCCGGCCAGCCAGCCGCCCGTGTCGACCACGCGGAAATAACGGCCCGCCCACTCGGCCACGAGCTCCTTGCGGTCCCGGGTGACGCCCGGCTGAGCCTCGACGATGGCCTGACGTCCGCCGGCGATGCGGTTCACGAGCGTCGACTTGCCGACGTTCGGCCGGCCGACGATCGCGACCACCGGCAGCTCCGGGGTCATCGCAGGGCAGCGACGAGCGACGCGCCGTCCGTCGGGACGACCTCGACCGGACGCGGAAGGTCGGCGACGGCCATGCCGTCGAGGAAGCGATCGCGTGACAGCACGACGTCGGGCAGGAGGTAGCGCTCACCCTGGGGCTCGGACGCAAGGGCGTCACACACGTCGCGTCCCGTGAGCAGCCCGGTCACGGCGATGTTGCCGCCGAAGAACGCGTTGCGGACCGGCACGAGCCGAACCGGCGCATGCGTCGCGGTGCGGAGCAACGGCAGCAGCGGCGAGAGCACCTGCTCCCCGTACTGACCGGTGACGATCGCGACGCGTCCAGTTCGCGAATCTGCGGCGCGCGCCGGTCGCGGCGCATCGTCCGTCCTCGGCGCCCGGTACCCGTCGGCAGGTGCTCCGTCGACCCAGGCGAAGAATCCGGCGCGGGGGCCGACGCCCGAGGCAGGCGCGCCGGCCAGCGCGGCGCGCACGTCTGCCTCGAAGGCGCGCGCCATGCCGATGCCGTTCTCGTGCTGGGGGAAGCTCTCGTAGTCGTCGGCGTCGGGAAACGGTCGCCCGGCGAGGACGTAGTACTCGTCGGCCGCGAACGCGAGCCGGCGTCCGAGCGCGTCGCAGAACCGGGACTGCCAACGACCGACGGTGTCGAGCACGGCGCCGGCGGCGGCGGCCGTGTGCTCGTGCATGTCGGGCTCGGTCGTGTACGCGCTCACACCCAGCGGCACGATCCCGACCGTCGCCAGCCGCGGGAACCGGTCGAGGATGCCGAGCAGCGTGTCGTCGAGCACTGCGCCGTCGTTGATGCCGGGGCACACGACGACCTGACCGTGCACTTCGACCCCGGCGTCGAGCAGCGCGCCGAGCCAGCGCAGGCTGGTGGCGCCCCGCCGGTTGCGCAGGAGGCGCGTCCGCACGTCGGGGTCGGTCGCATGAATGCTCACATAGAGCGGGCCCAGCTTCTCGGTGACGACGCGCTCGAGATCGGCCTCGGTGAAGCGTGTGAGCGTTGTGAAGTTCCCGTAGAGGAACGACAGCCGGTAGTCGTCGTCCTTGAGGTACAAGCTCCGCCGCATGCCCTTGGGGAGCTGGTGGATGAAGCAGAACGGGCAGTGGTTGTCGCAGGTCTGGACGCGGTCGAAGACCGGGCTGTCGAGCTCGAGACCGAGCGGCGCGCCCGCGGGCTTCTCGACCACGGCGAGCTGCTCGAGACCGCCACGGCGGACCTCGAGCTCGACGACGGGCTCGTCGGCCTGGAGCTGGTAGCGGATGACGTCGCGGACCGCTTCGCCGTTGAGGGCGAGGACCTCGTCGCCGGGCTGGATCCCGGTCGAGGCTGCCGGCGAGCCGGGCGCCACCGCCACGACACGCGGGGGGCATGGAGGCATCCTACGGGACGCCCGGATCACGAGCCCTTGTCGGGACCGAACGGGTCGGGCGATACCCTCAGCGCGTGTCGGTGTCGAACGAGTGCTGCTCGCGCAACCCCGCGGGTACTGCGCGGGGGTCGAGATGGCGATCAAGGCCCTGGCGTGGATGGTCCGCGTGTTCGAGCCGCCCGTGTACTGCTACCACGAGATCGTCCACAACCGGCTCGTCGTCGACCGGTTCCGCGATCTGGGGGTCGTGTTCGTCGACGACGTCGACGAGGTGCCCGACGGCGCGCCGCTCATGCTCTCGGCCCACGGGTCTGCTCCGGACGTCGTCGGCGACGCCCGCAGCCGCAACCGGTTCGTCGTGAACGCGGTGTGCCCGCTCGTCACCAAGGTCCACCACGAGGCGAAGGTGCGGGCCGAGAAGGGGTTCACCGTCCTGTACGTCGGCCACGCCGGCCACGACGAGGCGATCGGCACGCTCGCGGTCGCGCCCGACTCGATGCAGCTCGTCGAGCACGAAGAGGATCTCGACGACGTGCTTCCGGAGGTGCAGGACCCCTCGAAGGTCGCCTTGTTGGCGCAGACGACCCTCTCGCTGCACGACTGGGAGGGCATCATGGACCGCACCCGCGAGCAGTTCCCCGAGCTGTGGACGGCGACGCGCAACGACCTCTGCTTCGCGACGACCAACCGTCAAGCCGCGCTCACGGCCATCGCCACCCGCGCCGACGCCGTCGTCGTGATCGGCAGCGCCAACTCGTCCAACACCATCGCGCTCACGAAGGTCGCGCGCAGCGCCGGATGTCCGGTCGTCGTGCGCGTCGACGGGCCCGACGAGCTCGAAGTCGACGAACTGGCCGGCGTCCGCGTCGTCGGCGTCACCGCCGGCGCCAGCGCCCCCGAGGACCTCGTCCAGGCCGTGATCGCCAAGCTCGATCCGCGGGACGGCGTGGAGCCCGTGTACGTGACCGACGAGGACGAGTACTTCCCGCCGCCTCGCGAGCTGCGCGAGCTCGTGCCCGCGCTCGACGGGCTGGCCGCGCTCATGGTCGGCGGTGATCCGGTGGACGCCCGCCGCCGTGGCGGGCCGTTCAGCGACGACCGCGGGATGGACGCGTCACTGGTGCTCGCCGACCTCGCCCGCTGAGGGCGGCGCGGGCGGGTCGTACGGCACGCCGGCGAGCGCGAGCGCCTCGTCGAAGCACGTCTGCAGCTCCACGCGAACCTTCTCCGTGACGTTCGGTGACCTCCTGACGCCGGACGCGCCCGGCGCCGTGATCGGGCGGCTGGATGGGATCACCGACGACGATCGCCACCTTGTGCAGCCGCGGCAGCGTCTTGCCGGAGGCGAGGATCTGCTCGCTCCCCCCGATCCCGACGGGCACGATCGGGACGCCGAGCCGGGTCGCGAGGTAGGCGCCGCCGTCGAAGAGCTCGACGATCTCGCGACCGTGCCGCCGCGTGCCCTCCGGGAAGATCGCCACCGGCTCGCCGCCTTCGAGCGCTGCCTGTGCGGCACGCAACGCGGCGCGGTCGGCGCTTCCACGTTCGACCGAGAAGCCTCCCAGTGCGGTGAACAACCAGGCGAGGAACGGCTTCTCGAACAGCTCCTGCTTGGCCATGAACCGGATGCGCCGCCGAGTGATGTACGCCGGTGAAGAAGATGTCCATGAGCGAGCGGTGCGACGGCGCCACCACGAACGCTCCCGTCGCGCGGCACCTTCTCGCGCCCGCGGACGCGTACCCAGAAGATCGCCTTGAACGGCGTGAGGATGAGAGCGTGCACGACGCGGTAGAAGATCCGTTGGCCGAGATCGCCCCGGCGGGCGGCGGTCACCGGTCTGGCTCCACCGGACGGACCGTGGACTCGTAGCGCTCGACGATCTCCTTGACGACGTCGTCGACGTCACGACCGGTGGTGTCGATCACCACCGCGTCCCGAGCAGGCGCGAGCGGCGTCGTCCGGTTGTCGAGCGTGTCGCGACGGTCGACCGCGTCGCGCACCGACTCCAGGTCGGCTGGTCGGGCGGCGGCCTCCTCGTCGCGATGGCGCCGGAGCGCCCGCTCGCCCTCGTCGGCGGTGAGGAAGACCTTGACCGGCGCGTCGGTGAACACGACGGTCCCGATGTCGCGACCCTCGACGACGCCCCCACCACGTTGCTCGGCCCATTCCCGCTGCCGGGCACGCAAGAGCGAGCGCACGGCCGGATGCGATGACACCTCGGACACCCCGCCGACACGTCGGGGCCCCGGATCTCGGCACTGACGTCCCGGCCGTCGAGCCGGACGCTCCCGGGCGGGTCACCGAGCTCGAGGACGGCCTCCTCGGCCGCGCGTGCGATCGCCTCGCCGTCGCCGAGGTCGAGGCCGCGCTCGATGGCGAGCAGCGTCACGGCCCGGTACATCGCGCCCGTGTCGAGCACCTCGAGGCCGAGAGCCGAGGCGACGCCGCGCGCGACGGTCGACTTGCCCGATCCTGCGGGCCCGTCGATGGCCACGACATGGATCACGACCCGTTCCCGCCCGTGAGCGTGCTCAGGTCGTCGGCGAAGCGCGGGTACGACACCGAGACCGAGTGCCACCCGCGCACGGTGGACTCGCCCGGCATCGCGTTGGCCGCAACGGCCGCCGCCAGCGCGATCCGGTGGTCGCCGTGGCTCTTGAACATCGCCGGCCGGGGCTTGCCGCCGCGAA
Organism: uncultured Actinomycetes bacterium; assembly: GCA_963747195.1. Lineage (GTDB taxonomy): Bacteria > Actinomycetota > Acidimicrobiia > IMCC26256 > JACDBD01 > JALZAA01. The sequence goes on from CAVVDV010000003.1 coordinate 275,747, forward strand.
TCGTCAATGCATCCTGTTTCGTCTCGACGCCGACGCCCATCTGCGTCAGCTCCTGCTCGATCGTGTTGACGCGGTCGCTCTCCTTCACGCGCAGCTCGGCGACGCCCTGGATCTCGGTGACCCCGTCCGCGAACGCGGCCGCCACCGCGAGCACGGGGATCTCGTCGATCATCCCCTCGTCGGGCCGGATCGTGGTCGCGACGAGCGGCGACGACTCGACTGCCAAACGGCCGACCGGCTCGCCCAGTCGCTCACCCGTCGGCTCGGCGTCGATGCGCGCGCCCATGGCCTGCAGCACCTCGACGAAACCCAAGCGGCGCGGGTTGAGGCACACGTCCTCGATCACGATCGACGAGCCGGGTGTGATGCACGCGGCCACCGCGAACAGCGCCGCCGATGACGGATCGCCCGGCACGTCGAGATCGAACGACGTCGGAACGCCCGCCTCGACCCGGGTCGTGCGGTCGTCGACTCGTGTGACAGGCGCCGAGAGCGCCTCGAGCATCCGCTCGGTGTGGTCGCGGCTGGGCGCGGGCTCGACCACCTCGGTCGTCCCCTCGGCCTGGAGGCCGGCGAGGATCACCGCCGTCTTGACCTGCGCGCTCACGACGTCGAGGTCGATCCGGCGACCCGTGAGTCCACCGCCCCGGATCACGAGGGGCGCGAGCTCGCCGTCCGCGCGCCCGTCGACACGCGCTCCCAACGTGCGCAACGGACGGGCGACGCGTCCCATCGGCCGCGCCTGGAGCGAGCTGTCGCCGCTGAGCACGCTCAGGAACGGCCGGCCCGCGAGCAGGCCGGCGAGCATGCGCATCGTCGTGCCCGAGTTGCCGCAGTCGATCACTGCGTCCGGCTCGCGGAGTCCGGCGGCGCCGGTGCCGAGCACGGCCACCGTCGACGCCCCGGAGTCCTTCACCCGAACCCCGAGCTGCTCGACGCGCGGCCGCGAGTGCGCTGCACGTCGTCCCCGTCGGCGAGGCCCCGAATGGTGCTGCGACCGGATGCGAGCGCGGCCGACAGCAGGGCTCGGTGCGAGATTCCCTTGTCCCCCGGGACGCGCACCGTGCCTCGGAGCGGACGCGGTCCCGCGATCGTGATCTCGGCTCCGATCATCGCGGCGCGCTTCTCGTTCTCGATATCTCTCGACCGCGGTGCCGCACGCGACTACTCCGGCAGGTCGTCACGGAGCGTTCGGGCACCCTCGAGGTACACGTGGTGCAGCTCGTCGCGGCCGCGCTCCGTGTAGCAGTGGACGAGGAGCCGGATGCACATGGGCTTCCCGCCGTCGATCCCGAGCTCGCGGGCGCACAGCAACGGGATGTCGCCCAGCCCGACGCCGCGGGCGGCGGCGGCCGGGAACTCCGCCGTCAGGTCGTCGGTCGCGGTGAAGATGACGCTCACGATGTCGTCGTGCTCGAGCTCGTTGCGGGTGAGGAGCTCCTTGACCAGGCGCTGGGTCTTCTCCTCGATCTCCTGCTTGGTGTTCTCGTCGCACGTGATCGCGCCGCGCAGCGCCCGAAGCCTCAATATGGTTCCTTTGGTCGCCGTCGCAAGCTCCGGCTCCTGCGAAGACGGTCGGCAAAGCCGCCGTCCTTCGCGACCCAAGATTAGTCGGGCTTCGAATCGTCGCTCAGGCTCGTTGCAGGTTCGGTCGCGGCGGCGTACAGGGCCCGGACCTCACGCGGGCGCAGTGCACGCCACGATCCGGGGGCGAGACGACGGTCGGCGATCGGGCCGACGCGCGTCCGGACGAGCCGACGAACCGGATGGCCGACGGCTTCGCACATGCGTCGCACGATCCGGTTGCGGCCCTCGTGGACGACGATCTCGAGTGCGGCGTTGTCGCCCAGGTCTTGCACGAGGCGGACACGCGCCGGCGCCGTCGGTCCGTCTTCCAGCGTGACGCCCTCGCGGAGCGCCCGGATCGTGGCGCGGCTCGGCACGCCCGAGACCTCGGCGAGGTACGTCTTCTCGATGCCGTGGCGCGGGTGCGTGACGAGTTGCGCGAGGTCGCCGTCGTTCGTGAGCACGAGGAGACCCTCGGTGTCGTAGTCGAGGCGACCGACAGGGAACACGCGAGGCTCCGTCGGGACGAGATCGACGGCCGTCGGTCGACCTTCGGGGTCGCGGGCCGTCGTGACGACCCGGCGCGGCTTGTTCAGCAGGTAGTACACGACGCCGTCGCGCACGGTGACCGGGACCCCGTCCACTTCGACGCGCGCGTGCTGCGCATCGACGCGCTGGCCGAGCCGCGCGACCGCGCCGTCGACCGTCACGCGTCCGTCGGCGATCAGCAGCTCGGCGGCGCGCCGCGACCCGAATCCGGCGCGGGCGAGGATCTTCTGGAGCCGCTCACCCTCCGCGCTGCTGCCGGGTTGCCCGGACGGCGTCCGGGTCGCCATCTACGGGTTGGGCGCGGGGTCGTCGGACACTCGTAGACCACGTTCGAGCGCGTCGACGACGTCGGGCGCGGGAACGAAGTCGCCGAGCGGCGGCAGGTCGGCGAGCGAGTCGAGGCCGAGCCGCTCGAGGAACTCGCGCGTCGTCCCGTACATCACGGCTTGTCCCGGCCCCGGGTCGCGGCCGACCTCCTCGATGTAGCCGCGCCGCAGGAGCGTGCTCAGGACCGATTCGACGTCGACGCCGCGGATGGCGGAGATCTGCGCGCGCGAGATCGGCTGCTTGTAGGCGATGATCGCGAGCGTCTCGAACGCGGGCGCGGACAACCGCGCGTGCTGTCCCTCGAGGACGAAGCGCTCGACGTACGGCGCCAGGTCCGGGTGGGTCTGGTAGCGGTAGCCACCCGCCACCTTCACCAGCATGAAGCCCCGCCCGTCAGTCTCGTACTCGGCGGCGAGCGCGCCGCACAGCTCTTCGATGCTCGCGACCGGCAGCTCGAGGAGCTGGGCGAGGAAGCCGGCGTCGACCGGGTCGGTCGCGGCCATGACGACCGCCTCGACGACGCGGCGCGCCTCGTGGGCTCGCAGACCTTGGGTGGCTTCGTCGAGCGGGTCGTCGTACACGGCTACTCGGGCTCCGAGCCCACCGTCTCGCGCCCGCTCTCGGGTGCGCTTTCGGGCTCGTCCCACTCGGCCAGGCTGGCCGCATCGAGCGCGGTCTCGCCTTCGTGCAACCGCCGGATGCGCAGGTCGCCGAACGTGTCGAACTGCTCGAGGTCGACGACGCCCTGCTTGTAGAGCTCGAGGATCGCGAGGAAGCGCACGATCGCCTCGAGCTGCGTCGGCGCGTCGGCGACCAGCTGCCGGAAGCTGAGCGGCTCACGCTCGGGCAGGACTGACAGGACGACCTCGACCGCCTCGCGCACGCTGGCCCGGATCGGCGCGATGTGCTCGACCGGGATCGCGAGGGCCGGCTTCGGCGCCAAGCCGCGGAGCGCCGCCGCCAGCAGCGTGGAAGGCGCCACCCGGTCGAGCGCGTCGGGCTTCAGCGACGCGAACGGCTCTTCGACGCCGGCGCGTCGCGCCAGGCTGCGGTCGGCGCGCCGGACGAGCGTCTCCATGGCGCGGGCCGCGTCCTTGAACGTCTTGCACTCGAGGAGCCGGGCGAGCAGGAGGTCGCGCTCCTCGAAGCGGAGGAGCTCCTCGTCGAGCTCGACCTCCTCCAGCGACGGGAGCAGCCGCCGCGCCTTCAGGTCGACGAGCGTGGCCGCGATGAGCAGGAACTCGGTCGTGACCTCGAGATCGAAGCTCTCCATGCGCTCGAGCTCTCCGAGGTACTCGTCGACGATCCGCGAGAGCGAGATCTCCCACAGATCGACCTCCTGCTTGAGGATCAGGTGCAGGAGCAGGTCGAACGGGCCCTCGAAGACGGACGTCGACACCTCGTACGACATTGCGGCTCAGAGTACCGGCCGGCCTTCGCCGAGACCGGGCAATCCCCGCACGGTGTCGGCGAGGCCGCAGGTAGCCTCCAGCCGATGCCACGCGTGTTCTCCGGGATCCAGCCCACGGGCGAGATGCACCTCGGCAACTACCTCGGCGCGGTGCGCCGCTGGGTGGCCGAACAGGACCGCCAGGACGCGATCTACTGCGTCGTCGACCTCCACGCCATGACGGTGCCGTACTCCCCCGCCGAGCTCACCGGGCGCACACGCCAGACCGCGGTGCTCTTGATGGCGGCGGGGCTCGACCCGGCCCGGTGCGTGCTCTTCGTGCAGAGCCACGTGGCCGCGCACACCGAGCTGACCTGGCTCCTCAACTGCGTGGCGACGTTCGGAGAGCTGCGCCGCATGACCCAGTTCAAGGACAAGAGCGAAGGCCAGGAGTCCGTCACCGCCGGTCTGTTCGACTACCCGGTGCTCATGGTCGCCGACATCCTCCTGTACGACACCGACGAGGTGCCGATCGGCGACGACCAGCGGCAGCATCTCGAGCTCGCCCGCGACGTCGCGATCCGGTTCAACAACCGCTTCGGCGACACGTTCGTGGTCCCGACGGCCACGTTCCCGCCCGTGGGCGCGCGCATCATGGACCTGCAGAATCCGACGGCCAAGATGTCGAAGTCGGTCGACTCGCCCCAGGGCACGGTGCCGCTGCTCGACTCGCCCACGGCCGTGGCCAAGAAGATCAAGTCGGCCGTCACCGACTCGGGCACCGAGGTCCGGTACGACCCCGCGAACAAGCCCGGGGTCTCGAACCTGCTCGAGATCCACGCCGCCGTCACCGGCCGCGCCGTCCCCGACGTGGAGCGCGAGTTCGCCGAATCCGGCTACGGCGCGTTCAAGTCCGCCGTCGCCGACGCCGTGGTCGAGGCGTTGCGCCCGCTCCAGGAGGCGTACACGAAGCTCGAAGCCGATCCGGGCGAGGTCGACCGCCAGCTCGCCCTCGGCGCCGACAAGGCCCGCGCCATCGCCGAGCCCGTGCTCGCCCGCGCCCGCGACGCCGCCGGCCTGCTGCCACCACCCCGTTAGGGGCGGCGCTACGCGTTGTCGGCGGCCTCCAGGGCTTCGGCGACCGTGATCGGCACGCCGCTCGCCGGCCAGCGGCTGCGGTGATGGTGGGCCGACGCCCAACGCGCCGCCTCGTCGCGCCCGCCGGCGGCCCGGATCCGGTCGGCGCCCCGGTCGTCGTGGTGGAGGTACCACGCCGCCCGCCGGCGGAAGCCGGACGTCTGCGCCCACCGGTCGACGCGGGCAGGTCCGGCCACGGCGCCCATGACGGTCGCGACGCTGCGCCCGACCACGCCCAGACCGGCGTCGAGCTTGCCGACGTCGTGGAGCAGCGCGGCGGCGAGCCAGCGCGGCTGTCCGGCGTACTCCGTGCCGGCCAGGCGCTCCTCGACGTCCTTCGCGACCCGGATCGTGTACCGCCGGTCGTGGTTCGGGAGCGAGCGCCACAGCGTGAGCTCGGCGGGCTCGAGGATGCCGGCCACCCACGCCACGTCCCGGTCACGCGGTGGCCGCGGCGAGAGGGCGCGGACGAAACGGCGTCCGAGGTGGAGAGCCCGCTTCATCGCACGATGAAGTCGAACAGCCCGTCGATGAACGGCGAGAACAGGCGGCCGAACAGGTTGGTCGACAAGCCGACGATCAGCAGCACGAGAATCCCGTACGGACGGAAGCGGTACCAGCCCGGCAGCCAGTTGCGTGGCAAGACGCGCTCGATGAGCGACGAGCCGTCGAGCGGCGGGATCGGCAGCAGGTTGAACAGGCCGAGGATGAGGTTCGCGAGCGCGAAGAAGAGCAGCACCTGGATGACGAGCGGCAAGTCCGCGATCCGGAACGCGTTGCCGGTGTAGGCGCCGAAGGCCGCGCGCGCCGCCAGCGCCGCCACCACCATCAACGCGAAGTTCGACAGGGGGCCGGCGAGCCCGACGAAGAGCATCTCGCGGCGCGGGTTCCGGAGCTTCCCCGGGTCCACCGGGACCGGCTTCGCCCATCCGAACGCGCCGAACCCGGTGATCGTGAGCATCGCGGGCAGGATGATCGAGCCGAACGGATCGATGTGCGGGATCGGGTTCAGGGTGAGGCGTCCGGCGCGCTTCGCAGTGTCGTCGCCGAAGAACAGCGCAACGATGCCGTGGCTGATCTCGTGCAGGATGATTGCCAGGAAGAGGCAGGCGAAGAAGACGAGGCGCTCTTCGACCTCGGCGCTCAAATCGCGACGGTCGAGCTCAGCGGCGGCGCGACGCGCAGTTGATGCACAGTCGGGCTGCCGGCATCGCCTCGAGGCGCGCCTCGGCGATCTGGTTCCCGCACGACTCGCACCGGCCGTAGGTTCCGGCGTCGAACTTGCTCAGCGCGTCCTCGATCTCCCGGAGCGTGTCGAGCAGGGTGCCGCCCAGCGCCTCGACCTCGCCGCGCTCCGCGGTGACCTGTCCCGAGTCGGCGAAGCCGTCGTCGAAGTCGAGCCTGCCGCCCGGACCGACGCCCATCTGGCGCAGCTGGTCGTGCAGGCGATCGCGCTCCTCTTGCAGGCGGTCGCGCAACGCCGGATTGAGCGTCTCGGCCATGGGCCAAAAGCCTACTGCCCGTCCCGGGAGGCCTCCTGGGCGAATCGCGCCCGGGGATGGGCCGCCTCGTAGACCGCCCGGAGCCGCTCGGGCGAGACCTTCGTGTACACCTGGGTCGTCGAGAGGCTGGCGTGGCCGAGCAGCTCCTGCACGACCCGGATGTCGGCGCCCCGCTCGAGCATGTGCGTCGCGCACGAGTGGCGCAGCACGTGGGGTGACAGGCGCCCGCCCAGACCGGCTCGCTCCCCCGCCGTGCGCACGATCTTCCAGCAGCTCTGCCGGCTCAGCCGGCCACCACGCGCGTTCAGGATCACGGCTTCGCCGTCGCCGCGGGCCGCGCGGCCCGGACGTACGAGCTGGGGACGGCCGTCGTCGAGGTACGCGGTCAGCGCCTCGCGGGCCGAGCGTCCGACGGGGACGATGCGCTCCTTGCTGCCCTTGCCGAGCACGCGCACCAGTCCGTCGTCGAGGTCGAGGTCGCGCCGGTCGAGGCCGACGAGCTCGCTGATGCGCACGCCGGTGGCGTACAGGGTCTCGACGATGGCGCGGTCGCGGAGCGAACGTGGCGTGTCGCCGATGACAGCGCCGAGCAGCGCCTCGACCTCGTCCTCGGTGAGCGCCTTGGGGATGCCCAGCGGCACGCGCGGCGCGCCGACCTCCTCGCTCGGGTCGACGGCGAGGAACCCCTCCTCGAGGCAGAAGCGATGGAAGGAACGCACCGCAACGAGCGCCCGGGCGATCGACGACGGCGCGTACTGCGGGCCCCCGTCGTCGTCGCGCGCCGACTTCAGCTCCTCGACGTAGGCGAGGACCGTCTCCTCCCGGACCGCGCTCGGGTCGCGCTCGCCCCGCTCGCGGAGGAACTCGGCGTAGCGGCGGAGGTCGCGGCGGTACGCGGCGAGCGAGTTGACGGCGAGGCCGCGCTCGACGGTCAGCCACGTGTCGTGCTCGACGAGGAGCCGGTCCAGCAGGTCGTCCGGCGGCGCGTCGGCGGCGCGGACCGTCCCGGTCATGTCCCCATGATGGCGACGGCCGGCTCCTCAGCCGCGGAACCCGTCGAACTCCCCACCCAGGTAGCGCCGCGTGAGCAGGAGGCCGACGATGCTCTTGGCGTCGACGATGCGACCGTCGGCGACGAGGTCGTCGACCTCGTCGAGGTGGACCCGCTCGACGGTCATCGCCCGTTCCTCGGCGTTGACGGCGGCGGGTGCGTCGAGCTTCTCGACGTCGAGCGCGGCGTAGAGGTGCGTGTACTCGTCGCAGAAGCCGGGCGAGTTGAAGAACTCGCACAGCTTCACGAGCCGGCCCGGGCGACGGCCGATCTCCTCGTGCATCTCGCGCGACGCGGTCGTCTCGGGCGCTTCGCCCTCGACGTCGCGCTTGCCCGCCACGACCTCGAGGAGCTCGCGGTCGGCGGCGACCCGGTACTGGCGCACCAGCAGGACGTGCTCGCGGTCGGGCTCCACGGGCACGGCCACGACCGCGCCCGGATGGTGGACCACGAGGCGCGTGAACCGCTCCCCTTCGCCTTCGACGTCGAGCTCGGCGAGCCGGATGAAGCCGGTGTCGACGACCGTCTGGGAGCCCAGGATCCGGAACGGGCTCAAGAGGCGGCCGCCGGGCGCGCCGGCTCGGCCTCGATGGGCAGCCGCGGCGCGCGTCCCTCGGCCCGGTCACGCGCCGCGGTCACGAACGCAGCGAACAGCGGGTGCGGACGGTCGGGGCGACTCTTGAACTCGGGGTGCGCCTGGGTGGCGACGAAGAACGGGTGCAACGCGGTCTGCAGCTCGATGAACTCGACGAGACGGTTGTCGGGCGAGGTGCCCGAGAAGACCATGCCGGCGTCCTCGAGTGGGCGGCGGTACTTGTTGTTGAGCTCGTAGCGGTGCCGGTGCCGCTCGTACACGACCTCTTGGCCGTAGGCGCGCTGGACGAGTGTGCCGTTGTGCAGCTTGGCGGGATACGCGCCGAGACGCATCGTGCCGCCGAGGTCGACCACCTCACGCTGCTCGTCCATGAGGTCGATGACGGGATGGGGAGAGTGCGGGTCGAACTCGCTCGAGTTGGCGCCGGACAAGCCGCAGACGTCGCGCGGCGAACTCGATGACCGCGCAGTGGAGGCCGAGACACAGGCCGAGGAACGGCAGGCGGTGCTCCCGGGCGAAGCGAGCGGCGGCGATCTTGCCCTCGATGCCCCGGAACCCGAAGCCGCCCGGGATCACGATCCCGTCGAGGTCCTTGAGCCGCCCTTCGGCGAGCAGGCCCTCGGCGTCGTCCGAGGCGATCCAGTCGATCAGCACCCGCCCCGAGCACGCGTAGCCGCCGTGGCGGAGCGCCTCGGCGACGGACAGGTAGGCGTCGGGAAGGTTCACGTACTTGCCGACCAGGCCGATGCGCACCTCCTGGTCGGCAGCGCCGACGCGGTGCACGAGGTCGCGCCACTCGCCGAGGACCGGGGCCTCGCGATCGAGATGCAGCACCTGGCAGATGTAGTCGTCGAGGCCCTCGTCGTGGAGCACCAGCGGGATCTCGTAGAGGCTCTCGGCGTCGACGGCGGAGACGATGCCCGCCTCGGGCACGTCGCACAGCTGCGAGATCTTCTCCTTGAGCCGCGTCGGGATCGGCCGGTCCGACCGGCACACGATTGCGTCGGGCTGGATGCCGCGGCTGCGCAGCTCGGTGACCGAGTGCTGCGTCGGCTTCGTCTTCTGCTCACCGGAGGGCCCGATGAACGGCACCAGCGTCACGTGCACGTAGAAGACGTTCTCGCGGCCCACGTCCTTGCGGAACTGGCGGACCGCCTCGAGGAACGGGAGGATCTCGATGTCGCCGACGGTCCCGCCGATCTCGGTGATCACGACGTCGACCTCGTCGTCGGCGAGGCGGACGATCCGTTCCTTGATCTCGTCGGTGATGTGCGGGATGACCTGGACCGTCTGGCCGAGGTACGCGCCCCGGCGCTCCTTGGCCAGGACCTCCTGGTAGATCGAGCCGGTGGTGGCGTTCGACTTCTTGGTGAGCGGGACGTCGACGAAGCGCTCGTAGTGGCCGAGATCGAGGTCGGTCTCGCCGCCGTCGTCGGTGACGAAGACCTCGCCGTGCTGGAACGGGTTCATCGTGCCCGGGTCGACGTTGATGTACGGGTCGAGCTTCTGCATCGTGACCCGCAGCCCCCGGCTCTTCAGCAGCCGCCCGAGCGACGAGGCGGTCAGCCCCTTCCCGAGGCTCGACGCCACGCCCCCGGTCACGAAGATGTGCTTGGCCACGACCACCCCCACCTCATGAGACCCAATTCCCGGCGCGCGTCACCCACAGGACAAAGCTGTCGGAGGGCATCCGGGGACACCGCCGAACTTACCACCTCGCGCCGCGGAAAAACGCGGATGGCGCGGTAACTTCCGCTCGTGGCAAGACCGGTGGTGGCGGAACGCACGCGCGCCGCCGCTGACCGGCGGGCGTGGTGGATCGACGCCGCCGTGCTCGCTGTCATCGCCGTCCTCTTGCGCATCCCGGCCTTCGTCGCGAGCCGCCACCTCACCTACGACGACGGCTTCTTCGGGTTGTCGGCGATCGAGATGCGCGACGGCGTCGTCCCGTTCCGAGACCTGTTCTCGCCCCAGGGCCCCCTGCACCTCCCGCTGCTGTACGTCGCCGACCTCGTCGGGCTCCGGACGGCGAACGCGCCCCGCGTGCTGCCGCTCGTCGCCGGCGCCGCCGTCACCGTCGTCACGTACGCCGCCGGGCGACGGATCACCTCCCGGTACGGGGCGCTCGTCGCCGCCGTGCTCGTGACGACCAGCGGGTCGATCCTCTGGACCACGGCCGGGATCGCCTCGGACGGGCCCGCCCTCGCGTTCGCCATCGGCGCGGTGGCCGTCTCGTTCGGGTACACGGAGACGCCGACGAGCTCCCGTGCCATCGCCGCCGGAGCGCTGCTCGGCGCCGGCCTCGTCGCCAAGGCCCTGGCCGCGCCGGCGGGCCTGGCCGTCGCCCTGCTGTTGCTCTCCCGCCGGCGTCCTCGCGATCTCGCCTACGCCGTCGGCGCGGCCGTCGTGGTCGTGCTCGGCGCCGCCCTCCCCTGGGGTCTCGGGCGCGTCTGGGACCAGTCCGTCGTATACAACCGCGACGCGTCCCGGGTGACGTCGTACCCGGGCGCGGTGACGAAGGCCCTGCACACGCTCGTCGACCGCGATCCGATCGTGCTCGTCGCCGCCGGCCTCGCCGTGGTGATGCTCGTCCTCGCCCGGATCGGATGGGTGCGCGCCAGAGCCGACGACTCCCCTCCCGACCGACCGCTGCTGTTCCGTCCTGCTTCCGTGCTCGTGCTCTGGTTGGCGGCGCAGTTCGCGCTGCTCGTCTACGAGCCGGCGTTCTGGCGTCCGCACGTGGCGTTTCTCATCGCGCCGCTGGCGTTGCTCGTCGCGCTGCGTCCACCGCCCGTGATCGCTCTCCTGATCGGCGCGGCCGTGGTCATGCCGTGGTACTGGAGCAACGTCCATCCGATGCTGTGGCCGGACCCGTACAACCGCGCCGAGCAGGCCGCCGTCGACGGGCTGCGCGATCTTCCGGCCGGCAGCCTCGCCATCAGCGACGAGCCGGGCCTCCTGTGGCGCGCCGACCGGCTGACCGTCCCGTACTTCGACGACTCGTCCATCAAGCGGATCGAGCAGGGCCAGATCACGGCCGTGAAGCTCCAGAACGCGGCGGCGAAACCGAATGTGTGCGGCGTGCTCGTGTGGACGTCCCGCTACGGGAACCTCGATCTCGGCCCGCGTCTCGCCCAAGTCGGCTACGAAGTCAGAGCCCGCTACGGCGGCCCCCGCGTCCTGTACGAGAAACGCGCCTGCCGTCCGTGACGCCCGCTCGCGTCAGGCGTGGCGACGCTCGGGCCGCTGCCCGAGGCGGTCGAAGGCGCGCAGCGGAGGCACGCGTTCGATCACGCGGCTGAACGACACGACCTCGGCCAGCACGTTCAGCACGATCAACACGACAAGGACGCTGGTCCGCGCTTCCTTCCCGAGGCCGAGGACGACACCGAGACCGAGCACGGCACCGATGACGTTGGCGCCGGTATCGCCGAGCATGAGGCGCTCCCTGAGGTCGTCGGGAAGGAGCGCGAGGGCGGCGCCCATGACGGGCGCGATGGCGACGCCGATCGCGTCCGTGCCGAGCGCCACCGCGAGCGGGATGTACAGGACCCAGGACACCTTGATGAGACGTCCGGGGGCGAGGTCGAGCAGGTTGGCGAAGTTCGCCGCCAGCGCGATCAGGACCGCGTCGATGAGGAGTCTCCGCCCGCTCGCGAAGCCCGGCGTCGCGACGAGCACGACCGCGACGCCCGCCCCACCGAACAACTTGATGAATCCGGTCGTGAGGCGACCCTCGGCTCAGGGCGCGCACGTGGCCGCGGAAGCCCCGGTCCCCGCTCGACGCCGAGGAGGTCGTCCACGAATCCGAGGAAGCCGAACCCGAACGCGGCGAACAGGACGAGGCTGCGGGACAACGTGAGGCCGGGCTCGTCGCCCAGGCCGGCCGCGCCTGCGATCGCGCGCCCGGCTTCGATGACGAGCACAGTGAGCACGATGACGATCCCGCCGGCGGTCGGCAGCGGAACGCCGCGGTAGTTGGTCCGCTGGAGCGCCGGGAGCTGCAGCATGTCGCGGCCCGCGATGCGGAGGAACCACGCCGTGACGACGCCGACGACGATGCCGACGAGGACGCTCACGCGCGCGTGACCGCCGCCGGAGCCGGTTCGGCCTCCGGCGGCACGGGCTCACTGGGCGGGACGCGGCGGTACGCGAGGACCAGGAGGACGACGATGACTGGAGTCAGGACGCTGAGCATCATGCCCGGGATCGCGATTCCCGAGTCGTTGGCAGCGAACCCGAGAGTGGCGACGATCGCGAAACCGACGTACGAGGCGCGCAGCTCCGGCACCCAGTCGACGATCGCCTGCAGTCGGTCGCGCCGTTTCGAATACACGTAGGCGAGGAAACCGAGCACCGCCAATACCACGAGCAGCCACGTGGAGCCGAGAAGCACCGAGAGGTTGGCGTAGATCTTGCGCTCGATCACCGTCGAAAAGCCGGACCAGCCACGCGATTGTGTGGTCTCGAACAAGCGGCCGAGGTGCGTCTGCTTGTCGGACGGACGGGTCAGGTCGAACAGGCCGAAGGCCACGAGCGCGATGACCGCGGCGAGAAGGCCGACCAGCGCGGTGCGGAGGCGGATCCGCAACCCGAGCAGGAGATACGCGGTCGCCGCGTAGGCGGGGAGGATCGACAGGATGCCGCCGACGTCCGAGCCCCACATCGGCGCGCCGTCGACGACGAACACCACTGCGAGCACGGCGATCGCCGTCCAAACGCCGCGCCGGCCACCGATCCGATGCGCCAGCAGCCCGGCCAGGAGCACAGCCGCCGAGGCGAGCGCGGAGTATGCGAGGTTCCCGTACCCGCTGAAGCGCGCCGCGAGGAGGGGCGAGTAGCCGAGCGGATTGCTGAGCTGCAGTGGGGCACCGAAGAGCACGTCGACGACGAGGACGGCGACGATCACTCCCAACGCGACGATCAACGACGCGAGAGCGTCGCGCCGGCCCGCGAACCGATAGAGCACGGCGAGCCCGAGCGATGCCGCCGCGAGCGCGCCCCAATAGGCGAGGTTTCCGTAATCCTGGAAGGGCACGAGCTGGGCGAGCAGCACCGCCGCGATGAACCCGAGGGCGGCGAGGCCCGAGAGATGCAGCACCGTTCCGAGGCGTCGAAGGTCGGGGCGGGCGAGCCACACCAGGGCGCCGAGCACGAGCGCGATCTGGATGACCACGAACACGACCGCCACGACGCTGACGACCTCGTCGCGGAAGGTGGCGGCGGCGTTGGCGTCGACGATCCCGGCGCGCCGCTGGGCCGCCGATCCACCCTCGTCGCGGATCTCGAACGGGCGACCCTCCATCGAGTCGGGCGCCGTGAGCCCGATCCGGTCGAGGATCGTGGGCGCGATGTCGACGATCTGCACGAAGCCGGGTCGGCGCGTCGTCCCCGTTCGGAGCAGGCCGGGTTGCACGCCCGGGGCCCGCAACGCGGCGACGGTGAGCTGCACCTTGCGGGCGGGATGGACCGGTCCGACGACCATCACGGCGTCGTTTTTCGGATCCACCTCGCGGAGCAGTCCGCCGACGAGCTCGTCCGTGCGCCGGAGGGCCTGGTCGAGCAGCCGGGCGCGCTGGCTCGACGTGGCGAACGGGCGGTACCGCGTCCTCGCGAACGAGGTCGGACGCCTCGACGAGCGCGACCGTGTGCGGCTTCCAGACGTCGCGAAACGCACTGAGCACGGCGTTGTTGTCGTACCGCAGACCGAACGGCGCCCGGGCGTCCGGGACGAGGAGCTCGGGACCGACCGCGCCCGCGGGCACCTCTCCGTCGGAGCCCATGAGGCCGGAGACCGCCTGACGCCGGTAGTACCCGCCGACGAGCTGCTCCGTGTCTTCGCCGTCTCCGTTCGCGATGACCGCTCTCGACCAGTCCGAGGTCGCGAGCTTGTCGCCGAGCGCGCCGATCTCGGCGTCGAAGAGCTGCGACTTGTTCTTGTCGACGATGCCGCCGATCCCCAGATTTACGAGGCCACTGGTAACCCTCCTCCCGGTCCGGCGCTCGAACACCCGGCCGGCGGTGGTGCCGGCGAAGGGCTCGCCGACCTCGAAGCCTTCGCCGTCGGTCTCCATCTCCGTTCCGACCGAGCGCGTCCCCGCGCCCAGCGTCACGTACCCGTCGGCGAGCGTCGTATGCCGGTCGATCGTCCGGGTCGTGAGACCGCCGATGGCGGAGCTGTCGAGCAACCGCGTCAGGTTCGGGAGCTCGTGCACGCGGTCCTGGATGTCCTGCCACGTCACGCCGGGGAGAGAGATGACGAGCAGCCGGCGCGCCTTCGGCTTCGCGGTGTCCGCCGCCGCGGTCCCCGACGTCGCGGCGACGAGGAGCGGCACTGCCAGCGCAGCGACGACTGCCGCGGCTGCGACACGCTTCACGCCTCGACCTCGGCGCTGTCCGGCTCGAGATCGGGCACATCCGGTTCCTCGATCCGGCGGCGCTCCATGCGCCCTCCGGTCACTCGGACGCCGAGGAGATACAGCACTCCGCCGGCGGCCACGATCCCCGTGCACATCAGCGCGTTGGCGACGCGGCCGGAGGGATGGAGGACGGATGCGACCCACCATCCCGCTCCGCCGATCACCACGGACAGCGCCACGGCACGCGGGAGCGCACGGGGCACGATCGCATGGCCGGTTCGGCGAGACAGGCCGACGCCCAGCACCAGCGCGCCGGCCGTGTACGCGATCGTGTGGCCGATTCCGAGCGCGGCGACCCGAGCCGCACCCTCGGTCAGCAGCACGCCGACGCCCATCGCGGCGACCCCGCCGATCCCGGTGATCAGGGCGACGACGGCCGGTGTCCGGCTGTCACCGAGCGCGTAGTACGCGCGGGCGAGCGTGAGGAACACGCTGTACGCGAACAGCCCGATCGCCAGCGACGCGACCCCGGCTGCCAGCAGCGCGACACCGTTCTCGGCCGCCTCGCCGAACGCGAAGACCGTCATGCCGGGCCGGGCGAGCACGATCATCGCCGCCGACACGGGCACGATGAGCATCGCCATCGCGTCGAGCGCCCAACGCAAGGAGCGCGGCGAATGCGTCGTAATCGTTTCGCGCCGCATCGAGCGACAGCTCGTTGTGGATCGCGGTATGGATCGGCTGGGCGATCACGCCGTACGGAGCGAGGAAGAACACCCACGCGACCTGGTACGCCACCGTCCCGCCCTCGACCGAGTTGCCGAGCACGATCGCGGCGCCCAACAGCAGACCGATCTGGGCGTGCTGGAGGATCGCCCATCCCGACAGCCGCAGGAGCCGGTTCACCGCCGGATCGCGACGGCCGCGGCGCGGTCGCAACCGGAAGCCGGTCCGGTGCAACGCGATGCTCGGCACCGCGACGAAGGCGGCGACGCCGAGCGTTCCGCTCAAGGCCAAGGTGAGCTTCTCGGCCAGCGTGAGATCGAGGCCCGTACTTCTCGCCGGCCAGGACACGGAACATCACGAGACCGGCCACGATGAGGACCGTGTTCCCGATGGGTGCGATTGCGGTGATGACGAACCGGCGCTTGGCGTACAGGACGGCGATGGCGACGGTGCCGATCGCATAGAGCACCACTTGCGGCACGAAGAACCGCAGGAGGAACGTGGCCAGGCTCTCCTGCTTCGCCGCGATCGAAGGGTCGCTGACACCGCTGGCCAGGAGATGGGCGAGCCAGGGCGCCGCGACGACGCCCACGACCGTCACCGCGCCGAGGACGACCAGCGCGATTCCCAGCACGCTGCCGGCGAGGCGTTCCGCCTCCGGTTCCTCGGAACGATCGAGCAGGTCGACGAGCGTGGGCACGAGGACGGCCGACAGCGCGCCCGCGGCGAGCAGCTCGAACAGCACGTTCGACACGTAGTTCGACGACGTGAACGTGTTGCCGAGGTACGTGGTGCCGAGGATCGCCGCGATCGCGAGGACCCGGGCGAAGCCGATCACCCGCGAGGCCCCGGCGGCCACACCCATGCCCGCGGCCGATCGCGAGACCGACCGCGCGCCCGCTACTGGTTCGGCCATTCCGGCGCGCTCTTCGTCGCCCCCGTCCCGTACCCGTACTGCCCGACCACGTTGCGGTTCATGTCGGCGAGTGCGAGCACGGAGGCGACGCGTCCTTCCACGAGGTCGAGGTCGTCGACGGTGGAGACTGCCTGCTTGAGGGCGTCGTTCTCGCGAATCGGAGCCAGCGTCGCACCGCGCTTCGGACCGCCGTCCTTCTCGGCGAAGACGTCGCCGACGACGAGCCGCAGCCGGTTCGCGACGAGCGCGTTGCCGAGCGGCGCGAGAACCTCGTTGCCGTTGACTTGCCCGTTGGTCCCGTCGATCAGAAGCACCCGGAAATCGCCGCCCGAGAACGAGGCCGCCGAGAAGTTGTCACCCTGGTTCCCAACGGGCTCGAAGCTGATGAATCCGGCGTCGGCCAGCGCGGCGAGGAGATCCCGTCCGTTCGTGGCCGCGCCCGCGCCGGTCGCCACGCGGCTCGCGAGCGCGTTCCATGCCTCGTCCCGTGTCGCCTTGGCGTTCTGCCCCGTCTTCCCGAGCAGCTCTCCGAGTTGGCGCACCGTGTCGGCGTCGGGCAGGGTCAGCTTTCCCTCGAGCCAGAGGATTCCGGGCGCCCGTGCCCCGGCCTGCTGGGCGAGCGTGACGGTCTGCTTGACTGCGTCCGCATCGACGCCGCGCGTCGCGATCGTGGCGAGCGTGCTTCCGTCGAGGCGGCTCGAGACGGCGAAGTCCTTCGTGCCGTCGATGTAGCCCCGGAGCTGACCGACCTGACCGCGCAGCTGGTCGCTCTCCGTCTTGCGGGCGTTGGCGTTCTTCTCGACCGTGTCGATCCGGTCGTTCAGCCGGTCGACGATCGCCCGGTTCACGACCGTCGTGCCCATCACGACGCCGAGCGCGAGCGCGAGAAAGACGGCGATGAGCGACACGATGTGGAACCGGAAGTTGATCATGCGATCAGAACGTGTCGGAGATCGAGAACCAGAAGTCGCGCAGGGTCAGCTCGATCCCCCGCAGGAAGACGTGAATGGGCTCCGACACGATGCTGACCACGACGATGGCAACGATCGCAGATCCGACCAGCAACGCGATGTCGCGACGCCTCACGCGTCCCTCGTAGAGGCGGCTCACGCCCTTGGCGTCGACGAGCGCCGGGCCGAGCCGGAGCCGGGTCAGAAACGTCGACGACATGCCTCTTCGGCCCTTGTCGAGGAACTCCACCATCGAGGCGTGCGTGCCGACGGCGACGATGAGCTGCGCGCCGGCTTCGTAGGCCAGCAGCATGGCGACGTCCTCGCTGGTCCCGTCGACGACGAACTCGTGATACGGGAAGCCCCAGGTCTGCAGCGCATCTCGACCCGGCGCGCGCCCGTCGACATGCACGTGGTGGATGAGCTCGGCGCCGGTGCCCAGGGCCTTTTCCGAAACCGAGTCGAAGTCGCCGATGATGATGTCGGGCTTCAGCCGCATCTCGAGCAGCGCATCGGCGCCGCCGTCGACCCCGATCAGCACCGGCTGGTATTCGCGGATGTACGGGCGGAGGGCAGCGAGATCGGTTCGGTAGTCGTGGCCGCGCACGACGACGAGCGCGTGACGGCCGCGGAACTGCGTCTTGAGCGGCGGCAGGTCGACGGGCTCGAAGGTCAGCTTCGCTTCGCGCTGGATGTACTCGAGGGTGTTCACGGCGAACCGCTCGAGCTCGCCGCCGATCGCGGCGCGGGCCGCGTCCATGGCGGCTTGGATCTCCTCGGCCGAGAGCAGCTCGCCGGTGGCGATCACCTCGTCTCCGCGCCAGATCTCGGCGCCGTCGACGCGGATCTGCTCGCCCTCGTGCAAGCGGTCGAGCACGTCCTCACCGGCTCGGTCGACGAGCGGGATGCCGGCCTGCACCACCCGGATCGGACCACCGTTCGGATACCGCCCCGAGATCGATTCGCCCGCGTTCACGACCGCGGCCACCCTCGCCTCGACGAGCCCGTCGGCGGCGACGCGGTCGAGATCCCGGTGGTTGATCACGGCGACGTCGCCGGGCTGGAGACGCTTGATGAGGTCCTTGGTCCGGCGGTCGATTCGTGCCGCGCCGATCACGGTCGCCGTCGGGCGCGTACTACGCCGGGCCATGGGCCCTCGCCCGCTTGAAGCTCTCGCCCGCGTCGAGCAGCTCGGCGGCGTGGCTGCGGGCGTGCGCGGACTCACCGACCCCCGCGAGCATCCGCGACAGCTCCCTGATCCGCTCCTCGCCGACCGCTGTCTCGGCGCTCGCCACCGTGCGCTTCCCCTGCTCACGCTTCTCGACCACGACCTGCGCGTCCGCGTAGGCCGCCACCTGCGCGAGGTGCGTCACGACCAGCACCTGGTGGGTACCGGCGAGGTCGGCGAGCAGATGGCCCACCGCGGCTCCCGCCTCACCCCCGATGCCGGCGTCGACCTCGTCGAACACCAGCGTGGGCGGCGCTTCCGAGAGCACCACGCGCGCTGCCAGCATCGCGCGTGAGAGCTCTCCACCCGACGCGACCTTGCCGAGGGGTCGGGGCGGCTCTCCCGGATTGGCGGAGATGAGGAAGGTGACCCGGTCGGCGCCGTCGTCGGTCGGCTCCCCCGCTTCGACGACGACCTCGAAGGCCGCGGCCGGCATCGCAAGCTCGCGCAGGTGCGGCGTGACCGCCTCGGCGAGGGAGCCGGCACCCGCCTGCCGAGCCCGGGACAACTCCGTAGCGGCCTCCACGGCCTGCGCCCGGGTCGCCTCACGCGCCTGCTCGAGCTCGGCGGCGCGGGCCTCATAGCTCTCGAGCTCCGCCAGCCGCCGGCGGGCCTCACCCGCATACGCGCGCACGTCGGCGAGCGTCTCGCCGTACTTCCGCGTGAGCTCGCGCAGCAGCTTCCGCCGCGCCCGGACCTCCTCGAGTCGCTGGGGATCGTCCTCCACGGTGTCGCGCGCGTACTCGAAGCTCGCGGCCGAGCTCGGCCAGCTCGGCCTGGGTGGCACGGAGCCGTTCGGCGAGCTCCGCGAACGGGCCTCGGCCCGCCAGCGCGGCCGCGGCCGCGCCGACCGTGTCGAGCGCCGGTCCCTCGACGGCGCCGTAGGCGGCCGCGAGCGCTTCGCGATGCGACAGAGCGTCGGCGAGGAGCGCTTCCTCCGCTTCGAGCGCGACGTCCTCCGTGGCGTCGTCGAGGCCTGCCGCGTCGATCTCGCTGATCTGGAAGCGCAACAGGTCGAGCTCGCGAGCACGGGCCCGATCGTCGCCTCCGAGCCCGGCGAGCTCGGCGTCGATGCGTCGCATCTCGGCACGGGCGGCGCGGTGCGCGGCGAGCGGGTCAGTCGCCGGCGGGCCCGCGAATCGATCGAGCGCGGCGCGCTGTATCGCCGGCGCCAGGAGAGATTGATGCGCGTGCTGGCCGTGGAGGTCGACGAGACGGGCGCCCACCTCGGCGACCTCGCCGACGGTTGCGAGCCGTCCGTCGACGTAGGCACGGCTGCGCCCGTCCAACGGCACCACCCGCGCCAGGACGACCTCGTCGCCGGTGCCGGCATCCACGAATCGACCCTCGACGCGCGCTTCGGACGCGCCGTCGCGGACGAGCGTCGTGTCGGCTCGGCCGCCGACGAGGAGCTCGACCGCCTCGACGAGCAGGGTCTTGCCGGCGCCGGTCTCGCCCGTGATCGCGGTGAGGCCGGGACCGAGCACGAGCGTGAGATCGGCGACGATCCCGAGGTCGGCGACGTGCAGCTCTGTCAGCACCGCGGAACCGCTCCTACCGGTCGGCGAGGCCGAACTTGGCCTTCAGGATCTGGTGGAAGTCGCGCGGGTTGAACGTCACGATGCGCGCCGGTCGCGTGCCGCCCGTGCACGTGACCGAGTCTCCCGGCTCGAGCGTTCCCAGCACGCGCCCGTCGAGGGTGAGGATCGCCCTCCGCTCGTCGATGACGACGAAGCGGAGCTCTTCGTCGGCGCCGAGCACGAGCGCCCGGTCGAACAGCATGTGCGGAGACACGGGAGTCAAGAGCAGGCAACGGTGGTCGGGCGACACGATCGGCCCACGTGCGGAGAACGAGTACGCGGTCGACCCCGTCGGCGTCGACACGATCACGCCGTCGGCGGCGTAGGGAGTGAAGAACGTGCCGTTGATGAGCACGTCGAGGCGGACCAAGCGACCGCTCTGCACCTTCTCCAGCACAGCCTCGTTCAGGGCCCACCAACGCCCCGACGCCGGACCGCTGGTCTCCACGTCGACCTGGACGACAGTGCGCTCGGCGACGTCGTACTCCCCCGCCAGCAGTTTCTCGAGCGCGCGTTTGATCGCTTCGGGCTCGGGATCGACCTCGGTGAGGTAGCCGAGGTCGCCGACGTTGACTCCGAGTACCGGGACCCCGGCTTCGTAGACCATGTCGACCGTGCGCAGCATGGTGCCGTCACCGCCGAGCGAGACGACGACGTCGAGCCCCTTGGCGAACTCGGACTGAGGGCACGCGAGGTGTTCGAGGCCGCACGGACCGGCGTCGTCCTCCGGCACGCGCACGGACACGCCGTGATCGGCAAGCCATTTCGCCGCTTGCCCCGCCAGTTCGTGCGCGAGTGCGCGCTCGCGGTGCGGGACCAGCCCGACCGTACGGATGGCGCTCGTCACGAGACGTGCTCCCGTGTGCGCACGGTCGACCGCGGCATCGAGCGCGTCATCACCGACGATCGGGGGGCCGTCCGTGCGGGCGTGGAAGAAGAATTCGACGTTGCCGTCGGCGCCCCGCAGCGGTGACGGCATCGCCGATACTGCGTCGATGCCCGCGGCAGCGAGGCCGTCGCGCACCCGGCGGAGCACCGATCGATGCACCGATGTGTCCCGGACCACGCCCCCCTTCCCGACGTCGCGGCGACCGGCTTCGAACTGCGGCTTCACGAGCAGCACGAGGTCGGCATCGGCCGTCACGCATCGGGCCAACGCAGGCGCGCACACCGTCAGCGAGATGAACGAGAGATCGGCCGTGCACAGGTCGACCCGCCCGCCGATGTCGTCAGGCGTGAGGTGGCGGACGTTCGTCCGCTCGAGCACGGTCACGCGCGGATCCGTCCGCAGCGACCACGCCAGCTGACCGCGGCCGACGTCCACTGCCACGACGTGCGCCGCTCCGGCCTGCAACAGGCAATCGGTGAACCCGCCCGTCGACGCGCCGGCGTCGAGCCCGCTCCGGTCGGTGACGTCCACGTCGAAGTGGTCGATCGCGGCCGCGAGCTTCTCGCCGCCGCGCGACACGAATCTCGGGCCTTCGCCGCTGATGCTGATCGGCTCGTCGGCCGCGACGCGCCGCGCCGCGGATCGCGCCGGCAGGCCGCCGACGAGCACACGTCCCGCACCGATCTCCTCGAGCGCTCGCTGCCGGCTTGCGGTGAGACCGCGTCGCACCAGTTCGGCATCGAGTCGGCGGCGCACAGCGCGCGCAGATTACCCGCCGTGGGGCTTTCGCGGTGGACCGGTATCGTGCGATCGCCATGGTCATCCCGTTGCACGACGACAATCCCACCGAGCGGTTCCCGTTCGTCACGGTGGCGATCATCGCTCTGAACGTCCTCGTGTACCTGTTCATCCAGCCCCACAGTGGCGTCGATTCGCGCCTCGGTACCTCGCGCGACACCGCGTTCACGCTCGAGCACGCCGCGATCCCGTGCGAGCTTCGTCAGGGACAGCCGGCCACGGTGCGGGAGCTGAATACCGGCAGCTGCAACGCGGCACAGCGAGTCGACTCACCGGAGGTCTTCCCGGGCAAGAACGTCTGGTTCGCCGTCTTCGCGACCATGTTCCTGCACGGCTCCATCCTGCACATCGCCGGCAACATGCTGTTCCTGTGGGTCTTCGGCAACAACGTCGAGGACCATCTCGGTCACATCGGCTTCACGGTCTTCTACTTCGTTGTAGGCGTGGCCGCGATGGCCGCGCACTACCTCGCCGATCCTGGCTCGACGCAGCCTGTCATCGGCGCGTCCGGAGCGATCGCGGGTGTGATGGGCGCGTACCTGGTCTTCTGGCCGCGCGCGCGGTGTTGACGGTCATCGCCCTGCTGTTCTTCTTGCCCCTCTATCTCCCCGCCGCGGTCCTGCTGGCGATCTGGTTCGGGTCGCAGTTCTTGACCGGCTTCAACCCCAACTCGGGCGTGGCGTGGGTGGCGCACGTCGGCGGGTTCGTCGCCGGCGCCGGCATCGCCCTTGCGCTGCGGGGGTTGTTCGGACCGCCGCGCCAGCGCGTGCGACCAGCCGGGCCGCCGCAGTGGGGATGGGGCCGCTGACCGCGGCTGCGCGCGCGTGGGGGGCGGCTCAGCCGGTGTTCGTCGCGTCGACCAGTTGAGGCACGAGCGCGGCGAGGTCGTCGGCGACGAACGGCGGTGGCGGTTCGGGAATCGATTCTCCGCCCGGCGGCGCGTCGCGCTGGGTCACGCCGGACAGCACGAGTGCGAACGGCCAGCCGAGCGCCTCGGCCAGCGCGCCGTCGGTCGACGGCCGGTCCCCTACGACAAGCCCTGACGAGCCGAACCGCGCCCGGATCAGGTCGACCATCGGGCGTTCGGGCTTCCCGGCGACCTCCGGGGCGCGCCCCGACGGCGGTGGCGACGGCGGCCGCGATCGCTCCCGACCCCGGGATCATGCCGCCGGGAACGGGATAGGTCGCGTCGAGATTGGTGGCGACGAACCGGGCACCGTTGCGCACGGCCGCCGACGCGCGGACGAGCTCGTCGTAGTCGAACTCGCGATGGAAGCCCACGACCACGGCGGCCGCCGGTTCGCGCGTCGACGGCGCGCAGGCCCGCAGCCTCGAGCGCCTCCACCACCCCGGGACCCGCGCACGCGAGCACGGGCGAGCCCGGATCCAGAGCCGATGCCAGCAGGGTCGCCGCCGAGACCGCGCTCGTGATCACGTCGTCGGACGATGCCCGCACCCCGGCGGCAGCGAGCTTGGCCGTGACCTCGCCGACGGGCTGACTCGAGTTGTTGGAGACGAACGTCACCCGGAAACCGGCGTCGCACAGTGCCGAGATGGCGGCGGCGGCGCCCGCGGATGGGCTCGTCGCCGCGCCACACCACGCCGTCGAGGTCGCAGCAGACGACCGGGCGCTCAGCCGTCACTCGGCGGCAGACAGCGCGTCTCGGTAGGCGTCCATCTCGGGTCGCATGGCGACCGCGAGCTTGAGCGGGCGGCGCGCACCACTGCGGTCGCCGACGCGCAGCAGTGACAACCCGAGCGCGAACAGCGCGTAGTCGTTGACGGGATCGATGTCGACTGCCCGCGAGAACTCCGCCCGCGCCTCCCCGAACCGCCCGCGTGCGGAAATAGGCCCGGCCCAGGGTCTCGCGAATCGAGCCCTTGTCGGGCTCGAGGTCCCGCGCCCGCTCGAGGGCCACGACCGCGGCGTGCGGGCTCTCGTTGGCGAGGAGGCGGCAGCCCTCCTGGAATGAGTCGTAGGCAGTCGGTTCCATGGCTCTCGTCGTCTCTCGCTCGTCGGTGTCTTCGTTCGGCCGTCGCTCGCGATCGGTATGCGAGAATCAGCGCGAGCGGCCTGCCCTCGTCACGAAAGCGAACCGCCCGGTGCCCGAGTTCCTTCCCTTCCCGCGGGATCCGCTACGCGCTGAACGAGGAGACCTCTCCTGCGGACGTCGGGTCGGTCGCCGCGCCACCTTACGACGTGATCGACGACGACAGCCGGGCGGCGCTCGAGTCCGCAGACCCGCGCAACTCCGTCCGCCTGATCCTCCCCCGCGACGGCGAGGACGGACGCGACCGCTACCAGATCGCGGCCGACTGCTTCGAGGAGTGGCAGCGCACCGGCGCGCTCGTCGTCGACGACCCGGCGCGCTTCTACCTCTACGAGATGCTGTTCGAGGACGAGAACGGGCGGTTCCGGCGTACCCATGGGGTCATCGGCGCTCTCGGGCTCCCGCCGCGCGGCGCCGACCCGGGCGCGGTCGGCGTCCTCCCCCACGAGCGGACGATGAAGACGGCGAAGAGCGACCGTCTGTCGCTTCTCCGTGCCACGCGGGCGAACCTCGATCCGATCTGGGTGCTCTCGCTCACCGAGGGGCTCTCGACGCTGCTGGTCCCGCATCGTCTCCCGCTGATCGCCTACTGCGAGGACGGCGAGGGCGTCACGCACCGGCTCTTCCCATTGACGGCGCCGGAGGACATCGCGGCGGTGTCCGAAGCCGTGGCCGCCGCCCCGGTGGTGCTCGCCGACGGCCACCACCGTTTCGAGACCGCGTGTGCGTACCGCGACGAGCGCGTCGCGGCGGGGATCGACGACCCGGGCGCCGAGCGCATCATGGCGTTCACCGCCGAGCTCGCCGACGACGAGCTCTCCGTGCGCCCGATCCACCGCCTGCTCCTCGGGCTCGACGGGGTCGACGTGCGAGCCGCGCTGACCGGCGCGTTCACGGTTCTCGACGCCGGCGCCAACACGCCCGAGCGAGTCGTCGAGCTCCGGGCTCGGATGCAAGACGAGGACGCACTCGGGCTGATCGATCGATCCGGCCTCGCGTTGCTCCGCCCGACGCAGGAGGTCACCGACACCCCGGAAGTGCTGCGCGGCGTCGACTCGGTCCGGTTCGACGCCTCCGTGCGGCCGGCGCTGCCTGAGCGCGACCGTGACGTTCCGGAGCGACGCCGCCGCGGTGGCGGCGTTGGTGGAGAAGGGCGCGGCCGACGCGGCCGTCTTGTTGCGCCCGGTGACCGTGGCCCAGATCCGGGCCGCGGCATTCGCCGGGGTGCGCATGCCGGAGAAGACGACGTTCTTCTCCCCGAAGCCGCGCACGGGGATGGTGTTTCGCAGCCTGGACGAGGCGGGCGTAGCTCCGACCTAGCCGCCGACCTCCCAGGTGGCGCCGGACCCGATCAGCGCCTCGAGGTCGCCGGGGCCGCGCTGCTCCTGGGCGCCGACCAGCTGCCGCTGCACCTCGCCCTCGTAGATCGGACGCTCGACGTCGCGGAAGACCCCGACCGGCGTCGGCACCGTCGGCGTGTCGGCCAGGCGAGAGAGCGCGAACGCGAGCGACGGGTCGTCACGGTGCTCGTCGTGCACGAGGAGGCGGTCCTCGCCGACGTCGGCGACATCGACGATTTCGGTCTCGCCCCTGGCGTTGAGCACGACCCCGTGCTGCCCTTCGGCGCCGAACCGGATCGGCTCGCCGTGCTTCAGGTCGATCAGCATGTTGGGCCGAGCTTCCTTGGCGGTCACCGCCGCGAAGGCGCCGTCGTTGAAGACGTTGCAGTTCTGGTACACCTCGACGAACGACGAACCGCGGTGCGCGTGCGCCCGTCGGAACGTCTCCGTCATGTGCTTCCGGTCCATGTCGTGCGTCCGGGCGACGAACGTCGCCTCCGCGCCCAGCGCCAGCGACACCGGGTTGAAGGGATGATCGATCGAGCCGAACGGCGTCGACTTCGTGACCTTGCCCACCTCGCTCGTCGGCGAGTACTGGCCCTTCGTGAGCCCGTAGATCTGGTTGTTGAACAGCAACATGGTGAAGTTCACGTTGCGGCGCAGCGAATGGATCAGGTGATTCCCGCCGATCGACAGCGCGTCGCCGTCTCCGGTGATCACCCAGACGTCGAGATCGGGCCGGGAGAGCGCGATACCGGTCGCGATCGCGGGCGCGCGGCCGTGGATGCCGTGCAGCCCGTACACGTTCATGTAGTACGGGAACCGCGCCGCGCACCCGATGCCCGACACGAAGACGAGGTTCTCGGGCTTCACGTCGAGCTCCGGCAGCAGCAGCTGCACGGCGGTGAGGATCGAGTAGTCACCGCATCCTGGGCACCAGCGGACCTCCTGGTCCGACTGGAAGTCCTTGCGGCTGAGCTTCACGGCTTCGTCAGGCATCGAGCATCTCCAGGATCCTGGCTTCGATCTCGGTCGCGGAGAACGGGATGCCCTGGACCTTGCTCAGCGTCTGCGCGTCGACGAGGTACTCGGCGCGCACGAGGCGCGACAGCTGCCCGAGGTTCATCTCGGGGACGAGGATCTTCTGGTAGCCGGCCAGGACCTCACCGAGGTTGGCGGGGAACGGGTTCATGTGCACGAGATGTGCGTGGGCAACCTGCTTCCCGCCGGCGCGCAGACGCCGAACCGCAGCCTGGATGGAGCCCCACGTGCTCCCCCATCCGAGAACGAGCATGTCGGCGTCGTCCGGGTCGTCGACCTCGACCGGCGGGATGTCGCGGGCAATCCGCGCCACCTTCTCGGCCCGGATACGCACCATGTGCTCGTGGTTCTCCGGGTCGTAGTTGACGTTGCCGGTGCCGTCTTCCTTCTCGAGGCCGCCGATGCGGTGCATCAATCCCGGCGTGCCCGGAATGGCCCACGGCCGCGCCAGCGTCTCGGGATCGCGCAGGTACGGCCAGAAGTCGCCGTCGTGGTTCGGCGAATCCGCGAACGGCACGCCGATGTCGGGCAACGCCTCGACGTCGGGCAGGAACCAGGGCTCCGAGCCGTTGGCGAGGTAGCCGTCGGTGAGCAGGATGACCGGCGTCCGGTACTTGAGGGCGAGACGCGCCGCTTCGAACGCGGCCTCGAAGCAGTGGCTCGGCGACCGGGGCGCGACGACCGGCATCGGCGCCTCGCCGTGGCGGCCGTACATGGCGAGCCAGCAGGTCGGACTGCTCGGTCTTCGTCGGCAGCCCGGTCGACGGCCCGCCTCGTTGCACGTCGACGACGATGAGCGGCAGCTCGAGGCTGACCGCGAGCCCCATGCTCTCGGCCTTCAGGTCCATGCCCGGGCCGCTGGTCGCGGTGACGCCGAGGTGCCCGGCGAACGCCGCGCCGACCGCCACGCCGGCCGCGCTGATCTCGTCCTCGGCTTGCAGCGTGCGAACGCCGAAGTTCTTGTGTCGCGAGAGCTCGTGGAGGATGTCCGACGCCGGCGTGATCGGGTACGACGCGTAGGCGATCGGGAGCTTGCTGCTCTGCGACGCGGCGATCAGGCCGTACGCGAGGGCGACGTTGCCGGTGATGTTGCGGTAGCGCCCGGGCGGCAGATCGGCGGGCAGAACCTCCCACGGGTGGTCGAACAGCTCGGCCGTCTCACCGAAGTGGTACCCGGCCTTGAACGCGGCGAGGTTGGCGTCTCGCACCGTCGCCTTCGAGCCGAACCGCTCGTTGATCCATTCGACGATGGGGTCGATCGGGCGCGTGTACATCCACGACAGGAGGCCGAGCGCGAAGAAGTTCTTCGACCGCTCCGCGTCCCGGGGCTTCACCCCGAGGTCCTTCGTCGACTCGAGCGTGATCGACGTCATCGGCACCTGGACGATCCGGTACGCCGACAGCGAGCCATCCTCGATCGGGTTGGCCTGGTACCCGGCCTTGTCGAGGTTGCGCTGCTCGAAGGCGTCCTCGTTGAGGAGCAGGGTCGAGCCGGGCGGCATGTCCTGCAGGTTCGCCTTGAGCGCGGCCGGGTTCATCGCCACCAGCACGTTCGGCGAGTCGCCGGGGGTGAGGATGTCGTGGTCCGAGATGTGGACCTGGAACGACGACACGCCGGCGATGGTGCCGGCGGGCGCCCGGATCTCGGCCGGGAAGTTCGGGAGCGTGGCCAGGTCGTTGCCGAAGGCGGCGCTGACGTCGGTGAATCGGTCGCCCGCCAGCTGCATGCCGTCGCCGGAGTCGCCGGCGAACCTGATGACCACCCGGTCCAGGGTCTCCGGGCGGCGAGCCGAGGTTGTCTCTGCTGTCACGTCTGGTCCGCTTCCGCCACTTCGTCGGGGCGGGGTCGGGATCTCCCCTCTCCTTCATCATACTTTCGGCCCGCGGATGGTCCGGAACGGGGTGCGCGCCACGTCGATCACCCGTTCGTCGCTCGGTCACTCGGTCTCGTCGAGGCGGTCGAGCTCGCGATCGACCCGCCGCAGCGAGCGCGGCGAGGCGGCGCCGGTCCCGTGCCGGAGCCAGGGATTCGGCTTCGACGTCGGTCCGCGCTCCGCTGCCACCGGTCGCGGTGCGGAAGAAGCGGCGCCGCACGCGCCCGACGACGAGCACGGCGTCGTCGGCCGCGAGCGTCTCGAGCCATGCCGGCGGGTCCCACACGGTGACGGGCACGGACGTGTTGCGACCGTCGCCGGCGCTGGTCCGGACGGCGAGCGTGGCGATGCGGCGACCGGACTCGAGCGCTCGGATCTCGGGCGGTCCCGAGATCACGCCCCGCAGGACGCTGAGGTTGACGGCTTCCATCGTTCCCCCTTCGGGTCTGAACCGGGTGGGGGAAGCGCGGGAAGTCGACCCGGGGAACGTATCGCCGTGGTGTGACAGCTACGCCGGTGGCACGACGGCGGGCCGTCAGCGCAGGCCCGCCAGGCGCTCGGCGACGTCGGCGAACCCGGCGTCCTCCCGACGGACCCGATCGAACAGCGCCCGGGCGCGGGGCACGTTGCCGGCCCGCTCCTCGAGGTCGGCCAGGGCGTACCAGAGCCGCAGGTGGTACGGCTTGGGCTTGGCGACCTTCTTGTCGGCGCGGGTGAGGAGCGAGATCGCCTCGTCCATGCGGCCGCGGTCGGCGAGCGCGCCGGCCGCCACGATCCTTCCCTCGGTGACGACGTCGGCTCCCGGCGAGGCGGCGGTCAGCTCACGCCAGCAGGCGTCGACCTTCCGCCACCGCCGCTGAGCCCGGTAGCAGTCCATCAGCACCGGGTGCTGCTCGACGGACGAGCTGAGCTCGACGA
Source organism: uncultured Actinomycetes bacterium (assembly GCA_963747195.1). Taxonomy (GTDB): domain Bacteria; phylum Actinomycetota; class Acidimicrobiia; order IMCC26256; family JACDBD01; genus JALZAA01. The sequence goes on from CAVVDV010000003.1 coordinate 304,534, forward strand.
ACGCCTCGAGCTCCTTGGTCGCGGCCGGATAGTGCCCGAGGCGGTACTGGGCGAGGCCCATGAGCTCGCGCACACTCGGGGACTCCGGGAGCGCGTCGCGCAACGGTCGAAGCAGACGCAGCGCGTCGCGTTCGTGATCGCGCGAGTAGGCGTCGGCCGCCTTCATCAGCTGGTCGTAGTAGCGCGAGCCCTTCGCTCCGCCGAGCCTGACGATCTCCTCGCGGACGTCGCCCCCGCGCCCACGCCGCCGCTGCCGGTTGCCGTCGCTCGAATTGGCGCTGCCGCGACGACCGCGACGATCGCTGCGGCGGCGACGCGGCTTGCGGTCATCGGGTCGCGGCATGGCGGCGAGCGTACCGGCGCGCTCTTCGCGGTCCCCCGAACGCGACGAACGCCCCCGCGCACGCGTTGCCGGTGCGGCGGGGGCGCTCGTTACACAAATCCGGCGGCGACCTACTCTCCCGGGGAGTCTCCCCCCAAGTACCATCGGCGCTGGCGGTCTTCACTTCCGTGTTCGGAATGGGAACGGGTGTTTCCCCGCCGCTCTTACCACCGGAAATCTGGTGCGCACGTGCGCGTTCGGATGTCAACCGCTGGTCGAGTGCTGCAGAGCGAACACGAACACCAAGGAGAAGAATCCCAAGCCCTCGGCCGATTAGTACCGGTCGGCTGAACACGTCGCCGTGCTTACACCTCCGGCCTATCTACCTGGTCGTCTTCCAGGGGCCTTACCCGGTTGTCCCGGTGGGAGACCTCATCTCGAGGACGGCTTCGCGCTTAGATGCTTTCAGCGCTTATCCATTCCGCAGGTCGCCAACCAGCCGTGCTCCTGGCGGAACAACTGGCACACGAGAGCTGCGTCCGTCCCGGTCCTCTCGTACTGGGGACAGCTCCCCTCAAGTCTCCTACGCCCGCAACGGATAGGGACCGAACTGTCTCGCGACGTTCTAAACCCAGCTCGCGTACCGCTTTAATGGGCGAACAGCCCAACCCTTGGGACCTTCTTCAGCCCCAGGATGCGACGAGCCGACATCGAGGTGCCAAACCTTGCCGTCGATGTGGACTCTTGGGCAAGATAAGCCTGTTATCCCCGGGGTACCTTTTATCCGTTGATCGACCGCGCTTCCACATGCCACGGCCGGGTCACTAAGCCCTGCTTTCGCACCTGCTCGACTTGTAGGTCTCGCAGTCAAGCTCCCTTGTGTCTTTGCACTCGACGCCTGATGGCCAACCAGGCTGAGGGAACCTTTGGGCGCCTCCGTTACGCTTTTGGAGGCGACCGCCCCAGTCAAACTACCCACCTGACGCTGTCCCCGACCCGGATAACGGGCCTGGGTTAGAGCCCCAATATCAGCAGGGTGGTATTTCAACGTTGACTCCACCGAGGCTGACGCCCCGGCTTCCCAGTCTCCCACCTATCCTACACAACTGATACCGAAACCCAACATCAAATTGTAGTAAAGGTCCACGGGGTCTTTCCGTCCTGTTGCGGGGAACGAGCATCTTTACTCGTCGTGCAATTTCGCCGGGTCTCTGGTTGAGACAGTAGCCAAGTCGTTACGCCATTCGTGCAGGTCGGAACTTCGCCTTATTCCCCTGTTTCCAAGGGGACAGACTATGCCTTCATCTCAGCATTGAGCTGTTGGACGATCACCTCGGGGAGATATCCGCGCTTACCGCTCGGGTTCATCTCCGCCGCCAGCCGCACGATCTCCTGTAGTCCGAGGGCTGAACGGTGCTCACCTCGAGTCATTCGCTCGCAGATGTCTGCGAAGAGCTCGAAGTCGCGTCGCTTGCCGGACTGCAGCGGATAGCGCCGAAAGTGCGGGACGACCGACGGCAACGAGGAGTCGGAAGGCTACGCACCTCCCACTTCAACGTGCGATCGCTCCGATCAGGCCGCAGCGTTCCGCAGCCGAAGTGCCCCTGAATCATCAGAAGCACCTCGCTGCGATCGCCGTTCTGGCTGACCGACAGGCTCGGCCTGCACCTCCCAGCCGACCCGGAGGGTCGGGCGTGGAGAGATCGAAACCGTGAAGCATCCCTCACCGTCGACGTATCCGGAGATGTACGACGGTAGATCGACCTTGCCTTCTCGCTGAGAGCCCGCGTATTGCACCGGCCATAGATTTGCCACACTCCCACCGTACGGCGGGGGTATGACAGCGGCCGGAGCCTCGCCCCGAAGGGCTCAGTCGTTACAGGGTCATACCTCGAAGAGGCAGAGGACTTCCCACGGCATTACCCGCCGGCCAACCTGCTGGCCGGTGAGGGCTTCGCCGTTATGAGCGGGTGTGCACACGGAGTCGCCCCCGTGTGGGGCAGTTGTCTACCCGACAAGGAATTTCGCTACCTTAGGCATTTTTGTTACTCCGCCGTGGCGGGATGCCGCGACGTGGTCAGGTCATTTCTGCCTGACTCCTCATGTCGCCATGAGGATCGGACTGTACCTTCACCAGCGAAGAATGGCGTTTCTTCGTGGCGCCTAACATGCAGTCTCTGAGGATCCCGCTCTCGCGGTTTCCTGCTGATCGTCCGCACCGGCGGATTGTCACTGCCCGTTGTTCACGGGCGAGTACCGACGGATACTCGGATGTTCCAGCATATGGCTGGGTTTTGTAACGGCCATTGAAACACCGTTATAGTTACGGCCGCCGTTTACCGGGGCTTAGCTTCAGAGCTTCGCTCCCGAAGGGCTAACCCTTCCCCGTAACCTTCCGGCACCGGGCAGGCGTCAGTGCGTATACATCGTCTTACGACTTCGCACGCACCTGTGTTTTTAGTAAACAGTCGCTTGGCCCTGGTCTCTGCGGCCTCTTCGGGCTCCAGGCGCGAGGCCCTTCACCCTACGGAGGCCCCCCTTCTTCCGAAGTTACGGGGGCAATTTGCCGAGTTCCTTAACCAGAGTTCTCCCGATCGCCTTCGTATTCTCTACGTGCCCACCTGCGTCGGTTTGGGGTACGGGCACCGTGTCAGCTGACTAGAGGATTTTCTCGGCAGCATGGAATTGGTCACTTCCCCTGAATCGGGTCGGCATCACATCTCGGGGTATGTGCCGGACGGATTTACCTATCGGACCCCCTACCTGCTTGCTCCGGGTACAACCATCGCCCGGTAGACCTATCCTCCTGCGTCCCCCCATCGCTACCCATCCGGGGATTGGGACGAGCTCGGTCCCGAAGGACCAGCCCCCGATCGCTCCCCTTAGGGTTGGGCGCGGACACGGTGGTACAGGAATATCAACCTGTTGTGCATCGACTACGCCTCTCGGCCTCGCCTTAGCTCCCGACTAACCCTGGGCGGATGAGCCTTCCCCAGGAACCCTTGGGCATTCGGCGGAGGGGTTCCTTCCCCCTCGTTCGCTACTCATACCGGCATTCGCACTCGACCACGCTCCACGTCTGCTTCCGCAGCCGCTTCACAGCTGAGATCGACGCTCCCCTACCCATCACGCGACCCGCAGGTCACGCGATGACGCAGCTTCGGCTCTGTGCTTGAGCCCCGTTACATTGTCGGCGCAGGATCACTCGACCAGTGAGCTGTTACGCACTCTTTCAAGGATGGCTGCTTCTAAGCCAACCTCCTGGCTGTCTGGGCAATCCCACATCCTTTGCCACTGAGCACAGAATTAGGGGCCTTAGCTGGCGTTCTGGGCTGTTTCCCTCTCGACCATGAAGCTTATCCCCCATGGTCTCACTGCCGTGCTCTGGAGTATCGGCATTCGGAGTTTGGCTGATTTCGGTAAGCTTGTAGGCCCCCTAGACCATCCAGTGCTCTACCTCCGATACTGAACGCACGACGCTGCACCTAAATGCATTTCGGGGAGAACCAGCTATCACCGAGTTTGCTTGGCCTTTCACCCCTATCCACAGGTCATCCCCCAAGTTTTCAACCTTGGTGGGTTCGGCCCTCCACGAGGTCTTACCCTCGCTTCAGCCTGCCCATGGATAGATCACTCGGCTTCGGGTCTACCGCCCGCGACTGGACGCCCTGTTCGGACTCGCTTTCGCTCCGGCTTCCCCTCTCGGGTTAACCTCGCCACAGACGGTAACTCGCCGGCTCATTCTTCAAAAGGCACGCCATCACGGCTGCCGGGCCGAAGCCCGACAACGACGCTCTGACTGCTTGTAAGCCAACGGTTTCAGGTTCTATTTCACTCCCCTCCCGGGGTACTTTTCACCCTTCCCTCACGGTACTCGTGCACTATCGGTCGCCAGCTTGTACTTAGCCTTACGAGGTGGTCCTCGCAGATTCACACGGGCTTTCCCGGATCCCGTGTTACTCGGGAACACCGCCAGGAGGTCGTTACCTTTCGTGTACGGGGCCTTTACCCTCTGTGGCGCGCCTTTCCAGAACGCTTCCACTAGGTATCGACTTGGTAACTCCTTGGAGCGGCTGCCGCCGCTCCAGGCGGGTCCCACGACCCCGCCACAGCATCGCCGGCAGGCTGTACCACTGTGGCGGTTTAGGCTTATCCCGTTTCGCTCGCCGCTACTCGGGGAGTCGCGGTTGCTTTTCTTTCCTCGGGGTACTGAGATGTTTCAATTCCCCCGGTGCCCTCCACCGGCCCTATGTGTTCAGGCCGGGGTGACTGGGCATGACCCCAGCCGGGTTTCCCCATTCGGATATCCACGGGTCATAGCGCTTGGTCGGCAGCTTCCCGTGGCTTTTCGCAGCCACCCACGTCCTTCATCGGCATCTGGCGCCAAGGCATCCACCGTTGGCTCTTTGTAGCTTGGGAGTTTCTTCGTTCTTGATGCTCGTGCTCGCTCTGCAGTTCTCAACCAGCGGGTGAGGACGCGCGCCGCCGACGAACGGCGGGCACAGGCCTCGGGCAACGGCTCCCGCAGCTCTTCGAGCTCGGTGCCGCGCTGCCCAGGGGACGCGGACACTCCGGCCAGAACGGCCGGAGAGGCGCGTGCCTCCCTCAAAACGGAACAGTGATGTCCGGACCCCGCCGGCCCCGGTGGTGCCACGTGCGCTCGAGAGCGACGTGGGGTCGGGGTAGTCGACAGGCCGACTAGCCGGTGCTCGACGTAGGAGCTCCCCGAGATCCGGGATGAATACCCGAATGCTCGAGCAGTGGACTCCTTAGAAAGGAGGTGATCCAGCCGCACCTTCCGGTACGGCTACCTTGTTACGACTTCACCCCAATCGCCGATCCCACCTTCGACGGCTCCCTCCAAAAAGGTTGGGCCACCGGCTTCGGGTGTTACCGACTTTCGTGGTGTGACGGGCGGTGTGTACAAGGCCCGGGAACGTATTCACCGCAGCAATGCTGATCTGCGATTACTAGCGACTCCGACTTCACGCAGTCGAGTTGCAGACTACGATCCGAACTGAGACCGGCTTTCTGGGATTAGCTCCCCCTCGCGGGATTGCAGCCCTTTGTACCGGCCATTGTAGCATGTGTGCAGCCCTGGACGTAAGGGGCATGATGACTTGACCTCGTCCCCACCTTCCTCCGGTTTGGCACCGGCAGTCCCCCACGAGTCCCCGGCATTACCCGCTGGCAACATGGGATAAGGGTTGCGCTCGTTGCGGGACTTAACCCAACATCTCACGACACGAGCTGACGACAGCCATGCACCACCTATCGCGGACCCCGAAGGACACCGTATTTCTACGGCTTTTCCCGCGTAGTTCAGCCCAGGTAAGGTTCTTCGCGTTGCATCGAATTAAGCCACATGCTCCGCCGCTTGTGCGGGCCCCCGTCAATTCCTTTGAGTTTTAGCCTTGCGGCCGTACTCCCCAGGCGGGGCACTTAATGCGTTAGCTACGGCACGGAGCCCGTCGATAGAGCCCCACACCTAGTGCCCAACGTTTACGGCGTGGACTACCAGGGTATCTAATCCTGTTTGCTCCCCACGCTTTCGCTCCTCAGCGTCAGTACCGGCCCAGAGCGCCGCCTTCGCTACGGGTGTTCCTCCCGATCTCTGCGCATTTCACCGCTACACCGGGAATTCCACGCTCCCCTACCGGACTCGAGTCAGGGCAGTCTCACGTGGCGCCTCCACGTTGAGCGTGGAGATTTCACACGTGACTTGCCCAACCGCCTACGAGCTCTTTACGCCCAATAAATCCGGACAACGCTTGCCCCCTACGTATTACCGCGGCTGCTGGCACGTAGTTGGCCGGGGCTTCTTCTGCAGGTACCGTCAATTTCGTCCCTGCTGAAAGCGGTTTACAACCCGAAGGCATTCATCCCGCACGCGGCATCGCTGCGTCAGGCTTTCGCCCATTGCGCAAGATTCCCCACTGCTGCCTCCCGTAGGAGTCTGGGCCGTGTCTCAGTCCCAGTGTGGCTGGACATCCTCTCAGACCAGCTACCCGTCGTCGCCTTGGTGGGCCGTTACCCCACCAACAAGCTGATAGGCCGCGAGCCCATCCCGAAGCGGAGGATCCATTTCCTCGCCGGATCATGCGGTCCGGTGAGGACATCCGGTATTAGCACCGGTTTCCCGGTGTTATCCCGGTCTTCGGGGCAGGTTGCTCACGTGTTACTCACCCGTTCGCCACTGTCCACCCGGGCAAGCCCGGGTTTCTCGTTCGACTTGCATGTGTGAAGCGTGCCGCCAGCGTTCGTCCTGAGCCAGGATCAAACTCTCCATCGAGATCTCGACCGCCACCCGACGGGCGCCGGCCACAGATCCTGGGTTGGCCGCCGGACGGCCACTGGCTGGCCGACGACCTTGATTTACTTGGAATTGCTAGGTGGCGTCCCCACTCACGTCCCGAAGGACCGCGACTGTGAACGCCGCACTGGCTTTTGACATCACTGTTCCGTTTTCAAGGAGCCACGGCCCGACGGCGAGAGCCGACCAGAGGCCGACGACGATCGTCAGGCGGACACCCACTCCGCTGCCGCGAGGTCTGGTGCGGCAAAAGAGCGTCCGTGTCAACCCGCTCGAGCCGGAACACCGGCTCCGGCGAGCGGACCCATCATCCTATGGGTGAAACCCTTTACCGTCAAACGGGCTCTCGCTGCCCGGATCGTTCCCGGCCGATCAGCGGGCGCGGATCCGGACCCAGGACCGGCGGCCGAGGCTGGAGGAGCCGCCGTCGACCTCGTCGGGGGTGACCTCGAGCGACAGGGTCGGTGACCCGCTCGTCGTCGTCGAGGTAGACGCCGCCCTCCTGGATCTTGCGGCGCGCCCTCCCGGTTGGAGGCCGCCAGCCCGGCGTGGCGTGAGCACCCGTGCGACCTCGATCCGGCCGTCCCGCAGCTCGTCGAGGCGGGATCACGTACTCCGGCACCTCTGTCGGGGCGGCGTGCTCCTTGAACACCCGGTCGAACTCGGCCTCGGCGGCGGCCCCGACGCCCTCGCCGTGGTACAGGTCGACCACCGTCCGCGCCAGCTGCCGCTTCAGCCCCGCCCGGTCAGCGGGTTCGGCGCGCTCGAGCTCGGCGATCGCCTCGGCGACGCGGTCGGGGTCCCAGCCGGTGGCCAGCTCGAAGTACTGCGGCATGACCTCGTCGGGGATGCGCATGAGCTTCCCGAACTGCTCGGTCGGGCGGTTCCGTGATCCCGACGTGGTTGCCGAGCGACTTCGACATCTTCTCGCCGCCGCCGATCCCGACCAGGAGCGGTGTCGTGAGCACGACCTGCGGGGCCTTGCCGACCTGCTCCTGGAGGTGGCGGCCCATGAGGATGTTGAACAGCTGGTCGGTGCCGCCGAGCTCGACGTCGGCGTCGATCATGACGGAGTCCCACCCTTGGAGCAGCGGGTACAGCAGCTCCATCAGCGAGATCGGTTCCCCCGCTTCGTAGCGCGCCGAGAAATCGTTCCGCTCGAGCAGACGGGCCACCGTGGTACGCGAGGTGAGCCGGAGGACGTCGGCCATGTCCATCGGCGCGAGCCATTCGGAGTTGCGCCGCACCTCGAGACGGTCCTCGTCAGCAAGGAGGATGTGCTGCGCCTGCTCGACGTACGTCATCGCGTGGGCGTCGATCTCGTCGTTGCTCAGCGGCGGGCGGGTCGCGGTCCTGCCCGACGGGTCGCCGACCCGGGCCGTGAAGTCGCCGATGATGAGGACGGCGACGTGGCCGAGGTCCTGGAACTGGCGGAGCTTGCGCAGCACGACGGCCGAGCCGAGGTGGATGTCCGACGCGGTGGGGTCGAGCCCGAGCTTCACGCGCAGTGGCCGGCCGCGACGCGAGCTTGTCGCGCAGCTCGTCCTCGGTGATGCAGTCGACCGTGCCGGCGCGCAAGAGGCGCAGGGACTCCGCGACGTCGGGGCCGGCCATGAGGTCGAACGCTACTTCCCGCCCGCCGGCCGACCTGGGCTGACATTCGGGTCGTCTCGGCACGAACCAGCGCCACCGCGACTCGTCGCCCTCCCCCGGCTTCAGGCCGACCCGGGTGGAGCGCCCGGGTCGGCGCGGCGGCGGAACCCCGTCGTCCAGCAGACGCACCGGGCCGCGCACGAGGTCGGCGCCATTGTGCGCGCCGGTGATCGCGAGGGCCTGGGTGAGCCGGGCCGGGCCCGGAGCACAGGTCGCGGTCGCGCCGGGCGGCGTGGCGCCGGCGTCGCGCATGACGTCGATGCCTTCGACCGGCGCGGCGCCCCGCAACAGCACCGCGCTCGCCCATCCCGTCTCGCCGCAGACGACGTTGGAGCACCAGTGCATCCCGTACGTGAAGTACACGTAGAGGTGGCCGGGCGGTCCGAACATGACGCGATTGCGCGGCGTCTCCCCCCGGAAGGCGTGGCTGCCGGGATCCTCGTCGCCGGCGTAGGCCTCGACCTCGACGAGCCGGGCGGCGAGCCGCCCGAACTCCGAATCGTCGTAGACGAGCAGCTTGTTGAGCAGATCCGGCGCGAGGTCACGCGAGTCGCGCGCGAAGAACGACCGTGGGAGTGTCCGTCCGCGCCGCCTCGCGGCGGTCACGTTCCGTCGAGCCAGGCGCCCTGCTCGTCGAGCCGTGCGCGCGCGGCGGCGAGCTGGCGGCGCACCGGTTCGGGGCCGGCGCCGCCGGGCGTCGTCCGCCGGCGCACGGCCTCCCCCGGTTCGAGCAGCGCCAGCGCGTCCGGGCCGAGGCGCGGGTCGGTCATGACGAGCTCCTCGAGCGCGATGTCCCGTTCGGCGGCCTGCCGCACCAGCTCGCCGACGGCCTGGTGCGCGTCACGGAACGGGACTCCCTGGCGGACGAGCAGCTCGGCGAGGTCCGTTGCCGCCGAAGCCGCGTCGTCGGCCGCCGCCTGCATGCGCTCGGGGACGAACTCGGCGGTATCCAGAAGCCCGGCGACCGCCCGGAGAGCGCCTGTGCAGGTGTCGAGCGCGTCGAAGAGCGGCTCCTTGTCGCCCTGGAGGTCGCGGTTGTACGCCAGCGGGAGGCCCTTGAGCGTGGCGAGCAGGCCGGTCAGGTCGCCGATGACCCGGCCGGCGCCGCCGCGTGCGAGCTCGGCGATGTCGGGGTTCTTCTTCTGGGGCAGCATCGACGACCCGGTGCTGTACGCGTCGGCGAGGCGAACGAATCCGAACTCTTCGGTCGCCCAGAGGACGATCTCCTCGCCGAGGCGCGACAGGTGCGACTGGGTCATCGCGGCGACGAACAGCGCCTCCGCGACGAAGTCGCGATCCGACACCGCGTCGAGCGAGTTCTCGAACCGGCGGGCGAAGCCGAGCTCGCGGGCGACGTCGTCGGGATCGAGCGGCAGGCTGGAACCGGCGAGCGCGCCCGCCCCGAGCGGCGACACGTCGGCGCGGTCGAGTGCGTCACGCCACCGGTCGACGTCCCGCCCGAAGGCCCAGAAGTGGGCAAGCAGGTGATGGGCGAGGAGGACGGGCTGGGCGCGCTGCAGATGCGTGTATCCGGGAAGGTAGGTGTCGCCCGCGTCCGTCGCCCGGCGGACGAGCACGCTTTGGAGCTCGTGCACCGCAGCGGCGACGGCGCGACCCTCGCGCCGCAGGAAGAGGCGCAGGTCGAGCGCGACCTGGTCGTTGCGGCTGCGCCCGGTGTGCAGCTTGGCGCCGGCCGGACCGGCGAGGTCGGTGACGCGGCGCTCGATGGCGGTGTGGATGTCCTCGTCGGTAGGAGCGAACACGAACGTCCCCTCTGCGAGCTCCTTGTCGACGGAGTCGAGAGCGGTCGTGACGGCCGCGACCTCCTCGTCAGCTCAGCAGACCGACGCGGCCGAGCATGGCGACGTGCGCGCGGGAGCCGGCGATGTCGTCGCCCGCGAGGCGACGGTCGAAGTCGAGGCTGCTCGTGAACGCGAGCAGCTCCTCGGCCGGCTCCTCGGCGAAGCGCCCGTGCCAGAGCGGCCGGGCGTCGCGTTCACTCATCCGTCGGTCATTCCTCGGGGGTTCCCTGCTTGCGCGCCACCGTCTCGACGCCGAGGCCCCAGAGCCGCACGAACCCGGCGGCGTCCTCGTGGCGGAACGCGTCCTCGGCGGCGTAGGTCGCCAGCTCGTAGTCGTACAGCCCGTGCTCGGCGCGACGGCCGGCGACGAAGCAGCGGCCGGGCTCGAGGCGGAGCCGCACCTCCCCCGTCACCGGCGCCTGCGATGCACCCACGAACGCGTCGAGGGACCGGCGCAGCGGCGAGTACCACAACCCGTCGTACACGAGCTCGGCGTAGCGCGGCTCGAGGCGAGCCTTCTCGCGCATGAGGTCGCGCTCGAGGGTGATCGACTCGAGGTCGGCGTGGGCGAGCAGTAGGGCGAGCGAGCCCGGGCACTCGTAGATCTCGCGGCTCTTGATGCCCACCCGGCGGTTCTCGACCATGTCGATGCGGCCCCACCCGTACGCCCCCACTGCCGCGCTCACGGCCGGGACGAGCTCGTGCAGGGGCGTCGGGGCCCCGTCGAGGGTCACGGGGACGCCACCCTCGAAGCCGATCACCAGCTCCCGGGGCTCCCGGGGCGCATCGGTGGTCTTGCTCGTGAGGGCGTACACCTCCTCGGGGGGCTCGATCCACGGATCCTCGAGGATGCCGCACTCGATCGCTCGCCCCCACAGGTTCTCGTCGACCGAGTACGGGCTGTCCTTGCGCACGCGGATCGGGATGCCGTGCTTCGCCGCGTACTCGATCGAGTCCTCTCGCGTCAGGCCCCACACCCGCACGGGCGCGAGCACCTCGAGGTCGGGCGCGAGCGCTCGCGTCGACACTTCGAACCGCACCTGGTCGTTGCCCTTTCCGGTGCAGCCGTGCGCGACGGCGTCGGCATCGTGCTGGCGGGCGGCGCGGACCAGATGCCGCACGATGACCGGCCGCGAGAGCGCCGACACGAGCGGGTACTTGCCCTCGTACAGCGCGTTGGCACGCAGCGCGGGCGTGACGAAGTCCTCGGCGAACTCGGCGCGCGCGTCCACGACGATCGCCTCGACGGCGCCGGCGGCGAGCGCCCGGGCCCGGATCGTGTCCCAGTCGTCGTCGACGCCCTGGCCGACGTCAACGGCCAGCGCGATCACCTCGGCGCCCCATTCCTCGCCGATCCACTTCACCGCGACCGACGTGTCGAGTCCGCCGGAGTACGCGAGCACCACTCGCTTCGCCATCGGTCGGTCTCCGTTCACAGTCCGGCGAGGGTCGCGAGGTCGGCCGCGACCTTCGTGCCCTCGGCGCCCTCGGAGCAGATCACGAGCACGGTGTCGTCGCCGGCGACGGTGCCGAGCACGTCCCGGAGCCCCGAGCGGTCGAGCGCCGAGCCGATGACGTGCGCCGACCCCGGCGGCGTGCGCAACACGACGAGGCTGCCGCTGTGCGCGACGTCGACCACGAACTCGCCCATCACGCGCCGGAGGTGGTCGTCGGGCGCGCTCGCCTCCTTGGCGTGCTCGGGGATCGCGTACGCCATCGTCCCGCCGGGGATGCGGACCTTCACGGCGCCGAGGTCCTCGAGGTCGCGGCTGACGGTCGCCTGCGTGGCGACGATCCCGTTCGCCGCCAGGAGCTCGACCAGCTGCGCCTGGCTCGACACGGCCTGTTCCTCGAGCAGGCGCGAGATGCGGTGCTGGCGTTGAGGCTTGCCGAGCGTCGCCATCACGCGCCTCCTCCGGTTGCGAGGTCGGCGAGGAGCGCGCGGACGGCGTCCATCCGGTTGGCAGCTTGCTGCCATACGAGCGAGGCGGGCCCGTCGATCACCTCGGCAGTCACCTCTTCACCCCGATGTGCGGGCAGGCAGTGCAGGAACACGGCCTGGTCCCCCGCCGCGGTCATGAGGTCGGCGTCGACGCGGTACCCGCGGAACGCCGCCAGGCGCGACTCGGACTCGTGCTCCTGTCCCATCGACGTCCACACGTCCGTGTACACGGCGTCGGCGCCCTTCACCGCCTCGAACGGGTCGATCGCGACCTCGACCGCACCGCCGAGGTTGCCGGCGCGCTCGACGACGTCGTCGTCCAGCTCGTACCCGGGCGGCGACACGACCGTGAGCTCGATGCCGCACAGCGCCGAAGCGAAGGCGAGCGAGGCGGCGACGTTGTTCCCGTCGCCCACGAACACGACCCGGCGCCCCTCGAGCGATCCCAGGTGCTCACGCAACGTCAGGACGTCTGCGAGCGCCTGGCACGGATGCGCGCGATCCGACAGGAGGTTCACGACGGGCACGTCCACCGCCGCCGCCATGGCTTCGAGGGTGGCGTGGTCGAACACCCGGGCGGCGAGGATCGTGCAGTACCCGGCCAGCGTGCGAGCGACGTCCTCGACGCTCTCCCGCACCCCGATCCCGACCTCGTCGGGGCGGATGTAGATCGGGTGCCCGCCGAGACCGACGACGGCCATCTCGGTCGACGTGCGGGTACGGGTCGAGGGCTTCTCGAACAGGAGCGCGACGCCTTGGCCGGCAAGGGCCGCCGGCACCGCGGCCGGGTCCTTCTTCCATGCCTGCGCCCGGTCGAGGAGCGCGGCGAGCCGATCCGGCGTGAGCGGCGTCGACCTCGAGGAAGTCGCTCGTCATGTCCCGCGTTCCCCCGTCTCGATGAGCACGCTCGTCGAGGATGCGCACGGCCTCGGTGATCTCGTCGTCCGTGACGAGCAGCGACGGCGCGAACCGCAACGCGGTCGGCGTCACCGCGTTCACGATCAGGCCGCGCTCGAGACACGCACTTGCGCGACCGCCGCCGACTCGATTCCAGGTGCGAGCTCGGCTGCCAGGAGCAGGCCCGAACCGCGCACGTCGACCACCGTGGGCAACGCCAGCAGCGCCTTCGTGAGCTGCTCCCCCGCCCGGGCGGCGCGCTGCGGGATGTCCTCCGCCTCCATGACGTCGAGCACGGCGAGGGCGGCTCGCGCTGCGAGCGGCTGCCCCCGAAGGTCGTCGCGTGGTCGCCGGGCCGGAGCGCGGCTGCGACGTCGGCCCGGGCCCAGCACGCGCCGATCGGGAAGCCGTTGCCGAGCGCCTTCGCCATGGTCACGACGTCCGGTCGCACGTCGGCGTGCTGGTAGCCGAACCATCGACCGGTCCGGCCCAGTCCGGCCTGCACCTCGTCGAAGATCAGCAGCGCCTCGCGCTCGTCACACCACGAGCGGACGGCTTCGAGATAGCCGGGAGGCGCCGGGTTCACGCCTCCCTCGCCCTGCACGGCCTCGAGCAGGACGGCGCACACGCGCTCGTCGAGCGCGGCGACGAGCGCGTCCGCGTCGGCGTACGGCACCAGCCGGAACCCGGACGGGAGCGGTTGGAACGTCTCCTGCTTCTGGGGTTGCCCGGTCGCCGCCAACGTCGTGAGCGTCCGGCCGTGGAAGGAGCCGTACGTGGAGACGACGTGATAGCGCTCCTTGCCGCCGCGCGTCTGGCCGTAGCGGCGGGCCAGCTTGATCGCGCACTCGTTCGCCTCCGCGCCCGAGTTCGAGAAGAACACGCGCCCGCCCCCACCGAGGAGCGCGTCGAGCCGGGCGGCCAACCGGGGCTGGAGCTCGTTGTAATAAAGGTTGGAGACGTGCAGTGAGCGTGCGCGCCTGGTCGGCGATCGCATCGGCGACTGCGGGATGCGCGTGCCCGAGCGACGTGACCGCCAGCCCGGACAGGAAGTCCAGGTACTCGCGGCCTTCCGAGTCCCAGAGGCGCGTCCGTCGCCGCGCACGAACGCGACCGGCAGCGCGGGCGTACGTGCCCATGACGTGCTCGGCGTCGAGCGTCACGATCTCGTCGAAGCGGGTCGTCGGTGCCGTCGTCATGCGATCACCATCGTGCCGATCCCCTCGCGGGTGAAGAACTCGAGCAGGAGCGCGTGCGGGATGCGCCCGTCGAGGATGTGGGCCCGGCTCACACCCGACTTCACGGCGTCGACGCACGAACGCGACCTTCGGGATCATCCCCTCCGACAGCGCGCCGGCGTCGACGAGCGCGGCCAGCCGATCCACGTCGATCCGCGAGATGAGGGACGCCTCGTCGGCGAGGTCGCTGTACATCCCGGCCACGTTGGTGAGGTACACGAGCTTCTCGGCCCGGAGCGACTCGGCGATCGCGCCCGCGACCGTGTCGGCGTTCACGTTGTACGCCTGGCCGGCTTCGTCGACGCCGACCGTCGCCACGACCGGGATCAGCTCCTCGCGGAGAAGCCGCTCGAGGATCGACGGGTCGATCCGACGGATGTCCCCGACGAAGCCGAGCTTGTCGTCACGCTGCCCGACGGTGATGAGCCCGGCGTCCTCGCCCGAGAGGCCGACCGCATACGAGCCGTGCCGGTTGACCGACGCGACGATCTCGCGGTTGACCTTGCCGACCAGCGCCATGCGCACGATGTCGACGGTCTCGGCGTCGGTGACGCGCAGGCCGTCCACGAACTCGGGTTCCTTGCCCAGGCGACGCATGAGGTCGCTGATCTGCGGGCCCCCGCCGTGCACCACCACCGGGTTCATGCCGACGAGGCGCATGAGCACGACGTCCTGGGCGAACAGATCCGCGAGATCGGGATCTTCCATGGCGCTGCCGCCGTACTTGATCACGACCGTCTTGCCGGAGAACTCGCGGATGTACGGGAGCGCCTCGGCGAGGATCGTGGCCTTGGCGCCGGCGTCTCGCACGCGGGGATCGATGTCGGTGCTCACGAGGTGCGCCGGTTCTCGTCGATGTACGCATGGCTGAGGTCGGTCGTCCGCATCGTCGCCTGCTCGGAGCCGGCGTTCAGGTCACACGTCAACGTGATCGAGCGCTCGCTCATGACCTTGCCCAGCTGCCCGGCGTCGTGCGCGACCTGCACGCCGTTTCGGCACACCGTCACGTCGCCGTACGCGATCTCGACCTGTTCCGGATCGAAGCTCGCGCCGCTCACTCCGAGCTCGGACAACACCCGACCCCAGTAGGGGTCGTCGCCGTTCAGGGAGCACTGGACGAGCTGGCTCTCCGCCACGGTTCGAGCAGCGCGGCGCGCTTCGTCGCGGGTGCGGGCGCCGCGCACGATGATGTCGACGAGCTTCGTGGCTCCTTCGGCGTCGTTCGCCATTTGCAGGGACAGAGACAAGCAGACGCGGCGGAAGGCGTCCTCGAGTCGGGACCCGTCCTGGGTTCCGGGCCCGACGGGTGCGTTGCCGGCCTGTCCGTTTGCCAAGGCCAGCACGGTGTCGTTCGTGCTCGTGCAGCCGTCGATCGACAGCTCGTGGAACGACGAGTCGACGGCGGACGCCAGCATCTCGTGCAGCGCGTGCGAATCGACGACGGCGTCCGTCGTGAGCACGGCCAGCATCGTCGCCATCGAGGGCGCCAGCATCGCCGCGCCCTTGGCCATGCCGCCGACGGTGACCGCGGTGCCGTCGGCGAGCTCCACCCGCTCATGGGCTTCCTTGCGGACCGTGTCGGTGGTCAGGATGGCTTCGGCGGCGATATCGCCGACCGGGCCGAGCGTCCCCGCAAGCTTGGGGAGACCGGTCTCGATGGGCTCCATGGGGAGCGGGACTCCGATCAGCCCGGTGGAGCACACGACGACGTCGTCCGCCGCGCACCCCAGGCTGTCGGCGCTCAGCTCGCACATCCGGCGGGCGTCACGACGCCCGGGCTCCCCGGTCGCCGCGTTGGCGTTGCCGGAGTTGAGTACGACCGCGGCGGCGAGTCCGTTCCGCAAGTGGTCCCGGCTCACCTGCACGGGCGCGGCCTGCACGAGGTTCGTCGTGAACACGGCTGCAGCGGGAACCGGGCGACGATCAGTCGTGGCGACCAGGGCGAGATCGAGCACGCCGTCCGGTTTGATGCCGCACGCGATGCCGCCCGCCTCGAAGCCGGTCGCCGCCGTGACGCTCACGGCATGATCCCGACGACGGGCAAGCCCGTGGCTTCGGGCAGGCCGAGGACGAGGTTGGCGCACTGGATGGCCTGCCCGGCCGCGCCCTTGCCGAGGTTGTCGAGCGCACACAGCGAGAGCACGGACCCGGTGCGGTCGTCGAAGCGAACAGTGACGTGCGCCGCGTTCGACCCGAGGGTCGCCTTCGTGACCGGCGGGTCGTCGATCACGCTGACGAACGGCGCGCCGGCGTAGAAGGCGCGGAAGGTCTCGAGGAGCGATGCGGTCGTCAAACCGTCGCGGGAGGGGCGACGCATGGCACGTCGCCAGCAGGCCTCGCGTCATCGGGACGAGGTGGGGTGTGAACAGCAGCTGGACGTCGGTGTTCGCGGCCCGGCCGAGCGCCCACTCCATCTCCCCCGTGTGACGATGCGTGAGGAGCGTGTAGGCGGCGACGTTCTCGTTGGCCTCGGAGTAGAGGCTCGCCGCCGAGAGGCCACGCCCGCGCCCCGACACGCCCGACATCGCATCGACGACGAGGCCAGTCGGCTCGACGAGCGCGTCGGTGACGAGTGGGGCCAGCGCCAGCGCGGCCGCCGTCGGGTAGCAACCGGGTGCGGCCACGTGCGGTCCACGTCCGACGGTGTCGGCGAACAGCTCGGGCAAGCCGAACGCGAACCCGTCGAGCAGGTCGGGCAGCCTTGTGCGGCTGGCCGTACCAGCGCTCGTACACGCTCGCAGGCAGCCGGAAGTCGGCGCCCAGGTCGACGACGTGTGCGACGCGCTCGACAAGAGCAGGGGCGATCCCCTGCGACTCGCCGTGCGGCAGTGCGACGAACGCGACGTCGACACCCGCCAAGTCCGCGGGCGCGAGGGATGCGTACTCGAGCGCGGGGTAGGCGGCCGCCAGCGACGGATACAAGTCGCCTACGGCTGCGCCCGCGTTCGAGTCGGCGGTGACGTGCACCACCTCGATCTCCGGGTGAGCCGCGAGCAGCCGGAGCAACTCGGCCCCTGTGTACCCTGAGCCACCGACCACGGCGGCGCGATACGCCATGCTGCATAGTATACATGCCCGTGCATAAGCCTGCCTCCCCCTTCGGCGGCGCCGTCGCCGGGACCGAGCTCGGGCCGATGCGGATCACCGTCTCCGCGGCCGCCAACGAGCGCTACTGGGCTTCGGCCGGGGTCGACCACCCCACCCTCCGCCGGGGCGCCTTGTACCCGCCCGTGGCCGCCAATCTGGCGATCCTGCTGTTCCAGACGGTGGCGACCCGGCCCCTGCTCCACACCTCGCAGCGGCTGGTCTCCCACCGGCGGGGCGAGGCGGGCACCGAGCTGACCGTCACGGGCACGGTGGTGGACCGGTACGAGAAACGCGGCCGCGAGTACGCGGTCGTCGACGCGGTGGTCGCCCTGCCGGACGGCAAGCCGCTGTGGACGTCTACCGCGACGTTCTGCGAGCAATGAGCACCCACCGGCGCGACCTGCTCCTGACGCCCGAGCTGCTGCGGGCGTACTCCCGCCGCGGCAACTTCCATTCCGACGCCGACGAGGCGAGCAAGCTCGGCCTCGCCGGGCTCGTCGCGCAGGGCATGCAGGTGGCCGGGCCGGCGTACGGCGTGCTGCTCGACGAATGGGGCGAGGAGTTCCTCGACCACGGCGAGATCGAGCTCAAGTTCGTCGGCATGGTCATGGACGGCGAGACCGTCGATGCGGCGGTCACGATCGACGGCGACCGTGCCGAGGTCGAGGTCGTCAACCGGGACCGCCAACGCACCGTTGCCGTCGGTCGGGCCTCGCGTCGGGCCGAACCGGCATGAGCCTCGAGTGCCACCCGTGGAACACCGAGTTCCACTGGCCGCGTCACGCCGGACCGCTCCAGGCCGCCTCAGCCGAGTTGCAAGACGACCCCGACCGCCAGTTCTTCGTGCTGCGCGACGGTCAGGCCGTCGGAGGGTGTGTCTAGGGCTCGTCGGGGAGGCGGTGGATCCCGCTTTCCTCGGGCGGGACTGGTCGGTCGGCCAGTACCACCAGCACCTGGGCGCGGACGCGGTCGAAGGTGGCGCCCAGATCCGAAAGGACCCTCGCGGCCCGGCTGTCGTCGGTGCGGATCAGCCCGAGGAGCATGTGCTCGGTGCCGATGTAGTTGTGACCGAGCTGGAGCGACTCCCGCAGGGCGTTCTCGAGCGACTTCTTGGCCCGCGGGCTGAACGAGAGGGTGCCGACGCTCGGTGAGGCGCCACGCGGCACCTCGCGTTCGATCGCATTGCGCACAGCCGCCAGCCGGATGTCGAGCGCCTCGAGCGTGCGCGCCGCAACGCCCTGGCCCTCGTGGACGATCCCCAGCAGCAGGTGCTCGGTGCCGATCGCGTTGTGGTTCAGGAGGCGCGCCTCCTCCTGGGCGAGCACTACCACCCGGCGGGCACGGTCGGTGAACTTCTCGAACACACCAACAGGCTACGACTCGGCCTGTGCCTCCTGGAGGCGGTCACGCAGCACGTCGGGGATCGCGCTCGACTCGTGCGTGCCCGGCTTCACGCTCACGTACGTGACCGTCCCGACGCACACAGGCCGCTGCTCGACGGTCGCCGTGTATCGCACATCGAAAGAGGCGTTGCCGAGCCGCGCGGTGCCGACGGCGATGTCGACGACGTCGTCGAACCCGGCCGGGCCCTGCCACTCCAGGACGGCTTTCACCAGCATCACGTCGAAGTCGCGGAAGAACGCCTCCTTCGGGTCGAACCCCATGGTCTCGAACCACCGGGTGCAGGCCTCGTCGAAGTACGTGAGCCAGTGGGCGTTGAACACCACGCCCTGGGCGTCGACCTCGGCGTACCGCGGTCGGACGCGGTGGACGAACGTCACGGACTTCAACCGCGCAGTTCTGCGTCGTACTCGCGGGCGACGGCGTCGACGCAGCGGCGGCGGATCTCCCCCACCTCGTCGTCGGTGAGGGTCCGGTCCGGAGCCCGGAACCTCACCGCGAAGGCGAGGCTCTTCCGGCCCGCGCCGAGCGCGTCCGACCGGAAGACGTCGAACAGGCGCACCTCCTCCAGGACGTCGCCGGCGGCGGTGCGCAGCGTCGCCGCCACCGCTCCCGCCGCCACGCTCTCGTCCACGACGAACGCGAGGTCGATCGTCGACGGCGGGTACGGGGAGGGCGGCCGGAAGGTGCGGTCCCGGCGGCGGGCGTCGAGCAGCCGATCGAGATCCACCTCGAACCCGACGACCGGCGGCGTGAGCTCCAGAACGCGGAGCAGCGCCGGGTCGAGCTCTCCGACGACTCCGACGTCGTCTCCGTCGACGAGGACGGCGGCGGCGCGGGCGGGATCGAAACCCGGTCGCGTCGCGGCTTCGGTGCCGCCGTCGGCGATCTCGAGGGCATCGAAGACCTCGTGCAACACGTCGAGCGCGTCGAAGGGATCGACGGGGCGGTCGTCCTCGACCGGCCGGCGTCGCACCGTGCCAGCCAGCGCGACCGCGAGGTGTGTCGGCTCGTCCGGCAGCAGCGCTCCCTGTTCGCGCGGCGCGAGAAACACGCGGCCGGCTTCGAAGAGCCCGACGTCGGTCAGACCGTGAGCGTGGTTGTGCGCAACGGCGCGGAGCAGCCCGGGGAGGATCCGGGTGCGCAGGACGGACTCCTCGGCGCGCAGCGGGTTGGCGGCTTCGACGAGCCGGTCGAGCGGCGCGCCGGCGCGTTCGAGGTCGGCCGGCGCCACGAGCGGGATGGTGACGGCTTCGGACAGGCCGGCGCCGACGAGCGCGTCGGCGACGGTACGGCGCTCCCGCTGGCGCTGGGTGAGCCCGCCAACCTGCTCGCGGGGCCGCGCCACGGTACGGCCGATGGAATCGAACCCGACCCGGCGGGCGACCTCTTCGACGATGTCGATCTCGCGCTCGAGGTCGGGACGGAACGTCGGCGCGACGGCGGTGATGTCGTCGTCGCCGCCGTCCACGTCGATGCCCAAGGGACGGAGCGCATCGAGGATCTCGGTGTCCCGGAGATCGGTGCCGAGGATGCCGTTGACCTTGCTCGTGCGGACGTGGATGCGCACGCGCTCGACCGGCACGGGGTATTGGTCGACCGACTCGGTCGCGACCCGCGCCCCGGCGACCTCGGCGAAGAGCTCCATGGCCCGTTCGGCGTGGTCGGCGACGCCGTTGGGATCGATGCCGCGTTCGAACCGGGCGCTCGACTCCGAGCGCAGCTTGAGGCGCTTCGACGTCCGGGCGATGCCCATCCGCTCGAAGTACGCCGACTCGAGCAGCACCTCCGACGTGGTGTCGGAGACCTCCGAGGTGCCGCCGCCCATGACCCCCGCGATGGCCTGCGGCGCGCCCTCGGCGTCACAGATCAGGAGGTCCTCCTCGGTGAGCGCGCGGTCCACGCCGTCGAGCGTCGTGATGTGCTCGCCGCGTTCGGCGAGCCGCACGAGGATCCCCCGGCCTGCGAGTCGCCCGAGATCGAAGGCGTGGAGCGGCTGGTTGCGCTCGAGCAGCACGTAGTTGGTGACGTCGACGACGTTGCTGATCGGTCGCATGCCCGCCTTGACGAGCCGCTGCGCCATCCACGACGGCGACGGGCCCATCGTCACCTGGGCCACCCGGCCCAGGTAGCGGGGACAGCGGTCGGGCGCGTCGACGCGGACCGTGATGTCGGAGCGGACCGCGCGGGTCCGTGGGCGCGTGCGCTGCGGGGACCTGGAGCGGGAGCCCGAAGTGGGCGGCGAGCTCGCGTGCGACGCCGACGATGCACATGGCGTCCGGTCGGTTCGGGGTGATCGACAAGTCGAAGATCACGTCGTCGAGCCCGAGGAGCTCGCGTACGTCCGTGCCGGGCTTCGTGGATTCGTCGAGGTGGACGATGCCCTCGTGGTCGTCGCCGAGGCCGAGCTCGTCGGGAGCGAGGAGCATCCCGTCGGAGGTGACGCCCCGGATCTTCCGGCGTTCGAGTACCCCGAACGGCTCCGGAAGATGCGCACCGGCCGGTGCGTACGGCACGACGTCGCCCGCGGCCACGTTCTCGGCGCCGCACACGACCCGAGTGGAGTCGCTCCCGAAGTCGACGTCGACGAGGGTCAGCTTGTCGGCGTTCGGATGCTTCACGACGTCGAGCACGCGCGCCGCGATCACCCCGCGCACCTCGCGGCCGGGCTCCTCGACGCCCTCGACCTCCAGGCCGACCTGGTTGAGCGCCGCGACCAGCTCCTCGGTCGAGGCCTCGACAGGCGTGAACTCCCGGATCCAGGACAACGGCGCGCGCATCAGTGCCTCAGTACTGCGCCAAGAAGCGCACGTCGCCCTCGAAGAACGTCCGGATCTCGTCGATGCCGTAGCGGATCATGGCGATCCGCTCGAGCCCGAAGCCGAAGGCGAACCCCTGCCACTGCTCCGGGTCGTAGCCGACGGCCTCGAACACGTTCGGGTCGACCATCCCGCAGCCGCCGAGCTCGATCCAGCCCGTGAAGGAGCAGACACGACATCCCTCGCCGTGGCAGAAGATGCAGCTCACCGCCAGCTCCGCCGACGGCTCGGTGTAGGGGAAGTAGTCGGAGCGGAAGCGGGTGCGGACGGACTCGTCGTCGAACAAGCGCTTGACGAACACCTCGATCGTGCCGAACAGGTCGGCCAGGGTGATGCCGCGGTCGACGGCGAGGCACTCCATCTGGTGGAACACGGGCGAGTTGCGCGGCCCGGGTGTCTCGTTGCGGTACGTGCGCCCGGGCGCGACGACGTAGATGGGCGGCTCGTTCGCCTCCATCGTGCGGATCTGCACCGGCGAGGTGTGGGTTCGCAGCAGCACCTGCTCGTCGCGGCCCAGCCGCACGTACAGGGTGTCCTGCATGGAGCGCGCCGGGTGCGCGGGCGGGATGTTGAGCGCCTCGAAGTTGTGCCAGTCGTCCTCGACCTCCGGACCTTCGGCGACGCGGTATCCGAGGCCGGCGAAGATGTCCTCCAGCTCGCGCTGGACCTGCGTGACGAGATGCAGATGCCCGCGCGCACGGCCGTGGCCGCCGGCGGTGAGGTCGAGACGCTCGCCGCGAGGACCGCCGGCGGCTTCGCTCGCGGCGATCGCTTCACGCCGGCGATCGAGCACCGCGGCGATCGCCGCCTTGTAGTCGGAGACAGCCTTGCCCGCCGGGCGCCGGTCCTCGGGTGCGAGTGTCTTGATCGCCTCGGTCACCTGCGCTGCCGGTGACCTCCGCCCGACGTACCGCCGCTCCAGCTCGGCGAGCTCGTCCAGATCGGCCGCGGCCCTCTGCCGCCGCCGCCGCTTCCGACTCGGCTCGCTCGAGCAGCTGCTGCGCTTCGGCCAGGTTCACCGCGCCGCTCGCCGCTGGCGGGCCGCCTCGAAGGCGATCACGGTGCCGGCCATCCCCACGTTGAGCGACTCGGCGGGCGGTTCGACCGGGATGCTGATCCGCCCGTCGAGGTTCGGCGCGAGCTCGTCGGGGAGGCCGGACGCC
Organism: uncultured Actinomycetes bacterium; assembly: GCA_963747195.1. Taxonomy (GTDB): domain Bacteria; phylum Actinomycetota; class Acidimicrobiia; order IMCC26256; family JACDBD01; genus JALZAA01. The sequence goes on from CAVVDV010000003.1 coordinate 327,171, forward strand.
TCGTTCCCGAGCACGATCGCGATCGATCCGGTGAGATCGGCGTCCTCGAGGTGCTCGCCGCCGGCGGCGACGGCCGCGAGGCGGCGTCGACCGTTCCGGCCGAGCGCGTCGAGCACCTTCACCGGGTCGTCCGCCTCCACTACGGGGATTCCGAACACCGCTCCGCCCGACGATCGCACCACTTTCGGGGCGTGCGGGTCCACCGAATTGCCGCAGAACAGTACTCCCGCCGCCCCGGCGGCCTCTCCGCTGCGCAGCAACGTGCCCGCGTTGCCCGGGTCACGCACCGTCACCGCGACGAGCACGAGCCCGTCGGCGCGCACGTCGTCGAGCTCGGTTCCGGGCATCTCCGCCACGGCGAGCACCGGCTGCGGGGTCACGGTGTCGCCGATCCGCTCGAGCACGCCGTCCTTCAGCTCCTCGATCGGGATGTCGAGGTCCCGGAGCCGCGCGATCAGCGGTGCGAACGCCCGATCGGCCCCGGGCCCGACGTACGCGCTCTCGAGCTCGGCGCCGCGATCGAGTGCCGCGGCCAACACGCGCGGTCCCTCGACGACGAAGGCATGCTCCGCGCGGCGGGCGCGCGGGTCGCGAATGAGATCGCGGAGCCGCCGGACTCGATGGTGCCGCGGACCGAGCGCCGGCACGGGCTCCTCAGGCCGCTTGCAGCGCCTCGCGAGCGACTGCGACCAGCGCGCCGAACGCAGCCGGGTCGTGCACCGCGAGGTCGGCGAGGATCTTGCGGTCGACGTCGATGCCGGCGGCCTTCAGCCCCGCTACGAAGCGCGAGTACGAGATGTCGTGCTGCCGGCACCCGGCGTTGATCCGGACGATCCAGAGCCGCCGGAACTCACCCTTGCGCGCCCGCCGGTCGCGGTAGGCATACCGAAGCGAGCGCATGACCTGCTCGTTGGCCTTCCGGAACCCGCGGCTCTTCGCGCCGGAGTAGCCCGAGGCCTTCTCGAGCACGGCGTGGCGGTGCTTCTTGCCTTGGACGGAACGCTTGACCCTCGCCATCGTGGTTGCCTCCTGCGTGCGCGGCGGTTGGCGCGCCGCGTTTCGTTACCGGCCCAGCAGGCGTTCGACGTGCTTGCGGTCGCCGCCGGTGACCTCCGCCCCGCGACCGAGACGGCGGGTACGTCGGCTCGACTTCTTCTCGAGCAGATGCGAGCGAAACGCCTTCCGGCGCCGGATCTTGCCCGACCCCGTGACCCGGTACCGCTTGGCGGCGCCCCGGTGTGTCTTCATCTTCGGCATCACTGCTCTCCTTCGCTGCCGTTCCCCGTCGGTGGCGGCGGCGCCGCGGCTGCTCGAGCCTTGGCCGGGCGCTTGATCGGGTGCAGAACCATCGTCATGTTGCGACCGTCCTGACGTGGTGCCGACTCGACGATCGCGATCTCATTCACCTGCTCGGCGACGCGCTCCAGGATCCGCAACCCGAGCTCCGGATGGAACACCTCCCGACCACGAAACATGATCGTGAGCTTGACCTTCGAGCCTTCCGCCAGGAAGCGCTCGACGTGCTTCATCTTCGTCACGTAGTCGTGCTCGTCGATCTTGGGCCGGAACTTCATCTCCTTGACGACGACGTTCGTGGCCTTCTTTCGCGATTCCTTGCGCCGTTGCTCCTGCTCGTACTTGTACCGGCCGTAGTTCATGATCCGGCACACGGGTGGGTTGGCGTTCGGCGCAACCTCGACGAGATCGAGCTCTTCCTCACGGGCGATCGTGAGCGCCTCCGGCAGAGGCTTGACCCCGAGTTGCTCGCCCCCCGCTCCGATGAGCAGGACCTCGCGGGCCCGAATCCGGTCGTTGATCCTGGCGTCGTCTGTGGCTATGTGATCACCTCGCTGATAGCGCTGCTGAACTGGGTCCGTCGCCCCCGCATCCATCCGGCCTGGTACTCCGGGACGGGACGCGAAGATGGCGGACTCGGGAAGTCCGCCATCGCTCGACCGCTGGGGCGGCCGTGACAACGAACCCGGGCTCGGCCCACCCGCTGCTGCGGGCAGGTCGGCCGGGTGGGGAAAGCGGCAAACGCCGGTCCCACTTCCCAGCTCTGATGTGAAGCGGCAAGGATATCAGCGTGAGCAGCATCTGGACGCCTGGCGGAGAGCACGAGCCGGAAGAGCCCGAAGGCGGTGCGCCGCCCGGCGGCGCCGGCGGGCCCGACGACGAGGCTGCCCGCGAGCAGCTGCGCGCGCTGCGCGAGCAGCTCGCTCAGACGCCGGTGGCGGACATCGTGGCAAACCACGCCATCGGGCTGTGGGAGCTCGCGCTGCTGCACCTGTCGGCCGAGGAGGGAACCGAGCCCGACCTCGAAGAGGCTCGTCTGGCCATCGACGGAGTCGCCGCGCTCGTCGAAGGCTTGGAGGGTCGGCTCGGCCGTCACCAGGAGCCGCTGCGCGAAGCGTTGGCGCAACTGCGTCTCGCCTTCGTCGAGATCAGCCGGCGCGCCGAGTCCGGTGACGGCGAAACAGGCGACGGGAACGGATAGCGTCCTTCGGCAGTGTCCTCTCGCATCGAGCAGTACGCCATGATCGGGGACACCCAGACCGCCGCGCTCATCGGCGACGACGGCTCGGTCGACTGGATGTGCGCGCCGCGCTTCGACAGCGGCGCCTGCTTCGCGGCCCTCCTGGGAGACGAGAACCACGGTCGGTGGCTCATCGCGCCCGCGGCCGGCGGCCGCGCCACGCGCCGGCGGTACCGCGACCACACGCTCGTGCTCGAGACCGAGTTCGAGACGCCGGAAGGCGCGGTGCGGATCATCGACTTCATGCCGATCCGTGACAAGACAGTCGACATGGTCAGGATCGTCGAGGGGGTGCACGGTCATGTGCCGATGCAGATGCACCTGACGATCCGGTTCGACTACGGACAGACGATCCCCTGGGTGCGAAACATCGGACGGCGCGCTCGTGGCCGTGGCGGGGCCGGACGCCCTCGTGCTGCGCGACGCCGGTCGAGACGAGGGCGTCGGGCACTCGACGGTCGCCGAGTTCACCGTCCGCGCGGCCAGCGTGTGCCCTTCAGCCTTGCGTGGTTCCCGTCGCACGAAGACGTGCCACGTCCGTCGACGCACGGCCTGGGCTTTGAGCCGGACCGAATCGTGGTGGCACGAACTGGTCGAAGAAGTGGACCTACGACGGCGACTGGCCCGAAGCGGTGCAGCGGTCGGTCATCACGCTCAAGGCGCTCACGTACGCGCCGACGGGCGGGATCGTCGCCGCGCCCACCACCTCGCTGCCGGAGTGGATCGGCAGCGTCCGCAACTGGGACTACCGGTTCTGCTGGCTTCGCGACGCGACGTTCACGCTCTGCTCGCCTCATCGACGCCGGGTACCAGGAGGAGGCGAGGGCGTGGCGCGAATGGCTGCTGCGCGCCATCGCCGGCGAGCCCGACGACCTGCAGATCATGTACGGCCCGGCCGGCGAGCGCCGGCTCACGGAGTGGGAGGTTCCCTGGCTGCCCGGGTACGAGGGCTCGAAGCCGGTGCGCGTCGGCAACGCGGCGTCCGAGCAGTTCCAGCTCGACGTGTACGGCGAGGTCATCGACGCGCTGTATCAGAGCCGTCGCAGGCGCGATCGTCGACCGCGACCTCCACGCCTGGACTTGATCCTGGCGCTCCTCGACTTCCTCGAGGACGCTTGGAAACGAGCCCGACGAGGGGATCTGGGAGGTGCGAGGCCCGCGACAGCACTTCACCCACTCGAAGGTCATGGCGTGGGTCGCGTTCGACCGCGCCGTGCGCGGGTTGCACGAGTTCGGTACCCAGGACGACATCGACGCTGCCGACTCGCTTTGCGGCAATCCGCGACGAGATCCACGCCGAGGTGTGCGCCAAGGCGTACGACGCCGACCGCAACACGTTCGTCCAGTCCTACGGCTCGACCAACCTCGACGCCGCCCTGCTGATGATGCCGCTCGTGGGCTTCCTCCCCGCGACCGACGAGCGGATGCAAGGCACGGTCGCAGCGATCCAGCGCGAGCTGACCACCGACGGCTTCGTGAGGCGGTACACGACCGACGCGGCGCGTCGACGGGCTGCCGCCGGGCGAGGGCGTGTTCCTGCCCTGCACGTTCTGGCTGGCCGACAACCTCGCGCTCATGGGCCGCATCGACGAGGCACGAGCGCTGTTCGAACGGCTGATCGGGCTGGCCAACGACGTCGGGCCTCCTCGCCGAGGAGTACGACCCGGCGTCGCGAACGGCACCTCGGCAACTTCCCGCAGGCATTCACCCACGTCTCGCTGGTGAACAGCGGCTTCAACCTCTCACGCCTCGCCGGCCCCCGGCCCACCAACGCAGCATGGCGCTAAGCGACCACTTCTCGATCCGGCGCCGCTTCCCAACGACCGGGGAGCCCGGCGACGACGTCGAACTCGACCGGCGTCCCCAGCGAGATCCGTCGCGTACCGTTCGCGATCGCGGTGGAATGGAACGAGAACGTCGCCCCGTCGTCCGATTCGATCTCCCCCAAGCCGCGGCGCTCGTCGAACGTGCGAACCCTTCCGCGGCGACGACCGATCAATGGACGATCTTGGCGATCGGCAGCTCGATGATGCCGGTGGCGCCGTGGTCTTTCAGCGCGGGGATGAGGGTGTTGATCTCGGCTTTGGCGACCACGGTCTCGACCGCGTAGCCGCCATCGCCGGCCAGCTTCGACACCGTCGGTGACCGCAGGGCCGGGAGCAACGCGATCACGTCGTCGAGACGCGCCTCCTCGACGTTGAGCTTCACCAGCACACGTCCACGCGCTTCGAGCGCGCCGCTGAGGAGCGTCTGGATCTGCTCCATCGCCTTACGCCGATTCGGGTCGGCGTAGGCCTCGGGGTTGGCGATCAGCTCGGTGTGCGACACGAGGATCGTGTCGAGCACCTTCAGCCCGGCGGCGCGCAAGGCCCGGCCCGTCTCCGTGATCTCGACGACGGCGTCCGCGATCTCCGGCACCTTGGCCTCGGTCGCTCCGTACGACAACGAGATCTCGGCCTCGACGCCGTGCTTCTCGAAGTAGCGGCGGGTGAGCTCGGGATACTCGGTGTGGATGCGCACCCCCGCGGGCAAGTCGGTGACGCCTCGATACGGCGCGTCCGCCGCCACCGCGAGCACCACGTTGATGGGCCGCGCGGTCGCCTTCGAGTAGTGCAGCTCCGTCAGCGTCACGACGTCGGCGCCGGTCTCCTCCACCCAGTCGCGACCCGTGACGCCCACGTCGAACAGGCCGTCGGCGACGTAGCGCGGGATCTCCTGGGGCCGCAGGATGCGGACGTCGGCGACGCGCGGGTCGTCGATCGACGCCCGGTAGTCGACGCCCGAGCTGCGACTCACCGCCAGGTCGGCGTCCTCGAACAGCTGCATCGTCGCCTGCTCGAGCGAGCCCTTGGGGAGCACCAGGCGCAGCACGCTCAGGCCTGCTTCCCGAGCTGGCGGAGGAGATCGACCATCTCGACCGCGGTAGCGGTCGCCTCGGCGCCCTTGTTGCCCTCGGCCCCCCCGGCCCGGGCGAGGGCCTGGTCCAGGTCGTCGGTCGTGAGCACGCCGAAGGCGATCGGCACGCCGGTGTCGAGCGCGACGCGGCTGATGCCCGACGCGCACTCGCCGGCGACGAAGTCGAAGTGCGGTGTGTCGCCGCGGATCACGGCGCCGAGACAGATCACGGCGTCGAGCTCACCCGACTCGACGAGCTGCTTCGCGACGAGCGGAATCTCGAACGCGCCCGGGACCCAGACCACCGGGACCGAGTCGGGGTCGAGCCCGTGGTCGGCGAGCTCGCGCTGCGCGCCGTCGAGCAGCAGCTTGGTGATGTCGTCGTTGAACCGCCCGGCAACGATCGCGAGACGCATACCGGTGGCGTCGGGCTTGCCTTCGTACTCCGTGTACTTGCCCATGACGCCAGGGTAACTGGTCGCCGTCGCAAGGCTCCGGCTAATGCGGCGACGGTCGGCAAAGCCGCCGTCGCCGACTACGACCGAGGCCTTCGTCCTCGATTTCCAGGAGGTGGCCCATCTTCTCCTGCTTGGCGCGCAGGTAGGCGATGTTCTCGTCGGTCGGTCGGGACCGGAGCGGGACCCGCTCGACGATCTCGAGGCCGTACCCCTCGAGCCCTCCGTACTTGGCCGGGTTGTTGGTCATGACCCGCATGGTGGTGATGCCGAGGTCGACGAGGATCTGCGACCCGATGCCGTACTCGCGCGAGTCGATCGGGAAGCCGAGCTCGACGTTGGCCTCGACGGTGTCGCGGCCTTGGTCCTGGAGTGTGTACGCACGCAGCTTGTGGCCGAGGCCGATCCCCCGCCCCTCGTGCCCGCGCAGGTAGACGATCACTCCTTCGTTCTCTTCTGCGACGCGTTCGAGCGCCAGATCGAGCTGCAGCCCGCAGTCGCAACGAATCGAGCCGAACACGTCGCCGGTCAGGCACTCGGAGTGGACGCGCACGAGCACGTTCGACTTCCCGGCGACCTCCCCGCGCACGAACGCCATGTGCTCGGTGCCGTCGAGCAGCGACTCGAACACGTAGGCGGTGAACTCGCCGTACTTGGTCGGGATGCGCGCCTCGGAGATGCGGCGCACGAGCTTCTCTCGATGGCGGCGATAGCGGATGAGGTCGGCGATCGAGATCATCGCGAGGTCGTGCTCGGCGGCGAAGCGCTCGAGCTCGGGCAGCCGGGCCATGGTCCCGTCGTCGTTCACCACCTCCGCCAGCACGCCGGCGGGCGAGAGGCCGGCGAGGCGGGCGAGGTCGACGGCCGCTTCCGTATGCCCGGCGCGCTTGAGCACGCCGCCCTCCCGGTACCGCAACGGGAAGATGTGCCCGGGCCGGGCGAGGTCGTCGGGCCGGGTCTCCGGGTCGATGAGCGCGTGCACGGTCGTCGCCCGGTCGGCGGCGGAGATGCCCGTAGTCGTGCCCCGCTTGGCATCGACCGAGACCGTGAACGCGGTCCGGTAGCGCCGTCGTGTTCTCGGCGACCATCATCGGCAGCTGCAGCTCGTCGAGGCGCGTGCCCTCGAGCGGCATGCAGACCACGCCGCTGGTGTGGCGGACCATGAAGCCCATCGTCTCGGGTGTCGACTTCTCCGCCGCGATGATCAAGTCGCCCTCGTTCTCGCGATTGGCGTCGTCGACGACGACGACGGCCTCACCGCGGGCGATCGCGTCGATCGCGTTCTCGATCTCTGTGAACGGCATCGTCAGTTCCCTTCGCGGGAGGTTGGGACGAGCAGACGCTCGACGTACTTGGCGATCAGATCGGCTTCGAGGTTCACGGCCGCGCCCGGGTCCTTGTGCCCGAGGGTCGTGACGGCGAGCGTGTGCGGGATGACGGCCACGTCGAAGGAGTCGTCGCCGAGCGCCGCCACCGTCAGGCTGATCCCGTCGATCGCGACCGAGCCCTTCTCCACCACGTAGCGGAGCGCGTCGGGCGGTGCCGAGAACGTGAAGCGCGTCGACCCGTCGGCGAGCGGCGTGCGGACGGCGACGTGCCCGACGGCGTCGACGTGCCCCTGCACGAGATGGCCACCGAGGTGGTCGGACAGACGGAGGGGTCGTTCGAGGTTCACCGGGTCGTCCCGTTCGAGCGAGCCGAGCGCGGTGCGCTCCAGGGTCTCGATGACGGCGTCGGCTGCCCACCAGCCATCGCCGCGGTCGACGACGGTCAGGCAACAACCGTTCACCGCGATCGAGTCGCCGGCGCGTGCGTCGGCGAGGACCGTCGAGGCTGCAATCTCGAGGCGCGCGCCGCCTTCCCGGCGGTCGATCGCGCGGACGCTCCCGAGCTCCTCGATGATCCCCGTGAACACGTCAGCCGTCCTCGGGCTCGTATTCGAGGCGGACGTCGTCGTCGATGGGCGTCGCGGACAGGAGCCGCCATGCTTCGGCGTCGGCGATCGAGTCGACATCGGGCGCGCGAAACGCGGGCAGCGCCGCCCGGGCCGAGCACCTTGGGCGAGACGTACGCGACGAGGCGGTCGACGAGCCCGGCGGCGAGCAGCGCGCCGTGCAACGTCGCGCCCCCTTCGAACAGCGCCGTCAGGACGCCGTCCCGCCCGAGCAGCTCGAGCGTCGCAACCAGGTCGACGCCTCCCGGAGCGGCCGGCGACGGTCTCGACCTTCGCGCCGGACGCCCGCCACGCGTCCACTGCCTCGGACGGAGCAGCTTCGGTGGTGACGACCAGCGTGGGCGCGAGCGCGGCGTCGAAGAGCGGCCCTGCGGCAGGGACGCGGCCGCGGGCGTCGAGGAGCACGCGTAGCGGCTGACGATCGACGGGAGGGTCGACGTCGCGAGCGGTGAGCGACGGGCGATCGGCGAGTGCCGTGCCCGCGCCGATCACGACCGCTTGCGACTCGGCGCGGAGGCGATGGGCGTCGGCGCGTGCGGCGACGCCGGTGATCCAGCGCGACGAGCCGTCGGCCGCCGCCGTCTTGGCGTCGAGGCTCATCGCCGTCTTGACCAGGCACCACGCCCGGTTGGTACGACGGTGGTGCAGGTACGGCGCCAGCGACCGCCGCGCGCTCGTGGCGCCCGGCCCGACCTCGACTTCGAGCCCTGCCGCGCGGAGCCGGTCGAACCCGCGCCCCGCGACCCTCGCATCCGGATCCTCGAGCGCCACCACGACGCGCCGGACACCGGCTGCGATCAGCGCGTCCGCGCACGGGGGCGTGCGCCCATGGAAGCGCGCACGGCTCGAGCGTGACGTAGGCGGTGCCGTTGCGGGCCCGCTCCCCCGCCGCCTCGAGCGCGTGGACCTCGGCGTGAGGTGTCCCCGGGCTTCGGTGCCACCCCTCGCCGGCGATCGCACCCTGCTCGTCGACGATGACGGACCCGACCCAGGGATTCGGCGACGCAGACCGACGGCCGTGCTCGCCCAGCGCCACCGCCCGGGCGATCAGGTCGCTGTCCGTGGCCTTCACCGGCGCACCTCGATCTCAGGGATCTCTCGATCGCTGCCGAGACCTCGGGCGCGGGGACGGCGCGGCCGGCACGCCTGCGCGGCGCGCCGCCGGACGCCCTCTCCCATCCGGACTCTCACCGTCGGCCCCGGCTTCTCACCGGGTCAACCGCACGGCTGGCGGCCGTGGGCTCGCGGGCTCCCGCAGGCCGTGCCTTGCTGCCTGCGGTTACCGCCGGTCGGGACTTGCACCCAAACCCCGAGGGCTCTGCTCTGTTTTCGGCTTCTACTTGACTAACGGGTCAACTGTAATCGAGTGAAAGTGTAACGCGTTTCAATTTCGTGATCAATGGGGGTGCTCGCCCGCCAGCAGCTCGAGGGCGTGCGGCAGCGCGGGGAGGACGGCCTCGAGGCACTCGACGGCTCCGCCCGACGACCCGGGGAGGTTGCAGACGAGCGCCTGCCCCACCGCGCCGCACACGCCCCGCGAGAGCATCCCGAACGCGCGGTCGCCTCGGTCGCTGACGCGCCGCATCGCCTCGGCCAGGCCGGGCGCCTCGCGGTCGACGACGACGCGCGTGCCCTCGGGCGTGAGGTCGCGCGGCCCGAACCCGGTCCCGCCGGTCGTGACGACGAGCCCGGCGAAGTCCGCGGTCATGGTCCGGAGGGCCCCGGCGACCGCGTCGACGGCCGTCCCGGGTGACCTCGTGGGCGGCGACCTCGTAGCCGGCGTCCTGCAGACGGGCGACGAGCGCGACGCCCGACTTGTCCTCGCGCGACCCGTCGGCGACACCGTCGGACACCGTGAGCACCTTCGCCGTGAGCGTCACCCGATCACGACGGTCACGGGCCACGCTGCCTCGCGGATCTGCCGGGCAGCCGCGGCGGGGTCGTCGGCGTGGAAGATGGCGCTCCCGGCCACGAGGATGTCGGCGCCGGCGGCGGCGGCCCGCGGGCGCGGTCTCCCGGTTGATGCCGCCGTCGATCTCGAGCTCGACCGGCAGGCCGCCCTCGTCGACGACGCGCCGGGCGGCGGTGAGCTTGTCGAGCACCGACGGGATGAAGGCCTGCCCGCCGAAGCCGGGGTGCACGCTCATGAAGAGGAGCACGTCGATCTCCTCGAGATACGGGAGCACGGCGTCGACCGGCGTCTCGGGGTTGAGCGTGAGCCCGACGCGCAGACCGAGCTCGCGCATCGCCGTCGAAGAGCGGCCGTGGGTCGCCGAGCTCGATGTGCACGGTGCACCCGTCGGCGCCCGCGTCGGCGAAGTCCTCGAGGAGCACGCCCGGGTTGTCGACCATGAGGTGGCAGTCGAGGTGGAGGTCGGTGCGCTTTCGCAGCGACTTCACGACCGGCGGCCCGATCGTGAGGTTGGGCACGAAGTGGCCGTCCATCACGTCGACGTGGAGGAGGTCGGCCTCGGCGGCGACGCGTTCGACGTCGTCGGCGAGCTGGGCGAAGTCGGCCGACAGGATCGACGGCGCGATCTTCATGGCGTCACCGCGTGCGACGGCGGCGACTCGCCGACCGTCGCCGCGGTCAGGTGCGCGCGCGAAGCGCGCAGCGACGATACATCCCGTCGGTGCCGGCGTCGTGCGGGAGCAGGACCGCGCCGCGTCCGCGCGGCTCGCCACGGCGCGCCCGGCGGCGGCTCGGCGACGAGTCGCGGGAGCTCGGCGTGCCGCCCAGGCGTCGACGCCGGTCGTCTCGTCCGCGGTCAGCGTGCACACCGAGTACACGAGCGACACCGCCCGGCCTGACGACGCGGGCGGCCGCGCGCGAGCAGGTCGCGTTGGAGCGCCGCGAGCCCGGCGACGGTCGGCAGGCCGGATGCGCCAGCGCGGCCTCGGGGCGCCGGCGGAGCACGCCCAGGCCGCTGCACGGCGCGTCGACCAGGACCCGGTCGAACGCTCGCAGTCCGGACCGGGAGCGCCCGGCCGTCGGCGACGACCGGGAGGACCGCGATCGAGCCCGAGCCGGTCTCGCGCCGACGCGACGAGACGCGATGCGGCCCGGCGTGGACGTCGAGGCGACGACCAGGCCGTCGCGCGCCCACTCGCTCGGCGATCGCGGTCGCCTTGCCGCCGGGTGCGGCGGCGACGTCGAGCGACCGGTCGCCCGGCTGCGGGTCGAGGATGGCCACGACCGCCTGGCTGGCCTGGTCCTGCGGCGTGGCCCGCCCCTCGGCGACCGCGGGGAGCCGCGCCGGGTCGCCGATCCCCCGGGCGAGCAGCGCACCGTCCGCGAGGGCCCCGGGCGTCACCTCGACGCCGGCGGCACGCAGCTCGTCGGCGACCGCCTGCCGGCGGCGCGTCGCGCGGGTTCGACGCGCAGCGTGACCGGCGGCAGGCTCGTTGGCGACTTCGAGCGCTCGCGCGCGCGTCGGCGAGCGCCGAGCTCGCGCGACGAGCACGCTCGACGATCCAGTCGGGATACGACAGCCGAACCGCGAGCGCGGCGACGCTCTCGCCGCCCGGCCACGGCATTCGGGCCGACGCCGGCGAGCGCGCGCAGCACCGCGTTCACGTAGCCCGCGCGCGCTTGCGGCGGAGCGATGGCGACGGTCTCGCCCACCGCGGCGTGCGGCGGGGACGTCGTGCGTGAGCTGGTACGCACCGAGGCGCAGCGCGGCCCGGGTCGGCGGTGTCGAGCTCCTGGAGCGGTCGGTCGGCCGACAGCCCGAGGAGGTCGTCGAGCGCGCGTTGCGCGCGGAGCGTGCCGTACACGAGTCGGTCGCGAAGGCGCGGTCGCGGGCGATCGAGGCCCGAGTCGCGCAGCATCGCCGGGAGCACGACGTGCGCGTACGCGCCGTCCTCGACGCGCACGAGCGCCGTCGAGCGCGACGTCGCGCGGCTGCTCACGAGCGTTCGACCGCCTCCACCGGGACGACGCGGCTCGTGCAGGCCCGCGCATCCACGCCTGTCCGCGTCATGCGGCGACTTGCCTTCGGGTTGCACCTCGTCGAGCCGGAGCATGCCGTCGGCGGTCACCAGCTCGCCGGGCCGGCGCACGACTCCCGGTCGCGCCCTCCCCCGGCTCGGGCCGGGCGCGCCAGACCTTGACGCGCTTCCCGTCGACGACCATCCACGCGCCCGGGCGCGGGTTGCCGGCGCGCACGACCCGCGCGAGCTCCACGGCCGGTCGCGTGCCGGTCGAGCCGGAACTCGTCGACCGTGAGCTTGTCGGCGTACGTCGGCTCGCCCTCCTGCGGGACCGGCCCGGTCGTCGGGCACGCTCGGCAGCGTGCTCGACGAGCAGGACGTGTCCCGAGCGCGACGAGGCGCGCGCGCAGCTCGCCCGCGGTCTCGTCCGGCTCGATCGGCGTCGACACGCGACGCGTAGACGGGCCCGGTGTCGAGGCCCTCCTCGATGCGCATGAGGCACACGCCGGTCTCGGCGTCGCCGGCGAGGATCGCCCGCTCGACCGGCGCGGCGCCCCGCCAGCGCGGGAGCAGCGAGAAGTGCACGTTCACGAACCCGAGCGGCAGCGCGTCGAGGAACGGCGGGCGGGAGCAGCTGACCGAACGCGACGACGACGCCGAGCTCGGCGCCCGCTCGCGGCGACGTCGTCGATCGACCTCGCGGGCGCGCGCCGGGCGTGCGCACCGGCAGCCCGAGCTCGGCGCCGCCTCCTTCACCGGGCTCGGGTCGTGGCCGCCCCCGCGGCCACGGCGCCGGTCGGGCTGGGTGACGACGAGGGCGACGTCGTGGCCGGCCTCGACGAGGGCCCGCAGCGGCAGCGACGGCGTCGGCCGGCGTGCCGAGGAAGACGAGGCGCACGCGTCGGCGCAGCGGCCGCGGTCAGAGACGCCGGACCCGCGCGTCGCCGCGGGACGGTCGCGAGGTCGTGCTCGCGGACGCAGCTCGCGCAGCGCCGCGCTTGCGCTCGTCGGGCTCGAGCCGGTCGAGCAGCAGCACGCCGTCGAGGTGGTCGATCTCGTGCTGGAACACGCGGCCGAGCAGCTCGTCGCCCTCGATCACGACCTCGTTGCCGTCGAGGTCGATGCCGCGGCACGGTGACGACCTTGGGGCGGACGATCTCGAAGTGCAGGCCGGGCACCGAGAGGCAGCCCTCCTCGTAGATCCACTCGCCCGACGCCTCGACGATCTCGGGGTTGAAGATCACGTGCGGGCCGTCGCCGGAGGTCGTAGATGAAGAAGCGCTTGCTGCACCCCGACCTGCGGCGCGGCGAGGCCGACGCCGGGGGCCTCGTACATCGTCTCGTACATCGTGTCGACGAGCCGCACGAGCTCGCCGTTGATGTCCTCGACCTCGCGCGGCGCTGCTTCAGCACCGGATCGCCGAAGAGACGGACCGGGATGCGGTCGCCACGCGTGCCCGAGGGTACCGGCCGCCTTCTGCAGCCAGACAGCCGCTCAGACCCGGCGGGGATCGACGTCGATGCGCAGGCGACCGTGCTCGCGGGCGGGCGCGAGGTCGACCTCGGCGAGCGCGTCGCAGAGCGCGTCGGCGGATTCCGCCTGGCACGCAGCGCCCGCGACGACGTCCCGACGGCGACCGGACCCGAGCACGCGTGACCGCGTCCACGCCGCGCAGCGCCGCGCACGCGGCGTCGACCGCGTCCGGCGCGCCGCTCAGCTCGGCGAGCCCACCGAACGGCGGGAACCCGAGGACGCGTCGCCGGGCGCGTCTCGGCGTCGGCGACGATCGTCGGGTCGCGCGGCGAGCGCGGCCTCGACCACCTCGTGCTCGGGCAGCCGGGTCTGCACCAGCAGCACGCCCGTCGCCTCGTCTGCCTCCGACGAGCGCGAGCGGCGCGCACGAGCAGCCAGAGCGCCTGCTCCGCGGCGCGGTACCGCGGCGCGAGCAGCTCCTGGTCGAGGTCGAGGAACGCGACCAGCCGATCCCGGCCGGGGCCGCGTCGGCGCCGGTGGAGCACCGCCTCGGTGCCGACGAGCACCGTCGGCCGGCGGGAGCGCGGTCGGTCGCGGCGTCGACTCCGCCACCGTCGCCCGCGGCAGGAGCGCCGCGAGCTCCTCGCGCACCCGCGTGACCCCGGGCCGGCGACCGGCGGAAGCGCGTGCCGTGGCAGTGCAGGCAGACGCGCGGCCGCTCGCGTCCCGCACCGGCGGCAGACGAGGCCGGCGTCCGTCTCGGCGACCGCCGCGCCGCAGACCTCGCAGCGCGCGAGCTCGCCGCACATGCCGGCACGACGAGCAGCTGGGCGCGGCCCTTGCGGTTCAGGACGCACACCGCCGGGCGCCGCGGTCGACGCGTCGCGTGCGAGCGCGGCGGCCAGCGCGTCGGTGAGCAAGCCCCGTGCCGGGCGGCTCGTCGCGCACGGTCGACGACGTCGACGCGCGGCCAACCGTCGCGCTCGAACGGGCGGGCCGGGCGCGCCGGAGCGACCGACGCGAGGCCTCGGCCTCGAGCGTCGGCGCCGGGCTCACGAGCGTGCACGCGCGCGCCGGCGCGCGCGGGCGCGCTCGAGCGCGACGTCGCGGGCGTGCCACGTCGGCGCGCGCTCCTCCTCGAGCGCCTCGTCGCCTTCGTCGAGGACGACGATCGCGCGCGAGGTCCGGAACCGGCGCGAGCACCGCGACCCGGCCACCGACGACGACGCACGCCCCGGCCGGGCCCGGTTCCACGCTCGCGGTGCGCACGCGCGTCGGGCTCGTTCGCCGCGTGTCACGATCACTTCCCGGCCGCGCCCTCGCAGATCGTCGACCAGCGCGCGCACGCGGCTCGAGTCGGGCGCGACGACGATCGTCGACCCCTCGTCCGCGACGAGCGCCCCGACGACGTCGTGCCGCCCACCGCCGGTGGCCACGCGAGCAGGCCGCGCTCGGCGGCGATGAGCGCGTCGACGAGGCGGTGTCGACACCGTCCGGCGCGGCGTGCGAGGAAGACCGCGGTGTCGAGCTCCGGGTCTGCAGCCGGCGGCACCACGTTGGGCGGCGACGCCGAGCGGAGGAGCAACGGCAGCGGGCCGGCCCAGCGCCACGCCGCCCACCGGCACAGCTCGACGCACGTCCGGCGGCGGCCCGCCGACACGACCTGGCGAGCGGCCGCAGCTCCGACCGCTCGGCTTCGGGCTCGACGTCGTCGGCGACGACCCAGCCGCGCACGCGCCGACCGTGCAGCGGGACGCGCACGATGGTGCCCGACCCGCACGATGCCGGCGAGCGTCGTCGGGGACGAGGTAGTCGAACGCGCGCGTCGACGGCGGTGACGATCGGGCTGGACCCGGCAGACCCGACGGTTCGGCGTATGCGAGCGCTTCCGCGCGGCCTTGCGGAGCACCGTCGGCGTCGTCGGTGTGCTCCCAGGTGAACGTCGGGCTCGGGGCGACCGAAGTGGCCGTACGCCGCGGTGCGCTGGTAGATCGGGCGGCGCAGGTCGAGCCGCTCGATGATCGCGGCGGGCCGCAGGTCGAAGTGCTCCTGCACCAGCGCCGGCGAGCTTGTCGGGGTCGATCTCGGACGTGCCGAACGTCTCGACCATGATCGACACCGGGTGCGCGACGCCGATCGCGTACGCGACCTGCACCTCGCACCGCTTGGCGATGCCCGCGGCGACGACGTTCTTCGCGACGTGGCGCACCGCGTACGCGGCCGAGCGGTCGACCTTGGTCGGGTCCTTGCCGCTGAACGCGCCGCCACCGTGACGGGCCATGCCGCCGTAGGTGTCGACGATGATCTTGCGGCCGGTGAGCCCGCAGTCGGCGTGCGGGCCGCCGAGCTCGAACGTTGCCGGTCGGGTTGACGAGCACCTCGAAGTCGTCGTCGGCGAACTGCTCGGGCAGCGAGCGGCCGGATCACGTGCTCGATGAGGTCGGGCTTGCATCGTCGCCGTCGATGTCGATGCCCGGGCGCGTGCTGGGTGGAGATGAGCACGGTCGACGAGCCGCTTCGGGCACGCCGTCCTCGTAGTCGATGCGTCACCTGCGTCTTGCCGTCGGGGCGCAGGTAGTCGAGCGATGCCGTCCTTGCGCACCTCGGCGAGCCGGTCGCGCGAGCCGGTGCGCGAGCCAGATCGGCATCGGCATGAGGTCGTCGGTGTCGTCGCAGGCGTAGCCGAACATCATGCCCTGGTCGCCGGCGCCGACCTCGTCGTAGTGGTCGCCGGTGCCGGCGCGCTGCTCGACGGCCTTGTCGACGCCCATCGCGATGTCGGGCGACTGCTCGTCGATCGACGTGATCACGCCGCAGGTGTTGCCGTCGAAGCCGAACGACGCGTCGGTGTAGCCGATGCCGCGGACGTGTCGCGGACGAGCGCGCGGGATGTCGATGTGCGCCTTGGTGCTGATCTCGCCGGCGACCACGACGAGGCCGGTGGTGCACATGCGTCTCGCAGGCGACGCGGCTCGTACGGGTCCTCGCTCGAAGATCGCGTCGAGGACGGCGTCGCTGATCTGGTCGCACATCTTGTCGGGGTGGCCTTCGGTGACCGACTCCGACGTGAACGTGTAGCCTGCTCACGGTGCTCCTCTCGCGGATCGTCGGCTCGAGGGCGACCGGCCGCGGTCCGGTCGCGGAGCCGGGCAGCTGCGCGCGACCCGGTCGAGGATCACGTCGGCGAGCGCGCGCCTTGGTGAGCAGCGGCGTCTCCTCGACGCGCCCGGCGGCGTCGAGCAGGACGGCCCGGTTGGTGTCGACCTCGAAGCCGGCGTCGGGCGGCGACTGACGTCGTTGGCGACCATGAGGTCGACGCGCTTCGCCGCGAGCTTGGCGGCCGCGTGCTCGCGACGTCGCTCGGTCTCGGCCGCGAACCCGACGAGCACCTGGCCGGCCGCTTCGCGCGCGCCGAGCTCGGCGAGGATGTCGGGGGTCGGCTCGAGCACGATCTCGGGGACGCCGTCGTGCTTCTTGAGCTTCTCGGTCGGCGGCCGCCTTGGGCCGGAAGTCGGCGACCGCGGCGGCCATCACGACGACGTCGGCGTCGGCGCACGCGGCCAGCACCGCGTCGTGCATCTCGCTCGGCGGTCTCGACCCGCACGATCTCGACGCCCGGCGGCGACCGGCCGGCCGATGGTGGTGACGAGCGTGACGCGCGGCGCCGCGCCGGGCGGCGACCTCGGCGACCGCGTAGCCCATCTTCCCCGACGAGCGGTTGCCGACGAAGCGCACCGGGTCGATCGGCTCGCGGGTGCCGCCCGCGGTGACCAGCACGCGCACGCCCGGCGAGGTCGCCCGACGCGCGCGAGCACGTCGGCGGCCGCGGCCACGATCGCGCTCGGGATCGGCGAGGCGGCCGGCGCCGACGTCGCCGCCGGCGAGGCGGCCCGCCTCGGGGTCGACCACGTGGACGCCGCGGCGCGCGCAGCGTCGCGAGGTTCTCCTGCACCGCGGGGTGCTCCCACATCTCGGTGTGCATCGCCGGGCGCGACGAGCACCGGCGCCCGGGTCGCGAGCAGCGTGGCGGTGAGCAGGTCGTCGGAGATGCCGGCCGCGTACTTGCCGAGCAGCTTGGCGGTGGCGGGCGCGACGACGACGAGGTCGGCGGTCTGGCCGAGGCGCGTGTGCGGGATCGGCTCGGGCCCGTCGAACAGCGAGGTGCGCGCCGGCTCGGACGCGAGCGCGGAGAACGTGAGCGCGCCGACGAAGCGCTGCGCGTCGTCGGTGAGCACGGGCATGACGTGCGCGCCGGCGTCGACGAGCCGGCGGCAGACCTCGACGGCCTTGTACGCGGCGATCCCGCCGCTGACGCCGAGGACGACACGGCGGCCGCGCAGCGCGTCGGCCGTCGGCCATGGGTCGGCTCGGCCCGGGCGTCGTCGGCCGCGACGGCCGTCGGCGGCCGCCGGCTCGGCGCTCGGCCGCCGTCGGCGTCGGCCTCGGCGTCTTCCTCGGGCGAGCGGGACGCGCCTCGATCTTGCCGACCTCGATCTCCTCGAGCGCGATCGACAGCGGCTTGCGCGACACCGAGGTGACCTGCGGCGGCACGATCTTGCCGAGGCCCTCGCCGAGCTGGTTGTAGTAGTCGTTGATCTCGCGGGCCCGCATCGCGGCGAGCGTGACCAGCGTGAACTTGGAGTCGACCCGCTCGAGCAGGCTCTCGATGCGGGGCTCCATGAGCGAGGCGCGGCGTTCGGCCATGTGGGTGACTCCCGAGCTCGGGTGAACGGAGTCGGCGGGACGCGCGCCGTGCCGTACGGCGAGCCGCCAGGATAGCAGCGACCTCGGCGACGGCCCGATCCAGCGTCGTCGTTCACGACGACGGCGTCGAAGCGGTCGGCGGCCTGCGCCTCCTCGGCCTCGGCCGCGGCGAGGCGGCGCTCGATCGCCTCGGGATCGTCGGTGCCCCGGCTCGACGAGCCGGCGGCGCTGCTCCTCCGGCGACGGCGGCCTGCACGAACACGAGCAGCGCGTCCGGGAACGCGCTCCCGCACCGCCAGCGCGCCCTGGACGTCGATCTCGAGCAGCACGTCGTCGCCGGCGGCGAGGTGCTCGTCGACGGCGCCCGGGGCGTGCCCTTCAGGTCGCCGTAGACCTCGAACCACTCGAGGAAGCCCGCCGTCGTCGCGCAGCGCGCTCGAACTCGTCGCGGGTCGACGAAGTGGTAGTCGACGCCGTCGACCTCGCCCGGGCGCGGCGCGCGTGTCGTCGCCGAGACCGAGAACCAGAGGTCGGGCTCGCGCTCGAGGAGCCGCGCGACGACCGTGCCCTTGCCGACCCCGGACGGGCCCGGCGAGGACGAGCAGGACGCCCAGCGGCGCTGCGCGCACGATCCGGCGAAGTGCTCGAGCAGCGCCTCGCGCTGGTTGCGCCCGAGCCCGCGGAGCCGCCGGCTCTCGCTGATGTCGAGCTCCTGCCATGATGCCGGCGCGCCCGCACCTTGCCGACGCCGGGCAGCGACTCGAGCACGCTCACGACCTTCAGCTTGGCGAGCATCTCGTCGCGCGTCGCCCTGCTCGAACAGCTCGCTCGAGCGTCGAGCGAGCCCGTCTTGAGCTTCTCCTTCACCTCCGCTCGCTGCCGGCGCGCATCCGCGGCCTTCTCGAGCGCAGCCTGACGCTGCTCCGGGGTGAGCGGGGCGGGTGCGGCATCGGCGACCTCCACGTGGCCGAGCAGCGGACTGGTCGGCGACAGCCGCGGCAGTCATCCGTTCGACGCAGCCGTGCAGCATACGATACGGCGCCGCGTCGCATCGGGCGACGGCTCGCCGCGAACGGCCGTCGCGCGTCAGCCGGTCGAGCGCGTCGAGCGCCGCCGGCGACCTCGTCGGCGACCGCGGCCGCGGCGGCCGTCGGGATCGGCCGCCGCGGTGACCGCGCGACCGATGACGAGCCAGTCGGCGCCGCTGCCGCGATCGCGTCCGCCGGCGTCGCCGACGCGCGCCTGGTCGTGCGCGTCGCCGCCCGGCGAGCCGGATGCCCGGCACCATCGTGCGCAAGTCGCGGCGCGCGCGCGCACGCGCGATCTCGTGCGCCGCAGCACACGACGCCGTCGCAGCCCGCGTCGCGACCGCGGCGTCGAGCCGTGCGTCGAACGCGTCGACGTTCGGCGTCGCTCGTGAGCACGGTGACCGCGAGCGCGACCGGCGGCGCGTGCCCGCCGTCGCGCGCGCCCTCGCGCAGGCCGTCGACGCCGGCGCGCAGCATGTCGACACCGCCGGCCGCGTGGAAGTTCAGGAAGTCGACGCCGTGGCGGCCGAGCACGCGCGCGGCCGCGCTCGACGGTGGTCGGGATGTCGTGGAGCTTGAGGTCGGCGAACACCCGGAAGCCCTTGTGCGTGCAAGGCGTCGAACGCCTCGGGCCCGGCCTCGGCGTAGAGCTCGAGCCCGACCTTCGCGATCGCCGAACCACGGCGCCATCCGCGCGGCGCATGCGCATCGGCGTCGTCGAGGTCGCCGACGTCGAGCACGAGGACGAGATGGTCGCGCGGCGGTCGTCAGTCATGCGTCATCGTCCTCCAGCGCACCGATGAGGTCGCGCGACGCGCGCGACGTCGTGCGCCGCGCACCAGTCGACGAGCTCGTCGAGCGATGCGCAGCGTCGCGCGCGGGTCGAGGAACGTCGCGGTGCCGACGCCGACCGCGCGTCGCGCCCGGCGAGCAGCATCTCGACCGCGTCGACGCCCGGTCGTCACACCGCCGGTGCCGATGATCGGCACGCCCGGGATGCGCGCGCGTGACGTCGTGCACCGCGCGCAGCGCGATCGGCTTGATCGCGGGACCCGAGAGGCCGCCGCCGCCGCCGCCGAGCACCGGGCGGCGCGTGCTCGGCGTCGACGAGCGAGACCCAGCACGCGTGTTGACGAGCGTGAGCCCGGTCGCGCCGGCGTCGACCGCGGCGCCGCGCGATCGTCGACGAGATCGGTGACGTTCGGCGACAGCTTCGCGAACACCGGCAGCTCGAGCCCGCGCGTCGACGACCGCGCGCGATCGACGCTCGCGGTGCGCGTCGGCGATCGTGCGCGAACATCTCGGACGCGGTCGTCGAGGTTCGGACAGCTGACGTTCACCTCGACCGCGACGAGCTCGTCGCGCGCGGGCGCGAGCAGCTTCGCCGCGCGCCGCGAAGTCGTCGACCGTGCGCCCCCAGACCGACGCGATCACGCGCGCGCCGACGCGCTCGCAGCGCGGGCAGGTCGTGCGCGATCCAGCGTCGACGCCCGGGCCCTGCAGGCCGACCGAGTTGAGCATGCCGCCGCCGGCGGTCATGTGCAGCCGCGGCGCGGGGTTGCCCGCCCACGCGAACGGCGGCCACCGACTTCGCGGTGACCGCGCCGAGCGCGGCGGGTCGCACAGCGCGCGCGACCTCGTCGCCGTGGCCGAACGTGCCCGACGCGGCGACGATCGGGTTCGGCAGCTCGAGCGGCACCGAGCCGCACGCGCGTGTCGACGCTCGCACCGCGGCCGCGGCGTCGACGGCGGCCGCGCCATCAGACCTCGAGCCGGAGCTGGCCGTCGCGGTGGTACTCCTGCAGCGAGCGCACCTCGGGCTCGTGGCGCGACCACTCGGCGATGCCCGGCCGCGGCGGCGAGCGCGGCGGCGACCGTGGTGACGCACGGCGACGCCGTGCGCGGTGGCGGCCCGCCGGATGTGGGCGCCGTCGGCGCGGGGCCCGCGGCCCCGGGGCGTGTTGACCACGAGGTCGACCTTGCCCGACGAGATCAGCTCGACCGCGTCGACGCCCGACCGTCGCCTCGCCGACCTTGCCCGACGACCGCCTCGACGCGGATGCCGCTCGGCCTGCGAGCGCGGCGGCGGTCCCGGCGGTCGCCACGAGCGAGAACCCGAGCTCGGCGAAGCGGCGGGCCGCGACCAGGCCCGGCCGGCTTGTCGCGGTCGGCGAGCGAGAGGAACACCGTGCCCTGATCGCGGCAGCGGTTGCCCGCGCCGCGGCCTGGCTCTTGGCGAACGCGAGCCCGAACGAGCGGTCGATGCCCATCACCTCGCCGGTCGAGCGCATCTCGGGGCCGAGCACGGTGTCGACGTCGGGGAAGCGGTTGAACGGCAGCACCGCCTCCTTCACCGCGACGTGGCCGCCGTCGGCCGGCGGGCGCAGCAGCCCTTCGGCGCGCAGCTCGGCGAGCGTCGCGCCGACCATCACCCGCGCCGCGACCTTGGCGAGCGGCACGCCGGTGGCCTTGCTCACGAACGGCACCGTGCGGCTCGCGCGCGGGTTCGCCTCGATCACGAAGACCTGGCCGTCCTTCACCGCGTACTGCACGTTGAGCAGGCCGCGGACGTCGAGCGCGTCGGCGAGCGCGCGCGTGTGCGCCTCGATCGTCGCGACGATCGCCGGCGCGCGAGCGTCGGCGGCGGGATCGCGCACGCGGAGTCGCCCGAGTGCACGCCGGCCTCCTCGATGTGCTCCATCACGCCGCCGATGACGCACCTCGCCGGCGCGCGTCGCGGAGCGCGTCGACGTCGACCTCGATCGCGTCCTCGAGGAACCGGTCGATCGAGCGCCGGCCGCTCGGCCGACAGCCCGCCCTCGCGCCCGAGCGATGCCCTGCGTGCGCGAGCTCGGCCATCGCGGCGTCGAGGCCGTCGTCGTCGTAGACGATCTGCATCGCGCGGCCGCCGAGCACGTACGACGGGCGGACGAGCACCGGGTAGCCGACGCCGTCGGCGATCGCGCGCGCGCCGTCGGCGGTCGACCGCGGTGCCGCCGGCGGGCTGCGGGATGCCGAGCCGGTCGCACAGCGCGTTGAACTGCTCGCGGTCCTCGGCGAGGTCGATCGACGTCGGGGCTCGTGCCGAGCACCGGGATGCCCGCGCCGCTCGAGCGTGCGCGCGAGCTTCAGCGGCGTCTGCCCGCCGAGGCGCGACGATCACGCCCGCGAGCGCGCTCGCCCGTCGCGGCGCTGCAGCGCGTCGCAGACGTTGCAGCACGTCCTCGTCGGTGAGCGGCTCGAAGAAGAGGCGGTCGCTGGTGTCGTAGTCGGTGGAGACGGTCTCGGGGTTGCAGTTGACCATCACGGTCTCGAAGCCGGCGTCGGAGAGCGCGAACGCGGCGTGCACGCAGCAGTAGTCGAACTCGACGCCCTGGCCGATGCGGTTCGGGCCGCTGCCGAGGATCACGACCGCGGGCTGCGTCGAGCGGCGCGACCTCGTCCTCGTCCTCGTAGGTGCCGTAGTGGTACGGCGTGTACGCCGCGAACTCGGCCGCGCACGTGTCGACGGTCTTGTACGTGACCGCGCACGCCGGCCGCGAGCCGCGCCGCGCGCACGTCGTGCTCGTCGGACTGCCCCAGAGGTACGCGAGCTGCGCGTCGGCGAAGCCGAGCCGCTTCGCCCGCCGCCAGTCGCGCGCGCGTCGAGGTCGCCGAGGCCGACGCTCGCGCGAGCCGGTCGCGCGTCCTCGACGATCTGCGAGGATCTGGTCGAGGAACCACGGGTCGATGCCGGTGGCCTCGTGCAGCCGCTCGACCGACACGACCGCGGCGCAGCGCGGCCTCGAGCTGGAACAGCCGCTCGGGCGTCGGCGACGGCCGCGGCGCGCACGAGCTCGTCGTCGGTCGATGCGCGTCGTAGCTCGCGCTCGGCCGGGTCGCAGTTGAGCCCGAGCGCGCCCGGTCTCGAGCGAGCGCAGCGCCTTCTGGAGCGACTCGGGGAACGTGCGGCCGATCGCCATCACCTCGCCGACCGACTGCATCATCGTGCCGAGCACCGGCGCCGCGCCGGGCAGCTTCTCGAACGCCCAGCGCGGGACCTTGGTGACGACGTAGTCGATGGTGGGCTCGAACGACGCCGGCGTCTCGCCGGTGATGTCGTTCATGATCTCGTCGAGCCGGTAGCCGACCGCGAGCCGGGCCGCGATCTTGGCGATCGGGAACCCGGTGGCCTTGCTCGCGAGCGCGCTCGCTGCGCGACACGCGCGGGTTCATCTCGATGACGACCATGTCGCCGTTCGCGGGTTCGACCGCGAACTGGATGTTCGAGCCGCCGGTGTCGACGCCGATGCGGCGGATGCACGCGAACACGGCGTCGCGCATGCGCTGGTACTCGACGTCGGTGAGCGTCTGCGCGGGCGCGACGGTGATCGAGTCGCCGGTGTGCACGCCCATCGGGTCGAAGTTCTCGATCGAGCAGATGACGACGACGTTGTCGGCGTGGTCGCGCATGACCTCGAGCTCGTACTCCTTCCAGCCCGCGACCGACTGCTCGATGAGGATCTCCGAGACCGGGCTCGCGGCGAGGCCGTGCGTCGGCGACGCGCGCGCAGCTCGTCGGCGTCGTGCGCGATGCCGGTGCCGCCGCCGCCGAGGATGAACGACGGGCCGCACGATGAGCGGGTAGCCGACCTGCTCGCGCGACCGCGCATCGCCTCGTCGACGCGTGTACGCGAAGCCCGAGCGGCGGCACCGCGAGCCCGATCTCGCTCATCGCGGCCTTGAACGCGTGGCGGTCCTCGGCGGTGCGGATCGCCTCGACGCTCGCGCCGATCAGCTCGACGCCGTACGCGTCGAGCACGCCGGCCTCGTGGAGCTCGATCGCGAGGTTGAGCGCGGTCTGGCCGCCGAGCGTCGGGAGCAGCGCGTCGGGCCGCTCCCGCTCGATGATGCGCGTGAGGCGTCGGCGACGTCGAGCGGCTCGACGTAGGTGGCGTCGGCGAACTCGGGGTCGGTCATGATCGTCGCCGGGTTCGAGTTCACGAGCACGACGCGGTAGCCCTCGTCGCGCAGCACCCGGCACGCCTGCGTGCCCGAGTAGTCGAACTCGCAGGCCTGGCCGATGACGATCGGCCCGCTGCCGATGAGCAGGATCGTCTCGAGGTCGGTCGCGCTCGCGGCATGGCTAGCCCGCTCCCGTCATCAAGCGTCGTGAACTCGTCGAACAGGTAGCGCGGCGTCGTGCGGACCCGGGCCCGGCCTCGGGGTGGTGCTGCACGCTGAACGCGCGGCGACGTCGCGGCACGCGCAAGCCCTCGACGACGCCGTCGTTGAGGTTCACGTGCGTGAGCTCGACGCCGCCGGGCAGCGATGTCGGCGTCGACCGCGTAGTTGTGGTTCTGGCTCGTGATCTCGACCCGGCCGCGTCGGCTACGTGGCGCACCGGGTGGTTGCGCGCCGTGGTGGCCGAACCGCAGCTTGAACGTGTCGCGCGCCGAGCGCGAGGCCGAGGATCTGGTGGCCGAGGCAGATGCCGAACACCGGCACCTCGCCGAGCAGCGCCGGCGACGCGTGTCGGCCGCGCCGGCGACCGCGGCGGGGTCGCCGGGCCCGTTCGAGAGGAACACGCCGTCGGGCTCGCGGGCGAGCACGTCGGCCGCGGGCGTCGACGCGGGCACGACCTCGACGTGGCAGCCCGACGCCGACGAGGTGGCGAGGATCGTGCGCTTGATCCCGAAGTCGTAGGCGACGACGTGGAACGGCGCGTCGGCGATCGCCGACGGTGTACGGCTCGGTCGGTGGTGACGTCGGCGACGAGGTCGATGCCGTCGGTGGTCGCCGCGGCCGCGGCCGCGGCGCGCACCGCGGCCTCGTCGGTGCCGAACGCGCCCGGCAGCGCGCCGCGTGTCGCGGAGGTGGCGGGTGAGGCGGCGGGTGTCGATGCCCGCGATGCCGGGCACGCCGTGGCGCGCGCAGGAACGTCGTCGAGGTCGCTCGGTGGCGCGCCAGTTGCTGGGGCGGCGCGCCAGGTCGCGCACGACGACGCCGCGAGCAGAACGGCCGCGCGGCTCTCGTCGTCGTCGGCGTTGACGCCGTAGTTGCCGATGTGCGGGTACGTGAAGGTGATGATCTGCCCCGCGTACGACGGGTCGGTGAGGATCTCCTGGTAGCCGGAGAGCGCGGTGTTGAACACGACCTCGCCCGTCGCGACACGCCGTCGTCGTGCGGACGTGCGCCGATCGCCTCGCCTTCGAACGTCGGTCGCCGTCGGCGAGCACGAGCAGCGCGTCGGCGTGCTCATCGCGGTGCGCTCGCCGTCGACGACGACCGGGTCGCCGCGCAGCATCGTGTGGCGGACCTTGCCGGTGAGCTTGCGGCCGGCGAACGGCGTGTTCCGCGACCGGCTCGCGAGCCGGTCGGCGTCGACCACCCACTCGCACGGCGGGGTCGAACACGCAGAGGTTGGCGGGCGCGCCCGGCGCGATCGGCGCCGCCGTGGCCGTCGCAGCCCGGCGATCGCGGCCGGCCGCCACGAGAGCAGCGCCGAGCGCGTCGACGAGGTCGAGCACGCCCGGGCTCGACGAGCTCGGTGAGCGTGACGCGCGAGCGCGGTCTCGAGCCCGAGCATGCCCGGCGGCGCCTCCTCGAACGGACGCTCCTTCGTCTCGGGCGCGTGCGGCGCGTGGTCGGTGGCGATGGCGTCGATGGTGCCGTCGGCGAGCCCCGCGCTTGATCGCGGCGACGTCGGCGTCGGTGCGCAGCGGCGGGTGCACCTTGAACACCGGGTCGAAGCTCGCGCACGCACGCGTCGGTGAGCGTGAAGTGGTGCGGCGCGGCCTCGGCCGTGACCGCGGACGCCCGCGGCCTTCGCGGCGCGCACGAGCTCGACGGCGCCCGCGGTCGACACGTGCAGGAAGTGGTACGCGGCGCGCCGGTGAGCTCGGCGAGCTCGAGGTCGCGGGCGACGATCGACGTCTTCGGCCGCGGCCGGCCGGCCCGGGATCCCGAGCCGGCTCGACCACGCGCCTTCGTGCATGTGCCCGCCGCGCGACGAGCGCCGGGTCCTCGGCGTGCTGGGCGAGCACCGCGCCGGGCAGCGCGCGCGCGTACTCGAACGCGCGCCGCATCACGCCGGCGTCGGCGACGCAGTCGCCGTCGTCGGTGAAGATGCGCACGCCGAGGTCGTACAGCTCCCCCATCGGCGCGAGCTCCTCGCCGCGCGCGGCCCTTGGTGATGCAGCCCGACGACACGCACGTCGCACGCGGCGCGCGCGGCCCGGCGGCGAGCACCGACGCGACGACCGCGGCGTCGTCGAGCGGCGGCTCGGTGTTCGGCATCACGACGACCGCGGTGAACCCGCCGAGCGCGGCGGCGCGGGCGCCGGTCTCGATGGTCTCCGCCTCCTCGTCGCCCGGCTCGCGGAAGTGCACGTGGAGGTCGACGAGGCCGGGCGCGACGACGCAGCCCTCGGCGTCGAGCACGGCGCGCGCCTGCTCGGACGCAGCGCCGGCGCCGACCTCGGCGATCGACGCCGCCTCGACGACGCACGTCGGCGACCCGCTCGCCGGTCGCGTCGACGCACGCGTCCGCCCTTGATCACGAACTCCGGACGGTCAGACAACCGGACCTCCCGATCCGAGCAGCGACCAGAGCACGGCCATGCGCACCGCGACGCCGTTGGCGACCTGTTCGGTGATGAGCGACGCGCGGGCCGTCGGCGACCTCGGCCGCGATCTCGACGCCGCGGTTCATCGGGCCCGGGTGCATGACGAGCGTGTCGGGCTTGCAGCCGCGCGCGCGCGCTCGACGGTGAGCCCGTAGCGCGCGCGTGTACTCGCGGAGCGACGGGAACAGCGCCGCGCCGCTGGCGTTCGCGCTGGATGCGCAGCAGGTAGACGACGTCGACGCTCGGGGAGCACGTCGTCGAGGTCGTGGCGACACCGTGACCGGCCAGCCGTCGAGCGATCGCGGCAGCAGCGTGGGCGGGCCGACGAGCGTGACGTCGGCGCCGAGCGCGTGCGAACGCCTTGCACGTCGCTGCGCGCGACGCGCGAGTGGCGCGATGTCGCCGACGATCGCGACGCGGCAGCCGTCGAGCGACGGCGCCGCGGTGGCGGCGCAGCGTGAGCAGCGTCGAGCAGCGCCTGGGTCGGGTGCTCGTGGCGGCCGTCGCCGGCGTTGACGACGCGCGGCGTCGATCCACGCCGGCGACCCGGTGCGGCGCGCCGGCCGCGGCGTGGCGCACGACGATCGCGTCGATGCCCATCGCCTCGATCGTCTGCACGGTGTCGAGCAGGCTCTCGCCCTTCTTCACCGACGACGTCGACGACCGAGAAGGTCATCGTGTCGCACGAGAGGCGCTTGGCCGCGGTCTCGAACGAGAGGCGGGTGCGGGTGGAGTCCTCGTAGAAGAGCGACACGACCGTCTTGCCCGCGCAGCGCCGGGACCTTCGGGATGTCGCGCTGGGTCACCTCGACGAACGAGCTCCGACGAGGTCGAGCAGCTCGCTCGATGCTCGGCGCGGTCGAGGTCGTCGATCGAGAGCAGGTGCTTCATCGACTCCGCTCCCCTCCGTCGGGTCGCCCCAGAGCTCGACGCCGTCGGCGCCGCCGTCGACCTCGGCCAGGCGGACCCGCACGTCTTCGCGCTGCGCGTGGTCGGCAGGTTCTTGCCGACGTAGTCGGCGCGGATCGGCAGCTCGCGGTGGCCGCGGTCGACGAGGACCGCGAGCTGCACCGCCCGCGGCCGGCCGAGCTCGGTGAGCGCGTCGAGCGCGGCGCGCACCGTGCGGCCGGTGAACAGCACGTCGTCGACGAGCACCACGACCTGGCCGGTGATGTCGACGGGCACCTCGGTCGGGCCGAGCGGCTGCGACCGGCCGCAGGCCGATGTCGTCGCGGTAGAAGGCGACGTCGAGCGCGCCGACCGGCACCGTCGACGTCCTCGAACCGCTCGATCGCGTCGGCGAGGCGGCGGGCGATGGCGACGCCCCGGGTGTAGAGGCCGACGAGCACGACGTCGTCGGCGCCGTGGTTGCGCTCGACGATCTCGTGCGCGATGCGGGTGTGCGCCCGGCGGAGGTCGTCGGCGTCGAAGACCTTCGCCCGCAGAGAAAACAAATGGCCCCCGGAGGGGGCCGCTGGGTTCGTGCCTCGGTTGTCGTCGTCGCCCGGGAGGTCTCCCCCGCCGGCGATTGGCGCGGTCATGCGTCGTCATCCTCCGTGGGAACCTCGCAGGATCCCCTTCACGGTCCTCACGAGGTTAGCACCTCGTTGCGCGCCGAGGCCGCCCTTACGGATCCCCGACGGGTGAAGACGACCGTCGACCGAGGTACTCGAAGCCCGCGGCAAGGCGCTCGCGGCTGCAGGGGGTCAGCTTCGAAAAAGCTTCCCAGCGCTCGTCGTCGCGGGTATCGGCGTCGCGCCAGAAGTCGGAGAAGGTCCCGATCCGGGTGGTGCGGAACATGTCGGCCGCGGCTCGAGAGACGTCACGAGCGAGCGCATCCTCGGCGTCGGAGGCAATCCAGGACAACGCGTAGCCGGGGTGGAAATTGTCCGACACGTGGAGGTCCACGGTCTCGAATCGATCGAACCATCGTTCGACGCCGTGCTTTGTCGCGTTGAAGTAGTGGTCCGGTGCCTCGTGGAGCGGTTGAAGGAAAGCGGTGCGCACGAACACGAGTCCTCCGGGTTTGAGTACTCGCTCGAGCTGCTCGACGACCCGCCCGGGGTCTCGGTAGTGCTCGAAGGAGTTCATCGCAACGACAAGGTCGAAGTGGTCAGCGGGAAACGGGAGCTGGTGGGCGTCTCCGATGACGTCGGTGCTGTCGAAAAGGGCGCCGTCGAGCTCGACCACGCGCTCCTGACGTGCGGCTGTGCCGCCGCCACTGAGATGCAAGACCATGCCGTTCGCCTCGGCAATCAAGCTGAGGGCTCGGACCGGCAGCGGATTGCCCCGGTGCTCGAGGGGGAAGACGACCGGGTCGGCCAGTCCGGGGAAGAGAACCGGCCTTCCGTTGACCACGGGCCACACCCGACCCGTGTCGACCGATGCCACGCCGCCCTCAGCGAGCTCTGTAAGAGGCTCACCCGTCTCCGGACACCGCAGTTGCGGGAGGAGCCGGCGGGATCGCTCGGAGAGCCGGCCGGCCTCGATGGTCTGAGCTTTCGCACGCTCGGAACGGGTGGAGTCGCGCGCATTGACGGCAGTGGTCGGGCGCGATTCTCGACGGACAAATCCATGCCCGCGGATACGCGTGATGCTTGCTCGAGTTGCAACCACGGATGGTCACGAACGATCGACTCGTGCACTTGTCGAAGATGGTCTTGGTCGTGCGTGAGCGTGTGCAGCATCGACGCGTGATGCACGCGGTACAAGGCCAAGTCCTCCGGGACCTGGATGCCGGGTAGCCCGAGCTCAGCGAAACGGCACCAAAGGTCGTAGTCCTCCCAGCCGAGCAGCCCTTCGCGGTAGCCCCCGGCGGCGAGCCACGCGTCTTTGCGTACGAGCGCCAGCGCGTCGATGTAGTTGCTGGCAACCAGCCGCTGAGGCTCGTACGGCAGATAGCCGCGCACGTGATCAGCCGGGAACAGCTCGCTCTCCTCACCGAAGTGCCGCAGCCGCGGGTAGGCGAACACCGCCGCCGATTCGTCGAGTGCTCCGACCAACTTCTCGCAGCAAGCAGGAAGGAGAGCGTTATCGGCATCGAGTGGCAGCACGAACGGTGTCTCTGCCGCGTCGAAACCTGTGTTACGAACGCGCGCGAGTCCGGCGTTCTCGGCGTTCGCGAGGAGGACGACGCGGTTGAATCGTCCGGCGTTCGTATCGAGCCATTCCTCTGCCACCGCGCGGGAGTCATCGGTGGAGGCGTCGTCGACCACGACGAGGTCGAGATCCGGCAGCGTCTGGGTGCGCACCGACTCGAGGGCCTCGGTGAGGACATCGGCGTAGTCGTGCACGGGCACGACCACAGTGACTCGTGATTCACGGAGCCGGTCTCGTCCCAATACGGTGCGCGGACGCGTCACCGCAGGCGCTGGAGTCCGAGGACGGCGGCTGCGGGCCAGTTCCAGTCCGAACGCCTCAGCCCCCGCAATGCCCGGTTCGAGCAACTGATCGAAGATGCCCTTCGCCATCTGTAGTCGCCGCTCGGGCCCGAAGTCCCACATGACGGAGAGTCGCGCCTCGCGCGCGATGGACCGCCGCAGCTCCGAATCGGACACCAACTCTGAGAGGTGTCTCTGCCACGACGTCATATCGCCGGCAAGGAACCCATTGACGCCATCGACGATGACGGAGCGGAATGGCTCTGTAGGCGAAGCGATCGTGGGAACGTCGACGAGAGCGGCTTCGAAGAACTTCAGCGCGCTCTTGGCCTCGCAGAATGGGTTGCCGACCTCGACGGGGGCCAGGTTGACGTCGAATCGCGACAACTCGAACGGCAGATCTTCGAGGGCAACGACGTCGCGCCATTCGACCTGGTTGCGAAGGTCGTCGAACGCGGGGAACTCGTCGAGGTCGAGCGCGTGTCGGTACAGCACGAGGCAAACACCCGAGTTCGCCCGCAACACGTTCGCCAACGGATCGGCTACCACCGCGAAGTCACGCTGGTGAGTCAGGGAGCCGGTTGCGTAGCCGATCCGGCATAGCCCGTCGTGCAATGACGCTCGTCGGAGCCGGGCGGCCAACCGGGACCGCACAAAGGTGTCGTCGTCGAACCCGTTCGGGAGGACGTAGGTGGGCGAGCCGAGGTCCCGCAAGCGGGCGGCGAGCTCAGCGGTCGGACAGATGCACGCGTCGATTCCTGCGCGGTGCGGCGCATCAAGGCGAACCACTTCTGCGCTTCCTCTTCCGTGAGGCTCTGGGAACGGATGCCATCCACGATTTCGGTGACCGCAATATCCGGATCGATCATGAGGTCATCGACGTCGAAGACCAGGACCGCTCCCGCGTGGCGGGACCGGCGCACCACACGCTCCACCTCGGGGCACCACGCGGTGCGGCACAGCATGACGAGGTCGGCATGGTCGACGTCGGCGAGGTGCGACGACGCGGCTTGCGGAACAGTCAGTACGGTCGCGCGCCCGCCAAGTCGGCGAACGGCGTCGGCCATGCGGACGACGCGGTAGCGGTGCCCGGGTGCATCAGGCTCACCCGAGACCAGCACCACATCGACGGTGGATCGGCGGAGCCCGACCCGTGAGACCGGCCGAGGTCGTCGCCCTTCGAGCGCACCATGGCGGAGGTAGTGGCCGAGAGCATTGGAACGGGCGGTCCGTACATCGGGATTCACCCGCAGATACCAGTCGGTGTCGAAGCGTGGGCTCGGGTCACGCCCCTCTCGGGCTCCGTGCTCCAGGTAGTGCACCAACGGATTGATGCCGTTGGCTGCCACGTCCGGATAGGTCGCGAGATACCAATGCGAGGAGAACATCGCGTTCGGGTCGCGACCCACGTTTGCGCCACAGGTCGCGTAGTCCCACATCGCATCGACGCCTGCCGCCGACACGCCCGGATATGCGCCGCGATACCAGTCGGCATCGAACAGGCCGGCGGCTCGAATCTCCTCCCACGGTGTTCCGCGCCACCAGTCGGGTGCTCGTGACCGAATGCGACGCCGCGCCGCCCCGGCCACACGCCGAACCTTGGATCGCAACGTCATGCACCGCCCCCGCGCCCCTCGATTGAGCTCCGCCATTTTGTCAAGCGATCGAACTCGCGTCTTGTGTTCCAGGTCCGGAGCTCGAGGGCCACAGCCGCCTATGAAAGGTCGGTCGAACCTCGCGGTGTCGTTTGTGATCAGCCGAGCAGGGTCTCGACGAGGTCGTTCTCGAACCAGGTGAGCCACCCGTACACGGCGTGTGCCGCAGCTTCGGGGTCGGACGGGTCGATGGCGTCGGACTCGGCGTCCTCGGTGACGCCGAGCCGGGTGCCGAGCGTGAGGCGGGCGTCGTTGATGACACTCAGCCACGCCTCCACCTCTTCGGGGGCGAGCTCGACCTCGGCGCGCCCGCGTTTGGTCGTGGCACGGTCGAGCGTCGCCGAGACGAGCTCGAGGGCCGCGAGCCGCCCCTGCAGCAGCTCGGGGTGCACGAGCTCCTGCCACTCCTGCTCGGCGCTCTCCTCGGTGGGATCCAGGTACGCGGACGGGAAGAGCCGGTTGTGCACCGGGTCGTCCTTGGACGCCGGGGCCTCGAGCGCGCCGCGGACCTCGTCGGGGATCGTGCGCAGCAGCTCCACCTCGTTCGACTCGAGCGTGACCACGACTGCTTCGCCGCGCCGGTCGAAGCTCGGGCTCACGACGGGTGCTCCATCGTCGCCCACAGCCCGTGCGCGTGGAGTCGGGCGACGTCGGCCTCGGCCTTCTCGCGCGTCCCCTCCGACACGGCCGCCTTGCCGTCGTGGTGCACCTGCAGCATGAGCCGGGTGGCCTTCTCGCGTGAGTAGCCGAACAGCTTCTGGAACACGTAGACGACGTAGCTCATGAGGTTCACCGGGTCGTTCCACACGATGACGATCCACGGGCGGTCGGTCCCGAGCGCCTCGTCGGTGAGCGGCTCCTCGACCTCGAGGGG
This sequence comes from uncultured Actinomycetes bacterium, assembly GCA_963747195.1. GTDB lineage: Bacteria > Actinomycetota > Acidimicrobiia > IMCC26256 > JACDBD01 > JALZAA01. Next base: position 359,666 of record CAVVDV010000003.1, read on the forward strand.
CGCCGTGCTCATGGTGCCGGCTGCTCGGGCTCTTCGGGTTGTTCGGGCTCCTGGCCCCGCAGATCCTCGGCGATGCGGCCCAGCATGCCGTTCACGAACCGACCCGAGTCCTTCGTCGAGTACTGCTTCGCCAGCTCGACGGCCTCGCTGATGACGACGCCGGTCGGCAGCTCGCGCTGCCAGCCGAGCTCGTAGCAGCCGATGCGGAGCACGGCGCGATCGACGAGCGGCATCCGCTCGAGCGCCCAGTGCTCGGAGACCTTGCGCAAGATCGCGTCGACCTCGTCGCGATGGGACTCCACGCCGCGCACGACCGCCTCCGCGTACTCGTCGGGCGGCGCCGGCAGCTCGCCGAGCAACTCGTCTGCGTCGAGGCCGCGCACGTCGGCCTCGTAGCAGAGGCTCAGGGCTCGCTCCCGGGCCTCGCGTCTGGTGGGCATCGCCGATCTCGCCCGTCACGCGCGGGCGAGGTACTCCCCCGTCCGGGTGTCGACCTTGATCCGCCCGCCCGGCTCGACGAACAGGGGCACCTGCACGACGATGCCGGTCTCCAACGTCGCCGGCTTGCGGGCGCCCGAGACGCGATCGCCCTGGACGCCGGGCTCGGTCTCGGTGACGGTGAGCTCGACCGCGGCCGGCAGCTCGATCCCGATGACGCGGTCCTGGTAGGTGGGGAGGACGGCCGTGTCGCCCTCTTTGAGGTAGCGCACGGCTTGGCCGAGCTCGCCGGCGTCGACGGGCAGCTGCTCGTAGCTGTCGCTGTCCATGAACACGTACGAGCTGCCCTCGCGGTACAGGTACTGCATCTCGCGCTTGTCGATGACGGCGAGCGGCACCTTCTCGTCGGCCCGGAACGTCTTGTCGACGACCGACGCCGGTGCGGAGGTTCTTGAGCTTGGTGCGGACGAACGCCCCGCCCTTGCCCGGCTTCACGTGCTGGAACTCGACCACGCTCACGAGGCCCTCGGGGAGATCGAGCGCCATGCCGTTCTTCAGGTCGTTGGTGGAGACGCTCACAGCAAGAAGTCCTTGGAGAATCGGGTGAGCACGTCCGCGCCATCGTCGGTGACGACCACGGTGTCCTCGATGCGGACGCCGCCCACGCCGGGGAGGTAGACGCCGGGCTCGACGGTCACGACGTAGCCGGAAGCCAACGTATCACGGGCGGTCGCGGCGACCCGCGGGGCCTCGTGGATCTCGAGTCCGACGCCGTGCCCGGTCCCGTGGACGAACGCGTCGCCCCAGCCGGCGGCGTCGATCACGTCGCGACACGCCTTGTCGACGCGCGCGCAGTCGGCGCCCGCGCTCACCGCGTCCCGTCCGAGCTGCTGCGCATCGCGCACGACCTCGTACACGTGCCGGGCTTCCCGTCCCGGGTCGCCGACGCTGAGCGTGCGCGTCATGTCGGAGCAGTACCCGTCGACGATGCAGCCGAAATCGATCACCACCGGCTCGCCGGCCTCGATCGAACGACCCGAGGGTCGCGCGTGAGGCTTGGCCCCGTTGGGTCCGGACGCGACGATCGTGTCGAAGCTGGTGCCGGCCGCGCCCCGGTCCCGCATCTCGAGCTCGAGCCAGAGCGCGACCTCCCGTTCGGTCGGCCCGTCGGCAAGGCGGGGCGCGACCACGGCGAGGGCGTCGTCGGCGATCGCGCAGGCGGCTTGAATGCGTGCGACCTCGGCGGGCTCCTTCACGCGCCGCAGGTCCTCCACGAGGTGCTCCGTCGCGACGAGCTCGGCGTCGGGGAACCACTCGCCCGCGAAGGCCCGCTGCTGCGCCCACGTGACGCCGTGCGCCTCGAGCCCGAGCCGTCGATAGCCGCGCGCTGCCTCGCTCATCACGTCGCGCTGCGCCGCCTGCGACACCCGCACCTCGATGCGGGCTTCCACGCCCGCCGCCGCCAGCTGCTCGGCCGCCTGTTCGGCGTAGCGCCCGTCGGTGACGAAGACGAGCGCGTCGGGCCCCACGAGGACCATGCCCGCGCTGCCGGTGAAGCCGGTGAGGTAGGTGACGTTCGGCAGCCGGGTGACGAGCAACGCGTCGACGCCCGCCGGGTCGAAGCGACCGCGCAGCCGCTCGGCGCGCCCTGCGACGTCCATCGGGGGCAGCTGCGCGAGCGCGGCGGTCACCCGGCCTCTTTCAGCAACGCGACCGCCGCCTCGAGCGCGAGGCGGTAGCCGTGGCGGCCGAAGCCCGCCACCGTCCCGGTGACGACGGGAGCGACGACCGACGTGCGCCGCCACGCCTCGCGCGCAGACGGGTTCGAGAGGTGCAGCTCGATCTTCGGCCCGTCGAACGCGGCGAGCGCATCGGCGATGGCGTAGGAGTAGTGGGTGAAGGCACCCGGGTTGATGACGATCGCCGCGTGCCGTTCACGCGCCTCCTGCACGGCGTCGACGATGTCGCCCTCGTGATTGGACTGGACGTGGTCGAGCGAGTGGCCGTTCGCCTCCGCCACCGCTCGCGCGTCACCGACGAGCTCGTCGAGCGTGTCGCGCCCGTAGATCTCGGGCTCGCGCGCGCCCAGCAGATTCAGGTTCGGCCCCGAGAGGAGCAGGATCGACGCCATGCGCGCGCTCAGCCTTCCACGCCGACGGATTCGAGCGCGCGCTCGAGTGCCGCCGCGGGCGGGTCGTCGACCCGCTCGAAGCCACTCGGACCGGGCAGCACGAAGGAGAGCCCGCCCTTCGCCTTCTTGTCGCGACGCATCAGCTCGACCAGCTTCGCCGCGTCGAGGCCCTCCGGCGCCCGGCCGGGCAGACCGAGCGCGGACACGATCTGACGGTGCCGCTCGGCGGTCGAGGCGTCGACGCGGCCCAGCGCCGCCGCCAGCTGGCCGGCGAACACCAACCCGACGGCGACCGCCTCGCCGTGCAGCAGGTCGTCGTACTCGCCCGAAGCCTCGAGCGCGTGGGCGAACGTGTGCCCGTAGTTCAGGACCGCGCGCACTCCGGTGCGCTCCTCCGGATCACGCGCGACGACGTCGGCCTTGAGCTCGACGCAGCCGTACACGAGCTCCGTGAGCGCGTCGGGATTGCGGCCACGAAGCGCCTCGGCGTCCGCTTCGACGATCTCGGCCAGCTCGACGTGCTCGCGGCTCAGCTGCGCGATGAGCGCGTACTTCGCCACCTCGCCGAGCCCGGCCCGGTATTCGCGTTCCGGCAGGCTTCGGAGCGTGTCGACGTCGGCCACGACCGCGATCGGCTGATGGAACGCCCCGATGAGGTTCTTGCCCTCGGGGAGGTTCACGCCCGTCTTTCCCCCGACGGCGGCGTCGATCTGGGCGAGCAACGTCGTCGGCACCTGCACGACAGCCACGCCTCGGTGGTACACGGCGGCGGTGAAGCCCGCCACGTCGCCGACGACGCCGCCACCGAGCGCGAGGACGACGTCGTCGCGCAGCAGGCCCCAGGCCGAGAGGTCCCGGCCGAGGCGTTCGACGGTGGCGAGCGTCTTCGCCGGCTCGCCGTCGCCGATGAGGAACAGCTCGGAGTTCGGCGCGCCGGTGCGCACGGCGTCGGCATGGTGCTCGGCGACCGTGGCCTGGCTCACGACGGCCACGCGGCGGCGACCGGCGAGCAACGCGCCGAGCTCGCCGAGCGCGCCCGGGCCGACGACGACGTCGTAGGGCGGGTCGACTCGGACGGTGACTCGCTTCACGGCGCGTACACCTCGAGCACGGCGTCGACGACCTCGTGGATGGTGCGGCCGTCGGTGTCGACCAGCGCGTCGGCGGTGGCCTCATAGGCGGCCGCGCGCACGACTGCGAGCCGCTCGAGCGTGGCGGTGCCGCGTCCATCGAGGAGCGGACGTCCGGAGCCGGTCTTGACCCGCGCCATGAGCGTCGCCGGCGCGGCCTGGAGCCACACCACGAAACCCGCTTGGTGGAGGCGGCGGCGGTTGTCGGCGTCGACGACGGCGCCTCCGCCGCACGCGATCACCGCCGGCGCCGGCGTCGCGCAGGCATCGACCACCGCCTGGCGCTCGAGCTCGCGGAAGCGAGCTTCGCCCTCGTGCGCGAACAACTCGGCGACCGTCATGCCGGTGTTCGCCTCGACCACGTCGTCGGTGTCGACGAACGGTCGGGCGAGCCGGGTCGCGCACGCCGCGCCGACCGTGGTCTTCCCCGCTCCCATCAGCCCGACGAGAACCAGGTGACGGCGGGCCCCGTCGTTGCTCATGTCGTTCGCAGCGACGCGATGTACCCGGCGTGATTGCGCAGCAGCTCGTCGAGGGAGTCGCCGCCGAACTTCCGAAGGGCCTCGGACGCCAGGACGAGCGCGACCATCGTCTCGGCGACGACACCGGACGCGGGGAGGGCCGTCACGTCGGTGCGCTCCTTGAACGAGACCGTCTCCTCTTTCGTCTCGACGTCGACGGTGCGCAGGACGGGCCGGTTCAACGTGGACAGCGGCTTCATCCCGACGCGCGCGACGAGCAGGCTCCCCGTCGTCATCCCACCCTCGACGCCCCCGGCGCGGCTCGACCCGCGCTCGTAGCGCTCGTCGTCCTCGCTCCAGAGAATCTCGTCGTGCGCCTCGCTCCCCCGGCGGGCGACGCCGGCGAACCCGTCGCCGATCTCGACGCCCTTCATGGCCTGGATGCTCATGAGCGCCTGGGCGATCAGGCCGTCGACGCGGCGGTCCCAGTGCACGTGCGACCCGAGGCCGGGCGGCACGCCGTAGCCGAGCACCTCGACCACGCCGCCGAGAGAGTCGCCGGCCTTCGCGGCCGCTTCGATCTCCGTGATCATCGCCGCCTCGGCGTCGGGATCGAAGCAGCGCACGGGCGACTCGTCGACGCGGGGCAGGTCGGCCGGGACGGGCCGCCGGTCTTCTGCCGCTCGCACCGGCCCCAGCTGGATGACGTGGCTGACGACCTCGGTGCCGAGGTGCGACAGGAGCGCCTTGGCCAGGGACCCGGCGGCGACGCGCGCCGCGGTCTCGCGCGCGCTCGCCCGCTCGAGGACGTTGCGGGCGTCGTCGAACCCGTACTTCTGCATGCCGACGAGGTCGGCGTGGCCGGGCCGGGGCTGGCGCAGCGGCTTCTCGGTGACGCCCGGCGCCGGCGACATCTCCTCCTGCCACTTCGGCCATTCCGTGTTGTGGATCACGAGCGACACGGGCGACCCGAGGGTGCGGCCGTGCCGGACCCCGCCGGTGAACTCGACGTCGTCGCGCTCGAACCGCATGCGGGGGCCGCGCCCGAAGCCGAGACGGCGTCGAGCCAGCTCGGCCGCGATCTCGTCGATCGTGATGGGCAGGCCGGCGGGAAGCCCCTCGACCACGACCGCCAGGGCCGGGCCGTGCGACTCCCCCGCGGTCAGGTAGCGCAACAATTTGCCTCCGTTTTCGCTGCTCAGCGTATCGGTCGGCGGTTCCGCAGCCGGGGAAGTTGCGACTGTCAGCCGCGGTACCAGCGCAGGATGACGTCGCCCCAGAGGAGCACGACCAAGGTCCCGAACGCGAGGAACGGACCGAAGGGCAGGTGGTCCTTTCGCCCGCGGTGACGGAGGACGATGAGGGCGAGCCCGACCAGCGCGCCGGCGAGGAACCCGCAGAACAGCCCGAGCACGAGCTCGCTCCAGCCGAGCCACCCGAGGACGAGACCGAGCACGAACGCGAGCTTCACATCGCCGAAGCCCATGCTCCGCGGCGACACGGAGATGCAACGCGCCGAGCGCGACGGTCGCGACCACACCCCCGAGAATCGCTCGACCGAACGCGGCCCAGGCGTCGTCGCCCAGCGCGGCGAGAGCAAGGAGCGCAAGGGTGGCGACCGCGAGCGGGTACACGATCCGGTTCGGCAACAGGAAGTGCTCGAGGTCGATGACCGACAGCGCGACGAGGCCGGCCGCCAGCGCGAGGAACGCGGGCAGCGCCCACGAATCGTGGTACCGAACGGCCAGCCCGACGAAGAGCGCCACCGTGACTCCCGCGAGCAGCGACGCCCGGGCCGGGTGCAAGTCGCGGCGACTCCACCCGGTCAGCGGCTCCCGCTGCGGAACGCGCTCGACGACGACTTCGAGGCCGAGCCCGGCGACGAGGCCGGCGACAGCGCAGACCGTGACGACCGCCGCGGTCACGTGTCGACCGGAGCAGCCGCCCGCATTACTTCGGGCGGGCCGACGCCGCGGCCCGCATCACCTCCAGCGGTGGCTCGACGCCGGTCCACAGCGAGAACGACAGGGCGCCCTGGTGCACGAGCATGCCGAGACCGCCGGCGGCGCGCACTCCGCGCCCGCGGGCTGCGCGCAGCAGCGGCGTCTCGACCGGGTACACCGTGTCGAAGACGAACTGGCCGTCATGGAGCCGCGCGGTGTCGAACGGCGGCGGCTCGCCGTCCATCCCGACCGGCGTCGCGTTGACGACCAGGTCGAAGCGTTCGACGGCCAGCTCGTCGAGAGCGGCAGCGACCCCGCCGGGGGCCAGCGAGGCCGCGCTTCGGGCCGCGTCGGGACGGCGGGCTGCGACCGTGACGTGGGCGCCGGCGCGTCCGAGCGCGTGCGTGATCGCCCTGCCTGCGCCGCCGGCCCCGACGACGACGGCGCGTCGCCCGGCGACCGCGATCCCCTCGTCATCGAGCGCGCGCGAGGAAGCCGTCACCATCGGTGGAGTGACCGGCAAGCGTCCCGTCCGCGTTCACGACCGTGTTGACGGCGCCGAGCGCGGCAGCTTCGGATGACAGGTCGTCGCACGCCACGGCCGCATCCGCCTTGTGCGGCATGGTGACGTTCAGGCCGGCGAGGCCGAGCGTCGCCACGGCCCGCACCGCCGCCGCGCCATCACCGCGACGAACGGGGAACGCGACATACACCCAGTCGAGCTCGAGCGCGTCGAACGCGGCGTTGTGCATCGCCGGCGATCGGGAATGCCCGACAGGATCACCGATCACGCCGACGATGCGAGTGGAGCCCGTGATCGCCCGGCCGTTGTTCACAGCAGTCCCTTTTGGCGGGCCTCCTCGACGTTCCTGTTGTGCTCCTCAGGAGTGGTCGCGAACTTGTGCTTTCCGTTCTTGTCGCTGAGCACGTAGTAGAGGTAGGGCACCGGCGCCGGGTTCTGGGCCGCCTGCAGCGACTTCAACGTGACGTTCGAGATGGGCGTGGGAGGCAGGCCCGCCACCTTGTACGTGTTGTACGGCGAATCGAGTGCGAGGTCGGCCGCGGTCGGTGCCGCGTTGCAGCCGCCCTTCGCGAAGCACACGGTGGCATCGATCTGGAGCGGCATCCCCGCCGCAAGGCGGTTGTGGATCACGGCCGAGATCAGCGGCCGGTCCTCGTCGAGCTTCGCCTCTCGCTCGATGAGCGACGCGGCCTACGACCGTCTGGTACGGGGTCATCCCGGCCGCGTTCGGTCCCGAGAGCCCGATCGTGTCGGCCTTCTGATCGAACGCCGACACGAGCCGGGTGAGGATCTGCTGGTCGGTCTCGTCCTTCGAGACGAAATACGTGTCGGGGTAGAGCAGCCCTTCGAGCGACGTCACCTCGGGCGGTTGGTACTTCGAGCGCACGGCACCCGACTGCGCGACCTGGAGGAACGTGTCGCGGTTGTGGCCCTGCAGCATGCCGACGCGGTCGGCGACCGCGGCCAGCGTGAGGCCGGGCGGCAGGACGAGCCTGAACTGCGGCCCCTTCGCCGGCCCGGACTTGAGGATGCTGACGGCGTCGCGGACGCCGAGGTTCTCCCGCATCGTGTAGTGACCGGGAACGAACGGCCCGGCGCGCGTGACTCCGACGTAGATCTGGAACGCCTGCGACGAGCCGATGACGCCCTTGTTCTCGAGGAGGTCCCCGATGGCGGCGTTGCCCGTACGGCGCGGGACGTCGACGCTCACGCGCTTGCCCGGGCCGCCCAGCGGGTTCAGCTGGTAGAGGAACCAGCCGCCGGCGCCCAGGACCAGGATGATGGGCAGGAGCACGATCCCCAGCGCGATGAACGTGCGGCGGCGGCGGCGGCGAGGGCGCCCCCGCTCGGGGGCGGGAGGCGCTTCGCCTTCAGAGGCGTCACCCGGCGCCGAGTCGCCGTCGTCGACGGTCTCACCCCAGAGCTCGTCGTCCTCCTCGACCACGCGTGGCTCGAGGCGCTCGGTCGTCGGCGTCGGCGCCGGTGCCGCCGGCCGGGCGAGACGGCGGTCGGGGCCGCGTCCCGACGGAGGCGGGCGGCGTGAGCCCGGGGGCACGGACGGCCCGGGCTGCTTGGGGCCATTTCCCGGGCTCACCCGGCCGGGCCTCTCCCTTCCGTCGTCGTCGAGAGGGCTCACGAAGCGGTCTCGAGATACGACTGCAGCATCACGGCGGCGGCGGCGGAGTCGACGGTCCGCCGGCGGGCGCGGCGCGGCACCCGTGCTTCCCGCATGCCCTGTTCGGCGATCACCGTCGTGAGCCTTTCATCGTGGGTCTCCACCGTGACTTCTTCGCCCGCCAGCGCGCGGAGGGCGTCGACCTCCTCGAGGACCGCCCTCGCGGCAGGGCCGGTGTCGCCGGAGAGCGACAGCGGGAGCCCGACCACGACGCGGGAGGCGTCAGCTTCGCGCGCCTGGGCGAGGATCTTCCGACGGTCGACGGCGGGTCGCCGCTTCGCTCGATCATGCCGTGCGGGGTCGCGACGCGCCCGGCCGGATCGGAGAGCGCCAGTCCGATCCGGCGTGAGCCGAGATCGACGCCGAGGACCCGTCCCATGCGCTCCCGCTCCGCCGTCAGACGCGACGCGCTGGCGACGGCCTCGGTGGCCTGCCGGCGGACGAGGCTGAGAGCCTCGTCGACTTCGCCCACGTTGGGACCGCCGCCCGAGACGACGTCGGCGTTCTTGGCCGTCCCACCGCCGAGCGCCTTGGCCGCCTTGGCCGCGAGGTCGGCCGCCGAGACGCCCCGGTCCACGAGCTCCTTCGTCACGGCGACGGCGATGCCGGCCTTCTTCCGGTCGGGCGCCAGGCCGACCAGCGCCACGATCCCGGAGCCGACGGCGTCGCGGGTGGCGAGGGCCAGCCGCCGGAGCTCGCCGGGGTCGAGCCCGTCGCGCCGGGCGGCGACGACGCCGTCGGACGCGCTCGCCGCCAGCGCGGTCGCCTCGACCACCGCCTCGCGGGCGCGGGCCGCTTCGGCCTCGTCCCTGAGCGCCTTGAGCTGCTGCTGGAGCTGCTCGATGCGGTCGGGCAGCTCGGCCGGCGCGACCTTCAGCGTCTCGGCGGCCCGGCGCAGCTGCCGCTCCTCGTCGTGGATGCGATCGATGGCGACGTCGCCCGTGACCGCCTCGATCCGGCGCAGGTTCGCGCCGATCGACTGCTCGTTGACGATCTTGATCGGCCCGATGAACCCGAGCGCATGGACGTGCGTGCCGCCGCACAGCTCGACCGAGTGGTCCCCGGCTTCGAGCACGCGCACGAGGTCGCCGTACTTCTCGCCGAAGAACGCGATCGCTCCGATCGCCTCGGCGTGCTCACGGGTCGTCTCGTAGTGGCGGACGGGCGCGTCGGTGATGATCTCGCGGTTCGCGAGGGCTTCGATGCGGTCGAGCTCCTCCGGCGTGACCGCCTGGAAGTGGCTGAAGTCGAAGCGCAGCCGGTCGGGCGCGACGAGCGAGCCGGCCTGCTTCACGTGCGGGCCGAGCACCTCGCGCAGCGCCCAGTGGAGGATGTGCGTCGCGGTGTGATTGCGGCGGATCCGGTCGCGTCGCTCGGCGTCGATCGCGGCGGTGACGCTGTCGCCCTCGGCCAGCTCGCCCGCGCACGACTTCCGCCCGGTGCAACACGAGCGAGCCGGGAATGCCGTACTGCGTGTCGAGCACGCGCAGCTGCGTGCGGCCGTCGCCGGTGGCGAGCGTTCCGGTGTCGCCCACCTGACCGCCGGACTCGGCGTAGAACGGCGTGCGGTCGAGGACGACGTCGACCTTCGCGCCCTCCCCCGCTTGGGCGAGCCGCTCACCGCCGCCCACGAGGGCGAGCACTTTGGCGTCCGTCGTCTCGTACTCGTGGCGGCCGGTGAACTCGGTCTCGCCGAAATCGTCGACGAGCTCGCGGTACAGCTCGACGGGCGCCGACTCCTTTCCCCCGTCGGCCTTGACCGCCTCGCGGGCGCGGTGCGCTGCTCCTCCATGCGGGCGCGGAACCCGTCGTAGTCGACGCGGCGGCCGCGCTCCTCGGCGATCTCCCGGGTGAGGTCGACCGGGAAGCCGAGCGTGTCGTGCAGGAAGAACGCCTGCTCACCGGAGACGTCGCCGTCCTCGAGCAGGCCGTCGAGGAGATCGAGACCGCGTTGCAGCGTCTGGCGGAAGCGCTCCTCCTCGCGCGTGATGACGTTCACGATGACGTCGTGGTGCTTGACGAGATCCGGGTACGCCTCGCCCATGGCCTCGACGGTCGCGTCGACGAGCGCCGGAGTCACCGCGTTCTCGGCGCCGAGTCGGTACGCGTGGCGCACGGCGCGCCGGATGATGCGACGCAGCACGTAGCCGCGCTCCTCGTTCGACGGGACGACGCCGTCGTTGACGAGGAACGTCATCGACCGCGCGCGTGCTCGGCGAGGATCGCGGAGCGAGACGTCCGTTCGCCGCCGCCGCCGTAGCGGGTACCGGGCGCCGGTGACTCGGCGGCTTCGGCGATCAGGGGGCGGAAGACGTCGATGTCGAAGATCGAGTCGACGCCCTGGAGACCATGAGCGTTCCGCTCGAGGCCGGCGCCGGTGTCGACGCAGGGCTTCCAGAGCGGGGTGAGCGTGCCGTCCGGCTGGGCGTCGAACTGCATGAACACGAGGTTCCAGATCTCGACGTAGCGGTCCTCGGAGCCGCGCGCCGGCCGCCCTCCCGCGCCGAAGCGTCGGGACCGAGGTCCCAGAAGATCTCCGAGGACGGCCCGCACGGGCCCGGTGTCGGCCATGCGCCAGAAGTTGGCGTCGCCCATGCGCTGGATCCGCTCCTGCGGGCAGGCCGACGACGTCGCGCCAGATCGCGCTCGGCCTCGTCGTCGGTTTCGTGGACGGTGACCCAGAGCCGATCGGGATCGAGCCCGAGGGCGCCCGTGTAGAAGTCCCACGCCCACGGGATGGCCTCAGCCTTGAAGTAGTCGCCGAAGCTGAAGTTCCCGAGCATCTCGAAGAAGCTGAAGTGGCGGTTCGTCCGCCCGATGTCGTCCAGGTCGTTGTGCTTGCCGCCGGCGCGGACGCACTTCTGCACCGATGTCGCTCGCGGGTACGGCGGCTTCTCGTCGCCGGCGAAGTACGGCTTGAACGGGACCATCCCGGCCACCGTGAAGAGCAGCGTCGGATCGTGCGGGATCAGGCTGGCCGACTCGACCCGCGTGTGGCCGCGCTCGACGAAGAAGTCGAGGAAGGCGCGGCGGAGCTCGTCAGCGGTGGTCGGTGGCACGCGGCCAGCGTACCGCCCGGACCTTCTCGTTCAGCTTGCTCTTCGCATGACACGCCGGGCCCGGATCAACGCCGCCCGGTCGTCGAGCGCGGTGTTCAGGTGGCGGAGCCGGTCGGCGGCCGCGGGCGGCAGGTACCGCTCGACCGAGCGGCGAAGCGTCCGGGTCGCGTGGATCGTGACGCCGACGCCGAGCCAGAAGCCGACCGTCAGCCAGAACAGTCGCTTGACCATGTCACGCCTCTCCCGAGGGGCCGTCCACGTCGTCGCGGTCGTCGTCGTGGTCGCCGGAGTGCTCGCCCTCCGCTTCGCGGCGCGTCCGCCGCCGCTCGAGGAGCTCGCCCAGCTCGGCCTCACGGCCCTGCGCGCCGGGTCGGTAGTAGCACGCGGGCCTCCACCTCAGCGGGCCGGTACTGCTGGGGGACCCACCCCGCCGGCGCGTCGTGCGGGTACACGTAACCCTCCCCGTGGCCGAGCTTGCCGGCGCCAGGGTAACTGGCGTCCCGCAGGTGCACCGGCACGGCTCCCGTGGGCCGGTCGCGCACGTCCTCGATCGCGGCGCCGATCCCTGCGATCACGGAGTTCGACTTCGGTGCGAGCGCGAGGTGGATGACGGCCTGGGCGAGGTTGAGACGCGCTTCCGGCATGCCGACGAACTCGACGGCACGGGCGGCGGCGTCGGCGACCAGCAGCGACTGCGGGTCGGCCATGCCGATGTCCTCGGACGCGAGGATCACGAGCCGGCGGGCGACGAGACGCGGGTCCTCCCCCGCTTCCAGCATGCGCGCCAGCCAGTACAGCCCCGCATCCGGATCCGACCCGCGGATGCTCTTGATGAACGCGGACAAGACGTCGTAGTGCTCGTCGTCGCCGTAGCGCACGGCGCGCAACGCCAGCGCCGCTTCGGCGTCGGCGAGGGTCACGTTCGTTGCGGTCGTCCTCGGCGGCGAGCGCGCCGGCCACCTCGAGCGACGTGAGCGCGTGGCGGGCGTCGCCTTCCGACCGGCCGATCAGGTGATCGAGCGCGTCGGCGTCGACGGAGAGGTGGGCGTCGCCGAGGCCGCGCTCGCTGTCGGTCAGCGCGCGCTCGAGCAGCGTGCGGATGTCGTCGGGCTCGAGGGGATCGAGCCGGAACAGCGTCGATCGCGACAGCAGCGGTCCGGTCAGGGAGAAGTACGGGTTCTCCGTCGTCGCGCCGATCAGGACGATGAGGCCCTCCTCGACGTGCGGGAGCAGCGCGTCCTGCTGGGTCTTGTTGAAGCGGTGCACCTCGTCGAGGAAGAGGATCGTGCCCTGGCCGTGCTCGCCGAGCCGATCGCGTGCACGGTCGACGACCTCGCGGACATCCTTGACGCCGGCGCTGACCGCCGACAGCGGCTCGAACGCCTTGGCGGTGACGCCGGCGATGAGCCGGGCGATCGTCGTCTTGCCCGTGCCGGGCGGTCCCCACAACACGACCGACGACAGGCGGTCGCCCTCGATGAGGACCCGCAGCGGGCGCCCCGGTCCGAGCAGGTGCTCCTGCCCGACGACCTCGTCGAGCGTGCGCGGCCGCAGCCGCGCCGCCAACGGCGCGCGCTCGTGCAACCGTTCGTCGCGCGCCGAAGCGAACAGATCCTTGCTCACCGGACGATGGTACGGGTCAGCTGCGTTTCGGCCTCGGGCGTACCTGCAGACCCAGTTCGGCGAGTTGGCTCGCTTCCAGGGGCGACGGGGCGCCGGTGAGGGGGTCGGCGCCGGACTGTGTCTTCGGGAAGGCGGTGACCTCGCGGATGTTCTCCTCCCCGGCCAGCACGGCGGTGAACCGGTCGATCCCGATCGCGAACCCGGCGTGCGGCGGGGCGCCGTACCGGAACGCGTCGAGCAGGAACCCGAAGCGGGAACGCGCCTGCTCGGGCGTGATCCCGAGCAGCGTGAACACCTGTTGCTGCACGTCGGAGGAATGGATCCGGACGCTGCCCGAGCCGAGCTCCCAGCCGTTGACGACGAGGTCGTACGAGAGCGAGCGGGCGCGGAGGAGCTCGTCGCCGGTGGCGGTGGTGAGCAGCTCGAGATCGTCGGGGTGCGGCATCGTGAACGGATGGTGGGCCGGGATCGGGCGCCCCTCAGCGTCGATCCCCTCGAACAGCGGGAAGTCGACGACCCAGACGAACTGGAGGCCACCCTCCGTCACGGGCGGGCGCGCCGAGGTCGAGGCGCAGCTGACCGAGTACGGCGTCGACGCGCCGCCGGGCGCCGGCGACGAGCAACAACAGGTCGCCGGGCTCGGCGCCGAGCGCGTCGACGACGCAGAGCTGCTCGGCTTCCGAGAGGAACTTCGCCACCGGCGAGTCGAGACCCCCGTGGTCCTGCACCCGCATCCACACGAGCCCGGCGGCGCCGAGCTGCTGCGCGCGTTCGGTCAGCGCGTCGAGGCGCCCGCGCCCCATCGCCCCCTCCCCCGGCACCCGGATGCCCTTCACCGCCTCGGCCTGGAAGGCTCGGAACTCCGTCGCCTCGAAGCACTCGCTCACGTCGACGAGCTCGAGGCCGAAGCGCGTGTCGGGCTTGTCGACGCCGAAGCGGTCCATCGACTCCTGCCACGTCATGCGCCGGAACACAGGCGCCCGCTCACCCCGCGCGGCCTCGACCGCGGCTTGCACCGCTTCCGTGACGACGGCCATCACGTCGTCGGCGTCGGCGAAGCTCATCTCCATGTCGTACTGCATGAACTCGAACTGGCGGTCGGCGCGCGGGTCCTCGTCTCGCAGGCACCGGGCGATCTGGAAGTAGCGGTCGAAGCCCCCGACCATCAGCAGCTGCTTGAACAGCTGCGGGCTCTGCGGCAGGGCGTAGAACGAACCCGGCTGAAGCCGCGACGGCACCACGAAGTCGCGCGCGCCTTCCGGGGTCGACGCGATGAGCGCCGGCGTCTCGATCTCCACGAACTCCTGCCCGATCATCGAGCGGCGCATCGCGTCGTTCACCACCGCCCGCAGGCGCAGGTTCCGTTGCATGCGGTCGCGCCGCAGATCGAGGTAGCGGTACTTGAGGCGGAGCGCCTCGTCGGCCTCCACGCGCTCGAGCGGGATCGGCGACGGCTCCGCCGGGTTCAGCACCTCGAGGCGCGTCGCGGCAACTTCGATCTCCCCCGTTGCCAGCTCGGGGTTCACAGTGCCCTCCGGGCGGTGCCGCACGACACCGTCGGCCCGGATCACGTACTCGGCGCGCAGCTGGTGCGGGTCCGCTCCGTCCGCCGTGTCCGGGTCGACGACCACCTGCACGATCCCGGCGGCGTCGCGCACGTCGAGGAACACGACCCCGCCGTGGTCACGACGGCTCGCCACCCAGCCGCACACGCTGACCTTCTCGCCGATGTGCTCGGTGCGCAGGTCGCCGCACCGGTGCGTCCGCATCATCGGTCGAACTCGCTTCGTTCGCGGAGCCATCCGGCGATCTGATCCCTCGGTACCTCGAACTGCTTGACGCACCGACAGCTTCCGAACGACGACGTCCCCGCGGCCGAATTGCTCAGACCGCAACGTGACGATGAAAGTCGGTCGCGCCCGCTCCGCCGCCTTTCGCTGCGCCGAGGCGGAGCGGTTTCCATAGGCCCGTTCGACCCGGAGGCCCGCCTCCCGCAGCTCCTGAGTCAGTGCGAGCGCTTCTCGACCGCCCGTGAGCTCGTCGATGACATATGCATCGAGTCGCTCTTTCGGTGGCGCGACGCACGCCCAATTCGTCCTCCACGATGAGCAAGCGTTCGATCCCCATACCGAACCCGATTCCCGGCGTCGGCTGTCCACCCATCTCCTCGGCGAGGTTGTCATACCTTCCGCCACCCAGGATCGCGTTCTGCGCGGCGTCGAGAGCGCTCGCTGACGAACTCGAAGGTCGTGCTCGTGTAGTAGTCGAAGCCCCGCACCAGCCTGGGCGCCAGCTCGTAGTGGATCTCGAGCGCATCGAGCCCGCGCTGTACCTGCTCGAAGTGCTCACGCGACGCGTCGCTCAGGTGCTCCGTGAGCTGCGGGGCCCGCTCGATGACGTCCTGCCAGTCCTCTCGCTTCGAGTCGAGGATCCGCAGCGGGTTCAGCTGCGACTCGCTCTTGGAATTCGGCGCCCAGGCCCTCGCCGTGCGCGAGCAGGTACCTGCTCAGGACCTCGATGTACTCGGCCCGGGTCGCGCGGTCACCCATCGAGTTGAGGAGCAGCGTCGTGCCACCCAGCACGCCCACGTCCCGGAGCAGTCCGTGCCCGAACGCGATGACCTCGACGTCGACGTCCGGGTCGTCGAGGCCGAGCGCCTCGATTCCGAGCTGCCAGTGCTGGCGGTAGCGGCCCTTCTGCTGGCGTTCGTACCGAAAGAGCGGCGCCAGGTACCAGACCTTCCACGGTCCGTGCTTCTTGTGTTGGACGTACGCGCGGACGACCGGTGCCGTCCCCTCGGGTCTCAGCGCCAGACGCCGATCACCCCGGTCGGTGAACTCGTACATCTCCTTACTCACGACATCAGTCGACTCGCCGAGTCGGTTGAACACCTCCACGTGCTCGAACACGGGAGTGATCAGCAGGTCGTACCCGAACCGCCCGGCTCGTTCCGCAAACCTGTGGACGAGGTCGATCCAACGCGCCGATTCCGGCGGGATGATGTCTTGCGTGTCCCGCGAGGCGTTCGATCGAGCGTCTTGCGGCACTGCGGCATCGTACCGGCCCCCTTGCCGCCGCCCGTGGTCCTTATGCGCGCGCTTTCCCCGGCAGCACCCGGTACGCGTCGTACACCGAGTCGATCCGCTTCACCGCGCCGAGGATCGACTCGAGGTGGCTCGGGTCGGCGAGCTCGAAGTCGAAGCGCAGCTTGGCGACCCGGTCGCTCGACGTCTGCGACGTGCAGGAGAGGATGTTCACGTGGTGCTCGGCGAGCGCCTGGGCGACGTCACGCAACAGGCGCGACCGGTCCAGCGCCTCGACCTCGACCGACACGACGTAGGTGGCCGGCTGGTCGTGATCCCAGTCGACGTCGATGACGCGGTGCGCCTGCGCCGCCAGACCGGCGGCGTTGGCGCAGTCGGTGCGGTGGACGGAGACGCCCCGACCGCGGGTCACGAAGCCCATGATCTCGTCGCCGGGCACGGGCGTGCAGCAGCGCGACAGCCGCACCATGACGTCGTCGAGGCCCTCGACGTGGACGCCCACGGTGCGTCGCCGCAACGTGCGCGGCGGCCGGCGGACCGTGACGGGCAGCTGCTCCTCGCCGCCGCGCAGCTCGCGTTGGACGCGCTGCACGACCGTCCGCGGCGAGACGTGCCCTTCGCCGACGGCGGCGTACAGCGCGTCGAGGTCGGCGTAGCTCATCGCCTCGACGACGTGCGCCAGCGCCGACGATCGCGCCAGCTTCTGGACCGGGAGGCCGTCCTTGCGGAGCGCCTTCACGAGCTCGTCGCGTCCCGTCTCGATCGCGTCCTCGCGCCGCTCCCGCGAGAACCACTGGCGGATCTTGCTGCGCGCTCGGGGCGTCTGCACGAACTGGAGCCAGTCGCGGCTCGGGCCGGCGCCTTCGACCTTGCTCGTGAAGATCTCGACCGTGTCGCCGGATGCCAGCGTGGAGTCGAGCGGGACGAGACGGCCGTTCACCTTGGCGCCGATGCAACGGTGACCGACTTCGGTGTGGATGGTGTACGCGAAGTCGACAGGCGTCGCGCCCGCGGCCAGCGTGATGACCTTGCCCTTCGGCGTGAAGACGAACACCTCGTCCTGCTCGAGGTCGATCTTCAGCGTCTCCATGAACTCGCCGGGGTCGGAGGTCTCCTGCTGCCAGTCGACCATCCGCTCGAGCCAGACCATGTCCTGCGCGGGCGAGTCCTTCTCCTTGTAGCCCCAGTGGGCGGCGACGCCGTACTCGGCGCGACGGTGCATCTCCTCCGTGCGGATCTGCACCTCGACGAGCTTCCCCTGCGGCCCGACGACCGTGGTGTGCAGGGACTGGTACAAGTTGAACTTCGGCATCGCGATGTAGTCCTTGAACCGGCCCTGCACCGGCTTCCACATCGCGTGAATGGACCCGAGCGCGGCGTAACAGTCCTTGACGGACTCCACCACGACGCGCACGCCGAGAAGATCCTGGACGTCGTCGAACTCCTTGCCCTGCACGACCATCTTCTCGTAGATGGACCAGTAGTTCTTCGGGCGGCCGCGCACGTCGCCATCGATGTGCAACCCGGCGAGGCGGGCGCGCAGCTCGGCCAGCACCTGCTCCAGGTACTGCTCGCGCTCGGGAGCGCGCAGGGTGACCATCTGCTCGATCTCGGCGTAGCGCTTCGGATGCAGGACGTCGAAGGCGAGGTCCTCGAGCTGCCACTTCACGTCGGCGATGCCGAGGCGGTGCGCCAGCGGCGCGTAGATGTCGAGCGTCTCCTGGGCGATCCGCTGCTGCTTCGAGTCGGGCAGCGACGAGATCGTGCGCATGTTGTGGAGCCGGTCGGCCAGCTTGATGAGCAGCACGCGGATGTCCTTGGCCATCGCCACGAGCATCTTGCGGAGCGTGGCGGCCTGCTGCGCCTCCTTGGAGTCGAACTGGAGCCGGTCGAGCTTGGTGACCCCGTCGACGATGGCGGCGACGTCCGGCCCGAACCGCTCGTGGAGGTCCTCGTCGGTGACGGTGGTGTCCTCGACGGCGTCGTGCAGGAGCGCGGCCGCGATCGTGACGTCGTCGAGGCCGAGGTCGGCGAGGATCATCGCCACCCCGAGCGGATGCGCGATGTACGGCTCCCCGGATCGGCGCACCTGGTCGGCGTGCGCAACTCGGGCGACCTCGAATGCCTGCTCGATCAGCGCGGTGTCGGCCTTGCGGTGCCGGTCGCGGTAGGCGGCGATGAGCGGCGCCACCTCGACGTCGACGTGGTGCCGGCGCCAGGGCAGGACCGAGCGCCGGTCGGGTCGTACCTCAACCCGGGGCTCGGTATTACTCATGAATCAAGGCTACTGGCGCCGTCGCAAGCTCCGGCTTTGCGGTGACGGTCGGCAAAGCCGCCGCCACCGCGGTTACTTGGCGGTCCTGAGCGCGGAGCGCGAAGGGTCATCGCCGCTTGCGCCGCCGCTGCTGGCGGGGACGAGGCGCGCGCGTGCTCGGCGCCGGGCCCCCGGCCGGTCGTGGAGACGTGGAACGCGGCGGAGGCTGTGCGGCGGGGACCCCGGCGGGAGCGGGAGTCGGGGCCGGCTCCGGCTCGGGCTCCGGCGCCTCGGTCGTCACGGGCGCGGGAACCGCTGCTCCGGCGGACGCCTCGGCCCGGGCGAGCTGCACCGCCGACCGTTCGCGCAGCGCCTGGTTGCGCGGCTCCCGCTCCTTCCACCAGGCGAGGAGCGGCGTGGCCACGAAGATCGACGAGTACGCCCCCGTCAGCAGGCCGACGAACAGCGCCAGCGCGAAGTCGCGCAACGCCAGCGCGCCGAACAGCCCGGACCCGACGAACAGCAGCGACGCCACGGGGAGCACGGCGACGAACGAGGTGCTGATCGAGCGCATGAGCACCTGGTTCATGGACCGGTTCACCATGTTCGAGTAGGAGTCGCCCCGAACGGTCCCGAGCGTGGAGACGTTCTCCTTCACCTTGTCGAAGACGACGACCGTGTCGTAGAGGGAGAAGCCGAGGATCGTCAGGAAGGCCACGACGGTGGCCGGGGTGACCTCGAATCCGGTGATCGCGTAGACGCCGACGGTCACGATGATGTCGTGAACGACGGCGACGATCGCGGCGGCGGCCATCTTCCATCTCGAACCGGATCGACAGGTAGATCGCGATGAGGGCGAAGAACACGATCAGGGCCTTGACCGCGTTGTTCCGCACCTGATCGCCGAACGTGGGCCCGACGGTGCTCACGCTCACGTCGGTGCGTTGGACTCCGCCGTATTTCGCCAGGGCGTCGGTGACGGCGTCCTCTGCGTTCGGCTTGATGTCCTTCGACTGCACCCGTATCGAGGTGCCGGAGTCGCCTTTGAGCACGAGCACTTTGGCATCGCCCAGGCCGAGCGGCGTGATCACGTTGCGGACGTCGGCAACGGAGGCCGACTTGCCCCTCACGGGCGTCTGCCAGGACGTCCCGCCCTCGAAGTCGATGCCGAGGTTGAGGCCGCGCGTGAAGATCGCGACGAGCGCGATGACGATCACCGTGCCCGAGAGGATCGCCCACCGCCACGACCGCCCGGTGAAGTCGAAGTTGGTCCGCTCGTGGTAGAAGTCCGCCGGCGTGTGCCGGCGGCCGTCGAGCCGCGGGCTCACGCCGTCGCCTCCTTCGCGTCGAGTCCGGAGGCGATACCGACCACCGGGACGCGGACCAGCGCCCGGCGTCGGGCGAGGATCACGACCAGCGGGTGCATGAAGAAGTAGGAGACGAGCAGGTCGAGGATCGTCGAGAGGCCGAGGAAGAACGCGAAGCCCTTCACCGAGCCCGTCGCGAGGACGTAGAGCGCGCCCGCGCCGATCAGCGAGACGAGATCGGCGGCGAGGATCGTCCGGAACGCGCGGGTGAAGCCGCGATCGACCGACGAGCGGACCGTCTTCCCGCTCCGCACCTCGTCTTTCAGCCGCTCGAAGTACACGACATAGGAATCGACGGTGATCCCCACCGAGACGATCAGTCCGGTGACGCCGGCGAGCGTCAGGGTCAGGTTGAACCCCGAGTTACTGAGGTACGCGATGAGGGCGTACGTCGCGCCTGCGCTCAGGCCCAGGCCGAGGATCACCACAATGCCCAGCAGCCGGTAGTACAGGAGCATGTAGAGCGCCACGAGCGCGAGCCCGACGAGACCCGCCGCAATGCCCGACTTCAGTTGGTCGCTCCCGAGGGTGGGCGAGACGCTCTCGACCGTCTGCTGCTTCTCGTCGAACTTCACGGGCAGCGCGCCGTACTTGCAGGACGTTCGCCAGGTCGCTCGCGTCACCCTGCGTGAAACTCCCCGTGATCTGCACGGGCCCGGAGCCGAAGTTCGCGGTCTGGAACCGCGGCGCCGACTGCACGATGCCGTCGAGGACGATCGCGACGCTGTTCTGCGGCGGCTGCTTCGAGAACGACGCTCCGGCGAGCTGGTTGAACTTGTCCTGCCCCGAGCCCTTGAGGTCCAGCGAGACGGCGTACCCCTGGCCCTGCTGGAACTCGGACTTCGCGCCCGAGGTGTCCTTCCCGGTGAGCGCGGCGGGCCCGAGGAGGTACCGGATCTGCTGCTTCTCCTGCGGCCGACCCGGGAGGACGACGCACGCGCCGGCCTTGTCGTCGGCGGCGGACGTGTTCGGAACGGAGGTCAGCGCCCCGATCGCCGTCGAGTCACACGACGCGATCGCCGCCTTCGTCGCATCGTCGGCGGGCGGGGTCCCCTTCGCCGTGGGCGGCAGCTCGGCCAGCACGGGCCGGAAGTTCAACTCCGCGGTCCGCCCGACGAGGCGCTTCGCCTTGTCGCGATCCTTGACGCCCGGGAGGTCGATGACGATGTTGTTGCCCTCACGGGTGACCTCGGCGTCGGACACCCCGAGGCCGTTCACGCGGCGGTCGATGATGTTCTTGGCGGTGTCGAGTGAGCTGCTGCTGAACTTTCCCGCCGGGAACAGCCGGACCGAGATGCCGCCCTGGAGGTCGAGGCCGAGGACGGGCTTGTTCCCGACGACCAGGGTCGCGACCAGCGCGATCACCACGACCGCCACGGTCCCGATGAGATAGGCCCAGTACTTGCGCACGGTCAGGTCTCGCTCCGCGGGCTCTGGCCGTCGCCCTCGCCCCGGTCGTCGCCTGCGCCCTCCTCGCCGGGCTCCGTGGCCTCGTCCGGCTCCTGGTCCGGTCCGACGCGCTGCGCGATCGCGGCCCGCGCGACGCGCAGCACGATCCCGGACGACACCTCGAGGTCGACCGTCCCGTCGTCGAGACCACGGATCGTCCCGTAGATCCCGCCGGACGTCACGACCTCCTCCCCCACCTGCAGGCTGGCCACCAGCGCCCGGTGCGCGGCCATCTGCCTCCGCTGCGGTCGGACGATCAGCAGGAGGAACGCGGCGACGAGAATGCCGAGGTAAAGGAGGGCTACGGGCATCGAGTGTGGGTTGCGGGCTGGAGCCGGAACCGAAAATCGATGCTAGCGGAACCCTGTTGTGCTCAGAGGGTCAGGTGCGGGGCCTCAGGGCTCGAAGAGGCTCGGGCCGGCGGCGGTCTCGGAGGGCACGTCGAGCCCGAGGTGCGCGTACGCGGCGGCCGTCGCGACGCGGCCCCGCGGCGTTCGCTGGAGCATGCCCTCCTTGAGGAGGAACGGCTCGTAGACGTCCTCGACGGTCTCCGCCTCCTCCGTGACCGCGACCGCGAGCGTGTTGAGCCCGACGGGCTGTCCGGCGAACGTCTCGCACAGCGCGGTGAGGATCGACCGGTCGACCTTGTCGAGGCCGCGCTCGTCGACCTCGAACAGCGTCAAGGCGGCACGGGCGGTCTGCCGCGCTCACCGTCCCGTCGCCGCGTACCTCGGCGTAGTCGCGCACGCGCTTGAGCAGGCGGTTGGCGACGCGAGGAGTGCCGCGGGCGCGCCCGGCGATCTCGCGTGCGCCTTCCGACTCGAGCGGCACGCCGAGGATGCCGGCGGCGCGCTCGAGGATCGTGACCAGGTCCTCGGCCTCGTAGTAGTCGAGGCGGGACACGAGGCCGAAGCGGTCGCGCAGCGGACCGGTGATGAGCCCCGTCCGGGTCGTGGCACCGGCGAGCGTGAAGCGCGGCAAGTCGAGGCGGATCGACCGCGCCGACGGCCCCTTGCCGATGACGATGTCGAGCTGGAAGTCCTCCATCGCCGGATAGAGGACCTCTTCGACGGCGCGCGGGAGACGGTGGACCTCGTCGATGAAGAGCACGTCGCCGTCGTCGAGATTGGTGAGGATGGCGGCGAGGTCGCCGGCTCGTTCGAGCGCGGGCCCGCTGGTGACGCGCAGCGCGACCCCGAGCTCGGCGGCGACGATGCCGGCCAACGACGTCTTGCCGGTTCCCGGCGGTCCCGCGAAGAGCAGATGGTCGACCGCCTGCCCTCGCTGGCGCGCCGCGCGCGAGGAGGATCTCGAGGTGCTCCTTCAGGCGCTCCTGGCCCACGAACTCGTCGAGGCGGCGCGGGCGCAGCGTGGTCTCCTCGGCCCGCTCGATCGGGTCGGCGCCCGGGCTGAGCAGCTCCTCCCTAGACACGCGTGACCGCCAGGAGCTTCAGCGCGTTCCGCAAGAGATCTTCGACCGGCCCCTCGTCGGGCAGCTGGGCGAGGACGTCGCGCACCTCGTCGGACTGGTAGCCGAGCCCCGACAACGCCGCGCGCACCTCGGCGCGTCCCGACGGCGGGGTCGACGCCGCGTCGGCGTGCTCGAGCGCCGGTACCTCGAGGCGCGCCTTGAGCTCGATCATCAACCGCTGCGCCGTGCGCTTCCCTACCCCCGGCACCAAGGTCAGCGCGTCGAGGTCGTCGTCGACGAGCGCGCGGCGGAGCACGCCCGGCGAATGCACCGACAAGATCGCCAGCGCGAGCTTGGGCCCCACCCCGTTCGCCCCGATGAGCACCTCGAACGTGTCGCGTTCGTCGCGGGTCGGGAACCCGAACAGCACCATCGAGTCGTCGCGCACGTGGAGGTGCGTGAACAGCATGGCGGCGGCGCCGGGCTCGAGCGTGGCGATCGCGCTCAGGGGGACGAGCGCGCGGTATCCGACCCCGCCCACTTCGACGAGCACCTCGCCGGTGGCGGAGCGCTCGAGAACCTCGCCGCGTACCGACCCGATCACTCGCGGGACTCCTTCGCCAGCGCGGCGCCGACGGCGCGCGTGAGCCTGTCGGAGGCGGGGCCTTCGGCGCCGAGGCGCGGTGCGCAAGCCGGCCGAGCCGAGGTGGCACACCGCGAGACCGAGCGCGTCGGCGGCGTCGGCCGGACGGGGTGGCTGCGCGAGCACGAGCAGCCGCGCCACCATCGCCTGCACCTGCGCCTTGCCGGCGGTGCCGTCGCCGGTCACGGCCAGCTTCACTTCGTTCGGGCTGTAGTGGAACACGGGCACGCCCGTGCGGCCCGCGGCCGCGAGCGCGAGCCCGCTGGCCTGCCCGACGGACATCGCGGTCCGCGTGTTGACCTGGAAGAGCACACGCTCCACCGCCAGCGCGCACGGCGCAAGGTCGCGCACGAGCCCGTCGAGCTCCCGCTGGAGGACGGCGAGCCGCTCGGGCAACGCGGCCTCGGGCTCGGTGTGGATCACCCCGAAGGCCTGCGGGACCAGGGCTCCGCCCGATCCGCGCGCCACGGCGCCGTAGCCGCAGCGCGAGACGCCGGGATCGATGCCGAGCACGGGGCCGGCGGCGTCGAACATGGGTTCGACGCTACCGGGAGGACCCCCACGGGTGGTGGACCCCGGGTCGGACGTTCGGGTCAGCGCAGGAGCAGGATCAGCACCACCACGATCACGATGACAACCGCGGCGGCCACGGGGACCACGCGCTTGAGCACAGGCGCTCCCGCGGTGCGCAACAGGTCGACGGGCTCGGCTTCGGGGGCGTCGATCGTCCGCGCTGTTGCCGCTCTCGGCGACCTCGTTCGAGGCGGGACGTTCACCAGCCGACGACAGCACATCGCGCTCGAGGCAGGCGACGAATTGATCGAGGAGCTTTGCGGACACGTCCGCGATCACACCCCGCCCGAACTGGGCGACCTTGCCGGTGATCGTGACGTCGCTGTCGATGCTGACACGGGTGCCGTCGCCATCGGGCTGCAGGACGGCCGTCGCCGTCGCCGACGCGTTTCCTTGACCACGCGTGTCGCGGCCCTCGGCTCGGATGACGGCGCGATGGTTGATGTCGTCGGACTCGGTGATGCGCGCTACGCCCTTGTACTGCGCCGTGATCGGGCCGACCTTGACCTTCACGATCCCGCGGTACTCGTCACCTTCCACCTCTTGGAGCTGCGCGCCCGGCATGCACGGCGCGATGCGCTCGACGTCGAGCAACACACGCCACGCCTCGTCGACAGGCACGTCGACGCGGAACTCGTTCTCCAGCTTCATCTCGCCTCCAGCAGCCGTTCGGCCTCGCGCAGGTCATCGAGCGTATCGACGTCGGCGGCGCTGCCGGTGTCCGTGCAGTCGACCTCGACGACACCTCGTCGTCCATCAGCACGCGCGCTCCCTCGTCGCCGTCGAGCTCGCCGCGCCTGCGTCCACATCGCCCGCCCCAGCAGCACCGGGTTGCGTCGCTGACCGTGGTACGTCGCCACCGCCACGTGTGCGCCGTCCCGGTACGCGCCGGCGAGCCGGCGATAGGCGTCCGCGCCGACCAGCGGCTGGTCGGCGAGGCCGACCGCGACCGCGCCCACCTGCGCCCATGGCTCCAACGCCTCCAGAGCCGCCCGCAGAGATCTCGCGATGCCGCGCCGCCACCGGCGCGAGCGCACGACCACGACGCCTTCCGTGGCGGCTCGCGTCACAGCCTCGCCGCGGTGCCCGACGACGAGCACGACGGGACGCAGATCGCTGGCCGTCGCGGCGCCCAACGCCCATGACACCAGCGGCCGGCCGCGCAACTCGACGAGGGGCTTGGGGACGTCGCCGCCGAGGCGCGACCCGCGACCGGCGGCGAGGATCGCGACCGCGACGTCCGGCTGCGTCAAGCCGATGCGGCTTCGAGCGCGCGCCGCACGAGCACGCGTGCAAGGTGCTCGCGGTACTCGGGTGTGGCGTTGATGTCGCCGGACGGCTCCGTGCCTTCGCCGGCGCGCTCGGCCGCCTCCGCCATCGACGCTCCCCCGGCGAGCGCCTCCTCGACCGCAACGGCGCGAAGCGGTGTCGAGCCCATGTTGACGAGTGCGACGCGCGTGTCGCCGTTCCGGACCGCCATGGCACCGACGATGGCCCAGTCCTGGGCGCGGCGCTGGAACTTCTGGTACGAGAACCCGGCGCCGCGCGACTTCGGCACTCGGATCTCGGTCATCAGCTCGTCCGGCTCGAGGGCGGTCTCGAGGAAGCCCCGGAAGAACTCGGCGGCGGCGACGGTCCGCTCGCCCCCGGGGCCCTGGACGACGAACGTCGCGTCGAGCGCGAGGAGCAGGGCGGGAAGGTCCGAGGCCGGGTCCCCGTGGGAGACCGACCCGCCGATCGTTCCGCGGTGCCGCACCTGGTTGTCGCCAACTTCTGACGCCACCGTGCGCAACGGCGCGCAGTGCGCCGCGAGGACGTCGCTGGTCTCGAGGTCGCGATGGCGGGTGAGCGCGCCCACCGCGAGGTGGTCACCGGCGTCGCGCACGTAGGAGAGCTCGCGTACGCGCCCGACGTCGACGAGGACCGTCGGGGTGGCGAGCCGCAGCTTCATCAACGGGAGCAGCGACATCCCGCCGGCGAGGAGCTTCGCATCGTCCCCGTGCTCGGCCAGCGCCGCGATCGCCTCGCCGGCCGAGCCCGCCCGCACGTAGTCGAACGGCGCCGGGATCATCGGCTGGTCCCCGCCGCTGCGAGCACGGCCTTGACGATGTTGTGGTAGCCGGTGCAACGGCACAGGTTGCCCTCGAGCCCCAGGCGGACGTCGCGTTCGGTCGGGCTGGGGATCTCGTCGAGCAGCGACACGGTCGCCATGACCATCCCGGCCGTGCAGAACCCGCACTGGAGCGCGTGCGACTCGTGGAACGCGGCCTGGACCGGGTGCAGCTCGTCGCCCTGCGCCAGGCCTTCGATCGTCGTGATCTCCGACCCGTCCGCCTGGGCCGCGAGCATCGTGCACGACTTCACCGATTCGCCGTCGACGAGCACGGTGCACGCGCCGCACGACGACGTGTCGCAGCCGATCTTCGTGCCGGTGAGGCCGACGACCTCGCGGAGGTACTGCACGAGCAGCAGGCGAGGCTCGACGTCGTGCTCGTGCGCTTGCCCGTTGACGGTCGTGCCGATCCGCACCGCTCCCCCCTCACCCGTTTCCGAGTGGCCGGACCTTATCCCGCGCCCCGGGTGGTCCTGGCGCTAGCCGCTGCGGTCCGGGCCGGCCCGTTGGAGCTCGACGCGGACGAGCACGCGGCGCTCGCGTTCCATCGCGCCGCGGTACTCGTCCCAGTCGGGATGCTCGCCGGCGAGCGAGCGGTAGTACTCGACGAGCAGGTCCATCGCCTCCGGGAGGGAGACGACCTCGGCGATCCCGTCGACCTGGATCCAGTCCCCGAAGAAGCGGTCGTTGATCACGCACAGCGAGACGCGAGGATCGCGGCGGATGTTCTTCACCTTGAGCGCCGTCTCGCGGGTGCTGACCGTAACCCGTCCGCCGGCGTCGACACCGCAGACGACGGGTGAGAGTTGCGGGTCCCCGTTCGCGCGCCGCGTCGTGAACACGGCACGGTGGTTGTTCCTGACGAAGTCGCGAGCGGCGTCGAGGTCCATGGCCTACGCCACCACCGCTTGGAGCACGTCGTCGGGGATGTCGAAGTTCGCGTAGACGGCTTGGACGTCGTCGTGCTCCTCCAGCGCGTCGATCAGCCGCAGGACGCCCCGGGCCGTGGCCTCGTCGGTGAGGGGCACGGTCTGATTCGGCAGCATCGTGAGCTCGGCGCTCGTGAACGGGATCTCTGCCGCCTCGAGCGCGCTGCGGACCGACTGCAGATCGGTCGGCGGCGTGGTGATCCGCCACGCGTCGCCTTCGTCGACGATGTCCTCGGCGCCGGCGTCGAGCGCGGCCAGCATGAGGTCGTCCTCCGTCGCGGCGCGCCGCTCGACGTAGATCACGCCCTTGCGCTCGAACTGCCACGCCACCGCACCCGGCTCGGCCAACGAACCGCCGTTGCGGGTGAAGATGTTCTTCACCTCTTGCCCGGTGCGGTTGCGGTTGTCGGTGAGGCACTCGATGTAGACGGCGACGCCACCGGAGGCGTACCCCTCGTAGCTCGCCGGCTCGTACCGGACGCCCTCGAGCTCGCCCGTCCCGCGCTTGATGGCGCGGTCGATCGTGTCCGTGGGGACGGAGCTGTCGCGCGCCTTCTGCACAGCGGCCCGCAGGGTCGGGTTCCCCTCGAGGTCGGCTCCGCCGCCACGCGCGGCGACCTCGATCTGCTTGATCAGCTTCGCGAAGAGCTTCCCGCGCGCCTTGTCGGCCGCGCCCTTCTTGTGCTTGATGGAGTGCCACTTGGAATGTCCGCTCACGTCGTTCTCCTTTGGCGCCGTCGCAAGCTCCGGCTCTGCGGTGAGAAATCGTTGGTGGAGGCGCAAGTCGCCCGACAGCTCGGGATGGAACGTCGCCGCCCAGATCGCACCCTGCCGGACGAGCACGGGGTGCTCGTCGTGGGTGGCGAGCACCTCGACCGCCTCACCGACCCGCTCGACGACCGGCGCCCGGATGAACACGCCGGGAAAGTCGCCATCGATCCCGTTCACCGTCAGCCCGGCTTCGAACGACTCGCGCTGGCGGCCGTACGCGTTGCGCACCACCGTGCAGTCCAGCAGGCCCAGCGCCGGGGGCGAGGCGACGCCGGCGGCGTCGCGCACGTCGGCGGCGAGCAGGATCAGCCCGGCGCAGGTCGCGAACGCCGGCAGCCCGTCGGTCAGCGCGGCGTGGAGCGGCTCGCGCAGGCCCGACGTGTCGAGGAGCTTGCCGATCGTCGTCGACTCGCCGCCGGGCATGAACAACGCGTCGAGGCCGCCCAAATGCTCGGGGACCCTGACCTCGACCGCCTCGACGCCGAGCGCGTCGAGCACCTCACGATGCTCGCGGAACGCCCCCTGGAGCGCGAGAACGCCGGCCTTCATGACCTGGAGGGACCGCGTCGTGCGCCACGCCTACCAGCCCCGCTCCGACAGCTTCACGTCGAGCTGGTCGATCTCCTCGCCGCGCATGGCCCCACCGAGGCCGCGCGACACCTTGGCGACGATGGCGGGATCGGCGTAGTGCGTGGTCGCTTCGACGATGGCCTTCGCGCGCGTCGTCGGGTCGTCGCTCTTGAAGATGCCGCTCCCGACGAACACCGCCTGCGCGCCCAGCTGCATCACGAGCGCGGCGTCGGCGGGCGTGGCGATGCCGCCCGCACAGAAGAGAGGAACGGGCAGCTCCCCGAGGGCGGCGACCTCGCGCACGAGCTCGACCGGCGCCCGGTGCTCCTTCGCCGCCGCGAACAGCTCGGGCTCGTCGGCGACGCCGAGCCGGCGGATGTCACCGAGGATCGACCGGAGGTGCCGGACGGCCTCGACGATGTTGCCGGTGCCGGCCTCGCCCTTCGAGCGGATCATGCACGCGCCTTCGGAGATCCGGCGCAGCGCCTCGCCGAGGTTGGTGGCGCCGCACACGAACGGGACGGTGAACGCCCACTTGTCGACGTGGTGCGCCTCGTCGGCCGGGGTGAGCACCTCGCTCTCGTCGATGTAGTCGACGCCGAGCGA
This sequence comes from uncultured Actinomycetes bacterium, assembly GCA_963747195.1. Lineage (GTDB taxonomy): Bacteria > Actinomycetota > Acidimicrobiia > IMCC26256 > JACDBD01 > JALZAA01. The sequence goes on from CAVVDV010000003.1 coordinate 388,379, forward strand.
TTCGAGGACCTGCGCCTCGGCGAAGTGCCCGATGCGGCATTTCGCCATGACCGGGATGGTCACCGCCTGCTGGATCGCCTCGATCGTCGCCGGGTCGCTCATGCGGGCGACGCCGCCGTCGCGGCGGATGTCGGCGGGGACCCGCTCGAGCGCCATGACGGAGACCGCGCCGGCGTTCTCGGCGATCACCGCCTGCTCGGCGTTGACGACGTCCATGATGACGCCGCCACGCAGCATCTCGGCCAGGCCGCGCTTCACCCGCGCGGTTCCCGTGCTGCGCTCCTCGGCCATGGATCCAGTTTACCGACGGCCGCTTTGGTCGCCGTCGCAGGCCGGCCGCGGCGCGGGTTGCCCGCGTAGCTCGCCGGGGCGGCTAGCCGGCGGTGGCGGCGGGCCGGCGCGGTCACGTCGACCGGAGCGCCGATCGGCAACAGCTCGACCCACGTCCGACCCGGGAGCAGCTTGATCGGCTTCCCGGCCGCGTCGACGTACTGGGCGGGCTGCTCCTTCGCCGGCCGCGTCCAGTGGCCCCTCACGATCTTCCCGTCCGTGAAGACCCACGCGTCGCCCTGACCGACGGTCTGGCCCTCGGCGGTCGGGTTGCCGGCGCCGCCCTCGTAGTTCGTGAACTGCACGATCACGTTCGTCGGGGCGACCTGCGCACCGGAGGCGGCCGTGAACGGCGTCGCGCCGTAGCTCCGCTTCCACGTGCGCGACGGGGCGTCGTAGGTGTAGGTCGGGTCGTACGGAGCGATGAACCCGACGTGCAGAGTCGCCGCCGGATCACCGGTCGACGCCTCGTTCTTCCCGAGGTACTGGAAGAGCGCCTTCGGGGGCACGGGCTGGCCGCCCTTGCCGATCAGATCGGCCGGACGCCCGAACAGGTTGTGCGGCGCGGGCGCGAGCTGCGCTCGCGGAACATGGCGTTCCCGGCGCCCGACTCGTCGATCGCGTTCACCGGCGCCTGCTTGATGAGGTCGACGTTCTGCGGCGCACCACCCGAGTAGGCGAACACGCCGCCGAGCGGCCACACCACGTTCGGGTCGGTCGCCCGCACGGAACGGATCGGGCCGACCTCGTCGGGCAGCGTCGAGTTGAAGATCGTCGAGGAGCCGGGTGACGTTGCCCTCGACCTGCTCCTCGTAGACGACGTCGGCGACGTCGACGCCCGCCTGCGGTCGCACTCCCCGTTCGTCGGCGTTGTCGATCTTCACCTCGAGCGCAGGCCGGGTGAGGCTGTCGCCCGCCGGCGCCACCCCGGTGAGCGGGGCGACCGCTTCCGGCGGGGCCGCCTTCTTCGTCGTCTTCTTCTTGGCACTGCTCCCGCCGCCCCCGCACGCGGCGAGCACGAGCGCCAGCGCGGCGGTCACTGCGAGTAGTTGAACGACGAGCGTGGTACGTCGGCGCACTACATCTCCTCCAGGATCCGGATCCGCTCGTCGAGCGGCGGGTGGGTGTCGAACGCCCGGTTCAGCCACGACCCCTTCTTCGAGCCGTCGCCGTCACCGTCCTCGTCTTCCGCACCGCGTTCGAGCGGAGACTCGATCCACATCTGAGCGGTGGCCCGGGTGGCGTGGTGGACGACGGCCTTGTCGTTCTTGAGCTTCTCGAGCGCCGCGATCAGCCCGGGAGGGTATCGAGTGAGCTGGACGCCGCTCGCATCGGCCAGCAGCTCCCGCCGCCGGCTCACCGCGAACTGCATGAGGAGCGCGATGAACGGCGCCAGGATGAGGAGGGCGAAGGCGAGGATCACGAGGATGATGCCGAGGCCGCCGCTGTCCGCCGAGTCGCGACGGTCCCCTCGCCCGCCGAACCACATGAAGCGCAACCCTAGGTCGGAGAGCAGCGCGATCGCCCCCACCGCGGTCACCGCCACGGTGGTCACGAGGATGTCGTAGTTCTTCACGTGCGACAGCTCGTGCGCGATCACGCCTTCGAGCTCCACCCGGTTCATCGTCTCGAGCAGCCCGGTGGTGACGGCGAGGGCGGCGTGCTTGGGGTTGCGCCCGGTGGCGAACGCGTTCGGCGCGGGATCGTCGACCACGTACAGCCGCGGCTTCGGGAGCCCGGCCGCGATGCAGAGCCCTTCGACGAGGTTGTGGTACCGCTGGTACTCGGGCCCCTCGGCCGGCTTGGCACGGCTGGCGGCCAGCGCCACCCGGTCCGAGTAGAAGTACGAGCCCCACGCCATCGCGATCGCGAACACGATCGCGACGACCACACCGACCGCGCCGAACCCCAGGAGGTAGTTGAACGCGAGCGCGGCAGCGGCGATGAGCGCGACGAAGAAGAACAGCAACAGGAACGTGCGTCGCTTGTTCTTCGCGATCTGTTCGTACACCGGCGGCGCTCCCCGTGTCCGAGCCGTCGCTTATCGGAGCCGGCGCCGCGCGGTGGCACCGAGCGAGTGCCCGGACGCGCGGCTCAGAACTCGACCCGGACCGGTCCTGTTGCTTCGGGCTCGCCCTCGAAGTATTCGCGCTTCTCGAAGTTGAACATCCCGGCGATGACGTTGCGCGGGAACGTCTGGAGCTTGTTGTTATACGAGAGCACCGAGTCGTTGTAGAACTGCCGGGCGTACGCGACGCGGTCCTCGGTCGACGTCAGCTCCTCCTGGAGCGACAGGAAGTTCTGGTTCGCCTTGAGGTCGGGATAGGCCTCGGCCACGGCGAACAGGCTCTTCAGGGCGCCGCTCAGGACGTTCTCGGCCTCGGCCTGCTGCTGCCGGGCCCTGGGCGTTGATGGCGTTGGCGCGGGCCTGGGTGACGCTCTCGAACACTCCCCGCTCGTGGGCGGCGTAGCCCTTGACCGTCTCCACCAGGTTCGGGATCAGGTCGTAGCGCCGCTTGAGCTGGACGTCGATCTGCGACCAGGCGTTGTCGATCCGGTTCCGCAGCCGGACCAGGCCGTTGTAGCTGAGGATGAAGACGAGGATGAGGAGGACGACGAGCACGCCCACGACGATGCCGACGATCACGTGACTGCTCCTGCCTAGGGGAGGACGAGACGCACTCTACCGTCCTGGCTGCTCGCCGCCCTTTCGGCCCAACCAGTCCCGCAGGCGATGCATCCCGCTGTCGACGGCAGCCAGGAGCGCGCTCGTGCAGCTCGGCGCCGGCGGCCGCCAGCACGGCCAGCCCGTGCGCCCGGGACGAGCCGACGGCGGGATGGCTGTCGAGCGACCGGCCGTCGGCGTGGGTCACGAGCCCGCCCGCCTCCTGGACGATGAGGGTTGCGGCGGCCACGTCGTACGGGAAGTTCGTGCACACCGCGCCTTCCCCGACCTCCAGGAAGGCGGCCTCGGTCTCGGGGCATTCGTCGACGATCCGGCGACCGACGTCGACGTAGGCGTCGAGCTGGCCGGTCACGATGCGCGTCATGTTGAACGTGGCCGAGCCGAGGTCGAAGTAGCCCCCGCCCATGCTGGAGCCGTCGACCAGCTCCTCGAGCACCACGCTCGTCGGCAGCAGCGGACGTCCCCGCAGCCCCGCGGTCCAGAACAACGCGGTGAGGTCGGTGTTGGCGGAGAGCCGCATCTCGAGCGGCTCGCCCGACGCGCTCTCCGTCCTGGTTCCGCCACCGCGCGATGCCCAGAAGCGCTGGCCGCTCTTGAGCTCGTGGACGACGCCGAACGACACGTCGCCGAGGCGCGCGTCCTCGCTCGGCGGCACCACGGCGATGGACACGCACGCCGACTCCAGGCCGGCGGCAGCCGGGCGGGTGCCGTCGATCGGGTCCACGACGAGGAACGCGCGGGGACGGCCGTAGGTCACCAGGCCACGGTCTTCCGAGTAGAAGCCGATGTCGCCCTCGGCGGCGAGCGCGTCCTCGACGACGCGCTCCGCAACCTCGTCGATCGCCAACGTGGCATCGCCGCCGGGAGCGCGTGCGACACGTTCGCGAGCGCCTGCCGCACCCAACTGCGGCACGACCGCGTCGACGGACGCGCGCCGCGACTTCGAGAGCCAGCCGGTCCGGCTCGGTCACCGGGTGACGGGGCTGCGTTCGATGGCGGCCTCGTAGAGCTCGACGAAACGCTCGGCGACGTGGCGCATCGAGAACTCCGCCGCCCGTTGCTCTCCCGACGCGACCAGCTCGGCGCGGCGGCTCGCGATCATCGAGCACGCGCCGCATTGCGTCGCGGAGCGCCCCGGGATCGCGGGGCTCGACGAGCAGGGCGTCACGGTCGGCTCGCCGCGACGTTCCGGAACCCGTCGATGTCCGACGCGACGACGGCCGTGCTCGACGCCATCGCTTCGAGGAGCACGATGCCGAACGACTCGCCGCCCAACGCCGGCGCGCAGAACACGGTTGCGGCGCGCAGCCGGCGCGCCTTCTCGTCCTCGGAGATGCACCCGATCCATTCGACGCCCGGGATGTCCCGACGGCGCAGGTCCTCCGTTTCCGGCCCCTCCCCCGCTACCCACAACTACCGCGTCGCGTTCCAGGCCCGCGAACGCTTCGAGGAGCACGCCGAGCCCCTTGCGGGGCTCGTGGCGGCCGACGAAGAGGATCGTGGGCCGGTCGGTGGGCCACGGCGTGGCCTTGGCGAACTGGGGGACGTCGACCCCGTTGGGGACGATGTCGTAGTCGCCCTCGAACGAGAGCTGCGCGAGCTCGCCGGCCTCCTCCGAGACCGCCGTGCGGATCGCCAACCGATCGACCCACCGCTTCAGCGGCGGCCGGAACATCCGGTACCACGGGTTGAACCGGCCGGAGTACGACGCGTGGAAGGTCCCGACCAAGGGCTCGTCGGCGCCGAGGAGCAGCGTCTGGGTCGGGCCCGGCACCAATGGCTCGTGGAGGTGGATGACATCGGGCTCGATGGCACGGCGGGCCTCGAGCGTGCGCCGGGCGACGGGCTTGCCGCTCGCGATCGGAGCGATCGACCCGTTGGACGAGAAGTTCGTCGACGGGCCGACGGTGACGATGCCCCGTTCCGGCGGAGGCCCGTCGCACGGCGCCACGACGCGTGCGTCGACGCCCGAGCTCCCGCAGGCTGCGGGCCAGGCCGAGCACCTGGCCCTGGACGCCGCCGAACACCGACAGCGAGTACGGCGAGACCAGCAGCACCCGCATCACGGGCCCACTGCCCCACTGCCGTTCGTCGCCTGATCGCTCGGCCAGTTCGGTTGGAGCAGGTGCCACTGCTCGGGCGCGGCGCGAATGAGCTCCTCGAAGCGGTGCGCGAGGTCCTGGGTGACGCGTGCCGACGTCGTCGCGCAGGCGGCCTTCACGCTGCGCGGGCACCGGCGGCATCACCGATCGCATGGTGCCCTCCCCGGGGCCCGAAGTACACCGCCGCCGGGAGGAGCGGGGCGCCGGTCCGCAACGCCAGCGTCGCCGGACCGGCCGGCAGCGTGGTGCGCTCGCCGAAGAACTCGACCGCGATCCCGTCGCCGACCAGGTCGCGGTCGCACAGCAGGCACACGACCTCGTTGTTCCGCAGCGCCTGCAGGACGGCCTTGCCGGCGTCGGGGCCGAGCTGCACGACGGTCATGCCGAGCGCGCGTCGCACCCCGGCGAACCATTCGAACAGCTCGGGCGGCTCGACCGGCTCGACGACCACGGTGGGCGGTAGGCCCTGCATCGCCAGCCACGCGCCGCCGAAATCCCATCCCCCGACGTGCGGGAGCGCGAGGATCACGCCGCCGCCGCGCTCGAGGCCGGCGGTGACGTGCTCGAACCCTTCCATGTCGATCTCGAGCGTGCCGCGCACGTCGTCGGGAAGCCGGAACAGCTCGAGCCAGTAGCGGCCGTACGACCCGAACGTCTCGGCGACCGCCTTGCGCAGCGCGAGCCCGTGCAGCGCGCCGCCCGACGCGCGGCGCAGGTTCCGCTCGACCTGCCGGCGCCGGCCGGGCATGGCCAGTGCCATCGTCTGCCCGATCACGCGCGCCGCCGGCTCGGCCATCGGACCCGGGCACGACCCGGGCGAGCTCGGCGCCGGCCCGGTACGCGAGGTACGACGCGCGGGCGCCGATCGGGTTCTGCACCGGCGATTCAGGGACGGGTGCGGCGCCGCGAGGACCGAACCTGCGACTGGCGCCAGCGCCACCGATCACCGAAGCGGCGGGTCGCGCCCGTGAGCTCGGCGTCGTCGGGGCCACTCCGAACGTGCCGGCGGCGGCCGATGTGCGTCATGCGCGTCGTCCACGTCGGCTGGGCGCGGCGGGGCGCTCCGGCGACGCCTGACGCCACACCTTGACGAAGCGGTGCACGGCGGTGATGCCCAGCAGGACCACCATGATCCACAGCACCGGCACGAGGATGTCGAACGCAAGGCCGACGGCCAACAGCACCATGCGCTCGGCCCGTTCCATGATCCCGCCCCTGGCGGTGAAGCCGAGGCTCTCGGCCTTGGCTCGCTCGTACGAGATGAGCATCGACAGGGCGGCCGCGGCGAGGGCCAGCACCGGCAGGTACGTGCCCTCGCCGGCGAGGAACCATGCAACGCCGCCGAACAGCACCGCGTCGGCGATGCGGTCCGCGACCGAGTCGAAGAACGCGCCGCGAGGCCCCGCCCGGCCGGAGTTGCGCGCCACGGTGCCGTCGAGGATGTCCGGGACGCCGGTCGCGATCACGCCGAACACGGCGAGCACGAGATGGCCGCTGGCGATGAGGAACGCGGTGCCCACCGCGAAGGCGAGCCCGATGACCGTCAGGACGTCAGGGTTGATCCCGGCGCGCTGCAGGCCCTTGCCAACCGGCTCGAGCCCACGCTCGACATTGGCGCGCCAGCGTCCGTCGAGCATGTGTGGTCCTTTCGCGCTCGCGTCCGCGACCACTTCACGGTACCACCCCCCTTCTTGGCGCCGTCGCAAGCTCGGCCCTGCGGGCGCCCGCGACCCCGGTCCTAGACTCCGCTCGAGGGCGTGGCTCAGAGTCGGCAAGGGGGAAACGGCTTTGAAGGTCTATCCGTCGGCCAAGATCCGGAACGTCGTGCTGGTCGGTCACGGAGGGTCGGGGAAGACCAGCCTCGCCGAGGGTCTCCTCTTCGTCACGGGCGCCATCCCGAGGATGGGCCGCGTCGAGGACGGCAACACCGTCTCCGACTTCGACCCCGAGGAAGCACGCCGCGGGATCTCGGTCTCGATGTCCATCGCCCCGTTCGAGCACGAGGACCACAAGGTCAACGTCCTCGACACGCCCGGGTACGCAGACTTCGTGGGGGACGTCGCCGCTGCGTTCCGCGTCGCCGACCTCGCCGTGTTCGTCGTGTCCGCCGTCGAAGGCGTCGAGGTGCAGACGGAGATGGCGTGGCGACTGGCAGAGCAGGCCAAGCTCCCCCGCGCCGTGTTCGTGAACAAGCTCGACCGGGAACGAGCGTCGTTCGCGCGGACCCTCGACGACATGAAGGCGAAGTTCGGCGCCGGCGTCGCGCCGCTCGAGCTCCCCATCGGCGAGGAAGCGTCGTTTCGCGGCGTCGTCGACCTGCTCACCGACACCGCGGTGACCTACGACGGGACGACCGGCAAGGGCGCCGAGGGCCCGGTGCCCGACGAGATGGCGGGTGAGGAGCACACGGTCCACGACGCGCTCATCGAGGGCATCGTCGTCGCCGACGACGACCTGATGGAGCGGTACCTCGACGACGAGTCCATCGAGGTGAAGGAGCTCGAGCAGGCCCTGGCCAAGGGCATCGGCGAGGCGACCGTGTTCCCGGTGTTGTGCGGCAGCGGGACCAAGCTCATCGGCGTCGACCGGCTCGCCTCCTTCGTCGTGCACGAGGGGCCGGCGCCGACGTCCGACGGAGGTCGACGGGACCGCGCCTCCGGTGGCGTTCGTGTTCAAGACGATCGCGGACCCGTACGTCGGGCGGGTGAACCTGTTCAAGGTCCTGCAGGGATCGATCAAGACCGACGCGTCGCTCGTCAACAACCGCACCGTTTCGGAGGAGCGGCTCCACCAGCTCTCGGTCATGCGCGGCAAGGAGCAGGAGTCGACGGCCGAGGTCCCCGCCGGCGACATCGCCGCGGTGGCGAAACTCAGCGACACGTCGACCGGTGACGTGCTCGGCGCGCGTGGGGCCGACGTCGCCGTCGACTCGTTCGAGCCGCCGAAGCCGGTGCTCCCGGTCGCGATCAGGCCCAAGTCGAAGTCGGATGCCGACAAGCTCGCCAACGCGCTGCACCGGCTGCTCGACGAGGACCCTGCGCTTCGCCTCGAACGCAACCCGGAGACGAAGCAGACGCTGCTCTGGGGAATGGGCGAGACGCACCTCTCGATCGCGCGCGAGCGCCTGCACCGGAAGCTCGGCGTCGAGGTCGAGACCGACGACGTCGAGGTCGCGTACCGCGAGACGATCACCGGCACCGCCGAGGCCGAAGGCAAGTACAAGAAGCAAACCGGCGGGCACGGGCAGTTCGGCGTGGCGTTCGTGCGCGTCGAGCCCCAGGAGCGCGGCGCCGGCTTCGAGTTCGTCGACCAGATCGTCGGCGGCGCGATCCCCCGGCAGTTCATCCCTGCGGTCGAGAAGGGCATCGCCGAGGCGATGGAGAACGGCGGCGTGTACGGCTATCCCGTCGTCGACGTGAAGGCCACGTGCTTCGACGGCAAGTACCACTCCGTCGACTCGTCGGAGATGAGCTTCAAGATGGCGGGGTCGCTCGGGTTCAAGGAGGCGATGGCGAAGGCCAACCCGATCCTGCTCGAGCCGATCAGCGAGCTCGTCGTGACCGCGCCCGAGCAGTACCAGGGCGACCTGATGGGCGACCTCAACTCGAAGCGGGGCCGGATCCAGGGATCGGGCGCCGTGGGCCACGGAGAGATGGAGATCGTCGCCCAGGTGCCGACGTCAGAGATCCTGCGGTACGCGATCGACCTGCGGTCCCTCACGGCCGGGCGTGGTCGATTCGAGATGACTCACTCGCACTACGACCCGGTGCCCACCCACCTCGTCGACCGCATCGCGAAGCAGCGGGAGACGGCCAAGGCCGGCTGACGGGTCAGCCCGGCGCGTGCTCGCCGCCCGCGCCGTCGAGACCGAACTTCGACCAGTCCTCCGGGTTCGGCTCCGTGTACTCGCCCATCACGTGGCCGTCGACGGCGTCGAGCTCGACGAGCCCGCGCATCGTCGGCGGTTCGTCGGCCGAGTACAGCAGGATGCGCCAGACGGGACGGCTGCGCAGGCCGCGCCACGCGAGCTGCGCCGAGGCGTGGCCGACGGGAAAGCCGACGGCGCGGGTCGCCACTACGAGCGCCTGGGTCTGGTCGACCGCGAGGTTCCACGCCGTCACGAAGTGGTACGCGGAGATGGCGGCGAGCAGGACCGCCGCCGCCAGCAGCCCCGTGTTCGTGCTCCAGACCCACCCGGCGAAGCACAGCACCGCGAGAGCGGCGTACATCACGGCCGGGATGCGGCGCCGGTTGATGTTCGGGAAGACGTACGGCCCGACGTATGCGGTGACGTCGAGCTCCTCGGGCAGCTGATCCTGATGCTCGTCGCTCACGTCTTCGGCCACGCGGCGCGCACCTTCTCCCTGCTCGTGCGCAGGTCCTCCGGGAGGACGCGCGTCTCGGCAACGGTCGTCATGAAATTCGTGTCGCCCGTCCACCGTGGCAGCACGTGCACATGCACGTGCCCGGGAACGCCGGCGCCGGCCGGACGACCGAGGTTCAGGCCGGCGTTGATGCCGTCGGGCGTGTAGGCGGACTTGAGCGCGCTCACGGCGTGCTGCGTCATCGTCATGACCGCCGTCGCCTCGTCACGCCTTGAGGTTCTCGAGCTCGGCCTCGTGGCGGAACGGGGCGATCATCAGATGGCCCGACGAGTATGGATACGCGTTCATCACCGCGAACGACGAGCTCGTCGCGCGCGACGACGAGCGACTCGTCGTCCGGCGCGCTCGCCAGCCCGCAGAACAGGCAGTCGTCCGGTTCCGTCGACGGCGTCTCGGCCGCGCCGGCCACGTAGGCAGCCCGCCAGCCCGCCCACAGGCGTTCGAGTGTCACCGTCGCTCCGCGACCTCGGTCGCGAGGCGCTCGAAGAGGTCGTCCACCCGGACGCCGCGTTCGGGCTCCTCGCTCCCCCGCCGGTTCACGCCGACGGTGCCGGCGTCGGCGTCCTCGTCCCCGACGACGAGCACGTACGGCACCTTCTGCAGCTTCGCCCGCCGGATCCGCGATCCCAGCGAGTCGGTGCTCGCGTCGACCAGCTCGGCGCGGAAGCCTTCGCCGCGGAGCCGATCGACCAGACGGAACGCGTACGCGTCGTGCCGGTCGGCGACCGGCAGCACGGAGGCCTGCACGGGCGCGAGCCAGAGCGGGAACGCCCCCTCGTAGTGCTCGACGAGGATCGCGAAGAAGCGCTCGATCGACCCGAAGAGCGCCCGGTGGATCATGATCGGACGGTGGCGCTCGTTGTCGGCGCCGACGTAGCTGAGATCGAACCGCTGCGGCTCCTGGAAGTCGGCCTGGATCGTCGACATCTGCCACGTCCGGCCGATCGCGTCGCGCGTCTGCACCGAGATCTTCGGCCCGTAGAACGCGCCGCCGCCTTCGTCGAGCACGACCTCGAGATCCATCGCGGCCGCCGCCCGCCGCAGGATCTCCGTCCCCTCTTCCCAGTCCTCGTCGCTGCCGATCGCCTTCCCCTCCGGCTTCGTCGACAGCTCGAGGTAGAAGTCGGTGAGCCCGAAGTCGCTCAGCACGTCGAGCACGAACCGCAGCGTCGACTCGAGCTCGCCGGGCAGCTGCTCCTTCGTGCAGAAGATGTGCGCGTCGTCCTGGGTCATCCCCCGCACGCGGGTGAGCCCGTGCACGACACCCGAGCGCTCGTAGCGGTACACGGAACCGAACTCGAAAAGTCGTAGCGGCAGATCGCGGTACGAGCGCAGTTGACTCTGGTAGATGAGGATGTGGAACGGGCAGTTCATCGGCTTCAGGTAGTACCGGGTGCCCTCGTCGAGCTCCATCGGCGGGAACATCCCGTCGGCAAACCACTCCAGATGACCTGAGGTGTTGAAGAGGTCCTCCTTCGCGATGTGCGGCGAGGTGACGAACTCGTACCCGGCCTGGACGTGCCGCTCGCGCGAGTAGTCCTCCATCAGCCGGCGGACCGTGCCCCCTTTGGGATGGAACACAGCCAGACCGGAGCCGATCTCGCCCGGGAACGAGAAGAGGTCGAGCTCGACACCGAGCTTGCGGTGATCGCGCCGCTCGGCCTCCTCGAGCTGGTGCAGGTGCGCATCGAGCGCGGCTTGCGACTCCCACGCCGTGCCGTAGATGCGCTGGAGCATCGGGCGCTTCTCGTCGCCCCGCCAGTACGCGCCTGCCACCCGCATCAGCTTGAACGCGCCGAGTCGCTTGGTGGACGGCACGTGCGGGCCGCGGCACAGGTCGACGAACGCGCCGTCGCCATCGCGCGGGTTGCGGTAGACGGAGATCACGGAACCCTCGCCGACCTCTGACGCGACCTCCGGGTCGACCCGCTCGATGATCTCGACCTTGTAGGGCTGGTCGGCGAACAAGCGCAGGCCCTCGTCGCGAGAAACCTCCTCGCGGACGAACGGCTCGTCGGCGGCGACGATCTCGCGCATGCGGGCTTCGATGCGCCCGAGGTCGTCCTCGGTGAAGTGCCGGCCGTCGGGCAGCTCGAAGTCGTAGTAGAAGCCGTCCTCGATGGCGGGGCCGATGGCGTACCGCGCGCCGGGGAAGAGGTCGGTGACCGCCTGCGCCATCACGTGCGCGGTCGAGTGCCGGAGCACCTCGCGGCCGTCGGGGGTGGCGGGCGTCACGATCGTGACGGCGGCGTCGTGGTCGATCGGGCGGTCGAGGTCGACCCATTCGCCGTCGACCTTGGCGGCGAGCGCGTCCTTGGCGAGGCGCTTGCCGATCGACGCCGCGATCTCCGCCGCGGTGACGCCCCGCGGGTACTCGCGCTGCGAGCCGTCGGGCAGCTTGACGTTGACCGCGTCGGCGGGGCTCATCTCCCTGGCGACGATATCAGCAGGCCTTTTTCGTCCCCCGAACTTTGGGGGAACGCGACAATGCGGCCATGCCTCCGGAGGAGATCGCGCCGAAGCTGCTGTCGTGGGCTTCCGAGCTCGACGAGCAGACGCTCGCGCAGGCGCGCCGCACGGCTCGGCTCCCGATCATCGATGGGCACGTCGCGCTCATGCCCGACGCCCACGTCGGCATCGGCGCCACCGTCGGCTCGGTCATCCCGACTCGGGACGCCGATCATCCCCGCCGCCGTCGGCGTCGACATCGGGTGCGGGGTGATTGCGGTGGAGACCGACCTCCGTTCGGAGCATCTCCCCGACAGCCTCGACCCACTGCTTCGCCAGATCGAGCGTCGTATCCCGGCGGGGGTCGGTCAGGGCCACGACGCCCGGACGGCGGCGGCAGAGCGCTGGTTCACCGAACACCATCCGAAGCGGTGGCGTCGGGATCCTCTCACGCCGAAGCAAGAGCGACGCGCCGTCGAGCAGTTCGGGACGCTCGGCGCCGGGAACCACCACGTCGAAGTGTGCCTCGACGAGCGTGACATCGTCTGGGCCGAGCTGCACTCCGGGAGCCGAGGGATCGGGAACCAGCTCGCAACGATGCATATCGACCGCGCCCGCAAGTCGGCAGGGAAGGATGGCATCCACCTCGAAGATCGCGATCTCGCCTACTTCCGGGAGGGAACGACCGGACTTCGACGACTACGTCGCCGACATGCTCTGGGCCCAGGACTACGCCCTTGCGAATCGCGAGCAGATGATGGACGTCCTGCTCGAGTTGCTCTTCGGCTGCGGCAGGCTCGGGCGCCGAGGCTCGGAAGGATCAACTGCCATCACAACTACTCGGCACGTGAGCGCCACGAAGGTCGTGAGCTGTGGATCACGCGCAAGGGCGCGATCCGGGCTCGCGCTGACGACCAAGGTGTCATCCCGGGTCGATGGCAACCGGCACATACATCGTGCGCGGGCCGTGGCAATCCGGCGAGCTACGACTCGAGCGCGCACGGCGCCGGACGCCGACACAGCCGCCGTCAAGCAAAGAAGCGGTTCACGGTGGAGCAGCTGGAAAGGCACATGACAGGCAAGGCGTGGAACCGTGATCGTGCAGACGCGCTGCTCGACGAGATCCCGGATGCGTACAAGGACGTCGAATCAGTCATGGACGATCAGCGCGACCTCGTCGCGGTCGAGCACGTCCTCCACCAGATCCTCAACTACAAGGGTTCGTATAAAACGGTGGGGACGGTTCATTGCTCCTGGAGCGGCGAATATCGATGCCTGCGGACCAATGAACCACCGAACGCAGCTACCGGTGCTCGACCGGTTGGCTGAGGTCGACGCCGATGAGGTCTCCCAGCTCGTGGAGCACGGCGGGGGCGGTCGGGTCGGATCCGTCGGACAGGATCGCACTGGCGAGGTCGTCGAGCGCCTCGAGCGCCTTCGGCGCGTCGAGGTCGGCGTCGAGCGCGTGCCGCACCCGCTCCGCGTACGGGCGCGGGTCGGCGCCACTCGGGCGCTCCGCGGCCGCGAGCAGACGGTGCAACAGGGCGTTGCCTTCGTCGAGGTCGGTGTCGTGCCACTCGAACCCGGCCCGGTAGTGGTGGCGCATGAGCGCGAGGCGGATGGCGCGCGGGTCGGCGATCTTCAGCAGGTCGCTGACGAACACGAGGTTGCCGAGTGACTTCGACATCTTCTCGCCCTCGTAGCTGACCATCGCCGAATGCATCCAGTGCCGCGAGAAGGTCTGTCCCGTGACGGACTCGCTCTGGGCGATCTCGCACTCGTGGTGAGGGAAGATCAGGTCGGTGCCGCCGCCGTGGAGATCGAGAGTGGGGCCGAGCGCATCCGTCGACATCACCGAGCACTCGAGATGCCAGCCGGGCCGCCCGACGCCGAAGGGCGCGCGCCACGCCGGCTCCCCCGGCTCGGACGGCTGCCACAGGATGAAGTCGAGCGGCGCGCGCCGATGCGGGTCGTCCGGGTTCCCGCCGCGAGCCCGCGCCAGGCGGACCATGTACTCCTCGGGATAATGCGACAGCTCGCCGTAGCGCGGGAACGTCGAGACGTCGAAGTAGGCGGTCCCGTGCGTGAGGTAGGCGTGGCCGGAATCGAGGAGCCGACTCACCATCTGGATCATCCCGTCGATGGCCTCGGTCGCGCGGGGCTCGGCCGCCGGCGGGCGCATGCCCAACGCGTCCATGTCGGCCTGGAAGCGGGCGAGCTCGGCGTCGGCGAGCTCCAGGTACTCGACGCCCAGCTCGCGCGCCTTGGGGAGGATCGAGTCGTCGACGTCGGTCACGTTGCGCACCATGAGCACCTCGTGGCCGAGCTCCTCCAGCCGCCGGGTGAGGAGGTCGTAGGTGATGTACGTCGCCGCGTGGCCCAGGTGGGTCGAGTCGTACGGCGTGATGCCGCACACGTACATGCGCACGACGGGCCCGGCCTCGAACGGGACGAGCGCTCGCTGGGCGGTGTCGTAGATGCGCAGTGTCACGGGGCGGTCGGGGGCCGGGGCTCGACCCCGACGAGGCGGAGGCTGGCCTTGCCCTTGTGGCGAAGGTTGATCGTGAGCAGCACGGCCGCGAACGCCTCGATGCCGACCGCGTTTGCGAGCGACCCGCCGTCGAATCCGCGCAGGTTGGGGATCCTGCACGACGAGATCGAGGACGGTCGTGCGGGCGTCGTCGTCGTCGGCGCACACGATCACGTCGCTGTCGATGGCGTGGTCGAGGTCGCCGAGGGCGGCGGCCGGAACGTGGTGGAACGCGGCCGCGACCCGGGCGCCTGGGGCACCGCCGCCTGCATCGCCAGCGTGAGCGATCCCTCGTCCGGGCAGCACTGGATGGAACTCGCGGTCGATCTTGTGAGCCCGTTGGCCATCGCGACGACGACCTTCCCCGACAGCGCGTCGGCGTGCTGAGCGGCGGTCGGGCACCGCGGCCTCCCATTGGGTTCCGACGAAGACCAGCTCGGCCGTTGCCGCGTCTGCGTTGCCGCCCGCCTCGAGGCTACTGACGCGATCGCCCCACCGGTCGCGCGCCTTGCGCCACCGCCGCGTCGGCGCGCGCCGTGTCTCGTGATCCCGCGATCACGTCGTACCCGACGCTCGCCAAGCGCGCGGCGCGAGCCCGCCGCCGGCCGGGCCGGTCGCCCCCAGCACACCGATCTTCATGCAAGAGAGCCTGGCACATCGGCTCTAGGCTGCCCGCCGACGACCGAGCCGGGGGTTCGATGAAGTTCGGGATCATGTTCGCCAACGTCGGTCCCTACGTGGAGCCCGACATGGCCGCCGCCTTCGGGCGGATCGCCGAGGAGCACGGCATCGAGTCGCTCTGGGCCGTCGAGCACGTCGTCGTCCCCGCCGACTACCAGTCGCAGTACCCGTACTCGCCGAGTGGTCGCATGCCCGGGCCGGAGGAGAGCCCGATCCCCGATCCGCTGATCTGGCTGACGTGGGTCGGCGCCGCCACCACGACGCTCCGCCTCGCGACCGGCATCCTCATCCTGCCGCAACGCAACCCCGTGATCCTCGCCAAGGAGCTCGCGACGCTCGACGTGCTCTCGAAGGGCCGCGTCGAGCTCGGCGTCGGCGTCGGCTGGCTGCGCGAGGAGTTCGACGCGCTCGGCGTGCCGTTCGAAGGACGCGGCGCCCGAACCGACGAATACATCGAGGCGCTGCGAACCCTGTGGCGCGACGAAGAGCCGTGCTTCGAGGGCCAGTTCGCGCGCTTCGACCGGGCGAAGTGCTACCCGAAGCCGCCCCAGGGCACCATCCCGATCCACGTCGGCGGCCACACGCCGGCGGCGGCCCGACGTGCCGGCCGTCTCGGCGACGGGTTCTTCCCCGGTCGCTCCACCGACGACGACCTCGTCCCGCTGCTCGACGCGATGCGCGCGAGCGCGAAGGACGCCGGGCGCGATCCCGACGGGATCGAGGTGACCGCGGGCGGCGTGCTCGACCTCGACGGCGTCCGTCGCTTCGCGGACTACGGCGTCGACCGCATCGTGCTCCCGCCGCTGGGCTTCGATCTCGACACGCTGCGCGAGCAGCTCGGCCGGTTCTCCGAGCAGGTCATCGAGAAGGCCGGTTGACGCGATGGCATCCGAGTACGACGACACGTCTCCCGGCATCCCCCTGTGGTTCAAGGTCGGGCTGGTCATCGTGGCGGCGATCGGGGTGTGGCTCGCGGTCGGGCTCCTCGTTCGCGACGCTGCGCCTGGCGCTCGCCTTCGCCGGCTACGTGATCGTGGCGTTCCTCGCGTACCAGTTCGGCAAGTGGGTCGGGCGCAGCTCCAAGGGCGACGAGCCCTAGCGCCCGGGGCGCACGCGTGCCGAACTACGCGATGCAGTCGGCGCCGAGCAGGACGCGCAGGTCGGCGTAGAGGCCGTTGCTCGAGTCGACGAGGTACTCGTCGGCGAGCTGCAGCACGGTCGTCCGGTCGGCGCCCTCGAGGTGCACGTACACCGCGCTGTCGCCCGGGTGAATGCGCAGGATCTCCTTGAGCCTCTCGACCTTCTCGTTGTTCAGCGCGGCGCGCTTGACCCGGATCCGGACCGGCGGGCCCCCGTCGAGGACGAGCTCGGGTTGCGTGACCTCCATAGCGATGATCTTGGGATCGTCGTCGCGCAGGTCCAGGCGGCCCTTCACGCACACGATCGCGTCCTCTTCCAGGACGTGCCCGTAGGAGCTCATCGTCTTCGGGAAGACCATGACCTCGAGGGCGGCGCCGAGATCCTCGAGGACGAACGTGGCCATGAGGTCGCCGCGCTTCGTGTACCGGCGCAAGAGCGCGGTCACGACCCCGCCGACCACGCGCATCTCCCCCTCCCGCAGCTCCTTGAGCTCGGTCAGCGTGCACTCGATGTGGCGGCGCAGCCCGCGCTCGGCGCCCATGAGCGGGTGCTCGCTGACGTACAGCCCGAGCATCTCCTTCTCGTGGGCGAGCCGCGCCCGCTTGTCGAACTCGACGTCCGGGACGGTCACGCGCTCGTCGAACCCGTCCCCCGAGCCGTCGCCACTCGGAGCTCCGCCGTCGCCGCCGAACAAGCTCATGATGCCGGCGTCCCGCTCGCGCCGGCGGGCGAGCGTGTTGTCGACGATCTGCTCGTAGACGTGGAGCAGCCCCTTCCGCGGGTGCCCGAGGGAGTCGAACCCGCCCGCCTTGATGAGGGACTCGATCGTGCGCTTGTTGAGGGCCTGCGGGTCGACGCGCTCGCAGTAGTCGAAGAAGTCGGTGAACGGCCCGCCCTCCTCCCGCGCCGCGACGATGTGCACCACGAGCCCTTCGCCGACGTTGCGCACCGCCGACATCCCGAACCGGATCGACCCGTCGCGCACGGCGAAGTCGCTGTCGGACTCGTTCACGTCGGGCACGAGCACCGCGATGCCGAGCTGGCGGCACTCGTTCAGGTAGACCGCGGTCTGATCCTTGTTGGCCTTGACGCTCGTGAGGAGCGCAGCAAGGTATTCGACCGGGTAGTTCGCCTTCAGGAACGCGGTCTGATAGGCGACGAAGCCGTAGCCGACCGAGTGTGACTTGTTGAACGAGTAGTCGGCGAACGGCTCGATGATGTCGAACATCTCCTCGCCGAAGTCACGACTGTGACCCTGTGCAACGCAGCCCGTCGACGAACTTCGACCGCTCCTTGGCGATCAGCGACCGGATCTTCTTCCCCGTCGCCTTGCGCAGGTTGTCGGCCTCCTCGAGCGAGTAGCCGGCGAGCCGCTGCGCGACACGCATGAGCTGCTCCTGGTAGATCATCAGCCCGTACGTGGGCTCGAGGATCTCCCGCACGTCGTCGTGGTAATAGCTGACGGGCTTGCGGCCGTTCTTGCGGTTGGCGTAGTCGGTGTGCATGTTCGCGGCCATCGGCCCCGGCCTGTACAACGCGACGAGCGCGGCGACGTCTTCGAACGTTGTCGGGGCCAGCGAGCGCATGAGCGTGCGCATCGGCCCGCCCTCGAGCTGGAACACGCCGATCGAGTCGCCCCGCTGCAGCATCTCGAAGGTCTTCGGGTCGTCGAGCGGCACGGCGTCGATGTCGACCCGCTCGCCGCGCGCCGCCTCGATGAGCTCGACCGCCCGCTCCATCACCGACAGGTTGCGCAGTCCGAGGAAGTCGATCTTCAGCAGCCCGAGGTCCTCGACGCCGTGCATCTCGTACTGGGTGACGATCGGGGCGTCCTGGATGTCGCCGCCGGGCTCCGGCTTGCGCTGGATCGGCAGGTATTCGGTCAGCGGCTCTCGTGTGATCACGACGGCAGCGGCGTGGATGCCGTCCTGGCGCCGAAGGCCCTCGAGGCCGCGGGCGACGTCGATGACGCGCTTGGCGTCGGGGTCGGAGTCGTACAGGGCGCGCAGCTCGGAGGCCATCTTGTAGCCGTCCTCGTGGCCGGTGACCTTCTCGAGGCACGCCCGCAACGGCGTGTCGCGCCCCATGATCAGCGGCGGCATGAGCTTGGCGATCCGGTCGCCGACGCCCCACGGGATAGCCGAGCACCCGCGACGCGTCGCGCACCGCGGCCCGGGCTTTGATCGTCGAGAACGTCACGATCTGGGCGACGCGATCCCAGCCGTAGCGCTGGGCCGCGTACTTGATCATCTCGCCCCGGTACCGCTCGTCGAAGTCGAGGTCGATGTCGGGCATCTCCTTGCGGCCCGGGTTCAGGAACCGCTCGAACAGCAGGTCGTACCGGATCGGGTCGACTGTCGACGATGCGCAGGCAGTAGGCGACACAGGAGCCCGCCGCGCTCCCCCGGCCCGGCCCCACGCGGATGCTCCGCGAGCGCGCGTACCGCACGAGGTCCCAGACGACGAGGAAGTACGCCGAGAACCCCATGTCCTTGATGACGCCGAGCTCGAACTCGAGCCGCTCGAGCACGTGCAGTGCCGGTGACGGGCCGTAGCGGTCCTTGGCGCCCTCCAGGGTGAGCTCACGGAGATACGAGTCCTCGTCGTGGCCGGACGGCACCGGGAACGCGGGAAGCTCGGGCTTGCCGAACTCGATCTCGACGTTGGCGCGCTCGGCGACGAGCAACGTGTTGTCGCACGCCTCCGGGTAGTCCGCGAACAGGCCGCGCATCTCCGCCGCGGTCTTCAGGTAGAACTCGTCGGCGTCGAACTTGAACCGGTTGGGGTCGTCGAGCGTGGCGCCGGTCTGCACGCACAACAGCGCGGCGTGGGCTTCGGCGTCCTCCTTGTGCGTGTAGTGCGAGTCGTTCGTCGCGAGCAGCGGCGCCTCGAGCTCGCGTGCCATCTTCACGAGTTGCGGGTTGACGTTGCGCTGCTCCGGCAGGCCGTGGTCCTGGAGCTCGATGAAGAAGGAGTCGCGCCCGAGGATGTCCTGGAACCGCGCTGCGTTGTCGCGTGCAGCGGTGTAGTCCCCCGCCATGAGCTGCTGACACACCAACCCGCCGAGGCAACCGCTCGTCGCGATGAGACCCGAGCCGTGTTGCTCCAGCAGCTCGAAGTCGATGCGCGGCTTGTAATAGAAACCGTCGAGGTACGCGTTCGAGGCGACCTTGATCAGGTTGCGGTACCCGGCGTTCGTCTCCGCGAGCAGCGTCAGGTGGTAGATGTCGTGATCGGCGCGCTTCGGCCGGTCGAACCGGCTGGTGTTGACGAAATACGCCTCGGCGCCGATCACGGGAGTCAGGTCCGCTTCGCGCGCCGCCCGGTAGAAGTCGAGGACGCCGTACATGTTCCCGTGGTCGGTGATCCCGACCGCGGGTTGCCCGTCGGCGGCGGCCGTGGCGATGACGTCAGGGATCCGAGCGGCCCCGTCGAGCATGGAGAACTCCGTGTGCAGATGCAGGTGCACGAACGAGTTCCCCAAGGCGCCGCAACCCCCTCATTCCTCCCTGGCCCCTCCCGGGCCAGGTCCCACAGGGGTTGTGGATGACCCTGTGGAGAATCACATTGGTGTAACTCTCACCATAGAGGGGCCGTCGCCGCCGGGCAAGCGTCGAGGTGAGGAGCTCAGGCCCGCCCGCGACCCCCGAGGAGCGGGACGTACATCTCGTCGGGAGTGAGCGAGCCGTGCATGCCGAGCAGCTTGGTCTCCATGGGCAGCGTGGGGTCGACGAACGCCACCGGCTCGCGGGCGGCGAGCACGACGTCGCCCACCCGGCTGCCGATCGGCCCCTCGGGCGCGGGCCCGATCCAGCCCTCGGCGAACAGCTGCTCCCGCGTGAGCACCCACGCCCGGTCGCCCACGGTCTCGCGCGCGGCGGCGGCGAGCTCGGCGGCGGCGCCGGGCTTCGCGTAGAGGTACCGGAAGCGGGCCTCGCCCGCGTACATCGCGATCATGGGGGCCATCTCGGCCAGATCGATCCACCCACCGCGGTCGATGTGGATCTGCCCGTGGTCCGACGTCACGAGCAGGGCCGTGGTCGCGGGGAGCGCGTCGCGCAGCTCGCCGACGAGCCGGTCGGCGGCGCGCAACTCGGCCACGTAGAACGAGTCGTGCAGGCCGTACTCGTGCGCGACGGTGTCGACGCTCGGGTAGTAGCCGTACACGAAGCTCTCCCCGGCGGCGACGAGGAGGCGGCAGTGCTCGACGAGCGTCGACACTGCGTTCCATCCCACGAAGCGGGCCCCGCGCAGCTGCGCGTCGGTGAACCCGGAGTTCCGAAACTCGCTGCGCGTGACGACAGGCACCGGCCGGCCCAGGAACGCGGTGTGGCGCTGCATGTCGAACGGGTCGGGCGCGCGGCGGTTGCCGCTGGTCTGCCAGCGCAGGATGTTGAGCACCTCGCCGTCGACGCGCATCCGGAACCCCACGAGACCGTGCTGGGACGGAGCGAGGCCGGTGGCGAGCGACGTGAGCGCGCTGGCGGTGGTCGACGGCGCGACCGTGGTGATCGGGCCGCCCTCGAGGCCGCCGAGCTCCGGCAGCAGGCTGCGGTGCGCCTCGACGGCCTGCCAGCCGAGCCCGTCGAGCAGCAGCAGCACCACGGCGTCGGCGCCCTCGACGCAGCTGGGCATGAACGGCGCCGGGTGGCCGCCGAGGAGCGCCGGCACCAGGCTCGTGATCGCCTCGCCGCCGTAGTCCGGCCGCACGGGTCCATGCGCTCGAATCTATGCGGCGCCAAGGGCGCACCGGAGGGGCTCTCCGACGCGCGACCATGGGGGCGTGAAGGTCTCGACCAGGGGCGACTATGCGGCTCGTGCTCTCCTGTCGCTCGCCTTGCACGGCCAGGACCGGCCGACCTCGGTGAAGGAGATCGCCGAGCGCACGAGCCTGCCCCAGCCGTACCTCGAGCAGATCCTCCTCGCCGTGAAGGGCGCGGGGCTGGTCCGGTCGAAGCGGGGCGTCGGCGGCGGGTACGTGCTCGCCCGCGCCCCGGAGGACATCACGCTGGCCGAGATCGT
Source organism: uncultured Actinomycetes bacterium (assembly GCA_963747195.1). Lineage (GTDB taxonomy): Bacteria > Actinomycetota > Acidimicrobiia > IMCC26256 > JACDBD01 > JALZAA01. The sequence goes on from CAVVDV010000003.1 coordinate 409,703, forward strand.
CGCCGCCGTCGAAGGACCGCTCACGACGGTGATGGGCGAGCACGACCACTGCGAGGGCCACTGCATCCTGCAGGAGGTCTGGGTCTGCGTCTCCGAGGAGATGGGTCACCTCCTCGATGGCTTCACGCTCGCCCAGCTCGTCGAGCGCACCCGTGTCGGCCACCCCGACGCGCGCCGCGAAGTCGTCAGTCTGACGCTGCGCCGAGGCCGTCGAGCACCGACGCGAGCTCGGACGGGAGCGGATCCTCGAAGCTGAGGCGCTGTCCGGTCGTCGGGTGATCGAGGGCGAGCTGGTGCGCGTGCAGGAACGGGCGGCCGGGCCGGAGCGACGGGCGATCGCCGCGGTACGCGGCGTCGCCGACGACGGCGTGCCCGACGGCGCTGAGGTGGACGCGCAGCTGGTGCGTGCGTCCCGTCTCGAGGCGACACTCGACGAGGCTCACGACGGGTGTGTCGTACTCCGCCGCGAACTTCGTAGGCGGTGCGCGCCGCCCGGCCCTCGTCGCGGATCGCCATGCGGGTGCGCCGGGTCGGCGACCGGCCGATCGGCGCGTCGATGACCCCGCGGGGCGTCGAAGCGACCCCAGACCAGCGCGAGGTAGCGGCGGTCGATGTCGCGTCGGGCGAGCGCGGCGACGAGGACGTCGTACGCCCGCGGCGACCGGGCGACGAGCATGAGCCCGCTCGTGTCGCGGTCGAGGCGGTGCACGATGCCGGGCCGGGCGGGGTCGCCGACATCGGAGAGCTCGGGGAACCGTTCGAGCAGCCCGTTCACGAGCGTGCCGCCCGGATGTCCGGCCCCGGGATGGACGACGAGCCCGGCCGGCTTGCTCACCACGACCAGGTCGTCGTCGGCGAAGCGGACGTCGACCGGGACGGGCTCGGGACCGGGCGGCCGGTCGGGTGGCGGCTCGGAGAGGAGCTCGACGAGCGCTCCGGCCTCGAGGCGGTGGCTCTTGACGACGGGCTGTCCCCCGACGAGCACGGCGCCGTCGTCGATGAGGCGGGCGACCTCGGCCCGGCTCCAGCCGGTCAGGAGCGCGAGGGCCCGGTCGAGCCGCTCGCCCGCCAATGTCGTCGGCACGGCGAGCTCGCTCACGCCGCCCAGCTCACCCGGAGTCGCGGCGCTCGTCGCGATCGCGCCATCCCCACACCAGGAGCAGCACCGCGCCGATCGTGACCGCCGAGTCGGCGACGTTGAAAGTCGGGAACGCACCCACGCGGACGAAGTCGACGACCTCGCCGCGCAGGAACCCCGGCGCGCGGAACAGCCGATCCATGAGGTTGCCCAGCGCGCCGCCGAGCACGAGCGAGAGCGCGACGACCATGACCGGGTCCTTCGCGCGTTGGGCGACGCGGACGAGCACGACGGCGACGATGGCCGCGAGCACGGCGAGCAACGGCGTGAACCCGGTCAGGATGCTGAACGCGCCACCGGGATTGCGGCTCAGCCGGAACTCGACGGTGGTTCCGATGATCGAAAGGGGCCCGTCGGAGAGGGACGCGACGACCCAGGCCTTCGTGATCTGGTCGAGCAGGACGACGCCGACGACGAGCCCGACGATCAGGAAGGGTCGACGCGACGGACGGGTGGAGCCGGGCTCGGAGTGAGCGCGCCCGCTAGCGGCGTCGTTCGGCACGAGCCTTGCAGTCCACACACTCCTCGGCGTACGGAATGGCCTCGAGGCGCTCGACCGAGAGGCGACGCCCGGCGGGCACGCACACTCCGTACGTCCCCGCGTCCATCCGCTTCAGGGCCCGGTCGATCGCGTCGACGATCTGTCGCGCCGACGCCGACAGCAGCAGGTCGCGCTCGCGCTCGACGTTGACCGTGTCGCCCTCGCCCGACTCTTCGTCGAACTGCGTGTCACCCGGGTCGCGCTCCTGCGCGAGCTCTTCGGCTTCGTGTTGGAGGTCTTCGGCCTGGCGGATCTGCTGATCGCGCTCGTCCATGAGCTTCTGGCGGAGCCGCTTCAGCGTCCGCTCGGAGAAGTTGGGCTTGGCCGGCATGACCTCCCACCCCGACAGGGGGCAGATCACCGAGCCGGGCTTGCGGGGCGGGACCTTCCTGGCCGGCGGCAGCGTCGGCGCGGCCTTCTTCGGGGGCGGCGCGGCCTTGGCGGGCGCCGCCGACTTGGTCGTCTTCGCCGGGGCTGTCTTCTTCGGCGGGGGCGCCTTCTTCTTCGCCGGCGCGGCCTTGGCGGGCTTCGCGGCCTTCCCCGTCTTGCCCTTGGCCGTCGCCTTGCCCGCGGGCCGCTTCGCCGGCGCCGCCTTCTTCGGTGCCGGGGCCTTGCTCTTCTTGGCCGTCGGCCGCTTCGCGGGCGGCTTCTTGGCCGTCTTCGTGCCCTTCTTGGCCACCTTCTTTGGCACCTGCTTGGCCGGCTTCTTGGCCGCCGACTTCTTCACCACGCCCTTCTTGGTCGCCTTGCGGGCGGGCGCGGCCTTCTTCGGCGCAGCAGTCTTCTGGGGTGGTGCCATTGGGAACTCCCACGTGGGAGACGGGCGCCGGTCGCTCCCGCCAGCGTGCCGGGGAGCGCAGGATAGTAGGGGCAAACACCGCTCCCTGACCACGGAATTCCGCCCCGCGGCGCGGCGGGGACCCCGAGGGCCTCAGACCGGGCGGTGCCGGGGCTCCCCGACTCGCGAATCGGCCTCGGCGAGCGCCTGGCGCAGGCGGGCGTCGACGTCGTCGACGTCGATCCCGGCGACGCGGAAGCGCTTGAGGCGCGACCGCTCACCCGAGACGAGCTCCACGTCGCGTTCCTTCACGCCGAGCGCGTCCGCGACGAGCGCCGTCGCCGCCGCGTTCGCCCTCCCCTCGACCGGTGGAGCCGCGACCCTCAGCTTCAGCGAATCCCCGTGACGGCCGACGACGGCGCTGCGACCCGCGCCCGGTTGGACGTGCACCCGCAGCACCACCGCGTCGCGTTCGACGTCGTAGAGGTCGGAGGAGCGCGTCACAGCCGGTCCTTTGACGGCGGGCACGAAAGAGGGTGCTTGTACTCTACGCGCGGGAAGCGGCGGCTTGGCCGACCGCTCCCGCAAAGCCGGAGCTCGCGACGGCGACAGGAGAAAGAGTGGCGTTCACGCCCGTACCTTCCGCGCTCGACCTCGTCGAGCTCGAAGCACGCGTGCTCGAGCGCTGGCGCGAACAGGACGCGTTTCGCGAGAGCCTCCGGCGGCGCGAAGGCGCGCCCGAGTGGGTGTTCTACGAAGGTCCGCCCACCGCGAACGCGCGGCCCGGGCATCCATCACGTGTGGGCTCGCGCGTTCAAGGACCTGTACCCGCGCTTTCACACGATGCGCGGGCGGTACGTCGCCGCGCAAGGGCGGGTGGGACTGCCACGGGCTCCCGGTCGAGGTCGAGGTGGAGAAGGCGCTCGGCATCACGAACAAGCACGAGATCGAGGACTTCGGGATCGAGGCGTTCAACCAGCGGTGCCGCGAGTCGGTCCAGCGCTACGTCGAGGACTGGTCGGCGCTGACGGCTCGCATCGGGATGTGGATCGACACGGCGGACGCGTACTGGACCCTCGAACAACGAGTACATCGAGAGCGTCTGGTGGCTGATCCGCCAGATGTGGGACCGCGACCTCGTCTACGAGGGCTTCAAGGTCGTGCCGTACTGCGGTCGATGCGGCACTGCGTTGTCGAGCCACGAGCTGGGCCAGCCGGGCGCGTACCAGGACGTGACCGAGCCATCGGTCTACGTCCGGTTCCCCGTGGTCGGCGCCGACTTCGACCTTCTCGTGTGGACGACCACGCCGTGGACGCTCGTCTCGAACGTCGCCGCCGCGGTCGGGCCCGAGATCGAGTACGTGCGCGTGAAGGCGCCCGGCGGCGGGCGTGACCTCGTCCTCGCCGCGACGCGCGTCGCCGACGTGCTCGGCGAAGACGTCGAGGTCGTCGAGACGGTCCCCGTGTCCGATCTCGCCGGCCTCCGGTACGAGCGGCCGTTCGACTACCTCCCCATCGATCCCGGCGCCAACCGGGTCGTGATCGCCGACTTCGTCACCATCGACGAAGGGTCGGGGATCGTCCACCTCGCGCCCGCGTTCGGCGAGGTGGACCGCGAGATCGCCGAGCAGGAACAGCTGCCGATGCTCAACCCGGTCGGGTCCGGACGCGCGCTTCGACTCGTCGGTCCCGCAGCTCGAGGGCCAGTTCGTGAAGGACGCCGACCCCGCGCTCATCGACGCGCTCGACGGCAGCAGGTCGAATCGTCTCGGTCGTCGACTACGCGCACGCGTACCCCCACTGCTGGCGGTGCGGCACGCCGCTCATCTACTGGGCGAAGCCCACGTGGTTCGCGCGCACGTCCGAGCACAAGGACGCGCTGCTCCGAGAGAACGAGACGATCGGCTGGCATCCCGACTACATCAAGCACGGGCGCTTCGGCGACTGGCTCGAGAACAACGTCGACTGGGCGCTGTCTCGCGATCGCTTCTGGGGCACGCCGCTCCCCGTCTGGCGATGCCGCGACTGCAAGGCCGACACGTGCGTGGGCTCGGTCGCCGAGCTCGGCGAGCTCGCAGGCCAGGACCTCTCCGGTCTCGACCTGCACCGACCGTACGTCGACGACATCACGATCTCGTGCCCCGAGTGCTCGGGTCGCGCGCAACGCGTCGACCCGGTGCTCGACGCGTGGTTCGACTCCGGGTCCATGCCGTCGGCGCAGTTCCACTACCCGTTCGAGAACGAGGCGCTCTTCGAACGGCGCTTCCCCGCCGACTTCATCGCCGAGGCGATCGACCAGACCCGCGGCTGGTTCTACTCGCTGCTCGCCGTCAACACGCTCGTCTTCGACCGGGCTCCGTATCGCAACGTCGTCTGCCTGGCGCTGATCGTCGCCGGCGACGGTCAGAAGATGTCGAAGTCACGCGGGAACGTGATCGACCCGTGGGAGATCCTCGACACTCGGGGCGCCGACGCGCTGCGCTGGTACTTCTTCTCGGCGGGATCGCCGTGGACGACGCGCCGCGTGTCCGAGGCCGGCATCGACGAGTCGACGAGCAGGTTCCTCCTCACGCTCTGGAACACGTACTCGTTCTTCGTCACGTACGCGAGCCTCGACGGATGGTCGCCCGACCAGGCGGGGCGCGTCGAGCACGTGCTCGACCGGTGGATCCGCTCGCGCCTGCATCGAACCGTCGGCGAAGTCACGGACGCGCTCGAGAGCTACGACGCGTTGCGGGGCGCGCAGGCGCTCGACCGGTTCGTCGACGACCTGTCGAACTGGTACGTGCGCCGGTCGCGGCCGCGGTTCTGGAAGGACTCCGACCCCGCCGCGCACGGGGCGCTGTACGAGAGCTTGCTGACCGTGACGAAGCTGCTCGCGCCGTTCTGCCCCTTCGCGACCGACGAGATGCACCGCAACCTCAGCGGCCGCGACGAGTCCGTCCATCTCGCCGACTGGCCGAAGATGGACGTCGCCGCGCTCGACGACGACCTCGAGGCCGAGATGACGGAGGCGCGCCACGTCGTCTCGCTCGGGCTGGCGGCCCGCAGCGACGAGCGCCTCAAAGTCCGCACACCCCTCCGCCGCGCGCTCGTCCTGCTGCCCGAAGGTCGACGCCTCGGCGACGACGTGACCGAGGAGATCCGGGACGCGTTGAACGTGCGCGAGGTCGAGCGCATCACCGGCCTCGAGGGATTGGTCGACTACGTCGTCGTGCCGAACTTCCGCAAGCTCGGCCCACGCGTCGGCAAGCTCATGCCCGAGATCCAGTCCGCGCTCCGTTCGGTCGACGGTGCGACGGTCCAGCGTGCGTTCGAAGCCGACGGGCGGTACCGGATCGAGCTCGGCGACGGCAACACCGTCGACGTCGGTCCCGACGAGGTCGAGGTGCGGGCGACATCGCACGCCGAGCTCGCCCTCGCCCAGGACGGTGGGTACGCCGTCGCACTCGACACCACGCTCGACGACGAGCTTCGCCGCGAAGGCCTCGCGCGCGAGCTGGCCCGGAAGCTCAACGACCTGCGCAAGGCGTCGGGGCTCGAGATCAGCGATCGCGTGCGCGTGACGATGTGGGCCGGCGAGCAGTTGGCGGATGCGGCTCGGCACCACGCGCCGTGGATCACGGGCGAGGTGCTCGCCGAGGAGTGGGAAGTCTCGCCGGGCGAACCGCCGGATGACGGTGTCGCGCAGCTCGACGTCGACGGCTTGCCGGCGTCGGTTCGGCTGGAGAAGGTCGCGCAGCAGGGCTGAGCGCGACCGGAGAACTACCGCCGGCGGCGGAACCCCCGCTTGGGCGGCTCCGACTTGTCGTCGTCGTAGATGTCGTCCTCGTCGTCGCGCGGCCCGAGCGGCGCGTCGTCCCGCACCGCCTCACGCAGCGTGGCGAAGAACGCGTCGTCGTCGAGCACCTCGGGCTCGAGGGGCTCGTCGGCAGGAACGAAGTCCGCGAGCCCGGGTGAGTCCCCCACCTGCGGCTTCGGCACCGGCTCCGACGAGGTCGGGTCGGCGGCGGGCCAGCTCGGCTCGGGGTCGGGCGACGGCGCGGGCCGCGGCGACTGCGCGGGCCGCGGCGACTCCGGCGGCGGCTTCGGGAACGGATCCACCGATCCGATCTCGGCGGTCGGCATCGACGGCGCCGGGGGCGCGGCCTTTGACGGCGACGCGTTCGGCGACGGTGCCGCCGACCGGCCCGAGTTCGCGATCGCCTCGCGTGGCGGCGGGACGTTCACGTCGTGCAGCTTCGGACGCGCTCTCTGCGGGCCGGTGAACTTGCCGAGCGAATCCAGCTCGGTCTCGATCGCCTTCCGGAGCCGGCCGCGATATTCGCTCTCGTACTTCTCGAGCGCCTCGACGTCGGCGTTGAGGGTGTCACGCCGCGACGAGAGATCCTGCACTTCGCTCTCGAGTCGCTGACGTTCGTTCTCCGCGATCCGGCGCGAGGTGTCCTCGGCTTCGGTCACGAGGTTGTGCGCCTTGGCCTCCGATTCGTCGAGCATCGTGCGCGCGCGTTGCTGCGCCTCTGCGATCGCCTCGTCGGCCGTCTTCTGCGCGAGCACGAGGGTTCGCTGCAGCATCTCCTCGGTCTCGCGGCTCTTGCCGGCGCTTCCCTCCGCGCTCGAGAGGCGCTCGGTGAGCTGTCGCACGCGCTCGGTGAGGCCCTCGACGGTGGAGGCGGCGCGTTCGAGCAACTCGTCGACGTCGTCGCGGTGGTAGCCGCGGAACCCTTCTCGGATGTCGGTGTCCCGCAGCTCACGGGGAGTTACATCCATGGAAAACCATGGTATCGAGATACCCGCCCGAAGTGTGAAACCCTCCGCGGACCCGGGATCCCTACAGGGCGCAGACGATGCCCTGGACGATGAAGAGCACGAAGAAGACGACCATGAAGGAGAGGTCGAACATCCCCACCGGCGGGATGATGCTCCGGAACGGTCGCAGCACCGGCTCGGTCAGGTCGGCGAGGAGCGACACGACCGAAATCAGCGGGCTGCCGGGACGCACCGGGAACCACGAAAGGACGGCGCGCGCGGCGAGCACGACCAAGTAGATGCGGAGAACCCAGCAGACGAGTTGCACGGCGGTCAGGCCCGATACAGGCCTCGCGCCTGCAACCGCTCCTTGTCCTCCTCCGAGACCTCGACGCTCGTCGGGGTCAAGAGGAACACCTGGTCGTCGACTTTCCGCATCGTCCCGCCCACCGCGTACGCCAGGCCGCTCGAGAAGTCGATCAAGCGGCGCTGGAGATCGCGGTCGATGCCGCGCAGGTTGAGCACGACGGCCTGGTTCGCCTTCAGCCGGTCACCGAGCTCCTGCGCGTCGTTGAAGCCGCTCGGCTCGACGACCTGCACCGGTGACGACGACTGCTGCTGTCGAACCACGGCGGGCCTCGGCGTCACGAGCGACGACGACTCGTCGCGCGGGACGGGACGGACCAAACTCGATTCGCTGCGCGGCATGGGCGGCGGCTCGACCGCCTCGTGCAACTGGTCGCCGTGCAACGGCCGGACGTCGGACGCGTCGCGCGGGACCCGAGCAGGTGCGCGCTCACGCGCCGGCGCGCCGCGGCTGTCGTCCTCGTAGTCGTACTCGTCGTAGTCCGCGTCCGCGTCGAAGTCGAACTCGTCGTCGTCCTGGAGCCCCAGGTACACCATCGCTCGACGCCACATAGAAGCCACGGGCTCGACTACCTCCCCGTGCGCGGAATCCTACAGTCGCAACCCGGCCGGAGCGCGGCAAGCACGCCGGCCGTCTCGGCGCTCACCGGGGACCGGATGAGCGCCTCGGCCCGAAGATCCCCCGTCCGATCCGGACCATCGTGGCGCCCTCCTGCACCGCGATCTCGTAGTCGTCGGTCATCCCCATGGACAGGTGATGCACGCCGAGATCGCCGCCCAGCTCGCGGAGCGCGGCGAACCATCGGCGGGGATCGTCGCCGGCGGGCGGGATGGTCATGAGGCCTTCGACGCGCAGACCCAGCCGCCGGAGCGCGTCGGCGAGCGCCGGCGCGTCGGTGGGCGCGCATCCCCCCTTCTGCGGCTCGAGGGCGAGGTTCACCTCGACGAGCACCTGCGCGCCGGGGGCGTGCCGGGCGATCGCGACGCCGAGCGCCTCGCGGTCGACCGATTGCCACCACGTGACCTTCCCGGCGAGGCTCCGTACCTTGTTGCGCTGCAGACGCCCCAGGAAGTGCCAGCACACGTCGGGCGCCGTCGCGAGGGCGTCCGCCTTGGCGAGGAGCTCCTGGGCGCGGTTCTCCCCCACGTCGGTCACGCCGAGCGCGACGGCTTCGGCGACCTGCTCGGCGGGCACGGTCTTCGCGGCGGCGACGAGTCGGACCGCGTCCGGGTCGCGCCCCGCGCCACGCGCCGCGGCGGCGATCCGCGACCGAACCTCGGTGATCGCAGCCGCGAGGTCGCTCATCGGGGGCGCCTCACGATCAACGCCTGGCGTCCGGTGACGCCGTCACGTCGGTGTGAGAAATAGTCGGACGACGCGAACGTGCAGACGTCGACGTCGGTGCGGTCGTCGACGCCCGCCGATGCCAGCGCGGCGCCGACGCCGGCGCGCAGGTCGAGTGCGAGGCCGCCCGACTCAGTACGGCCCTCGACCGCCGTCCCCAGGCGGCGGGTCACCTGCTGGAGCTCGTCGGCGCCGAACTCGTAGTGCGCGGGAGAGATGCAAGGGCCGATGACAGCGCGGACCGGTCCCCGACCCCGCCCGCGCACGACGCGCACGGCCGCCTCCAGCACGCCCGCGAGGAGCCCCCGCCACCCGCAATGCACGGCTGCGACCGCGCCGTCGGCGACGAGGGCGATCGGCGCGCAGTCCGCGGCCAGCACGACGAGGGAGACGTCGGTCCCGGTGGTCACGAGCGCGTCGGCGTCACCTGCGCCACCCGGCGCGCCGACCTCGACGACGCGGGCGCCGTGCACCTGCCGGACCCAGGCCCAGCCCCGCGCGTCGGGCGCGTCGTCCAACTCGTGCGCGACCCGCCGGCGGTTCTCGGTGACGGCGTCCGGATCGTCGCCGGTGGCGAAGCCGAGGTTGGCGGTGTCGTAGGGCGGGACCGAGACGCCGCCGTGCCGGTCCGTGAACGCGACACGCGCGCCGTCGACCTCGAGCGCGATGTGGCCCAAGCTCGCCTGCGGCCTACTTCAGGAACTCGGGAACGTCGAAGTCGTCGTCGTCGAAGTCGAGGTCGTCGTCGGCGCCGCCGAGGGCCGCCTCTTCCTCTTGGAGGCCGAGCGGCTCCGGGCGCATGTCGCCGGCGCGCCGGCGGTTGCGCTCGCCCTCGTACCGGTCGAAGCCGGCGGCGATGACGGTGATACGGACTTCGTCGCCGAGCGCGTCGTCGATGACGGCGCCGAAGATGATGTTGGCGTCCGGGTGCGCCGACTGGCAGACGATCTCGGCCGCCTCGTTGACCTCGAACAGCCCGAGGTCCGACGGCCCCGAGACGTTGAGCAGGAGGCCGCGGGCGCCTTCGATGCTCGCCTCGAGCAGCGGGCTCGCCATGGCGGCCCGGGCGGCGCTGATCGCCCGCCCCTCGCCCGACGCGTAGCCGATGCCCATCAGCGCGGTGCCGGCGTCCTTCATGATCATGCGCACGTCGGCGAAGTCGGTGTTGATCAGGCCGGGCGTCGTGATCAGGTCGGCGATGCCCTGGACGCCCTGGAGCAGCACCTCGTCGCACATCTTGAACGCGTTCAGCATCGACGTGTGCTCGTCGGACAGCTGGAGCAACCGGTCGTTCGGGATCACGATGAGCGTGTCGAGCTTGCCCTTGAGCCACTCGACGCCGTTCTGCGCCTGGATCGCCCGCCGGCGTCCCTCGAACGTGAACGGCCGCGTCACGATGCCGATGGTGAGCGCACCGACGCTGCGGGCGATCTCGGCGATGATCGGGGCGCCGCCGGTACCGGTGCCGCCGCCTTCGCCGGCGGCGATGAAGATCATGTCGGCGCCCTTGAGCACCTCTTCGATCTCGTCGCGGTGCTCTTCGGCGGCGTCGCGGCCCACCTCGGGGTCGGATCCCGCACCGAGACCGCGGGTGCGCTCGCGGCCGACGTCGAGCTTCACGTCGGCGTCGCTCATGAGCAAGGCCTGCGCGTCGGTGTTCACGGCGATGAACTCCACGCCCTTGAGGCCGGCATCGATCATCCGGTTGACCGCATTGCAGCCACCGCCACCGACGCCGATGACCTTGATCACGGCCAAGTAGTTCTGCACGTCATGCAGCATTTCGGCCTTCTGTTCTTCGCTACGCGCTTGTCGGACGGGTCTGCCCCTCCGGCTTCGCGTCGCCGAGGCCCGCCCACGGCCCCACCGGGGGTTCCGAGCATTCTCGCAGGTCACGGTGGCCCGGAGAAAACCCTTGCCCGTCGATCACGAGGTCGACCGCGCTGTCAACCTGTGCGAGTCGTGCGGAACGGTAGCTGACACAAACCCCACGAGCAACAGGGTCCGCTCGCCGGGACGACCGGCGCGGTCATCCGGCGACGGGCGCAGCGGGAACGCGCACGTCGATGTACCGAGGCGGCGCGCCCGCGGTGGCGGCCAGCACCGCGAGCGCGGCGCGGGCCTTGGCTGCGACGTCGCGCGGTGACCCGAGGCGCACCTCGGGACCGTCCTTCACCCCCAGCGTGACGGCATCCCCGTCCACGGTGATGCGCGTCGTGCGCAGGCCGAGCGCGGGCGGCAGCTTCTCGAGCACCCGGGCGGCGGCGTTCGGAGCGATGTCGCGCCCGGCGCGCGGGACAGCGCGCAAACCGGTGATCTCGGGGAGCCCCGGCGGTGGCGCCGGGGCATCGGCGAGGACGCGCCCGTGGACGTCGACCATCGCGACCCGGTCGGGGGCGCGACGGACCCATGCCGCCGGGCGGCGCTCGGTCACGTGAATGTCGACTTCGCCGCCGAGGCTCCGTTCGACGCGCGCCTTGTCGACCCACGGCGACCCGCTCGACTCGGTGCTCGACCGCGCCCGTGTCGACGAACAGGATCGGGTCGCCCCGGACGCCGGCGGCGCGCTGTACCTCGGCCGGCGCCGCTTGTTGCGCCCCCGTGACCCGGATGCGGCCGACGTCGAGGAGGGACGAGTGCGTCACGAGCCACGCCACCGCGACCACGGCCCCGAAGACGATCAGCCCGATCGTCCACCGGAGCCGCCGGCGGCCCTGCGTCCGCAACACCTTGATCCGCCGGTCCCGGATACGCGGGTCGATCGGCTTCGCCTTCGCCGCTCCCTGCTTCTTCGCGGGTTTCCGACGGGTGGGCGCCTGCGTGCTCATGTCTCCCCTGCATCGTCGCCGACCACGTGGAGCTCGGGCACGAGCTCGACGCCGCTGGCCTTCGCCACCCGGCGTTGCACCTCGGCGACGAGGTCGAGCACGTCGTCGGCGGTGGCGCCCGCGTCGGCCTGGAAGAAGTTGGCGTGCTTCTCGGACACCACCGCCCCGCCGACGCGCAGGCCCTTGAGCCCGGCGGCGTCGATGAGCCGGCCGGCGCTGTCGCCGGGCGGGTTGCGGAACACCGAGCCCGCGTTCTGCCCCCCGGGTTGGTGCTCGCGCCGCCACCGCACGATCTCGGCGACGCGCGCTTCGCACGCGGCGGGATCGTCCCGCGTGACGGTGAACTCGGCGCCGTGACGACCTCGCTCGGTCGCAGGTTCGAGTGGCGGTAGTCGAGCTCGAGGTCGGCGACGTCCCGCTCGAGAGCAGTGGGCGGCGCGTCCGCGTCGAGCAGGTCGAGCACCCACGCCCGGCGCAGGACCTCGACGGTCTCCCGGCCGTGGCCACCCGCGTTCATCCGCACCGCCCCGCCGACCGAGCCGGGGATCCCCACGTAGAACTCCAAGCCCGCCAGGCCCCCGGCGGCCGCCCGGCGGGCCAGCACGGGAAGCGGCACGGCCCCACCGGCGCGGACGACGCCTGAGGCTGCTCGTTCCGATGCGTCGATCGTCTCGAAGTCGCCTTCGAGCACGACCGCCAAGCCGGCGAAGCCGGCGTCCGACACGAGGAGGTTCGAGCCCCGCCCGATCACCAGGAGGCGCGGCTGGTGCCGGCGCGCGGCGTCGGCCACCGTTGCGAGCGCGTCGACGTCGTGGGCCCGCACGAGCACGGCGACCGGACCGCCGACCCGGTACGTGGTCAGCTCGGCGATCGAGGCGTCCTCGGTCGTCGAGTCGGGCAACCGGTCGCGCAGGTCGGCGGCCAGGGGTGCGAGCTCGGCGGTCACGCTCACGACACCGCTCGCATCAACCACTCGTCGGGCACGGTGGTGAGATCGCCGGCCCCGAGGGTGAGCACGACGTCGCCCGGCCGGGCGAGACGCAGGGACGTGCTGCACGAGATCGCGTGCGCCGCGGCAGGTAGACGACGGGCTGCGTCGGGGTTGGCGTCGAGCACCGCGCGCGAGGATCAGCCGGCCCGACACCCCGGGCTGCGGCGTCTCGTTGGCCGCGTACACGTCGGTGAGCACGACCTGGTCGGCACCCGTGAACGCGTCGGCGAAGTCGCGCCAGAGACGCGCGGTGCGCGTGTACCGGTGAGGCTGGAAGACGACGATCACGCGACCCCAGCCGCCCTCACGCGCCGCGTCGATCATCGCGGAGATCTCGCCGGGGAGGTGCGCGTAGTCGTCGACGAGCGTGACGCCGTCGATCTCGCCGCGGAACTGGAACCGCCGCGCGACACCGCCGAAGCCGCGCGATCGCGTCGACGCGCGGCCTCGAACGGCAGCGCCGAGCTCGAGGGCGAGCGCGGTGGCGCCGGTCGCGTTGGCGGCGTTGTGGCGTCCGGGGACGGGAAGGTCGACGGCGCCGAGCTCCCGGCCGTTCCGGCGGACAGCGAAGCGGCTCCCCCGCCGGTCGCCCTCGTACGAGACGATGCGGTACGTCGGCGTCCTCGGCGAACCCGTACGTGCGCGGCGCCGGGATGGGTTGCGGCGAGTCGTCGTGCAATCGGGTCGTCGGCGCACACGACGCGCACGCCCGGGATGGCGGCGACGAACTCCTCGAACGCGGCGGTGAGACCGGCGAAGCCGCCGTAGTAGTCGAGGTGATCGGGCTCGACGTTGGTGACGATCGCTGCTTCCGGCGCGAGCTCGAGGAACGTGCCGTCGCTCTCGTCGGCCTCCACCACGAGCCATTCGCCGTCGTCGTAGGCGGCGTTGGTGCCGACCTCGTTGAGGTCGCCGCCGATGATGAAGCTCGGGATGCCAACCCGCGGCGCGCAGGATAGCGCCAGCATCGACGACGTGGTCGTCTTGCCGTGACTGCCGGCGACGGCCACGGTTCGATGTGTCGTGGCGAGCGCGCGCAGCGCGTCGGCGCGCCGGAGCACGGGCAGGCCGCGCTCGACGGCGCGCGCGGACTTCGGCGTTCGAGTCGGGGATCGCCGTCGACACGACCACCGCGTCGGCGTCGGCGCGGCACGTTCTCGGCGCGGTGTCCGACGTCGGCGCGTCGACGTCGAGCAGTCGGAGTCGTTCGAGCGCCGCGTGACTCCTTGAGGTCGGAGCCCGTGACGTGGTGGCCCATCCGGGCGAGCACGGTGGCGATCGCGCTCATGCCCGCTCCGCCGATCCCGACGATGTGGACGTGCCGGGGTGACGACAGGTCGAGATCGCGCGGCACGTCATCGCGCTTCACGCGCCACCTCCTCGACGAGGTCGGCGAGGCGCGCGGCGGCGTCCGGGCGGCCGAGCGTGCGGGCGTTGGCGGCCATCGTCTCGAGCCGTCCGGGGTCGGCCAGCAGTTCGCGGAGCTCGGCGTCGAGGCGGGCGGCGTCGAGTTCGGCGTCGGGGACGACGACGGCGGCGCCGGCGCCGACCAGGGCGTCGGCGTTGCGCGCCTGGTGATCACCGGGGGCGCCGGGCAGGGGCACCAGCACGGCAGGGACGCCGGCGACGGCGAGCTCGGCACGGTGATGGCCCCGGCCCGGCACACCGCGAGCGTCGTGCGGCCGTACAGCCGTTCCATGTGGTCTTCGTAGCCGACGAGCTCGTAGTCCAGCGTGTCGGTCGGGGCGACGCGCCGCCGCGAGGCGCGCCGCGCACGCCTCGTGGTTGCGCGGGCCCGTCACGTGGTGCACGGCGACGTCGGCGCGATCCCGCCAGCGTTCGTACAGGCCCAAGGCGGCGTCGTTGATCCGGCCCGCGCCCAGGCTGCCGCCGAACACGGTCACGAGCGGACGCGCCGGGTCCGGGTCTCGCCGCACGGCTGCGATCTCGTCGCGGACCGGGTTCCCGATGAGGACCGCTCCGCGGAGCGGCGTCCCGGGCAGCGACACCGCGGCGCGAGCGCCCAGGCGGACGGCGATCCGGTTGGCGAGGCCGGGAGCGGCGTTCTGCTCGTGCACGACGGCGGGAACGCGTCGCAGGCGCGCCGCCACGAGCGTGGGCAGCGATGCGTACCCGCCGACGCCGACGACGACGGCCGGCCGCGACCTCCGCACGATGCGCCGAGCGCCGCGCGAACGCCGTCAGCGTGTCCCAGCCCGCGCGCAGGTTCGCCGTCGTGAGCCGGCGCTGGAGACCGCGTCCGGGCAGCAGGTCGATGGCGTAGCCGGCTTCGGGGACGCGCGTGCCTCGAGCCCGCGCCGCGCGCCGACGAACCGGATCGTGTCCCGCGGATGGCCGCGCGCGACGAGCGCGTCGGCCAGCGCGAGCGCCGGGTACACGTGACCACCGGTCCCACCGCCGGTGATCACCGCGAAGACCTCGCCGTCCGGGCCATCCGGGTCAGCAGCTCGCGTCACCGCGCCTGGCGGGCGACGTTCCCGAGGATGCCGGCCGCCACCATCGTGAACACGAGAGCCGAGCCGCCGAACGAGACGAACGGCAACGGGATCCCGGAGACGGGCAGCAGGCCGACGACGGCGCCGATGTTGATCGCGGCCTGGCCGACGACCCACGCCGTGATACCGGCGGCGAGCAGCATCCCGAAGCGGTCGGGCGCGCGCAGCGCGGTGCGCGTGCCGATGACGGCGAACGCGACGAACAGGCGCCACGACGAGCATGCAGCCGACCAGGCCGAGCTCCTCGCCGATGATCGCGAAGATGAAGTCGGTGTGCGCGTTCGGCAGGAACAGCCACTTCGCCCGCCCGGCGCCGAGCCCGACGCCGGTCCAGCCGCCGCTGCCGATCGCGATGAGCGACTGTGAGATCTGGTAGCCCGCGTTCGACGCGTCGGACGAAGGGATTGAGGAACGCGAAGCACGCGCGCCCGCCGGTACGGCTCGGCCAGCGCCAGCACGGTCGCCGCGACCACGGCCGCCCCGCCGACCAGCGTGAGGTGACGGGCGCGGACACCACCGGCGACGAGCACGGTGAACGCGATCAGCCCGAGCACGATCGTCGAGTCGAGGTCGGGCTCGCGCATGACGAGCGCGCAGATCACCGCGAGCACGATCAGGACCGGTCGGAGGACGCGCCGCCAGTCGTGCAGGTCCTTCGCCCTGCCGGGCGAGGAGGTCGGCCGTGTACACGAGGAGGGCCAGCTTGGCGATCTCGGTGGGCTGGAACCGGAGCAGGCCGCCGCCGAGCCACCGTCGTGACCCCGCCACCTGGATGCCGATGCCGGGGATCAGCACGACGACCAGGAGGACCAGGCTCACGATGAGGAGCGGCCGCACCCACTTGCGCCACGCGTGGTAGTCGATGCGCGCCGCGAGCATGAACGCGGCGGCCGCGACCGCGATCCATGCCACTTGGCGCTCGAAGAAGTACCACGCCGACCCGTAGTCGGTGAGCGACGAGACCGACGACGCCGACAGCACCATGACGGCGCCGACGACGTTGAGCACGCCGACGGTCGCCACCAGCAACAGATAGTTGGGTGGGCGAGCCGCGCCCGCCGTGACCCACCGCCGGCGGAGGGAGCCCAGGGTCGCCGTGGCCGTGGCGGCGGTCACGCGACGCCCCGTTCGCTCAGCTCGCGCGACCTCACGCCGCGAAGTCGTTGCCGCGCGCCGAGTAGCTCGGGTACCAGTCGAACGACGCGCACGCCGGCGAGAGCAGGACGACGTCGCCCGGCTGGGCGCGCTGGGCGGCGGCGGCGACGGCCGCGCCCATCGATTCGGCCTTCGCGACGGGCACGGCGTCCGCGAACGTGCGTTCCACCTCGTTCGCGGCTTCGCCCATGGCGACGACCGCCGCGCAAGCGCGGCGCGAGCGGACGCAGCACCGACAGGTCGAGACCCTTGTTCCGGCCGCCCGCGATCAGAACGACTTTCCCGTCGAGCTCGTCGAACGCGGCGACAGCAGAGAGTGTCGCGTGCGGGTTCGTCGCCTTCGAGTCGTTGTAGTACTGCACGCCACCAGTGTTGCCGATGCGCGCGACGCGGTGGTGGAGCCTCGGGTACTCGCGCAGCGCGCGCTCGACGCGATCGCGCGTCGCGCCCGCGGCAAACGCGGCGGCCGCGGCCGCGAGCGCGTTGGCGCGGTCGTGGGGCGCGCTCACCGGCATATCGGCGACGTTCGCGAAGGGCTCACCGCCCGAGTCGACGAACGAGCCGTCTTCGATGCGGAACATGCCAGGCCGCGCTTCCAGTGTGAACGCGACGCGTTGCGCCGGCGCGGTCTCGGCCAAGCGCGCGACCACTTCGTCGTCTCCGTTGAACACGAGCCGGTCCCTGTCGCGCTGGTACGCGAACACCCGCGCTTTGGTCGCCACGTACTCCTCGAACGACCCGTGCCAGTCGAGGTGGTCCGGAGCGACGTTGAGGAGAACGGCGACTCGAGGCCGGAAGGCCTCGGTCGTGCACGCCAGCTGGAACGACGACACCTCGGCCACGAGCACTCGGGCGTCCGAGTCCGCGGCGTCGAGGAGCGGGAGCCCGATGTTGCCGGCGCCGAGCGCGGCACCGCCCGAGTTGTCGAGCATGGCCGTGATCAGCGTCGTCACCGTGGTCTTCCCGTTCGTCCCGGTGACGGCGACGAGGACCTTGCCGCGAGCAGCGGCCTGCTCGGCGGCGAGATCGACCTCGGCCCGGACGGCGACACCGGCCTCCCGCGCCGACACGAGCGCCGGGTGCCGCAGCGGCACCCCGGGACTCGGCACGACGATGTCGGCACCGCGCACGAGCTCGGTGAGGCGGGTGGGTGTGGGGTGCTCGACGATGTCGGCGCCGGCGGCGAGCGCGGTCGCGACCCGATCGCGGTATGCGTCCTCGCCGGTCGGGCCGTCCTCGACCACCGTGACGTCGTCTCCGGCCGCGGCGCGATGACGCACGACGGCGTCGCCCGTCACGCCCAACCCGAGCACGAGGACGCGGCTCAATCGATCACTCCGGGGATGCGGATGAAGTCGGCGTAGAAGAAGCCGAGCCCGAACGCGACGCACAATCCGCCGAAGAGCCAGAAGCGCACGATCACCGTGAACTCCGGCCAGCCGCCGACCTCGAAGTGGTGGTGGATCGGAGCCATGCGGAGGACACGGCGATGGAACCCCCGGAACGAGACGACCTGCGCGATGACGCTCAGCGTCTCGACCACGTACAGACCGCCGAGGATCGGCAGCAGCAGGTCGGTGTGGGTCAGCAACGCCAGGCCCCCCATGCCGCCGCCGATGGCGAGCGAGCCGGTGTCGCCCATGAACATCCGCGCCGGCGCCGCGTTCCACCACAGGAAGCCCGCGCATGCGCCCGCCATCCCCGCGGCCACGACCGCGAGGTCGAGCGCGTTGGCCGCGAACCCTCCGGGCACGGTCGTCATGCCCAACGTCCCGTACACGGCCGGGTGCCGGAACTGCCAGAACGCGATGACCATGAACGCGAAGAACACGAGCGTGGCGGCGCCCGACGCGAGGCCGTCCATGCCGTCGGTGATGTTCACGGCGTTCGCGGATCCGAAGATGATGAAGATCGCCCACCCGGCCCAGAGCCACGTCCCGAGGTCGAGGTCGATGAGACGCGTGAACGACAAGTTCGTGGACGTGTCGACGTAGCGCAGCGCGAGGAGCGCGAAGCCGGCCGCCACCACCAGCAGGCCGGCTGTCTTGCCCCGCTTGCGCAGCCCGAGGTTCCGGCCCTTCCGCACGCCCAGGTAGTCGTCGACGAACCCGACGGCGGCGAGCCGACGATCAGCAACATCAGCGTGATCCCGGCGCGCGCGAACTTCAGCTGCTCGGTGCGGATGTGCGCGACCAGGTAACCGAGGAACGCGCTCACGACGATGGCGATGCCGCCCATCGTCGGCGTCCCCGCCTTCGCCACGTGCGGATGCGGGAACGGCCCGTCGTCGCGAATCGTCTGGCCGATGCCCCGCGCCCGCAGGACCCGGATCAGAAAGGGCGTGCCGAACATGCTGAGGAGGAACGCGACCGACGCCGACAGCAGCAGCGCAATCATGCACCGACCGCCGAGGTGAGCGCTTCGGCCACCCGTTCGAGCCCGACGGCCCGGCTCGCCTTGACCAGCACGGCGTCGCCGGAGCGGGCGAGACCGGAGACCGCCACCACCGCGCCGTCGGCGTCTGCGACCTCGATCACCTGCGCGCGTCCCGCGCCGGCCAGCCGCGCCCCGTCGGCGATCGCCGCGCGCCGGCGCCGACCGCGACGACGACGTCGACGTCCGACGCCACAGCAAGGCGCCCCACCTTCTGGTGCTCCGCGCGCGCGTGGTCGCCGAGCTCGAGCATCTCGCCCAGCACGGCGATGCGTCGCTTGTCGCCCGCGAGGTACCGGAACGAGCGCAGCGCCGCCGCCATCGACGTCGGGCTGGCGTTGTACGCGTCGTTGACGACCGTGATGCCGCCATCGGTGCGGGTCACGTCCATGCGCCACGCCGCCGTCACGGCGCGCGCCAGGCCGTCGGCGACCCGTTCGAGCGGCACGCCGAGCTCGAGCGCGACGGCGGCCGCCATGGCCGCGTTCACCGCCTGCCGTTCGCCTCGTACAGAAAGGCACACGGGCGTCGAGCCCCACGGCGTGACCAGCGTGAAGCGCGGCCGCAGCTCGTCGTCGAGCACGACGTCGACGGCCCTGACGGTCGCCCCGGGCACGTCGCCGACACCCACGGTGACCACGCGAGCGCGCGTGCGCGCCGCCAGCGCGGGCGTGAACACGTCGCCGGCGTCGAGGACGGCGGTGCCGTTGCGATCGAGCGCTTCGAGGAGCTCGCCCTTCACACGCGCGATGCCGTCTCGCCCGCCGAGCAGGCCGGCGTGCGCCAGGCCGACGTGCGTGATCACACCCACCTGCGGCTCGGCGATCTCGCACAGCGCGGCGATGTTGCCTGCGAACCGGGCGCCCATCTCGAGCACGACGACCTCGGTGTCCTCGTCGGCCTCGAGCAGCGTGAGCGGGACGCCGGCTTCGTTGTTGAAGGACCCGGGGCTCGCGTGCACGCGGTGCGTCGGAGCGAGCGCCGCGGCCAGAAGGTCCTTCGTCGCGGTCTTGCCCGCCGAGCCCGTGATGCCCACGACGGTCGCGGCCGCAAGCTTGCTGCGGGCAAGTCGCCCCAGCGATCCCAGCGCGGCCAGCGAGTCGTGCACGTGGACGACGGCGCATCCCTCGGGGACGTCGTCGGGTCGGCGTGCGACGATCGCGATCGTCGCACCGCGCGCCAACGCGTCGGCGACGAAGTCGTGGCCGTCGCGCTCGCCTTGCAGCGCGACGAAGCAACCGCCGGCAGCGAGGCGCCGCGTATCGATGGCATAGGAATCGGCGGTGGCCGTCGCCGTCCCGATCAGGTCGCCGTCGGTCGCCTGCAGGACGTCCTTCGCGTTCAGGCGCATCCGAGCGCCTCCAGCTCCTCGCGCACGACGACGCGGTCGTCGAAGGGCACAGTCCGATCCCCGATCGTCTGGCCGGTCTCGTGGCCCTTGCCGGCGATCACGACCACGTCGCCTGGCTCGCGGCGCGCGAGCGCGTCGCGGATGGCGGCGCGGCGGTCGAGCTCGACGGTGATGCTCGCCGGGCCGTCGCGCAAACCCGTCGAGCACGGCGCGGCGATCTGGTCCGGATCCTCCGACCGTGGGTTGTCGGACGTGAGCACGACGACGTCGGCGCCTGCGGCCGCTGCGCGCCCATGGCGGGCGCTTCTGGCGATCCCGGTCGCCGCCGCATCCGAAGACGGTGACGACCCGGCCGCCGGGCGCAAGCCCCCGCGCCGCCTCGAGCACGCGGTCGAGGGCGTCGGGCGTGTGCGCGTAGTCGACGAGCACCGTGAACGGCTGATCGGGAGCGGCGAGGACACGCTCGAGTCGGCCGGGGATCGCGAGCGGCTGCTTGGAGCCCGGCGACAACCGCATCGAACGGGAGGCCGGACGCGAGCGCGGTCGCGGCGGCCGCCAGCGCGTTGCTGACGTTGAACCGGCCGAGCAGCGGCAGCGAGACGGGCGCGCGCGCCCGGCCCGGCGCGCGACCAGCACGAAGTCGGTGCCGGAGCTGTTCGGCTCGACGTCCTCGGCGAAGACGTCGACGCGCGTGCTGCGCCCCTCGTCCGAGCCTGCGAACGTGAGCACTTGCAGGCCGGCGTCGTCGGCCCGCCGCGCGATCTCGAGCCCGTGGTGGTCGTCGACGTTCACGGCCGCGGCCGCGGTCCGCGTCGGATCGAACAGGCGCGCCTTGGCCTCGAAGTACGACTCCATCGAGCCGTGGAAGTCGAGGTGGTCCTGGCTCAGGTTCGTGAAGCACGCGGCGGCGAACCACGTCCCGTCGACGCGATGCTGGTCGAGCGCGTGCGACGAGACCTCGATCGCGACCGTGCGCACGGCCTCGTCGCGCATGCGGGCGAGGAGCGCCTGGAGGTCGTCGGCCTCGGGGGTGGTCCGCTCGAGCGGTAGCGGCGCGCCGTCGACGCGGGCGCCGACGGTGCCGATGAGGCCGACCTGCTCCCCCGCAGCCCGTGCGATCGCCTCGAGCAGGTACGTGACGGTGGTCTTGCCGTTCGTTCCTGTGACTCCGAGGCATGGAGCCGGCGGGACGGGTGCTCGTAGAACGCCGCCGCCGCCGGCCCGAGGGCGGCGCGGACGTCGGCGAGCCGAGCTTGCGCGACCGGGAGGTCGAGCTCCCGCTCGACGAGCAGGGCGACCGCGCCTGCTTCGACGGCCGCGCCCGCGTGCAGGTGGCCGTCGGTCACGGCACCCGGGATGCACGCGAAGCAGCTGCCGCGCGCGGCGCGGCGACTGTCGTGCGTGATGGCATTCACGTCGACGCCCCGGTCCCCCACCCACCCCAGCACGCCGAGCCCGCCGAGGAGCTCGTGCAGGCGCACGGGCCGTCCTCCCGCTGAATCATGGGGAAGGCGTCAGGGTATAGGCCGGGGCGACGGAGTTGCCGTTCGAGGCGGGCGGTGGCGTCGGCTGCGTGGCGCTCGGCGGGACCCGCTCGAGGCGCAGCGCGTACTCCATGATGCGGGCGAACGCCGGCGCCGCGACCTGGCCGCCGAAGTAGTTGCCCTGAGGCTCGTCGAGCACGACGATCGCCGCGAGCCGCGGCGAGTCGGCCGGCGCGAACCCGGCGAACGACGCGACGTACTTGTACGGCGGCTTGTCGTACGGCGGCTTGCGCGCCGTGCCGGTCTTGCCCGCGACGTCGTAGCCCGGGATCTGCGCCTGCGTGCCGGTGCCGCTGGCGACGACGTCCTGGAGCATCGAGCGCATCGTGGCCGAAGTGGTCGGCGAGACGACGTGTCGCGTCTCCGGCATGGGCTCGTCGTGTCGCGTGCCGTCCTTTCCGAGCGTGGCGGCGACGAGACGGGGCGGACGGGTCGCGCCGCCGTTGGCGATCGTCGTGTACACGTCGAGCATCTGCATCGCGGTGACCGCGAGGCCGTTGCCGATCGGCATCGACGCCATGCTCGTGTCGTTGTACTGCGACAGCGGGAGGACGAGGCCGTTCGCCTCGCCGGGGAACCCGAGGCCGGTCGGCTGGCCGAACCCGAACGCTCTCAGGTAGGCGTCGAAGCGCTCCTTGCCCGAGCTTCCGCGCGATCTGGATCGTGCCGACGTTCGACGACTCGCGCACGATGTCATGGACCGTCATCGTCGCCGGGATGCGTCGTCCGCGTCCGCGTAGTCGGTGCCGCCGATGGTCAGCTGACCCGGCGTCTGGAACCACGTGTCGGCGCCCACGACGCCGTCCTGGAGCGCGCCCGGCCACCGTGATCACCTTGTTCGTCGATCCCGGCTCGTACACGTCCACGACCGGCCGGTTGCGTTGGTCGGCCGGCGCGGGGCGCGCCGGATGGTCCGGCGTCGGCGCCCTCGACGTTCGCCATCGCGAGGATGTCGCCGGTCGCACGTCGACCACGATCGCCATGCCGCCCTTCGCGTTCGCCTTGCCGACTTCGTCTGCCAGCACCTGCTCCGACTGGTACTGGAGGCCCTGGTCGATCGTGAGCACGAGGTCGCTGCCGCGCTGCGACTGCGCCACGCTGCTGCTCACCGCCCGGGAGCTGTCGTCCCTGCGGGTCGAGCTCGACCTGGAGCTCGCCCCGCTTGCCGGCCAGCTGGCCGTTGTACTGGGACTCCAGCCCGCCGAGCCCGCTGTTGTCGGTCCCGACGAAGCCGAGCAGCGGGCCGGCGAGCGAGCCGTCCGGGTAGAAGCGCTTCGACTCGGGGACGAAGTCGACGCCGCGGAGCGCCAGCGCCTTCACCTTCAACGCGGTCGCGCCGTCGACCTTGCGGGCGACGTACACGAATCCCTTGTCGTGCTGCGACAGCCGGTCGCGCAGCGACGCCTCGTCGCCGCCGACGATCGGCGCGAGTTGCGCGGCGTAGGCGGCGGGGTCGGTCACGACGCGAGGATTCGCCCACACCGTCTGCTGGGGCACGGACGCGGCGAGGTCGTGGCCGTTCCGGTCGAACACGCTGCCGCGCTCGGCGGCGAGCTGGACCTTGCGCACGCGCTGATCGAGCCCGAGCTGTGCGTATCGGTCCCGCCCGATCGCCTGGAGGTCGACGAGGCGGGCGCCCACGACGAGGAAGACGAGGACGAGAGCGGCGAGAAGAGCGATCAGGCGACGATGGGTCGCCCCCTGTCGCGGCCGCCACGAACGGAGCTTCGCCCGGCGTTGCCGGCGCCGTGCCTGATGTCGCTGGAGCTGCTCGTGTGCAACCCGGCTCGCCGTGCGCGTCGTACGCCGCACGAACGGCACGAAGACGGGCCGGCGCGGCGGGCGAGGGGCCGGCGCCCGGCGCATCGGTTTCGGGCTGGGGGCGCGACGTCCCGGCTGGATGCGCGCTCGTGTCGGCTGCGCGGTCCGCCGGGGAGGATTCGGCGTGCGTGTGCGAGCTTCCTTCCGGGCCCGCGGGCGCGGTCGGGCGCGGGCGGCGCCGGCCGCACTCCCGAGCCTCGTGAGCTTCCCGCCCCGGAGCTCCATCCGGCGGGCGCCGGACACGCCCGCGTCACGGCTGGGTGCCAAGGTGGGGCTTCACCTTCTTCCACCCGTCCTGGAGCGTGGTGGAGGTCTGGTCCGGCGCGGGGCTGGAGGCCGGCGCGTCGGGCACGGTGAGGTACGTCGGAACGTCGCCGTCGCGCACCATGCCGAGGGCGGCGGCCCGGTAGCCGATGGCCGCGGGCGAGGACTGCTGCGCGTACTCGAGACGCGACTGCTGGTACTGCTCGCGCGCCGCCGCCGTCTGGCGCGCGAGCCGGTCGAGCTCGAGCTGGCCCTGCGCGAGCTGCACGTGGAACGCCACCGCCGCGAGCAGCGCAAGGACGACCAGCGCGCCGACGAGCCACGCGACGAGCCGCACCCGGCGCGTGCGGGCACGGGTGGCGGTGTCGACCACGTGCAGGCGCGGCCTCCGTGTGCTCGAAGGAGTCCGAAGCGGGGCCGGCCGCGCGACGCGCGACTTCGTTGGCGTACGTCGCGCGGCCGGACGCGCTCGGAGTGCTGTGGCAGAGCTGCTCATGACGTTCGGACCTTCTCGGCCGCCCGCAGACGCGCGCTGGCGGACCGGGGGTTCTCGGCGACCTCATCGGCGTCGGGCCGGCGGGGCCGGCGTGTGAGGAGGCGCACCAGTGGGTTGCGCGGCCTCGTCACGGGCATGCCGGGAGGTTCGGGATCGTCGCGCCCCGCCCAGGTGGCGAATCGCCGCTTCACCAGGCGGTCCTCGAGAGAGTGGTACGCGATGACGAGGATGCGCCCGCCCGGCGTGAGCAGGTGCACCGACTCGTCCAGGCCGGCAGCGAGGTTCGGCAGCTCGCGGTTGACCTCCATGCGGATCGCCTGGAACGTCCGGCGCGCCGGGTGGCGGCCGCGTCGCCGCGCCGCCGCCGGGATGCCGGCGCTTGATCGCGTCGACCAGCTCGCCGGTGGTGCGCAGCGGCCGGGCGGCGACGATGGCGCGGGCGATCCGCCGCGGCGAATCGCTCCTCGCCGTTCGCGGCGATGATCGCCGCGAGGTCCTCCTCGGCGTAGGTGTTGACGCACCTCCGCCGCGGTCAGCTCCTGGGCGCTGTCCATGCGCATGTCGAGCGGCGCGTCGGCCCAGTACGAGAAGCCGCGCTCGCTCCGGTCGAGCTGCGGGCTGCTCACACCCAGGTCGAACAAGATCCCCACGATGTTCCCCTCGCGTTCGGTGCTCACGATCCCGGCAAGGTCCTCGAACCCGCCCCGCACGATCCGGGCACGCGGCCCGAATCCCGTCAGGGCGTCCCGGGCCGCCGTCACGGCGTCCGGGTCACGGTCGATGCCGAGGACGCGCACGTCGTCCCTGGCCTCCAGCACGAGGCGGGCGTGCCCGCCGCCGCCGACCGTCGCGTCGACGATCAGCCCGGGCGGGACCGGGGTCAGGAGCTCGACGACCTCCCGGCCCATCACCGGCTGATGTACGAACTCCGGCACCGCGTCCCCTCGTGCGCTCTCGGGCCTGCGACCAGCCCCCCGGACAACGACAGCCGCTCGGTTGTCTCCCCGAATCGACTCGGTTGGAAAGCGGGCGGAGTAGGGGCTCTCAACCGTGTCGCCCAGGGGGCTGGTGGCAGGCCCGAGAGGACCTCACCATTGGTTGTCAACTGCTCTGTGTCGCTCGTGCCGTGCTTGCGCCCTCGTCAGATGCCGAAGTCCGGCAGCTCGTCCGACTCGTTGAGGCTGTGCTCACCCTCTCGATCGCGCTCCTGCCAGCGACGCCCGTCCCAGATCTCGACCCGGGAGAAGACCCCGGCCACCACGACGTCCTTGTCGAGGCCCGCGTACTCGCGGAGGTGCTGCGGGATGGCGATCCGGCCCTGCTTGTCGGGCGTGACCTCGGCGGTGCCGGCGAAGAACGACCGGGCGGCGTCCAGCTCCCGCCGCCCCCGCTTCGAGCCTTCCCGCACCCGGTCTGCCACTTCGCTGAACTCCTGCGCCGTGTACACGGAGAGGCAGCCGCCTCTCCCCTTGGTCACGTAGGCGCCATCCGACAGCTGGTCGCGGTACTTCGAGGGCAGGATCACCCGCCCCTTGGCGTCCAGGGAGTGCTGGTACTCCCCGAGGAACATCTGGCTCCCTCGCCCGTCGGTTGTCGCCCCAAGGACGGCGAATCGCTCCCCCGTCCTCCACTTCGCGCCACCCTACGCCCCGACCCCCCACAGGTCAACCCTTTGGCCCCCACCGCGCCCCCGGGTCGGCCCCCGCTCACCGGGTCTCGCCCTCGTGCGGGCGCCGCACGGCCGGCCGGGTCCGCCGGACCGGCACCGCTGATCCGGCCGAGCCCCGGCTCGCCTCGCTCGCTGCTCGGCTCGGGTCTTCGACCTGGGTCTCGGCCGGGCGGGCCGGATTGTCCGGGCGGACCGGGCCGGCCCTGCGGCGCCCCACCGCTTTGCCCGCGGCGCGCGAGCCGTCGTGCGCGCGGGCGTGACGGGGTCGACGAGTGGGAGCTGGGCTAGCCCTCGCGCTACGTGGCGGCCGCCGTGCCGAAGGGTTCAGCAGCAAGTGGCTAGGCGACGACGCGGTCGCCGTCGCCGTTGGGGAGGTAGGGCTCCCAGAGGGGGTCGATGGAGCCGACGGTGGCGATCAGCCAGAGGGATGCGTGGGGCGCGCGGGGGTGGCGGCGGAGGGACAGGCCGCACTCCTGGGGGAGGCGGTCCTCCTTGCGGGCGTTGCAGGCGCGGCAGGAGGCGACGACGTTGTCCCAGGTGTGCTCGCCGCCCCGGGACCGGGGCACGACGTGGTCGATGTTCTCGGCGCCGTGGTTGCAGTACTGGCAGCGGTGGCGGTCGCGGGCGAAGACGGCCCGCCGCGACAGCGGGACGCGGTTGCGGAACGGCACCCGCACGAAGTGCACGAGACGGATCACGGAGGGGATGGGAAGGACGGCGCGCTCCGAGTGGAGCTCACCCCCGTTGCGGGCGACGATCTCGGCCTTGTCCTTCAGCACGAGAACGACCGCCCTGCGCATCGGCACGACGCAGAGCGGCTCGAAGCTGGCGTTGAGCAGCAGCGCTCTCCCCAAGCGTTCGAGACCTCCTTCTCCGGCTCTCGCCGTGCGGCGGCAGTTCTACCGGCGCGTCGCCGCGTCGCGACCGGATCGCGCGATCATCTGACGGCACCATCGAGGTAGGTGATCACGTCGTGGGGCTCGGGCGTCGTGGTCCCGGCCGTACTGCGTCTCGAGGCGGTGCCGGAGGTAGTCGCGGTCGGGACGGGGAGGAACGGTGGGTGGCGCCACCACTGCGGGCGGGCGAGCCGTCCCGCCTGCGCGACCGCGGTCGCCCACAGCCGACGGGTGGCGCGCCACGCGCGAGCGCGGCGCCGGTCCAGAAGCGAGGCGCCACCCGTCATGGTGTGATTGTGCCGGGCCGGGCCCGGCTGTCGGTGCCCACCCTTTAGGCTGATCGCCGTGCAAACCGCGCCGGCCCCGCGTCACACGTCGTTCGGGGCCCTGTTCGACGCTCTGCTCGCCAACGTCGAGCGCGTCATCCAGGGCAAGCGGGAGCCGGTGCGCCTCGCGCTCGTGTGCCTGTTCGCCGAAGGCCACCTCCTCATCGAGGACGTGCCCGGCGTCGGCAAGACGTCGATGGCGAAGGCGCTCGCCCGGTCGATCGACGGGACGTGGCAGCCGCATCCAGTTCACGCCCGACCTGCTGCCGTCCGACGTCACGGGCGTGTCGGTCTGGAACCGGGTCGCCAACGAGTTCGAGTTCCGCCCCGGCGGCGTCTTCGCCGACGTCGTGCTCGCCGACGAGATCAACCGTGCATCTCCGAAGACGCAGTCCGCGCTGCTCGAGGCCATGGAGGAGCGCCAGGTCACGGTCGACACGAAGACCTACGGCCTCCCGCGCCCGTTCATGGTGATCGCGACGCAGAACCCGATCGAGCTCGAAGGCACCTATCCCCTCCCCGAGGCGCAGCTCGACCGGTTCCTCATGCGCATCCAGATGGGCTACCCGAGCCATGACGCCGAGCGCGCCATCCTCGACACCCACGGCAGCCACGCCAGCGTCGAGGAGATCTCGCCGGTGACGACGGCGGCCGAGGTCGTCGCGGGCGCTCGCGCCGTCGCCGACGTGCACGTCGCCGACAACATCAAGGCGTACATCGTCGACCTCGTCACCGCGACCCGGCAGCATCGCGACCTCGCTCTCGGGGTCAGCCCCCGGGGCGCGCTCGCGCTCCAGCGCGCCGCCCGCGCGCTCGCCGCCAGCATCGGGCGTGACTACGTCGATGCCCGACGACGTCAAGCGCCTCGCGGTCGCGGTGCTCGAGCACCGTCTCCTCCTCGCTCCCGACGCGCAGCTGCGGGGAGCGGCGCCCGGCGACGTCGTGCGGGAGCTGCTGGCGTCGGTGCCGGTGCCGGGCGCGACCGGCTGAGATCGATGCGCTCGACGCCCCGCGTCCTCACCCGCCGGGGCTGGAGCCTTGCCGGGGCCGCGCTGGGCCTGGCCGTGGCGGGGCGGCTGCTCGGAACCGTCGAGCTGTGGATCCTCGCGACCGGTATCGCGTTGCTGCTCATCACGAGCGTGGTGTGGGCCCGGTCTCGTCGCTACGAGCTCGTCGCCCACCGGGCGGTCCGACCGGCGCGCCTATATGTGGGGGGCGACGGACGCGTCGATCTCACGGTCGCGAACCACTCCGGCCGCGCGACGCCGCTGCTCACCGTCACGGAAGTCTTCGACGACGGCCATCGCGCCGCCCGCTTCGTGCTGCCGCCGCTCCCGCCCGGCGAGACGGCCGAAGCCGCCTACCGCCTGCCCACGAACCGCCGGGGCCGGTTCCGCATCGGTCCCCTTGCGGTGTCGGCCTCGGACCCGTTCGGCTTCGCCCGGCGCACATGGACGCTCACGTCGCTCAGCGAGGTGCTCGTGTGCCCACGCGTGCACGACATCCTCGCCCCGCGCCAGGCGGGCGGCCGGCTCGGCGCGTCGGTCGAGACCGCCCACGCCCGCGCGCAGGCCGCCGACGGCGAGGACTTCCTCACGTTGCGGGAGTACGAGGTCGGCGACGACCTGCGGCGCGTCCACTGGCGCTCGACGGCCCGCGTCGGGGACCTCATGATTCGCCAGGACGAGGCGCAATGGCGCGCCCGCGCCATCGTCGTTCTCGACACGCGCCCCAATGCGCACGACGCCGGGTCGTTCGAGACCGCGGTCGAGGCGACGGCGTCCGTCGTCGACCGTCTCACGCGGATGCGCCGCCGCGTCGAGGTGATCGCGAGCAACGGCCAGTCGCTCGGCGCGCCGACGGCGCGCTCCGGGTGGGCCGTGATGGACCGGCTCGCGACGATCCAGCCCGGGGGTGAGGACCGCCTGGCCGGCTTCCTCGCATCGCTGCGCGCCCACCGGAGCGCCGCGCTCGTCGTGGCCGTCGTCGGCTCCCTCGGCGCCGTCGAGCTCGACGCGCTCGGCGCGCTCACGTCCCACGGCACCGTCGTCATGGTCGCGACCCGCCCCGGCACAGAACCGCCGCCCGCGCTCGTCACCTTGTCCGGGCTCGCCGCCGTCGACGCGTCCCGGACTCCGTTCCCGACCGCCTGGAACCAGGCAATGACCCGATGGCATCTCGCACCCCCACCGCGTTCGCCACGCTCGCGCTCGCCGCGCTGAGCACCGCGGCAGTCCTGACCCTCGGACGCGTCTTCCAGTCCGGGCGGTTCGTGCTTCCCGTGGTCGGCGCAGTGCTGCTGGCCCACCTCCTCGGCTTCGTGGCACGCACTCGCGGCTGGTCCCTCGTCGACGCCCTGTCGCTGTCGATGACCGGACTGGCCGTGTACCTGATCTGGGTGCTGGCGCCGCACACGACGCTCTACGGCATCCCGACGCTCGACACGTTCCGCGTCCTCGCCGACCGGCTCGGCGACGGCGTGCACGAGCTGCGCACCGCGGTCGTGCCTGCCCCGGCCACGGACGGCGCGATCGTGCTCTCGGTCCTCGTCGGGTGGTTCATGGCCGCGACCGCGGACGCCCTCGCGTTCTGGCGACGCGCCACGATCGGCGCCGTCGCCCCCGCGCTGGCGCTGTTCGTCTGGGCGTCGACGCTCGGGACGCACTCGCTGGCGACCCGGACCACCGCCGGCTTCTTCGTCGCCGCCCTGTTGTTCCTGCTGGTGCAGCACCAGTCCCTCGTCGGACGAGGCCGGGCCGCGTTCTCCGGCCGCCGCGTGCGGGCCGGCACGACGGTCATGACCCTCGGCGCGCTCGCCGGCGCCATCGCCGTGGTGGGCGGGCTCGTGCTCGGCCCCGCGCTCCCCGGCGCCGACGCCGCCCCGCTCATCGACGTGCGCGGCCTCGGGCCGAAGGACCGCAGCTACCGGGTCGAGCCGCCGCTGGCGCGCATCGGCGAGGACTTCGTCGGGCGCGGGCGCGTCGAGGTGTTCACGGTGCGCTCACCGCGCGAGGACTACTGGCGCGTCGCCGCGCTCGACCGGTACGAGAGCACGAACGGCGGGGAGTGGACGCTCGCGGCCCAGGGATCGGACGAGGTGCAGGACGGGCTCCACGCGCCGGTCGACAGCACCATGCTGCGCCAGGAGTTCCACATCACCGGCCTCGCGGACCGATGGCTGCCGGCGGCGTACGAGCCGGTGCAACTCGAAGGAGGCGACAACCCCCTCGTCGTGAAGGCGTCGAGCACGCTGGTCTCGAACCGGTCGGACGTGTCCGACCTGACCTACAGCGTGAGCTCGCGGCAACCGCCGGAGGCGCTCACCGGCGCGCAGATCGACGGCACCAACGCGCCGCTCCCGGCGGCGATGCGCGGCTACACGCGGCTCCCGTCCGACTTCCCCTCGGACGTGCGCGACACCGCGCTGGCGATCACGGCCGGCGCCACCAGCCCGTACGACCGCGCCCGCGCCCTGGAGAGCTTCTTCCTCGACCCGGCGCAGGGGTTCCACTACTCCCTCGACGTCGACCTGACGTCCGACGCGCAGAGCCAGAACGCGATCAGCCAGTTCCTGCAGAGCCGCACCGGCTTCTGCGTGCAGTTCGCGAGCAGCTTCACCGCGATGGCGCGCGCCGTCGGACTTCCGGCACGCGTCGCGGTCGGCTACACGCCGGGCCGCTACGACAGCATCTCCGGCGTCTACCGCGTGACGTCGGAGGACGCGCACGCCTGGGGTGAGGTCTGGCTCGCCGGTGTCGGGTGGACGCGCTTCGAGCCCACACCCAACTCCGACCTTCCCGGCGGCACCCGAGGAGTCGCGCGCCTGACGGCCCCGTCGTCGCCCGCCACGGCCGCGCCGGCGACGAGCACGCCGGTCGGATCCGCGCCCACGACGCCGGCGTCCGCCCCGGCGCCGCGCAACACGGCGCAGGTCGACATCAACGCGCCTGGCTCGGGAGGCGGTCACGGTGGCTTCACGTTCGACTGGAAGATCGTCATGGCGCTGGTTGCAGGCGCGCTCGTCGGCGCCGTGGGTGTCGCCGGGGCGATCGTGTTCGCAAAGCGAAGGCGCCGGCGGCGGCGCCGTGACGATCCGGATCCCGCAGGCGCGATCACCGGCGCGTGGGAGGAGGTCCTCGACCGCCTGGGTGAGGCGGGCGTCGAGCGCCAACCGGCACGTACGCCGCTCGAGCTCGCCGAACACGCCCCGGCGCGCCTGCCCGAAGCCGCCGCGCCACCGCTTCGCCATCTTGCCGAGACGTACAGCTCGGCGCGTTACGGATCGGTCACGCCGGACGCCGAGCGCGCCAAGCAGGCGTGGCGAGACGCGAGCTCGGTCAGCGCGGCATTGCGCGCGGGCGCGGGCCTCCGCGAACGCTGGCGCCGCCGGCTCGACCCGACGCCGCTTCGCCGGTAGCCGGCCGCTCGGTCGCGTCGGCGACGGTCCCGCCGTCGCGCAGCCCGTCCACGAACTCCTGACGTTCGGCGTCGAACGCGCGGACCTCGGCCTCCAGGTCGGCCGTGACCCGGTCGACGCCGAGGAAGAGCGCGAGCTGCCCGTGGCGCAGCGCGTCGAGGATCTCGCCGTCGTCACGGCACGCCCACACCGTGTCGCCGTCGGTCACGAGCGCGAGGGACGCGTCGCCCTCACCTGACTCGACGAGATAGTGGACGGCGCGGCGGATGCGGGCGAGGCCGAGGCCGGCGTCGAGGAGCGAGGCCACGACGCGCAGCGCGACGAGGTCCTGGAACGAGTACGTGTGCATCCGGTCCGGGGGCGGGACGACCAGGCCGATCCGCTCCCACGAGCTGAGCTGCGAGAGCGAGCAGCCGGTCAACCGGGCGGCCTGCGCGGCCGTGAAGCCCACGGCGACGGCGGGTCAGGAGGGGTCGTCGCGACGCCAGCGCTCGCGCCAGCGGCGCCCGGCGTTGCCGAACACGTTCTTGAGCGTCCCGGTGCGCATCGAGCTGGTGAGGTTGTCGAGGCCGGCCTTCCCCAGCTTTCGGACGTTCCGCTCGATCACCAGCAGGCACCCCAGCATCACCAGGAACCCGACCACCCCGAGCAGCAGCACCCGGGTGAACGTGAAGAGAAGGAGGGCGAGCCCGGCCACGAAGCCGAACACCGCCCACTTGATCGCTCGGGCCGAGTGCCGGTAGAGGGTCGTCTCGGAGACCTCTTGGACCAGGCGGGGATCGGTCTCGTTGAGGTTGGCCTCGATCTCCTTGAGGATCCGCTGCTCGTCTTCCGAGAGTGGCATTCAGTCGCCTCTTGCGCCTCAGCGCATCGTGCTCCGCCGATTGGGGTGCAGATCATTGTCGCGCGCGGTCCAACCCCCCTCAACGCGCCTACGTTCCCGGATCATTCGGGCGAGGGATCGCAACGGACCGGTCGACCACCCGCAGCGGCCGACTGGTAGGCCCGGTCGACGAGCCGATGCGCGGCGATCGCGATGCCGGCGTCGGGATACCCGCGGGCGCCGGCGCCGTCACGGGCCAGCGCATCGAGGAACACCTTGCTCGGCTCCGCGTACTGCGCCAGCGGCTTGGCGAGCGCCTCGGCGACCTCGAACCGGTCGATCCACGGCGGCGGCGCCGACGCGACGAGCTCTTCACCGTTTCGCGTCTCGACGTGGAGCGGTCCGAGATAGTCGTCGTCGGCCCAGAGCAACGCGTCCTCGCAGAACACCTCGAGTCGGCGCCGGGAGCCGCGGGAGAGGATCTGGTGCCAGACGCTGACGATCGTCGCCGTCGACCCGTCCTCGTAACGGAACGTCACGGTCGTGGCGTCGTCGATGCCGGGATGCCCGAACATGGACGCAGTGCGCGCCGCGACCTCGTGGGGCTCGCCCGCCGCGGGGCCGAGCACCCAGCGCAGCACGTCGACGTCGTGGATCGAGTGCTCGAGCAGCGTCCCTCCGCCGGCTTTGTCGACGTCGGCGCGCCACGCCGACGCGTAGAAGCCCTGGATCGGGAAGTACTGGTCGTCCCGGAGCACCGTGGTGAGCGGTCGGCCGTACCGGCCCTCGGCGACGAGCTCGGCCGCGGCCGCGGAAGACGGGGGCGTGGCGCAGCACCAGCCCGACCTGGTGCGGGACGCGAGCGAGGACGCCGGCGAGGCGTTCGGCGTCCGCCAGCGTCGGCGCCAGGGGCTTCTCGCAGAAGACGGCGCGGGACTGCTCCCCCGCCGCGCACACCGCCTCGAGGTGCGCCGCCGTCCACGTGCACACCCACACGACGTCGACCTCGGCGAGCAGCTCGGCGAGCTGCTCGTACGGCACGGGCGTCGTGATGGCGGGCGATGCCGGCGGCACGCTCGTGGTCGGCGTCGAAGGTTCCCACCACGCGCGCGTCGACGAGGCCCAAGTCGCCGAGCTGACGCAGGGCGAAGGAATGGACCGTGCCGATGTGCCCGCATCCGACGATCCCGATGCGGATCACTTGCCGGCTCCGCGGTCCGGCTCGACGTGCGCGCCCCGGTCGAGCAACGCCGCCGCGCCCACGGCGTCGTCGCCGAAACGCCGCCGTACCGCATCCATCGAGTCCTCGACGGCGCGACGCCGCGGGTTGCTACCACGAGCCGCGCCACCGTCGATGTCGAGCGGCAGCTGGTCGTGGGAGCCGGCGCCGTCGTCCTGCCCGTCGAGCGCGTGCAGCTGTTGCATCGCGACGCCGAGCAGCCGGATGCCGTCGCCGATCTCGACGGCGTCGAGCAGTCGCACGCGCGACGGCGGCGATGTCGGCCGCCAGGTTCGTCGGCTCGGGCAGCGTGCGCGACCTCGTGATCGTGCGGAAGTCCTTGTAGCGCAGCTTGAGCTGGACGGTTCGTCCCGTCCGCCGTGCGTCACGGAGCCGTTCGGCGACGCGCTCCGCCATGCGCAGCACCTCGCGCCCGAGCACGTCCCGCTCGGTGATGTCGGTCGGGAACGTCTCCTCGTGGCCGATCGACTTCACCGCCCGTTCCGGTTCGACCGGACGCTCGTCGCGGTTCCATGCCAGCGAGTGCAGGTGGCGACCGTGCGCGTCGCCGAGCGCGTGCACGAGCGTCTCCTCGGGCAGCGCGGCGAGGTCGCCGATCGTGCGCACGCCGAGCTGCGCCAGCCGGTCCCCCGTCTTCGGCCCGACGCCCCAGAGCCTGCGCACTTCGAGCGGGTGGAGGAAGTCGATCTCGGTGCCGGCCTCGACGACGAGCATCCCGTCGGGCTTGGCGAGATCGCTCGCGAGCTTCGCCACGAACTTGGTGCTCGCGACCCCGACCGACGCCACCAGCCCCGTCTCGGCGAGAACGCGTCGTCGCAGCGCGACGGCGATCTCGGGCGCGGAGCCGTGCAGTCGACGCGCGCCGCTGACGTCGAGAAACGCCTCGTCGAGCGCGAGCGGTTCGACCAGCGGCGTCACTTCGCGCAGGATCGCCATCACCGATCGGCTCGCGTCGCCGTAGGCGTCGAAGCGCGGCGCGAGGAAGACGCCGTCCGGGCACGCTCGCCGCGCACGGCCCATGGGCATGGCCGAGTGGACGCCGTACTTGCGCGCCTCGTAGCTGGCGGCGGCGACGACTCCCCGCCGCCCGAGCCCGCCGACGATGACCGGCCGGCCTCGCAGCGACGGATCGGCGAGCTGTTCGACCGACGCGTAGAACGCGTCGAGGTCGATGTGGAGGATGGTGAGGTCAGTCGCGGACGGCGCCATTGCGGTCCGTGCGCGTCACCTCGAAGTCGGCGCGCGCCGGTGCCGCGGACCTCGTACGAGTAGCGGCGCACGCTGTCGGGACCCCATTGCTCGGCGAGCCACTCGGCGATCGGCTCGCCCACCCACGGGTGGCAGCGCTCGATCATCGTGGCCGCGTCGGCGGCGGTGACGAACGCGGCTTCCACGACGATCCCGTCGGGGTCGGCCACCCGCACCTCGCCCTCGAAGTCGACGGCGCGGTGGACCTCGCACCGCATGACCCACCCGAGGTCCGGTGCCACCGCCTCGACCTCGTACAGCGGCCCCTCCCAGCGCGTGACGCGCAACCCGGTCTCCTCTTCGACCTCGCGGGTCAGGCCGTCGAGCAGCGAGCCGTCGTCGGCGTCGATGACGCCGCCCGGCGTGCTCCAGTCCTCGGAGCCGCCGCGCCGCTGGTTGCGCACGAAGAGCAAGCGACCGTCGGACTCGACGAGAGCGCCGGCGACCTGCCATTCGCGCACGGTCTCGGCCATGTGGTCAGTGTGGCACGCGCATGGTTGGCGAGCAGTCGACCGCCGTACGATCCCGCTGATGGACGACGAGCCGACGAGCAACGGCGGTGGCGACGACTCGGGTGAGCGGGGCGACTCGCTCGTTCCCGCCGGGCTTCCGTCCCGGAGCGCATACGTCCTCGCGTTCCTGAGCGTCGTGCTCGCCGGCGCCTTCGGCGGGATCATCGGCTACGGGCTCGTCGACCTCGGTTGCTCGGGCAACTGCGGGCCCGCCGTCGTCGCCGGCCTCGTGGTCGGGGCTCTCGCAGCCGCGGTCGGCGTCGGGATCGTCGCCGTGCTCGTCTTGCGGGCGATGGCGGAATGGCAGCGCGGCGGCAAGCGCGCGCGGTAGCTCAGCCGCCGAAGCTCAGGCGGCGGAACCCCTCGGCGTAGGCGACGCCGGCTTCGCGCCCGGCCTCTTCGGCCCGGTCCCGCAGGAACTGCCGGAACCACTCGCCCGTCTCGGTGAGCTGACTGGCGTGGCAGAAGAGCGCGTCGATCTTGCGCTCGAGCGTGTCGCTGATGTCGACCCAGGTGTTCGGCTCCAACGTGCCCGAGAGGTACACGGCCTGCACGTGGTGCACGTCGAGCCCCTCGGCGAGGTGGTCGGCGAAGTAGTGCGGGTTGCCCGCGGCCGGTGCGACGGCGTCGAGCGTGGCCCAGCCCGTGACGCGATGGTCGTGGTGGTTGTAGTAGCGGTCGCCGAAGAACACCGCTGTCGGGTCCGGGCAGAGCACGACCTGAGGTCGGAGCTCCCGCACGTAGCGGGTGATCGCGGCGCGCAGCTCCTGGTCGTCCGGCAGCTCGCCGTCGTGGTAGCCGAGGTGAAAGTGCCCGCTGAATCCCAGCAGCGCGGCGGCCTTCGCCGGTCTCCTCCACCCGCAGGCGGGCGAGCTCGCCCAGATCGGCGTCCGGGTCCTGCGTCCCCTTGTCACCCTGGGTCGTGATGAGGACCGAGACGTCGGCGCCGGCCTCGGCCCACGACGCCAGCGTGCCGCCCGCCGAGATCTCCGGGTCGTCCGGATGCGCGTAGACGGCCAGTGCGCTGGCCGGAATCTCCGCGTCGGTGGGCATCCCACGCCCAGGCTAACGGGCGGCGCCGGACGTCCGACGTCGGCGCCGCTACCAGGTGAGGTCGAGGACGCCGCGCATCGTCGCCTCGAAGGTCTCGTCGTCCATCGTGCTGCGCGCGGACAGC
The DNA here is from genome assembly GCA_963747195.1 of uncultured Actinomycetes bacterium. Taxonomy (GTDB): domain Bacteria; phylum Actinomycetota; class Acidimicrobiia; order IMCC26256; family JACDBD01; genus JALZAA01. Next base: position 446,327 of record CAVVDV010000003.1, read on the forward strand.
ACCATGTCGGCGTCGGTGCCGATCGGCCAGCGCAACCGCTGCTCGGTGCCCTCGACGGCGTCGGCGATCACCTGCGCAACCGGTTCGGCGCCGGGCGCGGGTCCATCACCCTGGAGCTTCCCGAACGCCGTCTGCCACTGCCGGTCGAGCTCGTCGTACGGCGGCGTCGTCGAGACCGAAGCGCGGCTCCTTGGCCTGGAAGTCGGTCTCGAAGAACCCGGGCTCGATGAGCGCGACCCGGATGCCGAAGTGCCCGACCTCGTAGTGCAGTGCCTCGGACACCGCCTCGAGCGCGTGCTTCGTCGCCGAGTACGCGCCACCGGTCGGCGGGGTCACCAGGCCGGCGAGCGACGTCACGTTCACGATCGTGCCGCTGCCCCGCTCGCGCATCTGCGGGCAGCACGGCCTGGATCATGCGCACGGCGCCGAGGACGTTCGTCTCGAACATCCGCCGGAACTCCGGCAGTGGCACGTGCTCGATCGGCCCTGTGATCCCGAAGCCGGCGTTGTTCACGAGCGCGTCGACCGTCCCTGCGCTCGCCACCGCGTCGGCCACCGACGCGTCGTCGTCGACGTCGAGACGCAGCTTCTGCGGTCACGTCGAGGTCGTCCAGCGTCTCCGGGCGCCGGGCGGTCGCGAGCACCTCATGGCCTCGCTTCGTGAGCTCGACGGCGGCGGCGCGACCGAACCCGGTCGAGCAACCGGTGATGAGGACCCGTGCCATGGCTTCTCCCTGTCGTACAAGCCGTCGGTGCCGCGTCCTAGTCGCGGGTGATGCGCTCGAACGTCTTGAGCACCCGTTCGATGTCGGCGTCGTCGACGTCCTTGTGGGTCGCGAACCGTACTGTGCGGGTGTCGATCGTGCCCGCCCGGATGCCCTCGGCGTCGAGCCGGTCGAGCAGGTCGCGCGGGAGACGTTCGGCGATCGCGCAGACCATGTTGGTCTCGACGGCCGTCGGGCATCGACCGCGCCCGGCCACCGCTCGGCGAGCGGCTTCGGCCAGCCGGCGGGCCCGGCGGTGGTCGTCGGCCAGCCGGTCGATCATCGAGTCTCGAGGGCGACGAGCCCGGCCGCCGCGATGCACCCCGGCTTGGCGCATGCCGCCGCCGAGGCGCTGCCGGTGCACGCGCGCTTCCCGGATCATGTCCCGGCGGACCGCACAGGACCGACCCCACCGGCGCGCCGAGACCCTTCGACACGCAGAACATCACGGCCGTCGGCCGGGGCGACGAGCTCCCGCGCCGGCACGCCGAGCGCGACCGCCGCGTTCCAGATCCGCGCCCCGTCGCAGTAGAGCGCGATGCCATGCGCATCGGCGACGGCGCCGACCGCCGCGACCTCCTCGGTGCGCCACGGCCGCCCGCACGTCGGCATGTGCGTGTTCTCGATCGCGATCAGCGAGACGTCCGGCGAGTGGTGGCCGGCGTCGCGGGCCGTGTCGTCGAGGGCGTCGGCGTCGAGCAGCCCGTCGTCGTCGGGAACGGGTGCAGCTGGACCGCCGGAGTTCCACGCCGCCGCCGCCGCCTCGTAGCGGAACACGTGCGCACGCGCCGCGCACAGCACCTCGGTGCCCGGCCGAGCGAGCACCCGGAGCGCGAGCTGGTTCGCCATCGTCCCCGACGGGACGTACAGCGCCGCCTCCTTCCCGAGCAGCTCCGCCGCCAGCGTCCTGGAGCCGGTTGACCGTCGGGTCCTCGCCGTAGACGTCGTCGCCGACCTCGGCGTCGGCCATCGCGCGACGCATCTCGGGCGTCGGCGTCGTGACCGTGTCGGAACGCAGGTCGACGCGCCCGTCAGGCGAGACGCGCATCGCGCCGTCGCAGCAGGCTCGCGTCGCGCGCGTCGGTCACGGGCTCGCGATCGGGCGGATCAGCCCCTCCTGGATCACCGTGATCGCGAGCGTGCCGTCGCGACAGAAGATCGAGCCTTGCGCGAGCCCGCGTGCGCCGCGACGCCGACGGGCTGGTCTGGTGGTACAGGAGCCAGTCGTCGGCCCGGAACGGGCGGTGGAACCACATCGCGTGGTCGAGGCTGGCGATCATGGTACTGCTCGCTCCTGGTACGAGATCGCGTGCGGGAACATCGCGGTGTCGAGCAGCGTGAGGTCGGACGCGTAGGCGACGACGCACGCGTGCAGCAGCGGAGTCGTCGGGGAGGTCGCCGTTCGCCTTGATCCAGACGTCCTGCTGCGGCTCCCGCGGCGACGGGTCGAGCCAGCGCGGGTCGTCGACCGGCCGCGAGTCGATCGGCCGCTCGCGGACGAGCCACTGCGCGAGGTCGGGCCCGAAGCGCTCGAGGTACGGCTCGACGCGCTCGCTGGAACGTCGGGAGCGTCTCGGGTCCCGGGACGTCGGGCATCGGCATCTGGTGGTCGGGGCCGCTCTCGACGATCTGGAACGACGCCGCCAGGTTGAAGATCGCGCGCCCGTGCTGGATCGCCACGACCCGCCGGGTGGTGAAGCTCTGCCCGTCGCGGATGCGGTCGACCTCGTAGACGATCGGGACGTTCGGATCGCCGGGCCGCAGGAAGTACGCGTGCAGCGAGTGCACGGGCCGGTCCGGCGCCGACGGTGCGGCCGGCGGCGACGAGCGCCTGCGCCGCGACCTGGCCGCCGAACACGCGCTGGCGGTCCTCGTCGGGGCTCACGCCCGCGGAAGAGGTTGACCTCGAGCGCCTCGAGCTCGAGCAGCGCGAGCAGCTCGTCGAGCGCGTCACCCATGTTCGTCTCCTCCGCTCCGTGCGCCGCTCGGGTCAGCCGAAGAACACGCTGGCGACGTCGTACAGGTTCGGGTCGACCGTCTTGAGCTCGCGGACCGCGTCTTCGATCGGGACACGGACGATCTCCGAGGCCGTGCAACGCGACCATGATGCCGAACTCGCCCGTCGTGCACGGCGTCGATGGCCTCGATCCCGAAGCGGGTGGCGAGGACCCGGTCGAACGCGGTCGGCGTGCCGCCGCGCAGCACGTGGCCGAGGATCGTCGACGCGGGTCTCGAACCCGGTGCGCGCCTCGATCTCGCTCGGCGAGATCGGTTGCCGATGCCGCCGAGGCGCACGTGCCCGAACTCGTCGACCTCGCCCGACTGGAGCGCCATCGTCCCCTCGACCGGGACGCGCGCCCTCGGCGACGACGACGATCGAGAAGTTCGCGCCGCGCCGGTGACGGTGCTGCGATGCCGCTCGCACACCTCGCCGATGTCGAACGGGCTCCTCGGGCACGAGGATGACGTCGGCGCCGCCGGCGATCCCCGAGTGCAGTCGCGATCCAGCCCGGCGTGACGGCCCATCACCTCGACGACCATCACGCGGTCGTGGCTCTCGGCGGTGGTGTGCAGGCGGTCGATCGCGTCGGTCGCGATCTGCACCGCGGTGTCGAACCCGAACGTGAAGTCGGTGGCCGAGAGGTCGTTGTCGATCGTCTTCGGCACGCCCACGACGATTCACGCCGTCAGCCACCGAGCTTGGCGGCGACGCCGAGCGTGTCCTCGCCGCCGATCGGCGATCAGCGCGTCGATGCGCTCGCGATCGAGCGTGTCGAGCACGCGGCGCGACACCGTCGTCGGTCTTGTACGGGTTCGTCCGCGAGCTCCCGAGGATCGTGCCTCCGCGGTGGAGCAGGCCACGTGTGTTGGCGGTCGTCAGCTCGACGGTCTCGCCCTCGATGACGCCGCGCCATCCGTGACGGAACCCGACGACGTTGTGGCCGTAGACGCCTTCGCCTTTGCGCACGACGGCTCGGATCACCGCGTTGAGGCCCGGGCAGTCTCCACCGCCGGTGAGAACGCCGATCCGCATCTCCACCTCCGCCATCGCGTCTCCCTTCACGCGGGAGCCCCGTCCATCCTGCCGCAGCGGCGGCGAAGCGCGGAAGGGGTTGACGGGTGACCGGTAGCCTTCGGCGCGACCGATGGAGTCGGAAGAGGCGCCGTGGGCCGGAAGCGGGACCGAGAGCAGATCATCGCCGCCACGCAGCCGTCGCTCGGCAGCGGCGAGTACATCCGCTCGTGCAGCGCGGTGTGGGCCGCCGAGACCGGCGGACGGGTCCCGCTGCTCTTCCGCGGCCGGTCCCGCCACTACCTCGCGCTCACCGACCAGCGGCTGATTCTCTTCCAAGCACCGCATCGCCGGCGCCCGCTCACCGCGGACGAGATGCTCATCGCCAAGCGCCATAGCTCGTTCACGCTCGAGAAGACGCGCCGCTACCTGCCGCTGCTGCAGGTGCGGATCCGGGACTCCGCCGACCGGGAGATCGCTCTCGAGTTCCGACCTCGCGATCGCAGCGTCGGGCGCGAGCTCGCGACCGTGCTCGGCGAGGACCCCCGGCGCCGGTCCGACGTCGCCGAGTGGTGAGCGTCGTGCCTGGCGATCGACGCCGGCACGACCGGCGTGCGCACGTTCGCGGTCGACGAGCGCGGCGGCCCGCTCGACGTGGTCGTACCGCGAGTTCCCGCAGCACTTCCCGCAGCCCGGATGGGTCGAGCACGACCCGGACGAGATCTGGACGGCGACGCTCGAGACGCTCGCCGAGGTGCAGTCGAAGCTCGCCGACGCCGGGCAGTCGGTCGCCGCGATCGGCATCACGAACCAGCGCGAGACCGCCGTCGTGTGGGACCGCGCGCACGGGCCGGCCGCTGCACCGCGCCATCGTCTGGCAGGACCGGCGCACGGCCGGCACGCTGCGACGAGCTGCGCGACGCAGGGCAGCGAGCCGCTCGTGCGGGAGCGGACCGGGCTCGTCCTCGACCCCTACTTCTCGGCGACCAAGCTGGAGTGGCTGCTCACGCGAGGGCGGCGTCGACGCCGGGCCCGACCTCGCGTTCGGCACCGTCGACACGCTGGATCCTGTGGCGCCTCACCGGCGGGCCCGACGGCGGCGTGCACGCGACCGACCCGTCGAACGCGTGCCGCACGCTGCTGTACGACATCGACGCGCTCGGCTGGTCCGACGAGCTGCTGCGCGCTGTTCGGCGTCCCGCGCTCGTGCCTTCCCGAGGTCCGCCCGAGCAGCGGCCGGTTCGGCGTGACCGACGCCCGAGCACGCCGCCGGGCTCGCGCGTGCCCGTGAGCGGCATCGCCGGCGACCAGCAGGCGGCGCTGTTCGGGCAGGCGTGCTTCGAGACCGGCATGACCAAGAACACGTACGGCACCGGGTCGTTCGTGCTCGATGAACCTCGGTCCCGAGCACCCGCCGCCGACCGAGGGCCTCCTGACCAGCGTCGGCGTGGGACCTCGGCGGCGACGTCGACGTACGTGATGGAAGGCGCGATCTTCGTCACCGGCGCGGCGATCCAGTGGCTCCGCGACGGTCTCGGCATCATCGACGACGCCGCCGAGACCGGCCCGCTCGCCGCCGAGCGTCGCCGACACCGGCGGCGTCGTGTTCGTCCCCGCGTTCACCGGGCTCGGCTCGCCGTGGTGGGACCCGTACGCGCGCGGCACGGTGCTCGGGCTCACCCGCGGCTCGGGTCGCGCGCAGGTCGCGCGGGCGGTCGTCGAGTCGATGGCGTGGCAGACCGCGCGACGTCGTCGACGCGATCACGACTGCGGCGGGCACGAAGATCAGCGAGCTGCGCGTCGACGGCGGCGCCAGCGTGATGGACGTGCTCTGCCAGTTCCAGGCCGACGTCCTCGGTGTGCCCGTCCGGCGACCCGACGGTGCAGGAGACGACCGCGCTCGGCGCGGCGTACCTCGCCGGCCTGGCCGAAGGCGTGTGGGCGTCGCCGACCGAGGCCGCCGCGAGCTGGGCCGAGGAGGCGGTCTTCGAGCCTTCGATGCCGGCCGACGACGTCGCGCGCAAGCAGGACGAGTGGCACCGCGCGGTCGAGCGTGCGCGCGGATGGGCGAACGACGACGGGTGAGCGCTACGCGACCGCCGCCGGACGGCCGGCGGCTTCGAGCCTTGCCAACGGCACCGGCTCGACGGGCACGTCCTCGGCCTTCTTGGTCGCGTACGTGTCGACGTACTCGTAGCCGGAGAGCTGCTGGATCTCGAACATCACCTCGTCGGTGATCTGACGCAGCACGAGCTTGTCGTGCTCCCGCCCCGTGTACCGGTCGGCGGTGATCGGTGTGCCGAACTGGATCCGGACCGTGCGGAACAGGCGCGGGAGCTTGCTGTCGGTCGGGTTGATCTCGTCGGTGCCGGTCATCCCGACGGGCACGATCGGCGCACCGGTGCGCAAGCGCCAGGCGCGCGACGCCCGTGTGACCGCGATGGAGGTAGCCGTCCCGCGTGCGCGTGCCCTCCGGGTAGATGCCGAACACCCCGCCCTGCTCGAGCACCTCGGTCGCCGACTCGAGGGCGCGTTCGCTGGCGCTGCCACCTTCGCGACGGATCGGGATCTGACCGACGCCGCGGAAGAACCACGCCGTCTTCTTGTCGTCGAAGTACTCGGCCTTGGCCACGAACGTCACCCGGCGCCGGATGACGAGCGGCAGGAACAGCGAGTCCATGAACGACCGGTGGTTGGCGGCGAGGATCACCGGGCCCTGCGCCGGCAGGTGGTCCCGGCCGTCGATCCGCACCCGGTAGAAGACACGCAGGATCGGCGTGAGGATCGCCTTGATGAGCCAGTAGAGCACCGCTCCCCCTCGGCCCGAGCCGGGCCCCGTTCCTCGGAGCCTACGCGAGCGCCCAAGTCGAACGTTCTTGACCGAATGGTCAAGTGCTCGTACCCTCCGCGGCGGCGAACGGCGGCTTTGCCGACCGTCGCCGCAGAGCCGGAGCTTGCGACGGCGCCAAAGAGCGCGACAAGGGAGAAAACGTGCGGCGGAAGCTCACGCAACGGGGGAAGGACCGGCGGCGCCAGCTCATGGAGCACGCCGCCGAGCTCTTCGCCGAGCGGGGTTACCACCCGACGTCGGTCTCCGACATCGTCGAGAGCCTCCGCGTCGGCAAGGGCGTCTTCTACTGGTACTTCTCCTCGAAGGAGGAGCTGCTGGCGGAGATCCTGCGCGAATCGCACCAGGACCTGCGCCGCCGGCAGCAGCAGGCGATCGGCGACGAGCCCAACCCGGTCCTGCGCATCGAGCTGGGCATCCGGGCCACGATCGAGTGGTTCCTGGAGCACCGCAAGTACTTCACGCTGTTCCAGTTCGCCGCCAGCGACGAGCGCTTCGCACCGGTGCTGCGCCGCAACCACGACGTCGCCATCGCCGACGCGGCGCGCCACATCAAGGAAGCCATCGTCGACGGCCTGGTCGCGGACCAGAACCCCGAGATGCTGGCCGAGGCGATCGTCGGCGCCTGCAACCAGCTGACCCGGACCTACGTCTTCGACCGCCACGAGCCCGTCGAGCGCACCACCGAGGCCGCGGTCAGCTTCTGCCTCCACGGCATCGTCGGGAAGTAACCCACTCGCTGCCGTCGCCGGGCGCCTGTCGGCGCCGGCGGCACGTCTCGTCAGCCGAGCTTGGTGAGGGCGCGGCGGATGCCGCGGACGGCCTGGCCGATGCGCTGCTCGTTCTCGACGAGCGCGAAGCGCACGAATCCCTCGCCGCCGGGACCGAAACCCACCCCGGGTGAGATGGCGACGCCGGCCTCGGGCACGAGCATCTTGGCGAACTCCAGGCTGCCCATCTCCTCGTACGGCTCAGGGATCGGAGCCCAGACGAACATCGTGCCGCGCGGCCGCTCGATCTCCCATCCGCACCGGGCGAGGCCGTCGATCAGCGCGTCGCGCCGGCCCCGGTAGACCGCGTTCACCTCGAGCGGATAGTCGGGCGCCTCGTTCATGGCGACGATCGACGCGATCTGAATGGGCTGGAACGTGCCGTAGTCGAGGTAGCTCTTCAGCTTGCCGAGCGCCGCCACGACCTCCTCGTTCCCGACCAGGAACCCCATCCTCCATCCCGCCATGGAGAACGACTTCGTCAGCGTGTACAGCTCGACGGCGACGTCGGTGGCGCCGGGCACCTGCAGGACCGAAGGAGGGTCGTAGCCGTCGTAGCCGAGGTCCGCGTACGCGAAGTCGTGCACGAGCAGCACGTCGTGCTGCTTGGCGAACTCGACCATGCGCGTCATGAACTCGAGGTCGACGCACGCCGTCGTCGGGTTGTGCGGGAAGGAGAGGACGATGACTCGGGGCCGCGGCCACGACTCCTCCCACTCTTCGAGCAGGTTCGCGAAGAAGTCCTCCTCGGGGCCGAGGCGCACGTAGCGGACCTCGGCACCGGCGAAGATCGGGCCCCAGATGTGGATCGGGTACGACGGGCTCGGGACGAGCGCGGCGTCGCCGGGGCCGAGGAGCGTCCACATCAGGTGCGAGTAGCCCTCCTTCGCCCCGATCGTCGTGCACGCCTGCGTGTCGGGGTCCAGCTCGACGCCGAACCGGCGCCGGTAGAGGTCGGTGATCGCGAGACGGAGCTTCGGGATGCCGCGGCTGGCGGAGTACCGGTGGTTGCGGGGGTTGCGCACGGCCTCGCAGAGCTTCTCCACCGCGACCGTCGGCGACGGGATGTCCGGGTTGCCGAAGCCGAGGTCGATGACGTCCTCGCCGGCGTGCCGGGCGTCCATCTTCAGCGCGTCGATCGTCGCGAAGACGTACGGCGGGAGAGCGTTGATGCGCCGGAACTCCACGGAACACGACCGTACCAGGCGGTCTTTCCGACCCCGGGTAGGGTTTCGGCGACATGCCCCCCATCGAAGCCGTGCTGGTCGACGTCGGCGGGGTGCTCGTCCTTCCCGACCACGATCGCATGGCCGGCGCGTTCGAACGTGCGGGAGTGCACGTCGACCGGGACCGACTCGACCGCTCGCACTACGCCGGCGTTGCCGCGCTGACCGAGTTCACCGAGGGAGACCGCGAGGTCTGGGTCGCGTACAACCGCGCCTACGCGCGTGCCTGTGACACGCCGGAGGACGCGCTCGACGACGTTGTCGAGCACCTGCTGAACGAGTTCGCGACCGGCGACGTATGGAGACGCATCGTCCACGGGTCCGTCGACGCGCTCCGGAGGCTGGGCGCGCTCGGCATGCGCCTCGCGATCGTGTCGAACGCGGACGGTGATGCCGAGCAGCGCCTGCGGGACGACGCCATCTGCCAGGTCGGGCCGGGTCGAGGCGCGTCGGTGGAGGCGATCTTCGACTCGACCGTGGTCGGCGTCGCCAAACCGGACCCGCGCATCTTCGAGCTGGCGCTCGAGGCGGTCGCGGTGCCGGCGGCGAGTGCCATCCACGTGGGCGATACGCCGGGTGCCGACGTCGACGGCGCCCGCGCCGCCGGCGTGCGCCCGGTGCTCGTGGACCCGTACGACTTCCACTCCGATCTCGACGTCGAGCGCGTCACCTCGTTGCTCGACGTGGTCGAGCTCGTCCGGACGCGCCAGCCCGCCTGATCCGCGACCGTCGAACCGGTACGCTCCACGGCCTCGTCGGACACTCGAGCACTGATGCGTCTCCTTCGCCGTCTCACTCCGTTGATCGCCCTGCTCGTCACGGGCGCGCTGCTCGCGGCGTGCTCGAGTGACACCGGCTCGAAGAAGGCGAAGCCGAAGCCCACGACCTCGACGACCTCCTCGACGGCGACGACGACGGGAAGCCTCGGCGGCCGCTACCACTGCCGCCACCGATCCTGCGTCCTGCATTCGCGGGAACTTCCGCTTCACGCGAATGGACTACGACGGGCCGGTGCAGACGCAGTTCGGGCCGACCATGATCACGGGCGGGATCGGCGGGCGGCGCATCGAGCTGAAGCCCGACAACACGTTCCACTTCACCGACGACGGCTCCGACAAGGTCCAGTTCTCGTTGCTCGGGAAACCCGCCGACCAACGGCACCGCGGTCCTCAAGGCCCAGTCCGACGGCACCTTTGTCCCCACGGCTCAGAAAGCGAACTTCAACATCACGGCGCTGAGCGGCACGCTCGTCCTCACGCTCCAGAACGGCCAGATGGTCAACATCCCGCTCCCGCCGGACGGGACCGGCGTCAAGGAGACGTTCGGGCTCAACGGTGACGCGAACTACATGTGCGAGCGGAACATGGTCACGTTCCGTTTCGCCGCGCTCACCATCGCCCTCGAGCGGGTCTGACCTTCTGGCGCGTCAGCTCGCTTCGACGGGGTGAACTTCACCGGCATGTACATCACGCTTGAAGTCCCCGGCCCGGTGGTCCTCTCGCGTCAGGCCCAATCGCCCATTCACGGTGAGGCTGTACGGCGACTCGCTTCGCCACCTCCTCGACGAGCGAGCGGACGCCCGGGCGTCCAGCTCGTAACGCCCTTCCCGGTGGTGGGTCAATGGAGATGTGAGGCAGACCGATGACGACTATCGGGAAGCTGAAGTCAAGGCTTATCAGTCGATGGGTATTGGCTGCTTACTCGTGGCGGTCGCGCTCCTCATCGCCGTCGGCGTGGCTGTGTGGGTCGTGGTCTGGTACTTCGACAAGCTTGGCCCGTTTCTTGAGCCGCGGGACTCCGCTGATCCGGTAGCGCTTTCCGCCGTGCGCCCGATCAACTCGTGCCGCCGAAAGTTGGAACCCTGGACGAAGACCCACCAGGGCAATGGGGCTAACGGGGTACTGAAAACTTCACCGGCATGTGCTTGATGCCGTTGATGAGGTTCATGTGCAGCCGCTCGACCGGGCCGGTGAGCTCCATGTCGGGCAGGATGCGGCGCAGCTCCTCGAACATGCAGTTGATCTCGTAGCGGGCGAGGTTGGCGCCGAGGCAGAAGTGCGGGCCGCGGCCACCGAACGCGACGTGCTCGTTCGGCTCGCGGTCGATGTCGAACGTGTGCGGGTCCGGGAACTGGTCGGGGTCGCGGTTGGCCGCCGGGTACCACAAGGTGATCTTGTCGCCGTCCTTGATCGGGACGTCTCGGATCTCGGTGTCACGCGTCGCGGTGCGGCGGAAGTAGTTGACAGGGCTGACGAAGCGGAGCATCTCCTCCACCGCCGGCGCGAGCACGTCCGGGTCGCGCAGGAACTGCGCCCGCTGGTCGTCGTGCTCGAGGAGCGCGAGCGTCCCGCCCGTGATCAGGTTGCGCGTCGTCTCGTTGCCCGCCACCGCGAGCAGCAGGAAGAAGACGTTGAACTCGAGGACGTCGAGCTTCTCGCCGTCGACCTCGCCGGTGAGGAGCAGCGTGACGATGTCCTCGCCGGGGTCGGCCAGGCGCTCGTCGGCGAGGCGCTGCGCGTAGGTGTAGAGCTCCGCCGCGACCTCCTGCACGTCGCTGTCGGCGCCGTACTCGGGATCCTCGGCGCCGACCATCTTGTTCGACCACTCGAAGACCTTGTGCCGGTCCTCCTGGGGAACACCGATCAGCTCGGCGATCACGATCGAGCGGAAGGTCGGCCGCGACCTCGGTGACGAAGTCGATCTCACCCTGGGGCGCGGCACGGTCCACGATCTCCTTCGCCGCCGTCCGCACGTGGCCCTCGATCGAGCGGATGTGGCGAGGCGTGAACATGCGGCTCACGAGCTTGCGCAGGCGGGTGTGCCGGGGCGGGTCCTGGTTGATCATCATCAACCGCGTCCCCTCGTCGACCGGGCCGATGAACGCGCCGCCCTCGTACGACGAGAACGTCTCGGGGTCGCGCTCGACCGCCATGACGTCGTCCCACTTCGTCAGCGCCCAGAAGCCGGGGCCGTCGAGCTCGACGTGGTCGATCCACGCCACGGGATGCTCGCGACGGAGGAAGTCGAAGTAGTCGTGGGGCGGACCCGAGAGGAAGGTCGCGCCGTCGGCGAGATCCACGTCCGCGATGCGCATCGTCGGTGCGGCCAATCTACGCCACGAATCGGCGCCCAGTTAGAATCCGTTCTAGTTTCTGTCAGCCCCGACCACGCGAGGTGCCCGGATGCCCGAGCTGCTCGACCTGAGCACGAAGCACTGCCGCGTCGAGCGCGACGGGCACGTCGTGATCCTCACGATGGACCGGCCCGAGGCGCGCAACGCCCTCAGCCCCGACATGCTCGTGGGCCTCGCCGACGGGTTCGACTACGTCGACCGCGAGCCCGAGGTCCGGGTCGCGATCCTCACCGGCGCCGCCGGCCACTTCTCGTCCGGCGCGGACCTGAAGGCGATGGCGAAGCCGTCGGACAGCGAGCACGTCCGGTCACGCCTGGCCGAGGAGCCGAACCTCCATTGGAAGGCGCTGCTGCGCGACTACCGATTGTCGAAGCCGCTCGTCGCCGCGGTCGAGGGCTACGCGGTCGCCGGCGGCACCGAGATGCTCCAGGGGACCGACCTCCGCGTCGCCGCCGACACCGCCACGTTCGGCGTGTGGGAGGCGAAGCGCGCGCTCTTCCCGCTCGGCGGCTCCGCGGTGCGCCTCCCCCGCCAGATCCCGTACACGCGAGCGATGGACATCCTCCTCACGTGCCGGCCCATCCCGGCGCACGAGGCGCTCGATCTCGGCTTGATCAGCCGGGTGGTGCCCGAGGGCACGCGCTCGCCGGCGCCCGCGCCGTCGCCGACCAGGTGGCCGCGAACGGACCGCTCGCATGCCAGGCGATCCTGCGAGCGTGGCGCGAGACCGAGGGCCTCCCGGACGTCGAGGCCATGCAGATCCAGGACAAGATCGGCTGGGAGGTCTTCGCCAGCGAGGACGCAAAGGAGGGCCCGCGCGCGTTCGCGGAGAAGCGCCCGCCGAGCTACAAGGGCAGGTGATGGAGCCGGAAGCGGCAGCACCCGGCGACACCTTCGTCACGAAAGGACGCGTTCGACTCGCCGAGGCCGTCAGACACCTCGTCGACGCGACGCTCACCGCCGAGGACGCGTCTTCCGAGAGGCTCGCGAGCGCCGCCAAGAAAGTGGAGCGGATCGCGACCGAGCTGCACGGTCGGGGCGAGCTGGGCGCGCGCCCGTCGGGCGTGCGTTCCCGTCAAGAGGAGTCGCACGACGACTACCTGCCTCGCAGCCCGCTCGTCGGTGTCGTGAGCCCGCTCGCGCCGCCGGTCGAGTACGAGTACCGCGACGGCCGGCTGTTCGGCCGGGGCGTCTTCCACGCCGCCTACGAGGGCCCGCCCGGCTACGTGCACGGCGGATGGATCGCGCTCGGCTTCGACGAGATCCTCGGCATGGCGAACATCGCCAGCGGCCATCCGGGGATGACGGGACGGCTGACCATCCGGTACCGCCGCCCGACGCCGTTGCACCGTCCGATGGAGTTCGAAGGCTGGACCGACCAGGTCGACGGTCGGCGCGTCGTCACCCGCGGGACGCTCACGGTCGACGGGAGCGTCACCGCCGAAGCCGAGGGGTTGTTCGTCGTGATCGACCTCGACCGTGCGGTCGAGTACTTCGGCGAGCGGGCGTACGAGCGACGACAGGCCGTCGACCCGCTCCCCTGATCGGTCGGGCGCGCGCATTCCCGTGACCTGCACGAATAGACTCTTCTCCGGCAACCATTGGGGCAGGATGAACCGACGCGAATTTCTCCGTACCGCCGGCCTCGTGGGAGGCGCGGCGGCCATCGGTGGCCCCAGCATCCTCGGGTTCGGAAACTCCTCGAGTGCTGCATCGCGCGCGCCCACCCTCGGCGGACCGCATGTACCGGCCAACAGCATCCTGAACTCGCCCGCGGCAGAGTGCCCGATCGACACGATCCTGGTGCTCACGATGGAGAACCGGTCGTTCGACCACTACTTCGGTCACCTCGCCACCGATCAGCAGTACATGGACGATGGCCGCCGCCTCTACGGCAAGGACTTCTCGCTCAACGGAACGATCGACGTGCACTACCGCGACGTGTCCGGGAACAAGGTCCCGACGACGCACATCCGCAAGCTCGGCGACGAGCCCAACCCGTTCCGCGGGTGCATGCACAACGACCCCGGGCACGGTTGGGGCGCGAGCCGGAAGCAGCGCGACAACGGCTTCCTGGGCGCCGGCACCGGCAACGATCGCTTCGCCACCGGCTACTACCTCGGCGAGGACATTCCCGTGCAGTCGAGCATGGCGCGCCGGTTCACGGTGATGGACCGCCACCATGCCGCGTTGCTGGGCCCCACGTGGCCGAACCGCCAGTACATCTACTCCGCCCAGTCCGAAGGCTTCACGACCAGCCCCAAACCCCTCGACGTCGGCGCATACAGCTCCGAGAACATCTTCGACCGACTGGCAAGGGCGGGCGTCGAGGCTCGCGAGTACTTCATCAACGTCCCCGTGGCAGCGCTCTGGGGCGAGCGGATGCGTCCGAACATTCGATCGCTGGACCAGTTCTGGTACGACGCCGCCGCCGGCACCCTTCCGGCGGTCACGTTCATCACGCCCGGCATGGCCACGCCGTTCCGGACCGACGACCATCCGCAGGGCGACATCACGCTCGGCCAGCGCTTCATCCAAGCGATCTTCGCGACGTTCGTCCGGTCACAGCAGTGGCAACGCGGCACGTTCATCCTGACGTACGACGAGCACGGCGGTTTCTACGACCACGTGAAGCCGCCGGTGGTCCCCGACAACCGCGCCAGCTCCAACGACAAGGAGAACTTCGGGCAGGTCGGATTCCGCGTCCCCTCCGTGCTCGCCTCGCCGTACGCGCCGCGCAACTACGTCGACAACACGCTCTACGACCACACGTCGATCCTGCGCTTCCTCGAGTGGCGATTCCTCGGCGCCCCCCCGCAGGGGCCCGGACGTGAGGGCGACAACTGGTTCCTGACCAAACGCGACCGGAACGCCCACAACTACGGCGCGAGCCTCCGCGCCGACAAACCCGATCCCGAGGTCGACCTCGACACGGCGGCTGCGAGCATCCCGCCCGCGTCGGTCGACTGCAACCAAGAGCAGCGCCTGCGCGAGTCAGGCAAGGACAACCAGACCAACCCGATCGACCTCTCGGACCGGCTCGAGTCGCTCGCCACGGGGGTCGACCCGGACGGCTCGACCTTCACCCCGTGGCTCAAGGCCACCGACGTCCGAGACTTCCCCGCCGTCCCCGACGACCGGCCGCGCTGATCCCTTCCGCGCCGGCGCCCGCCGGGCGTTGAATACAGTCCCGCTCCGATGAGCTCGATGAACCGTCGCGAGTTCCTGCGCGCCGCCGGCCTCGCCGGTGGCGCGGCGATGCTCGGGGGCTCCGGGCTCCTCGCGTGCAGCGGCCGCTCCTCGCCGAGCGCCACGAAGGTGCCGCGGCTCCCGCTCCCGCCCGACAGCATGCTCGGGCACGCGGCCACGGAGTCGCCCATCGACACGGTCGTCGTGCTCACGATGGAGAACCGCTCGTTCGACCACTACCTCGGGTGGCTCGGGACCGACGAGCAGTACCTCCAGGAGGGTCGCCGCCGCTACGGAAGGGACTTCCACGTCAACGGGCGGCTGCACGAGCGTTACCGCAATCGGTTCGGCGCCGAGGTTCCCACGCGCCACACCTCGAGCCTCGTCGACGATTCCAATCCGTACCGTGGCTGCGACCACCTGGGCCCCGGTCACAGCTGGAACGCCGGTCGTGCCCAGCGCGACTTCGGATTCCTCGCGCGCCGGCAGCCACAACGACAGCTTCGCCGCCAGCTATTACCTCGACACTGACGTCCGCGTGCACGCGCAGATGGCCCGGCGGTTCACGGTGATGGACCGGCATCACGCATCGCTGCTCGGCCCGACATTCCCGAACCGCATGTACCTCTATTCCGCACAGTCGGAAGGGCTCACGACCAGCCCGGTACCCGCTCGAGCTCGGCGATGTACAGCGCGCCGACGATCTCTCGACGTTCTCGCCCGAGCGGGGGTCGCGACCGCCGAGTACTTCGTCGACCTTCCGACCGCGCTGTTATGGGGACCCGCGCATGTTCCCGTTCGTCCGACGCATCGACGCGTTCTTCGAGGACGCGACCGCCGGCGCCCTCCCGAACGTCACCTTCGTGACGCCACAGTTCGGTGGGCCATATCGAACCGACGACCATCCCCATGGCGACATCGAGCTCGGCCAGCGCTTCATCGATGCGATCTTCACCGCCTTCGCCCGATCGCCGCAGTGGCAACGCGGCATGTTCGTGCTCGTCTACGACGAGTGGGGCGGTTTCTTCGATCACGTGCGTCCGCCGGTGGTGCCGGACGACGCGGTCGAGCTCAGAACGACCTCGACAACTTCGGCCAGCTCGGCTTCCGGGTGCCGTCGATCGTCGCGTCGCCCGTACGCGCGACGCGGTTACGTCGATCACAACCTCTACGACCACACCTCGATCCTCCGGTTCCTCGAGTGGCGATTCCTGGGCGCGCCCGCACAGGGCGCCGGCCGACGACGGCGACCACTGGTTCCTGACCAAGCGCGACCGGATACGCCAACAACTTCGGCGCAACCCTCCGGTTCGATCACCCGGAGCCGGAGGTCGACTTCAGACCCGCTGCGACCCCACGACGATCGCCGGGCCACTGCGACAACAAGCGGCGGCTGAACAAGGTCGGGCCGGACGAGACTAGCCCGATCCCTTCGATCGATCCGAGCTGCTCACCACCATCGTCCGGGAGCGCTACCCCGACGATCACGTTCACGGCCGTGGCTCGAGGGCACCGATCGTCCAGGACCTCCCTATCGTCCCCGACGGCCATTCCGACGAGACGCTCTGGGGTCACCCGCTGAGCAGCGGCTTCACCAGCTCGCCGAGGAGGGCGGCGTTGTCGGGGTCGGAGGAGTCCACCGGTCCGACGATCGCCCAGTCGGCGCCGGCCGCGCCGTAGGCGCGGAGCGCGTCGGCCACCTGCTCGGGACCGCCGACGGTCGCCTCGGGATTGCTTCCCAGCCGTTGCGCCTTCGCCTGCGCAGCGCGCTCGTTCGTGTCGACCACGAACATGCCCGCCCACGACAACGTGAACGGCTGGCGGGTGTGCATCTCCCTGATCGCTCGCGCCTCGCGTTCGAACCGCGCGAGCGGCCCACCCCATCGGTTCCAGCCGTCGGCCTGCGCTGCGACCTGGCCCACCGACGACGACGCGCCGCCGACCCACACGGGGTACCCGTGGTCGACGGTCGCGGCGACCGCCTCGTCGAGCGCGGCGACGCGCGTGTCGAGGGTGCCGGCGGGCAGACCGTACGTCTCGTTCTCCTCGCGGCTCTGGCTGTCGCCGGCGCCCAGGGCCGCGATCAGCCGGCCGGGAGCGATGCGGGCGAGCGTGTCGAGCGCGGCCGCGAGCGTGGCGGCCGGCCGGAGCGAGGCCCGCGCCACGAGGGGGCCGAACGAGACGCGGGTGGTCTCGGCCGCGACCGCGCCGAGCAGGGTCAGCCCCTCGAGCGCGGGCCGCAGGGCACCGTCGCTCGCGCGTCGGAACAGGTGATCGAACCCGAACACGCCGTCCAGGCCGGCCGCCTCGGCGGCGCGCGCGACTGCCAGCGCCGGCTCCGGCTCCTCGCGGAAGTTCGGGAGCGTGACGCCGAGCTTCACTTCGTCCACACGCCCGACTCGCCCGGCTCCAGATCGCGGGCGCGCGCGGCCGCGCCGATCACCCCCGCCTGCTCGCCGAGCACTGCAGGCACGATGTCGATCCGGGGCCGGTACTCGGAGCCTTCGATGCGGCGTCCGAATGCGGCGCGGACGGGCGCGAGCAGCGTGTCGCCGAGCTCGACGAGACCGCCCGAGATGACGATGCGCTCGGGGTCGAGAATGTTGGCGAGTCCGGCGAGCCCCACCGCGACGAGCTCGGCGTACTCGTCCAGGAGCGCGCGGCCGTCGGCCTCTCCGGCCTGGGCGGAGTCGCCGACGTGGACGCCCGTCACGGCGTCGGCATCGCCGCCGGCGCGCGCGAGCACGCCCGGGGCCCGACCGGCGGCGGCCCACTCGCGGCCCATCCGCCCCAACGCGTGCCCCGATGCGAACGCCTCCCAATGGCCCCGTTCGCCGCACGCGCACATCGGGCCGTTGGGATCGATCTGGAAGTGCCCCACCTCGGCCGCGAATCCGTGCGCGCCGCGGATGACCCGACCGCGGGCGACGATCCCGCCGCCGATCCCCGACCCGAGCGTGACCATCGAGCGCGTACAGGGCGCCCCGCGCCGCGCCGTGCACGATCTCTCCCCACGCGGCCGCGTTGGCGTCGTTGTCGACCACGACGGGGAGCCCGATCGCCGCCGCGAGCGCTTCGCGCAGCGGCGTCCGCCGGAACGCCGGGATGTTCGGCGCGTACTGCACGTCACCGTCGCGGTCGACGAGCCCGGCCGCGCCGACGCCGACCGCCGTGACCGCGGGGAAATCGGCGCGGAGCTTCGCGACCAGCGCGGCGGTCGTCGGGATGACGTCGGCGCCGTCACTCGCCCGTGTGGTCGCGCAGCTCGGCGAGGATGCTGCCGCCCCGGTCGACGACAGCGCCCCGGACGTTCGTTGCGCCGAGGTCTACGCCGATGGTGGGCGGAGCCGGCTCCTCCGCCGCTTCGGTCACGCGAGATCGATGTGGCGGACGCGGCCGCGGCCGGACGGCGCGTCCTCGCCCTCGGCGGGCGCCGTCGCGTCGGTCGCCGATCGGTGCGCCTCGACGGCGCGCTCCCCCGCATCGACGACCGCCTTCGCGGCCAACAGCAGCTCCTGAGCCGCCTTCAGCAGGTGCTCGGCCGCGTCGGGACCGGCGTCGAACATCGCCGCGACCGCGGCTTCGGCCGACGCCCCCAGCGGGGGGTGCTCGCCGGCCGGCTGCTCGTCGTCGCCGTGCATCCGCCGCGTGACCGGGAGTATCCGTGTCCCGGTCCCGATATCCGTCACCCGTCGCCATGAGCCACCTCCACGAACTCGACTTCGAGTCGCCCGTCCGTCATGCGGGCCTCCGAGACCTCACGCCGCCGCAGGCTGTCGGGCAGCACCACCGCGCGCCGGTGCGCGCCCACCGCAACGAGCAGCTCACCGTTCCGGCGACCCAGCTCGACGTCGGTGCGGTCGGTGAACGGCAGTTGCATCGACAGCACCAGCGCCTCGCCGTCTGCCACGACCCGGAACGGCTCGACGAGCGACAGCCGGGCGGCGGCGTCGTGCAATCCGTACAGCTCGGCGCCGAAGTCCGACAGGTGGTCGACGCCGACGAGCTCGTGGTCGGCGAGGTCTGCCGTGATCACCGGGACGGGCGCGAACGCCGCCCGGATCGAGTCGAGATGCTCGCGCTGCACGCCCTTCCACGCGGCGAACCACGGGTCGGCGATGGCGTCCGGAAGCAGACGATTCGCGATCACCGCGTCGACGTGTGTACCCGAACAGCGAGAGGTACGTGAACGTACGCCGCGCCTCGCTGACGACCAGCCGCTCCGCGTTCACGACGAGCCGGGCGCTGGTCACCTCCCCGTCGGTCAGCAGGTCGCGCACGCCGTCGAGCCGGTCGTAGAACCGCCGCACGGCGGTGAACACGTCGTCACCCGCGATGGGCGGGCTCACCAGGCGTGACAGGAGCGGGCGGACGGCACGGGTCACGTGACGCTGCGCCGGGAAGATGCGCTCCATGTACCAGGTGAGCACGTCCGGCAGCGACAGCAGGCGCAGGGTCTCAGCCGTCGGCGCGCAGTCGACGACGATCACGTCGTACTCGCCGGACTCGGCGTGCGCGCGGATGTCGGCCAGCGCGAACACCTCGTCGAGCCCGGGGATCACGGCGAGCTCCTCGGCCTCGACCACGCCGGCACCGGCCCAGTCGAGCAACGCGGTCAGGTAGTCGCGCACCTCGCCCCACGACTCCTCCAGCCGGGCGCGGGCGTCGAGCTGCTGGCCGAACAACGTGCCGCGCCCGAGCGTTGCGATCGGGCTGGGCTCGTCGCCGAGCGAAGCGTCGTCGAACGCGTCGGCGAGCGAGTGCGCGGGATCGGTCGAGCAGACGAGCGTCCGCAGTCCGGCTTCCGCGGTCCGGAGGGCGGTCGCGGCGGCGACGGTCGACTTGCCGACTCCGCCCTTGCCGGTGAACAACAGGATGCGCATCTAGGCGGTCTCGACTTCCTTCTTCAGTTCCTTCAGTGCGGTGCTGACGATCATGCCCGCCGTGCGCCGCTTCAAGAAGCCCGGCAAGGGAATCGACGGGTCGATCGCGAGGTCGTAGCTGACGCGAGTGCCGTCGCCATCGGCGTCGAAGCGATAGGTCCCGTCGATGGCGCGCACCATCTCGCCCTCGACGAGCGTCCAGCTGAACGCGGCGGGCGCCGACGAGTAGTCGTACTGGAGCACGTACCGGGCGCTGCGGCCGAAGGCGGCGGCCCGGTACTCGGCCTTCGCGCCCCGGCCCTCGGCGTCGCGCTCGAGGACGGTCGCCTGCTTGATGTCCTTGGCCCACTCGGGGTACCGCTCGTAGTCGATGGCCACCTCGTAGCAACGCTGGGGCGGCGCGTCGATGCGGATGCGGTCACTCACCTGCTCGGCCACTCGACCTCCTCGCTCCCTTGTCTCGCGTGGCGGCGTCGGGCATGCGCCGGGGCGGGAACACGCCGTGACGCGCTCCCCATAGCCCGAGCAGCCCGAGGGGCAGCATAGGGACCAGGATCCCGAACGGCTCGGCCACGGCGGTGACAGCAGTCACGGCGACGCACACGGCGAGTGAGCCGAAGAGTTGCACGCGTACCCGCTTCGGCGCCGGTCCTTGCACGAGGAACATGCTCGCGACGACGACGTCGTCCCCCCGCGTCGTGCGGGCAAGCGCGACCGCAAACGCCCAGCACCAGACGCCGAGCGAGATCGCGAACAGGCCGAGCGCCACCACGATCGCCGGGACGTCGAACGCGCTCACGCCGAGGGCGGCAGGGATCGCCGTGACGGCGAACAGTGCGTTCGCGGCCCACGAGACGACAAGGATCCGCTCCCCGCGCTCCTGGTCACGCGCCGCCGCACCGGACATCGCCGACATCGGCGACGAGCGTACCGGCCGCCTTTACACGCTCAGCGAAGTGGCGACAACGCGCCGAGGTCCCCGCGCGTCACGGGCAGCAGGCGACCCACCTGCCGGTCGTACGTCAACTCCTCGACCGCGCGCTTGCGAGCGGCGGCACCGAGCCGTTCCCGGAGCGCGTCGTCGCCGAGCAGCCGATCCAGCGCGGCACGCACGCCGCCGGCGTCGTGCGGATCGACGACGAAGCCGGTCTCGCCGTCCACGACCGCCTCGTGCGAGCCGCCGCTGCGCCCCGCGACCGACGGCACGCCGCACGCGGCCGCCTCGACGAACACGATCCCGTACCCCTCGGCCTCCAGGCCGCCCCACCGCTCCCGGCACACCATGGCGAAGACGTCGGCGCATCCGTACAGGCCGGCGAGATCCGCCTCGGGGACCCGTCCGAGAAACGTGCAGCGCCCGGTGATTCCCCGGTCGGCGGCGCGACGCTCGAGACGACGGGCGTCACGGCCGGCGCCACCGATCGCCAGCTGCACCCCGGGATCCATGCCGGCGACGGCGTCGATCAGGACGTCGAAGCCCTTGCGCGGGACGAGGCGGCTGAGCCCGAGCACGAGGGGACGGTCGGCGGCGAGGCCGAACCGTTGGCGCGCCGCGGCGCGTTCGTCCGCGCTCAGGGGACGGAAGCGTTCGGGGTCGACGCCCGGCGGGACGACGAGCGTCGGGAGCTCGGTGCCGGCGGCGCGGGCGGCGGCGCGCGCCGGGTACTCGCCCGCCGCGACGAGACCCGACGCGGCTCGGAGGACGCGCCGGGCGAGCATCCGGCCGCCGGGCAGCCGTCCGGGCAGGTTGACCTCGGCGCCGTGCGCGATCAGAACATGCGGCGCGGCGCGGAGGCGGCTCCCGATCAGCGCGAGCGGCAGCACCGGATCGAGGAAGATCACGTCGGCTCCCCGCTCGCGCGCGATCGCGTCGACGCGACGGGCGAGACCCGGCGCCGGCAGCAGCACGCGCTGGCGCACTCGCTCGATGCTGAACGGCTGCGCCGCGTCCCAGTCCGCCGCGCCCGGGTACGGCGTCGTGAGCACGTGCGTCTCCTCGGGCGGGAGGCGCCGCCAGAGCTCGTAGAGGTACGACTGGATGCCGCCCACCTTGGGCGGGAAGTCGTTCGTGACGAGAAGCGACGTCACAGAGCGGCGCGCGCCTACGCGGGGACGTGCTCGGTGGATGGGCGCGCCGGGCCGGCCCGGCCGCGGGACTTGAGGCCGATCCTGAGCTGGAGCAGCACGACGCCCGCGGCGGCGGCGACCGCGCCACCGGCGAACGCGCCCCGGTAGCCGCTCAGCGCGGCCACGCCACCCAGGATCAACGCGCCCAGGCCCTGCGAGAGGTCGAAGAAGCTGCTGAACGTCCCGACGACCGAGCCGCGCTCGTGCTCGGGCACGGCGGTGAGCGCGAGCAGCATCAGCGCCGGGTACAGCAACGACATGCCCGCGGCGAACACGGCCGTGCCGACGACGAGCCCGGGCACGGTCGGCCATCCGGCCATCACGGTCAGGCCGACCGCGCCGCACGAGAGCGCGATCGTGGCGGCGACGCGCCCGCCGAGGGCGTCGGGCAGGCGCGCGCCGATGATGCGCACGCACAGGATCAGCCCGCCATACAGGAGGAAGATCCAGTCGGCGCCGCCGAGGTCGAGCTCGCGCACGTAGAGCGGGACGAACGCGGTGAACCCGGCCAGGCCGATGAGGCCGAGGAAGAGCACGGCCCCCGGAGCGATCGCGGCGCGGTGCAGCAGCTTGCCCGGAGGCTCGGGCGGGACGCCGCGCGCGGTCTCGACCGTGATCGTGCCGAGCACGGCCGCGAGCAGCGCCAGCGACGCCGACACCGCCCACGCCAGCACGAACCGGTCGTCGCCGAGGACGGTCTCGCCGAGGGCGGGACCGAACGCGAGCCCGCCGTACACCGCGACCGACCAGTAGCTGACCGCCTCGCCCCGGCGGTGCTCGGGCGCCAGGTCGGTGATCATCGTGGCGGCCCCGACGAAGAACGCCGCTTCCCCGATGCCGCTGAGCAGGCGGATCATCACCAGGTACGGCAGCGCGTCCACGGCGCCGTAGAACGCCGTCGTGATCGCGACGATCAGCGCGCCGCCGATGATCAGGACCCGCCGTCCGAACCGGTCGCCGACGCGCCCTGCGTACGGTCGCAGGAGGACCGCACCCACGAACAGCGAGCCCACCGCCACGCCCACGCCCACGTTGCCGCCGCCGAGCGGGCCCTTCACGTACTGGGGGACGACCGGGATCAGCATCCCGACCGCCATGAAGTAGCTGAGGCCCGACGCGACGACGAGGAGAAAGCGCGGCGTCAGCAGGCGTTCACGCGAGGGCACGGGCGCCATCGTCGCCGCGCCCGAGGAACGGCGCCAACGGCTATCCGCCGGCCGCAGACGCGAGTGCGTCCTCCCACGAGGCGCGCTCGGCGATCATCCGCCGGTACTGCATCACGATCCGCGGGCGGCTGAACCCGAGCGCGCCGACGAGCCTGCCGCCGCGACCGAACAGGGCGACGAACCGGTCCTCGTCGAACGAACCGTCGGCGACCGCGACCTCGTCGTCGCCGCGGATGGAGCCGACGACCTGGATCTTGACGTCGTACTGGTCCGACCACACGAACGGCACGGGCTCGAACACCTCGGCGTCGGCGGCGTCGTCGACGAGCAGCCGGCGGGCGGCCGCGACGCCCTGCTCGGTCGCGTTCGTCCAGTGCTCGACGCGCATGCTCTCCCCGTCGAACAACGGGTTGGGCCAGCGGGCGACGTCGCCGGCCGCGACGACACCGGGCGCGGCGAGGCACGTCGCGTCGCACACGACGCCGTCGTCGAGCGCGAGGCCGCTGCCCTCGAGCCAGGCCGTCTCCGGGCGTGACACCCACCCCGACGACCACCAGGTCGGCGTCGATCGCGCTGCCGTCGGCGAGCCGCACCCGCTCGACGCGGTCGCGCCCTTCGAAGCCGGCGACGGTGACGCCGCAGCGCAGGTCGACGCCGTGGTCGCGGTGCAACCGTCCGCACGCCTCGCCGACGATGGGACCCACGGCGCGGGCCAACGGCGTCGGCAGCATCTCCAGCACCGTGACGTCGAGGCCGCGCCCGCGGCACGTCGCCGCCACCTCCGAGCCGATGAACCCGGCGCCGATCACGACGACGCGCGGCCGGGTCTCCAGACGGGAGCGAATGGCGAGGCAGTCGTCGAGGGTTCGGAGGACGAAGATGCCCTCGAGCGCGGGAGTGCCGGGCAGCGTGCGCGGGCGTGCGCCGGTGGCGACGACGACGCCGTCGAACGGGAGCGTCTCGCCGCCGTCGAGCTCGACGACGCGTCCCGACACGTCGAGCCCGGTGGCGCGCCGTCCCAGCTGCAGGTCGAGCCCGAGGTCGTCGTACGGTTGCTTGCGCAACGCGATCTGCTCGGGCTCCCACTCCCCCGCCAGCAGCTCCTTCGAGAGCGGCGGACGGTCGTACGGCAGGTGCTGCTCGGCGCCGACGAGCACGACCCGATCGTCGATAGCCCTCGCGGCGCAGAGTCTCGGCGGCGCGCAGCCCGGCGAGCGAAGCGCCGACGATGACGATCGTGCGCGGCGTGGCCACGACGCGGGCACGCTACAGCGGGTCATGAAGTAGCAGGAAACCTGACTCTCACGTCATACTTGATGGGCCTTCGGCCCTGACCGCCGGCAATCGGAGCCTGCTTGTCTTCTTCTCCACCCGTCGATGTGAGTGGGCGCGCCCTCGCGCTGCGTGACGTCGACCTCGACCGGTTCCTCCATCCCCGGACGGTCGCGGTCATCGGCGCGTCGGAGGCGTCGCGCAAGCCGAACACGGCGATGACCCGCAAGATCAAAGGCTGGGCCGACGCCGCACGGTGCGACCTTCTACCCGGTGCACCCGACCCACGAGACGGTGCTCGGCGAGCGCTGCTACCCCACGGTGTTCGACGTGCCCGGCGATCTCGACCTCGCCGTCATCCTCACCGGCAAAGCCGTCGACACCTTCGAAGAGGTGCTGCAGCGCAAGGCCGCCTTCGCCGTGATCTTCGCCGCCGGGTTCGCCGAGGCCGGCAAGGACGGCGCCAAGCTCCAAGCCCGCCTGGACGAGCTCGTGCGCGAGGGCGAGGTGCGTCTGCTCGGCCCCAACACGAACCTGAACGCGTTCGAGGACTTCCGCGCCGACCTCACCGGGCCCGTCGATCGCGCTCATCACCCAGAGCGGCCACCAGGGCCGGCCCGTGTTCCAGGGCCAGGAGATCGGCATCCGGCTCACCCATTGGGCGCCGACCGGCAACGAGGTCGACCTCGAGTTCGCCGACTTCGCGCGCTACTTCGCCGACCAACCCGACGTCGGCGTGATCGCCGCGTACATCGAAGGGTTCAAGGACGGGCGCACCCTCATGCTCGCCGCCGACCACGCCGCCAAGCTGAAGAAGCCGATGGTGGTCGTGAAGGTCGGGCGCACCGACGAAGGCGAGTCGATGGCGATGGCGCACACCGGCCACCTCACCGGATCCGACGCGGTGACCTCGGCCGTGTTCCGTCAGTTCGGGATCACCCGTGCCGACGGGCTCGACGACCTCCTCGACACCGCGGCCGCGTTCGCACGGACGCGACCCGCAGCCGGCGACGGCGTCGGCATCTACGCGATCTCGGGCGGCACGGGCGCGCACATGGCCGACATGATCTCGGCCGCCGGGCTGCGGATCCCGTCGCTCGCGAAGGAGACGCAACGCGCCCTGCACGACGGGCTGATCCCCGAGTACCTGCGCGTCTCGAACCCCGTCGACAGCGGCGGCCCGCCCGTCGCCGACGCCCGCGGCCGGCGCATCCTCGATCTGATCGTCGCCGATCCGAACGTCGACCTGCTCGTCGTCCCGATCACCGGCGCGGTGGAGATGTTCAGCGAGCCGTTCACCCGCGACCTCGTCGAGGTGGCGAAGACCACCGACAAGCCGATCTTCGTCATCTGGGGCGCGCCGCCCGGGACCGACGACACGTTCTACTTCCGCCTCCTCGATGGCGGGCTCCCCGTGTTCCGCACGTTCGCGAACTGCGTGAAGGCGGTGCGCGCCTACGTCGACTACTGGGAGTTCTCGGCGCGCTACCGGTCTCCGTTCGCGGACGCGCCGACCGAGCCGTCGCCGGGGGCCGCGAAGGCGCGCCGCGTGCTCGCCGGCGCCGCGCCGGGCGAGGCGCTCTCGGAGCATGCGTCGAAGCAGCTCCTCAAGGGCGTACGGCGTGCGCCCGAGTCGCGACGTGCTGTGCGACAGCGCCACCCAGGCGGTGCAAGCGGCGAAGACGATCGGCTACCCGGTCGTGATGAAGGTGTCGTCGCCCGACCTGACGCACAAGAGCGACCTCGGCCTCGTGCGGGTCGGCGTCGGTACCGCGCGCGAGGTCCGCACGGTGTACGACGAGCTCATGCGCAAGGCACGGCGTGCCGGTGGGAAGCGAGCGCGCGTCGACGGCGTGCTCGTGTGCGAGACGGTGAGCGGCGGGGTCGAGACCGTGGTCGGCGTCTCGCAGGACCCGTTGTTCGGCCCGGTGGTGATGGTCGGGCTCGGGGGCGTGTTCGTCGAGGTGCTGCGCGACGTCACGTTCCGCGTGCCGCCGTTCAGCGCCGAGGAAGCCGGGCGCATGGTGCGCGAGCTCCAGGCGTACCCGCTGCTCGAAGGCGCGCGAGGCCAGAAGCCGGCCGATGTGGACGCGCTCGTCGATGTCATCATGAACGTGCAGCGCCTGGCGATGGACCTCGCCGGTGACGTGCGTGAGCTCGACATCAACCCGTTGGTCGTGCGGCCGCGCGGTGCGGTCGCCCTCGATGCCCTGGTGGTGCGGACATGAGCGAGATGACCGAGACGATCGAGGACGTCCAGCGCCGGCTGGAGGACGGCGTGCTCTGGATCACGCTGAACCGACCGGACGCCGGCAACGCCATGACCGTCTCGATGCGGAACCAGATCATCGAGTGGCTCGAGCACGCGTCCGTCGACGACTCGGTGCGCGCCGTCGTGCTCACCGGGCAACGGCGAGAAGGGCTTCTGCACCGGCGCCGACCTCCGCGAGGCGCGCCCGCCGCCGGAGCGGCCGCGCGGGCGCGCCCGGCATGATCGTCGGCGACGCGGCCGCACGATCCAGCGCGGGTTCCAGCGGCTGATCGCGTCGATCCTCGACTGCGAGAAGCCGGTCATCGCGGGCGTCAACGGCACCGCCGCCGGCGGCGGGCATGCACCTCGCTCTCGCCAGCGACCTCGTGATCATGGCCGAGGAGGCGCGCTTCATCGAGGTGTTCATCCGCCGCGCGCATCGTCCCGGACGCCGGCGGCCCGCGTACCTGCTCACGCGTCTCGTCGGCCCGCAGAAGGCGAAGGAGCTGTTCTTCTTCGGCGACGACGTGCCGGCGGCCGAGGCCGAGCGCATCGGTCTCGTCAACAAGGTCGTGCCGCGGCGCGGAGCTCGACAAGACGCTCGGCGAGTGGGCGGGGCGCCTCGCCAAGATGCCGACGCCGCGCGATCGCGTTCGCGAAGTGGCTCACCAACCGCGCGCTCGAGACCGACCGCGCCGGATCGTTCTGGGACGAGGCGTACGCCCAGGAGCTCGTGACCCGCACGGAGGACATGCAGGAGGGCCGGGCGAGCTTCGTCGAGCGGCGTCCGCCCGAGTTCAAGGGCTGGTAGCCGTGCGGACGAGCGCCGAGGGAGCGAAGTAGTCGTGGCAGGGCCACTCGCCGACCGCACGGCCATCGCCGGCATCGGGCAGACGTCGTTCGCCAAGGGACTTGCCGGACTCCGAGCTCTCGCTCGCGTGCCAGGCGATCTCGGCCGCGCTCGACGACGCCGGCATCGCGCCCGCGCGAGGTCGACGGGCTGGCGATGTTCTCGATGGAGGACGGCCGCGAGGTCGACGTCGCCCGCAACGTCGGCCTCGGTGACATCACGTTCTTCTCCGAGGTCGGCTACGGCGGCGGCGCCGGCTGCGGCGTCGTGGGCCACGCGGCGATGGCCGTCGCCACCGGTCAGTGCAACGTGGCCGTCGCGTGGCGGGCCCGCAAGCGCGCCGCCAAGGGCAGCCGGCCGTGGGCCCAGGTGAGCCGGCGCATCACCGGCCACTGGCAGTGGAGCCGTCCGTTCGGCGTCATCCGTCCCGTGGACGAGATCGCGATGCTCGACGCGCCGCTACATGCACGAGTTCGGCGCCGGCCGCGAGCACCTCGCCAACGTCGCGGTGGCGTTCCGCAAGCACGCCAACCGCAACCCGGCGGCGACGATGCACGACAAGCCGCTCACGCGCGAGCAGTACATGGAGGCCCGCTGGATCTCCGAGCCGCTCTGCCTGTTCGACAACTGCCTGGAGACGGACGGCGCGCTCGCAGTGGTCATCGTCTCGGCCGACCGGGCGAAGGACCTTCCGCAGCCGCCTGCGTACGTCCATTCGTTCGCGCAGAGCATCCCGCAGCAGCACCAGGTGATGACGAACTACTTCAACGACGACCCGTTGATCGGTCCGTCGTACGCGTGCGCAACCCGCCTGTGGGCGCAGGCTGACTTCACGCCGGAGGACGTACCGGTCGCCCAGATCTACGACGCGTTCAGCCCGCTCATCCCGCTCTCGCTCGAGGGCTACGGGTTCTGCGCGCGCGGCGAAGGCGCCGCATTCACCGACGACGGCGCGCTCGAGTGGCCCGACGGCCGGCTGCCGACGAACACGTCGGGCGGCGGCATGTCGGAGGCGTACGTGCACGGCTTCAACCTGGTGCTCGAGGGCGTGCGCCAGATGCGCGGCACGTCGACGAGCCAGGTCGACGGCGCGGAGACGTGCCTGGTCACGAGCGGCGAGGGCGTGCCCACGAGCGCGCTCCTTCTGCGGAGGTAAGCGCGGTGGAGGCCGACTTCCTGCTCCCCGACGTCGAGGACCCGGACGCAGCCGAGTTCTGGGCCGGGTGCGCCCGCGGCGAGCTGCTCGTTCAGACGTGCAAGAGCTGTGGCCTCCGGCGCATGCCGCCCCGGCCGATGTGCCCGCGCTGCCGCTCGCTCGAGTTCCGCTGGGACGCGACGTCGGGGCGGGGCACGATCTGGTCTTTCATCGTGCCGCACCCGCCGCTCCTGCCCGCGTACCAGGAGCTCGCGCCGTACAACGCGATCGTGGTCGCGCTCGAGGAGGACCCGGCGCTGCGGTTCGTCGGCAACCTCGTCGAGACGCCGGACGGGGCGATCAACGAGATCGACCCGGCCACGATTCAGATCGGCGACCCGGTGCGCGTCGTCTTCCACCAGGTGGAGGACGTCGTCCTCCCCCGGTGGGTTCGCGCCTGACCCGCTGATCGTCTGCCGGTGACCCGGCAGGTCCGCCACTCTCAGCGCGTGGTGAACGTGCTCCGCGGTCAGCCGCTGCGCGCCGATGCGAACCGCGGGCAGCCGCAGGACTTCGAGCAGGCTGCCGTGGGTACTACTCCGCGTGCCAGGCCGCATCCCCGGGTTCGATCATGAACGAAGACGTCCGCCAGCTACTCGAGTCACAGGTCACGCACTGACGTGGCCACCTCCGACTTCGACGAGGCGCTTGCGGCGGCGCACGACGGAGCGCAGTGGGCGGTCGCCGTCCTCTGGGACGAGATGCATCCGCGATTGCTGCGGTTCCTGCGGGCGCTCGATCCGTCGGCAGCAGAAGACGTCGAAGCCGACACGTGGCTCTCAGCCGCTCGCGACCTCGGGACTTTCCACGGTGATAACCGCCAGTTCCGGGCGTGGATGTTCGCGATCGCGCGGAACCGTCTCATCGACTGGCGACGCCGTGAGGCGCGCCGACGGAGCGTGTCAGTTTCGCCGGAGGCCCTGCGCGACCGTCCTGCCCCGGATGACCCCGCCGGCCTTGCCGTCGACGTGGTTCGCGCCGATGCCGCCGTCGCGCTCGTGCGGTCGTGCCTGCCGAGGGATCAGGCCGAGGTGATCCTCCTCCGGGTACTGGGCGGGCTCGAGGTCGACGAGGTTGCCGCGATCGTGCGCAAGCGACCGGGGAATGTACGGGTGCTCCAGCACCGTGGGCTGCGGCGGCTCGCCGGGCGGATCGCCGAACCGGCGGCGGAACGCCGAGGTGTAACGCGATGACGCCCGGCAACGGCTTTTCCTACGGCATGGATCGGTTTGCGCTCGACGCCGGTACCGCCGAGGGGCTCGTCAGCGGCTCAGTGGACGTCGGTGACGCGCCGCCGGAGTATCGAGCAGTCGCAGCCGTGCTGCAGGCGCTGCGGGAACCGCCGGAGAGCTGGGAGCTGGTCGGCGGTCCGGCGATTGCCGAGCGGATCGCCGCCACGGTCGTGGCGGCACGGACCGAGCGGGCGGCGACCCGGCCGCGACGCTTCGCTTCACGCACCCGCGTCGCGGTGGCGTCCCTGGTTGCGTTGGGTCTCGCCCTGAGCGGGGGCCTCGCTTCAGCCGGCGCACTGCCTGAGCCGGCGCAACGCGTGGCCTCGGCCGTGCTGAGCAAGGTCGGCATCTCGGTCCCGAACGGAGACGATGAAGCCGTCGACCACAGCTCCGAGCCGACGACCGCAGTCCCGAAGCCGACGGCGGCCGCTTCGGTGCAATCGAATCCGACCGCGGTCGCCCCGAGTGCGCCGCCGCCGGCGCCGGTCCCTGACGACGAGCGCGTGCCCGCGCCGATCGGGCCGGGCGAGGAAGGCGGGCGCACCGCGCCCGCTCGGGACAGCTCCCAGCCCACCCCTCCTGCGAACGTGGATGGACCTACGCCAACCGGCACGCCCCCGGGGAACGGGAACGGAAACGCGTACGGCAACAGGAAGGCGGGCGGCAACGGCGAACGGGAACGGGAACGGGAACGGGAACGGCAACGGCAACGGGAACGCGAGTGCCGATCTTCCTCTTGGCGCTTCCCTCGCCCCGGTGACTGGTCCCCGTAACGCCTCGACCTTCATCGGCGTTCTAGAGACCACCCTGTAACGCGTCAAGCGTCCTGGGCGTTGTACGGGTCGCGCCGTTCGGCGTACGAGTTGGACCCCGGGCCGGGTCTCTGCCCCAGAAGGTAGGACGAGCCCCGAGCCCGGGGTCCAACTCTCGAAGGTATCTGTGTCGCAGCCGAGACTCAGCCGGTGAAGCGGACCTCCGCCGTAACGGGCGCCGCAGCATTCGGCCGCGTAGCGGTCACTCCACCGACTTCCGTCGGGCCGCCGCCCGGGGGCCCCGGGGGCGTCGGAGGCGGCAGTTCTCCGCCGGCCGTGCAGTGGGACACGACGAACTGCGGGTTGCCATCGCTTTCGGGGCGTGTCGCAGACGCCGACACGATGCTGGCACAACGCGTCCGCGGCCGTGCCGGATCGAGCGCGTTCGCTAGTCGTCGAGGTTGAAGATCCGGACCGCGTTCCCGCCGATCATGCGGTTGCGCTCGTCGGCGGGGATGTTGCCCATCGTGTCCTCGATGACCTTGCGCGAGTACGGCCAGTCGTTGCCGTGGTGCGGGTAGTCGCTCGACCACATGATCGTGTCGACCCCGACGCGCTCACGCAGCTCGATGCCCGATCGATCCGTGATGAACGTGGCGCTGTTGTTGCGCCGCCAGTAGAAGGACGGAGGCTCGCCGATCGGGAGCTCGCCCCACGAACGGTTGCGCCAGTACTTGTCGTCGAGCATCTCGATGAAGTGCGGCAGCCAGCCGACGCCGATCTCGATCCACGCCACGTGGAGCTCGGGGAAGCGGTCGAACACGCCCGTGAAGATCATCTGCGAGATGTTGCCGGCCGACATCGAGAACACGTGGCTCAGGCTGCCGACGGCCTTGGCCTTTACCGCCTCGCCCTTGCCGCCGTACATCTTGTTGCCGGACTTTGCGGCGGCCTGGCGCTGCCGCATGCGCTGCTCGCGGCTGACGATGTTGATGTGCACCGTGACCGGCATGCCCTCGTCGACGGCCGCGGCCCAGAACGGGTCGTCGGCGGTCGAGACGCTCTCGCCACCCGACGGCCAGTTCGAGATGACCACGCCGTTGGCGCCGCGCGCCTTCGCCTTGCGCAGCCCGTCGATCGCGGAGTCGATCCCGAGCGACGGGACCTGCGCCATGCCGATCAGCCGGGTCGGGTCGGGCGCGCAGAACTCTTCGAACAAGAAGTTGTTGTACGCCTCGACGCCGGCAAGGACGAAGTCCGGGTCCTCGTCGCCGAGGAAGTGGCTCATCGTGCGCTGCGGCGGGAAGAGCACCTCGGCGTCGACGCCGTCGATGTCCATGTCCTCGACGCGCGCCGCGCCGTTGTAGCAACCCTTGCGCGCCTCGTCGTACGTGACGCCCAGCCACCGGAACTGGTCGAACGGCATCCCCGGCGTGGAGACGAGCCCGATCGGGTCGGGGTCGCCGCCGACCGCGGTGAGCCACGCGTCGCCGCCCTCGGCGTCCTTGACGAGCTTGGGCGCCTTCTCCTGGTACTTCTCCGGCAGCCAGTTGTCCCAGATGTCGGGCGGCTCCAGGATGTGGCAGTCGGCGTCGACGATGCGGTACTTGGTCATGCCGGGGTTCCTCCCGTGCGGGGGTCGTGCTGCACTCGGCTCGGGACGATCGCGGGTCACAGTAGTCTGACACGAACGTCAGGTCGACGGCCGAGCGGAGCCCATCGAGGTGCGGTGACGATGACCGAAGCACTCCTGGCCGGGATCCGTGTCGTCGACCTCGCCGGCGAGCCCGCCGCGATGGCGGGACGCATCCTCGCCGACCTCGGTGCCGAGGTGATCCTGGTCGAGCCGCGTGCGGGCCATCCGCTGCGCGCGCTCCCCGCCGCTTCCTCGCGTGGGGCGCGGGCAAGGCGAGCGTCGCCGTCGACGGGCCCGGCGACCCGCAACTCGACGAGCTGCTCGCCACCGCCGACGCCGTGATCGAAACGCCCGGCTTCCCCGGGACGTTCGACCTCGACCCGGCGCGCGCGCCCACTGCGGTCTGGGCACGCGTCACGCCGTTCGGCGGCACCGGTCCGCACGCGGGCTGGCGGGCCTCGGACCTCGGCGTCATGGCCGCCAGCGGGAACATGTACGCCACCGGCGACGCCGACCGGCCACCCGTGCGGTGCACCGAGCCGTCGGGGTACGCGCACGTGGGCGCCGAGACCGCGTTCGCCGTGCTCACCGCGCTGGCTTCGGGCTCGCCCCATCGCATCGACATCTCGATGCAAGAGGTCGTGTTCGTCGCCAACATGGTCGGGGTCGCCTCGTTCCCGAAGACGGGCCATCGCGGGGCGCGGCGCGGCGCCAACATCGGCCGCACCCGCGAGATCTGGCCGTGCAAGGACGGCTGGGTCTCGTTCGGGCTACGCGGCGGCAAGGCGCGCGTCCCGAGCCTCACGACGCTCACCCGCCTCGCCGCGGAGGAGGACGGCATCGACGCCGGTGCGCTCACCGGGCGTGACTGGGCCGAGTTCTCGCCCACGACCGCGACCGACGACGAGCTCCAAGCCATCGCGCAGCCGGTCGGCGAGTACTTCGCCCGCCACACGATGCAGGAGCTGTACGAGATCGCGTGCGAGACGAATCTCATGCTGGCCCCGTGCAACTCGCCCCGCGAGATCTACGCCAGCGCCCAGCTGGCGGCGCGGGAGTTCTTCGGCCCGGTGGGAGACGTTGCGCGCTTCCCTCGCTCGTTCGTGATCGTCTCGAGCCGTGACGGCGAGGTCGCGCCGGCGCGCCCCACCGGTCCGGCGCCCGCGGTCGGCTCCACCGGCCTTGTCGCGTTGGGTCGGAAACCGGCGCCGGACGCGGCGTCCGCGACCCAACGCACCGGAGGGCCGGCGGCGTGGGACGGCACGAACATCGTCGAGTTCGGTTCGGGCGCGGCGGGCCCGATCGCGACCCGTTACTTCGTGGAGCACGGCGCGACCGTGCTGCGCGTCGAGTCGCGCAGCCGGCCCGACTTCCTGCGGGTGTACGCGCTCGGTCCCGACAACCCGCACGGCCTCGAGGGCGCGCCGATGTTCGACGGCCTCAACGTCGGGAAACGGAGCGTCACGCTCAACCTCAAGCATCCCGAGGGCGTCGACGTCGCCAAGCGGATCATCCGAGACTGGGCCGACGCCGTCGTCGAGAACTTCGCACCGCGGGCGATGCGCGGCTTCGGGCTCGACTACGACACGCTCGCCGCGATGAAGCCCGAGCTCGTGATGCTGAGCTCGTGCCTCCAAGGGCAGACCGGGCCGCACCGCGACTACCCCGGCTTCGGCGGACAGGGCGCGGCGCTCTCCGGCTTCAACTGGCTGACGGGCTGGCCGGACCGGGAGCCGCTCGGACCGTACGGGACGATCACCGACTCGCTCGCGCCGCGGTTCGTGGCGTCCGCGCTCGCCGCCGGCCTGCTGTACCGGCGGCGCACTGGGAAGGGCGTGTACCTCGACCTGGCCCAGGTCGAGGCGGGCAGCTACTCGCTGAGCCCGTGGCTGCTCGAATACGAGCACGACGGAACGATCGGCAAGCGCATGGGCAACCGCTCGCCACGGGCGGTGCCGCACGGCGCGTTCGCGTGCGAGGGCGAGGACCGGTGGGTCGCGATCGCGTGCTGGACCGACGACGAGTGGGCCCGCCTGACCGGGTTCCTCGGGTTCGACGACCCGTCGCTCGCCACGCTCGAAGCGCGCCTCGAGCGCGTCGACGAGGTCGAGGCCGCCGTCGAGGCCTGGACCGCGACGCGCACGCGCGAGGAGATCGCGGACCTGCTGCAGGCGGCGGGGATCGAAGCGGTGCCGGTCTACGACTTCGGTGACGTCCACGACGACCCGCAGATAGCGCACCGCGAGCACTTCGTCCCGCTCACCCACCCGTACATGGGCGACGGCCTCTACGAGCGCACCGGCACCCGGGTCGGTGACACGCCCCACGGCTACGACCGGCCGGGCCCGACGTTGGGTCAGGACAACGACTGGGTGCTGGGCGAGTTGCTCGGCGTGCCTGCGGACGAGCGGAAGCGCCTCGAGGCCGACGGCGCCTTGGACTAGCTGGTCGGCGGGGGCAGCTGGCCGAGGCGCGGGAGGGCGGCGCGCACCGCGCCTTCCGAGACATTGCGGAACTTTGTCGACGCGCCCCGATAGTTCTGGAGCTTGGCCGCGACCGCCTTGTCTCCCGAGATCGCGATCACCTGGTCGAACTTCGTGACGTACGCCTCGTCCCCGAGCCCCTGCACACGGCTGCCGTCCTCGAAGGGGATGTTCTGGAGCTCCGACCGCACCTCGTCGGTCACGGGCTGCACCGTCAGCTCCAGCGAGATCTTCAGGTTGCGTTTCCCGAGATCCTTGTCGACCTTCTTCGTCTTGTACGTGCACTCCTCGGCGCCTGTCTTGGCGCTCGTCTTCCTGGTGGTCTTGACGACCTTGGCGCCGAGCAGGTCGCCGGCTTCGTCGCGCGTGACGAGGGTGCACACGCCCGCGTCCTCTGCGGCGGCGGGCGCGGCGTCGAGGAGCGCGACGCCGGTGGCCATCAGCGGAGCGACGAGGAGCAGAGAAGTGAGTCGTGAGCGCATGGTCAGGTTCTAGCAGGGTCCGAGTAGGTTTCCTTCGCGTGGACTTCCGGTACTCGCCCGAGGACGACGTGTTCCGGGCCGAGGCGCGCGAGTGGCTGACCGACCAGCTCACCGGAGAGTTCGCGGTCGTGCGCGGGCGGGGCGGCCCCGGCGACGAGCACGCGTTGTTCGAGGAGCGTCTCGCGTGGGAGCGCGCCCTCGGCGCCGCCCGCTGGACGTGCCTCTCGTTCCCGCACGAATACGGCGGCCGCGACGCGTCATTGCTCCAGCAGGTGATCTTCTACGAGGAGTACGCGCGCGCCGGCGGTCCGGGTCGCATCGGCATCATCGGCGAGGGACTGATCGGCCCGACGATCCTGCACTTCGGCACCGAGGAGCAGAAGCGCCGCTTCCTCCCGAGGATCGCGTCGGGCGAGGACGTGTGGTGCCAGGGGTACTCGGAGCCCGACGCCGGCTCCGACCTCGCCAACGTGCAGACACGCGCCGAACGCGACGGCGACGAGTGGGTGATCACCGGTCAGAAGATCTGGACGTCGCTCGCGCACTGGGCCGACTGGTGTTTCGTCCTCTGCCGCACGGATCGGGACGCGCCCCGCCACCGCGGGATCTCGTACCTGCTCGTCCCGATGCGCCAACCGGGGATCGAGATCCGTCCGATCGTCCAGCTGACCGGCACGTCCGAGTTCAACGAGGTGTTCTTCGACGGCGCCCGCACGGCGGTCGACGACGTGCTCGGCGAGGTGAACGGCGGCTGGAAGGTCGCGATGGGCACGCTGGCGTTCGAGCGGGGCGCGTCGACGTTGGGCCAGCAGCTCTCGTTCGAGAACGAGCTGGTCGACATCACCGAGACCGCCAAGAAGACCGGGCGGTCGACCGATCCGGTGACCCGCCAGCGGCTGGCAGGGGCGTGGATCGGGCTGCGGATCATGCGGTACAACGCGCTGCGGAGCCTCACGTCGATGGCACGCGGCGACATCACCCCCGAGACCGCGATCCACAAGCTCTACTGGGCGAACTTCCACCAGCAGCTCGGTGAGCTCGCGATGGACGTGCTCGGGCCCGACGGCGAGGTGGTGCCGTCGGCGCCGTACGAGCTGAGCGCGGCCCAGCGGTTGTTCCTGTACACACGGGCCGACACCATCTACGGCGGCTCCGACCAGATCCAGCGCAACATCATCGGCGAGCGCGCCCTCGGGTTGCCGCCCGAGCCGAAGGTGACCGCGTGACCACACCGGCGCCGCCGTCACCGAGCAGCCACGCTCTCCTCGAGGGCAAGAGCGTCCTCGTCACGGCGGCCGCCGGCACCGGGATCGGGTTCGCGACCGCCAAGCGCTGCGCCGAGGAGGGCGCGGTCGTGGTGCTGAGCGATCAGCACGAGGGGCGTCTCGTCGAAGCGGCCGAGCGGCTCCAGCCGGTCATGGGCGCGCGGCCGGCCACGGCGGTGTGCGACGTGACCGACCAGCAACAGGTGGACTCGATGTTCGAGACCGCGATCGGGGCGACCGGCGGAATCGATGTGGTCG
The DNA here is from genome assembly GCA_963747195.1 of uncultured Actinomycetes bacterium. Taxonomy (GTDB): domain Bacteria; phylum Actinomycetota; class Acidimicrobiia; order IMCC26256; family JACDBD01; genus JALZAA01. Next base: position 483,122 of record CAVVDV010000003.1, read on the forward strand.
TCAACAACGCCGGCCTCGGCGGCACCGCGCACCTCGTCGACATGACCGACGACCAGTGGTCACGCGTGCTCGACGTGACGCTGAACGGCACGTTCCGCTGCACGCGTGCCGCCCTGCAGCACATGCTGCCGCGCGGCCTCGGCGTCGTCGTGAACAACGCATCCGTGCTCGGCTGGCGCGCGCAGGAGGGCCAGGCTCACTACGCGGCGGCGAAGGCAGGAGTGATGGCGCTCACGCGGTGCGCAGCGATCGAGGCGGCACCTGCAAACGTGCGCGTGAACGCGGTGGCGCCCAGCCTCGCCGTCCACGAGCACCTCGCCAAGGTCATGCCGCAGGAGGCGATCGACGAGCTCGTCGTCCGCGAGGCGTTCGGACGCTCGGCCGAGCCCTGGGAAGTCGCCAACGTGATTGTGTTCCTCGCCAGCGACTACTCCGCCTACATGACCGGCGAGGTCGTCTCCGTCAGCAGCCAGCACCCCTAGATGGGTGCAGGGAGCCCGCTGAGCGAACGCGGTGCACGCATCAAGGCGCGCCGGTGTTCTTCGCCGCGTCGAGGTAGGCGGGGAGCTCGCCGCCACCGTGCACGACGATGCTCTCGCCGCTGACGTACCGGGCCAGCGGCGAGGCGAGGAACAGGCAGACGTCGGCGACGTCGGACGGCTCGGCCATCCGGCCCAGCGGCACGGTGGCGCCGACGGCGGCGATCCCCTCCTCGTCGCCGTAGAAGAGGTGCGACTGCTCCGTCTTCACCAAGCCGGCCGTCACCGCGTTCACACGCACCTTCGGTGCGTAGTCGACCGCCAGGGTCTGCGTGAGGTTCAGGAGCCCGGCCTTCGCCGCGCCGTAGGCGGCCGCTCCGGGCGACGGTCGGATTCCGCTCACGCTGGCGATGTTGATCACGACACCGCCCTCGGCCTGCTTCTGCATCACCGCGTTCGCCTTCTGCGCGAACACGAGCGGCGCGACCAGGTTCAAGCTGATGATCGCGTTCGAGAACTTCGGTGACGCGGTGGCCGAATCGGCCGGCGGCGATCCCCCGGCGTTGTTCACCAGCACGTCGAGCCGGCCGAACCGCTCCTCGGTGAAACCGATCACCTTGTCGATCTCTTCGGGCTCGCGCACGTCGGCCGCGATGAACAGTGCCTCGGCGTCACCGGAGCGCGGCATCGTCTCGGGCTCGTGCCGGCAGCAGATCACGACACCGGCCGCCGGCGGCGAGAAACCGCTCCGCGATCCCGCGCCCGACCCCGCGGCACCCGCCGGTGACGATCACTGCTTTGCCCGACAGGTCGAGCGGATCGGCCATGCGGATAAGGTAGCCGTCACATCTGACGCGCCATCAGATCAGGAACGCGATGGGCATCTCGCACACGGTCGACGACGACGGCATCGCCGAGGTCGTGATGGACAACCCGCCGGTCAACGCGCTCACCGTCGCCGGATGGTTCGAGCTGGCCGACACCGTGCGCGGCCTCGGCGACGACCCGGCGCGTCCGCGTCGTGGTCCTGCGGGCCGAGGGCCGGGGCTTCAACGCCGGCGTCGACATCAAGGAGATGCAGCGCACCGAGGGCTTCGACGCGCTCGATCGGCGCCAACCGCGGCTGCTTCGCGGCGTTCGCCGCCGTCTACGAGTGCGCGGTGCCGGTGATCGCCGCCGTGCACGGCTACTGCCTCGGCGGCGGCATCGGCCTCGTCGGCAACGCCGACATCATCGTCGCGAGCGACGACGCGACCTTCGGCCTGCCCGAGGTCGACCGGGGCGCGCTCGGCGCCGCCACCCACCTCGCCCGGCTCGTCCCGCAGCACAAGATGCGGGCGATGGTGTACACGGCGGCCACCGTCACCGCGCGCGGAGCTGCACCACTACGGCTCGGTGCTCGCGGTCGTCGACCCGCGACCGAGCTGCGCGACGCCGCCTTCGCGCGTCGCCGCGCCAGATCGCCGCGAAGAGCCCGACCGTGATCCGCGCCGCCAAGGAGTCGCTGAACGGCATCGACCCGGTCGACGTGAAGCGAGCTACCGCTTCGAGCAGGGCTTCACGTTCGAGCTCAACCTCTCCGGGGTCGCCGACGAAGCCCGCGACGCGTTCGTCGACAAGCGCGACCCACGGTTCGGCGAGTAGCCGGGAGCATCCGTGCCGGACAAGCGGATGACCGAGGACGAGGTCGTCGGCCGAGCTGCGCGACGGCATGACGATCGGCATCGGCGGCTGGGGGTCGCGGCGCAAGCCGATGTCGCTGGTCCGCGCCATCGCCCGTTCGCCGGTCACGGACCTCACCGTCGTGAGCTACGGCGGGCCCGACGTCGGCCTGCTGTGCGCGGCCGGCAAGGTCAAGCGGGTCGTGTACGCCTTCGTGTCGCTCGACTCGATCCCGCTCGAGCCGCACTTCCGCGCCGCCCGCCAGGCCGGCGCGGTCGAGACGCGCGAGCTCGACGAGGGCATGTTCCTGCTCGGGCTCCAGGCCGCCGCGTGGCGCGTGCCGTTCCTGCCGACCCGGGCCGGCCTCGGCTCCGACGTCGTTGCCGGCTCAAGCCCGAGCTGCGCACGGTGCACGTCGCCCTACGACCGACGGCGAGGAGAGCTGGTCGCCGTGCCCGCGCTCGACCTCGACGTCGCGCTCGTCCACATGAACCGCGGCGACGCCGGCGGCAACGGCCAGTACCTCGGCGCCGACCCGTACTTCGACGACCTGTTCTGCATGGCCGCCGACGCGCCGGTTCATGCGCGTCGAGCAGGTCCTGCCGACACCGAGGACCTCGCCGGCGACGGGCCCGGTGCAGACGCTGCGGATCAACCGGCTCATGGTCGACGGCGTGGTCGAGGCGCCGAACGGCGCGCACTTCACCGACGTGCGCGCCCGACTACGAGCGCGACGAGGCGTTCCAGCGCGAGTACGCCGCGACCGCGCGAAGACGCCCGAGGCGTGGGCCGCGTTCCGGGCGACGCTACCTCGACGTGCGGCGGCCACGACGAGTACCGGAAGGCGGTCGGGCTGTGAGCCGACGCATGACCGACGCCACCCGCGCCGAGATCTGCGTGGTCGCGGTCGCCGAGGCTTCCGCGGCGACGGCGAGATCCTCGCCAACCCGATCGGCAACGTCCCGATGATCGGCGGCCGGCTGGCCCGGGCCAGCCTTCGAGCCCGATCTCGTGATGACCGACGGCGAGGCGCTGCTCGTCGGCGAACACGCTCCCCGTCGGCGACGACCGACGCGCCCAAGGTCGTCGAGGCGTGGAACCCGTACCGGGCGATGTTCGACGTCGTGTGGTCGGGCCGGCGCCACGTGATGATGGGCGCGAGCCAGATCGACCGCTACGGCAACCAGAACTTCGCGCTCATCGGCGATCCGGCCAAGCCCAAGGCGCAGCTGCTCGGCTTCCGCGGCGCGCCCGGCAACACGATCAACAACACCACGAGCTACTGGATCCCGAACCACTCGCCCAAGGTGTTCGTCGAGCAGGTCGACGTCGTCGTGCGGCGTCGGCTACGACCGGGCCGCGCGAGCTCGGCATCCGGCCGAGCGCCGCTTCCACGAGCTCCGCCGCGTGGTCACCAACCTCGGCGTGCTCGACTTCGAGACGCCCGATCACCGCATGCGGCTGCGCTCGGTGCACCCGGCGTGACGGTCGACGAGGTCGTCGCCGCCACCGGCTTCGAGCTCGTGATCCCGGACGACGTGCCCGAGACGCGGCTGCCCACCGCCGACGAGCTGCAGCCTCATCCGCGAGGTGATCGACCCGAACGACCTGCGCAGCCAAGGAAGTGCCCGGCATGACGCACCCGGCGCTGCACACGCGCGGCGTGCGACCTGTTCGGCGTGCAGCTACCCGATCGTGCAGACCGGCATGGGCTGGGTCGCCGGCGCCCGCCTCACGTCGGCCACGAGCGCGGCCGGCGGGCTCGGCATCCTCGCGTCGGCGACGATGACCTTCGACGCAGCTCGAGCGACGCCATCCACGAGGTGCAGGAGCCGCACCGACAAGCCGTTCGGCGTGAACCTGCGCGCCGACCAGCCCGACATCGACGAGCGCATCGACGCTGCTCGTCCGCGAGCGGCGTGCGGGTCGCGAGCTTCGCCCAGGCGCCGGGCGAGCGGCTCGTGAAGCAGCTGCAAGCGACGCCGGGCGTCGTCGTGATGCCGACCGTCGGCGCGCCGCCGCCACGCCGAGAAGGTCGCGGGCTGGGGCGTCGACGCGGTCATCGCGCAGGGCGCCGAGGGCGGCGGCCACACCGGCAACGTCCCGACCTCGCTGCTGCTCCCGCAGGTGGTCGACGCGGTCGACATCCCCGTGCTCGCCGCCGGCGGCTTCTTCGACGGCCGCGGCCTCGTCGCCGCGCTGGCGTACGGCGCGGCCGGCGTCGCGATGGGCACGCGGTTCCTGCTCACCGAGGAGAGCACGGTGCCCGACGACGGTCAAGGAGCGGTACCTCGGGACGCCGGTCACCGACACGGTCGTCACCAAGCGCGATCGACGGCTACCCGCAGCGGGTGATCCGCACCGACGTGGTCGACCACCTCGAGCGCTCGGGCCGCCTCACCGCGCTCCCCCGCGCCCTGCGCGAACGCGCTGCGGCTTCCGGAAGCTGACCGGCACGTCGTTGCGCGACCTCGTCGCGAGGGGTCTGGCGATGAAGCGCAAGGCAGGACCTCACCTGGGCGCAGGTGGCGATGGCCGCCAACGCGCCGATGCTGACCAAGGCCGCGATGGTGGACGGCAGCCTCGAGGCCGGCGTCCTGCCCGACCGGGCCAGGGCGTCGGCGTCGATCGACGAGCTCCCGACCGTCGCCGACCTCGTCGGCAGGATCATGGACGAGGCGGAGCAGACGCTGACCCGCCTCGAAAAGGGAGGGGCATGACCACGAAGGAACGCGTCGCCGCCGTCGACGGCTGGTTCACGCTCGACGACGCCGACCCGCGACTGCTCGGCAACCGGTGCACGCGCTGCGGCAGCTACTTCTTCCCGAAGGCGTCGGCCTTCTGCCGCAACCCGGGCTGCGACGGCACCGAGTTCGAGGAGGTGCCCCTGTCGAACCGGGGCACGGTGTGGTCGTTCACGACGAACCACTACGCAGCCGCCGGCGCCGTACGTGGCGGCCGATCCGTTCGAGCCGTTCTCGGTCGCCGCCGTCGAGCTGCCCGACGAGAAGATGGTCGTGCTCGGGCCAGGTGGCCGACGGCGTCGACCCGGCGACGCTGCGGATCGGCGACGAGGTCGAGCTGGTGCTGGGCACGCTGTTCGAGGACGACGACCACGAGTACGTCGTCTGGAAGTGGAAGCCGATCGAGGGAGCGCGGTCCGATGGGTGATCACGACGTCGCCGTCCTCGGGGTGGGCATGCACCCGTGGGGGAAGTGGGGCCGGAACTTCGTCGAGTACGGCTTGGTCGCGGCGCGTGCGGCCGCTCGAGGACGCCGGGCTCGAGTGGCGCGACATCCAGTTCGTGTCCGGCGCCGACACGATCCGCAACGGCTATCCCGGGTTCGTCTCGGGCGCGACGTTCGCGCAGGCGCTCGGCTGGCAGGGCGCGCCGGTCGCGAGCAGCTACGCCGCGTGCGCGTCGGGCGCGACCGCGCTGAACGCGGCGCGGGCCCAGATCCTCGCCGGCCTGTGCGACGTGGCGCTGGTCGTCGGCGCCGACACGACGCCGAAGGGATTCCTCGCCCCGACCGCGGGCGAGCGCGGCGACGATCCCGACTGGCTGCGCTTCCGGCTGCTCGGCGCGACGAACCCCACGTACTTCGCGCTGTACGCCCGCCGGCGCATGGAGCTGTTCGGCGCGACGCCGGCCGACTTCGCCAAGGTCAAGGTGAAGAACGCCGCGCCACGGGCTCGCGAACCCGAACGCCCGCTACCGCAAGGCCGTCACCGAGGACGAGGTGATGGCGTCGCCCGTGGTCGCCGAGCCGCTGCGTCTGCTCGACATCTGCGCGACGAGCGACGGCGCGGCCGCGGTGGTCGTGTCGAGCCTCGAGTACGCGCAGCGTCGGGGCGCGAGCAACTCCGTGCGGGTGGCGGCGATCTCGACGGTGACGCCGACGTACCCGAACACGGTGATCGAGATGCCCGAACTTCGCCACCGACTCCGCGGCCGCGGTGCCGGCCGGGCCGGTGACGTTCCGCGACTCGATCGCGCAGGCGTGCGTACGAGCGAGGCCGGCCTCGGGCCCGACGACCTCGACCTCGCCGAGGTGTACGACCTGTCGACCGCGCTCGAGCTCGACTGGTACGAGAACATCGGGCTGTGCAAGCCGGGCGAGGCCGAGAAGCTGCTCCACGACGGCGACGACCACCATCGGCGGTCGCATCCCGGTGAACCCGAGCGGCGGGCTGGCGTGCTTCGGCGAGGCCGTGCCGGCCCAGGCGCTCGCGCAGGTGTGCGAGGTCACCTGGCAGCTGCGGGGCGAGGCCGGCGAGCGCCAGGTCGAAGGCGCCCGGGTCGGGCTCACCGTGAACCAGGGCCTGTTCGGCCACGGCTCGTCGGTGATCCTCGCCCGCTGAGGCGCCCGTGGACCTGACCTTCACCGACCAGGAGGACGCGTTCCGCGCCGAGGCGCGTGCCTGGCTGGAGGCGAACGTGCCCCGCCCGCCGTTGCCGTCGGGCGACACGCGCGAGGGCTTCGCGCTCCACAAGGAATGGGAGCGGGCGCTGTTCGACGCCCGGTGGGCGGTCGTGTCGTGGCCACAGGAGTACGGCGGACGCGACGCCAGCCTCATGGAATGGCTGATCTTCGAGGAGGAGTACTACCGCGCCGGCGGCGCCGCAACGCGTCACGCAGAACGGGATCTTCCTGCTCGCGCCGACCTTGTTCGAGCTCGGCACCGAGGAGCAGCGGGATCGCATCCTGCCGAAGATGGCGTCGGCCGAGGAGACGTGGTGCCAGGGCTGGTCGGAGCCGAACGCCGGCAGCGACCTCGCCGGCATCAAGTCGCGTGCCGTGCCGCGACGAGGCGAACGGCGGGTGGCGGCTCTCGGGCCAGAAGACGTGGACGACGCGGGGCGCGTTCTGCGACCGCCTGTTCGGCCTGTTCCGCAGCGACCCGCAGGCCGAGCGCCACCACGGCCTCACGTACTTCCTCGTCGACCTGCGCGCCGAGGGCGTCACGGTGCGTCCGGTCGAACGCCTCGACGGTGACGAAGGCTTCGCCGAGGTGTTCCTCGAGGACGTGTTCGTGCCCGACCGCGACGTGCTCGGCGCCGTGCACGAAGGCTGGCGGGTCGCGATGGCGACGACGGGCTCGGAGCGCGGCCTGACGCTGCGCAGCCCGGGCCGGTTCATGGCGGCGGCGGCGCGACTCGCCGACCTGTATCGCCGCCGTGCCGACGACGGGGCACTGGACGCCGACCCGACCGTGCGCGACGCCGTCGTGCGCGCGTGGATCGACGCCGACGCGTACCGCTGGCAGACGTTCTGGACGGTCACCCGCCTGATGGAAGGCGGGCGAACCGGACCGGAGTCGAGCCTGGTGAAGATCTTCTGGTCGGAGCTCGACGTGCGCCTGCACGAGACCGCGCTGCGGCTGCTGGGCTCACGCGCCGAGCTCGTCGACGGCGACGACGCCGCCGCGTGGATGAAGGGCTGGCAGTTCGCGCTCTCGGGCCCGATCTACGCGGGCACGAACGAGATCCAGCGCAACGTGGTGGCCGAGCGCGTGCTCGGGCTCCCCCGGCGGTGAGCGCGTGAGGTTCGCCTTCTCGGACGAGCAGCTCGCGATGCGCGACGCCGTGCGCGCCTTCCTCGAGAAGGAGTGCCCACCGAAGGTCGTCCGCGACGCGTGGACGAACGACACGGGTCGCTCCGGGCTGTGGCCGCGGCTCGGAGAGCTGGGCGTGCTCGGCGTCCTCGCCCCCGAGGAGCACGGCGGCTTCGGCGGCGATTACCTCGACCTCGTCCTCCTGCTCGAGGAGACGGGGCGGGCCGCGCTCCCGGAGCCCGTCGTCGAGCACGCCGCGGTCGCCGTGCCGCTGCTCGACGACGCGCGTGCCGAGGCGGCCGCCGCCGGCGACCTCACGATCACGGTCGCGCCCCCGTCCGGGCTCGTGCCCTACGCCGACAGCTCCGATCTCGTGCTGGTCGGCGATCGGTTCGTCGAACCGGGAACGCTCGAGCTGCGGCGGCACGAGTCGGTCGACGGCTCCCGGCGACTGTTCGCGATCGCCTGCTCCACCCAGCTCGATCCACGCTCGCGAGCTTGGATCGCGCCGCGCTGGGCGTCGCCGCGCAGCTCATCGGCCTCGCCGACCGCATGCTGACGATGACGGTCGAGTACGCCAAGGAACGTCGCCAGTTCGGCGTACCGATCGGCTCGTTCCAGGCCGTGAAGCATCACCTCGCCGACGTCGCGCTCGCGCTCGAGTTCTCGCGCCCGCTCGTGTACCGGGCCGCGTGGTCGATCGCGCGACGGCGACGACGGTCGGTCGGTGCACGTCGCCATGGCCAAGGCCCGCGCGTCCGAAGCCGCGCTCCGCGCCGGGCGGGTCGCGCTCCAGGTCCACGGGGCGATCGGGTACACGACCGAATACGACCTGCACCTCTGGATGAAACGGGCGTGGGCGCTCGCGGCGTCGTGGGGCGACGCCGCGTGGCACGACGCCCGCGTGGGACGCGCGATCCTGGATACCGACACACTCCCCGAGGAGCAGTGATGGCCGAGGCCTACATCGTCGACGCGGTGCGGACGCCCGTGGGCAAGAAGGGCGGCGGGCTCGCCGCCGCGCACCCCGCCGACCTCGGCGCCCACGCGATCTCCGGGCTCGTCGACCGCACGGGTATCGACCCCGCCGCGGTCGAGGACGTGATCTTCGGTTGCGTCGACACGATCGGTCCCCAGGCCGGCGACATCGCGCGCACGTGCTGGCTCGCCGCCGGCCTGCCCGACGACGTGCCGGGCACGACCATCGACCGGCAGTGCGGCTCGTCCCAGCAGGCGGTGCACTTCGCCGCCCAGGCCGTCCTCAGCGGAACGAACGACGTGATCGTGACGGGCGGCGTGCAGAACATGAGCATGATCCCGATCGCGTCGGCGATGACGGTCGCCCAGCCGATGGGATTCGACGACCCGTTCACGGGCTCGGAGGGGTGGCGCGCCCGTTACGGCACGCAGGAGGTGTCGCAGTTCCGCAGCGCCGAGATGATCGCCGAGAAGTGGAACGTGTCACGCGAGGACATGGAGGCCTTCGCGCTGGAGAGTCACCGCCGTGCCGTCACGGCCATCGACGAGGGTCGGTTCGAGCGGGAGATCCTCCCCTACCGAGACGTCAGCACCGACGAAGGGCCACGGCGCGACACGTCGCTCGAGCGCATGGCGTCGCTCCCGCCGCTGACCGAGGGTGGGCGGGTCACCGCGGCGGCGTCGAGTCAGATCTCGGACGCGGCCGCGGCCCTGCTCGTCGTGTCGGAGCGCGGGCTGCAGGAGCACGGCTTGACGCCCCGGGCGCGCATCCACCACCTCAGCGTGCGGGGCGCCGACCCGATCTTCATGCTCACCGCGCCGATCCCGGCGACCGCTTACGCGCTCGAGCGCACCGGCATGTCGCTCGACGACATGGACCTCGTCGAGATCAACGAGGCGTTCGCGTCGGTTGTGCTGGCGTGGCAGCAGGAGACGGGCGCCGACCTCGGCAAGGTGAACGTCAACGGCGGCGGCATCGCGCTCGGCCACCCGCTCGGCGCCACCGGCGCCCGCCTCATGACGACGTTGCTGCACGAGCTCGACCGCACCGGCGGCCGCTGGGGCCTTCAGACCATGTGCGAAGGCGGCGGCCAAGCCAACGTCACGATCATCGAACGCCTGACGTAGGCGTTTCCCCCCGGATCGGGAGGCCGGCGGCGCGGTAGACGGCGTCGATGACGCGCATGTTCTGCACCGAGTCGGGCGGCGGGGTGAGGACGGGCGTCCCGTGCAACACGGCGCTCGTGAACGCCTCGAGCTGGTAGGCGTACGTGGACTTGCGCGGGAACTTCTCGCGGTGCTTCTTGCCGTCGCGCAGCACGGTGAACCGGTGGTAGAACTGCGGCCCGGTTTGGTTGAAGACGCGCAGCTCGCCCCGCTCGCCCCATGCCCGGATCGTCAGCTTCAGCGGTGTGCTCGACCACATCGCGCACGTCATCCGACCGGTGTGGCCCTCGGGCCACCGAACGTCGGCCTGCATCCACCGGTCGACTTTCGGCGACTGGAGGCGAGCATGCGCACTGATGACCCTGGGTTCGTCGCCACCCAGCAGACGCAGCTGGTGCACGGTGTAGGAGCCGACGTCCATGGTCGCTCCGCCACCGAGGTCGTACTGGTAGCGGATGTCCTTGAACATCGGGAGCGGGATGCACATCGTCGTCTCGACTCGCTCGAGCTTGCCGAGCTCGCCGCCGGCGACGACGTCGTGCATCCGCTGCGCCAGCGGGTGGTACCGGTAGTGGAACGCCTCCATCACCACGAGCCCGCTGCCGTCGGCGGCCGCGGCGACCGTGCTCGGCTTCGGCGGCGTTCGAGGTGAACGGCTTCTCGCACAAGACGTGCTTGCCGGCTGCGATCGCCTTCAGCGTCCACTCGGCGTGCAGGCCGTTCGGCAGCGGGTTGTAGATCGCATCGACCTCGGGGTCGGCGATGACGTCCTCGTACGTTGCGTGCACCTTCGGGATCTTGTGCTTGCGGGCGAACTTCTCGGCGCGGGCAGGGTCGCGCGCGGCCACCGCCACCACTTCGGCCTCGGCTACGCCCCTCGCCGGCTTGATCAACGCGCCGGGAGCGATGCGCGCCGCGCCCAGCGTGCCGATCCGCACCCGGTCGGTCGCACTCACGCCTCGACCAGCTTCGAGTAGTCGTCGAGCACCGGCACCACGGCGTCGCGGTCGCCGGCCGGCACGCGTAGGACGACCTCGTCGATGCCGATCGACGCGTAGTAGTCGAGCTTGCCCGGGTCGGGGATCGTTCCGAAGGGGACGACGCGCACCGTCGCCGGATCGCGGCCGGCACGCCTCCATCGCGCGGTGGAGCTGCGGCAGCGCCTCGCGCACGCCGGCGCCGCCGATCGGGATCCATCCGTCGGCGTACTCGGCGACGTGGGCGAAGAGCTTGGGGCCGGCGGCGCCACCGACGAGGACTGGCGGCCACGGCTTCTGCTTGGGCTTGGGCCACGACCAGCTCGGCGGCAGGTGCACGTGCTCGCCCTCGAAGCCGGCCACGTCGTCGGCCCACAACCGCTGCATGGCCAGCACGTGCTCGCGGGCAACGGCGCGCCGGCTACGCATCTCGACGCCGTGGTCCTCGATCTCGTCGGCGTTCCACCCGAACCCGATGCCGAAGACGAACCTGCCGCCGGAGAGGTGGTCGAGGCTCGCGACCGCCTTCGCGGTCACGATCGGGTCGCGCTGCGCGACGAGGCAGATGCCCGTTCCCACGCGGAGCCGCTCGGTCGCCGCCGCCGCCATCGCCATGCGCGACGAACGGGTCGAACGCCCGCTTGTAGTAGTCGGGAAGGACCGCGTCGCCCGACGGCGGCGGGGTGCGCCGGCTCACCGGGATATGGGTGTGCTCGGGGACGTACAGCGACACGAACCCCCGCTCCTCCGCCGCACGCGCCAGCTCGTCCGGGCGCATCACCTGGTCCGTCGCGAACATCGTCACGCCGAAATGCACGGTGCAGTACCGTAACTGACACACCATCAGGTCACGTGCGGACGCTGTCGACGCACGCCCGCGCTAGGCGGGCATGATCGAGCCGCCGTCGACGCACAGCACCTGGCCGGTCACGAGCTCGGCGTCGTCGCTGGCGAAGAACACCGCCGTGCCGGCGAGGTCCTCGGGCTCGAGCTTCTGCTTCATCGCGCTCATCACCGGCAGCATGCCGATGAACTCCTCGGGGACGATCTTCTTCGTCGCCTCGGTCATCGTCACGCCCGGCGCGATGCAGTTGACCGTGATGTTGTACTGACCGAGCTGCGCGGCGAGGAACTTCGTGAGCCCGACGACGCCCCACTTCGTCTGGCTGTAGCGTGAAGCCGCCGAGCCTCGTGGAACTCGCCCATCCGGCGACGATGTTGTACAGGTACGCCGCGCCGGACGACTGGTTGATGATCCGGCCCCAGCGCTGCTCGACCATCGTCGGCGCGCACGCCCGGGCCATCAGCCAGGCGCCGTGCAGGTTCACGCTGAAGACCTTCTGCAGGTACTCGTAGTCGTTGCGCTCGTTGTCGATGTCGTAGTAGAGCGCGGCGTTGTTGACGAGGATGTCGATCGTGCCGAACTGCGTCGATCGTCGCCGCCGCGCAGGCCTAGCGTCGACTGCTCGTCGAGATGTCGGTCTGGACGAACGCGACGTCGCCCGAGCCCGTCGAGCTGCTTCATCGCCGACGCGGCGCGGTCCTCGTTGATCTCGGCGACGACGACCTTCGCGCCCTCGGCGAGGAACCGCTCGGCGTACGCCAGGCCGATGCCCTGTCCCGCGCCGGTGATGATCGCGACCTTGTCTTCGAGCCGGCCCATGCGATGCGTCCCCTGCGTACGTGCCCGCCTACTTCGAGCGGTGCGATCAGGTTGAACTGCTCGGTGACGACCGGCTCGCCGGTCTTCGGCGTCGCGTCCACTCGGTCTCGGATCACGACGAACGTCATCGTCGCGGCCTCGGTCTCCTTCTCGTAGAGGTCGACGATGCTGACCCTCGCCGAGCAGCACGTCGCCGACCACGACCGGCCGGTGGTACTCGAACTCCTGCTCGCCGTGGAGCACGAGCGCGCCCTTGGCGAACAGCTCCCCCATCACCGTGTGCATCGGGTTCTCGCCGCCGGTCGGGTCCTCGCGGCTGGTCCTCGGCGAACGCGCCCCAGAACTGCATCGCGAACGTGAACGTCGGCGGCGCGGGGATGCCGGCGAACCCGGCGGCCTGCGCCGCGCGCCGGGTCGTGGTACACGGGGTTGTCGTCCTTGCAGCGCGTCGCGAACGCGGTGACCGGCCCGCGCTCGACGGTGACCTTGTGTGCACCGGTCGGCTTCCCGATGACGCTCGTGTCGACGGCCATCCGTCGCTTCCGACCTCCTCGCGGTCGCTGCGCACTCTGGCGGTCCCGCGTTCGACGGGCGTGCCGCGCGTACGCGTGACGCCGACGTCAGTTTTCAACGCGGGGGAAGGAACGCGCAAATGGGGATGCTCGACGGCAAGGTCGCGATCGTCACCGGAGCCGGCAACGGCGTCGGTCGGGGCGAGGCCATCGATGCTCGCCGACCACGGCGCGAAGGTCGTCGTGAACGACCTCGGCGGCTCGGTGACCGGCGAGGGCGCCGACCAAGCGCTCGCCGACGAGGTCGTCGAGGTCATCAAGGGCCGGGGCGGCGAGGCGGTCGCGAACTACGACAGCGTCGCCGACTTCGACGGCGCCGAGAACATCATCAAGACCGCGATCGACGCGTTCGGCCGGCTCGACGTGCTCGTGAACAACGCCGGGATCCTGCGGGACAAGATGATGTTCTCGATGGCGCCCGAGGACTTCGACGCCGTCGTCAAGGTGCACCTGTACGGCGCGCTTCAACACGATGCACCACGCCTCGGCGTACTGGCGCAACGAGTCCAAGGAGGGCCGCCAGCCGAGCGCGTCGATCGTCAACACGGTCTCGAGCGCCGGCCTCCAGGGCCAGGCCAGCCAGATCAACTACGGCGCGGCCAAGGCCGGGATCGCGGCGATGACGATCATCGCCAGCCTCGAGCTCGACGCGCTACGGCGTGCGCGCCAACTGCATCGGCCCCGGCGGCTTCACCCGCATGGTCGGCCAGGCCATGCCGGACATCGAGATCAAGAACCCCGAGGAGTACACCGAGTTCACGGCGATGAACCCGGGCAACTCGGCGCCGGCGGTGGTGTGGCTCGCGTCCGACGAGTCGAAGCCGATCACCGGCCAGGTGCTGCGCATGGTCGGCAACTCGCTCTGCGTGTACCAGCCGTGGGAGATGGGCGAGGAGTTCTTCGCCACCGACAAGGAGGGCAACGCCCGCGCAGTGGGATCCGGCCGACATCGGCCGCATCCTCGGCCGGTACGCACTTCAACACGGTGAACCCCGGCATCGACGCACAGCAGCGGCGTTAGCCTCCGAACGGTGGCCACACCGACTTCGAGACGCTCCTCTACGAGGAGCGCGACGGCGTCGCGTGCGTCACGCTCAACCGGCCGGAGCGCCTCAACGCGTTCAACTCGCTGATGCAGCGCGAGCTGCAGGCGCTGTGGCGCGGGCTGCGCCGCCACGACGACGTGCGCTGCGTCGTGCTCACCGGCGCCGGCGAGAAGGCGTTCTGCACCGGCATCGACCGCATGGAGCAGATGGGCGGCGAGGGCGACGACACCACCGATCGACGACGTCGTCGGCTCCGGCAGCGACGCCGTTCATGTTCAACGACCCCGGCGACAACATCGGCCCGAAGAGCTGCGACCTCTGGAAGCCGGTGATCGCGGCGGTGAACGGCATGGCCTGCGGCGGCGCGTTCTACATGCTCGGCGAGGTCGAGTTCATCATCGCCGCCGAGCACGCCACGTTCTTCGACCCGCACGTCACCTACGGCATGACGGCCGCGTTCGAGCCGATCCACATGTCGGGGATCATGCCGTTCGGCGAGATCATGCGGCTGTCGCTGCTCGGCAACTACGAGCGCCTGTCGGCCCGCGCGGGCGCACGAGATCGGGATGGTGTCGGAGATCGCGCCCGACGGAGCGAGCTGCTCGAGCGGGCCGCGTGGGCGGCCGAGGCGATCGCGTCGCAGCCGCCGCTCGCGATCGAAGGCACGGTCCGCGCCATCTGGGCCGCGCGCGAGCTCGGCCAGCGCCAGGCGCTGCGCCTCGGCTACGCGTACGTCGCGCTGGGAACGAACCAGGACTCCATCGCCGAGGGCCAGAAGCTGTTCGAGTCCGGGCAAGCGCATCGACTGGACGCTCGAGATAGCGAGCGGGATGGGTCGCCGCGTCGCGATCGTCGGGGCCGCGCTGTCGGACTGCGGCCGCGTCGACACGAAGTCGCCGTTCGAGCTCCACTACCAGGCCGCGAGCCGCGCGCTCGCCGACGCCGGCCTCGACGAAGGCCGACGTCGACGGCTTCGGCTTCGTGCGGCACCGGGTTGCTCGCCCCGGTCGAGATCGCCGAGTACCTCGGGCTCCGGCCGACGTGGGTCGACGGCACCGGCGTCGGCGGCGCCACCTGGGTGTTCATGGTCGAGCACGCGACGGCGGCGATCGCGGCCGGCCACGCCGAGGTCGTCGTGCTCGTGTACGGCTCGACGGCGCGCGCCGACCTGAAGGCGCGCGCGCCGCAGCGCGAACCTCTCGTTCGGGAGCCGGGGCCCGGTGCAGTTCGACGCGCCGTACGGGCACACGCTGATCGCCGAAGTACGCGATGGCCGCCCGGCGCCACATGCACGAGTTCGGCACCACGATCGAGCAGCTCGCCGAGATCGCGGTGTCGACGCGCTACAACGCGTCGCTCAACCCGGACGCGTACTACCGCGACCCGATCACCGATCGACGACGTGCACGGCTCGCCGATGATCGCCGACCCGCTCACGAAGCTGCACTGCTGCATCCGCTCCGACGGCGGCGGCGCGGTCGTGCTCACCTCCGAGGAGCGGGCGCAGCGACCTGGCGAGAGCGCCGGTGTGGGTGCTCGGCTCCGGCGAGGCCGTCTAGCCACACGACGATGAGCGAGTGGGAGGACTTCACCGAGTCGCCGGCGGTGCGCTCGGGCGAGCCTCGCGTTCGAGCGCGCCGGGCGTCACCCCGGCCGAGTCGACATGTGCCAGATCTACGACGCGTTCACCCCGATGGTGCTGCTCTCGCTTCGAGGCGCTCGGCTTCTGCGAGAAGGGCGAGGGCGGGCCGTTCGTCGAGGACGGCAACTGCGCGTCGGCGGGTCGCTGCCGACCAACACCGACGGCGGCGGCCTGTCGGCGTGCCACCCCGGGATGCGGGGGATGTTCCTGCTCGTCGAGGCGGTGCGGCAGCTCCGCGGCGAGGCCGGCGGGCCGCCAGGTGCCGGACGCCGCAGCTCGCGTGCGTGAACGGCACCGGCGGCTGGTTCTCGTCGGCGAGCACGGCCATCCTCGGCGTGGAGTAGGAATAGAGGTCGTGGAAGGACGGCCGTCGGTCTGGATCGGACACACGGTGCTGACCGTCGGTGACGTCGACCGGTCGGCCGACTACTGGCAGGGTCTCGGTATGCGCGAGGTGGAGCGGAACCAGCACGTCGCCGTGCTCGAGCTTCGTGGCGGCACCCACCTCGTCCTGGTGCCGGGAACGCCCGCCGAGGACGCCGACGCGCCCTTCGACCTCATGGTCGAGGACGTCGATGCCACGCATGCCGCGTGGGAAGCGCGCGGTCTCGATCTGTCACCGATCGAACGCGGTCGCATCCATGCTGCCTTCACGTTGCGCGACCCGGACGGCTACCGCGTGACCGTCAACAGCTCGCACGTCGTCGGGGAGGTCTGAGCGCATGAGCCCGTTGATCTCGCGTGGGTTCGGGGGCCGCCGGCGGCGGGACGTCGACCCGAGCCGGATCCCGCCCGGCCAGTACGTCGTGGACGACTTCCCCGTGCTGTCGGCCGGGCCGACGCCCACCGTGTCCCTTGACCACGTGGACGTTCTCCATCACCGGCGCCGTCGACGAGCCGGCGTCGTGGTCGTGGGAGGAGTTCCTCGCGCTCCCGAGCGAGGAGATCCGGACCGACATCCACTGCGTGACGAAGTGGTCGAAGCTCGACACGCGCGTGGCGGGGCGTCTCGCGTCGACGTCCTGCTCGAGCGCGTCGACACCGCGGCCGAGTTCGTGTCGGCGTTCTGCGACGGGGGCTACACGACGAACCTCCCGTTCGCCGACGTCACCGACGGGCAGGCGTGGGTGGCCTACGAGTTCGACGGCGAGCCGCTCGAGCCCGTGCACGGTGGGCCGGCGCGCCTGCTCGTTCCGCACCTCTACTTCTGGAAGAGCGCGAAGTGGGTGCGGGGTCTCGAGCTCCTCGACCACGACGAGCCCGGCTTCTGGGAGACCAACGGGTACCACAACCGCGGTGACCCCTGGAAGGAACAGAGGTATTGGAGCGACTAGCGCCGCGGCGCGCGCCGCTGACGTGGCGCGTCGCGACCGTCGCCGGTTGCAGCCCGAGACGCCGACCGCGACGACGCTCGATGCTCGACGTACCGGATTGGCCCGGGCACCTCGCGGGTCAGCACGTCGACGTGCGACTGACCGCCGAGGACGGCTACCAGGCCGAGCGGTCGTACTCGATCGCATCGTCGCCGGAGGACCCGCATCTCGCGATCACGGTCGAGCGCATCGACGACGGCGAGGTCTCGCCGTACCTGACCGACGAGCTCCACCCGGGCGACCAGCTCGAGCTCCGGGGCCCGATCGGCGGTTACTTCGTGTGGGACACCGGCGACGGCGATCCGCTTCTGCTGCTGGGGGGCGGCTCGGGTCTGGTCCCGCTCATGGCGATGCTGCGGCACCGCGCCGCGGTGACGAGCACCGTGGGGGCGACGGTGCTCGTGTCGGCGCGTGGCTGGGACGACGTGCTGTATCGCGACGAGCTCTCGTCCCTCGACGGCGACGGGGTCACGGTTCGCTACACGCTCACCCGCGCGCAACCGCCGGGGTGGAGGGGATGGTCGGGGCGGGTGAACGCCGAGATGCTCCGCGAGCTCGGCGCCGATCGGGCCGGGAACGTTCGCGTATTCATCTGCGGCCCGACCGGATTCGTCGAGCACGTCGCCGACCTGCTCGTGCAGCTGGGACACGACCCACACGCCATCAAGACCGAGCGCTTCGGACCGACGGGAGGCTGACCATGGATGCGATCGAGACATGCACACCGACGGCAACGAGATCGCGGGGCTCCTCCAAGAGATCTTCGTCGCCGAGTTCACCACGCATGGAACGCACGTGCCAGTCCTGCGGCGACCTCAACCCGGTCGGCGCCCACCGCGCGTATCACGGTGCCGGCATCGTCCTGCGGTGCCCCAACTGCGACGACGTGGCGCTGCGGATCGCCGAGCTCCCCGACCAGTACGTCTTCGAGCTCCGGGGCGCTTGGAGCATGCAGCACCAAGAGTGAGGCTCCGGCACCGCCGGATGACTTAGCCTTCCGGCGAGGCTCGAGGGAGTTGGGGGTTGCGGTGGTCAGGCAGGAGACGACGGGCATTCGCCCGTTCGTCGATCGACACCACGAGCGCGAGTGGCTCGAGGAGCGCCTCGACGACGCCCGGAGCGGTCAACCGCAGCTGGTCCTGCTCTCCGGCGAGCCCGGAATCGGGAAGTCGCGGCTCGTGCGCGAGGTGCAGCGCACGGCTTCCAGCCTCGGCATGGAGGTGTCCGCGGGCCGGTGCCGCGAGCATCTCGATCTTCCGTACCTGCCGTTCGCCGCGTCGCTTCTCCCCCGGTTGCAGCTCCTCGCCCGCGAGGACCCGGCGCTCGCCCGGCACGCGCCCGTCATCGAGCGGCTGCTCGGCGAGGGCGCGGAGAGCCCGCCCGGTGCCGGGTCGCGATCCGAGGAACAGGAGCAGACGCGCGTGTTCGTTGCCGTCGCCGCGGCCACGATCCGGCTGGCTGCACACACCCCGCTCCTCGTCGTCGTCGACGATCTCCACTGGGCCGACCGCGCGTCGCTCGACCTGTTCACGCACCTGGCCCTGGAGATCGCCGATACGGCAATGAGCGAACCCGTGCCCGTGCTGCTCGCGGCGACGCACCGGCACGCCGCCGGCCCGCGGCTGTCGGACGAGCTCGAGCGACTCCAGCGGGAGGAGATATGCCACCAGATCGCACTCCAGCCCCTCCCTCCCGCAGAGACAGGAGAGATGGTGCGCTCGCTCGGACTCCAGACAGTCGACGCGCCAGATCGAGAACAGCGTCTACCGCGTCGCCGGTGGCAACCCCCTCTTCATCGAGAACATCGTCCATCAACTCGGCCGGAACGAAACGCAGCGGCGCGAGCCGGGTGCCGTCGCCGCGATCGAGACCGGCGGTCCACGCGAGATCACCGACGCCGTCGCCGAACGGCTCGCCGAGCTTCCCGAACCGGCGCAGGACACGCTCACCCTCGCCGCGGTCGTCGGCGACCGTTTCGACCCCGCTCGTGTGGCCGCCGCCGGCAGCCACCGCATGGACACGGTCATGGACCACCTCGAGAGCGCGACCGCACTCGGCATCTTGGAACGCAACGACGGCCAGTTCCACTTCGCGCATCCGCTGTACGCCCGAGCCGCGTACACGCGCGCCACGCCTGCGCGCCGCCAGCAGCTCCACTTCGATGTCGCGAGCTCGCTGGAGACGGCTTCCGATGCCGAGCAACACGCCATCGAGATCGCCCGGCACCTCGGCGACGCCGGCGACCGCGCCGACCCCGCCGACGTCGTGCGCTGGTCGCAGACCGGCGGCGACCGGGCGTGGGCGCTCCTGGCGTGGGACGAGGCGGCGCGCTGCTTCGAGGCCGCCACCCACGCCGCGCACGCGCAGGCACGCGCCGCCGGGTGAGATCGCCCGAGCTCGCGTACCGGGCCGGCGTCGCGCACTACCGCAACAGCGATCCCGTGCCGAGCCGGACGTACCTCGAACGGGCCGAGACGGCGTACCGGGCGGCGTCCGACCCGAGCGGCGTCGCCTGTGCCCTCACCGACCGCACCCGAGCCGAGCTCACCGCCGGGCGCTTCGGCACCCGGGTGGCGCTCGAGCCACTGGAGGCCGCGCTGGCCGAGCTCTCCGATCCCGGTCTCCAAGCCCGTCTCCTGGCCCAGATGGCCGACGCGCTCTGGCTCCAGGGCGATGTCGAGCGCGGACGCGAGTTCGCCGAGCGCGCCGTCACGATCGGCGCCTCGGTCGGCGAGCACGAGGCGTGCACCCGGGCACTCGACGCCCTCGCCGTCATCGACTGGCTCGGCCTGCACCTCACGGATGCCCTCGCGCACCTCGAGGCCGCTGTCGAGCACACGCACGCCGCCGACGATCCGTGGCTCGAAGCGATCCCACTCCCCCGCATCGCGCTCACGCAGCTCTGGCTCGGCGACGTCGCCGGCGCAGCACGAAACGCGGCTCGTGCCGAGGAGCGCGCCCAGGCGAGCGGCGACATCGCCGAGCGGAGCCTCGGCCTCGCCGTGGAAGTGGCGCTGCACGTCGGGCACGGTGATTTCCGGGGCGCCGAGCGAGCCGCCGACGAAGCGTGGCTGGCGTCGCGAGTCTCCCGCTACGGCTACAGCGCGTCGTTGTTCCTTCCTGCGCTCGCGAGCGGGCGGATGTTGCGCGGGGCGTACGGGCTCGCTGAATCCGCGGTCGACAAGCTCGTCGAGAACGACGACGCCGAGATGTACGCCGAGGCGACGTGGCTGCTCCGCCAGCTCGTGCGTGCGCACGCCGGGCAACACGACGAGGTCCGCCAGGCGCTGCTCGCGCGCCCGAGCGCGTGGCGGCCCACTGGCCGGTGGCGCTCGGCACCGTCGGCCGCTTCGCGACGCTGGCCGAGATCGCCGACCTCGTCGACATCGACCTCTCGCTCGACCGCGTGGAGCCCGCGTTGGCGCGGGCAGCCGAGCGCGGGATGGTCCTGTCCGACGGACCCGTCCTCCTCCTCGACCGGGTGCGCGCAATCGTCGCCCGGCGTCTCGGGCACCTCGACGAGGCGGAGCGGTTGCTGCGATCGGCGATGTCACGGGCGGCCACGCTGGGCCTGCGACCGGAGCTCGGGCGCGCCTACCTCGGCCTGGCGCGGCTGCTCGCGGGTCCGGAACGCGCCGCCGCCACCACCGAGGCGCTGGAGCTCGCCACCCTGGCCCGCGCGCTCTTCGACGAGCTCGACATGCCCGCGTTCGAGCAACAGGCCGCTGAACTCATGACACGCCTCACCGGCGAAACGTCGACGCCCGCACCGCCCGTCGGCGCCGAGACCGCGGTGATCCTGTTCACGGACATCGTCGACTCCACCGCGCTCACCGAGCGGCTCGGCGACGCCGCGTACGTGGCGAAGGCGGGCGAATTCGAGCGCACCCTGCGACGGGCCGTGCGCGAGTGCAACGGCGAGGACATCGAGGGCGTCACGCTCGGTGACGGCGTGCTCGCCGTGTTCTCCTCCGGCACGCACGCCATCGAGGCCGCGTCCCGAGCCCACGACTGCGCGCGCGCCGCCGGTTTCCGTCTTCACGTCGGCATCCACGCGGGTGACGTGCTGCGGACCGGGTCCGCGGTGCACGGAGGCGCGGTGAACATCGCCGCCCGCGTGTGCGACGCGGCTCCGCCGGGCGAGACGCTCGTCTCGGATACGGTGCGGAGCCTTGCTCGCTCGTCAACGCCGGCGCAGTTCGTCGACCGAGGCCTGCACCAGTTCAAAGGGGTCAGCGATCCGCACCAGGTGTTCGCGATCCAAGTGAGCAAGAGCACAACCTGAGAGGAGCCACCCATGCCGTCGATGCCGGGATACTTCGTTGGAAAGGGCTATCAGTTCCTGATGCTCGACCAACAGTTCGGCGGGAGCGAGGACGAGTACATGGCCGCGTACGAGGCGGCGCTGGGACGGATCGAGCAGCCGCTCGGCGAGCTGGCGGCGGAGCACGCCGATCGTGGTTCGGGGCTACGAGCCGAGCTCAAGCCCGGGGACGCGGACCACTTCCGCAAGCACTGGCTCGGTGACTGGTGGCGCGGGAAGCGGGTCGAGGAGGTGCTGCGCGCCGGCTACCGAGAGGCGATCACGCGGGCGCAGAAAGCCCGCAAGCCCATCGAGTCGCTCTGGGTGTGCGCCAACGAGGATCGCTTCCAGGTGTACATCTGCGAGGGCGATCGGCAGATCACCGTGCTGGTGTTCACGCCGCCCCCGAAGGAGAACGCGCACGAGCCGGTCGACACGCTGACCGAGGACGAGCCGATCCTGGTCGTCAAGGCACACGACGAGGACGACCGGAAGGTCAAGGCCGACGTCGAAGTGCTCGTGCCCGACGACAAGGCGCCGATCATCGTCCACCGGCTGAAGTACCGACCTGATCAGCCGGCCTCGTGAACCGGCGCCGTTACGCGGCTCTCAGCGCGCCGGCGCCCCGAAGAAACCTCGGTGGATGATGTGGGCGAGCGTGTCGAGCACGGCGTCGTCGTCGAGGATCAGACGGCGTGACGCGAGCGCGTAGTTGAAGCGCTCGAGCATTGCCATGAGCGCACCGACGGCAGCCGTCTCGTTGTCGATGATGTCGACGCCGACTTCGCGCATGCGCTGACCCAAGCGGGCCGCGATCGCCGTGAACGCCTTGACGCCCAGGCGGTCGATCTCGGGGTCCGCGACCTGATCCTCCATCCAGGCGCGGATGACCGGGCCGTAGCGGCGGTACGTCGCCACGAACTCGGCGAGGAACGAGCGCAGCTCTCCGAACCCCTGCTCGTCGGGCGTGATCGGCCCGATGCGATCGGCGAGCTTGGCGAGGTCGTCCGCGCAGTCGACCGCCAGCGCCCGCAGCAGGTCTTCCTTGTTGGCGAAGTAGAGATAGAAGGTCCCGTGCGACGTCCGAGCGGCACGGACGATGTCGTCGACCCGGGCGGCGTGGTACCCACGTTCTGCGAAGACGCGCATGCCGGCGTCGAACAGCTTGCGCATCGTCCGCCGTCCCTGCGCGCGCAGGTCGCGTTGCTGCGCGGGGGTCCCGGACGGCCCCCGACGGGAGGACTTGGACCGACTTTGGTCCGCCGACTTGTACGATCTCGCCACGATGCTCCCCGCGATCGCACGCGAAGCTGCTCGAAGATTTGCGGATGCTACCGCCTACGTCGCCCCCGACGGCTGGCCGCTGAGCTACCGCGATCTCGACCGCGTCTCCGATGAGCTCGCGGTCGGGCTGGCCCGGCGAGGGCTCACCGCCGGGGACGTCCTCGCGCTCGTCCTGCCTCCCTCGCCCGAGTACCCGGCCGCGTACCTCGCGGCGGCCAAGCTCGGGGCGATCACGGCGGGCGTGAACGACCGCCTCACGGCGGAGGAGAAGGCCGCGCTCCTCGAGACGGCCGCGCCGCGGCTGGTGCTCGCGGGATGCCGGCCTGGAGCTTGCGGGTGTGTCGAACGTCGAAACGGTGTCGCCGGCGCGGAGTCTCGACGCGATGCTCGGCGAGCTGCGCGCGGCCGGCGAGTCGCCGCCGGCGCTCGCCGACGACCCCGACCGCCCCGTCGCGATCGTGTTCACGTCGGGGACGACCGGCCTGCCGAAAGGCGCGCTGTACGGCAACCGCCAGCTCGAGTTCATCACCCGCACCGACGTCGGCGACACGTGGGGCGGCGGCGGCCGGAGCGTGGTCGGCACGCCGATGGCGCACCTCGGGTTCATGACGAAGCTGCCCGGCAACCTGCGGCGCGGTGGCACGAGCTTCGTCATGCGACGTTGGCGCGCTTCGGACGCGCTCCGGCTCGCCGTCGAGCATCGCATGACGACCGTCGCCGGCGTCCCCACGCAGCTGGCCCTGATGCTCCGGGAGCCCGACTTCGACGCCTACGACCTCGACAGCGTGCGGTTCCTGGTCGTCGGAGGCGGTCCCATCACGCCGGGCCTGGCGCGAGAGGCCCGCGAGCGGTTCCACGCGGCGCTGGCGACGCGCTACTCGTGCACCGAAGCGGGGATCGGCCTCGGCACCGCCTTCGACGACCCCGAGGAGGACGCCGTCGTCAGCGTCGGCCGCCCGCACCGGGCGATCGAGCTCGGCGTCCTCGACGACGACGACCGGCCGGTCCCGATGGGTGACATCGGCCAGGTGTGCCTCCGCTCCCCCGCCGTGATGACCGGCTACTGGCGTGACGCCGACGCCACCCGGGCCGCGTTCACCGCCGACGGGTTCGTCCGCACCGGCGACCTCGGTTGGGTCGACGACCGCGGCCGGCTCCGCCTCGTCGGTCGCACGAAGGAGATGTACGTGCGCGGCGGGTACAACGTGTTCCCGGTCGAGGTCGAGGCGGTGCTGTCGAGCCATCCCGCGGTGGCGGCGGTGGCCATCACGCCGGTCGCGGACCCGGTCATGGGTGAGATCGGCGTCGCCGTCGTCGTCCCCCGCGACACGGCCGCGCCACCTTCGCTCGCGCAGCTCCGCGAGCTCGCGGCACCGCACCTCGCGCCGTACAAGCTCCCCGAGGCGCTCCGAATCGTCGAATCGCTCCCGCTCACCGCGATGGAGAAGGTCGATCGGCGCGCGCTTGCGCGAGGTTGTGACCGATTCTGGCCAGCCGATACGGTGACACGCACGTCAGGTTTCTGAGAGAGCGCGGTCGCCGTGCACCTGGAGTTCACAGCCGAGCAGGACGAGCTGCGCGACGGCGTCCGCGCCATGCTCGGCCGCGAGTGCCCCATCAGCCTCGTGCGCGAAGTCGTCGAGAAGGGCGCGACGCCCGACGGCGCTCTGGAGCCAGATGATCGAGCTCGGCTGGCCCGCGCTCACCGTGCCGGAGGGCGCCGGCGGACTCGGCATGGGCGCCGTGGAGCTTGCGGTCGTCGTCGAGGAGCTCGGCCGCGTGCTGGCGCCGGGGCCCTACCTGCCCACCGTGACGCAGTTCGCGCCGGTCGTCGCCGAGGCCGGCTCACCGGAGCAGCGGGAGCGCTTTCTCAGCGGTGTTGCGGCCGGGGAGCTCACGGGCACGCTCGCACTCGTCGAAGAGAGCGGCAGCGTCGACGTCGGGCGCGTCGCCGCCACCGCGACACCCGACGGAGCCGGCTTCGTGCTCCACGGCACGAAGGAGACGGTCGTCGACGCGCCGACGGCGGACGAGATCGCGGTCATCGCCCGGGCGCCCGACACGAACGGGGACGACGGCGTGGGTGCCTTCGTCGTCTCCCGCGCCGACGTCCGCGTGCGAGCCCATCGAGGCCCTCGACGCGAGCCGCCCTCTGGCGCGTGTCGTGCTCGACGGCGTCCGGGTCGACGGCGATCGCGCCCTCGGCGAGCCGGGGCCGGCGACGGCGGTGGCCGTCCGGCGGGCGGTCGAGGTGGCGACGACGGCGCTGGCGGTCGAGACCGTCGGCGCCGCCCAAGCGATCTTCGACATCACGCTCGCGTACGCCAAGCAACGCGAGCAGTTCGGCGAGCCCGATCGGGTCCTTCCAGGCCATCAAGCACAAGTTCGCCGACATGCTCGTGGCGCTCGAACGCGCCCGCGCGACGAGCTACTTCGCGGCACTCACGATCGCAGAGGACGACGACCGCCGGGCACTGGCGACGTCGACGGCCAAGGCGGCGGCCGGCGACTGTGCCGCGCTGCTCGCGAAAGAGGGCATCCAGATCCACGGCGGCATCGGCTACACGTGGGAGCACGACATGCACCTGTACGTGCGCCGCGTGAAGTCGAGCTCGCTGCTGTTCGGCAACGCCGCCCAGCACCGGGCGCGCGTCGCCGACCTCATCGGCCTCTGAGCAGTTCGCTCGGCGTCAGCTGCGTCAGGACGTACGAGAAGAGCAATCAGCGCGACGGCCGAGTACACGAACGCCGTGATGATCGCGTTGCGATGGGTGTCGTAGATGATCGCGTGGGCCGCCCGGACGCCGTTCCGCCGAGGAGGCCGAGCGCAAGTTGAGCTCGAGCACGCCCCAGATCACGACCCAGATGATCCAGAACGTCGCCCGCTTGCTCCCCGACGTGTCGACACCGCTGTCGTAGGGGAAGTGGCTCGTGCCGACCATGAAGACCAGCATCGGCAGGGAGAAGATCGTGTTCATCCGCGACGCCAACGCGCCTTGCGTGCCGCCGGCGCCGCCGTCGGATCGGCCTCGACCGCCGGCCTGCACGTTGCGGGCGTTGGCGATCACCTTCTTCTGGTTCGGCCAGATCACGAGCCAGACGTTCAGGAACATCGTCACCGCGAGCAGGATGCCGGCGTAGATCGCGACGCCCCGGGGCGACTTCATGAAGTCGCTCTCGTAGAGCTGCTTCTGGAATCGATGAACAGCAGGATCCCGCTGACGAGCGTGGCCGCGGCCGCCCAGCGGAACCACCACAGCGCCCGGGACGTGAGCTTGTCGATGGCGTTGTTGCGGGCCGACGCCTCCATCTCGGCGTAGGCGGGCACCTGCACGAAGTTGAAGAAGTACAGAAGCCCGATCCACGTGATACCGACGAAGACATGCGACCACCGCGACAGGTACGAGAACCCCTCACGGGAGAAGATGTCGAGGGCTGATCCCAGGACCATGCGAGTACCCCCTCTTCGAAGACGCCGGGGAACGTAGCACGGCGAGCTAGCGTGCACGCGGAGACGGCGACCAAGGAGATCGATGATCCTCGAGCGGCTCGACATCACCCCCGACGAGCTCGAGCGGCGGACGGGCTGGGAGCTGAAGCCCGAGGGTCTGTGCAAGGACGACCGCTGCGTTCCGCTCCCGGCCGGTGGCGCCGCCGACGGCCTGGTCGACGTCACGGCGGTGGCCGAGCGGCTCGGCATGCCCCTCGTCCACGACGACCGCCATGACCTCTGGGCGCTCGGACCGGAGGCCGGCGATCGGGTCCTCGCGTCGGCCGAGCTGCCGCCGATCGTCCTCGCCGACGTCGAGGGGCAGCCGTTCGATCTCAGCTCGCTCCGGGGCGAGAAGGTGCTCATCGCGGCGTGGGCGTCGTGGTGAGGGTGCCGCATGGCGCTGCCCGTGTGGCAGCAACTGCGCACTGAGCTCCACCCGCAAGGTCTCGAGATCGTCACCGTCGCGCTCGACCTCGAGGTCGACGCCGCCCGATCGTGGATCGAGCGCTCCGGCGCCGACCATCCACAGCTCGTCGACACCGCGCACCGGCTCGACGAGTTGCTCGGGATCGTCAACGTCCCCACCGCGCTGTGGGTCGACGAGAACGGGATGATCGTGCGACCGCCGCACACGGCCGCCGTCGAGCGCTACGACTTCAGCAAGCTCAAGACCCCGGAGGGTCTCCCCGACGATCTGGACGCCCACATCCGGGACATGCTCGAGCAGGTCAAACGCATCCCGCGCTTCGACGCCGATCACTACGTGGAGGCGTTGCGCGACTGGGTCGAGCACGGCGCGGCGAGCGAGTACGCGCTCACGCCCGAGGAGGTCGTACAAGGCTCGGCGTCCCGCTCGCCGGAGGTTGCCGAGGCCGCCGCCGAGTTCGAGCTCGGTCAGCATCTGCACCACGCCGGTCACGTCGAGTCCGCCCGGGCCCACTTCCGCGCCGCGCACCGCTTGCAGCCCGAGAACTGGACGTACAAGCGCAACGCCTGGGAGCTCGTCTCCCCCGGCATCCAGGGCCCGAGCGACTTCTACGACGGCGACTGGCTCAGCGACATCAAGGCCGCCGGCCCCGAGCACTACTACGCGCGGCCCGACTTCTAGCGCGTCGCCGAGGCGGGTTCGTACAATCTGACGTCATCTGACGCATTGACACGCCAGATGGCGTGCTCGTACGGTGCCGGCGTGGAGGAGGGTCCCAAGGCGCGCCGGGTGCTCGTCCTGCTCGTCGCCGGCGAGGTGATCGCGGTCGTCGCGCTGCACCGCCTCGGCGGCGTCGACGGCTTCGCGATCCCCCGCCACGACCTGGGCCGGTGGCTGCAGCAGAGCACGAGTGAGGAGGTGCTCCTCGCCGGCGTCCGGCTCGTTGCACTCGTCGCCGCGTGGTGGCTCCTCGGCAGCACGTTGCTCTACGTCGCGGCGCGGGTCGCCCGCCTGCACGGCGCCGCGCGCGCCCTCGGCTGGGCGACGCTGCCGGCGGTGCGGCGATGGGCGGATCGCGCCGCCGCCGTGTCGATCGTCGCCGCGACCGCGCTGGGTGTCGGGCGCCCCGCCGCCGCCGATCCCCCGCCGACGACGAGCCCCGCGTCCGCTCCGGTGGTCGTCGACGTCGATCACCGCGATCCGGCGAGCGTTCCCTCGCGTCCCCCGTCGGGCGTCCGCACCGGGCAGGCCGTCGATTCACCGCCGGCATCGACCGTGCCACCGACCGGGACGACTTCCCCGGCTCCGACGACCGCGCCGCTCGTGCCGCCCACCGCGCCGCCACCCGTCGTCACCACCACGCCGGCCGTGCCGGTCGCTCCCGCCGTTCCTCCGCCTGCGCCGGCCGCGGGCACGACGCACACCGTGACGGGCGGCGAGCATCTGTGGTCGATCGCGGCGGCGCGGGTCGCGAGCGCGAGCGGGAGGGCGTCAGCAGATCTGGCCCCTGCCGACATCGCGCCCTACTGGCTGCGCGTCGTCGAGCTCAACCGGCATCGGCTGCGCTCGGGGAACCCGGACCTCGTCCATCCCGGCGAAGTCGTCGAGCTGCCGCCGCTCTGATCAACGTTCTCGGCAGCGAAAAGATCGCTCTGCGGCCGTTTCCCTTCCGAGAATCCCCGGGCTCTACGGGTCGCGCGGCAATCCGAGCAGACGCTCGGCGATCACGTTGCGCTGCACCTCGCTCGTGCCGCCCGCGATCGTGAGGCACCGGTTGAACAGGAAGCCGCGGACCCACATCGCGGCGTCGCCGTCGGTCACGCTGCCCTCGCCGCCGAGCAGCTCGAGCCCGACCTCCTGCACGCGCTGGTCGTGCTCGACGCCCAGCAGCTTGCGCACCGCCGCCTCCGACCCGCTGGGATCGGCGCCGCCGAGCGCCTGCAAGGTGAGCCGGAACCCGAGGACGCTGAGTGCGTGCTCTTCGGCGACGAGCCCCCCGGCTTCGTCCAACGCGACCGGGTCGGACGCGAGCCCGGCCGTGTCGAGCAGGCTCAGCACACCTTGCACGCCGTACCCGATCGACGAGCCACTGCCCATGTAGACGCGCTCGTTGGCGAGCGTCGTGCGGGCGGCGCGCCACCCGTCGTGCTCCGCGCCGACCAGGCACTCGTCGGGCACGAAGACGTCGTTGAAGAACACCTCGTTGAACCACGCCTCGCCGGTGAGCTCACGCAAGTGGGCGGATGTCGATGCCGGGCGTCTTCATGTCGAGCATGAAGTAGCTGATGCCGTCGTGCTTCGGCGCGTCGGGGTCGGTCCGGGCGATGAGGATCCCCCAGTCGGCGTCCTGCGCCATGGACGTCCAGACCTTCTGGCCGTTGACGACCCAGCCGCCTTCGTCGCGCGTGGCGCGCGTCGTGAGCGCGGCGAGATCGGAGCCCGCGCCCGGCTCGCTGAACAGCTGGCACCACGAGATCTCGCCTCGCAGCGTGGCGGGGATCCAGCGCTGCTGCTGCTCGCTCGTCCCGTAGACCATGAGCGGCGGCAGTGCCCACGCGCCGACGCTCAGGTTGGGCCGCCGCACCTTCGCCTTGCGGAACTCGTCGTCGATGACGAGCTGCTCGAGGGCGCCGGCGTCACGCCCCCACGGCTTCGGCCACTGCGGGGCGAGGTAGCCGGCGTCGGCGAGCCGGTTCCGTTGCTCGACGGCGTCGAGGCCCTTGACCTCGGCGGCGAAGGCGCCGACCTCTTCGCGCAACGCTTCCGCTTCGGGTGGCAGGTCCACGGCCAGGCGGCGGCGCGCGCCTCCGCGCGCTGCTTCGGCGGCGCGCACCCGCCACGCGGACGTCGGGCCGAGCAGCTGGCGCGTCGCGGTCGCCCGCTTGAGATACAGGTGCGCGTCGTGCTCCCAGGTGAAGCCGATGCCGCCGTGCACCTGGATGCAGTCCTTCGCTGCGCGGTAGGCGGCGTCGATCGCGAGGCCCGCGGCCGCGGCGGCGGTGAGCGGGGCGACGTCCGGCTCGTCGGCGGCGCGGGCGGCGTCCCAGGCGGCGGCGCGCGCGAGCTCGGTCTGGGCGAGCATGTCGGCGCACTTGTGCTTCACGCCCTGGAACTGGCCGATCGGGCGGCCGAACTGCTCCCGCACCTTGGCGTACTCGGACGCGGTGTCGACGCACCACTGCGCCACGCCCACGCTCTCGGCCGCGAACACGGTCGCCGCCAGGTCCCGCACCCGCTCGGCATCCACACCGTCGAGCCGGCGCGCGCTCGGTACCACGGCGTCGTCGATGCGCACTTCGGCGACGCGCCGGGTGGGGTCGAGGCTCTGCAGCTCGCGTGGCCGTGAACTCGCCCGCGACGAGCACGCACCAGTCGTCGCCGGCGTCGGGCGACGAGCACGCCCGCCAGGTGGGCCGACGGCACGGCTCGGAGCGTCCCTCGCACACGCAGTCCGTCGCCCGCCGGCTCGGCATCCAGCCGACCGCCCAGCGCGACGGTCCCGACGGTCTCACCGGACGCCAGCCCGGGGACGATGTCGGCGGCGGTCTCCTTGCCGGCGGCCTGGAGCACGGCCGCGGCCAGCACCGTGGGCAGGAACGGGCCCGGCGCGCACGCCCGCCCCAGCTCCTCGAGCACGACCGCCAGCTCGGGCAGGCCGTAGCCCTCGCCGCCGAGCGCCTCGTCGACGTGGAGTCCCAACCAGCCCTGCGTCGCCAGGTCACCCCAGAACGGCGGCAGCGACGTCGGTCTCGGCGTCCAGCGACGACGCGCGGGACGGCGGGGGCGCAATGCCGTTCCACCCAGCCCCGCGCCGCCTGACGGAGCGCCTCGTGCTCTTCCGTGATCCCGATCGGCATGCACAGTCTCCTCGGGTCGCCCTCGCACGCTCGGGCTCCTGCGGATCCTAGGCGCGGTGACACGAGCGTCAGGTTTCGCGCTCGTAGGCTCCGGCCGGTGCCTCTCTTTCGACGTGCGCGCACGCACGGCTTTCCGCCGTCCGGAAACGGTGCGTCGTCGTTCCATCTCGGGTGGCGCCTCCCGCCGGGCGCCGGCCACCTCGTCGCCGCGAGCGTCACGCTCGAGGTGCTCGCACCGCCGGCCGGTCGACCACCTCTACTTCTGGGCGTTGCAGGTCGCGTTCCCCGGCGCGGGCGCCGCGCACCTCGGGCTGCAATGGAATCACCGGCACCCGGGCTTCGGCGCCGTGAACTGGGGCGGCTACGCCGCCGACGGCTCCCTGCTCGCGGGCACCGAGTCACCGTTGCCGAGCACACCGGCCGACCCGAACACGCGTGACTACCCCTGGCAGCCGGGGCGCGCGTACAGGCTTCGCGTGCACCGCACCGACGAGGGCGCGTGGCGCGGCGGGGTCACGGACCTCACCACAGGCGACGCGACGACGGTGCGCGACCTGAATGCCGCCGCGCCCTATCTCGGCGACCCGATGGTCTGGTCGGAGGTGTTCGCGCGTTGCGACGATCCGCCGGTGACCGTGCGATGGTCGGAGTTCGAGGTCGTGACCGACGGCGGCGACCCGTTCGCTCCCACTGCGCTCGCGGTCAACTACCAGTCCCACGCCGACGGCGGATGCGCGAACACGACGTCCGTGCCCGACGACGGGAGCGGCGTGCTGCAGAGTCACGAACCGACCGCAAGACGCTGAGGGCGAGGCGCCGCAGGGTCCGCGGACGCTCTAGAGTCCCCGACCATGCGTCCTGAAGATCCTCGCCGCTGCCGCACTCGCCGCCGGCACGCTCGTTGCTCTCGGCGCGCCCGCATCCGCCGGCGAGAACATGCACGTCGAGGTCAACAAGGTCGTCGTCGGAAGCGCGCCCGCCGGCACGACCTTCACGGTCCACTACGCCTGCAGCGACGGCGGCCCGTCCGGCGACCTCACGTTCGACGCTACAGGGGAACTCGGTCCCTGCGAACGACAACTTCTTCAACGCCAACGGCCTCGGCACGACAAGTTGCACGATCACGGAGACCGGCGACCGGCGGAGCGTCCAGTCGTCGCCTATGCCTGCGAGGACGACGGCGTCAACGCAAGCTGCGCGACCCTCCGGCAACGAGGTCACGTTCGACTCGCCGGACCAGACTTGTCCAACAACGTGACCTTCACCGTCACCAACACGTTTGCCGAACCGGCACCGGGAACAGCCGCGCCCGCACCGGCCGCACCTGACCCCGCCTCCGCGGTCGTCAGCACGCCCCCCTTCACCGGCTGAGACGGTTCAGCACGTCGGCGAGCTCCTTGGGTCGGCTGATCATGACGTCGTGGCCGGCGTCGATCGTCACGACGTCGACCTCGCCGCCCGGAGAGTCGCGGAGGTTCTGGACGAGCACGTCCTGATGATCGGGCGGCAGCGACTGGTCGCGGAGCAGCTTCACGAACGTCTTGGGAAGCTCGGCCGGGATACCGGCCCGCGACACCTGCTCGGCGAGGATCACCGCCGCCTCGGTACCGGTTCGATCGAGGACGAACCGGGTCTGCTCCTCGTCCATGTCGTTGCAGAACATCAATCGGGTCGTCTGCTCGTCGAGCCCGCCGATCGGGTTGTCGCCGCCGTGCCGCGCCTCCTCCACGGCCTGCCGCGTCATGTCGCGCAGGTCCTCGGGCAGCGCCTCGATCGCCGACGCGCCGTCGGGCGGCACCATGCACGACACGTACACGAGGTGCTCGACCCGGTCGGGCACGCGGCGGGCGACCTCCGAGATCGTGAGCCCGCCCATCGAGTGACCGACGAGCACGAACCGCTCGAAGCCGGCGCCGTCGATGTCACCCAGCACCGAGTCGGCGAAGTCGCCGATCGTCAGCGTGCGGAGCTCGGGGACGGGCTCGAGGCGCCGCGATCCACCCCGGACCGACTTCGGTGGAAGGTCGACCGCGAGCGCGTCGCCGTCGAGAAACGGGAGCAGCGGCTCCCAGCACCATGCACCGTGCGCGCCGCCGTGGACGAAAACGATCGGCGCCACCGAAGACTGCCCGGACATCCGGTCAGACGATCTTCTCGCCGTCTTTGATGATCGAGATCGCCTGCGTCGGGCACCCCTGGCCGGCGAGGATGACCTTGTCCTCGGGCTGCGCGGTGGGGTCGAGCACGACGGCAACGCCCTCATCGTCGAGATCGAACACGCCGGGCGCCCAGAACGAGCAGTTCCCCGAGCCCATACAGGCGTCGCGGTTGATCTCGATCTCCAGCGCCACGGCTCGTAGGGTAACGGGCGTGACCACGACGGAGAAGCCGAAGCTGCACTGGAAGAAGAGCGAGACGCACGGGCTGCTCCCCGACCCCGAGCCACGCGACATCAAGTACACGATCATCTCGGTCGACGACCATCTCGTCGAGCCGCCCAAGATGTTCGAGGGTCGTTTGCCGAGTCGCTTCCAAGACCTCGCGCCGAAGATCGTCGAGACGGCCGAGGGTCACGAGGTGTGGGAGTTCGACGGGCAGCTGTACTTCCAGGTCGGGCTGAACGCCGTCGTCGGCCGCAAGCGCGAGGACTGGAAGGTCGAGCCGACGCGCTTCGAGGAGATGCGCGCCGGTTGCTACGACATCGACGCCCGCGTCAACGACATGGACATCAACGGCGTGTGGGCGTCGGTGAACTTCCCGTCGCAGATCACCGGCTTCTGCGGCCGCGTGTTCTCGCAGTGCTCCGACCCCGAGCTCGGGCTCGCGGTCACGCAGGCGTGGAACGACTGGTTCGCCGAGGAGTGGTACGCGCCGTACCCCGAGCGCATCGTCCCGATGGGCATCACGTACCTCGGCGACCCGGAGCAGGGCGCCGACGGAGATCCGGCGCAACGCCGAGCGCGGGTTCACCGCGGTCACGCTTCCCGAACAACCGCACCGGGTCGACATGCCCAACCTCTTCCAGGGCTGGTGGGATCCGATCATCGCCGCCTGCGCCGAGACCGGCACCGCGATCTGCCTGCACGTCGGCTCGACCGGCGTCGCCGACATGCCGCCCGGCTCTCCGATGGTGCCGCTCGGGGCGACGCTGTTCGGCCAGCTGTCGCTCGCCGCCTGCGCGGAGTGGCTGTGGTCGGGCTACGCGGTGAAGCACCCCGAGCTCAAGGTCGCGATGTCCGAGGGCGGCATCGGCTGGGTTGCGATGCTGCACGACCGCCTCGAGAACATCGTCGACCGTTCGGGGTACGGCGACTACTTCCCGGGCGACCTGCGCCCGGCCGAGGTGCTGCACCGCAACTTCTGGTTCTGCACCATCGACGACCCGTCGACGATCTGCACGCGTGAGACGGTCGGCGTCGACCACATGATGTTCGAGACCGACTACCCGCACGGCGACGGCACCTGGCCCGACTCCCAGGCCGTGTTCGAGAAGTTCTACGGCGGACTTGCCCGCCGACGAGATCGCGATGATCAGCCACGAGAACGCGGCCGCGCTGTTCCGTCATCCGCTTCCGCCACCGGACAGCCCGCACGCGGCCGGCCTGCGCCGCTGACGTCTAGGGCCGGCCCAACCCGGTCAGCTCCAGGAACTCCTCGTAGCGGGTCGGCGACCGCGGGCAACCAGGACGTGTCGGGCTCGACGCGCCTGCCGGTGCGGGCCCACCGGCGTCCTTCGGTCATCGCCGCCGGCTCCTCGAGCCCGGCCGCGATCCGCGCCAGCCACGCCGAGCCGAGCGCGCCGCCTTCCGGCACCGCGACGCAGTCGACGGGCAGGGCGGTGGCGTCGGCGAGGGCCTGCACCCACTCGTCGACGCGCGTCCCGCCGCCGGTCGCCACGATTCGGCGCGCGTCGACCTTGGACGCATCGATCATGCGGCGGGTGACGAACCCCGACGCCTCGAACGCGGCGCGCCGGATCGCGCCCGCCGTGTGCGTGAGGTCGAGGCCGGCGAGCACCGCGCGGCGCTCGGGATCGTTGAGCGGCACACGCTCGCCGCGCGGGAACGGCGCCCACACCGGCACCCGCCCGGGGTCGGTCGGCGGTGCACCCTCGCCGAGCAGACCGTCGACCCAGTTGAGGAACAAGCCGCCGGCATTGCTCGGTCCGCCGACGAGCACCTTGCCCGGCGCAGTGTGCGGGATGACGTAGTGATCGGGGACCGGATCGTCGCGTGACGTCACCGCCCACACGATCAGGGTCGTGCCGAGAATCACGAGCACGTCGCCGTCGTCGTCGGCGCCGGCCACGAGCTGCTCGGCGAACGCGTCGATGCAGCCCGGACGCGAGCTC
The DNA here is from genome assembly GCA_963747195.1 of uncultured Actinomycetes bacterium. Classification (GTDB taxonomy): domain Bacteria; phylum Actinomycetota; class Acidimicrobiia; order IMCC26256; family JACDBD01; genus JALZAA01. The sequence goes on from CAVVDV010000003.1 coordinate 517,953, forward strand.
CGGGCCGTCGGGGCCGCCGACACGCCCGCACGCGAACCCGTCGGCGCCAGCTTCGGGAGCTGATCGACGCGCACGCCGACGTCACCGGCGATCTCGGCGTCCCATCCCTTCCAGTCGAACAGCGGGGACGCGGTGGCGGCGGTGGTCGTGTCGAGCACGGGCTCGCCGGCGAGGGCGTTGTTCGCGACCGCCTGCGCCGGCCAGTACCCGGCGGCGTCGGGCGCCTCGCCCACCGTCCAGCGCAAGAAGGCGAGCAGCTCACCGCTCTCGACGGGATGTCCGGTACGCAGATCGTGGCGACCGCGCTCGTCGCCGTACAGGAGCCCCGGCGTGACGGGCACGCCGCCGCCGTCGACCGCGGTCAACGAGGGCACCATCGCCGCCACGCTCACCCCCCGCCGGCGCGCGTGTCGCCGAGCGCCGCCAGCGCGGCTTGGGGCCCGCGCCGCCACGCCTCGTCGGCGTCGTGCTCGAAGCGGCCCGGGCTCGGCACTCGGAACCGGTGCGGCACACGCGCCGAGCCGACGACGTTGCCGTCCCCGTCCGCCGCGATGGCCTTCACGGACGATGTGCCGATGTCGAGCCCGACGGTGACCTCAGTCATGCGCCCGCATCGGGGGCATCAGCCGGCCCGTCCCATCGCCGCGAGCACGTCCTCGTGGAGCAGCCCGTTCGTCGTGACGGCGCTGCCGCCGTCGGCGCGCGGCCGTCCCTCGAGGTCCGTGAACCGCCCGCCGGCCTCCTCCACGATCACTTGGAGCGGCGCGTTGTCCCACAGGTTCATGACCGGCTCGACGGCCAGGTCCGCGCTCCCCTCGGCGACGAGCACGTGCGCCCAATAGTCGCTGAACCCGCGCGCCTCCCAGCATCGCCCCGCAAGCGCACGGAACTGCTCACCCAGCCCGTGCTCCTCGAACGCGGTCAGCGACGTGTAGCAGAGCAACGCGTCCTCGATGGCACCGACGCGCGAAACCTGGATGGGCTCGCCGTCGGCAAATGCGCCGCCACCCCGTGACGCCCACCAGCGCCGGCGCAACGCGGGCGCGGACACGACGCCGACCACGATCTCGCCGTCCCGCTCGAGCGCGATCAGCGTCCCCCACGCCGGGATGCCGCGCACGAAGCTCTTCGTCCCGTCGATGGGATCGAGGATCCAGCGCCGGCCACCCGACCCGGCCGTCTCCCCGTACTCCTCGCCCACCACCCCGTCGCGCGGATGCTCGGCTTCGATGCGAGCGCGGAGCATGCTCTCCGTCGCGCGGTCGGCTTCGGTCACCGGCGTCAGGTCGGGCTTGGTCTCCACGACGAGGTCACGGGCGCGGAAGCGCGGCATCGTCGTCTCGTCGGCGGCATCCGCGAGCTCGAGGGCGAAAGTGAGGTCGGACTCGATGGACGCAGAACCTACGACGCCGGCAGAACTTCGAGCACGGTGGCCGAGCCCATGCCGCCGCCCGCACACATGCTCACGCAACCCAACCCACCGCCGCGGCGCCGCAGCTCGAAGATCGTCGTGGCGACCATGCGAGCACCGGTCGCGGCGACGGGATGGCCGAGACTGCAGCCGCTGCCGTTCACGTTCACGATCTCGTGCGGCAGGCCGAGGATGCGCGACGACGCCACGGCCATCGCCGCGAACGCCTCGTTGATCTCGACCAGGTCGAGGTCGGCGACGGTGACGCCGGCGCGCTCGGCCGCCTTCGGGATCGCGAGCGTGGGCGCGAGGCCCGTGTCGCGGGGCGGCACACCCACCGACGCCCACGACCGGACGATCGCCAACGGCTCGAGCCCGTGCTCCTCGGCGTAGTCGCGGTCGGCGACGACGACCGCGCAGCCGGCGTCGTTGAGACCCGACGAGTTCCCGGCCGTGATGCTGAACCCGTCGATCTCCGGATGCAGCGGCGGCAGCTTGGCGAGCTTCTCCGGCGTCGTGTCACGGCGCGGGTGCTCGTCGACGTCGAACGTGCGCGTCTCGCCGCGCTTGCCCCGGACCGGCACCTCCATGGCGAAGATCTCGTCGCGAAGCCGTCCCTCGTCCGTGGCGGCGACGGCGCGCATGTGCGAGTGGTACGCCCAGTCGTCCTGCTCCTCGCGACTCACGCCCGCCTTGACCGCCGTGTTCCAGCCGACCGTGATCGACATGTCCATGGTCGGCGCGTCCGGCGTTGCCGGGTGGCTGGGCGACAGCCACGGCTCGACGCCCGCGTACGACCCCGGCAGCTTCCTCATCACGGTCGGGCTCTGCGTGATGCTCTCGGCGCCGCCGGCGATGACGACGCGGTCCATGCCGGCCCGGATGCCGGCGGCGGCGGTCTGGATCGGCGCCATGCCCGATGCGCAGTGGCGGTTGTGCGCCAGGCCCGGGATGTCCGTCAAGCCGAGGTCGACGGCGGCGTAGCGCGCCACGCACCCGCCGCCCTGGAGCGACTCGCCCATGATGATGTCGTCGACGTCCTCGGCCGGGACGCTCGAGCGCTTGAGCGCCTCGCTGATCGACGCCTTGGCGAGCTCGAACACGTCGATGTCCGCGAGCGAGCCCTTGCGCGCCGTCCCGATGGCGGTGCGGGCGGCGGACACGATGACGGCGTCGGCCATGATCTCTTTCCTCCAGGGTCTGTGAGCGATCCCGGAGGAGCGTACCTGACACCGGAGTCAGTAAGGTTCTGTGCGCCTTGGCGGAAACTGGAAGCGTCCGCGCCAGCGGAAAAGGAGAGATACATGGGTGCGCTCGACGGCAAAGTCGCGATCGTGACGGGCGCGGGCCGAGGAATCGGCCGGGGTGAGGCGCTGCTCCTCGCGAGCGAGGGCGCCAAAGTCGTCGTCAACGACCTCGGCGGGGCACGCGAGGGCGAAGGCGCCGACAAGACGCCCGCACAGGAGGTGGCGGACGAGATCGTCTCCGGTGGCGGCGAAGCGGTCGCCAACTACGACGACGTCGCGTCGTGGCCGGGCGCCGGAGTCACTCATCGGACAGGCGGTCGAGGCGTTCGGCAAGCTCGACATCCTCGTCAACAACGCAGGGATCCTGCGCGACGGCATGAGCTTCAACCTGTCCGAGGCGGACTGGGACTCGGTCATCCGCGTCCACCTCAAGGGCCACTTCGCGCCCAGCCGGTTCGCGGCCGTGTACTGGCGCGAGCAGTCGAAGGCGGGTGAACCGGTCGCGGGCCGGATCATCAACACCGTCGAGCGAGTCAGGCCTGTTCGGGAACGCCGGTCAGTCGAACTACGCGGCGGCGAAAGCCGGGATCGCGTCGATGACGATCGTGCTCGCACGGGAGCTGCAGAAGTACGGCGTGACCGTGAACGCGATGGCGCCTCGCGCTCGGACTCGACTGACCGATACGGTCGCCGGCGCCGACCAGCTCATGGCGGCGAAGGAAGGCGAGTTCGACGCCTGGGATCCCGACAACATGGCGCCGCTGATCGGGTTCCTCGCCAGCGACGCCGCCGCCGACGTGAGCGGCCAGGTGTTCGTCATGTGGGGTGACCGCGTGTACCTGATGCGGGGCTGGTCGCTCGCCAACGAGCTCGCCGCGGGCGGGAAGCGCTGGACGGTCGAGGACCTGATCGCCCACAAGGCCGAGCTCTTCGCGCCGGCCGAGGGTGGCAGCGCGATCCCGAGCATGGCGTTCTCGATGTGACTGGCCCTTTGGGGTAGAGAGCCATGCCCGACTGGGGGGAGCTGCACGTCGACCAGCTGCGCTTCATGGCGCGGCGCGACGGCGGCGAGGTCGCCTATCGCGACCTGGACGCGGGCGACGGCGCTCACGTTCGCCGAGTGGGACGCCCGCTCGAACGCGCTCGCGCGCGGGCTCGTCGCACGCGGCATCGCAGCAGGGCGATCGCGTGTCGATCTACCTTCCGAGCGACGAGTGTCTCCGCTGGATCGTGGCGTACGCGGCGGCGCACAAGGCGGGGGCCGTGGCGGTGCCCACGAACACGCGCCTGTCCGTCCCGGAGCTGATCACGATCCTCGGTCACGCTGAGGTGCGCCGCGCTCCTGACGTGTCGGCGCTGCTTGCCGGCGGCGCGTGAAGTGCGGGGCGCGCTTCCGTCGCTCGAGCTGCTCGTCAGCGACGGCGCCGGCGCCGGAGAAGTCGCCTGGGACGAGGCGTTCGACGCCGACGACAGCGACATCCAGGTCGACGTCGGCCTCGACGACCTCGCCGACATCATGTACACGTCGGGCACGACCGGCCTGCCCAAGGGCGTCGCGGTCCGCCACCGGAACGTCGCGATGATCCCGAACCACGAGCCGCCCTGGAGCGGCGCCGGCTGGCTCCACGGCGCGCCGCTGTTCACGTTCGCCGGGATCTCGTTCATCTACAACCCGATGAAGATGGGCATGGTCGGGTTGTACCTCCCGAAGTTCGACGCCGGCGAGTGGCTGCGCATCGTCGAGCGCGAGCGGCCGACGATGGCGTTCCTCGTGCCCGCGATGGCCGAGCTGCTCGTCGCCCATCCCGATTTCGCGACCGCCGACCTCACCAGCCTGCAGGCCGGTCTCGATCGGGAGTGCTCCGCTGGCACCGAACACGCTGCTCACGTTGGTGGAGCGGCTGCCGCACGCCAGCGTTGTCGAACTCCTACGGGATGACCGAGGCCGGACCGGCGTTCATCGTGATGCCGCAGGAAGAGGTGACGAAGCGAATCGGATCGGTGGGCAAGCCGCTCCCGCCCATGGAGATCAAGATCGTCGACGACGAGGACAACGAGCGCGCGGCCCACGAGGTCGGCGAGCTGCTCACGCGCCTGCCTGGACGACAGCGGGAGTACTACAAGGACGCCGACGCGACCGCGAGCACCTGGACGCGCGACGGCTGGCTGCGCAGCGGCGACCTCGGCTACCTCGACGACGACGGGTTCCTGTACCTCGTCGGGCGCAAGAAGGATCTCATCGTCCGGGGCGGCCACAACGTGTACCCGACCGACATCGAGAGCGTGATCCTCGAGCACCCCGACGGTGCGCGAGGCGGCGGTCGTCGGCATCCCGCACGACGTGCTCGGCGAGGACATCGCCGCGTTCGTGGTGCGCAAGCCCGACGCTGCGGTCGGCGGCGACGAGCTCCAGGCGTTCTGCGCCGAGCCATCTCGCCGACTACAAGCGTCCACGCCAGGTGACGTTCGTCGACGAGCTCCCGCGCAACGCGACCGGCAAGGTGATGAAGCACTTGCTGGGTGACAACGCCGTCGGAACGGCGGGCGGGCCGAATTCGTCGTAGCCTGATGGCATGCTTGACGTCGATCAGTTCGTGGCTGAGTGTCAGGCAAGTCTCCTCGAGGCCGAGCCGCGGCTCGCCGTCGCCGATCTGCTCGAACGCACGCTCGACGACGCTTCGTCGGTGGAGCAGGCGCTGCCGGCGACCCGGGCCGAGCTCACGACGTTGCACCGCTCCCCCGAGCTGACGGTGTTGAAGGTCGTGTGGGCGCCCGGGATGTCGATCTGGCCCCACGACCATCAGATGTGGGCCGCGATCGGGATCTACGCCGGGCAGGAGGACAACACCTTCTTCCGTCGCCTCGACGGCAGTCTCGAGCCGCGACGCACCCGCGAGCTCTCGACCAACGACGTCGTGCTGCTCGGCGACGACGCGGTCCACGCAGTGCACAATCCGCTCGGCACCTGCACCGGCGCGATCCACGTGTACGGGGGCGACTTCTTCGACCGCGACATGTCGCAATGGAACCCCGAGACGCTGGAGCCGGAGCTCGACACGAGGTCACCGGCGAGCTTCTTCGAGGAGGCCAACGAGCGCCTGGGCCTATAGGGTCCCCCGCCATGGCTTTGACCGAGCTCAAGGGACAAGAGACGGGCACCCAGAAGGTCGTCATCGAGCGCGGCCCGGTGCGTGTCTTCGCACAGGCGCTGGGCGACGACGACGACGTGTACAGCGGCGAGGACGCGCTCGTTCCGCCCACGTTCCCGTTCGTGATGTCGTACTGGGGCTCTCTCGGCACGGGCGGCGCCGCCGGCCTGCCGATCGACCGCCTGCGCGGACCCGGCCGCGCCATCCTCCACGGGGAGCAGGCGTTCGAGTACGAGCGCTGGCCCAAGGTCGGCGACGTCCTCGAGGGCACGACCGTCATCAGCGACGTCTACGAGAAGGAACGATCCAACGGCGGCAAGCTCGAGTTCTACGTCACCGAGACCGACTGGAAGGACGCCGCGTCCGGCGACCCGGTCGTGAAGTCGATCTTCACCTTGGTGATCAACGTCCGCCCGTCCAGCTAGGCGCCGCCTTCGTCAGGGCGGATCCGGATCGTCGGGCGGGACGAGGTCCGGCTCGCCGCTGGCGCGCACGACCCTCCAGCCTCCGTGGGTCTTGAGCGCGTGGTGGTGCGAGCAGATGCGCCACAGGTTGTCGATCTCGGTGCGGCCGTGGTGCTCGAGCGGCACGATGTGGTCGATCTCGAGGAACTGGTCGTTTGCGCACCCCCGGACTCCGCACGTTCGGTAGCGGGCCTCGAGCGCCCGGCGGACCTTCACGGGGATCGTCCGCTTCGGCGATGACACCGCGGTGATGTCGTCGCCGGTCCGGGTGAGAACCGTGACCGCGGCATCGTCCAGGAGTGCTCGAGCGGTCGTGACCGGAAGCGGACCGACACCCGTGATGTCACAGCGCTCGCCCACATTCGTGTGTCCACACGCCAGCGCGGCGCTGTCGACCGTCACGCGCACCTCCACCGGCTTGCACGGTCCCTCCGTGGCCAACGCGAGGAGCGCGTCAGCGGCGTATGCAGTACGAGGCTCGCGCCGGCCGGCTCGGCGGGCGTCGCAGAAGATCCGATCGATGTGTGCCTTCCACGCCGAGCTGAAGCGCGCGCCGGCGTCCGGCGCGAGGCGCGCATCCAGCCGATACGCGCCATCGGGGTCCGTCCACTCGTGCGCCCTCCGCTCGACGTGGAGCCGTCGAGCCCAAGCCTTGTCGTCGGCCTCCGCGCCGGCGCGCACTTCGCGGCAGCAATCGCGGAGCCCCTTCACGCTCGTCGATCCAGCCGCCTCCAACAGCGCGGACTCGGCGCCGCGGGTCGGCGCTGGCGGTTGACGTGATCTCGGCCGCTTGCACCTCGGAGAGCTCACCAGCGCGGAACGCGGTGTCCGTCTCCGGCAGCGCATCGAGGGCCCGCGCCGTCTCCAGCGTTCGCGCCGCGGCTCCGACCGTCGCCCCCGTCGCTTCGGCGACCCAATGCGCCGCGCTCCGATGCCCGCTCTCCGCGCCACACACCCGTCTCATCGACGCGTCGAGCCATGAGCCCCTTCATGGCCGCGCACACGCGCTCGCCCTCGCTGACGATCTCGAAGAGCGCGGCCGCATCCCCGCCGTCGACGCACACCGGATCGAGCCCCCGCGCCGTCGCCTTCAGGGTGTCGACTGCGTTGCGCACTCGCTCGAACACGACTTCCTCCGCGCCACTCTGTTCACCGGGGAAGTCGAGGGAAGTACGAGCAGTGTACGAACATATGTTCGACCTGTCAAGACCCCGCTCATCCTCAACCCGAGCGCAGGACCGCCTGGGTCTGGAGGACCTTCGCGACAGGGCGTCCGTCGGCGTCGGTCACATCGGTCTCGACGACCACCACCGTGCGGCCGGCATGCAGCGGACGAGAGACCGCCTCGGCGTATCCGTCGCGCACGAGCGCGCAGGAAGTTGGTCTTGCTCTCGATCGTCGTCGTTCCCGCCGCGCCCTCGGGCAGGTTCTGGAAGGCGCACGTGGCCCCGGTCGTGTCGGCGAGGCTCATGATGACGCCTCCGTGCAGTACTCCGGCGGTCGTGCATCGCTCGGGCCGCCATTCCACGCGGGCCCGCACCTCGTCGGGACGGCTCGCAATGACCTCGACGCCGAGCGCGGCGGCGAACGGCACCAGCTGCCGAATGGCCTCGGTTTGCTCCTGGTCCACGGCCGTCATCGCGCCTCCACTCCTTCTCGGTCAATGTGCCGCCACGAGCGCGAAGAGATGACGCCCGTGGCTCATGGGGTCTTCGACGAGCTCGTGTCGAATGATGTCGAACCCGGAAGCCCGCAGCATCTCCAGGTTGGTGTCGGCGTCGAAGTGGCTCCAGAACATCGGGGCGCCCAGCCAACTCTCCGGATCGTGGTCTTCGGCAACATCGCCGGCACCGAGGCAGAGGAGCGCGACGCCGCCGGGCACGAGAACCCGCCGGAACTCGTCGAAGACCGCTCGGTGCTCGGAACGCGGCACGTGGATCACGGCGTAGTAGGACACGAGACCGTCGAAGCTGCGGTCACCGAACGGCAGCGCCACGAGGTCGGCCTGCGCGATGTGTGCGCCGGGACTGTGTGAACCAGCGAGACGAACCTGTGCGCTCGAGAGATCGATGCCCACGACCTCGAGATCGGCGTCCACGAGCTGCGTCGTCACCGGCACGCCCGCGCCGCAGCCGGCGTCGAGCACCGCATCGCCCGAGCTCAGACGCCCGACGAGCTCGGGAAGGAGCGCGAGGTCCCCGCCGGTTTCGCGCGCGGCGAGATACCGGTCTGCAATCTCGTCGTAACCGCGGCGGACGACCTCGTGACGGGCGTCATCCATCGCCCAAGTATCTCTGAGGAGCCCGGCCGCCTACGGAGTGACTTCGTCGGAGGGCGCCTCGACTCGCGGAGGGCGCCTCGACCGGGTCGAGCTGGTCGACCGCTTCGACCGCTTCGATCGCGTCGACTGCACTGCTCCCCGGCGACGTCAGGCGGTCGTCGGCGTGCCATTCGCGCAGCTCTTCGCCGTGCTTTGCCGCACGAGCCTGAGCCTCTTCCATCGCTTCTCGATATTCGGACTCGAGCTGGTCGCACAGCTGCTGCGTGTCCTGCAACTCCCGGCGGTAGCACGACTGGACGGCTTCTTGGTATTCGGTCTCCCAGCGTTCCCGGCGTTGGTGCGCCTCGTGCTCGGATCCCCGCGCGGCCTCTTCCACGGTGCGGTGATCCTCGGCTTCCCACCGTTGGCGCCGCTCGTGCGCCTCGCTTGCCACCCGGTCGGCGATCTCCCGAAGCGACCTCTCGGCTTGGGCGATGCGCTCGGCTCGCTCCTGCTCTTCGCGTGCGCGCTGCTCGTCCGCCTCGGCCGTGGCACGCTCCGTCGCCTCTTGGCCAACGCGCTGGTCCTCGGCCTCCCACCACGAGCGCAGCGCCTCCGCTTCACGGCCGGCCCGCGCGAGCGCTTCGCGCGTGGCGCGCTCGTCCTCGTTCTTCCACCACTCGTGCAGCTCGAGGGCTTCCCGGGCGGCGCGCTCCTCGGCTTCTCGGTACACACGCTCTTCCTCGGAGATCCAGCGCTCGCGTAGCTCTCGGAGCTCACGCGCTGCACCTTCCTGGAATTCACGCAGATACCGCTCGTCGTCCGCGGCCCAGCGCTCGCGCCGCTCGTAGATCTCTCGCGCCTGCTGACGGCGGGCCTGCTGGTCCTGCAGCTCGGCCTCGTCCTCCAACCGACTCCGGAGCTCCTCGGCCTCGTGGGCGACGCGCACTTGCGCCTCCTGCTGCGCGCGCTCGTACTCGGACTCCCAGCGACGACGGAGCTCCTCCGTCTCCTGGGCAACCCGCTCCCGGGCCTGGACCTCGGCGTGCTCGTACTCGGCTTCCCAGCGACGGCGCAGCGCATCGGCCGCTTCGGCCCTCCCTGCGCGCGCCTCGTTCAGAGCCTGTGCCTCCTCTTCGTCCCAGCGCTTCCGCCGGGCCTGGAGCTGCGGGCTCACGTCGCTTCCGCCGCTCGCGCTGTGCCTGCTCGTCGTCCTTCGCCCAGCGCTCGCGAAGCTTGGCGAGCTCCCGCCGGCCGGTCTTCTCGTCGGTGCGATATTTGGCCGGCACCCACTGGGCCTCCTGCGCGCGCACATCCTCCAGACCCTTGCGGCGGACCGCTTCGGCTTCGGTCTCGACGCGCTCGGTACTCCGCTTCCCACTGCTGGCGGCGTTCCCTCACCGCGCGTTCGCGGCGCTCCTGCGCTTCGCTCTCGGCCCGCTCGAGCTCGGTCTCGAAGCGCTGTCGCCGAGCCTCCGCGGCGTGCCGCGCACGCTCGTCCGCCTCCCGCTTGGACTTTGCGAACTCGACCTCCCAGCGCTCCCGTGTGAGGTGGGCTTCCTGCTCGACGGCGAGTTGCGCGTCGCGCAACGCGCGCTCACAGTCGGCATCGAGACGTGCCCGCCGCTGGACAGCTTCCTGCTCGGCGCGCTCCAACCCTTGGTGCTCGGCGCGCTCGAACTCGGCCTCCCAGCGCTCGAGGCGCCGTTGGGTCTCACGCTCCAGCCGCGCCCGCGCTTCACCCAGCGCGTGGTCGTACGCGCGCCGCCACCGCGTCCGCCGTTCCTCGGCCTCGCGCAGGGCGCGCTCGTGCTCGGCTTGCCAGCGCGCCCGACGCTGATCGGCTTCGGCGACGGCCCGCTGCTCGCACCTCCGCCTCGGCGCGGGCGTACTCGGCTTCCCAGTGCTCTCGGCGCTGCTCGGCCTCTCGCATCGCGCGCGATCGTGCGTCGGTCTCAGCGCGTTCGTATTCGGTCCGCCACCGCGCCCGCCGCTCTTCGGCTTCCCGCGCCAGGCGCTCGTCCTCGGCCTGCCATCGGTCGCGGAGTTCTCTCGCCTCGCGGGCCGCGCGTTCCGTGGCAGCCTGTTCGGCGCGCTCGTATTCGCCGTTCCAGCGCGTCCGCCGCTCGTCAGCCTCGCGGGCCGCGATTCTCCTCGCTGCTCTTCGACTCGGCCCGTTCGAGCGTCTCCAGCTCGGCCAGCCAGCGATCCGTGTCTTCGTGCGGTGACGCGCCATTCGCTTCCGGCGTCGCGCCGTTTCCCGAGGGCGCGTCGCTCGTCACCGCGTCGAGGTCTTCGGTGATCGCCACCGGCGATTCCTGCTCGCTCACCGGTTCCTCCGCCTTTTCCACAGGTGTCTGGTACTACTCAATCCCGACACCCGTCAATGTCGGCGCACACGACCGGTCGGAAATGGCGGGTTCGAAGGCCCCCGGGGGGCGCCCTCACCACCCCGTCTCGGCGAGGAAGGCGCGCACCAGGTCGACGGTCGTCTCCGGATTGTCGCCGGCGGCGTGGTGACCGGCGCTCCCGACGGTCGCCAGGCGAGCGTCCGGGATGAGCGATGCGATCTCCTCGGCGCCCTCGTTCGAGAGGACGTCGCTCGCCGCGCCCCGCAGCACGAGCACCGGGCACGTGAGGCTCGCGGCTTCGCGGTCCATCCCCGCGACGAGCTCACGCCAGCCGCCCGCCGGGGCCTCCGCACCCCGGAGCCGGCGAGCGAACATGTGCTTCCAGACCCAGCGCCCGTCCGGCAGCTCGCGGAGGTTGCGGCGCAGGTTGTCGGGATTCACCTGGCGGCGATGCGGGAGGTACTCGGCCACCTCGACCGCCGCTTCCTCGGGTGACGCGAACGACTCGTGCTTCGTCATGAAGTCGATGATGCGGTTGACGCCTTCGTCTTCGAGGCGATGGCCGATGTCGATGAGCGCAATCGCAGCGACGCGACCCGGCTGGTCGGCCGCGAGCGTGAGGCTGACGATCCCGCCCAGCGACGCTCCGACGAACGCGGCCCGTTCGATCCCGAACTCGTCCAGGAGCGGCGGGATCGTGGCCGCCAGCGAACGGCGATCCATCTCGCCAACGGGGTCGGTGTCGCCGTGACCGGGAAGGTCGGGCGCGAACACATGGTGCGTCGGAGCGAGCGCGGCGCCGAGCTCCTCCCACATGTACGCGGTCTGTCCACCGCCGTGCAGGCACACGACGGGTGAGGCAGCACTGCGTCCCCACTCGAGGTAGTGAACCTGACGCTCGTCGACGATCGTGAAGCCGCTGCGTCCGCCGGTCGGGACGTCGTGGCGAGGCGCGAGGAACTCGAACTCGGCGTCGGCGGCGGTCACGCGCCGTTGCCGCGCCCGAGGAGCCACGCCGCGTTGTCCCGGTAGAGGCCCGGCGCGACGGCGGGATCGGACGTGGTGTCGTCGAGCGCGCGGTAGTCGTCGAGCGGCTGCGCGGTCCCTTCGGAGTGCGGGTAGTCGCTGCAGCACATGAACAGGTCGCCCACCCGCTCGGATCAGCCGCTCCGGGACGCTCGTACGAGAACGCCGCCACGCGCACCTGCCGGCGCACGTACTCGCTCGGCGCCAACGGCATGTCGGCGACCGCCTTGCCGTGCAGCCGGGTCACGAAGCGCACGCCGCCGTCGAGGTACATGAGGAACATCGGCAGCCAGACCGCCGACAACTCGATGACGCCGAGGCGGAGCTCGGGTCGTCGCTCGAGCACTCCGTTCACGACCAGGTCGGAGATCGCGAGCGCGGCGGGCACCCAGAGGAACACCGACGACAGCACCGGGTTCGTGGGCTCGGGATCACTGGCATACCAGGCCTCGTCGAACGGCCGCTGCTGGTTCGCGACGTGGAACACGGGCGCCACGTCGTGCTCGATGAACGACGCCCACGCGCGGTCGAGATCAGGATGCGAGAGCGGGCGACCGTCGACGAGCGCGGGCGCGATCATCGCCAGGCGGATTCCGCCGGCGGCCAGCGCCGCGAGCTGGCGATCGAGCCAGTCGAGGTCGCGCAGGGTCAAGTGCGCGACCGGATGGAGCCGGCCCCCGCCGTCGGCGGCCACTTCGAGGGCCCAGCGGTTCCACGCGCCCATGTTGGTCTTCGTCGCCTCGAGGTCGTTGACGAGGTTGTGCTCCCAGACCAGGCCGTAGTTCGGGAACAGGAACGCCTCGTCGAGTCCGAGCCGGTCGAGCTCGGCCAGGCGCGCCGCCGGTTGCCAGTACGCGGCGGGCAGGGCCTCGTCGTAGGGCCGCGCCGGCGGCTGCCCGGCGAGAGCCTGCTGGAGTCGGGCGCCGACCTCGTCGGTCTCCCCCGGCACGGTGACGTCGGCGAGCACCATGCGGCGGCCCTGCCACTCGAGCCACGCGTTGCCGGCCGCGTCGTCGACGATCTGCAGCGCCTGGTCGCGGCGGTTCGGGTCGGCGTAGTCGGCCCAGAGCGTCCGCGACTCGAACAGGTGCTGGTCGCAGTCGATGACCCCCGTCGCGCTCACGCGGCGGCAGGATACCCGCCGCGGCTCGGAGCTGACACTGGCGTCAGTTCACCGCGCGAGACTGCGATCGTGGATGTCCTGCACGGGCTCACGTTCGCCGACGTGCTGCGCGAGCAGCGACGGAGCCGGCCGGAGCAAGTGGCGGTGGTGGACGCCGACTTCGGTCGCGACGTCCGCCTCACCTACCCCGAGCTCGACGACCGCTCGAACCGGCTCGCCAACGCGCTCGCCGCCGCCGGCGTCGGTCACGGCGACCGGATCCTGTGGCTCGGGCAGAACTCGTTCCGGGTGGTCGAGGCGCTGGCGGCAGCGGCGAAGATCGGAGCGATGTTCTGCCCCGCGAACTGGCGGCAGAGCGCCGACGAGCTCGCGTTCGTCATCGACGACGTCGACGCCAAGGTCGTCGTCTGGCAGGGCGAGGAGATCGGTGACACGGTGCGCGCCGCCCGCGAGCTCGCGGGCTCGTCGGCGCTGTGGCTCCAGCACGACGCCGAGGGCGACGGGAGCTACGAGGCGTTCCTGACCGGAGCGATCGAACGCCGATCCCGCCCGTCGACGTCGACCCGTCCTCCGCTCTCCTGCTCATCTACACCGCCGCGTTCACCGGACGGCCCAACGGCGCCATGCTGAGCCACACGGCGCTCATCACGCAGGGCATCGTGATGGCACGCCTGTCCGACATTGACGTGGACTACGTGTACCTGAACTGCGGGCCGTTGTTCCACATCGCGACCTTCATGACCACGCTGGCGACGTTCGTCGCCGCCGGCACGAACGTGTTCACGCGGCGCATCGACGCCGACGAGCTCTGCCGGCTCATCGAGACGGAGCAGTGCACGGGCGCGTTCGTCGTCGGGCCGACGATCAAGCAGATCCTCGAAGCCAACAAGGACCACCGGTACGACCTGAAGAGCCTGCGGGCGTTCCGCGGGAAGCCGGAATGGAACGAGATGATCACGGTCGACACGAGCCCGTGGGCCCGGCATCCCGGCGGGTACGGGCAGACCGAGGTGATGGGCATGCTGACGTTCAACACGCTCGCTCACGCCGCCGATGGGCACGCACGGCCGCCCGTCCCCTGTCGTCCAGGTCAGGATCGTCGATCCCGACGACCGAGAGCTCCCCGTCGGCGAGACGGGCGAGATCGTCGCCCGCGGGCCGACCGTGATGAACGGCTACTGGAACCGGCCCGAGGAGAACGCTCGCCGCCAGCGCGGCGGCTGGCACCACACGAGCGATCTCGGCCGCCGCGAAGCCGACGGGACCATCACCTTCATCGGGCCGGCGACGCGCATGATCAAGTCGGCCGCCGAGAACATCTACCCCGCCGAGGTCGAGGGATGCGTCGCCAAGCACCCGGCCGTCGCCGAGTGCGCCGTCATCGGCGTTCCCGACGCGCAATGGACGCAGAGCGTGAAGGCGATCGTCGTGCTCAACCAGGGCGCAGACGCAACCGCCGACGACGATCATCGAGCACTGCCGCACCCACATCGCCTCCTACAAGAAGCCCCGCACCGTCGAGTTCATCGAGAAACTGCCGCGTGACGGCTTCGCGGTCGACTACGACGCCCTCGACGAGCAGTTCGGCGGCGGCGGCTACCCGGGCGGGAGGAACCGGAGCGCGTGAGCGACGGGAGCGCGCCGGCCGTCCGCATCGGCGATCCCGACGGCCCGTTCCGGCGACGGATCCGCCTGGTCGCCGCCGACGACGGTGTGGTCGAGGGCGCTCTCGAGGACGACTTCCATCATTTCGAGATCACGTTGCGTCACGACGGCGGGCGCGTCACCACCGTCGAGTCGCGGTCCCGACGGTGGCCGTGGAGCACGTGTCCGGCCGCCGCCCAGAACCTCCGTCCACTCGAGGGCATGCCTCTCTCGACCCGCTGCACCGCGATCGCCGAGGTCGCCGATCCGCGCATGAACTGCACCCATCAGTTCGACCTCACCGGTCTCTGCGTCAGCCACGCCGCACGCGGCGACGAGCAGCGCCAGTACGACGTCGAGCTGCCACCGGCCGTGGACGGGGTCACCCATCCGCGACTCTGGCGCGACGGGGAGCTCCTGTTGACGTGGACGCTGTCGACGACCGACTCGCGGGCTCGTCGACAGCCCGCCGTACGACGAGGCGCCGTGGCGGGGCGGGTTCTTCCGCTGGGCCGACGACACGCTCGATCCCGACGCCGCCGAGGCGGCGATCGTGCTGCGGCGGGCGTGCGAGATCGGGATGGGCCGCGGCATGGACCTCGAGGCCGTCGACTCGGCCGAGGAGCTCGGCCCGATGATGGGAGCCGTCTGCTACACGATGCAGCCGTCGGTCATGCCGGTCGCGTTCCGCAACCGCGGCAGCATCCGCGACTTCGCCCGTCATCCCGACGCGCTCCTGCGCGATCAGTAGCCGGACATCCCCTGATGCGCGAAGCCACTCCCTCATGGGGCAATCTGTGTGTGCCGTGAGCCGTCCGACGGAAGCCCTCACCACGCCCAGCACGACCAGGCCCACCTCGACCGCGCCGACTCCGTACCACGGCCGACGATCAGAACGAGGCGGCTCGCCTCTTCAGCCTCTCGATCGTGATCTCCGGGACGCGGTGCCTGCTCACGTACATCGTGTTCCCGTGGGTCCTGCCCGTGCTCGGGATCGCCGGCGGCGTCGGCCCCGTGGTCGGCGTGATCGTCGGTGTGGTCGCGATCGCGTTCAACCTCCTCAGCATTCGCCGCTGGCGTGCGAGCGGGCACGCGTGGCGCGTCCCGCTCATGACGCTCAACAGCATCGTGATCGTGTTCCTGCTCGTCCTCATCGCCATCGACGTGAGCAGGCTCGTGTCCTGAGCGCCGCTCAGCCGACGCCGCCCGGAGGATCCTGCAGCAGTCCGATCGGGTTGCCGTCGGCATCCTTCACCGTTGCGATCTGCCGGCCGCCGCCGACGTCGTTGACCGGCTGTTGCGTCTCCGCGCCCGCCGCCACGAGCGCGGCGAGGCTCTCGTTGATGTCGTCGACGCGCCAGTAGGTGACGGGGCCGGTCATGCCCTTTGCGTGGCCGGTGGGGTCGAGGCCGACGTCCTGGCCGCCGACGTTGAAGGCGACGTAGTACGGCTCGTCGATGTACGGCGGCACGCCGAAGGCCGTGCCGAGCAGCTGCTTCGCCGCCGCGAGGTCCTTGACGGGGTAGATGATGGTCACCAAGCCTGACGCCATCGAGAGCTCCTCTCATTCGTCCGTTACGTCGATCCGGTCTGGATCGTCAGTGTCATGACGGATCGCGAGAGAAGAAGGTAACGGTGGCCGATCACGACTGGCTGGTTGATCGATTCGAGGCTCATCGGGCCCACCTGCGAGCGGTGGCCTACCGGATGCTCGGTTCCCGGGGAGAAGCAGACGACGCCGTGCAGGAGGCATGGTTCCGGCTCAACCGCTCCGACACGACCGACATCGAGAACCTCGCAGGGTGGCTGACGACGGTCGTCTCTCGAGTGTCGCTCGACATGCTGCGCTCGCGCGCCGCCCGGCGCGAGGAACCAGCAGGCGGGACCCTGCCGGACCACCTCGAGAGCACCGCGTCCGGGAGCGATCCCGAGCACGAGGCGATGCTGGCCGACACGGTCGGCTCCGCGCTGCTGGTCGTCCTCGACACGCTCAGCCCGGCCGAGCGGCTGGCTTTCGTGCTGCACGACATGTTCGCGGTGCCGTTCGACGAGATCGGTCCCATCGTCGGCCGATCCCCGAACGCGGCCAAGCAGCTCGCCAGCAGGGCCCGCCAGAAGGTGCAGGGAAAGGGCGCCGCGTCCGACGCCGATCCGGCGCGGCAGCGAGAGGTCGTCGAGGCGTTCCTCGCCGCCTCACGGAGCGGTGACTTCGACGCGCTCGTCGCGCTCCTCGACCCGGACATCGTGCTCGTCGCCGACTCCGCCGCCGTGGGGATGGGCTCGCCGGAGGAGGTCCGGGGCGCGGCCGCCGTTGCCGGCACCTTCTCGGGTCGCGCCCTCGCCGCCCAGGCCGCGCTCATCGACGGCGCCGTCGGGGTCGTGTGGGCAGTGGGCGAACGACCCAAGGTCGCCTGGGACTTCACGATCAGGGACGGCAAGGTCGTCCACATCGACATGCTCGCTGCGGACGACAGCCTCGACGACCTCGACGTCACGATCCTCGACGACTGACGACGACCGACGAGGAGATCGATGCCCGAGACCGAATACGTCATCCATCCGATCGGATGGGTCGAATCACCGCTCGTCGATCCGGACGCCGCGCCGCTACAAGGTGACGAAGGCGCACCGGACGCATGGCTCGTGCTGGACCCGACGATGGGTCCCGCGATGCGTGATCTCACCGTCGGCGCCGAGGTGATAGTGCTCACGTGGCTGGACCGGGCCGACCGCGACGCCCTCGTCGTGCACCCTCGCGGCGATCGAGCTCGCCCGCCGCGCGGCGTGTTCAGCACCCGGTCGCAGGATCGACCCAACCCGATCGGGCTGCACACCGTGCAGATCCTCGCGATCGACGACACGCGTATTCGGGTGAGCAACCTCGAGGCGCTCGACCGGACGCCCGTCGTGGACATCAAGCCGGCGCTGGGACCGATCGCGAAGCGATGACATCGCGATCGCCGGCCTCGCCGCTCAGTACGGAAGGTCTTCCGGCCGGCAGTTCCGGTAGTCGGGATCCGGATGATCTTCGAATCGCACCGCGCTGATCGTCGACCGCCCCTCGAGCAACGCCTTGGCGATGCGATGCATGCCGTCCATGACCCGACCGTCGACCCCGAGGATGATCGGATGCGACACGTCGACGCCCTCGATCAGCCGAACGTGGTCCACAACCCGACGAACCGTTGGCCGGTCGACCCGGTCGTCGAACCAGTAGACGGAGTCGATCTCGTCGATCGAGTCCAGCTTCACGTCTCGGACCGGTAGCGCGCTACTCAACTCGATGAGCCGGTCGACGTCCCAGGCATCGAGGCCGCGCTCTCCGGGCCAGAAGTGGTACTGCTTTCGCACCTCCGAAGTATCGCTCCACGTTTGGGCGACGGGAACGGCCTAACCGCGACGGCTGCGGGCGCGGCGCTTGCCCTCGTGCATGGCCTGCACGCGCGCGACCGGGATGGCGTGCCCCTCTTCGATCAGATCTGCACTCAGCTGCTGCGGTGCCGGCATCTGTGCGGCCCACGGGTCGCGATCGCCGAGCTGCCCCAGCGCCGTGTGCACGGTGAAGTCGGCCGGCGTGATGTCATCGAGGTCGTCCCAGCTCACAGGAAAGGACACGGGCACGCCCGGACGGAGCCGCGGGCTGTAAGCGGCGACCACGGTGGCCCCGCCCACCCGCGTCGAGTCGACGAACACCTTGCCGCCGCGGTCCTCCTTCATGAACGCCGTCGTCGCCGTCTCGGGGTCGAGGCGCTCTGCCCGCGCCGAGATGGCTCGGGTGGCGGCGGCCGAATCCGGAAGCGGCGCCTGGTCGTCGATCGGGACGAACACGTGCACGCCCTTGGCCCCGCTGGTCTTGACCGCGCCCTCCAGTCCCACCTCGGCGAGTGCCTCGCGGACGAGGCGGGCTGTCCGCACCGCCATCGAGAAGGCGTCGGCGTCGGGCGGGTCGAGGTCGAGCACAAGGTGCGTGATGCGGTCGGGACGGTCGGCCCGCACCAAGGTCGGGTGGTATTCCACCGCTCGCTGGTTGGCGAACCACAGCAGCGTGCGGCGGTCGTTGCACAGCGCGTAGGTCACGTCCCGCTTCGAGGTCTCCGCCCAGAATCGCACCGTCTGCACCCAGTCGGGCGTGTACTTCGGGACGTTCTTCTGCATGAACGCTTCTTGACCGCGGTGGATCCGGATCACGGAGAGCGGCCGGCCCTCCAACTCCGGGATGATCCGATCGCGAACGCCGTCCAGGTAGTCGATCAGGTCCCGCTTGGTCGCGTCCGCGCCGTCGAACAGCGGTTGGTCGAGGTTGGTCAGCGCAACCCCGTCCCGTGACTCGCCCTCGCTCTTGTCGCTCATACGGGAGACGCTAGTGACACGGGCCGGGGCGCCCGACCGTTACTGCTCTTCGCCTTGCTGCACCGCGAAGATCGGTCGGTACGGGCCGGTCGGCGGCATCAGGCACGGGCGGGGGTCGTGCCGGGCCCAGCGCGCCGGTTCACCTCGGATCAGCTCTTCGCCGTGGGGTGACTGCTTCACCAGGTCGGTGTAGGCGAACGCGTCGGAGGCGGCGTAGGTCTGGAGCAGAAGCGGCCGCGGCCGGTCCGACCGGTTCGGCGCCGACCCGTGGACGGTGCGGCAGTTGTGCACGGTGATGGTGCCGGCGGGCCCGATCGGGTACTCGGCCGCACCGACTCCCGCGACCTCGACGTCGCGGTCACGGAGCGCACCTGTCCACCGATCGTCCTCGTCATAGAGATCGAAGAGCGGCCCGTCGTGGCTGCCGGGGACGAAGCCGACCTCGCCCATCCCCGCCTCGACGTCCTCGAGGAACACGCCGATGGTGAGCAGGTCGTAGTTGGTGTGGGGCCAGAACTGGATGTCCTGGTGCCACTTGACCTCCTCTCCCCCGCGCGGCGCCTTGAAGTTGAGCTTCGAGTGGTGGAACTTGACGTCGGGACCGAGCAGATCGACGGCCACGTCGGTGATGACCGACTGCGACGCGAACTCCCAGTACGTCTCGTGCAGATCGGTAGGAGAGCTCAGCCGGCGCAGCCGCGGCTCGTCGGCCGAGTGCCCGACGTCGAGGTCGTACAGGATGTTCGACTCGGTGAGCGCGCGGCTTGCGTCGACGAATTCATCGGTCACGCGGCGGAGTCGCCCGACCCACTCCGAGTCGACGAGACCCGGGACGGCGACCCAGCCGCTCCGCTGGTAGTGCTCGCGCTGGGCCTCACTGAGGACCGCGGTGTCGAGCATCCGTCGAGCCTATTTCAGACGTGCATGCGGGGCGTCCGGCAGTTGGAGTTGCTCGTGCCCGACGCGACTCAGAGCTGAAGGGGATCGCCCCGGAGGATCGCGTGCGGCACGTCCTCCCACTGGGCCTTGGGCATGTCGACGTAGACCTCGATGCGGTTGCCGTCAGGATCCAGCACGTAAACCGACCGGGTGACGACATGATCCATCGTCATCTCAATGGTGGCGCCGCAAGCCGTCGCACGGGACGAAGTTTGGGCGGTACTCATCGGCAGGGCGCGAGGACTGCCGGGTTCTTTTCGCCCGTCAGCACGAGTTCGATCGCCTGAGTCATCTCCTCGGGGTGCACGCGCGCGCCAATGCCGAACGGCTGGTCGAGCGTTGCCAGGACGCTTATGACCACCGTCATCAGCACGGCGACGCTTCCGAGCGCGACGGCACGACCAGCCGGGCGGGTGGCGTAGTGGCCGACGAGCAGAAGGACCACGAGAAAGGCACCGGCGTAGATCACGACCCACAAAGCGGCGGGGATCCTCGGTTCGGTGAAGAACAACAGTCGCTGCCGGGATTGGCTTGCGTCGGTGATGAGCGAACCGGCGCGCCCATAGGCGGATCCCTCTTTCTGATCGGCGATCGGAAGGTTGCGAACGTCGGCGCGAACCCGGTCGCCGAACCCGAGCGTGCGCCGTGCCGGCGTGTCTTTCCCTCGCTCCATCGACGGCCACTCGTCGTGAGCGATGGAACGCATGTAGCAGACCACGTCGTGCCGAACGGGATCACTCGTCTCGGGCGGGTAGACGCGCACCGTGTCTTGGAGCGCGACGAGCGTGCTCGCCTCCGCCTGAGACTCGTGCCGGACGTCGGTGTAGTGGCCCACCGCGAAGACCACCAACAGACCCAGCAACAGACCATAGGCCGCGCCGACGAAAGTCAACGAGGACTGGTACTCCGGTGCCTCTTCGGGCGTTCTCCTCCGGTGCACGACCACGCCCAGCGCGGCGGCAGCGGCGATGACGCCCCAGAGGATCAGCACATGGACGATCACGGCTTCGTCACGACAAGTCGCTCCGGGGCTCGAGGCCGACGAGATCGGCGAAGCGGCGCATGCCGTCGACCGCATCGGGCGAGCGGCGCCACGGCGAGACGACGAGCCGCGTGACGCCGAGCTCCTCCCATCGCCGGACGTCGTCCGCGCCGGTCACGGGTCCGCCGAGACAGATCTGGAACGAGGCGGCGTCCCGGCCGGACTCGGCGCGCAGCTCGCGCAGGCGCGCGATCTGGCCGGCCGCCGACTCGAACGTGTGACCCATGCCGATCCAGCCGTCGCCGGCACGCGCCGCTCGGCGCAGCGCGGCCCCGCTCTCGCCGCCGACCAGGATCGGCGGCCACGGCTGCTGGAGGGGCTTGGGCTCGAACGCGACGGCGTCGAATCGGAAGAACTCCCCGTCGTGCGCCACCTCCGGCTCGCGTCCAGAGCCGCTTGCACACCTCGATCGCCTCGTCGACGCGCCGGCCACGCGACGTCGAAGTCGAGGCCGACGGCTCGCCACTCCTCCTCGAGCCAGCTGGCGCCGATGCCGAACTCGACCCGCCCGCCCGAGAGGACGTCGAGCGTCTGCACGGCGCGCGCCGAGATGAACGGGTGGCGCAGCCCGAGGTTGTACACGTGCGTGCCGAGGCGCACATCGCGGGTCCGGCCGGCGAGGAAGCCGAGGTACGCGAACGCGTCGAACACCGGTGTGGTGGGCGGCACGGGTGGGTGCTCGTCGCCCGGGTGGGGCGAGCGGCTCATCCGCACGGGCAGCACGAGGTGCTCGGGAAGCCACACCGACTCGTACCCGAGCCGCTCGGCTTCCTCGGTGGCGTCGACGTGGAAGTGCGAGTTGAGGGCGCCGAGCGCGATGCCGAACTTCACGTGGTGAAGCTCCCGTCGTCGGCGCGCCTCCACCCGCCGGCGGCGAGGTTTCCGCCGTCGACGTGGATGGTGGTCCCGGTGACGAACCGTCCGAGGTCGCTGGCGAGGTAGACCGCGGCGGCGGCAACGTCGTCGACGTGGCCGCGCCGCGGCAGCGGCGTGTTCACGGGGAGGTCGACGCCGATGCCGGGTGTCGGGATCACGTCGGGCGCGATGCAGTTGACGCGGATCATCCGATCCCCCAGCTCGAGGGCCAGGCTCTTCGTGAGGCTCGCGACGGCGGCCTTCATCGCCGCGTACACCGCGTAGCCGGGCGCCGCCCGGTGGGCTTCGATCGAGGTGAGGTTGAGGATCGAACCGCCGGTCTCGGGGAACAGCGGTACGACGCCCCGGATGAAGTGCGTGACGCTCACGAAGTTCTCGCGCACCAGCGAGTCCTGGCCCTTCGCGGCCACGTCGAGGAACCCGGCGTAGAAGCCACCGCCGGCGTTGTTCACCAGCACGTCGACGTGGTCGAACTGCTCCCGCACGACGTCGAGGAAGCCGTCGACCTGATCGTGCTCGCGGACGTCGATCTCGGCGGCGACGACGCGCCGACCGGACGCCTCGATCGCGTCGGCGGTGCCGTCGAGATTCGCGACATCACGGTCGCAGATCGCGAGATGGGCGCCGAAGTTTGCAAACGTCGACCGCAATCGCCTCGCCGATCCCGACTGCCGCGCCCGTCACGACCGCGACCCGATCCGTCAGCAGCGCGGCGGACGGCTCGAGTGGCACGGCCGGGCAGGCTACCGCCCCCCTAGGCTGACGGGCATGACCTACTCACTTGCCGGCAAGAAGGTGTTGGTCACGGGAGCGTCATCCGGGATCGGCGCTGCACTCGCCGAAGGGTTCGCGGAGCGGGGCGCGATCGTGGGGATCTGCGCGCGACGCGAGGACCGTCTGCGTGACGTGCTCGACCGCCTGCGCAAGCATTCGCCGGAGTCGCGCTCGTGGGTCGTCGACCTGTCGCGAGCTCGACGCCGTCGAGTCGTTCGCCCGCCGCGCCGACGACGAGCTCGGCGGGATCGACGTGCTCGTGAACAACGCCGGCATCCCGAAGAGACGCCACGTGACCGAGCTGTCACCAGCCGTCGTCGACGCAGTCATGGCCGTCAACTACCTCTCCCCCGTCCGCCTGACACTGGCACTCCTGCCCGGGCTGATCGACCGGAGCGGCCGGATCGTCAACATCTCCTCCATCGCGGCACGCCTGGGGCCCGGCACCGAGGCGGCGTACTCGGCGTCGAAGGCCGCGCTCACGGCGTGGTCCGAGGGGATGGCGATCGACCTCGCCGACACCGGGGTCAAGGTGCACGTCGTCAACCCCGCCATCATCGACACCGAGCTCTTCCGACTCCCCGACAACGACGAGCCCATCGCCGACATGAGCATGGCGCTGCCCGTCGACGCCATCGTGCAACCGGTCGTCGACCAGCTCGATACGGGCACCTTCGAGATCTACGTACCCGAGTGGTTCCAGGACGTCGTCGCCGGCAAGGTTGCCGATCCCGACGGCTTCCAGCAGGGCACGATCGAGTACCTGCGGAGCCGTCGCGCCGCGAGCTAGTCCCCGCGCTTCGGCGCTCTTCGACTCCTCGGCGCTGCTCGCGCTGCTGCTTCTTCCGGCGGCGGGCAGTGATCCGAGACGGCTTGCTGCCGGTGGCGTCCTCGAGCGCCTGGATCGTCGTCCGCGCCGAGTCGGTGCGCGGGCACTGCACGACGACCGGCTCGCCTGCCGCCGTCGGCGTGAGCGTGATGTCGTAGAACCGGTTCGTCTGAGAGCCGCTGTGACTGGCGTTGAAGGCTGACCACTTCTCGGCCGCCTCGGCCGACACGCGCACCGCGCCGACCGGCCACGCGCCGACCTCGTCGCGCGCCCGAGGCGGCCAGCCGTGAGCGTCGCACGCGAACACGCGGATCGACGTCGGCGTGAGCACGAGCGCGTTACGCGAATGCAGCCCGGCCTTGCGACGGGAACGACCGAACAGGCTCTTCAACGCCCCGCCGAGCGTTCCCTCGCTGCTGCCCGCCGAGCCCACCAGCAGCGCCCGCACGATCGGCTCCGCAACCCGCCCCTCGACGGCCTTGGTCGCGTCTTCCATCTCGTAGTCGCGCCTGCCCATGGCTCTCCTGGCGCCGTCGCAAGCTCGGCTCGGCGTCGAGCCTACTGGCCGACCCCCAACGCGGCCTCGACCTCCGGGCTCGGGTACGGGCCGTACCGCCCGAGGATGATCGGGTACGGATCGCCGCCTTCCACGAGGAACGCCGTGCCGCTCGTCGACTGCCCCGCCTTCAGCACGTACGGGGCGAGCGGTTTGACCGACCGTGATCGACGTGCCCGGATCGGCGCCGGCGATCATGCGCGTCACGTCGAGCTGCACGACCTGGCACCGTTCGGGTGGGATGCGCCCCGGCGACGTTCTTGCGGCCGCTGCGTTCGGGCTTGTCTCCCTGGTACAGCACCCGGGTCACGTTCGCCTCGAACACGTACTTGGCCTTCGGCAGGAGGTCCTCGACCGGCTCGGGCGGGAGCGCCGAGGGGCGGAACGCGACGAGGTCCGGTCCCGGCGCGCGACGGCGACCGGAGAGCAAAATCTGGTGCGTTCTTGCACGCGGCCTGGCGGGCGCCGACCTCTTCGGTGTCGGCGCTGCCACCGCCGCACACGTCGGCCAGCGCAACCATGAGCGTCGCCGCGGCGGCGAGAGCAAGGACCTGCCGCATGTTCGAGTCAGTCGAGCAGGTCGGGCTGCTCCCGCACGATCTTCTCGTACAGCGGCTGGAAGCTGAGGTACCCGGAGACGTGCGAGCCGACCTGCGCGGCCGTGAGCTTCGCCATCTCGGGCTCGATCAACACGGGATCGCCCGCCGCCGACGCGAGCAGCTGCGCCTGGCAGGACCGCTCCATCGTGATGAACCACCACGCCGCCTCGTCGACCGAGTGGCCGACCGTGAGCAGGCCGTGGTTGCGCAGGATGACGGCCTTGCTGTCGCCGAGGGCGTGGGCCAGGCGCTTGCCCTCCTCGAGGTCGAGCACGACGCCGGTGTAGTCGTCGAACAGGGCGTGGTCCTCGTAGAAGGCGCACACGTCCTGGGTGATCGGATCGAGCAGCCGCCCGAGCGCCGACCACGACTTGCCGTAGATGGAGTGCGCGTGCGCGGCTGCGATCACGTCGGGCCGCGCCGCGTGGACCTGCGAGTGGATGACGAACGCGGCCGTGTTGACGCCGTAGTCGCCCTCGACGACCTCGCCCTGTGTCGTTGACGAGGATCAGGTCGGACACCCGGATGTGGCTGAAGTTCATGCCGAACGGGTTCACCCAGAAGTGGTCGGGCCGCTCGGGGTCGCGGGCGGTGATGTGCCCGGCGACGCCCTCGTCGAAGCCGAACTTGCCGAACAGGCGGTACGCCGCCGCCAGCCGCTGCTTGCGGTGGAGCCGTTCCTCCTCGACCGTGTCGAACTTCGGCAGGTAGTTGGCGGCGGCCATGAGCGTCTCGGTGTCGTCCTTCGTCGTCATGGAGCTCCTCCTACGCGCCTACCGGGAGGCCGAGCGTCTTCGTCTCGAGGTACTCCTCGAATCCCTCGACGCCGTGCTCGCGGCCGGTGCCGCTCTGCCGGTAGCCGCCGAACGGCGAGTCGGGCCCGAACCACAGCCCGCCGTTCACCGAGACCGTGCCGGTGCGGATCCGGCGCGCCACGGCCATCGGCGCGCTCGAGCGACGCCGCTCGTGACCGCGCCCGACAACCCGTACATCGAGTTGTTCGCGATGCGCACGGCGTCGTCGTCGTCCGTCGTACTGGATCACGGCAGAGCACGGGCCCGAAGATCTCCTCCTGGGCGATCGTCGCGTCGGGGTCGACGTCGACGAACAGCGTCGGCTCGACGTAGTAGCCCTTGTCGAGGTGCGGCGGACGCCCGCCGCCGACGAGCAGCTTGGCGCCCTCCGCCTTGCCCTTCTCGATGTAGCCGAGCACGCGATCACGCTGCCGGGCGTTGACGAGCGGCCCCATGATGTTGCCCGGGTCCGTCGGGTCGCCGTAGGGAACGTTCTCGAACGCGGCCTTGAGCATGTCGACGGCTTCGTCGTAGCGCGACGTCGGCAGCAGCATGCGCGTCGTGATCGCGCAGCCCTGACCGCCGTGCATGCAGATCATCGAGCCCGACGGCACGCGCGGTCGCGAAGTCGGCGTCGTCGAGGATGACGTTGGCCGACTTGCCGCCGAGCTCGAGGAAGACCTTCTTCAGCGTCTCGGCGCCGTTCGCCATGATGCGCCGGCCGGTCGCGGTCGAGCCGGTGAAGCTGACCATGTCGACGCGCGGGTCGCGTCGTGAGCATCTCCCCGACGGTCGCCGGGTCGCCCGACGTCACGATGTTGAGCACGCCCGGCGGGATGTCGGTCTGCTCGGCCGCGACGCTTGCCGATGAACGTCGCGCTCCACGGCGTGTCGGGCGCGGGCTTGAGGACCACCGTGTTGCCCGCCGCGAGCGCGGGCGCGATCTTCGACAGGTTGAGCATGAACGGGAAGTTCCACGGCGTGATCGCGCCGACCACGCCGACGGGCTCGTGCACGACCTTGCCGGTTGCTCTGCATCCCCAAGAACTCGTGGAGCGGGCAGGTCGCGCTCCCACTCGTAGCGATCGATGAGGTCGATGTCCCACTGCATGTCGTCGATGCAGGAGTCCTGCTGCACGGCGTACGTGAGCATGATCGGCGCGCCGACCTCGGTCGACGATCTGGGGCCGCAGCGTCTCCTTCTCCTTGTCGAGCGCCTCCTTGAGCTGCTGGAGGCACCGCTTCCGGAACGCGGGGTTCGTCGACCAGTCGGTCTCGTCGAACGCCCGGCGCGCCGCTTCGATGGCCCGGTCCATGTCGTCGGGGCCGGCGTCGGCGACCTGGCCCGCGACCTCTTCGGTCGCCGGGTTGATGTTGCCGTACGTCGCGCCGGACGCCGCCTCGACGAGCTTCCCGTCGATCAGCATCCGCGGTTCGGCCGCCAGTTCGCTCATTCGCCGCTCCTCCCCCTTGTGCAGACCGGTTGTTCAGACCTTCGCCGATCGTACCTGAGGCCCCGTCAGGCTGACGGCGGCGTCAGGGAAAGCGTCGGTTGCGAGTGCGTCGCACGAACGGCGGCGCCGTTACAGTCGGGCGCGATGCGCATCGCCGCGCTCGACCTGGGGACGAACTCGTTCCACCTGCTCATCGCCGACGTGCATCCCGACGGGAGCTTCACGCCGCTCGGCCCGCGAGAAGGAGATGCTCCGCCTCGGCGACGGCGTGAGCCGCGAAGGCTTCATCCCGCCGCGACGCCGCCGACGTCGCCGTGGCGACCGTGCGGCGGATTCCGCATGCTCGCCGAGGCCGCCGGACGCGACCGAGATCCTGGCCTGCGCGACCAGCGCGATCCGCCTGGCCGCCAACGGCGACGAGCTGGTCGACCGCATCGAGCGCGAGACGGGCGTCGACGGTCGACGTGATCAACGGGCTCGACGAGGCGCGGCTGATCTTCGGCGCCATCCGCGCCGAGCGTGCTGCTCGAGCCGGCGCCCGCGCTGTGCTTCGACCTCGGCGGCGGCAGCCTCGAGATGATGGTCGGCGACCGCCTCCGAGCTGCTGTGGGCCACGAGCGAGCACCTCGGCGTCGCCCGCCTCACCGCCGACTTCGTCCACTCCGACCCGATCTCGAAGGCCGACCGACGCGGCGCTTCGTTCACACCTGACGACGGCGCTCGCGCGGCGTCGCCGACGAGGTCGCGACCGTTCGACCCGAAGCTCGTCGTCGGGAGCAGCGGCACCCTCGAGGACCTCGCCGCCATGGTCGCGGCCCGCCGCGACGCGGACGGTGCCCGCGTCGCTGAACCAGCTCACGTTCACCCGCGACGAGTTCCTCCCGCTGCACGACGAGATCCTCGCGTCGAAGGCGTCCGAGCGACGCCGGATGGAGGGGCTCGAACCACGCCGCGTCGACCTCATCGTCGCCGGCTCGATGTTCCTCGCGACCGCGATGGAGCTGTTCGAGTTCGACGAGATGACGATCAGCGAATGGGCGCTTGCGCGAAGGGATCGTGCTCGACGCGATCGGGCACCACGACCCGGCGGACTGGTCCGACGACCCCCGCGCGATCCGGCGGGCGTCGGTGCAGAGCCTCGCCCGCCGCTGCAGCTGGCCCGAGGCGCATTCGCGGCAGGTCGCGCGGCTCGCGCTCGAGCTGTTCGACCAGACCGCCGAGCTGCACGGGCTCGATGCCGACGACCGGGAGCTGCTCGAGTACGCCGCGCTCCTGCACGACATCGGCGAGCACGTGGCGCACGACGGGCACGACCGGCACGCCGCATACCTCGTCCAGCACGGCGGGCTGCGCGGCTTCGCGCCCGAGGAGGTCGCGTTGCTCGCGGCGCTCGCCCGGTGGCACCGCCGTGGCGAGCCGCAGTGCGACCGAGGAGCTGGGCCCGCTGGGGCCGGGCGGTGAGGAGCGACTGCGCGATCTGACCGCGCTCTTGCGCATCGCCGACGGGCTCGACCGCAGCCGCAGCCAGGCCGTCGATCACATCGACGTGAGCGTCGGCCCGTCGCTCGTCATGATCCGGCTCTCCAGTGACCGTGACACCGAGCTCGAGCAGTGGGGCGCACGTCGCAAGCGCGACCTCTTCGAGAAGGTGTTCAACCGGGAGCTCGAGGTCACCGCGCACCCGTCCGGCTCCCGGGCCGCGCTGGCAGCGTCGTAGCGCGCCCTGACCGCCTAAGCGATCTCCTCGTCGGGCGCAGCGCTCGCCTCGAGCTCGGGCATGAGCTGGTCGATGAGGTCGCTGATCTCGTGTGCGCAGGCGCGGAAGATCGGCAGGTCGCCGCCGGCGGGGTCCTCGACGTCCTCCCAGGACGCGAGCTCGGTGTCGGCGAGGCGCAGCGCGGCGAGACGTTCGGCGAACGACGCTCCGGGCGCGCCGGCGAGATCGCGGACGAGCCGCTTGAGCGTGACGGTCTTGGCGACGGCGTCGGTGTGGGTGCGGCGCATGTAGGCGACGTGCTCGGCGGCGAGGCAGATGACGACGTCGGCCGAGTCGACGTCGAAGTCGGTCAGCTGGTGACTTCGGTGCATCGATCGTTCGACGCCGAGCTCGGCGATGGCGTCGCGGGTACGCCAGCTCATCGGCATGCCCTCGACCACGTGCGTCCCCGCGGTCGTGATGCGGAGTCCGGAGCGCGGGCTTCGAGGAGCGCGCCCGGCCATCACCGAGCGGGCGGCGTTGCCGGTGCAGAGGAACACGACGTGGAGCGGCTCGGAGGTCGTCACGCCTCCCCGCCGGTGACGGTCTGGTGGACGATCCGGGCCGTCGTCTCCACCACGTCGGCGCGGGTGATGCCGAGCGACTCGAGGTCGTGATGGAAGGCGGCCATGCGCTCGAGCAGCGCGACGAGCGCGGCGGCCGCCGCCATCGGCGAGATCTCTGCGCTCACGCGGCCGTCGGCCTGGGACTCGGTGACGGTCGTCGCGAGGTGGTCGGTGATCGGCCGCAGCGAGTTGTTGCGCACCTGGCGGAAGCGCACGTCGCCTTCCTGCGCCGCGAGGTTGCGGGTGCGGAGCACGGCCCGGTGCCCGTCCCAGTACCGGATGAACGCTTCGACCATCTCGCGGGCGGCGTCGAGGCCCGCCGGGCCCGTCCACGATCGTTTGAGCAGCTCGTCGACCGGGGCGAGCTCCTCCCCTACCTCCGCGGTCAACGCCAGCACGGCCTCCTCGACGTCACGGAAGTATTGGTAGAAGGTCGCCGGCGACGTCCCGACCTCGCGGGCGATGTCGACGACGCGCAGGTCACGCACACCGTCGCTTTCGAGCAGCCGGGCGGTCGCGTCGAGCAATCGGCGCCGGGTGGCGGCCCCCCGCTTGCCGAGTGGCCGGCCGTCGAGCGCGACCGCGGCTTCGGCCGTCGTCGCAGGTGAGGAGGGCACGGCCGATCAGGCTACCTGTCGAACCGGCGCCGATCTGACAGGTCGTCAGGAACCGGGTGGCCCTCCATGCCCCGCGTCCGATGGCTGCGGGTCGCGTCCGTATACCCAGGAGACGTAGATGACACCGCGCCCGTCGGGGTCGCGAAAGGTGGTCCCGCCGTTGTCCCGCCAGTAGGGATGCTGGTCGGCTACCGGACGGACGCCACCGGCGAGCAACTTCGCCGTCGCTTCGTCGACTGCAGCCTGGTCGGGCAGGTAGAAGACGAGTTGGTCGAACGCGTCGATCACCGGTCCCGGTGGCTGCACGCGAACGATCTCGAGGTGCGTCTCCGTGCCGGGCAGGCCGAAGATCGTGCCGTCCTCGTCGTAGCTGCCACGAAACTCGTCGACGACGCGGAGGCCGACGAGATCCCGATAGAACGCGATCGTCGCGTCGAAGTTGGCGCTCGCGCGGACGACCCGAAGCGCGCCGACACGGAGGTGCTCGGGCCAGCGGCCCGGCGCCGTCAGCCCAGCGCGCCGGAGTCGCGGAGCGCGGCGATTCGGGCCGGCGTCGTAGCCGAGCACGTCGGCGAGGACCTCGTCGGTGTGCTCGCCGACCGTCGGGGCCTTGCGTCGGCTCCGGGAGCTCCTCGCCGAGCACTTGCACCGGGAGCGGCAGCTCGTCGGCGCCGAGCCGCGACGCCGGGATCCACGGGAAGGCGGTCGCTGGAACTGCGGATCGTCGGCGATCGTCTTCGGCGTGTTGACGGGCGCGATCGGGGTGTTCACCTCGTTGCCGAAGTCGATCCACTCGGCCGACGTCTGCGTCTTGAAGATGTCGCGCAGCTCGTGCTGCAGCTCGCGGTTGTTGCGGGCGTGGTCGGCGTACTGCTTGCCCGGCCACCGCTCGAACAGGTCCATGCGGCCGACGCCTTCGCAGAAGTTCTTCCAGAACGCCTGCTCCGACGCCATGAACAGCACGTGGCCGTCGGCCGACTCGTAGATCTGGTAGCGGACGCCTTCGCGCATGCCGGCGGTGCCGGGCGCGCGGCGCTCGTAGTCGTCGGCTCGTGTTGCCGGTGACCTCGGACTCGGGCCGCTCGTACGCCTTCCACGTCTCGATGCGGTACCAGTCCATGTACGCGGCGGCGTCGGACTGGGCGATCTCGATCTGGCAGCCCTCGCCCGTCGCGCGCGCGCGGATGACGCCGGCGAGGAGCGCGAGCGCGCCGAGCAGCGGGCCGGCGTGGATGCCCGATCGACGCGTGCTCGGGCATGTAGCAGAAGCCGTCGTCGTCGTAGGCGGGCGTCACGATGCCGGCCCAGGTGTCGTAGGCGATGCCGTGGCTGGGCAGGTCCTGGTACGGACCGGTCATGCCGTAGCCCGAGATGCGTGCAGAACACGATCTGCGGGTTGACCTCGCGGAGCTGCTCGTAGCCGAGGCCGCGCCGCTCGAGCGCGCCGGGGCGCATCGCCTCGACGACGGCGTCGGCGCCGCGGACGAGGTCGAGGTACACCTCGACCGCCTCGGGCTTGCGCAGGTCGAGCACGACGCTGCGCTTGCCGCGGTTGATGTGGAGGTGCATCAGCGACACGCCCTCGACGATCGGCCACGTCATCTCGCGGACGTAGTCGCCCTGCGGCGGCTCGACCTTGATCACGTCGGCGCCGAGGTCGGCGAGGTGCGTGGTGATCGCGCCGGGCCCGAGCAGCGAGCACTCGATCACGCGCACGCCCGCGAGCGGGCCGGACGCCGGCGCCGGGCTCACAGCGAGTCGCCCCGCGACAACGGGGTGTCGGGGTGCGGTGTCATGAGCTCCTCCCGCCAGCGGGTCCGCCCCGCGGCTCGCGCCTGCTCGTGCCACGCGGCGAAGCGCTCGTCGATTCCCCGAGTCCGGGCGCGGATGAGCGCCTCGTGCCCGGCGGGATCGCCGGCCCAGATCGTCACGACCTCGATGTCGTTCATCAGCACCTCGTACAGACCCACGAGCGTGTGGCCGTGGTCGGCGAGCAGAGGGCTCGCGGGTCTCGCGCACCGCGGCGAGGTAGTCGAGCGCGGCGCCCGGCTGCACCTCGGAGATCTCGTGCACGAACACCGAGCCGCTCACCGCGCCGGCGCGCAGGTCGGCCAGCGACGGGCAGCCGGGCGCGGCACCGAGCAGGCGGTCGAACCCGCCGCTGCGTGCCTTGAGCGCCTCCTGCCACCACCGACGAGCTCGGGGTTCTCGTGCGGCGGAGGTTCGTGGCTTCCATGAGGCGCCGCCACCCCGACCACCCGTCGACGCACTCCCACATGTTGACGACCTGGGGCCAGCGGCCGGTCGAGCCCATCGTGTACCAGGTCCCGACGAGCTCGAGGCCACGGTCGGCGGCGGCATCGGCGTTGAACCCGACCGTGTGCTCCATGTAGCGCATCGCGCCCTCGCCCACGATGTCGATCACTTCGTGAAGATAGAGGTTGCGCTCCGCCATGGGGCTGCGACTGTATGGCCGGGCCGCGTGTCACCGTGAGACGATGACCGCATGGACACGGTCGGCATCTTGCTGCGAGCCGGGGCGCGGGGCTGAAGGACGGGACGTCGGATCGATCGTGGACGAGTTCGATCGCGTCGAGGTCCCGGCCACGATGGGTACGCGCTCGGGCTCGATCCCGACCAGGACACGGCCGGCGAGGGCGCCAGCGCTCCCGGACGGGCGTCTCGTCGTGCTCGCCGGGCCCGGCGTGGTCGCAGACGGAGCATCGACGGGCTGCGCGCCTTCGCTGCGGCCGCCAACGTCCCGGTCGCGAACACCTGGGGCGCCAAGGGCGTGCTCCCGTGGGACAGCCCCCACCACATGGGGACGTGCGGGCTTCAGGCACGCGACTTCGAGCTGCTCGACTTCGCGAGCTACGACACCATCGTCGCTACCGGGACGGACCTCGCCGAGTCCCCGAAGAGCGTTTCGCTCGCGCCGTTGGTCGACATCCCTCCGACCGCGCTCGGGCGCCTCGCCGACCGGGCGACGCCGAGCAGCGAACCGATCTCTTCCGACGCGCTCTACGCCCGCCTGTCGTCGGTCGCACAACCGGGATACGCGGACGACCGCGTCCCGCTGCATCCTGCCCGCGCCGTCGCCGACGTGCGCACCGCCTCCCCCACCGGCGGGGTCGTCGTTGCCGAGCCCGGTGTCGCCGGGCTCTGGGTGGCGCGCACGTCCCCGACCACGGCACCGGGATCGGTTGTCGTCCCCGCGATCGCGACGCCCGGCATCGCCGCCGCGCTCGGGCTGGTGGCGGCCTGCGCGGCATCCCCGCGATCGTCGTGACAACCGAGCCACTCGATCCGACCACGCTCGGAGTGCTCGAGCTCGCGACCGAGCTCGGAACGGCGGTCGCGATCGACGTGTGGGGCGCGAGCGGGCCTGTCCGCCGCGCCGAGGAACACCTCGAGCAGCTTCCGCCGCCGTCAGCGAGCCCGGCGTGACGATCGTCGACGTCCCCGTCGACACATCGCTGACCCGCAAGCTGCTCGACGCCGCCGGCGCTGTCGTCGCGTGGAGTGGTCTTCCGCGGAGCGCCTGACGCCTCAGCCCGGGCGCGCCGACGCCAGCATGCCGAGCCGCAACGACAGCGCCGAGTAGCGCGACTCGTCGAGCCCGGCGCGCTCGGCGGCGCGCTGCACCATGCGGGTGATCGCCTTCTCGCCGAGGCGCGTCGAGACCCAGTCGCCCGTCGCGGTCGACCGAACGGAATGCCGGCCCGGCCGTCAGCCCCGCCGCAGCCTCCCAGTCCTGCCACACGAGCACCGGGCACAAGTCGGGCTCGACGCCGTACGGGATCACGAGGCGGCCGCGCATCAAGCTTGCGGCCAACCCTTCGTCGACGACCGTGAGATCCGACACGTCGAGCGAGACGAGCTCCGAGGGGCGGAGACCCGCGACGTATCCGACGAGCAGCAGGGCGCGTCGCGCACTCCCACCAGGTTGACCGGGATCGCGGCGAGGATCGATGCGAGCTCGGAGGCGTCGAGCGGCACCGTGTCCCGGTGCCCGTCGTTGGTGCCACTGCGCACGCGTGAGCGCGAGGCGCACACGTTCGTCGTCGGTGGGTGCGTGAGCCCCGACGCCCGGTGCCAGTCACGGATGGCGGCAACACTCCGCGGCACCGTCGCGGCCTCGTTGCCGGCGACGAGGTCCTGGATGTAGTCGACGACCGATGCCGGAGCGGCCGGGATCGCGGTCTCACCGCGCCCGACGCACCAGCGGCGAAACGGGCCCAGTCACTCCGGGTCGCGTTCAGACTCGATTGACGTGCCATGACGCCACAACCGTAACCGGTCGCGGCAAGTGGTCATCGGCTTCGCTCAACGGCGAGCGCGGCGGGAGGTGCAAGCGCTTGAGCATCACTGCGTTGACGGCGACGATGAAGCTCGAGCCCGACATCGAGAGCGCGGCGATCTCGGGGCGGAGCACGAGCCCGAAGGCCGGGTCGAAGACGCCGGCCGCGATCGGCAGCGCGATCGCGTTGTAGCCGATCGCCCAGCCGAGGTTCTGGCGCATCTTGCGCAGCGTGCCCCGGCCGATCGTGAGCGCGGTCGGCGACGTCGAGCGGGTCGGAGCGCATGAGCACGACGTCGGCGGTCTCGATCGCGACGTCGGTGCCGGCGCCGATCGCGATGCCGAGGTCGGCCTGCGCGAGCGCCGGCGCGTCGTTGACGCCGTCGCCGACCATCGCGACCTTGCGGCCCGCCTGCTTGGAGCTCGGCGACCTTCGCCGCCTTGTCGCCCGGCAGGACCTCGGCGATCACGGTGTCGATGCCGAGCTCGTGCCGCGATGCGCTCGCGCGGTGGCCTCGTTGTCGCCGGTGAGCATCACGACCTGCGACGCCCGGCGTCGTGCAGCGCCGCGACGGCCTGCGCGGCGGTCGGGCGGGGCGCGTCGGCGATGCCGATCACGCCGGCGGCCCGCCCGTCGACGCCGACGAGCACCGCGGTGCGGCCGCCGTCGGCGAGCTCGGCGCGGCGCTGCCCGAGCGGGCCGAGCTCGACTCTGCTCGCTGCTCCATAGGCGGAGGTTGCCGACCGCGACGCGGCGCCCGTCGACGGTCGCGATGGCGCCGTGTCCCGGCACGCTCTCGAACGACTCGACGCGGCACGCGGCGTGCAGCCCGTCGCATCCGCGTGCCGGACGATCGGCGTCGGCGAGCGGGTGCTCGGACTCGCGCTCGACCGCCGCCGCCAGGGCGAGCAGCTCCGCGCTCGTCGATGCCGTCGACGACGACGTCGGTCACCTCGGGCTCGCCCTTGGTGAGCGTGCCGGTCTTGTCCATGACGACGACGTCGATGCGAGCCGCGGTCTCGAGCGCGATCGCGTTCTTGAACAGGACGCCGCGCTTCGCGCCGAGCCCGGTGCCGACCATGATCGCGGTCGGCGTCGCCAGCCCGAGGGCGTCCGGGCAGGTGATGACGACCACCGTGATCGCGAACAGAACCGCGTCGCTGCGTCGGCCGGTCGCTGAGCAGCGAACCAGGCGAGGAACGTGAGCGCGCCGCCGATCAGCGCGACGAGGACGAGCCAGAACGCGGCCCGGTCGGCGAGCCGCTGGCCCGGCGCCTTGGAGTTCTGCGCCTCCTGCACGAGCTTGACGATCTGGGCCAGCGCGGTGTCGGCGCCGACCTTGGTCGCGCGCACGCGCAGGGTGCCGTTCTTGTTGATCGTCGCGCCGATCACCGTCGCGCCCGGCTCCTTGTGGACCGGGAGGCTCTCGCCGGTGACCATCGACTCGTCGACTTCGCTGTCGCCGTCCTCGACGACGCCGTCGACGGCGATCTTGGAGCCCGGGCGAACGAGGAGGAGATCGCCGACGACGACCTCGGCCGTCGGGACTTCGACGGGCTCGCCGTCTCGGAGGACGACCGCCGTCGGCGGGGCCAGGTCGAGCAGCGTGCGGATGGCGTCGTTCGCGCCGCCGCGTGCCCGCATCTCGAACCAGTGGCCGAGCAGGACGAACGCGGCCAGCACCGACGCCGCCTCGTAGAACACGTCGCCGCCGCCGGTGAGCGTGACGACGACCGAATAGAGCCAGCCGGCGCCCACGGCCACCGCGACCAGCACCATCATGTCGAGCGTCCGGGCGCGCAACGCACGGAACGCGCCGACGAAGAAGATCGAGCAGGAGTAGAAGATCACCGGCAGGCTCAGCAGGAGCGACCACACGTCGTCGCGCAGCCCGAACGGCGCCGCCACCGAGAAGTTCAGGACGTCGCGACCGATCGGCGACCACAGCACGATCGGAATCGAGAACAGCGCGGCCACGAGGAAGCGGTTGCGCATGTCCGTGACCATCGATGCCATCGACATGTCGTCGTGCGCGTCGTGACCGTCATCCCCCGTGGCGAGCGGATCGCACACGTGGTTCGGCACGGACTGGCCGGCGCAGTGGTAACCGCAGTCGCGTACCCAGTCGCGCAGCGTCCCGACCGAGGTCTGAGCGCCGTCGAACGTGATCGTGGCGTTCTGCGCGACGGGATTTGCCTCGACACTCAGCACTCCGGGACGGCGCCCGAGGATCGCTTCGACCCGAGCCTTCTCGCTCGCCCACTGCACGCCCCGGACGTCGAGGACCACGGTGTCGGGCATAACCGCCATGGTCGCGCCGCTACCTGGTCATCTCACGGGCCGTGCGTCCTCGTCCCGCGGCCACGGTACGCTCGGGGCGCGAGACGACGAAGGGGGACGCGGTGCGCACCGACGACATGATCATCGTCAGCGTCGACGACCACGTCGTCGAGCCGCCCGACCTGTTCGAGCGCCACCTTCCCGCCAAGTACCGGGACATCGCGCCCAAGGTCATCCACAAGGACGACGGCACCGACGTCTGGCAGTTCCAGGAGCTTCGAGGTGCCGAACATCGGGCTCAACGCGGTCGCCGGGCCGCCCGCCCGAGGAGTACGGGATCGACCCGACGTCAGCTTCGACGAGATCCGCGACGGGTGCTTCGACATCGAGAAGCGCATCCTCGACATGAACGCCAACGGCGTCCTCGGCTCGCTCAACTTCCCGCGCTGCCCGGGTTCGCCGGCCGCCTCTTCGCCGCCCTCGACGACAAGGACAGCGGCGCTCGCTCTGGCGCAGGCGTACAACGACTGGCACATCGACGAGTGGTGCGGCACGCACCCGGGCGGTTCATCCCGCTCGCGATCCCGACGATCTGGGATCCCGAGGCGCTGCGCGGACGAGATCCACCGCGTCGCGAAGAAGGGGTGCCACGCGGTCACGTTCCCGGAGAACCCGGAGCCGCTCGGGCTGCCGAGCCTGCACTCCGATCACTGGGACCCGTTCTGGCAGGCGTGCTCCGACGAGGGGACGATCGTCTGCATGCACATCGGGTCGTCGTCGAAGCTCGTGATGACGGCCGCCGACGCGCCGATCGACGTGATGATCGTCCTGCAGCCGATGAACATCGTGCAGTGCCGCCGCCGACCTCATCCACTCGCCGGTGTTCAAGAAGTTCCCCGACGTGACGGTCGCGCTCTCCGAGGGCGGGATCGGCTGGATCCCGTACTTCCTCGAGCGCCTCGACCACAGCTACAGCGTGCACAAGGCGTGGACGGGCGCCGACTTCGGCTCGAAGATGCCGAGCGAGGTGTTCATGGAGCACGTCGTGCTGTGCTTCATCTCCGACGCGGTCGGCGTGAAGCATGGCCCGCGACATCGGCGTCGACCGCATCACCGTCGAGATCGACTACCCGCACTCGGACACCACGTGGCCGCGCGCGCCCGAGCGGCTCATGGAGCGAGTTCGCGGGCACCGACCTCACCGACGCCGAGATCAACCGATGACGCACCAGAACGCGATGCGAGAGTTCTTCCGTACGACCCGTTCCGATACCGGCCCCGCGAGCGGTGCACGGTCGGCGCGCTCCGGGCGGAGGCCATCGGCGTCGACGTCGAGCCGCGCTCGTCCGCCACGGCGGCCGAAGATCGAGCGCGAGGGGCCGGTCAAGATGACCGACTTCTCGCCCACCGCGTAGGCCGGCGTTGGCCGACGGCGACGCGCCGCGTCCGCTCCCGCCTCGGGACCCGCGGCCGCTGCTCGTCCACTGGGTGATCGACGCCGCCGTCGTGTTCCTGCTGACGGTGATCGTGGCGATCTTCCTCGGCGCCGCGATCATCACCGTTGCGATCGCGTCCGTCGGTCGCCGGAGTCTTCCTCGCCCCGTGGACCCGGAGCCTCGAGGCGCGCGGCCTCGCCCGCCGAGCCGAGCGGGCCGCCGACTCGACGACGCCAGAGCCTCAGTAGCGGCGCGTGCGCGACGCCTCCGTCGCCGAGGCCATCGCGGTCAAGCCCCGCTACCGCGGGTTGTCGCACTACTACGGCCTCTACGTCTCCCTGGTCGCCGGCGCCGTCCTCGTCGCGACGGCGCCGCGCGGCCTCGCCACCTGGGCCGCCGCCGTCTACGCGCTCTCGGTGTCGGGGATGCTCGGCGCGAGCGCGCTCCTGCACCGCGGAACCTGGTCGGCCGAGCAGGCCCGCGTGCTCACCAAGCTCGACCACACCGGCATCTACCTGCTGATCGCGGGGAGCTACACGCCGATCTCGCTCCTCGCCCTCTCAGGCGTGGTGCGCGCGATCGTCTTCTCGGCGGTGTGGCTCGGCGCCCTGACCGGGATCGCGCTCGAATGGATCTGGTACCGGCCGCCGAAGGGCTGGGTGACCGCCGTGTACATCACGCTGGGCTGGGTCGCCGTCATCGGCGTCCCCCAGCTCTGGACGTCGCTCGGCGTCGTCGGCTTCCTCTTGATCTTCTTCGGCGGCGTGTCGTACACGGTCGGCGCGGTGATCCACGCCGCCCGGCGACCCGACCCCTGGCCCGAGGTGTTCGGCTACCACGAGCTCTTCCACGTGTTCGTGCTGGTGGCGCTGGTCCTGCACTTCGCCGCGATCGCGTTCGTCGTGCTGCCGAAGGGCTGAGCGCCCGGCGTTGCTCAGGGCAGCCGGTAGAGGCGCTGCGCGTTGCGCCAGGCGATGTCGTGCTGCGCCTCGGCGTCCAGCTTCCCGATGTTCTCGAGCAGCTCGTCGACCGTCCCCGGGAACTTGGCGTCCGGATGCGGGTAGTCGGACGCCCAGATGATCCGGTCCGCCCCGACGTAGGGCGACTCGGCGGCGATCGCCAACGTCTCCTCGTCGGCGTCGAAGCTGATGTAGCACTGGCGGCGGAAGTACTCGGACGGCGGCAGCTTGCAGTCGGGGACGTCCCACGGGAACGTCTTGGCGTTGTGGTCGAGGCGTTCCATCCACGGCGTGATCCAACCGCCGTTCGTCTCGAGCACGATGAAGCGAAGATCCGGGAACCGTTCGCACACGCCGCCGGCGAGGAGGAACGCCAGGCTCGTCATCATGTCGACGGGGTTGCCGATCGCCTGCGTGTAGAAGATGTTCCGGATGTTCATCCGGGACTGGTACCGGAGGATTGACGCCTCCGACTGGACCTTGTTGAGCCGGAGCCCCTCGACCGCGCCGGGCACGTCGGCGGCGAGGTAGGGATGGAGCCCGATCGGCCAACCCACGTCGGACGCCGCCTGCCACATCGGGTCGTAGACGCGGTCGTGGAAGTGCCGCCATTCGACGACCGGGTTCGGCCGTATGAACGTCCCCACGAGGTTCGGCGCCTTCGAGGCGCGCCGGATCTCCGCTGCCGCCGCCTCGACGTCCTGCTGCGGGATGATCGCGATGCCGAACAACCGGTCGGGTGCGTGGCTGCAGAAGTCGGCGAGCCAGTCGTTGTACGCGCGGCACTGCGCGACGGCGACGTCGAGGTCCTTCACGCCCGCGATCCCGAGCAGCGTCGTCGGATAGAGCACGGTCTGACTGATGCGTTCGGTGTCGAGGTCGGCGATGCGCGGTGCGGGCTCGAACGCGCCCGGTCGGAGCTCGGTGTACTTGCGTTCGCCGGCGGCGATCTTCGCCTGCTCCTCGGTGCTCATCCCCCCGGCGCCTGCCAGCGCGAAGTAGTTCGCGGGATCACGGCTGCCGTCCCAGACGACCCACTCGTTGCCGTCATCGTCGGTCTCGATGTGCCAGATGCGGTCGCGGTACTCCTCGGGCGCGTACTCGAGCATCTTGTTGGGATGTTCGAGCACGTGACCGTCGGCGTCGACGAACTTCAGATCGATACGCGCATCGGTGACGGCCAACTCGTCCTCCCTGGTGTGCGTGCACGGTACCGCCCGCGGCACGCACGGCGTAGCGTGGGAGACACCACGCCGGTACAGCAGGAGGAGCAGCCATGGCCACGCAGGACGAGTACCGCGCGAAGGCCCGCGAAGCACTCGAGAAGCTCCAGCAGCAGATGGACGAGCTGAAGGTCCAGGCGAACCTGGCCGGCGCCGACGCTCGCGATCGGTTCGACAAGGCGATCGACGCCCTCCGGAAGCGCCAGGCGGAGACGCGGACGAAGCTCGACCAGGCCGCCGACGCCAGCGGCGATGCGTGGAAGAACGCCGCCAAGCAGATGGAGGAGGCGGTCGACGGCATCGGCGACGCGTTCTCGACGCTCGCCGACGAGGTCGACGCCAACGTGCGGTCGGCCGGTTCGGCGGCCAAGGCGGGACGCAAGGCCTTCCTCGACGAGTGGAAGAAGCAGCGGGAAGCGCGCGAGAAGCTCATCGACTCTGCGTGAGCGAGAGCCATCCGCACGAGCGCCACAACCGCGAGTTCTGGGACGCCGATGCCGACGACTACCAAGCCGTGCACGGCGGGGACCTGGCGGGTCGCGCGCTCGCCTGGGGAGCGTGGCGGATCCCCGAGTCGGAGTTGGGTGTCCTCGGGGACGTCGGCGGCCTCGATGTGCTCGAGCTCGGCTGCGGCGCCGGCCAGTGGTCGGTCGCGTTGGCGGCACGGGCGGCCCGGCCGGTCGGGCTCGACCAGTCGCTCGGGCAGCTGAAGCACGCGGTCGCGAATCGCGATGCCGCGCGTGTTGCCGTCCCGCTCGTCGCCGCCAGCGGCGAGGCAGTCCCCTTCCGGGACGCGTCGTTCGACGTCGTCTTCTGCGATCACGGGGCGATGAGCTTCTGCGATCCCCGGCGTGACGGTGCCCGAGGTCGCACGTCTGCTCCGCCCCGGCGGCCTCCTGGCGTTCGCCCAGACCTCGCCGCTCCTGTACCTGACGTGGGACGAGCGGCGCGAACGTCAGGACACGAAGTTGCACCGCTCGTACTTCGGCCTCGGGCGCCTCGAGCTCGGCGACGGCACCATCGACTTCCAGATCCCGCATGGTGAGTGGTTCCGTCTGTTTCGCGAGCACGGGCTCTCGGTCGAGGACTTCATCGAGCTGCGGCCCGCGCGAAGACGCGACGACGACGTACGACGACTTCGCGCCCCACGACTGGGCCCGCCGCTGGCCCGCCGAGCAGATCTGGAAGGTCCGGAAGCGCGCGCCTACCAGGCCCTGACGCGCCGCGGGATGAGGCGCACGGTCGTGGGGTACTCGTCGATCATCGCCTCGGGCGTGCTCCGAATGCGCTCCCGGATCACGCGCCCGTACTTCTCCGAGTAGGCATCGAGCACGCCCGGCGGCGGCCCGTCGAGGATCTCAGCGTCGGCGTCGATCGTGACGATGTCACCGCCGGCGCCGTCCCCGTCGAGATGGAAGCTCACCTTGCCGTTCGTCCGGATGTTGCGCAGCTTCGCTGCGGCGGCCTGGCTCTGGATGTAGATCGCATCGTCGTGGACGACGAACCAGACCGGTGACGTCTGCGGGCGGCCACTCGCCGCGACCGTCGTGATCCAGCCCATCGGCTCGCGGTCGAGCCGCTCCGCCGCCCGTCCGGAATCAGGCAGGATGCCCATAGCTGCATGCTTCCACGGAAAGGCGGAGTGACCGGCGTGACGAGCTCAGGCGCGACGCAGTGGGACCCGGATCAGTACGAACGCTTCAAGGCCGAACGCACTCGACCGTTCTGGGATCTGCGGCCCTCGTGCAGCCGGTTCCGGGCGGCCGGGTCGTCGATCTCGGCTGCGGCACCGGCGAGCTCACCCGGGAGCTGCACCGACTCCTCCGAGGCTTCCGAGACGGTCGGCGTCGACAACTCATCGGCGATGTTGGAACGGGCGAACGCCTTCGCCGGCGACGGCGTGCGCTTCGAGGAGGGTGACATCGCCACGTGGGAACCCAGCCCCGTACGACGTCGTGTTCTCGAACGCGGCGTTGCACTGGCTGCCCGACCACCGCCGGCTGCTCGCCCGCCTGACCCGCGAGATCCCGCCGAGGGGCCAGATCGCAGTGCAGGTTCCGGCCAACGGCGACCATCCGTCGCACACGGTGGGCATGGCCGTCGCCGCCGAAGCGCCGTTCGCCGACGTGTTCGCCGCCGATCCGCCGCCCGATCCCGCGAAACGCGTCCTCGCCCCCGAGTCCTACGCCGAGCTCCTCGACGAGCTCGGGTTCGGCGAGCAGCACGTCCGGCTGCAGGTGTACGTCCACCACCTCGCGTCCTCGGAGGACGTCCTCGAATGGGTCAAGGGGACGCATCTCACGTACTTCCGGGCGCGCCTCAGCGACGACCTCTACGAGCTCTACGTCGAGCGCTATCGCCGACGGCTCCTGGACGAGATCGGCGAGCGGGAGCCGTA
>CAVVDV010000004.1:0-358033 GCA_963747195.1 uncultured Actinomycetes bacterium
CAGACGAAACCCCGGCCGGGACAGGCTCACTCTTCTCCGGCCCACACGTGCTCGCTCAACCTGAAGCGCCGCAAGTCGAGCGGATCGAGCGGCTCAGACCTTCGCAGATGATCCCGACCGCTTCCAACCGCGCAGGCTGCTCCCTACCACACTTCGACAGCCTTTCTACTCAGGTAAAATCGATTGCTATCAGGCCGCCCGCCAATGGCTAACCATGGCGCGCAGCGATACTGCCATGCAGGAGCAGGTCGACCGGCTGCTAAAATGGGGCTGTCTTTCGGCGAGCACGGGCAGATCAAGCCCATCACCGGCAGTTGGGTCGAGCCAGCGATGGCAGCTACATCTTCCAGATCGAGACCGGCGAGCGCCGTTTTTGGGCCGCCTGCCTGCAAACCGCCCAACAGCGCCTGCAAGGGCATTAAAGAGGAGCCGCTGCTGCGCGTTGAAGTGGTCAGCCGCGCCTACGCGCATGCGCCAGGTGCTCGAAAACCGTCACGCCGAACCGCCTTCCGCTGTTGGGCAGGCCTGCGAAGTGGCCTCCTTGATCCTGGCGGAGATGGGCATCGCTCCCCAGGGAGACGAAGCCGACGAATTCGACTATTTCCGCCAGGCGCGCGCCCAGCGCATGCCGCCCGGGCTGTGGGATAAGATCATCCCGATCATGAACGTGACCCGCCCGCGCATGTCGCAGCTCCTCGACATCCTCGACCTGCCCACCCCCCTGCTCGAGCTGGCCGACCGCTACCGCGTCCCCGAGCGGGTGCTGCGCGAAGTGCTGGACGCGCCGCCCGAACAGTGGGAGCCGCTGCTGCGCACCAGCATCCAGAAGAACCTGACCTCCGACGATGTGGCCGAGCTGACGAACAAGCGCGCCAAACTCCAAAGGCGAGAAACGCGCCGCCACCCCGCCTGACCCGGTCCGCCAGGCCATCCATTCGCTCAAGCGCTTCAGCGACGCGATGCTCAGCCTGGATGAGGATACCCAATCGGCGATCCTGGACGAGCTGGCCAACGACCTGGTGGTGACCGAGCAGGCCGAAAGATGTAGAACTTGCTGCGCGACCTAGCGAGCGCATTCGCATCCGCCAGCAGAACCGTACCGGAGAAGATAAGTAACCGCGGTTACACATGGAGAGAGCAGCCAAGATGGCTGCTCTTTTTATTATATTGCGTTTCAGACCTTTTTCTTTCTCTATATACCAGTCTGCACAGGAACGCCCCAGGGTTCTATAATAGAATTAGTATTCTGACCAACCCTATCCCTCCCCGCAAGGATCCAAACCATGAAATACGGTCTCACACTCCCTTATAACACCCCCCGCCATATAGTCGACATTGCCAGAACAGCCGAAACAGCCAGTTGCGGATCACCTGTTCCTCGGCGACGCGGTCTGGTGCACGGACCCGATGATTACCCTGACCGCCGCGGCGATGGTAACCAGCCGCATCCACCTGGGGACGATGATCATACCGGCCCCCATCCGCAGCCCTTGGAAGCTCGCCGGCGAGTTTATTGCCCTCGACCATCTATCCGAAGGCGGTACCTGACGCTCGGTGGGCATGGGCGCGGTCTGGATGGGCTGGGACGCCTTCCCTGGCGTTGTGACCGATACGAAGGCGCGGGCAGAGATGCTGAGGCGATACTGGTTTTGCCGGGCGAGCGCCTGACGACTACGTATTGCTGAAGAGCGCCTTGATCGCCTGTTCGACGCTGCGGTCGACGGCGTTGACCGCGGACTGCTTGAAGGCGAGGTTGCCGGCGACGACTGTGGCCGTATCCGCGGAGCGGATGAGGGCGATGCCGGCGACTTCAGTGCCACCATCACCAGCAAGGCGATGAAGAGGCCGACGCCACGTTGCGCACCGGGGTGTCTATCGCTGGTGGAAATGTTTCAGCGCGGGTTGTCCAGTGTAGGAGTGGCTCATGAGGCGTTCCAAAGGGCGTTCCGAAGGGGAACGACAGTTTCCAGGACTTTGTATCAGGTAGCACTTCTCGTCGCCGGTCAAGGCTACCGAGACCGTATCGTCGAGCATCTTGATCGGCCCCGGAGTGACGGCGACGCATTGCTTCGTGGTGGCATCGAATTCCCATTGCGTGCTGCGCGTCACGATCGCGATGCGAACGGCCAAGATCTGACGCTCCTTGGCAGCGAGCATCGTCGCCGATCTCCAACGTCCACATCTCGAACGAAGGCGACAACAACTCGAACAACTCGATCATCGGGAACTCCGACCTGATCATCAACGGCAACGTCGGCGCGTCGGCGAACGTCTTCCCGCCCGTCGGGAGCGCGGCGACGGAGGCGGCGGCCGCTCCGGCAGCCGTCGACCCGCCCGTGGCGGCCGTGCCCGTGGCGGACCCGGCACAGCGCCGGCGGCCGTGGATCTCGGCGGCCAGTCGCATTGCGGCGTGGTCGGGGCGTCGGCGCCACGGCGGCGGCTCCGGAGGCGACACGCGGTGCGCGAGCGCAGCCGGTGAAACCAATAAAAACCCACGGCCCGAACGACAATCCAAGCCCTA
Organism: uncultured Actinomycetes bacterium; assembly: GCA_963747195.1. Taxonomy (GTDB): domain Bacteria; phylum Actinomycetota; class Acidimicrobiia; order IMCC26256; family JACDBD01; genus JALZAA01. The sequence goes on from CAVVDV010000004.1 coordinate 2,522, forward strand.
ACCGCCGATACAACGTCAATCTCGAACGAGGGAAGCAAAACTCGAACAACACGGTCGTTGGTGACAACAACGTCATCATCAACGCCAACTTCGGGATCACGATCAACGCCTGATACCCTCGGTGGCCGGCGTTCCCCGCTCCCGCGCTGACGATCAGCTGAGCGTCAGTCGAGGCGGGCCGGCACCGGTGTCGGTGGGCCGGCAGCCTCGACGCGCTCGCGTTGGGGTCGACGTTGACGCATGACCATGACGACCAGGGCGACGATGACCGCCACCTCGAACAAGACCAACACGACGTTCGACGCGAACAGGGCCTTGTACGTCAGCGAGTGGGGGACGCCCTGGCGGTATTGGTAGGCGACGAGGGACAGCGCAGAGAACGTGAGCACGAGGCGCGTCATCATCGAGCGCCACTCGAGCACGAGCACCGGGAGCGCCCACGCCGCGTACCAGGGCAGCACGTACGTCCCGGCCAGCAGGTAGGCGACAAGCGCGCCGCCGACGACCAGCGCCGGCGTCTTGTCCCGCAGGTGCCCGGCCACGAGCACGGCGGCGAGCAGGAAGATCGTGATCGCCGAAAGCGTGGCCGCGGATTGCAGGAAGTCGTGCGAGAACGAGTGGACGCGTCCGAACCCGAACAAGTTGGTGCGCCCTTCCGAGTTGCTGAGGAGCCAGATCGAGTTGCGGCTCATCTGCAGCCGCGCATCTCGGAGAGGTGTGAGCGCGTCGAGCCCTCCACTCAGCGCGTAGCCGACGGCGACGACGCCGCCCCCGACGCCAGTCGCGATTGCCGCCGGGCGCACACCCCGCTTTCGCAGGATCCAGACGATCAGCGCGACGAGCCCGAGGAGCGCGACCAGCTTGACCAGCGCGCCGAGCGCGATGGCCAACGCGGCGAGAGCGAACCGTTCTCGCGATGCGAGGAGCACGCCGACGAGAAGCGCCAGGCCGACGAGCGCGTCGTTGTGCCCGCCGTTCACGACGTCGTAGATGATGAGCGGGTTCAAGCCGATCAATGCAACAGCGGCGGGGCTTCGAGTCCGGCGAGCGATCAGCAACACCGCGAGGAACACCGACAGCGCCGCCAGTGACTGGAACCACATGCGAGTCGACTGAGAGCTCGTGTGCGTGACCGACACGACTCCGGCCGAGATCCCGTTCCACAACGGCCCGTAGACCGAGCTGGTGTTCTGCCACATGGGCTTCACCCGCCGGATCGCGCGGTCGTTCGAGAACTCGACCGGGACGTGGCGGTACGGGCTCGCGCCGTACACGCTGACCATGCGGCCGTACGCGGCGTAGGACCAGATGTCGGTCGAGTCGCGGGGCCAGCGGGCGACTCCGACGACGAGGAGAGCGGCAGTGACGACGAGGACTGTGGGCATGCGGAGCGCCCGCCGCCATCGGCCGACACCGAGCGCCACCGCGAAGGCCGCGAACGCGACGCGAGCAACCCGGCTCGGTTCGGAGTGGAGAACTTCCGGGCAGTCACGAGCGCCGTCGCACCCGCCGAGACGAGCACGAGTGTCAGGGCGATGCCGCGGTCGGCGGCGGTGGGCGCGTCGCCTCCACCCGGGTCGGACGCCACGGCCAAAAGTCTGCCCCAGCGGGGATGAGACCTGGATGAAGGCACAACCAACGCCTAGGGAACGATTCGTGCCGCGGCGGTCTCGGGTCCGGTGACGACGTCGTAGCCGTCTCGGTCGCGGAGCCAGTCCCGATTTCCGTGTTGGACCACGTCGTCCTCGTCGTACCGGTTCAGCACCACGAGGATGGGCGCGCCCGCGAAGGCGTCGACCGACATGCGCACGGCGCTCACGGCGCCGAGTCCGGCTTCGGCGACGAGCAGCACGAGGTCGGGCGCGATCGCCGATGCGAGCGTCACGTTGTCGCCGTCGGCGGCGATCGGTGACCGTGGGCCGCCCACGCCTTCGACCAGACCGACGTCGATGCCGTCGGGCCAACACAGTTCGCCGACCAGATCACCGACGGTGAAGGGTGGCGCGCCGAGCGCGTCGGCCGCCATCGGAGGCGCGAGCGCTCTGCTGTACCAGCGATGGGGTGGGCAGATGTCGTGGGGCGGCTCGCCGGTCGCGCCCGCGAGGACGTCGGCGTCGGTGGGCCCGTCGCCGGCGTCGAACGACTGCGCGGGCTTGCGGGCGCCGACGCGCAGTCCGGCGTTGCCGAGCCGCGCCAACACCGCGGCCGCCGTCCACGTCTTGCCCACCGCGGTGCCGGTGCCGGCGACGAAGACGAGCCGCGCCGGTCGCGCCGTCACAGGTCTGCGATCGCGGCCGCCAGCGCGTCGACCTGCGACGGCGCGTGCGCGGCCGACAGCGCGACCCGCAGGCGCGCGGTGTCCGGCGGCACCGTCGGCGGCCGGATCGCGGGGACGAGCATGCCCTGGTCGAGCAGCGCCGCCGCCGCGGAGAGGGTGCGCGCCTCGTCCCCGAAGACGACGGGGACGATCGGCGATGGGTGGCCGGGCCGGAGCCGCTCGACGTTGTCGCGCAGGCGCGTCATCGAGCTCGCTGCCCTCGGTGGAGCGAATGACGCCGACGGCGGCGAGGGCGGCGGCGCTGTCCGCGGGGGAGAGGGCGGTCGTGAAGATGTACGAGCGGGCCCGGTTCACGATCAGCTCGGTGAGGTGGGCGGGCCCGGCGACGAAGCCTCCGAGGGCGCCGACGGTCTTCGACAGCGTGCCGATGCGCAGCGCGTCGCGCCCGGTGAGGTCGGGATCGGGTCCGAGCACCGCGTGCGCCTCGTCGAGCACGAGCAACGCGCCCCGGCGGGCGCACAGCTCGGCGAGGGCGTCGACGTCGGCGACGTCGCCGTCCATCGAGAACACCGTGTCGGTGACGACCACGGCGCGCTCGGCAGGGACGGTGGTGAGCAGGTGCTCGACGTGGTCGAGGTCACGGTGGCGGTACACCTCGACCCGGGCGCGGCTCAGTCGGCATCCGTCGATGATCGACGCGTGGTTGAGCTCGTCGGAGCAGACGAGCACGCCGGGCGCGCCGAACGTCGTGAGGACGCCGAGGTTCGTCGCGAACCCGGTCGGGAAGAGCACGGCGCGCTCGGTGCGCTTCCAGTCCGCGAGCGCCGTTTCGAGGTCGGCGTGCACGGGGCGCGAGCCCACGATCAGGCGAGCGGAGCCGGACCCCGCGCCCCACCGGTCGAGCGCGGCGTGCGCCGCGGCCACGACCTCCGGGTGCTGGGTGAGACCGAGGTAGTCGTTCGACGCGAACGACACGACGGGGCGGCCGTCGGGGACGAGCTTCCCCTCGGGCCCGGCGGCGTCGAGGTCGCGCGGCTCGCGCCAGCGGCCGGCGTCCCGGATCGCGGCGGCTTCGGCGCCGGCCCAGTCGCGCCAGCTCACCCCGCGGTCACCTCGTCGATCGCGCCCGACAGCGCGTCGACGATCCGGCGCAGCTCGGGCGTGGTGATCGTGAGCGGCGGCATGACCACGACGACGTCGCCCAGGGGACGCAGCAACACGCCCCGCTCGACGGCGGCCGCGCAGACCCGCCGGCCCCAGCGCAGGCCGTCGCGCGGCGGCGCGAGCTCGATCCCGCCCATGAGCCCCTGCAGCCGTACCTCCCGAACGGCGGGGTGCGGCGCGACCTGTTCATCCAGCATGTCCTGCAGCTCGGCGGATCGGGCGCGCACGTTGGCGAGCACGTCGAGCTCGTCGAGGAGCTCGAGGTGGCGCCGGGCGACCGCGCACGCCAGCGCGTTCCCACCGTACGAGTGGCCGTGGTACAGCGTCTGCTCGGAGAGATCGGGTCCGAGGAAGGCGTCGAACACGCGCTGGCCGGCGACGGTCGCGGATTGAGGGAGGTAGCCGCCGGTCAGTCCCTTGCCCAGGCACAGCAGGTCGGGACGGAGCCCGCATTGCTCGGATGCGAACAACGTGCCGGTGCGCCCGAACCCCGTCGCCACCTCGTCGCACACGAGCAGCACCGCGTGCTCGCGGCACGCGTCGGCGAGCTCGGCGAACGCGGAAGGCGCCGCCACCTGCATCCCGGCCGCGCCCTGTACGAGCGGCTCGACGACGACGGCGGCGAGCTCGTCGGCGTGCTCGGCGACCAGGCGCGACGCGACCTCGAAGCAACGGGGGTCGTCGAATCCCGGGGCGCGCCGGACGGGGAACCGCAGCGGGTCGAACATCTCGGTGCCGAACCCGCCCGCGCCGAGCGAGAGCCCGCCCACGGTGTCGCCGTGGTACGCGCCGCCGAAGGCGAGGTACGTCGTGCGCCCCTCCACGCCCCGGTTCACCCAGTACTGGAAGGCGATCTTCAGCGCCTGCTCGACGGCGGCCGCGCCGTCCGACGCGAACAGGAAGTGCGGTCCGTCGACGGGCACGACCTGCGCCAGGGCCTCGGCCAGCTCGATCGCGGCGCGGTTGCCGTTGCCGAGCATCGTCGAGTGCGCCACCCGGTCGAGCTGGTCACGCGCGGCCTGATCGAGCTCGGGCACCCGGTGGCCGAGCGTCGTGACCCAGAGCGAGGAGATCGCGTCGAGGTACCGGCGCCCGTCGACGTCGATGAGCTCGTGCCCCTCGGCCGACTCCACGATGACCGGCGCGTTCTCCGTGTAGCAGGCCATCTGCGTGAAGCCGTGCCAGACGACGGCCGCGTCGCGCTTCGCCCACTCTTCCGCCGACCCCACGGACGGCGATGTTAGGTGCGGCCCGCGCCGGCCCGTCAGGCTCGTTTCAGATCGCTAGATGCGGCGGCCCCAACGGCCGGTGACCGGGCCACGCCCGAAGCGCGAGCGCGAGCCCCACCGACGGCGGAACCGGCGGCGCGGGAGCCCGAAGAAGAGGAGAGCGAGCACGAGCACAGCGAGCGCGACGATCAGCACGGTGGTCATGCGGGTCTGCTACCCGACGTACGCGATCAGAAACGGCCCACGTGGGCGGCGACGGCCTGAGTCAGTCGGCGACGTGCTCGGCGCCGACGTCGCGCAGGGCGGCGCGGATCTGCTCGGCGGCCGCATCGAGCGACCCTTCCGGCGGGTTGTGGTCGGCGTGCGCGAACGACAGCTCGCCGGCGGAGTTGATCGGCACGACGTGGATGTGCGTGTGCGGCACCTCGTCGCCGACGATCATCACGCCGATGCGGCGCGGCCGGAACGCCTGCTCCTGGGCCTTGCCGATGGTCTGCGCGACCGTGAACAGGTGGCGCGCCAGGACAGGATCGAGGTCGATCCAGTGGTCGACCTCGCGGCGCGGCACGACGAGCGTGTGGCCGGGGTTCATCGGCGCGATCGACAGGATCGCGACGCACTGCGGATCGCGCCACACGAAGACGCCCGGGATCTCGCCGTCGATGATCTTCGTGAAGATCGAAGGCACGTCAATCTCCTTCGCCGTCGCAGGTTACCCAGGGCCGCGGCGCGCGCACGGCGGGCGCGACGTCGCTCATGAATCGCTCGAGCGTGGCGGTGGCGCCGAAGTCGTGGAACTGGAGCACGAATCCTCGGGCGCCCAACTCGACGTCGCCGACGAGCGCGTCAGCGACCTGCGACGGCGTACCGGTCACGACACCGCCCCAGCTCCCGAACCGCGCGCGTGCACGATCGCGGCGACCTCGTCACGGTCGGCGTCGCCGGCGGCCAGGCCGACCGGGTGCTGCACCGACACGCGAGCGTCGCCGGCGAGTGGTCGCACCTCCGCGAGCCGGTCGGCCGCGTAGGACGGGCAGTTCCACCAGTCGGCGAACTCGCGCACGAGGGGCATGGTGAGCTTCGGGCCCGCGCCGCCGATGTGGACCGGGACGCGCTTCTGCACCGGGACGGGCCGGCCGACGGCGCCGGCCAACTCGTAGTGCGCGCCCGTGTAGTCGAACGGCTCACCCGTGAACATGCGCGGGAGGATCTCGAGCGTCTCGCGGAGACGCGCCGCTCGCTCCGGCGCCGGCCCGGCGTCGATCCCGAACGTGCGCAGCTCGGCGTCGACCGATCCCCAGCCGAGCCCGAGCTCGAGCCGGCCGTCGCTGAGCACGTCGAGCGTGGCCGCCATCTTCGCCAGCACCGCGGGGTGGCGGAACGGGTCGCAGGTCACCAGGTGGCCGAGCCGGATCCGGCTCGTGCGCGTCGCCAGCCCGGCCGCGAGCGTCCAGCCCTCGAGCGTGTCCCACTCGGGCGCGGCCGGGGCGGCGAGGTGGTCCATCAGCCACACCGAATCGAACCCGGCCGCCTCGGCGGCGAGTGTCCGCTCGAGGATCGTGTCGAATGACATGCGTAACTGGGGGAGGAACAACCCGAACCACACCCTGACGTCACTGTCAGCCGCCACGGCGGGACGTTACCGTCGCGGAGGAGGCGGCTTTGCCGCCCGCCGGAGCAGAGCCGGACCTCGTGACGGCGCCAAAGGAGATGCCCGTGGACCTCGACGGAGCCGTCGCCCTCGTGACGGGCGGCGCGAGCGGCATCGGCGCCGCGACCGCGGCGCGCCTGCGTGACGGGGGCGCTCGAGTGGCAGTCCTCGATCTGCAGGCGCAGGAAGGAGACGGCGACCTCGCGGTGAAATGCGACGTGAGCGACGAGGGTGACGTCGTCGCCGCGGTGCAGCGGGTCGTCGACGAGCTGGGCCCGCCTCGCGTCGCCGTTCTCGCGGCGGGGGTCGGCGGCATGTCGCCGATCCTGCAGATGAGCGCGGACGAGTGGGACCGCGTCCATCGCGTCAACATCCGGGGCGTGTTCCTGTGCTTCCGCGAGGCCGGCGCGGGCGATGGTGGCGGCCGGCCAGCCGGGGGCAATCGTCGCGACCGGGTCGGTCTCGGGGATCGTGAGCGACCGCGGCATCGTCAACTACTCGACGTCGAAGGCCGCCGTGCACCAGCTGGTGCGGGTGGCGGCAGCCGAGATGGGTCATCACGGCATCCGGGTCAACGCGATCGCGCCCGGCTGCACCGACACGCCGATGTTCGCGGCCACCGATCAGCTCCCGGGCTACCGCGAGCTCGTCTCCGAGCGAGCCGCGCTCGGACGCGTCGGCACGGCGGACGAGATCGCCGCCGCGATCGTCGCACTCGTGCAGCTCGACTGGGTCACGGGCCACGTGCTCGTGGCCGACGGCGGCATCACCCTGCGCAGCCCGCTTGACCCCACCGACATGCTCGAAGGCGGCTGACGTGGCGCACGTCCATCACAGCGCCGTCTACACGCGTGACGTCGACAGCCAGCCTCCGCTTCTACCGCGACGGGCTCGGCCTCCAAGTGCTGATGGACCACGAGTTCGACGGAGACTGGCGCACGCTGTTCGACGCCCCGGGCAACCGGCTGCGGTCCGTGTTCCTCGGCGACCCCGACACGCCGGACGCGGGGATCGTCGAGCTGGTCGCGTTCGCCGAGGACGTCACCGGCGACGCCGGCGCCCGGCCGCCGCCCGCTCCGCCGCGGACCGGGCTTCTTCCTGCTGTCGTTCTTCGTGGACGTCCCGGACACGCTGGCCCGTCTCGACGCCCTCGGCCTCGACACCGGCGCGCGCCGGATCCGGGTCCCCGGCCCGGGCGGCGACGTCGAGATGGCAACCGTGCGCGACCCCGACGGCGTGCTCGTCGAGCTCATCGGCATCGGCGTCCTAGCGGCTCACGCGATCGTCGTGCCGCCGTCGACGGCGATCGTCTGCCCGGTGAGATGGGCGGCGCCGTCCGAGAGCAGGAAGGTGGCGACCGAGGCGATCTCCTCCGGCTCCGCCACCCGCTGCAGGGGCACGATGCGCCGGATGCGCTCCTGCGCCTCGGGCGTCCTCCACGTGCCGGCGGTCATCGGCGTGTCGACGCCGCCCGGGCAGATGCAGTTGACGCGCACACCCTGCGGCCCGTACTGCACCGCCGCCAACCGGGTGAGCGCGGCCACTCCGCCCTTGCTGGCGGTGTAGCCCGAGCCGTACCCGTGGCCCTTCAGGGCGGCGGTCGACGCGATCGTCACGACCGCGCCGCGCCGTTCCACGAGGTGGGGCACGGCGTGCTTGATCGCAAGGAACGTGCCGGCGAGGTTCACCTGCAACACGAACAGGAAGTCGTCGAGCGCGACCTCGCCCAGCGGCTTGAGATCGCCGCCGTGGAAGACGCCGGCGCTCGTCACGACGCCGTCGAGCCCGCCGAACGCGTCGACGGCGCTCCTCGACCGCGGCCGCGACATCATCTTCGTTCCCGACGTCGGCCGGCGCGGCGATCGCGCTGCCGCCCGCAGACGTGATCTCGCGCGCCGTGTCGCCGGCGGCGTCGGCGGCGCGGTCGACCACCGTCACCGCCGCGCCCTCGCGGGCGAGGAGGAGCGCGGCGGCGCGCCCGATGCCGCTCGCGCCGCCGGTGACGAGCACGCTCCGCGTCATGAGTCGCGGACGCTACCCGGTACCGTGCCGACGTGAGCGAGCCGCCGCTCGTCGGCATCATCCGCATCCATCAGCTCGCGTGCAGCGGCATGGGCTCACCGTTCTACGCCGACCTTCTCGAGCGCATGGCCGACGACGTCCTCGCCGGCGGACCGGTCGGACGGTTCCTCGCCGGCCAGCTCGACACGAGCTACGAGGAGGCGGTGCCGCTGCGGTTCCTCGGCGGCGTCCACCGGCTGGTGCTCGCCGGGCAGCGCGCCCGAGCTCGCGGCGCGCTTCCCGTCGGTCGGCGGCGACGGCGACGCCGCCGCGGCGTGGCCGGCGATGCTCTCGGTGCTCGACAGCCATGCCGACGCCGTCCGCGATGCGCTCACCCGGCCGCCACAGACGAACGAGGTGGGCCGGTCGGCCGCGCTCGTCGGCGGCTTCCTCGTCGTGGCCCGTGACACCGGGCTCCCGCTGCGGGTGCTCGAGGTCGGCAGCAGCGCCGGGCTCAATCTCCGCTTCGACCGCTACTGGTACGAGTCGGACGGGACCGGATACGGCGACGCCGCGTCGCCGGTGCGCTTCGCCGGTCTCTGGGCGGACGGCCGGCCGCCCTTCGGCGCGCCGATCACGATCGCCGAACGGCGCGGCTGCGATCGCGATCCGATCGATGCCCGCACCGAGGACGGCCGCCTCACCCTCCTGTCGTACGTGTGGCCGGGCCAGACCGAGCGCTTCACGATGCTGCGTGCCGCGCTCGACGTCGCCCGGCGACGTGCCGGTCGCGATCGACCGTGCCGACATCCCCGACTGGCTCGCGCGCCAGCTCGACGAGCCCGCACCCGACCGTGCCACCGTCGTGTTCCACTCGATCGTGTGGCAGTACCTCACGGACGACGAGCGCGCCACGGCCGAGGCGGCGCTGGCGACCGCCGGCGAGCGCGCGACCCGTGACGCGCCGCTGGCATGGCTGCGGCTCGAGCCGTCAGCCGACCTCACGCACACGGAGCTGCGCGTCACGACGTGGCCGGACGGCGAGGAACGGCTCCTCGCCCGCTGCCACTACCACCTCGGCCCCATGCAATGGGTGGCGTGAGGCTCAGACTGCGGCCGCCGCGCCCGAGCCCCGGAGCATGACGATGCTGACCGCCAGCACCCAGAGCACGAACAGCACGAACGGGAAGAAGATCAAGCCGCCGACGATGCACGATGACGCCGACCACGTAGCCCGTCACCGCGAGCCAGCGCGACAGAAGCCCGGCGCGCCCGCCCGCGACCGAAGTCGTGATGACCAGAAGGCCCGCCGACGCCGCGCCGAACACGAGCATCGCGCCGAACCCGACGCTCGTGAGGGTGCGCATGATGTCGGCGTCTCGGGGAACGGGGTTGTCGCCGAACTGGACACCGGCCGCGACGGACGCCTTGGCCGAGGGCGAACACCACCACCGCGCCGACGAACGCGATCCCGCTCGCGAACGCCGACGGTCGCGACCCACTCGCCACCGGGCGACGCATTGCGGAGGCGCTCCCGCAGGGCGCCGAGGAACAGCAGGAAGCCGAGCAGGGCGACCGCGAAGATCAACGCGCCGATCACGAGCATCCGTCGGTTTCCGCTGTCGCGGAAATACTTCAGCCACTCTCTGTTCGACGCGTCGCCGTCGGGCGTGTCCGTGGTCATCAGGAACCCGACGACGAACAGCACCACGAACACGATGCCGCTGATCCCGCCCCCGCGCAGCCCGCTGCGCGTGCTGCCCTGTCGATGTGGTCGACGTTGCTGCCATGTCCCTGCCCTTCGTCCGGCCGAAGCCCCCCGGCTCCGGCGCCTGAATCGTCTACTCCGACGGCTTCTCGTCCGCAAGGGTTACGCGCCGAGCGAGTCGAGCATCGTGCCGAGCGCTTCGATGCTGCGCCGGCACGCCGAGCCGTAGCCCTCCTCCTCGATGCGAGGGCCGATGAGCTCGAGGTCGAAGCAGCCCGTGTAGCCCGCCGCCAGCACCTGGCCGAGGATGCGGTCGAGCGGGATGTCGCCGTCGCCGGGCACGAGCCGGTTCGGCGTCGACAGCGTCCCGACCGCGAAGTCGCTGACCTGGACGAGCCGGAGCCGGTCGGCGCCGGCCGTGATCGTGTCGGCGAGGCCGCGCTCCGCCCAGCAGGCGTTGACCTCCATGCACACGCCGGCGTCGAGCCGGCGGGCGAGGTCGATCGCGTCGGCCAGGGTGTGGACGAAGCCGACGTCGACCCGCAGCGAGTTCGTGTGCTCGATCGCGAACGGGACGCCGCGGGAGCGGGCCTCGTGCAGCACCGGCGCCAGGGCGGCCTCGAGGGCGTCGGCGGCCTCCTCCCACGGGAGCGGGCCGGCGGGACCGGTCGTGAACACGAGGCACTCGGCGCCCACCGCGGTCGCCGTGTCGAGGGCGCGCACGATCCGCTCACGCTGTGCGTCCCAGCGGTCGGGCTCGGCGAGATGGAACGGACCGAGCCCGATGAGGTTCGTCACCCGCAGCCCGGCGTCGATCACGCGACGGGTGCCGTCCTCCCATCCGAATCGCTCGAGCTTCGCCACCGAGATCCCCACGTTCGTGATCCCCGCATCGGCGTAGAACGCGAGGTCGGCGTCCAGCTCCCAGGAGAAGGTCGAGATGGCGCTGAGCGACGACCCGCGGATGCATGGCGCCCGTCAGCCGAGCGTCAGCGCCGCGCGCCGCGCTGCCGCCGCCGTCGAGGGCGAGGTTGACGCCCGGTGACGAACTCGGACTCGCGACTGGCCAGGTACACGGCGGCGTAGGCGACGTCGTCGGCCTCTCCGAGGCGGGTCAGGTGCATCCCTTCGAGCCGGGTACGGCGCGCCGTCGGAGAGGTCGGCGTCGCGTCGCTCGTTGAGCACGTAGCCGGGGCTGATCGTGTTGCACCGGACGTTGGCCTCCGCGTAGTCGACCGCGATCGAGCGGGTCAGCGCGTTGAGGCCGCCCTTGCTGGCGATGTACGCGGCCAGGCCGCGGCTGGCCCGTTCGGCGGCGCGCGACGAGATGTTGACGATCGACCCGTGCCCCGCCTCGATCATGTGCGGGATCGCAGCGCGGCGCCAGCCACATCGGCGCGGTGAGGTTGATCCGCAGGCTCGCTTCCCAGCTCGGCGTCGTCATCTGAGCGACGGGGCCGTCGGTCTGGTCGACCGTGGACCCCACCGCGTTGTTCACGAGCACGGTGACGCCACCGAACTGCTCGACGGTGGCGGAGACGAGCTGTGCACACGCCGCTTCGTCCGACAGGTCGGCGGGGTGGAACGCGGCCTGGCCCCCGGCGCCCGTGATCGCGGCGACCGTCGCCTCGCCGCGCGCTCGCGTCGCGGCCGGTCACGACGACGCGCGCCCCTTCGGCGGCGAACGTCGTCGCGATCGCCTTCCCGATCCCGGAGGTGGAGCCGGTGACGAGCGCGATCTCCCCCTCGAGACGCACGGCTCGGACCGTACACCGAGGTCTCGTGGCCGAGGCCGTGGGACGGACGTCAGCCGGGCCCGGACAGGAGGGCGCCGGCGTCGTCCCGGGCGCGGCCGCGTCGGAGGGGCGCCGCGATCGACGCGACGGTGAACAGCACCACCGCGACGAGCACGATGGCGCCCCCGGCGGCGAGCGCCCACTGCCGCGCCGCGGCCAAGCCGAGCACGACGGCGACCATGCCGACCGCCCCGGCGCCGAGCGTCGTCGTGCGGAAGGAGCGCGCCACGACCCGGCTCGTGGCGACGGGCAGCACCATGAGCGCGGCGACGAGGAGCACCCCCGTCACGCGCATCGCGGCGGCGACCGTGACCGCGGTCAGGGCGGCGAGGAGCGCATTGAGCACGCCGACCGGGATGCCGGCGACGTGCGCCGCTTCCTCGTCCAGCACGACCGCCAACAACCCCCGGTGCGTGAGCCCGATCGCCAGAATGATCAGCGCGCCCAGCGCGACGACGGTGTAGACGTCGTTCTCGGTCACGGTGAGGATCGACCCGAAGAGATACGGCTGCAGGTTGGCGTTGGTCGCCGAGCGGCCGGCCAGCACGACCCCCGCCGCGATCCCGCCGTAGAAGAAGAGCGCCAGCGCGAGGTCGCCCGACGTGCGCCCGCGCGACCGCAGCCACTCGAGGGCCAGCGCGGCGGCGACCGCCACGACCAACGCCGTCCACATCGGCGAGGTCCCGAACAGGAGGCCCGCCCCGACCCCGGCCACGGCGACGTGGCCGATGCCGTCGCCGAGCAGCGACAGGCGCTTCTGCACGAGGAAGGTGCCGATGAGGGGCGCCGACGCGCCGACGGCGAGACCGGCGATCAGCGCCAGCTGCATGTACGTGGTGTCGAACGGCCACGGCAGCGGCCACGGCATCCCGGGCATCACGTCCCGCCGTTCTCGGTGAGCTCCTCGAGCCAGCGGGGCAGGTCGTCGCGGTGCACGCCGAGGCTGACGCCGGTCGCGGCGAGATCGCCGGGCTTCCCGTCGAACAGCACGCGGCGTCGCAGCACGACGACGCGGTCGAGGTCGTCGGCCACCGCGCCGAGCTCGTGCGAGACGAGCAGCACCGCGGCGCCGTGGTCGCGCAGCAGGTGCACGAGCGAGTCGCGGAACAGCCGCTGCGCCTGCGCGTCGACGCCCGCGATCGGCTCGTCGAGGATGAGCAGCTCGGGCTCGCTGGCCAGCGCCTTGGCGATCAGCACGCGTTGCTGTTGCCCGCCCGAGAGCTCGACGACCCGCTGCGTGCGCAGCCCTTCGAGCGCGACCGACTCGAGCGCGTGGCCCACCGCCTCCCGGTCGGCCGGTCGCGCCCGGCGCCACCACCCCTGCTTGGCCAGGCGGCCGGCGGCGACGACCTCCTCGACCGTCGCCGGCAGGTCGGGTGCGAGGCGAGGACGCTGCGGCACGTACCCCAGGCGCCAACGGTCGGCGAGGCGCCGCGGCGAGGCGCCGAACACCTCGACCCGGCCCGCTTGGGGCGTGAGCAGCCCGAGCACGATGCGCAGCAGGGTCGACTTCCCCGCACCGTTCGGGCCGACGAGGGCCGTGAACTCGCCGGGGGAGACCTCGAGCTCGACGTCCTCGAGGACGCGATGGGCGCCGAAGGCGAACGAGATGCCTTCTGCGGACAGGACGGGGTTGGCGACGGAGGTCTTCATCTGAGATCGATTCCCATCCTAGGCCCCGAGTGTGATAAGACTCATTCTCATTATGCGCAGATGGTTGATCCCGGTCCTCGCCGTCGCGGCCGTCGCGGCCGTCGTCACGACCGCGTTCGCATCGAACCGGCGGGCGCGTCCCGCAGCCAGGTCGGCGTGGCGGCCGCGTTCTATCCCGTCGCGTTCGCGGCGCAGCGGGTGGGCGGGGCGCGCGTCGGCGTCACGAACCTCACGCCGGTCGGGGCCGAACCGCACGACCTCGAGCTGAACTCCGACCAGCTCGACCAGCTGCTGAACGCCAAGGTGGCGTTCGTCCTCGGGAGCGATTTCCAGCCCGCGGTGGAGAAGGCGGCCGGCCGGCGCGACGGACCGACGGTCGAGCTCCTGCCCAAGCTCGTCGACGCCCGGGGCAAGAAGGTCGCCAAAGAGGGACAGACCGGCGGGCTCGACCCGCACGTGTGGCTCGATCCGGTCCTCATGTCGCAGCTCGTCGGCGAGGTCGAGCGCGGCCTCGCCGCCGCCGATCCCAAGGGCGCGGCAACGTACGAGAAGAACACGCAGGCCCTCCAGGACCAGCTCGCCGCGCTCGACGCGCGCTACCGCGAGCGCCTGACGGGCTGCGCGCGCACGCTGCTCGTGACGTCGCACGAGGCGTTCGGGTACCTCGCGACCCGGTACGGGCTGCAGCAGCAGGGGGTGGCCGGCTTGTCGCCGGACCAGGAGCCCGACCCGGCGCGGCTCGGCGAGCTCGCGCAGCTCGCCCGCGACCAGGGCGTCACGACCGTGTTCACCGAGGAGACGGTCTCGCCGCGCATCGCGCAGACCCTCGCTCGCGACGCCGGTGGGCTGCGCACCGAGGTGCTGAGCCCCCTCGAGAGCCTCAGCAAGAAGGAGCGCGCCGACAAGGCCGACTACTTCACGCTCATGGACGCCAACCTCGAGAAGATCGCAACCGCGCTCGGCTGCCCCCGCGCTCGTAGCATCGACGCCGTGGCGCACAGTCACGGGGATGGGCACGACACAGCGCATCGCCGACGGGTCGAGCCGGCGCGCGGTACGCCGGACGGCTCCGCGTCGCGTTCGTGCTCGCGGCGGCGTTCCTCGTCGTCGAAGCGGTCACCGCGTTCCTCGCCGGGTCGCTCGCGCTGCTGTCCGATGCCGCCCACCTGCTCACCGACGCCGTCGGCATCGGCATGGCGCTGGCGGCGATCCGCCTCGCCGACCGCGCCGGCGGCGACCGGTCGCGCACCTTCGGGCTCTACCGGCTCGAGATCCTCGCCGCGCTCGCCAACGCCGTCTTCCTCTTCGTCGTCACCGGGTACGTCCTCGTCGAGGCGGTCCTGCGCCTCGACTCGGAGCCGTCGCGTGGAGGCGGGGCCGATGCTCGTGGTGGCGGGGCTCGGCCTGGTCGTCAACGTCGTCTCGGTCGTGCTGCTGCGGAGCGGCGCCCGCGAGAGCCTCAACGTCGAGGGCGCCTACGTCGACGTGCTCGCGGACTCGGTGGCGTCACTCGGCGTCATCGCCGCCGGCGTCGTCATCGCCGTGACGAGTTGGGAGCCGATCGACGCCATCGTCGCCATCGCGATCGCGCTGTGGATCGTGCCCCGAGCCTGGCGGCTCGCGGCCAGCGCCCTGCGCATCCTGATCCAGGCCGCGCCGGCCGGCTTCGACGTCGGCCGCCTCGAGACGGACCTCGCCGCCGTACCCGGCGTCGTCGACGTGCACGATCTCCACGTCTGGACCCTGACCTCCGAGATGGACGTCGCCAGCGCGCACCTCATGGTCACGGCCGGGACCGACGCGCACGGGGTACTCGACCGGGCGCGCGACGTGCTCCGCGAGCGCTACGCCATCGCGCACGCCACGCTCCAGGTCGAGCCGGACGACCACACCGGCTGCGCCGAGGTGGAGTGGTGACGCGCGGGAACCGGCGCTGGATTGTGATCGACTACTAGTCGTGCGCTCGCCCGACACCCTGGCCTCGCCGACCACCCGCCACCGGATCCCGCCGCGATGGTGGCCGTGGTGCTCGACCGCCGCCCGCCTCATCCTCGCCGGGGTGTGGACGTGGGCGGGTGTCGCCAAGATCGGCGATCCCGACGCCGGCGTCCGGGCGGTGCGGGCATACGAGATCCTGCCGGAGGCGGTCGTCAAGCCGTTCGCCTGGGGGCTGCCGTTCGTGGAGCTCGCGCTGGCGGTGCTCCTGCTCCTGGGCCTGGCGACGCGACCGGCGGCGTGGGTGTCAGCCGGGTTGCTGCTCGTGTTCGTGGCCGGCACCGCCTCCGTGTGGGCGCGCGGCCTCCAGATCGAGTGCGGCTGCTTCGGCGGCGGGGGCCAGGCGGCGGCCGACAGCGCCCGCTACCTACGCGAGATGGGCCGCGACGGGTTGTTCCTCTGCCTCGCGATCCTGGTCGCGGCGGGGGCACCGAGCCGGCTGGCGCTGGACAACCTGGCGCGGGACTGAAGCGCCGTGCCCCCGCAACGATCCCGTACCCGTACCCGCATGCGTACTCGTGGGCGCGGTTCCCGCGTGTGGATGTGGTGGGTCGTCGGCGCCGTGATCGTGGCGGCGGTGGTCGTCGGCGTGCTCGTGCAGCGCAGCCGCTCCGCGACCGAGCACGCCACGGTCACCCACCCGACCAGTGCAGTCGGTCCCCACGGCGGCGTGCTCGTCGGCGACGCGAACGCGCCGGTGACCATCACCGAGTACGGCGACTTCCAGTGCCCGGGCTGCGACCAGTTGCATCAGCTGTGGGAGCCGACGCTGGAGCAGCTGATCCAGCAGGGGAAGGTGAAGTTCGAGTTCGTCGGCCTCGAGTACCTCGACCGCGGCACGACCGAATCACTGCGCTCGGCCGCCGCCGCCACGTGCGCGGCGGACGCGGGGAAGTTCCTCGACTACTACAACACGCTCTACAACCAGCAGTCACCCACCGAGAACTCCGGCTTCCTCACGAACGAACGGCTCCTGAGCTTCGGCAGCTCCGCCGGGATCACCGATCCCGCGTTTGCGCGCTGTGTGAGCTCGGGCCGGTTCACGGGATGGGTGACGAAGAACACCGACGTCGCATCGCAGACGCGGTGTGTCCGGCACGCCGACCGTGCTGATGAACGGCAAGGAGATCAGCGGCGCCGATGCCGCCGACCCGGCGCGCCTGACCGCGCTCGTGAACCAGGCCGCGGGCAGGGCTAGCGGGCGGCGGCAGTAGGCCGCTAGGCGCAGCGCGCACACAGCCCGACCAGGTCGACGCGGTGGCGCTGCGTGTGGAACCCGGTCGAGCGGGCGATCTGGGTGGCTGCCGTGTGCACGGACTGCTCGAGCCCGGCGGACGCCGGAACGTCCTCGACCATCCCGCAGTTGGCGCAGATGAGATGGTGGTGGTGCTCGGTGAGGTCCTCGGCCAGCTCGAAGCGGGCGAACTCGCCGTCGGTGACGATGCGATGGACGAGGCCGGCCTGCTCGAGCACCACGAGGTTCCGGTAGACGGAGCTCTGCGCCAGACCTCGGCCCGCGGGCGAGTCGAGGAGCTCCGGGATCGTCATCGGGCGGGGCGAGGCGGAGAGCGCGTCGACGATCGCCTTGCGATTGGCCGTCACCCGCTGGTTGGCACGCTTGAGCCGTGTCGACACCGTGTCGTGCAGACCGTCGGAGACCGACCGCGCCGTTGCCTCCTGCCATGCCGCGCAGTGTACGGGCGACAGGCTCAGGTTTCGCGAGCGATACCGTCACCTGCTGCGGCGGCTGAGACGACGCAGAAGTCGACGGGAGGAACGTGGACGCGACCGAGCGTTTCACCGAGCTCGTGCGCCGGTCGCCGGACGAGGTCCCGCTCGACGAGACCGCGCTCCTCATCGCCAAGCACGCCCACCCCGACCTCGACCTCGCCGGGCCGCTGGGCGAGCTCGATCAGCTCGCCGACACCGTGCCCGGGACCACCGCCGACGACGTCGCCGGCGCGCTGTTCGGCGAAGGCGGGCTTGCCGGCAACACGGTCGACTACGCCGACCCCCGCAACTCGTACCTCGACGACGTCCTCGCCCGGCGTCTGGGCATCCCGATCTCGCTGTCGGTCGTGATGATCGAGGTCGGCCGGCGCCGTCGGCGTACCCATCTACGGCGTCGGCATGCCCGGCCACTTCCTCGTGCAGCAGGCCGGCGAGCCCGACGTGTGGTTCGACCCGTTCCACGGTGGGCGGCGCCTCGACGAGGCGGGCTGTCGCGAGCTGTACGAGCAGATGCAGTTCGAGCCGCCGTTCACCGTCGACCTGCTGCGCGCCGTCGACACGCGCAGCATCCTCAGCCGGATGCTGGCGAACCTCCAGCTGACGTTCATGCGGCGCGACCCGGCCTCGCTGGCGTGGGCGGTGCGCCTGCGGCTGCGGATCCCCGAGCTGCTCCCGGGTGAGCGGCGGCACCTCGCGGGGTTGCTCGGCGGCGTCGGCCGCTTCCTCGAAGCGGCGGCCGAGCTCGAGGCGGTTGCGTCGGAGCTCGAGGGCGACGACGCCGAGCAGGTGACGCGCGACGCCGCCGCGCTGCGGTCGCGCGCCAATTGAGAGGCCTTCCGGCGGTACCGTGCCCCCGTGCGAGGCGGACGCGCGCTTCCCATGTTCCCGCTCGGCAACGTGCTGTTCCCGCACGCGCAGCTGCCGCTGCACGTGTTCGAGCCGCGCTACCGCGCGCTCGCCGAGACGTGCCTCGCCGGCGACGGCGAGTTCGGCGTCGTGCTCATCGAGCGCGGGCAGCGAGGTCGGCGGCGGCGACACCCGCTTCTCGATCGGCACGGTCGCACGGATCGTCGCGGCCGGGCGGCTGCCCGACGGCCGGTATCTCCTCGCCACCGAGGGCACCCGCCGCCTGCGCGTGCGCGAATGGCTGCCCGACGATCCGTTCCCGCGCGCAGAGGTCGAGCTGCTCGACGAGCCCGGGTCGCCCGGCGATGCCGGGGCCGCCCGCGACGACGTCGAGCGCCTGTTGAAGCGCGTGCTGGCGATGTCGGCCGAAGTGGGGGACGCACCGACCTCGATCGACGTCGTGCTCGACGACGACCCGGCGCAGGCCGCCTTCGAGGCGGCGGCGGCGGCGCCGATCGGGCCGCTCGACGCCCAGCGCCTGCTCGAGCTCGACGACCCCGGCGAGCGCCTCGCCCAGCTGCGCTCCCTGCTCGCCGACCAGGCCGAGCTGCTCGAGCTGCGCCTCTCGGGGACATAGCGACGGGCGGGATTAGCCTTCGCGCATGAGCGTGGACCGATCCCGGAACAGGCGCGCAAGCGCGTGATGGACGAGAAGGCCCGCGTCGAAGGGCTGATCCACAACCTCAAGGACGGGCTCGGCGACGGGCCCGAGAGCGACGAGCTCTCCGAGCTGTCGGACTACGACCAGCACCCCGCCGACACCGCGACCGAGACGTTCGAGCGCGAGAAGGACGTCTCGATCCTCGAGCAGCTCGAGGAGGAGCTCGCCGAGCTGCAGGCAGCGCTCGAGCGCATCGACAACGGCACGTACGGGGTCGACGAGGTGACGGGCAAGCCGATCGCGCCCGAGCGGCTCGAGGCGCGTGCCGACCGCTCGCACGAACGTCGACACCGAAGGCCAACGCGAAGCTGACGGTAGGCTGCCACGCGGCGGCGCCGGAGACCCCGAGGAGTACTGATGCAGTTCGCCATCGACAAGGTCGGGCAGTGGTCCGACGAGCAGGACTTCAAGGTCGAGGCGGAACGGATCAAGCAGTACGCCGCCGCCACCAACGACCCGATCCCGGCGCACACGAACGGTGAGCTCGCGCCGCCGGTGTTCTCCGTCGTGCCGGTGTGGGACACGATGGGCGGCGCGGTGGGCGAGGTCACGCCGGCCGAGGCGTTCCCGTTCGTCGTCCACGGCGAGCAGGACATGTACTTCCACAAGCCGATCGTCCCCGGCGCGGTCCTGCGGTCACGGGCGGCGCCGATCGGCATCCACGTGAAGCAGTCGGGCACCACGGTCGTCAGCCGCATGGAGACGCGCGACGAGGCGGGCGAGCTCGTCAACGAGCAGTACTCGGTGACGTTCTTCCGCGGCGTGACCGGGGGCGAGGGCAAGGGCGAGACCGCGCCCGAGCACCGCTTCCCGGAAGAGCTTCGGAGCTCCGACCCCGCCGCGGTGGCGGACCAGACCTTCGACCTCGACCAGACGTACCGGTACTCGGCCGCGTCCGGCGACAAGGTGCCGATCCACCTCGACGAGGAGTTCGCCAAGTCGGTCGGCCTGCCCGGCATCATCATCCACGGTCTCTGCACGATGGCGTTCACGAGCTGGGCCGCCATCGGCGAGCTCGCCGCCGGTGAGCCGAAGCTGCTCAAGCGGCTGGCGGTGCGCTTCTCGAAGCCGGTGCTCCCGGGCGAGACGATGACCACCCGGTTCTGGACCGCCGGCGAGCGTGACGGCAACACCGTCTACGCGTTCGAGAGCACCAACCCGGCCGGCGACGCCGTCATCAAGGACGGCGTGGCGGAGATCGCGATCTGACCGTCCGGCTGCGGCTGTTCGCCCAGGCGCGCGAAGCGGCGGGCCGCGCCGACGACACCTTCGATGCCGCCACGCTCGGCGAGCTGATGGCGGCGGCGGGATCGGTCTACGGCGCGCCGTTCCGGGCCGTGCTCGCCTCGGCCCGCGTGTGGGTCAACGGCGACGAGCCCGAGCACGGTGACGACACTCCGCTTCGCGACGGCGACGAGGTGGCGGTCATCCCCCCGGTGAGCGGTGGCTGAAGCCGGGGTCGAGCGCCGCGTCGAGCCGCTACAACGAGCTTCAGGCTCTGCGCGTTGTCGAAGCGCGTCGGTGACGTCGGGCCAGTTCACGATGTTCCAGAACGCGTCGACCCAGTCGGCCTTCACGTTCTTGTACTGCAGGTAGTACGCGTGCTCCCACATGTCGAGCACGAGGAGCGGCGGCGCGCCCTGGCCGACGTTGCTCTGGTGGTCGTAGACCTGCTCGACGATGAGCCGCTGCGCGACGCGGCTCCCACGTCGAGCGCGCCCCAGCCGGAGCCCTGCACGTTGAGCGCCGCCTCGGTGAGCTGGTTGCGGAAGCCCTCGAAGGTGCCGAACGACTCGTCGATCGCGGCCGCGAGCTCGCCGTCCGGCTTGTCGCCGCCGTGCGGGCTCATGTTCTTCCAGAACAGCGAGTGCAGGACGTGGCCCGAGAGGTTGAAGGCGAGGTTCTTCTGGAGCTGGTTGATCGTGCCGAAGTCTTCGTTCTCGCGGGCGGCGGCGAGCTTGTCGAGCGCGGTGTTGGCGCCCTTCACGTACGTGGCGTGGTGCTTGTCGTGGTGCAGCTCGAGGATCTCGGCGGAGTAGTGCGGCTCGAGCGCCGCGTAGTCGTAGGGCAGGTCGGGCAGCGTGTACTCGGGCATCGGTCCTCCTCGGGGGTACGGGCGCGAACGAATTGGTCCGGTCATTGTCGTCGCACAGACCTGCAAACGTCCTGCCCCCGCCTGGGATTCCGAAAACCTCCTGGTCAGCACAGGGCCATTGCCGGCGGCGCGACGGGGCTGAGTAGCGTCCGGCTCCGATGCGAGTGGGCCAAACTCGGGCGGTTTCGCGCGTTCTTTCGCGGTTGCCGTCGTGGCGAGCGCAGCGATCCCGCTGGCGACACTCTCGGCCGGCGAGGCGCTCGCTGCCGACCCTCTGGCCGAGGCGAAGCAACGCGCGGACGAGGCGCGGCGCCAGGCCGCTGATGCCGCGGGCCGGTACACCAATGCCCAGTCCTCCTTCGAGGACCTCGGGAACAAGATCGCCGACATCGAGCAGAAGATCGCGGCGGGCGAGGCGCGCCGCGAGGAGTTGCGAAGAATCGCCGAGCGCCGCGCGGTCGTCGCCTACAAGACCCAAGGCAGTGACCGCGCCGCGATCCTCAACGCCCAGAACCCGAGCGAAGGCATGCGGTCGTCAGCGCTGCTCGACCGGGCCAACGAGGCCGACAACGCCGCGGTCGCCGACCTGGCGGCCGTGAACGCCGACCTCGCCGCGCTGCGCGACCAGCTCACGGAACAGCACAAGGACTTCAACTCGTGGCATGCCCGCGTCGCGGACGAGAAGCGGGCTCCTCGACGCCAAGGTGACGGAGGCCGACCGGACGCTGCGTGACCTCCAGGCCAAGGCGGCGGCCGAGGGCCGGGGCCTCGACGCGCCCGTTATCGACGGAATGGTCTGCCCGGTTCCCGGCGCCGCGTTCAGCAGCGACTTCGGTCAGCCGCGTACCGGGCACACCCATCAGGGCAACGACATGTTCGCGCCGATGGGCACACCCAACCTCGCCGTCGTCGGCGGCAACATCACCTACGGCGACGGCGGCTCGGGCGGCATGGGCGCCTATCTCGACGGCGACAACGGCGTGACCTACGTCTACTACCACCTGTCCCAGTACGTGGGTGGGCCGCGGCACGTGGCGCAGGGCGAGGTGATCGCCAAGCTCGGCATGACGGGCAACGCGGGCGCGCCGCACACGCACTTCGAGATCCGCCCCGGCGGCCGCACCGCTCCCGCGGTCAACCCGTATCCGACGCTTGTAAAGATCTGCTAGAGGCGCGCTGGTACCGTTGCCGCTCATGGGCGAGCGCCGACGCCGTATCGACAAGGTGCTCGATCCGGAGTTCCTCGTTGACCTTCCCGAGTGGCCGCTCGACGAGTTGCGCCGCCGGCAGACCGAGTGCCTCGAGATCGAGACCGAGGTGTCGTACATCCGTCGCATGACGCAGGCGCGCATCGACATCCTCGAGGCCGAGCTGGATCGCCGCGCGTCGGGGGGATCCGTCGGGGACCTCATCGCCGCCCTCCCGGAGATCCTCGCCGACGAGGGGCCGCGCGCTCCGGTCGAGAAGAGCCGTCTGACCCGCCGCCTCGCCCCGTCGATGGAGATCGAGTGGCGGCGGGGCCGCGAGCGCCTCATCACCGACGCCACGCTCGCCAAGCTGCCGAACCTGGACGACGACGAGCTGCGGTCCACGCATCCGCGAGCTCGGCGAGCTGGAGCACGACGTGTCGCAGCAGCGACGCGAGCTGCACCAGGTCATCGACCGCATGGAGGCCGACTTGGCCGCCCGGCACAAGGTGGGCCAAGCGTGATCGCCGCCCGCGAATGACACCCGACCTCGACTCGAGGCTGCACGACCTCGGTGAGTTCATCCGCGATCAGCGGCGCACGGCACGGCTGTCGCTGCGGAAGCTCAGCGAGCTGGCCGGGATCTCCAATCCCTACCTGAGCCAGATCGAACGCGGTCTGAGGAAGCCGAGCGCCGAGATCCTCCAGGCGATCGCACGCGCGCTGCGGATCTCGTCGGAGACGCTCTACGTACGCGCCGGGATCCTCGAGGAGCGCGACACGGAGGCGGATCTCGTCGCCGACATCCTCCGTGACCGCACGATCACCGAGGGACAGAAGCAGGCGTTGCTCGAGATCTACCGTTCGTTCCAGCGCGAGCAGACAGAGGAGACCGAGGAGGACGGGGACGCCGCAAGCCGACTCGGGCTGAACGGCGCGCAATCCCCTCGCCGGTAGGCTCTTCCTTCGATGTCGGTTCAGCGCGTCGCCATGCTCAGCGTCCACACGTCGCCGCTCGCACAGCCCGGGGCGGGCGACGGTGGTGGAATGAACGTCTACGTCCGCTCGCTGGCCACGAACCTCGCGCCGCGCAGGGGTGGCCTGCGACGTGCTCACCCGCGCCGACCATGCCGAGCAGCCGCCGGTCGTCGAGGTCGAGCCGGGCTTCCGGGTCGTGCACCTGGCTGCCGGGCCGGTCGCGCCGGTTCCGAAGTCAGCTCTTCCCGAGCTCGTCGACCCGTTCGCCGACGCCGCGCTCGATTTCCTCGCCGCCGAGCACGAGCCACCCGACGTGCTGCACGCGAACTACTGGATCTCGGGCGCCGTCGGGCACAAGCTCAAGCACGACCTCGACCTGCCCCTCGTCGCCACGTTCCACACCCTCGATCGCGTGAAGGCGGAGGCGGGCGTGGGCGACGATCCCGAGACCCGCGCCCGGGTCGAGGGCGAGATCGTCCGCTGCGCCGACCTGATGATCGCCGCCACCGACGACGAGCGCCGGCAGCTCGTCACGCTGTACGGCGCCCAAGAGGATCGGATCGAGGTCGTGCCCCCGGGTGTCGACCACCGGGTGTTCCTTCCGGGCGACCGCGCCTCGGCGCGTAGCACGCTCGGGCTCGATCCCGACGTGCGGGTGCTCCTCTACGTCGGGCGCATCCAGCCGCTCAAAGGGGCCGACCTGGCGGTTCGGGCCCTCGCCGAGCTCGACGACGACGTGTCGCTGCTCGTCGTGGGGGGCCCGAGCGGGACGAACGGCGCCGCGGAGGTCGTCGCGCTCCGGAAGCTCGTCGCCGACCTCGGGCCTCGACCACCGGGTGCGGTTCGTGCCGCCCCTGCCACACGACCAGCTGGCCGCGTACTACCAGGCGGCCGACGTGTGCCTCGTCCCGTCGCGCACGGAGTCGTTCGGCCTCGTCGCGCTGGAGGCCGCGGCCTGCGGGACGCCGGTCGTCGCCGCCGACGTCGGGGGCCTCAGATCCGTCGTCGACGACGGCCACACGGGCTTCCTCGTCGAGGGCCGCGCCGCCGCCGACTACGCGGCGCCGGTCGACGTGTTGCTCTCACATCCCGAGCTCGCAACGGCGATGGGCGCGAGCGCGCTCGTCCGCTCGAGCCGGTACATGTGGAGCATCGCGGCCGCCCGGTTGCGCCGCCTGTACGGCGACCTCGCGACCCGCTCGCCGGTGGAGTGCTCGTAGGTCACGTGTGAACCTCGACGAGGCCCATGAGCTGATCGCGCGCCACCTCGAGGGGCCGGTGGCGGCGGCCGAGTACGTCCAGCACGTCGAGTACGACCCCGAGCTCCGCCGCTGGTACGTCCGGTTCGGGTGCGACGGGCGGGACGCCACGACCATCTACTTCGACCTGCACCAGCGGACGCTGCGCTACGAGGTGTACTTCCTCCCCGACCCGCCCGCGAACCACCTCGAGCTCTACCGCTACCTGCTGCGCCGCAATCACACGATGTACGGCGCGCGCTTCTCGATCGGGCCCGACGGCGACCTCTATCTCGTCGGTAGGGTGGCGCTCGAGCACTTGAGCGTCACCGAGCTGGACCGCATCATCGGCGTGATCTACGAGACGGTCGAGACCTGGTTCCAGCCCGTCGTGGGCGATCGCCTTCGGCCGCCGTCGAGCCCCTCAATCTCAGACTGTCTGAGGATTTCATACCTTGCGCCAGATGGCGTAAGGCGGTACATTGACGAGGTCCGGGCCCGAGGTGCGGGACGGCCGGCCTCGTTCGGGGAAGTGCGAGGAGGGCCTGAAGGTTCCTCGGGCCTGGCCGCGCCACCGTTACCCTCCACGCAGGGCGGCGGCTTTGCCGACGTCCTGCAAAGCCGGAGCTTGCGACGGCGACGGAGAGCGCATTGATGCAACTCGCGCTGTTGGGCGGCGGTCGCATGGGCGAGGCGTTGCTGTCCGGGATGCTCGACGCCGGCTGGGACACCGACGCCCTCGCCGTCGCCGAGGTCGAACCCGAGCGGCGCCGGCTGGTCGAGGAGCGGTTCCGAGGCGTGCGCGTCGTGCCGAGCCCGGCGTGGGCGGTGGCCGAGAGTGACGTCGTGGTGCTGGCCGTGAAGCCCAGCGACGTCGGCGCCGCGCTGGAGCAGGCCCTTCCGTCGCTGAAGACCGACGCTCTGGTGCTGTCGATCGCGGCGGGCGTCACCCTGTGCCACGCTCGAAGAGGCGGTTCCCGACCGGCCCGTCGTGCGGGCGATGCCCAACGCGGCCGCGCTCGTGCGCAAGGGCGCCGCCGCGATCGCCGGCGGGCGCCACGCCACCGAGGCGCACCTCGACGAGGCGGAGCGCATCCTCGGCTCGGTCGGCGTCGTCGTGCGCGTCCCCGAGGAGCTGCTCGACGCCGTCACCGGCCTCTCGGGCTCGGGCCCGGCGTACGTGTTCCTGGTCGCGGAGGCGATGGTCGAGGCGGGCGTCCTCGTCGGCCTCCCGCGCGAGACCGCGGCGACGCTCGTGCACCAGACCCTCGTCGGCGCCGCCGCCCTGCTCGTCGACGGCACCGAGGGACCGGAGGCGCTCCGCGCCGCGGTGACCTCGCCGGGCGGGACGACGGCCGCCGGGCTGGCTCGCCTCGAGGCCCACGGCGTCCGGGCCGCCTTCCTCGAGGCGGTGGAGGCCGCGACCCGCCGCTCCGAGGAGATCGGTCGCCCCGACCGCTGACGGCCTCCGGGCCCTCTGCGCCCACAGGCTCGACACCGGCGCGCTCGACTCACGCTAGACAACAGGGGCACCGCCCACCTACGCTCAGATTCCCAGCGGGCTGGAGCCAAGGGGTGTTGACCGTGGCGGAGTCGTTCGCCAAAGCGCGCTTCCTGACAGTGCAGGAAGTCGCCAAGCTGATGAGGGTGTCCTCCATGACGGTCTACCGCCTGATCAAGGCGGGGGACCTGCCGGCGGTGCGCGTCGGGCGCTCGTTCCGGGTGCGCGACGTCGACGTCGACGCCTATCTGGAGTCGCGGTACACGCAGGCCGGATAGGCGCGACTGGGACAGGGTGACCCTCGCCCGGCGGTTCGTCTCGTTCCTGTCCGACTACGGCCACTCCGACGAGTTCGTCGGGGTGTGCAAGTCGGTCATGCTGAGCCTCGCCCCGGATCTCCAGATCATCGACATCACCCACGACCTGCCGGTCCACGACGTGCGCGCCGGCGCCCTCACCCTGGTCCGGGCGGCGCAGTACCTGCCGGACGGGGGCATCGTCCTCGCGGTGGTCGATCCCGGCGTCGGCACCGACCGCAGACTGGTGGCGGTCGAGGTCGAGCACGGCATCCTTCTCGGCCCCGACAACGGCCTGCTCGCGCCGGCCGTCGCCATCCTCGGCGGCGCGCAGCGGGTGGTCTCGCTCACCAGCACCGAGCATCAACTGCCCGCGCCGGGCCCGACGTTCGCGGGGCGCGACGTCCTCGCTCCCGCCGCCGCCCACCTCGCTGCGGGCGTCGACCCGTCGGAGTTGGGCGACGAGGTGGACGCGGCCGGGCTGGTCCCGGGGCTCGTGTCGCTGCCCCAGCACGACGAGGGTGGCGCGATCCACGGCGAGGTGTGGTGGATCGATCGGTTCGGCAACTGCCAGCTCAACATCGATCCCGACGAGCTGCGTGCGCACGGCGCCGAGCCCGGCGCGCCGATCGAGGTCCGCTTCGGCGAGCAGGCGCGCTCGGTGCGATGGGTGCACACGTACGCCGACGCCAAGCCGTCGGAGCTCGTGCTGCTCGTCGATTCGTACGGCCTGGCCTCGCTCGCCCTCGACCGCGGCTCGGCCGCCGCCGAATGCGCGCTCGCACCGGGGTCGGCCGTCACGCTGGTGCCACCCGGCGCGACGGTGTCGGGGCGCGACCAGGAGCCGTCGTAGCGATGCGCCCGGGTACGACGATCGCCGTTGCCGTGCTGCTCTTCATCATCCTGGCGGCGGCGTTCGCCCAGTTCGTTCTGCGACTCGGCCCGTGACCTCCGGCGGCTCGGCCGCCCGCATCCCTCGGCTGACCGGTCCTGGGACTCCCGGGCGATTTCTCCCGGCGTGTGCGTCGACTCACTCTGCGTGGTACAAAATCACTCAAGGCGCGAGGCGGCCCGGTCGATCGCCTCGCGCGATTCGGGGTTCCGGTCCGTGGGTGTGGGGGCCGCGGGCGCCGCGCTGTCATGGGGCGGCGCTCGTGGAAAAGCCTCCCAGCCCGCCCCAAGCACCACACCCACGGCCGGGGCCCCCGATCCCTCTCTCTGGCGCCGTCGCGAGCTCCGCGCTCGCGCCGCCCCGCTCGACGTTGCGAGCGCGTGCCGAGGGCGCGGCGGTACCTTCCGGCTGTGCGTGTCCCCGAGCGTGAGGCCGACGTCCTGGCCGACGCCGACGTGGTCGTGGCCGGGGGTGGACCGGCCGGTCTCGGCGCGGCGGTCGCGGCCGCCCGCGCCGGCGCCCGCGTCGTCCTCTGCGAGCGGTACGGCTTTCTCGGCGGGAACCTCACGGTCGCCAAGGTCGGGACGATCTGCGGGCTGTACGTGGGCGGCGACGGGGGCGAGTTCGAGTTCGTCGTGGGCGGCATCGCACGGGAGATCGCCGAGGCGCTCGCCCGCGACGGCGCCGGCGTCGGCCCGGTGCCGTTCAAGGAGACCGCCGTCTTCCTGTACGTGCCGTGGGCGGTCAAGCGTCTCGCCGACCATCTCGTCACGGAGGAGGACACGCTCGAGGTGCTGCTCCACTCGCTCGTCGCCGACGTCGTCGTCGACGACGGCACGTTGCGAGCGATCGTGCTTGCGACCAAGCGCGGCCCACGCGCGGTCACGGGGAAGGTCTTCGTCGACTGCACCGGCGACGCCGACGTCGCCACCTTCGCCGGCGTCCCCACCGAGCTCGGGCCGCCCGGCTCGCGCCAGTTCGGGTCGATGCAGTTCGTCATGCAGCACGTCGACGCGCCTGCCGCGATGGCCGCGGTGCCCAAACTCGGCGACCTCATCGGCGAGCACGGCGCGCACCTTTCGCGCGACGGGGGCGCCATCATCCCGACGTTCCGCCCCGGCGAGTTCGTCGGCGCGATGACGCGCGTACGCAACCGCGACGGAACGCCCGTCGACGTCACCGACGTGCGCCAAGCGACCTGGGGTGAGCTCGAAGGTCGCCGTCTGGCCGAGGAGGCGGCCGCCTTCCTCCGGGCGCACGTTCCCGGGTTCGCCGACGCCTTCCTCGACGACACCGCGACCGCGCTCGGCGTGCGCGAGACGCGGCGGGTCGTCGGCGACTACGTGCTCACCGGCGACGACGTCACGAGTGGCGCGAGCTTCGGCGACGCCGTCGCGCGCGGGGCATGGCCGCGCGAGTACCACGTGCGCGGGCGGACGACCGAGTACGAGTTCCTGCCCGCCGGGACCAGCTACCAGGTGCCGTTCGGCAGCCTCCGACCCCGGGGCGTCCCGAACCTCCTCGTGGCGGGGCGCTGCCTGTCGGCCGACCACGACGCCCTCGCCTCGATCCGGGTCATGGGCCCGAGCCTGGCCCTCGGGCAGGCGGCCGGCACCGCCGCCGCCCTCGCCGCCCGCGACGGTGTGCCCGTCGCCGAGGTCGCGGTGGACGAGCTCCAGACGTCGTTGTCGAAACAGGGGGCGGTCCTGTGACGAACCTCGCGGACGTGCTGCTCGCGCCGGCACAACGCACGCCCGACGCCATCGCGTTGCGGGCCGGGCCCGACACCATCACGTACCGCGAGCTCGAATCGCGCGCGTCGCGCGTCGCCGGCGCACTCCGAGCCGAGGGCGTGCAGCCCGGCGACCGGGTGACGATCGAAGGTCACAACACGATCGCCTTCGTCACGTCGTATCTCGGGGCGCTGCGGGTCGGCGCGGTCGCCGTACCGCTGAACCCGCAGGCCCCCGACCTCGAGCTCGACCGCGAGCTCGCGACGGTCGAGCCCGCCGTCATGCTCGGCCCGCCGCTCGACGGCGCCGGCGACGCCGAGCCGGCCGCCAGCGTGGCGCGCGACGACTCGGACGTCGCCGTGCTGCTGTTCACCGCGGGCACCGCCGGCGCCCCCAAGGCGGCGATGCTCACGCACGGCAACCTGGCATCCAACATCCGCCAGGTCCTCGACCATCCGGGCCTCGCCTTGAACCCCGGCGACGTGAGCCTCGGCGTGTTGCCGCTCTTCCACGTGTTCGGGCTCAACGCGGTGCTGGGCATCGGCCTCGCGGCCGGCGCGTGCACCGTCCTGCTCGACCAGTTCGACGCCGCTGCCGCCGTCCGCGCGGTGCGCGAACACCAGGTCTCCGTGCTCGCCGGCGTGCCCGCCATGTATCACGCGTTCCTCGAGCTCGACGACGCCACCGCGCCGCCCGAGCGCGTTCGAATCCGTGCGCCTGGCGGTGTCGGGCGCCGCCCCGCTCGACGGCGAGCTGTTCGACGGGATGCGCAAGCGCTTCAGCCTCGTCGTGCACGAGGGTTATGGCCTGACCGAGGCGGCCCCGATCGTGACCACGTCGGCGATCGGGCGGGGAGAGCCGGCGGCGGGAACGATCGGCCCGCCGCTCCCGGGCGTCGACGTGCGCCTCGTCGACGCCGACGGCGGCGACGTGCTCCCGGGCGACCCGGGTGAGATCTGGGTCCACGGCCCCAACGTGTTCCCGGGCTACTGGCACGACCCCGACGCCACCGCCCGTGCGCTGACCGGCGACGGGTGGCTCCGCACCGGCGACGTCGCCGTCTCCGACGACGACGGCGAGCTGAGCCTCGTCGACCGGGCCAAGGACCTCGTGATCGTGTCCGGCTTCAACGTCTATCCGGCCGAGGTCGAAGAAGCGCTGCTCGAGCACCCCGAGGTCGCCGAGGTCGCGGTGGTGGGCGAGCCGGATCCCCGCACCGGCGAGGCCATCGTGGCCTTCGTCGTGCCCGAGCCCGGTGCGCGACCAGACGCCGACACGCTGCTCGCCCACTGCACCCGTTCCCTGGCCCGCTACAAGTGCCCGACCCGGGTGCAGATCGTCGACGCGCTGCCGCGGTCGTTCGCGGGGAAGGTCCTCCGGCGCGAGCTCCGTCCCTGAGCCCGGCCGCAACCTGGCCGGGAGACTTTGAGAACAATTGCACAAGCGCGGGGTATCCTCGGCGGACGCCCCGGGGACGGCCCGGGCCGCGTAGCGGAGTCGGCGGCTTTGCCGACCGTCTCCGCAGAGCCGGAGCTTGCGACGGCGCCAAGGTAGGAAAGAGCAGGGAAGCAAACGCAGTGCCCTCCGCCCGACGAATCCCCGAGGCGACGGTCGCCCGCCTGCCCCTCTACTACCGGGCCCTGCTCGAGACCGCCGACCAGCACGTCGGCACCGTCTCGTCCGAGCGCCTCGCCGCGCTGGCCGGCGTCAACGCCGCGAAGGTCCGGAAAGACCTCTCGTACCTCGGCTCCTACGGGACCCGGGGCGTCGGGTACGACGTCGAGTTCCTCCTCCACCAGATCTCCCGCGAGCTCGGCCTGACCCACGACTGGCCCGTCGTGATCGTCGGCATCGGCAACCTCGGCCACGCCCTCGCCAACTACCGGGGGTTCGGCGCCCGCGGCTTCCAGATCGTGGCCCTCGTCGACGCCGATCCGGCCAAGGTCGGCACCCGGATCGGCGACCTGTCAGTCGCCGCGCTCGACGACCTCCCCCGCGTCGTGGCCGACTGCGGGATCGCGATCGGGATCATCGCCACCCCGGCGGGCGCGGCGCAGGAGGTCGCCGACCGCCTCGTCGACGCCGGCGTGACCTCGATCCTCAACTTCGCGCCCGCGGTCGTCAGCGTCCCGTCCGGCGTGTCGCTCCGGAAGGTCGACCTCGCGATCGAGCTCCAGATCCTGTCCTTCTACCAGCAGCGCAAGCTGCCGGGCCTCGACGGGCAGCGCGGCGACGTGCCGCGCGCCGCGGAAGGCGTGGGGTGACGACGACGCGGCGCTCGCTGCTCGGCTACCCGGTGAACCTGGTCGTGGCCGGGCCGTCGCTGCGTGGTCGTGGGCGCGGGACGGATCGCGGCGCGCAAGGTCGACGGGCTGCTCGCCGCCGGCGCCGACGTGCACGTCGTGGCGCCGCGTCTCGGTGACCGGGTGCGTGCGCTGCGCGACGAGGGCCGCATCACGGCTGCCGAGCGCGCCTTCGAGCCCGAGGACCTGAACGGCGCGTGGCTGGCGACGGCGGCCACCGACGACCATGCCGTGAACCACGCCGTGTTCGAGGCGGGCGAGGCCCGGGGCGTGTGGGTCAACTCGGCCGACGACCCGGACAACTGCTCCTTCACCCTCATGTCGGTCATCCGGCGGGGCGACCTCGTCGTCACCGTCGGCACCGGGGGGCGCAGCCCGGCGCTGGCGACTTGGGTGAAGGAGCGCATCACCGCCGAGATCGGTCCCGAGTACGAGACCCTGGTGGAGCTGCTCGCAGACGCCCGGGATGCGATCCAAGCCGACGGGCGTTCCACCGAGGACGCCGATTGGAAACGGGCACTCGATTCCGGCATGCTCGAACTCATTCGCGCCGGCCGGGTGGATGACGCCAAGGAGCTGCTGCGGTCGTGTCTCTCGTCGTCATTGGCCTGAACCACCGCACGACGCCGGTCGAGCTCCTCGAGCGGATGGCCGTGCCGTCGCCCGAGCTGCCAAGGCGTTGCACACGCTGGAGCGCAGCGAGAACCTCGCCGAGGTCGCGGTCCTCTCGACCTGCAACCGCACCGAGGTCTACGCGCGCTGCACGCGCTTCCACCCCGCGGTGGAGGACGTCCGCAACTTCCTCACCGACCAGTCGTCGCTCGATCCCGACACGATCAGCGACCACCTGTACACGTACCACGACGATGCCGCCGTCGCGCACCTGTTCGGCGTGGCGGCCGGCGTCGACTCGATGATCGTCGGTGAGGGCGAGATCCTCGGGCAGGTGCGGGAGGCGTGGCGGGTCGCCGAGCGCGAGTCGATGATCGGACCGCTCGTGTCGCGCGTCTTCCGCCAGGCGGTGGAGGTCGGCAAGCGCGCCCGGACGGAGACCGCCATCGGCCGCCACGCCGTGTCGGTGCCGTCGGCGGCCGTCACCGTGGCCGGAGAGCGGCTCGGCGGACTCGAAGGCCGGCGCGTGCTCGTGATCGGTGCCGGCGACGTCGGCGCCGCCATGGCGGTCGCGCTCAACGGTGCCGGCGTGAGCGACATCACCGTCGCCAACCGCTCACCCGAGCGGGGCGCCGAGCTCGCGGCGCGCGTCGGAGGCCGGGCGATCGGCCTCGACGGTGTGATCGACAACCTGATCGAGACGGACGTGCTCCTGGCGTCGACGGGCGCGTCCGACGTGCTCCTCGAGCGGGGCGAGATCGAAGCCGCCATGTCACGGCGTGGCGATCGTGCGCTCCTGATCGTCGACATCGCCGTGCCGCGCAACGTCGACCCCGGTGTCAGTCAGGTCTTCGGCGTGACGCTCCTCGACATCGACGACCTCAAGGCGTTCGCGGAGCACTCGCTCGAACAGCGCCGGCAGGAGATCGGCAAGGTGCGGGAGATCATCACCGAGGCGCTCGACCGCTTCCGGCTCGAGCGCTCGGCCCGTGAGGTCGCGCCGCTGGTGTCGTCGCTGCGCGCCCGGGCCGAGGAGCTGCGCGCCGCCGAGCTGGCGCGGTTCCGTTCGCGTCTGGCCGCACTCGATCCCGCCGCGCAAGAAGCCGTCGAGGCGTTGACACGTGGGCTCGTCAACAAGCTGCTGCACGACCCGACCGTGCGCGTCAAGGAAGCCGCCGGCACCGCGCAAGGCGACGCGTACGCGGACGCGCTGGCGGCTCTGTTCGGCCTCGAGGACACCCCCGAACCCCCCGATCCGCCCGCCGACGGACAGTAGATGCCGCCGCTGCGGGTGGCGACGCGCGGCAGCGCGCTGGCCCGCTGGCAGGCCGAGCGGGTGGTCGAGCTGCTCGGCGTCGAGGCGGAGTACGTGATCGTGTCCACCCGGGGCGACGAACGCCGGGACGTCCCCATCCACGCCATGGGCGGCACCGGCGTGTTCGTGAAGGAGGTCGAGCAGGCCGTGCTCGACGGCCGGGCCGAGGTGGCCGTGCACTCGGCGAAGGACCTCCCGTCCGAGACCACGCCCGAGCTCGTGCTCGCCGCCCTGCCCGAGCGGGGAGACCCTCGCGACGCGCTCGTCGGGCGGCCGCTCGACGAGATCCCGACGGGCGGGCGCGTCGGCACCGGGTCGGTGCGGCGGAGGGCGCAGCTCGCGGCGCGGCGGCCGGACCTCGGCTTCGGCGAGCTGCGCGGCAACATCCCGACCCGGCTCGAGAAGGCGGGCGGTTTCGACGCCGTCGTGCTCGCGGCGGCGGCGCTCGACCGGCTCGGGCTCGCCGACCGGATCGCCGAGCGCGTGGATCCCTCGGTGGTGCTGCCGCAGGTCGCGCAAGGCGCGCTGGCGGCCGAATGCCGAGCCGATGACGACGCGACCCGCGAGCTCCTCGCCGGCATCGACGACGCCGGGGTGCGCGCCGCCGTCACCGCCGAGCGCTCGTACCTCGCCGAGCTCGGCGGCGGCTGCAATCTCCCGTGCGGCGCGCTGGCCGAGACCGGCGGCGACGGCTCGCTGCGCCTCGAGGCGCTGCTCGGGATCGCTCGACGGACGGATCTCGTTGCGGGCGCACGTCGAGGGCCACGATCCTGTGGCGGTCGGCGTCGAAGCGGCGCGCCGTCTCGTCGACGAGGAGGGCGGGCGCCTCGTGCTCGACGACGAGCTGGTCGGGCGACAATAGACATATGACCGTGTACCTCGTGGGCGCAGGGCCCGGCGATCCGGGTCTGCTCACCGTCCGCGGCGCCGAGCTGCTGGCACGGGCGGACGTCGTCGTCTACGACCGCCTCGTGCACCCGTCGCTCCTGGACCTCGCGCCGGTCGACGCCGAGCGCATCTACGTCGGGAAGGCGCCCGGGCGCGCCGAGATCGAACAGGCCGGCATCAACGCGCTCCTCGTCGAGCACGGGCGCGGACGCGCCGTCGTCCGGCTCAAGGGCGGCGACCCGTTCGTGTTCGGGCGCGGTGGCGAGGAAGCCGAGGCGCTCGCGGCCGCGGGCGTGTCGTTCGAGGTCGTGCCCGGCATCACGAGCGCGATCGGCGCCCCCGCGTACGCGGGCATCCCGGTCACGCACCGGGGCACGTCGACGCACTTCACGGTCGTGACCGGGCACGAGGACCCCGCCAAGGAGAGCGCCGACGTCGACTGGGACGCGCTGGCGAAGGCAGGCGGAACGCTCGTGATCCTCATGGGTGCGGGGCGCGTCGGCGACATCGCGGCGCGTCTCGTCGCCGGCGGCCGCCCGCCCGAGACCCCGGTCGCGGCGTGTGCGCAACGGCACCCGCGCCGATCAGCGCACGGTGCGGGCGACGCTCGCCACGATCGCCGACGCCGGCGTCCGCGCCCCGGCGGCGATCGTCGTGGGGGAGGTCGCCGGCCTCGACCTCGCATGGTTCGAGACGCGACCGCTCTTCGGCCGCTCGGTCGTCGTGACGCGCGCCCGCGAGCAGGCGAGCGAGCTACGCCGGCGCCTCGAAGGGCTGGGCGCCGAGGTCATCGAGCTTCCCGCGATCGCGATCGAGCCGGTGCCCTTCGATCTGCCCGACCTCGACCGCTATCGCTGGCTCGTGTTCACGTCGGCGAACGGCGTGGCCGCGTTCTTCGATCGCGGCGTCGCCCCGGCGGGGCTCGACGCCCGCGCCCTCGCGGGTCTCCGCCTCGCCGCGATCGGCCCCGGCACCGCCGCCGCCCTCGCCGAGCGCGGGCTGCGCGCCGACCTGCTGCCCGAGCGGTTCGTGGCCGAGTCGCTGCTGGAGGCGTTCCCTGCTCCGGCGGCCGGCGACGAACGCGTGCTGCTCGCCCGGGCCGAGAAGGCGCGCGACGTCCTTCCCGCCGGTCTGTCGGAGCGCGGCTACGCGGTCGACGTGCTGGCGGTCTACCGGACCGTGACCGCTACGCCGGATCCTGAGGTGCTCGAGCGGGTACGCCGGGGCGAGGTCGACGCGCTGACGTTCACGTCGTCGTCGACGGTGACGAACCTGTGCGACCTGCTCGGCGACGTTCCCTCGCCGCAGCCGCTCGTCGCGTCGATCGGGCCGGTGACCTCGAAGACGGCGTTGGAACGCGGCCTGCGCGTCGACGTCGAGGCGAGCGAACACACCATCGACGGGCTGGTCGACGCGCTCCTACGCGCACTTTCGAGCGGCGGCGCCTAAACCGTTGCCCGGTGCGGCCGGCGCACACGCCGGCGGCGCGGGCGGCGTCGGGCGCGGGGTGGTGCCGACGAGCATGCCAAAGAGCTGGTTCGCGAGCCACGCCGCGCCGTCGCCGTCGTAATGGAAGCCGTCGAGGGCGCGCGGCCGGATGCCGGGCGCGACCTCGTCCGGGCACTTGTCGGCGGTCGGGCACTGCAGGATCGTCGGGAGGTCGACGAGATCGACCTTGTCCGCGTGCTGACGTGCGTACGTGCGCAGCAGCTTCGACAACTCGACGAGGCGGGCGTCGCCGGCTGGGTTGGCGAGGCCCCGCGCGCTCGGGGACGCGCGAGGCGGGGCGGGCAGGAACACGACCCGGGCACCGCCGGCCGTGAGGCGGGTCACTGCGGCGTCGATGTGGGCGAGGATCACCTTGTTGCCGGGAATCGTGCCGAAGTGGACGAGCTGGCCGTCGAGGACGCGGTTGGGCCATGACTCCCACTCACTCGACCAGACGACGAGGTCGGGGTGTTGTGTCGCCAGGAGCCGGTTCTGCTGCGACGCCGTAATGGCGGCGCACTGGCTGGTGTCGCCGTAGATGTCGATGTACGGGCGGCCGTCGTCGAGCTTGGGATCGCCGTCGATCACGCTGCACCCGATGCGTGCCGCCGACTCGACGTCGACTCCGTGCGCAGCGGCCGCGTCGCGGAGGAACGGGTAGAGGGTCTCTGCCGTCGAATCGCCCACGAGGAGGATGCGCTGCGGTGGCGGAGCGGTCTGCGACGGCGTGGCTGCGAAGGCAGGGTGCCCCTGTGCGACGACGAGCGTCACGCACGACAGCAACAGCCCGAAGCGGACGACCATCAGGCGGGAGCGTAGGCCCCGTCGGGAGCAGAACACCGCGCGCCGGGCAGTACCCTTGCCGCGGAGGCGGCGGCTTGGCCGACCGCCGGAGCACGAGCCCGAGCTTGCGAGGGCGACAAAGGAGCATCCGTGGCGTTTCCCGAGCATCGGTCGCGGCGGCTGCGTCGCACTCCGGCGTTGCGCCGCCTCGTCGGCGAGACGCGCGTCGACGTCGACGATCTGGTCGCGCCGCTCTTCGTGAAGGAGGGGATCGACGCTGCCCGAACCGGTGACGTCGATGCCGGGCGTGCTCCAACACACCCAGGAGAGCCTCCGCAAGGAGGTGCGCGCGCTCGCCGACCTCGGGATCCCCGCGGTGGTGCTCTTCGGCGTGCCGGCGGCGAAGGATGCCACCGGGTCGGGCGCCGACGCCCGCGACGGCGTGGTGCAGGTCGCGTTGCGTTCCCTGCGCGACGAAGTCGGCGACGACCTCGTGCTCATCGCCGACAACTGCCTCGACGAGTACACCGACCACGGTCATTGCGGTGTCCTCACCGCCGACGGCGAGGTCGACAACGACGCCACCATCGAGCGCTACGCCGAGATCGCCGTCTCGCAGGCCGACGCCGGCGCCGACGTCGTGGCGCCGTCCGGGATGATGGACGGGCAGGTCGGCGCGATCCGCGGCGCGCTCGATTCCGCCTCGCACGGCAGCACGGCGATCCTCGCCTACTCGGCGAAGTACGCCTCGGCGTTGTACGGCCCGTTCCGCGACGCCGCCGAGTGCGCGCCGCAGTTCGGCGATCGCCGCAGCTACCAGATGGACCCGCGCAATGCCCGGGAGGCCGTCGACGAGACCGCGCTCGACGTCGCCGAGGGCGCCGACATGGTCATGGTGAAGCCGGCGCTCGCGTACCTCGACGTGATCAGCGCGGTGCGCGACTCGTTCGACGTCCCCGTCGCCGCGTTCCACGTGAGCGGCGAGTACGCCATGGTCAAGGCGGCAGCGCAGCTCGGCTGGCTCGACGGCGACGCGGTCGCGTTCGAGCACCTGGTCTCGATCAAGCGGGCCGGCGCCGACTTCGTGCTGACGTACCTGGCGCGCGAAGCCGCCGAGCGGCTCCGCAGCATGGCGGGCGCGTGAAAGGGGCACCTGCGGCAGGGGCCGGGGTTTCCCCGGCCCCGGATCGAGACGATGGTTTGCTGGAGCACGTGCGCAAGCACGTGCGACCAGAGAGCTAGTGGCTGAGTCGCTCTTCGACCGGGCGCTGGCGCGCATCCCCGGCGGCGTGAGCTCCCCGGTGCGCGCGTTCGGGGCCGTCGGCGGGGAGCCCTTCTTCGTCGCCCGCGGTGAGGGCGCGTACCTCGTCGACACCGACGGGCGACGGTACGTCGACTACGTGCAGTCGTGGGGCGCGTCGATCCTCGGGCACGCGCATCCGAAGGTGGTCGAAGCCGTCCAGCGCGCCGCCGCCGACGGGACGTCGTACGGCGTGCCGACCGCCCGCGAGGTCGAGCTGGCCGAGACGATCTGCGCGCGCGTGCCGTCGGTCGAGAAGGTGCGCCTCGTCTCGTCGGGCACCGAAGCGGCCATGACCGCGGTGCGGCTGGCGCGTGGCGCCACGGGCCGGCCGAAGATCGTCAAGTTCGCCGGGGGCTACCACGGTCATGTCGACGCCCTGCTCGTCGCGGCGGGAAGCGGCGTCGCGACGTTCGGGCTGCCCGGGAGCGCGGGAGTCACCGAGGGCACCGTCGCCGACACAGTGGTCGCGCCGTACAACGACGCGGCCGCCGTCGACGAGGTGTTCGCGCGGCACGGCGACGAGGTGGCGGCGGTGCTCGTCGAGCCGGTGGCGGCGAACATGGGCCTCGTCCCCGCCGACGACGCCTTCCTCACCGGGCTCCGCCGGCACTGCGACGAGCACGGCGCGCTCCTCGTGTTCGACGAGGTGATCACGGGCTTCCGCGTCGGCCCCGCCGGCGCGCAGGGCGAGCTCGGCGTGTCGCCCGATCTGTCGCTGTTCGGCAAGGTCGTCGGCGGCGGGCTCCCCCTCGCCGCCGTCGGGGGACGAGCCGACGTGATGGACGAGCTCGCGCCGGTCGGTCCCGTGTACCAGGCGGGCACCCTGTCCGGGAATCCGCTCGCCACCGCCGCCGGCCTCGCCGCGCTGTCGCTCCTGGACGACGACGCCTACGCGCGCCTCGAGGAGATCGCGACCCGCGTCGCCGACGGGCTGAGCGCCGCGTTCGACGCGGCCGGTGTCACCGCGCAGGTCCCGCGGGCCCGCACGCTCGTCGGCCTGTTCTTCTCCGATCATCCGGTGCGCGATTACGACGATGCCCGCGCCGCGAACCACAAGGCGTACGCGTCGTTCTTCCACGGACTTCTCGATCGGGGTGTCTACGTCGCGCCGAGCGGATACGAGGCGATGTTCCCGAGCCTCGCCCACGGCGACCCCGAGGTCGCGCACACGCTCGCGGCCGTCACCGAAGCGGCGAACGCGCTCGGAGACGCCTCGACGGCCCCCTGACGAACTCCCGTCGCGGCGTTCGGGGTGATCTGAGCGGTTTCAGGCGGTAGACGGGCGCGCCGCCGTGGCCCATGATCCCGGCAGGCAGCCCGCGACGGATCGGGGCGGATGTGGACGGCGGGGCGCGCGTCTTGATCGTCGACGATCACGTCATGCTGCGCGAATCGATGCGCGTCGCCCTCGAGCTCGCGGACAATGACGTCGTCGGCGAGGCGGGCGACGGGCACGAGGCGCTCCGGCTCGTCGAGGAGCTCCGTCCGACCGTGGTCCTCATGGACGTGTCGCTTCCCGGCCCGGACGGCATCGAGGTGAC
This sequence comes from uncultured Actinomycetes bacterium, assembly GCA_963747195.1. Classification (GTDB taxonomy): domain Bacteria; phylum Actinomycetota; class Acidimicrobiia; order IMCC26256; family JACDBD01; genus JALZAA01. Next base: position 41,448 of record CAVVDV010000004.1, read on the forward strand.
GCGCCGAGCTCTGCACGCGCTATCCGGAGCTGCGCGTCGTCATGGTGACGATGCACAGCAACCCGGCCCTGGTCGCGCGGGCGGTGCGCGCCGGCGCCAGTGCCTACCTCACCAAGGACTTCTCGATGCAAGAGGTCGTCTCGGCCGTCGAGAAGGTCGCGGCCGGTGAGGTCGTGCTGTCACCCAACCTCGCAGGCTCGATGCTCCGAGAGCTCACGGCCTCCGCCGAGGTCAGGCACTACCTGATCACGAAGCGCGAGGCCGACGCACTCCAGCTCGTCGCCGACGGCTACTCGACGCACGAGGTGGCGTCACGCCTCCTCGTCAACGACCGCACCGTCGCCCGCGACCTGTCGTCGGCCTACGGGAAGCTCGATGCCGCGCCATCGGACCGAAGCGATCCTCAACAGCGTGCACTGGGGGATCATCGCCCGCGAGGTCTCGTCGACGGCGGGGCGAGAGAGCTGATTCGCCGACCGTCGTGACGAGCGGGTCAGCGCTGCTGCTCCTGCTCCTCTTGGCGGCGCCGCCGGACGCGGTCCATGGCGAACAGGACGGCGAACGTCAGACCGACGAGCGCGGCGAACAGCACGAACGCGAGCGCGCCGCCTCCGTTCTCCTTCCCGGCGTCGACGAGCTGCTGGGCGCCGGCGGGGGAGGCCGCGACGACGAGCGCGACGGTCGACGAGACGGCCAGCACCACCAGGCTGCTGATGCGATGGGTCACGGTGGTCCTCCTCATGTCCGCGCCGGGACCGGCGCCGGAGCGCCCGTCTCCTGCTGCCGTGCCCGCTCGGCTTCGTCGCGCTCGCGCCAGTGGAGGCCGAGCAGGCCCAGGCCGAAGAGCACGCCCGAGCTGATGAAAGCGAGGATGGGCGGGAGCCGCAGCTGACCGAGGTCGCGCGGTCAGGACCACGAAGCCGTTCTTGTCGGACGTCGGGTCGCACACGGGCTTCGGGGGCGGCACGCCGAACGGCGTATTGGCGGGCTGCACCCCGCACACCTCGACCACCGCGACGAGCGGCTTGTGCGTGAACTGGAAGTCCAGGAACTCGGGCTGGCTGCCGCCGATCTCGTACGTGTTGACCGTCTGGTAGTCGGTCACCTTGTCGAACTTGGCGAACTTGTTCTGCTCGGGGGTGGGCTTCAGGATCGCCGTGGGCTGGATGGTGACGAGGCGCGCGTCGACGGCGGCCTTCACGTTCGCCGCCTCGATCGTGTCGACCTTCTCCTTCTTCGTGAGCTTCTTGGCTTGGGGGTACTTGATGGCGTCGGGCTTGCTGACGAACTGCTGCACGTTCCACGTGGGAATGCGGCCCTTCAGCGTGTTGAGCGGCGACGAGGTCGTGATCCACAGCGTGCTGAGGATCACCATGAAACCCGCGAGACCCGTGAACGCGACGAGGAACCCGAGCCGGGCACCGAGGTTCGTCCCGAGCAGCAGGTAGATCGAGCCGCAGAACAGCCCGATGCCCGCCACGACCACGAGGATCCCGAGGATCGTCGGGTACCAGAGGTCCTTCGGGATCTGCTCGGTCGGCTGGGCCTGGGCGAGGAGGGACGTGATCACGGCTTCCGGCTCCCGTGCATCACAGGCCCCGCTCGTAGTCGACGATGGCCTGGATCTGCTCCTTGGTCAGGGTGTTGCCGAAGTGGGGCATGCGGCCGGACGAGATCCCGCGCGTGCCGTACGCCTCGTTGGCGGGCTTGCCCGACGTGACCCAGTCGATGTGGTCCTGGACCCCCGTCGGGCCCGCGAACTGGCGCACCGTGTCGCCGCCGGTGAGGTTCGGTCCGAACGCGCCACCGCCCTGCGGGCCGGGGAGCGGCCCGGGCCCGGGATTCGTCGGGTCGTAGAAGGACCAGTTCTTCGTGTGGCACCGCGCGCACTGCAGCTGGAAGAGCAGCTCCCCGTCGCTCTTGCCCGGGTTCGTCGCCCGAGCGTCGACGAGCTGCTTCGTGAACCGCTCCTTCGCCTTGGCGGAAGAGATCTGGATGCTCTCGACGTAGTTGACGACGTCGTCGATGCCCTGCTGGTTGAGCACGCCCTTCCCGCTCGCGACCCCCCACGGGGGCATGGGCGTCCCCGGTCTGCCGTACGTGACGATGTCCTTCACCTCGCTCTTGTCGTACCGCAGCATCTCGACGTCCAGGGGCGGCGCCTGCCAGGTGACCTGGATCGGCAGGCAGTAGCTCGGCGTGTCGGCGGTGACCGGGGCCGTGGGGTCGCAGCGCGCGTCGTCCGACTTGATCGTGTAGTTCGTGCTGCCGCCCGAGCCGTCGACGCCGTGGCAGTTCGCGCACAGCAACGACCGCGTCGGGTCGTAGGCCTTGCTCTGGTCGTTCGCGAACAGGATCGCGCCCCGCTGGATCGACTGGTCCTTGAACTGCTTCGAGGCGTTGGCCTCGCGGGACGGCTCGAAGACGTAGTAGGCGAAGAGCGTCGAGCGCGATGAGCGCGGTCGTGAGGAGCGCGATCCCGAGCACCCGCTCGAGCTTGCGGCCCTCGAGCTCCTCGTCGGGCAGGAACGGCGTGAGGTTCTGCGGCGGGCGCGGCTCCGGGTTCCGGCGCAGGCTGACGACCCGCCACAGGAGGATGATCCCGATGGTCGCGAACGCCGCCAGGTTGACGAGGATGATGACGAGTCGGAGGTTCACCGCGTGTGGACCTCACACACAGGGCGCCCCCTCGGCCGTCTGCCCCGTGGTGTCCGTGCCGATCGGCGGGCCCTGGACGAGCGAAGCCGTGGCGGTGTCGACGGTGATCTGGCCGCCCGACACCTCGAGCACGAAACGGTCGAGACCGCGCGGCGCGGGCCCGCCCTTCTTCTCGCCGACGCGGTTGTACTTCGAGCCGTGGCACGGGCACTCGAACCACTGCGACGACTCGCACCACGGCACCCTGCAGCCGAGGTGCACGCACTTCTGGTACAGCGCGACGTACCCCTTCTCCATGCCGGCGACGATGCGCGGGTCGTACACCTTCTTCGCCTTTGCGATGTCGCCCGGCGGGTAGGGCTGGATGTACGTGCGGGCGGCGGCGTTGTAGAAGGGCAGCTTCTTGTCGAACTGCTGCTTGGCGTCGTCCTCGGACCCGACGACGATCTTGGCGCCGAAGCCGCCCGCGCTCCCCGGCCAGAGGAACCCGAGCATCGCCGCGCCCATGCCGGCGGCGAAGATGCCGAGCCCGGTGAGGATCCCGCGGTTGAAGAACTGACGGCGCGTGAGCCCCAGCTCCTCCTCCTCGACGGGGACGTACTCGACCGGGGCACGCGCACCGGCGGGCTCGAGCGACTGGCGCGACTCCTGCGCCCGGGCGCGCGCCTCCTCGTCGAGCTCGGCCAGCTCCGTGCCGACGGGCTCGGGCGCAGGCTCCTCGCCCGCCGGCATCGAGCGGTCGCTCTTGCGCGTCTCGCGGCTGAGGCGGCCGGTCGTCGACCGGCGCCGGCCTTCGGCCAGGATCGCGACCGCCGCCAGGATCAGCAGCGCCGGAATGGCGATGATCAGAACGGTTGAAGAGTCCACAGACTACGAACGCCCTACAGGTCGAAGAAGATCCCGTTGTTCCACGGGAAGACGAAGTTGAAGCCCGGGCCGCGGAAGAACGAGCCGATGATGACGAGCACGGCCCAGAGCATCAGGAACAGGGTGAAGATCGAGATCGCGAACTTCCGGTCGGTCGGCGCGTGCGAGGGGTTCTTGTCGATGAACGGCGCCACCCCCAGCAGGAACAACCCCATGCCCGGGATCGTCACTCCCGCGACCATCGGGTGGAACATCGTCAGCAGCTCCTGGAGGCCGAGGAAGTACCACGGCGCCTTCGACGGGTTCGGCGTCTTGTTGAAGTCGGCCAGCCCGAGCAACGGCGCGCGCACGAGCGCCGAGAACACCAGCAGCCCCGCCGTCACGACCAGCACCGCCGCGAACTCGATGACCAGCAGGTGCGGCCACACGTGGACCTTGTCCTGCGCCTCGGCGCGGGTCTGCTGGATCGAGCCCGACTTGACGACCGTGAGCAGCCGCTGGGTGTGCCCGCCGGGGCCGGTGGCCGTCGGGGTGGGCTTCGGCGCCGTCGCGGTGGCGGTCGCGCCACCGCCGGTGGTCGCAGCTGCGGCGGCCGCCGGCGCGGCCGCGCCGCCGTCCCCACCCTCGCCGGCGAGTGCCGCCCGGCGCCGCTTCGACCGCTCGAGGAGGTGGGCGGGAACGCCGCTCGCCGCCGCTGCGGCCGCGGTGTCCTCGCCTTCGGCGGCGGCCGGCGCGTCAGCTGGCCGCGGCCGCCGGCGCCTCGGCCGGCTCCTCGCCGGCCGCGGGGGCTTCGGCCGCCGGCGCGGCTTCCTCGCCGCCCTCTTCGCCGGGCACGGGCAGGCCCAGCGCCTTGCGGCGCTCCCGGCTGCGGCGGAGCAGGTGCTCGGGGACTTCGGTCATCGGTCGCTTCTCACCTTTAGAGCGGCCCGGAGAGGCCGCCGTCCTTGCGGACGCGCCAGAAGTGGACGGCCATGAAGATCACGATCACGAACGGCAGGAGTAAGACGTGCAGCGTGTACCAGCGTAAGAGGGTGTCGTTGGATATCTCGGACGAGCCCAGCAGCACGAACTTGACCTGCGAGCCGAAGACCGGCGTGTAGCCCATCATGTTGGTGCCGACGGTCACGGCCCACAGCGCCAGCTGGTCCCACGGCAGCAGGTAGCCCGTGAACGAGAGCAGCAGGGTCAGCGTGAGCAGGATCACGCCGATGACCCAGTTGAACTCGCGTGGCGACTTGTACGCCCCGTGGTAGAAGACCCGGCTCATGTGCAGGAACACGGTGAGCACCATGAGGTGCGCCGCCCATCGGTGCATGTTCCGCACGATCGACCCGAACGTGACCGCGGTCTCGAGGGTCTGCACCGTGTCCCACGCCGACGCCGCCGTCGGTCGGTAGAAGAACATCAGGAAGATGCCGGTGATGGTCAGCAGGATGAAGAGGAAGAACGAGAGGCCACCGAGGCACAGCGTGTAGGAGACCTTCACCGCGTGCCGCTTCACCTTCACCGGGTGAAGGTGGTACAGCACGTTGTTCATGATCACGTAGGAACGGTTCCGGGGACTGTCCGTGTAGCCGCGACGGAACACCGACCCCGGGCGGAAGATGGACGTCCACGCCTGCGAGCCGCGGACCTTCTGGTCCGCGGTCTCGAGGACCTTGGTGAGCCGCCGGTCCCCGTTCGTTCCGTTGCCTCGCTTGGCCACGAACCCGTCTCCTCGTGACTACTTCGATGCCGCGCCGAGCGCCGGACGATCCATCAGAACCTCACTCCGTAGCTGTAGCCGTGGCGGTCGGTGCGGGTGTGGGGGTCGCCTTCGGCGATCTGTTGGGAGATCTTGCCGAGGATGATGACGCCGGTGGGGCAGCGGTCGACGCACAGGGCGCAGCGGGTGCAGACGTCTTCGTCGACGATGAAGGCGACGTGGTCGGTGGGGTCTTCGCCGGGCTGTTCGGTGTCGGTCGCGTCGGCGATGGCGTTGACCGAGACCATGTGGATGCATTTCCAGGGGCAGATGTCGACGCAGCCTTCGCAGAGGATGCATTCGGCCTGGTCGATGTGGAGGAACTGCTTGGGCTTGACCGCCGAGGTGAGGAACGCGGGGTCGACTTCTTGGAGCTCGTAGTCGGTGACGAAGTCCGGCATCGGCGGGTTCGCATCGGTCTTGGCCATCGCCCTACGCCTTCGACTTCACGGGTCGGCCGAATCGCGAGGTGCGCAGCACCTTCCCCTCTTCGACCGTCGGCTCCGGCTTGGGCACGAGCCGTCCCTGCCACAACACCCAGAGCCTGAGGTTGAGGAGGAAGAAGACGCCGTAGATCACGACGACGATGAGGTCGCGCAGCTGCTGGTAGTTCGGCTTGATGAGGTACGTCCCCACCAGGACCTTGTCGGGCGTCCACCGGAGGTACTTGTCGGAGAACGTGATCCACTCGTGCGGGATGACCGCGTACGCCAGCGTCATGAGGAAGAACACGCCGACGGCCCCCGCCATCGCCTCCGCCCACGTCGTGGGACGGTCCTGCGGGCGCGGGTCGCGCGACACGACCATTGCCAGCGCCACGGCGGTGACGCCGAAGACGATCGTCCAGACCATGAGGATCTGGATGGCCGGGAAGAACCCGCCGACGAGGTAGCACCCGATCACGAGCACGATGATGAGCGGCACGCCCTGCTTCGGCACGAGGATCTTGCGCGGGAGCGGCGGGCGGAGCAGCGCGAACACGAACGCCAGCCCGATCGCCAGGGCGAGCAACGCGAAGATCAGCCGCCCGGCCGGGTGCGCCCAGCCGAAGTAGAAGCGGTCGAGGACGCTTTGAGGAATCAGGTTGGGCATGAGCCCGAGTGCCCTCCCGTCGCTCGGAGCCGCCGCTCCGAATACCCGATTGTGTTACCACGCTAGAGGAGGGGTGGGCACATTGGGCATCGGACATGCGGCCTTGTGAACATGTGCGTGCGCCGGAGCTTGCGACGGCGACAGCGGGAGCGTGCGACCGGTCCGGGCGCGCTGTGACACCATTCGGAAGTGCCGAGGGGCCGAGGCTGCGGGTGATCCATGTCTGATCGCTACGACGTGCTCGTCATCGGCGGAGGACCGTCGGGCGCGGCGGCGGCGTACTGGCTCGCCCAGCAGGGCCGGCGGGTGCTCGTCGTCGAGAAGAAGCGCTTCCCACGCGAGAAGACGTGCGGGGACGGGCTGACCCCCCGGGCGGTGCGCGAGCTCCACGACATGGGGCTCGCCGACCCGCTCGCCGACTACCAGCGCTACGACGGCCTCCGGTCGATCGCGCACGGCGTCACCCTCGAGCTCGCCTGGCCCGACCACCCGGACTTTCCCCCGTACGGCTACGTCATCCGCCGGCGCGACCTCGACGAGATGGTCGCGGGCCAAGCGGTGAAGGCGGGCGCCACCGTGTGGCCCGCGACGGAAGCCACCGATCCGCTCGTCGAGGGCGGTCTCGTCACGGGCGCGATCGTCCACCGCAAGGAGAGCGGCACGCGCGAACCGGTCCGGGCGCGCTACCTCGTCGTCGCCGACGGCGCGAACTCGCGGTTCGGCCGGGCGCTCGGGGCGGCGCGCGACCGGTCGTACCCGATGGGCATGGCCGTGCGGGGCTACTTCGAGAGCCCGTACCACGACGACCCCTGGATCGAGAGCCACCTCGACCTCCGCGACCGCGAGGGCAACCACCTCCCCGGGTACGGATGGGTGTTCCCGGTCGGCGACGGCACCGTGAACGTCGGCGTCGGGCTGCTGTCGACGTTCGCAGGATGGAAGTCGGTGAACACGAGCCGTCTCATGGACGCGTTCGTCGCGACCGCGCCGGCGCGCTGGGACATCCGTCCCGAGACACTCGTGCGGACCGCCCACGGGCGGCAAGCTCCCGACCGGCGGGTCGGTGCGCCCGGCGACCGGACCGACGTGGATCGTCGTCGGCGACGCCGGCGCCGCGATCAACCCGTTCAACGGCGAGGGCATCGCCTACGCGTACGAGACCGGGCGCCTGGCGGCCGACGCGCTCGACCTCGCGCTCACGACCGGCGACGGCCTCGCCCTCCAGCGCTACCCGCAGCGGCTCGAGGAGCTGTACGGCCTCTACTTCAAGGTCGCTCGCGCGTTCGTGAAGGCGATCGGGAACCCGGCCGTGATGCGCGAGCTCACCCGGGTCGGCATGCGCTCCCGCACGCTCATGGAATGGGTGTTGCGGATCATGGCCAACCTGCTCCGTCCCGACGAGCTCGGTCCCGCCGAGGCCGCGTACAAGGCAGTCGCCGCGCTCGTCGCCGTCGCGCCCGAGCCGTAGGTCGTTCCCCGGCGCCGCGGTAGCCTGCCGCGCGCCAGCCCGGACGGGGGAACGAAGTGACCGCCTACCTGCCGATCCTCACGATGATCTGCCTGGTCGTGGTGTTCATCGCGGCGTCGTTCACCGCCTCGCAGCTGCTCGGACCGCGCCGGCCGAACGCGGCGAAGCAGGCGCCCTACGAGTCGGGCATCGTGCCGGAGCAGGAGCCGAGCGAGCGGTTCCCGGTGAAGTTCTATCTCGTGGCGATGACGTTCATCGTCCTCGACGTCGAGATCATCTTCCTCTATCCGTTCACGACCATCTTCCGGAACTTCGTTCCGGCTGCGTTCGGGCTCATCATCATGGGCGTGTTCCTGCTCACGCTCCTCGTGCCGTTCGCGTACCTGTTGTCGACGGGAGCTCTCGACTGGGGCCCGATACACAAACTCGTCGACCGTGCGACGCCGGGTGTCCTGCGCGCGTCGGGGAAGCCCGGCGCCGGCGGGCTCGACCCTGCCGCGGGCCCGCCGGAGCGCGACACCGAGGCCGCCTGATGGGGCTCGAGCAGGTTCCGTACTCGTTCCTGACCGGTCGCCTCGAAGATCTCGTGAAGTGGGCGCGTCGCAACTCCGTCTGGCCCGCGACGTTCGGGCTCGCATGCTGCGCGTTGGAGATGATGGCGGCGGGCGCCGCGCACTACGACCTGGCGCGGTACGGAATGGAGGTGTTCCGCGCCAGTCCCCGCCAAGCCGACCTGATGATCGTGGCCGGCCGGGTGAGCCAGAAGATGGGGCCGGTGCTGCGCCAGGTCTACGACCAGATGGTCGAGCCCAAGTGGGTCATCTCGATGGGCGTCTGCGCGAGCACGGGCGGGATGTTCAACAACTACGCGCTCGTGCAGGGCGTCGATCAGATCGTGCCGGTCGACGTGTACGTGCCCGGTTGCCCGCCCGGGCCCGAGACGCTCATGCAGGGGATCCTCATGCTCCACGATCAGATCCGCAGCGGCGAGATCATGAAGCGGCGCGCCGGCACCGCCCATGGTGGCGCCGGAATCCAGGTAGAGCAGCGCGATGGCACCCGGGCCGACAGCTTGGCCACCCGGTAGGACGGCGTCCCGAGGACCACGACGATGCCCGACGACGACGCTCGTGAAGACGCTCACAAGAACGGCGACACGCGCGTAGAAGAAGAGGAGAAGGAGAAGGCGCCGCCGCCCGACGACGAGGTGGCGGCGGCCGTGGTCGAGCGGTTCCCGGGCACGGTGTTCCACCGCTCGCACGGCCAGCCGGTCGTGTACGTCGACCGCGCGATCTGGGCCGACTTGGGCGGGTTCCTGCGCGACGAGCAGCAATTCACCCAGTGCATCGACGTGACCGCCGTCGACCACCTCGTCGATGCCGCCCGGCTCTCGGTCCCGGGCGTGACCCCGGAGCGCTTCGAGCTGGTCGCGATCTTCCTCTCGCATCCCCGCAACCGCCGCATCCGCGCGATCTGCGAGGTGCCGGCCGCGGACCCGTCTGCCCCGAGCCTCACCGATGTGTATCCGGGTGCGAACTTCGGCGAGCGTGAGGTGTACGACCTGTTCGGCATCACGTTCACCGGCCATCCCGATCTCGCCCGCATCCTGATGCCGGACGACTGGGTGGGGTACCCGTTGCGCAAGGACGACGCCCCCGCGCGCGTGCCCGTCACCTTCAAGGAAGATCCGAGGCCGAGATGAGCGACACCCGCGGCGGCACCCGCGACGACTCCGATGCCCGCTCGCACGACGAGGACGACTTCGTCGCCGACCCTCGCCTGACCCAGCAGACGGACGAGGGCGCCCAAGAGCTCCAGCCGACGCGCGACCTGGTGGTGACGGGCGGTCCCTGGCCCGAGGTCGAGGGCGAGGGCGACACCATGATCATCAACATGGGCCCGCAGCACCCGTCGACGCACGGCGTGCTGCGCGTGATGCTCGAGCTCGACGCCGAGACGATCGTCCGCGCCAAGCCCGTCGTCGGCTACCTGCACACGGGCATGGAGAAGACGGGCGAAGAGCTCACGTACGTCCAGGGCGCGACCAACGTCACCCGGATGGACTACGCGTCGCCGCTCTCGAACGAGCTCGTGTTCTCGATGGCGGTCGAGCAGCTCCTCGACATCGAGGTCCCGCCCCGCGCCACCTGGATCCGCATGTACCTGAACGAGCTGAACCGCATCGCGTCGCATCTGCTGTGGCAGGCCACGAACGGCTTGGACATGGGCGCGCTGTCGATGATCATCTACGGCTGGCGCGAGCGCGAAGAGACGCTGCGGCTCCTCGAGAAGATCACCGGCCTGCGGATGAACAACAACTACATCCGTCCCGGCGGCGTCGCTGCCGAGCTGCCCGACGGCTGGCAGGACGACACGCTCGAGCTCTGCAACGTCGTCGAGAAGGGCACGGCCGAGTACGACGAGCTGCTCACCGGGAACCCGATCTGGCAGGAGCGCCTGACCGGTGTCGGCGTGATCACCACCGAGCAGGCGCTTGCGCTCAGCGCAACGGGCCCGATCCTCCGCTCGACCGGCTTCCCCTGGGACCTGCGCAAGTCACAGCCGTACCTCGCCTACGACGACGTCGACTTCGACGTCGTCTACACGCAGAACGGCGACTGCTACGACCGCTACCGACTGCGGCTCCAGGAGATCCTCGAGTCGGTGAAGATCGTGCGCCAGTGCGTCGAGAAGATGCCGGCGGGCGACTATCGGGTGCAGGACCGTAAGGTCACGCCGCCACCGCGCGCTCGCATCGACGAGTCGATGGAGGCGCTCATTCACCATTTCAAGCTGTTCACCGAAGGGTTCAAGGTGCCGCCGGGCGAGACGTACGCCGCCGTCGAGTCGCCGCGGGGCGAGGTCGGCTGCTACCTCGTCGCCGACGGCACGGGGAAGCCGTGCCGGCTCCACATCCGTGGGCCGTCCTTCTACAACCTCCAGTCGATGACCGAGATGATGGAGGACCGGCTGATCGCCGACGCGGTCGCCGTCATCTCGAGCGTCGACCCGATCATGGGCGAGGTCGACCGGTAATGGCCTTCACGCCGCAGAACCTCACCCGCGCCCGCGAGCTCGTCGCCCGCTACCCGGTGGCGAAGTCCGCCATCCTCCCGCTGCTGCATCTCGCCCAGGACCAGGACGGCTGGGTGAGCGCCGACGCGATGGAGGAGATCGGCCGCATCCTCGACCTCACGTCGGCCCAGGTGCTCGGCGTGTGCTCCTTCTACTCCATGTTCAAGCGGGAGCCCGTCGGGCGGCTGGTGGTCTCGGTGTGCACGAATGTGAGCTGCCTCGTGAACGGCGGGCCCGAGCTGCTACGCGCGCTCGAGGACCGGCATTTGGACGACGACGACGTGTCCGTCGAGGAGGTCGAGTGCATCGCCGCCTGCGACCTCGCTCCGGTCATGCAGGTGAACTACGACTACCACGGCCCGGTCGACGTCGAAGCCGCGACGACGATCATCGACGAGTACAAGTCCCGCGTCCGGACGCCGCGCACGATCTCGGGCACGCGCGTCGACGCAGGATCGGCGCGCTGATGCCCGAGACCCGCATCGTTACCAAGCGCCTCCGCGACCACCCCGAGGACTCGTGGACGATCGAGCGGTATCTCGCGACCGGCGGGTACGAGGCGCTGCGCAAGGCGCTCGGGATGACCGCCGAGGCGATCCAGGACGAGCAGGTGAAGGCGTCGGGTCTGCGGGGCCGGGGCGGCGCCGGGTTCGGCACCGGCCAGAAGTGGTCGTTCCTGCCCAAGGACGTGTATCCGCGCTACCTCGCCGTGAACGCCGACGAGGGGGAGCCGTCCACCTTCAAGGACCACATGCTCGTGGAGCGGGACCCGCACCAGCTGATCGAGGGCGTCGTCATCTCCGCCTTCGCCGTCGAGTGCCATCAGGCGTTCGTGTACATCCGGGGCGAGTTCGCGCTGGGGTACGAGCGGCTCAGGCGTGCCATCGACGAGGCGTACGAGCGCGGGTACCTCGGCCGCGACATCCTCCGATCCGGCTTCGACCTCGACGTGATCCTCCACCGCGGCGCGGGCTGCTACATCGCCGGCGACGAGACCGGCCTGCTGTCGAGCCTCGAGGGCGAGCGGGCGATGCCGCGCATCAAGCCGCCGTTCCCGGCGGTGCAGGGACTCTTCGCCAAGCCGACGGTGGTCAACAACGTCGAGACGCTGTCCACCGTCCCGGCCATCATCGAACGCGGCGGCGACTGGTACGCGGGGCTCGGGGTCGGTCGGTCGACGGGCACGCGCATCTTCTCGGTGTCGGGCCACGTCGAGCGGCCCGCCAACTACGAGGTCGAGCTCGGCACGACGTTCCGCGAGCTCATCGAGGGCCTCGCCGGGGGAGTGCCCGGCGGGCGCAGCATCAAGTTCTTCATCCCGGGCGGCGCGTCGTCGCCGTGGCTGATGCCCGAGCATCTCGACGAGCCCACCGACATGGACCACGTCCAGAACGACCTCAAGTCCATGCTCGGGTCGGGGGCGATCATGGTGTTCGACGAGACCACCGACCCCCTGCTCGTCGCGTGGCGGCTGGCGAAGTTCTTCGCCCACGAGTCGTGCGGCAAGTGCACGCCGTGTCGTGAAGGGTCGGGTTGGATCGAGAAGATCCTGTACCGCATGTCGCACGGGCTCGGGCGGCCCGACGACCTCGACCTGATGCTCGACTTCGGCGACAACGTCGTCCCCGGCCTGAACGCCCCGTTCGCGCAGACGACGATCTGCGCGCTCGGCCCCAGCATCATGTCGCACGTCGTGAGCCTCGATCGCTACTTCCGCGACGAGATCGCGGAGCGAATGGGCGCCGACACCAGGACCCGCATCCCGGTCGCGGCCCCGGGCGGAGGTGGCCGATGACCGACCAGCCGATGAGCCAGTGGCCGTCGGCGTGGGAGTACGTGCTGCCCGTCCGCCCCGGTCCGGAGCAGGTGCGCATCACCGTCGACGGCCGCGAGATCGAAGTCCCGAACGGCGAGCTGCTCATCAAGGCGGCCCAGGAGCACGGCACCTACATCCCGCGCTTCTGCTGGCACGACCGCATGAAGCCGGTCGGCATGTGTCGCATGTGCCTCGTCGAGGTCGAAGGCCTGCGCGGGCTCCAGATCGCGTGCGCGACCCCGGTGTACGACGGCATGGTCGTGCACACCCAGAAGGACAACGTGCGCAAGGCGCAGGACGGCGTCCTCGAGTTCCTGCTCATCAACCATCCGCTCGACTGCCCGGTCTGCGACCGCGGCGGCGAGTGCCCCCTCCAGGACCAGACACTGGCGTTCGGGCCGGGCGAGTCGCGCTACGTCGAGGAGAAGCGTCACTTCGAGAAGCCGACCCCGATCAGCGACCTCGTGCTCCTCGACCGCGAGCGCTGCATCCAGTGCGGGCGCTGCACGCGCTTCGCCGCCGAGATCGCCGGCGATCCGCTGATCGACTTCGGCGGTCGCGGTGACCTCACCGAGGTGATCACGTATCCCGACGACCCGTTCACGTCGTACTTCTCGGGGAACACCGTGCAGATCTGCCCGGTGGGGGCGCTCACGGCCAAGCCGTACCGGTTCGCCGCCCGGCCGTGGGACCTCACGACCTCCGAGACGTCGTGCGTGACGTGCGCGGTGCAATGCCGGGCCGCGGTGCAGTCGTCGTCCAACCGCCTCGTCCGTCTGCTCGGCGTCGACTCCGGTCCCGTGAACGAGGGCTGGCTGTGCGACAAGGGTCGGTACGGGTACGAGTGGGTGCACGCCGACGACCGCGTGCGCGTGCCGATGGTGCGCGAGCAGGGCGAGCTCGTCGAGATGTCGTGGCCCGAGGCGCTGGACGCCGCCGCCGCCGGCCTGCGCAAGGTCCTCGACGTGCACGGCCCCGAGGGCGTCGCCGTGCTCGGCGGCGGACGGGGCACGAACGAGGACGCCTACGTCTGGTCCCGGTTCGCGAAGGGCGTCCTCGGCACCGACAACGTCGACGCCCAGCTCGGCGACGGGCTGCCCGCCGACATCGTGCTCGGCCTGCCGCGGGCGACGATCGCCGACTGCGACCGGGCCGCCGCCATCGTCCTGCTCGCGCCCGACCTCAAGGAGGAGCTGCCGGTGCTCTTCCTGCGGGTCCGGAAGGCGGCCGAGGAGCTCGGCGTGCCGCTGATCGACGCTCGCGCCGTGCGACAACGGCCTCACCCGGAATGCGGACGCCGTCGTCCGCTACGTCCCCGGCGAGGCGCACGACGTGGTCGCGGACCTCGTCCGGGCGTTCGACGGCGACCGTACCGGCGACGACCAGATCGATCGGGCCGGGTCCCTCCTCGCCGGGCCGCGACGGCGACGTCGTGGTGATCCTCGGGCGCCCGTCGCTCGCCGAGGCGCCCGACTCGATCGTGCGCGCCGCCGCGCTGCTCGCGGCGCGCCCCGGCACGCGGTTCCTCTCGGCGCTCAGACGCTCGAACGTGCACGGCGCCCTCGATCTCGGCCTCGCGCCCGGCTTCCTCCCGGGCCGCGTGACGCTCGACGCCGGCCGCGAGCGCTTCACCGATGCGTGGGGCGCGGTGCCCGAGCGCCGGGGCCTGGACGCGTCCGGGATCCTCCAGGCCGCGGTGGACGGGCAGCTGCACGGGCTCGTGCTGCTCGACGCCGACCCCATCGCCGACTTCCCCGATCGCCGCCTCGCCCGCGACGCGATCGCCAACGTCGACTTCGTGATCGCGTGCGACGCCTTCCTCACCGAGAGCACCCGGGCGGCGAACGTGTTCCTTCCCGTCACCGTGTGGGCCGAGAAGCCCGGTACGGCGTCCAACATCGAGGGGCGGATCCAGCGGGTGTCACAGCAGATCTCGCCCGAGGGAACGGTCATGTCGGACTGGCGCATCGCCGCCGAGCTCGCAGCGCGCTTCGGCGCCGAGTTCGACCTCGAGACCGTGCCGGAGGTCCAGGACGAGATCGCCCGCCTCGCGCCCGCGTTCACCGGCGTCGACGCCGCCCTGCTCCGGCGCGCCCGGGACGGCATCGTGCTGCCACTCGGCGACCACGACGACGAGCTCGTCCTCGACGCCGCCGGCCCGCCGATCACCGACGCGTCGTGGGAGCCGATCCTCCCCGGGACGATCGCCTCCGAGGAGGGCGTCACGTCGCACGTCGGTACCGGTGTGGTCGAGGCGACCGGCACGGGGTCGACCACGACCGTGAAGCCGGGGTTGACGGAGGTCGAGGGGCCGGAGCGATCGCGCGCCGAGGCGGACGCGATCGGCAGCGCGGCACGCGACGCGGTCGCCGCCGGCCCGCCGCTTGCACGAGTGGGACCGCGCCACGGGACGCTCGCCCGCCCAGGCTCGCGACGCCTACGCGCTGCGGCTCGTGTCGGGCCGGAAGCTCTACGACGCCGGACGCGTCAGCGCCGCGTCGCCGTCGCTCGCCCCGCTCGCCGCAGGGGCGACGCTCCTCGTCCACCCGAGCGACCGCGACCAGATCGGCATCGCCGACGGTGAGGAGGTGCAGGCCACCAGCGGGCGCGGGTCGGTCGTGATGCCGGTGCGCGCCGCGCCCGGCATCCCGCGCGGGGTCGCGTTCCTGTCGTTCAACCAGCCCGGGCCCGGTGCCGGTGACCTGATCGACGCCGGCGCGGTCGTGACGGACGTCCGGTTGGAGATGGTGGAGAAGCGGTCGTGACGTTCGTCGACCCGCTCCTCAATGGCAACATCGACCTGACCGTCGTGCTGATCGTCATCGGCAAGACGATCGCGACGTTCGCGCTCCTCTTGGTCGCCGTCCTCTTCTACATCTGGTTCCTGCGCAAGGTCATCGCCGACATGCAGAACCGGATCGGCCCGGACAACGCGGGGCCGTTCGGGATCCTCCAGACCCTCGCCGACGGCATCAAGCTGTTCTTCAAGGAGCAGTCGATCCCGAGGAGCGCCGACAAGTACGTCTTCCTCATCGCGCCCTACCTGTCGATCCTGCCCGCGTTCCTCGCCTTCAGCATCGTGCCCATCGGCGGCAGGGTGAGCATCGCCGGCCACACGACCTACCTCCAGCTGGCCGAGCTGCCGATCGGCGTGTTGTGGCTCCTGGCGATGTCGGGGCTCGGCTTGTACGGCGTCCTGCTGGCGGGCTGGTCGTCGGGCTCGAAGTACCCGCTCCTCGGTTCGGTGCGTGCGTCGGCCCAGCTCCTGAGTTACGAGGCCGCGTTCAGCCTCGCCATCGTCGGCGTGCTGATCCAGTCGGGGACGCTCTCGACGCGCGGGATCGTGAATGGCCAGGCGTGGACGGGCAACTGGATCCACGGCCTGGGCCAGTGGTACGTGCGGCCCGCGATCGTCGCCTTCGTGATCTTCCTCATCGCCGCCATCGCCGAGACCAACCACCCGCCGTTCGACCTCGTCGAGGCGGAGCAGGAGCTGGTCGGCGGATTCCACACCGAGTACACCGGCATCCGCTTCGCGATCTTCTTCCTGGCCGAGTTCATGAACGTGATCACGATGAGCGCGATCGCGGTCACGTTGTTCCTGGGCGGCCCCTCGGGGCCGAAGCTCGGGTTCCTCGACGCCACGGGCACGATCAACGTCTGGGTGATGCCGGTGTTCTGGTTCATGCTCAAGCTGCTCGTGCTGCTGTACGGCACGGTGCTGATACGGGCGACGTTGCCGCGCCTGCGCTACGACCAGCTGATGGACCTCGGCTGGAAGTACATGATCGAGATCGCGTTCCTCTGGCTGATGGTCTCGGGCGTCGTGGTGATCGGACGCCAGGAGGGCTGGAACCTCTGGATCGTCGTGCCCGCCGCCGCCGTCGGAGCCGTGCTCGTCTACCTCGTGCTGTACGCGTCGATCGCGAAGCCGGGCGAGATCCAGGAGCAGGAGCAGATCCGCTGATGAGCGTGCTCGACTTCCTCCGCGGGTTCACCATCCCGCTCCGGCAGGTCTTCCGGCCCAGGCTCACCGACTTCTATCCGAAGGAGAAGAGCCCGAAGCCCGAGCGGCTGCACGGCCGGCACGTGCTCAACCGGTACGAGGACGGCATGGAGAAGTGCATCGGCTGCGAGCTGTCCGCGGGCGTGTGCCCGGCGCGGTGCATCTACGTGCGTGGTGCCGACAACCCGCCCGACGCGCCCGTCGCGCCCGGCGAGCGGTACGGGTTCGTGTACGAGATCAACTACCTCCGCTGCATCCACTGCGACATGTGCGTGGAGGCGTGCCCGACCGAAGCCATCACCGAGACGAAGCAGTTCGAGTTCGCGTTCGCCAACCGCGACGACGCGATCTACACGAAGGACGAGCTCCTCGTCGACGACGAAGGCCGCGCCCGCCGGCTGCCGTGGGAGCTGTGGCTCGGCAACGAGGACGACCAGACGAGTGGATGGATGCGAGCGACGTCACCGTCGGGCGACGCCGGCTACGAGGGGAAGGTCAGCTGGTCGGCCGAGCTCGGCTTCGGCGTCCGACCCCCCGACAAGGGCCAGAGCGAGTGACCGTCGAGGCGGTCGTCTTCTTCGTGGCGGCCGCGCTCGCGCTCGGTGGCGCCGCTCGGTGTCGTGCTCGCGCGCAACCCTGTCCATTGCGCGCTCCTGTTGGTCGTGACGCTGGTCGCGGTGGCGATCTTCTTCCTGCTCCAGGGGGCGCAGCTGGTCTTCGCCGTGCAGATCATCGTGTACGCCGGCGCCATCGTCGTGCTGTTCCTGTTCGTGATCATGCTCCTCGGCGTCGACCGGGAGGAATCGCTCCGGGACCCGATCCCGTACCAGCGGCCGGCCGCGGTGGCGCTGGGGGCGATCCTGCTCGGCGAGATCTTCGTGCTGGCGGGGCGCACGTGGGCGACCGGCGCGCCGTCCGTGCGGGGCTCGGTGCGCGGGCGGGTCGACGGCCAGGACCTCGGCAACGTCCAGCGCGTCGCGCGCGTCTTGTTCACCGACTTCCTGTGGGCGTTCGAGCTCACCGCCGTCCTGCTCGTGATCGCGGTCGTGGGCGCGGTCGTGCTCGCCCGCCGCAGCGGCCAGCGCGCCCAGCTCGACGAGCACGAGCAGGCCATCGAGGAGCAGATCACCGCAGCCGAGCTGAGCGAGGCGGCCGAGGAGCGAGACGAGGAGGAAGAAGCGGTGACGCCGTGAGCCTCGCCGCCCTCGACATCACCCCCAACTACTACCTCGTGGTCGGCGCGTTGATGTTCACGATCGGGGCCGTCGGCCTGCTGCTGCGGCGCAACGTGCTGGTGATGTTCATGTGCGTCGAGCTCATGCTCAACGCCGCCAACCTCACCTTCGTGACGTTCTCCCGCGCGCTCAACGACATCGGCGGCCAGGTCATCGTCTTCTTCACCCTCGTGGTGGCGGCGGCCGAGGTGGCGGTCGGGCTCGCGATCATCGTCGCCATCTTCCGGCGCCGGCGGGGCGCCACCGCCGACGACGTCCGGCTGCTGAAGGGCTGAGCGTGGACGCCCGCGACCTGCTCGATCTCGTCTGGATCGTCCCCGCGCTCCCTGCCCTGGGCGCCGCGATCCTGTTGCTGTTCGGCCGGCGCCTCGGCGAGCCCAAGGCCGGGTGGCTCGCCACCGGCCTGATGGCGCTGGCGTTCGGATGGTCGGTCGTGATGCTGGTGGCGCTGCGGGACGTGGAGCCGCGCACGCACACCGTCGACCTCTTCACGTGGTTCCCGACCGGCGGGCTCCAGGTGAAGATGGGGTTCCTCGCCGATCCGCTCTCGATCACGTTCATCCTGTTCGTGACCGGCGTCGGGACGCTGATCCACGTCTACTCGCTCGGCTACATGCACGGCGACGAGAACTTCGGCCGCTTCTTCGCGTTCATGAACCTGTTCTGCGCGTCGATGCTCGTGCTCGTGCTCGGGTCGAGCTTCCTGGTGACGTTCCTCGGCTGGGAGGGCGTGGGCCTCTGCTCGTACCTGCTGGTGTCGTTCTGGTTCCAGCGCAACTCGGCCGCGGTGGCGGGCAAGAAGGCGTTCGTCACGACGCGCGTCGGCGACTTCGGGTTCATGGTCGCGATGTTCCTGATCTTCTCCGAGCTCGGCTCGCTGAACTACAGCGCGATGAACGCCGGCGCGAGCAAGCTCGCCGCCGGGACGGCCACGGCCATCGCACTCCTGTTGTTCCTCGGCGCCGTCGGCAAGAGCGCGCAGTTCCCGCTGCACGTCTGGCTGCCGGACGCCATGGAGGGCCCCACGCCGGTGTCGGCGCTGATCCACGCGGCGACCATGGTGACGGCGGGCGTGTTCCTCGTCGCCCGTGCCCATCCGTTCTTCGAGGCGAGCGGCGGCTCGGCGCTCACCGTGGTGTCGATCATCGGCGCCGTCACCGCCCTCTTGGCGGCGACGGTCGCGCTCATCCAGGTCGACATCAAACGCGTGCTGGCGTACTCGACGATCAGCCAGCTCGGGTTCATGTTCCTCGCCCTCGGCGTACGCGCCTACGCGGCGGCGATCTTCCTCGTCGTCGCGCACACGTTCTACAAGGCGACGCTCTTCCTCGGCGCCGGGTCGGTGATCCATGCCACCGACGACAACCAGGACATGCGGACGATGGGCGGGCTGCGCAAGTACCTGCCGTTCACCGCGCTCGGGTTCATCATCGCCTGGCTTGCAATCGCCGGCGTACCTCCGTTCGCGGGCTTCTGGGCGAAGGACGACGTGCTGTCGCGCGCGTACTTTGCCGGTGACTACGGCGTGTGGATCGTCGGCACGGCCGCCGCCCTGCTCACCGCCTTCTACATGACCCGCGCCGTCTGGCTCGTGTTCTACGGCAACGAGCGCTTCGAGGCCGTCGAGGCGGCGGACGAAGCGGAGGAGCACGGGTTCTCGCTGGAGTCCCCGACCGTGCCTGCGTACGTGCCGCCCAAGCCGGCGCGCTTGACGCACCCGCCCCACGAGTCACCGGTGACGATGACCTTCCCCATCGTGGCGCTGGCGGTGCTGGCGGCGGTCGGCGGGGTGCTCAGCCTGCCGTTCAAGAGCGTCGAGTTCCTGACCCAATGGCTCGAGCCCGTGTTCGCCGACGCGCCGAAGATCGACGTCACGTCGTTCGTGGCGGGAACGACCCTGGAGGGGATCTCGGTCGTCTTCGGTCTCGTCGGCCTGTACATCGCGTACCGGATCTACCGGCAGGGCATCCCGTCGCCCGAGGGCGATCCGTTACCGGAGCGTCTCGGCGTCGCCGGCCGGTTGTTCCAGCACGCCTATTACTTCGACGAGATCATCGCGAACCTCGTCCGGGGTCCCGTGTACCGCTTCGCCGACTGGCTCAACCGCGGCTTCGACCTCGGGATCATCGACGGCGCCGTCAACGGCGTCGCCACGCTCGTGCGGGACTCCGGGAACCGCCTCCGGCGCGTCCAGACGGGCCTGGTGCGCAACTACGCCCTCGGCGTGGTGCTCGGCGCCGTCGCGCTGCTCGTGTTCCTCGCGGTCAGGGCGGGCTGATGCGCGACGCCGGGTTCCCGCTCCTGACGTTCATCATCTTCACGCCGCTCGCCGGCGCGGTGCTGGTCGCAGTGCTGCCGCGGCGGCGCCCCGAGGTCGTGCGCGCGGTCGGCTACGTGGCCACCGCCGCGACGATGGGCTTCGTCGGATACCTGCTGTACACCTTCGACACGAGCGCCTCCGGCTACCAGCTCGTCGAGAACCACCCGTGGATCGACACGCTCGGTGTCCGTTACCTCGTCGGCGTCGACGGCATCAGCCTGTTCATGGTCGCCCTCACGGCGCTGCTCTTCCCGATCGGGCTGATCGCGTCGCAGACGATCAGCGAGCGCCTGAAGTCGTACACGATGTGGATGCTGGTGCTGGAGTCCGCGTTGCTCGGCGTCTTCCTCAGCCTCGACCTCATCCTGTTCTTCGTGTTCTTCGAGATCGTGCTCGTGCCGATGTACTTCATCATCGCCGGGTGGGGCCACGACCGGCGCGTGTACGCGGCGCTCAAGTTCTACCTGTACACCGCGCTCGGTTCCGCGTTCCTGCTCGTCGGGCTGCTCACGCTCGCGTTCCTGCACGGACAAGACCACGCGCTCACGTTCGACGTGCGCACACTCACCGCGTGGGCCCCCGGCGGCCTGTCGGACGGCACGGCCAAGCTGCTGTTCCTCGCGTTCTTCGCCGCCTTCGCGGTCAAGGTGCCGCTCTTCCCGCTGCACACCTGGCTGCCCGACGCCCACACCGAGGCCCCGACGGCGGGGTCCGTGATCCTGGCCGGCGTGCTGCTGAAGATGGGCACGTACGGGTTCCTGCGCTTCTCGCTGCCGCTGTTCCCCGACGCCAGCGTGTTCTTCGCGCCGATGCTCCTGGTGCTGGCGACGATCGGGATCATCTACGGCGCCGTCGTCGCGGCGATGCAGCCGAACCTGAAACGACTGATCGCGTACTCGTCGGTCGCGCACCTCGGCTTCGTCGTGCTCGGGATCTTCGCCCTCACCACCCAGGGCCTCGAGGGTGGGGTGTTCACGATGATCAGCCACGGCCTGACGACCGGCGCGTTGTTCCTCCTCGTCGGGTTCCTCTACGACCGGCGGCACACGTTCAACATCTCCGACTTCGGCGGGCTCTGGAAGGCGGCGCCGGTCTTCGGCGGGATCTTCCTGGCGGTCGCGTTCGCATCGATCGGGCTGCCCGGGTTCTCGGGGTTCGTCGGCGAGTTCCTGGCGCTGATCGGCACGTTCATCGTCCACCGCCCCTACGCGGTGATCTCGGCCGTGGGCGTGATCCTGGCGGCCGTGTACCTGCTGTGGGCGTACCAGCGCGCGTTCACGGGCCCGGCCGACGGTGCGAATGCGAAGCTGCGCGACCTCAAGGTGCGCGAGCTCACGGCAGTGGTCCCGTTGCTCGCGCTCAGCCTCTTCCTCGGCATCTACCCGAAGCCGGTGATCGACCGGGTCGAGCCTTCGGTGCGCCGCGTGATCTGCGGCGTCGAGCGGGGAAGCGACTACAAGGAGCCCGCGGTCGCCGTGCAACGGACGAAGCGCGGTGACTGCCGGCGCATGAACACGCAGGAGCTGGCGGGCCGGTGATCGCCTCGCTGCTCACCCAGGCGCGCGACGTCCCGAACATCGCGACGCCGTCGGTCGACTGGCTCGCCGTCTCGCCCGAGGTCGCGCTCGCCGGCGCCGCGGTGGCGATCGTGCTGCTGCGATCGATCGTGCGCCGCGGCAGGTGGGTCTACCCGGCGTCGATCGTGCTGGCCTTCAGCGGAGTGACGGCGGCCGCCGCGCTCCTCGTCCGTCAGTGGAGCGAGTTCCAGGACCACGGCGCGATCACGACGATCGCCGGCATGCTGCGCGTGGACGGGTTCGGCGTGTTCCTCGGCGGGGTTGTCGTCGCCGCCACCGCGCTCGCCCTCCTGCTCTCCGTCAGCTACATCCAGCGCGAGCGCCTCGAGGGTCCCGAGTACCTGGCGCTGGTGCTGCTGTCGGCCACCGGCATGCTCGCGATGACGACCGCCAACGACCTCGTCATCGTGTTCCTCGCGCTCGAGATCCTCTCGATCCCGCTGTACGTCCTGGCCGCGTTCGACCGCCGCCGTCTCGCGTCGCAGGAAGCCGGGATCAAGTACTTCGTGCTCGGCGCGTTCTCGTCGGCGGTGTTCCTGTACGGAGTCGCGCTGGTGTACGGCGCGACCGGGACGACGTCCCTCACGGGTATCTCCCGGTTCCTTGCCACCAACACGGTCCTCGACGAGGGCGTGCTGCTCATCGGACTGGGACTGCTCCTCGTCGGGCTCGGGTTCAAGGTGGCGGCGGTGCCGTTCCACATGTGGACGCCCGACGTGTACCAGGGCGCGCCGACGCCGGTGACGGCTTTCATGTCGTCCGCCACCAAGGTCGCCGGGTTCGCCGCGCTGCTGCGCGTGTTCCAGGTGTCGTTCCCGCTGTTTCGCAACGACTGGCGCCCGGCGGTCGGCGCGCTGGCGATCCTGTCGCTCGTCATCGGCAGCGTGGTCGCCCTCGTGCAGGACGACGTGAAGCGGATGCTCGCCTACTCGTCGATCGCGCACGCCGGCTACATCCTCATCGGGTTCGCCGCCGCCGCCGTCTCGAACGGGGGAGCGTCCGCCCGCGGGCTGCAGTCGGCGCTGTTCTATCTGCTCGTCTACGCGTTCATGACGATCGGCGCCTTCGCGGTGGTCACGGTGGTGGCCCGCTCCTCGCACGACGCCCGCCACACGCTGTCCGAGTACCGCGGCCTGGCAGCGGAGCGACCGGCGCTGGCCGCGTTGCTGGCGTTCTTCCTGCTCGCGCAGGCGGGAGTGCCGTTCACGGGTGGGTTCGTCGCCAAGCTGCAGGTCTTCGCGGCCGCGGTCGACGCCCGGCTGTACTACCTGGCCATCGTGGGTGTCGTCGCCGCCGTCGTCGCCGCGTTCTTCTACCTGCGCGTCGTGGTCACCATGTACACCGGCGGCGAAGAGCCGGCCGATGCGGCCGAGCCCGGACGGCGTCGCCTGCGGGTCGACCCGCCCGCCGCTGCCGTTCTCGCGGTCACTGCCGCGTTCACGCTCGTGCTCGGGATCCTGCCCGGCGCGTTCCTCGACATCGCCAAGGACGCCACCTTCCTGATCCGCTGATCAGAGCGCTACACGACGTCGCGGCGGCGGCGGAACCACCGGCGGCGGGCGCGCTCGCGTGGCCGAGCCGCCTCGGCCTCGTGCTCGTCGAGGGCGCGCGCGGCGAGGTGGTGCGCCTCCTCGATGAGCATCATCGAGTCGGAGAAGTCGAACAGATCCCGCTGGTCGGACGGGTTCGGGAGCACGACCACGTCGACCTCGGGCGGCGCGTGCCGGAGCTCGAGGTCGAAGCGCTGGTTGCGGGAGATCGCGAACGCGCGCACGGCCACGTCGAGCGGGGAGCGCAACCTCCGCTCGATGAGGGCGCCCGACACGTTGCACACGTAGATCCGGTCGACCGGGCCGGACAGGGCGTGCCATAGCGGCACGGTGTTCGTCACGGCGCCGTCGATCAGGAGGCGCTCGTCGTGCGCGATGGGGGGGAAGAGCGCCGGGAGCGCGGTGCTGGCGAGCAGGGCCGGCTCGACGGGCCCGCTCGCGAACACGACCTCGTCGCCGGTGCTCAGGTCGGTCGCGACCACGCGCAGCGGCACCTCGGTCTCCGCGAACGTCTCGGCCGTGTGCGCCCGGTCGAGGATCGAGCGCAGGCCCTCGTTCGTGAACAAGTGATCGTCACGGCGCAGCACGTTCCACGCCCGGGCGAGCCTGCCGCCCTGGAACACCTCGCCCGAACGGATCGACATCCACACGTCGGCCAGGTGCTCGACACCGGGGACGGTCGGGTCCGTCGCCACCACCGCTCCGTTGAGCGCCCCCGCCGAGGTGCCGATCACCACGTCTGGGAAGATGTCGCGCTCGACCAGCGCCCGCAGCATGCCCACCTGGCTGACGGCCTGGTTGCCGCCGCCGGACAGCACGAACGCGGTGCGCGGTCGATCGGGGGACCGCATGCTCCGGGCAGTCGTCGCAGGAGTGCTCAAGGGCCAAACCTCGGCAGGGCGTCGCTCGGTCGTCGCGGCGACCTCATCTTGGTCGGGATCGAAGCGGGCGGGAGGGACCATCGCTCTGCGAGAACGATCGAACATGCCCGCCGATTCCCGGCGCGACGCCCCTTCCGTGCTGCTCGCGCCGTTTGTAGCGCCGGAATTGGGCCGGTGTAGTGTCCGTTTGGGTCCTACTCCCGTGGCCTGGGGGTCGCGCGGTGACGACGTACTACCAGACCTATCTCGCGGGTCGCGGTGCTTGCCGCCGCGGCGGCGGGGATGTTCGGCGCCATGCTTGGCGTCGGGCGGCTCCTTCGTCCCAACCGGCCGCAGGACGAGAAGTACATCACCTACGAGGCCGGCTCGGACCCCGTTTCCGGCTTCGGTCAGTCGAACATCCGGTACTACGTCTACGCCTTGCTCTTCGTGATGTTCGACGTGGAGGCGGTGTTCATCTTCCCGTGGGCGATCCGCCTCGAGAGCCTCGGCACGTTCGCCCTGGTCGAGATGGTCGTGTTCGTCGTGATCCTCGCGCTGGGCCTCGTGTACGCGTGGCGCAAGGGGGTGCTCCGGTGGGCCTAGTCGAACGCGGCAGGGTCCCGAAGCCGCTCACGTGGCTCCTCAACTACAGCCGCAAGTACTCGCTGTGGATGTTCCAGTGGGGCCTCGCGTGCTGCGCGATCGAGATGGGCGCCGCCCTCGCCAGCCCCCGCTACGACATGATGCGGCTCGGCGTCATCCCGTTCCCGGCCAGTCCCCGCCAGGCCGACCTCGTCGTGATCTCGGGCACCGTCACCGACAAGATGGCGCCCGCCATCAAGCGCCTCTACGAGCAGATGCCCGATCCGAAGTACGTGATCTCGATGGGCGCGTGCGCCAACTGCGGCGGCCCCTACTGGGACTCGTACTCGGTCACCAAGGGCGTCGACCAGATCATCCCCGTCGACGTGTACGTGCCGGGGTGCCCGCCGCGCCCCGAGGCGCTGCTCCAGGGCATCGTCCTGCTCCAGGAGCGCATCCAGCAGGAGGGCATCGGGAACGACGAGCTCAAGGCCCGCTGGACCGGGGAGCCGATCGTCGTTGGCTGACGACCTCGAGCGCGAGCAGAGCGGCGCCGCCGAGGAGGTGAGCGTCGAGCAGCAGCTCGCCCGGACCGACGAGGGGGCTGCCGCCGAGCAGGCGCGCGCCGACGCCGACGAGGCGGACGCGCCGCCGACCGACGAGCAGGCGGCGGGGGAGTCACGCCCGCTCGACGACGACGAGCAGGAGCTGCTGGCGCGCCTCGAGCGCGAGCTGGGTGACGGGATCGTGGAGTCCGCCGACGCGTTCGGCATGCTCGTCGTGCGCGTGAAGCCCGATGCGTGGCGCCGAGCCGCCGAGGTCAGCAAGCACGAGCTCGAATGCGACTACCTCTCGTTCGTCGCCGGCATCGACTGGCAGCCCGCGCCGCGAGAGGGCGACGAGGCGGGCGGTGACACGTCGTCGCCGGTCCAGCCGACCGAGATGAGCTTCGGCGTCGCCGGGTCCGCGGGCCGGATGCAGGTGTTCGCGCACGTCCAGTCCACGAAGCGAAACTGGGGCGTCACGCTCAAGACCGACGTCGACGAGCGCGACCCGCACGCCGACTCGTGGGTGGCGACGTACCCGGGTGCGGACTGGCACGAGCGCGAATGCTGGGAGATGTTCGGCGTCGTGTTCGACGGCCACCCGAGCCTCCGGCACCTCTATCTGCCGTCCGAGTTCGAGGGCCACCCGCTGCGTAAGGACTATCCACTCCTCGCCCGGATCGTGAAGCCGTGGCCGGGGCTCGTCGACGTCGAGGCCATGCCCGGCGAAGACGCGCCGAACGGCGCCCAGGGTGAAGTCGCGGACGCCGACCAGGGAGATCAATCGTGAGCACCGACTTCGCCGTCGACCGGCAGGCGTGGCGTCACCTCGCCGACGCGCAGGTGAACGTCGAGCTCGACACCGGCGACATGATCCTCAACCTCGGGCCGCAGCACCCGGCCACGCACGGCACGCTGCGCCTCGTCGTGCGCCTCGACGGCGAGCGCGTGATCTCGGCCGACCCCGTGATCGGCTACATGCACCGCGGCTACGAGAAGCTCACCGAGTTCCGCACGTACCCGCAGGTCACCACGCTCATCAACCGCATCGACTGGCTGTCGAGCTTCGCCAACGAGGTGCCGTTCATGCACGGCGCCGAGCTGCTCATGGGCATCGAAGCGCCGCCCCGGGCGCAGTACATCCGGACGATCCTGACCGAGCTGTCCCGCATCGCGACGTTCGTGCTGTTCCTCGGCGAGATGGGCCTCCAGGTCGGCGCGCTCACGCCGCCGTTCTACGGGTTCCGCGACCGCGAGCACGTGCTCAACCTGATCGAGGCCGCGACCGGCGGTCGGTTCCATCCCAACTTCAACCGCATCGGCGGGCTCAAGGACGACCTGCCGTGGGGCTGGGTCAACGAGTGCCGCAACACCATGAAGGTCGTCCTCGACGCGTGCAACATGCTGGAGGAGCTCGTAGCCGAGAACGAGATCTTCCAGGCACGCACCCGCTCGATCGGCATCATCCCGCCCGAGGTCGGTACCGGCTACGGCGTGTCGGGATCCAACCTGCGGGCGTCGGGCGTCGACTGGGACCTGCGCCGGGACGGCAAGCCGTACCTCGTGTACCCGGAGCTCGACTTCAAGGTGTGGACGCACCCCGACGGCGACTCGTTCTCCCGCTACTGGGTCCGGCTCCAGGAGACGCGCGAAGCCGCGCGCATGGTCGTGCAGATGCTCGACCGCATCCCGAGCGGGCCGATCATGGCGAAGGTCCCGCGCATCATCAAGGTCCCGGAAGGTGAGGTCTGGGTCGAGACGGAGAACCCGCTCGGCCAGATGGCGTACTACGTGATCTCGAAGGGGGCGACGGGGCCGTTCCGGGTGAAGATCCGTTCGGCGTCGTTCAGCAACGTGTCGATCCTGCCGTGGTTGCTGCGCGGCGTGTACGTGCCCGACGTGATCACCGTGCTCGCGTCGCTGTACTTCATCCTGGGGGACATCGACCGGTGATGTGGCTCGCGGTCGACGTGGGCTGGGGGACGATCCTGGCGATCAAGACGATCGTCGTGCTCGCCATCATTCCCCTCGGCGCCATCATCCTCGGGTACACGTTCCTGCTGAAGATGATGGCGCACATGCAGAGCCGCCTCGGGCCGATGGACCCGGGCGGGTTCCACGGCTGGTTCCAGCTCTTCGGCGACGGCATCAAGTTCATCCAGAAGGAAGACGTGATGCCGGCGAAGTCCGACCGGCGCATCTTCGCCGTCGCGCCGGCAGTCATCGTGATCTCGACGTTCCTGGTGTTCCTGGTGCTGCCGACCGGCCCCGACCTCGTCGTCAGCAACCTCGACGTCGGCGTGTTCTACGCCCTGGCCGTGTCGAGCCTGGCGGTCGTCGGCGTGCTGATGGCCGGGTGGGCGAGCGCCAACAAGTTCGCACTGCTCGGCGCCCTGCGCGCCGCGGCCCAGCTCATCGCCTACGAGCTGCCGCTGCTGCTCGCGGTCGTCGGCGTGGTCGTGATGGCGGGCACGATGAGCCTGCAGGGAATCGTCAAGGCGCAGCAGACCGGGTCGATCTTCGGGTGGGACGGCATCGGCCTCCCGTACGTCTTCCCTCAGATCATCGGCTTCGTCCTCTTCCTCGTCGCCGCCCAGGCCGAGCTCACCCAGACGCCGTTCGACATGCCGGTGGCGGAGAGCGAGCTCGTAGCCGGCTACATGGTCGAGTACACGGGCTTCCGCTTCCTCTTCTTCTTCATCGGCGAGTTCGGGACTGCCTTCGCCTTCGCCGGCCTCGCCGCCACGCTCTTCCTCGGCGGCTGGGCGCTCCCGCACGTCACCGCCACCGGGTGGGAGAACGTGCTCGGTCCGATCGTGCTCCTGACCAAAGTGATGCTCGTGGCGTTCCTCATGTTCTGGGTTCGGTTCACGTACCCGCGCCTGCGCGAGGATCAGCTCCAAGCCGTGGCGTGGAAGTTCCTGATCCCGATCGGTCTCGCGAACATTCTCATCACCGGCGCGTTCAAGGTGGCGTTCTAGATGCCCAAGCTCCCGAAGAAACCCAAGGCTCCGGGGCTCATCGGCGGCCTCGGCGTGACGTTCAAGACGATGCTCAAGGGCGCCGTCACCGTGCAGTACCCACACGAGCGGGAGGACCCGCCCCCGCGCGCACGCGGCGTCATCGCGCTCAAAGAAGAGAACTGCACCGTCTGCATGCTGTGCGCCCGTCAGTGCCCCGACTGGTGCATCTACATCGAGGGCCACAAGGAGAAGCGGCCACCGCGGCGTGAGGGCGGTCGCGAGCGCACGGTCAGCCTCCTCGACCGCTTCGACATCGACTACGCGCTCTGCATGTACTGCGGGATCTGCGTCGAGGTGTGCCCGTTCGACGCCCTGTTCTGGAGCCCCGAGTACGAGTACTCCGAATCCAACATCGCCGATCTCCTCCACGACAAGGAGAAGCTCGGCGAGTGGATGGAGACCGTCCACGAACCGGAGCCGCTCGAAGTCGGCGCCGAGACCGGCAAGAAGTAGCGAGCAGGACGCCCGCCGTGACTGCACAGAACGTCGCCTTCTGGGTGCTCGCGATCGCGATGGGCGGCGGCGCCGTCGGCGTCGTCCGCTCCCGGAACATCGTGCACGCGGCGCTGTTCCTCATCATCGTGCTCGTCGGCGCGGCGGCGCAGTACATCGTGCTGCTTGCCGAGTTCGTCGGCATCACGCAGTTCTTCATCTACATCGGCGCGATCGCGGTGCTGTTCCTCTTCGGCATCATGCTGACGCGCGCGCCGATGAGCTCCGGCGACTTCGACAACGACCAGCGTTGGCCGGCCGCGATCGTCGCCGTCTTCCTCCTCGGCGTGCTCATCGCGCTCCTCGTGAACGCATTCGGGCACGACAACATCAAGCTCTCCGACGAGCTGCTGCGAGCGAGCCGGACCGGCCCGGTCGCCGACTCGATCTTCCGGAACTTCGTGGTCCCCTTCGAGGTCGTCTCGATGCTGCTGCTCGCCGCGCTGGTCGGGGCGGTGGTCATCGCCCGGAGGGACTGACGATGGCGCTGAACCAGTACCTCATCCTCAGCGCGTTCCTGTTCTGCTGCGGCGTGTACGGCGTGCTCGCCCGCCGCAACGGCGTGCTGGTGTTGCTCTCGGTCGAGCTCATGCTCAACGCCGTCAACATCAACCTGGTCGCGTTCGCCGCGTTCACGAGGCAGATCGCGGGGCAGGTCTTCGCTCTCTTCGTCATCACGATCGCCGCCGCCGAGGTCGGCGTCGGCCTCGCGATCGTGCTCCTGATCTACCGCAACCTCCGCAGTCCCGACCTCGACCGTGTCGACCAGCTGAAGGGCTGACCCGTCGTGCTGCGCAACGCCTGGATCATCCCGCTCCTGCCCGCGCTCGGCTTCGTCGCGGTGCTGCTGTTCGGGAAGCGGCTGCCGCGCAAGGGCGCCGAGCTCGCCGTCGCCACCGTCGGCGCGTCGTTCGTGCTGTCGTGCATCGTCGCCGTCCAGTGGATCCAGCGCGTCGACGACCACACGGGCAAGGCAGCGGTCGGCGGTTTCGGACGCGCACTCCTTCCGATGCAGGAGGGCGGCGTCACCGCCGTCGATCGCAGCTTCACGTGGTGGCAGAACGCCAACGTGAGGTTCGGCGTCGGGATCCACATCGACGGCCTCGCCGTGATGATGCTGTTCATGGTCACGCTCGTGTCGTTCCTCGTGCACGTGTACTCGACGAGGTACATGCGCGGCGATCGTCGGTACACCCACTACTTCGCGCTCCTCAACCTGTTCACGGCGTCGATGCTGCTGCTCGTCGTGGCCGACAACACGCTCATGCTGCTCGTGGCCTGGGAGCTCGTGGGCGTGTGCTCGTTCGTGCTCATCGGCCACTGGTGGGAGGAGAAGCCGAACTCCGACGCCGCCGTCAAGGCGTTCCTCACGACGCGCACCGGCGACGTCGGTCTGATGATCGGCGTCATCGTGCTGTTCTTCGCCGCCGGCACGTTCAACATCGCGGTGATCAACGCCAAGGCCCTCAACGGCGGCATCGGCCACACCCTGCTCGTCGTGAGCGCGGCGTGCCTGCTCATCGGGATCATCGGCAAGAGCGGCCAGTTCCCGTTGCACACATGGCTGCCCGACGCCATGGCGGGCCCGACGCCCGTCTCCGCGCTCATCCACGCCGCCACGATGGTGGTCGCGGGCGTGTACCTCGGCGCCCGCCTCTACCCCGTCTTCTTCCGCGGCTTCTCGATCGGCGCCGGCGGCCTGAACGCGATGGCGCTCATCGGCGGCATCACGATCATCATCGGGGCGGTGCTCGCGTTCGTGCAACGCGACATCAAGAAGGTGCTCGCGTACTCGACCATCAGCCAGCTCGGCTACATGGTGATGGCGCTGGGCGTCGGCGCCTGGGTGGCGGCGATCTTCCACCTGTTCACGCACGCGTTCTTCAAGTCACTCCTCTTCCTCGGGGCGGGGTCGGTCAGCGAGTCCGGGTCGCATCACAGCTTCGACATGAAGGGCGACATGGGCGGCCTGCGCAAGTACATGCCGATCACGTTCACGACGTTCGTGATCGGCTCGCTCGCGTTGGCGGGCATCTTCCCGCTGGCCGGGTTCTGGTCGAAGGACGAGATCCTCGTCACCGCCGGGCAGACCGGCTACACCGCCTTCCTGTACGTGGGCCTGATCGGGGCGTTCCTGACCGCGGCCTACATGACCCGCACCGTGTACCTGACGTTCTTCGGCGAGTTCCGCGGTCACGGCGAGCCGCACGAGTCGCCGCCGACGCTCACCGTTCCCCTCATCGTGCTGGCCGTCGCGTCCGTCGGCGCCGGGTTCCTGAACGCGGAGCCGCTCGGCATCGAGAAGTTCCGCGACTGGTTCGAAGCCGGCGTCTCGCTCCCCGTGCTCCAGCATCCCGACTTCGACACGGTCAAGGCCGTCATCTCGGTGACGATCGCCGTCGTCGGGATCGGGATCGCCGCCTACCTGTGGTTCCAGCGCGAGGAGCTGGGGCCGTTCCGCGGCCTCACGCAGCGCAACGCGGCCGCCCGGGCCGGCTACCGGTTCCTCGAGAACAAGTACTACCTCGACGACCTGTACGAGAAGGTCATCGTCGGCGGGATCAAGGGGCCCGTCGCGCAGGCCAGCTACTGGGTCAATCAGCACGTCATCGACGGGGTCGTCAACGCGATCGGCCGCGGCACGGCCGTGGCGGCCCGCGAGACCTATGACGTCATCGACCAGAAGGTGGTCGACGGCGCCGTGAACGGCCTGGCGGAGACGACCGGCGAGACCGGTGGTCTGCTCCGTTACGTCCAGTCGGGACGCGTGCAGCGCTACGCGCTCACGCTCTTCGCAGCCGTCGGGGCTCTGAGCCTCGCGCTCTGGCTCGTCTACTAGACGCCTACCAGCAGGAGAGGATCGTGGACTGGTTCGACTCGTGGGGAGTGACCCTGGCGGTCTTCCTCCCGGCCGCGGGGATGGTGGTCGTGCTCGCCATCCCGAAAGCGCAGGAGCGGGCCCTCAAGCTGACCACGCTGGCGACGACGCTGGCGACGCTCGCCGTCGGGGTGGGGATGCTCGCCCGGTTCGACTACGACCGGACCGGCGCCCTCCAGTTCCAGGTGAACAAGTCCTGGATCGACGTCATCCACAGCCGCTACCACATGGGCGTCGACGGCATCTCGTTGCCGTTGCTGTTGATGACGATGCTCATCACGGTCGGGTGCGTCATCTACACGTGGGACCACTTCCCCGACCCGCGCACGCCGAAGGCGTTCCTCGCGCTGATCCTGCTGCTCGAGACGGGCATGAACGGCACGTTCTGCGCCGAGGACCTCATCCTCTTCTTCATCTTCTTCGAGCTCGTGCTGCTGCCGATGTTCTTCATGATCGGCGTCTGGGGCGGACCGAACCGCGAGTACGCGTCGATCAAGTTCTTCCTGTTCACCCTGTTCGGGTCGGCGCTCATGCTGTTGAGCTTCCTGGCCCTGTTCTTCCTCTCCGATCCGCAGACCTTCGACATCCCGAGGCTGGCGGCGCAGGGAGGTGTCGGGATCGTCGCGAGCACGCAGAACCTGATCTTCGTGGGGATGTTCCTCGGGTTCGCGATCAAGGTGCCGATGTTCCCGTTCCATACGTGGTTACCCGACGCCCATACGGAGGCACCGACCGTGGGCTCGGTGCTGCTGGCGGCGGTCCTCCTGAAGCTGGGCGCGTACGGGTTCATCAGGATCGCGCTGCCGATCCTGCCCCAGGCGGCGCACGACTGGGCGCCGTGGATCGGGCTCCTCGCCGTCATCGGGATCATCTACGGCGCGCTCGTGCTGCCTCGCGCAACGCGACATGAAGAGACTCATCGCGTTCTCGTCGGTGGCGCACATGGGCTTCGTCATGCTCGGGATCGCCACGCTGACGAACTTCGGCATCAACGCGGCCATCTTCGGGATGGTCGCCCACGGCCTCATCACCGGGATGCTGTTCTTCCTCGCGGGATCGGTGCAGGAGCGTTACGAGACGCGAGAGATCAGCCGGCTCGGCGGGCTGCTGGACCAGGCGCCGAGGCTCGGGTGGATCCTCGGCTTCTGCGCGATGGCGTCGCTCGGCCTCCCCGGCCTGGCCGGGTTCTGGGGCGAGTTCCCGGCGATCCTGTCGGCCTACAACCCGGCCGCCGGGATCTCGCAGCTCACCTTCCGCGTCTACATGGTGGTCGGCGCCATCGGGACGGTCCTCGCCGCCGGCTATCTGCTGTGGATGTTCCAGCGGGTGGCGTTCGGCAAGGTGAAGACCGAGTTCGAGCACGCGCACGTGCACGACGTGCACTGGCCGGAGTGGATCGCCTGGACGCCGCTGCTCATCGGCATCGTGGTGCTCGGCATCTATCCGAACCTCATCTTCCGCATCACCGACGGCGCGGTCACCAACCTCGCGCACGGCATGGCGAGGGCGATCGGATGACCTCGCCGTGAACCCCGTCTTCGACTACCACGCGCTCGCGCCGGAGATCATCCTCACGGCGACGATCGTCGTCGTGCTCGTCGCCGACTTCTTCTTCCGCGACCGTGAGTGGTTCCAGACGTCGCGGCTCGCCACGATCGGTGTGCTGGCCGCGCTGGTTCCGATCCTGACGCTCGCCGCCGACGGGACGACGCGCACGATGTTCGGCGGCGCGTACGTGGTGGACGACTACGCCCTGGCGCTGAAGGGCTTCTTCCTCCTGGTGGCGTACATCACGCTGCTCGTGTCGGTCGACTACATCGGCGAAGGCGACTACTACCAGGGCGAGTACTACTTCCTGCTGCTCAGCTCCGTGCTCGGGATGGTCGTGATGGCATCGGCCCGGGATCTCATCACGATCTTCGTGGCGCTCGAGCTGATCTCCGTGCCGACGTACGTGCTGGCGGGCTGGCGGAAGCACGACACGAAGTCGAACGAGGCCGCGATCAAGTACTACCTCTTCGGCGTGTTGTCGTCGGCCGTGATGCTGTACGGCATGTCGTTCATCTTCGGGCTGTCCGGTTCGACGTTGCTCAGCAAGATCGGCGCGTACGCCTCCCGACCCGATCTGCCGCCGTTGTTCGCGGTGGCGATCTTCCTCACCCTGGTCGGCTTCGCGTTCAAGATCAGCGCGGTGCCGTTCCACTTCTGGGCACCCGACACGTACGAGGGCGCGCCGACGCCCGTCACCGCGTTCCTGTCGGTGGCGTCGAAGGCCGGCGGGTTCGTCGCCATCCTGAGCCTCATCTACTTCGGCTTCTTCGGGACGCAGACAGGCGTGGCAGCCCGTGTTGTGGGCGCTGGCGGCGGCGTCGATGACGCTCGGGAACCTCACCGCGCTCCGCCAGACGAACATCGTCCGCATGCTGGCCTACTCGTCGATCGCGCAGGGCGGGTTCATCCTCGCCCCACTGGCGGTGGCGGCGGACGGGCACGCGGCTCGCTCCGCGTTCGAAGCCGTCGTCATCTACCTGCTGATCTACGGCGCGATGAACCTGGGCGCGTTCGCGGTGGTCATCGCCGTCGCCCGCCGGACCCGCTCGGGCGAGATCGCCTCGTACTCCGGGCTGGGGCAGACGGCGCCGGTGCTGGCCCTGCTGATGTCGGCGTTCCTGTTCTCGCTGGCCGGGATCCCGCCGCTGGCGGGGTGGTTCGCCAAGTTCGTGATGTTCCGCGCCATCTTCGACGCCGGAACTCCGTCGGCGTACACGCTCGGTGTCATCGCCGCCGTGAACTCGGTGATCGCGCTCTTCTATTACGCCGGCGTCGCGCGCCGCATGTGGTTCCGTGATCCCTCCGAATCCGGCGTCGAGACCGTCCCGGCGCGAACGCCGCCCGCGCTCGGCATCGCGCTCGGCCTGTCCGCCGCCGTCGTCGTCGTGATCGGCATCTACCCCCAGCTGTTCGCCCGCATCGGCGAGGTGGCGTTCCCGGGCTGACCGCGCTCTCCCGTTCTCGGCAGGCAAACGGTCGCATAGCGTGCCTTTCCATGCCGAGAACGGGCGCGGACGAGCTCGCCGAGCGCATCGCGGAGCGCATCCGGCGCGAGGGGCCGATCCCGTTCGACCGCTTCGTCGACGCCGCCCTGTACGACGAGCCGAGCGGGTTCTTCGCCCGCGGCGGCGGCGCGGGCCGTGCCGGGCGCGACTTCGTCACGAGCCCCGAGGTGGGCGTGTTGTTCGGCGCCTTGATGGCGCGCTCCCTCGACGGGGCGTGGTCGGAGCTCTCGCGGCCCGACCCGTTCGTGGTCGTGGACGCCGGCGCCGGGCGCGGGCGCCTGGCGTCCGACGTGCTGCGGGCCGAGCCGGAATGCGCGCGAGCGCTGCGGTACGTGCTCGTCGAGCGGTCGGCGGCGCTGCGAGCCGCGCAGCGCGAGCTCCTCACGCTCGAGCCCGCCGACCGGGCGTTCGGTCCCGCGGAGCCGATCGAGGGCGACGTCGAGGCCGAGGAGGCGCCGCGCCCGGTCGCGGGCGTGGGCCCCATCGTCACCGCGCTGCCCGAGCTGCCCGCCCTGGAGATCGAGGCCGGGGTCGTCGTGGCCAACGAGCTCCTCGACAACCTGCCGTTCCGGGTCGTCGAGCGCACCGGTGACGCGTGGACCGAGGTGAGGGTCGGGCTCGGGGACACCGGCTTCGTCGAGGTCGCGGTGCCCGCCGCCTCCGAGGTCGCCGCCGCTGCCGACGAGGTCGCGGCCGGCGTCACCGTTCCGACCGGAGCGCGGCTTCCGGTACCCACCGCCACCGCCGACTGGCTCGCCGAGTGCGGATACGTGCTGCGGCGCGGGTACCTCGTCGTCGTCGATTACGCGGCTGACGCCGAGTCGCTCGTGACGCTCCGTCAGGACGAGTGGCTTCGCACGTACCGCGAGCACCAACGCGGGGAGGCACCACTCGCCGCGCCCGGCGCGCAGGACATCACGTGCACGATTCCGGTGGAGCATCTCGTCGCCCAGAGGACATCGGTCCGATCGCGACCTCGCTGGCCGAGTTCCCCGCGATCGAGCTCACGGCGGGCGTGGTGATCGCGAACGAGCTGCTCGACAACCTTCCGTTCCGGCTCGTCGAGCGGACGCGTGGCGGGTGGACGGAGGTGCGGGTCGGCCTCGCTGCCGACGGCTTCGCCGAGATCGCCGTTCCGGCGCCGCTCGAGATCGCCGATGCTGCCGACGACGTGGCCGCCGGCGCCACGATGCCCACTGGCGCCCGCCTCCCCGTCCCGACCGCCACCGTCGACTGGCTCGACGAGTGCGCGCGTCTCCTGCGCCGCGGCTTCCTCGTCGTCATCGGATTACGCCGACAGCGCCGCGTCGCTCGCCGCCCGCCGCGCAAGACGAGTGGCTCCGCACCTACCGCAGCCACCGGCGCGGCGAGACGCCGCTCGCCGCGCCCGGCGCGCAGGACATCACGTCCACGGTGCCGGCCGAGCATCTCGTAACTCACGCGGACGCGCCGGCTTCCGGCTCGTCGAGCGCATCCGCCAGGCGGAGTGGCTCGCCGCGCTCGGCGTCGACGAGCTCGTCGAGGACGCCCGCGGCGTGTGGCGCGAGCACGCGCCGCCGTCGGCGACCTGGATGCGATGGCCGCCCGCAGCCGCGTGAGCGAGGCCGCCGCCCTCACCGACCCGTCCGGCCTCGGCGCCCACCACGTGTTCGTGTTCGCGAAGAGCGAGCGACCCGGCCGTTAGCCGGCCGGCACCAGACGCCAACGACCGGGTTCGTCGGACGAGACGATCGTGCCCGCCCGGGACTCGCCCACAGCGGGCCGATGACGAGCGTGCTCTCGTCGGCGGCGCGCCGCAGGAGCTTCCGCCGGGTCTCGGCCGCCAGGTCGATGTTCTCGTCGAGGCCGGCGCGGGGTTCGGGTGCGAAGACCTGCGCCGGATGGAGGAACAGGTGCCCGACGACAACGGCGTCGTCGCCTTCGGGCCCAATGCGCACGAACCGGTGGCCGGTCGAGTGGCCCGGTGCCGGTTCCGTCGCGACCTCGCCCGCGACCGGTCCGTCGGCCTCGTCGACGAGGCCTTGATCGAGCAGCACCTGGTACGCCTCCAGGCCCGGGAACCGTCCGGCGCGCAGGGCGGCGATCTCCTCGGGCGCGATGACGTACACGCGTCGGGAAACGCGGGCTCCTCGCCGCTCCTGGTCGGACGGGTGTTGACGCCCACACCGTCGATGTGCGTGTCGACGACGACGTCGACGGACTCCGCAGGAAACCCGGCGTCGGCGAGGCGACCCAGCAGACGGTCGATGCGTGGCGGTAGCCGCGGGGGTGGTGCGGTCGGCGTCGTCGGACGCGAGCCCACGGGTCCACCACGATCCGCGCGCCCCGGTGTGTCGATGGCGAGCGCGCACGAACCCGACGCGCAGGTCGAAGGTGTCGGTGACGAACGAGGGCGACAGCCACGGAGCCTGCGCACGGAGGGTCGCGGTCGTGGCGTCGTCCTGCGGCACCACCAGCTCGAAGTGCTCGTCCGGCGCCCGTGTGATCATGGAGTTGCCGACCTTCCACCGCTCCATGTGCGCAAGGTAGCCGGGGTCCGGGGAGCCGGCGCGCTGGCGGGGGGAGTGCCGCGCGCCGGCGTCGGATCAGCTGGGTTCCTGGAGGATGCCGATGCGGTGGCCCTCCGGGTCCTGGACCATCGCGATGGTCGGGCCGTCCGGGGTCGTGGGCGTCGGCGGCTGCACCACCTTCGCCCCGAGCTTCTCGGCCTGCCGCAGCCGGGCCTCGAGGTCGGGCACCTGCACGTAGAACGACACGTACTCCGTGTCGCCGCCGGCGAAGATCCCGCCCTGGACCCCGCCTCCGCCGCCGGTCTCGACCATGCCGTAGCCGATCGGGTTGTCGGCGTTGACCTTCCAGTGGAAGAGCTCGGTGTAGAACTTCGAAAGGGTGTCGAAGTCGCGGCCCGCGACCTCGAACCACACGACGGGCGCGCCCATGAAGGTTCCTCCTCTGTCTCTCTGTCGGTCTGTGTCTGCATTTCTTCGCTCGCACGGACAGGGTGACGGTGAGGCGGCGACAACCCTCTGTCGGGGTTTCCGGCCGGGTGGTGTGACCCGTGTCGCAGATAGCCTGACCCGGGCAGCCAGCGACGAAGGGGGAGCGATGCCGGAAGCCACGATCGAGGCCCTGCTCGCCGAAGGTCGCACGTTCCCGCCGCCCGCCGAGTTCAAGAAGACGCCCGCGTCGTCGACGCCGAGATCTACGACGAAGCCGAACGCGACTTCGAGGGCTTCTGGGCCCGCCAGGCCGCCGACCTCCTCGACTGGTCCGAGGACGTGGCACACGATCCTCGAGTGGGACCTGCCGTTCGCGAAGTGGTTCGTCGGCGGCAAGCTCAACGTCACGCTACAACTGCCTCGACCGGCACGTCGCCGCCGGTCACGGCGACCAGGTCGCGTACCACTGGGAAGGCGAGCCCGGCGACACCCGCACCATCACCTACGCGCGAGCTGCTCGACGAGGTGCAGCCGACCGCGAACGCGCTCAAGGCGCTCGGCGTCCGGAAGGGCGACCGGGTCAACATCTACCTGGGCATGGTCCCCGAGCTGCCGATCGCGATGCTCGCGTGCGCGCGCATCGGCGCCGCCGCACTCGGTCGTGTTCGGCGGCTTCTCGGCCGACTCGCTGCGCGACCGCATCAACGACGCCGAGGCCCGGCTGCTCATCACCGGCGACGGCGCCTGGCGGCGCGGCAGGTCGTCCCGCTGAAGGAGAGCGCCGACAACGCGATGGCCGAGACGCCGTCGATCGAGCAGGTGCCTCGTGCTGCGGCGCACCGGGCAGGACGTCGCCGATGCAGGACGGGCGCGACGTCTGGTGGCACGACCTCGTCCCGCGGCAGGCGGCCGAGTGCCCGCCCGAGCCGATGGACTCCGAGGACCTTCTCTACCTCCTCTACACGAGCGGCACGACGGCGAAGCCCAAGGGGATCATGCACACGACCGGCGGCTACCTCACGCAGGTCGCGTGGACGCACAAGAACGTCTTCGACCTCCAGCCCGACACCGACGTGTACTGGTGCGCGGCCGACGTCGGCTGGGTGACCGGCCACTCGTACATCGTCTACGGGCCGCTCGCGAACCGGCGCGACCAGCGTGCATGTACGAGGGCACGCCCGACTTCCCCGACAAGGACCGGCTCTGGTCGATCGTCGAGCAGTACGGCGTCACGATCCTCTACACCGCGCCCACCGCGATCCGCACCTTCATGAAGTGGGGCGACCGAGTTCCCCGGCAGAGCACGACCTGTCGTCGCTGCGGCTGCTCGGCACGGTCGGCGAGCCCATCAACCCCGAGGCGTGGGTCTGGTACTGGCAGCACATCGGCGGCGGGCGGTGCCCGGTCGTCGACACGTGGTGGCAGACCGAGACCGGCGCGATCATGATCAGCCCGCTGCCCGGCGCCACCACGCTGAAGCCCGGGAGCGCCGACGTTCCCGCTCCCCGGCATCGGCGCCGACGTCGTCGACGACGAGCGGCAAGCCGGTCGCCGATCCCCGGCGGCGGCTACCTCGTGCTCACGCGGCCGTGGCCGTCGATGCTGCGCGGCATCTGGGGCGACCCGGAGCGCTACCGCGACACGTACTGGAGCCGGTTCGACGGGCAAGTACTTCGCCGGCGACGGCGCCAAGCGCGACGACGACGGCTACTTCTGGCTGCTCGGCCGCGTCGACGACGTCATGCTCGTCGTCGGGCCACAACATCTCGACCGCCGAGGTCGAGCACGCGCTGGTCGGCCACCCCGCGGTCGCCGAGGCCGCCGTCGTCGGCACGACCGACGCGACCACCGGCCAGGCGATCGGCGCGTTCGTGATCCTGCGCGCCGGGCAACGAGCCGAGCGACGAGCTCGCAGCCGAGCTGCGCGACCACGTGGCCAACACGATCGGGCCGATCGCCAAGCCCAAGACCGTGCTGTTCACCGAGGACCTGCCGAAGACCCGCTCGGGCAAGATCATGCGGCGGCTCCTGCGCAACGTCGCCGAGGACGAGGCGCTCGGCGACACCACCACGCTCGCCGACCCGAGCGTGGTGGAGGGGATCAAGGCCCGCTACCTCGTCGCCGCAGCGCGCCGGCGACGAGGAGTGACGCAGCCGCGCCGGCTACGCCCGAGCACTGGACATGGCGCGACGGGCCGGTCGAGCCCGGCCCCGCGGTCGTCGTCGACATCGACGGCGTGCTCTCCGACGCCGCCAGCCGCCAGCACTACCTCGAGGCGCCGCGCCGCGACTGGCAGCGCGTTCTTCGAGGCGTGCGGCGACGACCCGGTCATCGAGGAGGTCAAGGTCCTCCTCGACCTGCTCGACCCGGCGCTGCGCGATCGTGCTGCTCACCGCCCGGCCCGGAGCGCGTGCACCACCTGACCGAGGCGTGGCTCGACCGCTACAAGATCCGCTGGGACGTGCTCGTCATGCGGCCGTGGGGCGACTACGAGTGGCCCGCGTGACTTCAAGCAGGCGTCGGTCGTGGGACCTGCGCCGCTACGGCTTCGACCTGCGCCTCGCGATCGAGGACGACCGCCGCAACGTCGAGATGTTCCGGGCCGAAGGCATCCCCTGCATCTACTTCCACTCCGGCTACTACGACTGACGCCGCGATAACCGTCCGGCGAAGCTGTGATGGCTTCGGAGCGCCCCTCAGTCCCTTCGGGCGTCGCGGCGCTCGGTACGACGACGGTGACGGCGCAGCACACCGACCCCGAACCACACGAATGCTCCGATCAACGCAGACACGAGGATGAGCAGCCACAGCGGCCAGGTGAAGCTCCAGAACAAGAAGTCGACCGTGACGTCCTCGGTGTTCTGAATCATGAAGACGAGCAGCGCCCCGACGCCGGACAAGGAGGCGATGGCGCCCCCGCTGAGTCGACGCCTTTGCGCGGCCGCGTCGGTGGAGGTTCCAACAGGACGCTGACCTTCGTACGCCATGACGCATCCCCCCTGAACGTGGTCAGTGATTTGGAAGTGTAAGCACTGGTTGGACGCTCCTGCGGGGTCGACTTGTCGGGGGAGAATGACGCCTTGGTCGCGGCGACGGTCCTCGCGCTCGGCTCCGCCGTCCTGCACGCGGCGTGGAACCTGCTCGTCAAGACGAGCTCCGACCGGCTGATCGCGGCGTGGGGCCTGTACGTGACGGGTGGCATCCTGTTCCTCCCCGTCTTCCTGGTGATCGACCTGCCGGGCGCCGACACGCTCCCGTTCCTCGCCGCGTCGAGCGTCGTGCACGTCGTGTACGTCGTCGCCCTCACCCGCGCCTATCACCACGGCGACTTCTCGTTCGCCTACCCGCTCGCCCGGGGCGGGGGAGCGCTGTTCGCCGCCGTCGGCGGGGTGCTGTTCCTCGCCGACTCGCTCTCGGGGCTGGCCTGGCTCGCCATCGCCATCGTCGTCGGCGGGCTGGCCTCGTTGGTCGGGCCGGGCGTGTCGCGGGTTGCACTGCTGTGGGCCGGTCTCACCGCCGCCACGATCGGGACGTACACGACCCTCGACGCCGCCGGCGCCCGCCGCTCCAGCGGGCTCGGCTACGGGATCACGATCGTGGTCGGCGCCGGACTCGTGCTCAGCGCCGCGATCGTCGCCTCGGGACGGGCCGGGCGCCTCGGCCCCGCCATCGAACGGGAGTGGCCCCGCTTCCTCGTCGGCGGGGTGTGCTCGACGCTCGCCTACTCGATGGTGCTGGCCGCGGCCCGGCTGGCGCCCGTCGGCTACGTCGCCGCCCTGCGCGAATCCTCCGTGATCCTCGGGGCGGGGGCGGGGTGGCTGTTCCTCCACGAGCGGCTGGGCCGGGCCCGGCTGGCATCGGCGCTGGTCGTCACGGCCGGGCTCGTGCTCCTGATCGTCTGGCAGTAGCCGCGTCCGGGAACGCTCACGAAGCCCTTACGATTCGGGGGAACGCCCGACCCGGTCCGGGCGTTGCATCAGACAAGAGGTGATTTGAGATGCGAGGCACGTTCACCAATACCTTCAAGACGTTCGTGCTCCTTGCCTTCCTGGGTGCCCTGTTCATCGGCATCGGCGCCATCTTCGGCACCGGCGGCCTCATCATCGGCGCGGTGCTGGCCCTGGCGTTCGTGGGAGGCACGTTCTGGTTCAGCGACAAGATCGCCGTCGCCGCGGCCCGGGCGAAGCCCGTCTCCCGCGAAGAGGCTCCCCGCCTCTACGAGATCGTCGAGGAGCTGGCCCGGCGCAACGACATGCCGACGCCCGGATCTACATCTCGCCCGAGCCGCAGCCCAACGCATTCGCCACCGGCCGCGGCCCCAAGCACGCGGTCGTGGCCGTCACGCAGGGCATCCTCGGGGTGCTCGACGACGACGAGCTGCGCGGCGTGCTCGCCCACGAGATGTCGCACGTTCGCAACCGCGACATCCTGATCGGATCGGTCGCGGCCGCGGTCGCGTTGATGATCACGTTCGTCGCCCGGATCGCGATGTTCAGCGCGATCTTCGGCGGTGGCGGCGAACGAAGGCGGCGGAACATCATCGGCCTGCTCGCGATGGCGATCCTCGCTCCGCTGGCGGCGGGGCTGCTCCAG
The DNA here is from genome assembly GCA_963747195.1 of uncultured Actinomycetes bacterium. Taxonomy (GTDB): domain Bacteria; phylum Actinomycetota; class Acidimicrobiia; order IMCC26256; family JACDBD01; genus JALZAA01. Next base: position 83,828 of record CAVVDV010000004.1, read on the forward strand.
ATGGCGCTGTCCCGCTCCCGCGAGTACCAGGCCGACGAGTCCGGCGCGCATCTGATCGGCGAGGGCGAGCCCCTCGCCCGCGCCCTCGCAGAAGATCGAGGCGGCCGCCAAGCGGACCCCGATGGACGTGAACCCGGCCGAGGCCACCGCGTACATCATCAACCCGCTCACCGGGCGCAAGGTCAACTTCGCCAACCTGTTCTCGACGCACCCGCCGACGGAAGAGCGCATCGCCCGGCTCCGCAGCCTCGACCGCACCCCCGCCTGATCTCCGGTCCCACCCGCACCCGGACGGCCGGCTCTGCCCACCCCAGAGCCGGCCGTTCCGTGTCGGATCAGCGGTGCCGGCCCCGGTCCGTCAGTCGCGGAAGTTCGTGAACTGGAGGGGGATGCCGAAGTCGGTCTCGCGCAGCTTCGCGATCACGGTTTGGAGGTCGTCCTTCTTCTTGCCGCTCACGCGGAGTTGCTGGCCCTGCACCTGGTGGGAGACGCCCTTGAGGCCGAGTCCCTTGATGAACTTGCCGATCTCGCGTGCCTTCACGTCGGAGATGCCGACGTTCAGGGTCGCGGTCTGGCGCACGGTCCCCTTGGCGGCGTCCTCGACCTTCCCGTACGACGAGCGCCTTCAACGAGACCTTGCGGCGCACGAGCTTCTCCTCGAGCACCTGCGTGAGCACGCGGAGGCGGTCCTCGCTGGCGGTGTGCAACTCGATCGACGTGTCACCGAGGTCGATGGAGCTGTTGGTGTCCTTGAAGTCGTAGCGGGTCGCGATCTCGCGGCTGGCCTGGTCCACGGCGTTGCGGACCTCTTGCTGGTCGACCTCGGAAACCACGTCGAACGTCGGCATATGACTCCAGAGAGCAATTCGGCGCGGCTGGTATCGTACGCGCCCCGGGTCGGTACCCGAGTGGCCAAAGGGGGCAGTCTGTAAAACTGCTGCGAAAGCTACGCTGGTTCGAATCCAGCCCGGCCCACTCGTGCGCCCGGCGTGCAGGTCCGCCCCGAGGGCGGACCGCTTCGCGCCGGGCGACAATGCGGCCTGCTCGATCCGCCATATCCCGGGTCAGCGGCCGAGGCGAGGGAACGAAATTCCGTCGGACGGCGATACGGACGATACTTGACGGGTCGTATGGCCGCTCCCAGGGTGGCGGGGCGACACGGCGAAGCGCGGCGGGGCGCTTCTCCTCCTCTGCGCAGCTGCGTTCGCCCTCCCGGCCTGCACCGGGTCCGGCTACCAGTACGTCAAGAACGGAAGCGACGGCTCGGGCACGTACTTCAAGGTTCCCAATGCCTGGCGCACGTCTACGACGAGAACGTGTTCATCAGGTCCCGGCACCTTTCGCCGACGAAGGCGAAGGCCGCCCGGAGCCGACAGCTGGACGGTCGCCTTCGACGCCAGCTCGAGACCCACGCTGAACCACTTCAACGAGCTGGCGACGAAACAGCCGTTCGGCATCGCCGAGGTGCGCAAGCTCGATCCGGACGAGCACGACTCGTTCTCGCTGATGGCGATGCGCAACTACTTCGTGCCCGTCGACGACATCACCCAGACCGGCGGGGACGCTCGTGCCGCTCCGCTGCGGACGAGTTCACCCGCGACGGGGGGTTCCACGGGTTGCGCCTCACGTTCGAGTTCACGCTTCCTACGGACAAGGAGGCCGTCACCGTCGACCAGGTGTCGATCGTCGACGCCGGGACCAAAGAGGTCCACTTCCTGGCCATCAGTTGCAGCTCGTCTTGTTACGAACAGGAAAGAAGGACACGATCAACAAGATCGTCGATTCGTGGACCGTGAAGGAACGATGACATGACGCCAACGTCCACGCCCACCTCCGGGCCGCAGTTCACCAGCCGTCCCCGCGACGACGACCGCCGACCCGCAAGCCGCTGGCGCTGTGGGACCGGGTCAAGAACCTGCTGCTCCTGGCCGCCCTGTTCTGGTTCTTCGTGTGGGCGGCGATCGCCGACAACCCGATCCTGCCCTTCAAGGAGGCGCTGCAACGACACCGTGAGCGAGAAGTGGTGGATCTTGGCCCTCGTCGGGCCTCGAGGCCATCCGCCAGGTCCACTACCTGCTGGCCGAACGTCCTGGCCCGCCTACCACCGGTTCTGGACGCAGAAGCGTGTTCGGCCGCTTCGAGACCGCCGAGCCGCCCGCTACGAGCGACTGGAACCGCTACCGGGTGGCCCGGGTCGTCAAGATCCTGGTCTTCCTGGCGTCCTGCTCAGCATCGTGCTCGGGGCGATCTTCGACATCTCGCCGCTGATGGCGCTGTTCGAGCTCCCGGCCCGGATCGTCGACGCCCTGCCGTTCGTCTTCCAGCTCGCTGTTCGGCGCTCTTCTTCATCATCATCCAGTTCGTCGGCGCTGTTCTGGTTCCTGTCGCGGGGCGGCGTCGACGTCTACTACCCGGACGACATCAAGACCCGGTTCGACGACGTCTGGGGCCAGGACAACGTCCTCGCCGGGTCAGGGAGAACATGGTCTTCCTCGAGAACCCCGAGGCGATCGAGGAGAAGGGCGGCTACGTCCCGGGCGGCATCCTGCTCTGGGGCCCGCCCGGCACCGGCAAGACGCTGATGGCCGAGGCCGTGGCGGGCGAGACCGGCAAGCCGTACGTGTTCGTCGACCCCGGCGCGTTCATCAACATGTTCATGGGCGTCGGCATCCTCAAGGTCAAGAGCGCTGTTCCGCAAGCTGCGCAAGCTGGCCCTCCGCTACGGCGGCGTCATCGTCTTCTTCGACGAGGCCGACTCGCTGGGCAACCGCGGGCCAGCTACGCCGGGGCCCTGGGCGGTCCGGCGGCGCTCGGCCGCCGCCGGCCGTGGGCGACGCACCGTCTGCAACGGCTGTCGCGTACCTGTCCGCGAGACGCCGTCGCTGCTGCACGCAGTCCCGCTCGGCGCAGCGAGCGACGAGCCGCCGCGCCGCCGGCGGCGACCGCGGATCATGGGCATGGGCGGCATGGGCGGAGGCGGCGGGCATGGGCACGCTCCAGGCGCTGCTGACCGAGCTCTCCGGGCTGAAGAAGCCCGCGGGCATCCTGAACCGCTACGCACGGCGGCGCTCGGCATGCGGCCGAAGCCCCCGCCGAAGTACCGCATCCTCGTGATGATGGCCACGAACATGCCCGAGGCCCTCGACGAGGCGCTGCTGCGGCCGGGGCGCATCGACCGCATCTACAAGGTCGGCTACCCGTCCAAGGCAGGCCGGATGCGGACCTACGAGGGCTACTTCGCCAAGGTGCGAGCACGAGCTCACCGACGAGCAGACATCGAGAAGCTCGCCACGATCACCCCGTACGCCACCGGGGCCACCATCAAGGACATCGTCAACGAGGCCCTGATCGTCGCCATCCGCAACGGCCGGGACACGATCACCTGGCGCGACGTCGTCGAGGCCAAGCAGCTCAAGGACCTCGGCCCACCCGAGGACGTCGAGTACATCGAGCGGGAGCGCCACGCGATCGCGCGTCCACGAGGCCTGCCACGCGGTCGTCGCCTACCGCGAGCGCCACCACCTGCAGCATCGACATCGCCACGATCGAGAAGGGCGGCACGTACCTCGGCATGGTCAGCTCGCATCAAGCCCGAGGACCAGTTCACCCAGTGGCGCTCGCGAGTACGAGGCCGACATCATGGTCTAGCCTGGCGTCGCTGGCGGGCGAGCGGATGTTCTTCGACGGCGACAGCTCGTCGGGGGTGTCGTCCGACCTCGAGGGCGCGACGCACGCTGGCGACGTTCATGGAGGGCTACTGGGGGATGGGCTCGACCGTGGCCTCCCACGGGGTGACCCACCGGGTCGGCATCGGCGGCGGTGGCCGCCCGGCGCCGGCGAGGACGAGAAGGAGACAGGACCTGCTCAAGAGCGGCCTCGGCGAGCGCATCGAGGAGAACCTGGGAGTCCTTGATCAGCGCACCGAGACGCTGCTGGCGCAGAACTGGCTCGAGGTGCTCGCGGTGACCCACGCGCTCGAGACGAACAAGACCCTCACCGGCGACGACATCAAGGCGGTCATCGACGGCACTGCCCGGGCCACTTGTCGACGGGCACCGAGTACCACTCACCCGAGTTCGTCGAGCAGGCCGAAGGTGTACCACCAGCGCGTCCTCATCGCCCACAGAGAGCACGCCGAGGTCGACGTACCGCTCCCGACGCTCAACGGCCAGGCGGGGTCGAAGGGCGATCTGGCAGCCAAGGACGTGCCCCGGCCCGCCACGCACCGGCGACGGCCGCACCAAGCAGGCTCCGACAACGCGAAGCCGCAAGGCTCGGGACAGCTCAGAGCATCCGCTGCATCTCGACGACGTCGAGCCAGCGGCCGAACTTGCGACCGACCTCCCGCTCGGTGCCGACGAGCTCGAAGGCGCAGGCCACGTGCAATGCGATCGACGCCTCGTGGTTGCCGACGATGCGGGCCATCACCGAATGGAACCCGTGGTCGACGGCCAGGCGGAGCAAGTCGTCGAGCAGGAGCCGGCCGATGCCCTGGCCGCGCCGGTCGCGGCGCACGTAGACGGAGTCCTCGACCGTCGGGGAGTAGGCCGGCCGCTCCTTGAACGGCGACAGGGACCCGAACCCGACGACCTCGCCGTCCTCGTCGGCGGCGACGACCGCCGGGTGCGCCCCCGAGTGCGCGTCGATCCAGTCGACCTGCTCGTCGAGCGTGCGGGGAACGAGGTCGAAGGTGACGGTGGACTCGGCGACCTCGAGGTTGTAGATGGCCCGGATCGCCTCGGCGTCGCGCCGCTCGGCCAGGCGAACGGTGAAGGCCACGACGCGCGGACGCTATCGCGGGGGTTTGGACCGCCGACCCGTTGTATCCTCGAAGGCTTCGCCCCCTTAGCTCAGTCGGCAGAGCACTTCCATGGTAAGGAAGGGGTCTACGGTTCGAGTCCGTAAGGGGGCTCGGCGGTGTAGCTCAGTTGGCAGAGCACGCGGCTCATAATCGCGGCGTCGCGGGTTCGAGTCCCGCCACCGCTACCAACCCGATCGACACAGGAATCCACAGGAATCAAAGAGAGCGAGTAACGACGTGAGCAAGCCGAAGTTCGAGCGGACCAAGCCGCACCTCAATGTCGGGACGATGGGTCACATCGACCACGGCAAGACGACCCTGACTGCCGCCATCACCAAGGTCCTGCACGACCAGGATCCGTCGACGACGTACACGAGCTTCGACGAGATCGACAAGGCGCCGGAGGAGAAGGAGCGTGGGATCACGATCAACATCGCCCACGTGGAGTACGAGACCCCGAACCGGCACTACGCGCACGTCGACATGCCCGGGCACGCCGACTACATCAAGAACATGATCACGGGCGCGGCCCAGATCGACGGCGCCATCCTCGTCGTGGCCGCCACCGACGGCCCGATGCCCCAGACGCGCGAGCACGTGCTGCTCGCCCGCCAGGTGGGCGTGCCTTCGATCGTGGTCGCCCTCAACAAGGTGGACGCCGTCGACGACGAGGAGCTCCTCGACCTCGTCGAGCTCGAGGTGCGGGAGCTGCTCACGGAGTACGAGTTCCCGGGCGACGACGTGCCCGTGGTCCGGGTGAGCGCGCTCAAGGCCCTCGACGGCGACCCCGGTGCCGTCGAGCAGGTCGTCGAGCTGATGAACGCCGTCGACACCTACGTGCCCGAGCCCGTGCGCGACCTCGACAAGCCGTACCTCATGCCGATCGAGGACGTGTTCTCCATCACCGGCCGCGGCACCGTCGTCACCGGCAAGGTCGAGCAGGGCGTCATCCACACCGGCGACGACGTCGAGATCATCGGCATCAAGGACACCACCAAGACCGTCGTCACCGGTGTCGAGATGTTCCGCAAGCTCCTCGACGAGGGCCGCGCGGGCGACAACATCGGCGTGCTGTTGCGCGGCACCAAGAAGGAGGACGTCGAGCGGGGTCAGGTGCTGGCCAAGCCGGGCAGCATCACGCCCCACACGAACTTCCTGGCCCAGGTCTACGTCCTGAACAAGGACGAAGGCGGCCGCCACACGCCCTTCTTCGCGAACTACCGCCCGCAGTTCTACTTCCGCACGACCGACATCACCGGCTCGATCGCCCTCCCCGAGGGGGTCGAGATGGTCATGCCGGGCGACAACACCGAGATGACCGTCGAGCTCATCGCCCCGATCGCGATGGAGGAAGGCCTCCGCTTCGCGATCCGCGAGGGCGGCCGCACGGTCGGCGCCGGCCGCGTCACCAAGATCATCAAGTAGGGGAGCCCCGTGGCGAGCGACAAGCGAGTGAAGGTGACGCTGGCGTGCGACGTCTGCAAACGGCGGAACTACATCACGATGAAGAACCGCACCAACGACCGCGAACGCATCGAGATGAAGAAGTACTGCCGCTGGGACCGCCGCCACACGCTCCACAAAGAGACCCGGTAGGTCGGTGCCCCGTAACCCGACGTAGGCGTCAGGGGTCTGAATGACCACGGACCCAACCGCAGAGCTGAGGGCCGAGGTCGACCGTCTGGTCGCCGCGGCCCGAGAAGGTGACCGGGCGGCGTTCGACGAGCTGGTGCGGCGCACCTACGTCGATACGTACACCCTCGCGATGCGGCTCACGGCCAACGAGGAGGACGCACGCGACGTGGTCCAGGAGTCGTATCTCCGGGCTTGGAAGGGCATCAAGCGCTTCCGCGGCGACGCGCAGTTCTCCACGTGGATGTACCGCATCACCGCCAACGCGGCGGCGACCCTGGTGCAGAAGCGGCGCCGCCGGCGGGCCGAGTCCCTCGACATGGTCGAGGAGCCGATCGACACGTCCATCGAGGGACACCCCGAAGCGGCGGCGGAGTCGGCAATCGGCCTCGAGGATCTCGCCCGCGCGGTCGCGACGCTGCCGCCGAAGCTGCGGAGCGTCGTGGTCCTGAAAGACGTGTACGGCTTGTCGCACGAGGCCATTGCCGAGGACCTCGGCATCTCGGTGGCGGCGGCGAAGGTGAGGCTGCACCGGGGGCGGAAGCGCCTTCGCGACGTGGTGTTCGAAGAAGGCGGGAGGTCCGCCCATGCGGTGTGAAGACGTAGCGCGAATGCTGCCGGAGACGGTGGAGGGCACACCGGTCGACCTGGCGATGCAGACGCACATCGAGTCGTGCCTGCGGTGCCAGGCCGAGCTGGCCCGGTACCGGCGGATGCTGCGGGCGCTCCAGCAGCTGCGGACGCGCTTCCTCGAGCCGTCGCCCAGCCTGCTCGCCCAGACCCTCGCCGCGCTCGAAGAGGCGGGCGAGCGCCACGCCGTCCGGTCGTTGCTGTCCGGCCGCCGGCTCGCGTACGCCGGCGCCATCGGCGGCGCCGCGCTCGCCACCGCGGGCACGGCAGCCGCGCTGATCCTCGCCCGCTCCCGCCGCCGGACCGCGGTCGCATAGCCAGACCCGGCTGACGTACTTCGGAGGGCCGCTGCTACGCTGACGTTCGGGCCCCCGCGCGCCCGGAGGGCAGTAGCTCAATTTGGCAGAGCACCGGTCTCCAAAACCGGCGGTTGGGGGTTCGAGTCCCTCCTGCCCTGCTGCCACCACGAACCCAACAGCGAGATCGCCCGCACCGAGGCGGTGACGTGAACCGACAGACCAAGCGACTGATGCAACGCCAGCAGGCCGACCGGCCGCGCGCGCCCGAGCGCAAGGCCCGCCCGCAGGCTGCGCCGCAACGCGAGCGCACCGGCCCCCGCAAGTACCTCGGCGAGGTCCGGGGCGAGCTGCGGAAGGTCGCGTGGCCCACCCGCCACGAGGTCGTCAACTCCACGATCATCGTGCTCATCGCGGTGATCTTCATGACGACGCTCATCTTCGGGTACGACTACCTCTCGGCGAAGCTCGTCCTGTTCCTCTTCGACTGACGATGACGACCTTTCCCCCCGAAGATCCCGGCCGCGACGACGAGACCCCGGCCGAGGAGCGCGCCGAAGACGAGCAGAGCTCTGTCGACGAGTCGATTCCCGAGACCCCGGCCGAGGATTCGCTCGCCGCGGACGACCAGCTCGCGAACGAGACGCCCGACGACGCCGAGACGACACCCCTCGAGGACGCCCGCGAGGTCGAGGCGGAGGACGAAGCCGCCGAGGAGGAGACCGAGGAGCGGGCCGACCTCGCCAGCGCGTCCGAGAGCGACATCGTCGCCGAAGCCGAGGCCATCCTCTCGGTCGGTCCCGATCAGAGCCAGGAGGCCGACGCCGACGCGGCCGAGCCCATGTCGGTGGTCGAATCGCCGGCGGCGCCGGCCGAAGAGATCGTCGAGGTCACCCCCGAGCCGTCCCTCGAGGACGCCGAGCTCGTCGACGTCACCGAGGTCGAGGAGGAGGAGGCCGCGGCACCGGCGGAGCCGAGCCCGTACGACCGACCGGGCAACTGGTTCGTCGTCCACACCTACGCCGGCTACGAGAACAAGGTGAAGCAGAACCTTGCGAGCCGCGTCCGCTCGATGAACGTCGAGGACCGCATCTACGAGGTCGTCATCCCGATGGAGGACGTCATCGAGTTCAAGGGCGGCCGCAAGGTGGTCGTGCAGAAGAAGGTCTTCCCCGGTTACCTCCTCGTGCGCCAGGAGCTCGACGACGACTCGTGGTACGTCGTGCGCAACACGCCGGGAGTCACGGGGTTCGTGGGGAGCGGGGCCAAGCCGACGCCGCTGTCCCGCCGCGAGGTCGAGGACATCCTGGGCGTCGGGAAGGTCGAGGGCGCCGAGGTGGCGCAGAAGAAGGCCCGTCCCCGGCTGGAGTTCGAGACCGGCGAGCAGGTGCGGGTGGTGGCCGGGCCGTTCGCCGACTTCAACGGCGCGATCAGCGAGATCGACGTCGACCGCTCCAAGCTCAAGGTGCTCGTGAACATCTTCGGACGTGAGACCCCGGTCGAGCTCGAGTTCGGCCAGGTCTCGAAGCTGTAGTCGGGACGAGAGCGGAGCGCAGGTAGTGGCGAAGAAGAGGCTGGCCGCAGTGGTCAAGATCCAGATCCCCGCGGGGCAGGCGACGCCGGCCCCGCCGGTGGGCACGGCGCTCGGGCCGCACGGCATCAACATCATGGACTTCTGCAAGGCGTACAACGCGCAGACCGAGTCGCAGCGGGGGATGATCATCCCGGCCGAGATCTCGATCTTCGAGGACCGGTCGTTCACGTTCGTCACCAAGACGCCGCCCACGACCTTCCTGCTCAAGCAGGCGGCCGGCGTCGAGAAGGGCGCCGCCAACGCGCGCATGGAGAAGGTCGGCTCGGTGACGCGGGCGCAGGTCCGCCAGATCGCCGAGACGAAGATGCCCGACCTCAACGCCGTCGACCCGGAAGGCGCGATGCGCCAGGTGGAAGGCACCGCGCGATCGGCCGGCATCGAAGTGAGGGAGTCGTGAGCCGCGCCGGCAAGAAGTACGTCGACGCGACTCGCAAGTTCGACCGCGACCGGCTGTACACCCCGGAAGAGGCGTTCGACCTCGTGAAGTCGCTGGCGAAGCGCAACTTCGACGAGACCGTCGAGATCACGTTCCGGCTCGGCATCGATCCCCGCAAGGCCGACCAGATGATCCGCGGCACCGTGTCGCTGCCGCATGGCACGGGGAAGGCCGTCCGGGTGGCGGTGTTCGCCACCGGCGACGCTGCCCGCGAGGCGGAGGAGGCCGGTGCCGACGTCGTGGGCGCGGACGATCTCGTCGCGCGGGTCCAGGAGGGCTTCCTCGACTTCGACGTTGCCATCGCCACGCCCGATCTGATGTCCCAGGTCGGGCGGCTCGGCCGCATCCTCGGGCCTCGGGGCGTGATGCCGAACCCGAAGACCGGCACGGTCACGACCGATGTCGGCAAGACGGTGGCCGAGTTCAAAGCGGGCAAGGTGGAGTACCGCACCGATCGGAACGGCAACGTGCACGTCCCGATCGGCAAGGTCAGCTTCGAGCGCGACGCACTGCTCGAGAACTTCCAGGCCGTCCTCGACGAGATCCTCCGCAACAAGCCGGCGGCCGCCAAGGGCCGCTACATCAAGTCGATCGCGACGTCGTCGACGATGGGACCCGGCATCCGCATCGACCCACGGTGGTCGAGGCGGCGCGCACCACCGCGGCGTAGCCGTGGCGAAGGGCGGGGCCTTCACCGACCGCGACTCCAGCGAGGTGGAGGAGTTCATCGAGCGGAAGCTGCTCCATCGCGGCGTGCTCGGGAGGTTCAGCCGCGTGGACGGCGTCTCGATCCGGCCCGTCGTGAGCGGCCTCGAAGGCCTCGGACGCAAGGAGCGGAAGGCCCGGCGCCAGGAGGTCCCGGGCACGTGGATCGGTCGGGCGGGGTCCATCCGCCGGTCGGTGCCCGTACACGTCCGCCCGCCGGGGCCGCCCGGGAAGGAGGACACCGTGGCGGAACAGCTCGCGGCCGCCGGCATCACCGCCCCCGAGGCGCGCATGTCGTTCGGGCAGTGCGTCTTCCACTTTTCCCGCGACGCCGCCGCAACCGACGTCGTCCGTTTCTCGCTCGACGCCATGCGCGCGCTCGGCGCCGAGCCCGCCGACGGCCGCTGGGAGTGGGACGCGACCATCGAGGTCGACACGACGGGTCCGGCCGGCTCGTAGTAATCTGCAGGTACAAACACAACGCGCCCCAGACCTCCGGTCGCGCAGCGGTAATGGGTCGGCACCATCTCGGCCCGCCGGACGAGGCAACACCGTTTTCGAATGACGACGGGACGTCCTCGCAGGTCTGGGCGTCCCGTTTCTCGTTGTCGAGAACCAGTCGGAAAGAGACATGCCGAAGCCGGAGAAGACCGCAGTCGTCGAGGAGATCCGCTCCAAGCTCGACGACGCCGATGCCGCCGTGCTCACCGAGTACCGGGGCCTCAGCGTGCGCGCCCTCGCCGAGCTGCGCGGCTCACTCCGGCCGGCCAACGCCGAGTACAAGGTGTTCAAGAACCGCCTCGCCCGCCGGGCGGCCGAAGAGGCGGGGCTCGATGATCTCCTCCCCCTGTTGGAAGGGCCGGTCGCGATCGCCTTCGTGCACGGCGACGCCGTGCCGGCGGCCAAGGCGCTGCGCGACTTCGGCCGGACCAATCCCGAGCTCGTCGTCAAGGGCGGCCTGCTCGGGCCCCGGCTGATCACCGCGGCCGAGCTGACCGCCCTCGCCGACATCCCGCCCCGCGAGCAGCTGCTCGCCATGCTGGCGGGCGGTTTCCAGGCGCCGCTCACCAAGGCGGCCGGCCTGTTCCAGGCGTTCACGCGCAACTTCGCCTACGGCGTGCGCGCCCTGATCGATCAACGGGCGGCTTCCGAGCCCGCCGCCTCGACCGGGGCTCCCGCGTCCTCCGAATCTTCCGAATCTTCCGAGCAAGAGGAGTAATCACCGTGGCAACCAAGCTCAGCACCGAAGAGCTGCTGGACGTCTTCAAGAGCATGAGCGTCCTCGAGCTCAACGAGTTCCTGAAGGCGTTCGAAGAGGAGTTCGACGTGACCGCCGCCGCGCCGGTGGCAGTCGCAGGTCCCGCCGCCGGCGCGCCGGCAGCAGAGGCCGCCGAGGAGCAGGACGAGTTCGACGTCGTCCTCGCCGAGGCCGGGAGCGAGAAGATCAAGGTCATCAAGGAGGTCCGGACCCTCACGAGCCTCGGGCTCAAGGAGGCGAAGGAGCTCGTCGAGTCGGCGCCCAAGCCGGTCCTCGAGAAGGTGTCGAAAGAGGACGCCGACAAGGCCAAGGAGCAGCTCGAAGGCGCCGGCGCCAAGGTGGAGCTCAAGTAGCCGGACGGCCCTGAGGCGCGTCTTTACGCGGCAATTGTCCGGAGCGGCTCTTGACCCCCCGAGGGGGTCGTCGTATCCTCCCGAACACAGCGTCGCCGGGGCGGCGTATTTCAGGCACGTTTGTTGCAGGAAATCGTCGACGCGCGCTAATATTTCTTTAGCCGTGTCTGCCCGTTCGTGCATTTGCTGACCAATCTGGCGCTGGTCGGCGCGCGCCTTCCCTCAGAGGAGTGACGTTGGCTCGTCTCGCGTCCCGGGAACGTCTGTCCTTCGCCAAGCTTCGGGAGGTCCTTCAGCTTCCCGATCTCATCGCCGTCCAGCGGGAATCGTTCCAGTGGTTCCTCGACGAGGGTGTCGCCGAGGTCCTGCGCGACATCTCGCCGATCGAGGACTTCACCGGCCAGCTCAAGCTCGAGCTCGCCGACCACGTCTTCGACCCGCCCAAGCACTCCGAGCAGGAGTGCCGCGAGCGCGACATGACCTACGCGCGCCCGCTCTTCGTCACCGCCCGCTTCATGAACGCCGCCACCGGCGAGATCAAGGAGCAGACGGTCTTCATGGGCGACTTCCCGATGATGACCGACCGCGGCACGTTCATCATCAACGGCACCGAGCGGATCGTCGTCTCGCAGCTGGTGCGGTCGCCGGGCGTGTACTTCGGGATCAGTCCCGACAAGACCTCGCCCGAGAAGGACCTCGTCGACGCCAAGATCATCCCCGGTCGGGGCGCCTGGCTCGAGTTCGAGGTCGACAAGAAGGACATCGTCTACGTCCGCATCGACCGCAAGCGCAAGCAGCCGGTCACCGTCCTCCTCAAGGCGCTCGGCTTCGGCGAGACGCCCGAGGAGCTGCTCAACCTCATCCTCGACGCCCAGGGCAACCCGTACGAGTCGATCCGCAACACCCTCGAGAAGGACCACACCGAGAACGCCGAGGCGGCGTTCATCGACATCTACCGGAAGCTCCGCCCCGGTGAGCCCCCGACACCCGACTCGGCGCGCGGCCTGCTCGAGAACCTCTTCTTCAACCCGAAGCGCTACGACATGGCCAAGGTCGGCCGGCACAAGGTCTCGAAGAAGCTCCTCGACGAGTACCCGAAGCTCGGCCTCGAGCGCTTCGACCTCAAGCCGCCCGGAGGCAAGGAGTTCACGCTCTCCCGGGCCGACATCCTCGCCACGGTCTCGTACCTGGTGAAGCTGCACAACAACGACCCCGACTACTACCCCGACGACATCGACCACTTCGGCAACCGCCGGGTGCGGTCGGTCGGCGAGCTGATCCAGAACCAGGTCCGAGTCGGCCTGTCGCGGATGGAGCGCGTCGTCCGCGAGCGCATGACCACCCAGGACGTCGAGGCGATCACGCCGCAGACGCTCATCAACATTCGGCCCGTCGTCGCCGCCATCAAGGAGTTCTTCGGCTCGAGCCAGCTCAGCCAGTTCATGGACCAGACGAACCCGCTCGCCGGGCTCACCCACAAGCGGCGCCTCTCCGCTCTCGGGCCCGGAGGCCTGTCGCGTGAGCGCGCCGGGTTCGAGGTCCGTGACGTGCACCCCAGCCACTACGGGCGGATGTGCCCGATCGAGACGCCGGAAGGCCCGAACATCGGCCTCATCGGCTACCTGTCGACGTACGCCCGCATCAACCGGTTCGGCTTCATCGAGACGCCGTACCGGAAGGTGCGCGACGGCGTCGCCACCGAGGAGATCGAGTACCTCGCCGCCGACGACGAGGACCGCTACGTCATCGCCCAGGCCAACGCCCGGGTCGACGAGCGGGGCCGGTTCCTCGACGAGAAGGTGCTGGTGCGGGCGCGCCGGAGCGAGGTCGCGTACGTCGACCCGGGCGAGGTCGACTACATGGACGTGTCGCCGAAGCAGATCGTCTCGGTGGCCACGAGCCTCATCCCGTTCCTCGAGCACGACGACGCCAACCGCGCGCTCATGGGCGCCAACATGCAGCGCCAGGCGGTGCCGCTGCTGCGCTCGACCGCGCCGTTCATCGGCACCGGCGTCGAGAGCCGGGCCGCCCGCGACGCCGGCGACCTCGTCGTCGCCGACGACAACGGCACCGTGGCCGAGGTCTCGGGCGACTCGATCGTCGTCGACTACCAGAAGAACGGCCGCACCACGCACCGGCTGTCCAAGTTCCGCCGCTCGAACCAGGGCACCTGCATCAACCAGAAGCCTCTGGTCGAGTCGGGCGACCAGGTCCGCAAGGGGAACGTCCTGGCGGACGGACCGTCGACGCACAACGGCGAGCTCGCACTCGGCAAGAACCTTCTCGTGGCGTTCATGCCCTGGAAGGGTCACAACTACGAGGACGCGATCGTGATCTCCGAGCGTCTCGTGCGCGACGACGTGCTGACGTCGATCCACATCGAGGAGCACGAGATCGACGCCCGCGACACGAAGCTCGGCGCCGAGGAGATCACCCGCGACATCCCGAACCTGTCCGAGGACATCCTCAAGGACCTCGACGAGCGCGGGATCATCCGCGTCGGCGCCGAGGTCGGCCCCGGCGACATCCTCGTCGGGAAGGTGACGCCGAAGGGTGAGACCGAGCTCACGCCGGAGGAGCGGCTGCTCCGGGCGATCTTCGGCGAGAAGGCCCGAGAGGTCCGCGACACGTCGCTGAAGGTGCCGCACGGCGAGACCGGCAAGGTCATCGACGTGCGCAAGTTCTCGCGCGACAACGGCGACGAGCTGCCCCCGGGCGTGAACGAGCTCGTTCGGGTCTACGTCGCGCAGCGACGCAAGATCTCGGAGGGCGACAAGCTCGCCGGGCGCCACGGCAACAAGGGCGTGATCGCCAAGATCCTGCCGATCGAGGACATGCCCTACCTCGCCGACGGCACCCCGATCGACATCATCCTCAACCCGCTCGGCGTCCCGTCCCGCATGAACGTCGGCCAGGTGCTCGAGGCCCACCTCGGGTACGCCGCCCGGCACGGCTGGGAGGGCGAGGCCGCCGCGCCCAAGAACGGACGCAAGACGAGCCCGGTCACCAGCCCGCGCTGTGGGTGTCGAGCCCCGTCTTCGACGGCGCCCACTGGGACGAGGAGGGCGGCGCCGGCCAGAGCCCCGAAGGGACGATCGAGGACCTGTTCAAGCGGATGCACAGCGACGGCGCCGACGGCCAGCGTCTCGTCGGCCTCGACGGGAAGGCATTCCTGTACGACGGCCGGACGGGCGAGCGGTACGACAAGGCCGTCACGGTTGGATGGATCTACATCCTGAAGCTGGCGCACCTCGTCGACGACAAGATCCACGCCCGGTCGACCGGCCCCTACTCGATGATCACCCAGCAGCCGTTGGGCGGGAAGGCGCAGTTCGGCGGGCAGCGCTTCGGCGAGATGGAGGTCTGGGCGCTCGAGGCGTACGGAGCCGCGTACGCGCTCCAGGAGATCCTCACGATCAAGTCCGACGACGTGCTCGGTCGCGTGAAGGTGTACGAGGCCATCGTCAAGGGCGAGAACATCCCCGAGCCGGGCATCCCCGAGAGCTTCAAGGTGCTCATCAAGGAGATGCAGGCCCTGTGCCTCAACGTCCGCGTCGTGAACGAGGCGGGCGAAGAGGTGGAGATCCGGGAGCTCGACGAGGACGCCTTCCGCACGACCGAGTCGCTCGGCATCGACCTGTCCCGACCCGAGCGCGGGACCGACGAAGAGGACGAGCGCCGTCGCGAGCCGGCGTTCTGATGACGACGACGAACAACGACGAACGAGGAAGAACGAAGGAAGAGGTAGGACGCACATGAGCCCGGTGCTCGACGTCAACGACTCCGCCCAGCTGACCATCGCGCTCGCCACCGCGGAGCAGATCCGCATGTGGTCGAACGGCGAGGTGAAGAAGCCGGAGACGATCAACTACCGCACCCTCAAGCCCGAGAAGGACGGCCTGTTCTGCGAGAAGATCTTCGGGCCGACCAAGGACTGGGAGTGCTACTGCGGCAAGTACAAGCGCGTCCGGTTCAAGGGCATCATCTGTGAGCGCTGTGGCGTCGAGGTCACGCGCTCCAAGGTGCGGCGCGAGCGGATGGGCCACATCGAGCTCGCCGCCCCCGTCACGCACATCTGGTACTTCAAGGGCGTCCCGAGCCGTCTCGGCTACCTCCTCGACATCGCGCCGAAGAGCCTCGAGAAGGTCATCTACTTCGCGGCCCGACTGATCACCTGGGTCGACGAGGACAAGCGCCAGAAGGACCTCCCGAAGCTCGAGGCCGACATCCGCGCCGAGATCGCCGAGGTCGAGAAGGAGCTCGAGCTCCGTCTGCGCGAGCGCGACGAGCAGTTCGAGAACGAGATCAAGGAGTACGAGAAGGCGTCGGCCAGCGGCAACGCCCGCAAGGCCGACAGCGAGCGGTCCCAGAAGGCCAGGGACAAGGACTTCGAGGAGCTGCGCACCCGCGCCGAGTCGGAGCGCGAGTTCCTCCAGAGCGTGTGGGACACGATCCGTGGCCTCGCACCCAAGCAGCTCGTCGACGACGAGCACGTGTGGCGCGAGATCGTCGACCGGTACCAGGAGTACTTCGCCGGCGGCATGGGCGCCGAGGCCGTCGAGGACCTCATCGACCGCCTCGACCTCGACCTCGAGGAGGTCAGCCTCAAGGAGGTCATCGCCGTCGCCAAGGGTCAGCGCAAGGCCAAGGCGATCAAGCGGCTGAAGGTGATCTCGGCGTTCAACCGCACCAACGAGGACGGCCGCCGGGTCAACTCGCCGATGGGGATGGTGCTGCGCGCGGTGCCGGTCATCCCGCCCGACCTGCGCCCCATGGTGCAGCTCGACGGCGGCCGCTTCGCGACGTCCGACCTCAACGACCTGTACCGGCGCGTCATCAACCGCAACAACCGGCTGAAGCGACTCCTCGACCTCGGCGCTCCCGAGATCATCATCAACAACGAGAAGCGCATGCTGCAGGAGGCCGTCGACGCCCTGTTCGACAACGGCCGCCGCGGCCGGCCCGTCACCGGGCCCGGCAACCGCGCGCTCAAGTCGCTGTCCGACATGCTCAAGGGCAAGCAGGGCCGGTTCCGCCAGAACCTGCTCGGCAAGCGCGTCGACTACTCGGGCCGCTCGGTGATCGTCGTCGGCCCGCAGCTGAAGCTCCAGCAGTGCGGCCTGCCCAAGCAGATGGCGCTCGAGCTGTTCAAGCCGTTCGTGATGAAGCGGCTCGTCGACCTCGAGTACGCCCAGAACATCAAGTCCGCCAAGCGGATGGTCGAGCGCGCCCGCCCGCAGGTGTGGGACGTGCTCGAAGAGGTCATCAAGGAGCACCCGGTGCTCCTCAACCGCGCGCCCACGCTCCACCGCCTCGGCATCCAGGCGTTCGAGCCGGTGCTGGTCGAGGGCAAGGCGATCCAGATCCACCCGCTCGTCTGCGCGGCGTTCAACGCCGACTTCGACGGCGACCAGATGGCGGTGCACCTGCCGCTCAGCTCCGAGGCGCAGGCCGAGGCGCGCATCCTGATGCTGTCGTCGCACAACATCCTGTCGCCCGCCCACGGTCGGCCCATCGCGGTGCCGAACCAGGACATCGTCATCGGCGAGTACTACGTCACCGAGATCGTCGACGACGCCCCCGGTGCGGGGCGGGCGTTCGCATCGCTCGACGAGGCGATCCTCGCCCACGAGCAGCGGTTCGCGCCGAACGGCGACGGCCAGGAGCAGGGTCTGTCGGTCCACGCGCCGATCAAGGTGCGGATGCCGGCGGCGCGCTTCCCCGAGGACCGGTTCCCCGTGCGGGACGACGAGCACTCCGACGCGATCGTGCTCAACCGCACCGGTTCCAACGGCGACGGCAAGGTGCTCGTCGACACGACGCTGGGTCGCCTGCTGCTCAACGAGTGCTTCCCGGCCGACTTCCCGTACGTGAACCGCGTGCTGCGCAAGCGTGACGTCACCGAGCTCATCAGCGACCTGGTCGAGAACTACCCGAGGGCTGCCGTGGCCGAGAGCCTCGACCAGCTCAAGGACCTCGGCTTCGCGTACTCGACGCAGGCCAGGTCTCACGATCTCCATCTCCGACGTCCGGACCCCGGCCGAGAAGGGCCCGCTCCTGGAGCGGTTCGAGGCCGAGGCCGACAAGGTCGAGCAGCAGTTCGACCGCGGCGTCATCACCGACGACGAGCGGCGCCAGAAGGAGATCGAGATCTGGACCGAGGCCACCGACCGCGTGCGCGAGGCGATGCAGGTGGAGCTGCAGGCCGAGAAGTTCAACCCGATCGACATGATGGTCGGATCGGGCGCACGTGGGAACGTCATGCAGGTCCGCCAGATCGCCGGTATGCGCGGCCTGGTGGCCAACCCGCGCGGCGAGATCATCCCGCGACCGATCAAGTCGAACTTCCGTGAGGGCCTCTCGGTCCTCGAGTACTTCATCTCCACGCACGGCGCCCGCAAGGGCCTGGCCGACACCGCGCTGCGGACGGCCGACTCCGGGTACCTCACGCGCCGGCTCGTCGACGTCGCGCAGGAGCTCATCGTGCGCGACGAGGACTGCGAGTCGAACCGGGGCATCTGGGTCGAGGACGTGAAGGGCGACCCCGAGAACCTGCGTCTCCTCGAGACGAAGCTGCTCGGGCGGTGCCTGGCCGAGGACGTGAAGCTCGCCGACGGCAGCAAGATCGCGCGCAACACCGAGATCGACGAGCCGGAGCTGCGCCAGCTCGCCACCGACCCGGACGTCGACCGGGTGCGGGTGCGGTCGGTGCTCACCTGCGAGTCGCTCCAGGGCGTGTGCTCGAGCTGCTACGGCACGATGCTCGCGACCGGCTCGATGGTCGACCTCGGTGAGGCGATCGGAATCATCGCCGCCCAGTCGATCGGTGAGCCGGGCACGCAGCTGACCATGCGGACGTTCCACACCGGCGGCGTCGCCGGCGAGGACATCACCCACGGTCTGCCGCGCGTCGTCGAGCTGTTCGAGGCCCGCAAGCCCAAGGGCGCGGCCGTGATGGCCGAGAGCTCGGGCTTGGTCCGCATCGGCGACAGCGAGAAGGGCGAGCGGGTGATCACCGTGCTCGGCTCCGACGACGCCGAGGAGGAGCACGTCGTCTCGCGCCGGGCGAACGTCGCGGTCCGCGACGGCCAGGAGGTCGCGGCGGGCGAGCGGCTCGTCGGAGACGAGAAGACACCCCTCGACCCCAAGGAGATCCTCGAGATCAAGGGCATCCGGGAGACCCAGCAGTACCTCTCCGACGAGGTGCAGAAGGTGTACCGGGAGCAGGGCGTGTCGATCCACGACAAGCACGTCGAAGTGATCGTCCGCCAGATGCTGCGCCGGGTCGCGGTGTCCGAGCCGGGCGACTCGCCGTTCCTGCCCGGCGAGAAGGTCGACGCCCGCGGCTCTACGCCGACACGAACCGCCGTCTCGTCGAGGAAGGCAAGCAGCCCGCCGAGGGCCGCCCCGAGCTGATGGGGATCACGAAGGCGTCGCTCGCCACCGACTCGTGGCTGTCGGCGGCGTCGTTCCAGGAGACGACCCGCGTCCTCACCGAGGCCGCCATCGAGGGCCGCGAGGACGGGCTGGTCGGGCTCAAGGAGAACGTGATCATCGGCAAGCTCATCCCCGCCGGGACGGGCATGGAGCGATACCGGGACATCGAGACCGACGCACCCGACTACGAGCCGCTGCCCTTCTACTCGTCCGACGCCGACCTGGCCGACTGGCTGCGCGACACGAGCTCGCCGGCCGGCGACGGCGAGGGCGAGGGCGACGCCGCAGGCGAAGGCGGGGCCGGGGCCGAGGTGCTCGGCGCGTCCTTCGGCGGCGAGAACGAGGGCGAGCAACTCGGGGGCGGCGCGACGGGCGAGTAACATCGTCCTGTTTCGCGCCAAGAAGCGCACTCGAAGCGGAGCATCAGCGTGCCCACGATCCAACAGCTCGTCCGCAAAGGACGCCGGACCAAGTCCGAGCCGGGGAAGTCGCCCGCGCTCAAGGGTTCACCCCAGCGCCGGGGCGTGTGCACGCGCGTCTTCACGCACACCCCGAAGAAGCCGAACTCGGCGCTGCGCAAGGTGGCCCGAGTCCGGCTCACCACCGGGATGGAGGTCACGGCCTACATCCCCGGCGTCGGCCACAACCTCCAGGAGCACTCGATCGTGCTCGTGCGCGGCGGCCGGGTGAGGGACCTGCCGGGCGTGCGCTACAAGATCGTGCGCGGCGCGCTCGACGCCGGCGGCGTCGGCGGTCGCCGCCAGGCCCGCAGCCGTTACGGCGCCAAGCGGGAAGGCTGACCGATGCCTCGCAAGGGCTCCGCGCCCCGTCGTGACCTCATGCCCGACCCCGTGCACCGGTCGGTCGTCGTCACCCAGCTCGTGAACAAGCTCCTGCAACGGGGCAAGCGGTCGTTGTCGGAGAAGATCGTGTACGACGCGCTGACGGAGATCGAGCGCAAGACCGGCACGGAGCCGGTCGCGACGGTCAAGCGCGCCGTCGAGAACGTCCGGCCCGTGCTCGAGGTGAAGAGCCGCCGGGTCGGCGGGGCGACGTACCAGGTGCCGGTGGAGGTGCGGCCCCGGCGGGCCACGACCCTCGCCATCCGCTGGATCGTCGGGTACGCCCGTCAGCGCCGCGAGAAGACCATGTCCGAGCGGCTGGCCGCCGAGCTGATGGACGCCGGCAACGGGCTCGGCGCCGCGATCAAGCGCAAGGACGACCTGCAGAAGATGGCCGAGAGCAACCGAGCGTTCGCGCACTACCGGTGGTGACGCTCGGCTAGTCGCCGGCTCGGCACCGGCGGCCACCGGCGGCACACCGCCGCCGGCGCCCCACCCACCCACGAGCCCGGCGGCCTCGCTTCGCTCGGCGCCGACGGCCGGCGGCGGCGACCACCGGCGGCCGCCTCACTCGGAAGAGTGAGTTCGGGAACAGAAGTGCGCTCGGCCCGCTTCTGACAGGAAAGAAGAAAGAAGAGAAGAGAGAGAGAGATGGCAGCGGAACCGAAGGAGATCAGGGGTAAGGGAGGCCCGGTCATCCGGGAGGTTCCCCTCGCGCGCATTCGCAACATCGGGATCATGGCGCACATCGACGCCGGGAAGACGACGACGACGGAGCGGATCCTCTACTACACGGGGCGGACCTACAAGATCGGCGAGGTGCACGAGGGCTCGGCGGTCATGGACTGGATGGCCCAGGAGCAGGAGCGGGGGATCACGATCACGAGCGCGGCCACGACCGCCAAGTGGCGCGACACGTGGATCAACATCCTCGACACGCCCGGGCACGTCGACTTCACCGTCGAGGTGGAGAGGTCGCTGCGCGTCCTCGACGGCGCGGTCGCGGTGTTCGACGCCGTGGCCGGGGTCGAGCCGCAGACCGAGACGGTCTGGCGGCAGGCCGACAAGTACAACGTTCCCCGCATCTGCTTCGTCAACAAGATGGACCGGGTCGGCGCCGACTACTTCCGTACGGTCGACATGATCCGTGACCGCCTCGAGGCCACCGTCGCTCTGACGCAGCTGCCCGTCGGCAGCGAGAACGACTTCCGCGGCGTCGTCGATCTCCTGGCGATGAAGGCGCACGTGTGGGAGGACGGCATGGGCGACCGGTACGAGACGGTCGACATCCCGGAGGAGCTGAAGGCGGACGCCGAGCACTGGCGGCACGAGCTCGTCGACGTCGTCTCGCATTACGACGACACCGTCCTCGAGAAGTACGTCGGGGACGAGGAGATCACCGCCGACGACCTGAAGCGCGGCCTGCGCGCCGCGACCATCTCCAGCGAGGTGGTCCCGGTCCTGTGCGGCAGCGCGTTCAAGAACAAGGCGGTCCAGCCGCTGCTCGACGCCGTCGTCGACTACCTCCCGAGCCCACTCGAGGTCCCGCCGGTCACCGGGCACGACCCGAAGACCGAGGACGTGATGGAGCGGCATCCGGACGACTCCGAGCCGTTCTCCGCGCTCGCGTTCAAGATCATGAGCGACCCGTACGTCGGCAAGCTCACGTACTTCCGCGTCTACTCGGGCAAGCTCGCCGCCGGCGGCCAGATCATGAACGTCACCAAGAACCGCCGGGAGCGGGTCGGGCGTCTCCTGCAGATGCATGCCAACCACCGGGAGGACAAGCAGGCCGTGTTCGCGGGCGACATCGTCGCCGCCGTCGGCCTGAAGCACACGACCACCGGCGACACGCTCAGCGAGTCCAGCCACCCGGTGCTGCTCGAGCGGATGGAGTTCCCCGAGCCGGTGATCTCGGTGGCCATCGAGCCCAAGACGAAGGCCGACCAGGACAAGCTCGGCAGGGCCCTCGGCGCGCTGTCGGAGGAGGACCCCACCTTCCAGGTCCGCACCGACGACGACACCGGCCAGACGATCATCTCGGGCATGGGCGAGCTGCACCTCGAGGTCCTCGTCGACCGGATGATGCGCGAGTTCACGGTGTCGGCCAACGTCGGCAAGCCGCAGGTCGCCTACCGAGAGACCATCACCGTGCCGGTCGAGAAGGTCGAGGAGCGCTATGTGCGCCAGACCGGCGGCCGGGGCCAGTACGGCCACGTGATCATCAACCTCGAGCCCACCGGGCCCGGCGGCGGCTACGAGTTCGTCGACAAGGTCACCGGCGGCGACATCCCGCGCGAGTACATCGGCGCCGTCGACGCCGGCATCCAGCAGGCGATGGACGGCGGCGTGATCGCCGGGTATCCGCTCGTCGACATGCGCGCCACCCTCACCGGCGGCTCGTACCACGACGTCGACTCGAGCGAGATGGCGTTCAAGATCGCGGGATCGATGGCGTTCAAGAAGGCGGCGCGCCAGGCCAAGCCGGTGCTGCTCGAGCCGATCATGGCGGTCGAGGTCGTCACGCCCGAGGACTACATGGGTGACGTGATCGGCGACCTGTCGTCGCGCCGGGGCAGGGTCGAAGGGATGGAGCAGCGCGGGAACGCGCAAGTCGTCCGCTCTCAAGTGCCTTTGGCCGAGATGTTCGGCTACGCTACCGACCTCCGCTCGCGCACCCAGGGTCGAGCGACGTACACGATGCAGTTCGACTCGTACCAGCAGGTGCCCGAGTCGATCGCCGAAGAGATCATCGCCCGCATCCGGGGCGAGTAACCACCTGAGCAGAGGAGCCAGGGGTAGTCCCATGTCGAAGCAGAAGTTCGAGCGGACGAAGCCGCATCTGAACATTGGGACGATCGGTCACATCGACCACGGGAAGACCACGCTCACGGCGGCGATCACGAAGGTGCTGCACGACAAGGACCCGTCGACGACCTACACGAGCTTCGACGAGATCGACAAGGCGCCCGAGGAGCGCGAGCGGGGCATCACGATCTCGATCGCGCACGTGGAGTACGAGACGCCGAACCGGCACTACGCGCACGTCGACTGTCCCGGGCACGCCGACTACATCAAGAACATGATCACCGGCGCCGCGCAGATGGACGGGGCGATCCTCGTCGTGGCGGCGACGGACGGGCCGATGCCGCAGACGCGGGAGCACGTGCTCCTCGCCCGCCAGGTGGGCGTGCCGTCCATCGTGGTGGCGCTCAACAAGGCCGACATGGTCGACGACGAGGAGATCCTCGAGCTGGTGGAGCTCGAGGTCCGGGAGCTGTTGAACGAGTACGAGTTCCCCGGCGACGACACGCCGATCGTGCGGGTGAGCGCGCTCAAGGCCCTCGAGGGCGACGAGTCGTGGACGCCGAAGATCGTCGAGCTCATGGAGGCGGTCGACACCCACATCCCGGAGCCGACCCGGGACATCGACAAGCCGTTCCTGATGCCGATCGAGGACGTGTTCTCGATCACCGGGCGAGGCACCGTGGTGACGGGCCGGGTCGAGCGCGGAGTTGTGCACGTGAACGACGAAGTCGCCATCGTCGGGATCAAGGACACCACCAAGACGGTGTGCACGGGCGTGGAGATGTTCCGCAAGCTCCTCGACGAGGGCCGAGCCGGCGACAACATCGGCGCGCTGCTCCGCGGCACCAAGAAGGAGGACGTCGAGCGCGGACAGGTGCTGGCGAAGCCCAACAGCATCACGCCGCACACGAACTTCCAGGCGCAGGTGTACGTCCTGAACAAGGACGAGGGCGGCCGGCACACGCCGTTCTTCGTCAACTATCGGCCGCAGTTCTACTTCCGCACGACGGACATCACCGGTTCCATCACCCTTCCCGACGGGGTCGAGATGGTCATGCCGGGCGACAACATCGAGATGACCGTCGAGCTCATCGCCCCGATCGCGATGGAAGAGGGGCTGCGCTTCGCCATCCGCGAGGGCGGCCGCACCGTCGGCGCCGGCCGCGTCACGAAGATCAACAAGTAGTCGACGAGCCGGACGGACAGGAAGCGGCGTGGCGGAAGCAAGAGGACAGAAGATCCGGATCCGGCTCAAGGCCTACGACCACGAGATCATCGACCAGTCGACGAAGAAGATCGTCGAGACGGTCGTGCGGACCCAGGCCAAAGTCCACGGGCCGGTGCCGCTCCCGACCGAGATCCGCCGCTTCACCGTGATCCGGTCGCCGCACGTCGACAAGGACTCCCGCGAGCACTTCGAGATGCGCATCCACAAGCGCCTCATCGACATCGTGGAGCCGACATCGAAGACCGTCGAGTCGCTCCAGCGCCTCGACCTCCCCGCCGGCGTCGACATCGAGATCAAGATCCAACAGGTCTGACCCGCGGTTGCATTCTCGGCAGGATTTCGACCGCAGAGCGCACCTTTCGCTGCCGAGAACGCCCGCGGCGAGGCCGACTTCGACGGAATCCCCTGTAGCCGGTAGTATTTCTTGGCTTTCGCCGTGTGGGCGGGGTGGACCCGGCGGCGATGCTCGACCGGAAATCTTCGCCAACCGACGTCTGCGCAGGCTGCGCCTCCGGCGTAGAACCGTGCAGCACAACCGAGTCGCTCCGCCGGCCACCGGGCCGGGGGAGCCATTCGCGTGAAGCGGAGTACAGAGCTGACACTGCTGAAGGACCCACGTCATGGCCAGCAAGGGCATTCTCGGGCGAAAGCTCGGCATGACACAGGTCTGGGACGCCGAGAACCGGGTCGTTCCGGTGACGGTGATCCAGGCCGGGCCCTGTCGCGTCGTGCAGCTCAAGACGCCCGAGCGTGACGGCTACGCCGCCGTCCAGCTCGCCTTCGGCGACGCCAAGCCGGCCCGGCTCACCAAGCCCGAGCTCGGGCACCTGAAGGCCGCCGACGCCGCGCCGGCCAAGCACCTCGCCGAGCTGCGCGTCGACGACCTGTCGGGCTTCGAGATCGGACAGGTCGCTCGCGGCCGACGTGTTCGCGGCAGGAGAGCGGGTCGACGTCACCGGGATCAGCAAGGGCAAGGGGTTCACCGGCGTGATGAAGCGCCACAACTTCCACGGGCAGGGCGCGAGCCACGGCAACCACAAGAAGCACCGCTCGCCCGGCGCCATCGGCGCCTGCGCGACGCCCGCCCGCGTGTTCAAGGGCATGGGCATGCCGGGCCAGCACGGCAACAGCCGCGTCACCACCCTCAACCTCGAGGTCGTCGAAGGCGACCCCGAACGCGGGCTCCTCCTCCTCAGGGGGTCCGTCCCCGGCCCGAGCGGCAGCGTCGTGTTCGTACGCGACGCCGTGAAGGCCGACGCCGGCCGAGAGCGAGCGTCCCAATGAAAGTCGACGTCACGACCGTGCACGGCGCGAAAGCCGGCAGCGTCGACCTGCCCGACGAGACGTTCGGCATCACACCGAACCGGTCGGTCCTGCACCAGGTCGTCACCGCCCAGCTCGCCGCCGCCCGGTCCGGCACCCACAGCACCAAGACCCGCGCCGCGGTCAAGGGCGGGGGCGCGAAGCCGTGGCGCCAGAAGGGCACGGGCCGGGCCCGCCACGGCTCGATCCGCTCCCCGCAATGGCGGGGCGGGGGCGTCGCGCACGGCCCGGTGCCCCGCAGCCACGCGCAACGCACGCCCAAGAAGATGGTCAAGCTCGCGTTGCGCTCGGCGCTCTCGGACCGCGCCGCCGACCAGCGCGTGATGGTCGTCGACGAGTGGGGCATCGACGAGCCGAGCACGAAGCGGGCGATCGCGATCCTCGACGAGCTCGGGCTCCGCAAGTCCGGCGAGCGCGATCCGCGCACGCTCCTCGTCCTCGACCGCCGCGAGGTGGCCACGTGGAAGTCGTTCCGGAACCTCGGAGCGCGGGTTCGGATCGTGCTCCCCGAGGAGCTGAACGCGTACGACGTGCTCGTGAACGACTGGCTCGTCTTCAGCCAGGCGACGCTCGACGCGTTCCTCAACCGTGGAGGTGCGCAGTGAGCTCGCGCAATCCCCGCGACATCATCATCCGCCCCGTCGTCTCGGAGAAGTCGTACGCCGCCTACGACGCGAACGTGTACACGTTCCTGGTCGCGCCCGACGCCAACAAGATCGAGATCAAGCAGGCGGTCGAGGCGATCTTCAGCGTGAAGGTCACCAACGTCAACACGGTGAACCGCAAGGGCAAGCGCAAGCGGAACCGCCGCACGGGCGACTGGGGCAAGCGGTCCGACCAGCGCCGGGCGATCGTGTCGCTCGCCGCCGGCGACTCCATCGAGATCTTCGGGAGCTGACGATGCCCATTCGCAAGCGCAAGCCGACCAGCCCGGGCCGCCGCTTCCAGACCGTCTCCGACTTCGCCGAGATCAGCAAGGCGAAGCCCGAGAAGTCGCTCACGAAGTCGAAGAAGCGTTCGTCGGGGCGCAACGTCTACGGCCGCATGACGTCGCGCCACCGCGGCGGTGGGCACAAGCAGAAGTACCGGGAGATCGACTTCAAGCGCGGCAAGGACGGCGTGCCGGCGAAGGTCGCCGCCATCGAGTACGACCCGAACCGCAACGCCCGCATCGCGCTGTTGCACTACCTCGACGGCGAGAAGCGCTACATCCTCGCCCCGACCGGCGTCGTCGTCGGCGACCTGCTCAGCAGCGGCCAGGGCTCGGAGATCCGCCCGGGCAACGCGCTGCCGTTGCGCTACATCCCGGTCGGCACGACCGTGCACAACATCGAGCTCAAGCCGGGCGCGGGCGGCAAGCTCGCCCGCGGCGCCGGCGCGGCGGTGCAGCTCGTGGCCAAGGAAGGCAACTTCGCCACGCTGCGGCTCCCGTCGACCGAGATGCGCCGGGTGGCGATCGACTGCCGCGCCACCGTCGGCCAGGTCGGCAACGTCGAGGCCGGGCTCGTCCAGATCGGCAAGGCCGGGAGGAACCGGTGGAAGGGTAAGCGCCCGCACACGCGGGGTGTCGCCATGAACCCGGTCGACCACCCGCTCGGCGGCGGCGAGGGCAAGAGCTCCGGCGGCCGCCACCCCGTCACGCCCTGGGGCAAGCCCGAGGGTCGCACCCGCCGCAAGGACAAGCCGTCCGACAAGCTCATCATCCGACGCCGGCGCCGCCGCCGCGGCTCCCGGGGGAGGTAGGAGATGCCGCGCAGCCTGAAGAAGGGCCCGTTCGTCGACGACCACCTGAACGCCAAGGTCGAGGCGATGAACGCGTCCGGCGACCGGAAGGTCATCAAGACGTGGTCGCGTCGTTCCACCGTCACTCCGGACATGGTGGGGCACACGATCGCGGTCCACGACGGCCGCAAGCACGTTCCCGTGTACATCACCGAGGCGATGGTCGGGCACAAGCTCGGCGAGTTCGCGCCGACGCGGACGTTCCGCGTCCACGCCGGCGCCGAGCGCTCCGCGAGGAGACCACCGGGTGCCTGAGACCCGCGCGTCCCTGCGCCACCTCCGCACCTCGCCCACCAAGGTCCGCGAGGTCCTCGGCCTGATCCGCGGGCGGGAGGTCGACGACGCCCGCGAGCGGCTGCGGTTCTCGACGCGCGGGCCGGCCGGCGAGGTGCTGAAGCTGCTCGATTCCGCGGTCGCCAACGCCGAGAACAACCAGAGCCTGCCCGAGGACGAGCTGTTCGTCGCCCGCGCCTACGCCGACGAAGGGCCGACGTTGAAGCGGTGGCGCCCGCGCGCCCGGGGTCGCGGCACCCGCATCCGGAAGCGGACGAGCCACGTGACGATCGTGCTCTCGCGCTTCTCGGACGACGAGCTCGATCGTCGCCGCCGCCGTGAGGACGCCACCGGGCCGACGCGCCGTCTCCGCCGCCCCACCCGGCGGCGCCGGGTGCGCGAGGTCGAGGAAGACCTCGAGGACGAGGAGCTCATCCACGAGGACGCAGAGGAGTTCGGCGAGGAGTTCGACGAGGCGGGCGAGGATGGCGGCGAGGACGTCGCGCTCGCCGACGTCCCCGACGTCGACGACGTCGATGCCCAGCCGCTCGGCGCCGCCGACGAGGCGCCGGCAAAGAAGGCGCCGGCGAAGAAGAAGGCGCCCGCCACCAAGAAGCCGACGAAGAAGGCGACGACCGCCAAGAAGACGGCACCGCCAAGAAGACGAAGACGCCAAGGAAGCGCAGAAGCCGACGAAGAAGACCGACGAAGAAGAAGAAGGACGAACTGATGGGCCAGAAGGTCAATCCCTACGGATTCCGTCTCGGGATCACCACCGACTGGAAGTCGCGCTGGTTCGCCGACAAGCAGGAGTACAAGGACTCGCTGATCGAGGACTGGAAGATCCGCGACTACCTGCGACGCCAGCTCCCCCACGCGGCGGTGAGCCGCGTCGAGATCGAGCGGACGCGTGACCGCCTCCGGGTGGACGTGTACACGGCGCGGCCGGGCATCGTGATCGGCCGCCGCGGCGCCGAGGCCGACCGGCTCCGGGCCGGGCTGCTCCAGATCACCGGCAACCCGAAGATCCACTTCAACATCCAGGAGATCAAGCAGCCCGAGCTCGACGCCACCCTCATCGCCCAGGGCGTCGCCGACCAGCTCGCGGGGCGGGTGTCGTTCCGGCGGGCGATGAAGCGCGCCGTGCAGACGGCGATGAAGGCCGGTGCGCAGGGCATCCGGGTGCAGTGCGGCGGGCGCCTCGGCGGCGCCGAGATGAGCCGCAAGGAGTGGTACCGCGAAGGTCGCGTCCCGCTGCACACCTTGCGGGCCGACATCGACTACGGCCAGGCCGAGGCGCGCACGACGTTCGGGCGTATCGGCGTGAAGGTCTGGATCTACAAGGGCGACATCCTCCCCTACAAGTCGGCGGCCGAGGACAAGATCTCCAAGGAGGCGGCCATGGCCGTCGGCGAGACCGCCGGGCAAGCGCCCACTGGCCGTCGCGTCATCAGCGCCGGCGGCGGGCGGCGCCGCCCCGCCGAGGAGGCGGTGCCGGTCGAGGCTGGACGCGACGAGGACGCGCCGGCCGAGGAGGCCAAGCCGTTGGTCAAGGAAGCCGACCCCGCCCTCGAGGCGCTGCTCGCAGAAGAAGAGGAGATCGAGCGCCGCACCAGTCGCGAGCACCACGAGGCGCCGAAGTTCCACGGCGACGAGGAGTAGGGCGCGCCCCATGTTGATGCCGAAGAAGGTCCGCCATCGCAAGGCCCAGCGCGGCCGTATGTCGGGGACGGCCAAGGGTGGCACGCGGGTGCACTTCGGCGACTACGGCATCCAGGCGCTCGAGCCGGGCTGGATCACGAACCGCCAGATCGAGGCGGCCCGTATCGCCATGACCCGCTACATCAAGCGGGGCGGGAAGGTGTGGATCAACATCTTCCCGGACAAGCCCGTCACCCAGAAGCCGGCCGAGACCCGCATGGGCTCGGGCAAGGGCAACCCCGAGCACTGGGTCGCGGTGGTGAAGCCGGGCCGGGTCATGTTCGAGCTCGTCGGGCGTGCCCGAGGACGTCGCCCGCGACGCGATGCGCCTCGCGATGCACAAGCTCCCGATCAAGACGCGCTTCGTGCTGCGCCAGGAGGAGGCATGACCAGGGCGAGGGAGCTGCGCGAGCTCAACGAGGTCGAGCTCGAGCACCGGTTGTCCGAAGCGAAGGAGGAGCTGTTCAACCTGCGGTTCCAGAACGCGACCGGTCAGCTCGACAACAGCGCGCGCCTCGGCCAGGTGCGCAAGGACATCGCCCGAGTCGAGACGCTGCTGCGCGAGCACGAGATCGCGGCTGCGGAGGCGCTCGGCACCGAGCAGGAGACGGAAGATGCCTGACGCGACGGACCAGCGGCACAACCCGCGCAAGGTGCGCGAAGGCCTGGTCGTCTCGACGAAGATGGACAAGACGGTCGTCGTCGCGGTCGTCGACCGGGTCCGCCACCGCCGGTACGGCAAGACGCTGCAGCGCACGCGGCGCCTGTACGCGCACGACGAGGTCAATGACGCGCGCGAGGGCGACCGGGTCCGGCTGCAGGAGACGCGCCCATGTCCCGCCAGAAGCGCTGGCGGGTCATCGAGGTCCTCGAGAGGGCGAAGTGATCCAGCAGGAGAGCCGGCTCAGGGTCGCCGACAACTCGGGCGCCCGCGAGGTCCTGTGCATCAAGGTCCTCGGCGGCACCCGACGGCGGTACGCGGGCATCGGCGACATCTTCGTCGCGACCGTCAAGGACGCCGTCCCCGGCGCGGCCGTGAAGAAGGGCGAAGTGGTCAAGTGCGTCGTCGTGCGGACCCGCAAGGAGCGGCGGCGCGCCGACGGCAGCTACATCCGATTCGACGAGAACGCCGCCGTCCTCATCAACGACCAGCTCCAACCGCGCGGCACCCGCATCTTCGGGCCGGTCGGTCGAGAGCTGCGCGACCGGCGGTTCATGCGCATCGTCTCGCTCGCCCCGGAGGTCCTCTGATGAACGTGAAGGACACCAAGGTGCACCTCAAGCTGCGCAAGGGCGACCGCGTCCGGGTCCTGACCGGCAAGGACGTCGGGAAGGAAGGCGCGATCACCCGCGTCCTCCCCGACTCGAACCGCGTCATCGTCGACGGCGTCAACGTCGCCAAGAAGCACCAGCGCCAGACCCGGGCGACGATGCAGGCCGGCATCATCGACAAGGACATGCCGATCAACGCCGCCAACGTCGCGATCCTCTGCGACAAGTGCGGCCCGACCCGCATCGGGTACCGGTTCGGGGACGACGGCAAGAAGACCCGCGTCTGCAAGAAGTGCGGAGGCGACCTCTGATGGCACAGGCAACCCAGGACCCGCGCCTCAAGCAGCGCTACGAGACGGACCTGCGCCCGCAGCTGCAGCGCGAGCTCGGGCTCAGCAACGTCATGCAGGTGCCGCGCCTCGAGAAGATCGTGCTCAACTGCGGCGTCGGCCTCGCGACCGAGCAGAAATCGCTGCTCGACGGGGCCGTCGCCGACCTGACCGTGATCACCGGGCAGAAGCCGCTCGTCACCCGGGCGAAGAAGTCGATCGCCGGCTTCAAGCTCCGGGCCGGCAACCCCATCGGCGCCAAGGTGACGCTCCGCGGCGCCCGCATGTGGGAGTTCTACGACCGGCTCGTGAGCCTGGCGATCCCGCGCATCCGCGACTTCCGGGGGATGGAACCGAGCTCGTTCGACGGGCGCGGCAACTACACGTTCGGCGTCACCGAGCAGCTCATCTTTCCCGAGATCGACTACGACAGCATCGACACGGTCCGAGGCATGGACATCACGATCGTCACGACCGCGAGCTCCGACGACGAAGGCCGGGCGCTGCTCACCGCGCTCGGCTTCCCGTTCCGTCGCGAGAGCGAACGCCAGAGCGAAGGGTAAGTCCATTGGCGAAGAAGGCGTTGATCCAGAAGCAGCAACGCAAGCCCAAGTTCAAGGTGCGGGCGTACACGCGCTGCCGGCGGTGTGGCCGGGCGCGCGCGGTGTACCGGCGCTTCGGGCTGTGCCGCATCTGTCTGCGTGACATGGCCCACAACGGCGAGGTCCCCGGCCTCACGAAGGCGTCCTGGTGATCGCATGACGATGACCGATCCCGTCGCCGACATGCTCACCCGGATCCGCAATGCCAACGTCGCGTTCCACGACGACGTCGTGATGCCGTCGTCGAAGCTCAAGGTCGCGCTGGCGAAGATCCTCGAGCAGGAGGGGTACATCTCCGGCTCGAGCATCGAGGACGACTCCTCGTATCCCCGGCCGCGCCTGCGGATCGCGATGAAGTACACGCCTGATCGCAAGCGCACGATCTCGGGGTTGCGGCGCGTGTCGAAGCCCGGCCTGAGGGTCTACACGCCCGCCGACAAGCTCCCCCGGGTGCTCGGCGGCATGGGCATCGCCATCCTGTCCACGAACCAGGGCCTCATGACCGACCGCGAGGCGCGCCAGCGCCACGTCGGCGGCGAGGTCCTCTGTCAGGTCTGGTAGCGGAGCAGGTCATGTCACGAGTCGGGAAAGAGCCCATCGCCATTCCCTCGGGGGTCGACGTCACCCTCGAGGGCAGCCGGGTCGTCGTGAAGGGCCCGAACGGAACGCTCGCGCACCAGGCGCCCGAGGCGATCACCGTCAGCCGCGACGGCGACACGCTGGTCGTCACGCGGCCCGACGACGAACGCGAGAACCGGGCGCTGCACGGCCTGACCCGCTCGCTGGTGCACAACATGGTCGTGGGCGTGTCGCAGGGGTTCAGCCGCGAGCTCGAGATCGTCGGCGTTGGGTACCGGGCGCAGGCGCAGGGGCCGTCGAAGCTCGAGCTCCAGGTCGGGTTCTCGCACCCGGTGCGGTTCGAGGCGCCCGAAGGCGTGACGTTCGAGGTGCCCCAGCCCACCCGTATCGTGGTGCGGGGGGCCGACAAGCAACTCGTCGGCCAGGTGGCGGCAGACGTCCGCAAGAGCCGCCCACCCGAGCCGTACAAGGGCAAGGGCATCCGGTACGCCGACGAGCGCGTGCAGCGCAAGGCCGGCAAGTCCGCCAAGTAGGACCAGTAGGCGAACGAGATGACGAACAGCAAGCGTGAAGCACGAATCCGGCGGCATCGCCGGGTTCGCAAGAAGATCCGGGGCACGCCGGAGCGGCCGCGCCTGT
Organism: uncultured Actinomycetes bacterium; assembly: GCA_963747195.1. Lineage (GTDB taxonomy): Bacteria > Actinomycetota > Acidimicrobiia > IMCC26256 > JACDBD01 > JALZAA01. The sequence continues at coordinate 116,348 of CAVVDV010000004.1, forward strand.
CGGTGTTCCGCTCGGCGCGCCACGTCTACGCCCAGGTGATCGACGACGTGCACGGACAGACCCTCGCCACGGCGTCGACGACCGAGTCCGCATTGCGGTCGGGTGGCGGCGGGACGGTCGACGCCGCCAAGTCCGTCGGCAAGCTCGTCGGCGAGCGGGCCAAGGCGGCCGGGATCTCGAGCGTCGTGTTCGACCGAGGCGGTTTCAAGTTCCACGGCCGGGTCGCAGGTCTGGCCGCAGGTGCACGTGAAGCAGGACTGGAGCTCTGATGGCGGAAGGGCAACTCGAGGAGCGGGTGATCGCGATCAACCGCGTCGCCAAGGTCGTGAAGGGCGGCCGGCGGTTCTCGTTCACCGCGCTCGTCGTCGTCGGAGACGGCAACGGCAACGTGGGCCTGGGCTACGGGAAGGCCAAGGAGGTGCCGGCCGCCATCCAGAAGGGCATGGAGGAGGCGCGCAAGAGCCTCTTCCCGGTGGCGCTGGCGGGCACCACGATCACGCACCAGACCGTCGGCGTGCACGACGCCGCCCGCGTCCTGCTCAAGCCGGCCGCGCCCGGTACCGGCGTGATCGCCGGCGGCGCGGCGCGAGCGATTCTGGAGGCGGCGGGCGTCGGAGACGTCCTGGCGAAGTCGCTCGGGTCGGCGAACGCGATCAACGTGTCGCGAGCGACGATCGCGGGCCTGCAGGGGCTCTACCGGCCGGACGAGGTCGCCAAGCTGCGCGGCAAGTCGCCCGAAGAGGTGTCGTCGGCCGGGATGCTGCGTGCGTACCGCGAGCGGTCGGCGCCGAAGCCCGAGGTGACCGAGGTCGCGTGATGGCACAGACGTTGCGGATCACCCAGGTGCGATCGGCCATCGGGACCAAGCCGCGCCAGCGCGGCACGCTCGCGCGCGCTGGGCCTCCGCCGCATCAACGACACCGTCGAGCACCCCGACCGGCCCGAGATCCGGGGCATGGTCGGCACCGTGCCGCACCTCGTGAAGGTGGAAGAGACATGACGATCAAGCCCCACGACCTCCACCCGGCGCCAGGCTCCCGTACCCGGGCGCGCCGTGACGGCCGCGGCATCGGCGGGCGCGGGGGCAAGACGGCGGGCCGCGGCATGAAGGGCCAACACGCCCGTACCACCGTGAAGCCCGGGTTCGAGGGCGGTCAGACGCCGCTGACCCGGCGCACGCCGAAGGCCAAGGGATTCAAGAACCCCTTCCGGGTCGAGTACGCGGTCGTCAACCTCGACGCGCTCGACGCGTTCGACGCCGGCAGCGAGGTCGACCCGGGCACGCTGCGGTCACGCGGTCTCGTCGCCAAGCAGGGGCTGGTGAAGGTGCTCGGCCGCGGCCAGCTCACGAAGGCGCTCACGGTGCACGCCCACGCGTTCTCCGCCGCCGCTGTCCGGGCGATCGAAGGCGCCGGCGGCCGCACCGAGCGCCTGCCGCTGCCGTTCCGCAAGCGTCCCCCCGCCAAGGGGAACGCCCTCACCAACCGATAAGCTCGGCGCCCCGCCGCGAGAGGAGGTCGCGCCCCCCATGCTCTCCCGCCTGCGGAACATGTTCCGGGTGCCCGACCTGCGGAACAAGATCCTCTTCACGCTGGTGATCGTCGGGCTCTACCGCGTGGGCGCCCACCTGCCGGTCCCGTTCATCGACTTCAACGCGATCAAGGACCTCCAGAGGCAGTCCCAGAACACCGGGGTCGTCGGGTTCCTCGACCTGTTCTCCGGCGGCGCGATCACGAACGTGGCGATCTTCTTCCTCGGGATCATGCCGTACATCACGGCGTCGATCATCATGCAGCTGCTCGGGGTCGTGATCCCGAAGCTCGAGGAATGGCAGAACGAGGGGCAGGTCGGCCAGAAGAAGATCACCCAGTGGACCCGCTACCTCACCGTCGGGCTCGCGGTCGTGCAGTCGACCGGCTTCGTGTTCGCTCTGCACCAGGGCAGCAGCGGGCTGCTCGGGTTCGCCGGCTTCCAGGGCCGGGACCTCATCCCCGGCTTCAACACGCCCCGTGCCGCCCTCATCGTGTTGACGTGGACCGCCGGCACCGCCCTGCTGATGTGGCTCGCCGAGCTGATCACCCAGCGCGGCATCGGGAACGGCATGTCGATCCTGATCTTCGCGTCCGTCGTCTCGCGCCTTCCGGCGCAGGGTTCGTCGATCTACAGCGAGGGCAGCAAGTTCCAGTTCTTCACGATCATCGGCATCGGCATCGCGATGATCGTCGGGATCGTGTTCGTCGAGTCGGGGCAGCGACGCATACCAGTGCAGTTCGCGAAACGCGTGGTCGGACGACGAATGTACGGCGGTCAGAGCACCTACATACCGCTGAAGGTCAACCAGTCCGGCGTGATCCCCGTGATCTTCGCCAGCTCGATCCTGTCGTTCCCCGCTCTGATCGCGACGGCGACCCCGTGGAAGGGTCTGCAGCAGTTCATCAACGACAACCTGATCCAGCGTCAGAGCTGGTTCTACATAGGCCTGTACACGATCCTCATCATCTTCTTCGCGTACTTCTACACCGCGATCGCGTTCAACCCCGCGCAACAGGCCGACATCATCCGCAAGCAGGGAGGGTTCATCCCAGGCATCAGACCGGGGCCGCCGACGGAGCGGTACCTCGCGAAGACCCTGAACCGCATCACGCTGCCGGGATCGCTGTTCCTTGCCACGATCGCGATCGCGCCGCTGCTGGTGTTCGCGTTGTGGGACATCAGACAGTTCCCCTTCGGGGGCACGGCACTGCTGATCACCGTGGGCGTCGCGCTCGAGACGATGAAGCAGATCGACAGCCAGCTGATGATGCGCAACTACGAGGGCTTCCTCGCCTAATCGGAGTGCGCCGATGAGCAGAGGTCCCCGACTCGTCCTGCTCGGCAAGCAGGGCGCCGGGAAGGGCACACAAGCCGCCCGTCTCGCGGAGCGGTACGGCATCGAGCACGTCTCGACCGGCGACCTGTTCCGGGCCGCCGCCGCCGCCGGGACGCCGGCCGGGCGCGAGGCCGAGCAGTACATGAACACGGGTGATCTCGTGCCCGACGATCTCACCCTCAGGATCGTCGAGGAGCGCTTCGCCGAGAACGGCCTCGTCGATCAGGGCTTCGTCCTCGACGGGTTCCCGCGGACGCTGCCCCAGGCCGAGAAGCTCGAGGATGTGCTCGACGGGCGTCCGCTCGACCTCGTCATCAACCTCGACGTGCCCACCGAGATCGTCCTCGACCGGATCGCCGGGCGACGGGTGTGCGAGAAGTGCGGCACCACCTACCACGTCAACGCGCCGCCGAAGAGCGACTGGACGTGCGACGTCTGCGGCGGCCGGGTCGTCCAGCGCGACGACGACACCGAGGACGCGGTGATGCGCCGCCTCGAGCTCTACGAGGAGGAGACCGTCCCGATCATCGACTTCTACCGCAACCTCGGGAAGCTCGTGGTCGTCGACGGCACCGGTGACGGTGACGACGTGTTCGCACGCCTGGTGGCGCCGGTCGACCAGCGGCTCAAGTCGCTCCGGACATGATCACCAGAAAGACCCGCGACCAGATCGCAATCATGCGGAGAGCCGGCAGGGTCGTCGCCGAGATGCACGAGGTCGGCATCCGGGCCGCCAAGCCGGGGGCGACGACCGCCGACGTCGACGAGGCGGCGCGCGAGGTGCTCGACCGGCGCGGGGCGCGCTCCAACTTCCTGGGCTACGGCAGCCCGCCGTTCCCGGGCGTCGTGTGCACGTCCCCGAACGAGGTGATCGTGCACGGGATCCCGTCGGCGGACGTCGTGCTGCACGACGGCGACATCCTCTCGATCGACTGCGGGGCGATCATCGAAGGGTGGCACGGCGACGCCGCGATCACCGTGCCCGTCGGTGAGATCGACGACGAGTCGAAGCGGCTGCTCGAGATCACCCGGGCCTCCCTGGAGGCGGCGATCGAGCACGTCACGTCGGATCAGCGGCTGGGCGACATCGGCGCCGCCGTCGAGGGCGTCGCCGAGCGGGCCGGGTTCTCGGTCGTGCGGGAGTACGTCGGCCACGGGATCGGGACTGCCATGCACGAGGAGCCCCAGATCCCGAACTACGGGCCGCCCGGGCGAGGGTTGAAGCTCAAGGAGGGAATGGTGCTCGCCATCGAGCCCATGGTGAACGCCGGTGGGCCCGAGACCGAGCTCCTGGCCGACGGCTGGACGGTCGTCACCCGCGACCGGCGCCGGTCGGCCCACTTCGAGCACACCGTGGCGGTGACCGCCGACGGCCCCGAGGTGCTGACGCTCCCTGGGTGACCGGCCGGGCCTCGCGTTCGCGCCGGGGGGCCGAGACCCCGGATTCTCAAGGGTTCCGGGGGTCGGGTACACTTCTAAGTCGCCCCAGCGGTGCGCCCGATTCGTTTGGCGCGCCCGAGACACCCGAGTCCGTAGGCGGTGGGAGCCCTGGCCAAGCCCAAAGACGACACGATCCTGGTGGAGGGAACGGTGGTCGAGCCGTTGCCCAACGCCATGTTCCGGGTCGAGCTCGAGAACGGGCACAAGGTGCTCGCACACATCTCCGGGAAGATGCGGATGCACTACATCCGGATCCTCCCCGGCGATCGGGTGCAGGTCGAGCTCACGCCCTACGACCTCGGCCGGGGTCGCATCACCTACCGGTACAAGTAACCACGAGAAGCAGGAACGCCGCGTGAAAGTCCGTCCCTCGGTGAAGAAGATGTGCGAGAAGTGCAAGGTGATCCGCCGCCACGGCACCGTGCGGGTCATCTGCACCAACCCGCGCCACAAGCAACGGCAAGGCTAGGAGGACAGATGGCCCGCATCGCCGGCGTCGACATCCCCCGAGAGAAGCGCCTCGAAATCTCGCTCACCTACATCTTCGGCGTCGGCCGTACGACCGCGCGCACCGTCGCCATGGCGACCGACATCTCGCCCGACACGCGCGTGCGCGACCTCACCGACGACGAGGTCGCCAAGCTGCGCACGTACATCGACCAGAACGTGAAGGTCGAAGGTGACCTGCGCCGCGAAGTCTCGCAGGACATCAAGCGCAAGATCGAGATCGGGACGTATCAGGGTGTCCGGCACCGGCGCGGGCTCCCCGTCCACGGCCAGCGCACCCGAACGAACGCGCGCACCCGCAAAGGTCCGAAGAAGACGGTGGCGGGCAAGAAGCGGGCGAGGAAGTAGACGAGATGGCGAAACCACCCCCGGGCGGGCGACGGCCGAGACGGCGCGAGCGCAAGAACGTCGCCTACGGCACCGCGCACATCAAGTCGTCGTTCAACAACACGATCATCTCGATCGCGGACCAGGAAGGGAACGTGATCGCCTGGGCGTCGGCGGGCAACGTCGGCTTCAAGGGCTCTCGGAAGTCCACGCCGTTCGCGGCGCAGCTCGCGGCGGAGACCGCGGCGCGCCGGGCGATGGAGCACGGCGTCCGCAAGGTCGACGTGGTCGTGAAGGGCCCCGGATCGGGGCGCGAGACCGCCATCCGGTCGATCCAGAACACCGGCATCGAAGTCGTCGGGATCAAGGACGTGACGCCGATTCCCCACAACGGGTGCCGTCCGCCGAAGCGGAGGCGAGTCTGATGGCGCGGTACACGGGCGCGGTCTGCAAGCTCTGCCGCCGCGAGCGGATGAAGCTGTTCCTCAAGGGCCCCAAGTGCGACACGATGAAGTGCCCGGTCGAGCGCAAGCCGTACCCGCCCGGCCAGCACGGGCGGGGGCGCATCCGGGAGAGCGAGTACCTGCTCCAGCTGCGCGAGAAGCAGAAGGCGCGCCGCATCTACGGGCTCCTCGAGCGCCAGTTCAAGAACCTGTACGAGCAGGCCACGCGGGATGAAGGCATCACCGGCGAGGTCCTGCTCCAGATGCTCGAGCTCCGCATCGACAACGTCGTGTTCCGCGCCAACTTCGCCGCCAGTCGCAATCAGGCCCGCCAGCTCGTCCGCCACGGGCACGTCACGGTGAACGGTCACCGCGTCACGATCCCGTCGCAGCAGCTCCGCAAGGGCGACGTCGTCGAGATCCACGAGAAGTCGCGCCAGATGATCGTGCTGCGCCACAACCTCGACACGCTCGACCGGGCCGTCCCGGCGTGGCTCGACGTGACCAGCGCCGACTTCAAGGCCACGGTGCGGGACCTGCCGCTCCGCGAGCAGATCGACGTGCCGGTGCGCGAGCAGCTGATCGTCGAGCTCTACTCCAAGTAGCCCACTGAGTCTTCCGCCACCCGCCCCCAGAGACCACGAAGAAGTGAGACCCCAATGCTGATCATCCAGCGTCCAGAAGTCGAAGCCGCCGACCCCGAGGGGAACATCCAGACGTTCACGATCTCCCCGCTCGAGCCCGGCTTCGGCCACACCCTCGGCAACTGCCTCCGCCGCACGCTGCTGTCGTCGATCCCCGGCGCCGCCGTGAGCCAGGTCCGGTTCGACGAGGCGCTGCACGAGTTCGACGTGATCCCCGGGGTGAAGGAGGACGTCACCGACCTCATCCTGAACCTCAAGGACCTCGTGCTGCGGTGCGAGTCGGAGGAGCCCGTCACGCTGCGCCTCGACAAGCGCGGCCCGGGCGACGTCACCGCCGGCGACATCCAGACCACGGCGGACGTCGAGGTCCTCAACCCCGAGCTGCACCTCGCCACCGTGAACCAGCGGGGCCGGCTCGCGCTCGACCTCACCGTCGAGCAGGGTCGGGGCTACCTCTCGGCCGAGCGCAACAAGCGCACGTCGACGATCGGCGTGATCCCCGTCGACGCGATCTTCTCGCCCGTGCGGCGGGTCGCGTTCTCGGTCGAGCCGACACGAGTCGAGCAGGCGACCAACTACGACAAGCTCAGCCTCGAGGTCGAGACCGACGGGTCGATCTCGCCCCGCGACGCCCTGGCGTCGGCGGGTGAGACGCTGCGCAACCTGGTCAGCCTGGTCGCCGACCTCTCGTCGCGAGCCCAAGGGCCTCGAGCTCGGTGAGGTGTCGCCGATCACGGCGGCGTCGCCGGACCTCGAGCTGCCGATCGAGGAGCTCGACCTGTCGGAGCGGCCGCGCAACTGCCTGAAGCGCGCCCGGGTCGACACGATCGGCCAGCTGGTCCAGAAGTCCGAGGACGACCTGCTCGCCATCACGAACTTCGGCTCGAAGTCGCTCGAAGAGGTGCTGCAGAAGCTCGACGAGCGCGGCCTCTCGCTGCGCGTGAAGGAATAGAGAGCCGACCATGCCCGCCCCGCGCAAGGGCCCGCGCCTCGGCGGCGGTCCCGCCCACGAGAAGCAGCTGCTGGCGAACCTCGCCGCGCACCTGTTCGAGGCGGGCGCGATCACGACGACCGTCGCCAAGGCCAAGGCGCTGCGCCCGTACGCGGAGAAGCTGATCACCAAGGCGAAGGGCGGGAGCGTGCACCAGCAGCGCGTCGTCGTCGCCCGCATGCACGACAAGCAGGTGGCGCACAAGCTCTTCGCCGAGATCGCCCCCCGCTACGCCGATCGCAACGGCGGCTACCTGCGCATCCTCAAGCTCGGCCCCCGCCCCGGCGACGCCGCCCCCATGGCGCGCGTCGAGTTGGTCTGATCCTCTGGTCGCGCAAGCTGACGCTTGCGCTCCAGCCAACAGAATTCGTTCTCCGGCGCCGGGGAAGACCCCGGCGCCTGCCGGAGGTGCCCCTTTCATGACTCTGTTCGAAAGGGACGAAGGTCCGGCCAGGGTGAAGCTCGTCGTCGCGTACGACGGCAGCGGGTTCCACGGGTGGGCCGAGCAACCCGAGGTCCGCACCGTCGAGGGCGTGCTCGCCCGGGCGCTCGAGCGGTTCCTGCGCCACCCGCCCGGGCGCCTGACGTGCGCCGGCCGCACCGACGCCGGCGTGCACGCGTGGGGTCAGGTCGTGAGCTTCGACGCCGAGCCCGGCCTCGACCCGTGGCGGTTGCAGTCCGCCGTGAACGGCGCCCTCGCGCCCGAGGTGGTCGTGCGCGCCGCCGACGTCGTCGAGCCGGACTTCGATGCCCGGCGCTCGGCGTGCTGGCGCGCCTACCGCTACACGGTGGTGAACCGGCCCGTGCACCGACCCGTTCCTCGCCCGGTACGCGTGGTGGGTGCCCGCGCCGCTCGACGTGCGGGCGCTGCGGCTCGGCGCCGACCCGTTCGTGGGCGAGCACGACTTCGCCTCCTTCTGCCGTCAGGGACCGGAAGGCTCGACGACGACCCGGCGCGTCCTCGAGTCGCGCTGGCACGATCTCGGCGACGGCGTGCTGCGCTACGACATCCGCGCCACCGCGTTCTGCTGGCAGATGGTGCGATCGATCGTCGGCACCCTCGTCGAAGTCGGCACGGGCAAGAAGCGGCCCGGCGAGCTCATGGGCATCCTCCGCGCCAAGAACCGCTCCCACGCCGGCTCGCTCGCGCCGCCGGAAGGCCTGTGCCTCTGGGAGGTCGGGTACTCCTAGCCGCGGGCGCCGCCGGGCGGCGGTACCGTGCTGCCCATGGCGCGCCGCGGATCCGCGCTCGATCCCGAAGTGGCCCAGTTCCGCGAGATGTGGGCCGACGAGCTCGGCGGCGCTGCGCTGTACCGGGCGCTGGCCGAGCACGCCGACGAGCATCGCCGCCCGATCTTCCTCGCTCTGGCCGAAGCGGAGGAGCGCCACGCCGCCCACTGGGCCGAGCGGATGCGCGAGGCCGGGATCGTCGACCTCAAGCCGCCGCGGCTCCCGTTCCGCATCCGGGTGCTGCGCCGGCTGGCGCGCCTCGTCGGCACGGAGGCCGTGCTCCCGATCGTGCTGCGGGCCGAAGCGGCCGACGCCGACAAGTACCGCAGCATCGCTGCCGCGCCGGCGGCGATGGCCGCCCAGGAGCAGATGCACGGCAAGGTCGTCGCGGCGATGCGGGGCGGCAGCACAGCCGGCGGGCGCATCGCGGCGGCCGAGGGCCGGCACCGCGCCGGGATCGGCGGCGCGCTGCGCGCCACCGTCTTCGGCGTCAACGACGGGCTGGTCTCGAACTTCTCGCTCGTCATGGGCGTCGCCGGCGGCACGCCCAACAAGTCGCATCGTCGTGCTCGCAGGGGTCGCCGGGCTGGTCGCCGGCGCGTTCTCGATGGCGTCGGGCGAGTGGGTCTCGGTCCGGTCGCAGCGGGAGCTGTACGAGAACGAGCTGCGCATCGAGGAGCAGGAGCTCGCCGCCTTCCCGGAAGAGGAGCGCGAGGAGCTCGAGCTGATCTACCAGGCGAAGGGGGTCGACCCCGCCGAAGCGAAGGCGCTGGTCGAGAACATCATGTCCCGACCCGACGTCGCGCTCGACACGCTCGCCCGCGAGGAGCTCGGCCTCGATCCCACCACCCTGGGCTCGCCGTGGGTCGCGGCGGGCTCGTCGTTCGCCGCCTTCGCCACCGGTGCGCTCCTGCCGGTGCTCCCGTTCCTCTTCTCGAGCGGGGCGGTGGCGGTCGTGACGTCCGCCGTCCTGTCGGTGCTCGCGCTGTTCGCCGTGGGGAGCGCGATCTCCGTCTTCACCGGACGCCACGCCGGCCGCTCCGGGTTGCGCATGGCCGTCATCGGCATCCTCGTCGCCACGGCGACGTTCCTGATCGGCAAGCTCGTCGGCGTCGGTGTGAGCTAACCCTCTCGTTCTCGGCAGCGAAACGTCCGGTCTGCGGACCTTTTGCTTCCGAGAAGGTCTTCAGCTCGCCCAGGTACAGGAAGCTGTAGCCCTCGTCGCGGAACTGCAGGTCGGCGTCGCGCAGCGCGACGTCCCAGTCGCCCCGCACCGCGGGATCGTTCTCCTCCATGCCGTGGTCGGCCACGAGCAGGAAGGCGGTGTCGTCGAACGCGCCGGCGCGCTCGACCGCCGCCAGCACCTCGCCGAGGCGGGCGTCGCAGTCGCGGACGGCCGCCGCCGCGATCTCCGAGTGCGGCCCGCCCTCGTGGAACGCCGAGTCGGTGAGCGTGAAGTTCACCCACATGAACCGGGGCTTGGGATAGTCGACGTCGCGGTAGTGACCGCTCCAGATGCCGGCCGCCTGCTCGACGCACATGTGGTCGACGATCGTCGACCACGAGTAGTCCTTCGACGGGCGGACGAACCGCTCCGTCGAGTGCGGCAGGCCGTCGGGCGACTGGGGGATCGGCGGCACCTCGCCCCGGCGGAAGAAGTCGAAGGTCGAGTAGTCGGCGCCGGGGTCGGCGGGCTCGTTGACCGACGCCGTGAACGCGTCCGGCCACGTCCGGTGGACGGCGTCGTGGATCGTCTCGACGCCGGGCGTGAGCGTCTCCATGGCGGTGGGCCACGTCGCCGACGAGTTCGTGATGATCTGTCGGCCGCTGCGCCGGTCGTACCACGCGTTGTTCAGGATCCCGTGGTGGCCCGGGAGGCGGCCGGTCAGGATCGACGTGTGGTTGGCGAGCGTCACGGTCGGCAGCCCCGCCATCGCGCCGTGCGTGTAGGCGGTGCCCATCTCGAGCAGGCGCGCCACGTTCGGCGCTTCGCCGGCGGCGGCCATCGCGTACAGCACGTTGGGGTTGGTGCCGTCCCACAGGAACCCGACGACGTGCCGCGGCCGCCCGCCGCCGAGGTCGAGCACGTCGTCGCGGACCTCGCCGTCCTGGCCGCGGACGTACGCGCCGTCGTCGGCGGGCGCGAGGCCGAGCAGCTCCGCGACCGTCGGGGCCACGTCGACGAGTCGCGCCGCCCGCGGCACCAGCCCGTCGGCGCGCACGCCCTTCCCGGCGACGACGAACGGCGCCCGCGCCTGCACGACGTCGAGCGATCCGTGCTCGCCGCGATGCCCGCCCTGGTCCTCCCAGTTGTGGGCGGCGGAGTGGATCACGCACAGGTCGGGCGCGGCGGGGTGGTCGAAGAGCTGGGCGACCTGCGCGAACCCGAACGGGTACGAGTTCTCGCCGCGGGTGGGGTAGGGGTGGGCGCGCTCGGCTTCCAACCCGGCGAACTTGTCGGTGGACTGGTCGGCGAGCGGGTCGGCACCCTCGCTCGCGATCTTCTCGTAGCCGCCGCCCTCGGTCCGCCGGAAGCGGACCCACCCGTCGTGCGAACGGGCCTCGTACGCCCCGTCGCGCGCGAGCAGGACCATGTCGACGATCGGGTCGAGCGCGCTGTCGAGCAGGACGTCGAGCGCACGTTCGGCGTCATCTGCGCGCTCGGCGGTGATCTCGTGGACGGGCACCGCGGTCGGGGGAGCCGTCACGCTCGTCGCGCGAAGGCTACCGGCTCGCAGACCCGATTGTCTCGGTCAGCCGTCTGGCAGAGGAGTAACCTCTTCTTTCCTGTGCGTACCTTCAGCCCCAAGCCCAGCGACATCGAGCGCGCCTGGCACGTGATCGACGCCGACGGCGCCGTGCTCGGCCGGCTGGCGACAGAGGTCGCCAAGCTGCTGCGCGGCAAGCACAAGCCGACCTGGGCGCCGCACGTCGACACCGGTGACCACGTGATCGTCGTCAACGCGGCGAAGCTGGACGTCGGGCCGCGCAAGGCCGAGGGCAAGACGTACTGGCGGCACTCCGGGTACCCCGGCGGCATCAAGTCGGAGAGCCTCGGCCGGCTCCTCGAGCGCGACCCGGAGAAGGTCGTGCGCCAGGCCGTCAAGGGCATGGTCCCGAAGGGCCGGCTCGGCCGGCAGACCCTGAAGAAGCTGCGCGTGTACGCCGGACCCACCCACCCGCATACGGCGCAGAAGCCGGTCGCCCACCCGCTGGCGAGCGGCTGCCCGGAGGTAGCCCGTGACCAAGCCCCTCATCCAGACCACCGGCCGCCGCAAGGAGTCGGTCGCGCGCGTCCGGCTGCGTCCGGGCACGCGGTGTCATCAAGGTCAACGGGCGCGAGTTCGAGCGGTACTTCCCGATCCTCACGCACCAGGTCGTCGCGACCGAGCCCTTGCGCCTGACGCAGACCGCCGACGTGTACGACGTCGAGGCCTCGCTCGACGGCGGCGGCGTGAGCGGCCAGGCCGGCGCGCTGCGCCTCGGCATCGCCCGGGCGCTCGTCTCCCTCGACGACGAGTTGCGCCCGACGTTGAAGAAAGCCGGCCTCTTGAAGCGCGACGCCCGCGAGAAGGAGCGCCGCAAGTACGGCCTCAAGAAGGCTCGCAAGGCGCCGCAGTACTCGAAGCGCTGAGTCGCTTCCGCGCGGCCGCATGACGCTGCGGTTCGGCACCGACGGAGTTCGCGGGGTCGCGAATCGCGATCTCACACCCGAGCTCGTGACCGCGCTCGGCCGCGCCGCCGCCCGCGTGCTCGGCGCCGACCGGCCGTTCGTCGTCGGACGCGACACGCGCCGTTCCGGGCCGCTGCTCGAGGCCGCGCTCGTCGCCGGCCTGTGCAGCGAGGGCGCGGACGTCGAGCGCGTCGGCGTTCTGCCCACCCCCGGCGTCGCGTACCTCGCCCAGTTGTTCGACGCGCCGGCGGCGGTGCTCTCCGCCAGCCACAACCCGTACCCCGACAACGGCGTGAAGCTCTTCGCACGCGGCGGCCGCAAGATCGCCGACGCGCCCGAGGAGCAGATCGAGACCGAGCTGCGCCGGCTCGTCGACGCCGGCGCCGGCGACGGTCCCGAAGGGCCCGGAGTGGGCGTCGTCGCGCGACCGCCTCGGCGGGGCCGCCGACTACATCGCCCACCTCGTCGGCCGCGCTGGGCGACCGCCGGCTCGACGGGCAGTCGGTCGTGGTCGACTGCGGCAACGGCGCCGCCTTCGAGGTCGCGCCGTGGGCCCTGCGGGTGCGGGGCGCGTGGGTGCGCGTGCTCCACGACGAGCCCGACGGCACGAACATCAACGCCGGCTGCGGCTCGACCGACCCCGCCGAGCTCCAGCAGGCCGTCGTGGCTGCGGGCGCCAATGCGGGCCTGGCGTTCGACGGCGACGCCGACCGTGTGATCGCGGTCGACGAGCGCGGCAACCTCGTCGACGGCGATCAGATGCTGGCGATCATCGCGCTCGATCTGCACGAACGCGGCGAGCTCCGAGGCGACGCCGTCGTCGCGACCGTGATGTCGAACCTCGGTCTGCGCCACGCGCTCGCCGAGCACGGCATCGAGGTGGTCGAGACGCCCGTCGGCGACCGCAACGTGCTCACCGCCCTCGAGGAGCGCGGCCTGTCGCTCGGCGGGGAGCAGTCCGGGCACGTGATCCTCGCCGACCTCGCCACGACGGGCGACGGCACGCTCACCGGCATGCTGCTGCTCGACGTGATGGCGCGCCGGGGACGGCCGCTGTCCGAGCTGGCCGCCGTGGTCGAGCCGCTGCCGCAGGTGCTGCGCAGCGTGCAGGTCGGCGACGGCCGGCCGGCTTGGAGCACGACGGCGCCTTCCGTGCCGAGCTGCGAAGCGGTCGAGCAGCAGCTCGGCGCCGACGGCCGCGTGCTGGTGCGCCCGTCGGGCACCGAGCCCGTCGTCAGGGTGATGGTGGAGGCGCCGACCTCCGAGCAGGCGGAGACGGCGGCGACGCGTCTCGCCGCCGCCGTCGAGCGCGCCTGCGGTTCTGGCTGAGCTGTTACGACCAGAAGGCGTCGAAGCCGGCGAGGTCGGTCGGCGCTTCGTCGAGCCGGGCGATCTTCTCCCCGGAGAACGAGAACGTGATGTTCTCCTTCGTGTCCCACGACCTGCCCTCGCGCTGTGCCGTGGCGTGATGGGTGCTCACGACCGTGTCGCCCTGGACCTTCGTGCTCTCGAGCTGAACCGAGAGCGTGCCGTCGCTCAGCCCGAAGAGCTGGGCGTAGTACCCGAGCACGTCGTCGATGCCCTTGTGCTCGCCCGCGATCTGGCTCTTGCCCGGGACGCTCTGGATGACGTCGGGCGTCATGATCGACCGCAAGGTGTCCATGTCGCCCTTGCCGAATGCCTCGTAGCCCTGGCGGACCCTGTCCTCGTTCGCGCTCACTCCGGCTCCCTTTCCTCGATGTTGCACTCCGGGTAGTTCGCAGCCCGGAGCGCTGTGGACCACACAAGGCCTTGAATGGTCGCCGTCGCAGGCTCCGGCTCCTGCGGCGCCGGTGGCCGAGCCACACGTCGCCGCCGCCCTAACCTGGGGTGTCTTATGTGCGGCATCGTGGCCGTCCTGCGGCGGTCGAGCGGCCGGATGCCGCCCGACGGCGCCCACCTCCTCGACGACCTCGAGCAGGCCGTCGCGACCCTCGCGACCGTCGGCACGGTCGGCGGAGCCGACCAGGACGATCCGCGCGCGTCGCCGCCCAGGTCGAGGGCGTCGACGCCCTCCTGAAGGGCGCGCCCGGCGTGCGGGCGCTGCTCGCCGACCGCGCCCTGCTCGGTCGGGGTCGAGCACCACGTCGAGCAGCTCCAGCTCGCGACCGACCGCGTGGAAGCGGCGCTGGACGCGAACGGCGGAGCTCGAGCCGATCTGTCCACCGTCGAGCTCGAAGACGTGAACGCCGCCCTCGTGCGGCTGAAAGACGCGGTCTGGGCGGTCGGCCACGACCGGCTGCGCACGGCGCGCGCCGTCGCCGATCTCTGCGGCTCGGATCTCGGGACCAGCGCGATCGAGGCGTTCACCTCCGTGCAGGTCGCGCTGTCGGCGCTCGACCGCCTCGAGGTGCGGGGCCGCGACTCGGCCGGCCTCCACGTGTTCGTCCATCACCACGCGCTCGACCTGGACGATCCCGCGGTCGCGCGCCTGCTCGACGAGCGACGCGACCCGTTGTTCGGATCGCGGGCCGTGCGCCGGGCGGGTGACTCCCTGAGCTTCGTGTACAAGGCCGCCGCCGAGATCGGCGAGCTCGGCGACAACACCGCCTCCTTGCGGCGAGCCATCCGCGACGACGAGCTCCTGCACCTGGCGGTGGCGGCCGAGACGAGCCAGGCCGTCGTGCTGGCCCACACCCGGTGGGCGAGCGTCGGCATCATCTCGGAGGCCAACGCGCACCCCGTGAACAGCGAGGAAGTCGGCATGGCCGACGGGCCGTACGTCATCGGCGGCGCTCAACGGCGACGTCGACAACTACGCCGACCTCGAGGCGATCGAGCGACTCGACGTCCCGACCGAGATGACGACCGACGCCAAGGTCATCCCGACGCTCGTCTCGCGGCGCCTCGCCGCCGGCGAGGAGGTCGACGAGGCGTTCCGGGCGACGGTCGCCTCGCTCGAGGGCTCGGTCGCGATTGCAGCGAGTGCCGCCGACCGACCGGACCGGATCCTGCTCGCGCTGCGCGGCAGCGGGCAGGCGCTCAACGTCGGCCTGGCCGAGGACACCTTCGTCGTGGCCAGCGAGCCCTACGGGCTCGTCGAGGAGACCGCCACCTACCTGCGCATGGACGGCGAGACGGCGGCCGACCCGCAGCGGCCCGGCGCCACCCGGGGTCAGATCGTGACCCTGGACGCCGGGGCCGCCGGCGAGCTCACCGGCATCCGCCGCTCGGCCTACGACGGCACCGAGCTCCCGGTGTCGGCCGACGAGCTGCAACACGCCGAGATCACCACCCGCGACATCGACCGCGGCGCCTCCCCCCACTACCTCCTCAAGGAGATCTCGGAAGCGCCGGGGTCGTTCCGCAAGACGCTGCGGGGCCGGATCGCCGCCGGCGCCGACGGCCGGCTCGCCGTCGACCTCGGCCCCGAATCCCTTCCCGACGACGGTGCGGGCCCGCCTGGGCGACGGGACGTTGCGACGCGTCGTCGTGATCGGCCAGGGCACGGCCGCCGTCGCCGGCCAGAGCCTCGCCGCCGCGCTCCGGGACGCCACCGGCGAACCTGCTCGTCGACGCCATGCCGGCCACCGAGCTGTCCGGCTTCGCGCTGCGTCCCGACATGCACGACACGCTCGTCGTCGCCATCAGCCAGAGCGGCACGACGACCGACACGAACCGCACCGTCGACCTCGTCCGCGCCCGTGGCGCCTCGGTCGTGGCGATCGTGAACCGGCGGAACAGCGACCTCGTCGAGAAGTCCGACGGCGTGCTGTACACGTCGGACGGCCGCGACGTCGAGATGAGCGTCGCGTCGACGAAGGCGTTCTACGCGCAGATCGCGGCCGGGTTCGTGCTCGCGCTCGCCATCGCACGCGAGGCCGGCGCCGACCGACGAGTCCCGCAGCCACGAGCTGCTCACCGCGCTCCGGGAGCTGCCCGACCGGATGCTCGAGGTCATCGGCACCCGGGATGCGATCGCCGGCGTCGCCCAGCGCCACGCGCCGTCGAAGCGGTACTGGGCGGTCGTCGGCAACGGCGCCAACCGGATCGCCGCCTCCGAGCTGCGCATCAAGCTGTCGGAGCTCTGTTACAAGTCGATCGCCTGCGACTTCACCGAGGACAAGAAGCACATCGACCTTTCCTCGGAGCCGCTCATCCTCGTGTGCGCGTCGGGGCTCACGGGCTCCAACGCCGACGACGTGGCGAAGGAGGTCGGGATCTACCGTGCGCATCGCGCGACCCCGATCGTCATCGCGACCGAAGGCGACTCGCGCTTCTCCGGCGCGGTCGAGACGATCACGGTCCCCGCCGTCCATCCCGCGCTCGGCTTCGTCCTCTCGACGGTCGCCGGCCACCTGTTCGGGTACGAGGCCGCGCTCGCCATCGACGCCTCGGCCGTGCCGCTGCGCGAGGCGCGGGCCGCGATCGAGGCCGCGATCTCCGGCGTCGACGCCGACGCCGTGCTCGACCGCCTGGCGGCGCGGGGTGGAAGCGCCGGCGACGGGGTTCTTCGACGGGCTCCGCACGGGCACGTACGACGGCCACCTCGAGGCCAGCAGCGCCGTGCGCATCGCGTCGCGTCCTCCGCTACGCGACGGGCGCCGCGCCGCTCGACTCGTACCAGCTCGAGCTGGGCAAGGTCGGCACGCCGAGCACGGTGGTGGAGGACCTCACGGCCGCGCTCACGCAGGGGATCGACGAGCTGACCCGGCCGGTCGACGCCATCAAGCACCAGGCGAAGACCGTCACCGTCGGCATCTCGCGCTCCGACGAGACGCTGCTCGAGGTGCCGCTGGTGCGGGAGGTGCTGGCGGCGGGCGTCGCCCGCGACAGCCTCAGCTACCGATCGCTGCGGACGCTGGTCGACCTCGATCCCGCGGTGGAGCAGGTCACGGGGTTCACCCGGTACCGCATCGAGGGCGACGTCGAGGGCGACGCCGCCACCATCCACGTCGTCGACCGGGGCGGCGTCGCCGCCGGCCTCGCGTCGCGCACCGACACCGACCCGCGCCTCATCGGGACGAAGCACCGCGTCGCGTACGAGCGTGAGGTCACGGTGGCGAAGGGTCGCCGCGACGGCCGGACGCTGGTCATCGTGCCCGAGCTCAAGGGCAACCAGGCCACGGGCTTGTCGCTGCTGCACGTCGCGTTCCGGCCCCGCCTCGCGCCCGACGTCGCCCGCGGCGTCCTCCAGGGCTACCGGGGGCGCTACGCCGCGCTCAAGGACGCCGTCACGGAGACCGAGCCCGCATTCGACGATTCGCGCCTGGCCGACGTCGACCTCGTCGACCTGCTCACCGAACCCGTCTACGTGCTCGCCGAGCGGTGGCGCACGCGATGATTCGGTGTATTGGCGTCACCTCCAGCCCCATGAGCGGCCTCGGTGACGCCAAAGGACCATGAACATCGTCGGGATCGGCACCGACCTGGTCGAGATCGACCGCTTCCGGCTGGCGATGCAGCGCCGGGCGCGATTGCCCGAGCGGCTGTTCAGCGACGACGAGCGCGCGTACGCGTTCCGTCATCACGACCCTGCGCCCCGGCTGGCGGCCCGGTTCGGCGCCAAGGAGGCGGTGATGAAGGCGCTCGGCGTGGGCTTGGGCGCGTTCAAGCTCCGCGACGTCGAGGTGGTGCGCAAGCGCGGCGGCGCGCCCGTCGTCGCCCTGCACGGCAAGGCCGCGGTGCTCGCCGACGAGCGCGGCGTCACCGCCTGGCACCTGTCCCTCACCCACACCGACTCGATGGCGATGGCCGTGGCCATCGCGGTCGGCTAGCGCGAGGCGCGGCGAGCCATGCGTCCCGTGCTCACGCCGGCCGAGATGGGCGAGGCCGACCGGCGCACGATCGCGGCGGGCACGCCGGTCGACGTGCTCATGGAACGCGCCGGGCGTGCCGTCGCGTGGACCGTGCGGCGCGAGATGGGCGGCACGTACGGACGGCGCGTCGTCGTCGTGTGCGGCAAGGGCAACAACGGCGGCGACGGGCACGTCGCCGCCGCGCGCGCTGCGCGAGTGGGGCGTCCGGGTCGACGTGTTCACGCTCGACGCCGGCGTCGACCGCCAGCTCTGCGAGCGGGCCCTGCTCCGGGCGGACGCGTTCGTCGACGCCATGTTCGGCACCGGGTTCCGGGGCGCGCTCGACGGCGACGCGGCGTGGGTGGCCGACGCCGTCGACGCCGTGCTCGGCCCGTGCGTCGCCGTCGACATCCCGTCGGGTGTGAACGGCCTGACCGGCGCGGTGGACGGCGAGGCGGTGCACGCCTCGCACACGGTGACGTTCTCGGCGCTCAAGCCGGGGCTCGTGTTCCAGCCCGGCGCCGGCCACGCCGGCGAGGTCGAGGTCGCCGACATCGGCATCGACCTCGGCGGCCCGTCCGTGTTCGTCCCCGAGCTCCTCGACCTGGCGCTCGAGCTCCCGGACCGCGCGCCCGACGCCCACAAGTGGCTGAGCGGCGCGCTCGTGGTCGGCGGGTCGGGCGGCATGACCGGCGCGCCGATCGTTCGTGAGCCACGCCGCCATGCGCGCCGGCGCCGGCATCGTGTGGTGCGGCGTCCCGGGCGAGGAAGCCGCAGCCCGGGCGTCGGGCACCGAGGTGATCACGAAGGCGCTGCCGTCCACTCCCGACGGCGCGCTCGACGAGCCCGCCGCCGCCGAGGTGCTCAAGGCGGCCGACCGGTTCCGCGTCCTGGTCGTCGGGCCCGGCCTCGGGCGCGACGACCGCACCGCCGCCGCCGTGCGCCGCATCGTCGCCGAGGCGCCGGTCCCGCTCGTCCTCGACGCCGACGGGCTCAACGCCCTGGCCGGCGACGTCGGGCCGCTGCGGGCTCGCCGACGCGCCGGCCGTCCTCACCCCGCACGCGGGCGAGTACGTGCATCTGGCGGGCGAGAAGGTGGGCCCCGACCGGCTGGCGGCGGCGCGCCGCCTGGCCGAGCGGGCGCACGCCGTCGTCCTGCTGAAGGGCCCGGGCGAGGTGATCGCCGACGGCCCGACGGCCGCGCCGCGATCAACACCACCGGCGGACCGTGGCTGGCGACGGCCGGCACCGGCGACGTCCTCTCGGGGATCATCGGCGGCTTCCTCGCCCGCGGCGCCGAGCCGTTCTGGGCCGCGACCGCCGGCGCGTTCACCCATGGGCGGGCCGCCGACGTCGCCGGGCATACTGGCCTGGTCGCCGGCGACCTCATTGCCGCGCTCCCGGCGGCGATCCGCTCCCTGGAGAGCCTCGAGAGCCTGGAGGAATAGATGCCCGACGCGACGCCCGTGCGCGACGTGATGACCCGCGACGTCGTGACGCTGCGCCCCGACCAGCCGGTGGCGGAGGCCGCCGACGTTCTGGCCGGCAAGCAGATCGGCGCTGCCCCCGTCGTCGATGCGGACGGCAAGCTCGTGGGTCTGCTGCGCGACGAGGACCTCATCGTGTCGGAGGCGCGCCTTCACGTCCCCACCGTCATCTCGTTCCTCGGCGCCGACCTCGTGCTGCCGTCGTCGCTGCACCGCTTCGAGCACGAGCTGAAGAAGGCCGCCGGCTCCATCGGTCGCCGACGTCATGATCACCGAGTTCCCCACCGCGAAGCCCGACGACACGATCGACGGCCTGGCGGCCGAGATGCACGACCGCGACATCACCCACGTCCCCGTCCTCGACGGCGGCAAGCTGGTCGGCATCGTGGCCCGCGGCGATCTCGTCCGCTTCCTCTCCCGCACGAGCTGATGGAGGCGGACTCGCGCTATCGCCCGGTGTGGGCGGAGATCGACCTCGACGCGGTCCGGGCCAACGTCCGCACGCTCGCCGGCGTCGCGTCGCCCGCCGCGCTCATGGCGGTCGTCAAGGCCGACGGCTACGGGCACGGCGCGGTGCCGGTGGCGCGCGCCGCGCTCGACGCCGGCGCGCAGTGGCTCGGGGTCGCGCTCGTCGAGGAGGGCGCCGAGCTGCGCGCCGCCGGCATCGACGCCCCCGTCCTCGTGCTGTCCGAGCCGCCGCCGCGCCGCCGCCCCCGCCGTCGTCGCCCTCGGCCTCACGCCCGTCGCGTACACGGCCCCCGGCATCGACGCCCTCGCCAAGGCGGTCGCCGACTCGGGCGCCGAACCGCTCCCGGTGCACCTCAAGGTCGACACCGGGATGCACCGGGTCGGGTGCGCCGCCGCCGACGCGGGCAGGCTGGCCGAGTCGATCACGACGCGCGACGAGCTGCGCCTCGAGGGCGTGCTCACCCACTTCGCCGTCGCCGACGAGCCCGGCAACCCGTACACCGCCGAGCAGCTCGACCGGTTCGACGCCGTGCTCGACGACCTCCGAAACGCCGGCGTGGCGTTCGACCTCGTCCACGCGGCCAACTCGGCCGCGCTGCTCGAGTACACGGACCGCGCCCGCTTCGACCTCGTGCGCTGCGGCATCGCCGTGTACGGCGTGCCGCCGGCGCCGGAGCTCGCCGACCGGGTGCCGCTGCGCCCGGCGATGGCCGTGAAGGCCCGCGTCTCCCACGTGAAGAGGCTCCGGTCGGGGGACCGGCTCTCGTACGGGTTGCGGTACGCGATGCCCGCCGACGGGACGGTTGTCACGGTGCCCGTCGGCTACGCCGACGGCGTGCCGCGCAGCGTTGTCGGCGAACGGCGGAGAGGTGCTCATCCGTGGGCGCCGTCATCCGATCGCCGGCACCGTGACCATGGACCAGCTCATGGTCGACGTCGGCGACGCGCCGGTCGAGGTGGGCGACGAGGTCGTGCTGCTGGGTCGCGACGGCGACGCCGAGATCACCGCCGACGAGTGGGCGGAGCGCGCTCGGGACCATCGCCTACGAGATCGTGTGCGGCATCGGTCCCCGGGTGCCGCGGAGCTACGACTGATGTCGCACCAGGACGAGCCGCGCGGTCGGACGGGACGCGCGCTGTTGGGCGCGGGTGTCGTCGCCGGCGCGGCCGCCGGTCTCGCCGGCGCCGCCTACGCGATCGAGCGGGCCGTCGTGGCGGGCGTGCGACGCCGGCCCGATCCCGACGCCGGCAAGGCGCTCGTCCCGCCGTTCGACGAGGCGGTGCGCTACCCGAGTCATGACGGCGGCAGCGTCTACACGATCGGCCGCGGCAAGGGCCCGCCGATCGTGTTCTCGCACGGCGTCACGCTCTCGACGCGGGTCTGGGTGAAGCAGTTCGAGCTGCTGCCCGACAAGGGCTTCCGTTGCATCGGGTTCGACCATCGGGGCCACGGCGATTCCGAATGTGGCGACAGCGGTCACTCGATCGCGAACCTCGCCGAGGACGTGCGGACGGTGCTCGAGCGCATGGACTTGCGCGACGCCATCCTCGTCGGCCACTCGATGGGAGGCATCGCGCTGCAGGCGTTCGCGTCGCACTACCCCGAGGTCGCCGCCGAGCGCGTGCGCGGCATGGTGCTGATGTCGTCTCTTGCGAAGACGTACCTGTCCGGCGCGAGCTGGCTGCGCAAGATGTTCGAGCGCCTCACCGGCGGCGGGCCGTCGGCCGACGAGCTGATGACCCAGCAGAACCTCGGCTTCTTCCTCGCCCGCGTCGGCTTCGGACGCGACCCGCAGGCGAGTCACGTCGAGCTCGTCCGGGAGATGATCGCGGCGTGCCCGAAGGCGGCGAGCAAGGAGGCCGTGACCGCGCTCATCGGCCTCGACATGACCGAGGAGCTGCCCGAGATCCGGGTGCCCACGCTCGTGCTCAGCGGGAGCGCGGACGTCATCGCACCACCGGCGCAGTCGCGGCGCATCGCCGAGCTGATCCCCGACGCGCGACTCGAGGTGTTCAAGGGCGCCGGCCACATGCTCATGCTCGAGCGCACCGACGAGGTCGACACGCTCATCGCGGAATTCGCACGCGACCTCGGCGCCGGCGCGCCGCTGCGGCGCTTCTGGCCCCGTCGGCGGGCTGCTCGGCGCGTCCGCGCCGCGCTCGCCCCGCGGGAGGCCGCCTCCTGATCACCGACGTCTCTGGCATCGGCGTCGGCCACTGGACCGGCGACGGCACCGGCGTCACCGTCGTCACCGTCCCGGAGGGGACGGTCGCGTCGGGCGAGGTGCGCGGGGGCGCCCCCGCCAGTCGCGAGACGGCGCTGCTCGACCCACACCGGCTCGTCGAGCACGTCGATGCCGTCGTGCTCGCCGGCGGATCGGCATTCGGTCTCGCCGCCGCCGACGGCGTGATGCGGTCGCTCGAGGCGCAGGGCCGAGGCTTCTCGACCGCGGGCGGGAAGGTCCCGATCGTGCCGGCGGCCGCGGTGTACGACCTCGTCAGCTCGGGCGGCGTCCGCCCCGGTCCCGACGAGGGCGTCGCCGCCTTCGCCGCCGCCGAGCCCGGGGGCTCGTTCGCGACCGGGCAGGTCGGGGCGGGGACGGGAGCGACGGTCGGGAAGTGGAAGGGCGCCGACCACCGCGTGCCCGGTGGGCTCGGGTCGGCGTCGGCGCGCGTCGACGACGCGGTGGTCGGGGCGCTGGCAGTCGTGAACGCGATCGGCGACGTGGTGGGCGACGACGGCCGCCTGCTGGCGGGATCGACGGCGCCCGCGGACACCCCGCCGTTCCCGGAGCCGCTGCCCTTCGTCGAGGGCGAGCACACGACGCTGGTCGTGGTGGCGACGGACGCCCGCCTCACCAAGCTCGAATGCCACCTGGTGGCCCAGACGGCGCATCAGGCGATGAGCCGGACCCTCTTCCCGTCGCACACGCGCTTCGACGGGGACATCACCTTCGCCCTGGCCACGGGGGCCGTCGACGCCCACCTCGACCGCCTCCGGGTCGCCGCCGCCGCCGCAGTGATCGACGCGATCCGGGACGCCGTCGTCTGACGACGGCATACCATCAGGCAGTGTCGCTCGTGGTCGAATCGCCGTTCGCGTCGTTCGAGGAGCTCGAGCGCGAGGCGCTCGCCTGCACGAAGTGCCCGCTCGCGACCCAGGGCCGGAGCCAGGTGGTGTTCGGCGACGGCGATCCGGCCGCCGACCTCGTGTTCGTCGGCGAGGGCCCGGGAGCGGAAGAGGACAAGCAGGGCATCCCCTTCGTCGGCCGGGCCGGCCGGCTCCTGACCGGTCTCATCGCCGACATCGGGTTGCGCCGGGACGAGGTGTACATCGCCAACGTCGTCAAGTGCCGCCCGCCCGGCAACCGCGACCCGTTGCCGGACGAGATCGAAGCGTGCCGGCCGTACCTCGAGGGGCAGTTGGGGTTCATCGACCCGGCGGTCGTGGTCACGCTCGGCAACTTCGCCACCAAGCTCCTGCTCGAGACCAAGGACGGGATCACGAAGCTGCGAGGGCGCGAGTTCCCGTTCCGCGAGCGCGGCGGTGCTGATCCCGGCGTTTCATCCTTCGGCGGTGCTCCGAAGCGGCGGCACCGCGCTCGCGCAGATCCGCGGCGACTTCGTGCGCGTCGAAGCGCGCGCTCGGGCGAGTCTCGGCGGAACGCGCCTCGTCGCAAGGCGCACGCGGATGAGCGGCGTAGAACGCGCGCTGACCCATTCGACCGACGAGACCCTCGAGCTGGCCGGGACGGTCGGCGAGCTGCTCCGGCGCCGGCGACGTGGTCTCGCTCGTCGGCGACCTCGGCGCCGGAAAGACCGTCTTCGCCCGCGGCGTCGCCCGCGCCCTCGGTGTCACCGAGCCCGTCGTGAGCCCGTCGTTCACGATCGTGCGCGAATACGACGGTCGGATGCCGCTCGTGCACGTCGACGTCTACCGCATCGACACCGTCCAGGAGCTGTACGACCTCGGCTTCGAGGAGCTCGTGCGCGACGACGCCGTGACCCTCGTCGAATGGGGCGACATGATCGACGGGCTGCTGCCCGTCGACCGGCTCGACGTGCGCCTGGCGCCGGGCGACACCGACGACGAGCGCGTCGTCGAGATCGAAGGTCACGGGCGATCGTGGCGCGCTCGCGCCGCCGAGCTCGCCGTGGGGACGGCCTGACGTGCTGCTGCTCTGCCTCGACACCGCCACCCCGCAGGTGAGCGCGGCGATCGGCGCCGACGGCGCCGTGCTCGGCGAGGTCAGGCTCGGGCGCGGCCGCCGCCACGCCGAGCACCTCGCCCCGGCGATCGAGTACCTGTGCCGCGAGCTCGACGTGGAGCTGGCGCGGCTGTCGGCGATCGCGGTCGGGCTGGGGCCGGGCCTGTTCACGGGTTTGCGCGTCGGCGTGACGACGGCGAAGACGATGGCGCAGGTGCTGCGGGTGCCGGTGGTCGGGGTGGCGAGCCTCGACCTCGTCGCGTACCCGCTGCGGCACACGAACCGGCTCGTCGCCGCGATCCTCGACGCCCGCCGGGGCGAGGTGTTCCACGCCCGCTACCGGCCCGTTCCCGGCGGAGTGCAGCGCGTCACCGAGTACGAGGTCGGCGCGCCGGCAGACCTCGTCGCCGATCTCGTCGCCGCCGGTGACGAGGTGCTGTTCGCCGGCGACGGCGCGCTCCTCTACCGCGAGGAGCTCGCCGAGGTGGATCGCTCCGAGCAGGCGGGACCCTCGTACGCGTTCCCGAGCGCGGCGGCGCTGGTCGAGCTGGCCACCGCCCGTGTGGAACGGGAGGACTTCGTGTCGCCGGAGGACGTGCAGCCGCTCTACCTGCGCCGGAGCGACGCCGAGATCGAGTGGAAGAGACGAGAGGCCTCGTGATGGCGGTCGAGCGGACGCCCGACCCGACGCCCGAGCCCTTCGTCGTGCACATCGTGCCGATGCGTCGCCGCCACGTGCGCGGCGTGTTGCGCATCGAACAGCAGGTCTACCCGCGGCCGTGGACCATGTCGCTCTTCCTCAGCGAGCTCGCGTTGCGCTCGAGCCGCGCGTACTTCGTCGCCCGCATCGGACGCGACGTCGTCGGGTACGGCGGGCTGATGATGTCCGCCGACGACGGTCACATCACGACCCTCGCCGTCGACCCGCGCTGGCAACGCCACCAGATCGGCACCCGGCTGCTGCTCGTCCTCGCCCGCGAGGCGATCGCGCGCGAGGCGCGGAGCCTCACGCTGGAGGTGCGCTTGTCGAACCGGCCCGCACAGGAGCTCTACCGCCGGTTCGGCTTCGCTCCCGTCGGCGTCCGGAAGAACTACTACGCCGAGACGAACGAGGACGCGTTGGTGATGTGGGCGCACGAGGCCCAACGGGCCGAGTACTCCGAGCTGCTCGACGGGATCGAGCGCCAGATCGACGGCGAGACGGTCGTGGAGGAACCGAAGCGCTGGTAGGGGCGGCGGCTTTGCCGACCGCCGCCAGAATGAGCCGGAGCTTGCGACGGCGACAATGGAGAAACGTGAGAATCCTCGGGATCGAGACGTCGTGCGACGAGACCGCCGCCGCGGTGGTGGAGGACGGCCGGCAGGTGCGCTCGTCCGTCGTGTCCAGCCAGGTCAAGCTCCACGCTCCCTACGGCGGGGTCGTGCCCGAGCTCGCCAGCCGCGCCCACGTCGAGCTCATCAATCCCGTCGTCGACGAAGCGCTCGTGGAAGCGGGCATCCTCGACGCCGCCGAGCTCGACGCCGTCGCCGCCTGCCACGGACCGGGCCTCGCCGGCGCGCTGCTGGTCGGCGTGAGCGCGGCGAAGGCGCTGGCGCTCTCGACCGGGCTTGCCCTACGTGCAGGTCAACCACCTCGAGGCGCATCTGTACGCGGGGTGGCTCGAGGAGCCCGACCTCGAGCCGCCGCTGGCCGTGCTCATCGCGTCTGGTGGCCACACGCTGCTCGTCGTCATGGAGGACCACGGCCGGTACCGGATGATGGGCCAGACCGTCGACGACGCCGCCGGCGAGGCGTTCGACAAGGTCGCCCGCTTCCTCGGCCTGGGATACCCCGGCGGCCCCGCCATCGACCGCCTCGCCGCCGAGGGCGACCCCGACGCGGTCGCGTTCCCCCGGGCGATGCTCGGCGAGGGCTACGACTTCTCGTTCTCCGGGCTCAAGACCGCGGTCGTCAACCACGTGCG
Source organism: uncultured Actinomycetes bacterium (assembly GCA_963747195.1). Classification (GTDB taxonomy): domain Bacteria; phylum Actinomycetota; class Acidimicrobiia; order IMCC26256; family JACDBD01; genus JALZAA01. The sequence goes on from CAVVDV010000004.1 coordinate 142,376, forward strand.
CAAGCACTCCGACGTCGCGACCCGCGACGTCGCCGCTTCGTTCCAGGAGGCCGTCGTCGACGTGCTGACGACCAAGCTCCTCGCCGCCGCCGACGAGGCGGAGGCGCCGACACTGGTGCTCGGAGGCGGCGTCGCCGCCAACTCGCGGCTCCGATCGCGGGTGGCCGAGGCGGCGGAGGCCTCCGGGCGCCGGGTGTTCCTCCCGCCCCTGGCGTTGTGCACCGACAACGGCGCCATGATCGCCGGCGCCGCCTGGTGGCGGCTCCGGGCCGACGGCCCGACGCCGCTCGACGCCGGCGTCGCCCCCTCGCCTCGCCCTCCCGACGATCTCTCTAGGTCGGCGTCCGCCGACGATCTCCTAGGTCGGCGTCCGCCGACGATGTCGTCACCCGTGTCGGCATTCGCCGACAATCTTGCGCTACCTCCCGGTTTGGGTAGTATGCCGCTCCGTCACGCAGGGTAGTCGGGGTGACCCGATGCGTGGACACACAGATCGGCCTTCCGGCGCAGGGGGAAGAGCCCAAGCAAAGGGAGGACCATGAAGGGTCGCGTTGCTCTCGTCCTGATCGCCGTCTTCTGCGCTGCGATCGCCCTCGCCACGCCTGCGTCCGCCGACGTCACCGACGTCAGCGGCAGCGGCGCGTTCGGCGAGAGCGTGAACGTCAGCGTCCTCCACGGGATCCGTGACCAGCGGTCCGACGCCCTCCGTCACGCTGCCCTCGGGCGGCGGCGGGCCCGTCACCGACTCGCTCGCGAACGTGAACCTGCCGGGCGTGCTGACGACCGGCCTCCTCAACGTGAGCACCCAGGGCACCAACCTGGGCTCGCACAGCGGCACCTCGACCAGCTCGGCCCAGGTCGCCGGGGCCACGCTCTTGAGCGCGCTGGCGCCCTCCCTCGGCGGCAGCCCGCTGCTGACGGCGGACGTCATCTCCTCGCAGTGCACCTCGAACGGCGACGGATCGTCCGGGTCCTCGACGCTCGTCGGACTCACGGTGGCGGGCTCGCCGGTGGCGGTGAACCCTCCCCCGAACACGACGATCGACCTCCTCGGCGCCGTCACCGTGACGCTCAACGAGCAGATCGTGACGGGCTCGCCGGGAGAGACGAGCATCACCGTGAACGCCGTGCACGTGCGTGTGAACCTGGACGGCATCGCCAGCGGAGACGTCATCCTCAGCCAGTCCCGCTGCCGGGCCGCGGGCCCCGACGTCCTGGAAGGTGCTCCCGGGGGTCCGGCGGGTCCGGCGGGTCCGGAGGGTCCGGGCGGTCCGGGCGGATCGGGCGGTCCGGGTGCCGTCACCCCCGCAACCCCCACCCCGGCAACCCCGGTCACGGCGACGCCGAACCTGACCGGCTGACCTGCCACCACCCACGACCCGAGACGGCCGGGCCTTCGGGCCCGGCCGTCTTGTGTGTCGGCGGAGCCGACGAGGGTGATCGTGGGGCATCCGCCGCGACTCCGCCTTGCCGCGCGCCGGAGCGGGCTGTTACCTTGGCCCTCTGGCACTCGCACCCTTCGAGTGCTAACGACGTCGAAAGTCTCGTCCACCGCCAGGAGGCGCCACGATGAACCTGAAGCCGCTGGAGGACCGGATCGTCGTCCGGACCCAGGAGGCCGAGGAGACGACCACGAGTGGTCTCGTCATCCCCGACACCGCCAAGGAGAAGCCCCAGCAGGGCGAGGTGCTCGCCGCCGGCCCCGGTCGGCGTTCCGACCAGACGGGCGAGCTCATCCCCGTCGACGTCGCCGTGGGCGACGTCGTCGTGTACTCGAAGTACGGGGGCACCGAGATCACCGTCGACGGCGAGGACCTCCTGATCCTCACCAGCCGCGACGTGCTGGCCAAGGTCGCCAAGTAGCCCAGAAATGATGTGGGTCGGGCCTTTCGGCCCGACCCACTATTCGTTTCCCGCCGTCTCTCCGTCTTCGTGCTTCTCGAGGAGGCCGCGGATCTCGTCGGCCCGGAACCGATGCTGCCCACCCGGGGTCCGCAGCGCCGGGATCCGGCCCCGCTTCGCCCACAGCACCACCGTGCGGCGGTCCACCCCGAACAGGCTCGCCACCTCCGCCGACGTGAGCAGGTCGTCGTCGGATGCATCGGCCTGCAGCCGCCCGAGCTCCCGAGCTTTGCCGTTGGTCTCGGCGTTGCCGTTCTCGCTCATTCCGTCTCCTTCGTGCGGTTCGCGCCGGAGCGCGAGATGTGTCTTCATGCACGAAGGAGCCGTTAGTCAGGCCGAAGGAGCGGGTCGCGCAGCAAGGTCGAGGCGTACGCGCGCGCCTCGGCGAGCATCCCCGCCCGGCGAGACGCGTGGTCGGCGCCAGGCGACAGGTACGCCGCCGGATCCGCGCGCGTCGGGTGCGGTGACCCTCCGCCCGGACACGGGTGTGGGGATCCCGGCGTCTCGGTCGGGGGGCCACGCGCGGGCGGAAAGCCGACGTCGATGCCGGCGAGCAGCTCGGCGGTCTCGGCCAACTCGACGCGGGAGGGCGCCGGGTCGGCCGCGGGCACGGACGGCGCGCGGTCGAGGGCGTCGGGGGGAGCGGACGGTGCAGGCGCGGGCGCGGCGCTGAGATCGAGCACGCCGTTCAGCGGGATCACCGGCGCGGGCAGCTCTGCGAGGTCCGGCAGCGCGGCCTCCGGCGGCGAGACCTCCGGCACGTCCGGCAGCGGGCCCACCGTGCCGGCGACGCTGCCGGGGTCGATCCCCGGGACGTCGGGCGGGCCGGGAACGCCGGGGACCTCCGGCGGCGAGGGGACGGGTGGGGCAACGGGGGACGGGAGCTCGGGGACCGAGAGCGCGGGGACCACAGGGATCGTCGGCGCGGGCAGCGAAACGGTCGGCGGGACCGTCGGCGCCGGCGGAACGGCCGGCGCCGGGGGCAGCGACGGCGCGGGGACCGGGGGTGGCGCCGGGAGTAAAGGCGTGGTGACGGGGGGCAGATCCAGCGCCGGCACGGACGGTGCCGCCGGCGGATCGGGCGCCTGAGCGTGCGCCTCCTGGGCGCGCTCGGCCAGGACCAGGAGCGCCCCGCCCGCAACCCCTAGGAGAACACAACGGGGGAGAACTCGGACAATCGTCCTCATTCGCCCGAAATCATACCCAGAAACCAAACGGCGACGCTCGTTCGTTCGGGCAGAAATCCTGGGCTACGAACCGACGCGGGCCAGGGCCGTCTCGCGGGCCCAGGCGTAGTCGGCCTTGCCGTTGGGGCCGCGAGGGACCGCGTCGACGACGACGACGTGCTTCGGTCGCTTGAATCGGGCGAGGCCGCTGCGCTCGACCGCGCCCGCGATCTCGTCCTCGTCGGCGGTGCGGCCGGGCGCGAGCGACACCACGGCCGTGACCGCCTCGCCGAAGCGCTCGTCGGGCACGCCGACGACGACCGCGTCGGCGACCGCCGGGTGCTGCTTCACGGCTTCCTCGACCTCCTCGGGGAAGATCTTCTCGCCGCCCGAGTTGATCGAAACCGACCCCCGACCGAGGAGCGTGATCGTCCCGTCGGCCTCGACCGTCGCGTAGTCGCCGGGGATCGAGTACCGCTTCCCGTCGACGACGCGGAACGTCGCCGCCGTCTTCTCCGGGTCCTTGTAGTAGCCCGAGCGGGATGTGGCCGCCCACGGCGAGGTATCCGACCTCGCCCGATCCCGGCTTCACTTCCCGCCCGTCGTCGGTGAACACCTTCGTGTCGGGCCCGACGCTGAACTTGGCGGTCTCGCCCTTCGAGTCGGTGGACGTGATCGCGTTCGCGAAGCCCACCCCTTCGCTCGAGCCGAGCGAGTCGTAGGCGATGACGGGATGGCGCTCGATCAGCGCGCGCTTCACCGACTCGCTCCACATGACCCCCGAGCTGATCACCAACACGAGCGACGAGAGGTCATAGGGCTCGCCGCGGGCGTCGGCTTCGTCGAGGGCGCGCAGCATCGGCTTGGCGAACGCGTCGCCGACGATCGCGATCTGGGTGACGCGTTCGCGCTGCACGGTCTGCCACAACTCGTGGGGGTCGAAGTGCCGGCTCTCGAGGGTCACGATCGTCCCGCCGAGGAACAGCGCCTGCAGCGTCGAGAACTGACCGGTCCCGTGCATGAGCGGTGACGCCGGCAGGTGCACGGGCACCATTCCCGACTCGTGGACCTTGCGCACCCGAGGCTCCGACGTCCGCCGCGTGCTCGGGCATCGTCGAGGCCGAAGAACGCGTACGCCAGCGGCGCGAGCGCGCCGAAGAGGTCCTCGTGCCGCCACACGACGGCCTTGGGCATGCCGGTCGTGCCGCCGGTGTAGAGGAACACGAGGTCGTCACCCGAGCGCTCGATCCGCTCCATCGGTCGTGCGCCTCGATCAGGTCCTCGTAGCGGAGGGCGCCGTCGACGAGCGGCGAGCCGTCGTCGACCTGCACGGCGGCCCGGACCTTCGAAGCTGCGGGTCGCGCACGGCGTCCACTTGCTCCCCGAGCGAGCCGTGGAACACGAGCGCCTCGGCGTCGGAGTTGTCGAGCAGGTACGCGAGCTCGTCGTCGGTGTAGCGGTAGTTCACGTTGGCCGGGACGGCCCGCAGCTTGAAGCAGGCGAAGAGCGTCTCGAGGTACTCGTTCGAGTTGTAGAGGTAGAAGGCGATCTTCGAGCCGGGCCCGAGGCCGCGGTCGCGCAGCGCGGCCGCCAGGCGCGCTGGCGCCGCTCGTCGAACTCCCGCCACGTGCGCCGCCGCTCGCCCTGCACGAGCGCCCGGTGGTCGGGGATCGCGTCGGCGACGGACTCGAACACCGTCCCGAAGTTCCAGTCCATGGACCCTCCTTGGCGGTCGCGGGCGCAGCGTACGCTGCGCGGAAGCGGCGGCTTTGCCGACCGCATGCCGCAAAGCCGGAGCCTGCGACGGCGACAGGGGGAAGCGATGAGCCGCACGGGGCGGGGGGCAGCGCATCCCGCGCCCGCCCGGCGCCCGCGCCGGCGGGCCCCCGCCGTGGAGCCACGTCCCCGCCGACCGCCGCCGGCTGTCGCTGGCCCAGGTGCGCGAGCGGTGCGCCGCGCTCCCGCCGCCACAGCCGCCGCCGTTCGAGATGCCCGGCAGTCGCCCGGCGGCGGTGCTCGTCCCGCTGTTCGAGGCGGACGGCGAAGCGCACGTCATCCTCACCAAGCGGCCCGACACCATGCCCTCCCACCAGGGCGAGATCTCCTTCCCGGGTGGCGGGCTCCGTCCCCGCGTCGACGCCGGCCTCCAGGACGCGGCGCTCCGCGAGGCCGAGGAGGAGATCGGCCTGCCGCCGGCGGCGGTCGACGTCGTGGCGCAGCTCGACACGATCGCCACCGTCGGGTCGCGGTTCACGATCACGCCGTTCGTCGGGCTCATCGACCCGCTGCCGCCCCTCGTTCCCCATCCCGGCGAGGTCGTGAGGATCCTCGAGGTGCCGCTGTCGGAGCTGCTCGAGGACGACGCCTTCCACGAGGAGTACTGGGGGTCGCCCGACCGGGCCATCTCCTTCTTCGAGCTGCCGGGTGAGACGGTGTGGGGCGCGACGGCGCGCGTGCTCGTCTCGTTCCTCGCTCATCTCACTGCATCGCTCTGACTGCCCGGAGGCGGGCGGTACCATTTTCCTTCCGGGCGGCCCGGGGTTTGCCGACCGTCGCCGCAGAGCCGGACGACGACAGAGTGAACCGAGCAGGAGGCGCACAGGCGTGGAGGTCGAGATCGGGATCGGCAAGTCGGGGCGCCGTGCCTACGGGTTCGACGACATCGCCATCGTCCCCAGCCGCCGGACGCGAGATCCCGAGGACATCGACATCACCTGGGAGCTCGACGCCTTCCACTTCGACATCCCGCTCATGGCGGCGGCGATGGACGGCGTGACCTCGCCGGCGACGGCGATCCGCACGGGCGAGCTGGGCGGCCTCTCCTGCCTCAACCTCGAGGGCCTGTGGACCCGCTACGAGGATCCCGACCCGATGTTCGAGGAGATCGGGACGCTGGAGCCCGACAAGGCCACCCGCCGCCTGCAGGAGATCTACGCCGAGCCGATCAAGGAGGAGCTGATCGGCGCCCGCATCCAGGAGATCAAGTCGGCGGGGGTGACCGCGTGCGCCTCGCTCACGCCGCAGCGCGTCGAGCGCTACGCCAAGCTCGTCCTCGACGCCGAGCTCGACGTGCTCGTCATCCAGGGGACCGTCGTCTCCGCCGAGCACGTCTCCAAGACCACCGAGCCGCTGAACCTGAAGAAGTTCATCCGCGAGTTCGACCTGCCGATCATCGTCGGCGGCTGCGCGTCGTACTCGACCGCGCTGCACCTCATGCGCACCGGCGCCGTCGGCATCCTCGTCGGCGTGGGCCCGGGGCATCAGTGCACGACCCGCGGCGTCCTCGGTGTCGGCGTGCCGCAGGCCACCGCCATCGCCGACGCCGCCGGCGCCCGCATCCGCCACCTCGACGAGACCGGCGTCTACGTCCACGTGATCGCCGACGGGGGCATGCGCACCGGCGGCGACATCGCCAAGGCGATCGCCTGCGGCGCCGACGCGGTGATGCTCGGCACCACGCTCGCCGGCGCCTACGAGGCGCCCGGCCGGGGATTCAACTGGGGCATGTCGACGTTCCACCCCGACCTGCCCCGCGGCACGCGTGTGCACGCCGGTCAGCGGGGCACGCTCGACGAGATCCTCGTCGGTCCCGCCCACGAGAACGACGGCACCCTCAACCTGTTCGGCGCCCTGCGCACGTCGATGGCCACCACCGGCTACGACTCGGTCAAGGAATTCCAGAAGGCCGAGGTCATGGTGGCCCCCTCCCTGCAGACCGAGGGCAAGAGCCTCCAGCGCAGCCAGGGCGTCGGCATGGGTCGCTAGGCGCCGCATGGACGCCCCCCAGTTCGACACCGTCCTCGTCGTCGACTTCGGGGCGCAGTACGCGCAGCTGATCGCCCGGCGCGTGCGCGAGGCGCACGTGTACTCCGAGATCGTTCCCCGCACGATGCCCTTGGACGAGATGCTCGCCCGGCGCCCGAAGGGGATCATCCTCTCGGGCGGGCCGGCGTCGGTCCACGTCGACGCACGCGCCGTCGATCGACGCCGCGCTGTACGACGCCGGCGTGCCGGTGCTCGGCATCTGCTACGGCGCGCAGCTCGTCGCCCAACAGCTGGGCGGGGAAGTGCGGCACACGGGCGGCGGCGAGTACGGCGCCACGTCGCTCCGGCTCACGGGGGACACATCCCCGCTGTTCGGCGCGTTGTCCGACGAGCAGGTCGTGTGGATGAGCCACGGCGACGCGATCACGTCCGCGCCCGAGGGCTTCCGCGTCACGGCTGCGACGGCCGGCGCGCCGGTCGCCGCGCTCGAGGATCGCGACCGCGCCGTGTACGGCGTGCAGTTCCATCCCGAGGTCGCGCACACCGAACGCGGTCAGGAGGTGCTCAAGGCGTTCCTGTACGACGTGTGCGGCTGCCGCCCGTCGTGGACGAACACGTCGATCATCGAGCAGGCCGTCGCCGAGGTCCGGGCGCAGGTCGGCGGCGAGCGGGTGTTGTGCGGTCTCTCCGGCGGGGTCGATTCGGCGGTCGCCGCCGCCCTCGTGCACAAGGCGGTGGGCGACCAGCTCACGTGCGTGTTCGTCGACACCGGTCTGATGCGCGAAGGCGAGGCCGACCAGGTCACCGAGACGTTCCGCGGTCAGTTCCACGTCGACCTGATCCACGTGAAGGCGGCCGACCGGTTCCTCGGCGCGCTCGACGACATCGCCGACCCCGAGCGCAAGCGCAAGATCATCGGCGAGACGTTCATCCGGGTCTTCGAGGAGGTGGCCCGCGACGTCGAGGACGCGCGCTTCCTCGTCCAGGGCACGCTGTACCCGGACATCGTCGAGTCGGGCGGCTCGGAGAACGCGACGATCAAGTCGCACCACAACGTGGGCGGTCTTCCGGACGACATGCAGTTCGAGCTGGTCGAGCCGTTGCGCAACCTGTTCAAGGACGAAGTGCGCGCCGTCGGGGAGGAGCTCGGCCTGCCCGAGGAGATCGTGTGGCGCCAGCCGTTCCCGGGCCCCGGTCTCGCGGTGCGGGTCGTGGGCACGATCACGACCGAGCGCCTCGACGTCCTGCGCCGCGCGGACGCCATCGTGGTCGAGGAGATCAAGCGGGCCGGGCTGTACCGCCAGATCTGGCAGAGCTTCGCCGTCCTCCCGGTCGTGCGGACGGTCGGCGTGATGGGCGACGGCCGGACCTACGAGTACCCGATCGTGGTGCGGGCGGTAACCTCCGACGACGCCATGACCGCCGACTGGGCTCGACTCCCGGCCGAGGTCCTGGAGCGGATCTCGTCACGGATCATCAACGAGGTCCCCGGCGTCAACCGGGTCGCCTACGACATCACGAGCAAGCCACCCGGAACCATCGAGTGGGAGTGACCATGAATGTGTCCGAGCTCGAAGCCACCGCCCGGGCGATCGTCGCCCCCGGCAAGGGCATCCTCGCCGCCGACGAGAGCACCGGCACGATCAAGAAGCGGTTCGACAAGATCGGCGTCGAGTCGACCGAGGAGAACCGGCGCGCCTACCGCGACCTCCTCTTCACCACCGAGGGTGTCGAGGAGTTCATCAGCGGCGTGATCCTGTTCGACGAGACGATCCGCCAGTCGACGAGCGACGGCGTCCCGTTCCCGAAGGTGCTCGCCGGCAAGGGCATCATCCCCGGCATCAAGGTCGACAAGGGCGCCAAGCCGTTGGCGCTGGCCGCCGAGGGCGAGACCGTCACCGAGGGCCTCGACGGGCTCCGGGAGCGGCTGGCCGAGTACCGGGAGCTGGGCGCGCGCTTCGCCAAGTGGCGTGCCACCTACACGATCACCGACGAGCTCCCGTCGCAGTACACGATCGACGTGAACGCCGACGCGCTGGCGCGCTACGCGGCGCTGTGCCAGGAGGCGGAGATCGTGCCGATCGTCGAGCCCGAGGTGCTCATGGACGGCACGCACACGATCGAGCGGGCGAGCGACGTGACCGCGGCGGTGCTCGAGGCCGTCTTCCACGCGCTGTACGAGCAGCGGTGCGCGTACGAGGGACTGCTGTTGAAGCCGAACATGGTGCTCCCGGGGTACGACTCGCCGAAGCAGGTGTCCGACGAGGAGATCGCCGAGGCCAGCGTGCGGTGCTACCGGTGGGTCGTGCCGGCGGCGGTGCCGGGCATCGTGTTCCTGTCCGGCGGGCAGTCCGACGAGCAGGCCACCGCCCGGCTCGACGCGATGAACCGCATGGGCCCGCACCCGTGGGAGCTCAGCTTCTCCTACGGACGCGCGCTCCAAGCCGCCGCGCAGCAGGCGTGGAAGGGCGACCCCTCCAACCGCGAAGCCGCTCAGCGCGCCTTCTCTCACCGGGCGAAGATGAACAGCGTCGCCCGCTTCGGCAAGTACTCGCCCGACCTGGAGCGCGCTGCCTGATGGCGAAGACCGTCGAGGAAGCGAAGAAGAAGCTCGACGACGAGTACGGGCAGGTGCGCCGGAAGTTCGACCGGATCCACACCGCCTTCGATCGTGTGATCTCGGCCGGGCCGGAGGACGACGTGTACGACCGCCTGAAGGATCTCGAGAAGACCGTGAAGGAAGTGCGCGACGGCGGCGTCGTCGGGTCGGGCGCCAACGGACACCGGCGGGCGCTGAAGGAGTACGAAGAGGCCAAGGCGTCGTCGGGCGGTTGACCGCCGCGTTCTGATGCGGGCGCTCGTGCAACGCGTGACCGAGGCCCGTGTGCGCGTCGGTGGCGACATGATCGGCGAGATCGGCCCGGGTCTGTGCGTGCTCGTCGGCGTGACGCACGACGACACCGAGGCCGCCGCCCGCAAGCTGGCCGAGAAGGTCTGGCACCTCCGCGTCTTCGACGACGCCGACGGGGTGATGAACGCTGCCGCTCGAGCGCGGTCGGCGGCGCCGCCCTCGTCGTCAGCCAGTTCACGCTCTACGGCGACACCCGGCGCGGCCGGCGCCCGTCGTGGGCCGCCGCCGCGCCTCCCGAGCAGGCCGAGGGTCTCGTCGACGCGTTCGCGCAGGCACTCCGTGACCTCGGCGCACCCGTCGCCACCGGGCAATTTGCAGCCCGAATGCAAGTCGAGCTGGTGAATGACGGTCCCGTCACCCTCCTCATCGAGACCTGACGGAATGTTCGGTTTTGCCTGACGTTGGACGGGGCAAGCTGGTGTGCCGACTCAAGCAAGATCCTGCGATGCGCAGTACCCTTTCCTTCCCCCCACGGGCGGTTGCGCGTATGGAACGAATCGAATCGACCCATAGCATCTGGCTCTTCGACGCCGAGAGGATGCGCTTTCGGCGCGTCCCCAAGGGCACGGACGCGGACTCCCCGTCGCTCGACAGCGACTGGGAGGCCTACTTCGCGCTCGACGTCGACAACGAGACCGGCGCGTTCACCGTCGCGCTGAACGAGGACCGCACGCGGCTGCTCGCGCGCGTGGCGCGACAACGTGCCCGCGCAGGACGGCGTGACGGGCGAGCTGAGCCTCGAACCCAGCACCGAGATCTGACCCGGCGCCGATACTCTGGCTGGCGTCATGAGCGCCGCCGAACAAACCACTGACCTGCTCGCGGGGCTCAACCCGGTGCAGCGGGAGGCGGTGACAGCCCCACCCGAGGTGCCGCTGCTCGTGGTCGCGGGGGCCGGATCCGGCAAGACGCGAGTGCTCACCAATCGTGTCGCGTGGCTGATCGGGGACCACCGCGCTTCTCCGTTCGCGCTGCTCGCGATCACGTTCACCAACAAGGCCGCCGGTGAGATGAAGGAGCGGGTCGGCGAGCTGGTCGGTCCCGTCGCCCACCGCATGTGGGTGTCGACGTTCCATTCCGCCTGCGCGCGCATCCTGCGGCGCGAGGCCGCACAGCTCGGGATCCGCTCGTCGTTCTCGATCTACGACCAATCCGATTCGGTCCGGCTCGTCGACTACGTGCGCCGGGACCTGAACCTCGACCCGAAGCGGTTCCCCGCCCGCCGGCTGGCGTCGCAGATCTCGGCGCTCAAGAACGAGCTCGTGACCGCCGAGCAGGCTCTCGACCGGGCCGCCGGTCCCGCCGACCGGCGCGTCGCCGAGGTCTACCGCGAGTACCAGCGGCGGCTGCTCGAAGGGTCGGCCGCCGACTTCGACGACCTGCTGCTGCTGGCGGTGCGCCTGTTCCGGGAGCATCCCGACGTGCTCGAGAAGTGGCGGAAGCGCTTCCGACACGTCCTCGTCGACGAGTTCCAGGACACGAACGCCGCGCAATGGGAGCTCGTGCGGCTGCTCACCGAGGAGCACCGCAGTGTGATGGTCGTCGGCGACCACGACCAGTCCATCTACAAGTTCCGGGGGGCCGACTTCCGCAATCTCATGCGGTTCGAGGAGGCCTTCCCCGACGCCACGGTCATCGTCCTCGAGCAGAACTACCGGTCGACGCAGCGGATCCTCGACGCCGCCAACGCCGTCATCCTCAACAACGCGTCTCGTCGCCCCAAGCACCTGTGGACCGAGCAGGTCGGCGGCGAGCTCATCACCCGCTATCACGCCCAGGACGAGCACGACGAGGCCGCGTACGTCGCCCACGAGATCGCCCGCCTCACCGACTCCGAGGGCTACAGCTTCTCGGACGTCGCCGTCTTCTACCGGACCAACGCGCAGAGTCGCGTCATCGAGGAGACGCTGGTGCGGGCGGGACTCCCGTACCGCGTGGTCGGCGGCGTGCGGTTCTACGACCGCCGCGAGGTGAAGGACACGCTCGCGTACCTCCGGGCGCTCGTGAACCCCGACGACGAGGTGAGCTGGCGGCGGATCGTCAACGTGCCCAAGCGCGGCGTCGGCGACACGTCGGTGGGCAAGGTGAGCGCGTACGCGCAGGAGCACGGGATGACGTTCCGCGCTGCGCTCGCCCGGGCCGACGCCGCCGGTGTGAGCGGGAAGGCATTGGGCGGCATCCGCGACCTGCTCGACATCCTGGCCGAGGTCGAGGGCGCGGCCGGCGTCGGCGTCGCGCCCGTCGTGCAGGCCGTGCTCGAGGACACCGGCTACCTCGCCGAGCTCGAAGCCGAGCGGTCGATCGAGGCCGAGGCCCGCCTCGAGAACCTCCAAGAGCTGGTCGGCGTCTGCCGCGAGTTCGACGACGCGCTCGAGGCCGGCGACGTGACCGGTCTCGCCGGCATCGCCAGTGGCACCGGTGGTGCGCTGAGCGACGACGAGGGGACGGACGCGCAGACCGTGAGCGAGACCGGAGCGGTCCCCGACGGGCTCGACCGGGTCCAGGCCTTCCTCGAGGCGGTGTCGCTCGTCACCGACCTCGACGACATCGAAGGAGAGAAGCGCACCATCACACTGATGACGCTGCACTCCGCCAAGGGGCTCGAGTTCCCGGTGGTGTTCCTGACCGGCCTCGAGGACGGCGTCTTCCCGCACATGCGGAGCCTGGGCGACCCCGACGAGCTCGAGGAGGAACGCCGGCTCTGCTACGTCGGCATCACCCGCGCGCGCGAGCGGCTCTATCTCTGCCACGCGTGGAGCCGCATGCTGTTCGGGCGCACGGACTTCTACCCGCCCAGCCGGTTCCTCGACGAGATCCCCGAGGAGCTGGTCGAAGTGCTCGGCGAGGATCGGCCCGTCGGCGGGGGCCGGGGCGCCCATCGCGACGCCGTCGTGTCGGCTGCGCTCGCGAGCAATGCGGGGCGGGCGGCGCGCCTGCCCGGCCTGCGCGTCGGCGACGACGTCGGCCACGACACCTTCGGCGAAGGTGTAGTCCTCGACGTCATCGGGGAGGGTGACAAGGCCGAGGCGGTCATCCGGTTCCGCGACGCGGGCGAGAAGCGGCTCCTCCTGGCGTGGGCACCGCTGCAGAAGCTCGACTCCTGAGGGGTCGATGAAGGCGGAGCTGCTCGAGTGGTAGCGGCGGAGGTCAGTTCGCGGGCGCCGGCGGCGGGAGCTCCTTGCGCAGGTCGACGACCACGACGTTTCCAGTGCCCGGCTGGTTCGAGATGGTCGTGCCGTAGCGCCCGATCTGGTCGCTGCGCAGCCGGTCCCCGCGGCAGTCGACGAAGCTGTTCACGCTGCCGCGCCACCGGATGCGGCACGCTTCGTCGCCCGGGGTGTGCGTCATGAGCGCCACTACCTGGTCGCCCTCGAGCGCGAACAGGATGCTGCGCTTCCCGCCGAACGCGTCCGGGTAGTAGAAGGGCCCCTCGTTCTTCAGGTTGCTGCGCAGCTGGGTCACGGGGCCGGCGGGGAAGGGCCGGTACGTCTTGGGCGACTCGGCCCGGCTCGTGGCCAGCAACAGCACGACGGCCACGAACACGCCGCCCAGCACCGCGGCCACGCCGGCACCGATCAGCAGACGGGTGTCGCTTCGTTCCGGGGGCACGACCCCAAGTGAACGTTGCCATCGGATCGGAGTCCAGTCGGGGGTCCCGCGGAGCCGGAGCCGGCCAGGGCGACCGTGCCAGGTATCGTGACGGCGCCATGTGGGGGTACACGCAGTGAAGCGGCGTTACCGCGTCGTGATCGCCAAGCCCGGCCTCGACGGCCACGACCGGGGCGCGAAGGTGATCGCCCGCGCGCTGCGTGACGCCGGGTTCGAGGTCATCTACACCGGCCTGCACCAGACGCCCGAGCAGGTGGCAGAGACCGCGCTGCAGGAGGACGCCGACGCCGTCGGCCTCTCCGTGCTTGTCGGGCGCGCACAACACCCTGTTCCCGCGCATCGTGGCGCTCCTGCGCGACAAGGGCGTGGGCGACGTGCTGGTGTTCGGGGGCGGGATCATCCCCGCCGACGAGATCGCCGGGCTGCGCGAGGCCGGCGTGGCCGCGGTGTTCACCCCCGGCGCCCCGCTCTCGGACATCGTCGGTTGGCTCGAGCAGACGCTCGACGCCCGCGAGGCGCAGAAGGCCTCGTGACGTCCCGAGTGGAGCGAGGCGAGTAAATGGACCTCCTCGAGTACCAGGGCAAGCAGCTGTTCGCGGAGTACGGCATCCCGGTCTCGCCGGGTCACGCCGTCTTCACCGTCCAGGAGGCCGTCGAGGCCGCCGACCGCATCGGTTACCCCGTGGTCGTCAAGGCGCAGGTGCACGTGGGCGGGCGCGGCAAGGCGGGCGGCATCCAGCTCGCGTCCGACGCCGAGTCCGTTCGCACGCACGCGCTCGACATCCTGGGGATGGACATCCGGGGTCACGTCGTCGAGACGCTGTGGATCGAGCGGGCGAGCGACATCGCCGAGGAGTACTACGCGTCGTTCACGCTCGACCGATCGGCCAAGCTGGACCTCGGGCTGCTGTCCGCACGCGGCGGCGTCGACATCGAGCAGGTGGCGGCGGAGGAGCCGGAGGCGATCGCCCGCCTGCACGTCGACCCGGTGGACGGCCTGAGCGAGGCGGTCGCCCGCGAATGGGTCGGCCGCGGCGAACCTGAATCCCGCCGCTACCGACGGCACGGTCGACGTGCTCGTGAAGCTGTACCGGGCGTACGTCGACGGCGACGCCGACCTCGTCGAGATCAACCCGCTGATCCTCACGACCGACGGGCGCGTGCACGCCCTCGACGCCAAGGTGACCCTCGACGACAACGCCGCCTTCCGGCACGAGTGGTCGGAGTACGAGGCGACCCAGGAGCGCGACGAGCGCGAGGAAGCCGCGCACGCCAAGGGCCTCCAGTACGTCGGGCTCGACGGCTACGTGGGGATCATCGCCAACGGGGCGGGGCTGGCGATGAGCACGGTCGACATCGTGAGCCAGGTGGGCGGGGAGCCCGCGAACTTCCTCGACATCGGCGGGGGCGCGAACGCCGACGTGATGGCGAACGCGCTCGAGGTGATCAACAACGACGCCGAGGTGAAGTCGATCTTCATCAACATCTTCGGGGGCATCACCAAGGGCGAGGAGGTCGCCAACGGGATCGTGCAGGCGCTGGGCCGGGTGGAGATCCGGTCGCCGATCGTCATCCGCCTCGACGGGACGAACGCCGACGAGGGGCGGGCGATCCTGGCCGAGCACGAGTCCGACCGGCTGGTGTCGCAGCCGACGATGATCGACGCCGCCCGAAAAGCGGTCGCGATGGCGGGCGCATCGTGAGCATCTTCGTCGACGAGACCACACGGGTCGTGTACCAGGGGCTGACGGGGTCGCAGGGCCGCTTCTACGGGCTGCGCAACCGGGAGTACGGCACGAACGTCGTCGCCGGCACCAACCCGAAGAAAGCGGGCACGGACGTCGACGGGATCCCCGTGTTCGCGACCGTGAAGGAGGCGGTGGCGGAGACGGGAGCGAACGCGTCGTGCGTGTTCATTCCCGCGCCGGGCGTCTCGGACGCAGTGCTCGAGGCGGCCGAGGGCGGCATCGAGATCGTCGTCGTGATCACCGAAGGCGTGCCGGCTCACGACGAGGCGTACTTCTACAACCGTCTCGAAGCGCGACTACCCGGGCACGCGACTGCTCGGTCCCAACTGCCCCGGGATCATCTCGCCGGGCAAGTGCAACATCGGGATCACCGCCGGCGAGATCGCGATGGGTGGCGGTCCGGTCGGGATCGTGAGCCGCTCCGGCACGCTCACGTACCAGGCGCTGCACGAGATGACGCAGCGGGGGATCGGCCAGACCACCTGCGTGGGGATCGGCGGCGACCCCGTGCCCGGGACGAGCTTCATCGACGCCCTCGCGGCTTTCGAGGCCGACCCCGAGACGGGCGCGGTGATCATGATCGGCGAGATCGGCGGCTCAGCCGAGGAGGAAGCGGCCGAGTTCATGAAGCACCAGATGAAGAAGCCGGTGGTCGCCTACATCGCCGGGCTCACTGCGCCGCCGGGCAAGAAGATGGGTCACGCCGGTGCGATCATCTCCGGCAGCAAGGGAACGGCGGCGGCGAAGATCGAGGCGCTCGAGGACGCCGGGTGCCACATCGCGCGCAACCCGTCCGAGATCGGCGAAGTCATGGCCGAGGTCGTCGCGACGCTGTAGGCCGATCCGGCGAGCCGGTCGTCGATCGAGGACGCGCCCCCGGAAATTCACCTCACTGTGGACGATGTCCGCGGCGAGCACGCGTCTGACATCCGTCGTCGTCGGCGACGGCGGGACATCGGAGTCCTTGCCGTAGCATCCCGCCGGTGAGCCAGCCGCCGCCGACGCCGCCGACGGGGTGGGGCGGTCCCGCCCCGGGCACCATCTATCCGGGCGGCGCCGCCGCTCCTGCGTACCCCGGTGCCACGGGGACGCAGACCAGCGGCCTGGCGATCGCGTCTCTCGTCACGGGCCTGTTCTTCTGGTGCTGGGTGATCCCGGGGATCGTCTCGATCGTCCTGGGCCACCTCGCGCTCGAGAGCATCGAGAACTCCGGCGGCGCGAAGCGCGGGCGGGGGATGGCCATCGCCGGGATCGTGCTCGGCTGGGTCGGAGATCGGGATCGTCGGTCTGCTCGTGCTGGTGTGGTTCGTCACCGTCCTCACGATCTGAGGTCTGGGGCGCGGGCGCCCACTAGGATCCCGGCATTCCGGACAAACGTCGAGAATGCCCGAGATTTCGCGGCGTGCTCCTGGCGGTGGCGCTCGCGGTGGCGGCGTCCTTCGCCCTGCCGACGGCCCCGGCGGGGGCGGCAACGTACCCGGTGCCGTACAACTTCGGCGCCGGCATCCTCGCCGCGACGCTCCATCCGGGCTCGTCCCCACCGGGGTCGAACGACTGGAACTGCCGGCCGACGGCCGCTCACCCGTACCCGGTCGTGCTCGTGCACGGCACCTTCGCGAACATGACCGACTCGTGGCAGGCGCTCTCGCCGCTGCTCGCCAACAACGGGTACTGCGTCTTCGCCCTCGACTACGGCGGGTCGCCGGGCAACCAGGTCCAGGCAACCGGCGACATCCCCACGTCCGCCGCCCAGCTCGGTGCGTTCGTCGACCGCGTGCTCCAAGCGACGGGCGCGACGAAGGTCGACGTGGTCGGCCACTCGCAGGGCGGCATGATGCCGCGCTGGTACATCAAGTTCCTCGGCGGCGACCAGACCGTGCACGAGCTCGTCGGCTTGGCCCCCTCGAACCACGGCACGACCCTCGACGGGCTCGCGTCGTTGGCGCGCGCCTTTCCGGGGGGACCGTCCGCGTTCGGGGGGCTGTGCCAGGCCTGCGAGCAACAGTTCGTGGGCTCGAGCTTCCTCGACGAGCTCAACGCCGGCGGCGACACCGTGCCCGGTCCGAGCTACACGGTCATCGAGACCAAGTACGACACAGTTGTGACGCCCTACACGTCGGCGTTCCTCTCGGGGCCGAACGTCACGAACATCACGCTCCAGGACCAGTGCGCTCGCGACCTCGTCGAACACGTGGGGATCATCTACGACGCGATCGCGCTGCACGACGTGCTCAACGCTCTTGATCCCGCCGGCGCGACACCGCCGCCTGCACGCTGGTTCTTCCCGCCATCGGCGGAGGGGGGTCGCTCACCGGGATGTAGGGAGCTTCGTCAGCTCTCCGTTCCGGTGTCGGCTCGCTCCTTCTCCGTCTCGCCATCCTCTTCGGCCGGGGCCGGGTTGGGCGGTTTGCTCTTGGCCGAGGTCTTGCCGGCGCCCGTGGGCTTGCTCTCGACCGTCTTCTCGCTGTCGTCGTCCGACTGTGACGTCTTGCCGTCGGGCGTCGGGGTGTCGTCGGGATCCGTCTCCGGCGCCACCGCGCTGAGCGGGGCGACCCGTGCCGGCTTCTCCGCTTCCTTCGCGTCCTTCGCAGCCGGCTCTTCGACCGCCGGGATCGGCTTCGTCGCCGGTTCGTCGACGACCGGCTCCTCTGCGACCTTGGTCGAGGCTTCCTCGACGGGCGCTTCCTCGACGAGCATGTCGTCGGTCGGTTCCTCGACCGGCTTCTCCACGGTCGGTTCCTCGACGTCTTCGACCGCCGGTTCCGTGATCGCCCACGCGACTTCTTCCGCGCTCGGTTCGTCCGCGGGCAGTTCCTCGGCCGGCTTCTTCGCGGTCGGTTCCTCGGCCGGTCCTCGGCCGGGGGGCGGCTCCGCCGGCGGGACGTCGGCCTTCTCCGTCGCGGTGGGCAACTCCGCCGCCGGAACGTCGAACGTCTCGGTCGGCGGCGGCGGTTGCATCGCCGGCGCTTCGGGTGCCTCGACGGGTGCGGCCGCGTCCTTGGCCTCGACGTCGGCCTTCTGCTCGGCCTCCGCCTTCACCTTCGCGTCCGCCTTCGCCTTCGTCGCCGCAGCTGCAGCCGCTGCGGCCGCTTCCGCCCTGGCGACTTCGCCGCCGCCTTGGCCTCGCTTCGCTCACGGAGGCGCGCGCGCACGTTGTGGCCGAATCCGGCGACGTTCTTGCCGAGCTCGCTGCCCACGCGGTTGACGGTCGCGACGGCGGGGCGGAACAGGGGACGCGCTTCGCGCTCCGGCGCCTCCTCGCCCGGCGCACGCGCGAGCTCGGCGCGTCGCGTCATCACACCGCCGGCGAACGTCGCCAGGGCCGAGATGGACAAGACGAGGTAGCCGATGCCGAGGGTCCCGCCGGCGCGGTCCTGCACGACGTAGCTCAGCGCGAGCAGGATCATGAACGCGCCGACGGCCAGCCTCACCTGCTCCCACGTGAAGTTGAGGAACGGCGAGCGTGGTTCGCGACCCCTGATCAAGACGAACAGCGCCTCGACACCGATCGCGAAGCCGAGCAGCGGGATCAGCGTCGCGGTCGGGAACAGCCCGCGGTTCCATACTGTGGCGCTGACGTCACCGGTGAACGTATAGAAAGGAAGGAACGACCCGAGTATCGCCGCCAGCCCCGCGAGCGCAAGGACAAACCACCCCGGTTCGGCTCGTTTCATGACGGTCCAGGCTACCCATGGACGGGACGGCGCCCACACGCAGGCGGGGATCGCCGTTCGATCCGGCGGGTTATGCCCTTGTCTTGGCCTCGTTCATCATGAGGACGGCCCCGACCAGGGAGCCGATGGCGCCGATCAGCACGAGCCAGTAACCGAAGCCCAGGCCGCCACCGGGGCCCTTGTCGACGATCAGATACGCGACTGCGACCACGGCGGCGAAGAACGTCAGCGCCAGCAGCAACGAGTTCCAGCTGAAGCCGAGGAACCCGCCCGGCGGGTACTGCACGCCGCCGAACCGCACCAACGCGACCATGACGGCGGCGATGACGGCGAAGATCGGGATGAGCGTCGCCACCGGGAAGAGTCCGGCGCCCCACGCGCTCGTGCTGTCGCTCGTGTTGAGGATCTCGATCTTGTAGAACGGCAGGAACGAGAAGATGAGAGCCACCCCTGCCCCCGCCATGACGAGAATCTCGCCCGGAGTGAGATTCTTCTCCACGGTGACCGACCTCCGTCGCAAGGAAAGGTGCCCCAGCGGGCACCCGTGCGGGGGAAGCTCAGCATCTCGTTCCGGCGATTGCAAGATCGCGTGCCGGCGGGCGGGCCTCGGGTAACTTGCCAATGTGCGGCAGATCGGGGTGCTCGCGTCGGGAAGCGGAACGATCCTCGCGTCGCTGATCGAGGCCCGGCTCCCGATCGGCGTCGTCGTCGTCGACCGGCCGTGCCGCGCGATCGAAGTCGCCGAGGGCGCCGCCATCCCCGTCGAGCTCGTCGAGCGCGAGAGCTTCGGGCCCGACTTCGACCGGCGGGCGTACACCGAGCGGGTCGTCGACGCGCTCAAGCGCCACGAGATCGACCTCGTCGCCATGGCCGGGTTCATGACGATCCTCGAGCATCCGATCCACGACGCCTACGGCGGCAGGATCACGAACACGCATCCGTCCCTGCTCCCGGCGTTCAAGGGCGCGCACGCGGTCGAGGACGCGCTCGCCGCCGGCGTCAAGGTGACCGGCTGCACCGTCCACGTCGCGACGATCGAAGTCGATCACGGCCCGATCCTCGCCCAGGAGGCCGTGCCGGTCCTGCCCGGCGACACTCCCGAGACGCTCCACGAGCGCGTCAAGGAAGTCGAGCGGCGCCTCTACCCGCAGGTGCTGCGCGCGCTGCTCGAGGAAGGGAAGTAAGAGGTGAAGCGCGCCCTGCTCTCGGTGTACGACAAGACGGGTCTCGTCGAGCTCGCACGCGGGCTCGTCGATCTCGGCTTCGAGCTGGTGTCGTCGGGGAAGACGGCCGCCGCGCTGGCGGAGGCGGGCGTCCCGGTGACGACCGTCGAGGACGTCACGGGCGCTCCCGAGATGCTCGACGGCCGGGTGAAGACGCTGCACCCCCGCATACACGGCGGCCTGCTCGCCGATCTCGGCAACGACAGTCACCGCGCCGACCTCGAGGCCCAGGGCATCGCGCCCATCGAGCTCGTCGTGAGCAACCTGTACCCGTTCCTCGATCGCCCGGACATCGAGACCATCGACATCGGCGGACCGGCCATGGTCCGCGCCGCGGCGAAGAACCACGCCTGGGTGGGCGTGGTGACGAGCCCCGAGCAGTACGACGCCGTGCTCGGCGAGCTCCGGGCGAACGACGCCGCGCTCTCCGACGAGACCCGCCGTCGTCTCGCGCTCGAGGCGTTCGCGCACACCGCCGCGTACGACGCCGCCATCGTCCGCTGGCTCGAACGCGACGAGCTGCTGCCCCGCCATCTCGTCCTCGCGCTCGAGCGAACCGACGACGAGCTGCGGTACGGCGAGAACCCGCATCAGCGGGCGGCGCGCTACCGCCGCGCCGGCACCACCAGCTGGTGGGACGCCGTCACCCAGCACAGCGGGCTCGCGCTCTCGTACCTCAACTACTACGACACCGAGGCGGCCTGGCAGCTCGCGCACGACCTCGGTGAGCACGCCGGCGTGCGCCATCATCAAGCACGCCAACCCGTGCGGCGTCGCCGTCGCCGCCGACACCGCGACCGCGTACCAGCGCGCGCTCGAGTCCGACGAGCTGTCCGCGTTCGGCGGGATCGTCGCGCTCAACCGTCCGATCGACGGCGCCACCGCCGAGCGCATGGTCGCCGGGCCGCAGGCCGACGTCATCGTCGCCCCGGCCTACGCGCCGGGCACGCTCGACGCGCTCGTGCAGAAACGAAAGAACACGCGGCTGCTCGAAGCACCCGCCCCCACCCGTGACGAGCTCGACTTCCGTCCGCTCACCGGCGGCTTCCTCGTGCAGGAAGCGCCGCACTTCGCCGCCGGCCGCGACGCGTGGCGGGTCGTCACCAAGGTCGCGCCCACCACCGAGCAGTGGCTCGACGCCGAGCTGGCGTGGAGGGTCTGCGGGCACGTGAAGTCGAATTGCGTCGTGCTGGTGAAGGACCTGCAGGCGGTCGGCATCGGCGCCGGCCAGCAGAGCCGCGTCGGCGCGGCGGAGATCGCGGCGAAGAAGGCCGAAGGCCGGGCGCGGGGCGGTGCGTCCGCCACCGACGGGTTCTATCCCTTCGCCGACGGCATCGAGGCGGCCGCCGAGGCCGGCGTCGCCGTCGTCGTGCAGCCGGGCGGCTCGGTGCGGGACGACGAGAACATCGCCCGCGCCGACGAGCTCGGCCTCGCCATGGTCCTGACCGGAGAAAGGCAGTTCCTGCATTGACCGCGCAACTCCTGGACGGCAACGCGTTCCTGGAATCGGTGAAGCGCGACCTCGCCGAGCGGGTGAAGCGTCTCGGCGACCGGGGGGTCACGCCCGGGCTCGGGACGATCCTCGTCGGCGACGACGAGAGCAGCGCCGTCTACGTCCGCCTCAAGCACGAGAACTCGGGCGAGATCGGCATCGCCTCGTTCGGGCGGGAGCTTCCGGCCACGACCACTCAGGAAGAGCTCTTCGCCGTCATCCGTGAGTACAACGAGAACCCCGAGATCGACGCCTTCCTCGTCCAGCTGCCGCTCCCGAAGCACCTCGACGAGGAGGAGACGTTGCGGGCCGTCGACCCGGACAAGGACGTCGACGGGCTCCACCCGGTCAACCTCGGCAAGCTGCGTCATGGGCGTCGACGCTCCCCTCGCGTGCACGCCGGCGGGCATCCAGGCGCTGCTCGTCCACTACGGCGTGCCGATCGAGGGGCGACACGTCGTGATCGTCGGCCGGGGCACTCAACGTCGGCCGTCCGCTCGCCAACCTGCTCAGCCTCAAGCGGCCCAACGCCAACGCCGCCGTGACCGTCGTTCACACCGGTGTCGGCGACCTCGGGCTGTACACCCGGACCGCCGACATCCTCGTCGTGGCGGCGGGCAGCGCCGGCATCGTCACGCCCGACATGGTCAAGCCGGGGGCGGCGGTCGTGAGCGCGGGGGCGACGTACGAAGGGCGGCAGCGTGATCCCCGACGTGGAGGAGTCCGTCGCCGAGGTCGCGTCGTGGATCACCCCCCGTCTTGGTGGCGTCGGACCCACCACCATCGCCATGCTTCTCAGCAACACCGTGGACGCCGCCGAGCGGCGATCATCCCGCTGAGCGGGGGCGAGGCGAGGGAGCACGACCTGAGCGCACAGTTCGACACCCCCGCGCCTTCGCCCACGGCGTGCCCGTTGTGCGGGGCGTCCGTCGCGGCCGACGCGATGCGCTGCGGCGAGTGCGGCTACCACCTCGCCGGCGTCGGCGGCCGGCCGGGGCCGTTCAACCGCCGGGCGTTGTGGTGGTCGGCCGCAGGGCTGCTGGCCGTCTACTTCGTCACGCTGCTGGTGGTCGCGCTCGCCCGCTGAGCCGCGGTCGCAGAGGGAGCCCCCGGTACGATCCGCTCATGACCCCCGAGAAGATCACCCTCGCCGACGGTGTGCTCCACGTCCCGGAGGAGCCGATCATCCCGTTCATCGAGGGTGACGGCACCGGCGTCGACATCTGGCCCGCGTCCAAGACTCGTCTTCGACGCCGCCGCGTCCAAGCACGGCAAGACGATCTCCTGGAAGGAGGTGCTCGCGGGGCAGAAGGCGTTCGACGCCACCGGCGACTGGCTCCCCGAGGAGACAGTCCAGGCGTTCCGCGATCACCTCATCGGCATCAAGGGGCCGCTCACCACGCCGGTCGGCGGTGGCATCCGCAGCTTGAACGTCGCGCTCCGCCAGATCATGGACCTGTACGTGTGCCTGCGGCCGGTGCGCTGGTTCACGGGGGTGCCGTCGCCGGTGAAGCACCCCGAGAAGGTCGACATGGTGATCTTCCGGGAGAACACCGAGGACGTCTACGCCGGCAAGGAGCTGCAGGAGGGCACGCCCGAGGTCAAGCGGCTCATCGACTTCCTGCACGACGAGTACGGCTGGGAGATCCGGCCCGACTCCGGCATCGGCATCAAGCCCATCTCCGAGACGGGCTCGAAGCGCCTCGTGCGCGCCGCCATCGAGTACGCGGTGAAGCGCAAGCGCAGCTCGGTCACGCTCGTGCACAAGGGCAACATCCAGAAGTTCACCGAGGGCGCCTTCCGCAACTGGGGTTACGAGCTCGTGCGCGAGGAGTTCTCCGACGTCGCCGTCGGGTGGGACGACTGCGGCGGCAACCCGGGCGAGAAGATCCTCGTGAAGGACAACATCGCCGACATCACGTTGCAGCAGGTGCTCACCCGGCCCGACGACTTCGACGTGATCGCCACCACCAACCTGAACGGCGACTACCTCTCCGACGCGCTCGCGGCGCAGGTCGGCGGCATCGGCATCGCGCCCGGCGGCAACATCAACTACGTCACCGGGCACGGCGTGTTCGAGGCGACGCACGGCACCGCCCCGAAGTACGCGGGGCAGGACAAGGTGAACCCCGGCTCGGTGATCCTGTCGGGCGTGATGATGTTCGAGCACCTCGGCTGGCAGGACGCCGCCGACGACATCGTCCACGCGCTGGAAGCGACCATCGCCGACAAGATCGTGACGTACGACTTCGCCCGCCTCATGGAGGGCGCGACGGAGGTCAAGACGTCGGAGTTCGCGGCCGCCATCTGCGACCGTCTCTAGGCACGAACCCCCGGTGTGATCCTCGCCGAGCTCAACATTCGCCACACCCGACGGCACCAGCCGACCCGGCGCGTGGCGCTCGGCGACCACTACCTCCCGACCAGCGGTCCCGCGTACGGCGCGGTGCTGCTCGGCGCGGTCGTCTCGGAGAACCTCGGCGGCCTCGACGACGAGCAGCGCGACCTCCTGCCCCGCCTCCTCGCCGACGCCGAGGACGGCCTCAGCGTGCCGCGCATCGCGCTGCGCCACCGCCTCCAGACCGACACGCACGGCCTCGACCGGTCCCGCCACCGGATCATCGCCGACGGCGGACCGCTGGCCCTCGAGCTCGACACGCACGGCTGGCCCACGCCCCAGGTGCTGGGGGCGGTGATGGCGGCGGCGCAGCTGCCGGCGTCGGCGCGTCGCCCGGCGTTCCGCTCCATCGCCGCGGCCGTCGCCCGGCCCGGGATGCCGCCCGAGGGCCTCGAGGTGCGCCGCCTCCTCGAGGGCGTGCCCGGCATGCGGCCGTACGCGCCCGGCGCCGCGGCCCGGCCGAACGGCGACGGCGGCGACATCGAGGTCGAGGCGTGGCGGGGCGTGCCCGCCGAGCGGCGGTGGGCCATGGAGGTCCTCGGCGTGAGGGCCGGCGCCCGGGTGGATCGCGAGGACGTCCAGCGCCGGTTCCGGCGCCTGCTGCGCCTCGCCCACCCCGACCACGGAGCGGCCGACATCGGAGCGGCCGAGCGGATCGCCGAGCTCGCCGAGGCGCGGGAGCTCCTTCTCGCGGTGCTCGACCACGAGCGGTAGCTTCACCCCCCGTGGCCAACTCTCCCGTTCACGTGACCGTCACCGGTGCCGCCGGCCAGATCGGGTACGCGCTCGTCCATCGCGTCGCCCACGGCGACCTCCTCGGGCCCGACCAGCCGATCGTCCTGCGGCTGCTCGAGATCGAGCCGGCGCTGCCCGCACTCGAAGGCGTCGTCATGGAGCTCGAGGACGGCGCCCACCGCCTCCTCGAGGGCATCGAGGCGACGGCCGACCTGAAGACCGCGTTCGACGGCGCGTCGTGGTGCCTGCTCGTCGGGTCGGTGCCGCGCAAGGCGGGTATGGAGCGTCGCGAGCTGCTGACCGTGAACGGCGGGATCTTCAAGCCGCAAGGCCGCGCCATCAACGACCACGCCGCGAGCGACGTGCGCGTCCTCGTGGTGGGCAACCCTTGCAACACGAACTGCCTGATCGCGCGGTCGAACGCACCCGACGTGCCCGTCGACCGGTGGTTCGCCATGACGCGCCTCGACGAGAACCGGGCGAAGAGCCAGCTGGCGAAGAAGGCCGGCGTCCCGGCGCGCGAGGTCACGAACATGGCGATCTGGGGCAACCACTCGACGACGCAGTACCCCGACTTCGTGCACGCGCGCATCGGTGGCAAGCCCGCGCCCGACGTGATCGGCGATCTCGACTGGCTGCAGGGCCCGTTCCTCGAGATCGTGCAGAAGCGCGGGGCGGCGGTGATCGAGAAGCGCGGCGCGTCTTCGGCGGCGTCGGCGGCGCATGCCGCGCTCGACTCGGTGCGCAGCGTCGTGAACCCGACGCCGGCGGGGGACTGGCACTCGCTGGCGGTCGCGAGCCGCGGCGAGTACGGCATCCCCGAAGGCCTCCAGTTCGGCTTCCCCGTTCGCAGCGACGGCGCGGCCTGGTCGGTCGTCGACGGCCTCGAGCACGACGAGTGGGCGCGCGAGAAGATCAGCATCACGACCAACGAGCTGCTCGAGGAACGCGACGAGGTGCAGGAGCTGCTCCGGGCGTGACCGCGAGCTGGTGGCGGCAGGAGTCTCCGATCGGGACGCTCACGGTGCTGGCCACGGACCGCGGCGTGCAGCAGATCGAGCTCGGGCCGACGGCGTTCGACGTCGAAGCGGTCGAAGGGTGCGACGACGAGGTCGCCCTCGAGCTCGACGAGTACTTCACCGGCCGCCGGCGCCGGTTCACGATGCCGGTCGACCTCTCCGGGATCGACGCCGGGTTCCCCCGGACCGTGTACGAGACGCTGCGGCGGGAGGTCGGCTGGGGCGAGACCGTCTCCTACGGGGAGCTGGCCGAGATGGCGGGGCGCCCGCGGGCGGCCCGCGCCGTCGGCAACGCGATGAGCCGGAATCCGGTCCCGATCGTCGTGCCGTGCCACCGCGTCGTCGCCGCCGGCGGGCGCATCGGCGGGTACGGCCCGTCGGGTGTGCCGACGAAGCGGTTCCTGCTCGCGCTCGAGGGCGTCGAGCTCCCCGCATGAGCCCGGAGCCGCGTGAGCGCACGCTCGAGCTCGACCGGCTGGTGAACTTCAGCGACGCGGTGTTCGCGGATCGCGGCGACGGTGCTCGTGCTCACGCATCGGCTTCTCGCTCCGGCTCAAGCAACCCGACCTCGACCGGAAGCTGTGGCGCGAGTTCGGCGACGTGCTCCCGCAGGTCCTGGCGTACGCGCTTGAGCTTCTTCATCATCGCCCGCAACTGGCTCGGACATCACCGGGTGTTCAAGATGATCCGGCGCATCGACGGACGGTTCATCTCTCTCAATCTCGCGGTGCTCGGGCTGATCGCGCTCGTCCCGTTCCCGACCGACGTGTACGGGAACTACCCGAACGAGCGGCCGGCGCTCATCGTCTACTGCGTCGCCATCTCGGCGCCGAGCATCGCCTCGGCCGTGATGTTCAGGTACGCCGCGCAGGGCAATCGCCTGATCGACCCGTCGACGCCGCGCGAGTGGGTGATCCACTCTCAGCTCCGTTCGCTGAGCATCCCGGCCGTGTTCCTCACCTCGATCCCCGTCTCGTTCATCGCCGTCGGCCTGGGGCAGCTGTGGTGGTTGTGGATGATCCCGCTGCGCGTCTACTTCACGCGCCGGTACGGCAAGATCACCGACGTCTGGGAGCGATTAGCGAGCCGAGCCGCGGACTCGCGGCTAGGACGAGGGCTTCTCGGCCGGCTTCTCGGCCTCGGCGGGCTGCGGCGCCGGAGCGGGCTTCTCGGTCTCGGGGCTGGTCAGCCCGAGCTCGGAGCGCAGCTCGGAGAGACGCGCCTGAGCCTCGGCGCTGGCCTGCGCCTGCTCGACCTCGAGCATCTTGGTGTCGACGTTGGTCGAGGTGAGATCGGACATGCCCTGCGCCTTCGCGAGGCGGCGTTCGATCTTGTCGCGGACCTGCTCGAACGTCGGGACGTCTTCGCCGACCGTGGCCGACAGCGTGCTCATCGCCGTGTTCATCTGCTCCTGCATCTTCGCCTGGTCGAGCTGCGACAGGAGCTTCTGGCGCTCGGTGAGCTTCTTCTGCAGGGCGGCCGAGTTCTGCGCCACCGCCTGCTTGGCCTGGTCGGCCGCCTGCGTCGTCTGCTGGAGCTGGTTCTTGAGGTCGGCGACCTGCTTCTCGAGGCCGATGATCTTGTCGGCGAAGGCCTCGGCCGCCTGCGTGTAGCTCGCGACCTTGTCGGACTTGCCGTCGCGGTTCGCCTCGTCCGCGAGCAGGAGCGCCTGGCGCGCCGACGCGTTCGACTTCTCGTACTCCTCGACCGCGCGCTCCAGACGCATCTGCGTCTGCTTCTGGTTGGCGATGACGTTGGCGGCCTGCTCGGTCAGACGGCGGTGCTGCTGTTGCGATTCCTCGATCGCCTGCTCGAGCTGGACCTTCGGGTCAGCCGATTCCTCGAGCTTCCCCGAGAGCTTCGCGCCCAGGTACTTCCACCACCGCCGGATCGCTTTCCACATATGGAGACAATGCTACGCCGTGCCCGTGGCGGTCGCCCCCCGGCTCGCCCGGCCCGCCTCGTCGAGTGCGCCCCGTAGCGACTCCATCTCTCCCACGAGGTCGTCGACGTCGCCGCCGAGGCCGGACAGCGCGGTGGCGTCCTCGGCCGAGAGCGCCAGCTCCACCGCCCGCGCGACGGCTTCGTCGAGCCGGGCGTTGAGGAGCTCGAGGCGCGACCGGGCGTCCTCCGCAACCTTGCTCAGCCGCTGCGCCGATTGCACCTGCGCCTGCAGCGCTTCGAGCTTCTCGAGCGCCTGCGCGTCCATGCCGCACTTCTTCAGCTCGTCGGCGAGCGCGGGATGGTCGTGGATGCTCTCGCCCTGTTGCACGCGCTCGCGCAGCTCGGCGGGGACACGGTAGTTGTCGAGCCCGTGCATGAGGTCCGACCACGCCACCCCGGTTTGGAGCCCGGCCAGCCCCGTGTCGAGGGCGGCGCCGCGCCGGCCGATCCGGTAGCACTCGCGGACGCCGGCATCGAGGCGGGCGCCGATCTCACCCAACCGGTCGTGCAGCGGCCCCGGCTCGGCGGTCGCGACCGCGCGCCCGTACCGGCGTTGCGCCTCCATCGCGTCCTTCACGTACGCACGCCACGGCTGGCTCAAGCCGGCGAGGTCGATGCGCTCCGGACGCGGCTTGCGCGGCAAGCCGAACGCCACCCGCACCCCGTACGCCACCGCGCCGACGAGGATCGCGAGCGGCAGACCGGCGCCGATGAGGACGCCGGCGGCGGTGCCCGGCTCCGGCGAGCAACAGTGCCGACGGCGCAGTGACGGCCTCCGCCGTCTTGCGGTTCTTCAGGTGCTCCGGCAGGCGGTCGACGACGCTCATGCGCGTCAGAAGTTGCTGACGACGGCGAGGAACACCTTGTTGATGCTCTTCGGGTCGGCGGCGTTGTAGACGGTGGCGTTGGTCGCCTCGGCGATGCGCTTGAGCGTAGGCAGGTCCGCGTCCTGCCCGTAGGCGATCGGGAACACCCGCACCGGGTTCGCGACCTGCCCCTCGTTGCGCGCCCGCAGCGAGCGCAGCAATCCGTCGAGGTCGTTGTTTCGTTCGTCCTCGTTCTTGCCGTCGGTGAGGAGCAGGACGGCGTTGATCCGTTGGGCGTCGAACGTCTGCACCAGCTGGTCGTCGGCGGCCTTCGTGACCGTGTACAGCGGCGTCCCCTGGGTCGGCACGAGGTCGTTGATCTTCGCGGCCATCGCCTCGCGCTGCGGGCCGATCGGGCCGATCGGCACCAGCTCCAGGTAGTCGGTGGGTTCCTGGCGGCTCACCCCGGTCGAGAAGATCCACAGCCCGACGTCGTCGTCGGGCTTGAACTCGCCGAGGGCGGCGACCGCCGCCTTCTTGACCAGATCGAGCTTCGAATCGCCGCCCTCACCGCTGGCGGGCTCGCCCATCGAGCCCGACACGTCGATCACGATGAGCACGCGCGCTGCCTTGCGGTTCTGGCCCCACCGGTCGATGAGGCCGACGAGCACCGGCGGCGACGGCAGCTCGAGCGTCGTCTGCGGCTGGTTGGGATCGACGCCGTACTTCGCCTCGATCGGCGCGCCGATCGCGACCTTCGGGTTGCCGGGCCGGAACCCGAACTTGAGCACCCGCTTCTGGTTGCTCGGCTGCTCCACGAACTGCTGGAACTTGGCTGCGGCCTTCTTCTCCTTCGCGCTCACCCACGGCGCGTCGACCGTGATGAACGGGCTGTCCGAGAACAGCGTCCCTTCCTTCGGGTAGATGGCGACCAACGGCACGTGCGGCGGCTTCGGATGCTCGCCGGGATCGAGGATGCCGTCGGGGTTGCCCTTGTTGAAGTCGATGACCGACTTCTCCTCGACCGCCACGGCCGACACGTACGTCAGCCCGGTGCCGCGCTGGTCGGCCCGATAGAGGTTGTTGAGGAAGGTGAGCGTCGTGTCGCCGTAGTGCACCACCGACGATTCGACGCCACGCGCGAAGTCGTCGACCTCGGGGCGATTGAGGTCCTCGAGCGTGAGCCCGTTCGTCTTGCCCGACGCGGCGTAGTACTGGGCGATGGTGGCGCTCAGCGCGCTGGTCGAGAAGTTGGGGTTGGTCTTCCCGAGCCGGAACGGCCCCCACTCGGGATGCCCGTACGCGCCCCACCCGTCGGGGTTGCGGGCCAGAGCGAGGATGTCGGAGTACCCGAGCGGTGTGTTCGGGTACCCGAGCGCCTCGGCCATCGGCTTCGGCATCGCGATGACGAGCGGCGTGAGCTGCAGCGGGGTGCCGGCGGGGGCGATCGCCTTCTTCCCCGCATCGGCCCGGCGTTGGTTCACGACCTGACCCCACGCGCTCGACGCCGGCGACCACACCACCGGCCGGGGGCCGTTCGCCTTCGGGTTCGGCCAGTCGTCGGCCAGCAACGACGCCGCTTCGCCCGACGACTTCGAGACCACGTGCACGTTGATGCACTGGCCGTCGAGGCTGGCGCGGTCCGAGTCGTTGAAGCGCTTGGCGAGATCGGTGAGCAGATCGATCTTCTCCGGCGACACCTGCATGTCGACCGTGATGCAGTCGGCGGCCCGGGCGACCCCGGGGGTGAGCGCCTGCACGGTCGCCGTGACCGCGAGCACCGCGAGCGCGGCGCCGATCGGCGCGTCTCACTTCGGCACGCCCTGCCAGGTCTCTTGCAGCGCCACCAGCGATCCCGGGTCGGTCGGCAAGCCCGAGCCGCGCGGCAGTGCCGGCGTGTCGCGTACGCCCCGAGGTCTGGGTTGCCCGGGCACGCGCCAGCCCGTGCGCGCCAGGGCGGCGGCGAGCTCGCTGTTCCCGGCCAGGCCGTCGGCGCCGCCCCGGTTCGGGCTCGCAGCCACCGCGGCGACCACGACGTCGGCGGTGACCACCGGCTCAGGGTAGAGGAGGGTCAACTGCTGCCGGCGTTCGGGCGCGGCCGCGGCCAGCGCCGGTCCGGCATCGGCTTCGGTGGTGCCGACCATGTCGTAAGTCGCGGTCGGCAGCGCCTGCAGCATCTCCGCGAACGGGCCCGCCGCCGACGGGGCGAGCTTCGGCACCGCGCGCTCGAGGCCGGCGAGCCAGTCGAGGTAGTCGTTGTTGTCCTGGAGGTCGGAGCGCGAATAGTCGCTGTTGTCGAGGAACTCGCTCGACGCCTGGGAGAGGACGAGCAGTGACGTGGCGTTGACGGTGGGATCGCCGTATCCGGGCTTCACCGTTCCCCACGTCGCCTGGCCGCCGGGGAGGTCGGTCCAGGGCCGGCCCGCGACGGCTCCGATGCATTTCCAGTCGATCGCGTTGTTGCACGGCGGGGTCGCGTCGAGGACCGGCTTGCGGTCGGCCCGCACCGCGACCACGAGCGGGGAACGCCCGATCGCGTCGGACGGCTTCGCGAACAGCGGCCGCTTTCCACGCCGCTGCACGTCGACCATCTGCGCCCACGGCGACGGCGCCAGCCACGCGTCGAAGTCCGGCCGCTGGTTGTCGGGAAGAGCCACGAGCGACTGGGCGGTCGTCCCCGCAGCCTCGACCGTCACGGAGACGTCGCCGTCGTGCTCGGCGAGCTGTGTGCACGCGGCCTCGAGCTCCGTCGTGCACAGCAACCGGACGGGTCCGCTACCGCCGCGACCGCCGTTGTCCTCGATGAAGTGACTCCGAAAGAGCAGCGCGCCGATCACGATGGCTATCGCCGCAAGCGCCGCGCCGAGCCGTCGCACGGATGGAGGTTAGGTGCCGTCCGCGGTGACGGCGGCTTTGCCGACCGTGACCGCAGGAGCCGGAGCTTGCGACGGCGACCAGCTAGTCCGCGAGCGGCTTTGCGAGTCGCCCAGGCCGAGCTTGCGACGGCGACCAGCTAGTCGGGGATGTCGGCGGCGGTCAGCGTGATCAGCTGGTGATCGGTCACGGACGGCAGGTCGACGACGCGGCTCGCCTGCCGGGTGACCGACTGCTCGAACACGTTGCGCACGAGGCGCGCATTGCCGAAGCTCGCGCCCCGCGGTTGGCGCGCCAGCCACGTCCGGAGCAGCTCGCGCGCCGACGCGTCGAGCTCGTAGTGACTCGTCTTCGCCATCGACTCACAGATGGCGACCATCTCGTCGTCGGTGTAGTCGGGGAACTCGAGCGTCTTCGGGAAGCGCGATCGGATGCCCGGGTTGGCGTCGAGGAACTCGGTCATGGGCGCCGGGTAGCCGGCGACGATCACGACGACGTCATCGCGATGGTCCTCCATCTGCTTCAGCAACGCCGCGATCGCCTCCCGGCCGAAGTCCTGCTCGCCGCCCTGCACGAGCGCGTAGGCCTCGTCGATGAACAGCACCCCGCCCAGCGCCTGGCGCGTGATCTCGTTCACCTTCGGCGCGGTCTGGCCGACGAACCCGGCCACCAACCCCGACCGGTCCGTCTCGACGAGCTGGCCCCTCGAGACGACGCCGAGCGTGTGGAAGATCTGCGCGAGGAGGCGCGCCACCGTCGTCTTGCCGGTGCCGGGGTTGCCGACGAACACGAGGTGGCGGCTCTGGTCGACGACCGGCAGCTTGCGTTCACGTCGCAGGTTCTCGACCCGGATCAGGTTGGTCAGCAGCCGCACCTCGGTCTTCACCGCCGCCAGGCCGACGAGACGGTCCAGCTCGGCGAGCAGCTCGTCGAGCGGGCGGGCGGCCGGCGTCCGGCGGTCTTCGAGCGGCTCCGGCTCGCCGACACCGCGCGGCATGTCGGCGGGCCGCTCGACCTTGGCCGCCGCCAGGCGCCGCAGCATCATCGTCCGGAGCGTGTCGACGGCGACGAGCCGTTCGCGGGTCGGCACCTCGTCGAGCGCCGCGCCGGCGTGCGCGACGCGGAGCGCGGCCTGGTAGTAGCGCCAGCCGTTGCTCGTCCCGTTCCGGCTGTCGGCGCTCACGACGGTCTCGAACAGCGGCGAGGGTGTGATGGGCCACGCCCGGAACTGACGGATGGCGTCGCCGCCCCGCAGCTGCTGCGGCGTCGCGCCGCGCAGCGAGTCGAACCACGGCGACAGCGCGACGGCGAACGCTCGCAGCTCGCCGTCGCTGTACCGGCCGTCGCTCGCGATCACGGACGCCGCGATCGCCTGCGCCTCGAGGGCGGCGTCGCGCTCGAGCGTGCCCGTGGGCGAGCTGCCCTTCCCGAGCTCGGCGAGCACCGCCGTGACCTCGTCGACGAACTGGCGGACGGGCTCGGCGAGGACGCTCGCGCCGTTGCTCATCGTCGCTCAGCGTGCCACGAGGGTGGCCGCGAGCCAGGGGACGGTCGCGGCGAGGAACTGGTCCGGGACCTCCAGCTGCGGGGTGTGCCCGCAGTCGTCGATCATCTCGAGCGCCCACTCGGGCCGGCGCGCCGCGAGCGCCCGAGCCGCGGCCGCCGGGACGAGCCGGTCCCGGTCACCGTGGACGATCAGCGTGGGGGAGGTGACACGCTCCTCGTCGGCGCGCATGCCGCGGGTGAGGTACCAGAACAGCCCGCGGGCCGACTCGGCGTACGCGGCCGGCGCCTCCGGGAAGCGTGCGGCGCGTCCGGGCCAGCTCGACGAGCCGGCGACGCAGCTCGGGGTCGAGGCGCGTCGGGTCGCACAGCGTCCAGCCCATCGTGTCGTCCACCAGCCGCTCGGGACCGAGGAGCCGACCCCGCGCCGCCAGGAACTGCGAGCCGACGACGGGCAGGAGCATCGGCGCCAGGCGCGCCATGACGGTCCATTGGGCCGGGTTCATCGCCGGTCGCGGCAATGCCGGGTCGACGAGCACGAGAGCGCGCACAAGATCGGGGTGGCGCGCGGCCAGGCCGATGCCGAGCGCGCCGCCCATCGAGTTGCCGGCGACGGCGGCCGGCCCCCACTGCTGGAGTAACGCTCGGAGCACGCGGCCGTGGGTTCCGAGGGTGGCGCGGCGACCCCGCGGGATCCGCGTCAGGCCGAACCCGGGGAGGTCGACGGCGGTGACCGTGGCGTGCAGGCGCTCGGCCAAACCGGGCGCGCTGGGCTCCCAGCTGATCGTGTGGCCGCCGAGACCATGGACGAGCAAGACGCGCGCACCGCCGTTGCCCGAGTCGGCGTTTCGCCACTCCACGGCGTGTACACGGAAGCCGTCGGCGTCGAGCCACTGCTCCTGCCCGCGATCGGTCATCGTTCGCGTTCCAGCCCGAGCGCGGCGAGCAGATCCTCGTGGAGCTCCATCCAGACCGTGTGGTACGAGTCGACGCGTGGTGACGTGAACCAGTCGAGCTCGCCGTCGACGACGCGCCTCCGCGCCGCGCGCAGCCGTTCCCGGTACGGCGCGAAATGGGGGACGGAGCCGCCCAGCCGCCGCAGCAGCGGACCGGCGCGCTCGTCGACGGCCGTGAGCCGATCGATCACCGACCAGTCGTATGCCGCGTCGACGTGGTCGTTCGGCGCGCCGCCCGGTCGTACCTGCCAGTCGGTGCAGACTCGGAGCACCTCGCGGTTCAGGGGCCCGAACGACTCGTACACGCCGGCGCACTCCGACTCCTCACACGATCCCGGCTCGAGTCGCGTCCGTTCGCGCAGTTCGCGCAGGCGCAGCGGCGCGTTCCTTCCCCCCTGTCATGGAGAGAGGATCGCGCAGCAGCCGCGGGCGTGTGGAAAGCTCGGCGTCGTGGGTGGCGCGACGGGGGGGAGATGGAGGCGTCTTGGGCGGGGGACGAAGGTGTTCGAAGCCGCGCCCGTGCAAGGCGAGTGGCGGCGCCTCGAGGAGCCCGACGACGTCCTCGAGCTCATGGACGAGTCCGCCGCCGGCGTCGTCGCCTGCGTGACCGACGCCGGCGCGACGTTCCTGGCGCCGATCTTCGACGAGCTGACCGCAGTCGTCTGCCTGTCGGGCACACCGGTCAGCCACATCGGGATCGTGAGCCGCGAGTACCAGGTCCCCTGCCTCATGGGCGCGACGCTCGACGCCGAGCCGGCCGACGGCGACCGCGTCGAAGTCGACTGCAGCGGCGACGACGGCATCGTCCGCCTCGCCCCATGAAGACCGACGAGGTGAACCGCTGGATCGAGTACCACGGCAAGATCTCCCGGGCGATGACGGCCGAGCGGACGGCGCTCGAGTCGGCGCTCATCCCCGTCACCGCCTACATCCTCATCGCCTGCATCGAGTGCTACCGCCGGTACCCCGAGATGATGCAGGAGATCACCGGCGCCGACCTCGCCCGAGGAGCTCGGCGCGGCGGGGCGGTCGCCCGGGAGCCAGATCGACGCCGTCCACCTGTGGTCGATCGCGAACTTCCCGCTGCTCGGCCGCCAGGTGCTGGCGCCGTTCGGGCTCGTCGACCTCGACCGTGACGTCCCTGCGCTCGGGACCGTGCTCGACTTCTGGAAGCGCGCCGCCGGCGCCTTCCGCGCCGACGGGGAGCTGCAAGCGTGGGACGCGGGGCTGCGCGTGCCGCGCTACGGGCCCGATGTCGTCGACACGCTGGTGGCGGGGTCGCGGAAGGTCGGCGACCGAGGAGCGGGAGCACCTGATCCGCCTGAACCGACTCCTCACGACGTTCCTCTTCCTCCTCTACTTCGACACGCGCGCCGGGTACCAGGACACCGGCCCGTACCCGCTCGCCGACGGCCGCGTCCTCCTCGTGCGCGACTTCAACCGGTTCGGCGTGAGCCATTTCCCGTGGAGCCGCGACATCTGCGCCGAGCTCCCGTACTCGAACCTCACGTTCGCGCTCGTCCTCGACGGCGGCGTGCGCGTCACCACGAACGACTGGGGAACCTCGATCACCGATCCGCCCGACTACTTCGACCACCTCGCCGCCGCCGGCGTGTTCACCGCCGACGACGGCGCGCTCGCGCCCGTCGCACCGGACGAGCTCGAGGGCATCGCGCACACGGTGAAGGACGCCCAGCGGAACCTGTACCGGCGCATCGCCGGCATGAGCCGGCGCGAGAAGCTCGACGCCGGCGCGTACGTCTACTTCACGTTCCTGCGGCCGTTCGCGGAGACCGCCGGCGTCGACGACCGGCTCGACTGGACCGTGCCCCGCGACAGCCTCGACGTGTACGAGGGACTGGCGACGCTGGAGCGGATGCCCGACGTCGAGAGCGACGACTCGATCCCGTACTACACACCGG
Source organism: uncultured Actinomycetes bacterium (assembly GCA_963747195.1). Lineage (GTDB taxonomy): Bacteria > Actinomycetota > Acidimicrobiia > IMCC26256 > JACDBD01 > JALZAA01. The sequence goes on from CAVVDV010000004.1 coordinate 178,023, forward strand.
TACCCGAGACGGGAGTGGCCCCGTGATCAAGAGCGGACCCACCGACGAACGCCGTCACGAACCCGCCGACGGCCTCTATTGGAACGAGTCGTGGTACTTCGACTTCTCGCGCGCCGACGGCACCGGCGGGTACGTCCGCCTCGGGCTGTACCCCAACCAGCAGGTCGCGTGGTACTGGGCCTACATCGTGTCGCCCGAGCACGGGCTCGTCGTCGTACGTGATCACGAGGTCCCGCTCCCGCGCTCCGACGCGCTCGAGGTCCGGGCGGACGGCCTGTGGGCGGAGTGCGTGTGCGAGACGCCGATGGAGCACTGGGGCCTGGGCCTCGAGGCCTTCGGCGTGCGGCTGGACGAGCCCGGCGACGCCTACCGGGGCGAGATCGGCGAACGTCTGCCCGTCGGGCTCGACCTCGAGTGGGAAGCCGCGACGCCCGTCTACGACTACCCGTATCCCGACGAGACTCGCACCGCTCACTACGAGCACGCCGGGATCGTGCACGGCGAGCTGCTCATCGGCCGGGAGCGCATCGCGTTCGAGGGACGCGGCGAGCGGGACCATTCGTGGGGTGACCGTGACTGGTGGGTCTGGGGTTGGCACTGGACCTCGTTCCAGATCGGGGACGAGCTTCGCGGCCAACGTCGTCAAGGCCGACGAGATGGAAGGTGGGTGGGGATACGTCTGGGACGACGCCGAAGGCGTGCGGCCGGTCGAGCACCTGATGCTCGAGACGCATCTCGGCACCGACGACGTCCCGACCGCAGCGCGGTACGTGATCAACCACGAGCTCGAGGTCAACGTCGAGGTGCTCGCGCCCGCGCCCGTGCCGTTGCTCGCACCGGACGGACGCACGTCGCGATTCCCGCGCGCGCTCTGCCGCGTACACGACCAGCAGCGGCACCGGCACGGGCTGGTGCGAGTGGCTCCAGGTCGGCTTGCCGTTGGGCGGGAAATAAACAGGCGACCGCCGAGCTCCGGCGCACGCGAGACTGACGCTCATGTTCCGCGGGCAGATCGTCGCCATCTACACGGCGCCGGAGAAGGGCGCGCCGATGGAACCACGCGACGGCGTCGAAGCGACCGCCGGCGTCGGCCTCGACGGCGACCGCTACGCCGCCGGCGAAGGCAAGTACACGCGTTCGGACGACGACGGCAAGCGCGCCGTCACGCTCATCGAGCGCGAGGCCGTCGCCGCCGCCGGCCGCGAGTACGAGATCGAGATCGGCGAGCACGAGGCGCGCCGCAACCTCGTGACCGAGGGCGTGCCCCTCAACCATCTCGTCGGCCGCACGTTCCGCGTCGGCGACGTCGTGCTCCGCGGCTTCAAGCTCGCCGAACCGTGCACGTACCTCGAGGGGCTGACACGCCCCGGGGTGCGACGGGCGCTGGTCCATCGGGCCGGCCTCCGGGCCGAGATCGTCGAAGGCGGCACGATCAGCGTGGGCGATCCGGTCGAGGTCGTCGAGGCGTCACCGGAAGCCGAGCCCTAAGCTTCGACACTGCGTGAAGCGCTTGGTGCTCCTGCTCGCATGCGCGGCGCTGGCCTTGAGCGCGTGCAGCGGCGGGTCACACGATGCCGGCACGGCGGGCAAGACCGGCGCCGCCGCAGCTCGGAACCGCGTCGAGCGATCCACCACGGGCATCGGGGCCGCGGGACGGCGCACGGTCGTCGTCACGCCACCCCGGCGCGCGAGGTGCTCGGCGACCTGCGCGTGCCGGCGCTCCACCACCGCACCGCGATCGTCCTCGTGCACGGCGGCGGCGGCTTCCTCGGCGATCGCGGCGAGGAGCACGCCTGGCAGGACCTGTACGCGCACGCCGGCTACATCACGCTGTCCGCGGACTACTTCATCTTCAACGACAACACGCCGCCGCCCGTCTACCCGCAGCCCGAGTCCGACGTGAAGGCGGCGGTCCAGTACCTCCGCCTGCACGCCGACGAGCTCGGGATCGACCCGCAGCGCATCGTCGTGCACGGGTTCTCGGCCGGCGCCCGCATCGGCGCCCAGCTTCTCGTGGGGCCGGACGATCCTGCCCTCGCCGGGCCGACGCGCTGGCCGAGCCCGACCGACCGCATCGCCGGCCTCATCGGCTTCTACGGGTATTACAGCGGGTTCCAATTCCAGCCCGACCGCTACTACGGCGGCCGGGCCGGCAGCAAGGACCCCGATGTGCGCGCCCGCTGGGACGCCGCCAACAGCGACGCCCGCGCCGCCACCGCCACCGGACCGGTGCTGCTGTTCCACGGCGACATCGACCCGATGCCGGTCAGCCAGTCGACCGGGTTCGCGGACGCGCTCCGGGCCACCGGTCACGACGTCGACCTCGTCGTCCTGCCGGGCGCCAACCACGGCTTCGACCTCAAGAACGGGAAGCTCACCCCCGTGGGCCGGATCTCGGGCCAGCGGGTGCTCCGGTGGTTGGAGGACCACTTCGCGTGATCCCTCCCGCCTTCACACTCTTCTGATCTCGCGCGCCGTCTCGCCGTACATCCGGTGGGGCACACTTCCCCCGTGACTTCACGAAGGTTCGCGTTCGTCGCGGCCGCGGTCGGCGCGGCTGGTGCTCGCCGGCGCGGCGGTCTTCGCCGCCTGCGGGTCAGGGTCGTCGACACGCTCGGATCGGCGCACCCCGGGAACCACGGCGACCGCACCCGCCCCCACGGTGACGACGGTCGCGCCGCAGACGATCCCCGTGCCGCCGCTCCCGCCGGCGGGGCCCACCACCGCGCCACCGCCCACGATCACGGTCCCGCGGGGGACGGTGAGCACGGCGCCGCCGGGGACCACGACCCCGCGACGGTGAGCGCGCCGGCGAGCTCGACCCCGTCGACCGTGACGGCCGCGCCCGTCACGACCGGGACGAGCCCGACACGAGCACGACGAAGCCGAGCACGAGCACGACCAAGCCGGGCGGAGTGACGCGCAGGACGGTCGTGTACTCGCCGCCGGGCGCGCCCAAGCGCCAGGCCGACCTCGTGGTCCCGCGCAAGCACGCCGACACGATCGTCGTGCTCGTGCACGGCGAGGGCAACCGGAAGCAGATGCGCGGCTGGGCCGACTTCTATGCCCAACACGGCTACGCCACCTTCGCGATCGACTACCTGGTCGCGAAGCCGAACACGCCCTCGCCCGTGTACCCGAAGCCCGAGACGGACGTGAAGGCCGCCGTCCAGTACCTGCGCGGGCGGGCCGGCGCGCTCGCCGTCGATCCGGACAGGATCGTCGTGCAGGGGTTCGCGACCGGCGCCGCGTTGGGCTCGCAAACGGACGTCACGCCGAACGACGCGTTCTTCGACGGGCCGGCCCACTTCCCGAGCGTCAGCGATGCGCCCGCCGCGTTCATCGGGTTCTCGGGTCGCTACGACGGCCACCGTCCCGATCAGGCGAAGTACTACGGGGGTGCCCCGAACAGCACGGATCCTCAGGTGCAGGCGCGGTATGCCGAAGCCGACTCGATCTCGCACGCGGCCGGCGCCGCCGGTCCGGTCTTGTTGTTCCAGGGCGACGCCGACAATCCCGAGCTGGTCGCGTCGGCCACCGCGTTCCACGACGCGCTGCAGAACGCCGGCAAGGACGTCACGTTGACGCTCGTCCCCGGCGCGCGGTCGGGCTTCGACCAGGAGGCGTCGGGCGTGCTCACCCCCGCCGGGCAGCAGGCCGCGCAGCAGGTCCTCGAGTGGCTGCAGGCGCGCTTCCCGCCGGCGTAGCGCCGGGCGCGAGCTACTCGAAGCGGGGGCGGAGCGGGAGGCCGCTGCGGCCGTCGTCCGTCTTCGTCGCCAGCACCTGGTGCACCTGGGTGCGGTTCGCCTCGAACTGGAGCGCCGACGCGGCCATGTAGAGGCGCCAGATCCGCGCCCGGGCCGCGGCCGGCCTCGGCCACGCCGCGTCCCAGTTCGCCTCGAGGTTCGCGACCCATGCCCGCAGCGTGAGCGCGTAGTGCTCGCGCAGGCTCTCCATGTGCCGGGCCTCGAAGCCCGGCGCGCTGGATCGCGGACACGACGCTGCCGACCTCGTGCAGCTCGCCGTCGGGGAACACGTAGCGGTCGATGAAGCTGCGCCGGGCGAACCGCGCCCGGCCGTCGCGCCGTCGAGCCGCCCACGCCGGGCGGGCGGCTGATGGCGTGGTTCAGGAGCCGGCCCCCGGCGGGCAGGAGCTCGAAGCAGCCGGTCGAAGTACACGGCCGAGCTGCGCGCAGTCCGACGTGCTCGAACATGCCGATCGAGCTGATGGCGTCGTACGGGCCGTCGTCGACGTCGCGGTAGTCCTGGTAGCCGGATCTCGACCTTGTCCGCGAGCCCGGCCTCGGCGACGCGCTTCTCGGCCGAGCTCGGCCTGTCGCTGCGACAACGTCACGCCGACCGCCTGCACGCCGTGGTGCTCGGCGGCGTGGAGGACCATGCCGCCCCAGCCGCAGCCGATGTCGAGCAGGCGCATCCCCGGCTCGAGGCCGAGCTTCCGGCAGATCAGCTCGTGCTTGTTGGCCTGCGCCTCCTCGAGCGTGCTCGCGGGGTCGGTCCCACACCGCGCACGAGTACGTCATCGACGGGCCGAGCACGACGGCGGTAGAAGTCGTTCGAGACGTCGTAGTGGTGCGAGATCGCGGCGGCGTCGCGCTGCTTCGAGTGGCGCCGGCCGTGGAGGCGCGCCTCCTCGGGCGGCGGCGGCACGGGCTTGAGCGCCGCCCGGCCCGACGAGCCGGAGCGCGGCCATCCACTGCGCGGGTCGGAGCTGCACGTCCGGCAGGTGGTCGCGCAGCGCGAGCGCGGCGAAGATGTCGCCCTCGAGGTCGAGGTCGCCGGCGACGTAGGCCCGCCCGAAGCCGAGCTCGCCCGGCGCCTGCACGATGCGGCGCAGCGCGTCGGGGGAGCGGATCTCCAGCGTGGCCGGCGCGTCCGCCGGCCCGAGCCGGCTGCCGTCGTACGCCTCGATCGCGATCGGCAGGTCGGGCCCGAGGAGCTGTTCGAGGAGCGTTGCGAGTTGCTGGTGTCATGCCGCGCCAGTGTTGCCCGGGCGCGCGTCAAAAGTCGACCGCGCTGAGAGTCGGGGATCCAGCGGGCGGCCCGGCGCGGACGCCTCGCGCCAACGGTCGCGGTCGAGCTTGCGCTGCGGCTCGACGCGCTGGCGCGGCGACCAGGTCGCGGCGACGTCGTCCTCGTCGCGCCAGGTGCCGACGGCGAGCCCGGCGAGGAACGCCGGCGCCGAGCGTCGTCGCCTCGATCACGGGCGAGACCTCGACCGGCTTCGCTGCCCGGCGTCGGCGAGCGCCTGCACGAACGTCGGGTTCGCGCGTCATGCCCGCCGTCGATGCGCAGACGCGGGACGGCGATGCCCGAGTCGGCCTCGGCCGCCTCGACGAGGTCGGCGCCGCGGTGGGCGATGCCTTCGAGCACCGCCCGCACGACCTGCGGACGGCCGGTGCCGCGCGTGAGCCCGAGCAGCGGTGCCGCGGGCGCCGTAGTCCCACGCCGGGGTGCCGAGGCCGAGCAGCGCGGGCACGTACCACGACGTCGCCGGTGTCGTCGCACTGCTGACGCGACGTCGTGCGCTCTCGGCCGCGCTCGCGATCACGCCGAGGTCGTCGCGCAGCCACTCGATGTTCGTGCCCGCCGCCAGCATGATCGCCTCGAGGCCCCACGTGTCGGTGCCGCCGACGCGCCAGGCAGACGATCGGGAACGTGCCGCCCGGCCGCGCGTCTCGAACGGCGGGCCGGTTCGCGCCCGAGCACGAGGTCGAGCATCCCGCCGGTGCCGAACGTGATCTTGGCGTCGCCGGCAGTGCACGCAGCCCTGGCCGAGGAGCGACGCCTGCTGGTCGCCGGCGAGCCCGGCGATCGGCGGCGCGCCGGGCAGCGCCGTCGCCTCGCCGACGATCCCCGACGAGTCGACGATGGTCGGAAGCATCGACGCCGGGATGCGCAGCGCCTCGAGCGCGCTCCTCCGTCCCAGCCGAGCGCGTCGGCGGCGAGGAGCCCGGTGACGGCGGCGTTGCTCGCGTCGGTCACGTGCAGCGCGCCGTCGGACAGCATCCACGCGATCCAGGTGTCGACCGTGCCGAAGCACAGGTCGCGACCGCGCTCCGGGTCGACGTGGTCGAGGAGCGCACTCGAGCTTGGTCGCCGACGACGTTCGGCGCGAGCCGGAAGCCCGTCGCCGCGCAGCTCGAGGCAGCGGCCGACGGTGCGCAGGTCCTGCCAGCCGATGCGCGGGCCCGACCGGCTCGCCCGTGGCGCGGTCCCACACGACCGTCGAGCCGCGCTGGTTGGCGATGCCGACGGCGTCGACGGGGCCGCCGGCGTCGAGCGCGGCGCGGGCGGCGTCGAGCGCGGTCGCCGGCCATGCGCGGCCGCGTCGAACTCGACCAGGCCGGGCGCGGGCGACGACGGGAGCAGCGGCCGCGTGCTGCTCGTGCACGACCCGGGCGTCGCCGTCGACGATCGGCCGCCCGCACCGACGACGTGCCCACGTCGACGACGAGGATGCTCACGGCGCTCCGATGCGTGCAGGGACACGTCGGGCCAGGCCGCGTCGGCCGCCCACGGCCCAGGGGTCGGGCAGGCCGAGCTTGCCCGGGTTGAGGATCCCGTTCGGGTCGAGGGCCGTCTTCACCGCCGCCAGCACGTCGAACGCCTCGCCGAGCGCCTCGCGGACGAAGCGGGCCCGGTTGAGCCCGACGCCGTGGTGGTGGCTGAGGGCGCCGCCGTCGGCCAGCACGGCCCGGGTCCCGGCGTCCCACGCCGCCCGGTAGTACGCCTCGCGGCCGTCGGGCGCGAGCTGGCCCGCGAACGTGAAGTAGAGGCACGCGCCGTCGGGGTAGGAGTGGGACTGGTGCGCCGAGGCCGCCAGGGTGCCGCCTACCGCCTGGATCGCCGCGTGCGCCTCGGCGTACATCGTCGGCAGGTCGCGCCACCGGCCGGCGATCTCCATCGTGTCGACCACGTAGCCGCGGCGAGATCAGCGCCTCGAGGGCGGCGACGTCGTTGCGGTGCTCGAGCCAGCGGCCGACGAGCTCGTCGTCGAGCCGCTCGGCGCCGGCGTCGACGCACTCCTCGGCGCACGACGTTCATCACGCCGTCGACGAGCTCGGGGTCGCCTTCGTCCAGCACGAGCAGCGACGTGCCGGTCGCCGGTCTGGAAGCTCCGGTCGCGCCTCGATCGCGTCGTAGAGGCGGAGCACCGCCGGCGTGGCGCCGCGGTGCAGGATCCGCCGGCACGCCTCGAGCCCGTCGCCGAACGACGCGAACCCGAACGCGGCGCGCTGCTCGGCCGCGCGGCGCCGGATGCAGCCGCAGCCGCGCGCCGGTGATGACGCCGAGCGTGCCCTCGCTGCCGACGAACAGCTGGTGAGGTCGGGACCGACGGCGGCGCGCGGCGCGCCGCCGGTGTGGATCGACGCGGCCGTCGGCGAGCACGACGTCGAGGCCGACGACCATGTCCTCGATCTTGCCGTAGCGCGGTCGAGTACTGGCCCGCGCCGCGGCACGCGAGCCACCCGCCGACCGTCGACAGGTCGATCGACTGCGGCCAGTGGCCGAGCGTCGACGCCGTGCTCGGCGCGCAGCGTGTCCTCGAGCCAGGTGCCGAACGTGCCCGGCGAGGACGTCGAGCACGAGCGACTCGCGGTCGACGTCGACGATGCCGCGAGAGCGCGCAGAGGTCGAGCACGCACGCCGCCGTGCACCGGAACGCTCGCGCCGCACACGCCGCTGCGCCCCGCCGCCGCGCGTCACCGGGACGCGCGCGTCGTTGCAGACGCGCAGCACCGCCGCGACCTCGCCGGCCGTCGCCGGCCGCGCCACCGCGCCGGCGCGCGCCGCGACCTGCCCGTCGAGCGCCCAGATCATCGCCAGCGGCCACCAGTCGCGGCTCGCCTCAGCGACCGCGGCGGCGTCGACGGTCACGTCGGCGCACGCCGAGCGCAGCCGCCGGAGCACCTCGCCGTCGACCGTGACCGCCGGCGCCGAGAGGTGCGCGCGCACGTCGGTCGCGGGCCCACCGAACGCGATCGGTGGCGTCGGCTGCCCGGTCGTGCCCATCGCCGCCGGCTAGGTCCCCGAGCGCGGTCTCGGGCAGGTCGGCGGCGTCGCGCTCGGCCGCCACCGCCGCCCGGTACTCCTTGACCTGCCGGGCGCGCTCGGCGTCGTCCCAGCCGAGCTCGCGTCCGACGAGCGCGGCGGCGTCGTCGGCCGCCGCGGCCGAGTCGTCGCGCGCCAGCAGGCGCGCCCGGGTCCGCCGCGAGAGCACGTCGTCGAGCGTGCGGGCCATCTCGCGGCGCACCGCGTACACGGCCTCGGCCTTGCAGGTACGGCAGGCCGGGGACGAGCGGCTCGCCCAGCGCGGGGTCGTCGTCGACGAGCGCCTCGACCAGCGCCGCTTCGGTGCCGTAGCGGTGGGCGAGGTGCACGTGACGGCTCGGCTCGTTGGTGTCGGGCGGCGCCTCGTACCCGTCCGCCCCGAGCAGCCGCAGGCGCTTGGTGCGGCAGCGGCGCCGCTTGCCGAGCATCGCGTCGACCTCGTCGACCGTGTCGGCGGCCATCCGCCGGTACGTCGTGAGCTTGCCGCCGGTGACCGTGATCAGGCCGCCCTCGGAGCGCGCGCACCGCGTGCCGGCGGGAGAGGTCGGCGGTGCGGTCGTTGGCGGCGGTGCGCAGCAGCGGCCGGAGCCCCGCCCACGTGCCCAGCACGTCGTCCTCGACCGACCGGCTCGGTGATCACGGCGTTCAGCGCCCGGAGCAGGTAGGCGACGTCGTCGGGCGTGCACTCGGGATCGTCGAGCGGACCGTCGTAGTCGGTGTCGGTGGTGCCGACGTACGTGAGGTCGCCCCACGGCACGACGAAGACCGAACGCTGGTCCTTCGGCCACGGGCACGACGACGGCGATGTCGTTGCGCACCTTGCTCCACGGCACCGTGATGTGGATGCCCTTCGCGGGCCGGATCGAGTGCGGGTGACTCGGTTCGTCGAGCGCGCGCACGTCGTCGGTCCAGACCCCGGCCGCGTTCACGACGACGTCCGCCCGGACCTCGACCTCGTCCCCGTCGGCCTGCACGCGCGCGCCGCGCACCCGTCCCGCGTCGTCCTTCCGCAGCGACGTCACGCCGGCGTAGTTGGCGACCACCGCGCCGTGCGCGGCCGCGGTCCGGCACGAGGGCGAGCGTGAGGCGGGCGTCGTCGGTCTGCGCGTCGTAGTAGAGGTAGCCGCCGGCGACGCGATCGGCCCGCAGCGTCGGCATGTGCGCGACGCGCCTGGTCGGTCGAGACGCGCTCTGTGCCGCTTGCCGATGCGCAACCCACCGGTGAGGTCGTACATCCACAGGGCGCCGCCCAGGGCGCGGGCGAGGCGCCGGTTGATCGGCACCGTCCTTGGTGAGCACGGGGATGAGGAAAGGGAGGACCCGCACGAGGTGCGGGGCGTTGCGCAGCGCGATCTGGCGCTCGTCCAGGCCCTCGTAGACGAGGCCGAACTCGCGTTGCTGCAGGTAGCGGAGCCCGCCGTGCACGAGCTTCGAGCTCTTCGACGACGTGCCCGACGCGAAGTCGTCCCGCTCGACGAGCGCGGTGCGCAATCCCCGGGTGGCGGCGTCGAGCGGCGACGCCGGCGCCGGTGATCCCGCCGCCCGACCACGAGCACGTCGAACTGCTCCGCTGCCAGGCGTCCGAGCGCTTCGGCCCGATCGAAGGCCGGCGGCCGGCGCGGCGGGTCCATTTCCCCGAGGCTACCGCCGGGTCGTGCAGGCGGCCCCGCCCCGACCCCCCGGACGCGACCAACTTGTGGCACTGTGAGTGCATCAACCCGAGAGAGGCTGCCCGGGGCGGAGCGCGGCCGACACCACTGTTCACCACCACCGACGACGTCGTGCTCACCGGCCGTCACTGGGTGCGCACCGACGCGCCGCGGGCGGCCGTCGTCCTCGTCCACGGATTCACCGCGTCGGCGAACGACCCCGCCGTCTGCGACGTGGCGGAAGCGCTGCACGCCGATGGCGTCGATGTCGTGTGCTACGACGCGCGCGGTCACGGCACTTCGGAAGGCCACTCGACGCTCGGTGATCTCGAGCGCCACGACGTCGCGGCGGCGGTCGAGGCCGCGCGCGAGCGCAACGACCGCGTGGTGCTCGTCGGCGCGTCGATGGGCGCGATCGCTGCCTTGCGGTACGCCGCCCACGCCGACGGGCTCGCCGGGGTCGTGTCGGTGAGCTGCCCGGCGCAGTGGCGGCTCCCCCGCAACGTGCAGGGCGTGCTCGCCGCCGGGCTCACCCGCACCCGGGTGGGCCGGGCCGTGGCGTCGCGCTGGATGGGCGTGCAGGTCGCCCCGCGCTGGACGAATCCCGAACCGCCGATCGGCCTCGTCCCGAGGGTGCAGGCGCCGGTGGCGTTCCTGCACGGCGCCGCCGACCGGTTCGTGCCCGCGTCCGACGCTGCCGAGCTCTACGAGGTCGCGGACGAGCCGCGCCGCCTCCGCATCGTCCCCGACATGGGCCACGCCTTCGCTCCACAGTCCGTCGCCGCGATCCGCGACGCCGTCGACTGGGCGCTCGACCCCTCGATGCGTGCGCCGGAGCCCGATAGCGCCCCTACGCACGCATCGGGTCGTCCCGGCCGTCCGGCTCCCACCACCAGGCGAGGCCGTAGAGGCCGGGCCCGGTGTGCACGACCATCACCGACCCGAACTCGCCGACGAACTTCGTCGCCGGCGTGACCTCGGCCTCGACCCGCTCGAGCAGACCTTCGGCCGCGCCGGGTGCCAGCGCGTGCAGCGCGGCCACGTGCAGCCGGGTGCTCGGCTCGCGTGAGCGCAGGAGGCGTCCGACCATGCGGTCGGTGGCGGCATCGCGGACTCAGCGCCGGCCGCAGCCGGTGGACCCGTCCGCCGCGGAACTCGAACAGCGGGTTGATGCGGAGGCGTCGCCCGGCCCAGCCGGCGATGCCCGGGACGCGGCCGCTGCGCACGAGGTGGTCGAGGTTCGGGACGGCGGCGACGAGCTGCACGCGCTCGACGACGTCCTTGGCCTCGGCCTCCACCTCGTCGAGCGACGCGCCCCGTTCGGCGGCGGTTGCCGCCGCCAGCACGACGAGCGCTTCGGCGCCCGCGGCCGTCGCGGTGTCGACCACGCGCACGCGGTCGCCGAGCTGACCGGCGGCGATCGCCGCCGACTCGTGCGTGCCGCTCATGCTGGCCGCGATCGTGAGGACGAGGACGCCGTCGTCGCCGAGGCGCGACTCGATGGCCTCCTCGAACTCGCCCGGCGCGGGGCCGACGTCGAGACGCGCTCGTCACCCAGCAGCTCGCTCAGCGGCCGCTCGCCTTCGCGAACGGATTCGCCGCCGATCGTGAGCCACATCGGGACGACGGTGATCCGATGCCTCGCAACGAGCTCGGCCGGCAGGGCGGCGGCGCTGTCGGTGACGATGGCGACGGTCACGGCGCCCGCCGCCGTTCGCGTACGGCCGTCGCGCTGGCGACGACCAGCAGTCCCGAGCACAGGAGCACGACCCGTGACGGTTCGAGCCGGCCGATCAGCGGCCAGGTCACGGCGCCGAGCAGGGCGGCGGCGAGGCCGGCGCCGACGGCCGCCAGGGCGAGCGCCACCCTGATCACGACGTGGAACGCGGCGAACGCGAGGACGCGCTCCTGCCCGTCGAGCTGCGACTGCAACGCGCCCATCCCGGCGGCGAGCGTGAAGGCGGCGGCGGCGCCGAAGCCGACCGCGCCCAGGTACGCCACCCACAGATCCGGCGACAGGCTGAACACGGCGACGACGACCCCGATCACGAGCGTCCCGAGCGCGGTGCGCTGGATCGCGTCGCCGCCCGGCGCGCGCTGCAGCGCGGCGATGCCGAGCACGGCGCCGACGCCGAACAGCGCGATGAGCCAGCCGAACTCGGCGTCGCTGGCGTCGAGCACCTCGCGGACGAACACGATGCCGGGCGAGAACAGCGCCCCCAGCCCCAGCGCGACCGCGGCCGCCGCCGGCATCACCGCCCGGACCAGCGGGATGCGGAACGCGCCCCGGAAGCCGGCGTTCTCGGTGGGCCGATCGGCAGCCGCCGCGCCGGCGAGGTCGTGGCGCGGGCGATGCAGAAGAACGACACGAGGAACGTGAGCGCGTCGATCCAGAACACCAGCGCGTGCGTCCGGCCGCCGATGTCGCTCCCCGGGAGGGCGGCAACCGCGGCGAACGCCGCCGCGCCGAGCGGGATGCTCCCGTACGACGAGCCGAGGATCAGTCCGTTGGCGAGCGGGAGGTCGTTGCCGTCGACGAGGTCGGGGATCGACGCGTCGCGCGCAGGGAGGAACACGATGCTCGCCACCTCGACGAGGAACGCCCACAGGTAGATCCACCACAGGCCGCGCACGAGCGGGACGAGCGCGATCATCGCGGCGCGCGCGAGCGTCCATCGTCAGCATCGTGCGGCGGCGGTCCCAGCGGCTCGCCGCCCGCGCCGCGAGCGGGCCGCCGATCGCGGCGGGGAGCAGCCGCAGCGCGAGGATCCCGCCGACGGCGGCGGGCGAGCCGGTGATCGCGAGCGTCAGCGCCATGAACGCGATCGTGCCCATCCAGTCGCCGAGCGCCGAGACGGCCTGCCCGACGAGCAGGTCCCGGTAACTCTGGCGGCGGACGAGCGTCCCGACGCTCACGGCGTCTGGGAGGCTACGCGGTCGTCGCGGTCGTACAGGATGCGATTGCGGTACGTCTGGCCAGCGCGGGGGCTTCGCCGGCGCGTTGCCGACGACGCGCTTCACGAGCATCGGGACCGCGATGGAGATGCCGGCGAGCGCGCCGACCGCGCCGTGCGTCACGGCCAGTACCGGCGTCAGTGCTACCTCGGCCACGAAGCCGCCAAGCGCGGTCTCGCCGAACACCTTCCCGAGGATCAGGCCGGCGAGCAGCAGCACGGCGCCCGGCCACGCGACGACGAGCAGCGCGCCGAGCGCGGGGAGATGCCCCGCCCGCCCGCGCCGCGGAGGAACGGCGACCAGTTGTGGCCGACGACCGCGGCGCCGCCGGCCACGGCCGCCAGCGCCGGGTGACCCGCCGCCATGGCGAGGCCGGGCCCGGCCGCCCCCTTGGCGACGTCGAGGATGCCCGCCGCCGCCAGCGGCCCGAACCCGGCGACCCGGTACAGGGACGTGCCGGAGACGGTGCCCGTGCCGACCCGGCGGAGGTCGACGCCCGCGTGCCCGCCGGGCCGCGACGTACGAGAACGGGATGGCCCCGACCGCAAAGGACAGCACGAGGATCGCCGCCGCCTGCATGCCACGAGTCTGGCCCACCCCGATAGCGCGACGCGCCAAAACGTGGCTCGGCGCCTAACTCGCCCACTCGACCAAGACACGGCCATCCCGGACATGTAAGACTTTCGGTCGTCGGGGTCCCAAAGGGGGGAACATGGGTCGTCGCCTGATCAGGATCGCGACGCCCGACCCACGTCGCCCGACGATGTCGTGCTCGTGCGCGACCCCGCGGATGGCGCCGTCCGCCGGTCTTCAGATCATGCGCGCCGGATGACCGATCCAGTTCTCGGTGGCTCCGGCGGCCGCAGCCCTCGCCGGAGGACCCCCCACCGGCCGGCGGCGGCCGCCGGGCCACTCGCCATGGCCTCGGGGCCAACCCGCGTCGAGCTACGCGGCGAGACGGTATGGAAGCCGGTCAGCCGCTCGAAGGGGTGACGCGGCGCGCCGCCTTGCCCGGGTAGCCCTCGGGCAGGACGAACGTGCCCTTGGTCGTCGCGGCATACACCTGCCACTGGTAATAGCCGAGGAACGCGCGCTCGTCCGACAGCATGAGTTGCGCGTACGCCTGCACCGCGTCGACGTACCGCTGGCTGTTGTTGTAACGGAACAACGCCCGGCCGATGTCGCCCGGCGCGCCGTTCGCCTGCAGCAGGCGCGCCGCGGCCAGGATCGCGTCGTGGTTGTCGTTGATGTCGCCCTGCCCGTAGCGCGCCCACGTCTCGGGGATGAACTGCATCGGGCCCTGCGCGCCCGCGGTGCTCGTCCCGCGGATCCGTCCCAGCCTGGTCTCGACGAGATGGATGGACGCGAAATACGCCCACGGGATGCCCGTCGCCGCTTCAGCTTCGCCGTAGTAGGAGCGGAGCACTTCGACCGGCAGCGGCGACACGATGTTCCAGTCGGGAAGCCGTCGCGGCCGCGGTCCCTCGCCCCCGAGTGCCTGCAAGTCGCGCCCGGCGCGCTCGTTGGCGGTCACGATCGGCTGCACGTCGGCGGGCAGCTTCGCCACGCACACGTCGCAACCAGTCGGGGTGGGCGGTCAACGCCCGGTACGCGTTCTGTTGCTCCCAGCCGAGGCGGGGGAGGTCGGCGGGCCGGGTCTTCGGTGCGCGGAGGGCGCGCTCGACCTGCTTCAGTGACGCAGCCGTCGCGGCCGGCGTCCTCGGAACGGGGATGTCGGCCGGGCTCTTCGCCTCCGGCGCACCGTTGCGCGCGCTCGTCCCGCCGGCGCACCCGACCGCGACCGCGAGTGCGACCACGAGCAGGAGCGTGGCCCGCCGCACGGGTCAGGCCAGCCGGCCGGGTCCGCCGTCGTCGGTGACGATCGCTCCGCCCGCGGCCGCCCACGCCTCCAACCCGCCGTCGAAGTTCACGGCCTGGAAGCCCATCTCGCGCAGTTCGACGGTGGCGTCGGCGCTCCGCTCGCCCGTGCGGGACATCGCGACGAGCCGCCGGTTCATTGGCAAGGTGAAGCGTTGGGCTTCGAGCTGGTCGAGCGGGATCGACCACGCGTCCGGCGCGTGTCCGGCCCCGAACTCGCCGGGATCGCGGACGTCCACGAGCACGTCGTCGGCGAGCTCGCCGCCCATTTGGATCTGCGGGATCCGCTGGCCGACGTAGCGCGGCATCTGCGTCCTCAGGCGACGGCGCCGGGCCGGCCGTCGTCGGTGACGATCGCCAGGCCGGCCGCCTGCCAGGCCTCGCTCCCGCCGGCGACGTTGACGGCCCCGTAGCCGGCGGCGACCAGCGCCTTCGCGACCTGGGCCGACCGACTGCCCGTCTTGCAGATGACGACGATCTCGCGGTCGGTGGGGAGCTCCTCCTGGCGTTCCGCGAGCTGGCTCATCGGGATCCACGCCGCGCCCTCGGCGTGACCCGCCTGCCACTCGTCCGGGTTGCGCACGTCGAGCAGCAGCGCCCCGGCGTCGACCCGGCGCCTGCCCTCGGTCGGATCGATGTGGTCCACGTCGGGCGGTGTCATGCCTTCGGCTCCTTCTCCCGCCCGGCCTGCTGCAGCTTCCATGCGTCGTACCCGCCGAGCAGGTCGGACACGTCGTCGAAGCCGGCGGCGGCGAGAACGCTGGCGCCGATCGACGAGCGGTAGCCGCTCGCGCAGTACACGACGGTAGGGCGCGTCGGGTCCAGCTCGCTCATCCGCTCCTTGAGCTGCGGGAGCGGCAGGTTCGCGGCGCCGGGGATCACGCCGCCGCCTGGGAAAGGCAGTCCAGGTAGTACTGCACGAAGTGCATTCAGTCCTGCTCTTCGTAGCCGTCGTGGGCTCCGGCGCGGCCCAGCTCCCGCTCGACCGTCTCCACTTTGCTGTGCAACGCGTCGGTGGCCCCGGGGCGGTAGTCGACCTTGATCACGATGCTCACTCTCGGTGACCGCGCCGCCACTGCCTGCACGCAGCGGTGGATGACGGTCATCACCTCGTCCCACTCACCCTCGATGTTCGTGAACATCGCGTTCGTCTCGTTCGGGAGCCCGCTCTCGCGTACGATCCGTACTGCGTCGGCGACCAACTCGCCGACGGAATCGCCCGCTCCCAGCGGGGTCACGGAGAACGCTGCCAGCACGGCTCACCTCCTCGAAGGGCTCAAGTTTCGCACCCCGGTGAGCCGATAGTCGCGACGAGGGTCTCGTGCATACCGGTCCTGGCGTCTTCGCTCCACGACCCAGCGCTCGCGCGAGAACGGCGTGGGTAGCCGTCTTGCTGAGCATTGTGGTCGTCTCGCTCCTCGGCTCGGCCGCGCCCGGCTTCGCCGACGGCCCGACGGGCGGCCGGTCGGACGATCGCGGCGGTGCCGACCGCCGCACCGACCGCGTCGGCGACGTCCACGAGAAGCCGGACCGGGTCCAACGCGGCCGCGACGGCGGCGATGCCGCGCCCGCCGAGCCGCCGGCGACCGCGACTGCCGGCCCTGAGCGCGCGGCGCGCACCGCAGCGCGGCCGCGGCTCCGTCGGCGAACGGGCTCACGGAAGCACCGGCGGCGCTTGCCGCGCCCGTCGTCGGGCTGACCGCGCCCGTCATTGCGCCCACCGCGCCCGAAGCCGCGCCCGTCGCACCCGCAACCCCGTCAGCGCCCGAGGCGCCGTCGCCGGCTCCGTCGGCCGACGTGCTGCTGTCGCCGGCTCCGTTGGCCGACGTGCTGCTGTCGTCGGCGCCCCCGCTGGCGCCGCCCGCCGGTGCGGTGGTGCCCGCCTCGTCGCCGACGGCCGCCCCGGTGGGAGCAGCGTCACCGGCAGCCGCGCCGGTGCCCGACGCGCCTGCGCCGGCGCAGGTCGACGCCGCGCCACCGCCGGCGGCCCAGGACGCAGGTGGGGAGCGGCGCGCCGAGTCCCCGAGGACGGTCGCCGAGCGGTCGTTCACGGCCCTGCTCCTGCTGATGGCAGCGGTGCTCGTGTTCCTCGCCGTCCACGGCCGGGTCGACCGGCGCGACCCGAAGCTGGGCGACCGCCCCGGCGACTTCCGCCGCTTCCGGTGAACGCCATCGGGGGCCCCGGCGAGCACGTTCGGCTGACGGACCGTCTGGCCGTCGTCCAGTGGTTGCGGGTGTTCCTCGCCGCCGCCGTCGCCGC
The DNA here is from genome assembly GCA_963747195.1 of uncultured Actinomycetes bacterium. Taxonomy (GTDB): domain Bacteria; phylum Actinomycetota; class Acidimicrobiia; order IMCC26256; family JACDBD01; genus JALZAA01. The sequence goes on from CAVVDV010000004.1 coordinate 194,838, forward strand.
CATCGGGTTCCTCGACGGCGATGCCCGCGAGGTGGTGCCGCTGGTCGCCGCCTACCTGGTGCTCACGGCCGGAGTCGAGATCGTTCGGCGCCGCGCTCCGGGGCTCGTCCATCCGACGATGTCGTGGATGCTGCTGCTGGACGGGGTGTTCCTCGCGCTCGCCCTCGTGTTCACCGGTGGTTCCGACAGCTGGGTGCGGCCGCTCGTGTTCTTCGACGTCACCGCGGTGACACTCGTCGTGTCGTACCGCACCGGGCTGAAGCTCGCGGTTTGGTACGCGCTGTTGCTCTTCCTCGGACACGCCGCGGCCTCGGCCGGTCTGCTCGGCGATCGCACCACCGGCAGCTTCGGCGACGCCGCCCTCAACTCCGTTGGCCTGCTGCTGTTCGCGATGGGTGCCGCCGTGTTCTCGTCGGTCAACGAGCGGGCATTGCGCCGCAGCCGCGCCGAGTTGCACGCCCTCGTCGAGCTCGGCTTCGAGCTCGAGCACGTGCGCACCGCCGACGATGTCGCGCTGGTGCTCGCCGGGCACACACAGGCCCGCCTCGGGTTCCCCGCGCGCTGGTCCTCGTCCGCGACGGCGAGCACTGGCAGGGAGCGACGGCGACGGCGGACGGCGTCTCCCGGCTCACGAGCCCGGCCGGGATCGGCCCCCTGCCCGAGCAGGTCTGGCGGGCGGAAGCGCCCGCCCTCGTACGGTCGCTCGACGACGACCCGGTGCTCGACCAGCTGCTGCCGTTCGGCCGCAACGTCGCCGTCGTGCCGCTGGTTGCGGACGGCGAGGCACTGGGTGTCGCGCTCGCCGAATGGGGGCGGGGCCCACGGGCGCAGATACCCGGCGTCACGGTCGAGACGCTGGCCCAGTCGGCGAGCCAGACCGCGGCCGCGTTGCGCAACGCGGCACTGCTCTCCGAGATCGAGCATCTCGCCACCCGCGACGGCCTGACCGGCCTCGCCAATCGCCGGCTGTTCGAGGAGACGCTGCAGCGGGAGGTGGCCCGCTCGCACCGGCGGAAGGCGCCGCTCGCACTCGTCGTGCTCGACGTCGACCACTTCAAGGACGTGAACGACACCGTCGGTCACCAAGCCGGCGACGCTGTGCTGCGCGAGGTCGCGCGGGCGATGGTCGGCAACACCAAGGCGAGCGACCTTCCCGCCCGCTACGGGGGCGACGAGTTCGTGGTGTTGCTGCCCGATTGCACCGGCGATGATGCTCTCGCCGTGGCCGAGCGGCTGCGGGCGGCCGTCGCCCTCGACGTGACCGCGGTACCGGTGACGGTCAGCGCCGGGGTGGGCGCGATGCCGGTGAACGCCGGCGACGGTGAGCGGCTGGTGGCAGCGGCCGACGCCGCGCTCTACTCCGCCAAGCGTGAAGGCCGGGACCGGTCGGTCCGCTCGGCGCGGGTCGCCGAACCGGGCGAGGTGCCCGACCACCCCGCGATGCGGCGGGGAGCCGGCGCGGCCGAACGCTCGAGCCGAAGCTGACCGAGAGGGCGCCGGAGCAGTTGAAGGGTGAGGCGCCGAGGACCGGCGCCGTCACTCCACGGGGATCGCGTTTTCGGGGGAAGGGTTTCCAGCAGGCGGCTGCTAGGCGAAGTCGCCCCGGTCCTGACCCGACGAGTTGAGCGAGTGGGCCACCAGCTCACCGCCAGGAAGCGACTTCATCACTTCACCCATTTGCATATCCCTCTGGAGGAGGCGCCGGTGCCCCGGCTTGCGCCGCGTACCGCCCCAACTCAGGGCGGAGAACTTCGAGCGGTTCGGTACGCAGAGCCTCACGAATCGTGACGATGACACGTTGCCCGGATCGGGGGCAGGGTCGAAAGTCCCGATTACTCGCGAAAATGGCTTCGCCGGGAGGAACCCACCGCACACAGGACGCGGCCTTTCCGACGGTCTATGACCGGATCGGACGATATAGGCATTTGTCTCGGCGATGGACCGGATCGCGGGGGCCGTGCCTTCCCAGCGGGCGCTCAAGGTTGCCGCGGAGAGTGCCGATGACGGAAGGGAGCGGGCGGGGGAGGTCGTGCATCACACGATCCCACGACCACAGGGGGGACCATGGGCAGGATTTTTCGACACCGCGCCGGACGACGCATGTTCGTCGGCGTGCTGGCGCTCGCAGGACTGGCGCTGGTCGCCTGCGAGCCGCTCAAGCAGCCGCCGGCACCGCCGCCGGCGAGCGAGCTGCCGCAGATCTGCATTCCGAACCGACCAACACGGGCGATCCGCGCGCTCTGGCCGAGGCCGCACCCACGGATCCGGGTTGCACACCGATCTGCCTGCCCGGCCAGGAGCCGCAGACGGATCCGAACACGAAGCTGGCCGACCCCGGGCCCGTGCCCGCGCCGGCGTGTGTGCCGATCTGCCCGCCCTCGGACCCGGGAACGGTGCAGCCCTTCGCACAGGCGGCGCAACGCTGCATTCGCATCCCGATTCCATGCCTTCCGGGCGTCGACATTCCGGGCTGCGTGAACTTCTGCCCGCCGGGGCAGGAAACGCAGCCGCCGGCGGCGAATCTCGAGCCGGCGCCCGAACTGAGCGCGGTGCACGCCGCTGTGCGTCCTGATCCCACCGGGGTCGCCGGGCGCGTGTGAGCCGGTGCCGCCCGACCGGAAGTAGCTCTCGGACGCGCGCACGGGCGGGGCGAGCCCGCTCGTGCGTGTGTTCGATGACCGATGACAAGGGTCGATCGCGCGGCCGGTAGCCTGACCCGTTGTGGTTGCGACGAACGGGACGAACGGGGGTCGGGCGGTCGAGGTCGACGGCCTCGTCAAGCGGTTCGGGGACTTCACGGCCGTCGACGGGATCTCGTTCTCGGTCGAGCCGGGTGAGCTGTTCGGGTTCCTCGGTCCCAACGGCGCCGGCAAGACGACCACGATCTCCGTGCTGTGCACGCTCCTTCACCCGACCGGCGGCGAGGCCCGCGTCGCCGGCTACGACGTGGTGCACGCCCGCAACGAGGTGCGCTCGAGCATCGGTCTCGTCTTCCAGGACGTGACCCTGGACGACTACCTCACCGGTGAGGAGAACCTCCGCTTCCACGCCGTCCTCTACGGGCTCCACGGCGCCGAGATCAAGCGGCGCATGGACCCGCTGCTCGACATGGTCGGCCTCACCGATTGGGCGAGCCAGCAGGCCCGCTTCTACTCCGGGGGCATGAAGCGCCGCCTCGAGATCGCCCGCGGCCTGCTCCACACGCCGCGGGTGCTGTTCCTCGACGAGCCGACGATCGGGCTCGATCCCCAGACGCGCGTGCACATCTGGGACTACGTCGACGAGCTCCGCGTGCGCGAGAGCACGACGATGTTCCTCACGACCCACTACATGGACGAGGCGGAGCGGTGCGACCGCATCGCGATCATCGACCGGGGCCGCATCGTCGCCATCGACTCGCCGGGCGCGCTGAAGGCGTCGGTCGGCGTCGACACGGTGACCATCGAGACCGCCGACGACCCCATCGCGCGCGACGAGATCGCACGCGGACTCGGTGTGGAGGGAGAGGTGCTCGAAGAGGGTGACGGGCTTCGCATGCGGGTGCCGGACGGCGAGTCGTTCGTGCCCCGCATGTTCGAGCACCTGACCGTCGGCGTCCGCAACGTGAACGTGCGCCGCCCCAGCCTCGACGACGTGTTCATCCAGTACACGGGGCGCGACATGCGCGACGCCGAAGCGGGTGCCGGCGACCAGCTCAGGGCGAACCCGATGGTCCGGGGCTTCCGGCGCGGCTGATGGCGACCACTGCGCAACCGCTGCCGGGCACCGGCGTCACCGACGTCGGCTCGACCGCGCCGCCCTCACCCGAGGGCGCGCTCATCAGGAACCTGCGCACCATCGGCATGGTCTGGAAGCGCGAGATCATCCGCTTCCGCCGCACGCCGGCCCGGATCGTGTCGGGGCTGGCGCAGCCGATCCTGTTCCTGTTCGTGCTCGGCGCCGGGATCAAGCCGCTCGTCGGGCAGAACAGCGCCGGCGGCGTCGACTACCAGCAGTTCATCCTCCCCGGCGTCATGGCGATGTCGGTGCTGTTCAGCAGCCTCTTCTCGGCGATCTCGATCGTGTGGGACCGCGAGTTCGGGTTCCTCCGCGAGATGCTCGTGGCGCCGGTCAGCCGCGCCGGGCTCGTGCTCGGCAAGGCCGCGGGCAGCGGCACGGTCGCGGCGGCGCAGGGGCTGATCCTGCTCATCGCGGCACCGATCGTCGGCGTGCACCTCGACGCGATCCAGATCATCGAGGTCATCCCGCTGCTGGTGCTCCTCGCGTTCTCCTTGACGGCGTTCGGCATCGTGATCGCCAGCCGCATGCAGCGCATGGAGAGCTTCCAGATGGTGATGGGGTTGGTCGTGAACCCGATGCTGTTCCTGTCCGGCGCGATCTTCCCGCTGGCGGGGCTGGCGACCTGGCTGGCGGTGGTGACCCGCCTGAACCCCGCGACGTACGGCATCGACCCGATCCGCCGGGTGATGCTCGGCGGGCAAGACGCCGCGCCGTTGACGATCAACGGCTGGGTCGTCCCGATCTGGACCGAAGTGCTCATAGTGCTCACGCTGGGCATCGCGATGCTCGCTCTCGCCGTCCGGAGTTTCCAGAAGACGGAGTAACCTGAGGTTGCCCAGCACGGGCACGAACGGGCAGGTAACAGTTGGTTTTTCGTTCCGCGCCGCGGCCGGGTCCTCACCCGGGACCGTTAGCGTGTTCTCGATGAAGCGTGGCCTTGTCGTACTGACGATCGTCGCCGCGCTCGCTGCATTCGCCTGGTTCGCGTCCTCGTCCTCGTCATCGTCATCCACGTCGACCGCGCCTTCGACGCCGTCCCGGTCGCGGGGCCCGGTGCTCGTCTTCGGCGACAGCCTCATCGAGCAGGCGATCCCGTACTTGCGGAGCACCGACCAGATCCGCGCGTTCGGCGGGACGGCGCTGTGCGACTGGGTCGACAAGATGGCGCGCGCCGCAACCGTCGAGCAGCCCAGCGTGATGGTGGTCGAGTTCGTCGGCAACGACGTGACGCCGTGCATGCAGGGACTACCAGACGCCCGAGCAGGTCCGAGCGAAGTACGAGGCCGACATGGCTCGTCTGAAGCGGCGCGTGGACGCGCCGATCCTGTGGGTCGGCGGCGCCGGCCTTCCGCGACCAGCGCTCCCGCCACCCTCGGCCTGTACTCGTCGGAGCCGAAGTTCGTCGACGCCGGCGACGCCGTGCTCGCCGACGGCGTGTACACCGACACGCTCCCGTGCCTCGCCGACGAAGGATCGATCCAGGGCTGCATCAACGGGCGAATCCGGGTGCGCGCGACCGACGGGAAGCACTTCGCGACGTCAGGTTCGGGCTATTCGGCCGGTGGGCGCCGCTTCGCCGACGCGATCGACAACGCCATCCGCAAGCTCGGTTAGCCGGTGGTCGAGGTCGTCGCCGGCCTGGCCTTCTTCCCGGCACTCTTGTGTGCCTGCCACCCAAATCGCGGGACCCTATTGGCCGAGCTTCTCCGCCGCCAACTTGCGCAACATCTGGTAGTTCGCCTTGCCGGCGGCGTTGCGCTCGAGCGAGTCGACGAACAGGAACCGCCGCGGCTTCTTGAAGCCGGCGAGCTTGCTTCGGCACCACGCGTCGAGCTCGGCCTCGTCGAGGTAATGCCCGTCCGGTCACCTGCACGAGCGCGACGACGATCTCGCCGAAGCGATCGTCGGGAACGCCGACGGCCACGCAGTCGAACACGCTCGGGTGCTTGCGCAGCGTCAGCTCGACCTCCTCCGGGTACACCTTCTCGCCGCCCGTGTTGATGCACGCCGAGCCCCGCCCGAGGAGCCGGATCGTCCCGTCCGCGTCGACCTGGGCGTAGTCGCCGGCGAGGGCGTACCGACGTCCGTCGATGACCCGGAACGTCTGCGCCGTCTTGTCGGGGTCGCGCTAGTAGCCGACCGGGATGCGCCCGCCCACCGCGAGCAACCCGATCTCGTCGCTCCCGGGTGTGACCTCCTCGCCGGAGTCCTCGCGGAACACCTTCACCCGGTCGTTGACGGCGAAACGGGCCGGCTTGATCTCGGCGTCGTCGGCGGTGGCGGCCTGGCGGCTCGCCATGCCCTCGGACGCGCCGAGGGAGTCGAGCAGCGTGGCCCGGGGGACGTGGCGGAGGAGCCCGGCCTTCGTCTCCGGGCTCCACGTGACGCCGGAGCTGGTGATCGCGCGCAGTGACGACAGGTCCCAGCGGGTCGGTTCGGCGTCGAGGGCGGCGAGGAGCGGGCGGGCGAACACGTCGCCGACGATCGTGAGCACCTCGACCGCGTTGCGCTCGACCTCGCTCCAGACGCGTGCCGGGTCGAGCCCGGCCGCGTCGATGAGCACCACCGAGCCGCCGCCGCTGAGCGTCGACAGCGCGATGAACAGCCCGGTGCCGTGCATGAGCGGGCACGCCGGCAGGCACGTGCCGGCGCGCTTGCCGTCGCGCACGGCCGCGATCGGGTCGGGCGGATCCGTGCCGGGCCGGCCCATCCGCCAGAGCGAGACGTACAGGTCGTCGTTGCGCCACATGACGCCCTTGGGCATGCCGGTGGTCCCGCCGGTGTACAGGAAGATCAGGTCGTCACCCGACGGCTGGTGCGCGGGCTCCCACTCCGGCGGCGGGCGGCGCGGCCGCGAGCGCGGCCTCGTAGCTGCTCGCCCGTCTCGCAACCGTGAACGGCCGCCACGGCTTCTGGATGCGCTTCAGCGCCTTCTTCACCGTGTCGGCGAAGTCGCGGGCCGTGCACGACGGCCTTGGCGTCGGAGTTGTCGACGACGTAGTGCACCTCGTCGGCGAGGTAGCGGTAGTTGACGTTCACGGGCACGCAGCCGAGCTTCAGCGCGGCGAAGAACGTCTCGAGGTACTCGGGCGAGTTCAGCAGGTCGATCGCGACCTTGTCGCCGCGCTCGAGCTCGGCTTCCTGGGCGAGGTGCCAGGCGAGCCGCCGGGCCCGGTCGTCGAACTGGCCGAAGGTGACGCGCCGGTCGCCGCAGACGACGGCCTCCCGCTCCGGCGTCGCCGCCGCGATGCCGCGCCAGACGGCGGCGAAGTTCCAGTCCGTCACGTCCGGCAGGCTACCGGCGTCCGCAGGCCTGCCGGCGCTACAGGATCGGAAGGCGTCGCGACAGCACGATCGCGTAGACGAGGAACAGCGATCCGAGGGCGAGCACGGCTGATGCGCATCCGTTGCCAGACGAACCGCATCGAGATCCCGGCGAAGAACAGCACGGCGGCGAAGAACACGGTGGTGAGCACGTACGAGTCGGTGTGCTCGGTGGCTTCCTTCCCGGCCTCGAAATGCTGCGTCTCCGTCGGTCCTCCAGCCGGTCGGCCCTCTCGAGGGCGGCCACCTGGTACTGCGGCAGCCGCAACGGGCTCGCCTCGGCCGCCGGGTTGTTCAGCGGGTCTTCCGCCAGCCACGCTTCGAACGCGGGGAGGAATTCGGGCCGGAAGCGCCGCTGGTAGAGATCGGCGAGCTGCTGGTTTCCTTCGGTCTTGACCTCGAGCCAGCGGTTGAAGTTCAGCAGGTCCTGCGTGCGGTTCTGGGCGCCTGTTGTCGCGGCGCGGTTCGCGAAGTTCCGCGCCGCGTTCGACTGGGCGTACTCCCGTGCCTGCCGTCCGTTCCAGCGCGCCCCCTGGTACCCGCTCCACGCGATGCCGAGCGTCGCGAGCGCCAGGAGGAGCGTGGCGACGAGCTCCAGGATGCGCTCGCTTCTCGTGGTCGCCTCGCCGTGCGACTCGGTGAGCTCGTGTGGAGCGTGGACGTGGACGTGCTCGGACATGGCAGTGGAGCCTAGGGCGGCGGCTTACCGAACCGGCGTGCCGTGCTCGGCGAGTCCACGAAGGTCGTCGACGCCAACGAGCTCATGTGGGAGTTCTTCGCGAAGCACCCGTTGCCGAAGTCGTGAGCGCGCCGGTCGAGTCGAGCGCGAGCGGCGGAAGCCACATCGCGACCGGCGTCCGCGCCCACCACGCCCTCGTCTCGCGCCGCTCGGCGCGGCTCGTGAACCGGTAGCGGTACAAGCGGGCGCGCACGAGCGCCGGCGGCGCGTCCGGGAACGGGTTGTGACGCAAGAGCTTGAGCGTCGCCTTGTCGCCCTCCAGGAGTCGTCCGACGAGCTCGACGACCCACGGGTAGCGGTCGGGAGGGCCCATGGCGGCGAACCACATGAGCCAGTCGAGACGGAGGTGGTACGGCGCGACCTGGGGTGGCAGGCGCTTCGGGTCGCCCGGCTTCCCTTTGAACTCGTACGCCTTCCACGTCTCGGACCGTCCCGCGCCGTCGGTGCCTTCGAGGATGATCTCGTAGCGCTCCTTCGTGATGTGACCGAACGCGCCGTAGGTGCCGACGAAATGGAGGCGGTTGAAGCTGAAGTTCATGAGCTGGCGGCGCGACAGCATGTTGCGGATCGGCCAGTAGCTCAGGACGGCGACGAGGACGGTGAGCGCGATCACGAGCCCCTCGTACCAGTGCGGCGTCGCGACGAGCTGGGGACGGTCGAACGGCAGCACGTGGCCGAGGGCGGCGTCGCTGAACGCGAAGATCGCCAGCACGATCGTGAGGAAGTTCAGCCACGAGAAGTTGCCCGACAGGATCAGCCACGACTGCGTCAGGACGATGATCCCGCCCGCGACGCCGGCGACCGGCTGCGGCGTGAACAGGAAGAACGGCACGACGAGCTGCGCGAAGTGGTTGGCGAGAACCTCGACCTTGTGCGCGCGCCCGGGGAGGTGGTGGAAGAACCAGCTCAACGGGTTCGGCATCGGTTGGGTCTCGTGGTGGTAGTGGAGGCACGTCAGGTCCCGCCAGCACCGGTCGCCGCGCAGCTTGATGAGCCCGGCGCCGAACTCGAGCCGGAACAGCAGCCAGCGCATCAGGAACACGAGCAGGATCGGCGGCGCCGTGCGCGCGTCGCCGAGCAGGATCGCGAGCGCGCCGACCTCGCACAGCAGTGACTCCCATCCGAACGAGTAGAACGTCTGCCCGACGTTGACGATCGACACGTACAGCGCCCACAGCGCCAGCCACACGAGCATCGACGCCCAGATCGGCCCGGCCTGCGGCAGTCCGACGACGACGCACGCCGCCAGTACCACGCCCGCCCACGCGACGACGGAGAAGAGCCGGTCGGAATAGCGGAGCTGGAACAGGCTCGGCGCATCGCGGAACCGCACCATGCGCACGAAGCGCGGCACTGGGAGCAGGCCGCGCTCGCCCAGCAGCGGGCGAAACTGGTTGACGGCGACGAGGAACGCGACGAGGTAGACGACGCCGAGCGCGCGCTCGAACACGAAGCGGCTCAACCAGTACTCGGGCGCCTCGAACCAGTCCATGCGGGGATCCGGCGTGGTGCTGCCCTCGTGCCTTCCGGGGCGCAGCGTAGGTCTTGGGCGAACTCATAGCTCGCGTTCAGGTGCCATTCAGGCCCGTCCCCGAGACTGCGCCAACCAACCCCCGACAGAAGGGATTCTCATGCGCTCCAAGCTCAGGGCCTCTCGGCTGGTCGCTGCGACGGCCGTCGTGGCAGCCCTCGCCGGCGGCGGCGTCGTCGGTCAAAGCTTCGCCGTCACCGCCGTGGCGGGCGCCCAGACCGGCAACAACCAGCCTCCCGGTGGGCACGGACCGAAGCTCGACGCCGCCGCCCAGGCGCTGAACCTGAGCGTCGACGACCTGCGATCGAAGCTGGACAACAACAAGACCCTCGCCCAGGTCGCCCAGGACCAGGGCGTCGACGTGCAGAAGGTGATCGACGCGATGGTCGCCGACGCCACCGCGCACATCGACCAGGACGTCAAGGACGGCAAGCTCACCGCCGACCAGGCCAACGAGCGCAAGTCGAACCTCCAGGACCGCATCACCAAGCTCGTCAACGAGGGGAAGCCCAAGGGCGACCACGGTCCGAAGCTCGACGCGGCGGCCAAGGCGCTGAACCTGAGCGCGGACGATCTCCGCTCCAAGCTCAAGGACGGCAAGACCCTCGCCCAGGTCGCCAAGGACCAGAGTGTCGACGTGCAGAAGGTGATCGACGCGATGGTCGCCGACGCCACCGCGCACATCGACCAGGCGGTCAAGGACGGCAAGCTCACTGCCGACCAGGCGAACGAGCGCAAGTCGGGCCTGAAGGACCGCATCACCAAGCTGGTGAACGACGGCCCGCCGAAGGATCGCGGCGCAGGCGCGCCCCGTGACGGCGGCGGTCCGGGTGGTCCGCCCGACAGCACCAGCACGTAACGACGCATGACCAAGTCGGCCCGGAGCCGGGAGGTTCACAAGACCTTCAGGTTCCCGGGCCAGACTTGGCCGATGCGCGTCCTTGTCGTCGACGACGACCCGGCGGTGCTCGACTCGCTCGAGCGGGCGTTGCGCATCGAGGGATACGTCGTCGACGCCGTCGGGGCGGGGTTCCAGGCGCTCGAGCGCCAACACGACGATCCCGCCGACGCCGTCGTCCTCGACCTCCGGCTGCCCGATCTCGACGGCCTCGAGGTGTGCCGGCGGATGCGCGCCGCGGGTGACGGCACCGCCGTCCTCATGCTGACGGCACGGGACGCCGTCGGCGAGCGCGTCGCCGGGCTCGACGCCGGCGCCGACGACTACCTGGTCAAGCCGTTCGCGCTCGACGAGCTGCTGGCACGACTGCGTGCGTTGCTACGACGAACCGAGGCCGACGCGACCGGCGCCCTCGAGTACGCGCACCTCCGCCTCGATCCGACCACGCGCGAGGTCACGTGCGGCGAGCGCGCGCTCGAGCTCACCCGCACCGAGTTCGCGCTGCTGGAGCTCCTCGCCCGCAATCCACGCGTCGTCCTGCCTCGGAGGGTGATCTTCGAGCGGGTCTGGGGTTACGACTTCGGGCCCGACTCGAACTCCCTCGAAGTCTTTGTCGGGTATCTCCGCCGCAAGACCGAGGCGGACGGCGAGCCGCGGCTCATCCAGACCGTGCGCGGCGTCGGGTACGTCCTGCGCGAGCAATGAGCCTGCGTACCCGGCTGGTCCTGGCGGCGGCGCTGGCGGTCGCGGTCGCGGTGACCGCCGCCGCGTTCTTCGTGTACGCCCGCACGCGGGGAGAGCTCCACAGCGAAGTCGATACAACTCTGCGCGATCGGGCCAACGCCCTCGTGCGCCGGAGGAATGGACCCGGCGGCGCCGCCGCACCGAACCAGGTCGGGCCGAACGGCAACGACCTCCTCGTGCGCCCGCCGCCGCTCGGCGGCGCGGGCGGTCTCGTGCAGACCGTCGACGCCAGGGGGCAGATCAGGACCGGTCCCGACACGACGCCGATCCCGCTGATCGACGGGACGACCGAGGTCGCGACGGGGGCGAAGGACCCGTTCTTCGCCGACGTCGACGTGGAAGGGACGCCGCTGCGCGTCTACACGACGCGGTTCAACCGGAACATGGCGCTCCAGGTCGCGCGGCCGCTCACCGAGACGAACGCCGTCGTCAGCGACATGGGACTGGCGCTGCTCGTGACGGCGCTGGTCGGCGTGCTCGTCGCGGCCGTTCTCGGCTTCATCGTGGCGCGCGCCGCGCTCCGCCCCGTCCGGCGGCTGACCTCGGCGGTGGAGGACGTCGCCGAGACCCGTGACTTGTCGCGCCGGATCGAGACGACCGGGAACGACGAGCTCGGCCGGCTGGCGGGGAGCTTCAACGAGATGCTCGAGGCGCTCGACGAGTCGCAGCGCGCGCAACGGCGCCTCGCGGCCGACGCCGGGCACGAGCTGCGCACGCCGCTCACGAGCTTGCGCACGAACATCGAGGTCCTCGTGCGCAACGACAGCCTCGATACCGCCGACCGGGAGCGGCTCGTGCGGGACGTCAACGCGCAGATCGTCGAGGTGTCGGCGATGATCGGCGGGATGATGGAGATCGCCCGCGGCGACGAGCCGATCGACGACGAGATCGGCGACGTGCAGCTCGACCGCATCGTGGCCGGCGCGGTCGAAGAAGCGTCGTTCCACTGGCCCGACGTTCGGTTCGTCACCGACCTCACGCCGAGCGTCGTCCGCGGCGCCGGCAACCGGATCGAGCGCGCCGTCAGCAACCTGCTCGACAACGCCGGCAAGTGGAGCCCGGCCGGCGGTCAGGTCGACGTCGAAGTGCGGCAGGGTGAGGTCGTCGTGCGCGACCGCGGCCCGGGCATCGCCCCCGAGGACGTCCCGTTCGTCTTCGACCGCTTCTGGCGGGCCGAACGCGCCCGCGGCACGCCGGGATCGGGTCTCGGGCTCGCGATCGTCCGTCAGGTCGCCGACCAGCACGGCGCCACCATCACCGTCGAGACCCCCGCCGACGGCGGCACGACGATGCGCCTCCGCTTCCCCTCTTGACCTGCACCGTTCTCGGCAGCGAAAAGCTCGCTATCTGCGACCGTTTTCCTGCCGAAGAAGGCGACCTCGCTACTCCGCGCGGAGGGCCAGGTCGGCTTCGGCTTCGGGATCGACGAAGGGGTCGCCGTCGACTTCGACGATGACGCGGTGCAGCCGGCCGGTGAAGCGGAACGGCGGCCGGTAGTCGTCGACGACGGGCATCCCGAGGGCGTACCCGCAGGTCAGCCCGTCGTCGGTGATCGAGAAGCGCGTCGGCGTGAAGCGCGGGATGTCGCCGGCGCCGACCTCGTCGCCGTCGACGAGCAGCGTGCCCCGGCCCCGGTGCTCGCCGGTCTTGTCGAAGCGGAACCCGAGCGTGTGGCGCCCGGGCGCGAGCTCCGTCGCCGCCATGATCCGGTGCTCCTCGATGCCGACGAAGTTGTGCACGTAGTGCAGACGGCCGTGCCAGCACGAAGAGCACGTAGCCGCCGAGGACCGACCCCTGCGCCAGCAGGATCCCCTCGGCGCCGCCCTCGGGGACCTCGACGTCGGCGGTGATGCGGTGCGACCGGTTGCGCACGTTGACCGCCGCCTCCTCGGTCACCGGCCCGGCGAACGGGTAGTAGACGTACGCGCGTGGCGCCCGTCGATGCCGGGCCGGTCGTCGCCGAAGATGCGGTCGAACGGCGCGTTGTCGAGCGGCAGCACCTGGTTCGCCTCCGCCTCGCTCCACCACCGCGCGACCAGCTCGCGCAGCTTCTCGGGCTGCTCGGCGCGCGAGGTCGTGGCACTCCGACGCGTCCTCGGCCACGTGGTACAGCTCCCACGCGTCGTCGTCGGAGTACGGCACCGACTCGTCGAAGATCGGCTGGTACGACGACCGCCTTCCAGCCGTCGTGGTAGATCGCGCGGCAGCCGAACATCTCGAAGTACTGCGTGTCGCGCACGCTCGGCGCGCGCCGGATCGTCGAACGTGCGCGCGAACGGCACGCCCTCGATCGGCGTCTGCGCGACGCCGTCGATCTCGGCCGGCGCCTCGACGCCGAGCGACGTCGAGGATCGGTCGGCGCCAGGTCGATGGCGTGCACGTACTGGCCGGCGCACCTCGCCCCGCGCGCCGATGCCGCGCCGGCCAGTGCACGATCAGCGGATCGGCGACACCGCCCTCGTGCACCTCGCGCTTCCAGCGGCGGAACGGCGTGTTGCCGGCGACCGTCCAGCCCCACGGGTAGTTGTTGTGCAGCCGCGGGCCGCCGATCTCGTCGATGCGGGCGAGGGCCTCCTCGACCGGGCTGCCGGCCAGGTTCCACGGACGAGCGTCGTTGACCGAGCCGTGCGCGCCGCCCTCGGACGACGCGCCGTTGTCCGAGAGCGCGAACACGAGCGTGTCGTCGAGCCGCCGATCTCGTCGAGGAAGTCGAGCACCCGGCCGATCTGGTGGTCGGCGTGGGACAGGAAGGCGGCGAAGCACTCCATGTAGCGCGCCGTACACGCGCTGCTCGTCGCGCGAGAGCGAGTCCCACGCCGGCACCCACTCGGGGCGCGGCGACAGCTCGGTGCCCTCGGGCGAGCAGGCCGAGCTCCTGCTGGCGGGCGAAGGTCGCCTCCCGCCACACGTCCCAGCCGGCGTCGAAGTGGCCGCGGTAGCGCTCGATCCAGTCCGGCGGCGCCTGGTGGGGCGAGTGGCACGCGCCCGTGCAGAGGTAGAGGAAGAACGGCTTGTCGGGCTCGGCCGTGTCGAGGTCGGCGACGAACTCGATGGCGCGGTCGGCGAGGTCCTCGCTGAGGTGGTAGCCGTCCTCCCACGAGCGCGGCGGCGCCACCCGGTGGTTGTCGTGCACGAGCGCCGGCGCGAACTGGTGCGTCTCGCCGCCGAAGAAGCCGTAGAAGCGGTCGAAGCCCCGGCCGAGCGGCCAGCGCGCCCGGCGACGCGCCGAGGTGGCGCTCGTCGTCCGGCGTGAGGTGCCACTTGCCGACCGCGTACGCGGCGTAGCCGAGCGGGCCGAGCATCTCGGGCAGGAAGCCGTGCTCCTTGCCGATGCGGGCGTCGTAGCCGGGGAAGCCGGTGGCGAGGTCGGTGATCCGGCCCATGCCGACCGAGTGGTGGTTGCGGCCGGTGAGGACGCAGGCGCGCGGTCGGCGAGCACAGCGCGGTGGTGTGGAAGTTCGTGTAGCGCAGGCCGTTCGCCGCCAGCCGGTCGAACGTCGGCGTGGCGATGTCGGAGCCGAAGCAGCCGAGCTGGGCGAAGCCCACGTCGTCGAGCACCACCACCAGCACGTTCGGCGCCCCCGCCGGCGCCCGTAGCGGGTCCGGCCACCACGGCGTCGACTCGTTGCGGTACCTGCCGATGACACCGCCGAACTCCGCCCATTCGCTCATGGCTCACCCCCGTGATCCACGGGCAGGCTAGGCCCGCACCCTGGGGTCGTTCGTGGCGAGATCCGGCATACCGTGGGGGCGTGGAGAACGATCGGGACGAGCGAGAAGCCGTCGACCACGAAGCCGAACGCGCCGAGGCCGAACCGGTCGACGGCGAAGAGGGCGAACCGGGGCAGACTGACGACGACGCGGGCGACCGACCGGTCGACCGGTTTCGACGTTCGGCCGGCGGAGCAGTCGTCGCCGCCGGGCTCCTCGGTCTACGCGACGCGCTCGAGGGTCGCCCCGAGAAGGAAGAGGTCACGATCGTCAACGAGGCGCCGGCCGCGCCGCCCCGCGACCTCGAGGTCGTGATCGACTTCGACCATCCCGAGCGGTCGGTCGCGGTCGTCCGCCATCCGGACGACGAAGAAGGCGAGCCCGAGCGCTAGGACGTCGAGGCGCGCCGTCAGCTGCTCCAGGAAGGCGCGTCGCTCGGCCTTGAAGCCGGCGTCGGTCGGCAGCTTGCCCGTGACGAGCCGGGTGATCTGCGGGAACGCGAACGGGAACATGACCAGCGCCAGCTCCGACAGGACGAGCTGCTCGGCGTCGAGGTCGTCAGGCAGGT
This sequence comes from uncultured Actinomycetes bacterium, assembly GCA_963747195.1. Lineage (GTDB taxonomy): Bacteria > Actinomycetota > Acidimicrobiia > IMCC26256 > JACDBD01 > JALZAA01. Next base: position 210,133 of record CAVVDV010000004.1, read on the forward strand.
CGCCGCGGCGCTGCGCCTCGCGCACGTCGTCGCACCACTCGGTGAGCGAGTCCTGACGCAGGAGCTCCTGCTCGACCTGGCGACGGCGACCGCGCTCGAGCCCCTCCCACATCAGGAGCCGCACGTAGTCCGTCTGACCCTCGAGGCGGTCCTGGAGGTCGGCGATCCGCCCGGGCCCGGTGCGGTCCCGCTCGCGTGCCGTCGGGGCCCGCTCCGCGAGCCGTTGCCGCAGGACGGCCCGGAACAGGTCGTCCTTCGAGCCGAAGTAGTAATAGAGCATCCGCTTGTTCGTGCCCGCCCGCTCGGCGATGGCGTCGACGCGGGCGCCGTCGATGCCCTTGGCCGAGAACTCCTGGAGCGCGGCGGCCAGGATCCGCTTGCGCGTCCCCTCCGGGTCCCGGAGACGGGACCGCTCGGGCTCCTCGGCGCCGTCGCTCCGGCTTCCTGCGTGCGGTGGTCTCGGGCATGTCGCGGCTTTGCCTCGGCTCGGCTGGGCGGGTAACATGTACTAACTAGATAGTTAACAGTACCATCTTCCTTCCTTCCCGGGAACGCACCTGACCACCCTCGCCGACCGGCCACCCCAGAGCACGCGAGCCCGAACGTCCGGCCGCGCCCGACACCACCCACGACCGCCGGTGGTGGGTCCTCGGCGTGCTCTCGCTGTGCGTCGTCGTGATCGGCGTCGACAACACGATCCTCAACGTCGCGCTCCCGTCGATCGTGCGCGCCCTCGACGCATCCGGGTCACAGCTGCAGTGGATGGTCGACGCCTACACGATCGTGTTCGCGTGCCTGCTCCTCACGGCGGGCTCGATCGGGCGACCGCTACGGACGGCGCCGGACGCTGTTGTTCGGGCTGGCTTGGTTCGGCGTCTTCTCGGCGCTGGCGTCGACGGCGAGCTCGCCCGGGGATGCTCATCGCCGCCCGCGCCCTCATGGGCGTCGGCGGCGCGTTCATCTTCCCGACGACCCTGTCGATCCTGACCAACACCTTCCGCGATCCCGCCGAGCGCGCCCGCGCGATCGGCGTGTGGGCAGGGGTGGCCGGCATCGGCATCGCCATCGGCCCCGTGGTCGGCGGACTGCTCGTCGAGCACTTCGGATGGGGCTCGGTGTTCCTCATCAACGTGCCCGTGTGCGCGGTCACCTTCGTCCTGGCGCGGTGGCTCGTCCCCAACACGAGCGCGCCGCGAGGAGAGCCCGCTCGATCCGATCGGCGCGGTCCTGTCGATCGCCGGGCTCGTGGCGCTGTTGTTCGCGATCATCGAAGTGCCGAACCACGGCTGGGTCGCGCCGGACGTCGTCGCGAGCTTCGTGATCGGGCTCGTGTTCATCGGTCTCTTCGCAGCGTGGGAAGCCCACACGCCGCGCCCGATGCTCGACGTGCGCTTCTTCCGCAACCCGCGGTTCTCGGCCGCCTCGGCCACGATCACGCTCGCGTACTTCGCGCTGTTCGCCTCCACGTTCCTGCTCACGCAGTACTTCCAGTTCGTGCTCGGCTACAGCGCGCTCGAAGTCGGGCCTCATGCTCACGCCGGTCGCGCTCGGGCTCATGCTCGGCTCTCCGGTCGCGCCCCGGTTCGTCCACCGCCTCGGGACGAAGCGAGTCGTGGTGTTCGGCCTGCTGGTCGTGGCCGCCTCGATGGCGTGTTACGCGTCCGACACGATCATGTCGTCGTTCGCGCTCGGGTTCGGCGTGCGGCTCGTGTACGGGGTGGGCATGGGCCTGACCGTCGCGCCGGTCACCGAATCGATCATGGGCTCGCTCCCGACCACCCGGGCCGGCGTCGGGTCCGCCGTGAACGACACCACCCGCCAGACGGGCGGCGCGCTCGGGGTGGCCGTGCTCGGCAGCATCTTCGCCTCCCAGTACCACGCCACGTTCGACTGCGGCCCGCGGGCTCTCCGCACCAGGTGGCGCCACTCGGCGCGTGACTCGATCGGCACGTCGCTCCAGGTGGCGAAGCATCTCCCTGCCGGAACCGCGGCGCGGGTACGGAGGTGGCGAGCGACGCGTTCCTGTCGTCGATGCGGATCACCTACCTGTGCGCGGTCGGCGTCGTGCTCGGCGCGGCGTTCGTCGCCGCCCGCTTCCTCCCGGCGCGGGCGAGCGAGCCTGCCGAGGAGCACGAGGAGCACGAGGTCGCCGAAGCGCTCGCCCTCGGTGCCGAGAATGCGGCCAACTGAGGGCCGGCCGAGAAATACCTCTGCTACAGAGCTATACTGCGGTTCATGCCCCGGACCGACGCTCCCCCGCCGAGCCGCCGGCCGCAGTGACCGACGAGGCCGACCGGCTCGCCAAGGCCGTCAGCGACCTCCGGCGCATCACCCGCCGCACGATCCGGAACGACTGGCCCTACGACCCGCTGTCGCCGTCCCAGGTCGAGCTGCTCCGAACCGTTGTCGACAATCCCGGCATCGGCGTCCGGGAAGCGGCCGATCACCTCCGCCTCGCGCCGAACACGGTCAGCACGCTCGTCGGCACGCCTCACCGACGCCGGCCTCGTCGCGCGGACCCGCGACGAGCGTGACGGCCGCGCCGCCCGACTCGAAGCGACGCCGGCGGCGTCGCCGACGGCGCGCTGCGTCGGCGCGACCGCCGGGCGCACGTGATCGGGGACTGCGCTCAACGACCTCGAGCCCGTCGACCGCGAGGCGATCGACCGCGCCATCCCGGCGCTCGAGCGGCTGACCTGGCTGCTCGGGCACGAGGAGTGAGCACGGCGCCCGCATCCGGCCCGGCCATCGAGTGCACGGGGCTGCGCTACCACTTCGGCGATCACGTCGCGGTCGACGGCGTCGACCTCGCGGTCCGGACGGGCGAGATGTTCGGGCTCCTCGGCCCCAACGGCGCGGGCAAGACGACGACCATCCGCATCCTCACCACGCTGCTGCCCGTCGTCGAGGGCGAAGCTCGGATCCTCGGTCTCGACGTGTCGCAGTCGCCGATGCAGGCGCGCCGCCTCGTCGGCTACGTGCCCCAGCAGCTCTCGGCCGACGGTCAGCTGACCGGTCGAGAGAACGTCGCGATGTTCGCTCGGCTCTTCGACGTGCCGCGCCGCGAGCGCGCCGACCGCGTCGACGAGGTGCTCCACGTCATGAACCTCGACGAGGCCGCCGACCGTGTCGCGTCGACCTTCTCCGGGGGCATGGTGCGCCGCCTCGAGCTCGCGCAGGCGCTGGTCAACCGGCCCCGGGTGCTGATCCTCGACGAGCCGACGATCGGGCTCGACCCCGTCGGGCGCGACACCGTCTGGGACCGTCTCCGGTTGCTGCAGGCGGACGGGATCACCGTTCTCATCACGACCCACTACATGGAAGAAGCCGAGGAGCTGTGCGATCGGGTGTCGCTGATGCACCGCGGCCGCATTCGCGCCATGGGAACGCCGACCGACCTCGAAGCACGCCTCGGGCCCGAGGCGACGCTCGAGGACGTGTTCCGTTTCTACGCCGGCGACTCGCTCGAGGAAGGAGGGGAGCTCCGTGACGTTCGTAGCACACGGCGCGTCGCACGCCGACTCGGCTGACGCCGCCACCACGCTGCCGCCCAGCCCGCCCGCGTGGAAGTGGCTCGGCAGCCGCATCGCGACGTTCTGCCTCGTCGAGATCCAGAAGATCCGCCACGACCGCACCGAGCTGCTCACCCGGGCGATCCAGCCTGCGCTGTGGCTGCTGATCTTCGGCGAGACGTTCGACCGCCTCCACGCCATCCCGACCGGGCACATCGACTACCTGGACTTCCTGACGCCCGGCATCCTCGCCCAGTCGGGGATGTTCGTCGCCGTGTTCTACGGCATCCAGGTGATCTGGGAGCGCGACGCCGGCGTGCTCGCCAAGCTCCTCGTGACGCCGACGCCGCGGGCCGCCCTCGTGACGGGCAAGGCGTTCGCGGCGTCGATCCGCGCCTTCAGCCAGGTCATCGTGATCCTGGTCCTGGCGCGGATCCTCGGCGTCCACTTCACGGCCAATCCGCTCCTGCTGATCGCGGCCGCGCTCGCGGTCGTGCTCGGGTCGGCGTTCTTCGCCACGCTGTCGCTGACGATCGCGGGGCTGGCGATGACCCGGGAGCGTCTCATGGGCATCGGCCAGGCGATCACGATGCCGTTGTTCTTCGCGTCCAACGCCCTGTACCCCGTCGCGTCTGATGCCGCCGTGGATCCGCGCGTTCAGCGTGATCAACCCGCTGAGCTACGAGGTGAACGCGCTGCGGCGCCTGTTGCTCGGCACGCCCGGCAACCTGCTGATCGACTTCAGCGTGCTGCTGTTCGCGCTCGTTCTCGGCGTGACGGTGGCGGCGGCGATCCTGCCCCGGCTGGTGCGCTGAGCGCGGCGCTCACGTCGTGGGCAGTGCCCGGAGGCCGAGCTCGCTCAGGTGCTGCGCGAACAGCTCGGGGTCGTCGAACATCCAGTCGTGGTCGATGGGCCCGTAGCCGGGCGGCCGCTTGGCGACGGTGAACGTCGCGTGCAGGCGCCGGGCGAACTCCCGGCCGTCCTTGCGGGAGAGGATCGTGTCCCGCTCGGCCCACAGCACGTGGCACGGCAGACCCACCGCGGCGCAGGTCTCGATCTCGCGGCCGCGCGGTCGCTGCGGAACGCCCAGAGTGCCGCCGCCCCCAGCTGGAGCGGATGGGTCGCCCACGAGCGGGAGAACGACAGCAACGCCGGGGGCGTCGCCATGCGGAGGATGCCGATCGGGTGCACGGCCTCCTTCGCCAGCGAGAACTCGCGGTTCATGCCGAGCGTGTCGCTGAAGACGCACTCCACGATCCGCGCCGGCGACCGGCACACCAGCCCGAGCTCGAGCCCGCCGCCGAACGAGTGCCCGAGCAGGCTCACCTGCTCGAGGCCGATCTCGTCGAGCGTGAGCTGGAGGCAGTCGAGCGCATGCTCGAACGTCCAGCGCTCCGGCAGGGCGAGCAGGTCGGGGATGACGACGCGCGCGCGGTCGGCGAGCAGGCGCGCCATCGGCAGGTACGTCGCCGGCTTCATGCCGTAGCCGTGGAGCAGCACGATCGGTGGTCCCGCGCCGACCTCGACATAGCGGAGCGGGCGAGCCCGCCCGTCGGGGGTCACGCCACGCCGGTGTCGACCGGGAGCCGGCGGGGCCCGATCTCGAAGAACGTCGGCACGTTCTCGAACTCGTAATCCTCGGCGAGGCGCACGGAGCCGGGCGGGAACCGCTCGAGGAACGTGGCGATCCCGATGCGGGCGACGATCCGGGCCATTGCCGCGCCCGGGCACACGTGGGGCCCGTAGCCGAACGTGAGGTGCTGGTCGGCGTTGGGGCGGTCGACCCGGAACTCGTCGCCGTCCTCGAAGAGGAGCTCGTCGCGGTTGGCGGATCCGGTCCCGACGATGACGCGCTCGCCGGCGGCGATCGGCGAGTCGCCGATCGCCGTGTCGTGCACGCAGCCGCGGGCGAGGAAGAGGAGCGGGGGTGCGATCCGCAGGCTCTCTTCGACCGCGTTCGCGAGCGCGCCCTCCTCGGCGCGCAGGGTGTGCTCGAGCCCGGGCGTGCGTCAGCAGCTGATGGAGCAGGTTGCCGAGCAGCTGGCTCGTCGTCGTGAGGCCGCCGGTGATGAGGTTGCGGGTGAGCGCGCGGAGCTGATTGCGGCTGAGACGCACGCCGTCGACCTCGAGCTGGACGAGCCGGGTGAGGACGTCGTCGGGAACGTCCTTGCCCCGCTCGACGTCACGCATGCGGTGGTCGACCTTGTCGTCGATGTACCCCGCGAACTCCGGGAACGCGCCGGCGAACCCTTCGCCGCGCTCGGTGCGGTTCGTGCGGGGGAACTCGCTCACCATGAGCTCGCCCGCCCAGGTCGCGATCGTGTCGGCGTCCTCGGCGGGGAACCCGAGGAGGTGGACGGTGACGCGATTGGGCAGCGGCACCGAGTACGCCGCGACGAGATCGGCCCTCCCCGGCACCGTCACCCCGTCGAGCAGCCCCTCGGCGGTGCCGCGAATGAACGGCTCGGCGGCGTGGACGACCTTGGGCGTGAGCGCGGTGACCATCACGCGGCGGACCACGCTGTGCTGCGGCGGATCGAGCTCCCCGAGGATCCGGTCCTCGAACGGGACCTCGACGCCTTGCGCCTTCATCCCCGTCGCGTTCGAGAACGCCTCGGTGTCGCGCAGCGCCTCCCGGCATTCGGCGTGCCGGGTGACGTAGTGCATCCCGCCCGCGATCGGGGCCACCGGCCCCTCACGGCGCAGCTCCTTCAGCAGCGGCCAGGCGCGTTGCGCCTGCCCCGGATCGAATGGATCGAACCCCCCCGCCATCGATCGGGAGCGTACCGGCGCGAGCGCACCCGTAGCATGGGGCCCGTGACACAGGGGGTAGGGGAGGCAGGTCGGCCGGCGACGGCCACAGTGCTGTTCACCGATCTCGTCGGCTCCACCGCGCTGCGCCAAGCCGTCGGTGACGACGCCGCCGACGAGCTGCGCCGGTCGCACGACCGCGTGCTGCGCGACGCCGTCGCCGCCCATGGCGGCCGCGAGGTCAAGGGCACGGGCGACGGCCTGATGATCGTGTTCGACTCTGCGGTCGAAGCCGTCGCCGCCGCCGAGGCGATGCAGCGTGGCGTCGAGCGGTTGACACGCCGGCGTCGCCGGCTCCGCTCGTCGATCCGGGTCGGGCTCAGCGCCGGCGACGTGATCTGGGAGGGCGACGACTGCTTCGGAACGCCGGTCGTCGAAGCCCGCCGGCTGTGCGACGCCGCCGAGCGGCGCGCAGATCCTCGTCGGCGACGTCGTGCGGCTTCTCGCCGGGAGTCGCGGCGGGCACAACTTCCGGCCCGTCGGCGCGCTCGAGCTGAAGGGCCTCGCCGGCGCCGGTGCCGGCGGCCGAGGTTGCGTGGCAGGTCGGCGAGCATGGCGTTCCGCTCCCGGGCCCGCTCGCCGGCTCGGAGACGCATCGGCCTCGTCGGCCGGGTCGACGAGATGGAGCGGCTCTGGACGGCATGGAAGCACGCCCGCAGCGGTGACAAGCGGCTCGTGCTGCTGTCCGGGGAGCCGGGCGTCGGCAAGACTCGGCTCGCCGCCGAGCTTGCGCGTCGTGCGCACGCCGAGGGCGCGGCCGTGCTCTTCGGGCGGTGCGACGACGAGCTCGCGGTGCCGTACCAGCCGTTCGTCGAGGCGCTGCGGACGTACGTGAACGCGTGCGCGCCCGCAGACCTCGAGGCCCAGCTCGGGCCGCACGGCGGTGATGTGGCCCGACTCGTTCCCGAGCTCGCGCGACAGGGTCACGGATCTGTCGGAGCCGCTGCGCGCCGATCCCGGAGACCGAGCGCTACCGATTGTTCGAGGCGTCGCCGCGTTCCTCGATGGCGCCGTGGACAACGCGCCGGTCGTCCTCCTGCTCGACGACCTGCACTGGGCGGCGAAGCCGACGCTGCTGATGCTCCGTCACCTCGTGCGCCGACCAGCGAGGCGGCGCTGCTCGTCGTCGGCACGTACCGCGACACCGACCTCGACCGCCGCCATCCGCTGGCCGAGATGCTCGCCGAATTTCGGCGCGACGAGACGGTCGAGCGGATGGCGCTGCACGGGCTCGACGAAGGCGAGGTGACCGAGTTCGTCGAAGGCCGCCGCCGACCAGCCCCTCGCGCCGGAGGTCGCCGAGCTCGCGCACGCCGTCTATGCCGAGACCGAGGGCAACCCGTTCTTCGTGGGACAGGTGTTGCGCCACCTCGTGGAGTCGGGCGCAGTCGTGCAGGAGGACGGGCGCTGGGTGCGAACAGCCGCGGCCGATCGCATCGGCATCCCGGAGGGCGTCCGCGAGGTGATCAGCCGTCGCCTTGGCCACCCTCGACGACGAGTCGAACGACGTCCTCGCGGTGGCGGCGGTCATCGGCCGCGACTTCGACGCCGAGCTGCTCACCGAGGCCGCCCAGGTGGATTCGGAACGTGTCCTCGACGCGCTCGAGACCGCCGAGCAAGGTCGGCTCGTCGAAGCGACTCCGGGTCGGGCACGGTTCACCTTCGTCCACGCGCTGGTGCGCTCCACGCTGTACGACGAGATCCCGACGACGCGTCGTCTGCGTCTGCACCGCCGCGTGGCTCAGGCGCTCGAACCACGTGCCGGCGGCGACGAGAACGTTCTCCCGAGTCTGGCTCGTCACTACTGCGAAGCGGCCGCACTGGGTGAGACCGAGAAGGCGATCCGATATGCCACTCAGGCCGCCGAGCGAGCGAACGCGAACCTCGCGTACGAGGAAGCGGCCGACCTGTACGAACGCGCGCTCTCGGTGCTCGAGCCGCGCAGCAACGACGAGCGGGCGCACCGCGGCGACCTGCTCGATCGCGCTGGCGAACGCCCGCTCCGCCGCGGGCGACCGTGACGCCGCACGCGGGGCGGCCCACGAGGCGGCGCAGCACGGCCGCGAGGTCGGCCGCCCCGATCTCCTCGCCGACGCGGTGATCAGCATGGGTGGGATCCGCCCGTGGACCGACGCCGGCGTCGTCGACGAAGCGTTGGTCGCGACTGTGCGAGGAGACCCTGGACGCGTTGCCCCGGGGCGACTCCGGCTCGCGCGCCATGGTCGCGGCGCGCCTTGCCGGCGAGCTGTACTTCCTGCCCGCGGCGAGCGAGCGGCGTCGGGCACTGACGGACGAAGCGGTGTCGATGGCGCGTCGCCTCGACGATCCGGCCACGCTCGCCTACGTGCTCGGCAGCGCGCATTGGGGCATGTGGGCTCCCGGCACCGCCCGGGAGCGGCTGGCGATCGCGGAGGAAATCCTGCAGCTCGGCCGCACGGCCGGTGACCGCGGGCTCGAGCTCAGCGGGGCGCAGTGGGCCTTCGGAGACCTGATGGAGCTGGGCGATACCGCGCGCGCCGACGAGATGCTCGCGATCGAGTTGACCATCGCGACCGAGCTGAACCGGCCCGACTACCTCTGGCACGCTGGCGTGCACCAGTGCACCCGCGTGCTCATGGACGGCCGGTACGAGGACGCCGCGCAGCTGGCCGACGAGGTGCACGCGCATGGACAAGCCGCGCACATCGAAACCGCGTTCCAGATGTACGGGGTCGAGCAGTTCGAGCTCGACGCGCGCACGGGGCGGCGCCGAGGCCCTCGAGCCCCTGGCGCTGGCCATGGTCGAGCAGTACCCCTTGCTGCCGGCGTGGCGCTGCGGGCTCGCCTACCTCTACTCCATGCTCGAACGCCCCGACGACGTGCGAGGAGCAGCTCGAGATCCTCGCCGCCAACGGCTTCGACGACCTCCCGACCGACGCCAACTGGATGGTCGGGGTCGCGATCCTGACCCTGGCGTGCGCTTCAGTCGGTGACGGTGAGCGCGCCGGGACGCCTGTACGACATGCTTCTGCCCTACCGGGACTACTTCGTGATGTCGGGAATGCCGGCCCTCTCGACCGGGTCCGCGGAGCTCGTCTTGGCGCTCGCAGCGGGCACGACGAACCGTTGGGAATTGGCCGACGAGCATTTCGGCCGCTCCGAGGAGCGCAACGCCGACTCGGGCAACTTCGCGTGGTCGGTGCACGGGAAGTACGAGTACGCGGTGCTGCTCGCACGCCGAGGAGATCCGGTCGACGCACCGCGCCTCCGCGGCTTGCTCCGCGAGTGCCTCGCCGGAGCCACCGAGATGGGGATGACGCGCGTGGTCGATCGGACTCGATCGCTTGCCGCCACCGCCGGCATCAACCTCGATTAGCCGTCAGGCAGGCGGGCCGGACGCCAGGGTGACCTGGGCGGTGTGGTGACCGCCGGAGTTGTCGGTCCAACCGACGTCGACCTTGTCGCGCGGGTGGTGCGGCGCCAGCGCCGACGTGAGGTCGTCGATCGAGCTGATGCTCTTCCCGGCCAGCGAGGTGATGGTGTCGCCCTGCTGGAGGCCGGCGTCGTCCGCCGGTGAGCCGGACTGCACGCCGCCGACGATCGCGCCCGAACGCGTGCTCGGGCTGCCGCCCCGCGGCCCGCTCTGTGAGCCCGTCGTCCTGATCGACACACCGAGGAAGGCGCGCTGGCCGACGTGGGTGTCGCCGCTGCCCTGGCCCGACTTGATCTGGTCGGCGACCGTCATCGCCGTCTTGATCGGGACCGCGTAGCCCTCGCCGGAGCCCGAGCCGGTGCGCAGCCGGAAGCCGCCGCCGGTGCTCGCCGCCGTGTTCATGCCGACCACGTCGCCCTGGGCGTCGACGAGGGGGCCGCCGGAGTCGCCGGGCTGGAGCGAGGCGTCGATCCGGATGAGGTTGCGCAGCGTCTGGGAGCCGGAGCTGTCGGCGACCTGGATCGTCTCGCCGACCCCTCGCACGGCGCCCGTCGATGCGTCGGGCGTGCCGCCGCGCCCGCCCGCGTTGCCGAGGGCGACCACAGGCTCGCCGACGGAGACGGTGTCGTCGGTGTGGACCGTGTCGAGACCGGAGACGCCGTCGATCTTGAGGAGAGCGACGTCCTCGGGGACGTTGTAGCCGAGCACGTTCGCCGAGTAGCTCTTTCCGGCGCCGCCGATCTGGACGCGGACGCTGCTCGCGTTCTCGATGACGTGGTTGTTGGTGAGGATCTCGCCGGACGACCCGATGACCATGCCGGTGCCGGCGGCTTGGCCCTGACCTTCGGCCAGCGTCGTGTTGACGATGGCCACCGCCGGGTCGACCGACGATTGGATGGAGCCGACGTTCAGCCCGCCACCCGAGCTCTGGGCGCCGGCTGCCGTGGCGGTGAAGCCGACCAGACCGGCGCCGACGACGAAGGCCGCAAGTGCCGCGAAGGGGCGCGACCGTCGCGGAGAGCCGGTGCGTGAACGCGGGGACCAGGGGCGCGTCATGGCACCCATTGTCGCAAGCGAACCTTTGAACCCGCTGAGGAATCGCTGAACCGGTGCCGAGACTTTGATCCGGGATCCCGCCGGCGTGGAATACTGCATCGTTCGCTCGATCCAGGAAACGCAAGAGAGGGCAGGCATGGCTGACGTCCGCGACCACACTGCACGCTTCGAGCTCCCCGGATTCGGCGGTGAGCTCGTCCATCCCGGCGACACCGACTACGACGGCCTGCGGGGCGTCTTCAACGGGATGATCGACCGCCGTCCCGCGCTGATCGCCCGGTGCACGAGCGCCGACGACGTCGTCGAGGCCGTCAATCTCGCCCGGCAGGACGGACTGCCGCTCTCCGTCTACGGCGGCGGGCACGGCGTGACCGGCGCGGCGGTGGTCGACGGCGGCGTCTGCGTCGACCTCCGCACCATGAACAACGTCGACGTCGACCCCGAGCGGCGCATCGCCCGCGTCGAGGGCGGGGCGAGGTGGGGCACCATCGACGCCGCCACGCAGGAGCACGGCCTCGCCGTCACCGGCGGCCGCATGTCGGACACGGGCATCGGCGGCCTGGCCCTGGGGAGCGGCAGCGGCTGGCTCGAGCGCAAGTTCGGCTTCACCTGCGACAACCTCGTCAAAGCCGAGCTCGTGACCGCCGACGGCCGCAAGGTCGTCGCGTCGGAGGACGAGAACCCCGACCTGTACTGGGGCCTGCGGGGCGGCGGCGGCAACTTCGGCGTGGTCACCGCGTTCCATCTCCGGCTGCATCCGGTCGGTCCGATCGTGCTCGGCGGCCAGCTCATGTACCCGGCGCCGATGGCGGGCGACCTGATGCGCTTCTACCGCGAGTTCATCCTCGCCGCGCCCGACGAGGTCTGTGGCGGGATGGCGTTCATCACCGCACCGCCCGAGGAGTTCGTGCCCGAGCCCGTGCGCGGCCAACCGGTCGTCGGCGTCGTCGTGCTGTACGCGGGTGATCCCGCCGAAGGCGAGGAGGCGTTCCGGCCGCTGCGCGAGTTCGGACCGCCCGGGCTCGACATGGTCCAGCCCATGCCGTACGTCGCCGTGCAGCAGATGATCGACGCTCCCAACCCGGGCGGTCGCCTGAACTACTGGAACGCCGACTTCTACTCGGAGTTGCCGGACAAGGCGATCGACACGTTCGTCGAACGGGCGACGAAGCCGATCTCACCGTTCAGCCAGGTGATCGTCATGCCCGGCGGCGGCGCCGTGTCGCGCGTTCCCGATGACGCCACCGCGTTCGTGGAACGGAACGCGGAGTGGAACCTGCACTACCTGTCGATGTGGGAGGACCCGGCCGAGACCGACCGGAACATCGCGTGGACGCGCGAGTTCTCGGGCGCGATGAAGCCCTGGGCCACCGGGCGCCAGTACCTGAACATGCTCGGCGACGAGGGCGTGGACCGGGTGAAAGCGGCGTACGGCCCCGAGAAGTTCGCGAAGTTGCAGGCCCTCAAGGGCACCTGGGACCCGACGAACCTGTTCCGCCACAACCAGAACATCCCGCCGGCGACCTGACTAACGCGCCTCGGTGACCCGAACCGTCATGTCGGCGGGGACGGCGGAGGCGAGCCAGCGGCCGGAGGACGCCGTCCAGATCCGGCCCGCGAAGCCAACCTCGCTGACCCCGTACTGGGGCGCGTGGCCGATCAACCACGCCGACACCGTCCAGCCGCGGGCCTCGGGCAACGGTACGTCGAGCGTCTGAGGTCCGAGCTCCTGCGTGAGCGCGTCGCGCATCGGCTTGCCCGACGCCTGGGTCGGCCGCACGTCGACGCGACAGCTCATGCCGGCGGGGATCTCCCCCGTGGTCGCCTGGGCAATGGCGCGCGCTTCGGCCTCCCAACCGGCGTAGGCCGACGGCGCCGCGCTGCGCTGCACGCGTTGCGCGGCCGTGGTGACGGGCAGCGTCTCCCAACCCGGGACCCGCGCCAGGTGACGGTAGAACGCGCCCGCGGCGTAGGTGGGTGTCAAGAGCTGGCTCGCCGATCCCCAGCCCTGGGACGGGCGCTGCTGGAAGAGCCCGACCGAGTCCCGGTCGCCGTGCGGGAGGTTCTGCAGCTTCGACTCCTGGAGCGCGGCGGCGAGAGCGACGGAGACCGCGTGATCGGGAAGCCCCATGCGCTTGCCGACGGCGGTGATCGTCGTCGCGTGGGCCGCCTGGTCGGGGCTGAGCGTGTAGGTCTGGTTGTTCAGCGAGACGCGACATCCCGGCGGCACATTGGCGCCCTGGTTTCTCGTCGCTGCGAAGACGGCATAGCCACCGGCCACCGCCACCACGAGGACGGCGATCGTCACGACCCAGCGACGGCCCCGGAACATCTCGCTCCGAACGTAACCGCGTCCGACCCGGGCGCCGCGTCAGCCCAGTTCGCACGAGCCGGAGCTTGCGACGGCGACCGGACCGACGGACTAGAACGGGTTTCCATGTCTTTCGTCCTCATCGAGAAGCCCCGGCCTCACGTCGCGCTCGTGACACTGAACCGGCCCGAGCGCATGAACTCCATGGCCTTCGACGTGATGATCCCGCTGCGGGACGCGCTCGAGGAGGTGAGCCTCGACAACGACACGAGGGTCGTCGTCCTCACGGGGGCGGGGCACGGCTTCTGCTCCGGCGCCGACCTCGAGGACGCGGGGACGATCCCGAACATCGCCGGCCTGACGCGCTCGTCCATCGCGCAGCGCTCGATGGAGCTCCTCCACGACGTGATCGTGGCGCTGCGGCGGATGCATCAGCCCGTTGTCGCCGCCGTCAACGGCGCCGCCATCGGCGGCGGCTTCTGCCTGGCGGTCGCCGCCGACATCCGCCTGGCGGCGGAAGGCGCGTACTTCCGCGCCGCGGGCATCAACAACGGGCTGACGTCGACCGAGCTCGGGATCAGCTACCTGCTCCCGCGCGCCATCGGCTCGTCGCGCGCGTTCGAGATCATGCTGTCGGGACGCGACGTGGACGCCGCCGAGGCCGAGCGCATCGGCCTCGTCTCGCGCGCCGTTCCGGGCGACCAGCTCCTCGAGCAGTGCTACGAGCTGGCCGAGCGCATCATCGGCTTCAGCCGCGTCGGCGTCGAGAGCACGAAGCGCATGCTGTGGTCGAGTCTCGACGCCGGCAGCCTGCACTCCCAGATGGACGCCGAGGCGCACGCCCAGCTGTACGTGCGCCTGACGACCGAGAACTTCGAGGAGGCAGTCCGGGCCCGACGCGAGAAGCGCGCGCCCGTCTTCCGGGACTGACCACCGACGGCTCGTACCTCGTGTTCCGGCGACTTCGCCAGGACGTGGCCGGCTTTCGTAACTTCCTGGCCGGCGCGGCCGCCGACCAGGGTGTGAGCGTGGAGCGGCTCGGCGCCAAGCTCGTCGGCCGATATCCGTCGGGGGCGCCGCTCGAGCGCACCGCGGATGCGGCCAAGAGCTTCGACCCGACGAAGGCCGACCCGTCACGCAAAGACCCGACCATTCTCGACGCGGCGCAAGATCAGCAACTTCGAGTTCGCCGACGGCGACGCCGACGGCAAGCTCGTCCCGCGCGCTGCCGACATTCGGAAGGCATACCCGCGGGACGAGAAGACGCCGACGGGCGGCGAGGCCGACACGCAGACGCACCGGATCATGCGGCGCGGCATCCCCTACGGCGAGTCGTTCCGCGAAGGCTCACCGCCCGGGTCAGCCACCGGCGCCGATGCCGACCGCGGCCTGTTGTTCCTCGGCTACCAGGCGTCGCTGGAGCGCCAGTTCGAGTTCGTCTCGCTACTTCTCGGCGGCGGCGACCCGTTGGACGACCGCGCCCACGATGTCGGGGCCCTGCGTGATGCGGGCGTTGACGTTCGTGAACGCGAAGCCGAGGACGGCGCGCCCGACCCGCACGACGATGAAGTCGATGTACAAGGTGGCCTCTCCACCGTTCTGCGTGTAGGTGGCCGCGATCTCGTAGCCGAGTCGCTTCGTCGCCGACGCCCTGGAGATCCGTGATCGGCGCCACCGAGGGTGGCGTGGCGGCGGGCCGATTTCGCTCGACCTCGGTTCCGAGCCGCGCGAAGCACGCCGTCGCCGCCGATCCCTTGTATGCGGACACGAACTTGCCGGCGTCCTTCTTGTTCTGGAAGGCGTACACCGCGTTCTCGGCCGTCGTCGCGTGCTCCGGCACCGGATCGGCGAACTCGCGAGACCGCGCCCGAGGCTCGTCCTTCTTTGCAGCTGCGACGGCGGTGTTGATCTTCTTGCATTCCTTGAGGCCTCTGAGCGCGTCGCTGCTGGCGTTGCTCCGCTTCGACGTCCACTCGGCGGGGACATCCGCCTTCCTGATGACACCCCCCTTGAGGATCGCCTTGTCGCTCTTGGAGTCAGCTGCCGCCGCCGGCCCGCGAGCGCCAGGGACACGGCAATCGGGACGGCGAGGATCAGCAATCGCTTGCGTTGGGAAAGCATCGGGGCACCATACCGTCCGGTCCGGCGCCGAATCGCTCGAGTTCCGAGGGGGCAACCGGCGAGCCGATTCGCGCCTGAACGACCGGCTGAGTGGGGCGGACGCGTCGTCACCGCTGCCGCGAACGGCCCCGAGTGGCGTGACTCACGCATTCCACACGTCGTTGTGGACGGCGTGACCAGCGCAAACGTTCACCGTCCATTCACCGTCCGCGCGTTGATCGTCGAGCGTGAACACGCTTCGCTACACGCGACCGATTTGGGCCCATCCCAGGAGAGCACTTGGCCGAATCGGACCCCAGGGAGCGGGAGTCGCCCCACACGTCTTCCCCCGGGGCGGCTCCCGCTTCCACTCAGGTCGCACACTCTCGGCCTGACGGCGGTGGCGGCCGTGGCTGCCAGAATCGGCGGCGGTGTCTTCCGACCACAACCGCGCCGTCCGGACCGAGTTCCGCCGCCAGTCGCGCACGTTCGAGGGTGAAGACTCCTTCTTCGCCGATGCCCGTCTCGCGGGATGGGTCGCACGGCACCTGGAGCCCCTCGACGCGTCGATGCTCGTCCTCGAGGTCGCGTGTGGCGCCGCGCACCAAGGCGAGTCGATCGCACCTCACGTCGGCCGTGTCGTCGGCGCCGACCTGACGCCCGAGATGCTCGACGTCGCCCGCCGCCGACTCCGCGACCGCTCCGTCGACCGAGTGGCGCTGGCACGCGCCGACGCCGCCCGGTTGCCGTTCCCCGACGACTCGTTCGACCTCGCGTTCTGCCGCTTCGCCGTGCATCACTTCGCCGAGCCACGCGAGCAGCTCGACGAGATGGCCCGCGTGTCCCGCACGGGTGGGCGGGTCGCCGTCGTCGACCTGATCTCCGCCGACCCGGACCTCGCCGACGCCTACAACGACGTCGAACGTCGCCGCGATCCGTCGCACACACGCGCCCTCACCGCGGGCGAGCTGGAGCGCGCCGTCGAGGGCACGGGAACGACGCTGGAGCACACCACCCGGGTCGACGTGCGGGCGCCGGTCGAGCGGTGGCTCGCCCAGGCGTCGACCCCGCCCGACGTCGCCGAGGCGATCCGCGCCGAGCTCCGGGCCGAGCTGGCGGGCGGGCCTCCGACGGGCATGCGGCCCGTCGACGACGGCGGCCTTCACTACACCCAGACGTGGCAGATCACTGTCGGCCGGGTCGGCGACGAGTAGGCGCGACTGATCAGCAGCCGGCGTTGCGCAAGGTGGGGTACGGATCAATGCGTTGCCCGTTGACCCCGCCGAGCCGGATCTCGAAGTGCAGATGCGGGCCGGTCGCGTTGCCGGTCTCGCCCACACGACCGATCGCCTCGCCTTGCCCGACTCCGCGGTCGCCGCCGCCGAGGATCTCCGACATGTGCGCGTAGTAGTAGACGTTCCCGTCGTCGGCGGAGAGGTACACGACGAGGCCACCCGCACTCTCCAGGGTGTAGTGCACGCTTCCGGACTTGACGGCCCAGATCGGAGTGCCCGTGGGCGCGTGCATGTCGATCCCGTAGTGGAACTCACTGCCGCGCGGGCCGAAGTCGTCGGTGTAGGTCGACCCGTCGACGGGGCACCGGAAGTTGGAGATGACGGGATCGCCGTTGGGCGAGCACGTCGCAGCGATCAAAGCGATCGCTGCCACCGGCAGCAACCATCGCCACGCGCGAAGAAATACTCGTGTTCGGGGGATGCAAGAAGGGTAGGCGCGTACGATGCGCGAAATGCGGACCATCGCGCTGGTCGATCACACGAAGAAGCACCGGCCACCCGCGGGCGTTCTGGAGGCCATCGCGGAGGCGCTGACGATCCAGGTGCAACGAGACTTCGCGCCCGCGTGGGATGTCGAAGCAGCACGGTTCACGGTGGGCGGGCGCGGCGACAAGATCCACTTCTTCGACAACGCGCACGAAGCGGAGGAGTTCGGATGGCATGTCACCGACCACCACGGCCTTCCGTACGCGCACGTGTTCGCGGCCGCGTCGATCTCGCACGGAAACGACTGGACCAAGGGGACTGACGCGATATCAGTGACCGCCTCGCACGAAGCCCTCGAGATGCTCGCAGACCCTCGGGCGAACGAGTTCTGCTTCGACGGCGAGAGTCGTCTCTGGGCGCGCGAGGTGTGCGATCCGGTCCAGAGCCGGGCGTACAAGATCCGCACGGGCGACGCGTTGGTGCCGGTGAGCGACTTTGTGCTCCCTGCGTACTTCAATCCTTGGGCGCCCGGTCCCTACGATCAGTTGCGGGCGCTCGACAAGCCGTTCTCGATCGATACCGGCGGGTACGCGGTGTTCCAGCGCACTTCGGCCGAGCACGAGCGTTTCGGGCGGGGCTTCGGCGTCACCTTCGACGATGCGATGCCCGAATGGCAGCGCACCCTGAAGCTGCGGGGCTGGGGCCGCACCTACTGGCGGCTCGCCCTCAACCAGTGAGTGCGACCGGAACCGGTCCCTCGGCCGTCTCTCGCTCGACGGAAAGCACGCCGTCGAGCCCGAGACGCTCGATCTCCGACCGGACTCGGCGCGAGGGATGCACGACGCTGAGACGGTGACCCGAGCGCACGAAGGCGCGACGGATGGTCTCGAGCATCCTGATGCCGGTCCCGTCGGCGAACGAGAGACCGCCGAGGTCGAGGACGACGTCGCCGGCGACGTCACGGGCGTGCAGACACGCGGCGGCGAGCTGCACGGCGCTGATCTCTTCGAGCTCGCCGTCGACGACCACCGCCGTGTCGCCGTGATCTCGGTGCAGCTCGCATCGGAAGCTGGGAGCGGGAATGGTCATGGGGCGCACCTCACGGTTGCCTCCGTCGACAGTAGAACGGCGAGTTGCATCGCGGTCAGCAACGGGGTGAACGAGAGGTGAACGTTTCCCTGCGTCACGGTGGCGCGTCTCGTTCACCGTTGCGCTACGAGACCTTGACGTCGTGTTCGTCGCCCGGCCAAGACGTTTACTCCTCGAATCGTCATGCTGCGCGTCGTGAAGATCGGCATCGTCACCGAGAGCTTCCTTCCGCAGATCAATGGCGTGACGAACTCGGTGCTTCGCATCCTGGAGCACTTCCGGGATCGCGGTCATGACGCCATGGTCGTTGCGCCGGGCGACGGGCCCGCCGAGTACGCGGGCGCGTCC
Organism: uncultured Actinomycetes bacterium; assembly: GCA_963747195.1. Lineage (GTDB taxonomy): Bacteria > Actinomycetota > Acidimicrobiia > IMCC26256 > JACDBD01 > JALZAA01. The sequence goes on from CAVVDV010000004.1 coordinate 228,494, forward strand.
GTCGTGCACGTCCCCGCGGTGCCGCTCCCGGTGTACCGCTCGTTCCCGATCGCGCTGCCGACGCGGCAAGTCGAGCACACGTTGCGCGAGTACCGACCGGACATCGTGCACCTGGCGTCGCCGACGGTGTTGGGCGGCATGGGTGCCGTCGCCGCCCGGCGCCTCGACGTTCCCGCGGTCGCCGTCTTCCAGAGCGACCTGCCCGCGTTCGTCCGTCGCTATCGCCTCGGCGTCACGGCCCCCGCCGCGTGGGGCTGGCTGCGGTGGATCCACCGCCACGCGGCGCTGACGCTGGCGCCGTCGTCGGTGGTCGCGTGGGAGCTGGAGCAGCGCGGGTTCGCGCCCGTCGCCCGATGGACAGCGCGGCGTCGACCTCGATCGGTTCAATCCGATGCACCGCAGCGAGCTGATGCGCCGCCACATCGCGCCCCGGGGCGAGGTCGTCGTCGGCTACGTCGGGCGCCTGGCCGCGGAGAAGCAGGTGGACCGCCTGGTGCGTCTGTCCGATCTGCCCGGCACGCGCCTCGTGATCGTGGGTGACGGCCCATTGCGCTCACGCCTCGAGCGACGGCTCACTCGGGCGCGGTTCCTCGGGTTCCGCACTGGGGGCGACCTGTCCGCGACGATTGCGTCGCTCGACGTGTTCGTGCATCCGGGCGAAGCCGAGACGTTCTGCCAGGCGGTGCAAGAGGCGCTCGCGTCGGGCGTCCCGGTCGTCGCCCCCGCCGCCGGCGGCCCGATCGATCTGGTGCGCCACGGCGTGAACGGCTGGCTGTTCCCCTCCGGGCGGCCCGACCTGCTGCGGGGCGCGGTGGCGGAGTTGGCCACCGACGCGGCAGCGCGGGAGGCCATGGGTCGCGCCGCCCGGGCAAGTGTCGAGGGACGAACGTGGCCTCAGCTCGGAGACGAGCTGTTGTCGCATTACGAGCGTCTGCTCGGCATCGAGACGTGCCGGGTGCGTGCCGCATGAGGGCGTCGCTGGTCGTCTCGATCCACGACGTCGCTCCGTCGACCGCATGGGCAGCGCGGGCGTGGGTCGACGAGCTCGAGCGTCGCCACGTCCCCGCCACGTTGCTCGTGGTCCCCGGACCGTGGGAAGGCCCGCCGCTGCGCCTCGACCGGGACCTCGTCGCCTGGCTCCACGAACGCCGCGAGCGCGGCGACGAGATCGCGCAGCACGGGTGGACCCACCGAGCCGTCGGCCGGGGCGCCGGCGTGGCGGCGCGCGGTCGTGTCGGTCACGGCTCGGGGGTGCGCCGAGTTCTGGTCGCTCGACACCCGCGAAGCGAAGCGGCGCGTCGAGCTGGGCCGCGACGTCCTGCACCGGGCCGGCTTCGCCCCGATCGGTTTCACGCCGCCGGGTTGGCTCGCCTCGGCGCCCACCCGTGAGGTCCTCGCCGAGCTCGGCTACCGCTACACGACGACCCGCAGCACCGTGCGGGACCTCGCGACCGGCGAGACCCACCGCGTCCCCGCGCTCTCGCAGCGCCCCGGCGGCGCGGCCGAGGAGCTCGGCCGCCTCGTCGTCGACAGCTGGGCGCGCCGCCTCGCCCACCGTGGCGCGAGCACGCGCCTGGCGTTGCACCCGATGGACCTCGACAACCCGGCGCTCGTGCAGTCGAACCTCGCCGCCGTCGAGCAGCTCCTCGAGTCCGGCGCAAAAGCGCGCACGTACCGGGACTTCATCACCGCCCACCGTCCGACCGCTGCAAGCCGCGCGGCATAGGCCATGGGGACCCGCATCCTGCAGGTCGCCAACTTCTACTCCCGTCATTCGGGCGGGCTCCGGACCACCGTGGACGCCCTCGGCCGCGCCTACGTCGGCGCCGGCTTCGAGCGCGTCCTCGTCGTGCCCGGTCCCGCGGATGCCGACGAGGACACGCCCGCCGGTCGTCGCATCACGCTGCGGGGTCCGAGGCTCCCTGGCAGCGGGGGCTACCGGGCGCTCGCCGGGACCGGCGCCGTGCGCGCCGTGCTCGCCGAGCTGCCGCCCGACCACCTCGAGGTGTCCGACAAGCTCACGCTCGTCGGCCTCGGATCGTGGGCCGCCCGCAACGGCGTGCGCGCGGTGCTTGTTTCGCACGAGCGGCTCGACGCGATCCTCTCGCCGAGGGTCCCGCCCGGCTTCCCGCTGGGCGTGTGCGCCGACTGGTGGAACCGCCGCATCGCGCGCGGCTTCGACGCGGTCGTGACCCCATCGCGGTTCGCGGCGGCCGAGTTCACCCGCATCGGAGCAACCGACGTCTGCGTGGTTCCCCTCGGCGTCGACCTCGACGTCTTCCATCCGCGCGCTCGCGAGCGACCGGCGGGCGCGGACGGCGACGACGATGTCCGGCTCGTGTGCGTCGGCCGGCTCTCGCGGGAGAAGCGGCCGGATGTGGCGATCGAGGCGCTCCGGGCCGTGCGAACACGCGGCGTTCCCGCTCGGCTCTGGATGGTCGGCGACGGGCCCCGCCGGGTCGCGCTCGAAGAGCAGGCGCGCGGCCTGCCTGTCGTGTTCACCGGGCACCTGCAGGATCGCAGCGAGCTCGCCCGCCTCCTCGCCCGCGCCGACGCCGCCCTCGCGCCCTGCCCGTACGAGACGTTCGGGCTGGCCGCGCTGGAGGCGCTCGCGTGCGGCACCCCCGTGGTGGCGGCCGATCGCGGCGCCGTCCCCGAGCTCGTGCAGGCGGGACAGGGCGCGGCCACCGGGGCAGTGGCCGCGCCCGACCCCGCTTCGCTGGCGGCGGCGCTGCACGACGTCGTACGCCGCTCGCGCGATCAGACGCGGCGGGCGTCGCGCGACCGCGCCGAGCAGTACCCGTGGGCGCGCACCGCGCGCGAGATGCTGCGGATCCACCGAGCCGCATGAGCCTGCACACACGCCCGTTGCGGTCCTCGGACGAGCCCGAGCTCCGGCGCGTCTTCCGCGCCACCATCGCCCTCGGGCACCCGGTCTCGCTCGGCGCCGACTTCGACGCCGCCCTGCGTCCGTACGAGCGCCTGTGCCTCGAGTGGTACCTGCGCGCCGCCCGCGAGCAGGCCTGCGTCCTGCGAGACGGCGATCGCGTCGTCGGGTACACGCTCGTATGCCTCGACCCCGAGGCCTTCGCGCGCTGGCAGCAGCGCGCCGGCGCCCGCTTCACGGCGCAGGTCGTGCCGCGCCTGCTGGCGCGCCGGTACCCGGCCGCGATCCGGCGCTTCTACCGGCTGCGGCTCCGGGACGGATGGGATCTCTGGCGCCACTCCGAGAACCGAGTCGGCGGCCTCCCGCACGCACACATGAACGCCACCACGACGGGCGGGCTCCCCGGCCGCCTGCTCGCCGACCACGTCGACGCCGTGGTGGCGGCGGCGGGCTTCGAGTCGTGGTACGGGGAGATGAACGCCCGGGCCGGGCGGCGGGTCGCCGCCCTCAGCCGCTGGGGCGCCGAGATCGTCTCGCGGCGGCCCAACGGCACGCTCAGCTGGCTGACGGGCTCGCCCGTCGAGCGGCTCACGGTCCTGCGCCGCGTGTCCGACCGCCGCATGGCGGCCTGAGCCGCGCCGTTCCCCACACCGGCCGCGCGGGGTTCTCCACAGGAAGCTGTGGAAAGAGAGGATGCCGCCCTTTCGGGTCGATGACCGGCCCGGCGGAGGCCGGCCCGCCCCACCGAGCCGTCGTTTTTCAGCCCCCGACGGCGGACCGGCTCGCCTCCGCCTTGGCCTCCTTGGCGTCGGCGGGGAGCAGGAAACCGTCGCGCTGCAGCCTGTCGGTCGCCTTGGAGAAGGCGGTCACGTAGTCGCGGTGGTTCGGGTACAGCGACGACAGGCGGGCGGCGTCGAAGGCGGTCGTGGTGCCGAACAACGAGCAGAAGCCGGGCCCGCCGCCGGGCTCGCCCGACAGCGTCGCGACCGGAGCTTCGAGCTCCGGGAGACGGATGCCCCCGCGGGCGTTGCCGAGCTCGTCCCGCTGGATCGTCGGCGTGTCCCCGGCTGTGATCGCGACGAGCGGCGCCTTCGGCGGCGCCGGGCCGCCGGCGGCCCAGCGGGCGATGTCGTGGATGGCGGTGTCGACGACGTAGCGCTGGGGCGCCGAGTTGATCCGCTGCGCGCATCCGAGCGGCGGGGTCGTCACCATCTGCTCCTTCGGGATGCCCGTCAGCGCGTGCAGACCGTCCTCGTCGAAGTGCGAGGTGCCCGCCACCTCCCACAGGCGGTAGCGCGCGCTGTCGGGTTGGCGGGCGGCGAGATGGCGCGGGACGTCCGTCTCCGATTCGAGCACGAGCACCGGCTTCTTCGTGTCGGTGCGGATCAGCGTCGGGTTCGGGATCGCATTCTGCCCGCCGTCGCCGAGCGGAGCGCCCACCGCGAACCGGCTGTGCACGAAGAAGCCGTCGAACAGGTTGGTCTGCGGCTGGATGGCGTCGACGTACGTGACCATCCGGAACGCCGACTGCGATTCGCCGTCGCCGATCATCGTCCGGATCTTGTAGCGACGGTTCCCGAGCAGGTTGGTGCCCGTCGGGCGGCGCAGCGCCTCGCCGACCTGGGAGTAGATGTCGTACGAGTAGGCGTCGCCCGGGTGGTCGAGCGTCCCGTACCGCGCCGGATCGTTCTTCAGGCTGTTCACGCCGACGGACTGCGCCGACACGCCGACCCACACCGAGCCGCTTCGGAGGAGCTCGGCGTTCCCGAGGCCCCAGTCGGGCGCGGCGTCCAGCCCACCGCTCACGTTGAGCCACTCGACCTCGACGACGCCGTTGAACTTCGCCGGGTCCTTCGGCCGCCGCACGAGCACGCGGGTCCGGTACGGCGCGGTCGTGGTCGTCTGAACGTTCCAGCGGCCGTCCTGATTGAGCGGCCCGGCCGGCTCGTAGGCGCGTGCCGTGCCCTCGACGAAGAACTCCTCTTCGACGTACCCGTGCGGCCCGAGATCGACCGCCGACAGCGACGCCGGCTGCCCGGCGATCGGGCCGGTCACGGTCGGCGCGGGAACGGGTTGCGTCTCGGTGGCCGACGCGCTGTGCCGGACGCCGACGCGTCGACGATGCTGCCGGCGCAGATCGCCGCGACGACGGCCACGCCGGCGAGAGCTCGGGGAAGCACGACGCAATCCTTATCACCGGAAGTCGTGTCGGCGTCCGGGCGTATGGTCGACGTGTCGCTCTGCGTGGAGCCTGGGTAGGACGTACCGGAAGCCTCAGGCGAACGAATAGGGAACGAACAGGAACGACGACGAGAGAGAGGTGATGGCTGCGATGGACGACCGAGAGCGCACCCGCCCCAGCCCGGAGACGCGAGAAGAGGAGCGTCGGGAGGCGAAGGACGCCGCCGACGCCGGTCGTGAGCCGACTCCCGAAGAGGAGGAGGCCGCCGACAGCAACGAGCCCGACGAAGAGGTCGCCGAGCACTACGAGGAGATGACCGAGCGCGGCGCCAAGCAGCGCGGGGAAGGTCGCGTTCCCTGAGAGGACGGAGGCCGCCGGCGCGCAACTCACAGGCGGTTCTCAGTCTTTCGAGAGGGCGCTCCCAAGCTGATCCGCGACAATCCCAGCCATGACCAATGGTGCAGAAGAAGAAGCCGCCGAGCCGACGCAGCCGGCCGGAGCCACGGAAATGCCTCCGCCGCCGCCTGAAGAAGGCGCAGCCCCGTCCGGCACGCCGCCGACCCGCGGTGGCTGGATCGTGCCCAAGTGGGTCGTCGCCGCGCTGGTCGGGGTCGTCGCGGTCGGCCTCATCTTCGGGAGCGCGTTCGCGATCGGGCGCGCCACGGCCTCGGGGAGTGGTGACGAGCACGGGCGCATCGAGCGCGGCTTCGGGGGGAGGCCTGGAGGTCGCGGAAATGGGCCGCAATTTCCTCAGCCCACGAGCGGCGTGTTCCTCGGCGTGGCGGCGCAGCCGGCGACCGGCGGCCAGCAGGGCGCCCAGGTCGCGAACGTGGCGAGCGGAAGCCCCGCCGCCGGCGCCGGGCTTCAACCGGGTGACGTCATCACCGCCGTCGACGGGACCGCGGTCTCGAGCCCAGCCGACCTCGCCCAGCAGGTGCGCAGCCACCAACCCGGCGATCAGGTGACGATCACGTACAGCCGCGGCGGCAACTCCACCGACGCGCCGGTGCAGCTCGGAGACCGGTCGTCCCAGAACGCGCCCGCGCAGAACGCACCGCCCAGCTGAGCCTCGCGCCCGATCGGCCGCATACGCTGACGCGCATGCTGCTCGACGGGTTCAACCACGTGGCGATCCTCACCAAGGACACGAAGCGTCTGCACGCGTTCTACGAGGAGGTGTTCGACGCGTCCGTGCCCCGCGACGGGCCCGAGACACCCGAGGGCGCCGACGTGCGCCTGTCCGTCGTCCACGTCGGCCCGCACTCCGAGCTCAACGTGTTCGAGATCGACGGGAACAGCGAAGCGGAGCGGCAGACCCCGATGTTCGGGCGGGGCCGCATCGACCACCTGGCGCTTCAGGCCGGATCGCTCGAGGCGTTCGAGACGATCCGCGACCGGCTCATGGCCCGCGGCGCGACCGACGGGTTCGTGACCGATTTCGGGCCGATCCTGAGCGTCTTCTTCCGCGACCCGGACGGGCTCGAGTGCGAGGTGTGCGTGCAGAACCCCGACGCGCGGCCGGGCGTCGGCAACCCGCCGGGCACGCCGGCGGCGCGCTACCACGGCTCGTCCTAGGCGTCCCCGAGGCGCGTCGCTTCGAGGCGCACGCGGAAGTCGGGATCCTCGGCGACTCTGGCGATCGCAGCGCGACTGGGCTCGGGGCCGATCGCGCCGATCCCGGACAACGCTTTCCAGCGAATCCACGCGTCGGTGTCTGCGAGCGCGCGCTCGAGGAGCGGTCGGAGCTCCTGCCGCTCGGCACCGGCGATGGCGTCGACCGCGCTGCGCCGCACGGCGCGGCTCGAGTCGCCCAGCAACGTTGCCCAGGCGCGGGCGGCCGCGTCGGGCGGAGCGTCGGCGAGGAGGGCGGCGGCGACCTGACGGCGCGCCGGGTCCGGGTCGCCGCCCGCGGCCAGGATGCGCTCGAGGTCGTCGGGCCGGTCGGCACGCAGCGCGCCGAGGTCGGCCCACGCCCGCTCGAGCCGGCGCGGCGCGCGGGTCTCGTCCTCGGGTACGGCGGCGCGCGCCGGTGCCGGCGTGCCCGGCGTTGATTCGGCCGTAGGGCCTGCAACGGCGACGAACTCCCGTGTGACGGCGCGCAGGATCGGTTCGAGCAACTCTTCCCAACGGTCGGGCCGCGCGATCGTCACGGCCACGAAGTCGGGCCCGACCAGTACGTTCGTCACCGCATCGAATTCGCCGAAGATGCGGGCCGCGTGCGCGTCGGCAGCCGCGGCCTGGGCGGAGTCGTAGTTGCGCGCAACGCCGTCGTGCAGCGGCGGGGTCGCGAAGCGGATCGTGCGGGGGCTCGGGGTCGCCTCCGGCACGACGGCGCCGTCGAACGTCTCGCCCAGGTCCGTTGCGTGGGGCAGCATTGCCGGGGCCTTCGGGCGCGGCGCGTGCGTCCGGTGCGTCACTCTCCACCCGCAGCCGGAACCGGCCTCCCTCCCAGGTCCATGCGAGCGTGAGGCCGGGCTCGAGCTCGTGACTCCCGCCGCCGCTCCCGGTGCCGACGATCTCGGCAAGGGCGCGGTCGTCGTCGTCCGTCCATGCCGCGTCGGAGAAGAACTGTTTCAGCAACTGCTTCACCGGACCGAGCGCGTCGAGCGGCAGCGCGCTCACGACCGGCGTCAGCTCACGGATGGCGTCGGCGGTGAGGCCGCGTTCCACGACCCGTGATCGCGCGGCATCGAGACCCGGACCGACCTCTGTCACACCGACGACGGTAGCGAGCGACTAGAGCTTGCTCGCCAACAGGAGCGAGTAATACGCCTGCCCGGCATTCGACAGGTGCACGCCGTCCTCGACGAGGAACTCCGGGTGCTGGCTCGCCGCCGTGTACCAGTCGAGCAGCACGGCGTTGGGATAGCGGGGCACGGCGGCGGCGATCGCGTCGTTGTCCGGCTGCTCCCACGGCCGGTCGACCCTCGTGTTCACGAGGACGACGCGCTTCACGCCGCTGAGGAGCTGCATCATCTCGTCGAGCTGGTCCTCGGGGACCGAGCCGTTCGTGCCGAGGTGGATCACGACCTCGTCACCGAGCTGCCCGGCGTCGTGGAGTCGACGCACCACGTCGAGCCCTTCCGAGAAGTGACGGCTGACGTTCGCGTCCATCTGGAGCCGGTCCCCGAGGAAGCGGTGGAGCGAGCTCTGCGCGCCGAGCATGACGGAGTCGCCGATCGCCGTGACCTGCGCGTTGGGGATGGGCGTGAGCGTCGTGGTCGGAGCCGAATGAGCCGGAGCGGGAGCCGGAGCCGGAGCGGCCGCGGCTGCCGACGTGGGGGTCGAGGCGCGCGGGCCGCCGGTGGTCGTCGTGATCGCGATGTTCGCCGGCTTCGCCGGAAATCCCGGCGGCCGCGGCGCCGGTTGCGCGACCGCAAGGCCGATGCCGAGCATCACCGTGGTCACGACGATGGCGGCGGCGGCGAACCCGAGCCGCGTCCGGACGCGGCGCCGTTGCAGCATCGAAGACTGCCGCAGCGCGTGCTGCAGTGCCGCGAGGCGCCGGCTGAGCGCGCCGCCGCGGATCGGCACCTCGACGAAGCGGTACGACGCCGCCGCCAGCCCGACGGTGATGCCCACCCGCAACACGAAGAGGGGGATCCCGGTCAGGGGGATGTCGAGCCCGGGGCGCGTCACCAGGAACACGGGCCAATGCCACAGGTAGATGCCGTACGAGCGCTTCCCGATCCAGACCATCGGCGACGTGCCGAGCAACCCGCTCGTGATGGTCGTGGCCGGGTGGACGGCGACGAGGACGACCAGCGCCGCGACGCCCGCGAACACGAGATATCCGCCGCGGTAGAGCGACGAGTCGAACTCGCTGACGTTGGCGAAGCACCACACGAGCACGAGCAAGCCCACGAAGCCGATGGCGTCCAGGGCGATCGGCGCCCATCTTCCGAGCTTTCCTCGGAGCTGCCACGGTGGCAGCAGCACCGCCATGGCGGCGCCGATGAGCAGGCCGCTCGAGTGCGTGTCGGTGCCGTAGTAGACGCGTGACGGGTCGCTCCCGGCGCGGTACAGGAGAGCCATGAGGAGCGCGGACACACCGGCGGCGGCCAGGATGGTGACCGCGAGCTTGATGCGCGACGGTCGCCAGAACTTCAGCGCCAGGCCCAGGAGCAGTGGCCACAGCAGGTAGAACTGCTCTTCGATCGCCAGTGACCACAGATGCTGGAGCATCGGCGGACGACCGATGGCCGAGAAGTACGACTGCTGGTGGAAGATCAGGTACCAGTTCGTGACGTAGCCGAACGACGCGACCACGCCGCCCCGGAGCTTCGACGCCTCGTCCGGGAGGAACACGACCACGTACGCGCACGTCACCGTGATCATGACGAGCAACGCCGGGAGCAGACGGCGAGCTCGGTGCAGGTAGAACCGGCCGAGGCCGAGGCTGCCGCCGTTCCTCCGCCACGCGTCGAGCAGCACCGACGTGATCAGGTAGCCGCTGAGCACGAAGAACACGTCGACGCCGAGGAAGCCGCCGCTGAACCAGCCCAGGTCGCCGTGGTACACGAGCACGGCGGCGACCGCGAGCGCGCGCACGCCGTCCAATGCCGGGATGTAGCCCAGACCGCGGCGTCGCGGCGCCGTTCGTGGACTCGCCGTTGGTGGACGTCCCGCTCGTGGAACCGCCGTTCGCCTGCGCAGACTCGGCCGGCGGCGGCTCGGGGACCGGGTGTTCGGACACAGGAGTGGTCCCGGCACCGCCTAGTGGTTTGGGCGCGCGGCAAACCATGCGATGAGCCATGAGACCGAAGTGCCAAACGTTAACCCTGTCGGTCGTCCGAAGCGCGGATCGTTCAGTCTGAACGGGATCCGGGTCCCGGCGCACCCGCGATTCGGTGCATTTCGGACATATGCGGCCGTCGGCGGCCGGCTTGCCGGGCGAACGCATCCCTGGCCAGGACGGCCGAGAGTGGTCTAGGGTTCACTTTCCTCACTCTGATCACATCAGCCACACAGGCCTCTCCGGACCGACCCGTCCGCGCGCCCGGCGCCCGGCACACACGGTGGATCGCCGCGCTCGCGCTCGTCGTCGCGCTCGTCCCTCTGCTCTCGGGCGGTCGCGCCCACGCCGACCCGATCGACGACAAGCGGGCGGAGGCGAACGCGCTCCAGGAGCGAGATCGACGCCAACGGCGCCAAGCTCGACGCGCTGTCCGAGCAGTACAACGGCGCCCAGTACCGCTTCGAGCAGGCGCAGGCGGCGGCGGACGAAGCCCAGCAGAAGCTCGACGCGACCGAGGCCCAGGTCGCCCAGCTCAGCGAGCAGGTCAAGCAGCGTGCCGCGGCCTTGTACCGCGGCGTAGGGCAGGGCGGTCCCATCAACCTCGACGTCTCGAGCGCGTCGAGGCTGATCTCCAGCTCGAAGTATTCGAAGTCGGCCGCCCAGCACGACATCGACCTGGTGAAGCAGCTGCGCAGCGCCGAGCGCGCGCTGCACGACCAGAAAGCCAGCCGCCGAGCAGGCCCAGGCCGACGCCCAGGACGAGCAGGCGCAGATCGGCAAGGCCCAGGCCGCGCGTTGAAGCGGCCAACGCGCAGCAGGAGAATCTGCTGTCACAGGTCAACGGCGAGATCGCGCAGCTCGTCGCCGAGGCGGAGGCACAGAAGGAAGCCGCCGCGCTCGCGGCCGCGCAGCAGCGCTACGTCGACGCCGCAGCCGCCGCGGCCGCCGCGCCGGGGCGCGCCGGCCCCGGGCAGCGGCCGCGCCGGCGCCTCGCCGGCCGCCTCGCCAGAGTGGAACGGGCACCAGCAGCAACCGCGGTTCGCAGCGGCGGCGGCAGCGGACCTGCCCCCGCCCCCAGCGCCAACGTCCCGGTCAACGGCGGCGGTGCGGCCACCGCGATCGCGTACGCGCGGTCGCAGCTCGGCAAGCCGTATTGCTACGCCGGTTCCGGACCCGGGTGCTTCGACTGCTCGGGCCTCACCATGCGGGCCTGGGGCGCGGCGGGCGTCAACATGCCGCACTACTCGGGCGCGCAGTACTCGATGTTCCCGCACGTGCCGCTCAACGCGATGCAGCCCGGCGACCTCGTCTTCTGGGGCCCGGGCGGCAGCGAGCACGTCGGCCTCTACATCGGCGGTGGCCAGATGATCGCCGCTCCGTCCACCGGCGACGTGGTGAAGATCCAGGCGGTGTGGGGCAGCCCCGTCGGAGCCGCACGACCCGGCTGAGCGAGCCGCGGCAGGATCGGAGACGGCCCGTAGAGTCGGGCGGCGTGTCGATCACCGTCGTCTTCGAGACGCACGCGATCAGCGAGGACAACGAGCTCGGCGTTGCCTCGGGGTGGAGCCACAGCCGCCTCTCCGACCGGGGGCGCCGGCAGGCCCGCGAGCTCGGTGAACGACGACGGGACGACGGGATCGCGGCCGTGTTCAGCTCCGACCTTCGCCGGGCTGTCGAGACCGCCGACATCGCCTTCGCCTCCGGAGCCCCGCCGATCCTGCTCGACTGGCGCCTGCGCGAGTGCGACTACGGCGAGCGGAACGGCGATCCGGCCGAAGCGCACGGCCGCGATCGAGCTGCGCACGTCGACGAGCCGTTCCCGGGCGGGGAGAGCTGGCGGCAGGCGATCGCCCGCGTCCGCAGCTTCCTCGACGACCTCACACCTCGATGGGACGGAGCTCGAGTCCTCGTCATCGGCCACGTCGCGACGCGGTGGGGCCTCGATCACTACGTCCTCGGTGTCCCGCTCGAGGATCTGGTCAACGAGGTGTTCGAGTGGAGGCCCGGATGGGAGTACCGCCTCGACGCAGCCGGCAAGCGTGATGCCGCGGCGGCATCTTGCGCAGTCGCCGCTCGGAGCGTTCCTCAGAGCCCCGCGACGACGCTGCCGCGCGTCTTCCATGCTCGCGCCGCGACTCACCGGGCAGGGTGCTCCCTCTACCGGCGATAGATGAGTCGTTCTGGGAGCGAACCGTGGTTGCTACGACGGCGCCGGTGCCGGTGCCGGCTCGATGCGTTCGCGTGCCGCGGTGCGCTCGAGGATCTCCCGCTTGACCAGGCCGCGCGACACCCAGTTGCGACGGTCGGCCCACACGAGCATCGGCGGCAGCACGACGAGCGCGCTGAGCAGCGCGACGGCCACGTTCATGGCCACGATGATCCCGAAGTCGCGCAGCAGCGGCAGCGACGACGTCGCGATCACCGCGACACCGGCGATCGCCGTGAGCGCCGACACGATGAACGCCCGGCCGGTGCGGGACGCGGCCACCTCGACCGCCTCCTCGGGCGTCAAGCCCGCGGCGCCGCTCCTCCACGAAGCGCAGCAGGATCAGCGACGTGAACTCCGTGCACGCCGCGACCACCAGCGGACCGCCCACCGCGGTGATCGGGCTCAGCTTGAGGCTGAACGCGAAGGCGACGAGCGACGCGGCGCCCACCGCGATCAGCACCGGGACGAGCGAGAGCAGCGACCGGATCACGCTGCGGAGCCGCACGCACAGGAAGAGGAACACGAACAGGATGGCGAGGTACGTGAGCAGGACGCGGTTGGCCTCGAGGTTGTCGAGCAGGCCGACGCCCGACGACGGCGAGGCCCGACGGCGTGGCGCTGACGCCGGCCGGGCGGGTCGACGGTGGCGCGGATCTCGCGCACGACCGCGGCCCGGCGCCTGCAGCTCGCTGGGGCCGGTGCGGAAGACGAGGTTCAGCGCGTTCCCGTTCCGGCTCACCGTCGACTTCTGGATGTCCGCCGGCGCCACGGTCGTTGGCGGCTTGCACCTCTTGACCCGTCGGGGCGACGTGCGACGCGCCGGGCACGTCGTTCACGATGTCGCTCACGGTGCGTCGACGATGCCCGCGCGCCGTGAGCAGCGTGTCGGGGTGCTCGGCGAGCTGCTTGGTCGTGAAGCTGTCCATGAACCCGACGGTCTTGTCGTCGAACACGTCCTTCGACTGGACGAACATCCCGAGCTCGCTCGACGACCCGGTCTCCCGGTCGAGCGTGTGGAGGTCGTGGATCACCTGCGAGTCCTGGTTGACCCACTTGATCGGGTCGGTCTGCAGCTCCAGCTTCCCCTCGACCAGGATCCCGCCGGCGAACACGATCACGGCGGCGACCACGAGCGGGACGGCGACGCCCCCGGGCAACGCCGCCGAGCCACACGACGAGCCGGCCGAGCGGGCCGGTGCGGAAGTCCCTGCCCTTGGTGGGCGACTTGTACTCACGGATGCCGAGGGCGGCGAGCGGGCCGACGATGCTGCACAGGCAGATCACCGCGATGCCGACCGCCAGCAGGAGGCCGAACTGGCGGAGCATCGGCACCTTGGCGAAGCGCAAGCGCGGCGAAGGCGAAGATGGCGTCGAAGGTGACCACGAGCAGCGCCGGGCACGAGGTTGCGCGCGGTCTCCTGGATCGGGTGCGCCTCGCGGTCGATGACCACCTCTTCCTCGACGCGCGCGTGCATCTGGATCGCGTAGTCGATGCCTATGCCGAGCATCACGGGCAGGCCGGCGATCGTGACGATCGTCAGCGGGATGCCGAGGTAGCCGGCGAGCCCGAAGGCCCAGACGATGCCGATGAGGATCACGGCCAGGGGCAGCAGCCGCCAGCGCACGTCGAACAGCACGAGCAGGATCACGATCATGATGGCGACCGCGATCGCGCCGAGCGTCAGCATGCCGCCGGTGAGGTAGTCGTTGATGTCCTTCAGCAGGATCGGCGCACCTGTCGTGATGTCGGTCGCGTTCGGCGAACTTGAGGTGCTCGCCCGCTGCGACGACCTTGTCGGACGCGGTGCCTTCCGTCGTGATCGACGCGTTGCCGACGAGGCGCGTCACCATCTGCGCGTGCCGGTCGTCGATGATGAAGGTCCGCGAGCGCCTTGCGGATCTTGCCCTGGTTGTTGTGCAGGAGGAAGTCGACCCATTGCCGGGTTGTCGAGCGTGCGCTGCTCCGCCGGGACGGCGTTGAGCCGCTGCAGCGTGGTGGCGGCGTCGGCGCTGCGCGCCGCCTGACCCTCGGGTGACGGGTCTTGCGCGGTGGCGTCGAGCGAGCGCCTTGCCGGCGACGCTGTCGGTCGGGTTGCCCGACGGGCTCTGCACGAGGTTGTTGCTGAACTCCATGACCGTGCGGGGGCTGACGACGCCGACGATCCCTTTGCCCTTGTGCAGCTCGTCCTCGACGGCGCGCCACTTGGCCTGGTTCTCGGGCGTGAACAGCTCGTTGACCGTGTGGCCCTTGTCCATCGTGACGAGCGTGAGCATCGCCTGACCGCCGAAGAGCCGCTGGTAGGCGACGTTGTCCTTGTAGACGTTGTCGCTCTTGTTGAGGTAGCTGTCCTGGCCGGTCGAGAACTCGAGCTTCGTGATGCCCGAAGCCGAGTGATCAGCGTGATGAGCAGACCGACCACCGACACGATCCCGGCGTGCTTGCCGAGCTCGACGGCGATGAACCGCCAGAACTTCTCCACCGGCGTCTCTCCCCCCTGCCGGAACTCGCGGCTGACAATACTCATATGGGCGCCTCGCGTCGTCGCGAGACTGACGGCCGATGACCTATTCGCTGCGCCCGGCGACCGCCGGCGACGCCGGCTTCCTCTGGGTGATGCTCTACGAGGCGTCGTACGCAGCGGAGAACGGCGTGCCCGACGTCGCCGCGCTGCGCGAGCACGCGGAGCTCGCCCGGTACGTCGAGGGCTGGGGCGATCGGACCGATCTGGGCGTCGTCGCCTGTGACGGCGACTCGGGCGATCCCGTCGGCGCGGCGTGGCTGCGCCTCCTCACCGGGGAGGCGAAGGGGTACGGCTATGTGGACGACGAGACGCCGGAGCTCGCCATCGCCGTGCTTCCGGACCACCGCGGCCGCGGGCTGGGCGGACGCCTGCTCCGCGAGCTCCTCGACGTCGCCGGCGGCCGGTTCGGCGCCGTCTCGCTCAGTGTCCGGGCCGAGAACCCCGCGTTGCGGCTCTACGAGCGGACCGGCTTTCGGGTCGCGGTGGAGAGGGAGACCGGCGAATCCACCGCCGGTGAGTCGGTGACGATGAAGTTCGAGCTGCGCGGCCTCACCAGAGGGTCGGGAGCAGGATGATCTGCACGACTCCGTAGAGGAGGAAGGCGACGCCCAGCCCGAGGATGCCCATCCGCAGTCGCTCCCTGGAGATCCGCAACGAGATCCCGGCGAAGAACAGCACCGAGGCGAAGAACACCGTCGTGAGGACGTACTCGTCGGCCCGGTCCCGCGCCGTGGCGCCGTCCTCGAGGAGGTGGTCGGCTTGCCGCCTCGAGGTGGTTGGCACGCTCGTCCTCGGCCTGGTGGTACTGGGGCATCTTCAGCGGCGTGGGTATCGCGGTCGGGTTGTTGAGCGGGTCCTGCGCCAGCCAGGCGTCGAACGCGGTGCGGAGCGCGCCCCGGAAGTGGTCGGCGTGGAGGTTGGCGAGCGTCTGGTCGCCTGTGGTCTCCAGATCGAGCCACCGTTCGAAGTCGGCGAGGTCCTGGACGCGGTCCTCGCCGGCGCGGGTCACCGCTCGCGTCGACTTCGCGTGCAACGCGGCGGCCAGGGCGAAGTTGTGGGCCTCCCGGCCACTCCAGCGGGCGGCCTGATAGCCGCTCCAGGCCGTGCCGATCACGGCCGCCGACAGCAGGACGATCGCCAGGACCTCGAGGATCTGCTCGCGGCCCGTGCCTGCGTGCCCCGGTTCCTGCAGCTCCTCCGGCACGTGTTGGTGCACATGTTCCGACATGCGAGCGCCGAGGCTATTGGAAGATCGCCGCGACGACGTTGATCGTCACGGCCAGGATCACGGCGCCGAACAGATACGCCAGGAGAGAGTGCCGCGAGGACGGTGCGTCGGACCATCCGGTCGATTGAGGTCGGTGTCGGAGACCTGGAACGTCATGCCGACGACGAAGGCCACGTACGCGAAGTCCCGGTAGTCCGGCCGGTAATCCTGGCCCGACTTGAAGTCGATCCCACCGACTGGCGGTCGTGCGTAGTACTCGTGCGCGTACCGCAACGCATACACGGTGTGCACCGTCGCCCACGACAGGACCACCGTGTCGCGACGGCCGCCAGGATGAGCGTGACGTGGCCGCTGCCGGTCCGGGCCTGACTGGCCTTGAGGAGATCGAACCCGACACCCACCAGGCTCACGACGGACGCGGAGCCACCAGCAGCTGCGCCGACAACCGGCTGTCGTCCTCCCGCGTGGCGAACTCTGTGTCTCCTCGGGGTCGAACAGCCCGGCGCTCGTCCATACCCAGACGACGAACAGCGCCGCCGCAACGTCCCACCCGATGAGCGTGGACAGCTGCCACGGCGCGAACAACGCCATCACGAAGCCCGGCCGCGACGCCCGGCGATGGCGACGAGCATCGCCCGGCGACGAGATGACACAGCCCACAGCAGCGCAACGTGCGCGGCGTTGACGGACCACTCGTGCCGAACGTTAGCGGTGTCCGCGGCGAGGGATCCGGATGGCCGCGAACCGGGGGCCGTACGTGGCGGCGACCGGATCGACGAGGTGGTCGAGGTCGGCGGCGCGACTGTTGAGGTTCCAGCTCACCAGCAGCCGCTTGCCCGCGAGACCGATCTCGGGGTGGGACGCGGCCAGGTACGTGAACTCGTCGGGCCGGCCCGAGGTGGGTGCGGCGACGAGCGGTCCGGTCGGCCGCCACGGGCCTTGCGGCGCGGCGGCGGACCAACCGATGAGCGCGGTGCCGTCGAACTCGCGGTCCTTGGCGATCGCGAGCCAGCGGCCGTCCTCGAGGCGCGCCACCGATCGCGTTGTTGAACGGCCGGGCCGTGATCACGGGCGTGGCCCGGCCCGGGTCCCGGCTCCAGCGACGGCCGCTCCGGAACTGCCACCGCCCGCTGAGGTCGCCGGTGCGCACACGCGCGAGATAGGTCGAGGGGCCGGCGGTGTAGTCGCGCCCGAAGAGATAGAGCCAGCCGCCGTCGGCGACCACCGACGATCCCCAGAGCCGCTCCTGGTGGGGGAGCGGTCGTACGCCGACGACCGCGAGATCGGCAGCGTCGGAGTTGCACCACGTCCATGCCGACGGGCCCGAAGTCGAAAACGCCGGGCCCGGTGCGCCGCACGCGGGTGACGAAGACGTCGATGACGCGGCCGTGCGTCCCGCCGGGCACGACGCCGCCCGCCGGCCACCAGAAGTCGTCCGAGCCCGGGATCGTCAGCCAGCCGGCGCCGGCGCGTGCCGACGAGGTCGACGCAGCCGCCCGTCTGCACGAACGCGCTGTTGTGCTGGAGCCGCGCGCCCGGCGGGATGCCGCCGTCGGCGCGCGGGCGCCGGTCCAGGTGTCTCCGAACAGCCACAGCACCCTGCCGTCGCGTAGGTCGACCGACGCCGGGAGGTCGGCGGTGATCCAGCCATCTGTGCGGTTGGTCGTCATCGCGCTGAAGAACCCGGGCGCGTCTGCGCGCTGGCGTGCGCACGGTCGCCGGTCGGCGACGACCGCCGGCCCGCGCCCGACGACGACGGGCTTCGCACGCGGATGCGCAGCCTCGCTGTCGCTGCGGCACGCGCCCACGGCCGTCAGCGCCAGCAAAACCGCGCCGAGCGTTCCTCGGCGCAGCGCGATGACCGACAGGATCGAGCTCTTCGAACGCCGCAACCGGCTGCGGATCGTAGCGCCGGTCGTCGTCGGCGAACCTGGCCGGCCAGCCGGCTCGCCGGTGATGCATCAATCCGTGCGGTTTCCGGGTATGCCCACGGGTGTCTCCGTTCGAGAGGAGCTGATCGCCGTGGCGAAGTTGGACGTGAGTCTGGACGTGGGGGACGCGCACGAGCTGGCGGAGCAGGCGGGCAGGAAGCTCGCCGCGACGACCCACGAGGTTGTCGCCGAGGGGCGAAAGCAGCTCGGCCGGAGGGCGAAGAAGCGGGCGCGGAAGCTGGAGCAGCGGGTCACGCGAGGCGGCGAAGCGGCTGCCGGTCGACACGCCGGTGGACCGCAGGCGCCGCCGCCGGACGGAGGGTCGCGCGGCTCTGATCGTGCGAGTGGTCCTCGCCAGCCGCCGTCCTGGCCGCCGTCTACGCCGCCTGGCGGGCGCGCAACCGGCGCGAGGGCACGGCCGAAGACGGGCCGGCGCCCGACGCGTTCGGTGCCGCGATGGACGCGTCCGACGACGGCGAGCACGCGTCTGCCACGAGCCACTCCGAGGGGTGACCACCCGCAGCGTGTTCCAGGCGCAACCGCAGTCTGGAAAGTAAGCACGCGTCGCTCGCGCGCCCCGCGCGTATCCCCGAAACGCGCATTCCCCACGGTTACGATCGCCTCATGCGCTGTCGAGTTCTCGCGGCGACAGCCGTTGTCTTCGTCTTCGTGCTGGCGAGCGCACAGGCCGCCGGCGCCCAGGTCGGCGGCGGAGACCAGGACCACGGCCGGCGCATCAGCGTCACCGGCGGGCTCGTCGTGGCGACCGGCGAATCTGTCCGCGGGCCGGCGGTGTCGGCCAACGGGCCTGCCCGCATCGACGGCCGCGTGAACGGCGCCGTCTACGTGGGCCGCGGTGACCTCCTGATCTCCGGACACGTGACCGGCGACGCGCTCGTGCTGGACGGCGACGCGTTCATCAGCGGGCGCGTCGACGGAAGCGTCACCGTGCTCAACGGGAAGGCGACCGTGCTCCGGGGCGCGGACGTCCGTGGCGACGTGGCCTCGCGTACGACCCCGACCGCGGCGCGCAACACGGTCCGCGGCCACGTGCAGAGGCTCGACGTCAACAGTCTCTTCGCCGGGTTCGTCGTGGTCATCCTGGCGGTGCTGTGGGTGGCGGTCACCCTGTCGACGGCGGTGCTGGGGCTGCTGTTCGTCTGGTTGTTCCCCCGTGCCGCCGACGCCGTCGTCGTCGCCGGAAGGCGCATCTGGGCGTCGTTCTTCCTCGGGCTGTTCCTCGGGATCCTCGCCCCGATCCTCGGCGTGGTCATCATCGCGAGCGTCGTCGGCATCCCGCTGGGCGTGGCGGTCCTCGGGACGCTCGCCGTGCTCTTCCCCCTCGGCTACGTCGCCAGCGCGCTGATCTTCGGACGGCTCATGGTGCACGGGAGCGGGACGAGCGGGCGGCTCGGCGCGTTCTTCGCCGGATTCGGGATCCTGCGCTTCGGCGCCCTCGTGCCCGGCCTCGGGTTCGTCATCGGGTTCTTCTTCTCCATCTACGGGTTCGGCGCGGTCATCATCGCCGCCTGGCGCGCCGGCCGACGCACGTTCGGCGCCGACGAATTGCAGCCGGAGTACGCGGGCACGCCGCCGCCGGTGTGACGAGGAGCTGTTGGCGCCTGCCTCGTTCCGGCGGCGGAGGCACCCGGCACGAAAGAGCAACGCCGGCAAATCCCGCGCTCGGCGAGCACCCGCGAAGAAGGGCGCCACGCGCGCAAGGCGAGCGGCACGAAGCGATCGAACGACACGAGGGCGCGGCGGGCAACGCGAGGAAGACCGGTCCGCGCAAGACGACGGCGAAGAAGCGAACCACACGCGAAGGCGGCTCCACGCAAACGCACGCGCGAAGAAGCGTCCCGCGGCGACAACTCAGCGCGCACGAACACCGCGAAGAAGCGACCAAGCGCCGCGCGCGAACGCAGCGAAGAAGAAGCGTCCGGCGCGCGCGACCAACTCCGCACGCACGAACGCGGCGAAGAAGACGGCCAAGCGACCGGCGCGCGCGACCACCGCGAAGAAGCGGCCCACTGCTGCGAAGCGGACGACGAAGAAGAGTGGCGCGGCGAACAAGTCGCGAGCCCCGAGGAAGCGCGCGTCGAAGAAGGCGCCGGCGCGGAAGGCACGTCCGAGCAAGGCTCGGGCACGCGCCGCTCGCGCCTAATCAATCGAAGCAGTCGCGGCTCGCGGCGGATACGCTCCGAACGACATGCGCTTCGAGACGTTCGGCATCGTCGGCTACGGCCACTTCGGGCAGTTCCTCGCCGCTTCGCTGGCGCGGTTCGGAACGGTCCTCGCCTACGACGCCGACGACACGAAGCTCGAGCACACGACGGAAGGCGTGCGATCGGCCCCACTCGAGGAAGTGGCGGCGGCGGACGTCGTCATCCTCGCCGTGCCGTTCTCGGCGCTCGCCGGCGTCCTGCGCGAGCTCCGAGATCTGCTCGGCAGCGACACGGTCGTGATGGACGTGGTCTCGACCAAGGAGCGGGCCGGCAAGCTGCTCGAGGAGATCCTCCCGCCCGACGCCAACTTGCTGGCCACACATCCGCTCTTCGGACCGCCCTCGATGGCGCGGATCGAGCCCGGCCTGCGACTGGTCGTGACGGCCGAGCGAGGTCCGGCGGCGGCCGGCTTTCGGGCGTTCCTCGAAGAGGAGGTCGGGCTGGAAGTCGTGTCGATCCCGCCGGACGAGCACGACCGCGCGATGGCATACATGCAGTCACTCCCGTTCTTCATCGCGCGCGCGCTCGTGTCGATCGACCTGTTGGAGCTGAAGCACCGGGACGTGCTCGCCATCCCGTCGTTCGAGAAGCTGGCCGAGATCGCCTTCATCGAGCAGCAGCACACCGTCGACATGTTCGACACGAGCCAGATCAGCAACCCGTACGCCGACGAAGCCCGCCGCCAGTTCGTGTCGGCACTCCAACAGCTGCAGGCCGAGATCGAAGCCCACCGGGCGGGAGAGTCCGCGCCCGACGGCGAACGCTAACGGAGAGCCGTCAGCCCGCCGTCGACCACCAGCGTCTGGCCGGTGATGTAGCTCGCCTCGTTGGAGAGCAGGAACACCGTCGCGTAGGCGATCTCCCACGCCGTTCCCTGACGCCGGAGCGGCACGGGCGTGCGATCGCGTGACGGCCGCCCCGCCGACGCGGCCCGGCCGATGGGCGTGTCGATGAGGCCGGGGGCGACGACGTTGGCCCGGATCCCGCGGCGCGCCCCTTCGTGCGCGACGTGCCGGCACAGCCCGCCGAGCGCCGCCTTCGATGTGTCGTATGCGGGCAGGCTGCTGCCCGGCGTGATGCCGGCGATCGAGCTGATGAACACCACCGCGGCGCCGCTCGGCGAGGTTCGGCACGGCCGCCTGGCACACGAGGAAGTGCGCCCGAACGTTGACGGCGAAGGTCCTGTCCCAGTCCTCCACGCTCGTGCCCTCGAGGCGGCGACCCTCGCCGATGCCGACGTTCAGCACCAGCCCGTCGAGGGCGCCCAGGCCCGCCTCGGCGCCCGCGACGACCGCCGCGCAGTCCTCGGGGCGGGTGACGTCGGCCACGAGCACCTCGGCGCTGCCGCCGGCGGCGGTGATGAGCTCCGCCGTCGCGAGCGCGGCGGCCTCGTCGCGGTCGGCGCAGGCGACCATGGCTCCTTCGCCGCGCCGCGAGCGTGGCGATGGCCCGGCCGTTGCCGATCGGCGCGTCGGGATCGTCGGTGTGTCGTGTGCCGGCGCCGACGACGAGTAGCCGCCGTCCGGCGAGCCGGCCCCGCGCCCGGCGCGCGTCCGGCGGCTTCGTCGGGCAGGTCGGCGTCCATGCCTACGCGTGCCCGTCGGGGAGGCCGGGGACTCCCGGCTCGCGTTGCACGCCCAGCGAGTTCAGCGCGAAGGCGACCATGTGGTACTGACCGACGAGCATCGGCACCTCGATCACCTGCCGCTCGTCGTAGCGCGCCGCGAGCGTGGACCACGTGGCATCGGTGATGCACGCGTCGTCGTGCAGCTCGTCGACGGCATGTGAGGAGCGTCCGGTCGAACGGGGCCCAACCGGGCGCGTCGGGTCCGGCGACGATCCGGTCGATCTCCTCGTCGGAGATCTCCGCCGCTTTCGCCAGGCGCACGTGCTGCCCCCACTCGTACGGCGACCCGCATCGCCACGCGGTGCGCAGGATCAGGAGCTCACGATCGCGGGCGGGCAGCTTGCCCGCGAGCAGCTTGCCCGCGAACGGCATCCACCGGCGGAACAGGCCCGGATGGCGCACGAGCGTGGCGAAGATGTTGACGGCCTCGGCGTTCGGCAGCCGGACCTCCTCGAGGAGCGCG
This sequence comes from uncultured Actinomycetes bacterium, assembly GCA_963747195.1. Classification (GTDB taxonomy): domain Bacteria; phylum Actinomycetota; class Acidimicrobiia; order IMCC26256; family JACDBD01; genus JALZAA01. Next base: position 250,506 of record CAVVDV010000004.1, read on the forward strand.
CTCGTCTCCTCGTTCGTCTCGTCGTCACCGAGGGGCGGGATGCGCGGCGTCTGCGGACGGGCGGGTTCGCTCGTGGTCATCGCCGACACGGTAGATGACGTGTCTTCGCCGCCGCCGTGTCAGCGCGTCGATCGACCGCCGGTGTTGCTCCCTCGACCCGCACGTGGAGCGGCGCGCTCGGAGCGCCGGGCAGGCCGAGGCGTCCGGGACGACCTGACCTTGATCGGGCGGCGGGCCACCACCGGCGACCCGGATCGCGACGAGCGTGCGGCTGCCGGTGCCCGGCGCCCGAGCGGAGCAGGCTCGGGTTGCGTGCTCGCCGGCTCCGTCGGCGAGGCCGGCGTCTCGTCGGGCGGCGGAGGCGGCTGGCGCTTGGGCCGCGCCAACCGTCCGGCGCTGCGGGGCGGCGGGACGTCGGCGGGCGGGATGCCGCCGCAGGGCAGTTCCCGACACGGCGACGAATCGCGCCAGGGACTCGCGCGTGAGCTCGTGGCGCAGCGCGGCGACGTTGGCGGGGAGCGACGTGAACCACGTCCGGGCGCTGTGCCGGGCCTCGCGGAAGAACCGCTTGAGGCGGGGGCCGTAGGCGCCGCCATGGCTGGCGCGCATCGGGTCCGACGCGTCCATCGCGTCGACCATCTCCTCACCCATCAGGACGACGACGCCGAGCATGGTGATCGCGCCAAGGCCGAACATCGCGACCGCGAACGCCCGGATCGCCCCGGCCACGGGCGCGTCCTGCGAGATCTTGGCCAGGACCACGGACCCGCCCACGACGCCGAAGGAGATGACGCCGATGCGGCGGAAGGCGCGCTTCTCCGGGTCGGCGTGGCTGCGCTGCCACCATGCGAGGGCGCGAGCGCGGAGGCTTCTGCCTCGTCGCGGCATGTGCGCAAGGTAGTGAGCGCGGCGGCGCAATTGGTGGATGGTCGGGCATTCCAGGCGTCCGCGCGAGGGCATCGCGCGTCTCAGTCGGCGGCGAGCACCTCCGCCGCGGCGCGCTCACCGGATCGGATCGCGCCGTCGATGCTGCCGTGCGACACGGTTGCGGTCTCGCTCCCGGCCCAGTGGATGCGGCCGACGGGCGCCCGCAACGCCCGTCCGAACTGGGTGAGCACGCCGGGAGGCATGTGCGCCATGAAGCACCCGCGCGTCCAGCGCTCCTCGGCCCAGTCGATCTCCTCGTAGTGCGCCGGGTGCGCGGCGCGCGCTCCGAAGCGCGTCACGAGCGCGTCGAGCACGAAGCGGCGTCGCTCGTCGGGATCGAGCGCGCCGAGCGTGCGCGCGTACGGGCCGAAGCCGAACGCGGCGAGCACGCCGGGAACGCCCGACCGCGGCGACGCGTCCAGTGTCATCTCGAGCGGCGACGCCGTCGCGACCGACTGCCCGTTGAGGCCGTCGGTCCGCCAGAACGGCTCGTCGTACATCACCGAGACCTTGAGGATCGATCCCGCCGGCATGCTCTGCACGAGCAGCGCGCGGTCGACGGGGAGCTGCGGCTCGTAGGTGAGATGGCCGGAGAGCGTGGGCGGGATCGTGACGATCACCCGGCGGGCCCGTACCTCGGCGCCGTCGCCGCGCACCACCACGCCGCTGCCGTCCTGGGTGATCGCGCGCACCGGCCGTTCGAGGAGCAGCGCGTCGCCGAGCTCGGCGGCGACCAGGTCGGCCATCGTCTGCGCCCCTCCGGTCACGCGGTCCTGCTGGTAGCCGCCCTCGACCGACAGCAAGTGGTTGAGCCCGTTCGCCGACCGGATGAGATAGAGGACGTGCAGCAGCGACACCTCGGCGGGGTCGCAGTTGAAGAGGCCGCGGATGGCGGCGGCGAGCAGCCCGTGCCCGTCGCGGGCCGGCACGGTTGCGGTGTCGATCCAGTGGGCGGCGCTGCGCGCGTCCCACGCCTTGGCCCGGCGGGCGGTCCAGGGCTCGTCGAGCGGAACTCGCTTGGCCATGGCATCCAGGCGCGCCATCCCGAGCGACAGGCTGGCGAGCGCGATGGGGTTGATCGGCGGGATGAGGCCGCCGAAGCGCTTCACCGCGTCTCGCCCCGCGAAGACGGTCTCGCCCTCGTTCCAGGTGGGATACGTGGTGACGCCCAGCTCGGCGGCGAGCGCGTAGGCGTGGTCCTGCCCGGGGCCGAGCCAGGTGCCGCCGATGTCGACGGGGGTGCCGTCGGGCGCGGGACGGGTCCACACGCGCCCGCCGACTCGGTCGCGCGCTTCCAGCACGATGGCAGTGGCGCCGGCCTGCGTGACGCGCCGGGCGGCGGTCAGGCCCGCGTAGCCGGCTCCGATCACGCAGACGTCGGCGTCGAGGTCGACCACCGCGAGGACGCTACCGGCGGGCGAAAGCACGGGCACGGAGGAATCTCGATCGAGTGCTGCTCCGACGCCGCGATGACCCGAGGCGGTGGCCGCCCGATACCGTGGCGGCGGCGGGCGATACGCGGAACCCCGCCGCTCCTGTCGCCCCGCCGGAGGTCCCATGGAGGTCTCAGCGCGCCTGATCGGTCTCGCTCGGTGGTGCGCGACCGGTGTCGACCGCACTCGGGCTTGGCTCGGCCTCACGTGGCGCGGGTTGTGCGCCCTCGGAGCGGGCATCGTGGCGCTGGCGGCGGCGGTCATGGTGCTCGGCGGCGTCGCGGAGGACGTGACCCAGCACAACGGTCTCGCGACCAGTGACGCCGCGCACCTCAGGTTCTTCACCGACCACCGGCCGGACCTCGTGGTCAACGCCGCTCGCATCGTCACGGACCTCGGCGGCGTGTTCGTGCTCGCGCTCATCGCCGTCGCCGCCGGACTGTTCTTGTGGTACCGAGGCGTCCCGCTCGTCGCCGCCGCCGCACCCGCGTTTGCGCTCGGCGTGGGAGCCACGCTCGCGGACATCGGCAAACAGGTCGTCGATCGCGCTCGGCCCGGGGTCGGGCTTCGGCGTGATCGCGGAAGGCGAGCCGTCGTTCCCGTCCGGCCATGCCACCGACAGCACCGCCGTGTTCTTGACGCTCGGGCTCGTCCTCGCCGTCTTCGTGCTCAGGCGCCCGCTGGCCCGGCTCGCGACCATGGCGGCGAGCGGCCTCCTCGTGGCGGCCATCGGCGTGACCCGGCTCGTGCTCGGCGTGCACTGGCCGACGGACGTGCTGGCGGGATGGGCGCTCGGTGCGTCGGCGGCACTCACGGTGGCCATCGCCGCCACGCTCGTCACGCGGGCGGTACCGCCCGGCGCGCAGTCAGCCGACGGTCGGGTACGACGGGCGGCGCACGGTCTGGGTCAGCTGCTCACCGACCGCAAGGTCCCCGGCCGCACCGCGACGGGAAGCTCCGAGCCGCGTAGGTCGCGACTCCGCCGACGCCTCGTCGCGTAGGTACGCTCGCGTGACGTGGAAGGCCTGCTGGCGCCCTGGCACCTCTTGATCGTGTTCGTCGTGGCGCTGCTCGTCTTCGGGCCGTCCAAGCTCCCGGAGATCGGCCGTCAAGTGGGCCGTGGGCTCGCCGAGTTCCGGAAGTTCAAGGACTCGTTCGACGACGACCTCAAAGGCTTCCTCGGCCACGACGAGCACCACGAGGACGAGAAGCCCAAGCCGTCGGGCGGAGAGCTCCCGCCGGCCGATACCGGCGGGAAGCCCCCGTTCCCGGAAGGTCGCGACTAGCGAGCGTCAGTACCCGGAGCCGCTGCTCTTCGCGGTCGTCGATGTCGACCCGCCGGCGGTCGTGGCCGTCGACCCGCCACCAGCGCTGCTGCCACCGGCCTTCACCACGTGCCAGGTGCCGCCGAAGCTGTTGATGCCCTCGCCGTTGGTGGAGCCCGCCGCCGCGTCACCCTGGAAGGTGTAGACGGGTGCGCCGTTGATCGTGATCTGCGTGCCCATCGCGGCGACGTTCTTCACGCCGGTGCCGGTTGCCTTCGTCGTCCCGGCCGGCAGCGACACGGGCGGCCAGACCGTCTGGCACATGCCCGTGCACGGAACCTGCTGGCTCCCGTTCGTGAGCGTGTAGACGGTCTTGCCCGTGCTGTCGACCACGATCGTGCCGAGCGTCGAGCTGTTGGCCGTCTTGACGGCGGCCGCTCCGGCCGCGGCCGCGGTTCCGGTGCTCTTCTTCGTCGTCGTCGACTTCGACGAGCTGGAGTTGCTCGAGCCCCCGCACGCCGCCAGCGCGATCACCGCGGCGGCGCCCAGGGCGACGAACGCGGAGACTCGAGCGTGCCGAGCGCGGGTCGAGGAACGACGCGCCACCCCCGTGCCGGCGCCTGCTGTTCCGTAGTGCATGCCTTTCCTTTCGCTGCGGTTTCGTCGACGCAAGGAACTACGGCGTCGCTCGCCTACAGGATTGCCCTGACGCCCGGCCGCGTCTACGCCTGGTCCAACTTGGTGGTGAATACGCTCTTCGGGTTGCAATCGAACGTGTTCGCCTGCTTTGGGAAGACCCGCAGGTACCTGTTCCCTTCACCTGCATCAGGAGGAAGCGGGGGCTGACCCCGTGAACCGTCTCGTACGATCCTCGCCGATGACGGCGGACCTCGCGCCCGAGCAGCTCATCGAGACCGCATGCGAGCAGACGGGCCTCGACGACTTCGGCGCCGACACGTTCCGGCTCGGGCTCGACCGCCTCGTCGACGGACTGAACAACGAGGCGCGCCTCAACGAGGTCGGCGAGGTGATGGCGCCGATGGCCGTGGTCGGCCACCTCACGAACCGCTTGCAGGTGACCGACTGGCACCGCCGCCATCCCGAGATCGGCGCGGCCGACGTCACGCCGCCGATCGTCATGATCGGCATGGGACGCACCGGCTCGACGATCCTGCACGACCTGTTCGGCCAGGATCCGGCCAACCGCGTCCCGCGGACCTGGGAGGTGGACCACCCGAGCCCGCCGCCCGAAGCGGCGACCTACGACACCGATCCGCGCATCGCCGAATCGCAGGCAGGGATCGACCTCGCCTACGAGGTGCGCCCCGAGCTGCGGTCGATGCACCCGATGGGCGCACGCCTCGGCCAGGAGTGCATCGTGATCACGGGCGGCGAGTTCGCCAGCGCGATCTTCAACAGCCAGTTCCGTCTGCCGTCGTACCTCCACTGGGTCACGAGCGAGGCCGACATGGCGCCGGCGTACCGATGGCACCGGCAGTTCCTGCAGCTGCTCCAGTGGCGCAATCCCGGCGGGCGCTGGGTCCTCAAGACGGGCGCCCACCTGTGGGCGCTGCCCGAGCTCCTGGCCGAGTACCCGGACGCACTCATCGTGCAGACGCATCGCGATCCGCTCCGCGTCATCGCATCGCTGTCGTCGCTGTTCGCCGTCGTGCAGGCGACGGCCAGTGACGGCGTGTCGATGGCGGACGTCGCCGCCGAATGGGGCGACCCCGTCCTGGAAGCCCTCGACCGCTCCGTGACGGCGCGCGAAGACGGCACGATCCCGGCCGACCGGGTCGTCGACGTGCACTACGGCGCGTTCATGGCCGACCCGTTCCGCACGATCCGTTCGATCTACGACCGCCTCGGCGCCGAGCTCACACCCGATGCCGAAGCCCGGATGCGTCGTTTCCTCGCCGAGAACCGGGCCGACAAGCACGGAGCGCACGAGTATTCGTTCGCCGACACCGGCCTCGGCGCCGGCGCCGTGCGCGAGCGGGCCCGCCGTTACGTCGAGTACTTCGACGTGCCGTCCGAGCCGCTCCGGTAACGCCGCCGGCGTCACGCCGGGCAGCGGCCGCGCCGAACCGGACGTTTGCCCCGAACCACACCGGCCGCGCGCCGGACATCGAACGCATTCGCGGCGAACCGCTCGCCGGCGCGCCCGTTGCCTCAAGCGCGATCCGGAACCTGCCGATACGTCACACGAGAGGGAAGGCACCACACGCACGGCTTCTGACGCCGACGGGGAGGGCCGCCTTGGGCAGGATCGATGGACGTCTCATTCGTCGCGGCGCGCTCATTCTCCTCTTCCTCGGTGGCGGGTTGCTGTTCGCGGCGTGTGCCACCCCGCCGGGCCAGCCCGGTCGCGGGCCGGTGGCGTCGTTCGACGCCAGCCCGACCTCGGGGAACTCGCCGCTCCCGGTCACGTTCACCGACCACTCCACCGGCACGATCACCGGCTGGCAGTGGGACTTCGGCGACACGACCACGTCGACCACGCAGAGCCCGACGCACACCTACGACGCCGGCGGCACGTACACCGTCGCGCTGACCGTCAACGGAGCGGGCGGCAGCAACACCACGAGCAAGACGATCACGGTGAACGCGCGCCCGGTCGTGAGCATCACCGCGCCGCCCGACGGCACGACGTTCGCCCCCGATCTCCCTGTGACCTTCACCGCGTCGGCGACCGACCCCGAGGACGGAAACCTGGCCGCGGGCATCCAATGGAGCTCGAGCATCGACGGCGCCCTCGGCAGCGGCGCCTCGCTCACCACGAGCGGGCTGTCGAGCGGAACACACACGATCACGGCAGCCGTCACGGACAGCGCCGGCGCGACCGAGACCGCGAAGATCACCGTCGTCGTCAACGCTCCGCCCCGCATCGGCATCACATCGCCGGAGACCGGTGCCACGTTCTCGCCAGGCGACGCCATCCCGTTCACCGGCAGCGCCACGGACCTCGAGGACGGTGTCCTGTCGTCGAACATCCAGTGGAGCTCGAGCAAGGACGGCGCGCTCGGCGCCGGGGCGTCGATCACGAGCTCGCTCACGAGCGGCGCGGACACGATCACGGCGTCGGTGACCGACAGCGGCGGCAAGGCGGCGACCCAATCGGTCTCGATCACAATCAACGCCGCTCCCACGGTGTCGATCACGGCGCCCACGAACGGTGCGCTGTTCCAGCTCGGGGACGCCGTCCCGTTGACAGGCACCGCGAGCGATCCCGAGGACGGCGACCTCGCAGCCGCGATTCAATGGAGCTCGAGCCGGGACGGCTCCCTCGGCACGGGCGCGGTCGATCAACGCGAGCTCGTTGTCGGTCGGGTCGCATGTGATCACCGCGTCGGTGACCGACACCGGCGGGAAGATGGCCACGACGTCGGTCTCGATCACGGTCAACGCGCCGCCCGACGTTGCCATCACCGGACCCCAGAGCGGCGCGCAGTACCAGTCGGGCGCCCCGGTGACCTTGACAGGCACCGCGAGCGATCCCGAGGACGGCGACCTCGCGGCCGCGATTCAATGGAGCTCGAGCCGGGACGGCTCCCTCGGCACGGGCGCGTCGATCAACGCGAGCTCGTTGTCGGTCGGGTCGCACACGATCACCGCCTCGGTGACCGACACCCAGGGCGGAACCGACAGCAAATCGATCGCCGTGACGGTGACCGCACCGGTGCCGCCGCAAGCCAGCTTCGCCTTCAGCCCGACGACCGGGACGGCACCGCTCCTGGTTTCGTTCACCGATACTTCCACCGGCGACATCACGTCCTGGGCATGGACGTTCACCAGTGGTACCGGCGGTTCGACCGGACCGAACGTCACTCACACCTTCCCGACACCCGGCACCTACACCGCGACCTTGACCGTCAGCGGGCCCGGCGGTTCGTCGTCCACCACCAGAGCGATCGTGGTGACCCCGGCGCCGCCGCAGGCTTTCTTCACCGCGACGCCGTTGATCGGGATCGCGCCCCTGACGGTGTCGTTCACCGACCAATCGACCGGCTCGATCACGTCGTGGACGTGGTCGTTCAGCGACGGCGGGAGCGCGAGCGGGCAGAACGTCAACCACACGTTCACGACACCGGGCACGTACACCGCGACCTTGTCGGTGACCGGGCCCGACGGCACCTCGCAGTTCCAGAGGACGATCGTCGCGGCCTCGCTGCCGTCAGGCGATCCGGGGGGCGGCCGTGATCCGGTCGATCCGGGGGGTGGGCGAGATGGCCCACCACCCGAGAGAATCCCGGGCTAGCGGACGCGGGGAGCGTTTCAGCTCAGCAGCCGTCGCCCGCCCACGGCCCGGTGCCCTGCCACTGGTAGAGGTTCCAGGCCATGTCGTCCTGCAGGGTGGGGCTGGCGGTGTGCGGGTCGACGCCGACCAGGTCCCGGGCGCCGACGTGGTTCGCGGTGGCGTCCCACGTCGCCTGCAGGAACTGGTAGGCGCCGAGGAACTGGCCGCCGGGTGAGACGGCTTGGTAGTTCCCGCCCGACTCGACCCCGCGCACGCATGTGAGGAACGGATCGTTGTGATGGCCGCTCAGCGACCCCGACGAGCCGGCAGCGAAGCAGCCGGCTGCGAAGAGGGCCGCCGCGACGACCACCGCCGCGAGGTAGCGGCGTGAGGACGCATGGGGACGCGCGCGTCGAGAGACAGCGGGAAGAACCGGGATATCCACAGGCTAGGGGGTGCTGCTCGCCCACTCGTGGACCCTCAGGTCAGGTGGTCACGACGCCGGGGCCTTCCCTGGAACCGGGTTCCACCGTGCGGCAGACTGCCCGCCTGTCGGACGGACGGGGGGTGGCCTCGCGATGACGATCGCCGTCACGCACGAGTCGGCCGTCGTGGAAACCGCCCATGTGGGTGAGCGCGTCGTCATCGGCCCCTATTGCGTCGTCGGACCGGACGTCACGCTCGAGGACGGCGTGCGTCTCCACCCTCACGTCGTGATCACGGGTGACGTGACGGTCGGCGCCGGCGGCGAGGTGTTCGCGGGCGCCGTGCTCGGCAAGGCGCCCGCCCGGAGCGCGGCGTTGAGCCGGGTGCCTGCCGAAGGGGGCTCGGTGCGGCTCGGGCCCGGCTGTTCGGTCGGCTCCTACGCCGTGGTCTACGAAGGCGTCACCGTCGATCGCGACTCGCTCGTCGGGGACCACGCCTCGGTCCGGGAGGGCTGCACGATCGGAACGTGTTGCATCATCGGGCGCTACGTGTCGGTGCACCCCGACTGCGTGGTGGGCGACGGGTCCCGTGTCTACGACCACGCGCACCTCGCGAGCGGGACCACCATGGGCGTTGACTGCTACATCAGCCTCCACGTCGCCATGGCGAGCGACAACGCCCTCGGTGCCCTCCCGTACGCGCCGGATCGGGTCCGAGGACCCGATTTCGGCGACCGGGTGTCGGTGGGCGTGGGCGCGACCATCCTCCCCGGCATTCGCCTCGGCGACGACTCCACCGTCGCGGCGGGGGCGGTCGTCACCCGAGATGTGGAACCCAAGTCGTTCGTTCGCGGCGTTCCCGCGCGTGTGGGCGACCGCGACTCGGAGTGACCGGCGGTGCAAGCCTTCGCCGTTGACTTCGATGGCTCACGCCGGGCGATCCCGACCGAGCACGCCCTGCCGGCGGCCCGAGCCGGTACTCCGGTTCTCCTCGAAGGTGCGCTGTCCGAGCTCGGGTACCTCGACGCAGATCAAAGACCTGTACCTCGACGAGATCGAGGCGATGACGTCGGCGAGCGTGGCACGTGCGCTGCGCTCGGCGGGCCTCGAGCGGATGCACGACGTGATCGAGCCGGAGCAGGTCGCCGAGCTGATCCCGCGCCTTCACGCCCGGTCGGCGGAGCTCGCCGAGCCGATCGTGCGCTCGTTCGTGGAAGCGACGACCTCGGCTCCACACCCGCACTACTTCGTCTGCCGCCGCACGTGGATCCGCGCCACCGTGCCCTACCGGCTGGTCGAGACCCACCCGGAGATCCTGCAGACGGGTCACCTGTTCGGGCACCTCCTCCCGACGCAACGACACCGCGACATCGATGTCACCCTGCCTCGCGACAGCCTCTCGATCTGGAGCGCGGTCGGTCCCGTCTGCGCAGGCAACTCCGTCTCGGTGTTCGAGGGTTCGGAGGCGCACCCGGGACGGTCGATCACGCCGTCGCTGGCGCCCGGCGACGTGATGATCTTCAACGGCGATCTCCTCCACGCGTCGGTGCCGCAACGAGACCGACGAGACGCGCGTCGCCGTCGGCCACCGTGTGCTCGTCGGTCGTCGCCTTCAGTTCGGGACGGGGACACATTGGCGCCCCTGGTACGACGCCGCGATGCTCGACACGCCGCTCGCTCCGTTCGCGTCGTTGCAGTCACGCTTGAGCCGGGCGGCGCTGCGACGCTGGCGTTGGAAGCGGAACTGGACGAAGCAGCAACGCGCGTCGGCCTCCGCCACGGGCACGTGACCACTCCCGCCGTCAGCCAGATCGTCTTCACCTACAACCACGAGCGCTTCGTCGAGCAATGTCTCGATTCCGTCGCCGCGGCAGACGTTCGACGACTTCGAGCTCATCATCATCGACGACTGCTCGACGGACCGGACCGTCGAGAGAATCGAGTCGTGGCTGAGCGAGAGTCCTTTGGAGGCTCGGCTCGTCGTGAACGAGCGCAACCTGGGGATCTGCGCCACTCGAAACATTGCGCTGGGGCTCTGCCGGGGAGAGTTCCTCTCGACGGTCTCGGGTGACGACTACTACGAGCCCGACAAGATCGACCGCCAGTACCGGTTCTGGCAGGAGCTCGACGGGACGACGGCGGCGGTCTTCGCCAACGTCCGGAGGATCGACGAGCTGCGGTCGCGAGATCGGGTTGGTCTATCCGTCGGGGCGTCCTCCGGCCGAGGGTCGGGTCTTCGATCGCTTGATCGAGCGGGGCAATTTCATGACCTCGCCGACGATGATGACGCGCCGGGCCCTGTTCGAGGAGGTCGGAGACTATGACGAGTCGCTGTTCTACGAGGACTACGACATGTGGCTGAGGCTCGCCAACCGGTACGAGTTCCGTTTCCTGCCGGGTGTGGTCGCGAACTACCGGACCGTGCCGTCGAGCGCTTCACGCAACCCCGCGTACGCCGCGGCCCGGTGCGAAAGCCGGGCCAGAGTCCTGCTCAAGTGGTACGGGAGGAGTCCTGAGACCGACGAGGTGATCCTCGACCGTGCGTGGAAGAACGGCCGGCGTGTGCTGGCCGCCGATCGCCGTCGGGGGCACCGGGTGCTCCACGCTGTCTGCGCGACGCAGCCGAAGCTTCGGTACCGGGCGGGTGTCGCCTTGTCGGCTGTTCCTGGGGCCGGGCGTGCACTCGCCGCCATGTACGCGGTGGCGGACAGGGTCCGAGGGCGAACGAGTTAGGAGCGCGTGGCGTGCAGGGCGGGCGTGAACTGCACCGGCAGGTGCTTGGGGCCGGAGATGAAGTTGGAAGCCAGCCACTCGGCGGGGCCGGCGGGGGAGATGTCGGGCAGCCGTGTGAGCAACTCGCGCAGCAGCGCCTGGATCTCGACGCGGGCGATGTGCGAGCCGAGGCAGAAATGCGGTCCGCCGCCACCGAACGCGATGTGCTCGTTCGGCGCGCGTCCGACGTCGAAGCGGTCGGGCTCGGTGAACGCGCGCTCGTCGCGGTTGGCGGAGCCGTAGTACATCACGACCTTGTCGCCGGTCGTGATCGGCGTGCCCGCCGAGCTCGCAGTCCTGCGTGGCGGTGCGGCGCATGTAGATCACGGGGCTCACCCAGCGCAGCATCTCGTCCACCGCGCTCGGGAGCATGGCGTCGAGGTCGTCCTGGAGGCGGCGGCGCTCGTCGGGATGGTCGAACAGCGCGACGCAGGCCGCCGCCGACGAGGTTGCGGGTGGTGTCGCCGCCGGCGTCGATCAGCAGCAGGAAGAAGAGGTTGAAGTCGATGTCGTCGAGGCGCTCGCCGTCGACCTCGGCGCCGAGGATCCGGCTCGCCAGGTCGTCGCCGGGGTGCGCACGCTTGTCCTCGGCGACCTCGTGCGCGTAGTTGAACATCTCGATGATCGCGTTCAGACCCGCGCCCGGCGGCACGCTGTCGGGCGCAGCGTGGATGGTCTCGGTCAGGTGGTAGAGCCGGCGCCCGTCGTCGAGCGGGATGCCGAGCAGCTCGGCGATGACGAACGACGGCATCTCGCCCGCGATGTCGGTGACGGCGTCGCACTCGCCCCGCTCGATCACGGCGTCGATGATCTCGGCGGCGAGCTCGTCGATGCGCAGCCGCAGCCGTTCCGCCGCCCGCGGCGTGAACTGGCTGTTGATGATGCGCCGCAGCCGGGTGTGACGCGGGGGGTCCGACGTGATCATCATCTGGTGACCGCCGAAGTCGATTTCCGCGAAGTCGGGGATCATGATCGTCGGCACCGACGAGTAATGGTCCGGGTCGCGCCCGACGTCGCGCACGTCGTCGTACCGGGTGACGGCCCAGAAGCCGGGGCCGTCCGGCTCCGGATGCCGGTAGACGGGTGCGTTGTCCCGCAACCAGCGGAACTGCTCGTGCGGCTGGCCGTCGGCGAACGACGCCGGGTCGAGCAGGTCGATGTTCACGCCGACGGGATCGCGAACAACGCTGCGATCTTGTCGATCGTCTCCTGCTCGGTGGGGGTGACGGTCTTGGCGGCGGCCGCGACCGCCTTGGCGATGTCGACGTACCAGCCGGCGACTTGCGCGGCCTCGTCGTTCGGGAGCTTGCGCAACGCGGTCGCGGCCCCGCCCAGGTCGGCGAGCGACGCTTCGATGACCTGGTCGAGGTTCGCCACCTGATGCTGGCGCGCGTTGTGGCGCGCCTCCTTACCCTCCGCTTCCTTGGCGATCTCGGCGATGAGCTCGTCGGCCGGTCCGCCGGCGGGCGGATGGGCGATGGTGCGCGCGCTGGCGCTCGCTTCCTTGACCATCGAGATCGGCCCGTGCTCACCCGCCGCGAACAGCGCCAGCGTCACCAACAGCGGCGCCTCCGTGAGCGCCTTCCATTCGTCGTCCGTGAACGCCGACTTGTCGGTCATGGCTAGCGGCCCTTTCTGATCGCCGGGATCGCGAGTGAGCGGCCGACGCCGAAGAGCAGGCCCAGCGACCGCTCGAGCTTGGTCAGGACGGCATCCATCGCGTCGACGAACGAGTCCGCTTGCTCGTCGGTGATGACGAGCGGCGGGAGGATCTTGAGGATGTTCTGGTTGTCGCCCGCGACCTGGGTGAGGATGCGATGGTCCCGGAAGAGCGGCACCACGACGAGCTGGGTGAACAGCCCGGTGCGCATCGTCTCCAGGATCCTCCATTGCGCGCGCAGTCGCCGCGAACGCGGCCGGTGGAACTCGATGCCGATCATGAGGCCGCGGCCCCGGACCTCGTGCACGACCTCGTGCCGGTCCTCGAGGGCCTGGAGGCCGGAGAGCAGCCGGGCTCCTCGCTTCGCGGCGCGTTCGACGATGTGCTCGGCGTCGATCGTGTGCAGGGTGGCGAGGCCGGCCGTCATCGCCAGCACGTTCTGGCCGAACGTCGTGCTGTGCACGACGGCGCGGTCCATCTTGTCGAAGACGGCCTCGACGACGTGCGCCCTGGCGATGACGGCGCCGACGGGGACGTATCCGCCCGACAGCGCCTTGGCCACGGTGACGATGTCGGGGACGACGTCCCACTGCTCGAAGGCGAAGAGCGTGCCGGTTCGTCCGAGCCCGGTCTGGACCTCGTCGACGGCGAGGAGCGCGCCGTGCCGGTGGCACAGGTCGGCGGCTTCGCGCAGATAGTCCTCCGGCGCGACGAAGACGCCCTTGCCCTGGATCGGCTCGACGACGAACGCGGCGACGTCGCCGGCTTCGAGCTCGCGACGCAGCGCGTCGAGATCGCCGAAGGCGACGCTCTGGCAGCCGGGGAGCAGGTCGCCGAACCCGTTTCGGAACTCGCGCCCTCCGTTCAGCGACAGGGCGCCGGTGGTCAGTCCATGGAACGCGTGGTCGGCGAACAGGATTCGCGAGCGGCCGGTCGCGCCGCGGGCGAACTTGAGCAGCGTCTCGATCGACTCGGCTCCGCTGTTCGTGAAGAAGCATCGGTATGCGTCGTCGGGCATGCGGGCGACGAGCGCTTCGGCGAGCAGCCCCGCGAGCGGGGGGCAGTCCATCTGCACGAGGTTCGGCAGGTCGGCGTCCATCGCATCCTGGAGCGCCTGCTCGATCACGGGATGGCACCGGCCGAGGGCGAACACGCCGAACCCGGCGAGGAAGTCGAGGTACGCGTTGCCGGCGTCGTCGAAGAGATACGGGCCCTCGGCCCGGGCCCACTCGCGGTCGAATCCGAGCGTGCGCAGCACGCGTGGCATCTGCGGATTGATGTAGCGCTCGTGCAGCGCGAACGCTTCGTGCCGTCGCGCTGCGAGCAGGGCGCCGAGGTCGAAGCGGTCGTCGTTCGTCGGCGTCGGCGTCGGCGTCGGCGGCGTGCTCGGCGCGGCCGGAGCGTGCGAGGAGGAGTCGTCGAACTCGCGTCGCAGTGCTGTCATTGCGCGAGGCGCTCCCGGGCGTACGAGTCGTCGATGTCGTCGGACCGGTCACGTTCGGGCGCGAGGTCGGGCGCCCGGCGAATGCGCTCGGCGCGAGCGGGCTTGACGAATCCGTGCTCGAGGTACCACCGCACCGCGCGCACGAGGGCCTCGCGGGCAGGAATGCTCGAGTAGCCGAGCTCGGTGCGCGCCCGGCTGTCGTCGTACTCCATGCGGGTCGTCGCCATGCGCACCGGCTCGGACGGGAGGGTGGGCTCCCGCCGGAGCACGGTGGCCTCGGCCCATTCGGCGGTGCGCACGATCGGCAGCACGACACGAGGATGCAACCGGACGCGGGGCGCCGCCAAACCGCAGATGTCGGCGAGCGTCGACAGCATCCCCTGCAGCGACATGTTCTCGCCTCCAAGGATGTAGCTGCAGCCGAGGCGGCCGGCCTCGGCGGCGAGCACGTGGCCGCGGGCGACGTCGTCGACGTGCACGACGTTGAGCGCCGTGTCGACGAAGGCGGGAATGCGGCCGTTCAGGAACTCGACGATCGTGCGACCGGTCGGCGTGGGCGCGGCATCGCCCTCGCCGACGGGGAACGTCGGATGCACGAGCACGACGGGAAGGCCGCTCGCGCCGGCGCGCAGGACCTCGTGCTCGGCGAGGTACTTCGACCGCTTGTAGTGGCCGAAGAGGTGCTCGAAGTGCACGAGCGACTGCTCGGAGGCGGGTCGGCCGTTCTCGGCGACGCCGAGCGTCGCGACCGTGCTCGTGTACACCAGCCGGCGGATCTTCGATCGCGTCGCAGCGCGCAGGACGTTCATCGTGCCGCCGACGTTCACGTCGTAGAACAGGTCCGGATCGGCGGCCCAGAAGCGGTAGATCGCGGCCAGGTGAAAGACCGTCGAGATCCCGTCGACCGCCTCGTCGACCGTGGCGGCGTCCCGGATGTCGCCGACGACTCGCTCGACGGCCAGGCCGGCGAGGTTGTCGTCGTCCCGTCCGGGCTCGATGAGGGCACGGACGTTCGCACCCCGATCCAGCAGGGCGCGGACCACCGAGGAGCCGATGAATCCCGACGCGCCCGTGACGAGCACGGGACCGAGGTCGGCGGAGGAGACGGGCATCCGGTTTCCCTACCCCTTTCTGGCGAGCTGAAGTCCGGCACCAATGGTCGCGCCGACGCTAGCGCCGACCCCACCCGCCATGATCTGCCATGGGCGTGGGTCGAGTACACTGACCGGGTCAGCTTCGGTCGCCACGTTGCGGCGCGAGCGACAACACCGGTCCGACCATCTCTCTCGTCGCTCCCGCCTGGCGGGCAGTGTCCCGGGGATTCGGTTCGCCCCAGTGAGATACCTGTCCGCTTCGCTCCCTTCAAGCCACCGAATGGACACTGAACACGTGTCCCGTTGACCGGCTGCTGACACCGGTTCGGCGGGATGACAACTGCTTAAGGAAACAACGAATGGCAACGCAAGGCACTGTGAAATGGTTCAACTCGGAGAAGGGCTTCGGCTTCATCCAGCGTGAAGGCGGGGACGATGTCTTCGTCCACTTCTCTGCGATTCAGGGCGACGGCTACCGCTCGCTCGAAGACGGCCAGCGCGTCGAGTTCGACGTGGCTCCCGGCCGGAAGGGCGAGGAAGCCCAGAACGTCCGAGTCGTCTGACGAGGCTCACGCGGGGCGTCGGGTAGCGGCATTGCCGTTACCCGGCACCTCGGGAGCGACAAGGAGTGCTCATGGCGGGTCGTCAGCGCACGTCGTTCGAGAAACGCGAGCGCGAGCGAAAGCGTCAGGAAAAGCAAGCAGCGAAGCGCGCACGCCGGCAACACGATGGCGTGCCGTCACCTGAAGAGTCGCGTGGCACGACCGCGGCTCCCGAGGTGCCCCCGGCCACCGAGCCGGAGCGCCTCGACACCGCGGAGGGCTGAGACCCGCGGGTTCGCGGTCAGACGCGAACCGCCTCCCAGGTTCGCTCGACTGCAGCCAGCACGCCGGGAACGGCGTCACGAAGCGCGGCCGCGTCCTCTTCGATCCACGGCGCGTCGCTGACGTCGACGCCCGACTCCTCGAGGAGCCGGCGCAGGTCGCCGAGCTGTACCTCGAGCCAGCCGATGGGATCGGCGCGAATCTCGTCGCGCCAGTGCCGGTCGCACGGCTCGACACCGTGGAATCGGGGATGGAAGTGCGCGCTCCGGAGATTGCCGGGCGGGCCGTCGACCTGATCGAAGAGGTCGGCGCGGAAGACGCGGCTGGTCGATCACCAACCGCTGCGCTGCCGAACGCGAGCCGCGCCGCGGCTCGTCGGCGAGTAGGCGCACCTCGACCCGGGCCCCGCGCTCGGGCGGCTCCATCGGCTCGCGCCACGGCCCCACGAGGACCGCCACCTTCTCGAAGACGAACGCCTGCTGCATCGCTCCGACCTCCCGACACCGCCACGCTACGTCGATCGGCCGCTCGGCCGGTTGCGGTTATCCCGGTACGGGACGATCATTCGGCGCGGAGCCAACGCTTGGAGGTGGTGGGGATGTTCGTGCAAGTGATCGAAGGGCGAGTGTCCGATCGTGAAGGCCTGCACCGGCAGATGGACCAGTGGATGACCGATCTGCAACCCGGCGCGACGGGATTTCTGGGATCGACTGCCGGGGTGACCGACGACGGCTACGGGATCGCGTTCGCGCGCTTCGAGTCGGCCGCAGCCGCGAGGGCCAACAGCGAGCGCCCGGAGCAGGGCCGCTGGTGGGCGGAGACGGAGAAGTGCTTCGCCGGCGACGTCACGTTCACCGATTCCGAGGACGTCGAGACGACGCTCGGCGGCGGCTCGAACGACGCCGGCTTCGTGCAGACAATGCGCGGGAGCGCCGACCGTGACCAGCTGCATGCACTGGACGCTGGCTTCGAGCAGGTCGCGGGGTCGTGGCGGCCCGATCTCATCGGCGGTCTCCGGGTCTGGACCGGGCCCGATCGCTACACCGAGGTCAACTACTTCACGAGCGAGGCGGAGGCGCATGAGGGCGAGAAGAAGGAGCCACCCTCGCAGCTCGCGGCGCAGGCGGCCGATTTCGAGAAGCTGATGGCCAACGTCGAGTACCGCGACCTGCGGGATCCCTGGCTCTACTGACGTCCTGCTGAGCTCGGCGTCGACGTCGGGACGCGCGACAGGACGCCGTCGCCCTCGTTCGCAACCCACGTCGTCCCGTCGAAGAGCGCGAGAGCGCTCGGGTCGCTGTGGACGTCCACCGTGGCTGTCACTCGGTCGTTCGTAGGGTCGATACGCGAGACGGTGTTGTCCTCGACGTTCGCGACCCAGACCGCACCGTCACCGGCGACGATCGCAATCGGTCGCGTCCCGACACGCATCGTCGCCACCACCGCGTTCGTGCCGGGATCGATGCGCGAGACCGTCTGCGCATTGATGTCGGCGACCCACACCGCCCCCTCGCCGGCGGCGATTCCCGCGCCGACACGACCGACCGGAGTGGTGGCGACGATCGAGTTGGTCGCGGGATCGATGCGGGAGACGGTGTGGTCCTTGGCGTTCGTCACCCAGACCGCGCCTGCCCCTATGGCGACGCCGGCCGGTCGCCGACCGACGCGGATGGAGTCTGCCGCGTCTGTCGCGGGATCGATGCGCGAGACCGTGTTCGCCCTGTTGTTGGCGACCCACACGGAAGTGTCGTCCGCCGCGATCGCCGTCGGGGTGTCGCCGACCCGGATCTTCTTCGTGACGTGAGTGGCAGCGTCGACCCGCACCACCTCGTCGCGCCCCGGCTCGGTGACCCACACCGCGCCGCTGCCGAAGGCCGCGTCGGCCGGCGCACCGCCGACGTGGATCTTGGTCGTGACGTGGTGGGAGTGGGGGTCGAACCGCGACACCCGCCCTTCGTCGGCGCTGGCGACCCAGAGCGCGCCGTCGCCCGTCGCGAGCCCTTGCGGCCCGCTCGGGACCCGAAACGTGCCCGCCGGCGTGCCGCCCCTCGTCGAGATGAGGAACGCGAGGCCGGCGAAGAGCAGCGCCGTGGCGCCGACGCCGAACGCTCGACCGCGGAGCAAGGCGTCAGTTCCCGAAGGCGATGACGTGCCCGCCGGCGGCGACGACGACGAGACCGTTGCCCGCCGCGGGTGTGCCGAAGTTGGCGACGTCCCCGACCGGCATGCTGGCGAGCTCCTGGCCGTCCGACGCACGGTACGCGTGCAGCTGCCCGCCGCTGAGGTCCATCGCCCACACGGTGTCGCCGGTGACGATCGGCGACCCGTCGACGTTGGGCGCCCGCCACGCCACGGAGAAGCTCGAACCTTCGATGCGGAGCGCGACGAGCTCGTTGGGACCGCGACACGGCACGAAGAGCAACGGCGGCGCCGACGCCGTCCCGCCGAACCCGCGGCACACCTGTCCGGAGAAGACCTCGCCGCCGACGCCGCCCAACGCGTCGGCGCGCATGAGGTAGCCGACGCCTTCCTTGCCCACGACGAAGACGAGCCCGTCTCCGACCGGTACCGGTGACGTGGAGCCGAGGTCCTGGTCGGATTGGCTCAGCTGGTCGCGATTGCGCGGCGTCCAGGAATCCTGGAGCTGAAGGCCCGGCAGCGACAGCCGCAGCACCGAGTTCGACAGGTCCGGGTTGGCGCCGACGCCGACCGAGTTGCCGCTGGCAACCAGGACGGAGTTGTTGTCGACCACCGGGCCGGGCGGGGCCCAGATCGCCGCCGCGCGCGCCGCCGGCACCTGGTAGGTGGTGAGACTGCCGCCGCCGTCGGCGGGGGCGCCGATCAGGTAGCCGTGGTAGTCACCGCAGTCGCCGAACAATCCGCCGTAGGCGACGAGCACCTGGTCACCGACGAGGGCGAGCGCACTGCGTTGCTGCTCGACCTTCGGGTCGGCGCCCGGCGCGTCGACCGGTCGACGGAAGCGCTGCGCGCCCGAGGAGAGATCGAGCGCGACGAGGTCGTGCCGAGGCGGCATCGTGAACGGCACGACGTACAGCACGCCGCGCCCGGTGTCGGCGACAGGCGTGCTCGTGATGCCGGTCGGGTCGATGTTCCCGCACGGAAGCTGCGACTGTGGGACCGGATCGCCGAGATGCTTCTGCCACTGGACCTTGCCCGTGGTGGCGTCGAGCGCGTACACGTTGTTGTGCTCGGTGGCGACGAACACCTGGTTGCCGACGAAGAGCGGTTCGGCGTACACCGCGCCGTCGAGCCCGGGCGACTCCCACACTCGCCGGAGTGAGCCTGGTGTCGGGCCGTTCGGTTCGACACCGGTGCGCAGCGCGTCGCGGTGGTAGGTGGGCCACGCTCCGCCGGTCGGCTGGGCGCCACCGGTCTTGGGCGCGGTCGTCGCGGTCGTGCCGGCGCTGGACTTCGTCTTCGAGCCGCTCCCGGAGGAGCACGCGGCGAGGACGAGCGCAAGGACGACGCACCATGCGAAGAGCCGTCTGCCGGTCACGCGCCGCCCAACCTAGCTGGACGGGCCGGCCCTCCGAGCCGCGGGGAACACACCTATCGTGGTGGCTCACCCGGGAGGCGAGGACCAGCGAGGCGGCGATGGACCTGACCAGTCCGAACTTCGAAGAAGGCGACCCAATTCCGCGTGTGCACACCTGCGATGGTGAGGACATGCCGCCCGAGCTCCATTGGAGCGGTGTGCCGAGCGGCGTGGTCGAGCTCGCGTTGACGTGCGAGGATCCCGACGCGCCCGGCGGGACGTTCGTCCACTGGGTCGCGTCGGGCATCGACCCGTCGAGCGGTCGCGTCGGTGCGGATGATGGTTCGGGATCCGACAGGGTCGGAACGGATTCGGCAACGACGGCTTCGGCGGCCCGTGCCCGCCGCCCGGACACGGCCCGCATCACTACGAGTTCACGTTGTACGCGTTGGACCAGTCGCTCGATCTCGAACCCGGGTCCACGATCGAAGCGCTTCGCGCTGCCATCGACGGCCACGTCCGGGCAACGGCGACGCTGATGGGCACCTACGAGCGCTGACGCGCTCGATCGCTATAGGTGTTCGACGCGGAGGTCGTCGAGAGGGAACGTCGTCGGAAGAACGGTGCGGTCGGAGTGCCGGCGGAGCTCGTAGCCGTCGTCGCGGCCGGCGGCGACCTCGAATCCGCTGATCCACGAGCCACTGAACCGGCTGAACACCGCGACCGACGTGCCGGCGAGCAAGGGTCTGATCGGAGTCGAGATCCATGTGTGCTTCCCGGGGTCGGGTGGTGCTCGAGGTGGTGCTACGCGGCGCTCCCGTGCAACGGGATCGGCATGGTGGGCTCGATGGCGACGTCGCCGAGCTCGCTGAGACGTGTCGGTTCGAGGAGCTCGAGGACGAGCGGGGGCAGCGAGCACAACACCAACTTCACGTGCGCGGCGGTTGCGGCACGACACGCGTAGACGAGAACGTCGAGCCCTGCCGCGTCGACGTCGCTGATATTGGCGAGATCGACGACAAGGGCCGCCGGCCCGCGAGACAGCGCCCGGCTGATCCCCTCGCGCAGATCGCGTGACGGCAGAGCGATCGAGCACACCTGAGGGTTGCAGGACATCCCGAGAGGCTTGCGTCGGATCCTCGACGAGACTCCCGGCAAAGGGTTGCATCGTTCTCCCGATCCGCCATGCACGGACGACCGGTCCGACGGATGGGATCGGAGGAGGGGACTCGAAGAGCCGCACCTGACGTGCAGTGTCGCCGGGTTCCGCAGATGACGCAAAGCGATTGAATTCCTCGTTGCTGCACGCGTACCGGCTCTGCGCGAACAGGTGTACGGTGACTGGCAGACGGTCGCTGACTAGCCGACCCAGCCGGTGACGACTTCGCCGACCGATTGGCCTCCGCCAAGTAGTTCCCTGCCTTGGGAACTCGCGTCCACGGGCATTCGCCCGGGAACGCTTCGAAGAAAGAGGCCACGATATGGCGCCCAACCCTCAGCAGTCCGGTGCGCGTTCTTCGTCGGTTCCGTTCACAGAAGACGCGCGTAATCGAGACCGAACCTGTGCGCGACGAGTATCCGATTCGTCACGCATGGACCTTCGTGATTCCCCCGACGCCGGCGGATCGGTTCGCCGCGCGCAAGGAGAGGTGAGTTCGATGGCAGTACCCGCCCTCGTGGTCGCAATGGTGCTGATACTGGCGTTCGTGCCGGTGTGGGCGCTGATCTGGAGCCGGAAGGAAACGCCCGCGACCGTGCGCGTCGTCGACGAGACCGGACCCGCGCGGCTCCGAGCTCGCGATCGGTCGGAGCCCTAAGCCGACCGGGCATTCATGGCGACACGCGAGGCAACGTACGTCGACCAGGACCTGGTCGAGCTGTACCTCGTCGACATCGCCCGTCGCCCGCTCCTGTCCAAACGCGATGAGCAGGAACTGGCGCAGCGCATCGAAGCCGGTACCGCAGCTCGTGAGCAGCTCGCGGCGAGCGACGAGCGGACGCCGGCAGCCCGCCGTGAGCTTGCCCGCAGGGCGCGCGACGGAGACTCGGCGCGTCACACGTTCGTCGAGGCGAACCTGCGCCTCGTCGTCTCGATCGCCAAGCGCTACCGGTCGTCCGGGCTCCAGCTCCTCGACCTCGTGCAAGAGGGGAACCTCGGCTTGCTCCGCGCCGTCGACAAGTTCGACTGGCGCAAGGGCTTCAAGTTCTCCACCTACTCGACCTGGTGGATCCGCCAGGCGATCCAGCGCGGCATCGCCAACACGTCCCGCACCATCCGGCTCTCCGTACAGGCGGGCGACCAGCTCCTGAAGGCCCGCCAAGCCCACTCCCGTCTCGAATCCCGACTCGGGCGAACGCCGACCGGTGCCGAGATCGCCGCCGACCTCGGCATTCCGCAACACGTGCTCGCGGCGATCATGGTCCGACGCGACGACTCCCGTTTCGCTCTCCGAGCCCCTCTCGGGTGACGACGACGCCGCGAGCTCGCCGACGTCGTGGCCGATCCACTGGCCGCTTCCCCGTTTCGATGCGGCGGCCACCGCGCTCGTTGCCCAGGGAGGTCGCCAGCGTTCTGGCACCGCTCACGCCTCGTGAACGCGAGGTACTGACGTTGCGTTTCGGCCTCGACTGCGGTGAGCCCCGCACCCTCGATCAAGTGGGCGCGCACTTCGAGCTCTCTCGGGAACGGATCCGCCAGATCGAAACCAGAGCCATGTCGAAATTGCGTCACCCCGGCTTCAACGTCCCCATGCGCGACCGACTCTCGAACTGACCGGGCGACGCGCCGCTCCCGGAGGGTCGTCGACTTCGCGACCCGAGACCCTTAGGGTCGAAACGGGAGGACAACATGAGTCTGGGCGTCGCCGTCGACCTCGGCACCGCCAACACGGTCACCTACGTGCGAGGGCGGGGTGTCGTCGTCGACGAGCCGTCTGCCATCGCGATCAATCGCCGCGATGGCGGGATCGTCGCGGTCGGCACGGCGGCGAAGCAGATGCTCGGCCGCACACCTGGCCATCTGGAAGTGCTCTGCCCGCTGGAGGACGGCACCGTCGCCAATCTCACTGCCTGCGAGAAGATGCTGAGGGTCTTCCTCCGCCGCGTGAGTGAACGGCGGTGGTGGAGGCCCCGAGTCGTGGTGTGCGTGCCTTCGCGAGCCACCGAGCTCGGCCGCCACGCAGTGCAAGAAGCGGCCGAGTTCGCCGGGGCCCGCAAGCCGGTGCACCTCATCGAGGAGCCGGTCGCGGCGGCGATCGGGACCGGGATGCCGATCGGGAGCGCGCTCGGCAACCTGATCGTCGACGTCGGCGGCGGCACGACGGAGGTTGCCGTGCTGTCGCTCGGCGGGGTCGTCGCGAGCGCGTCCGTCCGCATCGCGGGCAACCACTTCGACCAGGCGATCATGGCCTTCTGCCGAAAGGAGTACGGGCTCGGAATCGGCCAAGGGACCGCGGAGTACGTGAAGTCGCGGTACGTGTGCGCGTGGCCGCTCCGAAAAGAGGGCTGCGTCGACATCCGCGGCGTCGATCAGGCCACCGGGTCGCCGAAGACGATCACCGTGTCCACCGTCGAGCTCCGCGAGGCGATCGAGGAACAGGTGTCCGGAATCTGCGACGCAGTGCGCGACACCCTCGAAGCCACGCCGCCGGAGCTCGTCGCCGATGCGAGCAATCAGGGACTGGTGCTGACGGGCGGCGGGGCGCTGTTGCTCGGGCTCGATCGCCGTCTCGCCTACGAGCTCGGCTTCCCGGTCCGTGTGGCGCGAGAGCCGCGTCATTCCGTCGTGCGCGGCGCCGCCGCGTATCTCGAGAGCTTCTGACCGGCGGCCGCGGCCGCGGCCACCTGGTTTACCGCCGCACGTGTGTGGCGATGCTGTCCCGGTGATCGTGGGAGACACCGGGAGAGATCATGGATAGGGAAAAGCTGGTCGAGCTGCTGAACGGCGATCTGGAGCTCGAGTTCCGGTCGATCGTGCAATACACGCAGCACGCGGCGACGGTGAAGGGCGTCGAGTTCCAGCCCATCGCCGACAAGATCCGTCCTCACCTCCGTCAGGAGCTCGAGCACGCCACCGTGCTCGCGGAGCAGATCGACTTCCTCGGCGGCGAGCCGACCACGCACGTGCCCGAGGTGCCGAACCAAACCGAGCCGCGCCGGGCGCTCGCACTCGACCTCGATCTCGAGGAGCGCCAGCTGGCGGCGTACCGGGAGCGCTTCGAGCAAGCGGAGGAACTGGGGCTTCCGGACGTCGCCGAAGCTCTGCGGCCCCTGCTCGAACAGACGCAGGACCACGTGCGGGATCTGCGCGGCGCGCTCGGCGAATGAAGTCTCGGAGGGGGTTCGATGTTGCTGCGCGTGGGTGGACTTTGCGTCGTCACGGGCCTGACCATGGCGCTGCTGCTCGGGCCGACGTTTGCCGTCGTCGGGGGCGTGCTCATGACGTGCGGTGGGATCATGCTGGCGCTCGCCATGGAGTCCGTGTTGGCGCAAGAGCATGTGGAACGTGAAGCGCCGAGGGGTCGACGGGTTCGACGGTCAACCGGTTTCACTCGCACGACGACCGGGTAGCCCCTACACCGTGACCCGCCGCGGACTGTGTACGGCGCTCGTCGTGGGCGCGCTCGTCGCCGCGACATCCCTGGTGGTGGCGGCGCCCGCTCTCGCCGCTCCTCGCGGGACACAGCCCAGGAACCGGGATGACGACCGCCAAGTGGTCATCACGGGACGGGTGGTCGTCGCTCCTCAGGAGACCGTCGGCGATGTCGCCATCCTCAACGGCGACGCTCGCATCAACGGCAGCGTGCGCGGTTCCGTCTTCGCGCTCAACGGCGATGTGATCGTCAGGGGATCGGTCAAAGACGACGTCATCGCCGTGAACGGCCGGGTGATCGTGGACGGCGGCGCCCGCGTCGGTGGAGACGTCACCTCCCGCGAGAAGGCGCGAATCTCGCCTGGAGCAACCGTCGACGGCGACGTGAAGTCGGTCAGTAGCCGGTTCGCTCTCGGGCAGGTCGGCGTCGTCGCTGCGATCCTCCTGTGGTTCGCCGTGATCGCGTCGACCCTGGTGTTCGGGCTGCTGTTGATTCTGATCGCGCCCCGCGCCGACCGACGCGTTCGCCGACGCCGGCCGTACGGCCGTCGGCGCGTCGATCGGGCTCGGTATCGCCGCTGCCGTCGGGTTGCCGCTCGCCGGATTGATCCTGCTTGCTTCGGTGTTGGGTCTGCCGCTCGGCGCCATCGTGCTCTTGGCGCTGGGCTTCCTCTATACGCTCGGGTACGTCGCGTCCGTGTACTTCCTCGGCCGGCTCATACTGCGGCCGCCCACCAACCGCTTCCTTGCGTACCTCGTCGGCTGGGGGATCCTCTCGGTGGCCGGCCTGATCCCGGTCCTCAATGTCATCGTGCTGATCGCCGCCACCGTGTACGGGCTCGGCATGATCGTCGTCGCCCTGTTCCGCGCCCGCAGCGGCCCACGCGAGCCGGCGCCGACCGACACGCGGACAGCACCGTCGACCCCCGATTGAGACGCGGGGGCGAGCGCAGCTACCCGACGAGTCGACCGCGCAGCCGCTGGTACTCGTCGTCGGAAAGCCGCCCTTCGCTCTTCATGCGGTCGAGCTTGTCGAGCTCGTCGGCGACGCTGAAACCGACCGCGTGCCGCATCTCGTCTTGGGCCTGCGTGGCTGCTCGCGTGCTCCGCTGCGCGATGCCGGCGTGCTGCGAGATGAGGTAGACGAGCACACCCAACCAGGGCACCACGACCACGAAGATCACCCAGAACGCTTTGACCCAGCCGTTGATGTCGTGGCGCCGGAAGACGTCGAAGAAGACCGTGATCACGAGCCAGAACAGGATCACCCACGCAAAGACGTAGAGGACGCCCAAGGCGAAATCGCCGAACGTCCAGTCTGCGGCGAGCACCATGCCGGACCTCCCTCGAAAGACGGCCGGCAGTATGGCCCGGGCCACACAAGGGTGCCACTGACCGGGACGGACCGGCGAGCTAGCAGGTGCACGGAGTCTGCACGTGCGCGACCTCGTACCCCACCGACGTGATCTCGGACGGGTCCGCGCACCGTGAAGGCCTCGCGAGAGCCGAAGTGATCCTCGATCACGCCGAGGACGCAATGCGAGTCGTACGAGTACAACCCCGGTTCCGCTTTGATGATCGTGAGCACCGCCTGCGTCGTCCTGCGAGGACCAGCCCGAGGTGGACTGGTAATCGTTGTAGGTCGGGTCGGCCCTGTACTTCGTGTCGGCCCCGGAGTTCGTGTCGGAGACTTGGGCCGGGGGAGCATCGTCGTGGGTCCCCGCCCAGACTGCAGACCCGGCAAAGCCCAGCCCGCCCGCGACGAACGCACCGATCACGAAGGCTGCGGCGATCGGTCCGCGGCGTGCGCGCCTCGGCATCGG
Organism: uncultured Actinomycetes bacterium; assembly: GCA_963747195.1. GTDB lineage: Bacteria > Actinomycetota > Acidimicrobiia > IMCC26256 > JACDBD01 > JALZAA01. The sequence goes on from CAVVDV010000004.1 coordinate 276,497, forward strand.
AGGCGGCATCGGAGGCAGGGGCGGAGTCGGCGGCACCTGAATCGTCGAGTCCGTGGAGGTCATGGTTTCTCTTTCGCCCGCATCGGTTGACAGAGCCCGGATTGCAGGAGTGACGGTGACAGAGAGCAGCTCGTCGCCAGTAGGGTCGTTATTGCCCGTTGCTTATGACCCCGATGGGACCTTTCGCGGTAGTCACGGTGGGCCGAATGTCCAGTCAGGGAGGTGGAAGGGGCACCTGCACTCCGGCACCTCTCTCGCCGGTTCATCGGTCGGCCATGAACCGCTTACGATCCACGACTGCGCCGCAGCCGCCAGCGAGCTCGGCAGGAGTCCCGTGATGGAAATCTTCAAGGAGTTCACGTTCGAGGCCGCGCACCGCCTCCCGAACGTGCCTCCGGGTCACAAGTGCGCCCGTCTCCACGGACACTCGTTCCGGGTGCGGGTGCAGATCGAGGGGCCGGTCGGGCAGGAGTCCGGTTGGGTTCGCGACTTCGCCGACGTGGCGTGTGCGATGCAACCGGTCCTCGATCGCCTCGACCACTACTACCTGAACGAGATCCCCGGGCTCGAGAACCCGACGAGCGAGCTCCTCGCCCGGTGGATCTGGGATCGCCTGGCGCCTTCCCTTCCCGAGCTGTCCCAGGTCGTCGTCCACGAGACCTGCACCTCGGGGTGCGTCTACCGAGGTGATGCATGAGCTCGCCGGAACACGACCCGAACCACGACGGTGTCGCGGTCTTGGCCAGCGGTGGTCTCGACAGCGCCGTGCTGACGGCGGAGTACCTCGGGGAAGGCCGTGTCGTGCAGCCGATCTACGTCCGGTTCGGTCTCGCGTGGGAAGAGACCGAGGAGACGCACCTCCGGCGTTTCCTCGACACACTCCAAAGCTCCGGGCTTCGGCCTCTCGTCACCCTCGACACTCCCGGTCGCCGACACGTACGGCGCTCATTGGAGCCTCTCCGCCGACGACGTCCCCGATGCCGACACCCCCGACGAAGCCGTCTACCTACCGGGGCGGAACCTGCTCCTCTTGGCGAAGTCGTCGATCTGGTGTGCCCTCCACGGCTATCCGACCATCGCCTTCGGCACGCTGAAGGGGAATCCATTCGCGGACAGCAGCCGCGAGTTCTTCGGCGACGTCGAATCTCTCGTGCAGACCGCCGTGGATCATCGACTCGAGATCGCGACGCCGTTCTCCGAGCTCGACAAGGCTCACGTCCTGGAGCTCGGACGCCATCTCCAACTCCAGCACACGTTCTCGTGCATCAACCCGACCGCGGGCGTCCATTGCGGGCGATGCAACAAGTGCGCGGAGCGTCAACGCGCGTTCGAGGAAGCCTCCATCGACGACGTCACGACCTACGCGAATCGCTGAGGACGCCGGGGCTCGTCCTGATGCGCCGCACCTACATCGCTCCGATCTCCTTCGGCCTGGGAGATCTGATCGTGTCGTTGCCGGCGATCCAGGCGTTGATCACGGAGAACGAGATCCAGGAGACGTGGCTCGTCGCGCGCGCATCCGGTCAGGCCATGCTGGCGGACCGCATCGCCGGGCTCGGCGGCTGTGTGCACGAGGACGCGTTCGACCCCGCCCGCGCGGACGGACGCTTCGTCGATCTCCGTGATCACCCGCTCCAACGCGACTACTGGTGGGGATCGCCCGAGTTCGACCGAGCCGTCGGGCCGCTCGCGATCAACGAGATCCTGGCCCGCATCTGTGCGGACTTCGGGATCCCCGCCGATTTCTCGCAGCCGGTCCCGCTTCTCGCGCGGCGCGCACGACCAGAAGTCCGCGACGCCATCCTTCTCGTGACGGAGAGCGACGGCACGAAACGCTGGGCTCCCGAACGCTGGGCCGAGCTGGCCGGAGAGCTCCGCGACGGAGGCAACGACGTCCGCATGGTCACCCGTGACGAGCCCACCGCCGAGATGTCCGGCATCGGGATCGACGCCGTCCGGGCTCCGACGCCCGGCGACGCGGTCGACCTGCTCACGTCGTGTCGCGCCGTGGTCGGCATCGACACCGGTTTGACCCACATCGCGGTCCAGCAGGGAACGCCGACCGTCGGGATCTATCGGGACCGGCCCGTCTACTTCCGGCCGTGGGCTCACTGCCGGGCGGTCGTCGGCGATCGCTGCGACGAATCGTGCCGGTCGGTCGAACGGGCCTACGCCTACAACGCCCACGTGCGCTCGCCCGGGTCGGCCTGGCAGCCGCGGACGTGCCCGGTCGGAGCACGGTGCCTCGAGAAGGTCCATCCCGCCGACGTGATCGACGCGCTCCGGGAAGTGCTGTGACCGAGCTGGACTCGTATCCCCAGAGCCGGGTTCGGAACTCCCAACCGGCCGGCATCGGGAGAGTCGTCGACCTCGGCGACGGCTGCGCATGGAACAACCTCGGTCGGAACGTCGTGTTCGCTTCGCGCGCCTTCGAGCCGTGCGCGGTCTTCGACCAGACGCAGTTTCCCGACGACGACGAGCCGTCTCAATACGATCTCGACGTTCACGCGATCCTCGACGTCCCGGCTGCCGGCGTCGTCGTGGTGCTGAACCACCTCGGGCTCCTCCGTGCGTTCCGGCAATCCGAGATCCACACGACGGGTGGGCCCCGCCGCATCGCGCCCGTGTGGACCGCCGGCTTCGCGGAGGACATGGAGCGCGTCGTCGCCGTCGGAGATCGGCTCATCGGATCGCGACCGCGGGAGCAGCACGCGGGAGGCGTGCTCGTGTCGGAGCCCGTCACCGCGACCGCCGACGCGCGGGCAACTCGACGCGCGCGTCGAGCTGGAGGCGTGGGGCATGGTCACGGCGCTCGGGACCGCGCACACCGGCGGGCGGGACCACGTTGCCGTCGGCGGCAACGGCCGCGTCGGCCTCGTCCCGATCGATCGCGGCGGCGTCGGCCGACTGCGTTGGGAGGTCGGTGTCGACCTCGAACCGGCTGCCTTCGCGTGGGACCGCGAGCTTCTCTGGGTCGCCGGCCCCGAGCTCGGTGCGGCCGGGATCGATGACTACGACTGGGAGAAGCTGCGAGGAGGCGGGTTCGCCGCGCTGGACATCGACCGACGGGAGCACCGTCGTCCGCGGCCGCTTCGCGCACGACCTCGCGTGGGGGAACGGCGGGAGCGCGGTAGTGATCGCCGCCGGTCTGGTGTGCGGGATCGGCCGGGCGGGCGAGGTGGACGTCTACAGCACCGCGGGCGGCGACCACCGGGCCCGCACGGACGCCTTCGCCGCTGATTCGCTCGGCATCGCGCACGCCGCGGTCGTGGGCGACCGCATCCTCTACGGCTTCAATCGCGGCGGGTACCGGCTCCACACCGTCGCCCTCTCGACGCTCGCCGCGTGAGCCGCTGGGCTACTGCCCGTACATCTTCAGGCTCTGATACGGAACGAAGCGCCTCGTACCGTCGCGAACGTCCTCGATGAGAGCGTCGATGGCTTCTTGGAGGTCCGCCAGCTGGCGGTGCAGGACCGGCAGGCGCGCCGCGTAGAGATCGGCGTCCGATGCCCCGTCGCCGGCGGCCCGTTCGGCGTGATGGATCCGGATCAGCGAGCACGGAAAGTCGGTCGAACGCCATCGCCGGGCTCTCGGTCGCGAGCGGGGCCGAGGCGGTTTGCGTGACCGCTCGATCGATGGCCGCGTCGATCTCTTCGACGATGTGATGCCTTCCCGCGTTGAGCTCGTCGATCGCTCGTTTCGCCTCTGCGACGGCTGCGTCGTCAGTCTCGGGACCGCGCGCTTCGTCTTCCAAGTTCCATTGCTCGAGATTGCTGCGGAGCAGATCGACCAGCCGCGCGATGAGGGGCCGCGTCGATCGGTGTTCCGGATCGTGAAGGGCGCGCCGGAGCTCGGCCACCACGCGCTCGCTGATCGGGAGAGCATCGTCCGAAGCTGAGGGCCCCGGGCTCAAGGTCGTCCTTCGAGGTAGTGCAAGACCGACCGCGCCGCCAGCGAACCTTGCCCCAGCGCGGCCGCGACACGGGGGTAGGCGCCCGAGACGACGTCACCCACGGCGAAGACCCCAGCCAGCGAAGTGCGTAGCTCCCGATCGACGACCACCGCTCCCGACCGATCGAGGTCGAGCTGCCCTTCGAACAGCTGCGTGTTCGGTGCGCGCGCGATCTTCACGACCAAACCCTGCACCGCGATCTCTTGCCTCTCCCCGGTCGACGGTCGCACGAGCACGATCTTCTCGAGCCGCTCCGCGCCCTGCGCGGCTTCGAGCTCCCAACCGGGAAGGTCCTCGATCCGAGGCTGGTCGTGAACCTGGCGAAGGATGTCCGGCCTGGCGCTGAGATTGGGCGAACGGTGGATCAGCTTGACGGACGACCCTCGGCGTGCGAGCTCGAGCGCGTCCAGGGTCCCGCTGTCGCCACCGCCGATGACCGCCACGTCACGCCCGGCGAAGCTGGGGAGCACCGGCTCGAGCTGGTACGTGATGTCACCGCCGAATGCCCCGTCGGGAGCGGCGTCGAGGTACTGCTTGCGCGTGCCGGTGGCGACGACCAGGGCCCGGCCGGACACTCGCCCGCCGTCGACTTCGATCGCACGAGCTCCCAGGTCCGCCTTGGTCACGGGATGCGACAGCCGCACCCGGTCGCCGAGGATCTCGGCTGACTCCAGCAGCGCCCGCTGCAGCGCACGACCGTCCTCGAAGCGCCCGGCGGCGACGTTGCGGACGGAGTGAAGGATCTCGGACACCTGACCGCCCAAGGTGGCGCCCGCCTCGACCAGCACGGTGTCGAGCTGGATGTCGAAGCACTCCAGCGCGCAGTTCACGCCGGCCAAGCCACCACCGACGACGACGACGTCGTGCTGCTCTTCGCCCGTCATTCCGGTCAGCGTACGGTCAGCCGCGTCGGGCAGCATCGAACGGCGGGCCGAGGAACAGGATCAGACGATCAGCCCCGAGCGCGGCCAAATCGACTCGCGCAGGCGAGTTGACGTCGAGCCAGGTCTCGTTGAACTCGGCGTACACGGTCACGAGGAAGCTTGCTGGATCGCGGCCCGCGTCCACACAGGCATCGCGTGCGATCGCAACCAGCTCACGCAGGCGCGGATGCAAGGCGGGAGCGTTGATGCCGTCGCCGACGCGGCCGGCGAGCTCGGCCATCTTCGGACCGAAGGCGGCGATCACGACGGGTGGAACGGGGTCGGGCCGAAGGAAGCCCGGCGTGTCCCACAGACGCCGCATCTCCTCCGCACACGCCTCCACGCGCGCCCGGCGTACGGGATCGGCGGCGTCGGCGCGCCCGATTGCCTCTTCCTCCCGCCGGAACGGCACGCCGGTGCCGCCGCCCGCGCCGAGGCCCAACAGGAGACGTCCGCCCGAGACGTCCTGGAGGGTTGCCGCCATCGATGCGAGCACAGCCGGCTCGCGGTTCGCGACGTTCAACACCAGCGGACCGACCTTGACGTCGGAGGTCGAGACGGCGATGGCGGTCAAGGTGGTCCAGCACTCGAGCACCTGCGACGCGCCGAAGACGCGACCGTCGAGATGATCCGGCGTCCAGATACCGGCGAACCCGCCGTCCACCGCCGCGCGGACCGCGTCACGGATCTCGGCCCACGGCGTGTCGAACGGATCGAGGCGGAGATCAACCTCCAACAGACTCAACTCTCGGGGATCGGGTGCCCGGCGTCGATGTCGCCGATCTCGTGCATAGCGAGCTGCCGTGTGCCGGATCGCTCGCACTGTCCTTCATGCGGGGCGAGCACGAATGCGACGTGGTCGCCCGTATCGACGCGCTCGATGATCGAGCCTGCGAACCAGTCACAGCGGGCGAGCACGGGACAGCCGTCGGGACCCGGACGCCATTCGATGTCCTCGAACTTGTCGACCTCGTCGCCGGTATGGGCGCCGAAGAGGTGCGCCAGGTCCTGATCACCCTGGCGCAGAAGGTGGACGACGAGGGTCGTCGCGGACAGCGCGATGCGGTACGTCCGGTTCTCCTTCGACAGCCAGACCCCGAAGCGCGGCGGCTTGATGCTGCACTGCGACGCAAAGCCGATGAGGCAGCCATCGCGCTCACCTGCCGCTGCAGTCGTCACCACGTACGCCGGACCATCCAAGTCGGCGACGATTGCGTCAAAGGCTTGCGCTTCCGCGCTCACTTTCTGCACATCCCTCCGGGTTTGTGCCCCTCGCCGGCAGCCGTCTCCCTATCACGGCCGTGTCGAAATTATTAGCTTCGCGTCCGGTCGTGCCTGCCCGCCCCATACGAGCAAGGTTCATGCGATGGCTCATCCGCTGGACGGCGTTGGGCTCAATTGCGACCGGGCGCGCGACCACCTCGACACCCTCGAGAGAGAGTTCGATGCTTTCGAGCACGACGCCTACAGGTTCCGGCACGACGTCGAACGCGTCGGGAGAGAGCACGTCTACCGGGTCAAGGCGTTTCGGAAGACTCGCCCTGAGTGGGGGCCGGTCATCGGCGACTGTCTCCACAACGCCGCGTCGGCTCTCGACCATCTCGCCTACCAACTCGCGATCCTCCACACCGGCATGCTGCCGCCTGACCTCGCTCGCGACACCCACTTTCCGATCTACGAGTCGCCGGGAAAGTTCTGGGACAACCTGCAGAAGCTGCGCGGCATCGGACCGGACCAGGTGGCACCGCTGGAACGACTCCAGCCGTACTACGGACGCTACGGTCCCGACTACGACTCGCTCATGATCCTCAAGCACCTGTCGAACCTCGACAAGCAGCGGACACTCCACACCACCGCCTACCGATGTGGCGGCACCTACCACTACAACCCCGACAGCCTCGTCGAAACCGCCTTTCCCGAGGGTCGCCTCGAACTGGGCGCAGAGCTCGCCCGATTCACCTTCGACCCGCCGGACCCGGAGATGGACGTGGAGCCGAGTTTCGTCGTGCGCATCGCGTTCCGAGACACACCGCTCGTCGACGGCGCCGGAGTCTGGGCGATCCTGAACAGAATCTGCACGCGCGTCGAGATGATCGTCGACCAGTTCCGCCCGTCCTTCAGCGAATTCGCGTGACGGAGATGCCGCGCCGACGCGTCTCAGTGGGTCTTGTAGTCCACGACGGCGGCACCCTTGACGCCGACGGCAAAGCAGAAGCAGTGGATGGCGCCGCCGCCGACGGGGCGCAGGCTGTGCACCTGGTCGGGCGGGATGTAGACGAGGTCGCCCGGGTCCCACCGGGCGTTCCTCGTCGTCGACGGTCATGACGCCGCGTCCCGACATCACGAAATACCACTCGTGCGTCGGGTGACTGTGGGGGAACACGGCGCCACCCGCCGCCACCTCGAACTCGTTGATCAGCTCCACGAACCCGCCGTCGGTCAGTTCCTTCATCTCCCGGGGATGGACGAGGTACCACACGGGCACGGTCCCGTTGTGCTCGACCTCCGGCTCCCGGTCGACGATCGATCTCACGTCCATGGGAATCGCCCTCCTCGGTGAGCTCCGCGCCCTAGATCTCGACTGCGAACAGTCGCCGGTGTGCGCAGATCATGCCGCCATGGCGACGGCATGGCGAGCCGTGTAACCCCTCTCGTATCTAGCAGTGGAGACGAAACCGACCGCTCGGCGCGACGAGGAGAACCATGAACTGCTTGATCGCACGCGAAAAGGTCCGCAAGAGGGCGCCAGTGCCCGAGGGCCCGTCTCAACCCGATCTCTGTGAGCTCCTCGAAACGCTCCGATGCCGGGGCTATGCGGTTCACGTGAATCCCTCGTGCAATGCGACTCGTGCTCAGGTCGCGACCCGCGCCGCGGGCTTCGTCAAGTCGGCACTCGCCGTCGCCGGCAACCCGAAGTCAGGTGAGGCATACGTTCGCGTCAGCGGATCCACCAAATCGCTTTTGGTCGAGGTGACTCACCTGAGCTTCAGCGCACACGATGCGCTCGTGCACGATGAGGCGGCTCTGACCGCACTCGATGACTTGCGTCAAGAGGTGTGCAGCCGTGGTGAATGGCTCACGATGGAACGCGGGCCGCGAGGCCAGCTGCGCATCGCGACCCTCATCAAGGCTCGATCCGGCGATCGGCGTGGAAACGCGGAGAGGAACGGTGATGGTGAGGGCTGACCCATCGCGGACGTCGCTCGGTTGGGTTCTACGCGGACTGGGTGCGGCTGTTGGGCCTCGCGGGACTGGCAGGGCTGGCCCTCTCGGGGTCGGCTCGAGTGCCGATGCCATTCGCGGCCGGCGAGGCTGTTGCCTCGGTCATCGTGATCGCATCGGCGGTGATCCTGGTCCGCTCCTCGCGTGGACGCGAGCGGCCCGTGACGGGGTTGCTTCCAGGTGAGCTGGCGCTCGACGGCGCCTTCCTCTACCTCGCGATGACGGCCGAGACCTTTCCGGTCAACAGGCCGTGTCTCGCGCGGCGGGAATCGCCCAGTTCGCCATCGTGATCCTGGAGCTGGTCGCCGGCTGTGCAGCCTTGATGTTCTTCCGCACCGAACGGCGGGACGCGTAGATCGGTGTTCGCGCTGGCCGTCCGCGGCGGCGTGATGCTCGCGGTCGGCTCGCTGCTCTTGGCGATGGCTGTGGCCGCTGCATCAAGTTCGACGTTCCACTTGCCGGACTGGAATTGGACGAGCTTCCTCGGTCTCACAGTTCCCGGCATCCTCGTACTCATCGCCCGAGAGGAGATGAAGAAGCGTTGGCGTCCCGTCGGCCACCCAGGCTTGGCGAGCCTCGGCACCGAGGGCCTGCTCGTCGTCGGCCTCTCCCTGATGCTGTGGGGCAGCACCGCCAACCTGACGCTCGGGGTCGACGCGTTCCACATCGGCGTTGCGGGCGACGTGATCGGCGCCGGCCTCTGGGTGCTCGCGGCGGTTGCGCTGCTCGCCCGGCGACAGCTCTGGCCGGGAGCGTCGACGACGTCTCGGAGTCGCGAGATCACCGCTGCCGTCGCCTACACACTGGCGCTGACCGTCTTCGTGCTCGGAGAACGTGCCGTCGAGCTCGGCAGGTCCCCTGCGATCGCGATCGGGCACCCGGGCATTGCGGCAGCTCTCGCTGCTGCCGCCGTCATTGTGCTCGCCGTCATGCGGCCGCTGGCCCTTGACCGGGGTGTAGTCCCCGCTGCTTGAGGGAGGAACGACCTTGCAGGCGTCCCTGCCCGGGGCCTTGTCGGGCGCCGCCGGACACCGGAGAAGTACTGTCACGCCCCTGCGAAGTGTTTCGGGTGACAGCTACCCGGACTGGGAAGCGATCTACCTCGACAATGTCGAGCGGCTGTATCGGATGATGTTCAGCCGGGTCGGGAACCGACCCGACGCCGAGGATCTCACGGCGGAAGTGTTTCGATCTGCGCTCGGGCCGCTGCGGACGTCGGCTTCAGTGGGCGAAGTACGGGCGTATCTCCTCACGACGGCGAGCACCGTCCTCGCTTCGCATTGGCGGCGGCGGTACAGCGTTGAGATCAGCTCGATCGATGTCGAGGCTGAAGTCGCCTCCCCTCGAGACGAGCCACCACTCGAGAGCGATGCACCGCAGCGGGTGACAACCATCCTCGCCGAACTCCCGGAACGCTATGAGCGCATCCTCGAGCTGCGGTTCCTCCAGTCCAGCTCCCTCGAAAGAAGCGGCGCGGGCCATGAACATCAGCGTGAACAACGCCAAGGTGCTCCAACACCGAGCGCTGCGTCGGGCCGCGCAGCTCATGGAGGAGGAACGATGAACTCACGCCGCCTGAACATGTTCGTCGAAGCCTTGCTGCGAAACCGTCGGCCCAAGAAGTTCAAGCCCGACGCCGACGACGCCGACGCCATGCGCGCCGCGATCGAACTGCGGGCTTCCCAAGCCGAGGAGGCGCGCCCACGTCCTGAGTTCGTCTCGGACCTCCGCGGCCAGCTCGAGGGCGACCTCAGCGACGACACCGCCCCCCGAGATCAGCTCGCGAGCCGGCGGGTGTCGCGACGCCGCCTCCTCGAAGGCGTCGGCATCGCAGCGGCGGCCGTGACGGCGGGCGTGATCCTCGACCGAGAAGTGCTGGACACCGGCCACACAACCACCGCCAACGCGGAACGCCGACTCGTCCCCGACAAGGGAACCTGGCAGCCCGTCGCCGCGAGCGCCGATCTCACCAATGGCCAGGTCGCGCCGTTCAAGACGGGCTCCACCGTCGGGTTCGTCGTCAACAACGGCGGCACCGTCCAGGCCGTCTCCGGCGTCTGCACGCACCAAGGCTGCCTCCTGCAGCAAAACTCGTCTGCCGCGAGTCTCGACTGCCCGTGTCACCGCGCATCGTTCTCACTGGACGGCGAGGTGATCACCCACGAGCTCAGCCAAACAGCCCCCGCCGCTCCCGCATCTCTCGGTTCGCGAACACGACGGCCAGGTCGAGGTCTACACACCACCCGTCTGACCGAACCCGTGCGCAGCCCGCGGTCGAGCTCCTCGGACAGGGCGGCGGCCGCGACCTCCCGGATCCCCGGGGCGGGTCCCGTTGATTGCTCAGATCAGGCGCGCGGTTGCGAGGGCTATCGCGAGAGCGATCGTGGCCCACGAAAGCCAACGCAGAGCACGCTCGAGGGGCGCGAGCAATGTGTCTTCGTCGAGTTGTCGGACCGTCCCGTCATCGAGGCTGAGCGTGCCGTCGATCCGGGTGACGTGGCGCCGGATGAGACGCGCCGGCGTGCTCAGGGTGCGCTGCGTATACGAGAGTGCGAAGGCACCGAATGCCGCCGATGACTGCGGCAATATCGAGGCGTCCGGCCTGCGCGACGTAGCCGGTCAGCAGCGGGAACGCGCCCCAGGCGGCGGCGAAGCCGACGTCGGTGTGCACGCGTCCGCCGAAGAGCTCGAGGTTGTAGGCGACGACGAGGATCGGTCCGACGACGATGAATGGAAGGAGCACCCAACCGACCCTCGAGACACCGACGACGCCCAAAGCGATGGCTGCGACCAATCCGGCGCCGGCTGCGGCCAGGAGCGTCGTGTCAGGGATGTGGGTCCGGAGCGGGTGACCGTGGCGCTCGTCGAGCGCGTGGGCGGCGATGCCGACCGCGGCGAAGAATGCCAGGAGCGTCGCGAGCAGCCGGACGCTGTCGAGGTGAGGCGCGAGCGACGCTCCGATGACCACGTACGACAGATGCCATGCCGTGTACGGCGGGTGCAGGATCGACCACCAGTCTCGCCAGCCACCGGGCCGGGCGCTGTAGTACGCGGGCCGGCGATCGGAGTCAGGCACGAGACTTCGTTCCCCACATCACCAGCCCACCACCCAGGCTCATCTCGCGGACCCCGACGTCGGTCATGCCCGCATCGCGCCACGCCTGGACCGTCCATCCCAGCGGGTACCGCCGGTAGTGCGCCGAGATGTTCGGGCCGAGGAAGCGCCCGACCGCGATCCAGTCTCGCCCGCCGACGCTGCCGGCAACCGGGAGCACCAGCCGCGTGTACAGCCACCACGACCACCGCCAGAACCAGTGACGTGGCACCAAGAAGTCGAGGCTGGCCATCGGCGAGCCCGGCTTGAGGACTCGTGTGAGCTCCCGCAGAGTGGCGGCCGGGTCGGCGACGTAGCGCAAGAGATAGGTGAACGTCACGGCGTCGAACGCTGCGTCGGGGAACGGCAGCTCCTCGGCACGTCCGGCGAGCAGCTGCACGCGACCGTCCGCCGAGTTCGCTGCGACGTTGGCCTGGCCTCGTCGCAGCATGGCTTCGGTGAGGTCGAGGCCGGTGACGAATGCATCGGTCTGCTCGGTGAGCCGGAGGGCAACTCCGGCGGTACCGGTGGCGACGTCGAGGAGGCGATGGGGGCGGGCCGGTACGATCCGATCGACCATTGCCCGCCGCCACCGGCGGTTCTGCCCGAGCGAGAGCACCTCCGCCAGCAGGTCGTAGCGGTTGGGGAGGCCGGTGAAGAGGGCCCGTGCAAAACGGTTGGGATCGCCGGTCGCCCGGAGTTGCATGGGCCGCGCCTCTCGCCCAGGGTGCAGTGAAACCCTAACGTCTTGACCGTCGAGGAGGCCGATGAAGGCTGGGCACTTCGATGCGCTCGTCGTCGGATCGGGCCCGGCGGGCAGCATCGCGGCGACGGTGCTGGCCCGAGGCGGCGCCCGGGTCGCGCTCGTCGACAAGGCCAAGTTCCCCCGCGACAAGGCGTGCGGCGACCTGGTCGGTCCGCGGGGCGTCCAGCTACTCAGCGACCTCGGCATCACCATTCCCGGGGCACTGAAGGTCGACGACATGATCGTCGTCGGCCCGACCTCACGTCGGGTCCGACTCCCTTGCTACCCCGGCCGCACGTATCCCGGACACGGTTTCGCACTGCGCCGCGTCGACTTCGACGCTGCGCTGCACGAGGCCGCGGTCGATGCGGGCGCCGAAGAGTTCATCGACCGTGCCGCCGATCCCCTCTGGGGTGACGGAGGGCTCGAGGGCTTCGCGCTCTCGAGCGGAACCGAGGTTCGTGCCGACACCGTCATCGGTGCCGACGGCGCATCGAGCCGGGTCGCCACCGCCGCCGACCTCGTCGACCCGAGCCGGGTGCTGTGGGGTTTCGCTGTGCGCGGGTATGTCGAAGAAAGCGTGGACGTTCCGTACATCGTCCTTTGGGAACACGCCCCATGGCGGGCGTTTCCCGGGTACGGATGGCTGTTCCCCGGGCCCGACGGCTGCGGCAATGTCGGGCTGGGCCTCGGGACACTGTCGAGCCCGCGCCGGCGCAGCGGCCGCGGCGCGCGAGTTGCCGGCGTTCGTGCGCACGCTCCGCGATCACGGCCTGCTCGCAAGCGCAGCGCCGGCGCCGACGCTCGGCGGCTGGCTCAAACTCGGCATGGTCGGAACGAATCCGGCGCACGGGCGAGTGCTCCTCACCGGCGACGCCGCGGGACTCGTGAACCCACTGCAGGGCGAAGGCATCTCCCAGGCAATGGGCAGCGGCCGCGCCGCCGCGCAGGCCGTCCTCGCCGATCCCGCCCGCCCCGCACGGCGATACCGGGCGTATCTCGCGAACACCTACGCGCCGTATCAATCGACGACCGCCCCGGTGCACGCCGCGCTCTTGCCGCGACCCGCGCGTCGTCTCGGCTGTCGGCCGTGCGCTCACGGCGCCTGCGCTCGGATCGCTCCTCGCTCCCGGGCTGGTCGATCTTTTGGAACGACCTCCTCGACGGCGCTCAGCCGAGTGTGCCGCGAGCGGTCGCAGCGGTCGCCGCGGGCATCGGCCGCAGAGCCATTGCGCGCGGCCGCATGCGCGAATGGTTCACCGCAACCCTCGGCCCGGGGTCAGGATGGCCGGAAGATGGCAACGCGGTCGACGAAGCGAAGGGGAAGGACGGTGTCCGGGCGATCCCTCAGCAGGGGTCCACGGACCAGGGACGCTTGCCCTGCCACTGGTAGGTGGTCCAGGCCATGTCGTCCTGGTCGTACTGGGAGGCGCGCCGCGGGTCGAGTCCGACGAGATCGCCGCGGCCGGCGTGGTTGGCGGCGAGGTTCCACGTGCTCTGCAGGAACTGGTAGGCGCCGTAGGCGGGACCGCCGGGGTTGTACGCCTGGTAGTTGTCGCTGCTCTCGTGGCGGCGGACGCAGGTCAGATACGGGTCGTTGTGGTGTGGGTTCACGCCGCTGTTCGGCGGGGAGGTGGCGGGGACCGGCGCGGGGTTGTTCGGGCGCGGCGCTGGTTGCGTCGTGGGCGGTGCACGGTGGTGGCGGTGGGGGCGCCGCGGCCGCCGCCGCGGCCGCTGCCTCGGCCTCGGCCGCGGCTTGCTGTTGCGCTTGGATCTGCTGGTCGAGGGCGACCTGGCGTTGCGTCTGGGCGGCGACGAGCTTTGCGTTGACTTCCCGGTCCTGGTCCTTGAGGCGAGCCAGCGCGCTCGCCTGTTCCATCCGCGCCGCCTCGAGGTCCTGATGCTGACGGGTCAGATCATCCTGCGAACGGCGCAACACCCGGACGGCGTCGTCATCGTGCGCGTTCACGAGGTCGAGCAGCTTGATGCGCTGCGCCGTGTCCGTGGCGCCCGAGCTGTCGAGGAACACGGCCCCGAGCGAGTTCCCGCTGCGCTTGTACGCCGCGACCGCCCGATCGTTCGTGATTCGCTTGAGCTCGGTCACCCGCTGCCGCGATTCGTCGATGCGGGCTTGCAGGTCGGAGATCTGCGCGTCGAGTTGCTGGGCGCGCTGGAGCGCATCGAAATACGCCCCGGCCACGGCATCAACTTCCGCTTGGGCTTGGGCGACGGCGTCGTTCGCCTGGGTGACCGGGTCAGCTTCCTGCGCGGACGCCGGCGTCGCGGTCGCGGCGAGCGACGGGACCAGAAGCCCACAGGCGACCATGAGCGCGACCACCAAGCGGTGGCGTTGCAAGGAGTTTGCGACGCCAAACGCTACCGACCGGACGGGCGCACTTCGCGGATCTCGCCGGGCGCGGCGGATTCCGGCTTCGGGGGCGTTACCCTGCGCGGCTGGTGAGGGTACCGCGTTCCCCGGCGCGGGTGGTGCTTGGCCGGTTCGCGGTCGCGTTGGCGGTGACCCTGCCCATGGTCCTGGGCGGCATCGTCGGCGTGAACGCCTTCATCGACCAGAAGGTCGCTTCGATCCCGCGGGTCAAGCTGAAGACGGCCGCGAACACCGATCCGGGTTCTCCCGCCAACTTCCTGCTGATCGGATCGGACAGCCGTGCCTTCGTCCAAACCCCCGAGGAGGCGCAGGCGTTCGGCAGCCAGGCCAGCAACGGCGGACAGCACTCGGACACGCTCATGGTCATCCATGTCGATCCGGCACAGCAGACGGGCTATCTGGTCTCGTTTCCCCGCGACCTGGAGGTCGACATCCCGGGCATCGGGAAGCAGAAGATCAACGCCGCCTATGACGTCGGCCCCCAGAAGGTCATCGACACGCTCGCCCAGGACTTCAACGTCCCGATCCAGCACTATTTCGAGGTGGACTTCCAGAGCTTCCAGGGGATCGTCGACGCGATGGGCGGCGTGCAGATCTACCTTCCGGCCCCGGCCCGAGACGCCGAGAGCGGCTTCGAGTTCGTCCCGTTCAACTTCCACCCCGGCTGTTACCTCCTCGACGGCTCACAAGCGCTCGCGTACGCGCGGGTCGCGCACGTTGGAGGAATACATCGACGGGAGATGGCAGGTCACCGGCCAGGACGCTCCCGACCTGCATCGCATCGAGCGCCAGCAGACCTTCCTGCGACGCCTGGGCGCCCAGGCGTTCAAGCAGTCGGTCAATGACCCGCTCGCCGCCAACCACATCGTCGACAAAACCCTTCCGAAGCTCAAGGCCGACAACAGCCTGAACCGCGACGACATCAACAAGCTCATCAGGTCGTTCCGGAAGGTCGACCCGAACGACCCGAACAGCCTGCAGACCGTGACGCTGCCGACCGTGGTCGGCCCGACGATCCCGTCCCTCGGCTCGGTCCTGAACTTGAAAGAGCCGGACGCCGACCTCGTGCTGGCCCGCCTGCGCGACTTCAACTCGGGCCCACCCAAGCAGCAAGGTCCCAAGCCGGCGCAGATTCGTGTCCACGTCTTCAACGGCTCGGCCGGCAACGGCGCCGCCTCCACGACCAGCGCCGATCTGCAAAAGCAGGGCTTCGTGACTGCGGGTGTCGGCAACCACCCGCGGTTGACCGCCACCGAGGTGCACTATCGGAGGGGTTCCCAGGACAAAGCCAAGGTGGTCGCGAGCTACCTCGGAGGCGTCGGCAAGCTCGTCGAAGACAAATCCGTCGTCGACGCCGACGTCAACGTCGTGCTCGGCACGAACTTCAAGGCGGTCGTAGCACCTCCGAATGCCACCGCCCCCGCTGCAAGTACACCTTCAACCGCTCCGGCGTCCGCGCCCGCATCAACAGCCGCACCGGGCAAGGCGCCCGCCAAGGGCGGCGCGCAAGCGCCTCCCGCCGATCCGACCCAATGCTGATCCGCCGGTTGGCGCGCGACGCGACGTGACTCGCCAGCTACGCGCGGCGGTCTGAAAGGACATCACTCATGACGACCATTCTCGCCAACATCGAGGGACCCGACCTGCTCATCATCCTCGGCATCATCGTGCTGCTCTTCGGGAGCTCACAGCTTCCCAAATTGGCTCGTTCTCTCGGTCAGGCTTCGAAAGAGTTCAAGAAGGGAGTGAGTAACGAAGGGAACGACGAAGCGGGTGGTACCGGGGCCAACGACAAGAAGAGCTAGCGGCACGAACGAGGACGGGAGGAAATGATGGCGACCGGGATTGGTGAGCCGCCGCGCGTCAAGAGGCGCCGACGCGGGTTCCTGGCGATGTGGGACCTTCATCCCGGGGTCCCATCCGGCGACGAGCTCACATTCAGTGAGCGAGCCGCCGACAAGCTGCGGAACAGCATGGGTTCGTGGGTCTTCGTCTTCACGTTCATCGGAGTAATGGCAGCCTGGGCGATCGCAAACTCGGTGTTCTATCTCGCCGGCACGAACGGCAAGCATGGCTTCGATCCCTACCCGTACATCTTGTTGAACCTGTTCCTGTCGATGGTCGCAGGGCTGCAGGGGGCGATCCTGCTCATCGCCGCCAAGCGCTCGGACCAGATCGCCAGCCAACTCGCCGAGCACGACTTCCAGACCGACAGCAAGGCCTTCGAGCGCATTGAATCCGTGCACTCGCGTTTGGAAGAGATGGCAACCGCCAATCGCCAACTGCTCGAGCAGAACAGCGAGATCCTGCGCAGCCTCGCCGGGGCCGCGAAACCCGGATCACCGGACTCGCACTTGACGCGGGTCAGGGACCTGGCGCGAAGACGATGTGGCCTTCCGCATGGCTGGTAACCGGGGCCGTCGGCGATCTTGCGGACCGAGCACGTGCGGGCACAGCGAACGACGATGGTCTTCGCTCCGCCCTCGGATGCAACGATGAGGTCGCCCGGACGCACGCCTGCCCGGACGAGATCCGCTCCGGAGACGCGCAGGATGCTGTCGGTACCGGGATGCGGGTTGCCGGGGGAGCGACGGTCGGCGAGGTAGGCGGCCTGGCCGCGGTCGAACTCGGGCGGCACGAAGCCCGCGCTCTCGACTCCGACGTCAGCACCGCTCGGCAAGCCCGACCGGGCAACGGTGTGAGCGGCTCCTTGCGGGTCGATCGCCAGGATGCGTCCGCTGTGCTCGTCGGGCGCGATGAGGTCGCCTGCGTACCTGCCGAACGACGCCGGCGCGACCTCGATGCCGCCTTCGAGCCGGGGGGCGTGCGGCGCGATCGTGCTCACCCCGCCGGCGCAATCCAGCGCGAACAGCGCGGTGCCGTTCGACACCGCCGCCGTGACCAGGAGCCGGTGACCAAAGCCGCCGACGTGGTCGAACGCGATGCCGTTGGGCATCGTGCCACTCTCGAGGTCGGCGAAGCGTCGAGCTCGTCCTTGGGCGTCGATCTCGACGACCCCGGGCGGGTCGCTCGGCTCGATTGCGTACACGGTGTCCGCGCTGAACGAGCAGGCTGTGCCATCCACCATCTCGTTCGAGGCGAGCGCGATGTACGGCTCGGGGCCCCGGGCGGTCGAATAGCCGTCGGGCCCACGGGCAAACGGGGTTGGCTGACCACCAAGGCGAAGGAGTGACAGAGCGCCGTCCGCCGCAACCGTCAGCGATCCGTCGGTCCGCGGGCCGGTGAGATCGACGACCGCCGGCACGTGCAGGAACGAACGCCAGCGCGCCGGTGGGCGCACTACCAGCGGCTCCCGGGGCGAAGACGAACGCTCCCAGGCCCAGCAACACGACCAATGAGACCGCGAGACTCCGCGCCGACTTCACGCCTTCATCATTCCTTCATACCTGGCCGAGTACGAGGGCCGAGTGCTCGAGCAGTTGCAGCGGGGGGAGCGAGCTCGCGGGGGTGCCCGCCAGGCCGTCGAATCGACCGAGGGCGGGCGCAGGCTTCGCGACCTTGTCGCGGCTCTGTTTCCGTGGCGCGAGGTCGTAGTTCCGTGGATGGTGTCGCGGCTGATCTCGGCCACGCTGATCGTGGCGACGGCTCCGGCCCGCCGAGCCGCGGTGGGAACCGGCGCGTTCAGCAGGTGGGACGGGGTGTGGTACCTGCTGATCGCCCGCTCCGGGTACGGGCACCCTCCGCTGCGGCGCGGTCCAGACCCGCTGGGCCTTCTTCCCGGTGCTGCCCGGTGTCGTCCACGTGTTGCGGACGCTCGACATCCCGGGCGCGGGGCGGCGTCATCACCGTCAACCATCTCGCGTTCTTGCTGGCTCTGGCGGGCGTGTGGCGCATCGCGCGTCGCCATACATCGGACGATGCATCACGGCTCGCCGTCTGGGCGCTCGCGCTGTTCCCCACCGCCTTCGTCTTCTCGATGGTCTATCCGTCGGCGATCTTTCTCGCGACATCGGTCTGGGCGTTCGTACTCGTCGAGGAACACCACGACGTGTTGGCAGGGATGCTCGCGGCGACTGCGGCGCTGACCCGACCGAATGGCTTCGTGGTGGCGATCGCGTTGACGATCGGCGTCGCCGTTGCGGCTTCCCGGCCTTGGTGGCGCGTTGCACGGGTGGGCGGGCCCGCGTTCGTGGCGCTCGGCGTGTGGTGCGCGCTGTGCTGGCACTGGACCGGGAACCCCATCGTCTTCCTCACGGCGAAACGCGGATGGCACGAGCTGGGTCTCGTCGACCTCGTACGTCATCCGCTCCAGGATGCCAACGCATATCTGCACCTCGCGTTGGGGGTCGCGGCGGGTGCTGTCGTGCTGCTCCGGCGACGACGGCTGCCGGCGTCCTGGACGTTGTTCAGCGGGCTCTATCTCATCCCGTCACTCGGACTCGGGATCGTCGGTCTCGGCCGGTACACGAATGAGTGCTTCCCGCCGTTCGTCGCCGCCGGCGAGCTCCTCGAGCGCACCCGTGCGACGACTCGAAGTCGTCTCTTCCTGATCGCGGTGGGACTCCAAGCGGCTGGTGCCTGGTGGATCCTCCATCAGGCCCACGTGCCCTGAGGCAGTTCCGGTCTGCCCGCGTCGCCCTTCAGGTCATGCGACTTTCGCGTGCGTCCGGTGCTGAGGACACCTGCCCCTGCGAACGCGATGAGCGCCGCGATCGGTGCCGCGTAGGTGAGCAGACCCATCATCGCGTTGTGGAACACGGCGCCCTCAGCCGGAAGTGGCAGCTTCCATGCCGCGAGGAGCAGCGCGGACTGGGTCCACACGACCCAAGCCAGCGGTGAGGGGCGGCGGTCGGCGAGCACGGGGAGCGCCCAGGCCGTGTACCAGGGCAGCGTGTACTCGGCGGCAATCGTGTACGAGGCGGTCGCCGCGCCGATTGCCTGATCGGGACGCCGCCGCCGCATCGTTCGCAATGCGAGACCCACGGCGAGAACGCCCGACAGAGCGAGGGAGAAGTACGAGAACGCCGTGAGTGCCGGAGGCACGTAAGGAAAGAGGTTCCGTCCCGCGTCGTTGCCGACGAGCCACTCCGCGGGCACGTTCCAGAGCGAGCCCGGTGTCACAGTCTGGTTCGCGCCATGGAGAACGCGGAGTGCTCCCGGCAGGAAAGGGAGATAGCCGAGCGTGACGATCGCGCTCGGCGGTCGCCACCGCGCGGAATCGGCAGCTGCCGGTCGCGCTGTTTCCAGCCCCACGCCACGACGCCGACGAGCGCCAGGAACGCGGGGAGCTTGATGAGCGTCGCGAGCCCGATCACGACGCCCGTGGCGACGCCCCACCGTTTCGCGGCCAGCATCGCGCTCACGAGGACGGCCAGGCCGACCAGGGCATCGATATGACCACCGTTGACGAGCGCGGCGCCGAACAACGGGTGCAGGCCGAGCCAGACAAGCGCGGCGGTGCTCCGCGTCCGACGCCACACCAGCGCCAGCGCGATCACGACCGCGGCGGCCATGCTCATCTGAAAGAACAGCCGGGTCGCGGTAGGTGAGTCGCCGGCGACGAAGGTGCCGGCGGCGGCGAAGCCGACGAAGACCGGGCCGTAGACCGAGCCCCGATGGCGCCACACCGGACTGACTTCGCGGTACAACGTGTCCCCACGGAAGTCTGCGGGTACGTGGTTGTAGGGGCTCGCGTCGTGCACGCTCACCATGCGTCCGTAGGCCGCATACGACCACACGTCGTTGGAGCCACGTGGCGGTATCACCACCGCCGACGTGAGCACGAGCCCGATCGCGACGACCACCGCTCGTAGCCCGAGTCGCGGCTGCCGCCACTCGAGCACTGCCAGCCGCGCGCACGTCGCCGTGGACAGCAGCACGACCAGCGTCACGAACGCCGAATGAGGTGGCGCGATGGCGGCGATGAATCCGCCGCACCCAACCGCTACCGCGAGGAGACACCAACGCTCCGCAAGACCACCGTTGAAGAGCGTGTTCAATCGCGTGCTGCGGATCGGTCGATCTCCCCGCAGCACGCTTCGTGCTCGCGGCTCGGTCGATTCCCGCCGGCGGGCGACGTCGAAGCGCGGGCTCAGGCATCAGTGCTGGTGGGGACCCGATCGCTACCGTCCGCTGAAGGCGCTGACTCGGGTGCGCGGTCCATTGTACGTCGCGTCGCCGTCCCACTCGTCTCGTCCAGGAAGGCAACGCTGATGTACACGATGGCGGCTCCCGCGATCACGAGCATCATTCCCGCGATCGTGATCCCGGAATCGTTCAGCGCGGTGTTGAGCACGGCCGCGACGCCGAGAGCGATCGCACGCCGGCAGCAGCGTTGGGATCCGGTCGGCTGCGACGCGAAGCGGCGAGCCCATCCGAGTCCACACGTACGCGGTGAGGGCGACGATCACGATGATGAGCACGATCCAGTGATATGCGTCCAGCGAGGCGAAGGCCTCGCTCGCCTTGCGTTGGATGACCGTGACGAACCCGCCCGATCCGTTCCCGAACGACTCGAAGAAGCGTCCGATATGCGAGCGCTGTCCGCTCGGTCGGAGCAAGTCGAGGAGCCCGGCGACCACGCCGATCCCGATCAGAATGCCGCCGAGCGCCAGCACGAAGCCACGGCGCACGGACCGCCCGAGCAACAGCCAACCGAGCAGCGCGAACGCGGGCGCGTCGGCCAGTGTCCCTCCAAAGTCCTGGCCCCAGATCGGTGACGCAATGACAAGAAGTGCGATCGCCAAGATCGCGATCGAGATTCGCACGCCTCGAGTGCCCCCGACGCGCCATGCCAAGAGCCCAGCCAAGGCGATGGCTGCAGTGGTGATTTGGGCGGAGGACAGATTCCCGAGGCCGGCGAAACGGATCCCGACGGTGGCCGAGTTCCCGAAGGCGCTGTTGAACTCGGCGCGCCCGCCTGTGAGCAAGTCGGCGACGTGGAGGATCAGCAGTCCTCCGAGCGCGAGCATCAGAGGATCGAGCACCGAACGACGTCCGACGAGGTCGCAGAACGCGGCGATGACTATCGCGGTACCGATCACGAAGCACCAGAACGCGATGATCCCGCCGTGTCCCTCGAAGTGGAGCGGCGCGGCGAGGTATGTAGCGATGAGGTATCCGATCAACGCGAGAGCCGCCAACCGCAACCAGACCCGGAGCGCGGCGACACGACCGCCGACGACGAAGGCGATCGCCAGCACGACGGTTGCGACGATGAGCACATACGTCGCTTCCGTCACGAGGCTGTCCCGGAAGAGGGCGTTCGTGTTTGCCTCGATCAACGTCGTGCGTCGGTGCGCAGCCGACCCGCCGGCGGTTTGGACGGTGAGGGGTCTTCCTTCCATCGACGTCGGACGGTCGACACCGAGCACGTCGAGGATCGTCGGGGCGATGTCGACGAGGGCCGCGAAGCCGGCCCGCCGCGTCGTGCCCGATTGGAGCAACCCGGGCTTGACGCCGGGGGCCTTCACCGCTGCGACGGTCAATGCATCCGTCTTCGCAGGATGCGAGGGTCCGACGACGACGACAGCGTCACGCCTCGAGTCGACGCCGGCGAGGATGCGCCCGACCATCGCGTCGGTCCATGCGAGCGCCTGCTTCCGGAGGCGGCTCCACTCCTCGGGTGTGGAGAACACCTTGTACGCATCGGCGCGCTCGAGGTCGGACCCCTCGACCAGGACGACCGATCGCGGCTTCCAGACGGTTCGGAACTCCCGCTCCACGGCATCGGGGGAGAGTCGCAGACCGAACGGCGCGGCCTGATCTGGTTGCAGCAGCTCGGGGCCCACGGCACCTGCCGGGACCGTGCCGTCGGATCCCATGAGACCGATCACCGCGTCCCGCCGGTATCGAGGGAGCGGCGGCGTGTAGGGCTCGACGCCGTCGGCGTTCGCGATCACGGCACGGCCGAAGCCGGCGCTCGCGAGCGCATCGCCCAGCGCGCCGACCTTGGCGTCGAACAGCAACCCTGCATTCTTGGACACGAGACCGGCCAGACCGAGGTGGACCAAGCCGCGCCGGACGGTGCGTCCCGTTCGCAGACGGAACGCGTCGGATGCCGTGCCGTCACCGAACGGCTCGTCCACCCCGAACGCCTCCCCGTCGGTCACACCGTCGGTCGCGCTCCGCGTTCCTGCTCCCAACGTGGCATACCCGTCACCGAACTGCGCCAGGCCGTTCGCCCCTCGGGTGGCGAGGTCGGCCACCGCCGAATGATCGAGCAACTGCACGAGGTGGGGGGCGATCGCCGGATCGAGATCCGCCCAGGCGGTCGCGGGCAACGAGAGCACGAGCACACGTTGTGGCCGGGGGGTCGTCGTCGACCGGTGGCGTCGCGGGGAGTCCGCCGAGGCGCCGCGCGCGAACACGGCGACGAACGCGAACGCGACGCCGAACGCCGTCAGCGCCCACCCTGTGCGGCGTAGCGGATGACGCCAAGAACGTCGATGCAAGGGGCCCACTGCCGGATACACGCGGTCGCGCGGCGGCCCTTCTTAGCAGACCTCGTCACAAGATCCTCAGAGCCAACTGTTCCGGTCCAAAGAGGAGATATAGAGAGTCGGTTGGAGCGAAGGTTTCAGGGAGAGGCCAGGAAGCTCCCAGGCGACTCCCAGGTGTCTGAAACACCATCGTCGGCGATGCGCGGGCCCGCCGGGCACCACATCTCGGGGTGGTCGCGATGACGGCAACGGTCGCGCGGCCACGCCCGCGCCCCGTCACGACGGCCGTCGCCGCCCGATCCCGAGCTGCGGATCGGGCGTGGATCGTCGTGGTCATCGTGGTTGCGAACGCGCTGGTCGCGGTGGGGCTGTGGTTCCGGCACGGCGGCCTCGCCGACGCAACCGGCCCGGGCGGGACGGCGACCGCCGTCGGCCAGCTCACCGGGCTGCTCGGCGCCTACGCGGTCCTGGTCGAGCTGCTCCTCATGGCGCGGATTCCGTGGCTCGAGCGCTACCTGGGTCTCAACCGCCTCGCGGTGTGGCACCGCTGGAACGGGTTCGCGGCGGTGTGGTTGCTCGTGGCGCACACCGTGTTCATCACGATCGGCTACGGACAGAGCGACCGGCAGTCGCTGGCGGGCCAGACGCTCGACTTCGTCACCCATTATCCCGACGTGCTCATGGCGTTCGTCGGACTGGCGCTGTTCATCGGGGTCGCGGTCGCGTCGGTACGCCTGGCGCGACGATCGCTTCGACGCGAGACGTGGTACCTGTTGCACCTGTATGCGTACCTCGCCGTGGCGCTCGGTTTCGCGCACCAGCTCGCAGTCGGGAACGACTTCAGCGACGATCCCATCGCGCGCGCGTGGTGGGTGTCGCTGTACGTGCTCGTGGGCGCCGCCATCGTGGCGTGGCGCCTCGGCTGGCCGCTGTGGTTCAACGCCCGCCACCGCCTCCGCGTCGACCGGGTCGAGCCGGAGGCGCCGGGCGTGGTGTCCATCTACATGACCGGACGCGCCTTGGACCGGGTGAAGATCCGGCCGGGCCAGTTCTTCCTGTGGCGGTTCCTCACCCGCGACGGGTGGTGGAAGTCGCACCCGTTCTCGCTCTCGGCCGCGCCCACGAACCGCCGCCTGCGCATCACCGTGAAGGATCTCGGCGACTACACCGGCGCGCTGCAGCACCTTCGGAGTGGCACGGGTGTGTTCGCCGAAGGTCCGTACGGCACGTTCACGGCCGAGCGCCGGACGCGACGGAAGGTGCTGCTCGTGGCGGGAGGAATCGGCATCACGCCGCTCCGTGCGCTCCTCGACTCGTTGCCTGCCGACAAGGGCGACGTGACCCTCCTGTACCGGGTCGTGGATGACGACGACACCGTGTTCTACGACGAGCTCGTCCATCTCATGCAGGAGCGCGGCATCGAGTTCCGCCTCGGTGTCGGACCCGAGATCGGCGACGACCAGACCGACCGCCTCGGCGTGCCGGCGTTGCGCGCCATGGTGCCGGACGTGCGCGACCGCGACTGCTACGTGTGCGGACCGCCGGGGCTCATCGACGCGGTCTGCCGCCGGCTCGGGCTCCTCGGCGTGCCGAGGTCACGAGTGCACTTCGAGCGATTCGAGTTCTGAGCGATGCCATGACCAAGACCCGTCTCGTGTCCATCCTCGTCGCAACCCTGGGCGTGCTCGGCCTGCTCGCGAGCTTCCACACCACCGCCGGTACGTCGACCCGCAGCGCCGGCGCGGCGACGAAGGGGACGACGCCACCGGCGACGACCGCGCCGCCGCCGCCGCAGGGAACGACCCCGACGACCGGCGCCCCGCCACCGCCGACCACGAGCACCGGCAATCAGACCGTCGAAGGCGACGCCATCTCGACCAGGTACGGCGACGTGCAGGTGCGCGTCATCGTGTCGGGTGGACGCCTGGTCGACGTGCAGGCCGAGCAGCTGCCGAGTGACCGCTCCCGCTCGCAGGCCATCAGCAGTGACGCCGGACCACAGCTGCGGAACGAGGCGCTCCGCGCCCAGAGCGCCCGCATCAACACGGTGTCGGGTGCCACCTATACGAGCGACGGCTACGCCCAGTCGCTGCAGTCGGCACTCGACCGCGCCGGCATCGCCTGAGCGGTGCGCCGGGTCGAGGAGCTCTGGGGCACCGCGATCGGTGTCGAGGTGGTCGACGATGTCGAGCCCGAAGTGGTCGACGCGTTGTACCGGTGGTTCGAGCGGGTCGACGAGCTGTTCAGCACCTGGCGCGACGACAGCGAGATCAGCCGGATCGGACGCGGTGAGCTCCCATCGCGGGACGCGAGCCCGGAAGTCGCGACGGTCCTTGCACTGTGCGACGACGTCTGCAGGTTGAGCGGCGGAGCGTTCGACATCACGTTCGGTGCCCGCGCCGCGATCGATCCGCGGCCCGGGCTCGGACCGCTCGATCCCTCGGGGCTCGTGAAGGGCTGGGCGGTCGAACGGGCCGCGACCATGCTGCTGGACGCGGGTGCGCGCAGCTTCTGCATCAATGCCGGCGGTGACGTGGCCGTGCGGGGACGACCCTCATCCGATGACGCGTGGCGGATCGGGATCCAGCACCCCTGGGAGCGCGACAAGCTCGCCGCCGTGGTCCGCCTGGTCGACGGCGCGGTCGCAACCTCGGGGTGCTACGAGCGCGGCGACCACGTCGTCGATCCGCGCACCGGGCTGCCCGCGCACGGTCTCGCGTCGGTGACGGTCATCGGACCTGATCTCACGATGGCCGACGCCTACGCGACCGCGGCCGTCGCGCTCGGCACAGAGGGCATGGCGTGGCTCGCCGAACGACCGGAGGTGGAGGCGATGGCCGTCACCGACGAGCAACGCGTCGTGTCGACACCGGGCTTCGACCGGTACCGGGCATCCTGACCCCTCCCGGCTGCGCAGCTCGCGGTCGCGCGCTGGATGGTAGAAAGTGACGGTTCGGCCGTCTGGGGGAGGCTTGGTGACGGGGCGTCGGCTCGTGGTGGTGCTCACACTGGGGCTGTTCGCGGCGGCCTGCTTTCCGACGAGCCCGCCCCCGCCGCCCGACACGTACGTCGCCCTGGGCGACTCGTACACGTCCGGGCCGATCATCCCGGTCCCGATCCCGCCCTATGGCTGCCTCAAGTCCGACCACAACTACCCCCACCTCGCGGCGCCGTCCACCGCAATGCCGAAGTTCGTCGACATCTCGTGCGGTGGCGCGACGACCGACGACATGACCAATCCCCAGGACGTCTCTCCCGACGGTCCGAACCCACCGCAGTTCAGTGCGCTCGACTCCATGACCGGTGTCGTGTCGCTCACGATCGGTGGCAACGACATCGGGTTCACGAGCATCGCCGAGAACTGCGCCAGCCCCACGCCGGTGGGCACGCCCTGCCAGGACAAGTACGTGGTGAACGGGCATGACGAGCTCAGGCAGCGCATCGCCGACACCGCGCCGAAGATCGCGGCGACGCTGCAGGGCATCCATCAGCACGCGCCGAGGGCGAAGATCTACATCCTCGCCTACGAGGCGATCCTTCCCGAAGGCCCGCTCGTCGCCGGCGCGCCCGAGGGTTGCTACCCGCAGATGCCGATGACGCCGGGCGACGTGCCGTACCTGCGGGGGATCGAGAAGGCGCTCAACGCGATGATCGCCCAGCAGGCGGCGGCCAACGACGCCACGTTCGTCGACACGTACGCGGCCAGCATCGGGCACGACGCGTGCCAGATCCCCACGGTCCGCTGGGTCGAGCCGGTGATACCGGCCGCGCCGGCGGCGCCGGTCCATCCGAACCAGCTCGGCATGATCGGCGCGAAGGACGCGCTCGTGGCCGCCCTTCCCTAGATATCCGGGACGGTCGCACAGAGGACCGCAGCGGGGCATTGGCGATCGGGGAGCCCCGGTCACTACCGTCCCCCCGCAGTGCTCGGGGCGGAGCGTCGTTTTCTGGTTGTGATCGGCGCGGTCGCGGCCGCCCTCATCCCGCTGTTCGCGAGCCCGGCGGGCGCGGCCCCCGCTCCCGATCCGGGGCAACAGGCGGCCGACGCCCGGAGCGGAGCCAACGACGCCGCCGCCCGGTACGCGGACATCCAGACTCGCTACGACATTCTCGGCGACCAGATCGTGGCCATCGAGCAGAAGATCCAAGATGGGGAGGCACGTGCCGAGTCAGCTGCGCGCGATCGCGCAGCGGCGCGCAGCGGTCGCCTACAAGAACGCGGGCGCCGACCTCGGGTTGGTGTTCGACGCCAAGAACCCGAGCGAAGGCGCGCGGTCGACGGCTCTGCTCGACCGCGCCAACGCGTCCGACAACCGCGCGGTCGCCGACCTCGCCACGCTGAACGCCGACCTCGCCGCCCAACGCGACCAACTCGCCGCCCAGCGCAAGGAGCAGCAGGACACGCTCGACCAGCTCAAGAGCCAGAACCAGGTGATCGACGCCAAGCTTGCCGACGTCCCGGTCGGCCCGGTCCAGGTCGTCGACGGGATGGTCTGCCCGCTGCCCGGTGCCGCGTTCAGCGACGACTTCGGCCCGCGCGGCGCGGGGTTCCACCCCGGGATCGACATGCACGGCCCGACGGGCATGTCCGAGCTCGCCGTGCTGAGCGGCGACCTCACCTTCGGCGACGGCGGCGGCGGCGGCATGGGCGCCTACATCGCCGGCGACGACGGGAACCGCTACGTCTACTACCACCTGTCCCAGTACGTGGGCGGCCCGCGCCACGTGGCCCCGGGCGAGGTCATCGGGAAGGTGGGCTCGACCGGCAACGCGACCGGGCCGCATCTGCACTTCGAGATCCATCCCGGGGGCGGCGGCCCGGTCGATCCGTTCCCGACGCTGTCACGGATCTGCTGAGCAGCAATCCGGCACCGCGCGAGGATGCGGACGTGGCCGTTCCGTCCCGCTTCACCGAGATGTTCGGCTGTCGGTATCCGTTGCAACAAGCAGGTATCGGCGGAGTCGCGAATCCCGATCTTGCGATTGCCGTCGCCCGGGCCGGTGGGCTCGGAATGCTCACCGGCACCGTCGGGCACGAAGCCCTCTCGGCACAACTCGATGCTCTTCCTTCCGACGCGTCGATCGGCGTCAACTTCTTGGTGCCGTTCCTCGATCGGGTTGCTCTCGACGACGCCTCGAACCGGAGCCCGTACGTCGAGCTCTTCTGGGGCGCACCGGACGCCGATGTCGTCGAGACCGTGCACGCCGGCGGCGCTCGTGCCGGTTGGCAAGTCGGCTCGGCTGACGAGGCCCGCGCCGCACGAGACGCCGGCTGCGACGTGATCGTCGCTCAGGGGATCGAGGCCGGCGGCCACGTCCGGGGCACGCTCGGGCTGCTGCCCCTGCTCGACGAGGTACGCACCGTGATCGACCTGCCGATCATCGCCGCCGGTGGCATCGGGACGGGCACGGCGATGGCCGCGGCCCTGGTGGCCGGGGCAGATGCCGTACGCATCGGCACACGCTTCATGGCCGCGTCGGAGTCCATCGCGCATCCGACGTACGTCGAAGCATTGATCCGCGCCGGCGCGGACGACACCGTCATCACCACGGCCTTCGGCGACGGCTGGCCCGACGCGCCGCATCGGGTGCTGAAATCGGCGATCGCGGCTGGTCAGGCGTTGGGCGCAGACCAGTCGTGGGCACCCGATTGGCCGACGTCGACGTCGGTCGGTGCGGTCGAGGCGCGGGCACTGTACGCCGGCCAATCCGTCGGCGCGGTCCGCTCGCGTCAACCCGCGGCCGCAATCGTCGCCGAACTGGTCGAAGAAGCCGAGCGCGAGCTCTCACGCACGTCCTGAGGTCACGTCCACGCGACGACTCCCGGTCGATGGACGGCTGGCCCCTGACGCAGGCATAACGCAGCGCTCATCCGGGCTTGCGACCCTCTCCTCGAAGAACTTCGACGATCAGACGGGGAGGACGTGAAGGGCAACGGGCTCTGGCTCGCCGCGTTGGCCGTGGTCGTCGGCTTGGGGTCGACGTTCGCGGTGGCGGTATCGGCGGAGGCATCGACACCCGCCGTCGACTGCACGGCGTCGAACCGTTCCTGCCCCGAGGTCACGATCGCCGGCGATTCGCCGGCGACACTCGCCGACGGCCGGCCGAGCCCGGTGCACGGCTACGCCGACCCGTCGCTGCGCAAGGACCCGGCGCGCGACCGCATCTGGATGGCGTACTCGTGGCCCCACCTGACCACCGGCGCCCAGGGTCGCGCCGTCACCGTCGACAACCACCTCGCCCACAGCGACGACGGCGGCGCGACGTGGACGTTCGACCGTCCGCTGTGGACCTCGTCCGCCGAGGTCGATCCGGTCACCGGCAAGCCCGGGTTCGTCAACAACGAGGTCGTGAGCCTCGAGGCGGCGAGGACCGGCGACGCGGCGACGTGGTACTCGGTCCGGCAGCGCTACGACACCGCGGGCGGCAGCAAGCCCGACCTTCGGACGTTCGCGCTGCACGTCGCCACTGCAGCGTCGCCGACGCAGCTCGCGGACGCCAGCGAGCAGGTGCTCGGAGGCGGCCTGACGTCCCCGAAGGTCGCGACCGACGTCAACCTGTCGATCGCTGTCCCCGGACCTGAAGGGTTGCGTCTTCCAGGACCCCGCGCTGCACCTCGAGCACGACCAGCTCTTCCTTGCCGCGCAGTGCTCGCTGTACACGTCGGCCGGCGAGGACTTCGACCACGAGTTCATCGCCGTGTTCGGGACGCGCCCCCAGGGCGAAGCCAAGACGTGGAATTGGCGCTACGTCGGCAAGTTCGGCACGCACGCCGACGCCGTCGCGCTCGGCGGCCAGCATCTCCAGCAGACCGACCTCGAGACCGGGCGCGGCGGCAAGCTCCTGGCGATCGTCTCGCCCGGCGGGAAGGGAACCGGAATCCTCGGCGCCCACATCGGCTGCCGCGCCCTCGAGCTCACGTCGCTCGACCCGCCTCGCCTGGCGCGGGACTCGAAGCATCAACCGAAGGTGGTCGCGCGAGTGCAGTCGTCCGACTCGAAGGTCGACGGCCCGGGCGCGTGCGGCTACGACCCGGCGTCGTCGACCGGCATCGTGATCATGCGTCGCCTGTCCGGGAACGGGCAGCTCGTCGGGAGCCTGCGCGCCAGCAGACTGCGGCCGTAGCGTCTCTCAGGAGGGGGACTCCGGTTCCGTGACGCGTGGGTCCGCCGCGCGCCGCGCGTGCGCGCTGTGCACGCCCGTGTGGCGGCCGCTCCGCGACGTGTAGAAGACGCCGGTCCCCGGAACACCGACCGTGCGCGTGATGCCGCGCCGGCCGACTGTCACGTGCGCGCCTCGCACGCCCATGGACAGGCTCGGGCCCGACTTCGACATGTTGAGCCGCAAGCCCGGGAACAGCTGCTTCCGGCGAAAGAAGCGCAGGCCCATCTCAGCCGGCGCACACGGCGGCGCGGCTGGAGATGCCGATCGACCGGCGGCCCTCGCGGATCGGGTTCCGGTCGCGCCCGTTGGTGACGTAGCTGAAGGAGAGGCCGCTCTCGGGATCGGCCCAGGCGATCTGGCCGCCGGCGCCGTTGTGGCCGAACGTGCGGGGCGACTGCGTGTGCCCGAACCCGCGCCGGTTGGCGTTCCCGTCGTCGCCGGCGACGACGACGCCGAGGGCGCGGTTGGCGGGCGCGCCCAGCGCCAGGAGATCGGGGAACGTGTTGCGCACCCGGCCGGTGGCGTCGGCGAGGACGTCCGGGTCCCAAAGCTCGTCGGGGTTGTGGAGGAGCGCCTGGTAGAAGAGCGCGACCGTGGCCGCGGTGGCGACGCCGCCCCCGCCGGGGACACCGACGGCGCGGACGTCGGACCGGTTGAACGACAGCAGCGCGTCGTCGGTCACCTCGGTGACGGGCAGCTCGGGAACGCCGAAGATCGCCTCGAGCTCGTCGGGCGATGCCGGCTCGCCGCACAGCGCGAGCTCGGCGATGTCGTTCTGATCGTCGGGCGGGATGCCGACCACGCGCGGCAGGCCGAGCGCGCCGGTCACCCGCTCGTGGACGAAGTCGCGGTAGTCGCGCCCGGAGATCCGCTCGATGAGCTCGGCGAGCACCCAGTGCGCCGAGGTCGGGTGGTACTCGTGGGCGGTGCCGGGCTCCCAGTTGAGCCGCCACTTCGCGAACGCCTCGAGGCGGCGGTCGCGGTCGGCCCACGCCGGCGGCCCGAGCGGCGCCCGCGGGAACCCCGACGTGTGCAGCATCACCTGCTCGACGGTGACGACGTCCTTGCCGTTGGTGGCGAACTCCGGGATGTACTCGGCGACCGGCTGGTCGATGTCGAGGCTGCCGTCGCCGATCAGAAGCCACGCCGCGCTCGCGACGAACGCCTTCGTGGCCGAGAAGATCACGTAGCGAGTCTCCGACCCGGCGTCGCCGACGGCCTCGAACGCCGCGAGCTTCCCGTCCTTGGCCAGCGCGAACTGGCACGACGGCAAGAGGCCGGCGTCGATCTCCCGTCGCACCCGCGTTCTCAGCTCGTCGAGGCGCCCGGCGTCGATCCCCAACGACTCGGGTTCCACAACCGGTGTGACGGTCACGGCCGAACGCTAGACCCGCTCGGCGAACGTCGGCACGGCCGGTCGTCGCCTGCGCGGGCGCTCCCCGCCTTGCCTCGACCGAGCCGCGGGTGATCGTCAGCGAGGATCGCGCCACATCGGCGTGAGCACCGGACCCTGGTCTCCGAACCGGATCGGCTCGCGCTCGACGAAGCCATGTCGGGCGTAGAAGGGGATGTTGCGAGGATTCGACGACTCGAGGTAGGCGGGCAGGCCCTCGGTATCGCAACGGCTGAGCATGTGCGAGAGCACTGCTGAGCCCAGTCCCTTCCCCTGGTGTTCTTTGGCTGTGCCGAGGCCGAGCAGATACCAGGACGGCGGGTCGTGTGGGTGCACCTTGTCCATCTTCGTGAGCGCGCTCGAGGATCCGAGACGTGAAGCGGCCCGACCAGCGCGGGAATCCCGGCAGCAACCGAAGCTGCTGCATCATCGGCATCTTCCATTTGTCGGGCGGAATCCAGATAGCGACGGCGAGCGTGTCATCGGTCATCCACGTCTCGTCGTGCGGCAACGCCATGTGTGGACCGACGAAACCGAAGAATCCTTGGAGACGTCCCCGTCGGGTGCTCGCCTTCGGGAAGAACCAGGAAAACGTCGGATCGTCTTCGAATGCGACGCGTACGTCGCCGCGATGCGGTCGTTGTCGAAGAGGGTGGCCTTGCGGATCTGTTCCATGGACCAATACTTGCCCAAGAAGTGGCGGCAAGCGGACTCCCCGACGTCGAGGTCGTGCCGAGCGGCGCCGGCGCCGCTGATGGGAACTCACGTACTACGCCTACCCGCGTCAACCGGGCGCGCAATGGGCGTCCGGTCTCGGTCACGCGCGGACAGATTGCCCGTTCGGGAGCGCTGCCTGCCTTGATCCGACGACGACGAGGGTCCTGACGGAAGTGATGCGGTAATTCAAGGTTCGTGCTGACCTCGCCGACGAGATCCGGGTGCACGGGTCTGCAGTTAGCAGCGCACCACTGCGATGACCGCATCCTCGAGGACGGTCGTCGCATGACCAGGAGGCGACGTGTCTTCGAGAAGGAACACGTCGCCCTGCCCCCATGATCGGGCCGCGCCACCGGCGCTGATCTCACCGTGCCCAGACAACACAAACATCCACTGCCGAGCGGGAGCTGGATGTGCTGGATCGGTCCAACCAGCGGCGAATCGAATGAACATCACCTCCCGAACTGGGACCGCCGCCGAGACCTCAAGCGGTGGCGCTGGTGGCGCGAACGCCGCGCTGGAGAACGAGACTTCACGATCTTCGAATCGAGAGCGGCCATCGTCGCCGTTATGGACGCGCACATAGCGCATGGGTCGAGTGTCGCACGCTCGACGAAATGATGCGGTAAATCAAGGTTCGTGCTGACCTCACGAACGAGATCGGTGCACAGATCGGCAGTTCTGGCACGCCGGGGAGGTTCACCGGATAGGGCAGGTGAGGTGAATGTCCTCGGGCTCGGCAGCGAACAAATCGGGGTGAACGGGTTGAGCCAAGCCGCACCCCTGTCGCAGATAGAAGCCAACTGCTGACTCGGTCGGTGCTGCCGAGACGTAGATCGACTCGGCACCGCCCGCGAGAGATATATCGACGGCAGCATCCCAGAGTGCCTGCGCCGCACCCTTTCTGCGGAAGGGCCGCGAGACGTGCAGGAACGCCAACCAAGCAACTAGTGGCGCAAATGATGGGTGAACTATCGCGAGCCCGACCGTCTGCTCGGCATCGAGTGTGCCGAGAAGCACGCCACCACGCGCGACAACAGACCTGCAGAACTCGATCTCGGCAGCGACGCTATGCGGACCTGATCCAGTCGGGTCCCACGTCGGTACCTCGGTAATCGCCGCGGGAACGTGTTGCAGCTGACCGTCGATCACGCGGTACTGAACATCGATGTGCTCGGATCGGTCGATCGCAGCAACCCGCGAAATGTCCTCCGAACCTAATCTTCGCACTCGCATGACGCGCACAGATTGCCCGTTCTGGAGCGGGCGTGCCTTGGTCGGACCGCGCGTCGTTGAGCACTGACTCGGCGGGTCGCCTAAACCGCGCCATTGCGGCAGTGATCATTGAGAATCGGGTAGGCAGATGAGCAATCCGTGACGGGAGGCCAACGTGAAGAAGCTCTTCGCTCTTGGCGTCGCTCTAAGCGTCGCCCTCATCGCTCTTTCCGCGACTGCGGCGGATGCACAACAGCCCCCGACGCAGGAGCAGATCCAGGCGTGGGCGACGACCCTGCCGAGGCAGCCGACGTCGCTCCTAGACCCGGTTTACAGCCCTATCGACGCCATCCACCTGCTCGACCACACGTACGCCGTGATGCTCCAAGACTTCAGCCAGAACAGCCCGGGGGACGCATGGAGCAAGGGCGGCGAGGGGTCCAAGTCGGTCGACCACTATCGGCGCCTTTTGGTGCACTCGCCCGACAAGAACCTCAACAAGGTGACGAACAGAGCGCTGAACCAAGTTGGCGACGTGTTCGATGAAGTCGATACCACGAACACCCGGCAGGCCGCGAACAAGGCTCCGAGCAGCAACCTCCTGTGGGCCCAGGTCGAGGCCACGCTGAAGCAATACGGTGTCGATACGGGCGAGCCCTGGTCGCTCAGCACGGCGAAGTGATCGCGAGATCAGAACAAGAAATACGAATTGCCTCGCCGCAGGCGTGTGGGAGGAGAAGCAAACCGGACGAGTGTCACCGGGCCTTCAGTTGCGGCCCACGATCAGTATCCGCCCTGGAACGACGGAAACGACTTATTGGTCCCCCCGGCCCATAGCGGTCCAACTCTGTCGATATGCATAAGCCTCAACCAGGTACTTACCGCCGGGTGACCTCGACGGCGCCCGTGTCGCACCCGGCACCCTGGGGTCGGTGACGCCTCGTTGGTCGGTGGGTACGCGGCAGTCCGCTGGTGGGATCGTGTCGATGAGCGGACTGTTCCTTTGCGGCTGTCTCGTGAGGGTTGGTTGTCGTTCGGTGCGTACGTTCGGTTCGCTCACGTCGAGCCGCGTACCGGGAGATCTGGCGTAGAAGAGGTCCCTCTAATAGGTCGCGATATAGCCGCGTGCGCAGGATGCGCTACGCCGGGTCGTCCCAGGCGACGTCACCGGTGTGCTCATCGCGAAGTCGCACGCGGCCGGCGAGGTTGTCCCTCACGAATTCAGCTGCGAGGTCCACCGCCAGTTGCGCTTCGTTCGCCGTCTCCCAGATGCTGAACGAGACAACGCCTCCGTTGTCGAGTTCGCCGACTTCGTAACGCACGAAGCCAGGTTGCGCCTCAAAGATCGGCAAGAACCCTGCCCGGGCGATCTCAATGACCTCGTCGGCCGAACCCGACGTCACGTCGTACAAAGCAACCCGAAAATGGCGCATTTGCTGGACTCCTTGTCATCGCTGGGCTGTTAGCCGAAGTGCTCGGCGGCGCGCCTGATCCGCCGCACCGCCGCCGCGTCCGCCTCCGAGCTCGATCTGGGGATAGACGGCACCGATCCGCACGGCGTCACTCTGCCAGGTCGGGCGAGGCCGGGAGGCCCTCGCCGAGCCCAGCGTCGATGGTCGGCGACGCAATGGGCACGTGGGCCGTGCCCAGGTCGGCGGTCACCTCAGCGTCGCGGAGATCGACCCCGATCGACGCGATCGCCGGCGACCTCCGACGCATCCTCGTTGCCGCCCCCATGCCCGATGCCGAGCCCGTCACCACGATCGTTCGCATGGAGGGCCCTCCCTCGCTGTGGTGACCACGTAGTCGAGCGTGCCCGAAATCTCTGCATCGCGATCGTCGGTCCCGGTCGTGCCGGAACCGGCGATCTGTGCTCCACCCGAGGCGGGGCCGCGAGGCAGCAGTGATGCACTTCTTCAACATTCGTCGTGCCTCGACTGCGAGGGGTCGGGTTCGGTCTGCGAGTCGGCGACCATCCCTCGATGCTGTTAGAGCCGATGGCAAGCTCGCGAGAATCCATCCCGATGGGGAGCCGGATGAGTTTCGGCTACTACGAGGACTGGTCCAAGGCCGTACTTGGGCGAAGAAGGGCGCGTCCGTGCCAGGGACTGGAGGGCCGCGGTGTCGGTCAATGGATCGGACGGACAAAGAGCTGGGGGCGTGCAAGGCGTGGATACTCGGAGGGTCAGTCGGCGATTCGGGGGCGGATCAGCCGTGCATTGTGTTTCTCACGAATCGTGCGCTCTATGTAGATGTGTGGCCCTATGAGGGAGGAACACCCGGACTGATCGTCGCACCGTTTCGCATGATCGCAAAATGCGGAATCGAGCGGAACGACGTTGGTGGTACTCGCCTCGCCTTCATCCTCGACACAAAGGGCAATCAGAACCCAGCCGAGCTGCGGAGCATTGCAGTCGATCTTCCGCGAGACAGACATGGCGCCGCCTTCGGGCAACTGGTCGTCAATACAGTCGGAGCACGTGCAGGCCGGCGACGGTCGCTTGCTTAGTTCAGGCATTGGGCGGGCGGCCGTGTCGGCCTCAGGACGAGGCGACGTGAAGCACTTGCTCAGCCGAGTTGGCGCCCCGATCCTGACCTGACGCAGCGCTTCCGAGAGTCGCTAGACCTCGAGCGCCTCGTTCGGTTCAAAGCTGGAGCGCCGACCGGCAACCTGGCGATCGATCGCCGCCGGTTCTCGACACCGCAAGGCGCTCGAGCCGCGATCAGAACCCGAGGATCAGCCACTAGCTGATCGACGATCTGCCAGATCGCAAATCATGTCGACGACGATCCGACGTGTGAATCATCGTTCTGGCGTCTCAGAGACTGGCTGGCGACAGCCGTTTCCCTTCAACCTTTGGTGCCGCGCAAAGCCAACAAGCAATAAAGAAACGCGACCAGCGCCGGAGCCTCGCTTCGTTAGGAGCCAGCGCGCTTGAGTTCGTCGAGGACCGCGTCAGTGTGCTCGCCGAGCCGGGGTGCCGAAGCGCGGGGCCGGACGGTGTGCCGTGGAATTCGGCTGGCGTCGCCAGCATCGTCATGGTGCCGTCGTCGTCGGGGACCTCAACCAGACCGCCCGACGCGTGAAACTGTTCGTCACCAAGAGGTCGTCAACAGTGTTGACAGGCGACCAGAAGAACTCCGGTTCGGTCGCAAAGATCTCGCCCACGCGTCGAGTGTCTTCGTCGCGAATATCGCGTCAAGCTCGGCGATGAGCTCGCGCCTGTGCTCGAAGCGCGCTTGCGGTGTTGCGAAACGCGGATCGTCGAGCCATTCGGGACGACCGACGGCGCGCGCGAGAGGCGGCCAGTGACGACCCCCCTCGAGCCCGACAATCCAGAACCGTCGACCGTCGCCCGCGGTGTAGTTGTTGATCGCCGGATTGCCCATCGCTTCGCGCTGCCCGACCATGATCGGGCGGCCCCACATCAACGCGACGTTGACATCGAATCCGATCGTGTACGCGCCTTGTAGCAGCAACGAAGTCGATACGAGCTGGCCTTCGCCCGTGCGCTCGCGTGCAACGAGCGCCGCGCTCACCATTCCAGCGGTCGTCATCGCGACGCTGTGGTCGCCCATGCCGCCACGCTGGAACGGCAGCGGACCGCCCGGCGGCGTCAGCGCGGCGGCGAGACCGAACGCGCCCAGTACGCGGCGATGTCGTAAGCCGGCCGGTCAGCATCCGGGCCCGCAAGGCCGTATCCCGTAATCAGCGCGTAGATCAGCCGTTCGTGACGCCCGAGCAGAACGTCCGGATCGAGTTCGAGACGTTGCAGCGCCGACACGCGAATGTTCGTGAGGAACACGTCGGCCCTACCGATGAGGTCACGCGCATGCGCTCGACCGTCCGGATCGGCAAGGTCGAGCACGACGCTTCGCTTGGAGCGATTGTCGAGCTCGAACGGCGGGTTCGTCGCCACGTCGCCACCGAGCATGCGCTGGAACGTCCGCGCCGGATCACCCTCAGGCGGTTCGACCTTGATGACGTCGGCGCCCCAGTCCGCGAGGATCCCACCGGCACCCGGTCCAGCGACCCACACGCCAAGCTCGACCACACGCACCCCCGCCAGAGGTCCGCTCACCATCGCCACGGCGGCACCATACGACGAACACCTCAGTCGAGTTCCGCCCGCCACCCGCTCGCCAAATATCGCTCAAAGTGATCCATCGCGGTCTGCGGTGCCGCTGCCGGATTCAGCTCGAGCACTTCGCTCGCTTCGTCGTACTCGACGGTATGAATACCTCGAGAATCGGAACCTCCCGACCTCCTCAAGCAACTAGCCGAAGTCATATCTTTCGACGGCGAGGGCAAGCGATGTCGTCGCGACGAGCATCGCTCTCATTAGCGGCGACGTTCACCCCTTTCAGGGGCAGTCAAATGACTCTCGGTCAGAGGAATCGCGAGTCATTCTCGGGTGTGTGAGACCGGCTCCAGATGTACCGCTCTGTCCGCGGTGATTGCTCGAGTGGCCGTCGTTCGGCCTCCGCGTTATAGGCGGGTCCCGCAGCACGCAGCGGTGGGGCTGGCAATGCCGAGCTCTTCGCTGCCCCCTCATTTGGCGGTGACGGATGGTTCGTGATCCTGGTTTACTGGCTTCCCAGCACAGCAGGGGGTGCGGTGAGCGAGCTGCCTACGGGGACGGTCACGTTCCTGTTCACCGACCTGGAGAGTTCCACACGCCTCTGGGAGCAGGATCCCGAGGCCATGCGGGATGCGTTGGCGCACCACGATGAGCTTCTCCGTCGGGCCGTGGAAGCCCACCACGGAGATGTGATCAAGGGCACCGGCGACGGGGTCCACGCGGTGTTCGCGACAGCCGACACCGCTGTGTCGGCCGCCGTGGACGGTCAACAGGCGTTGCGTGGGGCGTCCTGGGGGCCGGTCGGCGGCGCTGCGCGTGCGGATGGGGCTTCACACCGGAGTCGCTGAGCAGCGTGGCGACGATTACTTCGGGCGGGTGCTGAATCGGGCGGCGCGTTTGGCGGAGGTCGCGCATCCGGGGCAGGTGTTGTGCTCGCAAGCGACGGCCGACCTGATGCGGGACTCCCTTCCACCGTCCTTTGGCCTCACGGAGCTGGGTCGTCATCGGCTGCGGGATCTGAGCCGGCCCGAGGTCGTGTTCCAGGTCCAGCATGCCGGATTGCCTGCGGACTTTCCTCCGCTGCGGACGCTCGACGCGTTCCCCGGCAACTTGCCGACGGAGCGCACGCCGTTGATCGGACGCTCGGGCGAGTTGGCGCGGTTGGCGGGTTTGCTCGAGGCGCATCGGCTCGTGACGATCACGGGGGTCGGTGGCGTGGGCAAGACGCGCCTCGTGGTGCAGCTTGCGGCTGATGTGGTGGATCGGTTCCCTGATGGCGCGTGGTTTGTCGCGCTTGCGTCGATTCGCGATCCAGCCTTGGTTCCGAGCACGGTCGCGGCGGCGCTGGGAGTTCCGGAACGGCCACCTCGGGCGTTGGTGGATGTGCTGTGTGACGCGATCGGGTCGCGCCGGCTGCTGCTGGTGCTCGACAACTGCGAACATCTCCTGGACGCGACGGCTCGGTTGGTCGATGTGTTGCTCGACGTGTGCCCGTCGGTGCGGGTCGTGGCGACGAGCAGAGAAGCGCTCGGCGTTGAGGGCGAGCAGAGTTGGCCGACGCCGTCGCTTGGTCTGCCCGCCGACGCACCGAAAGAGGTCGAAGACGTAGCTGATGCCGATTCCGTGGGGCTCTTGACGATCGCGAGTGGCTTCGACGTCGCCTTCGCCGGCCAGCCGCTCACGCCCGTACTGTCGCAGCGTTTCCAGCAGGCGGTACCGGACCGAATCGCCCGAGCGGTCGGCGATCACCATCGACTTAGCGACGAGATCGCCGAGCACGTCGAGGACCTCGACCTCGCTGGCGTTTTGTCGGCGGCGATAGCGGTTGCCGCTTCCAGTGTGAAGCCTCCGCCGAAAACCGATAGCCGGCCGAAGAGCCGCCGCTCGCGGTCGTCGAGTAGGTCGTAGCTCCAATCCACAGCCGCTTGGAGCGTCTGATGCCGTTCCAGGGCCGTTCGGCTGCCGCCTGTCAGCAGCAGGAACCGCTGGTCGATCCGTTCGAGGATGTCCTGGGGACCGAGCGCGCTCGCCCACCGCGGCGGCGAGTTCGATCGCGAGCGGAATGCCATCCAGGCGCCGACAGACGCGGCCACCGCCGGCGCGTTGCTCGCCGACAACTCGAAGTCAGGCCACACCGCGTGCCCGCTCCACGCCCATTACTACCTCGAGCTCGAGGAGGAGCTCATCGGTAGGTTCTTCGGCCGCGATCAGATCGCCATCGCCGGGCAACGGCTCGCCGAATCCGAGAACCGCCGCGCTGCCTTCGACTGGTTGGTCGAGCGGGGCGAGGCACGGCTGGCACTCCGCCTCGCCGCGGGACTTCGTGGACCCACGGTATGGGGTACCCCCGGCGAGACATTGCGGAGGTTCGAGGTCGCACTGGCGCTCGCCGCAACTTTGCCGGCGTCCAGCGCGTCGAGCCGCTCGCGGCGGCGGCATGGGCCGCCGTCACAGCGGGGGAGTTCACACGTGCCACCGAA
This sequence comes from uncultured Actinomycetes bacterium, assembly GCA_963747195.1. Classification (GTDB taxonomy): domain Bacteria; phylum Actinomycetota; class Acidimicrobiia; order IMCC26256; family JACDBD01; genus JALZAA01. Next base: position 316,276 of record CAVVDV010000004.1, read on the forward strand.
TTGGCCGACGAGAGCATCATTTCCGCGCAGCAGGCGGGCGTTGCACCGGACGGGTTCGCGTTCAACGCCCGTGGTCTCGCGGCGTTCTGGCAGGGCCAACAAACCGAGGCCATCGAAGCCATGGAGCGCAGCGTCGAGAACGCACGTGCCGCCGATGACGGCTCCGGCCAACGGCGACGCAACTCGGCGCGATGTTCATGCAGTCCTGCTTCGTGCTCTCCCAGTGCGGCGAGACCAAACCGCGATCGCCATGGGTGAGGAAGCCCTCGTCGTAGCCCGGCGGGTGGGTGGACCGTTCCTTCTGAGCCAGGCCCTCTTCCACCTTGGGCTTGCCTACCGTTCGACCGACCTCGACACGCGGCGCGGCTCCTCGACGAGAGCCTCGCACTGCCCCGGTTGCCCGGATCGGCGGCCGGGACCGTCGGAACCACGTCGCGATCGGCCAGTTGCGGAGCCACGCTCGGCGACAACGCGGCATCGATCAGCGAATTCGCCGCGACCGTCGAGGCGTACAGGCAGTCCGGCGATCGCTTCGTCCTTCCAACGGCGCTCCAGGGCATGGCCCACGCCTGCCGCCAACTCGGCCGGCTGCACGACGCGGCCCGGCTACTCGCGGCCGCGGGGCGACGCCGAACAGGTCGGCAGCAAGGGCGGTCCTGCCGACCTCGCCGCCCGGAACAGGGCGGCGACGGGCTTGCGCGAGCTGTTGGGCGACGAGCGCTTCGACACCGAGTGGAAGATCGGTCGAGCACTCTCGTTCGAGGATACGATCGCCTTCGCACTCGAAGTCTCAGGACGAGCCAGCGATGCGGTCGTTGGCTAGCGCAACGCGCTTGTAACGACGACCGCATCAACGGGCAATCCGAGCCGTCCCGGCGTCGAGTGAAGCCGAGGCGAATCGTCGACCTCCCCACGAGTGCCCTCGTGCGTACTTCGAGTAAGCAGTCTCGGTCGGTTTCGCCCGGTATACGCCGGAAAGCGCGGGCTGATGCTGGTTGATGCTTTCAGCTGCATCGCCGTAGCGCGGAATGCCTGAGACGCGAGAGACTCGGCAGCCAGCGAGGAGGCAGGCATGGCCCGGCAGCGATCGACCGACGAACGACGCACGCGTCCCGTTGTTCGACGGGCTGTCGCAGAAGCAGCTCTCGCAGATCTCGAGCTTGATGACCCGGGTCGACCTCGTCACTGGTGGCGTCTCGCGCGCCAGGGCGAGATCGGCACGAGTTCGTGATCCTGTCGAAGGTGAAGCAGAGGTCGCCCGTGACGGCAAAGTCATCGCGGTTCGAGGACCAGGCGACTACATCGGCGAGATCGCTCTACTCGACAACCGACCGCGTACGGCCACCGTGACCGCCAAAACCGATGTCGCCGCCGAGGTCTTGAACCGAGCAGAGTTCTCGGTCTGCTTGCCGACGCTCCAGAGTTGTCGAGCAAGCTCATGGCGACCTTGGCTCGCCGGCTGGCGGAGCTCGAGAGCGAACCGACTCCGTAGACGTGTTCGGACGGGACGAAGCGGCGACGGCTGAGCTCCCGACCGGAACGCTGACGTTCCTTTTTGCCGACCTGGAGCGCTCGACCGGCATTTGGGAGCAGCACCCGGCGGAGATGAAGGACGCCCTGGCGCGCCACGACGCCATCCTGCGAAAGGCGGTCGAGTCTCGTCGCGGACGTGGTCAAGACGACCGGGGACGGCATCCACGCCGTGTTCGAGAGGCGCCGCGACACGTAAGACGCGTGCGTCAACGCCCAGCGCAACCTGGCGGCGGAGCAGTGGCCGGAGAGCACCGGGCCGTTGCGGGTCCGCATGGGCGTCCATGCCGGCGAGGCCGAACTCCGGGACCGGGACTGCTCCGGCCCCGTGTGAACCGTGCCGCTCGCCTCATGGCCTCGGGGCATGGGGGCCAGGTGCTGGTGTCCGAAACCGTCGAGCCGCTGGTGCGGATGCGCTTCCAGCGGGCACGACGTCGATCGATCTTGGCATGCATCGGCTCGCGTGACCTGGCCGATCCGCTCCGGGTATTGCAGCTCGCGCATGCGGATCTTGCGCCTGGGTTCCTCGGTTGCGATGGCTCGACGCGCTGCCAGGCAACCTGCCGCGGCCGGTCACATCGTTCGTAGGCCGTGAAGACGAACTCGCAGCAGGCGTCGCAGGCGAGGTCGAGGAAGCAGGCGCTTGTTTCACGGGGGTGGGCGGCGTGGCAAGCCGCGCCTAGCGCTTGAGGCCGCCGCCACGGTGATCCCGAACCTTCGAGACGGCGCGTGGCTGTGCGAACTGGACGGCGTGCGCGATCCGGAGGCGGTGTCGGACGGCGTGATCGAGGTGTTCGGTTTCGATCCGCGCCCCGGTACACCGCGACCGACTTGGTGCTCAACTTCCTGCCGCGCAAAGCGCGCTGTTGGTTCTCGACAACTGTGAACATGTTCTGAAGCCGATAGCCAGACTGGTGACTCAGGTGGTCCCGCGAGTGCCCCGACGTCATTGCTGGCCACGAGCAGGGAAGACCTCAACGTCGCCGGTGAGCGGATCCTGGTGGTCACGTCGTTGGAGCTGCCCGACTCAACCGAGCTCCCGGCCATCGCGAGCAGCGAGGCCGTGCGGCTCTTCGTGGAGCGCGCCGAAGCAGTTCGAGCAGGGTTACCGCTCGATGCCACGAATGCGAGTGCTGTCGCGGTCTGTTCGACCGCCTCGACGGTGTGCCGCTGGCTATCGAGCTCGCGGGCAACGCGCATTTGGGATGCTCGCGCCGCCGGAGCTGACCCGACGCCTCGACCAGCGATTCCGGATCCTCACCGGCAGCGACCACGGAGCCGTCGAGCGTCATCAGACGCTGCGGGCCGCGATCGACTGGTCCTACGAGCTCCTCGACGACGCCGAGAGAAGGCTTCTCGATCGCCTCAGCGTGTTCGCCGGCGGCTCCACGCTCCAGGCGGCAGAGGCCGTGGCATCAGGAGAAGGGATCGACGCGGACTCGGTCTTCGATCTCCTGGCCGCGCTGGTCACACGTTCAGTGGTCGAGGCCGACACCGAGGGCGTAACGGCGCGCTATCGGCTTCACGAAACAAAACCGTCGGTATACCCCAGGAGCGTTCGAGGCTGACGGCGACGCCAGCACAGAGTCCGAGGGGATGATTTTACCGCGGTACTTCGCAGCGTTCGGTAAGGCGGCAATGGCAGGGGCTGGCGAGCCCGGCTAGAGCTGGACTTGGTGGCAACGGTTCAGCCGCGAGATCGACAATGTGCGTGTAGCGCTACCGTGGGCGATCGAGAACCGCGACGTCGAAATAACGCTGCGCCTGATGGCGCTGGATGGGGCCCGGTTGGTCACTTTCTCCCCCGAGCTCAGTGCGGTATCGCCCGCCAGCGGCGGAGGCGGCCCTGGCGATTCCCGGAATCGCCCGAGCCGACCCGCGAGGTACCCGACCGTTCTCCTGTGCGTGCCGTCATTGCTATGCCGCGGATGACCTCAAAGGGGTCACGCGGTATTGCGGGGACCGTATTGCGGCTGAAGGCAGTTGCGGGTGTCAGCCGGCACATTGCGGTGGTACAGGCACATTATCTGGGTTGCGCTGACGGCGGAAGGCGACGTTGATCGGTTCCGTCGGAATACGCCGAGCACACGTTGTCAGCGATGTCCCGGGACAGACATGAACCCGCCCGGTTGGCGTGGGCGCTGACGGGGGCGCCCATGGCGCACTCGTTGAAGGGCGCTGACATGGCAGTGGCGATAGTGCCAAGGTGCTGAACGAAGCGCTCCCGCTCGCTGGAGCACGCGGTCCCCCCCCCCCACCCTCCTGGGTAGCACGGGGGCCCCGTCCACGGCGTTCGTGCTCGCGGACGTCCAACCCGAGCCAGCGCTCGTCCTGATGAGCGAAGCCCTCGAGAAGACAAGGAGACGCCACCGGATGAGAGGCCAGGCCGGTGCATTCGATGCTGGGCGACGTCGCCGAACGCCTTGGCGACCGACGCCAGGCGCTCGGGGTCTACGGCGAAGTCGGCGTCGAGGGGCGGCCTGGCTCGGGAACTCCCAATCATAGTAGAAAGCATGTTTGTCCGCCGATGGCTACTGCATTTCTCGTCCGACGACAACCCCGAAGCCGCTGCGCTCGTGAGTTGGCGCCGGTGCACGCTGTCTCGCACGGGTGGACCCTGACCACAAGGGTCGTCGAGGACCGAGGAGAGGCGCTCGGGATCGAATCCCTGAGAGGCCCGTCTCGGCGCCGACCGCTGCACCGAGGAGCTACTGGATCAGGGCGCGGCGATGGATGAGCACGACGCCGTCGTCGGGGCAGGCGCAGCAGCGCGCCGCGCACCCTCTCGGCCGTCGCTCCGGGCACACGGTGCCCCGCACATAAAACAACGGCATCGAGCCGCTTTCCGAGCACGTAACCGGCGATCTGCACGGCCTGCCACGTCGCAGGGGATGTCGTAGTACATGAGGCCCAGCTTTTGGGCCGCCGGGTCATCGGCTACAACCTCGGAGCTTGGACGGGAAGGTGGAGGGTGCCGACCGCCTTGCTGGCGAACTTGGAGTGGGCGGTGCCGGTTGCGGGGTCGACCTGGACCGTGATCGTCGTCGCAGTGGCGACGAGGACGCCGCTGACGCCCACGAAGTGTCCGGTGCCACCGGTGAAGGTGTAGGTCGCGGGGTACCGGTTGGCGTGCGTGAGGGCATCAGATGGTGATGGATCCGGTATGAATCCCTCGGCGACGTTGCCGGTGAGGATGTCGCCGCGGGCGTCCGTGTAGGTGAAGGTCCAGATGAGGTGGGCGCCGTCGAGGTTGGGTTGGCTGAGCGTGTAAGTGCCGTGACCGAGATCTTTCGAGATCCAGGTCCAGCATCCCATCCGCACCGCGACGTCGGGCGGAGCCGGACCTTAGTATCGCGAGAGTTATTGAGCAGGTTGTTTTACGCGTCCTCGTATTCGTCACCCGACAAGTTGATGACGATTCGGTAGGCGTGTGACCGCGCCGCACGTGCGTGGGGCGGCGGCGGACGCGGTCCCTCCGACTGTGACGAAGCTGCTCAGCACGAGGAAGATCGTGCGTCTTCGCATATGAAACTCCGGGCCTCGTCGGTCATCCCTCCGGCACGACAGAGCCACTCAGAAGCGTCGCTGTCAAGGGCACACCGAGGTGCCGATCTGGCACGCGCACGTTGCTCCCCTGGCGCGTCGTTATGTGTGCTCGTCCTCGTGCTCACATCCCGAGGCAGCTCGGCAGTTATGGATGCGCAGAGCGTCCGCGACTGTCCTGGCGACCAGAACGGTCCGGTGTACTTCGACTCAGGGCCAGGTGCGACCGAACCAGCGCTGCACGCGACTGGAACCGAAGTCGGCCTTGTCGGCGACGAGCGCGGGCGATGGCCCTTCGAGCGTGCCGTGCGGCGCCTGCCCGCTGACGAACGTCACGTCGACCTTCGCCACCTGGTTGTGGCCGAACTCCAGGTAACAGACGCCGCGCCCGTCGTAGTGCGCCGATTCGCCCGTGCCCCGAATGAGCGCGCTGATGCCGCCGGCCACGATCGCCGCCTGGCCCTCCGCGAACACGCCCGCCTTCGGCGTTCCGACGCTGGTGACATCGCCCACCGCATAGACGCCCGGGAACTGCGTCTCGAGGGTCATCGGGTTGACCGGGATCCAGCCGTCGACGGTCATGCCCGATTCCGCGACCACGTCCGGCACCCGGTGTGTCGGCACGCCGAGGAAGAGGTCGTAGGGCATCTCGCCGCCGTCAGTGAGCATCGCCACCTGGCGCGCCGGGTCGAGCCCGCGCACCAGCGTCTCCGGGTACCAGTCGATCCCCCGCTCCTCGAACGCGACCAGGAGCGCCTTCGACGCGTCGGGCGACGGCGGGATGGGAACGGGCATCGGCATGACGAGTGAGATGTGCGACCCGTCCCGCAGCCCGCGGTCGGTGAGGAAGTCGTGCATCAAGCAGCGCGGTCTCGCTCGGCGCAGGCGGGCACTTGAACGGCGTCGACGTCACCGCGACGATGACGCGCCCGCCGTCGAAGTTCGCCAGCACGTCGCGCAGCGCGAACGCGCCGGGCACGGTGTAGAACTCGTAGCCGCCCTCGACGAGTCCCGGCGTCGCCTCGGGGTGCAGATCGGCGCCGAGCGCGACGACGAGAATGTCCGCATCGAACGTGCCGGCGTCGGTTTCGACGCGCTTGGCGTTCGGGATCGATCCCGCGGACGGTCGACTGGACGAACTGCACACCAGGCTTGACGAAGTCGCGGTAGGGGTGCCGAACCTGTTCTGACGGCGCCCGCCCGAACATGACTTCCAGCTTGGAGAACCCGAAGACGAAGTCGTCGCTCTTGTCGATGAGCACGACGTCGACGTCGGCTCCGAACTCTTCGGAGAGCATCGTCGTGAGTTCCAGGCCACCGAATCCTGCACCCAGCACCACGACACGCATGGTCCGAACGCTAACCGCCCGCCACCGCGAGGCGGAAGGACCTCGCCACTCGCCGCGTTCTGGCGCGAATTCTGTGCGCCTCATGGTCAATGAGTTAGCCGACGATTTCGCCTGCAGGGTCGGATCCCAGCGGCGAGTCTTCGACGGCGAAGAGATGCCATGGGTCGGGGACGCCTTTGAGCGCATGGGTGCCGCGATCAGCGAATGCGATGCCCGAGCCGGCGACGAGGTCGGCGACGGTGCGGGAGACGAGGACTTCGTCGGGCTGGGCGAGCGCCTGGACGCGTTGGGCGATGTGGACGGCGATGCCGCCGATGTCGTCGCCGTGCAGCTCGATTTCGCCGGTGTGGAGCCCGACCCGCACATCGATGCCGATGGCGCGGACCGCGTCGCGGATGGCGCAGGCGCAGCGCACCGCTCGTCCCGGCCCGTCGAAGGTCGCCAAGAAGCCGTCGCCGGTCGTTCTGATCTCTCGGCCGCGGAAGCGTTCGAGTTCGGCGCGGGTGAGGCCGTCGTGGGTGGCGAACAGCTCCGACCATCGGCGGTCGCCCATGCCTGCGGCCTGGTCGGTGGAGCCCACAACGTCGGTGAACATCACCGTGGCCAGCACCCGGTCGACGTCATGGCGAGGAAGCCGGCCGGTGACGAACTCCTCGATGGCGTCCAGGAGCGGTCCGGTGTCGCCCACGAAGAACAAGTTGTCCTCGCCGGGGAGTTCGACGTAGCGGGCGCCGTCGATGTGCTCGGCGACGTACCGGCTCTGCTCGTAGCCTCGCCAGCCGGCGTGGCCAACCACCAGCGTCGGCACCCGGATCGCCCCCAGGAGGTGACGCACGTCGACCTCGAAGGCTGGCGCGAAGGCGCCAATAGGCGTCCTGCGGCGACATCGACAGGCGTTCGCAGCGTGCCAACCAGCGTGCGAACCGGGCGTCGCCGGCCACGCTGGGAGCGAAGAGACTGAGCATCTCACCGGTTCCCCACCGGTCTCGGACCACCGCCAGGGCCGCCTCAACGTCCTCGTCCGTGAGCCCTTCGGGATAGTCGTCTGCTCGCCGGAAGCGGGCGCTCGGATTGATGAGCACCAACGCGCTGGTCCGCTCGGGATGGGTCGCAGCGAACTGCAAGGCCGGCGGGCCGATCGCGCCGAGCACGACGACCCGTTCGCAACCGAGCTCGTCGAGCACGGCGATCATGTCGTCGACGACGCTCTCAATCAGGCGGCCCTCCACCGGCGCGATCGGATCCGATGAGCCCATTCCCCGAGAGTCGAACCAAATGTGGCGGCTGAACGACGACAGCCCATTGAGGAACCGAACAAGCCTGGGCTCGTCCCACATCAAATCGACGGGAAGGAACGCCGGCTTGGTGACCAGCACATCCGGAGGTCCAGCGCCCACGACCTGGTAGCCGACCGACCACCACTGGTCTTGGCGTACACGGTCTCCGGCACGCTCACCAAAGCAGTTTGCCGCAACTCCGATCCACAGTCAGAGGGCTGCACCACGGCCGAATGCCCGAAATTTCGTCCAGCCTCTGATGTCGACGCTAGAGAAGCGTTTCTCCTACGCGCGCTGCGCACATAACGACAGCCGACGAAGGTCTTTCTATCCGCCCGAACCGGCGATATGCGCTCCCCTACTCGGTCTTGGGGTTCGAGGCGCTCTAGTGGCGCGGCGCAGGCGAGGGGAAGGGGCAAGGTAGCTGACAGCGTCCCCCATGTGATGTCCGAATCAGCGAAACTTCGTGCACGTGCCGAGTCGCCCCGCTCACTCGGAGAGTGCCTCTCGGGTGCAATGTCGTCGGGCAGGGAGGTGGCCTGAAGGGGGGCATAAAACAGCTGCCCGGCTGGGAGAAGATAGAGAACAAGTTGCCTTTATAGATTTTTGACACGACGCCGCACCCCTGCGGCGGATCTTGCTTGTGCGCAATCGTCCAATCGATGCCGGCGAGGAGCCCTCCCGCCGTCTAGTCGGTCATGGTGTTCATTTCGTCGACGACCTTCTGGCGGGTGAACTCCGGACCCGCCGCCTTGAGGCTTCGTAGAAGAGGTCCGCGACATCCAGCCCGCCAGCCAAGTCCCGTCTACTCGAAGCGCCCTTCTTCATCCATTTCTGGAAATCCTTCAGGCCCGCCGGCTTCGGCCTCGCCTCGAACGGCGTGAAGCACGTCGAGACGTAGGAGTCCTCGAAGAACTCGGCGTTCTCCTCGATGAACTTCTGGTTGTAGCCGTTCGGCAGGTACTGGATCGCCTCGAGCCCCTGCTTCTTCATCTCCTTGGCCAGCGTGAGCGCCCGTTGGTGTCCATGCAGGTCGCCACGAAATCGACGCCCTTGTCCTTCATCTGCGACACGTCGGAGCTCAAGTCCGTGACCCCGTACGTCAGGCTGGTGTCGAGGAATTCGATCTTCGCCGACGGGTACTTGTCGAACGAGGCCCGGAGGCCTTTGGCCGTCCGCCGACTGCGGGACCTGATACGACAGCACGCCGATCTTCTTGGCCTTCACCTGCTTCGCGAGCCACGGCACCGGCTGGCCCGGCACGTGAAGCACAGGAACGAGCCCTTCTCTCCGAACAGGTCGGCGGCTCCGCTCCCTGCTCGGAGCCCCACTCTGCGTTCATGTTCCAACCGAAGGTGGGAACACCGGACTGGCCGAGCAGGTCGGCCCCGCTGAACAGCAACACCACGACCGGCAGCACCGCGAACACGTTGTCTTCCAACAAAAGGGCTTGTACCTCCTGATGCCCCATGCCAACCTGGTCGCCGCTGAACGTCAGCCGCAGCTGCACCCGTAAATGCCTCTCTCTTTGAAGAGTTCACCATGTTGAAATACGCCTTGACGCCGTTGAACACGGACGGGTAGTCGCCACCGAGCGGATTCGTCTTCGAGACCACTTCGCCCACATGGATCTCGGTGTCGGTGACCCCAGGCTGGTCGACCTGCGGGAACGGCTGCGCCGAGCCGGGCGAGGCCGCCGCCAAGACTGCCGCCGTCACCCCCAGGCTCGCGAGCACCGTAATCGCACGAGAACAACGCATCCGGTACCCCTTGGCACTCTAAGTCACGATGGCTGTTCCGCCGGCGCCGGCTCGCGTCGACGAGCCGCACAAAATGACGCGTCAGCCGGCGGTGAAACGGGCAGAACCGGCGATATGTATCGAGGCATGCGCCAGAGTGAGTCCTCCCGGTCATCAGACCGCACTGACTCAAAACCTTCAAGCCCGCTAGTTGTCTGTCCTAGCTTTCGGTTCAGCAGACCGCTAATTTTGCAGCGCGCACCGAAGTGCCGGTATGTGCGTCCTGACCGGCGGTCCGGGCAACGTTCTGGTCGGAGACGCTCTGTACTCCGGCGATCGGCGCGGATCGGCACTTCTGTATCAGCAGGTTACGACTCGGTAACCGCGTCCTTCGCCGATTGCCAGGCGCCGAGCAGCGTGCCGAAGTGCGCGGGATCAGCAGATGTCCTCTCCGCGTGACCACTGCGCGTTTCCGGCGTAGTCGATCATCGACCAGTTCGTCGTCGAGTACTCCCGGCCGTTGCCTGGATTTGGCACGTGCGTCCGCGGAAAAGAAGATCACCCGACCGTTCTCATCGTCGAACAGCACCCAATCGTGCGTGTAGGTCATCTGATCGTTCGGATACTGCTTCATGAAGCGGAACGATCCATCGGCGGACTGCGTCTTGGCCGTGCATCTCACCGAAGACATGTTCGATGTACGTGCAGTCCTCGGTGAACAGGTCGGCTAAGTCGCTGTCGTAGTCGGCCGACGCCGAGCAATCGTCCGAGAACGAAAGAAATGCTCGTATGCCGTGCGCTAGCTCGTCGATCGAGTACTTCGCCATCGATGAATTCCCGGTTCTGCCAGATGCTCATACCGCGCAGGCGTGCATAATGCCCGTTCGGTGCCGGGCGCGCACGCAATCGTCACGACGTCGCCGGACGTGGGGCGCGCTTCGGGGCGTTGGTGAGGAGTTGAACATCGGCGCCGGACGGCGTGGGATATCGAGCAAACGGTTTCGGCTTTGGCCGATACGGTCGTGAACTGTGCTCAGAACCCAAGAGCTGACGATCGAGGTTGCGGGGCGCGGTCCGTCGTCGATGACGCTCCTCGTCGTCGGTCTACGCGGGCGAAAGGGTCGGTCTGGTAGGACGAAATGGCGCGGGCAAGACCACACTCTTGCGCACGATCGTGGGCGACCGCCCTCCGACGAGCGGGCGGGCGCAGGGTGACGGGCGCTCGGGGATTCCTGCCGCAGGACCCTCGCGCCTCACCGAGAACGGGCGAAGGACATCGCCATGACGTACGTGCTTTCCGCTCGGCGACTCGACGTCCAGCGTGAGCGGCTCGAGACGCTCCGCCGCGACATGGAAGACGACCCCAATGATCGGGCGATTCGCCGCTCTTCGACATCCGAGCTCGTGCCGCGTAGCAGATGGGTATCGGGCCGAGTCGGACGTCTATCGGATCCTCGCGGGACTTGGACTCCCGGCGGACCGTGCGCTCGTCGTGTCGGACGTGTCGTCCGGTGGCGAACGACGCCGAGTCCAGCTTGCGTAGATCCCGTTTGGTGGTACCGAGGAATCCGGCGTTCGACCGACCCACCGACCACTCGACGTCTACTCGAGGGAATGGTTGATGGCCCTCGTGCGATGCGGGTCGCGGCGGTCTTGCCGGCGGCGAGCTACTACCTCGAGATCCTGGACCACGCTACTACCTAGGCATTCGATAGGGACGACGGCGAGCTGCGCCAGAACAACAGGCACGTATTCGCAGAACGTCGCCGCCCGGGCGAAGGATGAGGACCGACTTCGACGCATCGCCGCGGGTCAGCACGCCGAGATCGGCCGGCTCTCTACCCTCGCCGACCGAATGCGCCACTCGAGCGCGAAGCGTGCGGCGAAGCAGGCGAAGACCCTCGACAAGCGTGTGAAACGGCTCGCCGCCGAAGCGGTCACGCCGATCCGCGCCGCCCGCAGCGTGCGCTACCGCTTCCCGCCGCCGCCGCACAGCGGTCGCGACGTCCTGCAGATCGACGGCCTCACGAAGGCGTTCGGTGGCCGCCTTATCTGGTCGGAGCTTGCGTTCGCTCTGCGGCGGGGCGAGCGCCTGCTGGTACTTGGCCTCAACGGCGCCGGTAAAACGACGCTCCTGCGGATTCTCGCCGGCTTCGAGCTGCATGACGCCGGCGATGTGGTGTTCGGTACCGGCGTCTCGGTCGGCTACTACGCGGAGGAACACGAAGGAGCGTCGCGGAAACCAAGGTGATCGATCATCTGCGCCACGGCACGCTCACGACCGAGACCGAACGGCGCGCGGTGCTCGGAGCCTTCGGCCTGATGGGCGACGTCGCATTCGAAGACGCCGGCACTCTGTCGGGCGGCGAGAAGACGAAGCTCGCCCTCGCGGAGCTCGTTGCCGGCCGTCACAACCTGCTACTGCTCGACGAGCCCACCAACAACCTCGATCCACCGTCGTGCTCCGCGTTCGGCACCGCGCTCTCGTCGTGGCCCGGTTCCATCGTGTTGGTGAGCCACTATGCTGAATTCGTCGACGTGCTCGCGGCCGACGTTGCGCTACTGCTTCCCGATGGCACCCTCGACTACTGGAGCAACGACCTGCTTGACCTGGTGCCGCTCGCGTAGCCGCAGGTCACGTCCGTCCGCTCCGTGATTCACGGCCACGGTTCCTTGACACCGCGAGTGGCCGCGCGGGCACAGAAATCGCCGGTTCCGGCGCTGAAGAGAACGAGGATCGACTCGTCGTTATGTGGGCGTCCCCGAGCCGGCGTTATGGGTCACCTTGGAGCGACGCTCGAAACAAGCCCACGCGCGACGCGGGTCCGCGTTCCAGCATCCGTTGTTCGTCGCCCGAGACGCGGCCCCAGTTTGGATCGTCGAAGCGAAGCGACCGGTGCGCTTCCGGCTGGAGGTTCAGCTCGGGTGCGGTAGCGGAGGTACACGACACCGTTGCCGAACCGTTGCTCCTCCAGCAGCTCCAACTGGACGCGGGCGTCGCTGGGGAATGGGGCTTGCCTTCACCGACGAGCACCGGATAGATGAAGAGATGGCACTCATCGACCAGCCCGGCGTTGACGCGTGCGCGGCGGGTCGGGCCGCCGACGGTCAAGTCGCTGGCGGCCGACGTCTTCATGTCGCGGACCACATCGGGGTCGAAGCGGCGCTGGAGCCTGGTGTTGGCGGTCGAGACGGCGCCCAGCGTCGTGGAGTAGACGATCTTGTCGGCCGCTTGCAGAGGTTCGTGAAGTCGGCCCTGAGCTCCGAGTGGGCAGCCAGGTCAGGTTCGGTCTCCCAGACGGCCATCGTCTCGTACAGGCGCCGTCCATAGAGCCAGGTACCGACGGGACGCACAAGGTCGGTGATGAAGGTGAAGCCCTCGTCGGTGGGCTTCTGTCGATTTCGAAGCTTGCCGTGCGCGTCCTCGATGTAGCCGTCGAAGTAGCAGCACGTTCGCCACATAGATCAGCTTGGCCATGCCGCTCCTCGGGCGCCCGCGTGGACCGCGCCTGGGAGCAAGCGTAAGTGAGACGCCTCGGGGCCCACGGCGCTGCGCCTGACCGAGTCGGTCACCTACCCCAGAGAGAAGAGCTGGTGTGGTCACACCGCGGCGAGTACCTCGCGTACCTCTACCGTCTTGACGGTGACACCCTCGGGAGCATCCGGCATCGGAGGCTCGCCTACACGGAACATCGCGGCTGCCGTGCGGCGCTCTCCTCTTCGGTCTCGAAAACCACCATGGCGACGCCACGACCATTCTGAGGGGCAAGCCAATAGCCGCCTTTTGCACCGCGTTCCGTGGCGCCATCGGGGCTGCACGCTGCGGTAGGAATTCACGCCCAGCCTCGATTTGGGACTCATCCGCGTTTACCTCGGTGAATACCGCATACATGCGATTGTCTCCTTTGTCGGTACCGCGGCCAACGTTGCAGGAGCGACACCGAAGAAGCAAGGCCCGTTCCAGCCCAACGATCTCTGTGGGAATCTGAGGCATATCTGCCGATCTGCGCTCCCGGTCGCGGGTCCAGAACGTAGCACAGAACGGCGTGCACACCCCGGGGTCCACGCGCACATCACGGCACTTCCGCATGCGCCGTGGCAACTCGAACGGGCAATCTGTGCGGGCGTGACCGAGACCGGAGACCGATACCGGCGGCGTGCCGACGCGTTCGAGACATTGATCACTCACACCGCGCCGGAGCGGTGGACAAGTCCTTCACCGTGTGAGGGCTGGCTACGCGGGACGTAGTAGCGCATGTCGTCGACTACTCGGGGCAGGTGCTCCACGAAAGGGTGGGCATGTCGGAGGTCTCCGTCTTCGCGGACTTCGACGATCCAGCGGCGGCGTTCGCCGCCATTCGTGGGGTAGTTGAGCAGGTGTTGGACGACCCCGAGACGCCTCCGGACATGGCGAACTACCTCGACCTCGCGGTCAGCTTCGACCTACGTCAACACGGGTGGGATCTCGCCAAGGCGACTGGACAAGATCCAGCGATGGACCCCGAGGAGGTAGAAGTCCTGTGGAGCAGCCTCTTGCGTGCTCCGCAGGTGTGGGACTGGCAGCGCGAGAACGGTTGGTACGCCGCCCCGGTTTCCATTCCCAGCAACGCTCCGCTCCAAGATCGCGTGCTCGGACTCATCGGCCGCGATCCTGGTTGGACACCAGAGACTTGAACCACGGGCTCAGTGGCGAGCGCGCCTATCTGCCGATCGGCGCTCGAGCTCCACGCACCTGACAGGCACCGAACGTCGGTAGTCGGCGCCCGGTAGGGCCTGTCGGCGCTTCCGCGTCCGCGGTGGCGACCTGAACGGGTGTTATTGCAAGCGCGGTTGACGGGTCGGAACAGCACCAGCGATTCTGCCGAAATGACCACCGCGCAGCATGGTGATGTCTTGACTCTTCTTCGAGATGCGGAGAGGATCATTGTGGACTCGAGTGACGAAGGCGCCACCCACCGCTTGTCGGAGGGGGCCGCAGCGCCTCGGCCCGAAATGCGTCGCGACGACAGACGAGGGGGGCGTGGCCGAGGCCCCTCGAGCTCGGAGGGCGAGTCTGCGGAGGAGCGAGCTGCCCGCGGGAAGGCCCGCGGTGCCCAGCACGCCTCGTGCGGATCACGCTGTTTGGGAGCCCTCGGCCCAGCGGAGCGACCCGGTCGAGTTGCTCGAGGAGCAGGCGGCGACCCGTGTGCCCGAGCTGGTGCCGATCCGCCACGGCCGCATGCTGGTGTCGCCGTTCACGTACTACCGGGGCGCCGCGCTCGCCATGGCGGCGGATCTCGCGAGCACGAGTCTCGGGGATCACGGTGCAGCTCTGCGGCGACGCACATCTCTCGAACTTCGGCTTCTTCGGTTCCCCGAGCGGCACCTGTTCTTCGACGTGAACGACTTCGACGAGACGGCACCGGGCCCGTGGGAGTGGGACGTCAAACGCCTGGCCGTGAGCCTCGAGATCGCCGGCCGGGAAACGGCTACACGAACAAGGAGCGAGTGGCGATCGTGCGGGGTGCGGTCCGCTCGTACCGGAGACCATGCAAGGGTTCGCGGGCATGTCGATGCTCGAGGTCTGGTACAAGCATCTCGACATCGACGCCCTGCTCCCCGAGTTCCAGGCGTCGCTCGACCCCAAGAAAGACACCGAGCGTGTGGCGGGCGATCTCGAAGGCGCGTGCGCACGACAACCTCCAGGCGTTCGACAAGCTGGCGACGCTCGTGGACGGCGAGCCGCGGATCGTCAACGACCCCCACTCATCGTGCCCATCGAGGAGTTCATCGACGGGATCGACACCGAGGCGTGGTCCAGGCGGTCCAAACCATCATCAGACAACTTCGAGACGTTGCAGCCGGATCGCAGGTATCTGCTCGAGCAGTATCGGTTCGTCGCATCTCGCCCGAAAGGTGGTCGGGGTCGGCAGCGTCGGCACCGAAGCGTGGATCGCGCTGTTCCTCGATCATGACCCGGCTCGCCGCTGTTCCTGCAGGTGAAGCAGGCCGAGGCGTCGGTGCTCGAGCGGTTCACCGGGCCGAGCGTGTTCACCAACCACGGGCAGCGCGTCGTCGCGGGCAGCGGCTCATGCAGGCAGCCAGCGACATCTTCCTCGGGTGGAGCGGGGCGGCAGGGCAGCGAACGCGCGACTACTACATCCGCCAGCTCCGCGACTGGAAGGGGTCGGCCGACATCGCGGGCATGACCCCCACGGGCATGGACCTCTGGGGAGCATGTGCGGGTGGACCCTCGCCCGGCCCACGCACGCTCGGGCGACCGCATCGCGATCGTGGCGTACCTGGGAACGTCGGACGTCTTCGACCGGGCCGTCGCAGATTTCTGCATCGCCTATGCGAACCAGAACGAGCGCGATTACCGGGCGCTCAGGGACGCCGTGGGAAGCGGAAGGCTCGCCGCCGAGGCCGGTGTCTTAAGTCGGCCGAACGACGGCGCCGGAGTTCGGGCGGCGCAACCCTGGGCGCTCGAGCCCCGGATCGGGCAGTCTGCGCGGGAAGGAAATACTCGAACGTGACGACAGAGGAGAAGCGTTCAGATGCCGACCATCACCGGCGCGCATCATGTCGCCTTCACGGTGCAGGATGTCGAGCAAGCGTGGCCTGGTACCAGGACTTGTTCGGGATGCAGGTGGTCATGCAGACGGACGACGAGACCGTGCGCCTTCGCATCCTCGTGCATCCCGAATGCGGTTGGGTCATCGGGCTTCGCGAATACCCGGCTCACGCTGACGGGACGTTCAGCGAGTTCCGGACGGGTCTCGACCACATCGCGTTTACGGGCCCTCACACGACGACTTGGAAGCATGGCAGGGTCTCCTTGCCGAGAAAGGCGTCACGTTCAGTCCGATTGCTGATTCACCTCTCGGCGCTGATAGCGCTCCGCGACCCGGATAACATCCAGCTTGAGCTTGGCTGCCGCCCGCGCAGTAACCCCGGAGGTCTACGACGCGATCGGAGCGGTACTCCACGACGGTAGGGTCGCCATGTCGGACGAGTGAGAAGGGGTGCCCATGAGATACACGAACCTTGGGGCCGGACCGGTCTCAGGGTGTCGAGGGTATGTCTCGGGATGATGAGCTACGGGAACGGCAGCGACCGGCCGTGGGTGCTCGACGAGGTCGGGACCGAGCCGTTCGTCCGCGAAGCCGTCGAGGCGGCATTGCTTCTTCGACACGGCGGACACGTACTCCGGCGGCGCGAGCGAGGAGGTGACCGGGCGACTGCGTTGCCAAGATGCGAGCGCGCGACGAGGTCGTGATCGCGACCAAGGTGTTCATGCCGATGACGCCGGGCGCGAACGGCGGTGGGCTCTCGCGCAAGCACATCCTGTCGGCCATCGACGCGTCGCTGCGGCGGCTCGACATGGACTACGTCGGATCTCTACCAGATCCACCGTGGGACGACGAACGCCCGATCGAGGAGACGATGGAGGCGCTCGCACGACGTCGTGCGGGCGGGCAAGGCCCGCTACATCGGCGCGAGCAGCATGCACGCCTGGCAGTTCGCCAAGGCGCAGCACGTGGCGGAGCGGAACGGCGGGACCGGTTCGTGTCGATGCAGAACCACTACAACCTCATCTACCGCGAAGAGGAGCGGGAGATGATCCCGCCTGTGCATCGACCAGGGCATCGGCGTGATCCCGTGGAGCCCCCTCGCTCGCGGCTTGCTCGCCGGCAACCGCAGCCGTGACGGGGGAAAAGCGCACGACGCGCTCCGAGACCGACCCGTTCACCGACTACCTCTACAGCCAGCCGACCGACTTCGACGTGGTCGAGCGCGTCGCCGAGGTCGCGCGGCGAGCGCGGCGTGTCGCCCGCGCAGGTCGCGCTGGCGTGGCTGCTGCCCAAGCCGGGGGTCACCGCGCCGATCGTCGGCGCGACGAAGCCGCGTCACCTCGAGGACGCGCTCGCGGCCGAGCAGCTGGAGCTGACGACGACGAGGAGAAGCGCCTCGAGGAGCCCTACGGCCCCACCCCGTGCTCGGGCACTTCTAACTGGCTCGCGCTCGCCTACGAGTCGCACACGCGACGCCGCCATTGCACGGTGGCGTTCTCGTCCTCCTCGCTGTCGCAAGCACGGTTGGCGCGTCGCCCTCGGCTCGGGCTGCCGTTCCCGCTCGCCCGGCGTCATCGAGGCTGAGCCTCGAGTGCCGGCTGGCTGCTCTAGCGGCTGGATCCCGTAAAAGGGCTCAAAGCCGTCGAAAGGTGCGACTCGGGCCTCTTCCCCGGCCAGCGGGACTGTGCTCGTTTGGGCGCTTGATCACCCTTTGTGGGGGATGACGAATCTCCTTGCTCGGCCCAACATGGAGCAGGATGCCGACTGGAGCCGTCGGGGCTGAGACGACACGGTGCCATCGGGTAGGTCGGTCGTCGGGTGGGGCGACGAGACCGACTTGATCTGCTCGCGTCTCCTCCAGCAGACGGGGTACGGCGAGGCTGAGGTGGGAATCGCGGTCGGTCAGGCGCTCGAGCACTTCCGCGGTGCGCGGATTCGGGAGTTCGTGCCGCTGCTCGCGGAGCGAGACGCCCGTCGCCGGTTGCGTGCGTGGCACGCCGACGTGGTGACAACGATCGAGCTGGATGCTCGAAGGCCGAGCCGCGATGAGTGGGGGAGGCCGCAATGGCCAACACGACCGCTAGGACGAACCCGTCGCGGTCCGAGAAGAAGAACGAGCGCAGTTCGACGGCGCGGGCGAAGGCCAGCGCGAAGGCAGGGCGGGCTGGTGTCGCTGCACTCGAGCGTGCGTCGGGTGCGGCAGCTGCGACGGGAGCGTTGGGTGGCGCGACGGGGGCCGTCGATCGCGCGGACCGCATCGACGCCGGTCGCGCGCTGCGCAAGGAGGTCCCGCGCAGCAGCCATGGCGACTGGCAAGCGGCGGCGGACCGACCCGACCCGGTGGCCGTGCTCGTGGCGCAGGGGGCGAGCCGGGTGCCCGAGCTGTTGCCGATCCGTTATGGACGGATGGCGGAGTCGCCCTTCGGTTTCTTCCGCGGCGCGGCGGCGGGCATGGCCGCCGATCTGGCGTCCACGCCGAGCACGGGCGTCGCGGTGCAGTTGTGCGGCGACGGCCATCTGGTGAACTTCGGCGGGTTTGCCACCCCGGAACGCCGGTTGATCTTCGACGTCAACGACTTCGACGAGACCCTGCCGGGGCCGTGGGAGTGGGACCTGAAGCGCCTGGCGGCGAGTTTCGCGGTCGCGGCCCGGTCAAAGGGCTTGTCCGACGACGCCGGCGAGACCGCGGTGTTGCGGATGACCTCGAGCTACGCGGACTTGCTCGGTGGCTTCGCGACGATGCCCACTCTGGACGCCTGGTACTCGAGCGTCGATACCGACCGGTTCGAAGCGATGGTCGCCGCGGTCGGCAACGCCGAAACCCGGGGCCGAGCCGACAAGGCGATCGCCCGGGCGCACGCGCACGACAACCTACAGGCGGTGAACAAGCTCACCGCGGTCGTCGACGGTCATCGCCGGATCGTCGACCAGCTTCCGTTGGTGGGTCATGTCGCCGGCGATGACGAGCCCGACCGGATGCAAGACGCTGCTCGACGGGTACCGGGCGAGCCTCCCCGAGGACGTCCGCCATCTCCTCGACCGGTTCACTTTGGCGGACGCGGCCCGCAAGGTGGTCGGCGTCGGGAGCGTCGGGACCCGCTGCTGGATCGCGCTGCTGGAAGGGGGCGGGGACGACGACCCGCTCATCCTCCAGATCAAAGAAGCGCAAGCCTCGGTGCTCGAGGCGCACCTCGGGCGCCCCGCGCACCGCAACCACGCCCGCCGCGTCGTCGAGGGTCAGCGGCTCATGCAAGCGGCCAGCGACCTGTTCCTGGGTTGGACGCACGACGAAACCTCTGGTGTCGACTACTACTGGCGCAACCTGCGAGACATGAAGGCGTCCGCCGACGTCAACGCCCAGCCGACGAATACCTTCATGTTCTACGCGGAACTGTGTGGCGCGACCCTGGCGCGCGCCCACGCCCGCTCCGGCGACGCGGCGGCCATCTCCGGCTACCTCGGCAAAGGAGTTGCCTTCGGCAAGGCGCTCGGCCGCTTCGCAATCTCGTATGCCGATCAGAACGCACGCGACCACGAGGCGCTCGTCCAGGCGATCAAGGACGGCCGGGTGCCGGCCGAGTCCAACGTGTAGAACGGCTACCCATGGGAGAGGGCATGTCTGACACGACTGACAGCAGCGGATCGGGCACGGCAGGGACGCGATCGGCGGCCGTTTCATGATCCGATTCGAAGAGGACACGCTCAAGCAGCGGCCACTGTGGATCCGGGTCATCATCGAGTTCCTCGGTACTGGCCTGGTCACTGGTGGCCGCGGGCGCCGGCGTCATCAACCGCTACGCCGGCGGCAATCCGATCTCGCGAACAGCCGCCGTCGTTGCGCCGGGCGTGCTCGTAATGGCCTTGATCTACGCCTGGGGACCGCTCTCCGGGCTGCACATCAACCCCGCGGTGACGCTCGCATTCACCGGCCGACGGGTATTCCGCGCGGCCTGGGCGCTCCCCTACATCGTGGCGCAGCTCGCCGGCGCGATCCTCGCCGCCCTGTTCCTGCAGGTCATGTTCAGCCACGTCGCCGCGGGCGGGAACTACCCCATCAACAAGGCCGGCGGCGAATGGCGGTCGTTCGTGATGGAGATCGTCCTCACCACCATCCTCGTCACCGTCATCCTCAACACGGCGACCGGATACCGCAGCATCGGCCACAACGCCGCACTCGCCGTCGGCGCGACCATCGCGCTGCTCGGCCTGTTCGCCAGCCCTATCAGCGGCGCGTCCATGAACCCCGCTCGTACGCTCGGGCCCGACATCGTCGCCAACGACTTCACCGGCTGGTGGGTCTACGTCTTCGGGCCCGCTCATCGGCGCCACCATCGCGGTGATGCTCATCGGTCTCGTTCGAGGACTTCCCGACAAGGAAGAGCGCGAGGCAGCCGAAGGCGGAGCACTGCCACTCTCGAGCTAGCACATCGGGCGCAGGGTGAACGCGACGCCGGAATGTTCACGCGGCCATGACAAACGGGCCGCCCTGAACTGGCAGTCCAGCATCTAGAAAACGCCCTCAGCCCGGCTTCGCGAACTCTTTCGAGACCGCGAGGCGAATGCGATCATGCGATATGCCGAAAATCTTCCCGCACGTCCCGCATCCGCACATCGAACAGCGCAAGGCACAGCACCCGCCACGGGTCGCCGACCAGCACCCCACGGACGGACCTCTCACCCGCTTCAACACGTTTCTGGCTCTCAAGATCACTGCCATCGTCGGAACGATGTGGTGCGCGTACCAGCTCGCGCTCCTGGCGTTCGTGAGCCTGCCCGACGCGATCAGGGCCGGGACCTCACCGACGATCACATGGATCGCGCAGACGTTTCTCCAGCTCGTGCTGCTGTCGATCATCATCGTGGGTCAGAACGTGCAGAGCGGCGCCGCCGATGCGCGGGCGCAGGCCACCTACGAGGACGCCGACGCGGTGCTGCACACGGCGCTGGAGATCCAGAAGCACATGGAAGCCCAGGACCTCGAGATCGAGAAGATCATGTCGGCCATCTCGAAGCTGCGACCGACTTGATCGCTATTACGGGCATCGCCGGCGATTTGTCACAACGGGCCGACGAGCGCGGCGCTCCGGGCATCTGCTTGAGTCTCAGCGAGTCGCCACGGGCTGCGGCTCTGTGCGCGGACGGACGTTGCGACTCACGCGTTGCGAGGCGAGACTGTCTGCGTCGTCGGTTGTAAGCGGGGGGTTGTGCTGTGACAAATCTGGTCGGTAAGAGCTTCGACGCACCCGATGAGACGAGGACGCCCGAGAAGACGAAGGTCGACGTCGTTGACCTCGGCGACGGCGTGAAGGCCGCGCGCTTCACGATGGAGCCCGGATGGCGGTGGTCCGAGTGCGTCAAGCCGGTCGTCGGCACCGATCGCTGTCAAGTTCGCCACGTCGGCGCTGTCCTGTCGGGTCGGATCCATGTCGTTCATGACGACGGGACCGAAACCGAGGCGGGTCCCAATGACGCGTATCGCATCGAGCCCGGTCACGAGGCCTGGGTCGTCAGTGACGAGCCGTTGGTGGCCTACGAGTCGAAAGCTCAGGCGCCGCAACATACGGCGCGGCACCAGGCTGATCCCGCAAACCACCCTCTTGTGCGGATGCTTGCATCCCCTGCGATCGGGTCCTAGCGTCTCGCCGACCTGTGGTGCCCGGGGCCTGGGGCGGGCGTGTGAGCCCGGGGGTGGCGATGCGACGTCTGGCGAGTGCGGTCGCGGCGACGAGTCTCGTCGCAGGCGCGGCGTTGGTGATCGGAGCAGCTCCGGCGGGCGCGGCGCCGACGACGTTGTTGTCGTCGACCACACCCGGGTTCCAGGCTGACGCGGCGAGCGTGCCACCCGGGATCTGCTTCGTGACAATCACCGCCGACGGAGGCCACGGCGCGACGGGCCTCAACACGGAAGGGCCTGGTGGTGCCGGAGCAACGGTGAGCGGGCGGGTCGAAGTGACGCCGGGCTCGACGCTATCGGTGCACGTGGCCGGAGCCGGAGGCGATGAGGGGGCCGGCGGCAACGGGGGAGGCGGCGCGAGTGGCGCCACCGGCGGCCCCACCAACCCCTTCGGCGGTGGTGGCGGTGGTGCCTCCTCAGTGGCGACCCGGGGAGTCCCCTCGTCGTCGCCGGGGGCGGCGGCGGATCCGGCGCCCGACCCGGAGGCGCGGGCGGTCTGCTCGGGGCCAACGGTGGCTCGGGCGGAGCGATCAATCAGGAAATCCCCGCGACCGGTGGGACGAGTGCTGGGGGTGGGGGGACCGGCGGGAACACCAACGACGGGAGCCACGGCGGCGGGGGTGGCGGTGTGACCACGGCGGGCCCGGCGGGTGGAGCCAACTCCGGCGCCGGCGGTCCCGGTACCGGCGGGGTCGGCGGCGGTGGCGGTGGCGCGAACAATGCGTCCGGCGTCGGCGGCACGGGAGGCACGGGCACCGGACTCGGTGGGACGGGTGGTGGCGGCGGCGCCATCGGCGACAGCACGGGTGGCAACGGCGGCAACGGCACCGGAAACAACGGCGGCGGCGGTGGCGGCGGCCTGGGCTTCGGCGCCGGCGGTGGTGGCATCGCCGGTGGCGGTGGCGGGGGCGGAGGCTACGGCGGCGGCGGGGGTGCCGGCGGCGACTTCGAGGGCGGTGCGGGCGGCTCTTCGTTCATGGCAACCGGTGCCACGAACGTCACGTCTTCAGTGAGCAGTCGCACCGGCGATGGTCAGGTGACCATCACCTTCGACCCGACGACCGACAGCTGCCCGCCGCCGACGCCAAACCCCGACCCCGACCGCAACCTCGACGGCGGCCGCGGCGGTGCCGGTGCAAGCCGTCGCTCGCTTCACCGGCTGAGCCGTCGCGCCTCGAGGCCAACCGCGGAAGAGTGGCGCCGCAACGGGGGCGCAACTCTCACGAACGCGATCGCAATGGAGCCGCGAGCACGTGGCGCTACGCCGGGTCGTCCCAGGCCACGTCACCGGTGTGCTCCTCGCGAAGTCGCACGCGGTCCGCTGTGTTGTCCCTGACCCATTCATCCGCGAGGTCCACCGCCCGCTGCGCTTCCTCAGCCGTTTCCCAGATGCTGAACGAGACAACGCCGCCATTGTCGAGCTTGCCGATTTCGTAACGCACAAAGCCAGGCTGATTCTCAAAGATCGGCACGAACCCAGCCCGGACGATCTCGAGCACCTCGTCGGCCGAGCCCGAAGTCACGTCGAACAGCGCAACTCGAAAATGGCGCATCCGCCCGACTCCTTGTCATCGCCGGGCTGTTGCTCGACGGTCGAAGTGGCACGCACCTACTTCGTCGCGCTCGCGACGACGTGTCCTTCAATCACTTGCGGGGCGTTCGGTAGGAGGTCGGCGGCATTTTCGCGGACCCAATCGTGCGCGATCCTGACCGACTCATCCGCTCCAGCTTGGTCGTCGTAGACACTCAAGGAGGCCATCACACCATCGCCCCGTCCAGCCAGTAATAGGTGATGAAGCCCGGTACGTGTTCGAGAAGAAGAACGAAACTCTCGGCAACGAGTCGTCCCGCTTCAGCGGGATCCGTAACGCCCTCGTAGCGCCGTACTGCTGCCCACATGCGCTCCCCCTTCTCGCGACGCCTCCACAATCCTCGCACAAATGCAGGCCTCATGTTAGGCGCCGGTCGCTCTGTCGGCTCGCGACACCGAGCAAGGAGCCTGGGCACCGAGCATCCCTGGCGCCCCTGGGGGTATCGCGTGTCTCGCGATCCCGGGGTGTAAGAGTGAGTCTCCGCAGCACGAACCAGAACCAAAGGAGACAGGGACATGACGAAGACTGAGTTGGAACGCGCCGTCGCCGATGCGGCCGGTGTGGAGAAACGCACGGCGGCGGCGGTGCTCGACGCGTGCAGGACGTCGTGACGAACAACGTTCGAAAGGGTGAGGCGGTCACCATCCGCCCCGGTTTCATCAAGGTGAGCCGGAAAGACGTAAAGGCACGAGGCGAGCGAAGGCACGAATCCGTTCACGGGCGAACCGACCGTGTTCAAGCCGCGTCCGGCCTCGAAGACGGCGAAGGTCACGGCCCTCAAGAAGCTGAAGGATGGCGTCGGGACGAAATCGCGCTGACCGGCTCGACGCGCTCGGCGACTCGGGTGCGTGCACGCACGCCATCAGAACGGCGTTATGTTGCCGGCATGGAGCAAGCGGTGACGCCGCGCAGCACGGTCGAGCGCATCGACTTCGAGTCGTGACGTGAGGCGTCGCCGCACGCACCGCGGCCGCATCAAGCCCACCCGCCGCTGGCGGCGTGACCTGTGGGTGGGGTTCAAGCCGTATGGGATGGGCGAGACGAAGCCCAACCACTACGGCGAGATGCGTCAAGACCGTCTGGGAGAACCGCCGACAACCTCCCGTACGCGTGGCGGATCCTGCAGCAAGGGCGTGTGCGACGGCTGCGCGCTCGGCGTCGCCGGCTTCCACGACTGGACGATCGCCGGCGTCCACCTGTGCACGACGCGCCTCAACCTGCTGCGAGCTCAACACGATGGGCGCGCTCGACCCGTCGGCGCTCGCCGACGTCGAGCCGCTGCGCGACGCTCGACGGCGAGGAGCTGCGCGAGCTCGGCCGGCTGCCGTACCCGATGGTGCGCCGCGCGCGGCGAGCCGGGCTTCACGCGGGTCCGTGGGACGAGGCGCTCGACCTCGTCGCCGACCGCATCCGGGCCGCCGACGCCCGACCGCGTTCGCGCTCTACCTCACCGCGCGCGGCATCACCAACGAGGTCTACTACGTCGCGCAGAAGGTCGGCGCGCTTCCTCGGCACGCAACAACGTCGACAACGCGGCGCGGGTCTGCCACGCGCCGTCGACCAGCGCGCTCAAGCAGGCGATCGGCGTCGCCGCGACCACCTGCTCGTACACCGACGTGATCGACAGCGACCTGATCGTGCTGTTCGGCTCCAACGTCGCCAACGCCCAGCCGGTGTTCATGAAGTACCTGTACCTGGCGCGCAAGCGCGGCGCGAAGGTCGTGGTCGTCAACCCGCTGCGCGAGCCGGGCCTCGAGCGCTACTGGGTGCCGTGCAACGTCGAGAGCGCGCTGTTCGGCACGCAAGATGGCCGACGAGTTCTTCGCGGTGCACACCGGCGGCGACGTCGCGTTCCTGAACGGCGTGCTGAAGGTGCTGCTCGCCGACGGGCGCGGTCGACCGCGAGTTCGTGCGCGAGCACACCGACGGGCTTCGACGAGCTGCGCGCCGAGCTCGAGCGCGAGTCGTTCGACGACCTCGAGCGGCAGTCGGGCGCGACGCGCGCCGAGATGGAGCGGTTCGCCGCGCATGTACGCGGCGCGCGAGCCGGCGGTGCTCGTCTGGTCGATGGGCATCACCCAGCACGCGCACGGCGCCGACAACGTCGCGCGATCGTCAACCTCGGGCTGGCGCGCGGGAACGTCGGGCGGCCGGGCGCCGGGCTCATGCCGATCCGCGGCCACTCGGGCGTGCAGGGCGGCGCCGAGATGGGCGCGTACGCCACGGCGCTCCCGGGCGGCGTCGCGATCGACGCCGGAGCACGCGGCCGCGCTCGCCGCGCAGTACGGCTTCCCGGTCGGCGACCGCGCCCGGGCTCACCGCCGAGGAGATGGTCGAGGCCGGCGGCGCGCGGCGAGCTCGACGTGCTCTACTCGAGCGGCGGCAACTTCCTCGACACGCTGCCCGACCCGACGCGGTCGCGACGCGCTCGCGCGGGTGCCGCTGCGCGTGCACCAGGACATCGTGGTGACGAGCCAGATGCTCGTCGACCCGGCGAGGACGTCGTGCTGCTGCCCGCGCGCGACCCGCTACGAGCAGCGCGGCGGCGGCACCGAGACCACGACCGAGCGGCGCATCGCGTTCAGCCCCGAGATCCGCGGGCCGCCGGTCGGCGAGGCGCGCAGCGAGTGGGAGATCTTCGGCGACCTCGCGCGCCGCGTCGCGTCCCGAGCGCGCGCACCTCGTGCGCGTTCGCCGATCGGCCAGGCGATCCGCGACGAGATCGCGCGCGTCGTGCCCGTCGTACGCGGGCATCGAGCGGCTGCGCACGACCGGCGACCCGGTCCAGTGGGGCGGACCGCGCCTGTGCGACGGCGGCGCGTTCCCGACGCCCGACGGCAAGGCGCACTTCCGCGCCGTCGCGCCCGCCGGCGACGGAGCGTGCCGGACGGGCGCGTTCGTGCTCAGCACGCGGCGCGGCAAGCAGTTCAACTCGATGGTCCACGAGCCGAAGGACCCGCTCACCGGCGCGACGCGCGACGCGCTCTTCATGGCCGACGCCGACGCCGAGCGCGCTCGGGCTCGCCGACGGCGACCCGGTGCGTCGTGCGCTCCGAGCACGGCGAGATGCGGGCCCGCGTGCACCTCGCGCCGATCCGGCCCGGCAACGTGCAGGTGTTCTTCCCCGAGGGCAACGTGCTGCTCGCCGCCGGGCGCCGCGACCCGGCCTCGGGCGTGCCCGACTACAACGCCGTGGTCGAGATCGTCCCGCAATAGCCCACATTGCGGACGCCGATCGTCGGTTTCCGAAATCGCTAGTCGAATTGGCATGTTGCCAAGGAAGTGCACAGATCGCCCGTTCTCCCCTCGCTTCCACTGCGGGCGGACGCGTGTTGTTCCGTGCAGCTCTGGGGCGAGCACGGCGACCCTTGCATTGGGATAACCGAGTCCTTAATGTTCTTGTGAACGTGCTGGTTCAGCACCTGCTGGCAGCGTTTGCTTGAAGTGCTGAGCGCAACACGCCGACACCAGAGGGGCGGGTAGGGTATGATGACCAGGGTGTTCGTCCTCGACGACCACGACGTGGTCCGACGCGGCCTCAAGGAACTGCTGGAAGACAGCGGCGACATCGAGGTCGTTGGCGAGGCTGGGACCGCCGTCGAGGCGCTGTCGGGAATTCCACTGGCCGAACCAGATGTCGCGGTGCTCGATGTCCGGTTGTCCGACGGCAGCGGCGTAGAGGTCTGCCGTGAGATTCGCTCACGGCATCCCGAGATCAAATGCGTCATGTTCAACGCGTTCGACGATGAGGTCACGGTCGTCGAGTCAATCTTGGCGGGCGCGTCCGGCTTCGTGCTCAAACAGATCAAGGGCGGCGACATCGTGAACGCCGTGCGCGTTGTTGCGAGCGGCGAGTCGCTGTTCGAACCCGCACTCAGAGTTCGGGTACTCGACAATGGCCCCGAGGATGCCCAAGGCGCGTAGGGCGAGGCAGCGCGCGAGCTCGCCCCTAGTTGCCGCCACCTCCGCCGCGGCGATGGTCGCCGCCGGGCTTGGGTTTGGGTCCGGGCCGGGCGCGGGTGCGGGTGCGGGTGCGGGTGCGGGCGGTGGCGGCGCCGAGTCGGGTGCGGGCGGTGGTGCGACGTCGGTCGTGCGGCCGAGCACCGGGTCGACGAACTTGCCCGGCGCGTCGCAGGCCGGCCCGGGGGCCGCGAAGGGCGTATCGGGCGTGCCCCGGAGGGCCGGGATCATGAAGGCGCGCCAGATGGCATTCGGTACTCCGGCTCCGAACCCGGCGCCGGGCACGTCTTGTTCGGGCACGCCGTGCCACACGTCGGTCACGAGGTTGGATGTCCCGCCGAGGAACGCGGAGCTGACCTGCCGGTCGTTGGTGCCGGTCTTGCCGAAGGCGTCGTATCCCGGGATCCCCTTGCCCGATGCGGTCCCGCTGGGATCGTCGATCGGGCCGTGGAGGATGCTCACCTCGCAGTGGGCGACGTCGGGGTCGAGCACGCGGGTGCCGGGACGGCCGGACTCGTCGAACAGGACCTTGCCGTCGGGCTCCACGACCTTGGAGACGAAGATCGGGTCGTGGTGGACGCCGTCACCCGCGATGGTCGCGGTGATGTTCGCCATCTCGAGCGGCGTGATCGAGATGACGCCGAGCGTGAACGTGAGGACCCGCCACTCGTTGACCGGCTGGCGACCGCCGACGATGGGCCGCATGCCGAGCTTCTGCGCCATGTCGATGACCTTGTCGATTCCCACGCTCGTCGACAGACGCACGAACGCGCAGTTCACCGACTCCGCGGTCGCCTGGTCGATCGCCATGATGCCGCCACCGCCCTCGGCGTTGTCGGTCGACCCGCTGAAGCCCTTCACGCTGCAGGGCGCCGTGCCGTCGACCTGATCGTTGCGCGAGTACCCGTTCTGGAGGATCGTCGCCAGGGTCGTGACCTTGAAACTCGATCCCACCTGGCGTCCCGCGCCATCGGTCGCGAGGTTGAACTTCGCTTCGCCGAACGGCCGGCTGTCGGTCATCGCCTTCACATAGCCCGTCTTGGGATCCATGGAGACGAGCGCGGCACCGAAGCCGGACGCGGCGGATCGCAGGCCTTGGGCAACAGCAGCGTCGGCCTTCTGCTGCAGGCCCGGGTCCAGGGTCGTGTAGACCTTCAAGCCGCCCTGCAGCACCTTGTCGCGACGTTCCTGGGGCGTCGCACCGAGCCGCGGGTCGCTCAGCAGGACCTCCTGGGCTTTTTCGGTCCAGGCGTTGTCGGGCCGCAACTCGGCCGACGGCTTCACCGTCGGCAGCGGCTCCCGGCTGGCCTCGTCCGCCTGGGCCTGCGTGATGTAGCGCTGCTCGACCATCCCTCGCAGCACCTCCGCGCGCCGTTTGAGCGCCTGGTCGGGATGCACATAGGGATTGTCGCCCTCGGGGTTCTGGATCACCCCCGCCATCAACGCGGACTCGCCCACTGTGAGCTCGCTGAGCTGCTTGCCCCGAACGCCGAAGGGTGCCGAAGGATCGGGCGTGAGGAAGAAGCGCCGCGCCGTGGCTTTCACGCCGTAGGAGCCCTGCCCGAAGTACACGGTGTTGAGGTACTGCTTGAGGATCTCCCGCTTCGAGTACTTGTCGTTCAGCCGGTGGGCGAGGACGAGCTCCTTCACCTTCCGTTGCAGGTCGCGCTTGTTGCCGAGGATCCGGTTCTTGACCAGCTGCTGCGTGATCGTCGACCCGCCCTGGCTGATCTTGCCGCTCGTGATGTTCTCGACGAACGCACGCGACACGCCGCCGACGTCGACGCCCGAGTTCGTCCAGAACGTCTTGTCCTCGGTCGCGATCACCGCGTTGATCAGGATCTGTGGCACCTCGGCGAGCTCGGCCGGCTCTCGGTCCTGCACGCCGAGCTTGCCGATCGACGCGCCGGTCGAGTCGAACACCGTGGTCGGCTGCGACAACTCGCCAAGGCTTTTGACCGTCGCCGAATAGTGATTCGCAACGGCGATTTGGCGCGCGCCCGGAATCAACGCGGCGAAGCACACACCAAGCAGCACGCCGCCCGAGAGGACGATGGCCGAGAGCCTCGCAAGAATGCGACCAGGGTCTGTCATGGCTCGGACGTAACTCCGCCGGTCCGGTGACGACAGTGGGTCTCGCAGTTGGGATCGGTCTCCGCACCCGACCCCGACCGTCACAGGCTATGGATCGGGGGGGTATGAAGGAAAGTCTCGTCGCCTAGCCGGTGATGTCCGATTCGGAGACCACGTCCCCGACGATCACGACGGCGAAGACAGCCTGGATGGTGATGAGGACTGTGGAGAGCACGGTCCTGAGGAGCTTCACCGAGAATTCCTAGGCAGGCGGGGCGGAGGACAGCGTGACGCTGGCGGTGTGGTGGTTGCCCGACGAGTCGACCCAGCTGATGTCCACCTTGTCGTTCGGGTGATACGGGGCGAGCACCGAGGTGAGGTCCGAGATCGAGCTGACGTTCTTGCCTCCGAGCGAGACGATCTCGTCGCCCTGCCGGAGTCCGGCGTCCGCGGCCGGCGACCCCGACTGCACGTTGGCGATCACCGCGCCCCCACCCGAGCTGTCGCTACCGCCCCCCGGGAGGCTGCCGCGCGTCCCGGTGTCGCGGATCCCGACGCCGAGGAAGGCACGCTCGCCGACGTGCGTGTCGCCGCTGCCGTTGCCTGACTCGATCTGATGCGCGACGGCCAGGACGGTCTTGATCGGGATCGCGTATCCCTCGCCGCCGCCCGTCTGGAACCGGAAATTGCCGCTGCTGGCGGCGGCGTCCATGCCGACCACGTGGGCGGCGGCGTCGACGAGCGGGCCGCCGGAGTCGCCGGGCTGCAGGGCCGCGTCGGTCTGGATGAGGTTGCTCAACGTCTGCTGGCTGCCGCCGGACTGGTCCGACACGGTGATGTTCTGGCCCGTCGCGGCGACGGTGCCCGTCTTGGCGTCCGGCGTGCCGCCCTGCCCGAGGGCGTTGCCGAGCGCGACCACCGACTCGCCGGCCGAGACATTGGTGTCGGTGGCGATCGTCTTCAGGCCCGAGACGCCGTCGACCTTCAGGAGCGCGACGTCCTCGCTGACGTTGTAGCCGAGCACGGAGGCGGGGTGGCTCCGGCCGGTGCCGCCGATCTGGACGCTGATGTCGGTCGCGTTCGCGATCACGTGGTTGTTGGTCACGACCTCACCCGAGGAGGTGAGCACCATCCCCGTGCCCGCCGCTTCGCCCTGGCCGTTCGAGAGGACGGTGTTGATGTCGACGACGGCCGGGTCGACTTGAGCCGCGGATCGCGTTGGCGTCAAGGCTTCCTGAAGCCGACGGGCGTCCGGTGTCTGCTGGAGGCGACCGGGCGCGCCCGCGTCGCCGACCACGAGCTCGACTGGGACTCGACCTGGCGGATGCCATACCGGCGAGCGCCGTCGCGACGACCAGGGCCGCGACCGAAGCCAGTCCGCGCACGGTTCGAGACGGGCGGGGGCGTGCGGGGTTTGGCGGTGGGGGTGAGGATGGGAAAGCCGGGCTCACCATGGCAGCCAGTCTGCGGACCGAATCTCGGTCCCACCTGTGCAACCGCTGAACCCGCCCCGAGAGTTCCCGGACCAGCCGGCGCCGAGACGCCGCCACCCGAGGCGTGCTCAGGCTTCGTCGTGCGTTCCGGTAACGGCGAGCGGTGGGGTCCAGCCGAACTCCGGCATCCATTCCGGGCGCGGCCACTCGTAGTGGAACGGAGACGCAAGCCCGAGGCTCGCTCGCAACTCGCCCCACGCCTGATCCAAGAGTATGTACGCGGCCGCGAGCTCCGGATCGCCCGGCTCATAGTCCAGCTCTGCATCGAGCGTCGCTTTGATCACCGGCTCATCACCGCCGGTCTGCTGCGCTACGACGAAGGTGGCGCCGGCTTCCGCCCACTCGACGCGCCAGAGGCGAAGCGACAATTCCGGCGGATCGCCGTGCACATAGCGCACCGCGTCGGTAATGACGGGCCGAGCAGCCATCAGGTCCATCTCGTCCATCTCGGTGTTCTCGACCTCGAGGTGTAAGAGGCGCATCTGCCGGCGTTGTCGCCGCCGATGGAGCCGGTGCCCGTGCCATGAGCGCGGGCACCGCCGTACTTCGGCGCTTCCGATGTCGGTCTTCGGCCACCGATAACCCCCGGGCCATTGCTCACTGGCCCACACCAGGCCGGCGCTCGTCACGAAAAGGATGCCTTCGCCCGCCGCGGGCCCGTGCTGCAACGCCAGCTGCAGGAAGAAGCTGTCGGCCGTGACGTGAACGACCTCGCCCGGGTTCGAGTAGCTGTCGGTGCGTGACGATGCGCTCGCCGTGCAGACGGGTGAGTTCCTCTAACGCTGTTCGCTGTGCGGCTGTCTGGGTTTCGTCTCGTGCCTCTTCCTCGCTCACCACGGGCCAGCACGCTACGCGGCGTCGCACTGCCGCACCACGCGACTGCACCGCAAGCGGCGTCACTCGGACTCAAATCGCTAGCGTCGCCTCGTCGGCGGCTGTGGCCATCGGTCGCTTTGGCGGATGAGGACCTTGTCCCAGGTGTCGCACTCATCGATTGGGGCGACAGACCACCAACTGCGGCGACGAGCCACTCGCCTGCAGCGCCGACGGTGCGCCGTATTGCGTCGAAGGGGTGAGTGTCCCGAAGGGAAGCGCGTCTGGTCGCGTTCGCGGTGGTCAACAGCGAACGCCACCACCGCCGCCAGAACGGCACCAGAGACTTGCCCCGAGCGGTCCTCGCCCGTCGCAGGAACTCCTGTGGGATCGTTCGACACCTGTTGTGGTGTCAGCACCGCGGCGCCGACAACCGGCTGCGCAGAAGAGATGGAGCGCATTGTTGGCCTCCTACTGGAGCGTCCTTCCCTCGGGCGAGTGCCCGGTGGACGCGAATCCCCCACATGGGGAAACCCACTTGGCGGAGGCCAATCGGTCGGCGAAGTCGAACCCGGCTAGGTCGGCTGGGTCAGCGACCGTCCACCGGGACCGTACACCTGTTCGGTGCCACACACAAACGAGTGTTCGATGCTCGGGAGCTCGACGAGGCAGGTCTCGGGAAGAGTCGGCCACGAAGTCGTCGCACCGCTACTAGGTCGCGGGAAGGGTTGCTTGGCACAGGACCGCGCCGCGCACTGTCAATGAGTTCGACTGAGCCGTGACGGTCGTGTGCGGCGGTGATTCCGCCCCAGGTGCCGTGGCCGTTGCTCACTTGCATCTGACCGAGGCGTCGGGACGTGCCGTCGCTGATCTGTTGTTCGACGGTGTAGGTGCCGGAGGGAACTGCGTAGTCCACCGCGACCATCATCAGCGCGGGATCGCCGCGGGTGGTGAAGAGTCGACCCACTCGTTCTCCTCCGGCGCCGACCATCGTGGTCGAGCGGGCGTCGCCGGGCGCCGGCTGGACCTGGTGGCCGGCTGACGCAGCTCGCGTCTGGCCCCCGCGTCCTTGGACGAGGAACCCGGCGGTCGTGACGAGGATGGCAGCGGCGGCGGCTGCGACCAGCGCGGCCGGCCACCGGCGACGGAAGCGTCGGGAAGGAGTCGTGATCTGCTGGAGGACGCGCTGCTGGAATCCCGGTGGGGGCTGCGCTTCTGCGACGAGTAGCGGGACCGCGTCGACGGCTTCGGTCAACTCACGCAGATGCGAACGGCACCCGGCGCAATCGGACATGTGATTGAGGGCATTGGCTCGTTCGGCGCCGCTCAGCACGTCGAGCGCGAGCTCGGGCGCGATCTCCCTCACTTCTGCGCAATCGAGCACGGTCATGGGTGGGTTGCCAGCTCTTGCTCACGTTCTTCGTGGTCCTCGGCTCGAAGCGCGGCCCGCAGGCGCAAGAGGGCTGTCCGGATACGAGTCTTGGCCGTCCCAAGTGGGATGCCCTCGACCTCACTTACCTCGCGAGCGGTATACCCGAGCAAGCCGGCCATGATCAGGGCTCTTCGCTGCTCTTCGGGGAGGCGGCCGATTGCAGCGCGCAATGGGTGCGGCATCGTCACGCAAGCCCGGAACCTCGTCGGGTGATGGGTCGGCGGACGCCAGGTGCAACCCCGGCAGGGACTCCGGATCCACGGCGGTCGGCCGCCTGACTCGGAGTGTGTCGATGGCGAGGTTGCGGGTGATGGTCAACAGCCACGTGGTGACGGTCCCGCGGCGCGGGTCGTAGTTGGCTGCATGTCGCCAAGCGCGAACGAATGCCTCTTGGGCAACATCCTCGGCTAACCCGACATCGCGGACGATCGTCGATGCCAGCCCGAAGATCCGTCGCTGGTAGCGACGCACGAACTCGGACGCGGCGTCCTGATCGCCACTCGCGAGGCCCGCCACCAGCGCCTCATCGGAGACTGTGTTCAATCCGGGCGGCATACGACTAGCAGCTACGGACATAAGGCCGAGATGGATTGCTGACGAAGTGAGACGTGAGTCACGGGCCACGCGAATGAGGGCGTAATAGTGGCGGATGCCACATTTCTCTTCACGACGGGACCGCGGTTCCACCGGGTGCGTATGTTTCGAACGTGCCCATCTCCATGGATCGCCGTGACCTGCCCGAAGACGCCCACCACCAGCTCGGGGGAACGATCCTCGATGTCGACCCGATGGTCCCGGTGAACGCGCTCTTCGGCGAACGACCTCCGCACCCGGCAGGAACCCCGTACGAAGCGCCGGCGATGCGGGCGATCGTGTTCACCGACCTCTGCGGGTCGGTCGAGCAGACGTTTTTGCTAGGGGACTACGAGCACCTCGAGCTCGTACGCGTCCACGACAAGGTCATTCGAGAGCTGCTCGGACTGCACAACGGTCGCGAGGTGAAGCACACCGGCGACGGGATCATGGCTTCGTTCGCGTCTGTCGCTTCCGCGGTGACGTTCGCGATTACCGCCCAGCGGGCGTTCCGCGATCACAACGACGGCAACCCTGTACCGCTCGACGTGAAGATCGGGATCAGTGCCGGGGAGCCGATCACGGACCACAACGACGACCTGTTCGGTGCTTCGGTGCAACTCGCCGCGCGTCTCTGCGATTCCGCGCCTGCGGGTGAGATCGCCGTGTCTCTTGTCGTGCGGGAGCTCTGCATCGGCAAGCGATTCCACTTTCAGGCTTGCGAACCAGTGCAGCTCAAAGGCCTGTCCGAGCCCACCTCCGTGTACTGCGTCTCGTGGCGCGACGGGTAGTCCGCACCGTCATCCCGGACCGCGCCGGATTGCGAGCCGCGCGACGCCTCTTCAAGCCTCGAGCGTCCTAGGGTCCGGACCGGGTGGGACACGACCCAGGGTGTCTCCCTCCCGGGGAGCTAGGAGAGCCTCGTTTGTCTCCCGAGCTGCCGACTGCGCCGACGTCATCCTCTGGGCCAACGCCGATCGTCCGTGAGCAACGCGACACTGACGCGGCGGGGTGGCGCGGCTGGTTTTCGGTGCACTGGCGAGCCGGCGTCATGGGCGTGCGGGCGCGCCTCCCTGAGATCGCGGTCACGGTCGCGGCGCTGGTGTTCTTTGGTTGGGGTGTATCGAAGAACGGCTACGGCCAGACCTATTACGCCGCCGCCGTACGTTCGATGGACGGATCGTGGAAGAACTTTCTCTTCGGCGCTTTCGACCCCGGTGGCTGGATCACCACGGACAAGCCGCCGCTGGCGCTCTGGCTCGAGACGTTCTCAACCCGGGTGTTCGGGTACTCGAGCTGGTCGTTGCTCCTGCCCTCGGTGCTGTGCGGGGCAGCTGCGGTGTGGTTGCTCATGGCGACGGTGCGGCTGGCGTGGGGCCGGTGGGCCGCGCTCGTCGCGGGAGTGGCGCTCACGCTCACTCCGGTCGTCGTCGCCGTCAGCCGCTCCGACAATCCTGACGCGACCCTCGTGTTGTGTCTGGTGGCAGCTGCGTACGCGACGCAGCGGGCGATCAGCCAACGCCGGCCGGTTTGGTTGGCGGTTGCAGGGTTGGCGGTGGGCTTGGCGTTCCTTACCAAGCTGTTGGTCGCGGGTGTCGTGGTGCCCGGGATCGTGCTCGCGTACCTCGCTTCGGGCCCGGAAGGCTGGTGGCGACGCGTCCGCGACCTCGCCGTCGCCGGGGTCGCGTTCCTCGTGGTCGCGGTGGGATGGGTGGCGCTCTTCGACCTGACGCCCGCTTCGAGCCGACCGTACGTCGCCAACAGCACCAACAACACCGCCCAGGACTTGATCTTCGGCTACAACGGCTTCGGTCGGCTCACGGGCTCGAACGGGGGCGCCGGATTCGCGCGGCTGGACATCCCGACCCGAGGCGGTCCGGGCGGCAACCAGTTCGGTGGGACGCCCGGGATCGGTCGCCTCTTCAACGGCGGCATGGGCGACCAGGTGATGTGGCTCGTCGTGTTCGCGGGCGTCGCGCTCGTCGGTGGCTTGGCCGTCGCGATCCATCGGCGACGACGTGATGCCCAGACCGCTTCGCTCCTCATATGGGGTGGTCTGGGGATCGTGAGCTATTTCGTGTTCGCCTACACCCAGGGCACGTTCCACAACTACTACGTGGCTGCGTTCGCACCCGCGGTGGCCGCCCTGGTCGGCATCGGAGTCGAGCTCGTCCGACGCGGCGGCCGCGGCGCGGCAGGATGGTTGGCGGTCGGGGCGATCGGCACTGCTGTAGTCCAAGTCGTGTTGTTGCGCCGCGTCCCGGCGTACGAGGGGCTGCGCATCCTCGTCCCCGTAGTGCTGGCGGCGGTCGCCGTCGGTGGCGTGGCGGCGGCGTGGGTGTGGCCGTGGCTACGCCGAGCCATCGGGGCGCTGGCCGGAGTGGCGGTCTTGGCGGCGCTCGTGGCGCCGGCGGCGTGGGCGGCTGTTGCCGTCCGTCATCCCGCATCGAGCATGGAGCTCACTGCGCGCCCGCAGACCTCGTCGGCAGTGGAAGGCACGGCGGGCGGAGGCGCTGACGGTGGCTTCATGAGATTCGGCGGGCGCGCAGGCGCCGGCTTCCGGACCGCAGGCATCTCCGCGGAAGAGCTCGCGTGGTTGCGCAGCCAGCACCACGGCGAACGCTGGATCCTCGCCGTGCAGAACGCGCGCGAAGCCGCACCGGCCATTATCAGCGGCGACTCGGTGATGGCAATGGGCGGTTTCCAAGGTACCGACCCGGCCATGACCCGAGCGAAGCTGGCCGACCTCGTCCAGCACCATCAGCTGCGTTTCGTCGCGCCCGGCGGCGTTCCGCAAGCGACGAACGACATCTCGGCACTGGTGAACCAAGCCTGCGCACCCGTCGACGCCGCCGCGTGGGGAAGCAGCGGACCGAGCGGCCTCTACGACTGCGCGGGACGAGCCGCCGCCGTACGGACGGCCAAGATCACCGCCCCGACGCCGACCGGGCAGGGAGGTTTTCTCCGCGGGGGAGCGAGGAATGTCCAGCGACTCGTCAGCTGTCTTCAGGATCACGGCTGGGACCCGACGGTCGGCCCGATCCAACGCACCGGTCCGGCCTTCAATCGAGCCATCAGCGCCTGCGCCAACCTCGTGCCCAAGGCCGTCGGTCGGTCCCCGACAACCACGACCCGGCACTCCTGATCGGAAGTCAGACCTCGCCGCATCGCGACAAAGCAGGGGCGAGCGCGATGACGACCGAGCACCATCAAGGTGTGTTCAGCGTCTGGCGTTCATTGCTCGACTCCGGCCGCTCGGCGGGAGGCAGCCACGACCGGGTTGTCGGGCGGCGCGCACGCGATCTCCCAGTAGTTGCCCTCCGGATCGGCGAAGTAGGCGTCGCGACCGACGAAGAACGCGGCGTCGGTCGGAGGCTTCGTGAACCTCCCGCCCGGCCCGGCGAACGGTCTCCGCCAGCGCATCGACTTCGTCGGGGGCGTCAACGGTGATGATGATGTTGAACCGGATGCCGCCCTGTCCGATTTCTGGCTCCGCGTGCGCGTCGGCAGCCAACTTCTCCACTGGAAACAGGGCGAGCAGAGCCCCCCTCAGTTCGAACACGACGAAGTCCTCTGTGTCGAGCACCAGGGGCCAACCGAGGGCCAGGTAGAAGGCCCGCTGCGCGTTGACGTTCCTCACGCCGAGGGTGATGGTGTTCGCCAGCGGCGGCCCTTGCGGTGGTTCCATCTTCAGCCTCCTTGCTTCTGCGTCGTAGTGGCCTGACCGGACCAGTAGAGAACGGTCTCGCCGACTCGACGAGCCGCCACCTGCCAGCCGAGCGAGCTGCCCCGGTCTTGGAGCTCGGCGTTGTCTGTGCCAGTCGAAGATGTCTGCGTTGTCAGTTCAGTTGTGTGCGTTTCGCCGACGCTGTACGGGGTCAGATCAGCGATTTGGAGGATGTTTCGAGTCTGGTCACGGCACTCGAGGGGACACGGGCTCTGCGCGGAGTGCGCATAGATCTTGCAATTGGGGGCGTAGGGGTTGCGCCTTGTCCCGCCAGTCGACTGCTATCTCGAGACTGTGCAGCCGTTAGCCCCACACTCCGGTCGGACCAGCACAACGCCGTCCCGTCGAGCTTTTGGGTCAACGGCTGGTGGTTGGGGCGAATGCGGCCAGGATCACGTCTGCGGTTTTTTCGGCGGCGTCGGCCGCCAGGGGCTGTCCCCATACGACGGCTCGCATGAAGAGCGGCCCGACCAGCAGGTCGTAAACGAAGGCGAGATCGACGTCGGCGTCGAGCTCTCCCCGGTCGACGCCGCGTGAGAGGACCTCCCATACCGTGGCGCGGCGCGGCGCCAGGAATTGGCTGACATAGGTGTCGGCAAGCTCCGGGTCGTCGGCCAGATCCGCGATCAGCCCGGCCGTGACCCGACGAGCGTCGGGCGAGTTCATCCGCTCGATCTGGTGTTGTTGCACGGCGATCAAGTCGTTTCGCAACGAACCCGTGTCCGGCGCTGGGAGGGCCAGCCGGTCCGACTGGACCAGCGCCGCGACGACAACTGCGGGCTTCGAGGGCCATCGGCGGTAGATGGTGGGCCGGCCGACCCCGGCGCGGGCGGCGACACCCTCGATGGTGACGCCCCGGTAGCCCTGTTCCAGCAGGATCCCCAGCGTCGCGTCGAGGATGGCTTGGTCGTGGCGGGCGTCGCGGGGTCGACCCGGGCCTCGAGACGCGCCCTCGGTGTCCCCAGCGGCACGATCCTTGATTGCCACGACGCCCTCCTCGACTAAATAGATTACAGCCCCTTGCGTAATCTATCGGCTAGTTTAGCATGGCAGTGTAACGATACACCCCCATACGAAACGGGTCCGCCCAGCTCGTCTCGGGCTCAGAGACCCTCAAAGAGAAGGAGCGTTGTCATGATCCGCATTCCGGGTACTCGACGAGGGGTCTCCATGAGATCGCTGAAACGGTTGGGTGCGTTCGCCGTGTTCGCCGCCGCGGTCCCGATTGTTGTGCTCGGGGCGTCCGCGGCTGGTGCGGCCGGTCCCAACACGAGCTTCGCTTTCAATGCACGCGATATCACCGGAACCTCCGGCGCGGTCACCCTGACCGGTGGCGGCGCCTTCAACTCCTCCTCCACCCATCCCGCCCACTCCGGAGGCAGCTTCAGCTGCACCTCACCGGTGGGTGGCAGTGGCTTGCTCGCCGGATGTCAGACGGGAGAGGGCGTCCGTTGGGACAGCGACACTCTCCTGCCGAGCACGAACTTCAAGTGCTTGGCGAACGAGGCCCCCAAGCCCGTGAGTACCAGCGACGACACCGTCGTGCTGCACGCCGACTTCTACCGAGCCGGCGACGGAATCAACGAGTCGTTCCAAGCCAACATGGTCGTCTCGGCGCACGACATCGATAACACTCTTCCGGGCGTCCAAAACGTCTGGGTGCAGGGCGTCGGCTGCACAACCGGAGCGGTGCACTTCAGCCCCTAACGAGAACGAGCAGCTGTCAGTGAGCTGTGGTCGCAGCCCAAGCACCTGCGACCACAGCTCCCGCCGTGCACCTATCAATCGCGGGACGAGCTGGGTATCGGACCAGGAATCGGCCCTGTCGGCGGCGCCTTTCGCACCGGCTTCTTCGTCTGGCTGTAGCTCCCACACTTCGTCCTGCCAACATCGCTGACACCCGGCGCTCCTAACGATGCGGATAATCACGACCGGTGGCGCCATGCCGGCGCGACAGATCGGCACATACGCGCTCGTGGCGCTCGCGTCGTCACGTCGTCTCTGCGTCTCAGGTCACCCATGAAAGGTTGGGCACTACGTGCTGGGGCACCGCCCCGCGGAGGGCGGTGCCCCGAAGGAGTCTCTCGCCGGCCGATGCCGCCGCTCGGTTGTCAGGCGTCTCGGACGAGCTCGTAGGTGAGGAAGGCGAGGCCGTCACCGATGGTCTGGGTGTTGACGAGGCGCATGGGCTTCTTGTCGCTGGTCTCGCCGAAGAGGCGCTCGCCGGCCCCGAGCACGACCGGGAAGACGACCAACCGCAGCTCGTCGACCAGGTCGTGCTCCATCAGCGTGCGCCCGAGCTGATAGCTGGCAGGGACGACGATTTCTCCGTCGAGCTCCTGCTTCAGCTTCGAGACCTCGGTCACCACATCGCCCTTGAGGACCGTCGAGTTGTTCCAGTCGGGATGTTCGAGGGTGGAGGACACGACGTACTTGGGCATGTTGTTCAACCTGTCCGCCAGCTCGCCACTCCGGGGTCGCCACCGCGCCCCGAAGAACTCGTAGCTCCGCCGACCCAGCAGCCATGCCTCGGCGCCCAGCGCCTCGTCGAGCGCGACCTTGTTCCACGCTTCGAGGTCCTTGCCCCCGAACTGGACGAACCAGCCGCCGAGCCTGAAGCCCTCCTCACCGTCCGGGTCCTGGACCACTCCATCGAGCGAGACGTTCTGCGGACCGCTCATCACGATCTTTCCCATTTCGCGTTCTCCTTTCGTTGGTGTCGTCTGTTACCAGCGATGCAGGCGCCGCGGCGTCGGGGAACTGGGCGCTCGAGCGACCGCCCAGTTCGCCCCCCGGCCGGCGTCCATACAGGATGGAAGTGCGACAAGATGCGGGGAGAAGGTGACGGAACGTGGAGCAGGTGCCAGCCGAGCTGATCGCCAGGGCGCGGGCGGGGGACGGTGACGCGTTCCGCGGAGCTGACCGAGCCGTACCGCCGAGAGCTCCAGGTGCACTGCTATCGGATGCTCGGCTCGCTCCAGGATGCCGAGGACGCCCTGCAGGACACGCTGCTGGCCGCCTGGCAAGGCCTCGGCGGGTTCGAGGGCCGCGCCTCGATCCGCACCTGGCTCTACCGGATCGCCACCAACCGGTGCCTCGACGCGCTTCGCGTCGGCCAGCCGGCGCCCCGCCAAGGAGTGGGACATCCCCGGGGTCGAACCGCCCGAGCCGACCCGGCTCGGCGAGGTCGTGTGGCTCGAGCCCTATCCCGACGCGCTGCTCGAGGACGCGATGGGCGTGCCGCTCGGCCCGGAGGCCCGCTACGAGCAGACCGAGTCCATCTCCCTGGCCTTCGTGACCGCCCTTCAGCTCCTGCCGCCTCGCCAGCTCGCCGTGCTCGTCTTGCGCGACGTCCTCGGATTCCACGCGAAGGAGGTGGCCGACATGCTCGACTCGACCGTCGAGTCGGTCACCAGCGCCCTCAAACGGGCGCGTGCCGAGCCTGCAGCGCCGGCGGTCGCCGGCCGACGAGCGCGAACCGGCTCCCGCCGCCGACTCACCCTCCGAGCAGGCGCTCGTGGCGGAGTTCGTCCGCGCCTACGAGTCCGCGGATCTCGACGCGATCGTGGCCCTGCTGACCGACGACGTCTTCATGTCGATGCCACCGATGCCCCTCGAATACGAGGGCCGCGACGTCGTCGCCCGCTTCTGCGCCGGCATCCTCCGCCCGGGCCGCAGATTCGACCTCGTCCCGACGCGAGCCAACGGTCAACCGGCGTTCGGCACCTACCTGCGCGCCCCCACCGGCATCCGCCACGGAACCGGCCTGTTCGTCCTCACCCTCACCGGCGACCGGATCTGCGCCATGACCCGCTTCGAGAACAGCGTGTTCCCATGGTTCGGGCTACCGCACTCGCTCCCGAGCCGGTAGCCCAGTCCCCTGTCGTCCCGCGCCAGATCTGCCGTTCGGCGCTCCCTCATTCCGCGTTGGCCGGGCCAGAACGCGCGTCCCCGAAGTGCCGATCGGCGACACGCCATAACAGGCGCACCGAACGTCACCAGATGAGCCCTGTCAATCGCGCCCGATCGGCACTTCCGTGTGCGCGGTGGCGACCTGAACGGGCAATCTGTGCGCCGTTCGACCACTAGTCCGGAGGACGCCTCATGTACGCAGTCATAGGACGGGTGAAGATCAAGCCGGGTCACGAGGATGAAACGCGGGCGATGATCGCCAACCAGGGCATCGTGATGGTTCAAGGCATGGCCGGGGCGTCCGGCGGCTACTGGTCGCGAAGCACCGACGACGGTGACCTCATTCAGCATTCGTTCTGGCTCTTCGACACCGAGGAGAACGCGCGAACTGCCGAAGAGACCTTCAACACGCTCCGGGATATGCCGGAAGCCCCCGCGACCTTCATCAATGTGGATGTGTGCGAGGTGATTGGCCAGGCGTGAGCACCCAACCCTGGTGATCGACCTGAGCACGACA
>CAVVDV010000005.1:0-795758 GCA_963747195.1 uncultured Actinomycetes bacterium
GCGTGCAGTTCAGGAGGACCGGCGAGTCTCGACCGTGCGAAGGTCACACGCGCACTGAAGCGGCAGACCCGACATGCCTATCCGGGCACCACCGCGGGACAGGGCGCGATGTCCAAGGCGCATCACCCTGCCCATCACGTGCACCGTGGAGCTCGATGGCGCCGCATTGCGCGTCCGCGTCTCGAGGGTCCATCACAACGGAAAGCTTGAGTTTCAAGCCTTGATGGCCGTTCTGACAGGCCCCGCGTTGCAGTACTTCGTGCAGGCGCACCTCTCACTGCCCGCGACGATCGACTTTGGCCCCAGTCCGGTCCAGATCATCGAACCAGGCGGGGAGATCGGCTGCGACGTGTCCTTCGCCGACGGGTCGAAACAGTCATTGCGGCTGCGCGTGATGGACGTGGAGGGAACGATCTCGATCGAGCCGCCCTCCTAGCGCCCCGCCGCTGGCTCTCCGAGTGGAGTGTCAAGCCACGGATCTCAGCAGAGAGCGACCCCGGTGGAGCGTGACTGCGGCGAGAACGGCGATGAACGGCAGGACCGGGACGTGGAAGCGCGGGTCGCCGAAGAAGATCACGGGCTGCACCGCGAGAGCGGCCGCCGCCAGCAGGAAGAACAGATGCCACGGTCGTCCACGTCGGACGAACGCCGGCACGGCGAGCACGCCGAGTACAAGAGCTGCAAAGAAGTAGACGTCGGCGAGGACCTCCAGCGCACGTCTGAATGCCCCGGGAACGAACGGATTGGCGCCGTATGACTCCGAAGCGCGCAGGCCGTCGTGATCGTTCTGGATCGTGTGGTACCCGCGCAGGAACCAGAGGCGGACCTCGCTCAAGGGATGATCTCGCACGAAGCACGCGGCGCGTCTGGTGTTCGTGCTGTTCGCCTCGACCTCGTGGGCCGGCGTCGCTCCCATTTCCCGGCCCACGATGCAGGCGGAGCTCGGCCTGGAACGCGCCCGTGGCGCCGGCATGCCGACTCATGCAGAGATTGTCACCGAGGTTCGTCGAGATCACGACGAAAGAGTGCGTCGCCTTGACGTTCCGGGCCGTCCACGGCACCAGGACGACGATCGCCGCCGCCGTCGCGACGCCGACATACCGCGCCGCGGCCGCCCAGCCGAAGCGCGCGACGAGAAGTACCACGAAGAGGATGGCAACGAACGTCAGGGAGATCGGCCGTACGAGCGCCGAGAGGCCGAGTACGACACCGAACGCCGCCCAGCGTCTCCAGCCGACTCGGCGTGCCGAAGAGGGAAGCGCCACCACCAGCAGGACTGCCCCCATGACCAAGAAGTTGAAGAGCGTCTCGGTGAGCATGACGGCGGTGTGGAAGATCAGGTTCGGCCAGAACGCCACGATCGCCGCGGAGACGAGGCCGACCCTGTTGTCGAAGAGCCGTCGTCCCACCTCGAACGTCAACACGATCGTCCCGACGCCGAGAACGAGGTTGAACAGCGCCGCCGTCATCGGGATGTTGTCGGGGAAAGGGAGCAGCCTCACGAGCCACACGACTGCACCGAGGGCACCGGGATAGCCCACCGGGTAGTACACGGTCGCGTGCCCGGTCGCGTACGTATATCCGTGTCCGTCGGCGATGCGCGCCGCGAAGACCTCGTACAGAATCGGATCGTTGAAGCCCCGAGGCTCCCTCGCGGCGTAGAGGACCCACCCGAGGCGCAAGACCGCCCCCGTCAGCACGATGCCGAGAAGCCACCGTCGCTCGGCGGTCGAAGTCGCGGAAGCAGGACCAAGCCGGCGGTACACGGAACCAAGG
Source organism: uncultured Actinomycetes bacterium (assembly GCA_963747195.1). Taxonomy (GTDB): domain Bacteria; phylum Actinomycetota; class Acidimicrobiia; order IMCC26256; family JACDBD01; genus JALZAA01. The sequence goes on from CAVVDV010000005.1 coordinate 1,777, forward strand.
AGGCACCGTGCCGGGGCATGACGGCGAAGCATAGGTTCGCCTCTACCGGGCCGGCCGTGTGGCGCCGATCGGCGTGAGCCCTGTCAGGACGCGGGCGCGAGGTACACCGAGTACACGTCGCCGCGTTCGTGGAGCTGCCGCAACTCGTCGACGACGTGAGGGTCGACACCGTTGTCGACGAGCTCCTGCCGGCCGAACGCGCTGACGAGCGGCAGCGCCCCGGACGGAGCGTCGGGTCCGAGTGTGTCGCGCGCCTGGCGTTCGAGGCGCTGTGAACGGGTCCGCTCTCGCGGGCTCAAGGGGTCGTACGCCGAGATGCGCCGTGCGCCCGCCGGTGGGCGCCAACCCCGCTCGAGGTCGCCCCCCGCGACCACTATCACGACACCGTCGACCCGAGCTCTGCGCGCCGTTCGCCATGAGCCGACCAGGCGCGAGAGCTCCGGCTCGACCCGAACCTGACGGCCGCGTTCGGCGAGGTCCAGGAACATCCCCTCCCCCATCGCCCCCGAGTTCTCGCTGTCGACAAACGTCAGCAGGTACCTCTGGTCGCGCTCGAGGTGGGCTGCCGTCGATGGGCCGAGCCGAGCGATCGTGTCGGAGAACTGATGGTCCGGCGCGCGAACCGATGCGGCCGCCCACGCGGTGCTCGCGGTAACTCCGATCAGGGCCACGAGTGCCGCCGCAACGAGCGCTCTGGTGATGGAGGCCCGTGAGAGCAGCGACCAGAGTGACCACGCGAGCGAGAGCCAGACGAGAGCCGCCACCACCCACGTCCATCGCGCAAGGTACGGGCCGAGGATGCCGGTGATGCGCGACACCCCCACGACGCCCAGCACCGCGCCGGCGACGGCAAGCGCCGCGAGGCGTCCTGCGTCCTTCGCGCCGCGGCGCCACGCGAGCGCGCCGAGAGCGGCCGTCGCCAGGATCAGGAGCGTCGCCGGGATCGTCGATGCAGTCTCGAGGAAGCCCGACGGCCCCACGTCGTCTCCCGTGATCCACGGACCGACGACGCCGAGCTCGCGGCCCATGACCCCGAAGCCGATCCCCCATCCGGCCGCCGGCTCCGTCGGGTGCCGGAACGAGTCGATGATGTCCCCGAGGTTCCCGGTGGTTCCGGTGAACTGTTGAACGACCGGTGCCAGCCACAGCAACGCGCCAACGACCACGGCCACGAGGATCCAGCGGCGCGTCGGCCACCGCGTCGTCTCCTCGACCACGCGGCTCTCGCGGCTCTGACGGGCGCGAGCACGGAGTGGGCCGAAGCGCCGAACAGCGCACACGATGGCGCCCAGCCCGACAACCGCGGGCACGAAGCCCACGTGCGTCTGCACGACGAACGAGCCGATGCCCACCAGCCACGGGAGCGCCGCCCAGTCCTGGTCTGCGACCGACCACGCCAGCAGCACGTACAGCAAGAACGGCAGCACGGGAACCCACGGATTCCATGGTTCGATCAGGACGGCAGGACCGATCGCGCGACTCAGCAACGCGGCCATGACTGCCACGAATGCGAGCATTGGCAGTCCGCCTCGTCGCCGCGCGACGACGAGGGCTCCCACCAGCGCGGCGGCGTTGAAGGCAGCCTCGCCCACGAGGAGGCCCGTCTCGCCGAACAGCCGGTCGAACGGAGCGAAGAGCCAGAACATCAGCGGCCCGGGATGAAACCATCCGAACCGGGACTGCACGCCGACCAGCGGCGTGTGATGTCCGCCGACGTCCTTGACGCGGAGGGCCTCCAGCGCGAGGTCCGACACCGGATGCCAGCGGTAACCGACCAACGGGATCATCGCGATGACGAGAGGGAGCGCCAGGAAGGCGGCGGCGATCGGCAACGCCGCCGCCGGGATCCAGCGGGCGCGGCGGCGACTCGTCGGAGACTGTTGCCGACGCGCTGCGTCGACGACGGAGGTCGTCAAGGGCTCCTTAGCAGGCGTAGTCGCCGTCGAAGCTCCCGGCGGGATACTGAACCAGGCTCACGGTCCCGGGTGAACGAAAAGGCCGGATCACAGAAGCCGGGCGCCTGGGAGCGCTGTTGGACACGACCACCGCGAACCGATGTCGAGGGCCGATACGGCAGGCCACACGTCTGCGCACGTGCGTCATAATGCCCCTGCAGGGACGCGAGCGCTCCGGCTCAGCAGCCGGTCGAGACGCTGACCTGTCCGGCGCTGTTCGTGCCGGGTGTGCCGGGCGGCACGGTCGCGACCGGGCCGCCTCCGGCGGTCACCCCGCACGTGCCGGCGTACACGCCGGAATCGGATAGAGCGTCGGCTGCGGAGTCGCGCCGGCCTCGTACGCCGGATCGAGCGGCGACGCCTGCGGGTCGGGATCCTCGTACACCTGCACGCCCGGCTCGGCGTTCACGGTTCCGGCTTCCTGCTGCCGCCAGCTGTTCATGGACTGGCCGCCGCACGACTCCGGTGACTCCGCCGTCTGGTCCCCGCTGTTGCACGTGTACGGGTCCCACTGCTTCCCCGAGTAGTCGTACACATCGCGACTGCCATTGCCGCCGCCCTCGTACACGCTCCGCCGGCGTGTATGGACGCTCGTGCAGTAGCCGTCGGCGCACTCGCCTTCGCCGGCGTCGGCAACCGGCACCGGGTTCCAGAACAGCGGCGAGGTGTCGGCGTGCGTGATCAGGTCCGCCCATCCGACGAGCTCTGTGGGGTGCCAGTTGACGACGATCGCGCCGCCGTCGGACGGGCCGTCCTGCACCTGGCTCGTGCCGTGCTTGCCGCTCGCGCCGTCGTGCTCGCCGAAGTCGAGGTTGTCGTCGGCGCCGAAGTAGACGCCCGCCCAGGTGAGGAGTCCGGCCGCGTTCTGTCCGGGCGCGGCCGTGCAGGGCGTGCCGGTGGTCGCCGCCGGATTGGTCACGTCGCCGTGCGCGGCAACGCCCGAGCCGGTCGGCGCGCACGTGTCGGTGGGCGTACCTGCCGGAGTGCCGTTGGCGTCGACGGCGGCGTCGAACCCGTGGGGCAGAGCCTCGGCGCTCCCCTCGCTCGAGCCGTTCGGGATCTGGTCGACCCCGAACTCCGCGTACCGGTTGCCCTGGCCGTCCGCGACATTGACCTTGAGGTTGTGGCAGCCCGGAACGGCGGCGTTCGGCTGCGCCGCGCCGGGCTCGCCGGCGTTGTTGGCATCGGCGTCGTTCGGGCAGTCCTCCGCGGCCGGGCTGTACCCGCCGCTACTGCTCGCGTAGGCAACCCCGGCGACTGCGAACGCGGCGGCGCCGGCCGCGACGGCGGCGAGCACCCGACGAGAGACCGGCCTTCCCACTGTTCCCCCCTTGGCCCCGCCCGACCGGCGAGGGGTTTATCCTATTTGCCCCGTTTGACCGTTGTCCAGGCCGGCTCGGTCTGGCGTCGCGGTCAGCACTGGCCGAGGCCGGAGACGAACGTGTCGCGGCAGAACGTGTCCCGGGTGACGACCCAGGAGTCCCCCACGAGGACGGCGCGCCCGGTCAACGTTGACTCGTCGGATTGCGCGCCGCCCGAAGCAGCGTCGAACGTGACGAGCGCCTGGCGGGGGTCGAGGAACTGCACGTCCTGCACGCGGTCCTCGGGCGCGCTCGTGCCCGCGACTTCGTCCTGGAGCGGTTGGGAGAGTGGCGGCTCTCCCTCGACGTTCTCGAGGCGGCCGTTCGATCCGGTGTCGAACACGCGCCGCGAATGCCGCGTCGACCAATGCCTTCGCCATGTTGGGGTCGGCGGGTGGCGGGCCGGTCACCAGCTCGTGCGGCGACAGCTTCAGCGGGTCGTCGCAGCCGATCGCGGCCAGGTCGATCTTGGGCCGGCAATCGGGCCCGAACGGCCGGACCGGGATCTCGAGCGACGAGAGCAGCACGAGCAGGGACTGGCGTTTGAACGTCACCGCCACGACCCCGGGCTGCAACTCTTTGCACTGCTCCACTCGCCACCGCGCGTAGCCGCAGTAGTCGCGCTTCACGCCCCAGAGCACCGCTGCGGTTCGGGTCCGGTGCAGCTCGTCGTAGAGGCGCCACGTCCTGCGCTCGTAGTCGGGCTCGAGCGTGTCCATCCGACCGTAGGCGAGCGCGCCGCAGCCGTATGCCAGCGCCCGGTCCTCGTTCGGCTGGGCGGGGTTCTTGACGAACACGGCAATCGATGCCCCGGTTTGCCTGGCCGACCGGCGCACCTCGGCACATGTAGCGCGGATGTTCTCGACGGGCCCGAACGAGTAGAGGCCACGACGACCGTATGCGACGGACTCGTCGCGCACATCGGCGACACTCCCCGACACGAAACGCGCGCCCAGCGACACGAGGGTGACGGCCGTCAGCACCGCCAACGCCGCTCGAGTGGGAACACGGATGCGGCGGAGCGCACGGCTTTCGGCGACGAGCAACGCGAGGAACCAGAGGAGGTACGGCAGCATCAGGAGCAGGCGACCTTGCGGCAGGAACTTCCCGAGGCTCGCGAACGGGTCTGCCTTGGGCGTCGTCATTCCCCAGAGCAGCAGGGCGAACGCACTGATCGCCGGAACGACGTACATCGCGACGCGTCGGCTGACGAGGACGGCGATCAGTGCAAGGAACACCCCGGCGGGGACGAGCCAGGACGGAGCGAGCTCGGGTGTGAACAGATCGAAGAAGGACCCGAGGTGGGTCACGTTGTGGGAGAGCAGGTCCCAGCTCGGCCGGAGCGAGAGCGCGCCGTGCAGGTCGTAGTCGGGGTGTGCCCGGAAGAAAGCCCACGACCACACGAACCATGCCGCGGGGATCACGGCCGCAGCAGCGAGCCACGCGACGCGCTGCGCGCGGGGCGGTGTGACAGCAGGAACCAGAGGACAACCGGCACGCCGAGCAGCGCATTGCTCGGGTCCATCACCACGCCTAGGCCGAGCAGAGCGAAGGCGAGCGCTTCGACGCGCCGAGGCAGTCGCGGCATGATCAGGAGCGCGACGCCGGCGACCGCGAGGAAGCGCGGTGCCGTCCACGTCGGCACGGTCGTGACGAAGAACGCGTAGTACGCCGACAGGAACACCGGCGCCGCGACGCGGCGGCGGCGAGCACCCGATGCGAACGGCGCCAGCGCGGCCAGCGAAAGCAGCGACCAGCCGGCGATCGCGAAGATTCCCATCACCACGGGGAGCCCGATCCAGAAGTCGAGCCCGAGCCGGCCGAGCGCGTCGAGCGGGAGCCCTTCGAGCGTGCTGCCGTACGACTGGCCGTAGAAGCCCGGTTGGCGCACCTGGCGCGACGCCCACTCCTGCGCCGAGTACCACAACAGCGTGGCGTCGTCGTTCGTCACCGTCCGCGCCAACCACGAGACCTGGACCTGCTGGATCACCGCCGCGACCGCGACGGTGCCGAACAGCGCCCACTGCGTGGCCCGCAGGCTGGGCGTTCCGGAGGTGCCGTCTGCGTGTCGAACCCGTCGAGAACGATCAGCCTGTGAAGCGCGGCTCCGCGGTGACCGCGGCCAGCGCCGGCGCGGGGGCGGGGCCGGGCGGAGCAGGTTTGGGCACGGCGATGCGGCCGATCTGATCGGCGAGCTCACAGGTGAACCAGACGTTGCCGTCGGGGCCGGCGGTGATGCCGGTCGGCGAGCATTCGAGGCCGGACGTCGCGATCGGGAGCTCGTCGGTGACCGTCCCGTCGGTGGTCATGCGGCCGACGTGGTCGCCGGTCTGGTCGTTCACCTCCGTGAACCAGAGCGCTCCGTCGGGTCCCGCCGCGATGTACGCCGGCGTCGAGCCGCTCGGGATCGGGTGCTCCGTGACGGACCCGGCCGTGGTGATGCGGCCGATGCTGTGGGTGTTCTGCTCGGTGAACCACAGCGCGCCGTCGGGACCGGCAGCGATCCCCAAGACGTTCGTGCCCGCGGTCGGCACGTCGTGCTCCGTGATCGCGCCCGCGGTCGTGATGCGGCCGATCTTGTTGGCCGCTTGCTCGGTGAACCACATCGCACCATCGGAGCCGACGGCGATGTCCAGCGGGCTGCTCGGTTGGCTCGGCGTGTTGAACTCGTTGGTGACGACCCCGGCCGTCGTGATCCGGCCGACCGCGTTCGACGCACCGGCCTCCGTGAACCACAACGCACCGTCGGGCCCGGCCACGATGCCCTGCGGACGGCTGTCGGCCGTCGCGAGCGTCGGTCTCGGTGATCGATCCTGTCGTCGTGATGCGCCCGATCCGGTTGCCGAACTCCTCGGTGAACCACAACGCTCCGTCGGGCCCGGTCGTGATGTCAGCCGGGCTGGCTGCCGGGATTCGGCAGCTCGAAGCGCGTGACGTTGCCCCCCGTATCGATACGACCGATGGCGTTCCCGAACTCCGTCCCGTTCGAGAACGTGAACCACAACGCACCGTCGGGGCCGCGGGTGATCGAGAACGGGCTGGCCGCGCCGGAGGGAAACAGCGTCACCGGGTAGTCGGCCGGGTCCGCGGCCACGACCGGCGCGAGGCCGCCGACCGCGGTGCCGACGAGAACCGCCGCGACGGCCACGAAGCGTGCCTTTCTCGTGCTCGACCTCATGCTCACCCTCCTGCTGCCCCGGTCGGTCCCGTCGTGCTCGGGCTCCCGCCGAGCAGATCCTGGAAGTCGACGACCTCGTTGGCCGGCGGTGCTCCGACGTTCACGCGTGCTCCGAGGTCGAAGTACTCGAACGTGACCGAGCCCTTGGTCGTCGTCGTCGACGCCGCGACGTGCAGCCGCACCTTGCGGAGGCGTCCCTTGCCGTCGATCCACACGTCGGCGGGAATCGTCTTGGATCCGAATGTTCCGATGCTGTTTCGTACCTCGTCGCGCTGCGCCTCCGGCGCGCTGTTCACCGCCTGATCGGCGTCGATCGTCACGCGAGAGTGCGTCGTGCGGGTGCCGCGCACCTTCTCGCTGCCGACCCGCTTCACATTGCCCTTGACGCCCCGCAACGCGTCGAGGCTGCCGTTGGGATCGCTCTGGCCGATTTGGCCTCCGCCGCCGAACACCTTGGGGTCGAGCTTCAGCCACTTCTTGCCCGCGAGGTCGGGGCTCGACGACGGATCGATGCCGCCCACCGCATCGAGGCTCAGGTACAGGACGCCGCCGGCCACGAGGGTGCGCACCTTGCCGGTTCCCTGCAGCCCGATGGCCGCCGCGTCGACCGAGTACTCGGCGGCGCGGCTCGTGAAGTCGATCGAGCCGTCGAACGTGACCGTCCCGCCTTTTCCGCCGCCGGCGGAGCTGGTGGTTCCGCGGAACTTGGCGCCGCCGGCCTTGGCGAGCTCGTCGCCGGATTTCGAGACGCGGCCGGCATCATCGACGGCCGGCCGAGCGCCGGCCGCGAGAGGAGACGCCAGGATCACGAATGCCGTCGCGACGACGAGCGTCGCGAGGACGAGAGAAGGTCGATGCCGGGGGATCATCGGTGCGCCTCGAACCTAACCGCTGGCGGGCGGCTCTCCGGGTCGGCGGCGCCGGGTGCGCACGACCTCGACGAGCGCATCGGCGGCGAGGAGCGCGACCGCGAGCCAGCCCAGCACGTGCACCCGGTCGAAGAAGGTCGGCCACTCGAACACCGGCGGATACTCGTTGAGGGTCTGTTCGAGGAGCACGTACAGGCCGGCGATGCCGAGCGCGAGTGGGGCACCGATCGCGAGCACGACACGCCAACGGGGGCGGACGAGCGCCGCCAGCACGAGCAGGCCGACGAGGAGCCCGGGCAGCGGTTTGATCAGGACCGCGGCGACGAGCCCGGCGCCGATCGCGGTCGCGGCCACGACCAGATTGCGCGGGCGCGTCCCCGCCGCCACCAGCGGCCAGCGGAATGCCGGCGGCTCGTCGAGCTCCCTTGTCGCCTCCGCCGCCTGCGGCTGCCGACGCCCGGCGTGCGACGCGACAAGAGACCCAGCGCGAGGGCAGTGCACAGGAGCATGGTGAGGCCGGAGATCGCGAGCGCGATCCATACCGTGCGCTGTGGCGTCCACGTGAGCGTCACGTCGAGCGTGTGGGCCTTCTTCGGGTCGACGAGCCAGCCGTTCGCGTACCCGTTGACGAGGTTGCCCTTCCCCAGATCGTGGCCGTCGACCGACGCGACCCACCCACGGTTGTGGCTCTCGCCGAGCACGAGCCAGAACGGCTTGTCGGCCCCGGTGACGTGCAGCTTCATGTTCGTGCGCCCCGAGGACGTGACCTCGACCTTCGGCGTGCCGCCCGTGGGCGCCGTCGACGCAGCGGCGGGGACCGTGCCGCGCGCGCCGAGCGCGAGCGGCGCACCGCCGGCTTCGGAACCGAGCACGATCCCGTCGAGGTCGACGCCCGTGTCGACGCCGAGCGCCGACCGCAGGACGTGCTGACCGCGCTCGAGCGCGAGCGGCGACGACGATGCGGCGCCGGTGGTCGGGTCGCACCGCTCCGCGCTCAGCGGACGGCCCGCCGCCGCGTCGGCGGTGGATCCGGTCACGCGGACGGGAGCGGGTGCGCCGTCGACCGTCAGGAGGTCGTCACGGCACGTGCCGGGGAGTGAATCGGCGACCGCCGGTCGCTGCACACCCGGGATGCCGAGCTCGGCCAGCGCGGCCGGCATCACGATCGGCGTGTTCGAGTAGTACTCGCGCGTCGAGACCGCACGCACGGACTCGATCGTGACGCGCACGTTCCTCGCGGTCACCGGGTCGAACGACACGGTCGCCGGCGTCGTCGCGTTCTCGCCCCGCTGGTCCCCGATCGCGGGCAGGTCGACCGTGCGGGTCTGCCCGTCGGCGTCGATGCGCAGGCGGGTCGGCACGGAGTGGCGCCCGTCCGCGACGACCTGCAGGTCGAGGTGGTCGAACGTGACCGGCTGCCCCGCATCGACGTCGATCGACTGACCGACAGGAGTGGCGAACGGCGTGGTCCAGGCGGTGGACGGGTCGCCGTCGATCGCCGACGACGCCCGGGCCTGGAGGTCACCCGGGAGGCGGGCGGACGAACTGGCCGTGACCCCACCGGCGTCGGCGCCGGGGATGCCGAGGAGCTGGTCCACGAGCTCGTCGGGCGCGGTGGTCGAGATCCGGGCTGTTCCCGCGAGGTCGAACTCGCGCGCCGGCAGGCACGTCGAAGGCCCGCGTCAGGTTCCGCTCGTCTTCGGAGTACCGGGGCGGCACGAGGATCGTTCGCGACCGGTTCATCGAGAAGACGAGGCGGTGAGCGAGCGAGTCGCCGCCGAGGTCGTGCGTGAGGTCGACCGGCATGCGCGTGATCTCCTCGACGTGCACGTCCTGCGCGTCGGGGGCGTCGTCGCGGACGCGGATCTCGGCGAAGCCGACCCCGCTCACGCCGCTGTAGCTCGCCCGCTTCCCGACGTTCGTGTCGTCGATCGGTGATGTCGAACGACTTCACGGTGCGGCGAGGGAACGTCACGGTCTGACCGGCGTCCGTGCGGGATGCGTCGCCGAGGCTCGTCGTGACCTCGTGACCGCCGTCGAGGCGCAGGGTCGCCTTGGTGATCCAACGGTTGCGGTCGCCGTAGAGCGGCTGCACGAGGTTGAGGTGGTCGGTCGTGACCGGGTGGTCGAGCGTGACGCGGATGTGCTCGCCGTTGACCGGGGCGAAGTCCCCCACCTTCCACGCCGTGCGGAGATCGCCGTCCATCGCGCGCGCCGGGCGGTCTTCGGGCGTGTACGAGATGTTGTTGCCGTACGCGGACGCCTGCACCGTCGCGCCGCGTTGCTCGGTCACGGTGTAGGCGTTGTCACCCGCGCCGGGGAAGACGTCGAGTCGGGCGTCGGACGGGTCGTGCACGAGCGGCTTCTCGCCCGGCCGCTCCGTGTACCCAACGTTCTCGCGGACCGTGCTCCACCGCCGGGCACGGCGCCGGTTCGAGTCGGTCACGACGAGGGCCGCGCCGTCGGTGTCGGCCTGCTTGCGGAGCGCGGCCGGTTGGCCGGCGTACGACGCCGAGTACTGGACGAGGCTGTTCCCGTCGAGCATGCCGAGGCCCGCGATGTCGACCAGGCCGTCGCCGCCGCCGGCGACGAGCAACGGGCCGGCTGCCGGCTGGGCCCGGACGATCGGCGGCGCGCCCTCGACGGGGAACACGGCCACCGGCGGCGGGTTGGGAGTGCCGGCCGGCAACGCCAGCGCCTTCTCGTCGAGCAGTGGGTAGTCGAGCGGCGGGCCGAGGCTCGGTGCCGTAGCCGGTCGGCGCGCCGATCCCCTGCGGGGGTGGATAGAGGAGCTGCTCCATCTGCTTCGGGCGCACGAGGTTGTACCGGTCGACCTGCAGGTCGGAGCGCAGGAGGATGTCGCCCGCGCTCATCAGCCGGGCGATCGGTGCGATCGCGTTGGGGTCGATCAGGCCCTCCTGGATCCGCCCGTCGAGCGCGTTCGAGCAGGTCGTTCGTCTCGGGCGTGCCGTACGGGATCAGCTCCCGGGCGACGTAGGGGCGGTCCGTCAGGCCGGGTGTGATCGGGTCGACCGTGTTCCCCCACCGGTACGACGCGAAGTCGGAGCCCGGCATCTCGAGGATGCGGGTGTCGTGCGGTTTGGCGTCGACGGCGGCGATCGCCCGGGTCCAGTAGTTCGGGATCGCCTCGGGTCGCTGCAGGTTCTTGCCGTAGTAATCGCCGTTCCATAAGCGCCGGGAGCGCCGCGATCACGATCGCGCCGACGAGCCCGACGGTGGCCAGCGCGTACCGGTGCAGGTTGCGCCGGTCGAGCCAGCGCACGAACGCCGTGACCCCCGCGCCCAGGAGCACCGCCGCGCCCAGCGCGACGAGCGGCACCGCACGCCCGACGCTCCGAAGGGCGAGACCCGCGTTCGAGCTGTCGGCGAACGCCTTCAGCAGCGCGCCGAACGGCGACGGGTCGTCGAACGGATGGGCGCCGACGGCGATGGCGACGCCGATCACCATGAGGACGGCGAAGTAGAAGCGGTGACGCCACCGGATGAACGCGGCCGCGAGCAGCGCCAGCGTCGGGACGGCGTAGCTGACCACGATGAGCGGGCGGCTCTGCGTGTAGTGGACGCTGGCTTCGATCCAGTTGCCGAGCTTGTCGCCGCCGTAGAAGAACCAGTAGCCGAGCCCGCGCAGCACCTCGGGTGCGACGCCCGCGGTGGCGACGGTCTTGACCGTCTCGGTGTACTTGAGGATGTCGATGCCGTAGCTGCCCTGCGCCCACAAGCCGGCGATCCACCACAACGACGCGCCCAGGGTGAGCACTCCGATGCGACGCCAGTGTCAGCGCGGCTCGTCGCCAGTCGACCTCTCGCGTGATCAACACCGCGTACGGGACCCACAGCAGCGGCGCGAGGAGCGCGAACACGAGCGCGGTCGCGTTCACGCTCCCGACGATCTGGACGACGATGGCGAACGCGGCGGGATATCGCCATCCGCCCTTGCGCAGCGCGCGCACCATGAGCGCGAGCAACCATCCCAGCCCGGCCCACGGGAGCAGGATCACCGAGATGCGGGCCGCGTAGTGCAGGGAGTACGGGCTCAGCATGTACGCGAGGGCGGCGACGACCGCGCCCGGGCCGCGCATGTCGATCGTGCGGAGCAGGTACAGGACGCCGAGCCCGGCGAAGAACACGATGCTGCCGAGCCAGATGCGCTGCGCGATCCAGCTCGGGAAGCCCACGTTCTCCATGACCCAGTAGTACGGGCCCATCGGGAACAGGTAACCGATGTTCTGGTGCGTGACCGTGCCGAGGCCGATGTTCGGGTCCCACATCGACGGTGCACGCTCGAGCAGGCGCGTCGGGTCCAGGTACAGGTACTGCTTGGTGTCGGCGGCGACCTTGCCCGGCGCCGTGAGCAGCGGCGGGATGTACGACAGCGCGGCGAGGAGCGAGTACCCGAGGACCCGCCGCCGGCGCGCCGAGGCCGGCGGTGCCGCCGGCGCCTCCGCGGTGGCGGGCGCCGGCTTCCGGGCCACGGTCGTCACGGCCGTCCTCGGCGGCGGACGGCGTCGGCCGCGAGGACTTCGAGTGTCCCGCGGGCCGTCGCCGCCCAGGTGAACCGCGATGCGTGCTCGATCGCGCCGCGGCTCAGTCGCTCACGGAGCTCGGTGTCGCGCAGCACCCGGTCCAGCGCGAGGACGAAGTCCTCGCGTCCGATCGACCAGCAACCCGCTGTGCTCGTGCACGATGGCATCGGTGTGGCCGGCGATGCGCGTCGCGACCGCGGGCGTCCCGCTCGCGCCCGCCTCCGTGATCGTCATGCCCCATCCCTCGCGCGCGGCCGCGCTGGCGACGACCCACGCGCTCCGGTACAGACCGAGCAGCTCCTCGTCGCTCACGTGACCGGCGAGCCGGATCCAGCGGTCGGCGCCGGTCTCACGCAGCTGGGCCTCGAGGTCGTCGCGCCGGTACCCCTCGCCGACGATCACCGCCTCGAGCCCGGGCTGCTGCGCCTTGACCCGGATGAGGACCTCGATCAGCTCCTCGAACCGCTTGACCGGGACGAGCCGGCCCGCGGCCACGACGAGCGGCGTGGCGGACTTCTCGCCGCCGGGAGCGAAGCGCGGGTCGACGCCCGGAGGCACGACCGTGACGCGTTGCGGCTTGAACCCGAGCTCGTCGACGAGCTCGCGCTTGGACGACTCGGACAGCGTGACGATGGGCGTGCGCCGGTAGAAACGCGGCGCGATCCGCGATTCGAGCGTGCTTCCCATCGTGGCCAATCGAGGTGGCAGCGTCATCTGCCACATCTCGGCGTGCACGTGGTGGAGCCACACGATGCGCGGCCCCTTCCCCCACACCGGCGAGAAGAACGGCATGCCGTTCCAGATCTCGACCAGCCCGTCGCGCGATCCGTGCCAGCCCATCAGCTCGCTGAAGGCAGCGCGCGGGAAGACCATGTACCGACCGGCTTTGCGGATCACGCGGTACCCGTCGCGCCAGCTGATCTGCGGGTGGCCGGCCGCGAACGACGTCCGCATGGTGACCTCGATGCCGGCCTGACCCCACAGCGGACGCCACCGTGGACGCGTGCACCTCTGATCCGCCCGCCTCGGGGTCGTCGAGGTCGCGCCAGGCGAGCATCGAGACGCGACGGATCCCGGACTCGGCCGCGAGGTCGCCGATCTTGGCGATCTCGTCAGCGGGGTCGGGAACGCGGAACGACGGCGACGACGCGGTGGGCTCCATGAGTCGGGGAGAAATGCTAGGTGAGCGGGCCGCCGGAGGCCGTTCGGGGCCGTCTTTCCCGAGGCTCGTAGGCTCCACGCATGCGGCTCACGGGCGAGCGGCCCATGGCGGGGGCGACACCCGACTCACTCCTTGCGTTCCACGACGCCGGATACCGCGAGATGGCGGCACGGCTCGGTCCCGGCACGGTGCTCGACATCGGTTGCGGCGTCGGCGACGAGACCTCCCGCCTCGCCGATGACGACCGGACCGTCCTCGGGGTCGACTACGACGCCGACACCGCGGTAGCTGCGTCCGCCGACTGGGGCCCGGGGAGCCGGCACGGGCTCGATGTCCGGTTCGCAGGCATGGACGGCGCCCGGCTCGGGCTGCGCGGCCGCTCGGTGGACTGGGCGTGCTCGTCGCACATCATCGAGCACTTCATCGCCCCCGAGCTGCACGTCGCCGAGCTCGCCCGCGTGCTCTCCGACTCGGGGACCGCGTTCGTGATCACGCCCAACCGTCCGGCGGACTTCGAGAACCCGTTCCACGTCTACCTGTTCGAGGAACCCGAGCTCGCGAGCCTGCTCCGCTTGTTCTTCCACGACGTCGAGATCTGGGGCCTCGAGGGGTCGGACGAGCTCAAGGCCGATTTTGCGTCGCGCCGAGCGCGTGGCGAGAAGATCCTCAAGCTCGACGTCCTGCGACTGCGCCACCGGATGCCGCGCAGCTGGTACGTCTGGTCGTACGAGCGCGCGCTGCCGCTCGTGTACCGCGCGCTCGGCAACCGCGGCTCGGGCATCGGCTCCGGGCTCGACGAGTCGCACTTCTTCATGACCCGGGAAATCGTCGACACGACGCCCGGGCTCTTCGCCGTGGCGCGCAATCCCCGCCGCTGAGCGGGGCGATTTCGGGCTTCCGGGCGGTCAGGGCGCTTTCAGCGGATTTGCCCCTACACTGTGCGGTTCGTCACGCACGGGGCGGTGGGGAACGCGTGGAACCGCACGGCGGCATTCGCTACCAGCCGGCGCTCGACGGCTTGCGCGCGTTCGCGGTGGCAGCGGTCATCGCCTACCACTTCGGCGCCGGATGGGCGCCGGGCGGGTTCCTCGGCGTCGACGCGTTCTTCGTCCTGTCCGGCTTCCTCATCACGTCGCTGCTGCTGACGGAGTGGGGGCGGACCAGCCGCATCAGCCTGCCCGGGTTCTGGGCCCGGCGAGCGCGCCGCCTGCTCCCGGCCCTGCTCGTCGTGCTGGGCGCCATCGCGTTGTACGCGGCGGTGCTGGCGCCCGCGTCCCAGCTCGACACGCTGCGCGGCGACGGGATCTCGAGCTTGTTCTACTTCGCGAACTGGCACTTCGTGCTCAGCGGCCAGTCGTACTTCGACCTCTTCTCCCTGCCGTCGCCGATGCGACACCTCTGGTCGCTGGCGATCGAGGAGCAGTTCTACCTGGTGTGGCCGCTGGTCGTGCTCGTATGCCTGCGCGTGGGTCGCGGCTCACGAAAGGTCCTCGCCGGCGTGTGCGTGGCCGGCATCGCGGCGTCTGTGGCGGTCATGGCGTTGCTGTACGAGCCGGCCGACCCGTCGCGGGCGTACTACGGCACCGACGCCCGCGCGCACACCCTGCTCGTCGGGGCCGTCCTCGCGCTCATCCTCACCCGCCGGCGACCCGAGCGCCGTGCCAGCGTGATGGCGCTCCACACGGCCGGTGTCGTCGCCGCCGGCGCGTGCGTGTGGGCGTGGGTGACCGTCCGCGACCAGGGCTCCGGTCTCTACCACGGCGGATCGTTCGCCTTCGCGATCGCGGTCGCGTTCGTCATCGCGTCCGCGGTGCAGCCCACTCGCCGTTCCGTCTGGTCACCGCTGCGCGCGCTGCTCTCGCTCGGCGTCCTGCGCTGGGTCGGGCTCATCTCCTACGGCCTGTATCTGTGGCACTGGCCCGCCACGGTCGTCCTCACCGAGACGCGCACCGGCCTGTCGGGGGCTGCGCTCACGCTGCTTCGTCTCGCGGTGACGTTCGGCGCGGCGACGCTCTCCTTCTATCTCGTCGAGCAGCCCATCCGGCGCGGCGCGCTGCGGGGCTGGCGAGGACGGATCGCCGTGCCGACGGGGTTCGCGACGGCCGGGCTCGTCGTGGTCGTGGCCACGGCGGGCGCGACGGCGGCGTCACCGCTCGGCGAGGTGCGCGCGGGCGAGAAGCTGACCTCGACCCCGCCGCCGGCGGCGGTCCAGTCCCTGTCGGGCGCGCCTGGCGTCGCCGCCGGGCACGCCGGCGCGCATCCTCGTCGTCGGCGACTCGGTTCCCTACACGTTGCTCCCCGGAATCCAGCCCATCGCGGCCGAACGCGGGGTCTCGGTCGACACCGCGCTCGTCGCGGGCTGTGGCGTCGTCGGTGGCGTCACGACGTACGCGAACGGTGACGTTCCGCCCCACGCGCCAGGGTGCGAGAAGGTCGTCGACGACTACGAGCAGACCACGTTGGACCGCGATCACCCGGACCTCGTCGTCTGGATGAGCACCTGGGAGACCTACGACCGCATCGTCAAGGGCGAGCGCATCCGGTTCGGCGGCCGCGCGTGGGACGACATGATGCTCGGCGAGATCGACCAGGCCGCGCGCCGCCTGACTGCCGGCGGCGCGCACCTCGTCATCACGACCATGCCGCCGCGAGCCCCGAACGAGCTCATGACGGCGTCCGACGCCGCCGCCGAGACATCGCGCTTCGTCCGGCTGAACGAGCTCTACACCCGGTACGGGCGCGCCCATCCCGAAACCGTGTCGGTCATCGACTTCGCCGACGCCGTGTGCCCCGGGGGAGCGCCGTGCCCGCGACCGTCGACGGCATCAACCCCCGCCCGCTCGACGGCCTCCACTTCACCCCGCAGACCGCGGGCTGGGCCGCGCAACAGCTGCTCGACGCCGTCCTCGCGTGCCGGCCGGCGCCGGCGGGCTGGCTGTGCCCGGCCCAGCAATTCACCGGAACGGGGAGCCACGCGGCCCGCAAGTAGCATCGCCCGCCATGACTGACGCCGCCGTGGGCGGCCTCGAGAGCGCAGCCGAGCCCCAAGGTCCGGAGCGGATCACGTTCCCGTGCTTCGACGGGTTCCGCGCCCTGGCCGCGATCGTCGTGCTCGTCACGCACGTGGCGTTCCTCAGCGGCTTCAACGGCCGATCGAGACTCGGCGCCTTCACGGCGCGGATGGACGTGGGCGTCGCGATCTTCTTCATGATCTCGGGCTTCCTGCTGTACCGGCCGTTCGTGGCGGCCCGGCTCTCGGGCTCCCCCGGCCCCCGCGCCGTCGCCTACTTCTGGCGGCGCGGCCTGCGCATCCTCCCCGCCTACTGGGTCGCCCTGACGATCACCGTCTTCCTTCTCCACGTCCCCAAGGAGCTGCCGTCGATCGGGGATCTGTTCCTCTTCTACGGCCTCTTCCACCTCTACAGCCTCGGCAACGTGATCGGTCCGATCCTGTCGTCGTACACGCTCGTCACCGAGATCTCGTTCTACGTCTTCCTCCCTCTGTACGCGCTCGCGATCAGCCGCTGGGCGCGCGGCGAGCCCAAGCGCCAGGTGCGGATCGACCTCGTGGTGCTGGGATGCCTGATCGCAGCGGGCGTCGCGTACCGGTGGGCGATGCGCAGCCGGTTCGACGGCCAGCGCGCCTTCCAGCTGCTGAACGTCCTGCCGGGCTGGATCGACGTGTTCGCCGTCGGCATGGTGCTCGCGGTCGTCAGCGTGTGGCTGTCCGACCGCCGTGAGCCGACCGTGTTCCGGCGCCGGATCTTCCCCGCCGTCTCGTGGACGCTCGCCGCCGCCGCGTTCGTCGCGATCTCGCTCTTGATGGGGCGACCGGGCCGGATCGACACGCTCGCCCAGGACATGGGCGTGCACTACTTCTATCTGGCCGTCGGGCTCTTCTTCCTGCTGCCCGGGATCTTCGGCCCCCAGCGCGTCGGCCTGATCCGGCACGTCCTCGAGAACCGCGTCGTGCAGCTGCTCGGCCTGATCTCCTACGGCCTGTACCTCTGGAACGAGACGCTGCTCGAGAAGTACATCGAGTGGACGGACAGCACGCCGTTCAACACGTCGTTCCTCAGGATGCTCGCGGTCGTCTTCGTCTCGACGGTGCTGGTGGCGACGGTGAGCTACGTCGTGGTCGAGAAGCCCGCGCTGTCGCTGAAGGGACGGGTGCCGTTCCGCCGTCCGGCTGCGACACCAGCCGCTTGACGACCACCCGGAACCGCGCGTTCCTGATCGCGATCCTCGCGATCGCGCTCGTCGCGCTGGCCGTGCGCGTGGTGTTCGTGCTCGTGGTCGATCCGAAGCTGCCCGATCCCGGGGACGCGACCGCCTACCACCTGCTCGCGAACAACCTGGCCGACGGACACGGCTACATCCGCCCGTTCGACTTCCGAATCCTGCACGTCACCCGCCCGACCGCCGAGTACCCGCCGCTCTTCCCGGCGCTGCTCGCGGTGCCGTCGTTCCTCGGGGCCAAGAGCGTCGACGCGCAGCGGCTGCTCCTCTGCTTCGTGGGCGCCGGGACCGTCGTGCTCGTCGGCTTCCTCGGCCGCCGCGTCGGCGGCCCGCTCGTCGGCGTGATCGCGGCGGCGATCGCCGCCGTCTATCCGATGCTGTTCCTGAGCGAAGCCGTGCTCATGGCGGAGTCCGTCTACGTGCTGCTCGTGACGGCGGCCTTGCTGTTGGCGTACCGCGCCGCCGACGCTCCCAGCCCGTGGCGCTTTGCCGCGCTCGGCGCCGTCATCGGGCTGAGCGCGCTCACGCGCGCCGAGGGGCTCTTCTTCGCGGTCGTGCTCGTGATCCCGCTCGTGATCGGCCTGAGATCGCTGGCGACGAAGCGACGCGCGTTGCTGGCGGTGATCGCAATCGGGGCGGCGATACTCGTCGTCGTGCCGTGGACGATCCGCAACGCGGTGCGACTCCACGCGTTCGTGCCGATCTCGAACAACATCGGCACCGCCGTCGACGGCGCCAACTGCGACCTCACGTACTCCGGCTCGCAGATCGGGTTGTGGCGGGAGACGTTCTCCCAATTCGGCGAGTCGGCACGCCGCCGGCCCCAGGCGCAGGCGTGCTTCGAAGGGTTCGACATCCAACGGCGCAACTTCGAGGAAGCCGACGTCGCGAACCGGCATCGCGCCGACGGGATCGCCTACGCCCGCGACCACCTGTCGAGGGTGCCACTCGTCGTCGGCGTCCGGGAGCTGCGCACGTGGGGGCTGTACGCGCCTCGCCAGCAGATCGACTTCGAGTCGCTCGAGGGTCGCCCCAAGCGCTGGCAGGCGGTGGGGACGGTCATGTACTGGGTGCTCCTCCCTCTCGCCCTCATCGGCGTCGTCCTCTTGCTTCGGCGTCGAGCCCGGGTGTGGCCGCTACTGTCCACCGCGGTCGTCGTAGCTCTCACGACCGCGCTCACGTACGGGCAGCAGCGATTCCGGATCGCCGACGAGCCGTCGCTGGTCGTCCTCGCTGCGGTGAGCCTGGCCGCCGTCGTCGGCGCCCGTCGCCGCCGTCCCACGAAGACCACGGAGAGAACGTGAAGCTCAGCCGCCGGGCGTCGCTGTGGATCAACGAGGCGTTCGACCGCTACCTGCCGCCGTCGATGCGCGACTCGAAGATGTTCGGCAACCTCGCCCGCCGCATGTACGGCGATCTCACGATCGATATCGTCGAGCTGAAGGACAAGGCGTTCTATCTCTCACGCGCCGAGTTCGCCGCCTTCTACCAGAGCCTCCGTTCACGCTTCGATCAGGGCGCCACCGACCTCACGCCCGAGTCGCTCGACGGGGTGTTGCGCGCCGTACGCGGGACGAGCGTGCTCGACGTCGCGTGCGGGCTCGGCTACGTCTGCGAGCGGCTGGCGCCCGACCACGACGTCGTCGGCTGCGACGTCGCGGTCTCGGCCGGCCGGCGCGGCGCGCATCCCAACGTCCGGTGGTGCGACGGGAACGTCGAGGAGCTCCCGTTCCGCGACCGGGCGTTCGACACGGTGGTGTCCACGCACACCCTGGAGCACGTGCAGCACCTCGGTGCCGCGCTCGACGAGCTTCGACGGGTGGCCCGGCAGCGGATCGTCGTGGTGGTCCCCCATCAACGGCCGTACCGCGCCACGTTCAACCCGCACATCCACTTCTTCCCGTACAAGTTCTCGCTGCTCGCCTGGACCGGCACGGACCATCCGCACACGCTCGACCTCGTGGGCGGCGACTGGCTCTACGTCGAGGATGTAGTCCCGGAGGACGCGCGCCACTCGCCGTAGCATGGAGAGTCGGTGACCCGCATCCTGATCATCATGCCCGCGCTCAACGAGGAGGAGAGCCTCCGCGCGACGCTCAAGGAGCTGCGGGAGGTCGTCGACGGTCCCGACATTCTCGTGATCGACGACGGCTCGACCGACGCGACCGCTGAGGTCGCGAGCCGCGCCGGCGCGGTGTCGGCCCAGCTGCCGTTCACGCTCGGCGTCGGCGGCGCCGTCCGCGTGGGTCTGCACTACGCGCAGCGCAACGGCTACGACCGCGCCGTCGTGATCGACGCCGACGGTCAGCACGACCCGGCCGGCATCACGGCCCTCCTCGAGGCGCTGGACCACGGCGCCGACATGGCGGTCGGCAGCCGCTTCGCCGCCGGCACCGACGACTATCCCGTGGGGCGGACCCGGCGTCAGGCCATGCGGTTCCTGGGCGCGATCGTGCGGGCGCTCACCGGCCAGCGGTTCTCCGACGTCACGTCGGGCTTTCGCGCGTTCGACCGACCGGTGATCGAGCTTCTCGCGCGGGAGTATCCCGTCGAGTACCTCGCCGACACGGTCGAAGCGCTGCTGCTCGTCCGCTACGCAGGCTTCCGCGTCGACGAGGTACCGATCAGCATGCGCCCCCGAGCCGCGGGCGAGCCGTCGACGCGCCGGGTCAAGCTGGTCATCAACTACCTGCGGCTCCTGATCGGCATCCTCGGCTCGGCGTCCCGTCGAGCCCGACTCCGAAAGGACGAAGCATGACCGACCTGCCCAGAGGGTCGCTCAGTGGCCAGGCCCACATCCTGGTCATCGTCGCCACCGTGATCATCGCGTTGTTCATCTTCCGCCTCGTGCGGGCGCGCCAGCTCCGGAGCAAGTACGCGCTCCTCTGGCTGGTCATCGGGATCTTGCTCCTGCCGCTCGCCGTGGTGCCCAGCGTGCTCAACACCGTCTCCGAGTGGCTCGGCGTCCTCTACTCCCCGACCATCTTCTTGCTGCTCGCGGTCGGGTTCCTGTTCCTCGTCGTCGTCCACTACTCGTGGGAGCTTTCGCGGCTCGAGAACCGGACGCGCACCCTGGCCGAGGAGCTGGCGTTGCTGCGCACGCGCCTCGACGACACGCCGTCGGCCGTCGGCGCCGCGCCCGACGCCGATTAGCGCGGCGCAGCCGCGGTCGGCACGCCGGTGACCGACGGCACCGCCGGCTCCTCCGGCGCAGGCGCGCTCGGTTCGAGCCGAAGCAAGCCGCGCAGCGCCAGGATCGCGATGGCATAGGCCACGAGCGCGAGGAACAGCACGACCCGGAAGCCGAAGGTCATCGCCAGGATCGTCGACAGCACGGCACCCACCACCGACGCGAAGCCGTTCACCGCCCATCCCCACGCCACGTACTCGCGCGGGAACCGCGTGAGACCCGCGACCGCGCCGAGGCCGAGCGGCATGAAGAAGCCGAGGCACACGCCGAGCGGCGCGAGCACGATGAACGCGAACGTGAGACGGCCGGCGAGCGGCCAGCCCAGGAGCGCGTCGGTGAGTGGAGGCAAGCCGAACTGGTAGAAGACCGTGAGCAGGGCGATGGCGACGAACAGCGCCGCCGCGACCCGCCCGGGACGATCTCTCCACCGCGAGCTCAGGAACGCGCCGACGCCGGTGAAGATGAGGATCGACGCCAACGTGACGGTCAGCGAATACGTCGGGTATCCGAGGAACAGCGTCAACCGCTGTATGAGCGTGATCTCGAAGAAGATGAAGCCCAATCCGATCGACGCGAAGTACAACGCGGATCTCGGCTTCCGCGGGAACCCCCTCCAGATCGATCGGACGGCGACGAACGGGAGCAGCAGGAAGATCGCCGCGAGAACGACCGCGACCACCAGGAGCAGGAGCAACACCCGTTCTCCGAGCGCGATCTCGGCGTCGCCGCTTCGGATCGGATGGCTGAAGTTGCTGATGACGTCGCCGTACGGCGCGAAGTGCCAGAAGAAGGGTGCGTCGTCGGTGACGGGCCGGACGTCGTAGGGGTACGAGTCGTACCAGGATCCCAGCTTGGAGTTCGGGATCGTGGCGAGGTCGCTCACCGACTCACCCTTGACCGGGTGGCCCGGCGCGTACCGGAGCTTTGCTCCGGGGACGGCGCCGAGACCCGTGACCACGCGGTCGACCTGAGCCGGCGTGAACGGGGTCTCCTTCACGAGCACCGTCGAGAGCGCCGACGCTCCTTCGGTCGTTGTCGTGACGACGAGGATGTGGCGGGAGGGATCGCGGACGCCGCGCTCGGCGAGCGCCTTGCGCGCGGTGGCGACGTAACGGGTCGTGCGGTTCGGCCGGGCGTCGTAGTCGAACTCGCCGAACTGGGCCGCCAGGATCCCACCGCGATGCAGGTGGTCGAAGCTGTCGGCGATCGCTTCGCTCGTGTACAGGTAGCTCTCGGACAGGACGTTCGCGCCCGAGGTCGCGGCGTTCGTCGCCGAGTAGCTGTCGGGCGCCGGATACCAGATGAGGCCGTACTTGCGGTCGCTGCGGGCGAGGTATCCCCGCCCCTCGTCGTTGACGTAGTTGACCTTGGGGTTGTCCGTGAAGTGGCCGTCGTAGTCGGCGAACTTCTGGGTGACGAACCGGTAGGTCACCGGATTGAGCTCGACGGCGTCGATGTGACCGGCGTCGAAGTACAGCGACGCGAGCACTTCGTTGCCGCCCGCCGCCCCGATGATCAGGACGTTGCCGGGCGCTGTTCCCGTCGCGTCGAACGGGAAGGAACGCGGATCGCTGTCGAAGCGGGTCAGGCTCCTCGGGTTGCCGTCGAAGCGGTAGATGGCGGAGCCGAGCAGACCGTCGTGGATGAGCGTGAGCGCGTTCGGCACCGCGGCGACGGCGTCGACTCGGAACACGGCGCTCCAGTCCCACGCGTGGCCGGAGTCGCGCAGGTCGGCCTTGCTCTCGTCGGTGCGCTGGTACGGGAGGACGCTGGGCGCGACGACGGCGACCGCCAGCAACACCGCCATCACCGCTCCGACCGGCGCGACGCGGGATCGGCGGCGGAGAGCGATCCGGAGACCGGCCCCCGCCATGATCAGCCCCGCGAGCATGATCGTCGCCGGCGGCCCGATGGAGCCGAGGAGCCAGACGACCACCGCGCAGGCCAAGCCGGCGCCGAGGAGGTCGGCGAAGTACAGGCGCCCGATCTCGTCGGACCTCCGGCCGAACAACGTGGCGAGCACCACGCCCACCGCGATGAACGACGCGAAGAGCACTACGCAGAGCACCACGAGACGCGCAAGGCTGCTGAGCGAGTCGAAGGTGCCGTAGTCCCACAGCGTGAGACTGTCGGTTCGGGTCACGGCCACGATCAGGTACCCGACGCCGACGCTCGCCGCGCCCAACAGCAGGCTCCACATCAAGATCGCGTCCGTCGAGGCGCGTCGCATACGGCGCGAGATCGCGACGAGCACGCCACCCGAGCCGATGCCGAGGAGCGCAAGCCCGATGACGAGATACGTGTAGTAGTAGAAGAGCTTGAACGAGATGATCCGCGTGTAGCTGACCTCGAGCAGAAGGCCCGCGAAGCTGATCAGGAAGATCTCGACGTGGTAGCCGCGGCGAGGCGTGTCGGCCTGAGCCGGCCCGGTGCTCTCAGCCATGGAGGCGACACGGTAGCAGTGGGGGGTTCGGAAACCCGGTCCAGCACCCGCACCTGATCGGGCGATCCCGACCGGCGCCGGCCCCGGGCGGGTCACTACCGTTACCTGCCGTGTCGACCCGAACTTTTCGGCGAGGCTTGATCGCGGCCGCACTCATTGCGCTCGTCGTTCGCGTCGCCTACATCCTCATCGTCCGTCGCGACGTGCTCCCGGGCGGCGACTCGTTCACCTATCACCTCGGTGCGCGCCTGCTCGTCGAAGGGCACGGGTTCATCGAGCCCCAGCCGTTGATCAACGGCATCGTCGATCAGAGCGCGAGCCACCCGCCTCTCTATCTCCTCTATCTCGCGATCCCCTCCGCGTTCGGGCTCGACGGCCCGGTCGCGCACATGCTCTGGTCGAGCCTGCTCGGTGTCGGGACGGTCGTGCTCGTCGGGCTCACCGCTCGAGAGGTTGCCGGCCCCCGTGCCGGGCTCATCGCCGCTGGTCTCGCGGCCTTCTACCCCAACCTCTGGATCTTCGACGGGTTCATCCTCTCGGAGACGATGGCGATGTTCATGGCCATCCTCTCCGTGTTTCTCGCCTACCGCTATCTACGAACGCCGACACCATGGCGCGCTGCGGCGCTCGGGCTGGCGTGCGGCGCGGCTGCTCTGGCGCGCGCGGAGCTCGTCTTGTTGCTCCCGCTCCTCGTCCTGCCGTGCGTCCTGATCACGCGCGCGATCGATCTCCGCAAGAAGCTCCAATGGCTGCTGGCGGCAGGGCTCGCGGCGCTGATCCCCATCGGCCCCTGGGTGACGTTCAACATGATCCGCTTCGATCGTCCCGTCTTTCTGTCGACCGGCCTCGAACCGACGCTGGTCGGCGCCAACTGCGACCGGACCTACTACACCGACCTCATCGGATACTTCTCGCCCGACTGCACGGAGAACGTGTTCCAGACACCGAGGAACGGCGGTCCCGACCAGTCCGTGCGAAACGTCAGGTTGGGCCGAATCGCGCGCGAGTACATCTGGGACAACAAGACACGGGTCCCCGTCGTCGTGCTCGCCCGATGGGGTCGCATCACCGGCCTGTACCGGCCAGACCAGCAGCTCCAGCTCGACGAGCACATCGAAGGGCGCGAGCGCTGGACGGCCCTCGCAGCGCTCCTGAGCTTCTACGTGGTCGCTGCGTTGGCGATCACCGGAGCAGTGATCCTCCGGCGTCGGCGTGTCAAGGTGTTCCCCTTGATCGTCCCGTGCGCAATCGTTCTGTTCGCCGTCGCGGTGGCGTTGGGGAGCAACCGCTACCGGGCGAGCGCCGAGCCGGTGCTCGCCGTCCTGGCGGCGGTCGCGATCAACGCAGGGTTGAGCGCGTACCAGCGGCGTCGGTCGCGCAGGCCGGTGACCGAGAACAAGACCGACGCGACCCAGACCGTGCCAGTCGGAGCGACCGCACCTGTGGACGGCACATGACGACCTCCGCCGCCGCGCCGACGCGATCATGAGCGCCCAGCTCGCCGGCGAGCGCGCCGACGCGCAGGAGGCCGCCCCGCCGGCCCCGCCTCGTCGGCGACGACTCACATCCCGGCAGCGCAACGCGATCGTCTTCGGGATCATCGGGCTCGCGTTCCTGATCCCGCTCCGAGGATTGCTGCGCAGCCAGGGCCCGCCGATGGAAGAGGGCTTCATGCTCGTCTTCCCCGAGCGCGTGCTGCACGGCGACCTTCCCGAACCGCGACTTCCTCCATCTCTACGGGCCCGGGAGCCTGTGGGCGCTCGCCGGTGTGTTCAAGGTGTTCGGCACCTCGCTGACCGCCGAGCGCCTCGTCGCATTGCTCCAGCAGATCGGCGTCGTCATGGGCGTCTACGCGCTGGCGCGCCACTGGGGCCGGACCGTGGCGCTCCCCTGCGCGCTGATCTCGCTCGTCATCATCGTCCCGCCGATCGGGCTCACCGCCCTCGGCTGGGTCGGAGGAGTCGCGCTGGGCCTCCTCGGCCTCGCCGTCGCCCTGGAAGGCAGGCGGATCGCCGATCCGAGACGCGCGGGCCGCTACGCCCTGCTCGGCG
The DNA here is from genome assembly GCA_963747195.1 of uncultured Actinomycetes bacterium. Taxonomy (GTDB): domain Bacteria; phylum Actinomycetota; class Acidimicrobiia; order IMCC26256; family JACDBD01; genus JALZAA01. The sequence continues at coordinate 26,769 of CAVVDV010000005.1, forward strand.
GTGTGCTGCTCGGCTTCGCCCTGCTCTACCGGCTCGACCTGATCCTCGCGGTCGGCCTCGCCGTGCTCGTGATGCTGCGCGGGCTCGACCGGGCGCGCGCGAAGCGGCTCCTCGGCGGCGTCGCCCTCGGCGCGTCGCCGTACGTCATCCAGCTCGCGACCGCCGGCGTGGGCGCCACCGTCAGCGGGATGATCCTCGACCCCGTCATCTACCTCCGGGGCGGGCGCAGGCTCCCGATCCCGCCGCCGTGGGATCACCTCGACGGGTTCCTCCAGCGGGCCGGGAACATCCAGCAACTGTCGTGGCCGGTCCCGTCGTTCAGCACCGCCCAGCAGCTCACGATCTGGTTCTTCTTCCTGCTCGCCACCGTGCTGTTCCTGCTGTTCGTCGCGCGATGGCGGCTGCGTCAGGACCGCACGGCGTTCAACCCGCGCGTGCTGGCGACGGTGGCGGTGTTCAGCCTCGGGCTCATGCCGCAGGCGCATCCAGCGGGTCGACTCGGCGCACTTCGCCTGGGTGAGCTGCGTGCCCATCGCCTTCCTCCCGATCGCGGTGACCGAGGTGCTCCGGGCCTGGAAGCCGCGCCTCCACGTGCGGGCACGGAACGTGATGGCGGGTGCGGGCGTGCTGCTCTTCCTGTTCGCGGTGTTGCCGTACTTCACGATTCGCACGTACACCGACTACTCGCTGCAGAGCTTCGGCTACCACCGCATCGCGTACAAGATCGAGTACAACGGGCCGGATCTTCTACTACGGGCGACCCGAAGCCGCGCCGCGCCGCCAACGAGCTGCTGCCCGTCGCCGATCGGATCTCCAAGCCCGGGGACCGGCTCTTCGTGGGGCCGACCGACCTCCGCAAGACGCCGTACAGCGACGCGTACCTCTATTACATGCTCCCCGACCTCAACCCCGCGACCTACTACATCGAGATGGACCCGGGTGTGGCCAACGGCCCGGGCTCGAGGTTGGCAAGTGACCTCCGCTCGGCCGACATCGCGATCCTCTCGTCGGTCTGGAACGATTGGGACGAGCCGAACGATGCCCGGAAGTTCGGATCGAACCGGCCCAACGAGGTCCTGAAGCGGGACTTCTGTCTCGTCCAGAAGTTCGGACGCGGCGGTGTCTATGAGCTGTACCGGCGCTGCAACAAATAGGTAGGTAGCAGCTAAGTTTCGTGGCGTGCGCACGCTCGTCATCACCCCGACGTACGTCGAGGCCGAGAACATCGACGAGTTCCTCCGGCGGACCCGTGCCGCCCTTCCGAGCGCCGACATTCTCGTCGTCGACGACAACAGTCCCGACGGCACCGCCGACATCGCCGAGGCCGCCGCCGCCGAGCTGGGGAGCATCGACGTGCTGCGCCGGCCGGTGAAGCAGGGGCTCGGCAGCGCGTACCGCGCCGGGTTCGCGATCGGGCTCGAGAAGGGCTACGAGGCGCTCGTGCAGATCGACGCCGACCTCTCGCACGACCCGGCCGTGCTCCCCGAGCTGCTCGGCGCAGCTCGAGTCGGGGGCCGACCTCGCCATCGGCTCGCGGTACGTGCCCGGGGGCGAGATCCCGCACTGGCCCTGGTTCCGGCGGGCGCTGTCGCGCTACGGCAACCTCTATGCGGCGTTCGTGCTCGGGACGGGCGTCAAGGACGCCACGTCGGGGTACCGCGCGTACCGCGCCGACACCTTGAAGTCGATCGACTACGCCACGACGCGCAGCAAGGGCTACGGCTTCCAGATCGAGACGGAGTACCGCGTGCACTCGTGGGGCGGTCGCATCACCGAGGTCCCGATCGTGTTCACCGATCGGGTGCGCGGCTACTCGAAGATGAGCTGGTTCATCTTCGCCGAGGAGTTGCTGCTCGTCACGTGGTGGGGGATGCGCGACCGGGCGCGCCGGCTGTGGAGGCGCCGCTCGCCCCGGCTAGCGCCGGCCTCACCCTTCTCCTCGTGGTACTCGGCCTCGACGTTCACCGTCCAGACGTCGTGGTCGGCGCCGAAGATGTTCTCGACCGAGAGCATCGCCGTGTACATCGAGTGGTCCTGGTTGTTGTACTTGTGCATGCCGTTGCGGCCGACCGGGATACACGTTCGGCGCGTTGGCCGTCGAGCCACTCGCGCATGCGTCTCGACGTTGGCCTTGTAGTGCTCGTCGTACATCGGGTACGCCTTCGGCATCCGCACGACGTAGCCCGCCTCGACCTGCGTCGGGTCGTCGACGAGGCCGAGCTCGCTGCAGCTCGCGCTTGCCCTGCTCGATCGAGGTCGTCGTCGGCCTTCGTCCACATCTCGTCGCCCTCGTTCACGAAGAACTCGAGGCCGAGGCAGGTGCGGCCGTCCTTGACCAGGTACGGCGACCACGAGCCGAAGTTCTGGATCCGGCCGACCTCGACGCTCGGGGTCGTGGATGTAGATCCAGTTGTCGGGGAAGCCGCGCTCCTCGCGGCACCACGAGCGCGACGGTGATGAAGTCGCGGTAGCGCAGCCCGTCGGCGGCGGCCTGAGCACCTCGGGCGGCGACCGGCGGGTCCATCGCCCGCAGCAGCGCGCTGATCGGCATCGACGAGATCACGTGCGGTGCACTCGTAGCGCGGTCGGGACGCCGTCGGTCTCGGCGGTGACCGCGACCGCCCGCCCGTCGCTCGTGGCTGGACCTTGCGTGACCGTCGAGTCGAAGACGACCTTCGTGCCGTGCGCCGGTGACGAGCTCCGTCGCAGCGCTCCCACATCATCCCCGGGCCGTACTTCGGGTAGTTGAACTCCTCGATCAGGCTCGTGACCTGCTTCGACTTGTCCGTCTTGCGCCGGAGCCGCTTCGGCTTGAGCGCCTCCCACACCGCGCGGAACAGCGACAGGTCCTTGATCCGCTGCGCGCCCCAGTCGGCCTGGATCTCGGTGCACGGGACGCCCCACACCTTCTCGTTGTAGGTCTTGAAGAAGTGCCGGTAGAGGCGCCAGCCGAACCGCGACGCGACGAAGCCCTCGAGCGTCGACTTGGTCCTTCGGCGGATGGATCCGCACCCAGAGGTACGAGCGCCACGCACCGGACGGCTTCGACCGGCCCGAGGTTCCGCAGCGCGTTCATCGGCCGAGATCGGGTAGTCGTAGAACTTGCCGCGGTAGTAGATGCGGCTCATGCCGGGGGCGGCGCAGGAAGTCGTCGGGGCCGAGGATCTCGAACCAGAGGTCCTCGACCGGCTGCACCTTGGTGAAGAAGCGGTGGCCGCCGATGTCGAAGCGCCAGCCGTCGCGCTCGGCGGTGCGGCTGATGCCGCCGACGACGGTGTCGGCCTCGAGGACCGTCGAGCGTGACGCCCCGCTTGGTCAGCATGTAGGCGGCGGTGAGGCCGGCCGGCCGGCGCCGATGATGACGACGTTGGGCGCCGACTGTCGCCGGCGGCCGGCGCGGGCTGCTCCGTTGACTCCGTCGTCATGCAGAGGCTCCGAACTGGCGGACAGGGTGGGCCGGCGCCGGGTGCGCACCGGGGCCCGAGCACGCCAGTGTACGAGCCTCGGCCCCCGACCCGCCGAACCCGGCTCAGCTCTTGGCGCCGTCGCAAGCTCCGGCTCAGGGCACATAGACGCCGAGGAAGCTGAGGACGCTGTACCCGACCAGGCCGGCCGCCGAGAGCACGAGCACCGGACGTTCGACGTCCGGGCGTTCGGTGACGAGCGCGACCGCGAGCACGAGCGGGAAGGCGCTCATCGCGTAGCGCTCGAGCGAGTCGAGGTTGCGGGCCGACAGGTTCACCACGAGCATCGCCGCCGTGTAGGTGCCGTACGACGCCGGGAGGCGCCGCAACAGCACCACGATCAGCACGACGAACGCCGGCCGCCCACACGCACGTGGAGCCCCGAGCCGAACCGGTCGCCGTGGACGAGGTCGCCGATCCCGTCGAAGGTCCGCGTGAAGGGGTCGACGAACCCACCCCGGTGCGTCGCGATCGTTCTGTATTCGTAGCGGGAGCCAGGCGTCGCCGTACGCGTAGCGCACCCACAGCAGGTAGAGCCCGCTGCCGACGGGGGCCGCGAGCACGGCGCCGACGCGCTCGACCCGATCCCGCGCCGACGCCGCCGGCCACGCCCGCGCCGCCTCGATCGCGGCCGGGATCGCGAGGAGCACGCCCACCGGACGGCGTGAGCCCGGCGAGCAAACCGAACGGCACCGCCCACGCGAATCGCCTTCGCCGCAGGGCGAGGAACATCGCCACCGACAGCAACATGAACGTGGCTTCGGCGTAGCCGAGGACGAGTGCAACCGCCGGCGGGAAGATGGCGGCGAACCACGCTGCTCGCACGGCCGTGCGCTCGTCGCCGGTCTCCTGGCGCGCCAGCCGGTACAGCAGCGCGCCGAACAGGAGCGCCGAGCCGTTCGCCACGACCAGGAGCGCGAACGCGTCGTTGCCGACGAACACCACGCCGAGACCACGCGCCAGGAGCGGAACGAGCGGGAAGAACCGCAGCGCCCCCGACCCCACGGCCCCGTACCCGTGCTCGGCGATGTCGCGGTAGAAGGCGGCGTCCCAGGCGAACAGGCCCTGGCCGAGCTGCACCGGCCGGCGCGCCCCCTCGATGTGGTCGAGCCCGAACCGCGTGAGCGCCAGCGATCCCACGACGAACACCCGGGCCAGCGACCCACGGCACCACCGCGGCGCGCAGATCGCGCCGGACGAACTCCCGAACGGCGTCGATCACCGGCCCGGGAACTCGAACAGGCCCATGAACTCCGGGAACTTGTCGTTCGCCTGGACCAGCGGCCGGACGCCGGGCCGGGCCGCGCTCAACGACCGCGAGGATCGCGTCACAACGGCCCTCGTTGCCGCCTCGGTACTGCACGGCGACGACGTACCAGATCGTGCTGCCGGGACCGGCCCGGTCCAGGACGCGCTGCGTGAAGTCGGCGGTCTTGACGCGGTGGCGCCGCTGCTCGTAGTCCACCCAGTCGACGAGCTCCGGCCTGTCCCCCACCGGGAACGTGAGCTGTACGAGGCCGGGCTTGCCTTCGAGCAGGCGGCTCACGCTGGGCCCGATCTGGTCGGGGCAGTACAGGACGACGTCCCCGGGCTTGGCGCCGGCTCGGATCGGATTCGCGACCTCCGCAGCCTGAGTGCGGTTGTCGAATACGGTGCGGAAACTGCTCCCGAGGCCGATGATCACCACGATCGGCGAGCAGGACGGCCCGGACCCGCTTGTCGGCGAACACCGTGATGCCGTAGGCGATCACCAGGACGAACAGCGGATAGAGGATCGACGCGTACCGGCCGGCGAAGGTCCCGCGCGTGACGAACGCGAACGCGCCGCCCAGCAGGAGCGTGGCCACCCAGGTCAGCGTCTCGGCTCGGACGCCGGGGCGCGTCCGCACGTCGAGCTCGATGCGGTACCGATCATTTGCGCGCCCGAACAGGGCGACGATCGTCAACATGATCAGGACGACAAGGAGGGCGTACGCCTCCGAGTGCTCGCCGCCGGCGAAGTCCCGCAACGCGAACGCGAACGACGCCGTCATGAAGATCGGGTCGCCCCAGGGGGTTCCGGTGTGCTGCGACTGGTACAGGAAGGTCGGGATCCACGGCAGGAACGTGATCGCGCCGGCGACGAGCGCGACGAGCGCCGCCCGCGCCGCATGGCGTCGGTCGGCGTCCGAGCCCCGCCACGCCTGCCAGATCAACAGCGCCGCGACCACCGCGATCAGGTAGAAGGACCAGTAGTGCGTGTACAGCAGCAGGCCGGTGATGAGCGCGACGACGGCCTGGCGGCCGAGCGATGGCCGTTCGAGGAGCCGCCGGACGGCGAGGTACCCGACCGTCACGAGGAGCATCACGAGCGAGTACATCCGCGTCTCGGAACCGAACCCGATCGCGAACGGCGACGCCGCCAGGATCACCACGGCGATCCAGGCGCCGGCCCGGCCCGCGATGCGGCGGCCGGCGAACCACATCGGCACGAACGTCGCGACCGACAGGACCCCGGACAGCGAGCGCACGGCGAAGTCGGTCGTGCCGAACACGTCCGTCCACGCGTGCAACATGAAGTAGTAGAGAGGCGGCGCGCCGTCGTGGCGGAGCCACTCGGGGATGTCCCCGTAGGGCAGGCGGGAGATGTTGACCGAGAGCGCCTCGTCGAGCCAGAGATCGCTCCGGGTGGCGAACCGGAGCACGATGCCCGCCACGATCACGAGCACCGCCGCGGCGACGACCCAACGCGCCGGCGACGTGTCCTCGGCAGGGCCGGCGCCGTCGGGAGGGCTGGTCGCGCGCGCGGGTGCCTCCGAGGCCACCTTCATCGCATGGACGGTAACAGCCGCGACCTGATCAGGCGGGTTCGTCCGCTTTCTTGAAGTCCCACCACTGGATCTCGACCATCATCGGGAGCAGGTACCGAACGTAGAAGCTCGTGATCGCGAGCATGCCGTGGTCGGTGACCTCGCGGTCGACGATGTCGACCCGGTCGTCACGAGCGTGGAACGCCTTGGCCCGGCCGAGCATGTCGTCGAGCTCCTGCTCGGTCTCGACCGACAGGCCGAAGTGGTCGAGCCGCGGGCACGCCATGGGCGGGTCGTCGGCGATGAGGAAGACGAACTGCTCGTAGGTGTACGCCGACAGGACGAGCTTCTTGCCGTCGACCGTCTCGGTCGGCAGCTCCTTCCAGCCGAAGACCTCGTCGTAGAAGCGCACGAGCTCGCGCCGGCCGTCCTCGCCGAGCAGCTCCGACGGGACGCTCATGGCCACGTGGTTGAACCGCGGCGTGCGGGTCGGGGTCGTCATCGTTCGCCTCCGTTCCCCCTGCTCGGGGCGATCATCACCTTGGCCGGGAGCTCGCCCGACGCGAGTCGCTCGACCGCGTCGTACAGCCCCTCGAGCGGGACGTCGTCGGACTCGATGAGCACGTCGGTCGGGAAGTCCGGCGACGCGAGCAGCTCGAGCGCCCGCGGGAACCCGTCGGGGTCGTAGACGAACGCGCCCGTGATCACGAGCTCGTTGAGTGTGATGCGGTTGTTGTCGAACCGGGGCCAGTCCATGCCGGCGCCGACGAGCACCAGCGTCCCGCCCCGCTTGAGCTGGGAGAGCCCCGCCTGCATGGCGGCGGCGTGGCCCGAGCACTCGAGCACGGCGTCGAACGGGTCGTCGACGAGGTCGAACGGCATCGCCGGCTTGCCAAGCTCGTCCGGCGCGACAACGACCGCACCCAGCCGCTCCGCCAGCGCCCGCCGCCTCGGGTGCGGCTCGCTGGCGACGACGTCGGTGACACCACGGGCGCGGGCGGCGGCGATGGTCAGCGCGCCGATCGGCCCGCAGCCGGTCACGAGGATGCGCTGTCCGGCGCGCGACGCCGCCGCGGGTCAAGACCGTGGAGCGCGACTGCGAGCGGCTCGGCCAGCGCGGCGGCGCGCATCGACACGCCCGGTGGCACCCGCAGGAGCTCCGGCTCGCGGACGCGCACGAAATCGGCGAACGCGCCCTGGAACTCGCCGACGCCCGGGTTGCTGCGACCGACGCACAGCTGCGGCCGTCCCGCGAGGCAGTACTCGCACTCGCCGCAGCGTTGCGACGGCCCGCCGACGACCTCGTCGCCCGGCGACCACGTCGTGACGTCCTCCCCCACCGCGACCACGCGGCCCGAGAACTCGTGGCCGCCGATCGAGTTCGGCGCGCCCCACCCGTCGACGAACATGTGGAGGTCGCTGCCGCACACGCCGCAGTGGCTCACCTCGAGCAGGACGTCGTCGGGGCCGAGGTCCGGGACCGGCCGCTCCTCGACGACGATGTCGCGCGGTCCCCGGTAGACGGCCGCGCGCATTGCTCCCGGAAGGGCTCGAGTGGCTTTCCCTGACACGAATGTCAGAGCGTAATAGGGTCCGGCTGCGGGGGGAATGGCGCGCTGGTCTACTTGTCCGATCACACCGGAGTCGGGGCACACTTGTCCTGTCGAAAGGGCTGACACATGAGCGCTGACCTGATCATCCGCGGCGGCACCGTGATCGACGGCTCCGGTGCCCCGGGCCGGCGGGCGGACGTCGCCGTCACCGGCGATCGCATCACCGCGATCGGTGACGACCTCGACGGCAAGCGCGCGCTCGACGCCACCGGGCACGTCGTGGCCCCCGGGTTCATCGACATCCACACCCACTACGACGCGCAGGTGTTCTGGGACCCCGCGCTCACCCCGTCGTCATGGCACGGCGTGACCAGCGTCGTCGCCGGCAACTGCGGCTTCTCGCTCGCGCCGTGCCGGCCCGAACACCGGTCGCTCATGGTCCACACGCTCGAGCACGTCGAGGACATGAGCCCCGCCACGCTCGAGGCGGGCGTGCCGTGGGACTTCGAGACGTTCCCCGAGTACCTCGACTCCGTGGAGCGCCGCGGCACCGTCATCAACTACTCCGCGTACCTCGGCCACACCGCGCTGCGGCTGTGGGTGATGGGGGACGACGGGTACGAGCGCGAGGCCACCGACGACGAGCTGCTCCGGATGCAGGCGGTCCTGCGCGAAGCGGTCGAGGCGGGCGCGGCCGGGTTCGCATCCAGCTCGTCGGCAACGCACTCAGGCGACGGCGGACGGCCGGTGCCGTCCCGGATCGCCGACGTGCACGAGCTCGAGGTCATCATGACCGCGCTGGATCAGGCCGGGCGCGGCGTCGTCGAGCTGTTGCCGGGCGAGAAGATCAAGCACAAGGACGTCTACTCGCTCCAGCGGACGATTGGCCGGCCGTTCACGTGGACCGCGCTCCTCACGATCAAGGGCTATCCGTGGCACGAGGGGATGGCCGAGCTGAACCACAAGGAACGCTCGACGGGCGCGGACGTCTGGCCGCAGGTCTCGGTCCGTCCGCTCGTGTTCTCGATGAACATGGTCGAGCCCTTCACGTTCAACATGAACCCGATCTTCGCGTCCCTGATGGACAAGACGGTCGACGAGAAGCTGGCCGCGTTCCGCGATCCCGAATGGCGCAAGAAGGCCCAGGAGGAGCTGGACGAGCCCCGGTTCTTCAAGCCGAACTGGGAGAAGCTCTCGGTCAGCGAGACCACGAGGTACCCGGAGCTGATCGGCAAGCCGGTTGCCGCACTCGCCGCGCGAGCGCGGCGTGCCGCCGCTCGACGCCATGCTCGACCTCGCGTGCTCGGAGAGCCTCGAGACACGCTTCCGCAGCATCCTCGCCAACGACGACGAGGACGCGATCGGATGGCTGCTCCAGCAGGACGGCATGCTCATCGGCTTGTCCGACGCCGGCGCGCACGTCAGTCAGCTGTGCGACGCGTGCATGGCGACCGACCTGCTCGGTCAGTGGGTACGCGACCGCGGCGCGCTGCCGTTGGAGGCGGGCGTGCGCAAGCTCACCGGTGAGCCGGCCGACGTGTACGACCTCCGCGACCGCGGCTACGTGCGCGAGGGCATGACCGCCGACCTGGCCGTCTTCGATCCCGAAACGGTGGCGCCCGGACCGCTGCGGCGCGTGCGGGACTTCCCCGCCGACGGTGAGCGGCTCGTCGCCGACGCCCCGGTCGGCATGGCCCACGTGATCGTGAACGGGACGCCCATTCGTGTCGACGGCGAGCCCGTTCCCGACGCGGTCGACTCGAAGCCGGGCCGCCTCCTGCGAGGTTGACGGCCGGCCGCGGTCCGGGCCGGTGACCAACTCGACGGCCGAGGGGGCCGGCGAGGCCGCGGATCCGAGCGGGCGCCGCCGATTCCGCCGTGCCGCGCTCGTCGGCGGGTTGCTGGCGGCGCTCGTCTTCTTCTGGATGGTGAACGCGGGCCAGCTCAACCCGTTCCACGCCGAGCGCTTCGGGAACTTCTACGACATCCAGGCGCACAGCCTCCTCCACCTGCACTGGGACGTCCCCGCCAAGCAGGTGGCGTTCGAAGGCTTCCTCGTCGACGGCAAGACGTACGTCTACTTCGGTCCCGTCCCCGCACTTCTCCGTCTCCCGGTGGTTGCGATCACCGACAGCCTCGACGGTCGTCTCACGCAGGTGTCGATGCTGGCCGCGTTCGCGCTCGCCATCGCCTTCGTCACGCGTCTGAGCTGGCGCATCCGCGGCCTCGTCCGTGGGGACGCACCCGTATCGCGACTCGAGCTGTGGGCGGTCGGCGGGTACGTGTTCCTCATCGCGACGGGCTCCGTGATGCTGTTCCTCGCCAGCCGCGCGTTCGTGTACCACGAGACCGAGCTGTGGGGAGCGGCCCTCGCGCTCGCCGCCTACGACGCGATCCTCGGCGTCCTCCTCGAACCGTCGCGCCGGTGGATCATCCTCGCCGGCATCTGGACCAGCGCCGCGTTCCTGACGCGCGCCACCGTCGGCGCCGGGCCGGTCGTCGCGCTCGGGATCGTCCTGGCCGCGGTCGTGGTGCGGCGCCTCTCCGCCCGCCGGCTCGCGGCACCGGCTCGCTGGCTGGGAGCGCCGGACGGGCTCGGGTCGTCCTCGTTGATCTGGTGGCTGGCCGCCGCGATCGCGGTGCCCGTCGTCCTGTACGCGTACGTGAACTACTCGCGCTTCGGCTCGTTCTTCGGACTGCCCCTCGACCAGCAGGTGTACTCGCAGTTCAACCCGGCCCGCCGCCGGGCCCTGGCCGACAACGGCGGAAGCCTGTTCGGCCTGAAGTTCCTCCCGACGCAGCTCCTCCAGCTCGTCCGGCCCGACGGCTGGCGCTTCGACTCGTTGTTCCCGTGGATCGCGTTCCCCGGCCCCGCCACCGTCCTCGGCGGCGTCACCTTCGACACCCGCGACTGGGCATCGAGCATCCCCGCCACGATGCCGGCGCTCACGGTGCTCGGCGGCACCGGCGTCGTAGTGCTCGTACGCCGCGCCGGCGCCGCCGCGGTGCGGGCACCGCTGATCGGTGCGGTGATCGGCGGGCTTGCCACCCTGACGATCGCGTTCGTGGCCAACCGGTACATGTCCGACCTGCTCCCGGCCATCGTGCTCGCGAGCCTGGTCGGATTCCACGTGCTACTCGGCGGGGCGCGGCGCACGCCGAGGCCGACGTGGACGCGTGTCGTCGCCGTCGTCGTGCTCGTGCTCGTCCCGATCTCGCTCTGGGTCAACTTCGCGCTGGCGTTCTCGTACCAGCGCGCGCTCGACCCACAAGCCGCCGGCGAACGCGCCGGGTTCATCGGGTTCCAGCTGGATGTCGACGAGCTCATCCCGGGCGGGCCGCGTGGCAACGTCCAGTTCGGGCCGGAGCTCCCGGCGCGCGGCTCGCGGGGTGAGCTCTTCGTCGTCGGCGACTGCGGCGGGCTGTACTGGTCGGACTCACGCGAGTGGTCCGCGGTCGAACGGGCGAACGGCGCCGGGCATTTCCGCCTGCGAGTCCGCTTCCCCGACGTCGCCAGCGGCGAGGAAGCGCTCCTCGGCATCGGCGTCGGGTCCGACCAGAACGTGCTCCAGCTGCGGTACCTCCCCGATCACCGGGTGCGCTTCGCCTTCCTCAGCCGGGTCGCGCCGAAGCCGCTGGTGAGCGCGCCCCAGCGCATCGAGCCCGGCCACGCGTACTCACTGGACGTCATCATCGACAGCCGCACCGGGCTCGTGCGCGTCTCGCTCGACGGCCACGCCGTGCTCGACGACATCGCGTTCCTTGTGAGCGGCGACCAGGCGACGATCGGGAGCGCCGCCGGCCAGGCCCCCTTCTCGGGAACCATCCGCGAGCTTCCGGTGCGCACCCCGCTGTGCGACCGGGTGCGCGACCGCTACGGAGCGGGCTCGAGCTCGTAGAGGAACTGGTACGCGAAGAGCGTCGGACGCAGCGCGGTGCCGATGCGGTCGATGCGCTTGATGGCACGGCGCACCCTGTCGCCGGCTCCGGCCACCTCGTCCGGACCGCCGCGGTCGACGATCTCGAGGGGCAGCGTGAGGAACTCGCGCCGCCGCACGGAGTAGCCGGCGCGGTCGGCCATGCTCTCGAGGCTCTTGCGGGTGAAGAACCGCACGTGGCCGCGGTCGAGGATGCCGCGCCGGTCGTAGTCGAAGCGCCCGAGCGCGACCCGCAGGCGCGGGTACCAGTGCCCGAAGTTCGGCACGCACGCGACGATCGAGCCACCGGGGCCCAGCCGCCCGGCGAGATCCTCGAGCAGCGCCTCGGGCTCACGCACGTGCTCGAGCACGTCGGCGGCGACGATGACGTCGTACCCCCCGCCCACCTCGTCGGGGACACCGTCCTCGAGGTCGGCGCGCGACGAACGTGTCGACCCGGTCGCGCACGCCCGGATGCTCCTCGACGTCGACGCCGGTGACCTTGTGGCCGTGGACGCGCAGCTCGGCCGCGAGCGCGCCGTCGGAGCAACCGAGGTCCAACACCCGCGACGGCCGGCGATCCGCGAGCCAGGACAGGATCCGCCCGTGCGACGTGTCCGGGTCGAGCTTGCGCTCGTACGCCCGACTCGCGAACGCCATCTCCCCCGACCCGAAGCCCATCTTGTGGGCGCGGTACCGCATCACCTGCCGCGACACGTCCTTGGCGTACTTGACGCCGTCCACGTAGCAGATCTCGTCGCCGTAGTACGTCGGGATCGGAATCTCGTGCAGCCGCTTCCCCGCCTCGAGCAACTGCAGGATGATCTGCGTGTCGAAGTCGAAGCCGTCGGAGTTCTGGTCGAACGGGATCGAGCGGAGGGCGTCGACGCTGTACGCGCGGTACCCGCTGTGCCACTCGCTGAGGTCGGCGCCGACCATGGAGTTCTCGAACCGCGTCAGGATCCGGTTCCCGACGTACTTGTAGAGCGGCATCCCACCCCGGCGGGCCGCGCCCGGCTCCATCATGCGTGAGCCGAAGACGGCGTCGCACTTGTCGAGCTCCAGCGGCTCCACGATGTCGGGCAGGATCTCCGGCGCGTACTGGCCGTCGCCGTGGAGCAGGACCACGATGTCGAGCCCGTGCTCGATCGCCCAGCGGTAGCCCGCCTTCTGGTTGCCGCCGTACCCGAGGTTGCGCGGGTGGCGGACGACCGTGAGCGGAAGGTCGCCCGACTGCTGCTGGTACCCGAGGCCGACGAGGTACGTGGAGTCCTGGCTGTGGTCGTCGCCGACGAGGACCTCGTCGATCCGCGGGACGAAGTCACGCGGGATGCGGTCGAGCACCTGCGCCAGCGTCGACGCCGCGTTGTACGCGACGACCAGGATCCCGATCCGCTTCAAGCTCTCCATTGTCGCCGTCGCAAGCTCCGGCTTTGCGCGACGGTCGGCAAAGCCGCCGTCACTCGGTGAAGGCTACTGAACCGTCATCACTCGGACGAAGGGCGCGTCTTGCCGATCCGGTCGTACGCGTCGTCCGGGATCGCCGACGCGTCCTTGTAGATGTGGTGGACGCACGGCTCGCCCTTGCGCTCGGGCGGGTACTCGATGCTCGTCGGGTCGCCGCCCCATTCGACCGGCTGGATCTCGTTGTTCACCGAGCAGTGGGCGCAGTACACCGGGAGCTCGTCGCGCATGAACGTCCGGCCGCTCTGCTCCCGCAGCGTGAGGTACGCGGTGTCGCCCTCGTAGCGGCCGTCGTCGATCAGCCTGCCGCCGCTGCCGCACTGGAACGACAGCACGATCTTCTCGTCGTCCTCGTCGACGTCGACCGCGCCCATGTTGCTCGAGCATCGCCCGGGCGATGACCTTGGCGCGGACCGACGCCGGGCAGCGATCCCCAGTCCGTGCCCGTGTCGCGCCGGGGGCGCACGAACTCGTCGCCGGTCTTGCGCAGCGCCCGCTCGACCGCCTCCTCGCCCAGCTCCTCGCCGATGAACGTGAGCAGCGACGTGATCCAGTTGATCGAGTAGTCCTTGAGCCCGCGCCCACTGGTCGACGGCCTTGTCGAGCAGCGCGGAGCCGTCGTCGGTCCGCCCGTCTTCGAACGCGGCCTTGGCCTGCTCCCACAGCGGTGTCCGCATCTTGCTCGATCTCGGCGTCGGACAGCATCCGGTCGGCCATGGCCCGCCCCCTCGTCGCTCGCTGGTGTGGCTTCGTCTATCTCGGGAGCCCGAGCACACGCTCGGCGATGATGTTGCGCTGGATCTCGCTCGTGCCGCCCGGGATGGTGCCCGCGAACGACCGCAGCCACTGCGTCGCCCACGAGCCCTCGCGCCACATCGACGGGCCGAGGACGCGCGTGTCGAGCGCGTCGGGTCCCTGCGCTTCGATGCCGGCGGCCAGGCACTGCTGGAGCGTCTCGCTGCCGTACAGCTTCAGCAGCGAGTGCTCGGGCGACGACCGGCCCTGCATGAACTTCGCGAATCCCCGGTACCCGATGCAGCAGCAGCGCCTGCGCGTCGATGTCGAAGCCCGCGACCTGGTCCCGGAAGCGTGGGTCGTCGCGCAGCGCGCCGCCGTCCGGGCCCTCGCGGTCGCCGAGGTCGATCATCGCCCGGACGCCGCGGTCCACGGCGTACGCGTAGTCGATCCAGAGCATCGCCCGTTCGTGGGCGAGCGACCCCTGCGTGATGCGGCCACCCCTGGTGCAGCTCGCCGAGCAGGTGCTCCGCGGGACCACCACGTCGGTGAAGAACACCTCGTTGAAGTCGAAGTAGTCGGGCTCGGAGAGCTCGGGGAACGGGCGGCACTCGATGCCCGGCGTCTTCATGTCGATGATCAGCGCGCTGATGCCCTTGTGCTTCGGCGCGTCGGGGTCGGTGCGCACGAAGCACAGGCACCAGTCGGCGTGGTGCGCGCCCGAGGTCCACACCTTCTGGCCGTTCACGACGAAGTCGTCGCCGTCGAGCACGGCGCGCGTCGACAGGCTCGCGAGGTCGCTGCCGGCGCCGGGCTCGCTCATGCCGAGGCACCACGCGATCTCCGCCCGCAGCGTCGGGAGCAGGAAGCGCTCCTGCTGCTCGGGCGTCCCGTAGTCCTTGATCGACGGGGCGATGATGCCGAGCCCCTGGGGGTTGAGGCTGCGGTGGATGTCGCGCTTCGACAGCTCCTCGAAGTAGATCATCTGCTCGGCCGGGGTCGCGTTGCGGCCGCCGAGCTCCGGCGGCCAGCCGGGGACCAGCCAGCCGTGCGTCGAACAGGGTGCGCTGCCACTGCCGCGCCCACTCGGGCAGGTCGGCGCTCGACTGCTTGCGGCTCGCGCATGCAGCTCCGGCGCCGGCGCGTGCTCGTCGAGCCAGGCGACGAGTCGGCCGGAACGCCTCTTCGGCTTCGCCGTACCGCAGTCGCACGACCCGCGACCGGTACTCGTTACAGTCCGGCGCCCTGTGGACTTCGAGTTCAGCGAGGACCAGGAGCTGCTGCGCGCGACGGTGCGCCGCTTCCTCACCGAGCGAGCGCCGATCGCGTACGTGCGCGACATGCTCGACGACGAGCGCGGCACGACCGACGACGTGTGGTCCGGGCTCGCCGAGCTCGGCGTCACCGGGTTGCTCGTACCCGAGGCCGCACGGCGGCGCGGGCATGGGGATGGTCGACATGGCCGTCGTGCTCGAGGAGCTCGGGCGCGCGGTGCACCCCGGCCCGTTCGCGTCGACCGCGGTCGGCGCGGCGAGCCTGGTCGCGCTCGGCCGGGACCGAGGACGACCGCGCCGAGCTGCTCCCCGCACTCGCGTCCGGCGACACGATCGGCACGGTCGCGGCTGCTCTGGCCGGCTTCCGAGACCCGCGCCGACGAAACCGGCGGCGAGTGGCGGCTCACCGGCGAGAAGGCGCACGTGCCTGACGCGGCCGCGGCCGACTCGATCGTCGTCACGGCCACCACGACCGACGGCGAGCTCGGCGTGTTCGTCGTCGCGCGACGATGCGCCGCGGACTCGCGATCGAACCCACGCCGACCGTCGACGGGACGCGCAAGGACGCCACGGTCACGCTCACCGAAGCGCCCGCACGCCGGCTCGGCACCGGCGACGCGACGGGCGCGGTCGCCGAGACCGTCGATCGCCTCGGCGTCGCCGCGGTCGTCGACGGCGTCGGCGCCGCGTCGCGGTCGCTCGAGATGGCCGTCGAGTACGCGAAGGAGCGGCGGCAGTTCGACCGCCGATCGGCTCGTTCCAGGCCGTCCAGCACCTCTGCGCCGACATGCTGCGCGCCGTCGAGCTCGCCCGCGCCGGCGGCGTACTACGCGTGCTGGGCCGCCGACGCCGCCGACCCGGCCGAGCGCCACCGCGCCGCGACGATGGCGCAGGCGTTCGCGGCCGACGAGCTGTACACGGTGGGCGCGTCGCTCGATCCAGGTGCACGGCGGCATCGGCTTCACGTGGGAGCACGACATCCACCTCTATCTACAAGCGCCTGCTCACGCTGCAGGAGCTCGCCGGCGGGTCGCCCGGCCAGCTCGAGGAGCTCGCCTCCCTGGTCCTCGACTCCGGCTGACGAGCGGGGGCGGAGTGGACAGGTGACCAAATGGTCACCTATTCTGAGGGCGTGGACGAAGTGTTCAGGGCCCTCGCCGACCCGACCCGACGGAGCCTCCTCGACGAGCTGTTCCGGGAGGACGGCCAGACGTTGAGCGCGCTCGAGGACCACTTCTCGATGACGCGCTTCGGCGTCATGAAGCACCTCCGGCAGCTCGAGGAGGCCGGACTGGTGGTCACCCGGCGGCGAGGTCGCGAGAAGCTCCACTTCCTGAACCCCGTCCCCATCCAGCTCGTCCACGACCGGTGGGTGAGCAAGTACGCCGAGCCCTGGGCCTCCGGGCTGACCGGGCTCAAACGCCAACTGGAGGGACAACAAATGGAAAAGGTTTTCGAGATCTACATCAAGACCACCCCCGAACGCCTCTGGGAGGCGATCACCGACTCCGACATCCGCGCCAAATACAACTTCGGCGCGGGTGTCGTCTCGGACTGGAAGCGCGGCTCGCGTCTCGACATGAGCGCGGGCGGCGGGAGCATCGCGCTGGGCGAGGGCGAGGTGCTCGAAGTCGACCCGCCCCGGCGGCTCGTACACACGTTGACGGCGTTGTGGAGTGACGAGGTGAAGAACGAGGGCAGCTCGCGGGTCACGTGGGATATCGAGCCGGTCGGCGACTCGTGCCGTCTCACCATCACGCACGACCAGCTGCGCGACGACGCGAACGCCGAGCTCTACGGCGGTTGGCCGCAGATCCTGTCCGGCCTCAAGACATGGCTCGAGACCGGAGAGGAGCTCACGACGCCGGGCTCCCTGATGTATTCGCAGAACCCGTATCGGGCGCGGATGTTTGACCGAGGCCGCTATCGGGCGAAAACTGGTAGTACCTCCCGAGCGAGGACGAATCGCCAAATGCCCCCTCGGGAGAACGAGGAAGGTGGGAGACCAGATAGGACCGGGGTCTCCCGCCTTCCCGCGTCCGGCTAGGCAGGCCGGGCCGGCTGCTTCCGCCGTGCCGGCCAGTCGCGCGCCACGACCGCCGCGATGGCGACGG
Source organism: uncultured Actinomycetes bacterium (assembly GCA_963747195.1). Classification (GTDB taxonomy): domain Bacteria; phylum Actinomycetota; class Acidimicrobiia; order IMCC26256; family JACDBD01; genus JALZAA01. Next base: position 44,079 of record CAVVDV010000005.1, read on the forward strand.
CCGCGAGCACCACGAGCGTCGGCTCCGCGGGCACCCGGAAGCGCGTCTGCCCGTAGGTGGCGGCGGACGAGATCGTCACGATCAGCGCAGGGACGAGCAGCGGCCACGACCGGCGCCGGCGTCGCCGCATCACGACCCAGCCGCCGACGGCGGCGATGAGCAGCGGGTAGTACGCGATCAGGCCGAGGGCCGTGACCCAGCCTCTCGCGGCCCTCGCCCTTGTTGTAGCTGACCATGTCCCACGGGCGGAACAGGCTCCACGTGCGTCCGACGCGCGCGAACGCCACGAGCACGGCACGCTTCTTGTGGGCCCGGATGTAGTCGAACGCGCGGTCCCGGAAGATCTTGCTGTCGACCGACTGGTCGCCCGCGCGGGTTCGGGCCGAGGCACTTCAGGTCGGTGAGCCCGATGCCGTTGCCGTAGTAGACGGAGTCGCAGTTCGAGCCGAGCAACGCGATGCCGTCGTTCGTCGACAGAGTACGTCGGCTCGTCGAAGCGGGAGAGGTTGTAGCCGACCCAAGGCCCGATGAGGACGGCGGCCGCGAGCACGCCGACGCCGGCGAGCTTCCACCGTTGCGCGGTCGCGACCGACCGGGCGACGAGCGCCGCCGGTACGGCCAAGAGCGGGACGAGCAGCACGAGCTCGGCCCGGGTCAGCGCCGCGAGCCCGCACAACGCGCCGACGATCAATGCATTCCAGACGTTCGGCTCGCGTATGAGGCGGTACGCGTACAGCAACGCCAACGCGACGACGAGCGTGGCGAGCGTCTCGGACATGATCAGCCCGTCGTTCACCCACAGGTTCGGGTAGATCGCGGCGATGCCGGCGGCGATCCACCCGGCGCGGTCCCCCGCCAGCCGGCGCGCCAGCAGCCCGATGATCACGACGGCCACGGTCCCGAGCACGGCCATCGTGAGCCGTTGCGGGATCAGCGCCTCGCTCGTCACGAACGACACCGGCGCGAGCACGATGACCGTGAGCGGCGGATGGTCGGCGGCCGGGTCCTTGCCCTCGCGGATCACCCCGCGGCTCAGCGCCTGCGGGTCGAACGGCTCGAGGAAGCCGTCGCCGCGGGCCAGACGGTTGGCCTCGGCGTTGTAGAAGAGCTGGTCGCCGTGGATCGGCTGGTTCGTCTTCGCGAACGCGACGTAGCCGACGCGCAGCACCGCGCGGCCAGCGCGATGAGCAGCAGGATGCGCCAGAACCGCCGATCGTCGCCTTCGCCGCTGGCATGGGCGGCGAGCCTACGGGCGCGACCGGTTCAGTGGCGGTTCGTGAGCAGGAGAGCAGCCGGCCAGCGGGCCGCCGCCGGCGGCGGCGACGCCGACCTCGGGGTCGCCGGGCACCTGGCGCTCGCCGGCCTCGCCCCACAGCTGCACGCACGCCTCGTGGAGGAAGCCGTAGCCGTGCAGCCGGCCGGCCGAGAGCTGGCCGCCGTGCGTGTTCAGCGGCAGCTCGCCGTCGCGCGCGATGCGCTGCCCGCCCTCGACGAACGGCCCCGACTCGCCCTGGCCGCAGAACCCCAGGGCCTCGAGCCAGCACAGCGTGATGAAGCTGAACCCGTCGTACATCTCGGCGAGCTGCACGTCGGCCGGCTTGAGGTCGGTGCGGGTCCACATCTGCGCGGCGGCGTCGCGGCAGCGCCATCGTGGTGAGGTCGTCGAACTGGTCCCACGACGGCCGGCCGTGCAGCGCGGTGCCCGACCGCCTCGACGCTGGATCGGCGGCTTGCGCAGGTCGGCGACCGTGTCGGCGCGCGACACGATCACCGCGGTGCCGCCGTCGCACGGGCACGTCGCAGTCGTACAGGCACAGCGGCGACGAGATCATGCGGACGTCGAGGTAGTCGTCCAGCGTCATCGGGTCGCGGTAGATCGCGTTCGGGTTGACGCGCCGCGTTCTTGCGGGCGTTGAGCGCGATCTGGGCCAGCTGCTCGCGCGTCGTGCCGAACTCGTGGAAGTGGCGCTGGGCCATCATCGCGATCCAGGTCGCGGCCGACGGCGCCCCGAACGGCAGCGTCCACTGCATGAACCCGCTGGCGCGGAAGCTCCGCCGCCTCCGCCGCCGCCGCCGGGCATGACCGACGACCGGCCCTGGTCGCCCTGGGCGCTGCCCTCCCAGACGCTGCGGAAGCACAGCACGTGCGTCGGCGAGGCCGGTCGCGACCGCCAGGCACGCGTTGATCACCGAGCCGAGCTGGCCGGGCGAGCTCGAGGCCGCCCGTGTACCAGTTGAGGTCGAGGCGCAGCGCGTCCTGCACGTCGACGACGCCCGGCGCCCGAGAAGCCCGGCGGCGTGTCCATCGGCGCCCGGGTAGGTGGCGATGCCGTCGATGTCGGTCGGTGGTGAGCCCGGCGTCGTCGATGGCGGCGAGGCACGCGTCGAGCGTGAGGTCGAGCGGATCGCGGTACAGCCGGCGGCCGACGTCGCGACTGGCCGACGCCGGTGATGACGGCGCGCCGCTCGATCGGGCTCGACGACGGCCATCAGGGCGCCGGCTCGAACAGCGGGATGCAGACCGCGTCGTCGCCGTCGTCGTCGTGGCGCTCGAAACGACCTGCACCGGCATGCCGATGCGCACGTCGTCGGGCGCGCAGTTGACGATGTTGGTCGTGAGCCGCAGGCCGTCCTGCTCGGGCAGCTCGACGATCGCGACGACGTACGGCGGCTCGGGCCCGGGCATCCACGGCTGGTGGTTGACCGTGAACGTGTGCACCGTGGCGCGTCCCGACACCGCCTCGACGGCGAGGTTCTTCGACTGGCACTTCGGGCAGACGCGGCGTCGGCGGGTGGATCTAGTAGCCGCAGTCCTGGCAGCGCAGGAACCGCAGCTCGCCCTCGGCCCCGCCCGTCCAGAAGTGCCGGTTCCGGTCGGTGAGCGCGGGCAGGATCCGGAACGGGACGTCGTCGCTCACGCGTCGTCCTCTTCGGGCTCGGGGCGCGGCGTCGAAGCCGGCGCGGGCGTGCGGGATCGCCTCGACCGCGGGCAGCAGCCCGAACCCGGGCAGCGTGAGCATGATCGAGCCGAGGACCTCGTCCCAGCTCGGCGCCGACCTCGCGGCGCCAGCATGGCGTGGCGACGCGACGCCCGGCCGGGTTGCGCAGGATCACCGTGCACGCCAGCCGGATGAGCTCGTGGGTCTTGCGGTCGGGCGCCTGCAGCGAGTCGATCTGGCTGAGCCACGCGTTCTGCGCCTCGTGCAGCGACGGGGAACACCTCGTGCGAGCGGCCCCTCGAACGGGAAGTTCCAGTCGCTGCTGCTCGTCGCGGCACGGTGCGACGATAGCTACGCCGCTCCCGGTCTGCACGCTCGGCACGCGCGGCCGGAACACGGGGATCGTGACGTCGTCGCGAGATCTCCTGGAACAGCGACCTCGAGCGGCATGCCGACCTCGAGCGCGTCGAACTCGCAGTCCACGACGTTGGTCATCATGCGCGGGCCCTCTTCGAGGTCGACGACGGCCGCCACGTACGGCACCCGCTCGGGGAACGGCGGCAGGTCGTTGCGGTGCACGACCGACCACGTGTACAGCGTCGCCCGGCCGCTCGCCTCGTCCCACTCGACGTCGCTCGCTCCAGCACTCCGGGCAGAACGGCCGCGGGATAGAAGTGGAACTCGCCGCAGTCGTCGCAGCGCTGATGAGGAGCGTGCCGTCCCGGGCCGCGTCCCAGAACGGCTGGGTCTCGGGGTCGGGCGTCGGCAGGTCGAAGCGCGGCGCCGCGGCCGCGGCCATCAGCCGCGGGTCGGGAGCGCGGCGACGGCCACGCCGCTGATCTTCGCCTCGCCGTCCTCGTTCACGACCGCGCAGTCGAGGTCGACGCGGTGCTCGCCGTGCTCCTCGTACTTCTTTGCCACGGTGACCTTGGTCGTGAGCGTCTCGCCCGGCCAGGTCTGCTTGGTGAAGCGCACCTTGTAGTCGCGCAGGTTGCCGACGCCGACGTAGTCGGTGAGCGCCTTGCCCAGCAGTCCCGGCGTGAACATGCCGTGCCCGAACACGCTCGGCAGGCCCGACGTCCTTGGCCTGCACCTCGTCGGTGTGCATCGGGTTGAAGTCGCCCGACGCGCCCGCGTACATCACGAGGTCGGTGCGGGTGAGCTCGTGGGAGAACTCGGGCGCCGCGTCGCCCTCGGTGACGTCGTCGAAGAACAGCTTCTGCTCGGCCATAGGTATTGAGTTACCCGTTCCCTGACACGGGTGTCAACTCTACGTTTCGGATCACGGAGAAGCCTGTGGGCGGGCGGTGGCGTGCACGGTGATGGCGAACTCGTCGCCCGGGGAAGCGATCTGCAGGAGTGAGAAGTCGACCGAGCCTCCGACGGTGATCATCACTGCGTCCTCGGTCGCCTCGACCCGGGCTTCACGCAGCGCTCGCCGGTCCAGCTGATCAGCGAGCGATGCGCCGCGCCCGGCGTTGTGCATCCGCCGGCACCAGCCGGACCGCGCCGCTGTTCCGGTACTCCGCTTCGTCGAGAGCCGAGGCTCCGGCGACCGCTGCCGCATCGGCGGTGGCGGCCAGCGACCGACGCTCCGAGAAGGCACGCCACAGGTCGAGGCTGATACCGCCGAGGAGGAACAACATCAGGCACAGCCCGAGCATCCACAACGTGATCGTGCCGGACTCTCGGCGCGCGCCGATGTTCGGGCGTCGCTGCGTCATTCGAAACTGCGGTACTGATCGACGGGCTCGCTGTGATGAGCAGTCCAGCTCCAAGCTCCGACGCTGCCGATCCCGGGAAGCGTGACGGCGGGAACGGCGACCGTCACAGAGGCGCGTACGTTGCCCCCGCGCGGGAGCCGTTGGCCGGGCGCGCAGTCGAGCTGCACGTCGATATCACCGGACGAGAGCCCGAGGTTCCTCGCCATGTCATGGCCGGTCTCGGCGGCGCGCCCACGATCGCAGACGCCCGCCACGGCGACGACCCGCGACACCTCCCGCGCGATCGATCGTGCGGTCGTCTGGCGCTCCGACCACGTCGGCAATGTCAGGACGAGCAGCGCGATGGGGAAGACCAGCAGGCCGACACCGAGAGCGAGCTCGGCTGCGACGTAACCACCCTCGGAGGGCCGACCGGACCGACGCGAGCGTCACGGATGCTCCTTCACCGACCGGGCGTCGAGCGCGAAGGTCCAGTCGGGGACCAGGCCCGGCAACCATCCGTGCAAGGTGACGTGGACTGTCGCATGCATTTCTTCCTCGTCGGCGCTCTCGCACCGAACGCTGACATCCCTCCCGAGGCGTCCGGCCAGCAGGTCGCCGAGCACATCTCGAGCCCGTGCTTCGCACTCGCTGGTCGTCGCGCCGAAGCGACCTCCCGCCCGCGCGCCCTCGTCCACGGCGGCCCTGACGACACCGCGGGCGTACAGGAACACGATGAAGTTGGCCATCATCACGAAGACGATCAGCGAGAAGGCCGTCGCGGCGACGTACTGCACGGTGGTCATGCCGTCCTCACCGCCGCGGTCGTGGCCGTGGGCCACCGTCAGACCCCCAGCTGCCCCCGGATCCAGTTGACGATGTCGAGCCCGAGCGTCTGGAGGACCGCCCAGATCGCGACGAGCGCGGCGATGCCGAGTGCGGCGTTGCCCAGCAGCTCGGCCGTTGTCATCCCATCTTCCGACTCGGCGGCCGAACCGACCCGGGCCACCAACCCGATCCACCACATCTTCGGACCCACCCGTCTTCTCCCTTCGTTGTCTGCATGCACTCGCATTGATCGATCAACGGCTCCCGAAGATGATTGACGGGAGCGGAGCGGCGATGAACAGGAGCATGATCGGAGCGAGGATCGCGATGGTCGGCACGAGCATCGCGGCGCGCCGTTTCGTTGCCACGCGACGCAGATCCTCACGACGTGCGTCGCGGAGGTCCTCGCTCAGCGCCCGCAGCCCACCAGCAAGGTCGACACCCCGCTCCGCGCCCGCCGCGAACAACTTGTAGGTGCGGGCGACGCTCGGCTCGGGCGTCAGCTCGGCCGCCCGCCGGAACGCTTCTGGCTCCGATACGCCGCTGCGCACCCACGTCAACACGGCGTCGAGCTCCTCGACCATCGCGCCGGTGCCGCGATCGACGATGCGCTGCGTCGCTTGCACCGGGCCGGCGCCGGTTCGCAGATGGATCGCGAGCAGCTGGTTGACGGTGTAGAGCTCGAGCCGCAAGCGCTCACGTCGGTCTTCGATGGCTCGGTCGATGCGACCCTTCCAGCGAGTCGAGCCGTACACGAGACCACACAGGGCGAGCAGGAGCGTGAGCAACGGCGACCGAATCGCGATCCCGATGGCGCCTCCGGCCGCGGTGAAGAGCGCCGCCTGACCGAGGGCGCGCACCCGGTATTCCTCGGTAGTCACGTCGTGGAACCCGGCCTGTCGCAACTTGAGGCGCAGGTGCTCGTCACTGCGGGTCTCGACCAGTCGCCCCACCCGTCCCGCGAGGGCGCGCAGCGGCGGCCAGAACAGCAGACCCACGACTCCGCCGTGCGCCGGCGCGTTCTGCTGCGCGACTCCGAGCACGTCTGCGCTGCGTCCCAAGTCGGCGCGAGCCACGATCGTGTACGGACGCACCCGACCCGCAAGGCGTGGCGTCGGCTTGACGACCAGGCCGGCAACGCCCGCGCACAGGAGTGCGGCGGACATCCCTCCGAGTACGAGGACGCCGGTGCTCACGCGCGCTCTCTCGTGGCGATCGTTGCTCCGGAGCCGAACACACGCTGCTCGGCGCGCGTGCTCGCCAGCCGAGCGATGAGGAATCCACCGGCCACGCTGAGCACGCCGGCGATCAGCACGACGACGAGTCCGCCCGTCGACCGGTAGAAGTCGCGGAACGGCCCGTCTCGGATCGTGAGCGCGACCAGCACGAGCCATGGGAGCACGAGCACGGCTCGGGCGTTGATCTTCATCTCCAGGCCCTCGGTCTCGATCTCTTCGAGCACCTTCAGGTCACGTGTCGTTGCGGCGACGAGGTCCTCGAGGATGTCCCGCACGATCTGCCCGCCTCGCTCGTGCGCGATCACCAGCACCTCGATCACCCGGTCGCTCGTCGGATCGGCGAGCTCCTCCTTGATGACCTCGAGCGCGGGGACCGTCCCCAGCATGCGCGCCAGCATCGGGAAGCGAGCAAACGCCTCCTGGAGGGGGGCCGGGCCGGACGCGGCGAGCGCGTCGAGCGCTTGCGTCAACGAGCGCCCGGCCGCGATCGAGGCGATGAGGTCGCGGAGACCGTCGGGCCACGCCGCCTGCACGTCGCTGGAGGTGAGCTGCGCGTCGGCGAGCGAAGTACGCGCGCGGCAATGCCGCGACGCCGGCTGCCGGAACCAGCGCGACCAAGGGTGCGCCGGTCACGGCCACGATGGCGACGAACGCGACGGCGCCGACGGCGACCGAGCCCGCGACGAACTGCCTGGGTGTGACCGCGACTCCCGCCTGGTTCAGCCAGAGCTGTCGGTTGCTGATCTGCGTTCGCGCGGCGGAAGCGCCGGATCCTGATCTCGGGCGTGTAGCCCGTCGCGAACCCGACGGCGAAGTACACGAAGACGCCGACCGCGAGGCCCGGCGAGCAGGGTCATCGCGGCACCTCGGCGCCCTCGACGATCGCGCGCAGGCTCAGGCCTCGGGGAAGCGATCGATCGACACGGCTCTCGAGACGAGCCGGGAGCATCCCCGGTCCACTCGAGCGGCCGTCCGAGCGCCTCGCGAACGAAGATCGGCTCGACGGTGAAGTCGTCGCTGAGCGCGGGAACGACAGCGGCGATCTCCATGACCTGACGGCGGATCCCGTCGGTGTCGTTCGGCGGGATGTCGTCGCGGTCGAGATGCACCACGAGGTCGAGCGACTCCGAGAAGACCTTGCGGACGATGCGCTCGGTGACGTTCTCGCCCGCCATCAGCGCCGCGTTGACGAGCGCGTGGAGCGCTTCGGTCGCGCTGTTGGCGTGGACGGTGCAGAGAAAGCCGCAGCCCGCGTTGACCGCGCGGCTCAGCTCGAACGCTTCGGCGCCGCGCACCTCGCCGACGACGATCCGGTCGGGCCGCATCGCGAGCACGAACTTCACGAGGTCCCGCAGGCTGATCTCGCCCGTGCCGTCGAGCGCCGGCGGCCGCACCTCGTAGTACGAGCCGTGCGTGACCGGCACCGCGAGCTCACGGATCTCCTCGCAACAGCGCACGCAGTGGCTCGCGGGCTCCGCCGCGATGAGCGCGGCCGCCAGCGTGGTCTTGCCGGCGCCCGGCTCACCCGAAATCGCCACCCGGCTGCGGACTTGCATCAGCGCCCACAGGAAGTCGGCGGCCTCGGGGCTGATCGAATCGAGTTCGACGAGACGTCCGAGCGTGACGTTGCGCACCGTGTACCGCCGCAGCGTCGCCGAAAGTCGATCGCCGACCGGCGGGATCGCCGCGGTGAGCCGCGCGGTGCCCTGCAGGACCCGGGCCTGGACGATCGGGTGCTTCGTGTTGAGCTGCCGATCGGTCGGTGCGAGCAGCCGTTCGACGATCTGGCGGTTCTCGCTCTCGCTCGTCGGCGTCGTCAGACCGCGCAACCGGCCCGACGAATCGAGGTACGACACCCGCGGACCCTCGAAGAAGATCTCCTCGACGTCATGGCGGGCGATCAGCTCCGTCAACGGCCCGAAGTCGGTGATCGACCGCAGGACCCGACCGATCATCTCGCTCGGGTCGCTGAGGGGAATCTCGTCGCCGAGATGCGCGCGGCGCTGGTACTCGTCGACGGCGCGATGCACCTCGGACTGCACCTCGTCGAGGTCGCCCTCGGGCCGAAGCCGGCGTCGCTCGATGCGGACGAGCGCATCGCGGCGGATGCCGTCGTAGGCGTCGGCTCGGACGGTCATCGCGCCACGGCGGACACGCGTCGCCGCTTCCCGCCTCCGCCCCGGACCGCCGGGGTGGACGACGTCGCCGGTGCCACCCGCGTGGCGAGCTCGGCAACCGCCCTCGCATACGGGCCGTACGCGACCAGAGTTCCGGACCAGGCCGCGGCTTCGACCCGAGGATCGTGCGGGAGGAACACGAGGCTCGCAGGGTCGAAGGTCCGGCGGATCTCCTGTTCGAGCTCGGCCTTCCGGAACGCGTCGCGCGGCGCTCGGTTGACGGCGAGGTGGATCGTCGCACCGGCGTTCAGGGCGCGAACGTCGCCGACCCAGCCGAGCAATCGGGTCACGCCGACCGGAGTGGCGGGCGCGACGCCGATGACGTCGGTCGCGTCGCCCACGACGGCTCGGCTGATGCCGTACCGGCTCCGCCCGCCTCGACCGACGTCTTCGAGGCGACTCGCGACGTTGGCGATGACGAGCCGCCGGGTGCGGGCGATCTCCTCGATGACGTCGAGAACCTCGCCCGGACGCACCTGTGACCATGCGCCGACGTTGGGGAGGCCCGACAGCGCGTCGAGCTCGCGGGCAACGCGAGCGATCGTCGCATCAACGTCGCCCATGCCGTACTCGACGGACTCGATCGCGCTCCGGAGGTTTGGCTCGATCGGCAGGCCGAGGCGTTGCGCGATCGATGGCACGACCTCGTCGGCGTCGACGAGGACCGCCCGCCCTCCTTGCCGGCGCAATGCGGCTGTGAACGCGATCGCCAGCTCGGTCGCGCCCGCGCCCGGCGTCCCGCCGACGGCGAGAAGTCTCCAGCTCCGAGATCGATCCCCATTCGGGATCGTCGCCGGCAGTCGTCGCCCGTCGACGGCGGCTTCGAGCGCGCCGACGGACGGCGCGGGCTGATGTCGCTCAGGCGCAAGAGCGGTGAAGGCGTCGACGAACTCCGCCATGGACGCGTCAGCCGCGAGCACGCAGTCGACGCCGAGCGACCCGAGGAACTCCCGCCCCGCGGGTTCCTCGGGATCGAAGACGCCGAGCAGACAGCGGCCACGCCTGTGGACCGCCTCGACGAACGTTCGCGTCAGTCCCGGCCAGCGATGGCTCACGACGAGCGTGCCGTACTCCTCGTCGAACGCGAGGGACGGGTCCACGATGACCTGGCGGACTCGTGCACCGCCGTGGTCGGTGAGGTGCCGGTGCAGGCCCTCGACCCATGCCTCGGGCGAGAACACAAGGGCGACCTCTGGCTCGGGCATCCCTACGGCCCGCTTGCGCCGGCCGACGCATCGACGGGCAAGGGTGGAGTCGCCTCCGCCGGGCGCGACCCGGTCGTCCTCGTGATCACGATGTCGCCGCCGGCGATCCCGGCCGCGACGAGTTGGGATTCGCGCGCGTCGACGGCAAGCGTCACCGTGAACTTGTCGTTCACTCCGCCGAACGCCCCTCCGCGTTCCGGCCGTCCCACGCTGAGGACCTCGGCGTCGGCGACGATGATCGAAACCTCGTGATCGCCGGCCAGGATCACGTCGACGCGGTCCCCGGACTCGAGGTCGCCGTTGACGGCTCGGGCCGGATCGATGGCAACGCTCATCGCGCGCTTGCCCTCCGGTGCGGCGGCGGGCCGGACGGCCCGCCGATGGACCAGCTCACCCGCTGCGATCGGATAGGCGGCGACGGAGTCGCGCAACCGCTTCACGTCGTTGGGCTGGAGCACGGTGCCCAGGAGCGAGTCGTCCATCTTCACCCGCTCGTAGCGAACGGATGACTCGGTGAGCGCCGTGCCCGGCGCGAGGTCTCGGGCGGCGACGGCGACAGGTTGGCGCTCGTCCGCACGCCGGAGCACTGCCACCGTGAGCAGGAGGCCGAGCAGCCCGGCGACGATCATCACCACATGACCGGTGGAGAACCGGCTCATCAGGCTCCGGGGCAGCGAAGTTGCAGGCCGCGGGACGCTCTCGGTGCGCCGTGATCTCGGCGCCACGACCTCGGCCATCCACCCCTCCGCCGCCGTCGTCACCGTCAGGTGAACATTTCGCCAATAGTGCAGAACCCGCCCATATGCCGTCAAGCGGCACAAACCGTGTTGCAGTCAGGATGCCTCAGAATGCCTCAACCTGTCAAGAGTCCCTATTGAGAAGTGCCGTGAGGGGTAGAATGCCGTCATGTCCCCAGCCGAGGCGGACGCGGGAGCCGGCTTCCCGCCCGTCCTCACCACCGCCGATGCGGCCGAGCTGCTCCAGGTGCACGTCGAGTACCTGCGCAAGCTCGTGCGCGACGGCAAGGTCCCGTGCCACCGGTTCCCCGGCGGGCGGGAGATGCGGTTCGACCGCGACGAGCTGCTCGAGTGGTTGCGCTCGCAGCCCGGTCACGACCAGTCGACGTCGACGAAGCACGACGCCGGCGCGTAGCCCGACCTACTCCCTCCAGGGGTGCGCCCACGCGACGTGGTCCAACGGGAGGTACGTGTCGCTCCCGTCGGCGTCGTGCACGGCGACGTGGTCGCGCCCGATCGTGAGAAGGCCTCGTAGGGCTTCGCGCAAGAACGGGGAGCCGATGACGGCGTCGATCTCCTCGCCGTCGTATTCGAGGAGGCGCGCCCGAAACGTGCGCGCCAAGCGGCTCGGCCCGCCGACCGCCTTCACGGGCGCGTTCGACGACGCGTATGACGAGCGGCACCGGCGTGCGTTCGTGGCTGACGACCAGCGCGATGTCGACCCGGCCTGCCGGCGTGCGGAGCTGGACGTAGTCGGCGCCGACGGCGTCGATGACGCCTCGGAACGAGCTTTCACCGACCTGCATGGCGACGGTGTCGCCACGGTGTTGGAGCTCGTGGGTGATGTCGAGGAGGTCCCGGTGCCGGGCCCACTGGCGGGCGGCGGCGTGGGCGTACTCGTCCTCCTCGGCGCGTCGATCCTCGCGAGCCGCGCCGGCGGCGGCTTCCAGCTCGGAATCGCCGGCGAGCTCGTCGAAGGGGTCGCCAGGTGTCATGCGCGTATCTCCGGGGGCCGGTAGGCCGGCACCGTAACCCCCGGAGGTCGCGCTGTCTTGCGTTTGGTCAGGCTTGCTTGACGGCCTCGATCTCGAACTCGAGGCGGGCCTTCTTGCCTACGAGGACGCCGCCGCCCTCGAGCGCGGCGTTCCAGGTGAGGCCGAAGTCCTCTCGGTCGATCTCGGCGCTCGCCGAGAAGCCGGCCCGACGGCCACCCCAGGGGTCGGTCGCCCAGCCGTTGTACTCGACGTCCAGGGTTACCGGACGGGTGACGCCGTGGACGGTGAGGTCACCCACGAGGCGGAAACCGCCGGGCGACTCCCCCTCCAGCCTGGTGCTCCGGAACGTGATCTCCGGGTAGCGCTCGACGTCGAAGAAGTCGGGCGAGCGCAGGTGCTCGTCCCTCTTCGCGTCGCCGGCTCTCGACGCTGGCGGGGTCGATCTTGACCTCGACCCAGGAGCCCAGCGGGTCGTCCGAGATGTGGATGTTGCCCGAGACGCCGGTGAACTTTCCCCGTACCTTGCTCACCATGAGGTGGCGGGCCGAGAACTCGACGGCCGTGTGGACAGGGTCGAGCTGCCAGTCGCCCGGCTCGGGAATCTCGATGCCTTCGATCGTGCGAACTTCTGTCTGGCTCATATCGCTGCTCCTCGTTCGGAGGGAAGTCCTTTGAGGCGGCAACGGTTGCATAAGCAATGGTATTCCTCGCAACTGACCTGTCGGTAAGGTGACCCTGTGCCCCGGACCTCCGCTTCCCCGCTCGGCGACCAGCAGTTCGAGGCCTGGAAGGCCTTTCTCCGGGCCCAGGCGGAGCTGATCAGCACGCTGGACCGTGAGCTCCAGGCGGAGCGGGGCCTCCCGATCACCTTCTTCGACGTCCTCATCCAGCTGTCCCAGGCCGGCGGGCGGCTGCGCATGAGCGAGCTCGCCGACGCCGTCCTGCTCTCGCGCAGCGGCGTGACCCGGCTCGTCGACCGGATGGTGCGCGACGGCCTCGTGCGCCGCGAGGCGTGTCCGACCGACCGGCGCTCGATGTACGCCACCCTCACGGCCAAGGGGAAGCGGGCGCTGGCGCAGGCACGGCCCGTCCATCTTCGGGGCGTCGCCGAGCACTTCGGCCGCCACCTCAGCGAGGAGGAGGCGAAGACGCTCGCCGCCGCGCTCGGCCGGATGGTGTCGTCACCCGACGGCGAGGACGCGTGCTAGCCGATCGGTCACACTCGCGGCCGTGGCCCGAGATCCGCTGACCGCGCTGCGGCGCATCTGCCTGGCGCTCCCGGAGACCACCGAGCGGTTGAGCCACGGTGAGCCGACGTGGTTCGTGCGGGGCAAGAAGACGTTCGTCTCGTACGCCGACCACCACCACGACGATCGGGTGGCGTTCTCGTGCGCGGCGCCACCCGGCGCGCAACAGGCGATGGTCGCGACGGACCCCGAGCGGTTCTTCGTGCCGGCGTACGTCGGCGGTCGCGGCTGGCTCGGTGTGTACCTGGACGTGCCGGTCGACTGGGACGAGATCGCCGAGATCGTCGAGGACGCCTACCGGATGGTCGCGCCCAAGAAGCTCGTCGACCAGCTCGACGAGGCTTGACACCGAACGTACGTTCGCTATACTGCAATTGCTTCCCTGACGCTTCCCCCGGCCACCTTGCTTCGCGGGAGGGAGCGTGTTCGATCAGCTACGCCGCGCCGTCGGCGACCTCGAGGCCGTCTCACGCGCGCTCGATCCGAGCTGCCTCGACGGACGCGCGCGCGGCTGCGCTCGTCGAGGTCGCGGCCCGCGGCGAGCGGATCTGTTCGGCGATCAAGGCGCTCGGCGCGCGTCGCGTCGAGGAGACCAACGCCTGGCGAGAGGGGGGCCACCGCAGCGCCGCGCACTGGGTCGCCGAGGCGACGGGCGAGACGGTCGGCGCCGCCGGCCGTGCGCTCGAGACGGCGCGTGCGCTCGAACGCTTGCCCGAGACTGATGCCGCGTTCCGGGCCGGGCAGCTCTCCTCGACGCAGGCCGCCGAGATCACGAGCGCCGCGGATGCCGATCCCGCCGCCGAGTCCGCGCTGCTGGAGACGGCAGCCGGAACTGGTGTGAAGGGTCTGCGCGACCGGTGCCGCGTGGTACGCGCCGGTGCGGAGGCCGACGACGCCGCGTGGGCGCGCCGGCTGCACGTCGGACGGCGAGCACACGAGTGGACCGATCCCGATGGCACGTACCGCCTCGAAGCCCGCTTGGCGCCGGACGCCGGTGCTCGTTTCAGCTCGGCATGGAAGGCGCACACCGACCGCATCTTTCGCGACGCACGCCGGGCCGGTCGGCGTGAGCCTCACACCGCCTACGCAGCCGACGCGTTGGTCGCGCTCGCTGGTGAGGGCCCGTGCAAGCCGGTCGAGGTCCGTGCCGTGGTCGAGAGCGCCGCGCTCGCGCGTGGGCACGTCGGAGCCCGGCGAACGGTGCGAGATCACGGGCGTCGGTCCGGTGCCGGTGACGACGGCTCGGGCATTGCTCGACGACGCGTCCGTCGCCGTGATGATGCGCGATGGCGACGACATCACCGCTGTCTCACGCCCGACGCGCACGATCCCCACCAAGGTGCGCCGCGCGCTCGAGACCCGCTACCCGACGTGCGGCGTGCCGGGCTGCGCGAACGACCAGTTTCTCGAGATCGACCACGTCGTCCCGATCGAAGACCACGGTGCGACGGAGATCGCAAACCTGTGGCGGCTGTGTTCACACCACCATGCCCTGAAGACGTACCAGGGATGGAAGGTCGTGGGCGTCAACGGCGATCGCGATCTCGTCCCGCCGTGACGCCTTTGTCGACGAGCAGCCGGCTAGCTGATCACGCCTTCGGCGCGGAGGTCGGCGAGCTCGGTGTCGGAGAGGCCGAGCTCCTTGTGCAGCACCTCGTCGGTGTGCTCGCCGACCCATGGGACGCGCGTCTCGGGGCCGTCGGCCATCTTCGACAGCTTCACGGGGTTGCCGGGGATGAGCACCGGGTCGTCGACGTCGTCGGTGCGCGGCAGCTCGACGAGCATGTTGCGCGCCTCGACGTGGGGATCGGCGATGACGTCGGCGGCCGTGTTGCTCGGCCCGGCGGCGACGCCGGCGGCGCTCAGCTCGTGGCAGGCGTCGAGCTTCGTCCTCGTCGACGCCCACTCCTCCACCGCCGGACGGATCACGTCCTCGAGGTGCTCGCGCCAGCCCTGGCGGGTCGCGAAGCGCGGGTCGTCGACCCACTCGGGATGCCCGACGAGCGCCGCGAGCCGCTCGAACTGGTGCTCGCGGCCGACCTGCATGATGAACCAGCCGTCGGAGGCGCGGAACCCGTCCATGATCAGCAGCGGACCGGGCCCTCCCGGGCGCAGGCCCATCGACCAGAAGTTCGTGACGAGGTCGGTCATCGAGACCATGGCGTCGAACATGGAGACGTCGACGTACTGCCCTTCGCCGGTCTGGTCGCGATGGCGCAGCGCGGCGAGGACGCCGATGACGCCGAACATCGACGTGCCGATGTCGCCGAGCGCGCCGGCCGGTGCGGGGATCGGCGGCTGGTCCTCGGGCCGCTTGTACTCGTAGATGCCCGACATCGCCTCGACGATCGGGGCGTACGCCGGCCAGTCGTACGGCGTCTCGACGGTGTTCCCGAACCCCGAGATCGACAGGTAGATGATCTTCGGGTCCACCTTGGCGACGTCCTCGTAGCCGAGCCCGAGGCGGGCCATCGCGCCGGCCTTGAAGTTCTCGGCCACCACGTCGAAATGCGGCACCAGCTGCAGAAACAGCTCGCGGCCCTCGATCGCTCTTGATGTCGAGGCCGACGCTGCGCTTGTTGAGGTTGTTGCGCAGGAAGGTCGCCCCGACGCGACGGCCCTGCGGGTCGACCATCGCCGGCAGCGCGCCGCGGCCGGACTCGCCGTGGACGGGATGCTCGATCTTCACGACCTCGGCGCCGAGGCGGGTCATCAGCTGGGTCCCGAACGGCAGCGCCTGCATCTGCTCGGCCGCCAGCACCCGCACGCCGTCGAGCGGCTTGCCGTAGCGCTGGGCGTCGGCGTTCGCTACTTCGCCGAGCTTCATCGGAGTAGCCGACCGCCCTTCATGGGTGCAGCCTAGGTGCCGCCTACAATCCGAGCCGTGCGAGGCATCATCAGCGCCGGCGGGTACGTGCCGTACCGGCGGCTCGACCGGTCCGAGATCGCCGCCTTCTTCGGCAGCGGCGGCGGACGCGGAACCCGCTCGGTCGCCGCCTACGACGAGGACACCACGACCATGGGCGTCGAGGCGGCCCGCTTCGCGCTCCGCAGCGCGGGGGACGGCGCCGAGCCCGACGCGCTGTGGTTCGCCACCGCGAACCCCGCCTACCTCGAGAAGACCAACGCAACCGCGATCCACGCCGCGCTGCGAATCGATCAGCTGACCCCGGCGGTCGACACCGGCGGCGCCGTCCGGTCCGGCGTCGGGTCATTGCGCGCCGCGCTCGACGGCCGGGGGTCCGTGCTCGTCGTGACGGCCGACACGCGCGGCGGCCTGCCAACCAGCACCGACGAGGCGGCCGGCGGCGACGGCGCCGCCGCAATGCTGGTGGACGACGACGACGAGGACGCGCCGGTCATCGCTGAACTGGTCGGCGCGGCGTCGGCGACCGAGGAGTTCGTCGACCGGTGGCGGACGCCGGGCGACCCGACCGTGAAGCAATGGGAGGAGCGCTTCGGCGAGACGAAATACGTGCCCCTCGGCGAGCAGGCCTGGAACGCGGCGCTCAAGGCCGCCGAGCTCACGCCGGAGCAGGTCGACCGACTGATCATCACCGGCACGCACGCACGAGCCATCCGGTCGCTGACCCGCCGGCTGGGCGTCGCCCAGGAAGCCGTCGTCGACGACCTCGCCGCCACCGTCGGCAACACCGGCACCGCGCACTTCGGGTTGCTGCTCGCCGAGCGCGCTCGAGACCGCCGAGCCGGGCCAGGTGATCGCCGTCGTCTCGCTCGTGGACGGCGCCGACGTGCTCGTGTTCCGGACCACCGACGCCGTCGCGTCGTACACGCCGGCGCGTCCCGTCGCGGCGCAGATCGAGAACGGCGGTGCGCTCCCCTACAGCCGCTTCCTCTCGTGGCGGAAGGTCGTCACGGTCGAACCGCCGCGCCGGCCCGAGCCCGACCGCATCTCCGCTGCGGTCGCCGGGCGCACCCGCGACTGGAAGTTCGCGTTCGTCGGCTCGCGCGATGAGTCGACCGGCGCGCTGCACCTTCCGCCGGCGCGCGTCTCCCGCGAAGGCGGCGCCGTCGACGAGATGGAGCGGGCGCCCATGAGCGACGTGGCCGGGACGGTCGCGACGTTCACGATCGACCGCATCGCGTACTCGCCGAGCCCGCCGATCGTGTTCGCGGTGGTCGACTTCGACGGAGGCGGCCGGCTCCCGATCGAGCTCACCGACGTCGAGGCCGACGACCTCGCGATCGGCGACCGGGTCGAGATGACGTTCCGTCGCCTGTTCTCGGCCGACGGCATCCACAACTACTTCTGGAAGGCGCGACCTATCCGAGCGCAGCGAGGCTGACGGTCAGAGGAGAAGACCATGGGATCGCACGGCATCAAGGACCAGGTCGCCATCGTCGGGATGGGCTGCACCCGCTTCGGCGAGCACTGGGACAAGGGCGCCGACGAGCTGCTCGTCGACGCCTCCGAGGAGACCTTCGCTTCGGCGGGAGTCGAAAAAGGCGACATCGACGCGTACTGGCTCGGCACCGCGATGTCGGGCATGTCGGGCATGGCCCTGGCGCGGCCGCTCCAGCTCCAGAACAAGCCCGTCACCCACGTCGAGAACTTCTGCGCCACCGGGTCCGAGGCGCTGCGGCAACGCCGCCTACGCGGTCGCGAGCGGCGCGTACGACAGCGCGATGGCGATCGGCGTCGAGAAGGTGAAGGACAGCGGCTACCAGGGGCTCGTCGGCGCCGGCAAGACACCGACCGACGGCACCGGTCGCACCCTCACGGCGGCGGCGATGTTCGCGATGTGCGTTCCCGCGTACGCCAAGAGGTACGGCGTCGACGCCGAGGAGATGCGCGAGGTCCTCGCGCGACATCTCGGCGAAGAACCACTACAACGGCGCCCGGAACCCGCGGGCACAGTTCCGCCGCGAGGTGAGCACCGAGACGATCTGCGCCTCGCCGCTCATGGCCGGCGACCTCCGCGTCTACGACTGCTCGGGCGTGGCCGACGGGAGCGCGGCGGCGATCGTCGTCCGGGCCGAGGACGCGCACAAGTACACGGACTCGCCGCTCTACATCAAGGCGCTGTCGTTCGTCGCCGGCAACTGCAGCGGCAACGCCGACCCCGACTACGACTACACGCGCGTTCCCCGAGATCGAGGCGGCCGCGCGAGGACGCGTACGCGCAGGCCGGCGTCACCGACCCCCGCGGCCGAGATCGCGATGGCCGAGGTGCACGACTGCTTCACGCCCGCCGAGCTGCTGATCATGGAGGACCTCGGGTTCGCCGAGCGCGGCACGGCGTGGAAGGAGGTGCTCGCCGGCACGTTCGACCTGCACGGCGAGCTCCCCGTGAACCCCGACGGCGGCCTGAAGAGCTTCGGCCACCCGGTCGGCGCGTCGGGGCTGCGGATGATGTTCGAGGCGTGGCTCCAGCTCCGCCACCAGGCGCCCGAGGAACGCCAGATCACCACCGACCGCACGCATCGGCCTCACCCACAACCTCGGTGGGTACCCGGGCGAGATGGTTTCCTTCGTCGGCCTGGTGAGCCCCGAGCTCGGTTGAGATACCGCAGCCCACGCATGGGGAACTGCGCCCTCGGCTAGGCGGTTGATGATCACCATGCCGGCTCAGGAGCAACGCCGTCACCCTTCGCTCACCGCCGAGTTCGGCACACCCGGTGACGCGCGGGCAGCGATGAAAGCGCTCGAGAACCACGGCATCGACGGGCTCGAGATCACCGTGCTCGACGGTCCCGAGGACGACGACCGGCGGCCCGCCGACCGCCGCGAGCTCGTGTTCATCAGCGGTCGGGTCGGCAAGGGCATCGCCCTGGGTGCCGTCGTCGGGGCGGCGGTTCTCGGCATCGTCGGCGTCATTGCCGCGATCGCGGGCGCGCCGGCCGTTCTGATCGTGGCGTTCGTGGTCCTCGGTGCCGGTCTTGGCGCCGCCGTGGGCGCGTTCTGGGGCGTCGAGCGGGGCGTCGGGATGTCGGAGGACTGGGAGAAGACCTTCGAGGAGCCGGCCACCGCCACGAAGCCGATGCGGATAGGTGTGTACACGAACGGCGATGCCGAGACGATCCGCGCGCGCCACGTGCTCGAGCGGCACCGTCCACTCGACATCCAGAACTAGACCGCCGGAAGCGAGACTTGATGACGGACCGAAAGCGGAACCACGAGCACGAGCACGAGAAGGACCGCGATCGCGAGCACGTCAGCGAAGAGGAAGCCGAGGAGCTCGAAGAGGACGCAGCCGAGCGCAATCCCGATCCTCAGACCCGCCGGGAAGCGCTCGAGCTCGAGCTGATGGACGAGGACCGCTCGGAGGCGGGCGAGGACGTCGGCGACGAGATCGATTAACTGAGCGATCGATTAACTCGCGAACGGGTGCTGCTCGAGGAACGTGAGGACGGTGCGCAGGAAGTCGTCCGTGCGCTCGAACAGCAGGCCGTGGCTGGCACCGACGCCCGTCATCAGCTCGAACGTGCCGCCCGGGATGCGTTCGGCGACGGCGCGGCCGTGGCGCGGCGGCGAGACGATGTCGCGCTCGCCGGTCAGCACGAGCGTGGGAGCCGTGATCGCCTCGATGCGATCGAGGCTGTCGAAGTCGAGGTCGGCCGCCCACTGCTCGGCGACGGTGCGGATCTGCTCGGGCGTCGTGGGCGCGAGCGGCGTCGTCCACGCGACGAACTTCTCGAACTCGGCGGACTCGAGGAACTCGGGCGAGTACACGACGCCGAGCGTCACGAGCGCCGTGGCGACGTCGCCGGTCTCCCACGGGTACTTCAACGCGGTCATGAGCGACTCTCATGAACGGGTCGCAGCGAGCCCACGTCCCGTAGAGGACGAGGCTCGCGACCTGATCGCGGGTACAGCGAGCGCGAGCTCCTGCGCGACGACACTGCCGAGCGACCAACCCAGAACGTGCGCGCGGGATCGACAGCTCGTCGAGGAGCACGTGCGCGTCTGTCGGCGAGGTTCGCCGGCGTGATCGGAGCGTCGCCGCGTTCCGAGTCGCCCAGCCCCCGGTAGTCGAAGGTGACGACCTCGTACCGCTCAGCGAGCGCGGATTCCACCGGCATCCACATGCCGAGGGACGCCGCCGTTCCCATCGCGAGCAACAGCGGCTCCCCCGCGCCGATCCTTCGGTAGTGGAGCCGGACGCCGTTGCCGACGTCCGCGTCCGTCACCGGCGTCAGCCGTCGTCGGCGGCGACGAGCAACTGGTCGAGCTGGGCGAGATCGGCGTCCGACAGCCGCCAGTCGACCGCCGCGACATTGGCGGCAACCTGCTCCGGCCGTGTGGCTCCGGCGATGATCGAGGCCATCGCCGGCTGCGCGGCAAGCCAGGCGAACGCCAGCTCGAGGATCGTGTGGTCACGCTCGGCCGCGAACGCGCTCAGCTCATCGACCTGGTCGAAGTTGCGGTCGGACATGACCCGGGCGGCGCGTTCCTCGGGAAGCTGTGACAGCCGCGTGCCTTCGGGCGCGGGCGCGCCTCGCCGGTACTTCCCGGTGAGCAGCCCGCTCGCGAGCGGGAAGTAGGGCAGGACGCCGAGACCGCGCCGCACGCACGCCGGCACGACGTCGTCGAGCGGCTCCCGGTGCAACAGGTTGAAGTGGTTCTGCGCGCTCACGAACCGGGCGAGGCCGTGCTGCTCCGAGACGGACTCGGCGTCGTCGATCTGCTCACCGGAGAAGTTGGAGTTGCCGATCTCGCGCACCTTCCCGTCGCGCACGAGGCGGTCGAGGGCGGTGAGCGTCTCCTCGATCGGCACGTTGGGATCGGGCCCGTGCTGCTGGTACAGGTCGATGCGGTCGGTGCCGAGGCGCCGCAGGCTGCCTTCGACCGCTTCGGCGACCCACCGGGCGCCGGCGCCGGCGTGGCTCGGGTCGTCGTCGATCGGGGCGACGAACTTGGTGGCGATGACCACCTCGTCGCGCCGGCCGGCGAGCGCTTTGCCGAGGTACTGCTCCGAGCGCGTCCCGCCGTACACGTCGGCGGTGTCGAAGAAGTTGATCCCGGCGTCGAGGGCGGCGTGGACGACCGCGGCGCTGCGCTCCTCGTCGATGCGCATCCCGAAGTTGTTGCAGCCCAGGCCGACCAGGGTGACCTCGAGTGATCCGAGCTTGCGCATCTCCATGGTCCGCAGCATAGGCAGTGGACAGATGCTGAACGCCGGGTCAGGATCTGACGGGCAGCGGTGAAACGGGATCGGGGGGCTCGTGCCGGCGCTGACGGAGAGAACGGGACGCGCGGAACCGGCCAGCCCGGAGGCGGCGCACACAGGCGGAGCGGCGGGCGGCCTCGGAGGGACGCCTGCTCGAGGCAGCCGCCACGCTCGTCGCGACGCGAGGCACCGCCCGCGCCAGTCTCACCGACATCGCCGCCACCGCCGGCTGCAGCCGGGGGTTGCCGACCTATCTGTTCGGCTCGAAGGAGGGCCTGCTCCTCGCGCTGGCGGACTACCTCGTAGAGCGGTTCCGCACCCGGCTGTTCGAGCCCGCGCTCGAGCAACGCCAAGGCCTGCCCGCGCTGCTCATCTGGCTGCGGGTCTATGTGGACAGCCTGCGTGGTCCCGAGCTCCAGGTCCGCGCCGCGTGCGTGCTCCTCGGTGAAGCGCTCGGTTCCGAGCCCGCGTTCCTCCCCGCGATCAACCGGGTCCACCGCAACGTCCGCTCGATGGTCGAGCACTACATCCTCGAGGGAATCGAACGCGGCGAGGTCCGGCGCGACGTCGACCCCGCCGCGCAGGCGGCGCTGCTCATCGGGACGCTCCGGGGCGTCTCGCTGCTCGCCGTGACCGACCCCGACTCTCTCGACCTCGACGCGCTCGGCGCCGAGCTCGTCTCCGCGACGGAACGATCCCTCCGTGCCTAGCCGGCGCGCCGCCACCGAGGAGATGCACATGGAGCACGTCCGCTCGTTCGACGGCACGCGCATCGCGTACACGGCGCAGGGCTCCGGACCGGCGGTGCTCCTGCTGCACGGCTTCGCCGCCGACCACGTGCTCAATTGGGGCAGGCCGGGAGTCATCGACGCGTTGACCGGCGCGGGCCGGCGCGTCGATCGCCACCGACGCCCGGGGTCACGGCGCGTCGGACAAGCCACACGATCCCGACGCGGTACGCCGGCGACACGATGGTGCGCGACGCGCAGGCGGTCCTCGACCATCTCGGTGTCGAGCAGGTCGACGTCGTCGGCTACTCGATGGGCGTCGATGGTCGCCGCTCGCCTCGTGCCCGACGAGCCGCGCACCCGCGCCCTCGTGCTCGGCGGCGTGGGCGCGACGGTCGCGCCGCCGCGAACCGGCGGCCGCGCTCCCGAGGCCATCGCCGCCGCGCTCCTGGCCGACGATCCGGCGTCGATCGAGAACGTCGCCGGGAAGGCGTTCCGTGAGTTCGCCGACGCCACCGGCGCCGACCGCCAGGCGCTCGGCCGCCCTGAGCCGGTCGAGCGCGCTGCGGTATCGGTGCGCTTCGACGCCATCACGGTGCCGACCTTGGTCGTGGTCGGGCGCGGACGACACGCTCATCAGGTCGCCGGGCGAGCTCGCCGACCGCCTGCCGTCCGCCCGGTTGGTGACGGTGGCGGGCGACCACCTCGGCGCTCCCTACGACCCCGCCTTTGCCCGAGCGATCGTCGACTTCCTCGATCAAGCCCACCGCAACGACTGACCCGGTAGGAGGCTCCCGCATGCGCGCGTTGACCTCAGCGGCTCGAACGCTCGGATTGATCGTCGCGACGGTGGCGCTCGCCGCCGCGACCCTCGCGCCGTCGGCAGGCGCGGCCGGCGGGCAGAAGGTCGACGTCAAGTTCGAGCAGCTCCAGGGCTTCAACGCGCCGGGAACGCCCGCCAAGTACAACAAGGTCGGCGTCCTCAAGACCGGCCCGAGCGACGCCAAGAACATCCTCGTCCTCGTGCCCGGCACCTCCGCCAGCGCCGCCTACTTCGAGCCGCTGGCGAAGGACATCGTCCGCGCATCGAAGGGCTGGCAGGTCTGGGCGATCGAGCGCCGGGAGAACTTCCTCGAGGACCACTCGGTGCTCAATCAGGCGAAGAAGGGCAAGGCCACCGCCAAGCAGCTGTTCGACTACTACCTGGGCTTCGTCACCGACCCGAGCATCACGAAGCACTTCCAGTTCATCCCGGACAGCGACGTCGCCTACGCACGCGACTGGGGCATGAACGTCGAGGTCGAGGACATGCGGCGTGTCGTCGAGGCAGCCAAGAAGCAAGGCGGCAAGGTCGTGCTCGGCGGCCACTCGCTCGGCGGGTCGATGACGACCGCGTATGCAACCTGGGACTTCAACGGGAAGCCGGGCGCGAAGGACCTCTCGGGCCTCGTGTTCATCGACGGCGGGAGCAGCCCGACGCCGGCGAGCGCCCGACCAGGCGAACCTGCAGCTGCAGGCGCTGCAGAACGGCTCGCCGTGGCTCGTCGTTCGGCGGCATCCCCGCGCCGTACGCCGGCTTGTTCAACGCGACGGGTGCGACCGGCGTGAAGATCGCTCCCAACGACCCCTCCCTCGGTTATGCATGGCCGGCCCTGCCCGCCAATCTGAAGCCTCCGGTGGCGCCGACGAACGAGGGGCAGTACGGCTACGCCCTCGACGTCAAGACCTCACCGATGGGTCTGCGCGCCGCCCAGGCGCACCTGGGGCAACTCAAGGACAGCGGCGATCCGCGCGGCTGGGACGGCACCGGCGCGCTCACGCCGATCACGCGCTACGCCGAGATGTTCTCGGGATGGGGTCTCCAGAACCGCGACGGCACCGCGTGGTACCACCCGCAACGCCTGACGATCGACTCAGGTGCCGTGGCGGAAGGGAACGCGAACGACACGCAGAGCATCCTCGACGTGCACGCGACCCACGGTCACGATCTGCCGAAGCAGCTCCGGATGTACGCCTTCGGCGCCGCCCTGGGTGGGCAGCGCGTGCTCGACGGCGCGACGGTCCTCGCGGACCAGTCCGGCATCCCCCACGACCAGCTCGTCCTGGTGAACGGCGAGGCGAACTATGCGCACAACGACCCGGCCGGCGCGAGCCCGAACAACGAGTTCCTCCGGAACCTCACGCCGTTCCTGAACAAGATCGGTTAGGAGCCGGCGTGCGGCCGGATCAGTGCCTATTGCGTGCCAGGGATCGCAGCGAGTCGCGCTTCTAGCCCTGCGATGAGGACCTGCGTGCGCGCGTAGACCCGAGCGCTCGCGAGCAGCTGCGACGCGCGGCCGGCGAACATGCCGCATTGCCGGCGATCCCAACCGGCGAACCCGACCGCGGGCCAGGCGTAGAGGTTCAGCACCCCGATGAGCTCGCCGTGTGCAGCGAGGGGCAGGGCGCAGCAGGCGACGAGCCCGGCCCGGCGGGCCGGGGGCGCAAAGCTCGGCCATCGCTCGTCCGACGTGACGGGCTCGAGGTCATGGGGCTCGCCGTCGCGCAGCGACTCGACGCACGGGCCCTCGTCGAGCTCGTCCTGGAGGGTGTCGAGATCGAAGCTACGGGAATCCGTCGTCGCACGAACGCCGGCCCCGTCATCCTCGAGCAATTGGATGCCGGCCCCGTCGCATTCATCCAGCGAGGTGCGAGCCAGATCGACGACGTCCTGGGCGGTGCCGGCGATGGGCTTCGCGAACACGAGGATCTCGGAGAGCTGGGCGAGGCCCTCCTCATCCTCAGGCATCACCCGTCGAGGATATCGGGAGTGTCCACCACGGCTTTGGCGAGGTCGCGCAGCTTGATGTTGCGGTGCTGGGAGAGGTCGCGCAGGCGTTCGAAAGCTTCGTCGGGGCCGCAGTGCTCGCGTGCCTGGATGATGCCCTTGGCCTGGCCGATCACGTCGCGCGACTGGAGGGCCTCCTGCAGCTGCTCGATGACCGCGTGGGCCTTCGCGTAGGCGCGTGCGTTGGCGACCGCGACCGACGCCGGAGGCATGAACCGCCGGCCGATCACCTCATCGGCTTCTTCGAAGGGACGGTTCTGGGAGTACAGGTTCAGCACCCCGCCGGTCCCGTGATTGCCGATCACCAGCGGGAGCGACAGACAGCTCACGACACCTTCTTCGAGCGTCGGTCCACGAAACTTCGGCCACCGCGTGTCGTCTGCGAGCGACGGGCTCCGCCGGATCTCTCCCGTCCGCAGGCTTTCGAGGCAGGGGCCCTCGTCGGTGGCGTACTGGTGGTCGTCGACGCGCTGTACCAGCGGGCCCGACGCCGCCGCCGTGGTCACCGTGATCGTGCTCGAAGAGCGTGACGCCGGCGGCGTCGCACGCCGGGATGGCCCGCACCGCGATGACGGCAACGTGGCCGAGCATCGTCTCGAGGGATTCATCGGTCTGCAGCAGACCCGGCAAGATCAGACAACTCGTCCTCGAGGGGTTCGCGCGGTTCGTCCATGAGCGCCTCCTCTCCGAAGGGGCGCAGAACCGCTGGGGGAACCCAGATCCCGAGCATGTCAGCAGCGGAACGGCACGGGAATCGGAGCGGCGCAGCCTCAGTGCTGACGCAGCCGTTCGAAACCTTCGTACGCGAGCGTACACGGGTTTCGTACGGAAGCGTACATTTCCGGGCCGCGGCTCCTCGGAGGGCTCGAGGGACGCCTCAGGGCAGGAGGCGGTCGTAGACCTCCCGGGTCACGCCGTAGCACTCGCACGCCGCGCCCTCGAGACCCGGCTCGGTCGACGACCGCGACCCGCCCCCGCGAGAACTCGACGAAACCGGCCCGCTGCAGGATCCCTGCGGTCACGGTGACCGACGCCCGCCGCACGCCGAGCATCTGGGCGAGGAACTCGTGGGTCATCGGAAACTCGTCGGTTCCCACCCGGTCATGGGTCAACAGCAACCAGCGGGCGCAGCGCTGCTCGACCGAATGGAGCCCGTTGCAGGCCACCTGCTGGGACACCTGGCTGAAGAACGCGAGGGTGTAGCGCTCGATCAAAGACGCAAGTGCTCCCTGCCGATGGAGCTCGTCCCGGAAGGTGCCGGCGTCCATGCTCACGACCGTCACCCGGGGCCTGGACCGTCGCCACCTCCCGGGGGTTCATGGCGTCACTTCCCCACGCGACGGTCAAGCCGACCACGCCCTCGTTGCCGATCGTCGCGATCTCCACGCTGGGGCCTTCGTCCATGCGGGTGAGGATCGACACGACCGCATCGACGGGGAAGTGGACCTCGGAGATCCGCTCGCCCGACTCGCCCAGGTCCTGCTTCTGCTGCACGTCGCGAGGTCGAAGGTGCCCGTCGAGGCGCTTGTAATCCTCTCTGGGCAGCGCGTTCAGCAGCCGGTTGGATCGTCTCCCGTCGTTCGGCAAGCCAAGCCTCCGAGCCCATTCCAGCGGGCACGCTCGAACCACAGCCGCTGCCCTCGGGCTCGGTGGGCAACAGCCGGGGTCTCGCGGTCGGCTGTCTGCTCAACCAAAGGCAATCTACCGCGAAGTGGACGACGCAGAAAGACGAAAGTCTCAACCGTCGGTGGCCGAGAACGGCCCTCTTCCCATCTGCTCCCGCACGGTCGTGACGGGCGGGTTGGTCAAGCTGCGGCGCTGCCAGTTCGCGCCGTCGACGACGAGTGTGTGCCCGGAGATGAACCGGCCGTACGGGGACGCGAGGAACGTGGCCGCCCACCCGAGCTCCTGACGTCGGCCCACGCGCATCGCCGGCTGGCACGGGTCCTTGTCACTCGTGCGATCGAGGTTGCCGCGGATGTCGTCGGTCATGTCCTCGTGTGGGAAGAGGCCGGGCACGAGCGCGTTGACCTGGATCCCGTACGGGCCCCACTCGACGGCGAGCGACTCGGTGAGGTTCTTCACGCCCGCCTTGGCCGCGGCCGAATGCGCGAAGCCCGGGCCTCCCGTCCAGGCGTAGGACGCGCCGACGTTGACGATCGACCCGGTCGAGCCGGCCGTGAGGTGCCTGCGCGCGAACTCTCGAGCGCACAGGAACGTCCCGTTCAGCGTGATGTCGACGACGGTCCGCCACGCGTTCGGCGACATGTCCTCGGCCGGCACGGGAAAGTTGGCGGCGGCATTGTTGATCAGCACGCCCGGCAGGCCGAACTCCGCCTCGGCGGCGTCGAAGGCGGCGGTGATCTCGTCGGGCTGGCGGATGTCGCATCGAACAGCCGACACCGGAGCGCCGACCGCCTCCATCGCGTCTCGCCCGGCGGCGAGGTGCTCCTCCTTGCGGCTCGCGATCACGATCGCCGCGCCCAGCCGGGCGAACTCGGTCGCGATGGCCTTCCCGAGGCCGGTGCCTCCGCCGGTCACCAGGACGCTCACTCCCCCGAACGTGCCGGCCGGGAGCGCGGACTCGCCCATCGGCGGCGGCTCGGGCAAGCCGATCAACTCGCTCACCGCGTCCCCCTTCGTTTCCGGCTGCGCTCGCGCGTCAGCTCCCCGTATACCGCGGCTCGCGATCTTCGGCGCGCGCCGCGCGTAGCTCGGCGATGTCGTCACTCTTGTTGACGAACGTCTGGTAGATCATCTCGTCGGACATCGACGATCGAATCGCCGGGACGGCCAGGTGGCGGATGACCTCCCGCGCCATCTTCACGGTGACGGCCGGAAGTGAGGCAATGTGCTCGGCGATCTCCCGCACCGTGCCGTCGAGCTCGTCCTCGCCGACGATCCGGCTCACGACGCCGTGCGTGAGCGCCTCGTCGGCCGTGAGCACGCGGCTGGTCAGCACGAGGTCACTGACGAGGCCGGCCCCGGCGATCTCGAACAGCGCCCCCATGCCCCCCGTGTCCGGAATGACGCCGTACGTCAGCTCGGGAAGGCGAAAGCGCGCGCCTTCGGCCGCGATCCGCATGTCGCACAGCAGCGCGCGCTGGAACGACGCACCCATGACCCAGCCCTTGCAGGCGACGATCACCGGCGCATCGAGGTCCCAGAGCTGCTGGATGCCCCGGTGCCCCCGGCGCATGAGCTCGTGGTGCGAGACCGGGTCTGCGTGCGCGCCGATCGCGCTGACATCACGTCCGGACGAGAACGACTTGCCTTCGCCCCGCCACACGACCGCCCGCACCTCCGGGCGGCTCCGGAGCTCGCTCAGAATCTCGAAGAGGCGCGCGTCCATCTCGTCGTCGAACGCGTTGTGCTTCTCCGGGTTGTCGTTGGTGATGATCGCGACTGCGCCGTCGAGCTCGAGCCGCACTCGGTCGTTCATCGATTGCACATCCCGGCTGAGGGTCTGAGGATCGGCACCGTACCGGCCCGCCCGCGACGCCGGCACGTCCCGATACGCTCAAAGGCTCCCGGCGGCGTAGCCGAGTGGCACAGGCAGAGGTCTGCAAAACCTTGTACGCGGGTTCGATTCCCGCCGCCGCCTCCAACTGGTCCTCACGAGGTGCCGGGACGCGGGACGAACCGGGTGCGAAGATCAGCGCCTTGAATCCCGGGGGAAGGGGCGGCGGGAAGGTCATCGCATCGATCGCGCTCGTGCTGGCCGGCGCATTCGTCGCCGGCCGCGCCAGCAGCGGGGGCGCCCTCGCTGCCCGCGGCGACCCGTTCGCCCGCGGCGGCGACGATCGGCACGAATGCCGTCGGACGCATCGAGCAGACCTTCGTCGACGACTCCCGGCCGACGAAGGCGAACGGCAGCTTCACGGGCGCGCCGAACCGCACGTTGCGCACGACGATCTACTACCCGGCCCTCGGGAAACCCGGCGACACCGTCACGGCCGACGCCACCCCGGACCGCAAGCACGGCCCCTATCCCTTGATCCTGTATAGCCACGGAACCAACTCGTCGGGCGCCGAGTACGAGCCGCTGCTGCGTCAGTGGGCGTCGGCCGGCTACGTGGTCGGCGCACCCGACTACCCGCTGTCGAACAAGAACGCACCCGGCGGCGCGGTCATCACCGACCTCGACCAGCAGCCCGCCGACGCCCGCTTCGTCATCGACCGGATGCTGGCGCTGAGCTCGAAGCGGTCCGGGACGCTGGCACGTGCGGTCGACGCGAAGCGCATCGGCGCCTCGGGCCACTCGCTCGGGGCGCTCACGACATACAGGCTCGTGTACGAGACGTGCTGCGCCGACAAGCGCATCAAGGCGGCGGCGCCGATGTCGGGTGCCGCAGGCGACCCGCCGCAGTTCTTCACGGGAATCTCGACGCCGTTGCTGGCCGAGCACGGCGACGCCGACGGGACGATCCCCTACCAAACCGGCGCCGACACCTTCGCCAAGGCGAGCCCACCGAAGTTCTTCCTGACGCTGGTCGGCGGCGGGCACACTCCGCCGTACCGGGGCGGACCCGATCCCGCGCCGACGACGGTCGCGCACGTTACGCTCGACTTCTTCGACCGTTACCTGAAGAGCGATCGCGCCGCGCTCGACCGGTTGCGCCATGATGCCGACCAGCCCGGCGTTGCGACGCTCCAGGAGCAGGCGGCGTGACCGGCCCAATGACCGGAGGGGGACGATGATCGAGGCCCGTGTGCCGCGCCGCTGGCGCGCTCGTCTGGCCGTGGTGACCGTGGTAGCCGGCCTGTTCGCGACGGGGGTCGTCACCACCGCGCCCGCAGTCACCGCGACCTCGGTGACCACCAAGGCCCAGCCGCCGAAGGTCGCGCAGCTCGGAAAGTACGCCGTGGGCATGAGGACGGAGACGTTCGTCGACTCGACGCGGCCCACCGAAAACGTCGCTCCGACTCGTACGCTCAAGACGGCGATCTACTACCCCGCGCAGGGCACGCCGAACGACACGCCGATCAGCGAACGCCCCACCGGACACGAAGAACGCTCCGTATCCGCTGATCCTGTTCAGCCACGGCTTGGGTGCACGCGGCGTCGCCTACGAGAACGTCCTCAAGGCATGGGCGTCGGCCGGCTATGTGGTCGCTGCTCCCGACTATCCGTTGTCGAACTCCGACGCGCCCGGCGGCGCTCAGTTCGGGCGCGCCATCGCCGACACGAAGAACCAACCCGCGGACGCCACGTTCGTGATCAACCAGGTGATCAAGCTCGACAAGCAGAAGCAGGGCCTCGGCGGGATCGTCGATCCGAAGCGGATCGGCGCATCGGGTCACTCGCTCGGGGGCATCACGACCTACGGGCTCGCCTACAGCGGCTGCTGCACCGACAAGCGGATCAAGGCGGCCATCCCGATGTCGGGGATCATCGGAGTGGTCGACGGTCCAGAGGGCTACTTCCAGGGCGCGGCGACGCCGTTGCTTGCCGTGCACGGAAACGCCGACGGCACGGTGCCCTACGGCGCCGACATGAACGGGTTCGCCCGGGCGAAGACGCCGAAGTACTTCCTCACCTTCCTCGGCGCCGGGCACGTCACGCCGTTCCTCGGGGGCGACAACCCCTCGGCGATGGCGCTGAAGCAGTCGACCATCGACTTCTTCAACCGCTACCTCAAGGACGACAAGGCTGCGCTCGACAAGCTGCACACGGACGCCAACGTCCCGGGAGCGTCCTCGCTCGAGGAGCATCCCGAGAGCACGGCGACCGCCCGCACGCCGACGAGCACGACGAAGAAAGCGACCACCCCGAGCAGCTGACCCCGCTCTCGCTCGGCCGCGCGCGCTCTCGCTCTCGCTCGCGCTCGCGACGTGTGCTTAGCATGACGCCGCTGTCAGGCGACGAAGGTGGGGGGGCCGTGGCGAGCCGGGCGGTACGAGGCGCGCTCATGGGTGCCGTCGCGTCCGCGGTCGTGTTCGCCGGTGTGCCCGTGCCGGCGTCGGCGAACGCGCTCGGCGCGCCGGCGAAGCCCATCGGTCGCTGCGACTGGCCGATGTGGGGCCAGAACGCGGAGCGGCCCTTCGCCGATCCGTGCCCGACCGCGATCACTCCGCAGACCGCCAAGGACCTGCAGCAGATCTGGTTCTTCAACACCAACGACATGGTCACGGCCACGCCGGCGGTCGTCGACGGCATCGCGTACGTCGGCGACTGGTCCGGCAGCTTCTACGCGATCGACGTCAGGACGGGGAAGCCGCGCTGGGCGTACCAGGCGCAGTGCACGGCACCGTCTACGCCGGTCAGATCGTGTCGTCGGCCGCGGTCGCGGACGTCGAGGGCGTGCGAACGGTGTACTTCGGCGGCGGGCAAGACGCTCTACGCGCTGCGCGCCGACGACGGGAGGCTGCGCTGGAAGCACGAGGTCGGACGGCGCGGCGACGACAACGACCCGACCGAGATCGAGTCGTCGCCGGTCGTCGCCGACGGCACTGGTGATCTTCGGCATCGACGTGCACAACAGCGGGAACGGCGAGCCCGCCGGCGTCATCGCGCTCGACGCTGCGACCGGCACGCAGCGTTGGAACACCGTCGACCGCGCCGACGCAGGGCGAGGGCGCGACCGGCCCGGCTGCGGCGACGTGTGGGGCTCGCCGAGCGTCGACGCAGGGCCCGCGGCTGGTGTTCGTCGGGACCGGCAACTGCGCCAGCCGCCCGACGGCTACGGCCGGTTCCCGAGGCGATCGTCGCGCTCGACCTCGACAACGGGCAAGTCCGCTGGACGTACCAGCCCCACCAGCCCAACCGCGACGACCTCGACTTCGCCGGCGCGCCGAACCTCTTCGCGCCGACGGCCGGGCGCTGGTCGGGCTCGGCAACAAGGACGGCGCGTACTACGCGGTCGACCGCGACGACCGGCGAGCTCGTGTGGCAGACCCAGGTCACCGAGCCCGGGCTCCCCGCCGAACAGCAACTTCTCGACCGGCGGCTTCATCGGCCCGACCGCCGTACGCCGACGGCGTCGTCGTCGGCGGCACCGCGGTCGGCGGCACGCCCTGCCTGCACGCCATCGACGCCGCCGACGGGCGCGATCGGTGGCAGCAGCCGGACGCGGCCGCCACCTACGCAGCCGGCCGCCGATCGCCAACGGCGTCGTGTTCCTCGGCGGCAACCGACTTCACGCTTCCGCGCCCTCGACCTCCACACCGGCGAGGTGCTGTGGTCGCAGACGATACGGGCGGCGGTGTCGGGCGGCGCCGGCGATCGTCGGCGACGACGTGTTCGCGGTGGCCGGCATCCGCGAGCCCGGCGCTCGGCAAGCGGAGCCGCAACAGCGGCGTGTACCGCTTCTCGCTGCACGGCAAGCCGGTCGCATCGGCGCCGACGCCACGACGAAGCCGACCGCGCGCCCACGGCCGCCGACCCGCAGGCCGCGCCGCAGGCGTGCGTCGGCGTCGCCGTGCCCGCTCGCCGTTCGACCTCACCAACGACCGCTCGCCGGCGACACGCCGACCGGCGACCGCTCGCAGATCTCGCTCGACCCGTTCAAGGCCGTCGTCAAGCCGACGGCCTCGGCGACCCGAGCCGGTGGCTCCGGCCCGGCAGCGCCGGCGCAGCAGGCGGGCGCCACGCGTTACGCGCGTGTTCCTCTCCGAGCGCGACGACAACCCGGCCGGCGGGCTGCTCTGCATCCTCGACGCGACCGGCGACGTGCACCGCCGACGAAGCTCCCGCGGCGCCGGCGCGACCTACAACCGCATCACGCATGCTCGCGGTCAAGGACCCGACGACGCTCCCGACGCTCGCCGAGGGCTTCGACCGGCTGTCGTGACCAACTCGTTCGACCCGCCGCTCGCCCCGACGTCGCCGACCACACCGAAGGCAGGAAAGCGATGACGCAACGCCGTCGCCTCACGTCCGATGCTCGTCGGCAGCCGTCGCTCGCGCGTCGCGCTGCGTGCTGACGGCGTGCGGCCGCGCCCGGCAGGACGCTCACCGACCCGCGCACGGCGTCCGCGAAGCGGCGTCGATCGTGCTTCAACGGGCAGGGCAACAACCTCGACGCGTACGACCGCCGACCCGCCGTTCACGCAAGCAGACGCGTGATCCGCAACCACGCCGACGACCCGAACGGCCTCGACATCAACGCGCAGATCTGCTTCTTCCCCGACGGATCGAAGCGCTTCATCGCCGGCGAGGACACCGGCCAGCCGAACCCGCCCCAGGGCTGGGGCATCTTCCAGCTGAACGGGCGACACGGTCGGCAAGCTCTCGGCCAAGAAGGTCGGCAAGCTCACGCCGACGTACCAGGCCAGCACCGACAACGCCGAGAACTACGGCTGCGGCTTCCTGTCCGACGGGCGCATCCTCACGACCGACGTCGGCAACCAGGCGCCGGGCCCGGCGACGGCCAGCTCATCGTGTGGTTCCCGCCGTTCAACAGCGACCGAAGGTGCGCGTACTGCAAGATCGACGTCGGCATCGCGACCGGCGGGCAGCATCTGCGTCGACGACGAAGAACCGTGTGTACGTCGCGTCCGGCCCGTCCGCCGACCGCCGGCGTGTGTGCGGTACACCGGACCGTTCCCGACGTCCGACACCGCCGACGGCGGCTGCGGCAAGAAGGACGGCACCGGCGCGCCGCATGGCCGACGCGGTGCAGAAGGAGCTGTTCATCGCCGTCGGGAACGGCCTCGCCGCGCCGATCGCGATCGTGCCGGCGCCGACGGACGACTTCTACGTGTCGAGCGTGATCACCGGCGTGATCAACGAGTACGACGCCAACGGCGCCTTCGTGCGGACGATCCTGCAGCCGCCCGCCGGCGAGACCCTCGGCGCCAAGCCGTTCTCGACCGGCACGCCGCTCGGCCTCGGCGTCGGCCCCGACGGCACGCTCTACTACGCCGACATCGGCATCGTGATCACCAGCGAGGGCATCGGGCCCGGGCCAAGACCGGCACGGTCCGCCGGATCCGGTTCGTCGACGGCGAGCCGCAGCCGCCCGAGACCATGGGCGCGCGGCCTCGCAGTTCCCCGACGGCATCGGCGTGTACGCGCCGAAGAAGGAGGAGCCCGACGAGCGGCGATCGAGGTGATCGGAACAATGCGTCGGACCGGTCTGCGACGGTGGGAGGTGTCGACGAAGTCGTTTCCAACCGCGGACCGCTCGGGCCTTGATCAGCGCGCTGCACGGCGTGGCCGAGTCGGATTGCGAGCACATCGGTCGGGGCCTGCTCGCGCAGCCTGCCAACACGCTGTCGAGCCTGGCGTACGTGCTGGCGGGCGTGCTGCTCCTCGCGGCGTACGCTCGCCGGCCGTCCGGGCGTGCGCACGGCGCCGGCCGTATACGCGGTGACGGTGATCGGCGTCGGGATCGGGGAGCTCGGCGTTCCACGGTCCGATGCCGGCGTGGGGCCGGTTCGCGCACGACCTCTCGATTGCAGCGGTGCTCGCGTTCGTCATCGGCTACGACGTGGCGCTCGCCCGCGGCGCCTCGGCGAACGCAGGCCTGGCGATGTTCGTCGGGGTAGCCGGCACGGGCGCGGTGGTGCTCGGGGTCTCGCCCGACGCCGGCAACGCGCTCGACGCCGTGCTCGTCGCCGGGGCGGTCGTGGCGGAGGTCGGTGCCTCCCGGTCGGCTGCAGGGCGCGCGACGCCCGACGGGCGGCTCTGGGTCCTGATCGTCGGAGTTGTCGCGACCGGCGCGCTCCTCAACGCGCTCGGCCGCACCCATGCGCCGCTGTGTGAGCCGGACAGCCCGGTGCAGCTGCACGCGCTCTGGCACGTGCTCACGGCGTTCGTGCTGTGGCTGTACGGGACGGCCGCCTTGGGGCCGCGTGAGCAGGCTCGGCCTAAGATTCGGGCGTGACTTCCCCGGTTCGGGTCCTGGCTGTGGGCGCGGCCGCGCCCGCTCGGCGGCTGGCGGCCGCTGACGTCGCCGCCGCCTGGGGTCGTGGCGGCGGGCGGGGCCAGGTCGGGGTGTGCGCCCCCGACGAGGACGTGCTCACGCTGTCGGCGGAAGCTGCGTCCCGCGCTCTGGCGGCCTCCGGGCTCGAGAACGACATCGTCGACGGCCTGTGGTGGGGCACCACGCGTCCACCCTTCGCCGAGGGGCCGAGCCACGCCGTTCTGGCCTCGGCGCTGGGCCTGTCGGCGCATTCCGGCGGCGCCCTGTTCTCGGGGTCGCCGCACGCGGGGATGGACGCTCTGCTCGGCGCGTACGACGCGATCGCCGCCGGGAGCGCACGGGTTGCGCTGGTCGTGGGGGCCGACGCGCTCGTACCCGGGCCGGGCACCACGTTCGAGGAGCGCGCCGGCGCAGGCGCGGCTGCCGTCGTGCTCGTCTCCGAGGGCGGCCACGCGTCGCTGCCCGCCCGCGTCACCCGCACACATCCCTTCCTCGACCGCTACCGCTCCGACGCCGACGACGGGACGCGCGATCTCTACGACGCCGCGCCTGTTCCGCGAGGAGATCTTCCTGCCGGTCGTGCAGGAGGTCGGCGAGCAGCTGGCGTCGCTCGAGATCGACGAGTGGTCGCTCCCCGACCCCGACGGCCGGCTCGGCGCCACCGCCGCACGCAAGCTCGGAGGTGGCGCGCCCGCGTCGGCGAGCGTGTACGCGGCCATCGGCGACACGGGCGCGGCCGCCCCGCTCCTGGGCGCGCTCGGCTCGCTCGACGCCGCTCGGACCGTCGCCGTCGTCGGCTTCGGCGGCGGTCGCGCCACCGGCATCGTGATCAACGCCGATGGCCCCGTGCCGGGCGCGGCGGCGATCGGGGACGCGTGGGCCGGAGGCCTGCCGACGTCGTACGCCGAGGCGCTGCGCGCCCGCGGACAGCTCCAGGCCACCGGCGAGACCATCCCGATGGGCGTCCCGCCCGAGAGCGCGCTGTTCGTGCGGGGCGCCGAAGAGATGCTCGGGCTGCTCGGGGCGCGGTGCGTCGACTGCGGGACCATCAACACGCCGCCGACGATCCACCCGTACTGCATCAGCTGCGGGAGCACGAAGTTCATGCTCGTGTCGCTGGCCCGCCGGGGCGTCGTGCACACCTTCGTCGTCAACCACACGATGCCTCCGCCGTTCGAGGCGCCGTTGCCCCTGGCCGTCATCGACCTCGCCGACGGCGCACGCGTGATGCTGCAAGTGATCGGTGACGGGAGCGACATGCGGATCGGCGCCGACGTCGAGCTCGTGTTGCGCCGGTACGCCTTCGAACGGGGCGTGCCCGTCTACGGGTTCAAGGCGCGGGTCGTCGCCGACGCGACGAGCGCGGCGGTGCCGAGCGATGACGCGAAGTCGAGCGAGGAGTAGCGGAGCACGCCATGGGTTGGAATCGCGTAGCCGTGGCCGGCGCCGGCCTGATCAAGTTCGGTGAGCTGTTCGAGCAGAGCTACGAGCAGATGGCGGCGGGGGCGTTCCAAGCCGCGGTCGCCAACGTCGACCGCGGGATCGAGCCGGAGCAGGTCGACGCCGTCTTCGTCGCCACCCAGCGGGGGACGCTCTGGGGCCAGGAGGGCATCGGCGGGAACACGGTGCCGACGGCGATCGGGCTGGCCGGCGTCCCGTGCACGCGCATCGAGAACGCATGCCCGTCGGGCTCGGATGCGTTCCGTGTCGGCGCGATGGCCGTCGCCAGCGGCGTGCACGACGTCGTCCTCGTCATCGGGGTCGAGAAGATGCGCGACAAGTCGACCGAGGAAGGCCTGCTGTCTCGGGCGGCGGCCGGGCATCCGATCCTGACCAGGGGCGAGACCGCGCCGGTGCTGTTCGCGCCGTTCGCCACCCGCCACATGAACGACTACGGGACGACGCGCGAGATGCTCGCGTCGGTTGCGGTGAAGAACCACCACAACGGCGCCCGCGACCCGTACGCGCACTTCCAGAACGAGCTCACGGTCGAAGACGTGCTGAAGTCGCCACCGGTGTGTCATCCGCTGCACCTGCTCGACTGCTGCCCGCAGACCGACGGTGCCGCGGCGACGATCCTCGTGAACGCCGATCGCGCTGCCGAGTTCACCGACAAGCCCGTGTACGTCGCCGGCTTCGGCGTCGCCACCGACCATCCGTACCTCCACGAGAAGCAGAGCTTCACCGGCCTCAAGGCCACGACCATGGCGAGTGAGCGGGCATACCGGATGGCGGGCGTCGAGCCGAGCCAGATCGACTGCGCCGAGGTGCACGACTGCTTCACCATCACCGAGATCCTCGACGTCGAAGACCTCGGCTTCTTCGACAAGGGCAAGGGCGGCATCGCATCGCTCGAGGGCGAGACCTCACTCACCGGCAGCATCCCGATCAACACGTCGGGTGGCCTGCTGGCCAAGGGACACCCGATCGGCGCCACCGGCGTCGCCCAGCTCACCGAGTGCTGGTGGCAACTGCGGGGTGAGGCGGGCGAGCGGCAGGTCGAGATGCACAACGGGTACGCGCTCCAGCACAACGTGGGCGGCCGCGGCTCGGGCGTCTCGGTCGTCAACATCCTCACGACCAACCGGTAGGCGGCCGGTGCTTCGCGTCGAGACGGGCGCCGACCACGTCTGCCGCGTCACCCTCGAGCGCCCCGAGGCGAAGAACGCGCTCACCGTCGAGATGCGCGACCAGCTCGTCGACGCGGTCCGGGCCGCCCGCGCCGACGCCGACGTCCGGGCGCTGCTGATCACGGGCACGGGCGACGCCTTCTGCGCCGGCATGGACCTCGGGGCGTCGACGGTCGCCCAGGCCGGCCGGGAGGGTTTCGACACCCGCGCCACCGCGGAGGCGTTGCGCGTCGGCGTGCAGGCGTTCATCAGGGAGCTCTGGGAGCTCGACAAGCCGACGGTGGCGGCGGTCAACGGCGTCGCCGTTGGTCCGGGTGCGCACCTCGCGCTCGCGTGTGACTTCGTGCTCGTGCACCACGCCACCCGGTTCCTGTGGTCGTTCCAGCGATGGGGCCTCGTCGTCGACGCCGGCGGCGCGTACCTGCTCCCCCGCCTCGTCGGGCTCCCCCGCGCCAAGGCGATGGTGATGCTCGGCGAAGGGTGCACGGGCGCCGAGGCGGTCGACCTCGGGCTCGCCTACCGGTGCGTCGAGCCCGACGAGCTCGAGGCCGAGGCGTCGGCAGCTGGCGGCCCGCCTCGCGGCCGGACCGACACGCAGCGCTCGGGCTCTCGAAGCGACTGCTCAACGAGAGCTTCGAGACCGATCTCGCCGATTCGCTCGAGCGGGAGGCGGCGTACCAGTCGCTCGCGACGACGTCGGGCGACCTCGTCGAGGGCATGGCCGCGTTCAAGGAACGCCGCGACCCGCGGTTCACGGGGCGGTAGGCGTGCAGCTCGCGTGGGGTCCCGAGGAAGAGGCGTTCCGGGCCGAGCTGGTCGAGTTCCTCGACGAGCACGTGCCGCACGAGGCCGACGCAGGCTTCGACTACGCGGACTCCGGCGAGCGGGACGACAGTGACCTCATCCCGGCGTGGTCGCGCGCGTGGCAGGCGACGCTGTTCGACCACGGCTGGATGATCCCCGCGCTACCCTCCCGAGCTCGGCGGCCGGAACTGCACTCCGGTGCAGACGCTCATCTACCTGGAGGAGATGGCGCGCCGCCGCGTCCCGCGGTCGATGCACTTCCCCGGGTACGCGATCGTCGCCCCGAGCCTCCTCGAGTTCGGGAACGACGAGCAGCGCGAGCTCGTGCCGGCGGCGATCCGCGGCGACACGATCTGGTGCATCGGCATGAGCGAGCCGAACGCGGGCTCCGACCTCGCCGGCTTGTCCACCCGCGCCGACGTCGACGACGACCACTTCGTCGTCAACGGCCAGAAGGTGTGGACGAGCTACGCGATGGCGGCGCAGAAGTGCTTCTGCTACGTGCGGACCGACCCGAGCGCGCCGAAGCACAAGGGCATCAGCCTGCTCATCATCGACATGGACACGCCCGGCATCGAGATCCGGCCGCTGCGGCACATCAGCGGCGCCGCGAACTTCGCCGAGGTGTTCTTCACCGACGTCGTCGTCCCGCGCGAGAACCTCGTCGGCGTCGCTCAACGACGGGTGGCGCATCACGCAGGGCTCGCTCGCGCACGAGCGCGCCGGCCTCTGGGTCGAGGGCGTCTCGCGCCTCGAGACGACCATCCACGGACTCGTCGGCCTCGCGACACGCCGCGGCCTCATCGACGACCCGATCGTCCGGCGAAAGCTCGCGGAGCTCTCCGAGCAGCGCCGCGCAGCCTGCGCGCTCTCGGCTACAAGGGGTTCTCGAGCTTCGCCCAGGGCAGCTCGGCGCCCGAGCACTCGTACATGAAGATGGCGACGTCGGAGCTCGGCAAGGAGGTCTAGGAGTCGGCATGGAGCTCCAAGGCGCGTACGGCGCGGTCGCCGACCCCGACCGCGGCGAGGAGGACGGCCGCTGGGTCATGGGCTTCTTCATGAGCTTCGCGAACACCATCGCCGGCGGCTCGTCCGAGATCCAGCGCAACATCATCGCCCAGCGCGTCCTCGGGCTCCCGAGGGCCAGGTAGCCGTGGACTTCACGCTCACCGACGAGCAGGAGCTGCTGCGCGACACCGCGCGGCAGCTGCTGCGACGCGAGTGCCCGCCCGACATTGCTGCGGGCCCACATCGACGATCCCGCGGCCGCCGACGCGCTGTGGCGGCACCTCCGCGACTTCGCCGCCCTCGGCGACGGCCCGCTCACCGACCTGTGCCTGTTCCTCGAGGAGACGGGCTACGTCGCCGCGCCGGGCCCGTTCTTCCCGACGGCCGCGCTGTTCTCTCCGCTGCTCGGCGCCCTCGGTCACGAGCTCGCTCGGCGCCGTCGTCGCCGGCGAGGTCACCGGCACGGTCGCGGTCGCGGGCGCCGACGGCGTCTGGCGCGCGAACGACGACCCGGTGAAGACGTTCGTGCCCGAGGCCGACCGGGTCGACTGGGTCGCGGTCGGTGTCGAGCGGTCCGGCGGTCGACGCTCGTGCAGTCACCGTCGCGTTCGGCGCGTCGGCGACCGTCGACTTCTCGCGCCGCATGTTCGAGGTGGAGGCCGGATCGGGCGTCGGGCCCGGCGCAGTCCGTCGATCCCGAGGCGTTCGAGGCCGTGCTCGAGCGGGCGACGGTCGCGCTGGCGGCCGAGATGGTCGGGCACCGCGCGCCGGCTGTTCGACATGGCGCTCGCGTACGCCAAGGAGCGCGTGCAGTTCGACGTGCCGATCGGCTCGTTCCAGGCGATCCAGCACAAGCTCGCCGACGTCGCGCTCGATCTCGAACGGGCGCCGCAGCGCCGTGTACTACGCGGCGATGGCGATCGACGCCGAGGACCCCGACCGGCATCGGGCCGATCCACGTGGCCAAGGCCGCGGCCGGCGCCGCCGCCACGCGCGCGGCCAAGGACGGCATCCAGATCCACGGCGGCATCGGGTACACGTGGGAGCACGACCTGCACCTGTTCATCCGCCACGCCTACGGCTCCGAGCGCTGGCTCGGCACCGCGCGACTGGCACCACGACCGCCTCGCCGACCTGCTGTTCTGATCAGGCGGCTCGTTCCGCCGCGCGCGCGAGCGCGTCGGCGATGAACGGGTAGGCGGCGTCGGCCCACGCCGCGTGACCGATCCGGTTGGGGTGGAAGAGGTCGGCACAGAACACCTCGGCCGTCCGGAACCGCGCGTCCGTGAGCTCGGCGACCGGGACCTTCACGGCGTGGTCGTGGCGGGCGGCGACCCGGGCGTGGGCGCGGTCGAAGGCGGCGCTCCGCCGGGACGCCAGCGCCTTCAGCGGGTGCGCGAGCCGCGGGATGTTGCCGAGGTCGCCGATGCCCGTCAGCACGACGTCCGTTCCCGCCTCACCGAACGCCTCGACCACCGCGTCGAGATCGGCTTCGAAGCGTCGCAAGCCGCGTGCCGTGGGTGGCGTCGTTCGCCCCGACCGACACGACGGCGACGTCCGGCCGCCGCTGCTGCGCGGCCGGAACCTGATCGACGAGCACGTCACGCACCCTCGACCCGCCGGCGGCGACGCTCACGAGCCGGATGCGTAGATCTGTGGCGAGCCGCCGGACCACCTGCCGCGACCAGAGGTCGTCCGGGGAATCGAGGCCGGGGCCGGTGACGGTCGAGTCGCCGAGGAGCGCCAAACGGACCTCGGGCGCCGAATCCGGGCCGAACACGCCGTCGGGATCGAGGTCGAGGAAGCTCGGGAGCGGCCGGTGAGCGACGTACCAGAACTGCGCGGCGACGGTTCCGACCGCCGCCATCGCCGCGAACGGGACCCCCGCCGCTCCCGCCAGACCGAGTCGCATGCGCGCCGCCACGGCCACATTCTCCACGCCGCGCGCGCGATCGGGTGGATATTTCGAAGCGAACTACGAGCGAAGCGCGCCCGGCTCGTCGAGCCAGCGGTTCAGCGCCGCCGTCCGGGCGTTGCGGCAGATCAGCACGTGCTCGACGACGCGGCGCACCCGGCGCTGCTGCCCGGCCGTGACCGCGACCTGCCGGAGGAGGTAGTCGGCCTCGCGGCCGTGGTCCTCCTCGGCGTAGGCGTGCACCTTGAAGTTCTCGACCTCGATGCCGTAGTGGTCACGCAGGCCCTCGTACATCATCACCGCATAGTTGGTGGAGGCGGCGAAGCGCTCGCCCGCCCAGCCGAAGGCGGCCAGCCCTTCCTCGTACGACCGGCGCATGTAGAAGAGCGTCGTGAACACCGAGCCGATCGACTCGGGCATGGCCCGGTAGGAGACGCAGCTCCTCGTCGGAGATCCCGAGCTGGCGGGCCCAGTCGATCTTCATGTCGACGTGGTTGCGGTCCCCC
Source organism: uncultured Actinomycetes bacterium (assembly GCA_963747195.1). Classification (GTDB taxonomy): domain Bacteria; phylum Actinomycetota; class Acidimicrobiia; order IMCC26256; family JACDBD01; genus JALZAA01. The sequence continues at coordinate 85,567 of CAVVDV010000005.1, forward strand.
GCGAAACCCATCTCGTCGGCAAGATTCTGCGCCCAGTGGATGTAGTGCTCGCTGGTGCCGAGGTCGAGGGCGTCGACGTCCGGGGCGTTGGACACGATCGAACCGAACTCGGTCGTGTACCACTTGCCGAGGAAGTAGTACTCCTTGCACAGCCGCTTGAGGAGCTCCTCGGACAGGGTCCCGTCGGCGACCCGCTCCCACACGAGGTTCTTCTCGGTCGCGACCTCGGCTTGGAGCGCCTCGAGGGAGGACATGAACTCGTCGACCGGCAGCGCGGGCGCGCTCTCGGCGCCGGACCCGCGGATGTCCTTGAACTCGCGATGCTCGGACACAGCCCGCTCCTCTATCTCTCTCCGACGGCCGAAGGGTACGATATACGTGACGTAGGCGTCAGGTTCGGTGCGCCCGCCGGAAGCCATCCAGGAACCACGCAGGAGCCAGGAGAGTCCGTCATGAACGTCGATCTCGTCCAGCTCGCCGGCCATCGGGGTCGCCTCCACGAGCGCCCCACCGTCGACCAGGTGACGGCGGAGGTGGTCCGGGGCGCGATGGAGACCATCTGCTTCGAGATGGCCACCTACGTGTCGCGCACCGCGACCACGCCGATCCTCAACCAGAGCAACGAGCGCAACGCGACGATCCTCGACGCGCAGGGCCGGCTCGCCGCGCTGTCGGTCGGCATCCCGCAGTTCATGCTCACCTCCACGCTGCCGGTGCGCTTCGCGCTCGAGTTCCTCGGCGTCGACGAGTTCCACGAGGGCGACGTGTTCGTGGCCAACGACCCGTACCACGGCGGCGGCCACCTCCCCGACTACAACGTGTTCGCGCCCGTCTTCGCCGACGACCCGAACACCGGGTGAGCGGCGCATGGTGCTCATCGCGAGCATCCAGTGCCACCACGGCGACACCGGCGGCGGCGTGCCCGGCGGCTACAACGTCACCGCCAACGACATCTGGGGCGAGGGCGTGCGCTGGCCGGTCGTGAAGGTCATCGACCGGGGCGTCGAGCGGCGCGACGTGCTCTACGCGATGCCGACCAACAACCGCATCCCGGACTACATCGGCGACCTCCGCGCGCAGATCGGCGCCGCGCAGCTCGCGCGCCGACCGGCTCGGCGACATCATCGACCGCTACGGCGCGTCGACACCGTCGAGGAGTCGGTCGACTTCATGATCGACTACGCGGCGCGCCGCTTCCGCGAGGAGGTCACCGCGTGGCCCGACGGCGTGTACGAGGCCGACGCGTACGTCGACCACGACCCGCTCGGCAACCCCGACATCCACCTGCACGTGAAGATCACCGTCGACGGCGACGACCTCACGATCGACTACACCGGCTCCGACACGCGCCAGGAGATCCAGGCGTGGTCGACGTTCGGCAACACCCGCGGCTACACGGTCGGGCAGATCGCCTCGATGATGGACCCGGAGATCCCGAAGAACGAGGGCTTCTTCGACCAGATCAAGCTGATCGTGCCGCAGGGCTGCGTGCTGAACCCGCATCCGAGCAAGCCGGTGAGCGCGGGCACGCACCACCCCGGCGCCGACGTCGGCGAGGTCATCGCGGTCGCGATGCAGCACGTGCTGCCCGGACAAGGCCGTGCCGCAGACCTACAAGACCGGCATCCCGACGATCATCGTCGGCGTCGACCCGCGCACCGGCCAGTCGTTCACCGACCACTCGGCCGAGGTGTACGCGGGCTGGTGCAACGCGGCGAAGGGCATGGACGCGTGGGGCGCGCAGAACGCGTCGCTTCGGCAACCTCTGGAAGGCGACGGCCGAGATCAACGAGAGCCTCTACCCGCACGTGCAGTGGAGCCGCGACTACCGCACCGACTCCGGCGGGCCGGGCCAGTGGCGCGGGCTGTGCGGCAGCCACTACGAGAAGGAAGTGCTCGTCGACGCCAAGGTGTACACGTACGTCGTCGGCATGAAGTACCCGATGCCCGGGCATCTGCGGCGGCGAGCCCGGCGCGCCGAACAAGATGGTGATCCGGTACGGCTCCGACGACCCGTTCGTCGTGAAGCACACCGCCGACTGGGTGCCGATCGCGGCGGCGCAGCGGGTCATGTACGACTACGGCGGCGGCGGCGGCTGGGGCAACCCGCTCGACCGCGACCCGCAGGCCGTGCTCGACGACGTGCTCGACGAGTACGTGAGCGTCGAGGGCGCCGAGCGCGACTACGGCGTCGTGCTCACCGGCTCGCTCGAGGACCTCACGCTCGCGGTCGACGAGGAGGCGACCGGCCGCTCGTCGCGGCGCAGCGCCGGCGGCTGACGATGGGCTACCGGGTCGGGAGTCGACGTCGGGGGGACGTTCACCGACCTCATCTGCGTGACGCCCGACGGCGACGTCGTGCTCGACAAGACGCCGACGACGCCCGACGACCAGTCGACCGGCGTCATGAACGGGCTCGCAGCAGCTCGCCGACCGGTTCGATCGCCCGCTCGCCGAGCTCTGCGCCGAGCTCGACATCCTCGTCCACGGCACGACCACCGCCGACAACACGATGATCGAGATGAACGGCGCGCCGACCGGCCTGCTCGTCACCGAGGGGCACCGCGACGAGATCGAGATGCGCCGCGTCCACAAGGAGGAGATCTGGGACCCGACCTACCCCGCGCCGGCGCCGATCGCCCGCCGGCGGGCCCGCATCCCGATCCCCGAGCGCATGGACTTCCGCGGCGAGGTGCTCACGCCGCTCGACGAGGACGCCGTGCGCCGCGGCGTCCGCCGGCTGAAGCAGCTCGGCGTCGAGTCGATCGCGGTCATGTTCCTGTTCTCGCTTCGTGAACCCCGAGCACGAGCGACGCGCCGCCGAGATCATCCGCGAGGAGTTCCCCGACGTCGAGCACGTCTCGCTGTCGCACGAGGTGATGGCGCGAGGGCCGGAGTTCGAGCGGGTGTCGACGACGCTCGTGAACGCGTACGTCGCGCCGAAGATCGCGGCGTACGTCGGCCAGCTGCAGGAGAAGCTGCGCGCCGCCGGCTACGGCGGGCCGCTGCTCATCATGCAGTCGACCGGCGGCGTGATGCCGCCCGACTACGTCGCCCGCCGCGCGGTGTCGCTGCTCGCGTCCGGCCCGACCGGCGGCGTGATGGGCGCCGCGCTGGCGGCGGGCAAGGCCGGCGTCGACGACTTCGTCGCCGTCGACATGGGCGGCACGAGCTTCGACCTCTGCCTCGTGCGCGACGGGCGGCCCGAGATCAAGACCGACTGGAACTGGCGGTACCGCTACTACATCGGTCTGCCCGATGGTCGACGTGCAGAGCGTCGGCGCCGGCGGCGGCTCGATCGCGCGCGTGCGCCAGGGTGCGCTGCTCGTCGGTCCCGAGAGCGCCGGCTCCGCGCCCGGGCCGGTCTGCTACGGCACGGGGCGGCGCGCAGCCGACCGTCACCGACGCCGACGCCGTGCTCGGCTACCTCCCCGCTCGACGGGCTTCGCGGGCGGCCGCATGACGCTCGACGTCGACGGCGCACGGCGACGCCATCCGGCGCGACGTCGCCGAGCCGCTCGGCCTCGACGTCGTCGAGGCCGCGTGGGGCATCGAGCGCATCGTGAACGCCAACATGGCCAACGCGACCCGTCGGGTGCTCGCGTCGCACGGCGCCGACCCCGCGACGCTCGCGCTCATCGCGTACGGCGGCAACGGCGCCGTGCACGCGTGGGCGATCGCGGCCGAGCTCGGCATCGACCGCATCCTCGTCCCGAAGGCGGCGCCGGCGTTCTCCGCGCTCGGCGTGCTCGTCGCCGACTACGTCGTCGATCTCGTGCGCGCGTACGTCGTGCCGCTGTCGCAGGTCGACCTCGGCGCGCGTCGCGCACGCTCATGCGCGAGCTGCGCGACGAAGCCGCGCAAGGAGCTCGACCCGACCGGGCTCGCCGAGACGCAGGTCGACGTCGGCCTGTTCGCGCAGATGTGCTACCCGGGCCAGAACTTCGACATGAGCGTGCCCGTCCCCGAGGGCGACGCGCTCGACGAGCCCGGGCTCCTCGACCTCGCCGAGCGGTTCCACGACCAGCACGAAGCCGACCGGGGCTTCTGCTTCCGCAACCAGCAGCCGCTGCTGCGCGGCGTGCGCCTCGTCGCCCGCGGCTACACGCCGAAGCCGGAGCGCCTCGCGGCGCTCGGCGCGGTCCGGGAGGCGAAGGCGGCACGGCGGGGCGAGCGACGGGCGTACTTCGGGCCCGAGTTCATGGGATCGAGTTCGTCGACACGCCGGTCTACGACGGCTCGCTGCTCGGCCCCGGCGTCGAGGTGCGCGGGCCGGCGCTCGTCGAGGAGCCGTTCACCGTGGTGGTGGTGCCGCCGGGCGCGACCGCCCGCCTCGACGAGCTGGGCAACTACGAGCTCACGGTCTCGTAGCCTCCGCGCGGCGACGGCGGCTTTGCCGACCGTTGCCGCAAAGCCGGAGCTTGCGACGGCGCCAAAGGAGGGCAATTGCCTCTCTACTTCGATCCTGAGTCGTACGCGACCGTCGAGGCGGCGTGCGAGCGGCTCATTCCGGCGGCGGAGGGGCACCCGGGCGCCACCGCCCTCGGCGTCGCCGACTACATCGACGGGCTGCTCGGCGCCTTCGCCGTCGATCCGCCCCGCATCTGGGCGGGCGGGCCGTTCTCGGGACGGTACGGCGGTGAGCCGTCGTTCGGGGAGTTCCTGCGTCCCTCGGCGCTCGAGGAGCTCGCCTGGCGCACCCGCATCGAGGGATCGCAGGGTCTCGCCGAGCGCGAGCTGAACGGGCCGGTGACGGGCTGGCAGCAGGAGTACCGCGACGGCATCGCCGCCCTCGGCGTCGACTTCGCCGACGCTCCCGGCCGCCGACCAGGACGCGCGCCTCGACGGCGTCCCCGAGTTCAAGCAACTCCTGTACGAGCACGCGTGCGAGGGGGCGTACGGCGCTCCCGAGTACGGCGGCAACCGCGACCTCGGCGGCTGGCGGGCGATCGGGTTCCCGGGGGACGTCCAGCCGCGCGGCTACACCGACGACGAGGTGCGCGGCCGTGACTGATCACGACTGCGACGCCGTCATCATCGGGAGCGGACCGGGCGGGGCGACGGCGGCGGACACCCTGACCGCGGCGGGCTGGTCGGTGATCGTGCTCGAGAAGGGCCGCAACCACCTGCTGCATCTCGAGCCGCCGTACGCGCCCACCGGCGAGATCAGCAGCGACGAGATCAAGTTCCTGCAGCGACACTTCCTCGGGCCTGATCCGCTGCTCGAGCCGCGGACGTTCCGCCGCTCCGTCGAGGACGGCGATCGGATCTTCACCGGCGACGTGAACAACCTGCCGTCGACGGTCGGCGGCGGCGGCTTCCACGCCGACGGCAAGCTGCCGCGCCTCCGCGAGATCGACTTCCGGGCCCGATCGGAGCTGGGACCGATCGAGGGCGCCGACGTCGTCGACTGGCCGGTCGACTACGACGAGCTCGAGCCCTACTACGCCGAGGCCGAGCGCGCCGTCGGCGTCGCCGGCGACCACACCGCCAACCCGTTCGCGTCGTGGCGGTCGGGCCCGTACCCGATGCCGCCGGGGCCGGACATGTTCTGCGCCGTGCTCACGAGCGAGGCCGCGACGCGTCTCGGCTACCACCCGTACCGCGCGCCGACCGGCGTGAACAGCGTCGAGTACGACGGCCGCCCGGCGTGCAACAACTGCGGGTTCTGCGGGTTCTTCGGCTGCCCGATCGACGCCAAGGGCGACCCGGTCGCCCCGCTGCGGCGCGCGCTCCGTACCGGCCGCTGCGAGATCCGTCCCGAGTCGTACGTGCGCGAGGTCCTCGTCGACGCCACCGGGCGCCAGGCTCGTGGTGTGCGCTACCTGGACGGCGAGCGCACCGCGCACGAGGTGACGGCGCCTTTCGTGGTGCTCGCCGCCGGTGCCTTCGAGACCCCGCGCCTGCTGCTGCGCAGCGGCATCGGCAATCCCGACGTCGTCGGTCGCTTCCTCATGTTCCATTTCCAGACGTTGGTGCTCGGCATCTTCCCGTTCCGGCTGCACGCGCACCGAGGACGGGCGGTGACGCACCTGATGGACGACCCGATGGTCCCGGACGACGCCGCGTCCAACGCCGCGCGCGACGCCGGCCTCCCCTACTTCCGCGGCGGGATCGTCGAGCACGGCGGGGCGGGCCAGCCGATCACGGAGGCGATCCACCTGCCGCCCGGTGAGCTCCATTCGCAGCTGATGGTCGAGTCGACCCTGCGCGATCGCATGGCGGTGTTCACGATGCAGGGCGAGGATCTCCCTCAGGCCACGAACCGCATCGACCTCGACCCGCACGTGCGCGACGTGTGGGGATCGCCGGCGGGGAGAGTGACGTACGCGCCCCACCGCCACGAGGTCGCATGCGCCGAGCACTGGGCGCCTCGCTTCGAAGCCGTCATGCGCGACGCCGGCGCCGACAACGCGTTCTGGGTGACGTCGCCGCCACGACCCGGAACCGAGTTCGAGGCGATGAACCCCACGCCGATCTCGCGTCACGTCATGGGAACGGCCCGCATGGGCGACGACCCGCGCACCACGCGTGTTCGACCGGTGGCAACGCCTCCACGACGTCGACAACGTGCTGTGCACGGACTCGTCGGTGTTCCCCACGTCGACGGGCTACGGCCCGACGCTCACGATCGTGGCTCTGGCGATGCGGGCGAGCCGTGCCCTCGCCGGTCTCGAACCGCTGCGGTCGGCTTAGACCGACACGGACTCGCGCGTCTCGGCGTCGTCACTCTGGGGACGGGCGCGAGCTGCGGCTTGCGCACCCGCGGGGGTGGCTGGCGCAGGTCGCGGGCGATGCCGACGAACTGCAACAGCTTGAGCATGTAGTAGACGACGTCGATCTCCCACCAGAAGAACCCCTGCCGGGCCGACGACTGGTAGTGATGGTGGTTGTTGTGCCAGCCCTCACCGCCGGTCAGCAGGGCGACGAGGAGATTGTTCCGGCTCGTGTCGGGCGTGTCGTACCGGCGACGACCGAAGACGTGCGCCAGCGAGTTCACCGTGAACGTCGCGTGCCACAGCAGCACGTTCGACAGGAAGAACCCGATGATCAGGCCGCTCCACCCGCCGATCAGGAAGCACGTGACGCCCAACGCCCACATCGGGATCCAGTCGTGCTTGTCGAGGAACCGCAGCTCGGGGTACCGGGCGAAGTCCTTGATCGCGTCCGTGTCGGTCGCCGAGTACTTGTCGCAGAGGATCCATCCGACGTGGCTCCACCAGAAGCCCTTCCGGGGCGAGTGGAGATCGCGCTCGGTGTCGGCGAACTGGTGATGACGCCGGTGGTGGCCGGCCCACCAGAGCACGCCCTTCTGGCACGCCGTCCCGCCGCCGAAGGCCATCACGAACTGCGCGACCCGCCCGAGCTTGTAGCTGCGGTGCGCGAAGTACCGGTGGTACCCGGCGGTGATGAAGAACATCCGGCCGAAGAACGTGACTGCCAGCAGGACGAGGGCCGTGGTCGTGACGCCGGTGACGAACGCGAGCAGCGGGAGCAGCTGGAGCAGGAAGAAGGGGATCGACGAACGGACGTTCACCCGCTCGCTCGAGTCTCGGGCGATTGCCTGTTCCATGGAACCTCCCGCGACTCTCCCGGCGGGAGTGGCGCTCAAGGGGGCTGGGCCTGCTGCTGGACCTACCTACCAGTAGGTAGACCCTACCCGCCGCGCCCGCTCGAGGAACGTCGCCCGGCGCGGCCGGCGCGCGCTCCTGCCAGGCTGGGCCCGTCAGGCGATTGCCCGAGCGCGGAGGCGGCCCATGGGCGCGTACGAGCACGAAGGTCTGCGAGTCGACGTCGACGGCGGGGTCGCGTTCGTGACCCTCGACCATCCCCCCGTCAACCTGTTCGACGCCGTGCTCATCGGCTCCCTCGGGAACCTCGCCGGCGAGCTCGCCGACGACGCCGAGGTGGGTGCCGTGGTCGTCCGGAGCGCCGATCCCGAGTTCTTCATCGCCCACGCCGACCTCGGCCTCATCCAGGCGCTGCCGCGCGACCGGACCGACCGCCCCGAGCAGCTCGAGTTCATCCACGTGTTCATGGAGCGGTGGCGGACTCTCCCGCAGGTGACGATCGCGCAGCTCGAAGGGCGCGCCCGCGGCGGCGGGAGCGAGTTCGCGCTCTCGCTCGATCTCCGGTTCGGGGCGATCGGCCGGGCGATCCTCGGCCAGCCCGAGGTCGCGGTCGGCATCCTCCCCGGCGGGAGCGGCACCCAGCGCCTCCCGCGCCTCATGGGCAGGAGCCGGGCGCTCGAGGTCGTGCTCGGGTGCGACGACTTCGACGCCGAGCTCGCCGAGCGGTACGGCTGGATCAACCGTGCGCTCCCGCCCGCCGAGATCGGGCCGTTCGTCGACCGGCTGGCACGGCGGATCGCGGCGTTCCCACGAGAGGCCGTGCGGCTGGCGAAGCGGGCCGTCGACGCCGCCGGTGGTTCGCTCGAGGACGGCCTGCTCGAGGAGGCGCACTGCTTCAATCTCACGCTCGGCGATCCCGAGCTCGACGCCCGCATGGAGGGAGCCTTGGCGGCCGGCGCGCAGACGCGAGCCGGTGAGCTGAACCTCCCGGGTTTGATCGAGAAAGCGTTGCGGCCGGGTTGAGCGCGCCGATGTGTCCCAGTCACCCGGGGAGAGGCAACTCCAGCCTTATTGTCACTGAGCGCCGGTCGAGCGCTGGTACGTCCCGGTCAGCTTGCCCTGCGCGAGCACGTTGCCCTTGATCGCGGCGCGGAGCTCGTCGGCGGTTGCGCCCGGCGCGAGCGTGATCTGCTTCGAGACGGCAGAGACGGTGAAGATGTAGTGGTGGGGCGGGGATCCCGCAGGAGGGCACGGCCCGGCGTAGGCGGCGTTGCCGATCGAGTTCTTCCCCTGGACGATCCCCGCGGGCAACGTCTGCTCCGGGACTCCGGATTTCGGGAGATGCCACGCCGCCCAGTGCACGAAGGTGCCACCGCCCGGCAAGTCGGGGTCGGTCATGATCAGCGCCACGTCCTTGGCCGCCTTCGGGACGCTTCCGAACTTCAGCGGCGGCGACGCGCTCGAGCCGTCGCAGGTGAAGCCGCTCGGGATCGCCTTGTTGTTGCCGAACGCCGCGCTCGTCACCGTGAGCTTCTTGACCTTCGATTTCTCGGCCTGCGAGCCGGCGAACGACGGCCCGGCCAGTGCACCGACGACGAGAACCGGGATCGCGACGAGTAGAGACGCCTGCCGAATCCGCATGGGATCGAAGCTAGTGCTTTGGCACAATCGCGGCATGCCCGACGACGCGCCGGCCGCGGTTCTCCTCGACTACTACGGCACGCTGGCGCATGCCACGCACTGGATCTCGGCCGACGACGTGCTCGCCGAGCACGGCTACGAGCTTCCTCTCGAGACTCGTGATCGCTGGTTCAACGATGGCATCGACGGGATCGAGCACCTCGAGCAGTCGCGCAGCCGTGACGACTACATGGCGTGGCAGCGCGAGCGCCTGCTCGGCATGCTCGCCGAGACCGACGTGCACCCGGGCGAGTACGAGATGATCCTCGAGAAGTTGCGGGAGGGTGCGTCGTCCCGGGTGCTCGAGGCGTACCCCGAGGTGCCTGGCGTGCTCGCCGACCTCCGAGCACGTGGGCTGCGCCTCGGCATCTGCTCGAACTGGGACTGGGACCTCACCCAGGCCGTCGACGAGGCCGGTTTGGCCGACCTGGTCGACGTCCAGGTGTCGTCGGCGTGGGCAGGCGCACGGAAGCCGCACCCGCGCATCTTCGAGCACACGCTGACGAAGCTCGGGGTCGAGCCGGCTGCGTGCGTGTTCGTCGGTGACACGTGGGGGCCCGACGTCGCCGGCCCGCGCGCGATGGGCATGACGCCGCTGTACCTCTCCCGCGACGGCCACTGGCCTGATCCGACCGCGCCCGAGGATCTCGACGCGGACGGCGCCGTCGTCATCCCCGACCTGCGCGGTGTGCTCCAGCACGTCTAACCGAATCGAAGCGTGATCCGAAGCTCGCGTATCCGCCGTACACGAAGCTCAAGGAGACGACTGATCCGGCGATTCCTCTAGAGTCACGTTCAGTCGCGCACGAACCCGGGGGGTTCCGATGACCGCGACCGCGCCGCTGGACTTCGTCGACTCGGACGGCCACGTGCTCGAGCACCCGGACGGGATGCTCGAGTACGCGCCGAGGGATCTCGCCGATCGCATCTGGCACATCGAGACCGACGCCGACGGCACGGAGTGGTGCATCTACGACCGCCAGCGACTGCCGGCCAACGGGCTGGCGTTGGCCGGGACGGCGGGGATGACGCTCGAGGAGCGCGAGCGGGCGCAGCGGGGCGAGCTTCGCTACACGGAGGTGCGCCCGGCGGCGTACAACGCGCAGGCTCGTCTCGCCGACATGGACACCGACGGCATCGGACGAGCGATCGTGTACCCGACGATGCTGCTCGGCATCGGCGGGCTGCGCGACGCCGAGTTCGCGGACGCGCAGTGCCGGGCCTACAACGACTGGCTCTCCGATCACGTCCAGGAGGGCGCAGGTCGCTTGTACGGCGTGGCGATCGTCCCCCAGCAGGACATCGAGCGCGCCGCGGCCGAGATCCGCCGGGTCGGGGCCAAGCCGGGCATCGTCGGCGTGATGCTGCGCCCGAACCCGAGCGAGGACTGGAAGCCGATGAACAACGAGGTGTACGACCCGCTCTGGCGCGCGGCGTCCGACGCCGATCTCGCCGTCGGGTTCCATCCGTTCCTGACGGCCGACCTGCCGGGCGCGTGCCTCGGCCTGCGCATCAACCGGCTCGGCAACGCCACGCTTCCGGCCAGCGACGACACCATCAACATCGACAACGTGTACTTCACGCAGGCCATCTCGAACCCGTTCGACATGATGAACACGGCCGCGTTCCTCCTCGCGGGCGGCGTGTGCGAGCGCTTCCCCGACCTGCGCATCGTCTTCCTCGAGGCGAACGGCGGATGGATCGTGCCCTGGCTCGAGCGTCTCGATCACCATCGTGAGATCTTCACGTGGGACGTGCCGTGGCTACGCCACGACCCGTCGGAGTACTTCCGGCGGCAGTGCTGGATCAGCTTCGATCCCGACGAGTCGGCGCTCGGGTTCAGCGCGAACTCGCCGCTCGTCGGCGCCGAGCGCATCGTGTGGGCGAGCGACTATCCGCATCCCGACGCGAAGTTCCCCGGCGTGACGGAGGAGCTGCGCGAGGCGATGACGGGTCTCACGGCCGAGCAGCAGGCCACGATCGCGGGCGCGAGCTGTCGGGCGCTGTACTCGATCTAACCGCGACGTCCGACCACGTCGGCGACCGCGACGAGCACCGACGAACGGGCGGATGGGCTACGTGCCGATGGCGCGCCTCACCAACTGGGCTGGAGCTCGCGCCAAAGGAAAAGAGAGATGAGCGTGGAGGTCAGCTGACCCGGACGTTCTGGGCTTCCTCGCCCTTCTTGCCCGGTCCGACGTCGAACTCTACGCGCTGCCCCTCTTCGAGGGTGCGGTAGCCATTCATCTGGATCGCCGAGTAGTGAACGAACACGTCGGGGCCCTCTTCACGCGAGATGAAGCCGTAGCCCTTCTCCGAGTTGAACCACTTCACGGTGCCTGCAGCCAAGGTGGTACTCCTTACTCACTTCGTCCTCCGCACCCGCTTCTTGAGTACCTGCAATTGCCCGCTGCTTGAGCACTGTTCGAAACCGTACCAAAGGTCCGGGGCGGCTTCGACCCCCTGGATCACGAATAATGCCGGAGCTCGACCACGTTTCCGTCCGGGTCGAGCACGTAGAGGCTGCGTCCCGTCGCCCCGTGCTCCCCAGCGCCGATCCGGCCCGCTGACGACGTCGAAACGGCCCGAGGCGGCGATCGCGTCGAGATCGGTCGGCTCGATGACGAGACAGACGTGATCGACGTTTTGTCCGGTTCGCTCGGTCTGGAGGAGGTCGATGATCGTCGTCTCGTCGAGCCGCAATGACGGGAAGAAGACCTCGCCGCGCCGCCACTCCTCGACGCGCAGGCCTTCGAGCCCGAGCTCACCGCAATACCACGCGAGGCTCCGCTCGACGTCGGCGACGTTCAGGACGACGTGATCGAGCCCGACCGCCTTGACCATCAGTCTCGAACCCCTTCGCGCGGTAAGCCGAGCAGCCGCTCGCCGATGATCGTGCGTTGGACCTCCGACGTGCCACCGGCGATCGACGCCGCCTTGCTCCAGAGCCACTGCCGTTGCCACGTGCCGGCCCCGGGGTTGTCGGTGGCGCCGAACCACAGCGGTGCCGCCTCGCCCACCACGCCCAGCGCACCGTCGGACAGATGCTGCGTCATGTCGGTCCAGGCGAGCTTCACCCAGCTGGACTCGGGGCCCGGCTCGACGCCACGCGCCAGCCGCGACAGCGTCCGCCAGTTGTGCAGGCGGAGGACGCGCAGCTCGACGAACGTCTGCGCGAGCGCGTCGGCGACCTCGGGCTCGGCGAGCTCGCGCCGCTCGGCAGCCAGCGCGTACAAGCTCGTCCAGGAACACCTCGTGCACGACCTGCTCCTTGAACGGGAACGACGTGCCGCGCTCGTGCGCGAGCGTCGTGTTCGCGACGGCCCAGCCCCGGTCGAGCTCGCCGACGAGGTGGTCGCGCGGCACGAACACCTCGTCGAGGAACACCTCGTTGAACTCCGCCTCTCCGGTGATCTGGACCAGCGGCCGGACGTCGATGCCGGGCGCCTCCATGTCGACGACCAGATACGAGATGCCCCGGTGCCGGGGGACGTCCGGGTTCGGTGCGGGCCAGACAGATCCCCCACCGGGCGTGGCGCGCATAGCTCGTCCATACCTTCTGCCCGCTGAGCAGCCAGCCGTCGTCGACGGGTTCGGCGCGCGTGGTCAACGACGCGAGGTCGCTCCCCGCCCCGGGCTCGCTGAACAGCTGGCACCAGATCTCCTCGGCGGTGAGGATCCGAGGGAGCCACCGCTGGCGCTGCTCGTCCGTCCCGTGCGCGAGCAGGGTGGGCCCGGCGAGGTTGATGCCGACCCGGTTGACCGGCTGGGCGGCGCGAGCGCGTGCGTACTCCATGTTGAAGATCGCGACCTGGACCGGCGACGCGCCGCGCCCTCCGTACTCGGCCGGCCAGTGGATGCCGACCCAGCGTCCGGCCGCCAGCTTCGCCTGCCACCGCCTGCCCCACGCCACCTCCTCGTCGATCGACCCGAAGGGCGGCGGGTGCTCCACGTTCGCGGTCAGCCACTCGCGCACGTCGGCGGCGAAGGCGCGCTCCTCGTCGGTGAAGCTGAGGTCCACTAGAGATCCCAGAAGCGGTCGCGCTTGTAGCGCACGAACGACGCGTGCAGCTCGCGCTCGTCGTCGGCGGTGAACGCGCGGTAGGCCGACTCACCGCGCGGAGCGCACGTACACGGAGTCGCCGTCGACCTGGTCGGCGCGCCACTTCTGGTGGACGAGGCTGCGCTTGACGATCTTGTTGGTCCCGGTGGTCGGTGGGTCGCGCAGGATGCGCACGTAGCGCGGGCGCCACTTCGGGCCGATCCCGTCCCGGGCGTCGATCCACGCGGCGAAGGCGGCGGGGTCGAACACCGCGCCGTCGCGGAGCACGAGGCCGGCCATGACCTGGTCGCCCGGCCTGGTCGTCGGGCACCCCGTACACGCTTGCGAGCACGACGTCGGGGTGCCGGCTCAACGCCGATCTCGATCGGCCCGGCAGGGAAGTTCTCGCCGTCGACGCGCAGCCAGTCCGCGTTGCGTCCGGCGAAGTACAGATAGCCGTCGTCGTCGAGGTACCCGAGGTCGCCGGTCCAGTACCAGCCGAAACGGAGCGTCCGCTCGTTCGCCTCGGGGTTGTTGTAATAGCCCTCGAAGGGGCCGGCGCCGGCGGTGTTGACGATCTCGCCGACGCAGTCGTCGGCGTTGAGGAGCCGGCCGTCGCCGTCGAAGCGCGCGCGCGGCCGCTCGTTGCCATCTTCGTCGACGACCTTGACCGTCGGCACCGACCTTGCCGAGCGCGCCGGCGCGCTCCTCCGCGTCGCGATCGACGGCCACGCCACCCTCGGTGGCTCCGTATGCGTCGATGACGTCCACACCGAAGCGACGCGAGAACGCTTCGACGACCTCGGGTGAACCTTCGTTGCCGAACGCGACCCGGAGCGGGTTGTCGGCGTCGTCCGGGCAGCTCGGGCGTCGCCAGGAGGTACGCGAGCGGCTTCCCCGTGTAGTTGAAGTACGTCGAGCCGTAGCGGCGGACGTCGGCCAGCCACCGCGAGACGCTGAACCGGCGGCCCAAGCCCACCGACGCCCCGTACACGATCGACGGCGCCCACCCGACCATCAGCGCGTTCGAATGGAAGAGGGGCATGCACACGTAGCCGACGTCGTCGGGCCCGAGGTCCATGATCATGCCCATCCGGTTGCCGGTGACCATGAACCGGCGCTGGCTGCAGATGACGGCCTTGGGCGCGGCGGACGTGCCGGACGTGAAGATGAGCCCCCACAGCGTGTCGGGGTCCGGCTCGAGCCCGGGATCCGCAGCGCGTGACGCCGGCGAGGGCATCGTCGAGCGGCTTGCCCACGCTCGGCACCGGGTCGCCGCCGTCGACGAAGCGGCCGGAGACGAGCAGATTGTCGGCCTCGGTCGGCAGGCGTCCCACGATCGGCTCGAGCAGCGGCGCGTGGCGCGGCTCGGTCACGATCAACCCCACGTGCGTGTGCTCGATGTCGTGCAGGAGGTGCTCGTCGCGCCGCGTGTGGTTGAGCCCGACGACCGCCGCACCCGTCAGCGCGGCGCCGCCGAGCGCGAAGAGATAGTCGGGCGTGTTGTCGAGCAGCACCCCGACGTGCAGCGCCCGGCCGGCAGGGCGCGCGGGCGAGAAAGAGCTGGGCCCAGCGCGACGCCTCGTCGACGTACTCGCCGTGCGTCCACACGCGGTCGCCGAACTTCACCGCCGGCCGATCGCGGATGGAGCCGTCGGTGGCGTTGCGGCGCAGCAGCGCGGCCGCGTTGGGCGCCGGCATCGGCGCCTGTCCCGGCGGCGGAGCCGCCCGGCGCGTCACGGCGCTCCCCCGTTCCCTGACATGCGTGTCACGCTACCGGAGGCGTTGCAGGAGCGGGATTGCCGCGATCTTCTCTCCCGTGAGCTCCTGCCAGCGCAGTCGGGGAGGTTCGTAACCGCGCGGTCGGGGACACTCGATCAGGCGCTCCGGCGTGACGACGAGATCGACGTGGATGTCGTGCCCGGCCGTCGGGATCTCGCCCGCCGCCCTGACCTGGAGGTCGTGGACCGTCGTGACGACGACCGTCGAGGGATCGATGAGCCCGGCTTCCGCCGCCACCGCGAGCTCGAGGTCGCTGAAGCCGCCGCCCTTGCCGAGACGGGCGCCGTCCTCCCCCACGGCGACGCACCCGGCAACGACGAGGTCGACGGGCTCGAGGTCGAAGATGTCGACCGTGACGGCCGAGCGCGACGCGCCCTTGATCGATGACGCCTGGCGCGGCGAGTCGGCGAGCCGCGTCGGATCGAGGAGGAAGAACGGCTTCTCCTCGGCGAGCCGCGGCACGGCCATGTAAAGCGTCTTTCCGTCTTCGAGAGCACGCTGGCGGACCGGCCACTGCGGCGCGTCGGGGTTTGCCTTCACGGTGCCCGCTCTTGCCACGCCGGCACGGCCCGAAGACGTTCAGCGGCGGCCTCGGCGCCGACGAAGTTGGGGATGCGACCTTCGGCCCCCGGGAACCGCGCCACCTTGGCGCTACGGAGCGCGTCCCAGATTTCGTCACGCAGCTGCGCCTTCGCCGCCAGCAACGCGGCGTCGCCGCCTGCGTCGGCATCGTGACGTCGGGGCACCCGCGCAGCGTACGGGCGTAGCGTGTGCGCCGTTCCGTCCTCGACTCGCTGCCCGGAGGCTTTGATGCCGGCTCACGGAGACCACACGTACCGCGTGACCGAGGTCGTCGGGACCTCGACCGACAGCCTCCAGCAGGCCGTCCGCAACGGGGTCTCACGCGCCAGCGAGACCGTGCGCAACCTCGACTGGTTCGAGGTGACCGAGATCCGGGGGTGGATCGACAACGGCGAGGTCGGGCATTTCCAGGTCTCGATGAAGATCGGCTTCCGCCTCGACGACTGACATGTCAGCCACGATCGACCTGACCGGCGCGGCCGACCTGCATTGCCATTTCGGGCCCGACGCGCACCGCGAGCGGTCCGTCGACGCGCTCGACGCGGCACGTGATGCCGCCGCCGCCCGTCACGCTGCCGTCGTCCTGAAGTCGCACGACTACCCGACGGCCGCGCTCGCCGCCGTCGTCGACCGGGTCGTGGACGGGGTGCGCGTGTTCGGCGGCATCTGCTGCGACCGCGAGGTCGGCGGCGTCAACCCGGCCGCGGTCGAGACCGCGCTGCGCATCGGCGCCAAGATCGTCTGGCTGCCGACCCTCACCAGCCGGCAGGACCAGCTCAACGGGATCGGCGAGCAGCTCGGCATTCCCGGCCCGGGACTGTCCGTCGTCGACGACGACGGCTCGTTGTCACCCGATACGCACGCGGTGCTCGACCTCGTCGCCGCGCACGACGCGATCCTCGCCACCGGGCACGTGACCTGGCCCGAGCACCTCGAGGTGGCCAAGGCGTTCGGCCGGCGCGGCAAGGTGCTCGTCACCCACGCGATGGAAGAGCTGGCGGGACCCAACCTCACCGTCGAGCAGTGCACCGAGCTCGCCGACCTCGGTGCCACGATCGAGCTGTGCGCGCTCACGTGTCTCGGCACGCTCGCGACGCGGTCTCCAGGCGAGATCGCACGCGCCACGCGCACGTTCGGCGCCGAACGGTGCACGCTGGCCACCGACTACGGGCAGAAGGCGAACGTGCGTCCCGCGCCGGGCTTCCAGGACTTCGCCGACGCGCTCCTCGCAGAGGGTCTCGACGAACGCGCGATTCGCCGTATGGCTTGCGACAACCCGTGCGCGCTCCTCGGCCTCGCCCCGGAATCCGCCCCGTAGGATCAGCGCCGTGGAGGATCGCGAGACACCGTTCCTGTACCTCGAGATGAGCGACACGCCCGGCGACCACTACGCGGCGACGAGGGTGGACGACGTGCTCGCACGCGGCGACGTCGCGCGCGCCACGTGGTGGGAGAACGCGTGCCGGGATCGCACGGATCTCCCCCGCAGGCTCCCCGAGTTCTCGCTGCTCGGCGTCTACGAGGTCGACGACGGGTTCACGGCCCCGACGACGCCCGACGGCATCACCGGCCACCACTTCGGGCGCACGCCCCGCCCGGGCCAGGGGTCTCTCACCGGCCGTCCGACGCTCGGCCTGATGCTCGTGCTCATCAGCCCCCGACAGCCGGATCAGGCGCAGGCGCTCCGCGACTGGGCCGACTTCGTGCACATCCGCCACATCGCCGAGGCCGGCGTGCCCGGCTACTCGATGATCACCCCGTACGAGAACGTCACCGGCGGCGACCCCCGGTTCATGCACTTCTACGAGATGGACACCGAGGATCCCGAGCGGGCGTTCCGGACCATGACGCCGTTGGTCTCCGAGCGGATCGGCCAGCCCGGGACGCCGGCATGGGACGCGTGGGCGAACACGCCCGAGCTGCGGATCATGTACGTCAACACGTTCCGGCGCCTGGGCGAACGGTCGGCGTGACCGAGCAACCCGACTTCTTCTCGGTCGTCCGAACGCAACGGGCGCACCGCGCGTTCACCACGGAGGCGGTTCCCGACGAGCTCGTCGAGCGGGTGCTCGAGGCCGCGACGTACGCGCCGAGCGCGGAGAACACCCAGCCATGGGTGTTCGTCGTCGTGCGCGACGCGACGGCGCGTGACCGGATCGGCGAACTGAACCGACAAGCCTGGGAAGGCGGCGGGCGCGATTTCTCACGGCCGCGCTTGAGCCCCGAGGTGTTCGCGAAGGTCGAAGCGGGCGCGACGGGCGGGATCGCCAACGCGCCCGTCCTCGTCGTGGTCTGCGGCGACACGTCGCGATGCGTCCAGGCCGTGCTCGAGTCGTCGGTCTGGCCCGCGGTGCAGAACCTGCTGCTCGCCGCGCACGCGCTCGGGCTGGGCTCCGCCCTGACCACGATCACCACCGTCTTCGGCGACGAGCTGCGGTCACTCCTGGCGCTCCCCGACCACGTGCGACCGCTCGGCGTCGTCCCGCTCGGCTGGCCCGCCAAGCAGCTCGGCCCGCCGCGCCGCGCCCCGGTCGCCGAGAAGACGTTCCGCGAGCGCTACGGCACGCCCTGGTCCTAGTACCCCTCGTCGGCGTCGACGACGTGGAGCACCTGCTCGCCGGCGGCGTAGCGGCGGAGGTTGTCGAGGAAGATCTCGAGCGTGCGGTCCATGCCGGCGGGCGAAGCCCACGACACGTGCGCGCTGAGCCGCACCTTGGGGTGCGAGTAGAGCCAGTGGCCCTCGGGCAAGGGCTCGGGGTCGACCGTGTCGAGCGTGGCCATCGCGACGCGCCCGTCGTCGAGCGCGACGCGGAGCGCATCCTGGTCGACGAGCGCGCCGCGGGCGATGTTGACGAGATGCACACCCGGCTTGACCAGCGCGAGGGACTCCGCGTTGATCAGGTGGCGCGTGCGCGGCGTAGCCGGGGCCGCGAGCACCAGATGGTCCGCCTCGGGCAGCAGCTCCTCGAGCGAGCCGACCACCTCGACACCCTCGAGCGGGCTCGGCTCCTGCCGTCGACGCAGCGCCTGGACTCGCATGCCGAACGGCAACGCCCGCTCGGCGATCGCGACCCCGATGCCGCCCAGCCCGACCAGCCCGAGCGTGCGGGTGTTCAACCAACCCAGCCGGGCGAAGTTCCAGTGCTCCGGTGGCTCGTGGATCCACGTCTCGGGCAGACGCTTCTCGAAGGCGAGCATCGCGGCGAGCACGAACTCCGCGATCGGGATCGCCGACGCGCCGCGTGCGTTCGTCACCGTCCGACCATCGAACATCTCGCGCGGATAACTGTCGATGCCTGTGCCGGCGAGGTGCACCCAATCGACATGCTGGGCGTACTCGAGCGAGTGCGGCCCCCATCCGCCGAAGAGCACGTCGGCGCGCAGGTCGGGCGGCGGCGGGTCGGCGCCCGCGTCGATGACCTCGACGTCGGGCACGGCCGCCTTCATGGCCTCGCCGGCCTTCGGTCCGAGCTGGTTGATGACGCGCAGGCCCACGAGCGAAACCTAGGTCAGAACGGGCGTGTGACCGCGCGGGTCGGGCCGAAGCTGTGCAGGGCGAGCGCGTGCAGGTTGCCGAGGCCGCCGCACACCATGACCAGCATGTGCTCGGGGCTCGCAACCAGGTGCACGAGCCCGTCCTCGTCGACGCGGCCGTTCTCGGCCGCTTTCTCCTGGTGCGGGGCGGGCCACCGGTCGACCGGCAGGGCCGCGTGCGCCCAGAGCCGCTCCTGGACGTCCTCGACGTCCGGGTACGACTTGGCGATGAGGTCGGCCCACGGCGGCGCGAGGCAGACGAGGATCTCGGCGCCGTGGTGGGCGCCGATGAACGCGTTCGTGCCGGGGAACGCGAGCGACGTGCCGATGACCTCGAGCAGGTCCCGGCCGTTGTCGGCGACGATGTCGGCGACGTCGATCGTCCCGGTGCAGCCGTGCACGGTGACCGCGTTCCCGGCGACGCCCCGCCGCTCGGCGAGCGGCGACCAGGGCGAACGCTCCTCCCATTCGCCGACGACGATGCCCGCGACCCGGCCCGGTTGCCCGAACACGCTCTTCGAGGTGACGCCGACGACCTGACCGCCGACGTTGCGCATCACCAGGCGCAGCGCCCGGCCGATGGCCGGCGCGGGCCCGGCGGCGCCACCGAAGCAGCCGGCGTCGAAGGGGATCGACAGCGTGTGGCGCGCCGGGCCGTTCACGAACACGCCCGGCACGACACACGACGTCGTCGTGTTCAACGCGAACAGGTTGAACACCGGGTCGGCCATCGCGTCGATCGCTGCGCTCAGCAACGGCATCGACTCCGCCGGCGCGCCGGCCAACACCGCGTTCACCGCGACCTTCTCGACCGTGCAACGGCCGTTGCGGGGCGGAAGCTCGGCCAGGCACTCGTCCGGGAACCGGCCCGATGCCACGAGGTACTCGCGGACGCGCTCCTCGGTCGGCGGGACGAGCGGGAGGCCGTCGCCCCAGCCGGCGTCGGTGGCGAGCTTCTGGAAGGCGACAGGATCGTCGTCAACCTCGAGGCGGGCGCTCGTCAGCCAGTCGAGCTCGCACCCCTCGGGGCCGCAGTCGACCCGCCCCGCGATCTCGCTGTGCTCGTGGCTCATCGCGCTACGTCCCCACTCCGAGCGTCTCGAGCAGGCGGGGCCAGTGCTCGCGCGCGATCTGGCGCACCTCGGCCTCGGGCCGCGACTCGAGCGGGTACGGCAGCACGTGGACGCGCAAGCCGGCCCGCCCCGCGTTGGCGGCCATGGTGTGCGCCAGATGCTCGAACTCCGCTGTCACGACGACGACCGCCGTCTTCCCCCGGGAGGCCACCGCGACCGTGTCGTGCACGCTCCAGGAGGTACAGGAGCCTCAGTTGCCCAGCCCGACGATGGCGATGTCGACGTCGGTGGCGAAGTCGTCGAGCTCGGCGAACGTTCGGACGCCGTCGTCGCCGATGCGGTTGCCCGCGCGCCACGGGCGAACCTGCGCGCCGGCGGCGCTCAGCTCGCGTGTCCACTCGTCGAGCACCCACTCGAACGACGGCCACGTGCGATCGGAGCGGATGCCCACGATGCGGCCGGCGAGATCACCGGCGTCGGGTCCCGGGTCGGGATCGACGTCGGGCGGCGCCGCGGTCGGGTCGAGAACCGTGATTCGTGCCACTGCCCACCTCCTCTCGGTGCGAGCGATCGTAGGCGCGTTCCCTGATACGCGTGTCAGGGAACGCGCGTAGGCTGCTTTCGACGCCGTGCAAGCCGAGGTCGTCGTCGACGGGATCGTGTTCGGCGAAGGCCCGGTGTGGGTCCCTGACGGGCGCCGCGGGCGGGCCGACCCTCGTCGTGACGAGCGTCGCCGCCGGCGCGCTGTACCGCGTCTGGCCGGAGCGGAACCACACCGAGGTGCTCGCCGATACGGGAGGCGGCGCGAACGGCGCCGCGCTCGCCGCCGACGGCAGCATCCTCGTGACCCAGAACGGCGGGATGGACTTCTCGAAGCTGCCCCTCGCCGTCGACTACCCGTACAACCCCGCGACACCGGGCCTGCAGCTCGCGACGCTCGACGGCGCGGTCCGCTACCTCGCCGACGACGGCCTGCAGGCGCCGAACGACCTCGTGGTCGCGGCCGACGGCACCGTGTACTTCACAGACCCTCCGCATTTCCCGATCCCGCCCGAGCCCGTCGGTCGGGTGATGGCGTACGCGCGCGACGGCGACGCTTCGCGTCGTCGCCGACGGCTTCACGTATTGCAACGGCATCGCGTTCGACCGTGACGGCACGCTCGTCGTGATCGAAGGGCGCGGCCTGCAGCGACTGCTGCCCGACGGCGAGCGCGAGTGGATCGTCGAGAAGCTCGGGCGTGGCGGCGGCGACGGCTTCTGCCTCGACGCCGAAGGCAACTACTACGTCGCCGCCACCGTCGACCACGGCGTGCGCGTCGTCGATCCGAGCAGGCAACGAGCTCGATTTCCTCGCGCTCGTGGGCGATGGCGTGACGACGAACTGCTGCTTCGGTGGGCCCGACGGGCGCACCTTGTTCGCGACCGACGCCATCCCCGGCCGGGTCGTCGCGTGGGAGGGCCTCCCCCATCCCGGACTGGCCATGCACACGTGGCCGGGACCGTCCTGACGAGTTCTGATCGTTCTCGGCAGCTTTTCGGTCGCCAGACGACCCTTTTCCTGCCGAGAACCGTGGGGCGCTCTAGAGCAGCGGGCGCACGCGGGCGGCGAGGTCGAGGGCCCAGGCCCGGGGATCGGCGAGGGGCCAACCGAATTCCGGCAGGTCGAAGTACTCGACGCTGAGGCGGCCGCGGTACCCGAGCTCGCCGAGGCGGCCCACGACGGCGGCGAAGTCGACGACGCCGGCGGGATCGTCGGCGTGCACCTGCGTCGCGCCCGGGCGCCCCTGGCGCAGCTGGACGTGATCCGCGTACGGCAGCAGCTCGACCGGATCGCCGCCCCAGTCGGCCACGTGGCCGGTATCGACCAGCAACCGCAAGCCGGGCACCTCGCCGATCATCGCCCGGCACGCGTCGGCCGAGTTCACCACCGCGCCTGCCCACGGCTCGAGGAGTGCGCCGGGCGCGGCCCGGAACCACGCGACGCGTCCGCTCCCACATCCCGGGCCCGGCGCGGGGCGCGGGCGTGGAGCACCACCCCGGGCGCGGCTTCGGGAACGCGGTCGGGCAGCCGACGGGTAACGCAAGCGTCGCCGCGTCCACGTCGACGATCACGTCGATGTGCCGGAACCCGTCGGTGACCGCGAGCTCGGCGCGCTCCTCGACCGGGCGCGGCGCGTAGACGATGTCGACGACGCCGAGCGGTATCGGCACGCGCGGCTATTTCTGCTCGCCGTACTCCATGCCGTGCGGCATGACCATGCCGACGTGCTGGAGGTGCTGGCCCAGGACCTGGTCGAACTGGTCTCGCGACCTGCTCCGGCGTCCCACCCGCCGTCGCGCCACATCCACGCGATCTGCTTGGGATGCTGGAAGATCGTGTACGCGTAGTCGGTGCGGCCGAGGATCTGACCGTTCACGTGACTGGCGCGTTCCGACGCGACGAACGCGACGAGCGGCGCGTTGAGCGCCGGGTTCTGCTCGGGAGGCGGCTCCTCTCCGGTCCGCTCGAACAGTCCGGCGGTCATGCGGGTGGCGCCGGCGGGGGCGACGGCGTTGACGGTGATGCCGTACTTCCCGAGCTCGAGCGCCCAGATGAACGTCATGCCCATGAGGCCCGCCTTGGCGGCGCCGTAGTTCGTCTGGCCGAAGTTGCCCCGCAGCCCGGCCGACGATGTGATGTTGATGATCCGCCCGTAGCCGGCGTCCTTCATGACGACGGCGGCGTGGTGGGCGCAGTTGAACGAGCCCTTCAGGTGCACGCCGATGACCGAGTCGAAATCCTCCTCGTTCATCTTCACCAGCGTGCGGTCGCGGACGATGCCGGCGTTGTTCACGAGGATGTCGAGCTGGCCGAACGCGTCGACGGCGGTCTGAACGATCTTCCCGGCGCCGTCGAAGTCCGAGACCGAGTCGTAGCTCGGGGTCGCCTGACCGCCGAGCGCCTCGATCTCCTTGCACACCTGGGCGGCCGGGTCCTCGTCGGTCCCCCGGCCGTCGAGGCTGACGCCGACGTCGTTCACGACGAGCCGCGCGCCCTCCTTGGCCATGCACAACGCGAATTCGCGGCCGATGCCGCGACCCGACCCGGTGACGATCGCGACGCGCCCGTCGAGCAGCCCCACCGGGATCAGCCTCGCCTCGGGACGGCCGCGGTCGCGGCGCCGGTCAGCTTCGCCTCGCCGTCCTGGTTGACGACCTGGCACTCGACGTCGACGAGGCCCACATCACTCTCCTCGGCGTCGCGCACGCCCGTCACCGTGGCCGTGCAGGTGAGCGTCTCGCCCGGCCAGACCTGCTTGGAGAACCGAACCTGGTAGCGGCGGAGCGCGGCCGGTCCGAACCAGTCCTTGAGCACCCTCGCCATGAGCCCCGCCGTCAACATGCCGTGGCCGAACACCGACGGGTTCCCGATCGAGGTCGCAACCGTGTCGTCATGGTGCATGGGGTTGAAGTCACCCGACGCGCCGGCGTAGCGCACGAAATGCGTGCGCGAGATGTTCTCCACGACGAGCGGAGGCGCTTCGTCGCCGACGGACACGTCCTCGAACGCGGGCGCGGTCACGGAGCTCGTCATCGCACCTCCTCCTCGGAGCGGCTGTTTCTAGCGGTTCCGGAGCGTACCCGGCACCGCGTAGAAAGGTGACACGCGTGTCGGGTACGCCTAGCCTGAGACGAGTGCCCCGGTCCAAGAAGGCGAGCCGCAGCCGGCCCGCTGCGCCGCGCCGTACCACCAACTCCGGGCGCCGCGGCGTGACCGGCGACGGGCATGCTCACACGAACGGCGTGCAGCTCGGTACGCCCGCCCAGGGCCGGGAGCTGCGGGCACGGGGCCGGCGGACGATGCGCAAGCTCCTCGACGCCGGGGTCGAGATCTTCGCCCAGCGCGGGTTCCACGCCGCTCGCGTCGACGACATCGTCAAGCTCGCCAAGACCTCTCACGGCACGTTCTACCTGTACTTCTCCAACAAGGAAGAGCTGTTCCGCGCCCTGGCGCAAGAGGTCGCGGGCGAGATGATCTCGCTCGCCGAGTCGCTCCCGCCGATCGACCCCGGGCCCGAGGGTCGTGCCGAGCTGCGCGCCTGGCTCGCCCGCTTCGTCGAGATGTACGAGCACTACGGCCCGGTCATCCGCGCCTGGACGGAGGCCGAGATCGGCGGCAGCGAGTTCGGCCGTCTCGGGACGGATGTGCTCACCGAGTTCTCACGGGTGCTGACCGGGCGCATCCGTCGTTCGTCGTCGCCGGACATCAATCCGCAGATTGCGGCGCTGGCCGTCGTCGCCATGATCGAGCGCCTCAACTACTACGTGTTGTCCCGTCAGGTGGACGTGAGCCGGGACGAGATGCTCGACACGCTGGCGACCGTCACCCACGCCGGCCTGTTCGGCGGGAGCGCCAGCCGCTACTGACCGTTCACGGACGGCGCGTGCGACTCCCCCGTCGGCAGGAGCCACTCGCTGAGGTCGCCCATCTCGGCGACGGGCCCGTCGTAGGTGACGCGGCCCTTGGCGAGCACGGCGACGTCGTCGGCGAGCGCCGAGCGCGTGGGCGACGTGCTGCTCGACGATCAGCAGCGTGGTGCCGGCGTCGCGGATCGTGGCGAGCGTCTTGTAGACCTCGTCGACCACGATCGGCGCCAGGCCCAGCGACAGCTCGTCGCACACCAGCAGCCGCGGCGGGTTCGCCAGCACCCGGGCGAGCGGCGAGCATCCGCTGCTCGCCGCCCGAGAGCGTGCCCGCGACCTGCCGGCGACGCTGGCTCAGCGGCGGGAACATCTCGTAGGCGCGAGCGAGGCCGCCGGCCGCGCGCGACCGGCCCAGCGCGCGGCGCAAGCTGAGCAGCGAGGTTCTCCTCGACGGTGAGCGACGCGAACACCGATCGGCCCTCCGGGGCGTGCGCGATGCCCGTGCCGCGCGAGTCGGTACGCGCGCTCGCCGCGTGACGTCCTCCCCGTCGAAGAAGAACTTCCCCGCCGTCGGCTTGATGAGCCCCGAGCAGACGCGCGCGACGGTGGTCTTCCCGGCGCCGTTCGACCCGAGGAGCGCGAGCACCGAGCCTTCGCGCACTGCGAGCGACACGCCGAAGAGGGCACGGAACGGGCCGTAGCCGGCCTCGACGTCGCGCAGCTCGAGCAATGGCCGCGGCACCGTGGACGGTTCCGGCGACGGCGCGGTCGCGCTCACACCAGCTCCCCGAGGTACGCCTTGCGGACGGCTTCGTCGTCCAGCACCTCGGCGGTCGGCTCCCGACGCGATGAGCGATCCCGAAGTCGAGCACGTAGAGGCGGGAGGCGAAGGCCTGCACCATCTCGACGTCGTGCTCCACGAGGAGGATGGCCGTGCCCCGCTCGCGCTGCACCTCCTGCAGCGTGCCGACCAGCTCCATCGTCTCGCTCTGGTCGAGACCCGACGACGGCTCGTCGAGCAGCAGGAGCTTCGGCTCGGTCATCAGCGCCCGCCCGATCTCGACCAGCCGGGCCCGGCCGAGGCTCAGCGATTCGATCGGCGTGTCGGCGACGTCCATCAGGCCGAGCAGCTCGAGCGTGTGGTCGGCGCGCTCGCTCTCGTCCTTGGTCGGGCCGGCGAGGTTGAGCACGTCCTTCCAGAGCCGCCCCGTGCCCAGGCGGGCCCGCTCGGCGACGAGCAGGTGATCGCGCACGGTCATGCCGGTGAACAGCTCGATGCGCTGGAACGTGCGGCCGAACCCGAGGCGCGCGCGCTTGTACACCGGCAGCCGGGTGATGTCCGCGCCGTCGAACATGACCCGGCCGTCGTCGGGCCGCAGGAGACCGAGCAGGCAGTTGAAGAACGTCGTCTTGCCCGCGCCGTTCGGGCCGATGAGCCCGACCGGCTCGCCGGGCTCGACGTCAGCGACACGTCGTCGAGCGCGGTGATGCCCGAGAACCGCTTGCACGACTGCAGTCGCCTCGAGCAGGCTCACCGGTCGCCCCCCGGGTTCCCCGCCGCGACCGGCGCCGGCTGCGGCCGCGTGCGTACGACACCGCCGCTCTCACCATCGGGTGGTTGCCGGCCGCGGGTGAGGAAGCGCTGCACGGTCTCGAGCGACCTCCGCTTGTTGTACTCGAGGATCCCTTCGGGGTGCCTCGCGTACGTGACCGCACCGAGGCCGAAGAGGATGAACTGGTACGCCGGCGACAGCCCGAGCGCCTTGAGGATCTCGGGCACGAACGCGATCGCGAGCCCGGCCTGCACCGCGCCTTCGACGGTGCGCGCGCCGATCGTCACCACGATCACGAGCCAGACAACCCGAAGAGCACGCTGTAGTTCGCGGCGTAGTTCGCCTGGTTCTCCTGGATCGCCAGGAGGCCGCCGCCGAGGCCGGCGATGCCCGCGGAGAAGGCGAACGCGACGATCGCGCGCCCGGGCCGGGATTGATGCCGATCGACGGTCGCGGCCGTCTCGCTGCCGCGCAGCGCGTCGAGGTATCTCCCCGTCGTCCCCTTCCGCACGAGTATGACCAGTATCGAGACCACGACAAAGAGCCCGAGGGCTAAGAACAGCACGGCTCGATCACTCTCGAACAGTGGTCGGGCGGGGGACCTTCGTCGGCAGCACACCCCCGCTCACCCAGTCGAGGGGCACGAAGATGCTCTCGAACATCGAGCGCGAACGCGAGCGTCGCGAGCGCGAGGAAGATGCCGCCGAGCCGCAACGCCGGGATCGCGAGCAGCGCGCCGACGATCGCGGCCATCGCCGCCCCGATGACCATCGTCAGGAGCACGGGCAGGTCGAAGCGCTGAGCGAGCTGGGCGGTGCCGAACGAGCCGACGGCTGCGAACGACGCCTGGCACAACGAGATCTGCCCCGCCATCCCGGTGATCACCGTGATCGACAGGAAGATGAGGGAGAAGATCACCGCCCTCGTGATGATGAGCAGCCAGAAGCTGTTGACGACGAACAGCGCGAGATAGAGGCCGACGACGATCACCACCGCGCCCAGCCCCCAGGTCGTGTACGTGAGGAGGCGCATGCGTTTCTCGGCCGAGAGCCCGGGCGGTGGCGGGTCCACACCGGACAGCGGGTCGACGATCTCGCGGCGCTGGCGCAGGCCGGGCCAGAACAACAACAGGAGGAACAGCACGACGAACGGCAGCGAAGGGCGCAGCCCGTTGGACAGGACGCTGTCGGCCGGGAGGTATCCGCCGAGGACCCCCTGCGCGACGCCGAGCAGGATCCCGCCGAGGAACGCAAGCGGGATGCTCGTCAGGCGGCCGAAGGCGGCCGCCGCGATCGCGGCGATCAGCAGGATGGTGAAGTTCGGCGCCGCCAGTTGGGCGAAGAGCGGCGCGAGGAGCACCCCGGCGAGGCCCGCGAACGCGCTCGACAGCATCCACGAGAACGCGCTGACGCGGTCGGCGTTGATGCCGGCGAGCTCGGTCATGCGCGGGCTCTCGACCACGGCTCGCATCTGGAGGCCGATCGTCGTGTAGCGGAACAGCAGACTGAGCAGCAGCACCGCGGCGCCGGTCGAGATGATGGTCGCCACCTGGTTCCCGTCGAGCACGTAGTCGCCGAAGTGGTAGTAGGCGAACGGGTTGGGCCAGATCGTGGGCGGGTTGAACACCGAGCTCTGGAGGAAGTCGAAGTCGGGCAGGAGCTTCACGATCTCCGGGATCGCGATGAGCAGGCCGATCGACGTCACCAGCTTGGCGATGGCGGGGGCCGTGCGCAGGTGCCGGTACAGACGCGCGGTCGAGGATCAGGCCGACGAGCGGCGCCACGATCAGCACCGAGAGGATGAACGCAGGGAGCAGCGGCCAGTCGTGGTTGGTGACGGTGTTGTAGAAGACCGCCGCCGACACGAAGGCCTGAGCGCCGAACGCCAGGTTGAACACGCCCGACGTCTTGTACGTCAGGACGAGCCCGACGGCGACGAGCGCGAACACGCACCCGAACGGGATCCCGAGGATGACGTAGTTGAGGAGGTCGCTCACGCGGGCGGTCTCCGGTTCGGGCTCGGGACGGCCGAGCCCACCCTCAGCCCTTGAGGGTGGGCTGCGACTGCAGCTTGTCGGGCAACGGGTTCAGCTGGAAGCAGACGAACGGCTTGCCCGGCTGACCGAACGACGGCACGAACTTGCCGTTGTCGATCTTCGACAACACGTTGCACCCCTGCGGGGGATCGGCCATGTGCGCGACGCTCCAGTCGATCCCGGCGAGGAGCCCGTTCGCCGTGAAGTTCTTCTCCGCGTTGATCGGCGTCGACGACCTTCTGGCGCGTGAAGTCCGGGCCCGCCTCCTTGAGCCCGGTCACGAACTGGTCGGCGTTGATCCAGCCCGCCATCGAGTTCTCGTTCTGCGCGAAGCCGCCCTTCTTCATCCACTTCTGGAAGTCCTTGAGACCCTGGGGCTTCTGCTTCACCTCGAACGGCGTGAAGAACGTGAGCGCGTACGACCCCTGGAAGAACGGGGCGTTGTCCGAGATGAACTTCTGGTTGTACGCGTTCGGCAGGTACTGCGACGGCGTTCAGGCCCTGCTTCTTCATCTCCTTGGCCAGCGTGAGGGTCCCGTTGTTGTCCATGCACGTCGTGACCATGTCGACGCCCTTGTCCTTCATCTGCGAGACGTCATTGCTGAGGTCGGTCACGCCGAACGCAAGGCTCGTGTCGACGAACTCGACCTTCGCCGACGGGTACTTGTCGAACGTCGCCTGCACTCCCTTCGCGCAGTCGGCCGACTGCGGTACCTGGTACGCGAGCAGGCCGATCTTCTTCTTGTGCAGCTTCTGCACCAACCACGGGACGCGTCTGCGCCGGGCACGTGAAGCACAGATACGAGCCCTTCTCGCCGAAGAGGTTCGGCGGCCCCGGGGCCTGCTCGGAGCCCCACTCGGCGTTGATGTTCCAGCCGAAGGTCGGGATGCCGGACTGCCCCAGCAGGTCCGCCCCCGTGAACAGCAGCGTCGCCACCGGCAGCACCGCGAACACGTTGTCCTCGGAGATCAGGCCCTGGACCTCCTGGCGGTTCATGCCGACCTGGTCGTCCCGCTTGGACGAGAGAGTCAGCTTGCGCCCGTAGATGCCCTTGTCCTTCGAGGCGTTGACCATGTTGAAGTAGGCCTGGACGCCGTCGAAGGCCGCGGCGTAGTCGCCGCCGAGCGGGTTGGTCTTCGCGGCCACGCCGCCCACGTTGATCTGGGTGCTGGTGACCCCCGGCTGATCCACCGGTGGGAACTGCTGGCTGGGCGTGTCGGCCCCAGCCGAGACCGGCCCCACCGCCGCGAGCAACCCTGCGGCAATTACGAGACTCGCGAGCCCCGCCATCGCACGACGACCACGCATCGGTAACCCCCCAGAACACCAAGGCGAATCGAAAGTTTGCTAACTCTAACGTCAGGTTTCCAGCTCGGCATCTCGGTCAATCCGTGCAGTCCACCACACCGCTGTCTCGCGCGGGCTTCGCGGTCGTCGAGCTCTCGAACATGTGTTCTTCTCGGCGGCCTGGCAGGCGTGAGACTGCGGCGAGGGCACTTCGTGGGGGGCAAAGGCACACTGGAGCGCGCGATGAACAAGCTGTGCGCGACGCTGGCTCTGATGAGTGCGTTGGCGGTTGGACAGAAGCACGGCGCACGCCGCACCGGCCGCGAAGTGGCCGAGGTTCGACCAGGGCCGGCTGCAACAGATAGTCGACACGTTCGCCGCGAACGGCGTCACCGTCTGCCCAGATGAAGTCAGCATCAGGCCCGACATCACTGGTCGCTCTGCACACCAAGCCGTCGACCTGTACGCCAGCTCACGATGGTCCTCGTGCCCGCAGCATCGGTCCGCAGAGGACCCCGACTACAACCCTGACGAGGAGAGAGCATCCGTCGAATCCGAGGCCTTGCTCGACATCGACTTCTACGACTCGCAGAAGGCCTTTGACCGAGGGGTCGAGACGTGGAAGCGGAAGTTGCTGGACTGGCCGATAGTGGGCTGGTCGCGGAAGCCAGTCGTCCTCGGCCTGAACGCGGGATATCCAGACGTAGTGGAAGCCGTCCTGAAGGCCATGAGAGCGCTGCCCGGCAAATGGAATGTGCTCTTCGACGACAGCTAGAGACCCGTGAGGGTGTTCCGGCGGGCAGAACGGGTGCGCGAGGATTCCCTCGTGCCGCACACGCTCGTGACCTTCCACGCCCACCCGGACGACGAGGCCATCGCCACCGCGGGAGTGATGGCGAAGGCGGCCTCGGAAGGGCACCGCGTGGTGCTCGTCGTCGCGACCCGGGGCGAGCACGCCGGCTACGGCCACGAGATGCTCGAGCCCGGCGAGAAGATGTCGGAGCGGCGGGTGCAGGAGACGCAGCGGGCAGCAGAGATCCTCGGAGTGGCACGCGTCGAGTTCCTCGGTTACGTCGACTCCGGGATGATGGGGACGCCCGAGAACGACGCCCAGGGTTCGTTCTGGACCGCGGACCTCGACGAAGCCGCAAAGCGGCTTGCGAAGATCCTCGACGAGGAACGCGCCGACGTGCTCACCATCTACGACGACCATGGCGGGTACGGGCACCCGGACCACATCCAGGTGCATCGCGTCGGCGCACGAGCGGCCGAGTTCGCCGGCACCCCTGTCGTCTACGAGTCGACGATGAACCGCGATCACATCTACCGCTTGCTGAAGGAGCCGTTGCCGCCGGCGACACGGAGATTCCCGGCGACATCGACCCAGACGATCTGCCCGACCCGAACGACAACACCTTCGGCTCACCGGAGTCAGTGATCACCACCACGGTGGACGTCCGCGGCTTCCTCGACTGCAAGCGGGCCGCGATGGTCGCGCACGGGAGCCAGATCCAAGAGTCGTCGTTCTTCCTCAAGATGCCGCCGGACGCATTCCGTGAAGGCTTCGGCTACGAGTGGTTCATCCGCCGCGGCGCGCCGCCGGGGACGAGCGAGGACGACCTCTTCGCGCCGTTGCGCTGACGAGGTCGCGCCGAATCGCTATTGGTTGTTCGCGGCCTTGAGGAGCTCGGCGAGCGCGTCGGGCACCGCCGCCGCGATCGCGTCGATGTTCGGGACGATCTCGCGACAGCCGATGAGCCCGAAGCCCACCGAGTCGAGATAGCTCAGCACGGTGATGTTGAGCCCGGTGCCGGCCAGCAGCGGGCCGAGGGGGAACAGGCTTACAAGGCGCGCGCCTGCGCAGTAGAGAGGGAACGTCGGGCCCGGGGACGTTCGAGACGATCAGGTTGATGATCGGTCGGATGCCGGCCTTCGAGGAGCCGCTCGTACAGGCGCATGCCGCGTGAGAACAGGATCGGCGCCGCAACCTCGGCCCATTCGTGCAGCGTGTTGCCGCCGATGTCCTCGTGCACCTGCTTGGCGCCGCTCATGACCTCTCGGGCGGCGAAGAGGCGGTCGACCGGGTCGTCGAGCTGGGTGGCGAGCGTCGCGAACATCGCCGACACGCGATTGCCCATCACGCCCCGCTCGTCCTGCGTACGAACCGACGCCGGGATGGCGGCCAGGAGCGCCTTGTCGGGCACTTGTCCGCGCATCTCGAGATACCGGCGCAGCGCTCCCGCGCACACGGCCAGCACGACGTCGTTCACCGTGACGCCGAACGCCTGCTTGACCTCCTTCACTTCGGCCAGCGGCACGGACGCGAACGCCACGCGCCGGTGCGGTGTCAGGATCCCGTTGAGCGCGCTCGGCGGCGCCGTCAACGGCACGCCCGCGCTCACGGGCTCGGAGCGCAGTCGCTGCACCACGCGCACGGCAGAACGCGTGAGGTTGCGCACCGCTCGGTACGCGAGGAGAGGCTGCCGCGCGATCGAGGTCACCGCACCCACGAGCAGCTCGGCATCGGACGGCACCCGCTCGGGTGCCGACTCGTGCTCGGGCGGAGGCTTGGGTTCCGGATGGCGTTCGAGGTCGAAGATCTCGGTCATGAGGTCGACACCCATCACGCCGTCGATGGCGGCATGGTGCATCTTGGCGATGACACCCACGTACCCGCGCTCGAGGCCCTCGACGACCCACAGCTCCCAGAGCGGGCGGCGGCGGTCGAGCGGGCGCCCGGCGATCTCGGCCGTGAGCTCGGCGAGCTCGTCGAGGCCGCCGGGGGCCGGGAGCGCCGCGCGCCGGACGTGGTAGTCGAGGTCGAAGTCGGGATCCTCGACCCACACCGGGTGATCCACGCCGAACGGGACCTCGACCACGCGCCGGCGGAACGGCTCGAGGCGCGGCAGGCGCTCGGCGATGAGCTTCCGCATCGTCTCGACGGTGAAGCCGCCGGGGACGTCGGAGGGGTCGAGGACCATCGTCGCCATGACGTGCATGTGCGTCGACGGGGTCTCGAGCGCGAGAAAGGCGGCGTCGAGGCCGGTCAGCCGCTGCATTCGCGCTCCGATCGAAGGTCCCTGCGTGCGCAGCGTACGAGGGCGGGTCGTGGTCCTCAAGGGGCCGGCGGCGCGGCACAATGTGTGGATGGGTTGGGCCTATCTCGCCGTGAGCCTCGTGGGCGCGTGGTTCACGTTCAACGCCTACCGGCCGACGCGCCGGTGGCAGCTCCTCACGTTGAGCTTCTTCGCGGGTTGGTTCACGTCCGAGCTGGCCGTCTTCCACATCGCCTGGCAGGTGGTCGCGACCGTGCTGTTCGTCTGGCTCGGCGCGCTGGAGTCGTGGGCGGGGATCGTCGGGCTCGTCATCTCGCTCGCGTCGTGGGCGGGTCTGCTGGGGCTCCAGCTGGTGTCGGGTCGGTCGGCGCAGCGTCGATGGAGGACGCGCTGCGCGAGGGTCTGGGGCCGGACTACCGCTCCGAGATCGCGCCCGGGTCTCGCCGAGCGCCTCGCGCGGCGAGTGTCACGACGACACCTGCTCCTCCCCTTCTACCTGCGCGACCGTCGCGTCGAGCGCGTCAAGAACATCCAGTACGCGCCGGGCGGCGGCCGGCGTCACCTTCTCGACGTGTGGCGGCCGAAGAGCGGCGCGCACCGCGCCCCCGTCCTGCTCCAGTTGCACGGTGGCGCCTGGATGGTCGGCGACAAGGGTCAGCAAGCCCTCCCGCTCATGCTGCACCTCGCCGCCGAGGGCTGGGTGTGCGTGGCCGCCAACTACCGGCTCAGCCCGCGCGTGTCGATTCCCGATCAGCTCTCGACTGCAAGCTGGCGCTCCGCTGGATCCGTGAGCACATCGCCGAGTACGGAGGCGATCCCGACTTCGTCGTCGTCACCGGCGGCTCGGCGGGCGGGCACCTCGCCGCGCTGCTCGCCCTCACGCCCAACGACCCGGAGTTCCAGCCCGGCTTCGAGGACGCCGACACCTCGTCACGGCGTGCGTGCCGTTCTACGGCGTGTACGACCTCGTCGAGGTGTTCGACCCCCGGGACCGCGCCGGTCCGCGCGGTGAGCGCATCGGCCACTGGTTCGCGCGCCGGGTCGCGGGCGCGACCGTCGAGGAGGACCGCGGACCGGTTCGTGAAGTACGTCGCCGATCTCGCACGTCGGACCGCACGCGCCTCCGTTCTTCGTGGTCCACGGCAAGAGCGACAACCTCGTCCCGGTGGAGCAGGCGCGTCGATTCGTCGCCGCCCTCCGCGAGGTGTCGACGCAAGCCGGTGCTGTACGCCGAGATCCCCGGCGCATCCCACGCCTTCGAGGTGTTCCACTCGCTCCGGACCGAGAACGTCGTGAACGGCGTCGACCGCTTCCTCGCCTGGCTCCACAGCGCGCACCGGGCGCGCCGTCCCGACGTGCCGGCCGACCCCGTCGACCCCAGAGTCAGCGGCGCTACTCGGCGGCGACGGCCGACGGCGCGTGATCGGCGGTAGCGGCACGCGCCGGAGCGACCGGTCGGACGACCACATCGCGTACGGCGCCATCGTCAAGCCCGCTAGGCCCACGAGCACCGAGTCGTAGTTCACACGCCACCCGTTGAAGTCGATCCACGCCTGAGCGAGGTCGGACTTCAGCGGGACTCCGGCATCCGCGAGCTGCCGGCAGGCGTCGTCGAACTCCTCCTGGGCGATGCTCGTCCGGTCCGTCTGCTGCGGGTCCGGGTCGTAGGGAATGCTGAAGAAGTCGGCGATCGCGCGCAGCGCCGAGTAGCCGCCGCGCACACACAGCGCCGCCTGTGGTGACCACGGGATGTCGATCGTCGAATTCGACAGCGCAGCTGCGTCCATCACCACGCCCGAGGCCGTCACCCAGGAGCGGTCGTTCCTCGGCGAACGGAAGAACACCAACGCCGCCTGCGACGTGTGCGTCTCCTCGATCTCGGCGAACCATTCCTGAAACCGCTCCCACACCTCGTTGAGCCGTCGGAGCTCGTCAATGCGCGAGGTGCGGATCAGGAACTCGATCGCCGACGGCGGCGTGCCGGCGCGGCGCGGAGAGCAAAGCCACGAGCACCTCGCGTCGCGAGAACGCGTTGTAGATGGACGGGAGGTAGGCGACGAAGAGGGCGACCACCCCGAGGCCGAAGGCTGCATCCAAGAACGCAAGAACATCCGTGGGCACGTCGCCGGGGCGCACGAACCCGAGCGTGAAGAGCGAGGAACCGCTCTCCACGAACGCGGTACGCCAGCTCGACACGCCCAGGGCATGAAACATCATCATGAATCCGCCGAGGATCATGCCGAGCCACACGACAGGAAGGAGCAGCAGTGACAATGGCGCGTACAGCGCCATGACGCGGTCGCGACGCCTCGTACGTCTTGCACCGTCCCGCGATCAGGTCGAAGACGGTGCGCGTGATCCGCCAGATCACCCGAGTCAGCGCGACAACCGACCCACGCGGCAAGCACCAAGGTCCGCACCGCGGCATCGACGACGACGACCACGAGCACCACTCCGCCCGCGAACCACAGGACATTGACTATGACCTCCACCCCGGGTCAGTCCTCCGCCCCGGGCCGCATTCGCCGCTGACGCTTGAGGTCGCCTCGCCGGCGTTTGGCCTCGATGCGGCG
Source organism: uncultured Actinomycetes bacterium (assembly GCA_963747195.1). GTDB lineage: Bacteria > Actinomycetota > Acidimicrobiia > IMCC26256 > JACDBD01 > JALZAA01. The sequence continues at coordinate 120,740 of CAVVDV010000005.1, forward strand.
GCGGCGCGCGGCCCTGGTCGGCGCCGTCGCCCGGCGGGCCCGCGGGGTACGGAGCGCGTCGGCGAGCCGCTCACGGAGCCGCGACAACGCCAGCTCGCGGTTACGGGCCTGGGACCGCGTGTCGGCTGCGACCACCCGCACCACCGGCCCGATGCGGTCGAGCAGCCGGGCGCGCTGCGAGGGCGTGAGCGACGGCGACCCCTCGACGTCGAAGCGCACCTCGACACGCGTGTTGGACGTGTTCGCGTGCTGCCCCCCGGGCCCGCCCGGACCCGAGAAGCGCCACTCGAGCTCGTCGAGCGGGATCGCGCACGTCCCCGTCACCCGGAGCCACCGCATATCTCTCCTCCTCGCCGTCGCAAGCTCCGGCTCTGCGACGACGGTCGGCAAAGCCGCCGTCTCCGCCCGGCACGGTACCCGCCGCACCCCGCGACACGGCCCGAATGCCCACGTCAGCGGCCCTTCAGCCTCGCCACCGGTGGTCCGCCCGCGGTTGACATCGGGCCGGTTGCACCTAGAGTGTCGGCCGTCACACTGGACTGGTCGGTCAAGCCGGCCGGGGCTTCTGTGGGACGGGGCGGGGCGGAAGTCCCGATGGATTTGGGGGGCGAGACGTGCGCGATTCGTACCGACACCTGACGCGCAAGCGAGTGGCTTCGGGTCGTGGCGCTGGGAGCGGTGGTAGCGCTCACCGGCGCGCTCGGTGCCATCGGCACCGCCGGGGCGAGCGCGCCAGAGAAGAGCGGCGGGGGGAAGCCGAAGTCGGGCGGGACGATCACATACGGCCTCGAGGCGCCGACGACGAACTTCTGCCTCCCGAGCGCCCAGCTGGCCATCTCGGGCATCATGGTCACCACGGCCGTCTACGACACGCTGACGGTGCCGGACAAGGAGCGGGAAGTACGTCCCGTACCTCGCCCAGTCGGTCGACCACAGTCCCGACTACATGTCCTGGACGATCAAGCTCCGGCCGAACATCTCGTTCCAGAACGGTGAGCCGCTCAACGCGGATGCCGTCAAGATGAACCTCGACGCATACTCGGGGAAGAGCTCGACCGTCAGTGCGCCGCTGTTCGGCTTCGTCTTCTCGAACGTGGACTCCACCCAGGTCGTCGACCCGATGACCGTGCAGGTCAACATGAAGTCGCCCTGGGTCGAGTTCGATGAGTACCTGTGGGCGACGGGTCGGCTCGGGATGGCGGCGCCGGCGCAGCTCAACAGCCCGAACTGCCAGACCAACATGATCGGCACCGGGCCGTTCAAGCTCCAGAACTTCGACGCGGTGACCGGGAACGTCGACGTGGTGAAGAACCCGAACTACTGGCGATCGGGTCTCCCCTATCTCGACGGGATCAAGTTCGTCCCGGTCGTCGACGGATCCCAGCGGGTGACGCAGTTCAGGGGTGGCGCGCTCGACATCGCCCACGACTCGGTGGGTCGTGACCTCACGCAATACCAAAAGCTCGGCAGCGAAGCGAAGATCACGAAGCAGCCCGACGGGCGCATGGAGATCACCCACACCCTCATCAACGTCACGCGGCCGCCGTTCGACGACCCGAACGCGCGGAAGGCCGTGGCGGAGGGCGTCGACCGCAACGCCTTCAACCAGCTCGTCAACGACGGCAAGGCCAGGCTCGCGAACGGGGTGTTCGACACCAAGGTCGAGGGGTACCTGTCCAACGCGGGCGTCCCGAAGTACAACCCCAACGACGCCAAGAAGCTCGTCAAGCAGTACAAGGACGCGCACGGCGGGCAGTTCCAGTTCTCGTACCAGTCGACGACTGACCAGCTCGGGATCGACTCGGCCCGGTTCCTGAAGTCGCAGCTCCAGAAGATCGGGGTCACGGTCAACCTTCCGCAGCCCGTCGACCAACCGACGATCATCAGCCAGGCCATCGGGGGCCAGGTCGACGCCTTCGGCTGGCGCAACTACCCGGGTCTGGTCGGCGACAGCATGTACGTGTGGTTCTACGGCACGACCGCAGGCGGCGGCGGGGCGAACCCGGTGAACTTCAACCACATCAACGACCCGCAGATGAACCAGGACCTCGATCAGGCCCGAGCGCAACCTGACCCCGCGCAACGCAAGACCCTCTACGAGGACTTCAACAAGCGCTTGACGTCGCAGTTCAGCCCCTTCTGGGGCTGGTACACGCCGTGGTTCATCGTCACGAAGCCGAACATCCAGGGCGTCGTGGGACCGAACCTGCCGGACGCCAGCGGGAAGACGGGTTCCGACCCGCCGAGCTGACGTGCTCGCCGGATATCACCAGCTGCTCGGGATCTGGAAGGGGTGAGAAGCTCGGGACGAAGACCGAGGTCCTGCCGGACGGCTCATCGCGGGGGTCAGCCCCGAGGTGAGCCGCGGCGGGCCGGATGGGTCACGACGAAGCTGATAAGGGGCCTGCGTGCGGACGCTCGTCACGAAGCTGCTGCGCTTCATCGTCGTCATCATCGCGGTCACGTTCTTCTCGTTCTCGCTGATCAAGCTGGTGCCGGGCGACCCGGTCAACTACATCATCCCGTTCGGCAGTAACGCGATTAAGGCGCAGCTGCGGCACGACCTGCATCTCGACGACCCGTTCTTCGTGCAGTACTGGCACTGGTTGCGGAACTTCTTCACCGGCAACATGGGCCGCTACTACGGCACCTCGTTCGGGGGCGGTGTGTCCGTGAGCAACCAGCTGTGGAAGGCGCTGCCGTTCTCGTTGGTGCTCATTCTCTACGCGCAGGTGCTGGCGCTCGCCGTCGCCATCCCGCTCGGAGTCATCACCGCGTACCGGGCCGGCACGAGGTTCGACGGCGCCTCGAACGCGGTCGCGTTCGGCTTCCTCGCACTCCCGAGCTACGTGCTCGCCTTCTTCCTCGCGATCTGGGTGGCGGTGAAATGGGGCTTGCTCCCGGTCTCGGCGGCCGGGAAGGAGATCTCGCCCGTCACCGACTGGCGCTACATGATCCTCCCGACCATCAGCCTCGCCGTCGCGCAGGTCGCCGTGTACATGCGGTTGTTGCGATCCGACATGATCGCGACGCTCCGCGAGGACTTCATCACCACGGCCCAAGCCAAGGGCATCCCGAACCGGCGCATCCTCTTCCGGCACGCGCTCCGGCCGTCGAGCCTGACGCTGCTCACGGTGGCCGGATTGAACGTCGGCGCCTTGATCGGCGGAGCCGTCGTGGTCGAAGTGATCTTCGCGCTCCCGGGCATGGGCTACGCCCTGTTCCAGGCGATCGGCGCCAAGCAGTACGTTGCCATGCAGAGCTACATCGCGGTGATCGCGATCGTCTACGTCGTGATCAACTTCGTGGTGGACATCCTGTACTCCGTCCTCGATCCCAGGATTCGCCATGCCCGAGCCGCTGCCTAGCCCGGCCGAAGAGCTCGCGACGGAGGAGGCCCACGAAGGGCTCCCCGTCGACGCAGGGACGCAAGAGATCGCGGCCGTCATCGCCGTCCCGGGCGCCACCGCGGCGCGCCGGAGGAAGAAGCCGTTCGGAGTCGGTGCGTGGCTCGCGCTCGGCTGGCTCGTGTTCGTCATCGGCATCGCGCTGCTGGCGCCGGTCCTTCCGTTGAAGGACCCCATCAACTGGTCGGACCCGACTCTGAAGCTCCAAGGACCGCAGTGGGGCCACATCCTCGGTCTCGATCAGGGCGGCCACGACATGTTGTCGCTCCTGGTCTGGGGTGCCCGGCCATCCCTCGAGATCGGGTTCGGTTCCATCGCCATCGGCTTCGTTGTCGGCGGGACCCTCGGCCTGATCGCCGGGTACTTCCGGGGCCTCATCGGCGAGCTGCTCGGCGGCTTGTTCGACATCATGCTCGCGATCCCGGCGGTCATCCTCGCGCTGGCGATCGTCGCAGCCACGAGCGCGTCCGTGACGGAAAACACCGGCAGTCATGTCACCAACGTCACGATTGCGTTGGCGATCGTCTCCGTACCGATCCTCGGCCGCATCACCCGCGCGAGCGCGCTCTCCTGGTCGGACCGGGAGTTCGTCCTCGCCGCCCGAGCGCAGGGAGCCTCGCACTTCCGCATCCTCTGGCGCGAGCTCCTTCCGAACGTGCTCCCTGCGATGTTTTCGATCGCCGTCCTCGGTATCGCCGTCGCCATCGTCGCCGAAGGCGCATTGGCCATCCTCGGCGCCGGCGTGAACGCGGCGTCGACGCCGTCGTGGGGCAACATCATCATCGGCGGTCAAGGAAACCTGTCGGAGGCGTCGCATATCGTCATCGAGGCATCGATCGCGATCTTCCTCACCGTCCTCTCGCTCAACCATCTCGGTGATGCCCTCCGTGCCCGCTTCGACGTTCAGGAGGCGCGAATCTGATGTGGTTTCGGCGGCGGAAGCGCCGGTCGCTCGAGAGCGCCGACCGCTTCCCGTCCGCGCCTCCCGACGTCCCGTTGCTCGAAGTCGACAGCGCGCAGACGAGCTTCGTGACGGACCGCGGCACCGTCCATGCCGTCGATGGCGTCACCTTCTCGCTCGAGCGGGGCCGGACCCTGGGCATCGTCGGAGAGTCCGGCTGTGGGAAGACGGTTCTCTCCCGCTCGGTGATGGGCCTGCTGCCGAAGCACAACGTCGTTCGATCGGGGAGCGTGAGGCTCGAGGGCCAGGAAATCGGGGACTGGGGGCCCGATCAGATGCGGCCGCTGTGGGGCACGCAGATGGCCATGGTCTTCCAGGACCCCATGACGTCGTTGAACCCGGTGATGAGCATCGGGAACCAGATCACCGAGCCGCTTCTCTACCACTTCGACATCTCGAGCGGCTACGCCCGTGAGTTGGCGGTCGCGCTCCTCCACTCGGTTGGGATTCCGGAGCCGGATCGACGCTTGCGACAATTCCCCCACGAGCTGTCGGGCGGGATGCGCCAGCGTGTGATGATTGCGATTGCGATTGCATGCGGCCCGAAGCTCTTGTTCGCCGACGAGCCGACGACCTCGCTCGATGTCACGGTGCAGGCCCAGATTCTCGACCTTCTCCAGACGCAGCAGCGCGAGCGATACATGGCGATGATCTTGGTGACGCATGACCTCGGGGTCGTCGCCGGTCGGACCGACGACATCGCAGTCATGTACGCCGGCAGGATCGTCGAGAAGGCCCCGACGAGAGTGCTGTTCTCGCAGCCGCGCATGCCCTACACCGAGGCGCTGCTGGCCTCGATCCCGAAGCTGGGCGACGCTGCGCACAGCAGGCTGGCGACGATCCCGGGGCGTCCACCCAACCTGATTCACCCGCCGCAGGGCTGCAAGTTCAGCCCTCGGTGTGCGTACGTGCAGGACAAGTGCCGGGTCGAAGAGCCGCCGCTCCGCCCGGGCCCCGAGGGCAAGCATGAGTTCGCGTGCTGGTTCCCGGTCGGCACTCCAGAGGGGCGCGCTGCATTCGAGAGCAACAAGAAGGCGGGGGTAGCCGCAGTTGAAGCCCGCCTCGGCGGCGAGACCGTGCCGGTCGAAGGAGTGAGCTGATGGCGGGGAGCGGGACGGCGCATCTGCGACCCCGAGACGAGACGCTCCTGCGTCTCGAGAACATCGTCGTGGAGTTCCCGACGCGAGGGCATGGCACCGTGCACGCCGTCTCCGACGTCAGCCTCGACATCAAGCAGGGCGAGACACTTGGCCTCGTTGGAGAGTCTGGATGCGGGAAGTCGACGACGGGTCGGGCTGCGCTCCAGCTTCCCCGGCCGACGTCCGGCCACGTGTGGTTCGATGGCACGGACCTCACGACGCTGCGCCGCTCGTCGCTCCGCCGCGCCAGGCCGCAGCTGCAGATGATCTTCCAGGACCCGATCTCGTCGCTGAACCCGCGTCGCCGGGTCAAGGACATCGTCGCTGAGGGATTGGACATCTGGAGTGTCGGCGACAAGCAGAGTCGCGCCACGAAGGTGCGCACACTGCTCGACGAGGTTGGAATCGACGCTGACGCAGCCGTTGATCGCCATCCACACGAGTTCTCAGGTGGACAGTGCCAGCGCATCTCGATCGCTCGGGCAATTGCGACCGAGCCGAAGCTGATCATCTGCGACGAGCCTGTTTCGGCGCTTGATGTCTCGGTCCAAGCGCAGATCCTCAATCTCCTCGAGCAGCTCAAGTCGCGTTATGGCCTCACGGTGATCTTCATCGCCCACGATCTCGCCGTCGTCAAGAACGTGAGCGACATCGTTGCGGTCATGTACCTGGGGAAGTTGTGCGAGATCGGCCCTCCTGACCAGCTGTTCCAATCACCCGTCCATCCCTATACGGCGGCGCTCCTCTCCGCGATCCCCGTACCCGATCCGGAGTCAAAGCCAGAGGAGCTGGCCGGCGTCGGGGGCGAGGTCCCGTCGCCGCTCAATCCGCCCTCCGGATGCCGGTTCCGGACCCGCTGCCCTCGTGCGGCCGAGCGATGCGCCGAGGAAGAACCGAAGATCCGCGAGATGCGTCCAGGCCATTACGTCGCGTGCCATTTCCCACTCGAGGTCGATGACGTGGGGGTGACCCCACCTTCGTCGGATGGCGCGGGTAGCTGACGGAACACCCGACCCTCACCTTGCGCAACTCCATCGCTAGTACACGGCGGCCCGTGTCGCGACGGGTCGGCGTGCTCGGCGTCACGCTGGTGTTGTGTGCCGGAGCGTGCGGAGACCGAAGCGACAACAGCGCGCAGCCGGTCAGTTCGGCTGGGAAGGCCTCCTCCCCTGTCGAGGGTGGCTCGATCACCTACGGCATCGAGTCGGAGACAAGCGGCGGCTGGTGCCTGCCGAGCGCCCAGCTCGCAGCCGGCGGTACCGAAGTCGTGCAAGCCGTGTACGACACCCTGACCGTGCCGAATGCCAAGGGGCGGTTCGTTCCTTACTTGGCCCGGTCGATCAACCACAACACGGACTACACGCAGTGGACAATCGCTCTGCGGGAGGGCATCACCTTCCATGATGGTGAGCCGCTGAACGCTGTTGCGGTCGTCCAGAACCTCGACGCGTACCGAGCCGGACCGCTCTGGGGTGCCGTCTTCGCCGACATCTCCGACGTTCAGCCCGTGGACAACCTCACCGTGCTCGTCACCACGAGAGTGCCATGGATCGCCTTTCCTGCCTTCCTCTGGGGAACGGGCCGTGTCGGGATCGCGGCGCCGGCGCAGCTCGATGACGTCGCGACGTGCGCGACGAATCTCATCGGGACGGGCCCGTTCTCCTTGAAGAGCTGGGTGCCGAATGACAGCCTCGTCGTCACCAAGAACCCGCGCTATTGGCAACGGGACAGATCCGGCAACGCGCTCCCCTACCTCGACGAGATCACCTTCAGGCCCGAAGAGGACACTTCGCAGCGTGTGAATGGGCTCAAGGGCGGCGACCTCGACCTCATCCATGTCACCGACGGTAAACAAATCGCCGGGCTCCGAACCGACGCGCGGGCAGGACTCGTCAAGCTGCTCGAGAGCCAGCGTGACGCCGAGGTCGGCCACACCATGCTCAACGCCGGCAAGCCACCCTTCGACCACCGCTCGTGTCGACTCGCGGTCGCCTACGCGATCGACACCCAGGCGCTGAGCGAGCTCACCGGCGCGGTGACTCCGATTGCGACCCAGCCGTTCGCACCCAAGGCGCCCGGATACCAGCGAAACCCTGGGTATCCGAGTTACAACCCAGATGATGCCAAGCAGTTCCTCAACCAGTGCACGAATGAGCTCGGTGTCGACGAGCTGCGATTCACGTTGGATTCGACGTCCGACCCGCCCGTGCAAGCGCTCGCAAACGCGATGAGAGACCAGCTGGCGAAGGTCGGCATCCGAGTCGAGCTGGCGCCGCCGACCAACCAGAGTCAATCCATCGACCTCGCGGTCGTGGGTCAGTTTCAGGCCATCTTGTGGCGCAATTTCCCGAGCACTGAACCCGACACGATGTACCCCTGGTGGCACAGCACCGCCGTCCAACCCGGCACCGATGCGACGGTTCGCAACCCGGTGAACTTCAGCTCGATCAGCGATCCGGTGATCGACCACGACCTCGAGCTCGGCAGATCGGAACCCGACCCGGCGCGCCGCAAACTCCTCTACCAGGAAATCGGGCGGCAGTTCGCCAAGGAGGCCTACAACCTCTGGGGCTGGTACGTCGACTGGGCGTTCGCAGCGGGGCCGAGAGTGAACGGGCTACAAGGCGTCGATCTACCCAACGGCGACCATCGCGGTTTGCCGATCACGAGCGTGCAGCCGGTGCTCGGCCTTTGGGTGGGTCGGTAAGGCCGCGCGTTACTCCCCCTCGAGCTGGTCCTCGATCGCGCTCACGAGCGCGGGGTCGTCGGGCGTCGTGAGCGGACGGAACCGCCGGACGACTTCGCCGTCACGCGACACCAGGAACTTCTCGAAGTTCCACTGGATGTCGCCCGCCTCGCCTTCGTCGTCCGCGTGCGCGGTGAGCTCTTGGTAGAGGGCGTGGCGGCCGTCGCCGTTGACCTCGATCTTCGAGAACATGGGGAATGTGACGCCGTAGCTCGTCTCGCAGAACGCGGCGATCTCGTCCGGGGAGCCGGGCTCCTGAGCGCCGAACTGATTGCACGGAAAGCCGAGGACGGCGAAGCCCTGGTCGGCGTACTGCTCGTGCAGCTCCTGGAGACCGGAGTACTGCGGCGTGAGCCCGCACTGCGACGCCACGTTCACGATCAGCAGCGCCTTGCCCTGGTAGTCGCCGAGCTCGGCCGGGCCGCCGTCGAGCGCCGCGACGTCTGCGTCGTAGATCGCCATTGCTCCTCCTCGTCGAGTGTCTGCTCAGTATTGCCGACCGTCGGGAAGGGCCCGTCAGCCGTCCTCGGGCCTCGCCATCTTCTCGGGGCGGACGATGCGCTCGAACTCCTCGCGGGTCAGATGGCCCAGCTCGACTGCAGACTCGCGCAGGGTCTTGTGGTGCTTGTGCGCGTGCTTGGCGATCTCGGCGGCCTTGTCGTAGCCGATGTGCGGGGTCAGGGCGGTGACGAGCATCAGCGAGTTGTTGAGGTTCTCGGCGATGCGCTCGCGGTTCGCCTGCACGCCTTCGACCGCGAACTCGCGGAAGGTGCGGCACACGTCGGCGAGAAGGTCGACCGAGTGCAGGAAGTTGAAGATCATGACGGGCTTGAACACGTTGAGCTCGAGGTTGCCCTGGGAGCCGGCGAACCCGATCGTCGGCGTCGTTGCCGATCACCTGGGCACCCACCATCGTCATCGCTTCGCTCTGCGTGGGGTTGACCTTGCCCGGCATGATCGACGAGCCGGGCTCGTTCTCGGGGAGGATGAGCTCGCCCAGCCCCGAGCGCGGGCCCGACGCCGAGCCAGCGGATGTCGTTGGCGATCTTGATCAGGGACGCCGCCAGGGTTTTCGAGCGCGCCGCTCGGCGAACACGAGCTCGTCGTGGGCGGCGAGGGCGGCGAACTTGTTCGGCGCCGGCACGAAGGGCAGGCCGGTCAGCTCGGCGATCTTCGCCGTGCACCGCTCGTCGAACTCGGGCGGCGCGTTGAGGCCCGTCCCGACGGCGGTGCCTCCGATCGCGAGCTGGTACAGGCCGGGAAGCGCGAGCCGGATGCGCTCGAGGTCGGCGTCGAGCTGGGCGACGTAGCCGCCGAACTCCTGGCCCAGCGTCAGCGGCACCGCGTCCTGGAGGTGGGTGCGCCCCGTCTTGACGATGTCGCGGAACTCCTCGGACTTCACCGCCAAGGCGTCGCGCAGGGCCGTGACGGACGGGATGAGGCGGTGCACCACCTCTTCGGCGGCGGCGATGTGCATCGCGGTCGGGAAGGTGTCGTTCGACGACTGCGACATGTTCACGTGGTCGTTGGGGTGGATCGGCGCCTTGCTGCCGCGTTCGCCGCCCGCGAGCTCGATGGCCCGGTTCGAGATCACCTCGTTGACGTTCATGTTCGTCTGCGTGCCGCTGCCGGTCTGCCAGACGTACAGCGGGAACTCGTCGTCGTGCTTGCCGTCGATGATCTCGTCGGCGGCTTGCACGATCAGCTTCGCCTCCTCGGCCGGGAGCTTGCCGAGGTCCTGGTTCGTGAGGGCGGCTGCCTTCTTGAGGATGGCCATGCCCCGGATGACGGCCTTCGGCATGCGGTCGTCGCCGATGGAGAAGTGGTGGAGCGACCGCTGCGTCTGCGCCCCCCAGTACCGGTCGGCCGGCACCTCGACCTCGCCGAGACTGTCCGTCTCCCGCCGTGTGCGTCCGCTCAGTCATGACTCTCTCCTCGGGCGCCGTCGCAAGCTCCGGCTGTGCGGCGCCGGTCGGCAAAGCCGCCGTCGCCGCGACGGTACCGCCGCACACGTCACGCGGACTGATCGTCCGCGGCGCCGGGCGCTCCCCCACTGCCGCATCGAGTAGACAGTCCGCGCATGTCGGAGATCTACGACCTGTCCGACCGGTTCGTCGACCGCTTCGCCGCCCTCGATCCGGTGTCCGCCACCCTCGAGGGACTGGCCGGACACGACGACGAGATGACGGACTTCTCGCCCGGCGGCTACGAGGAGCGGAACGAGCACAGCCGGGCGACGCTCCGGGCGTTGACGGCCGCGGCACCAGAAGGCGACCGCGATCGCATCGCCGCCGACGTGCTGCGCGAGGCCCTGGAGACCGGGATCGAGCTCTACGACACCGGCGAGCACCTCCGCGAGCTGAACGTCATCGCCAGCCCCGTGCAAGCGGTTCGCATGTGCTTCGACATGATGCCCACGGAGACCGAGTCCGACTGGGAAGCGATCGCCGCCCGCATGGCGCTCGTGCCCGAAGGCCTCGAGTCATACCAGCAGAGCCTCGCCGAGGGCGTGCGCCAGGGGCTCGTGGCGGCCCGTCGTCAGGCCGTCGAGTGCACGCGCCAGGCCGAGACGTGGAGTGGAGTCGAACGGCGAAGCGCGCCCGTTCTTCCTGACGCTGGTCGACCGCTACGACGAGCGCGGTCTCGACGAACCAGGTGTTGCGCGACACGCTCGTCGAGCGGGCCGACCCGCGCCACCGAGGCGTACGCCGCGCTCGGCCGGTTCCTCGCCGACGAGTACGCGCCGCACGCCGTCGAACGCGACGCGGTCGGCGCGGAGCGGTACGGGCTGCTCGCCCGCGTGTTCAACGGCATGGAGCTCGACCTCGCCGAGACCTACGCGTGGGGTTGGGACGAGCTCCACCGCATCGAGCACGCCATGGGCGAGGTCGCCGAGCGCATCCTGCCCGGGCGAGCCGCTCGACGCCGTGATCGACTACCTCGAGACCGATCCCAACCGCGCCATCGAAGGCGTCGACGAGTTCCGCCGGTGGCTGCAGAACCTGCTCGACACGACGATCGCCGAGCTCGACGGCGTGCACTTCGACATCCCCGACCCCGTCAAGCGGGTCGAGGCGATGATCGCCCCGCCCGGCGGCGCGGCGGCGATGTACTACACGGGCCCGTCGGAGGACTTCAGCCGCCCCGGCCGCACCTGGTACCCGACGCTCGGCAAGACGCGCTTCCCGCTCTGGGGCGAGGTGTCGATCTGCTACCACGAGGGCGTCCCCGGCCATCACCTCCAGATCGCGCAGGTGCGGTACCTCGCCGGCGAGCTGAGCCGCTTCCAGCGCACGCTGGCCGGCTGGTCGGGTCACGCCGAAGGGTGGGCGCTGTACGCCGAGCGGCTCATGGGCGAGCTCGGCTACCTCGACGACCCGGCGTACGAGCTCGGCATGCTGCGGGCGCAGGCGCTGCGCGCGATGCGCGTCGTCGTCGACATCGGGCTGCACCTCGAGCTGTCGATCCCGGCCGACGAGCGCTACCACCCGGGCGAGACGTGGACCCCCGACCTCGCGCTGCCGTTCGCGATGGAGCGCAGCGGTCGGATGCCGGAGGACTTCATGCGCAGCGAGGTCGACCGATACCTCGGCTGGCCGGGTCAGGCCATCAGCTACAAGATCGGCGAGCGCGTGTGGCTGGCGGCGCGCGAGGCAGCCCGCCAGCAAGCCGGGGACGCGTTCGACCTCAAGACGTTCCACGCCCGCGCGCTGAACCTCGGCCCGATGGGGCTCGGGCAGCTCCGCCGCGAGCTGGCGGGCACGTAGCGCCATGGACGTCTCCTGCGCGTTCCCGCCCGGGCCCGATGTCGTCGAGCACGTGGTGGTCGCAGAATCGCTCGGCTACGAGCGCGCTTGGCTGTACGACTCGCCGGCGCTCTACCCCGACGTGTGGGTCACGTTGGCGCGCGTCGCCGAGCGCACCGACCGCATCGGGCTCGGCCCCGCGGTCCTGATCCCCAGTCTTCGCCACGTGCTCGCGCAGGCGATGGCCATCGCGACGCTCGAGAGCCTCGCGCCCGGCCGGACCGTCGCCGCCGTCGGCACCGGCTTCACGGGTCGCATGGCACTCGGCCAGAAGCCGCTGCCGTGGGCGGCGGTCGAGGAGTACCTGCGCCAGCTGCGCGCCTTGCTCGCCGGCGAGCAGGTCGAGGTGGACGGGTCGGTCATGCAGATGATCCCGCCGGCAGGGTTCGTACCGGCGCGGCCGATCGGCGTGCCGATCCTCGTGGCGGCCAACGGGCCGCGAGGGCTGCAGGTGGCGAAGCAGCTCGGCGACGGCGTCATGACGATCGGCTCCGGCCAACCCGAGTTCGACTGGTGCGCCGTGCTCGCTTTCGGGACGGTGCTCGACGAAGGCGAGCCGCCGACGTCGCCACGCGCGCTCGAAGCCGCCGGCCCCGCGCTCACCGTCGTGTATCACGGGATGTACGAGGCGGACCCGGCCGCGGTCGATGCCCTGCCGGGTGGAGCGGAATGGCGGGCTGAAGTCGAGGGCGTCCCGGAGAGCGTGCGCCACCTCACCGTGCACGAGGACCACCTCGTGCGCGTCACCGAACGCGACGCGCCACTCCTGGACGGGCACACACTCGCCGCGTTCACGTGGACCGGGTCGCCAAACCAGCTGCGGGGACGGCTCGAGGAGCTCGAGACGGCCGGCGCCACCGAGATCCTCTACGCGCCGATAGGCCCCGACATCCCGCGCGAGCTGCACGCGTTCGCGGCCATGGCGGGCCTCGCGTAAGACGTGCGTCTCTGAGCTTCTCAGCGACGTCGAGATACGCACGTCGCTAGGGGTTCAGCGGACGGTTCGTCCAGCCGCCGCGCTCGGTGCGGTACCAGCCGCCGGCGGCGAGGCTTCCGCCGTCGGCGTGGACAGTCGTGCCGGTCACGAACGCCGACAGGTCCGACGCCAGGAACAACGCCACGCCGGCGATGTCGTCCGGCGTCCCGAACCGGCCGACGGGCACCCAGCGCGGGATGAGGTGCTCCTGCTCCTCGGGAACCCAGCGGTCGTAGGGGACCTGGATCGTCTGGGTCAGGTCGGGCGCGATCGCGTTCACCCTGATGCCGTCGCCGCCGAGGTCGAGGGCGAGGCTCTTCGTGAACTGGACCACGCCGGCCTTGAACGCCGAGTACACGACCTGCATCGGGATGCCGCGGAACGCCTCGACGGTCGAGACGTTGACGATGCTGCCGCCGTCGGCCTGCTCGATCATCCGGGGCGCGAACGCCTTCGTGCACAGGAACACGTGGCGGAGGTTGACCGCATACAGCGAGTCCCAGTGATCCTCGTCGGTATCGAGGAACCGAAGGCCGCGGTAGAGGTAGTGCCCGACGTTGTTGACGAGCACGTCGACGCGGCCGTACTCCGCGATCGTCGTGTCGGCGAGCGACGCCACCTCGTCGCGGTGGCGGACGTCGACGGGCTGCGCCAGCGCCTCACCGCCGCCGGCTCGGATCGCGGCGACGGTCTCGGCGGCGCGGTCGCCGTCGATCTCGGCGACGACGACCTTCGCGCCGTGGGCGGCGAAGGTCTCGGAGATCGCCGCGCCCGATGCCGCCCCCGCCCCCGGTCACGACCGCGACCTTGCCGGCGAGCAGGGCGGCGTCGGGGCACGGGCACGGACTCGGTGCTCGCTCGTCGCGTCAGTTCCGGACGCGGCCGGCCTCGACCGCGGCGGTCTCGGCGGCTTGCAGCTGCTGCTCGACGATGGCGAGCCCGCCGTCCCAGAACCCCGGGTCGCCGAGGTCGACGCCGACGATGCGGCCGAGCTCCTCGGGCGTCCGGGAGCCGCCGCTGCGCAGGCAGCTCGAGGTACTGCGGCACGAAGTCGGCGCCGCGCTCCTCGTACGGCCGGTACACGGACAGCGCGAGGAGCTGACCGTACGCGTATGCGTACACGTAGCCCGGCGTGCCGATGAAGTGCGGGATGTACGACCACCAGGTGCGGTAGCCGTCGGTGATCTCGACCGTGTCGCCGAGCATGCTCGGCCTGGGTCTCGTGCCACAGCTCGCCGAAGCGGTCGACGCTGAGCTCGCCGACCTCGCGTCGCTCGGTGTGCACGCGCGTCCTCGAAACGGTTCATCGCCGATCTGGCGGAAGACGGTCGCGATCTGGCCCTCCATGCTCTCGGCGAGGAGCGCGAGCCGGGCCGCAGGATCGCTGGTCTCCTCGAGCAGCCGGCCGAACGTCACGGTCTCGCCGAACACCGAGGCGGTCTCGGCCAGCGTGAGCGGCGTCGTCTGGTGGAAGACGCCCTGATCGCGCGCCAGGTACGCGTGCAGCCCATGGCCGAGCTCGTGGGCGAGCGTCAGCACGTCGCGGCGGCGGCCGGTCCAGTTCAGCAGCAGGTACGGGTGTTGCGACGGGACGGTGTACGCGCAGAACGCGCCCGGGCGCTTGCCGGGCCGGACCGGGGCGTCGATCCACGCCTCGTCGAAGAATCGGTGCGCGGCGCCCGCGAGCTCGGAGCGAGAACGAGCCGTACGCGTCCAGGACCAGCTCGCGCGCCTCGCGCCATCCGAACTCGGACTCCTCGGCTCGCCATCGACGCCATGCGGTCGTAGTCGGCGAGCCGGTCGAGCCCGAGCAGCCGCGCCTTGAGCGCGTACCAGCGCTGCGGGATGTCGTACCGGGCTTGGACCGCGGCGACGAGCGCCTGCACCGATTCGTCGCTGGCCTCGTTGTCGAGGTTCCGGCTGGCGAGCCAGTCCGGGTACTTGCGCAGGCGGTCGTCGACCGCCTTGTCGGCCAGCAAGGTGTTGAACACGAACGCCCGCGTCCGCAGGCCGGGCTCGAGCGCAACCGGTGACCGCCTCGGCCGCGGCGCGACGCTCGCCGCGATCGGGCGAGCTGCAGCCGGGACAGCGCCTCTTCGAGGCTGACGCGGCCGCCGTCGAGATCGACCGCGATCGTCGACGTGAGCTCGCTGAACAGGCGGCTCCACGCGCTGCGCCCCGTGACCGCCTTCTCGGTCATCACGACGCTCCTCGGGCTCGGTGAGGAGATGGGGTCGGTAGCGGCGCGCCGACCGCGAGGTAGTGGCGGCAGAACGCCAGCCGCTCGTCGGCGACGAGCTCCGCCGCCCGATCGTCGGGCAGCGCCGCCCATTCGAGCTCGAAGAAGAGGATCTTCGTGTTGATGGCGGTTGCGCGCTCCTCGACGTGCTGCGAGCAACGCGCCGCGCCCCGGGTCGGTGGTGTCGGCCGCGAACCGCAGACTCGCGTACGACGCCGCCCGCCCGACGAGCTCCGACGATCGAAGCCAGCTCGCGCATGACCGAGGCGAGCCCGGCGGCGTCGAGCTGCGGCGATGCGTCCCGCGGCGCTCCGCCACCGACGCTGCGACCCGGTCGGCTTCGTCGAGCAGCTCGTCGACGCCCGCTTCGCCCTTGCCGTCGACGAGCGGCTCGAGGTCCCAGGCGACGTCGGCGGCGGTGAGGTCGGAGTCGGTCGTCGTTGCCATCGAGTACTCCTGCGGCGTCGCCGGCGCGGCGAGCCTACGAGGTGGTGGCGGGTTGGAGGGCCTCCGGAAGCGGCGCCGGCGTGCACGACCGTCAAGCGTCTGCGTCGCGCGGGTGAGCGCCGATGTAGAGCAGCCGCAGTCCGGAGGCGTCGGGCGTCACGAGGCGGGCCGGCTCGACCACGACCACGTGGTCGAACTCGAGCCCCTTGGCGTCGGACGGCGTCGACCACCGCCACCGGCGCGTCGATGGCGTCGGCGGACCCGGCCACCGCGCCGAGATCGGCGAGCATCGCGACGAGCTCGTCGTGCAGGTCACGCGGAGCGATGACGGCCGTCGTGCCGCCGTCGCTCTTGGCGGTCCGGGCCGCGTCGGCGACGACCGTGACGAGGTCGGCCGAGTCGTCGGGGGCGAGGAACTGCGGCTGCCGCCCGGTGCTCCGCACGGACCGGGCGGGCCGGACACCCGGCGCCGCGGCGGCGACGAACCGGTCGGCGAGGGTCATGATCTCCGCCGGCGTGCGGTAGTTGACCGAGAGCGTGACGACCCGTGCGGGCTCGTCGCCCGGCAGCTCGCGCCCGAACCGTCGTCCCAATCGTGGACGGCGCCCGGCCGGCTCGATTGCCCGAAGTCGCCGACGAGCGTCATCGAGCCCGACGGGCAGCGCCGGCCCACCATCCGCCACTGCATCGGCGGTGAGATCCTGCGCCTCGTCCACGAGCACGTGCCCGAACGTGCGTGGCTCCCCGACCCCGTCCTCGGTCGGCGCCGCGCCGCCGCCGTAGCGCTCGACGACCTCGGCCGCGGTCGTGTAGCTCCCCAGCGCCGAGCTCTTCGACGACGCGGGCGGCGTCCTCGAGGGCGCGGTCCGATGCGCCCCGCCGGCGGCGCCGGCGCCGTGGTCGCCCCGCCTCCGGCGGACCGAGCAGCGCGTCCGCCTCGTCGACCAGCGCCACGTCGGCCTCGGTCCATTCGACGTCGCGCACGCTGGACGAACGGGGCCGGGCGAGCAGCTGCGTCCTCGTCGCGCGACAGGATGCCGTCGGCGGCCGAGCGGATGAGCGCCGGGAAAGCTGAACAGGTCGTGCACGAGCTCGGCGCCCGAGAGCACCGGCCACATGCGCTCGAGCGCGGCCCGCACCTCGGGTGCGCGGCGGAGACGCGCCGACAACGCGGCGTCCCAGTCATCGGGCGCGCGCTCACCCCGGGCGAGCGCGGCCGCCACGGGCACGTCGAGCAGCTCTCGTCGTCCTCCGGCGCCAACGGGAGCTCGGCGTCCGGGTCGATGCGGCGGACGTCGCGCTCGTACGCCGCTACCAGCGACCTCCGGTACTGGTCGCGCAGTTGGTCCAACACCATGCGCGTCACAGCGGGGCGCCGCTCGTTGTGGGTGCCGCGCCGGCGTCGGACGCGCTCGACGATCCGAGCGGAGTCGGCTCGCCGGAGGCGCAGCACGTGACCGTCGAGCACGACGACGAGGTCGTCGCGCAGAGGACGTTCGCGGTCGCGCAACGCCCGTGCGATCACCCGCGCCATGCGGGCGTCGCCCTTCAGGGCCGCGACAGTGGGAGGTTCCGACGCCCGCGCCCGCAGCTGCGGCTTGAGCCCGGCCACGGTCGTGAGCTGCACGTCGTCCTCCCCCAGCGACGGGAGCACCTCGTCGATGTAGCGGAGGAAGATCGGGCTCGGCCCGACGAGCAGCACGCCTCGGGACGCCAGCCGCTGGCGGTGCGTGTACAGCAGGTACGCGGCGCGGTGGAGCGCGACGGCCGTCTTGCCCGTGCCGGGGCCGCCGGCGACCACGAGGATGCCGGACAGCGGCGCGCGCACCGCCTCGTCCTGCTCGGCTTGGATCGTGGCGACGATGTCGCCCATCCGCCCCGTGCGATGGCGCTCCAGCGCGGCGAGGAGCGCGGCCTCGCCCACGATCGTGAACCCGGCCTCGTCGGCGGCGGCGGCGTCGAAGACCTCGTCGTCGATGCCGATCAGCTCCCGGCCGTGGGTCTGGAAGTGCCGGCGCCGGACGACGCCCATCGGCTCGACCCCGGTGGCGCGGTAGAACGGCTCGGCCACCGGGGCGCGCCAGTCGACGATCAGCGGCGTCTGATCGGCCTCGGTGACGGAGATCCGCCCGATGTAGAAGCGGTCGTCGCCGGGGTTCTCCCCATCGGAGCGGGGCTCCAGGTCGATGCGCCCGAAGGACAGGGGCGCGTTCCCGATGTTCAGGGCCGCGAGCCGCCGGCGGGTGTTGGCGGCGGCGGCGTCACGCTCGAGCCGGGCCTGGTGGGTGCCGCCCCGCTGCACCTCGGAATAGCCCTCGGCGACCCGGCTGGCGGCCTTGCGCATCTCGTCCAGGCGTCCGTAGGCACGATCGAGGTACCGCTGCTCGGCGGCGAGCTCGGGGTGGGCGCGGCGTTCTCGGATGCCGCCATCGGACTGGTCAGGCACGCGCGGCTCCTGCGGGGGGACCTTGCAGTTTACTTCGTCGCGTCTGTCGGTCTGACCGGGTCCTGTTCCGACGGGCCGCGCGGGACCGTCACCTCGTCGGGCTCGAGGAGCACGACTCGCTCCCCGAGCGAGAGGTCCGTGGGCGTGTCGGCGAGGAGCCAGCGCCCGCCGAGATTGGGCAGCCGCTCCGGGATCGCGCCCAGCGACCGCTCGATCGTGCGGATCACACCACCGTGGGTGACGACCAGCACGTCGCCGGGGCCGCTCCCGTCGGCCGCGGCGGCCAGCCCCGCACGCGTGCGCGCGAGCAACTCGTCGTCGCCCTCGAAGTCGGGAGGCGAGCGCCGCGCCGCGAGGTAGCCGGGCCAGCGCTCCTCGATCTCGTCGCGGGTCAGGCCGCTCCACGCGCCGACGTCCCGCTCCCGAAGAAGCGGCTCTTCGCGTACCTGTGCGATGCCGAGGCGCTGTGCGATCAGATCACCCGTGCGTCGAGCCCGGACGAGGTTCGACGCCCACACCGCCGTGATGGTCGCGATCTCGGCGAGCCGCGCCCCGGCATCCTCGGCCTGACGCTCCCCGAACGGAGAGAGTGGCGGGTCGGCCTGACCTTGCCAGCGCGACACCGCGTTCCAAGTCGACTCACCGTGGCGGACGAGCAGCAGGCGGATCATGAGACGGTGACGCTAGCGGGAGGAGCTCCCCCTCACTCGTGCCGGAGTGCGGCAGTGATCTCCTCCTCCGGCACCCGCGGCCTGAGCGACGGGATCTCGAAGACGATCTCGCCCAGCACCCCTGTGAACGGGAACGGCGGTTCGTAGTCGTCGCACACGGGAAAGCCCCGGTCGCGGCCCACGAGCAGACCGGCGCCGCCGATCTGCCAGCGGAACGGCAGGTTCACCGGCAGCTTCCCCTCGGCGACCACCTCGTCGTCGACGCGCAGCACGACCGGACCTCCGGCGGGCTGCTCCCGGCGGTACTCGGCACCGAGCGAGTGGCGGCCGGGAGGGATCACCGCTGTCGACACGAACCGGTACGGCGTCCCGAACAGGTTGAAGGAGAGCACCACGCGTCCCTCGAGCAGGTACCACGCCCATCCGTTGTTCCAGTCGCCGAGGGCGCACACGATCCCGGCGTCACCGGTCCCCGTCTCGACGTCGGCCCGGAGCTCGAACCCGCCGCCGAGCGGCGGGACGGCGTCTTCGGAGATCGGGCCGCCCCCGGGGCGGTAGACGGTCCGGAAGCGCGGGGGCGTCGGCGGCGGCACCATCGCGACTGCACGCCCGATGAAGCTGTCGTCGAGCGGCAGCACCTGGTTGCGCCCCGCCTCGGCCCACCAGCGCTCGACCAGGGGCTGCACGAGCTCGGGATGGTCGGCGGCGAGGTCGTGCGCCTCGGAGAAGTCGTGCTCGAGGTCGAACAGTGCCCAGTGGTCCTCGTCGAAGTCGTGGCTCCCCGGCACCAGGTCACGCTCGACGCGCAACTGGCTTCCGATGTGGTCGGTGGTCGCCTTCCATCCGTCGTGATAGAGCGCGCGGCTTCCGAGCATCTCGAAGTACTGCGTCGAGCGCGGCGCTGGGAGCCTCGGCATCGTCGAAGGTGGGGACCAAGGTGCGGCCCTCGATCGGTTGCTGCGGCACGCCGTCGATGACGTCGGGCGGGCCGACGCCGGCCGCATCGAGGATCGTCGGCATGAGGTCGACGGCGTGACAGAACTGCGGCCGGACGTCGTTGCCGGTGGTGACGCCGCGCCGGCCAGTGCACGATCGAGCGGCGTCCGCACGCCGCCGAGCCACGTGTAGCGCTTCCAGAGTCGCAGCGGAGTGTTCCCGGCCCACGCCCAGCCCCATGCGTAGTGGTTGTAGGCGTGGAACCCGCCGAGATCGTCGATGCGGGCGAGGTTGCTCGGCGGGATCGTCGAGCATGTCGTGCGTGAACCGGTGTTCGTTCACCGAGCCGTCGGTCCCCCCTCGGCGCTGGTGCCGTTGTCGGACAGCAGCACCAGCAGCGTGTCGTCGAGCACGCCGAGCTCGTCGCAGCGCCGCCACGAGTCGCCCGATCTGGTGGTCGGTGTGGCTCAAGAACCCGGCAAACACCTCCATCTGGCGGGCAAAGAGGCGGCGCTCGTCGGCGGACAACGAATCCCAGGCCTGCACCCAGCTCGGGCGATCTGCCAGCGTCGTGCCGGCGGGCACGACGCCGAGCTCGAGCTGACGGGCGAACGCCTCGTCGCGCCACGCTTCCCACCCCGCGTCGAAGCGCCCGCGGTAGCGGTCGGTCCACTCCGCCGGCGCCTGGTGCGGCGCGTGCGTCGCGCCCGTCGCGAAGTACAGGAAGAACGGCTTGCCCGGCGTGGCTTGCTGCTGGTCCTGCGACGTACCGGATGGCCCGGTCGGCGAGGTCCTCGGTGAGGTGGTAGCCGTCGGCGGGTCCGCGCGGCGGCTCGACGAAGTGGTTGTCGCACACGAGCTCGGGCGTCCACTGGTTGGTGTCGCCGGCGAGGAAGCCGTAGTAGCGCTCGAACCCGAGGCCGAGGGGCCAGCGCTCGAACGGACCCGACGCACTCTGCTCCCAGCGCGGCGCCAAGTGCCACTTCCCGACCGCGAACGTGTTGTAGCCGGCGTCGCGCAGGATGCCGCGCCAGCGTGCGCCGCCGATCTCGGGATGCGTCCGTTGTAGCCGGGAAACCCCGTCGGGATGTCGGTGAGGAAGCCCATGCCGACCGCGTGGTGGTTGCGGCCGGTCAGGAGGCACGCGCGCGTCGGCGAGCACAACGCCGTGACGTGGAAGCGGTTGTACCGCAGCCCCCGCTCGGCGAGTCGATCGATCGCGGGCGTGGCGATGCTCGGACCCGAAGCAGCCGAGTTGCGCGAAGCCGAGGTCGTCGAGCACGACCACCACGACGTTGGGAGCTCCGGCCGGCGGCCCTGGGGCCGGCGCGAAGCTCGGCTCCGACTCCTTGATCGTCCGACCGATCCGGCCCCCTGCTCCCACGGTGTGTTCCTATCAGCATCGGTACGGTCGTGCTGACGAACCGAACCCCGAACCGGTAGCGTCCGAGCACGGCCAACCGAGGGGGACTCCATGAGAGCAGCCGTGTACGTCGAGCAGGACCAGCCCCTGATCATCGAGGAGATGACGCCCCTGGATCCCGGGCCGGGCGACGTCGTGGTCGAGATCGGTGCGAGCGGCGTGTGCCACTCGGACCTGTCGGCCACCAACGGCACGCTGCCGCTGCCGCCGCCCACCATCCTCGGCCACGAGGGCGTGGGCACCGTCGACTGGGTCGGGTCCGAGGTCAGCCAGGTGAAGAAGGGCGACCGGGTGATCGGCACGTTCATCCCGTCGTGCGGCGCGTGCTGGTACTGCACTCATGACCAGTCGAACCTCTGCGAGCAGACCGGCCCGGTCATGATGACCCCGCGGGCGACGCGCGGCCGACGGCACCCCGATCCCCGGATTCACCGGCCTCGGCACGTTCGCGGACGCGATGACGATCGCCGAGGCGCAGGCGGTCAAGGTCGAGACCGATCTCCCCGACGACCAGCTCGCCCTGCTCGGCTGCGGCGTGACCACCGGCGTCGGGGCCGCGCTCAACACCGCGGAGGTCGAGCCCGGGTCGAGCGTCGCGGTGATCGGCTGCGGTGGCGTCGGTCAGTCGGTGATCCAGGGCGCCAGGATCGCGGGCGCGGCGACGCATCATCGCGGTCGATCCCGTCGAGATGAAGCGCGAGACGGCCCGGAAGTTCGGCGCCACCGACACGGTCGACCCGGCGAAGGGCGACCCGGTGGCGCGGGTCCAGGCGCTCACGGGTGGTCGTGGCGCCGACTACGCGTTCGAGGTCATCGGCCTGCCCGAGACGATCACGCAGGCGTTCTCGTCGGCTCGCCGCGGCGGCACGGCCGTCGTCGTCGGGATGCCGCGCATGGACTCGATGGTGACGCTGCCGGGCTTCGCCATGTTCTACGAGGAGAAGCGGCTGCTCGGGTGCGTGTACGGGTCGGCGCAGGTGCGGAGCGACTTCCCCCGCTTCATCAGCCTGGTCGAGCACGGCCGCCTCGACCTCGGCTCGATGGTGTCGCGCCACATCAAGCTCGACGAGGTGAACGACGCGTTCACGGCGATGAAGGCGGGCGAGGTGATCCGGAGCGTGATCGTCTGACGCGAGCTGCGCGTCAGCCCGCGCTGTCGATCGCGAAGAAGCCCTCGGCCAGGCGGCCGTCGGGGAGCCCGGCCTCCTGCGCCACCATCGCGGCCCAACCTCGCATGCGGTCCTCGAGCTTGCCGTCGACGTCGGTGTGCTGGCTCACGTGGCTGCGCAGCGCGTCGAGCTTGCGTCGGGAGCGCATCGGTCACGTCGACCCAACGGTTGCGCACCGGCGACGCCATCATCCAGACCTCGAGCACCGACCACGGCTCGTAGCCCTCGTCGAGGAGCTCCGGGTGCGCGAACGGGTTGCGGGCATCGGGGTACACCGCCGCCATCGAGGCCTCACCGGCCGCGAGGTGGTCGGGGTGACTGGCGAAGATGCGCTGCCAGTTGCGCTCGGGCGACGGGCACAGCACGCGTTGCGGACGCACGCGCCTGATCTCGCGGGCGAGATCGCGCCGCAGGTCGAGCGTGGTGACGAGCCGGCCGTCCGGGTAGCCGAGGAACGCGAGGTCGGTGACGCCCACTACCTTCGCCGCGGCCGTCTGCTCCGCCCGGCGGATGCCCGGGATCTCGGCGCGCGGCACGTCGGGATCGAAGCCGCCGGCATCGCCGTCCGTGACGATGCAGTACGCGACCTCGATGCCCGCTCCCGTCCACGTCGCCACCGTCCCGGCGGCTCCGAAGTCGACGTCGTCGGGATGGGCGACGATCACGAGCGCCCGCTGCACCTCGTCGTCCGTCAACATGTGGAGCGACCCTAGCGAGTGCCCGACGGCACGTTGCGCCCGGCCGAAGGCAGCCGGGACAATCGAGGGCAGTGGACGAGAACCGCCCCGCATGGCCTGCGGTCGACGCGGAGACCGAGCGCCAGCTCGTCGAGTTCCTCGAGGCGCAGGGCGTCGATCCCAACGCGGTCGCCGAGGCCATCCGCGAGGAAGGCCTCTGGGAGGTCACGACCGAGACGTTGCTCGCCACCCGCGACGACCTGACGGCCGACGAGCTCGCCGAGCGCTCTGGGCTCACGCCCGAGCAGCTCGCCCGGGTCCTGCGCGCCCTTGGTCTGCGCGACGGCTCGTACTCGACGGAGGACGTGGTCGCCGCGACCGCCGGGGCCGAGATGTTCAAGCTGTTCGGCAACGAGGACGCGGCGCTGCGGCTGCTTCGAGTCGTCGGGAGCTCGATTCGCCGTGTCGCCGACGCGTCGGTCGCGGCGTACATCGCAACCGTCGAGGAGCCGCTGGTCGCCGAGGATGCACCGGTGATCGCCCACGCTCGGGCGCAGTCAGTCTCGATCGAGGGCGCCCGCCGCCTCGCCGAGGGCTTCCCCCGCCTGTTCACGCGCCATCTGCGAGACGTCATCAACAGGGGACGGGCGGCGCGCCTGTACACCGGCGACTACACGACCTCCCGGCTCGCGGTCGGGTTCGTCGACCTCGTCGGCTTCAGCTCTCTCTCGCAGGAGCTCACGCCGGCGGGCCTGTGGAACCTGCTCGACGAGTTCGAGGACCAATCGTTCGAGACCGTCGCCGAGCACGGCGGGCAGCTCGTGAAGCACATCGGCGACGAGATCATGTTCGTCGTGCTCGAGGCCGACGCCGCCTGCAAGATCGCGCTGTCGCTCATGGACGCCTTCCGCGAGCAGGACGCCACCGTCACCCCGCGCGGCGGCCTCGCCACCGGCGACCTCCTCACCCGCGACGGCGACTACTACGGCGTCGAGGTGAACCTGGCTGCCCGACTCGCCGACATCGCCGTCCCCCGCGAGATCCTCGTCTCGGCGGACGCCAAGCGCCTCGCCGAGAAGGACGACGTCGACCACGCCTTCGCCTTCGAGCCCGCCGGCCGCCGCGCCCTCAAGGGCTTCGCCACCCCCGTCGAGGTCTTCTCGCTCAGCCGCGGCTGATCTGCTTCTTGGCGCCGTCGCAAGCTCCGGCTCTGCGGCGACGCTCGGCAAACGCCGCCGCCGCGCTACGAGCAGCCGCTGGTGGTGCCGCAGCTGGGGCAGGCGTAGCAGCTGCCCGCCCGCTGCATGATGTCGCCGCAGATGTGGCAGATGACGGTCTCGCCCTCGATCGTGGCCGACATCGTGCTCGCCGCCTCCGACGGTTGCGCCGCTTCCGGCGCCTGCTCCTCGACCGGCAACGTGTCGAGACCGGGGTGGTTCTCGGTGCTCGCCTCCTCGACGCCGGGCAGCGTGGGCTGGACCCGCTCGTCGACGGTGAGCACGCCGATCTCCCGGCGCTCGTCGACGGGGAGGTACTCCACCGCCATGCGACGGAAGATGTAGTCGAGCAGGCTCGTGGCGAACCGGAGCTCGCGGTCGTCGGTCATCCCGGCGGGCTCGAAGCGGACGTTCGTGAACTTCTCGACGAACGTGCGCAGCGGCACGCCGAACTGCAGGCCGAGCGAGACGGCGATCGCAAAGCCGTCCATGATCCCGGCCAGCGTCGACCCCTGCTTGGCGACCTTGAGGAAGAGCTCGCCCGGCTGCCCGTCCTCGAACTCCCCGACCGTCACGTAGCCGTGGCAGTCGGCCACCCGGAACGAGAACGTCTTCGAGTCGCGCTTCTTCGGCAGCTTGCGTCGGACCGGCTTCTCGACCGTGATCACGTGCTCGACGACCCGCTCGGCGACCGCAGCCAACGTGTTGTCGCCCGCCTTCTTCTGGGTCGCGAGCGGCTGGGCGACCTTGCAGTTGTCGCGGTAGATCGCGATCGCCTTGAGTCCGAGATGCCAGGCGTCGATGTGCACCTGCTCGAGCTCGTCGACCGTCGTCTCCTCGGGGACGTTGCAGGTCTTGCTGATCGCTCCGCTGATGAACGGCTGCACCGCGCCCATCATCGTGATGTGACCCATGTAATGGATCGTGTTGTCGCCCATCGAGCAGGCGAACACCGGGAGGTGCTCGGGATTGAACCCCGGCGCGCCGACGATCGACTTGTGCTCGTTGATGTAGGCGACGATCTGGTCCACCTGCTCGCTCGAGTACCCGAGCCGGCGGAGGGCGCGGGGCACGGTCTGGTTGACGATGAGCATCGTGCCCCCACCGACCAGCTTCTTCGCCTTCGTGAGCGCGAGGTCCGGCTCGATGCCGGTCGTGTCGCAATCGAGGGCCAGGGCGATCGTCCCGGTCGGCGCGAGCACGGTGGCCTGCGAGTTCCGCACCCCGTGGCTCTCACCGAGTGACGTCGCCTCGTCCCAGGCGTGACGGGCTGCCGTGAGCAGACCGTTCGGAACCAGCGCGTCGTCGATCTCCGCCGCCTTCTCGCGGTGCATGCGCAGCACGTTCACCATCGCGTCGGCGTTGTCGGCGTACCCGGCGAAGGGGCCCATGCGGGCAGCCGTACGGGCGCTCGTCGCGTAGGCGTGTCCGGTCATCAGCGACGAGATGGCGCCCGCCCACGCCCGACCCTCGGGCGAGTCGTACGGCAGGCCGCGGGCCATGAGCAGGGCGCCGAGGTTGGCGTAGCCGAGCCCGAGCTGCCGGAAGGCCCGGCTCGTCTCGGCGATCTTCTCGGTCGGGTAGTCGGCGTTGCCGACGAGGATCTCCTGGGCGGTGAACATCACCTCGACCGTGTGCTCGAACGCCTCGACGTCGAACTCGTCGGCGTCGTCGAGGTACCTGAGCAGGTTGATGCTGGCGAGGTTGCACGCCGAGTTGTCGAGGTGCATGTACTCCGAGCACGGGTTGCTGGCGTTGATCCGTCCGGTGTTGGGCGCGGTGTGCCACCGGTTGATCGTCGTGTCGAACTGCATGCCGGGGTCGGCGCACTCCCATGTCGCCTCGGAGATCTGGCGCATGAGCTCGCGGGCCTTCACGGTCCGGGCGGCCTCGCCGGTCGTGACCGACCGGAGCTGCCAGTCGCGGTCGTCGAGCACCGCCTGCATGAACTCGTCGGTGACGCGGACCGAGTTGTTGGCGTTCTGGTACTGGATCGAGTGGCTGTCCTTGCCGTCGAGGTCCATGTCGAAGCCGGCTTCACCGAGCGCGCGCGCCTTGCGCTCCTCGATCGCCTTGCACCAGATGAACTCCTCGATGTCGGGATGGTCGGCGTTGAGGATGACCATCTTCGCGGCGCGCCGCGTCTTCCCACCCGACTTGATGGTCCCGGCCGACGCGTCGGCGCCGCGCATGAAGCTCACCGGGCCGCTGGCGGTGCCGCCACCCTGGAGCCCCTCCTTCGAGGACCGGAGGCCCGAGAGGTTGATCCCCGACCCGGAACCGCCCTTGAAGATGGTCCCCTCTTCCCGATACCAGTTGAGGATCGCGTCCATCCTGTCTTCGACGGCGAGGATGAAGCACGCGCTGGCCTGCTGCGGGACGCCGTGCACGCCGATGTTGAACCACACGGGGGAGTTGAACGCGGCGCGCTGGTGCACGAGGACGTACTTGAGCTCGT
This sequence comes from uncultured Actinomycetes bacterium, assembly GCA_963747195.1. Classification (GTDB taxonomy): domain Bacteria; phylum Actinomycetota; class Acidimicrobiia; order IMCC26256; family JACDBD01; genus JALZAA01. The sequence continues at coordinate 147,458 of CAVVDV010000005.1, forward strand.
CGCGGAACGTCTCGGCCTCGTCGTCGTCGACGAAGTAGCCGTCGCGAATGCCCCAGTCGGTGATCGTGTCGGCGATCCGATCGATGACCTGCCGGAGCGACGATTCGCGCTCCGGCGTGCCGAGCGTCCCCCGGAAGTACTTCTGGGCGACGATGTTCGTCGCGTTCTGCGACCAGCTCACCGGGAACTCGACGTCGGGCTGGAAGAAGGCGTCGGTGCCGTCGCGGTAGTTGGGGATGCGGGCGTCGCGGCGCTCCCACTCGATGGTCTCGTACGGATGCGTTCCCGCCTCGGTGAAGTACCGGCGGATCCCGATCCCCATCTGCTCCGGCGCCATGGCCATGCGACTGACTCCCCCTCTGTTCGGCGTATCGGGTGTTCTGCTCGTGCTCTGGTCTCTCAGACCCAGACCCCAAGATATTGCGGTCGCGCTGCCATCGACCACGATATGCGGGTGCTCATTACACCACCGTAATTACGGCCGTGTCAACGGTGTCCCCCGGCCGGCAGGGGACGTCGTCGCAGGTCAGAGGGGTGCCGGGAAGATTCCGCTGGTGAATTCGCGCACAAGGTGTCTGGGGCTCAGCGGGACCGGGCGGGGTGGCGCTTGGGCTCGGTCGACTTCTGGAGCACGGCGACCTCGCGCTCGAAGTCGGTGACGTCCTCGAAGCCCTTGTAGACGGACGCGAAACGGAGGTACGAGACGGGATCGAGGATCCGGAGCCGCTCGAGCACCGCCAGCCCCACTCGCTCGCGCTCGAGACCTCGGCGCCCTCCGCCCGCAGCTCCTCTTCGATCTCGGCGGCGATCGTGGCAACGGCGCCCTCGGCGACGGGACGGTGCGTCACCGCGTGCTGGATGCCGGCCTCGACCTTCGCCCGCTCGAAGGGCTCCTTCACGCCCGCCCGCTTCACGACCATCAGCGGGAGCTCCTCGAGCCGCTCGTACGTCGTGAAGCGCCGCCCGCAGGCGAGGCACTCCCGCCGCCGCCGGATCGCGGCGCCGTCGTCGGCGGGACGCGAGTCGACGACCTTGTCTTCGGCGGTCTGGCAGTACGGGCAACGCACCGCTCCACGGTACCTGGGGGTCGCGCCGGCGGACACGCGTTCTCAACGCGGCAGGGTGACGACCTCGCCGGGCACGAGGGGCGCGCCGCCGCGTGTGGCGGCGAGCGCGTCGACCACGGGGCGCGGATCATGACCCGGCTCGAGCCTCGCCGCGATCGACCACAACGAATCGCCGGGCTGCACGACGGACTGCGAGGCGGCGGCCGGGCGGCGCTCGGGGACTGCGAGGGGTGAGCCCCCGAGCGCGGCACCCGCCTTCCCCGCCATGGCCAGCGCCGCCAGGCCCACGGCGACGGCGACGACGCGCCGGCGCCAGTAGGTGGCGGCCGAGGGTCGGTGCCCGCGCCGGGCGACGGAGCGGGGCTCGACCCGCCGGACCGTGCGAGTCACGGCGGGTTCCATCTCGATCCTCGGGGTGGTCATGACGGCGGCCATGTGACGTGCCTCCTTCTCTCTCCGCCCGTTGCTTCCTCCGTAGCGAACCACGGGGGTATGACAGCTACGCCGTGACTCCCGCAGCCCTGACAACTGCGCCGGGGAGCGAGACCGCCCCCCGGCGTGGCTCGGCCCACCCGGGGAGATCCACTCGGTGGGCCGAACGCCTGTTCGGATCCAACCACGAACGGGTGTTCCCGTCAAGAGGATTCCCGAACAGATGTTTGCCCCGAACGCCTGATCGTGTTACCGTGCATGTGGGCGCCTCAGATGGCGTCCGCATGCGGGCGGAGCTCAGCCGTGATCCGAACCCGGAGGCCACGAACATGACCGACCTGACCGCCCGGCAGCGCCAGGTGCTCGAGTTCATCGACGCCGAGGTGCGCCGCCGCGGCTATCCGCCGAGCGTGCGGGAGATCGGCGAGGCCGTGGGCCTGTCGTCCAGCTCCACGGTGCACGCCCACCTCGCCGCGCTCCAGGACAAGGGCTACCTCGTGCGGGACCCGACCAAGCCCCGGGCCATCGAGGTCCGCTTCGAGCCGGCGTCGGGTGCCGCCGTCGACCGCCGGCCCGTCCGCCACGTCCCCCTCCTCGGGGACGTCGCCGCCGGCACCGGTGTCCTCGCGGCCGAGAACGTCGAGGAGATCCTGCCGCTCCCGGAGGACTTCACGGGCCGCGGGCAGCTGTTCATGCTCCGGGTCCGCGGCGACTCGATGATCGAGGCCGGCATCTTCGACGGCGACTACATCGTCGTCCGCCAGCAGGCGACGGCCGACCCCGGCGAGACCGTCGTCGCCGGCATCCCCGGCGAGGAGGCGACGGTCAAGACCTTCTCCCGGCGCCGCGGCAAGATCGTCCTCAAGCCCGCCAACGAGGCGATGGACGAGCTCGTCTACGACCCCGACGACGTCCTCGATCTACGGGAAAGTGGTGACCGTTCTCCGCACGGTGTGACCGCGCCGCTCAGGCGGCAAGGCCGAGGAACCGGGCGAACGCGGCGTAGCACTGCTCGACCGACGCCCGGGTGACCCGCTCGTCGGCGGTGTGGGCCACGTCGGGATCGCCGGGCCCGAAGTTCACGGCCGGGATGTCGCGGGACGCGAAGCGGGCGACGTCCGTCCAGCCCAGCTTCGGCTCGACGTCGAGGCCGAGGACCTCCGACGAACTCCGCCGCGAGCGGGTGACCCAGGTTGGGCGGCGCCGCCGGTGACGCGTTGATCACCTCGACCCGATCCGCCCCCTCGAGCAGCTTCTCGACCTGCGCCCGCGCCTCGTCCACGGAGTACTTCGGCGCGAACCGCCGGTTGACGACGATCGTGCACTCGTCGGGCACGACGTTGTTGGCGACGCCCCCTTCGATGCGCACCACCTGCAGCGACTCGCGGTACGGCAGGCCATCCACGAGCACCGTGTCGGCCTCGTGCGCGGCCAGACGCTCCAGGACGTCGGCGGCGGCGTAGATGGCGTTGCGGCCCTTCCAGGGGCGCGCCGAATGGGCGCGCTCGCCCTCGAAGTGCGCCCGGAGGTGCAACGTCCCCTGGCAGCCCGCCTCGATGTGGTCGCCGGTGGGCTCGAGCAGCACCGCGAAGTCGCCGGCCAGCAGCTCCGGCCGCTCGGCGAACACGTGCCGGAGGCCGTTGAACTCGTCGGCGATCTCCTCGCCCTCGTAGAACGCCAGGGTGCAGTCGAAGCGCGGCTCCCGGCCGGCGCTGATCTCCTCGGCCAGGCGGAGGAGCACGGCGAGCCCGCCCTTCATGTCGGCGGACCCCAGCCCGTGGAGCACGTCGCCGTCGAGCCGCGGCACCTCGTTGCCGTTGGCGGGCACGGTGTCGAGGTGACCGCCGAGCACGATCCGGCGCTCGCGACCCAGCTCCGTGCGCGCGATCACGGTGTTGCCGACCCGGGTGAGCGCCAGCCGTCGAGGCGCGCTCGGCGAGACGCCGCTCGACGTGGTCGGCGAGCTCGCCTTCGTGCCGGCTGACCGACGGGACCGCGACCAGCGACGCCGTCAGCACCAGGAGGTCGTCCGCCGGCGCGGCGATGAGATCAGGAACCGACGCCGTGCTCGCGCAGGATCTCGTTGAGCTTCGCCTTGTCGTGCGCGCTCGCCCTCGGTTCGAGGCGCCGCAGGATCGAGCACGCACGGCAGCCCGAACTCGCCGCCCGGGAACTCGCGCTTGCGGGTCGCCTGCACGACGATGCACCACGGCGGCACGACGCCGCGCGCGACCTCCTCGCCGGTCTCGCGCGTCGATCACCGGGATGGCCGGGTGAGGATGACACCCTGCGCCGAGCACGCTGCCCTGACCGACACGCGCGCCCTGCGTGACCATGCGACGCGGCTGCCGATCATGGCGTCGTCGCCGACGATGACCGGCGCCGCCTGGGGCGGCTCGAGCACGCCGCCGATGCCGACGCCGCCGGACAGGTGCACGCGCTCGCCGATCTGCCCGCACGAACCGACCGTCGCCCACGTGTCGACCATCGTGTCGGCGCCGACGCGCGCGCCGATGTTCACGTAGCTCGGCATCAGGATCACGCCCGGGCGCGAGGTACGAGCCCCAGCGCGCCGATGCCACCGGGGACCACCCGCACCTCGCGCCGCCGCGTAGTCGTGCTTGAGCGGGAGCTTGTCGTGGTACTCGAACGGCCCGGCCTCGATCGACGCCAGGCCCTCGAGAGCCGGAACAGCAGCAGGATCGCCTGCTTCAGCCATTCGTGCACGACGACCTCGCCGTCGACGACCTCGGCGACGCGGGCCTCGCCCCGATCGAGGAGCTCGATCGCCTCGTGGACGACGGCGCGCGCCTCGGCCGGCGGCATCACGGCCGCGAGATCGTCGCGTCCGTCCCAGAGCTCGCGTGATCTGCTCGGCGAGATCGCTCACACCCGCTCCTTCGGCCGCCGAGGCGTTCGAACGCGAGCGCGAGGCGGTCGTCGGTCTGCGTGAGCGACGAGCCGGACGTGCGCCGAACCGGCCGGGCCGTAGAGGTCGCCCGGCGCAACCAGCAGCCCCGGCTCGGCGAGGCGGCGCGTGATCGACCAGCCGTCCTCCCGCCCGTCGGAAGCGCGGAGCCACAGGTAGAACGTCGACGGGCCGCCGTCGTGGACGAGACCCGCACGTCGAGCGAGGGCGTCCTGCGCCTGCGCTCGCCGTTGCCGCGTAGCGGGCGCGCTGCTCGTCGACGTGGACGTCGTCGGCGAGCGCCGCCGTCGCGGCCGCCTGCACCGGCGCCGGCGTCATGAGCCCGGCGTGCTTGCGCACCTCGCCCAGGTAGCTGACGAGGTCGGCGTCGCCGGCGACGAACCCGGCCCGCAGGCCGGCCATGTTCGAGCGCTTCGACAGCGAGTGGACGGCGAGCACGCCGTCGTGGCCCGCGCGCGAGCGCGGTGGCCGGAGCGGCGGGCGCCCCGGACTCGTCGTAGGTGAACTCGGCGTAGCACTCGTCGCTGGCGACGATCGACGCCGCGCTCCCGCGCCCAGTCGACCACGGCCCGGAGATGCCCGGCGCCGCGCCGACGCGCCGGTGGGGTTGCCGGGCTCGTTGACCCAGACGACGAGGGCGCGGGCGGCGTCGTCCTCGCTGATGCGGGACGAGGTCGAGGTGCCAGTCGCTCGTCGAGCGGCACGGGCACCGCGCGCAGGCCGGCCAGGCGTGCGCCCATCTCGTACGTCGGGTACGCGACGCCCGGGTAGAGCACGGTGTCGCGCGACGGGTCACGCAGCGAGAGCAGCCGGGGCAGCGACGCAACGAGCTCCTTCGTGCCGATGCAGGCGAGCACGGCGTCGGACGACGACCGCGACGCCGAACCGGCGGCCGATCCACGCCGCCGCCGCCTCCCGGTACGCGGGCGCGCCGATCGCGGCGGGGTACCCGGTCGCGGCGGCCGCGGCGTCGGCGAGCGCGCGCCGCGCCACCTCGGGCATCGGATCGACCGGCGTGCCGACCGAGCAGTCGACGATGCCGCCGGGCACGGCTTCGGCCACGGCGCGCAGCTCGCGCAAGCGGTCGTGCGGGTACGGCGGGGGGACGAACCCGGGCGCGGCCATGCACATGTCGCAGCGCTACCCGGGCCCGTTCGGCGCGATCCGGCGGCTTCGCGACCGCCCGCCTTCGCCGTTCTGCACCACGAACTCGCGGAAGCGGCTGACACCCGACGCGGGGATTCGGGCACGGACGCGGGTCTCCTGGTCGCCGTGCACCTCGACGAGCACGTCGCCTTCGCGATGGAGCGCGGCGATGACGTCGCCCCGTTCGTACGGGACGGCGAGCTCGACGACCGGGTCGAGCGCCCGCAGCCGGGCGGCGAGGATCTCGTCGAGCTTCTCGACGCCCTCGCCGGTCGCCGCCGAGACCGCGATCGCGTCCGGGTGCGCCGACACCAAGTCGTCGACGACAGCCGGATCGGCGAGGTCGATCTTGTTCACGACGAGCAGCTCGGGGACGTCGCCGGCGCCGATCTCGCGCGAGCACGCGTGCGCACCGCCTCGATCTGCTGCTCGGCGTCGGGCGCGCCGGCGTCGACGACGTGGACGAGCAGGTCGACCTGGGCGACCTCCTCGAGCGTCGACCGGAACGCCTCGACGAGCTGGTGCGGCAGCCGGCGCACGAACCCGACGGTGTCGCTGAGCAGCAGCGACGTCTCGCCGCCCGGGAGCTGCAGGCGACGGGTCGTGGGGTCGAGCGTCGAGAACAGGCGGTCCTCGACGAGGACGTCGGCGTGCGGTCAGCCGGTTCAGCAGCGTCGACTTGCCGGCGTTCGTGTAGCCGACGAGCGCGATCGTCGGGAGCTCGCGGCGCCGGCGGGCCTTGCGCTGGGTGGCCCGGGTCTTGGCGAGACGCTTCAGCTCGCGCTCGAGCTTGGTGATGCGCCGCTGGATGCGCCGCCGGTCGACCTCGAGCTGGGTCTCGCCCGGGCCTCGGGTGCCGATGCCGCCGGCCTGCTGGCTCAGCTCGATGCCGCGGCCGCGGAGGCGCGGAAGCCGGTAGCGCAGCTGCGCCAGCTCCACCTGCACCATGCCCTCCTGGCTCCGTGCGTGCTGGGCGAAGATGTCGAGGATCAGCGCGACGCGGTCGACGACGTCGCGGCCGAAGCAGCTTCTCGAGGTTGCGCTGCTGCGCGGGCGTCAGCTCGTCGTCGAACACCACCACGTCGACGTCGAGCGCGTCGGCCAGGCCGCGCAGCTCGTCGGCCTTGCCCGGCGCCGATGTAGGTGGCGGGATCGGGGACGGTCGCGCCGTTGGAGCACCGACTCGACCGGATCGGCGCCGGCGGTGTCGGTGAGGAGCGCCGAGCTCGTCGACAGGCTCGCCTCCGCCTCGTCCAGCGAGTGCGTGCCCGACCCGGTGCCGACGAGGAGCGCGCGCTGCTCGGACGACACCGAAGTCGACCTCGGTGGCGGTGAGGCGGCGGCCGCTGGCGTCCTCTCGCGAGTTGCTCACGCGCGACGCTCGACTTCGACGTCGAAGACGTGCGACGACCGGACCGTGAGCCGGATCGTCTCGCCCAGCTCGACCTCGTGGGTGCCGCCGGGCACCTGCACGGTCACGTGCTCGCCGACGAGCCCGCGCCGGTGGGCGACGGCGGCCGACGCGCACACGCCGGTGCCGCACGACAGCGTCTCCCCCACGCCGCGCTCCCACACCCGCATCGGTCAGCTCGTCCGGCCCGGTGACGGCGATGAACTCGACGTTCGTGCGGTGCGGGAAGCGGGCGTCGGTCTCGAGATGCGGTCCGTGTTGAACGACGCGCGTCGTCTCGGGATCGTCGACGAGCAGGACGAAGTGCGGGTTGCCCATGCCGGCGGCGTCGCCGTGGTACGTCACGCCGTGGAACGTCGACCTCGAGGTCGAGCGCGCTCGGCGCGTCGAGCGGGATCTCGGCCGGCTCGAACGTGACCGGGCCCATGTCGACGGTCGCGCCGACGAGCTCGCCCGTCGCCGGGTCCACGTCGAGCTCGACGTCGCGCCGTCCGCCGCCGGTGTCGACGACGAGCCGCTTCCCGTCGCCGATCCCCTCGCGGACCGCGACCCAGGCGAGGCACCCGATCCCGTTGCCGCTCATCTCGGCCAGGCCGCCGTCGGCGTTGCGCAGCTCCATCGTGCAGTCGGCGCCGTCCCGGCCGGGGAGCAGCGTGACGAGCCCGTCGGCGCCGATCCCGCGATGCCGGTCGCAGAGCCGCGCCGCGACGCCGGCGTCCGGGCCGCGGTCGGCCGTGCCCACCGTGACGAGGAAGTCGTTGCCGGCTCCGTGCAGCTTGGAGACCCGAAGGCTGCGGCGACTCATGAGCTCCAGGTTGCCAGCAGCGGCCGGCAGCACGGCGCAGGGATTGTCGGTGGCGCCCAGCCACGTGATCCGGGGGTCGCGCCGGAACCACATCCGCTGGCGCCGGGCGAAGGACCGGGTGCGCGTGACCGCGGTGTCGAGCGCGTCGTCGAGCGAGCCGTCGCCGTCGAGATCGCGCCGAGGATCTCCTTGTAGCCGATCGCCTGCCCCGCGGTGCGCGACAGCCGGCGGACCGGCGAGCAGCCCGCGCACCTCGTCGACGAGACCGGCGGCTCGCATGGCCGCAAACCGCGCCGCGATGCGAGCGTTCAGCACGCTCGCGTGGAACCCAGACGCCGACCATCCGCACCGGGAACGCCGTCGGGCCGAACTGGTCGAGCCCGGGCCCGAACGAGGAGAACGGCTTCGCCCGTCAGCCGGATCACCTCGAGCGCCCGCACGATGCGGCGGGCGTTGTGCGGGTCGATCCTTCTCGGCGGCGTCGGGGTCGCGCTCGCCGCAGCTCGTCGTAGGCGGCGGCCACACCGCCCGGCTCCGCCGTCCACGCCTCGAGCTCGGCCCGCAGGTCGGGGTCCTCGCCCGGGAAGCGCAGGTCGTCGACGACCGCCTGCACGTACAGGCCGGTCCCGCCCACGAGGAGCGCGCGCTTGCCCCGCGCCTCGATGCCGGCGACCGCGGCGCGTGCCGCGGCCTGGTGACGCACGGCCGACCACTCCTCCGATGGGATCGGCGACGTCGACGAGGTGGTGCGGCACCGCGGCCCGTTCGGCGACCGTCGGCTTGGCGGTCCCGATGTCGAGCCCGCGGTACACCTGCATCGAGTCGAGCGACACGATCTCGACGTCACCGAGCGCATGCGCGGCACCGAGAGCGAGCGCCGACTTCCCCGATGCGGTCGGGCCCGACAAGAGCGAGGTGCGTGACCGTAGCTACACCGCCGCGACGGGGATGCGGGTCCGGGCTGCGCCGCGCGGCGCGACCGATCCGCACGACTCGCCGCGCAGCCAGTGCGGCGCGGCGTCGGTGACGCGCACGTCGACGAGCGTGCCCGGTTCGCCCGCGCCGCCCGGCGCGGCGAAGTGGACCAGCTTGTTCTGGCGCGTGCGGCCCGCCAGCACCGACGGGTCCTTCTTCGACGGGCCGTCGACCAGCACCTCCTCGACCCGGCCGACGCGCGCCTGGTGGCGTCGGAGGGCGTGGCGCTCCACCACCTCGACCAGCCGGCGCATCCGCTCCTGCGCGACCTCGGGCGGCGACGAGGGCGTCGGTCATCTCGGCGGCGGGCGTTCCCGGCCGGGGCGAGAACACGAACGTGTACGCGGCGTCGTACGCCGCCTCGTCGACGACCTCGAGGGTCCGGCGCGAAGTCGTCGTCGGTCTCGCCGGGGAAGCCGACGATGATGTCGGTGGTCACCGCGAGGTCGGGGATCGCGTCGCGGGCGGCGGCGAGCTTCTGCGAGGTAGCGCTCGGCGGTGTAGCCCGCGGTGCATGCGGGCGAGCGTGCGGTCGCTGCCCGCCTGGAGCGGGAGGTGCAGGTGCTCGCACACGGCGTCGCACTCCGCCATGGCCGCGATCGTCTCGGGGCGGAGGTCCTTCGGATGCGGCGACGTGTACCGGATGCGTCGGATGCCGTCGACGGCGTCGACCGCGCGCAGCAGGTCGGCGAAGCGCGGTCGCGTACTGACCGGCGCCGAGGTCGCGCCCGTACGAGTTCACGTTCTGTCCGAGCAGGGTGATCTCGGTGACGCCGTCGGCTGCCAGCTCCTCGATCTCGCGCACGACGTCGCCCATGCGCCGGCTGACCTCGCGGCCCCGCACGATCGGGACGATGCAGAACGTGCACGAGTTGTCGCAGCCGATCTGGATCGTGACCCACGCCGAGTGCGCGACGTCCCGGCGGGCGGGCAGCGCCGACGGGTAGGCCTCGTGCTCCTCGAGGATCTCGACGATCGGCCCTTCGAGCCGCGCCCGCTCGAGCAGCGCCGGCGCGTGCGCGAGGTTGTGGGTCCCGAACACGACGTCGACGTGCCCGGCCCGCTCGACGATGAGCTCGCGGTCCTTCTGGGCGAGGCAGCCGCCGACCGCGATCTGGAGCGTCGGGCCGGCGCTCCTTCAGCGCCTTCACCCGGCCGAGATGGCCGTAGAGCTTGTTGTCGGCGTTCTCGCGGACGCAGCAGGTGTTGAACACGACGACGTCGGCCTGGTCGATGTCGTCGGTGGGCCCATCCCGTCGGCGGCGAGCAGCCCGGCGATCCGCTCCGAGTCGTGCTCGTTCATCTGGCACCCGAACGTGCGGATGTAGAAACGGCGGGCTTCCGGCATCCCGATCAGTCTACGGACGGCGGCGTTCGTGGATCAGCGGCCGAGGCAGCGGTTCACGACGTCCTCGACCTGCTGCCGCTTGGGTGTGCCGGGATCGTCCGTGTAGTGCACGACGACGTCGTTCTCCTGCACGGTCGACGGCCCGGCCAGGGACGATCCGATCTTCTCCTTGGCCCGGGTCGCGTCGGAGCGGCTGGGGAAGAAGTCGACGATCGCCGAGAAGAACAGGAGCGGGGGCTCCTCGAGGTCGACCTCGGCGAACGTGAACCCCGCCTCGTGCAGGAAGTCGGTCCGTTCGTTCGGCGGCTTGGGACGGACCACCCTGTAGTCGGACATCCGGGCGCAGGCGGCGAACTGCGCCGCCCTCGCCGTGACGCCGCCCGACCGGGGCTTGGACTTCGACGAGCTGCCGTCGCCACCGCCACACCCGGACGCCACGCTCAGCAGCGCAACGACCACGACCACGCCCGCACGCCCCGGCATCACGACCTCCCATCGACGACGACCCGAGAGCTTGCCCGGAGCGGCCTGCTTGGCATACAGAGCACCCCGTGCCCGTCGAGCCCGAGCTTCGCACGCCGCGTCTGCTGCTCCGGCGATGGCGGGACACGGACCGGCCGCCGTTCGCGGCACTGAACGCCGACCCGCTCGTGATGGAGCATTTCCCGGCGCCGCTACGCCCGGAGGACAGCGACGACCTGGTGGACAGGATCGAGGCCGGCTTCGAGGAGCGGGGGTGGGGACTGTGGGCGGTCGAGGTCCCGGGCACGACTCCGTTCGCCGGCTTCGTCGGGCTCAACCCGGCGACGTTCGACGCCCCGTTCACGCCCGCGGTCGAGGTCGGGTGGCGCCTGGCGCGGGAGCACTGGGGCCGCGGCTACGCGACCGAAGGCGCACGCGCCGCGCTCTCGTTCGGCTTCGATGAGCTCGCCCTCGACGAGATCGTGTCGTTCACGACGCATGGGAACGCTCGCTCGCGCCGCGTCATGGAGCGACTCGGGATGCGTCGCGACCCCGCCGACGACTTCGAGAACCCCAACCTGCCGGACGGTGACGCGCTCCGGCCGCACGTCCTCTACCGACTCGACCGCGCGCGCTGGCAGCGCAACGCGGCCCGGGCCGAGCGGTAGCGACGATCGTGCACGTATCCACAACGGAGTTCATCCTTCTCGCGCTCGTCGCCGCCACCGGCGGAGCGGTGCAAGGCTCGATCGGATTCGGCCAGAACCTCGTGCTCGTGCCGATCGTCGCGCTCGGTCGTACCGGAAGCGGTCCCCGGCGCACTGGTGTTGCTCGGCATCCCGCTCACGCTGATCATGGCGGCGCGCGAGTGGCACGGCGTCGACTGGCCGGGTCTGGGATGGATCGTCCTCGGCCGAGTACCGGGCACGGTCGTCGGCGTGCTGATCGTCGCGCTCGTGTCCGGCAACCTGCTGTCCACCCTCGCCGGCTCCGCAGTCCTCGCGGGCGTCCTGTTGAGCGTGCTCGCCGGTCACGTGCCCGTGAACCGCGAGACCGCGACGAGCGCGGGCGCGGCAGCCGGAGTCCTCGGGACCACCGCCGCGATCGACGGACCGCCCCTGGCGCTCCTCTACCAGCGCCATCCCGGGCCCACCATCCGCGCCACGCTCGCCTGCGCCTTCCTGATCGGCGCCGTCATGTCGTTCACCGCCCTGGTGTCGGCCGGCGAGGTGCACGGCTGGCAGCTGCTCCTCGCGCTGGCGCTCGCTCCCGCGCTGCTCGTCGGGCTCGCCTGCAGCACGCTCGTGACCCGCGTGGTGGGTGAGCGCAGCCTCCGCCCCGCGGTCTTGACTCTCGTCACGATCGCCGGCGTCGCTGCGATCCTCCGCGGTCTCGTCTGAAGGACGACACCCGAGGTGGTGTGGGGGGCGGTACGCGACCGCCCCCCACACTCGTGCCTCCGGCGTCTGTGTCCTCAGGTCTCGATCTCGAGCGTCTCCGCGTCTTTGGCGCGCTTGCCGTTGCCCGACCGACCGCCGGCCTTGCCGTTGCCGCTCGCGTTGCCGTTGCCGTTGGTCGACTCGCCGGCGCTGCTGTCCGCGGCCTTGACCTCGGCGTCGGCCTCGGGCTCGACCGGGACCTCCTCGATGCCGACGGCGTCCTTGATCTTCTCGCTGATCTCGAACATCAGGTCGAGGTTCTCGGTCGAGGAACTGCTTCGCCTTCTCGCGGCCCTGGCCGAGCTGCTCGCCCTCGTACGTGAACCACGCGCCGGACTTCTTCACGATGCCGAGGTCGATGCCGACGTCGAGCAGCGAGCCTTCGCGGCTGATGCCCTTGCCGTACATGATGTCGAACTCGGCCATCCGGAACGGCGGCGCGACCTTGTTCTTCGCCACCTTGACCCGGGCCCGGTTGCCGATGATCTCGGTGCCGTCCTTGATGGACTCCACCCGGCGGATGTCGAGCCGCACCGACGAGTAGAACTTCAGCGCCCGGCCGCCCGGTGTCGTCTCCGGGCTCCCGAACATCACGCCGATCTTCTCCCGCAGCTGGTTGATGAAGATGCAGATCGTGCGGGAGCGGTTGAGGTTGTGCGGTGAGCTTGCGCAGCGCCTGGCTCATGAGCCGGGCCTGGAGGCCGACGTGCGTGTCGCCCATCTCGCCCTCGATCTCGGCCCGGGGCACGAGCGCGGCGACCGAGTCGATGACGACCACGTCGAGCGCGCCGGAGCGGATGAGCATGTCGGCGATCTCGAGCGCCTGCTCGCCGGTGTCGGGCTGGCTGATCAGCAGCTCGTCGACGTTGACGCCGATGGCCGAGGCGTACACCGGGTCCATGGCGTGCTCGGCGTCGATGTACGCGCAGACGCCGCCGTTGCGCTGCGCCTCGGCGACCACGTGCATGGCCAGCGTGGACTTCCCCGACGACTCGGGGCCGAAGATCTCGACGACCCGGCCTCGGGGCAGGCCGCCGATGCCCGAGCGCGATGTCGAGCGCGAGCGCGCCGGTGGGGATGGCGGCGACGCCGACGTTGCCGTGCTCCCCCAGCCGCATGATCGAGCCCTTGCCGAACTGCTTCTCGATCTGGCCGACGGCCATCTCGAGGGCGTTGTCGTCGCGTTCCACGATGGAACCCTCCTCGTTACGTCGTTGCGTTCGTGCGGTCGGGGGGAAGTGCCGTGGGGAGCAACCTACGGCTGGGGTGTGACAGCTACCTCTGGTACCTCTGGTAGCTCTCGGGCCGAGACCCGAACGACCACGCGTGTGAACTTAGCCCGAACACCCGTTCGATGCAAGGCTTTCGCCGAGACCGCTACCCGAGTCGGGAACCGCGGCCCGCTGCCGTGTACTCGGCGCCGCCTCGTCCCGTCTTGCTCTGGAACAGCACGACCTCCGCCGCCGCCCACGCCCGCCCCACCGGGCCCGACCCGAGCCCGGCGACGACCGGACGGAGATCGGAGGGCGCCTTGAGCCGGGCGAGGGTGAGGTGGGCGTGATACGGGCGCGCCTCCGGCGGGTAGCCCACCGGCGCCAGGAGCGCGCCGACCGCCGCCGCCAGCTGCACGAGCAGCGCGTGTCCCTCGGCGACGCCGAGCCACAGCACCCGGCCTCGCCGCTCGGTGGGGAACGCGCCGGCCGCCCCGAGCCGTACCGCCGACCCGCGCACCGCCAGCGGCTCGAGCGCGCCGGCGACGGCGGCGAAGTCGACCCGGTTGCCGAGGAACTGGAGCGTGAGGTGCCACTGCGGCCTGCGTGGTGCGGCGAGCCGTCGAGGGAACCTCGATCGCCGTCGCGGCGGCGTCGACGGCGTCGAGGACGTCATCGGGCGGGACCACGGCCACGAAGCCCCGGCCCAGCTCGGGCTCGCTCACACCATCGACACGAGCTTCATGCGGAGCAGGTTGAGCAACGAGATCGTGGCGAACTGGCGCACCATCTCGCGCTCGACCCGGCAGCTGCGTGCCGACCGCCTCGACCGGCCCGTCGCCGAGGGCGAGCCCGAAGAAGACCGTGCCGGCGGGCTGTCCCTCCTGCTCCTCGGGGCCCGCGACACCTGTCACTCCGAGACCGACGTCGGCGTCGAAGACGCGCCGCGCCCTCGCCGCCAGCTGCGCCGCGCACTCGCTGCTCACCACCGACTCGGCGGTCACGCCGAGCACGGATCGCTTGACGTCGGTCATGTAGGCGACGACGCCGCCCTTCAGACACGTCGCTCGTGCCCGGCACGCTCACGAGCCGGGACGCGACCAACCCGCCCGTGAGCGACTCGGCCAGCCCGAGCGTCAGGCCGCGCTTGCGCAGCAGGTCGAGGACGACCGGTCTCCATCGTCTCGTCGTCGACCGCGAACACGAGGTCGCCGAGGATCTCCCGCAGCGCCCGTTCCTCCGGCTCGATCAGGGCGCGCGCCTCCTCCGGGGTCGACGCCTTGGCCGTCATCCGCACGACGAGCCCTTCGATCCCGCGGGCGAGGAAGGCGATCGTCGGGTTCGTCTGCGCGTCGACCCGATGGGCGATCATCTCGGCCAGCCCCGACTCGGATGTGCCCCACGTCTTGAGCGACCGCGACACGATCGCCCCCTGCTGCCCGGATCGGGCGAGCAGGTCGGGCAGGACGTGCTCGCTGATCATGAGCTGCATCTCGTACGGGACGCCCGGCACCGCGTACACGACCTTGTCGCCGACCGGCGCCTTTATGCCCGGCGCGGTCCCGACCGAGTTCGGGATCGGCTCGGCGCCGACCGGCACGTCGCACTGGCGCAGGTTGTTCTCGGGCATCGCCCGGCCGCGCGACGTGAACAACGCGGACACCCATTCGACGAGATCCTCACGCCGCTCGAGCTCGACGCCCATCACTTCGGCGATCGCCTGGCGGGTCATGTCGTCGGGGGTCGGGCCCAGCCCACCGCACACGATCACCGCGTCGCTCCGATCGAGCAGCTCGCGCAGGGCCTGCACCATCCGGCCGAGGTTGTCGCCGACCTGCCGGTGCTCGAAGCTGTCGATTCCCGCGTCGGCGAGCTGCTCACCGATCCAGGCGCTGTTGGTGTCGACGATCTGGCCGAGGAGCAGCTCGGTCCCGATCGCCAGCACCTCGCATCTCACGCGCTGGCTCTCCTGCCACCCCCGTCGGAGCATGTCGAGCGCCGAGAGCAGCGTGAGCGCCACGGCCACCCACAGCACCGTCTGCTGGAGCCAGGCCATGTCCTCGAACGGCGGGAAGAGGAAGGCGCCGACGGCGGCGAACTGCAACGTGGTCTTCCACTTGCCGAGCTGACGGGCCGGGAGCGAGATGCCACGCCGCCCGGCCAGCGACCGGTAGACCTGGATCCCGGCTTCGCGTCCGACGACGAGGACGATCGGGATCCAGCCGATGTCGCCGCGGACGCCGAGTGCGAGGAAGCCGCCGATCACGAGGATCTTGTCGGCGAGGGGATCCAGGAACGCGCCCGAGCGCGTCGTGCCGTCGCGCCGGGCGATCCACCCGTCGACGCCGTCGGTGCACGCCAGCACCAACCACAGGACGACCGCCGGCCACGACGCCCCCCGCTGTGCGATCAGCACGAGCGTGGGCACGGCGAGCAGGACAGCGCGCGACCGTGATCGCGTTGGCCGGAGTCGCCACCGCGCCCTCGCCGAATCGCCGGAGCGGTGCCGCCGCCCGTGCCGTCGCCGGCATGCGCGCCTCGGGCGCCGTGCTCATACCGGCTCCGCCACCAGATCTGGCCCGCACGCCGACGTCACCCGAACGCGCACCCGGGCGCCGGGCCGCGCGAACTCGCCGGCGATGCGGACCACGCCGTCGATCTCCGGCGCTTCGCGATGGGAGCGCCCGACGGGCTCGCCGCTCTCGTCGTCCGTCCCGTCGACCAGCACTTCGAGCTCGTCGCCGACCAGCGCGTCGCGCGCGGCCTGCGTGATCGGGTCCTGCACCTCGGCGCACTCCCGCAGGCGCTCCTGCATCAGATCGTCGGGAACGACGCGGTCCATCTCGGCCGCGGGTGTCCCGTCCTCGCGCGAGAAGGGAAAGAAGCCGGCCCAGTCGAGCTCGGCCGCGGCCAGGAACTCGAGCAGCTGGTCGTGATCGCGCTCGGTCTCACCCGGGAACCCGACGATGAACGACGATCGGAAGGCGGCGTCCGGCTCGCGGGCGCGGATGCCGTCGACGAGATCGCGGAACCGGTCGCCGCTCCCCCAACGCTTCATGCGCCGTAGCAGTGGTGCGGACGCGTGCTGGAGCGACAGGTCGAAGTACGGCACCACCGTCGGCAGCTCGAGCATCGTCGACACGAGCGGATCGCGCACCTCGCTCGGATAGAGATAGAGAAGCCGGATGCGCGCCAGGCCTTGCGCCGAGAGCGCGTCCAGGCGCCGGAGGAGCGGCGCCAGCGAGCCGGGCTGGCCGGCGTCGCGTCCGTACCACGCGAGATCCTGAGCCACGAGCACGAGCTCGGCCGCGCCGCGCTCGACGAGCGCGCGGGCTTCCTCTTCGATCGCCTCCGGCGCGCGCGCGAACGCTGCTTCCCCCGGAACGACGGGATCGCGCAGAAGGCGCAC
The DNA here is from genome assembly GCA_963747195.1 of uncultured Actinomycetes bacterium. Lineage (GTDB taxonomy): Bacteria > Actinomycetota > Acidimicrobiia > IMCC26256 > JACDBD01 > JALZAA01. The sequence goes on from CAVVDV010000005.1 coordinate 164,092, forward strand.
GCGCGGTCACATCCCTCGGCCACCTTGACGTACGCCCAGGGAGCGGCCGGGGTGGGGCGCGGCAGCTCGAGCAGGTCGCGCACGCCGGCCGGCTTGCGCTTCAGGACCACCTCGGCGAGATCGCCTTCGCCGCCGAAGCCGACGACGGCGTCCGCCTCGGGCAGCGCCGTGGCGAGCTCGTCGCCGTAGCGCTCGGCGAGGCAGCCCGTGACCACCAGCTTGGCGCCCGGCTTGCGCGCCTCGGCGAGAGCGAGCGTCACGTCGATGGACTCCTGGCGGGCGGCCTCGACGAAGGCGCACGTGTTGACGACCACCAGCTCGGCGTCCTCGGCCGAGGACGCCGGGACGAGGCCGTCGGCCAGCAGCGAGGCCGTCACCTTGTCGGAATCGACGGCGTTCTTCGGGCAGCCGAGGGTCTCGACGTAGAAGCGCGCCGGGACGTCGGGCTCGGGGGCCACGGTCACAGCGAAAGCCTACAAGCGACGTCCCTAGACTGACCGGGCCGTGAACCCTGACACGAGCTCTGCGAGCACCGAGAAGGTCGAGGTCGGAGGTTGGACGGAGCCGGGCTTCGAACCTGTCGTCGGCGCGTTCGTCGAGAATTTCGAGAAGCGTGGCGACGTCGGTGCCGCCTGCTCGGTCTACCTCGACGGGCAACCGGTGGTCGACATCTGGGGCGGCCTGGCCGATCTCGCCGGTGGGAGACAATGGTCGCCGAACACGCTGGCCGTCGTCTTCTCGACCACGAAGGGCGCGACCGCGATCTGCGCACACATGCTCGTGCAGCGCGGCGAGATCGACGTCGACGCTCCCATCGCGCACTACTGGCCCGAGTTCGCCGCCGCAGGCAAGGAGCGGATCACGGTCCGGCAGATATTGGGCCACCGCGCCGGGCTCGCGCATGTCGACGGTGACCTCACTCTCGACGAAGTACTGGCCTGGGACCCGGTCGTCGACGCCATCGCCGCGCAAAGGCCGAACTGGGAACCGGGTACCGCGCACGGCTACCACATGCGGTCGTTTGGTTGGATCGTCGGCGAGATCATCCGCCGCGTCGACGGTCGCTCCCCGGGACAGTTCTTCGCCGACGAGATCGCGGCGCCACTCGGTCTGGACTTCTGGATCGGGCTTCCCGAGTCGGAGGAACCCCGCGTGTCGACCATCGTGCCGCCCGAGCCGCCGGCCGATCCCGAAGCCCGCGCGTTCGTCGAGCAGCTGACGGGCCCCGACACGTTCCTCGGCAAGGTCATGGCCGGGCCGTCGGGCGTTGTTCGCCTACGACGACATGTGGAACACGCGCCCGCTGCACGCAGCCGAGCTGCCGTCGTCGAACGGAGTCGCCGACGCGCGCTCGGTCGCCCGCATGTACGCGGCCGCCGTGGGCGACGTCGACGGCGTACGCCTCCTCGAGCCGCGCACGATCGCAGCCGCGTGCGAGGTCCAGTCGGACGGGCCCGACAAGGTGATCCTCTATCCAATGCGCTTCGGCCTCGGGTTCATCCTGCCGCCGGGCCTCGGCTCGACGGGCCCGCGGGCCTTCGGCCATGCGGGCGCCGGCGGCTCCCTCGGCTTCGCCGACCCCGAACGCAAGCTCGGCTTCGGGTACGTCATGAACCGCATGGAGCTGGGACCGAACGGCGCCCGAGCGAGCGTCGGCGCTCGTCGACGCCGTGTACGACTGCCTGTTGTGATTCGCGTCACCTTCGCGCCGTCGCCGGAGTCGTAGCTGATTGGAGGGCGAGGAGCCCTCCCGTCACCTTGGAGGTGGCACATGTATGACTTCGCGATCGTTGCCCTGCTCGCGCTGGGCACCGTGAAGGTGGTCGACTTCCTCACCGACAACGTCTCTCCGTTGCGGGCCTGGAAGTCGGTGCTGACGTTCATCGCTGCGATCGGCGTGGTGGTCGCGCTCGACTACTCGCTGTTCAGCGGCTTCGGCATCACCGTGCGCAACGAGACGCTCGGCGTCTGGATCACGGGCTTCATGGTCGCAGGAGCGACCGTGGGCTGGAGGGCCGTCTTCGGCTACCTGACCCACGACCGCGCGACCAGGGACGAGACGCTGGGAGAGCACCGGCCGTTGCGCCGGGCCGCCTGACGGCCTTCTCGAAAAATCTCTCCGCGGCACGACCGCCAAAGACGCCGGTCGTCCCGACGAGTGCGGACGGGGCGCCCTCCGGGGCGCCCCGGTCGCGTCCCGCCGGCTATCCGCCCCCCGCAGGCGCGCGGCTGACGGCGATCTCGCCCACCTCGAGCTGTCGGCGGCGCGCTGAAGCGCCCGGTGATGTCACCCGACCGCGCGTCGACCCGGGTGATCAGCTGTTCGAGCGTGCTCGGGTTACCGACGCGCACGCGCACCCAGAGCACGTCGCCGCCGCCGATGATCGTGGCCGGCGCACGGAATCGGGTCTGCGCGCCGTCGGTGAGCGCAACCCTGTGGCGCACGAGGCCGGTGTCGGGACCGATGCCGAGCAGCGCGCCGCTCAATACGTCGTAGCTCCAGAGCAGGCCGCCGGCGACGGCCGCTCCGTGCAGCTCGACCGGCGCACCGTCCTGCACTGCGAAGCTGCGGCGAACCGCCAACGTCGCCGGGTCGACGGCGACCACCGCACTGCGGCCGACGATCCAGAGCACGCCGTCGCCCAACGCGACCGCTTGGGGCTCGAGTCGACCGCCGTCGACGCGATCCGGTATCGCGGCGCGCGCGGTGACGGTGCCGTCGTCGGCGACGCGCGCCACCGCCGGCAGGGCGGGATTTCCCGTCACGCCAAGGTCGTACACGGCCCAAGCCGCTTGGTCGTCGGCGACGACACGCGTCGCGCCCGGCGCCGGCGGTCCACCCGCGGCGGCCTCCGAGACGACGTCGGTGGGCAACGTTGCGTCGGTCGTCGTCCCCGTCGAGAGCTCGTCGCGGGTCAATCGGCCGTCGCCCGTCACGAGCCACAGCGCGCCGCGCTGCTCGGCGATGACCGGGGTGACGTCGGCCGACACGCCGCCCTGGACGGGCACGTTCGTTCGACCGGCGAGCGCGTTGCGGGTCGCGTCGACGACGCCGATGCGACCGGTCACCGCGTCGTACAGGTAGACCGTCCCCTCGCCGCCCAGCACCGCCCCGAACGCCTGGAATCCGACGTCCCGCGGGTCGGAGAGCGTGACCGGATCGAGGCGGACCGTCGTCGCCCCGAACAGCCACAGTCCGGCTGCGCTCTGGTGGCCCGGACGTGCCGGTCGGACGCGGATCGGGCGCGGTCCTCCCCCGTCGTCCGAGCGGACGTGGCGGACGACGAGCCCGATCCCGGTCCCGATCACCGCGCAGGCGACCAGGATCCACACGGTTGCGAGCGCTGTGCGCGGGCGCCGGCCGCGAGCCTCCATCGCGATCACTCCTGACGCCGTCGCAAGCTCCGGCTCTACTACTCGGTCGCGGTCGCAAGCTCCCGCTTTGCAACGACAGTCAGCAAAGCCGCTGCCGTTGCGGGCGACGGTCGGCAAGCCGCCGGCGCCGCGTCCAGCCTCTCACCCACGCCGGAGAGGTCAGACGCGCTGTTCGAGCTCCTCGAACTCCTCGACCGTCATCAGCACGGCCCGGGCCTTGGACCCCTCGGACGGGCCGACGACACCACGGCGCTCCATCAGGTCCATCAGCCGACCGGCGCGGGCGAACCCGACGCGCAGCTTGCGCTGGAGCATGCTCGTCGACCCCAGCCCGCTCCGAACGACCAGCTCCATCGCCTGGGCGAGCAGCTCGTCGTCATCGTCGACCTCGGCGCCGGCGCGCCCGCCGGCGGCGTTCTTCGCCCGCGATCCCGTCGACGTAGTCGGGCTGCGGCAGCTGCCGTCGCCAGTGCGCAACGAGCCGGTGGATGCACTCCTCGTCCACCCACGCGCCCTGGATCCGCTGGGGCCGGCTCGACGACGCGCTGACGAGCAGCATGTCGCCCTGCCCGATCAGCTTGTCGGCGCCGGCCTGGTCGAGGATCACGCGCGAGTCGGCGATGCTGGTCACCGAGAACGCGAGACGGCTCGGGATGTTGGCCTTGATCACACCGGTGATCACGTCGACCGACGGCCGCTGTGTCGCGATCACGAGGTGGATGCCGACGGCGCGCGCCATCTGGGCGATGCGACACACGCTGGCTTCGACGTCCCGGGCCGCCACCATCATCAGGTCGTTCAGCTCGTCGACGACGACGAGGATGTACGGCAGGCGCTCGAATCCACGACCCGTCATGGGGTCGGGCTCGTCCGTCGTCGCGAGGTCGCCACGATCGAAGGCGGCGTTGTATCCGGCGATGTCGCGCACACCGGCGTCGGCGAGCAGCTCGTAACGCAGGTCCATCTCGCGCACGGCCCAGTCGAGCGCGTTGGCCGCCTTCTTCGGGTTGGTCACGACCGGCGTGAGCAGGTGCGGCAGTTCGTTGTAGCCACCCAGCTCGACGCGCTTGGGGTCGACGAGGATCATGCGAACCTGGTCGGGTGTGGCGCGCATCAGGATCGACGAGACGATCGAGTTGATGCAGCTCGACTTCCCGGCGCCGGTGGCACCCGCGATCAGGAGGTGGGGCATGGCGGTGAGATTGAGCATCACCGGCTGACCTGAGATGTCGCGCCCCAAGGCGACCTCGAGCGGATGCGCGGCCTGCCTGGCGTCGTCGGTGGCGAGGAGGTCGCCCAGCGTCACCAGCTGGCGCTGCCGGTTCGGCACCTCGACGCCGATCGCGCTGCGCCCCGGGATGGGGGCGAGGATGCGCACGTCGGGTGACGCCATCGCGTAGGCGATGTCGTGGCTGAGGCCGGTCACGCGGTTCACCTTCACGCCCGATCCCAGCTCGAGCTCGTACCGGGTCACCGTGGGCCCCACGGTCATGCCGGAGAGCTTGGCGACGACGCCGAACTCGGCCAGCGTCGCCTCGAGGACCTTGCCGCCCTCCTCCACGAAGCGCCGGTCGATCTCGTGCTTCGTGCCGCGCTTGAGCACGTTCGCGGGCGGGAGCTTCCAGGTCCCGGGGCGGTACCCGGGGCCGAGGTCGATCGCCACCTGTCCGCCGGGCTCGACGGTCGTGCGCGCCGGAGGCTCGGGATCCGTCTCGGCCACCGGGTCGTAGACCTCCGGCTCGGGCACGTCGTCCAGCTCGACGTCGTCCTCCTCGAGCTCATCGGCGGCCTCGACTGCGGTGGCCGGCCGGGGCCCGTCGAGCGCAGCCTCGCCGGCGTCGTGTCCGCGCGAGCTGGAACAGCTCGCTCACCGCGGCGGCCGCCCAGCGCGCCCCGGCCGCGATCGCGTCGAACACGCGACGCATCGGGACTCCCGGCGCGAGCAGGAGCCCGAGCAGACCGAGGCCGGTGAGGATCACGGCGGTGCCGACGACGCCCGCGCCGGCCGCGAGGGGCGACGCCACCGCCGCGCCGAGCAGACCGCCGGCGTTGCGCAGCCCGTCGGTCGGATCGACGGGCGGGCTGCCACCGGCGAGGTGGAGCAGGCCGACGACGGCGAGCATCACGAGCACGATCCCGAGACCGATGCGCAATGGCGCCGGCGCGCGGGTCTCGTCGTCCTCGGGCTCGTCGTCCTCGTCGGCGTCGAGGCCGCGGGGCCGGTAGCCGGCGAACAGCAGCACCGCGAAGCCGAAGCACGCCACAGGGAAGACGATCCGGCCCCGCCCGAGCATGGTGGCGCTGCCGTCGGCGAGGAAGCTCCCCACCGACCCGGCGAGGTCGGAGGCGAGCCCGAGCACCGTGAGCACGCCGATGACGACGAGCGCCGACGGCGAGGGCGTCGGCGCCGTGGCCCCGCAGCTGTCGTCCGGCCGCCTCGCGACTCCGCTCCCAGGCGGTCGGGCGCGCCGGAGCGCGCCGTCGGGTGTTGCGACGGCGCTTCGGGGCGGGCTTCCGACGGCGCGTGCGAGTAGGCGCAGCCATAGGATCGTCGACAGTAACACCAGCCTCACCAGACTCAGCCGGATACCCCGGCAACACTGACGAGGACGAGCCGAGAAAATGCGAGGACGAGCCGAGAAAGATCGCCCTACAGCGCCGGGAAGTAGCCGCCGTCGACCGGGTACACCTGGCCGGTGATCCACTCGGCGGCGTCGCTGCACAGGAGGACGGCCAGCGGCGCGGGATCGGTCACACGGCCGATGCGGCCGGCCGGGTACGCCTTGGCGAGTCGCTGCTCGAGCTCGGGCTGACGCTCGATCGCCTCCTCGAGGAGGCCGTGCTTCATCGTCCCGAGCGACAGGCAGTTGACGGTCACACCGTGCGGGCCGACCTCGGCGGCGAGGCCGCGCGAGAAGCCCATGGCGGCGGCCTTCGCCGCGCCGTACACGACCTGCTTGCGCTCGCCGCGCCGGCCGGCGTCGGAGACGATGGTGAGCACCCTCCCCCACGAGCGTTCGATCATCGCCGGCAGGTACGCGCGGGTGACGCCGAGCACGGCGGCGAGGTTCAGGCGGATGAGCGGGTCCCACTCGTCGGGGCCCGGTCTCGACGAACGTCTTCACGGTGATGCCCTCGGGCGGGATGCCGGCGTTGTTCACGAGGATGTCGACGGGGCCGGTGTCGCGGACCATTCCCGGAACGGCGTCGCGGTCGGTCACGTCGGCCACGACCGGGTGGGCGGCGCCGCCCTCCTCCTCGATCTCGCGGACGACCTTCTCGGCGCGGTCGCCGTACAGGTCGTTGACCCACACCTCGGCGCCGGCCCGGGCGAGCTGGATGCAGATGGCGCGACCGACTCCCCCGCCGCCGCCGGTCACGATGGCGACGCGCCCCGCGATGAAGTTCGACCAGTCGCGGATCGTCGCCACGGCGGGCTCAGACCTCCATGACGACGGGGATGATCGCCGGGCGCCGCTTCGTCCGCTCGTTGATGAACCGGCCCAGGGCGCGCCGCGTGTGCCGGCGGATCGTCTCGAAGTCGGTGGCGCCCTCCTCGGCCGCCTCCGCCAGCGACGCGAGCACCGCGGCCTTGCCGTCCTCGAGCAGCTCGTCGGCCTCGGGTGCGTAGACCCAGCCCGCGCGTCACGATCTCGGGCCCGGTGACGACCTCGCCCGTGGTGGCGTCGACGGTCACGATCACCACGACGACACCTTCCTCGGCGAGGCTGCGACGGTCGCGCAGCACGCCGTGGCCGACGTCGCCGACGATGCCGTCGACGTAGAGATAGCCGGCCGGCACCGACCGCCGGTCGACGTCCATGCCGTTCGGCCCGAGCGTGAGGACGTCGCCGTCCTGGCAGACGACGACGCGGTCGTCGGCCAACCCGACTTCCCGCGCCAGGCGGGCGTGGTGGACCATGTGCCGGTATTCGCCGTGCACGGGAACGAACCGTTCCGGCTGGGTCAGGTTCAGCATGAACTTGAGCTCTTCACGGGACGCGTGACCCGACACGTGCACGGGTGACGTCCCGCCGTGGACGACGTCGGCGCCCGTGCGGTGGAACGCGTCGATGACGCGGGACACGTTGGCCTCGTTGCCCGGGATGGCGTGGGCCGAGATCACGATGATGTCGTCCTCGCTCGACCTTCACCCACTTGTGCTCGTGCGCGGCCATGAGCGACAGGGCGCTGAGCGGCTCGCCCTGCGAGCCCGTGCAGATGATGCAGATCTCGCCCGGCGCGAACCGCGCCGCGTCCTCGATGTCGACCACGCGCCCGGCCGGCACGTCGAGGAGGCCCATCTCGCGCGCGATCGTCACGTTCTGCGCCATCGAGCGGCCGAGGAACGCGATCTGCCGGCCGGACGCCAGCGCGGCGCGGGCGACCTGCTCGACGCGATGGAGGTGCGAGGCGAAGCAGGCGACGATGAACCTGCGGTCGGGGTGGTCGCGGAACAAGTCTCTCATGGCTTCACCCACGGTCGACTCGGACGGCGTGAAGCCGGGCCGCTCGGCGTTGGTGGAGTCGGAGAGAAGGAGACGGATCCCGCCGTCGCGCCGCGCGATCTCGCCGAGGAGCGCGAGATCGGTCTTGCGGCCGTCGACCGGGTTCAGGTCGAGCTTGAAGTCGCCGGTGTGGAGGATGGTGCCCGCCGGCGTGAAGTAGGCGGCGGCGAGCGAGTAGGGCACGGAGTGCGTGACGGGCACGAACTGGCAGTCGAACGGTCCGATCCGGCGGCGCTCGCCGTCGGAGACGGGAACGAACTCCGTGCGGTCGAGCATCCCTGCTTCCTCGATGCGACCGCGGGCGAGGCCGAGCGACAACTGCGTCCCGTAGATCGGGACGGAGATGTCACGGAGGAGATACGCGAGCCCGCCGGCGTGATCCTCGTGGGCGTGCGTCAGCACGACGCCCTCGACCCGGTCGGCGTTCTCGCGGAGGTACGTGAAGTCCGGGAGCACGAGATCGACGCCCGGCATGTCCGGGTCGGGGAACATCAGCCCGCAGTCGACGACGAGGATGCGGCCCTCGACCTCGATGCAGAAGCAGTTCCGCCCGATCTCGCCCAGCCCGCCGAGGAAGACGAGCCGCACTTCGTCGCTCACCGGGCTGATGCTACTGATCGCACCCGCCCGACAAGCGGTCAGTGGTCACACGCGCGCTATGCGCTGGCGGCGTCGCGGTCCTTCGAGACCTCGTCGAGCGTCGCGTACTCCTCGCCGGTGTCGGTCCAGTCCTCGAACTGGATCACGCCCAGCTCGGTGAACCGCTCACGCAGCCAGCCGTCGCCGGCGTCGAGCAGACCGAGCTTCTTGCAGTTGGGCACGATCTTCGAGAACAGCATCGACTGGAACATCTTGCGGTCCGGCGCCTGCATCACGAGGTGGACGGCGTCCTTCACGTTGACGCCGAAGTGCTCGAACACCTCCTGCTGGAGGAACCGGTCGCGCATCCGGACGGCGGCCTCGAACGCGAACTCCTGGCGCTCGCGGATCTCGGGACCGCTCAGCTCCTTGTAGTACTCCTGGAGCGAGAGCACGCCGAACGCGACGTGGCGGGCTTCGTCGCTCATCACGTAGCGGAGGAGCTGCTTCAGGAGCGGCTCGGTCGTCATCTGCTGCGATGAAGCCGAAGGCGGCGAGCGCGAGGCCCTCGACCATGATCTGCATGCCGAGGTACGTCATGTCCCACCGCGAGTCCTCGATGATGTCGTCGAGGAGCAGCTTCAGGTGGGCGTTGATCGGGTAGTGGCCGGACAGCTTCTCGTCGAGGTACTTCGCGAACACCTCGACGTGCCGGGCCTCGTCCATCACCTGCGTCGCCGCGTAGTACTTGGCGTCGATCCACGGAACGGTCTCGACGACCTTCGCGGTGCAGATGAGCGCGCCCTGCTCGCCGTGGAGGAACTGCGACAGCGTCCAGTTCTGCGACTGCACGCCGAACGCGAGCCACTCGGCGTCGCCCCACTTCTCGAACGGCGTGCCCTTGGTGTCGAGCTCGCTGCCGAACGTCACATTGTTCTGCAAGGCGTTGGCGAGCACGACGTGCTCCTGGTCGACGTCGGTGTCCCAGGGCAGGTCGGTCTGCGCGTTCCACTGCGACTTCTTCGCCCGCTCGTACAGCTTGCCGAGCGCGGGACGACTGCGGTCGTAGTCCCACGTGAAGATGGCGTCCCCGTTCGACTTGACGAGGTGCTCGACCTCGTTCACATCGGTGTTGGTGACGGCGAGGATCGCCTCGAGGTCGTCGACTTCGTCGCGGCCCAGGATCTCGTGTGTGCTGGCCATGGGAGGAACCCCCTACGTGACGGTTTCGGAACCGAGGAGACCGGGCAGCACGAGCTCGCGCACGAGGGCGCGGGTCGCGGCTTCGTCGGTCAGATCGATCGGACGTGTGGGTGAGAGAGCGTGGGTGAGCACGACGCGGGCGAGCCATTCGCCGGCCCGGTCGACGCGCTCGGCGGGAAGGAACCGCGCGAGCGCCGGCGCGACGGCGGATCCGGCGCCGACGAGGAATCGGTTGCCGGCGTCGAACGTGACGTGCGGGAGAACCAGCTCGGGCTCGAACGCGAACAGGAACTGCAGGGCCTCGTGCTCGCGCAGCTCCCGGGCGGCGCGGACGACCATCGCCACCACTGCGTCCTCGAAGGTGGACTCGCGGTCACCGGCGTCGCGAACGCTGGCGGCGAGACGCGCCGCCTCGCGAACAAGGGTGATGCGCACCAGCTGCCGCTTGCCGCCGAAGTAGCGGTACAGGGTGGCCCGGGCGCAGCCGGCCTCGCGGGCGACGTCGTCGAACGTCGTCTTGGCGAGCCCGTGGCGGGCGACGCAGGCGAGCGTGGCTCGGACCGCGCGGTCCTCGATGGAGGGAGAGAGGCTCGGGGCCTCGGCGGTCGCGGTGAGGGGCGCCATCAGGTTCCTGTACTGAGACAGTAAGGCAGAAAACGTCTCACCGTCAATGTGTCGCACGTCACAACTCGCCCGAATCGGGGGCAAATCAGACGAGGATCCCGCCCAGGAGCTCCTCGCGGACGAGCAACCGAACCTGCTCGGGGTCGTCCATGTCCCAGCGACCGGGCGAGCCGATGAGCGAGAGCACGAGGCGGGCGACGTACTGAGCGGCCGCCTCGAGGTCGATGCCGGGGCGGACCCGGCCGGCCCGCTCCTCCCGCTCGAGGTACGGCAGCAGGAACGCGGTGATGAAGTCGAGGACGCGGTGCTGCTCGACGGTGATCAGCGGCAGGAATCGCTCGGGCTCGGTCTCGAGGACCTTGCGGAGCACCTCGTGCTCCTGGATCGCCCGGTGCGCGAACACCAGACCCTCCTCGAGCAGGCTGGCGAAGTCGGGCGCGTCGTAGACGGCCTCGGCGAGTCGGGCGAAGAACCGGTTCATCTCCCAGCCGACGGTCTCCCGCAGCAGCTGGTCCTTCCCGCCCGGGAACAGCCGGTAGATCGACGCCCGCGAGACCCCCGACTCCTTGACGACGTCCTCGACGGTCGTCTTGCCCATGCCGAACCGGGCGACGCACGCGTACGTCGCTTCGAGGACGCGCTCACGCGGCTCGCCTGCACGCTCACGGCTCCATCGTGACGCGGAAGGCGGGCCCGCCCCGGTGGAGGGCGGGCCCGCTTCGTAGCGCTCGTCCTACGACCCGGACGGGAACGGTCACTTGTTGAACTTGACGTTCTTGCCCGCCTGCGACGTGTAGTTGGTCGCGACGATCTGCAGCCCATCGGCTGGACCGACCGCGGCCTTGCGATCGTCGAGTCCCGCGGCGGGTTACGGTCGCTCGCCGACTTCCCGTACTTGTAGTCGCCGGCGAGGCCCGTCGAACTTCAGCGTGCCGACCTGGTTCGAGGCCTTCTTGATCCCGGCCTTGCTGAAGTCGCCGTTCTTGGCGGCCTGCTCGAGGATCTGGTCCATCGCCCACGCCTGGGCGTAGCCGAATGCGAAGTACGTGTCCGGCTTCTGGTCCGGGGCGTACTGCTGCTGATCCGTGAGCATCTGCGCCATGCCCGGGATGCTCGTGTCGCCCCAGGGCGCCCCATAACTCAGCCAGATGTAGTGCTCCTGGTAGAACGGGCCGTTGTCGGCGTCGCTCTCGAGGCCGCTCAGCCACGACGGGCGCGATCCCGAGGATCTGGGGCGCGAAGTTCCGCCCGATCATCTTCGTGACGATCGAGCCGGTGTCGTTCGGCAGCGACACGAGCATCACGGCGTCGCACTTGGCGTCGGCGAGCTCGCCCACCTGCGCGCTCGACGTCGGATCGTCGTCGCGAAGCGCACGGTCTTGGCCACCTTGACCTTCAGCGTCTTGGCCGCCTGGGTCAGCCCGTCGAGGCCGGAGGCGCCGTAGGCGTCGTCCTGAGCCATGGCGCAGACCTTCTTGCCCTGGCCGCCGTTCTTCAGGTACCAGTCGAGGCCGTTCGCCGCCGAGACCTGGTACGGCGTGCCGATCGGGCATGAGGTTCGGCTGCTTCACCCACACGCCCTCGAGCGAGGCCGGGCGCGCCGAAGCCGTTGTCCGCCTTCAGCCGTGGGTTGACGGACTTCACGATCTGGGTGCCGAGGATCTGCTGGAACGCGACGACGTCACCCTTGATCGTGTCGTAGCTCTGGAGCGCGGTCTCCACCTGGTACTGGCTGTCCTCGATGGACAGGTCGACCTTGTACTTGCCGGCAACGCCGCCCTTGGCGTTCTTGGCCTCCCAGTACACCCGGTTGCCCTCGGTGAGCGGCTTGCCGACGACGCTGGCGATCCCGCTCTGCGGGCGTGATGACCCCGAGCTTGATGGTCGAGCCGTTGAAGCCGGGAACGTTCGGCGGCGTCTTCTGCGAGTGGACGCCTCCGGCGAACGCGGCCTGGCTCGTCGCACCGACGGCCAGGGCCACGGCGGCGACCACCCCCAGGAGCCGCCCGAGCTTCTTCCCCCTCATCGTTGTTACCCCCTTCGTGGCCGGTCAGTAGGAGAACGGCCAGGTTCTGAAGTATGCCTGAATCCTCCGCCAGATCCCGGCCAGCCCTCGCGGCTCGAAGACCAGGAACACGATGATCAGCAGTGCGTAGATGATCGTGGCGAGCGCCCCCTTGCTGAAGCCGGTCGCGGACGCGTCGCTGGTGACGATGGGCCAACCCAGGATGGGCAGGTTCCAGTTGTCGGGGACGAACTCCTTGATGATCGTCGGGAGGGAGCCGACGACGACGGCGCCGAGGATCGATCCGTAGATCGTGCCGATGCCGCCGACGACGATCACGGCAAGGAACTGGATCGAGAGCACCAGCCCGAGGGAGGTCTCATCGGGCGTGAGATACCCGAGGTACAGCCCGTACAAAACTCCGGCCAGGGCGGCAATCGCGCTGGAGATCGCGAACGCGCTGACCTTGTAGCGGAACAGGCTGACGCCCACGACCTCGGCGGCGACGTCGCGGTCCCGGACCGCCTGGAGCGCCCGGCCGGGACGGGTGCGCACGATGTTCTTGACCAACAGTGCCGTGACGATGACGAGGCCCCACGCCAGGTACATCAGCCCTTGCTTGGATCCGAGCTCCTTGCCGAACACGGTCGGTTTCAGGAAGTCGATGGACCAGAAGCCGAGGTTGAGGTCGGCCTTGATCGGCATGGCGCTGCCCTCGTTGCCGCCGGTGAACGTCGTCCACTTCTTCCAGACGTACAAGGCGACGAACACCAGACCGAGCGTGACGATCACGAGATAGTTCCCGCGCAGGCGAAGAGCGGGAAGGCCGATGAGGACACCGACCGCTCCGCCGGCGACCACGGCGATCAGCATGTACACGAACAGGTTGAAGTCGTAGCCGATGCCGTCGGCGAACCGCCCGCCGCCGTAGTAGCCGGCCACGAACGCGCCCAGGCCGATGAACGCGGCCATGCCGAGCGACGGTTGCCCCGTGTACCCCGTGAGCAGGTTGAGCCCGATGGCGCCGATCGCGACGATGCCGGCGAGGGAGAGGACGCTGGCCCAGAAGTCGTTGATGAAGTACGGCACGAGCAGATAGAGCGCGATGAGCACCACGATGCCGACCCGCTTGGCGGCGGTCGGGAACAGCCGGAGGTCGTCGGCGTAGCTGCGGATCATGGAGCTCGTCGGTCGCGCCATCAGACTCTCCGGACCTCGGGCGTCCCGAACAGGCCGAACGGGCGCACGAGCAGGATGATCAGCATGATCAGGTAGGGCACGATGTCGCCGAACTCGGCTCCGAGGGCCGGGGAACAGATCGGGGATGTACCCCTTCGCCATCACCTCGGCGACGCCGATCGTGAGCCCCCCGACGACGGCCCCGCCGGGCGAGTCGAGCCCGCCGAGGATGATGGCGGGAACGCGCGCAGCGCGATCAGGCCCAGGCTCACGCTCAGGCCGGGCGCCGGACCGGCTCCGCCCGCGAGCATCATGCCGGCGACGACGGCGACGGCGCCTGCGATCGCCCACGACAGTGCGAAGATCCTCCGCACGCTGATGCCCTGGGCGAGCGCCGCCTCCTGGTCGACGGCGGTCGCGCGCATCCCGACGCCGACCTTCGTGTACTGGAACAGCAGGAAGAAGCCGCCCATCACGAGCGCGCCGAGCACGACCGTCGCGATGTTGACCTGGAGGATGTTGACGTCACCGACGGACACGGTCTGGGTGCCCCACGGCGTCTCGATGCCACCCGGAGGGTTGTGCCAGATCGTCGTGGTGATCGGCTCGACGAGCAGGAAGAGCCCGATCGTGATCAGGATGATGGCGAAGATGGGTTGGCCGATCATGCGCCGCAACACGAGCGATTCGAACGCGGCGCCGATCGCGGCGACGCACACGATGGCGAACAGCGCGCTGGTGATGAACCCCGGCCACGTCGAGCCGCCACCGAACCAGTCCCAAGTGTTCTGGGCCTGGTACACGAGAAAGGCCCCGAAGATCACCAGGCCGCCCTGGGCGAAGTTGATGACGCCGGTGGCGCGGAAGATGACGACGAAGCCGAGGGCGACGAGCGCGTAGACCGCGCCCGAGCGCGAGCCCGTCAGCGAGCAGTGAGAAGAACTTCGTCATGCGGCGTACATCCACTCGATGAGATCGCTGAACTGGCGGCGGCCATGCCCCGGCGCACCTTCTGCGTCGCCGTGAGCGCGCCCGTCTCCTCGAGGTCGATGGGAAGCAGCTCGAACCCCTGGATGCTGCTCCTCCTCGGCGACCTCACGGTTCACCTCGTTCACCGCGCTCTCGATGAGCTGCCGGACCTCGGGCTTCTCGATGAGGTCGCGCTGGGTCGTGAACGGGAGGTTCTGCTGCTGCGCCCAGACCGAGACCATGCCGAGCTCGATGCCGATGAGCGCGGCGAGGTACGGCCGCCGATCGCCGATGACCATCGCGTCCCGCACGAACGGCGAGAACTTCAGCAGGTTCTCGATCTCTGGCGGGCGAGATGTTGACGCCGGCCGCGGTGATGATGATGTCCTTCTTGCGGTCCGTGATCGCGAGGAAGCCGTCGTCGTCGAGCTCGCCGAGGTCGCCGGTCTGCAGCCATCCGTCGATCGTACGCGCCGCTCGTCGCCGCCTCGTCGCCGAGGTAGCCGAGGAAGTTCCCCGGGCTGCGGACGAGGATCTCGCCGTCGTCGGCGATGCGCACCTCGACGCCGGGCAGCGGCCGGCCGACCTTGCCGATGCGCACGTCGTCGGCGGGTGTGGCCGTGGCCAGGGCGGTGTTCTCGGTCTGCCCGTAGCCCTCGCGGACCGGGACGCCGAGCGCCCAGAAGTACTCGAGCACGTCGGGGGCGATCGGCGCCGCGCCGGAGAGCGCGACCCGGATCCGCGACATGCCGAGCTTCTTTCGCAGCGACCGGCCGAGGAACAGCCACGCCGAGGAACGCCGACGAGCACTGCCGCGGCGCTGCGCCGCGCATGCCGCGCGGCCGCGAGCTTCGCACCGCGCCGCTGCCAGAACTTGTAGTTCCGCCGCTTGAGCCGGCTGGCGTTCGCGATCCGGAACTGACGCCCGCCGCGAGCCGCTCCCACACGCGGGGGACGCCGAGGAAGAACGTCGGCTGCACCTCGCGCAGGTCGTTCGGGAACGACTCGCCGCCTTCGCCGAAGTTCACGACGTAGCCCGGCCCGCACCGCGGCGACACGGAGACCAGCCGCTCGGCGATGTGGCACAGCGGAAGGTAGGAGAGGACTCCTCGTCGGGACGGGCGCCGTAGAACTCGGTGATCGAGTCGTCGGCGGCGGCGAGCGAGGTTGGCGTGCGAGAGCATGGCGCCCTGGGGCGGCCCGGCGGCGCCCGACGTGTAGACGATGATCGCGACGTCGCGGTCCGCCGTGCAGCGATGCGACGGAGTCACGCCACTCGCGCGGTCGACCGCTGGAACCGTTGATCGCCGAGCGCCTCGAGCTCGTCGAGGCTCATCGTCGGCCGGGTCCTCGAGCGAGCGGATCCCGCGCGTGTCGATCACGACGATCTGCTCGAGGTGCGGGAGCTGGTCGCGCACGAGCGAGGGTCTTGTCGAGCTGCTCCTCGTCCTCGACGACGACGATCTTCGCGACGGAGTTGCGCGAGCACGTGGCCGACCTCGGCCTCGGAGCTCGTCGGGTAGACGCCCGACGGTGACGCCGCCGATGCCCTGCGTGCCGAGGTCGGCCAAGACCCACTCGGGTCGGTTCTCGGCGAGCACCGCGACGCGGTCGCCGGTCGCCGACGCCGAGCTCGCGCAGCCCGAGCCCGATGCGCGTCGGCGCGCCGCTCGTAGTCCGCCCAGGTGATCTCCTCCCAGCGTCCGAGCCGCTTGACCCGCAAGCGCCACGTCGCTGGGCGCGCGCCGTCGGCGTGGCGGAGCAGCATCGCCGGCAGCGTCGCCGGCGCGTCCGACGTCGGGCACGGCGAGGCGCCTCGACCGCGGTGCTCATGCCGGTTGCCCCAGGTACGCCTCGATCGACGCGCTGCGTCCTGCTGGATCTCCTCGGGTCGGCCGCTGGCGATCGGCCGGCCGAAGTCGAGCGCGAGGACCCGGTCGGCGAGGTCCATCACCAGGTGCATGTCGTGCTCGACGAGGATCATCGACAGCTCGAGCTCGGCCCTGACCTCGCAGGATGTAGCGCGCCATGTCCTCGGTCTCCTCGAGGTTCATGCCCGCCACCGGCTCGTCGAGCAGCAGCAGCTTCGGGATCCATCGCCAGCGCGCGGCCGAGCTCGATGCGCTTCTGGATGCCGAACGGGCAGCAGCCCCACCGGGCAGGTACCGGTACGGCCCGAGCTCGATGCAGGTCGATGATCTCCTCGACCCGCTTGCGGTTCTCGATCTCTTCCCGCTTGGCGCGTCCCCACCAGAGTGCGCCGGCCAGGAACCCCGTCTTCATCAGGTGGTGACGGCCGAGCATGAGGTTGTCGATCACGTTCAGGTTCACGAACAGCCCGAGGTTCTGGAACGTCCGCGCGATGCCCAGGTTCGCGGTGGCCGACGGACGCATGCCGACGAGGTTCGTGCCCTCGAACCGAATCGTCCCCTCCTGCGGGTGGTACACGCCGTTCAGGCAGTTGAAGATCGACGTCTTGCCGGCGCCGTTCGGGCCGATGATCGCGAACAGCTCGTTGTCGTTGACGTCGAACGTGACGTCCTGCAGCGCGGTCACGCCGCCGAAGCGAAGCGTCACGTCGCGAGCTTCGAGCAGCGGACCGCGTTGGCGAGACTCTTGCGCTTCCCACCGGATCTCGCTCATGCCGTCCACCGCTTCCGGCGGCGGTAGCTCTTGAGGTCGCGGAACGAGCGGTGTCCCGTCTCGCCGACGCCCAGGTAGAACTCCTGGATGTCGGAGTCGGCGAGCATGGCCTGGCCCGGCCCGTCCTTGACGATCGCGCCGTTCTCCATCACGTAGCCGTGGTCCGCGATCGAGAGCGCCATCGTCGCGTTCTGCTCGACGAGCAGGACGCTCGTCCCCTCCCGGTTGATCTCGACGATGAGATCGCGGATCTGCTGCACGATGAGCGGCGCCAACCCCAGCGACGGCTCGTCGAGCAGCATCAGCTTCGGCGCGGCCATCATCGCTCGCGCCATCGCGACCATCTGCTGCTCGCCCCCGGAGAGGTACCCGGCGGTCTGCCGGTGGCGCTCCTTCAGCACCGGGAACAGGTCGAGCACCTTGTCGTAGGAGCTCTTGACGCCGCCGCGGTCGCGCCGCGAGTACGCGCCGGCGCGCAGGTTCTCGTCGACGGTGAGCTCGGCGAAGATCCGCCGGCCCTCCATGACCTGGGCCATGCCCTGGCGAACGATCGCGGATGCGTCGAGGCCGTCGATGCGCTGTCCGTAGAACTCGACCGTTCCGCGCGGGATCGAGCCGCGGTGGAACCGCAGCAGGCCCGACACCGCGCGCAGCAACGACGTCTTTCCCGCGCCGTTGGCGCCGAGCAGCGTGACGATCTTGCCCGGTTGCACCTCGAGGCTGACGCCACGCAAAACCTGAATTGCCGCGCCGTACACGACTTCGAGGTTTCGTACGGCGAGGATCGGCCCGCTCCCATCCCCCGAGGTCACGAGCCGGACACTAACGACCGGGATAGCCCCGCTCAAGGGCGCGAGAACTGACGGTCACTCAGAGCTCGAGCAGCGCGTCCAGGCCTACCGTGAGCCCCGGCTGCTCACGCACGCGGCGAATCGCGAGCAGGACGCCCGGCATGTACGAGGTCCTGTCGTACGAGTCGTGGCGGATCGTGAGCGACTGGCCCGTCGTGCCGAGCACGACCTCGTGATGCGCGACCAGACCCCGGATGCGCAGCGAGTGCACCCGAATCCCACCCGGACCGATCCCGCCTCTCGCCCCTTCCGCCACGACGGACTTGGTCGGGTCGGCCGCCCAGTCACTCGATGCATCGGCGATGCGTTGCACCGTCATCATCGCCGTGCCCGACGGCGCGTCGACCTTGTTGTCATGGTGAAGCTCGATCACCTCGGCGGTGTCGAAGAACGGCGCCGCGAGCTCCGCGAGTCGCATCATCAACACCGCGCCGAGAGCGAAGTTGGGCGCGATGACGGCGTTGGCCCCGGCGTCGGCGAAGCGCTTGCGCAACGCCTCGAGCTCGTCCGCGGTGAATCCGGTGGTTCCGACCACAGCGTGCACCGAATGATCGGCGCACCATTCGAGGTTGTCCCGAGCCGCGTCGAGGACCGTGAAGTCGACCGCCACCTCGGCGTCGGCGTCGCCCAGCGCTTGTGGGCCCGCGGACATCTGGAGGCCCGTCCCGTGGATCCCCACCTGGTCGAGGTCGATGCCCGCGTGATGCGGGTCGACCGCGGCGACGAGCTCGAGCTCGGGATCGTCGATCACGGCCTTGCAGACGTGCTGTCCCATTCGCCCACCGGCCCCGAGAACGCCGACTCGGATCATGCGCTCCTCCTCCTCCGACGTCGCCCGCGCCTCCTCGTGCAGCAACGCCAAGGGTAAGTGCCGGGGGCCGCGCGGGCGAGCGGGGTCGTGTCTCAGCCGAGCGCGGCGACGGCCGTTTCGTCGAGCGGTCCGACAACGGCGAGCGTGCGCGATCCGGAGGAGAACAGGCGCCCGACGACCCGGTCGACATCGTCGGGCGTCACCGCCTCGACGAGCGTCGTGATCTCATCGAGCGACAGCGCCTCGCCGAGCATCAGCTCACTGCTGCCCAACCGGTGCATGCGGCTGTTCGAGGTCTCGAGTGCCAGCGCCATCGAGCCCTTCAGGTGGCCCTTGGCGGCGACGAGCTCGTCGTCGGCGATGCCGCCGTCACGGATCACGCGGTCGAGCTCTGCGCCCAGGACATCGATCGTCTCCGCGGCGCGGCCCGGGGCCGTGCCGGCGTACACGCCGAATGCGCCGATCTCGACGTACGCGACCCGGTACGAGTACACGGAGTAGGCCAGGCCGCGTCGTTCGCGGACCTCCTGGAAGAGCCGGGACGACATACCGCCCCCGAGCGCCTGATTGAGCACGGTGAGCGGGTAGCGGTCCGGGTCCTCGGCGCGCCACGGATCGCGTGCCCATGACCACGTGGACCTGCTCGACCGGTTTGGTCATGACCGCGCGAGGCCAGGCCGGGGCGAGGCCCTCGACCGACCGGCGAGGTCGACATCGGGACCGGCCTCGAGCGCATCGGCGTGGCGGGTGAGCCTGTCGACGACCCGGTCGTGGGTCAGGTTCCCGGCCGCGGCCACGACGATCGACGAGGGTCGGTAGTGGCGACCGTGAAAGCTCGCGATCGAATCGCGCGTCATGTCCTCGATCGACTGCTGTGTTCCGAGCACCTCGCGGCCCAGCGGGTGGTCGGGGAACATCGCATGCGCGAAGAGCTCGTGGACGATGTCGTCGGGCGCGTCGTCGCGCATGTGGAGCTCTTCGAGGATCACGTTTCGCTCGGCGTCGACGTCGTTTGCCCGTAACGCGGGCGACCAGACGACGTCGGCGAGGATGTCGAGCGCGAGGTCGAGCTGCTCGTCGGGGACGCGGACGTAGAACGCCGTCATCTCCTGAGCCGTGAAGGCGTTCATGTCGCCGCCGACGGACTCGATCGCGTGCGCGATCTGTGCCGCGCTGCGGTCGGCGGTCCCCTTGAACAGCAGGTGCTCGAGGAAGTGGCTGGCGCCGAACTCGTGGTCGTGCTCGTCGCGGGAGCCGACACCGACCCAGAAGCCCACGCTCACCGAACGCAGCGCCGGGAGCTCTTCGGTGACCACCCGGAGACCCGAGTCGAGCCGCGTTCTACGAATCCCCTGCCCCGCCGGTCCGGTGCCGGCCGGGACCGCCACCAGGCCTACCGGCTGCCGCCTCGGCCACCTCGCCGCCGGCCGCCGCCACCGCCGCGGCCACCACTTCCGCCGCGGCCGCCGCTGCGTTCCGGCCGCCCGACGTCAGCCGGGCCGAGGTCGCCGAATTCGTCTTTGGCCTGGTTCTCCCAGTACTGCTCGAAGGACACAGATTCCTTCGCTCGGCCTGCCCCCCTGCCGCCTTCCCGGTCGGGCGCTCGATCCCGGTCGCGCCCCCGTCCGCCGCGAGCCGGCCCATCCGGCTCGCCATTGCCTGACTGCCGCTCGCCCGATCCGCCATCGGAGCGCGGTGACCCACTCGCGTCGTCGCCCTCACCAACGAGGGATAGCGACAGCTTGCCCTGGTTGTCGATGTCCGAAACGCGCACTTCGACCTCATCGCCGAGATTGAGCACGTCTTCGACCCGGTCGATGCGCCGGTCCCCGCCCAGCTTCGAGATATGGAGCAGCCCGTCCCGGCCGGGGAGGATGTTCACGAACGCTCCGAACTTGGTGATGTTCACGACCTTGCCCGGGTACACGGCGCCGATCTCCGCCATCGGGGGATCGAGGATCAGGTCGATGCGCCGGCGGGCCTCCTCGACCTGCGAGCCGTCCTTCGAGCCGATCGTCACCGTGCCGACGACGCCGTCGTCGGAGACCGAGACGTCGGCGCCGGTCTCGAGGGTGATGGCGTTGATGACCTTCCCCTTCGGACCGATGACCTCGCCGATCTTGTCGATCGGGATCTCGAAGCTCACGATCTTCGGCGCCCGCTCCCGGACGTCGGAGCGCGGCTCGGGGATCGCGTCGTGGAGCACGGAGAGCACCTGGAGGCGCGCCTCCTTCGCCTGGTGGAGCGCCTGGGCGAGGACGTCGGCGGGAAGACCGTCGATCTTCGTGTCGAGCTGCAGGGCGGTCACGAACTCCGCCGTCCCCGCCACCTTGAAGTCCATGTCGCCGAACGCGTCCTCGGCGCCGAGGATGTCGGTCAGGGTCGTGTACTTGCCGTCGGCGTACACGAGGCCCATGGCGATGCCGGCGACGGAGCCCTTGATCGGCACGCCCGCGTCCATCAGCGACAGCGTCGAGCCGCAGACGGAGGCCATCGACGTCGAGCCGTTCGACGACAGGACGTCGGAGACGACCCGCATCGTGTACGGCCACTGCTCCTGGCTCGGGAGAACGGGGATGAGCGCCCGCTCGGCGAGCGCCCCGTGACCGATCTCACGCCGCTTCGGCGATCCGACCCGGCCTACCTCTCCTGTCGAGAACGGCGGGAAGTTGTAGTGGTGCATGTACCGCTTGCGCTCGTCGATGCCGATGGTGTCGAGCATCTGCTCCATGCGCGGCATGGCGAGCGTCGCCACGCTCAGCACCTGCGTCTCGCCCCGCTGGAACAACCCGGAGCCGTGGGCGGTGGAGATCACGCCGACCTCGGCCGAGAGCACGCGGATGTCGGATGGGCCGCGCCCGTCGATGCGCGCGCCCTCGTTGACGATGCGCTTGCGGACGACGTCCTTCTGCAGCGACCGGAAGGCCTTCTTGATCTGGCCGGCACGATCGCGCGAATTTCCCCGGCGACTCGGCCGTGCCCGCGAGCTTCTCGACCACCTTTGCCTCGAGCTCGTGCGTGCGCTCCTCACGAGCCGTCTTGTCGGCGATCTTCATCGCCTCTTCGACGTCGCTGCGGGCAGCCTCCTCGACGGCTGCGTAGACGTCGTCGTCGTAGTCCCTGTGGACCTCGTACGAGATCGTCTCGATCGGGCCGCGCTCCTCCTCGTAAGCCGTGCGCAGCTCGAGCTGAAGGTCGATCGACGCGCCGATCCAGCGCTTCGACGCCTCGAGGCCGTCGGCGATGAGCTCCTCGGTGATCTTGGGCGCGCCCTGCTCGTACAGCTCCCACGTCGCTTCGGTGCCGCCGGCCTCGACCATCATGATCGCGATCTCGCCGGCGTCGGTCCGCCGACCGGCGACGACGAGCTCGAACGTCGACTCGTCACCCTCCTGGTACGTCGGGTGCGCGATCCACTCACCGTGGTGGTGCGCCAACCGCACGGCGCCGATCGGGCCGTTGAAGGGGATGCCCGAGACCGTCAAAGCCGCCGACGCGCCGTTGATCGACGCGATGTCGTGCGGGTTCTCGAGGTCGGCGCCGAGGATGGTCGAGATGACCTGCACCTCGTTGCGGAACCCCTCGGGGAACGACGGCCTCAAGGGCCGGTCGGTGAGCCGGCACGTGAGGATCGCCTGCTCCCCGGGACGACCCTCGCGGCGGAAGAACGACCCCGGGATCTTGCCCGCCGCGTACATGCGCTCTTCCACGTCGACCGTCAGCGGGAAGAAGTCGATTCCTTCCGCGGCTTGTCGGTGACGACCGTGGTGAGCAGGGTGGTGTCGCCGATCTTGACGACGGCGGCGCCGTCGGCCATGGGGGCCATACGGCCCGTCTCGAACGACATGGTCTTGCCGGCGTCGTTGACGACGCCCTCGACGCGAATTGCGCCATCCGCCTGTGTGGCAGGCATGGAACCTCTCTCCTGTTGCGTGATTGGAGAGGGCATCCGGTTCTCAGTGGTCACGGTCCGGGTCGGGCCCGGGCGGTGGCGACTGACAACCGACTGCCCTTGCTCGTCTACTTCTTCCTTCTTGGTGCCGCGACGCTCAGCGGCGGAGGCCGAGCTTCGCGATGAGCGCTCGATACCGCTCGACGTCGTTGCGCCGGAGGTAGTCGAGCAACCGGCGCCGCCGGCCGACGAGCACGAGCAGTCCCCGGCGCGAGTGATGGTCCTTTGCGTGGACCTTCAGGTGCTCCGTGAGGTGGTTGATCCGCTCTGTGAGCAGCGCCACCTGCACCTCCGGCGAGCCGGTGTCGGTCTCGTGGAGGCGGTGCTCGGCGATCGTGGCCGTGGTGTCGGGCATGCAGCAGCTTCGGTCTTCGTGCTGATGTGGGAATGCGTCAGCACATGCCGACGCACAGTCGAGGATACCACGGCGCCTCAGACGGCCAAGATGCGGCGGGTCGCCTCCACGTCGGCGTTCATCTGCTCGACGAGCGCCTCGGTGGAATCGAATCTCTCTTGGCCACGGACCCACTCCCGGAACCGCACCTTCACCCGCTGCCCGTAGAGATCGCCGTCGAAGCCGAGCACGTACGCCTCGACGAGGACGTCGCCGTCCTCGTAGAAGGTCGGACGGGTTCCGACCGAGATCGCTGCCGGGCGCTCGACCTCGTCCTCGTCGACGAATGTCCCCGCGTATACGCCGTCGGCGGGGAGGCAGATTCGTTCGGGGACGGTGAGGTTGGCGGTCGGCATGCCGAGGTGCTCGGCGCCGCGCTGGTCGCCTCGCTCCACGACCCCGCGCACTTCGTGGGGCCGGCCCAGCAGGCGCGCCGCCTCGGCGACGTCGCCCTTGGCCAGCAGCTCACGGATCCGGGTCGACGAGTACGGCACGGCGGTCGGGTCGCCCTCGACGGCGACCAGGCCCAGGCCGAGCACCTCGAAGCCGAGCTCGGCACCCATGCGCTCGAGCAACGGCACGTTGCCGCCCCGGCGATGCCCGAAGTGGAAATCGGCCCCCACGACCACCAACCGCGCGCCGATCCCGTCGACGAGCACCTCGCGCACGAAGTCCTCCGCCGCTTCCTTGCTGCGCGCCTCGTCGAACGTGAGCACCCAGCACAGATCGAGGTCGCCGGTCGCGTCGAGGAGCTCGAGCCGCTGTTCGAGCGTCGTCAGCAAGCGTGGCGCGGACTCGGGGCGGACCACCTCCGCGGGATGGCGGTCGAAGGTGACCAGCGCCGCGTCGAACCCGCGGGCGTCGGCGAGCTCGCGCACGAGGCGCAACACGGCCTGGTGGCCGAGATGCACGCCGTCATAGGCGCCGATCGTGACGACCGCGCCGTCGGTCCGCACCGCGGCGAGGGCCGCGTCGTCGCTGCCGGTGACGACGCGCACCGGTCAGGTCGCCTCGACCGGGGCGAGGACCACCGCCGGTTTCACCGCCGCGCGGCGACGCTCGTACACCGCGAGCAACTCGCCGTCGGGCCCGACGACCGCGAACGGACCGGGCCCGGCGTTCTCGCCGGCGAACACCGCGGCCGGGAACGTGACACCGTGCGCGACGGCGCGGGCCTGTTCGGCGTCGATGCTCACCTGCTCGAGGTCGCGCATGGCCGTGACGGGTGGCAGCACGGCCGTGTCTGGGTCCGCTTCGATGTCGGCGAGGGTACGGGCCTCGTCGAGCGTGAACGAACCGATATGCAGGCGGCGGAGCTCACCGAGGTGCGCGACACCTCCGAGGCGCCCGCCGATGTCCGCGGCCAACGACCGCACGTACGTGCCGCTGCTGCACTCGACCAGGACGGTCGCAGCGGGATACGGACCGGGCTCGAACGCTTCGATGTCGATTCGGTCGACGCGGACGCGTCGGGGGCGCGCTCGACCTCCTCGCCGCGCCGAGCCAGCTCGTGGAGTCGCCGGCCGCCGACTTTCACGGCCGAGACCATCGGCGGGAGTTGCTCGATCTCGCCGAGGAACGACGGGATCACCGCCTCGATGTCCGCCTGGTCGATCGGCATCGGTCGCCGGTCGACCACCTCTCCCGACGGCGTCGAGGGTCGTGGTCGACACGCCGAACACGATGGTGCCCCGGTATCCCTTGCCGGTGTCCTGGAGGAAGCGCAACAGCCGAGTCGGCGCGTCCGAGCCCGACGAGGAGCACGCCCGTCGCGTCGGGATCGAGCGTCCCGGCGTGCCCGACGCGCCGCTGGTGATAGATCTTGCGGACCTTCGCCACGACGTCGTGCGAGGTCCAGCCGGCGGGTTTGTCGACGACGATCACGCCGTGCGTGGCCATGAACGGCCGGTCAGCGCGCAATCGGAAGCTTGTGCTCGATCCGCCCCACGACCGCGTCGACGCCGTCGTCGGAGCTGAAGCCGGCGGCGAAGCGGTGGCCGCCGCCGCCTTCGGCCTCGGCGATGCTGCGCACGTCGACCTCGCCGAGCGACCGCAGGCTCACGCGGACAGTGCCGTCGGCCTCCTCTTTGAGGACGCACGTGACCTCGGCCTCGGCGGTGCGGCGCAGGATGTCGATGAGGCCCTCGACCTCCTCGATCGTGACCTGATGCTTCGCGAGGTCGCTCTGGGTCACCGCGGTCCAGACGAAGCGCCGCTCGGGGACGAGGTGCGCGCTGTTCAGCGCGTCGCCGAGGAGCTTGAGATACGCGAACCGGTGCTCCTCGAACAGCGTGCGACTCAGGCGCGAGACCGGGACGTCGTGCTGCACGAGCTCGCGCGCCATGCTGAAGACGGCGGGCGTGGTGGTGTCGTACTGGAACCGGCCGGTGTCGCAGACGAGCGCGGCGTACAGGCATACGGCGGCGTCGCGGTTGAGGGGCAGGCCGAGCATGCGGACGAGCTGGTAGACGAGCGATCCGCTGGCGGCGGCGTCGGGGTCGACCACGTTGATCGAGCCGTACCGGTCGTTCGAGATGTGGTGGTCGATGACGATCAGCTCGGTCGCAGACTTGGCCGACTGCTCGAGGTCGCCGAGCCGGCCGAGCGCGCCGCAGTCGAACGTGACCATGACCGCGGGCTCGCTCGGGAAGTCGTGCGGCGGCGTGAGCCGGTCGAGGCCGGGAAGCTCGCGGTAATGCGGCGCGACGACGAACGGGGTCGGGAACGACGCGACGCAATTCGTGCCGGCGCCGCGCAAGACGTGGAAGAGCCCGAGCATCGAGCCCAGGGCGTCGCCGTCGGGACTGACGTGGCACGCGAGCGCGACGTCGGGAGCGTCGCGAATCGCGTCAACGGCGCGATCGAGTGCCCGGTCAACCTCCGTCGCGCTGGGCTGCGTCATTGCCCCTCCTGCCGGTGGAGCTCCCGGATGATGTCCTCGACTCGCTGGCCGGTCGTGATCGCGGGGTCTTCACGAAACGACAGCCGTGGCAGGTACTTGAGCCGAACCTGGTGACCCAAAACCGTTCGCAGGTGCGACCCGGCGTGATGCAGCGCCTTGGACGTCGCTTCGTGCTGCTCTGCCGGGCCGAGCACGGAATAGTAGACGGTGGCTTGCCGCAGATCGGGGCTGACCTCGACGCCGGTCAGCGTGACGAAGCCCAACCGGGGGTCGGACAGCCGCTCGAGCTCCTCGGCGAGCGTCTCGAGGACGACCTCGTTGACCCGCGCCGTCCGCGGGTACCGCCGCGGCGGCTGGCCCGGGCGCGCCACGTCAGCCGTCCTCCGGCTCGAGGTATGCAGTCGAGACATCCAACAGTTCGACATCCGGAGCGCCCGCAACGTAACGCTCGACCTGCTCGAGCACCCGGCGGAGCCGCCCGTCGCTCTCGGCGACGACCGCGACGGCGATGGCCGCCCGCTGCCACTGGTTCTGGTGGTCGACCTCGGCCACCGACAGCCGGTACTTGTGGCGGATCCCGTCGACGATCGGGCGGACCGCGCCCCGCTTCGCCTTCAGCGATCGGCTCTCGGGCACGTGGAGATCGAAGCAGACGGCGGCGGCGTGCACGACTCCATTGTGGCGGGCCGGCGTCGAAATGTGGGCGTCAGATCCGGGGCGCGGCGGGGGCGGCCGTCGCCGTCAGGGCGGGACCAGGTCCCGATCACCGTTCTCGCCGACGACCCTCCACCCTGCATACGTCTTGAGGCGATGGTGGTGCGAGCAGAGTCGCCAGAGGTTCTCGATCTCGGTGCAGCCGTGCGCGGCGACGGGGACGATGTGGTCGATCTCGAGGAACTGGTCGTTGGCGCACGCCTTGACCCCACAGGTCGGGTACCTGGCCTCGAGCGCCCGGCGCAACTTGGTCGAGACGGTCCGTCTCGGTGACGAGACGGCCGTGATGTCGTCGCCGTCCCGAATCAAGACCGCGACCGAGGCGTCGTCGAGCAGAGCCCGCGCCGTCGTGACCGGGACGGGGCCGACCCGATCGATCTCGCAGCGCTCGCCCCTCTTCGAGTGGCCACGGGAGAGCGCTGCGCTGTCGACCGTCACGCGGACCTCGACCGGCTTGCACGGGCCCTCGGCGGCGAGCGCCACGAGCGCGTCGGCGGCGTAGGCCGCGTGAGGCTCGCGGCGCCCGGCTCGACGGGCCTCACAGAAGATCCGGTCGGTGTGCGCCTTCCAGGCCGAGCTGAAGCGCGCGCCGGCATCGGGCGCCGAGTCGCGCCTCGATGCGGTACGCACCGTCAGGATCGGTCCACTCGTGGGCGCGGCGATTCATGTGCAACCGGCGCGCCCACGCCTGGTCGTCGCCCTCGGCGCCGGCGCGCACCTCCCGGCATCGGTCGCGCAACCCCTTCACGCTCGTCGAGCCCGCAGCCGCGAGCAGTTCGGCCTCCGCAGACGGATCCGCGACGGCCGTCGACGCGATCTCCGCCGCTTGCACGTCCGAGAGCTGCCCGGAGCGGAACGCCGCGTCGGTTTCAGGCAACTGTTCGAGCGCCTGCGCCGTCTCGAGCGTCCGAGCCGCGGCACCAAGGGTCGCCCCCGTGGCCTCGGCCACCCAGTGAGCAGCGCTCCGGTGCCCGTCTTCCCGCCAGACCTTCGTCTCCTCGACGCGGCGCGCCAAGCGAGCCTTGACCGCAGCGCACAGCCGCTCGGCGCGGGCCGCTTCGTTGAAGAGCTCCGCGGCGCGCCGACCTTCGAGCGTGCGCGGAATCAGCTCCTGAGAGATCCGCTCGAGCTGTCCGAGCACCTGCGCGAACACGCCTCCCCCTCGGGGACGACACCGACCGGGGAAGCTGCCGCTACTCTATCGAACATATGTTCGCCTGTCAAGTCCCTCGGTCAGGCACGAGCAGGCCGCGGACTTCCTGGACCGGGTAGTCCTCGCTCGAGCGGAGGACGGCGACCCCCATGGGAGTCGGACGCGGTGGGAGGCCGGGACCGGTGAGGACGAAGTCGGCGCCCCAGCGGGCGGTGGCGACGACGCGGTACCGGCCTTTCGTCTCGTACACATAGCGCGCGGCCGGGTCGGATGCGGAGCCGGCGCGGTCGGCCCGGGCGGTGCGGCCCTCCCCCATCTCGAAGACGACGTCCTGGACCCGCGCGGTGCCGGTGACGGTCCACGGCCCGATGCTGGTGGTCACCTGGAGCTCTTCGGGGCCTTCGTACCAGAGCCACGTCTCGAGGCCGGTGAGGCCGGTCGGGCGCGGGTTGATGCCGATCTTGGGCGGCGGGATCTGGCGGAGCGCGGCGCGCCAGATCTCCCCGATGCTCGGCACCGGCGGCAACGCCGGCGGCGCGGGGAGGCTGCCGTCCGGGTTCAAGGCGAGGCACTGAACCTCTTGGCTGACGATGGCTCCGGAGAGGTCGGTGACGACGAGGGTGTGCAGCCAGCCCGGCTGCCCGAACCCGGCGTCACAGCTGGGACCGCGCCCGCCGAACACGCCCCCGGGCACCCACGTGTACTTGTACGGCGCCGGCCCGTTCGGATCACCGGCGCTGACAGTTCCGGCGCCACCGTCCTGCCCCGGGGAGATGATCCCGACGAAGAAGCTGTCGCCACTCGTGCCACCGCCGGCTTCGGTGGAGGGCCCGCGATCATCGGCAACTCGCCGCGCGACGCGACATCGCCAGCGAGCAGCGAGCAGACCAACCATCGCGAGCGCGCCTCAAAGCTGAACCACCGCGCCGTCCGTCTGCGCGATCCAATCCGCGATCCGCCACGTCCCGACCGGGTCCGTCGCCAGCGATGAACGGTCAAGCTGTCCTGTCGCGGTCGTGCGCGGCGAAGGTCGCCGACTTGCTGTCCGTTCGCAGTCGACGACCCGCTCGAACTCAAGCTGCTGGACGACACGCAAGCGTAACGACATCGGGTCTGCGCGTCAACTACGTCGACCGAGATCAAGCTGGTAACCCTCGTCCGCCCATCGATAGCCGTTGTCGACGAGGTACTGATAAGCGGACACGCGAGCGTCGTGGCCCGGCGTACCCGGAACGTAGACATCGGAGATCAGCGCCGGGTCGGGGTTCTCACTAATCCATCGTTGGTTCGCGATCAGCGACTTGAAGATCGCCACGTAGTCGGTTCCGGTGTTCTCGAGCGGGGGGCGGGGGGTGCCGTGGAGCGAGCCGCCGGGGATGGGCTTGCTCAGGTCGATCGTCGGCGGCGGGTTCGACGAAGTGGGCGGGGACGTCTTGGGGGAGGCCTTCTCCCCGCCGCCGGAACCGCCGCTGCACGCGACGAGGACAGCCACGAGGGCGATGACGAGCGACCTTGTGACAGATTGGGAAGAGCAGCCACCCATCGCTCTCTCCCTGTACCTGAGGGCCTCGGTGACAATACCTGGATGTCCGCTTTGTGGCAAGAGGCGGTCAGCCGGCCGCCAGCTCGAACACGGTGAAGAGCGACGGCAGCGGGATCTCGCGCTGCACGGCGAACCCCGCCCGGCCGAACAGGGCCCGGTACTCGGCAGCCGTCCGCTCCCGCCCCGAGCCGGTGAGGATGAGCATCTCGAGGTCCATCACCTTGGCGAAGCTCGGCGCCGGGCCCTCGGGGACGGGCATCTCCGTCACGAGCACTCGGGCCCCCGGCGTCATCGCCCGCCGGATGTTGCGGAGAATCGTCGTGCAACGCTCGTCGTCCCAGTCGTGGACGATCGCAAAGAGCGTGTACAGGTCGTGCCCCTCGGGCACGGCCGTGAAGAAGTCGCCGGCGACGAACTCACACCGGTCGCCGACACCGCGCGCCGCGAGGGCGGCCCGCGCCGGATCGGCCAGCTGCGGAAGGTCGAACACGACGCCGCGCAGCGCAGGATGCGCGGCGAGCAGGTCGCCCATGATGGCGCCGGTACCCCCGCCGACGTCGCACACGCTCGTCACACTCGAGAAGTCATACGCGTCGACGACGAGCAGCCCCTGGAGGCGGGAGCCTTCGGTCATCGCGCCGTTGAACGCCGCACCGGCATCCGCGTCGACCTCGTTCACGTACTCGAAGAACTCGTGACCGGTCGCCGCGCGCGCCGCGCTCTCCCCCGTCACGAACGAGTGCTTCGCCTCGTTCCACATCCTCCAGTGCCAGTCGCCACCGAAGAACAGCACCCAGTCACGCGCCGACCACGGATGGTCGCGCCGTAGCGCGTCGGACACGGCGTTGTTCCGGTAGCGGCCGTCCCTCGTCATCCCGAGCAAGCCGCGCGACACCAGGAACCGGAGCAGCCGGTTCAGCGCGTCGGCGTCGGCGCCGACGTCAGCGGCGAGGTCGGGAGCGCGCCGTGGCCCACCGTGAAGGTGGTCGGGGATCTCGAGCTCGACCGCGACCACGAGGGCCTTGTTGTCGATCATCCCCTGAAGGTGCTCCAGGGTGACGATGAACGGCGGTGCGAGCTTGCGGCGCCCGAGGCCCAGCGCGTCGCGCACCCGGTTGACCGATCGGGCCACCCACGACGGAGGGACGGGCATCCCGAGCGCGTCGCGGGCGGTCGCGCGACGTGAGCTCATCGCGCCACCTTCGCAGCCGACCTCAGGTGCGGGCGATTTCCCTGAGCTCGTAGGTCTCGATGACGTCGCCCTGCTTGAGGTCCTGGAAGTCGCTGAGGCCGATGCCGCATTCGAAGCCCTGCTGCACCTCGCGGGCGTCGTCCTTGAACCGCTTGAGCGAGGTGATCGTGCCGTTCCAGATGACGACGCCCTCGCGCAGGAACCGGACTCTCGAGCCGCGCGTGATCACGCCGTTCTGCACGTAGCAGCCGGCCACTCTGCCGACACGCGGGATCGAGAACACCTCGCGGACCTCGGCGTCGCCCGTGACGACTTCCTCGAACTCGGGCTTGAGCATGCCGACGAGCGCCTGCTGCACGTCCTCGAGCACCTGGTAGATGACCTCGTACAGACGCAGGTCGACGCCCTCGGCCTCGGCGAGCTCGCGGGCGCCGCGGTCGGGCCGCACGTTGAAGCCGATGACCGTGGCATTCGACACCGAGGCGAGGTTCACGTCGGACTCGGTGATCCCGCCGACGCCGCGGTGCACGAACGACAACCGGACCTCTTCGTGCTCCTGGTCGATCTTGCGCAGCGCTTCGGTCACGGCCTCGAGCGAGCCCTGCACGTCCGCCTTGAGGACGAGGTTGAGCGTGGCGATCTCGCCCCGCTGCACCATGGCGAAGATGTCCTCGAGGCGGGCGCCGCCGGCGAGCGTCATCGGGTGCGTGAGGCTGGCGGCGCGGCGCCGGCGGGCGCGCGCCTCGGCGACCGTGCGTGCCGTCTTCTCGTCGGGTGCGACGCGCAGCTCGTCACCCGCGAGGGGGACGTCGTCGAGGCCGAGCACCTCGACCGGCATCGACGGGCCGGCGTCGGCGACTTGCTTGCCGTGCTCGTCGAACAGCGCCCGCACCTTGCCCCAGCCGCCGCCGGCGACCACGGGGTCGCTGACGTGGAGGATGCCGCGCTCGACGAGCACCGATGCCACCGGGCCGCGGCCGGGATCGAGGTTGGCCTCGAGCACGAACGCACGCCCCGGCGCCTTCGGGTTCGCCATGAGCGGCGGGTCCTGGACGTCGGCGACGAGCAGGATCGCGTCGAGCAGCTCGGGGACGCCGGTGCCCTCGGTGCCGGACACCTCGACGACGAGCGTGTCGCCGCCCCACTCCTCGGGCACGAGCTCCTGCTCGACGAGCTGCTGGCGCGTGCGCTGCGGATCGGCGTCGCCCTTGTCGACCTTGGTGATCGCGACGATGACCGGCACCTCGGCCGCCTTGGCGTGACTGATCGCCTCGACGGTCTGCGGCATGACGCCGTCGTCGGCGGCGACGACGAGCACCGCGATGTCGGTCGCCTGCGCGCCGCGGGCGCGCATGGCGGTGAACGCCTCGTGGCCGGGGGTGTCGATGAACGTGATCTGCCGGTCGTTCTTCACGACCTGGTATGCGCCGATGTGCTGGGTGATGCCACCGGCTTCGCTGTCGACGACGTGCGCCTCGCGGATCCGGTCGAGCAGCGTGGTCTTCCCGTGGTCGACGTGCCCCATGACGGTCACGACGGGCGCGCGCGGCTCGAGGAGGCTCTCGTCCTCTTCTTCCTCTTCGTCGTCGCCCAGCAGCGCCCGGAGCTCGAGCTCCTCCTCCTGGCCCGGCTCGACCAGCAGCACCTCGGCGCCGAGGGTCTCGCCGATGAGCTCGATCATCTCGTCGGCCAGAGACTGCGTGCCGGTGACCATCTCGCCCGCGTCGAACAGCACCCGCACCAGGTCGGCGGCGGTCCGGTTCAGCTTGGGCGCGAGCTCCTGGATCGTGATGCCGCGCGGCACCACGATCTCGCCCTCGGGAACGGGGGCGTCGGTCGGCGTGAGCTGCGGATGCTCGGCAGGACCGAGGTCTTCGAAGTTGCGGCGGCGACGCTTCTTCCGTCGCGGCCGCTGACCCTGCGGACCGGGCCGGCCTCGACCCTGATAGCCGCCCCGACCGCCGGGCGGGCCGCCCGGAGGACCACCGGGACCACTGCGCGGGAAGCCGCCTCCGCCGCGCCCGCCACCGGGGCCGCCGCGAGGCGCGCCGGACGGGGCGCCGCCGGTACGGGGCGCGCCACTGCGGGGAGGACCGGAGGGCGTGAGCGGACGGGCACCGGGGGGCGGCGGGATCGGACGCCCGCCGGGCGGGGGCGGGATCGGACGGCCCGAGGGGCTGCGCGGCGCAGCAGGGGGCGCGGGCGGAGCGGCCGCATCGCTGGCAGCAGCGGGAGCCTCCTCGCGACGTTCACCCGGAGCGGGAGCCGGCTCGCGCGCGGGCGCGGGTCGCGGGGCGATCGGGGCCGGCTCGGGCAGCCCGCCCGTCGAGCGCACCACGCGGTGGGGCGGAGGCGGCGCGGCCTCGGGCTCGGCCGGCTCGACGACGGGCGCGGGTGCCTTCTCCACCGCCGGGACCTTCTCGGGCTCGGGCGGCGGCGGGGGCGGCGGCGGCTC
The DNA here is from genome assembly GCA_963747195.1 of uncultured Actinomycetes bacterium. Taxonomy (GTDB): domain Bacteria; phylum Actinomycetota; class Acidimicrobiia; order IMCC26256; family JACDBD01; genus JALZAA01. The sequence continues at coordinate 197,144 of CAVVDV010000005.1, forward strand.
GGGCTCCTCGACGACGGGCTCCTTGCGCAGGCCCTTCGAGTCGGCCAGGCGGCGGACGCGATCGGCCGACGGGTCGTCGATGCTCGACGAATGACTCTTCACGCCGATCTTGAGCTCGTTCGCGAGGTCGAGCACCACGGCGTTCTCGACGCCGAGCTCCCTCGCCAGCTCGTAGACCCGAATCTTCTTGGTCGCCATTTACTCTCGTTCGCCGCCGTTCTTCAGAGGTTCCACCAGTTTCGCACGTAAGGACGCGAGCTCTACGGCCGACAGCCGTGTGCGAAGCGCCTGCTCGAGCACCCGGCGCCCCACCGCCTGCTCGAAGCATTCGGCAGTGGTGGAGGCGCAGAGCCACGCGCCCCGCCCCGGTCCTGCGCCGACCGACACCGTGCCGTCGGGCGCCCGGGCGATCCGCACGAGCTCGTGCGGATCGGCGACCCGACGGCAGCCGACGCACGTTCTGCGCCGCCGGGCTTGCTCAGCTGCCGCCGTCCTCCCCCCGCTTCGCTGTGGCCGCGTCGCCACCCTCGCTCGTGACGGCCGCCGCCGCGGTCTCGCTCTCGGCGGCCTCCGGCGCCGGCTGCGACTCTTCCGTCGATTCGCTCGACGAATCGGCCGGCGCGTCGCTCGACGAGTCCGCCTTCCTTGGCCGCCGCCTTGTCGCCGTCGGCGCTGTCGCCGTCGCCCTCCTTGGCCGCCACGACAGTCGGATCGGGCGCGGCGTACCCGGCCTCGGCGGCCGAGATCGCCTCGCCGCCCTCGGCCGGCTGCCAGACGAGCTCGCCGCTGTCGTTCTTCACCCATTCGCCCTCGGCGTACTCGACGCCGCCGCCGGCCTCCTCTTCCTGGAGCTGGGTCTCGCTCTTGATGTCGACACGCCAGCCGGTGAGGCGAGCGGCGAGCCGCGCGTTCTGGCCCTTCCTTGCCGATCGCGAGCGAGAGCTGGAAGTCGGGGACGATCACCTCGGCGGTGCCGGTCTCGTCGTGGATGCGGACCTCGCGCACGCGCGCCGGCGCCAGCGCCTTCATGACGAACTCGTCGGTGTTCGTCGCTGTACGGGACGATGTCGACCTTCTCGCCCCGCAGCTCGTTCACGACCATCCGCACCCGCGAGCCGCGAGCGCCGACGCACGCGCCGACGGGGTCGACGTTGTTGTCGTTCGACGCGACCGCGATCTTCGTGCGGTGCCCGGGCTCGCGGGCGATCGCCTTGATCTCGACGACGCCGTCGACGATCTCGGGCACCTCGAGCTCGAAGAGCCGCTTCACGAGGCCGGGGTGCGTGCGCGACACGACGATCTGCGGGCCCTTGGCCGTCTTGCGCACCTCGACGATGTACGCCTTGAGCCGGCGAGCCGTGCTCGTAGCGCTCGTTCTGGACCTGCTCGGCCTGCGGCAGCAGCGCCTCGACCTTGCCCAGGTCGAGCAGCGTGTAGCGCTGGTCGGTCTGCTGGATGATCCCGGTGACGATGTCGCCCTCGCGGCCGGCGTACTCCTCGTACTTCATCTCGCGCTCGGCGTCGCGGATCCGCTGGAGGATCACCTGCTTGGCGGTCTGCGCCGCGATGCGACCGAAGTCGTCGGGCGTGTCGTCCCACTCGCGGACGACGTTGCCCTCTTCGTCGAGCTCCTGCGCGATGACGCGGATGTCGCCGGTCTCGACGTCGATCTCGACCAGCGCCTCCTCGGCCGCGTTCGGGCATGCGCTTGTACGCGGTCACGAGCGCGTTCGCCAGTGCCTCGAGCATGATCTCGACCGAGATGCCCTTCTCGCGCTCGATGTTCTCGAGCGCCTCCATCATGTCGGAGTTCATCGGGCGACTTCCTTCTGTTGCTTCTTCTTCGCGCGCTTGCCGGCGTCTTCGGCGCCGCACCCCATTCGAAGACGGTGCGCGCTTCGATGATCTGGTCGTAGTCGACGTGCTCGCCGACGTCGGTGTCGTCGACGTCGACCTCGACGCCGTCGCTCGTCGGCGGCGACGAGCACGCCGCGGAGGCGGCGCACCTCGCCGTCGGCGTCGCCGCGGATCTTGACGACACGGTCTCGCCCACCGCCCGGCGGAAGTGCGTCGGGCCGGCGGAGCGGACGCTCGAGGCCGGGGCTGCTCACCTCGAGCGCGTACGGCCCGGCAGGTCGTCGAGCCGCGTCGGCGTCGAGGACCTGCGTAGCGTCCGGTGCCGCCGTGATCGCGTCGAGGTCGACGCCGCCGTCACGGTCGACGATGACCCGAACCGTGCTGGCGCGCCCCGAACCGGTGAGCTGGACGTCGAAGACCTCGAGGCCCAACGTCGCGAGCACCGGCTCGATCGCGGCAACGATCGTCTCCCGTTCCGGCACCGGCGCTCACCTCCTTGCTGTCCTCGACCGTCCTGGTCCTCGATCAGCCCTCCGTTGCCACCCGCCGGCCAACAAAAAACGTGGGCTTACGCCCACGTCCCGCCTGCCAGTGGGTCGGTCGTCAGTCACGACCGAACCCCGTAAGTATAACGGGTTTCGCCCGGTTGAACCCCTCGCGAACGACTCGCGATCCGCTACAGACCGAAGATCTCGTGCGAGCTCGGGGGGGACGGGCGCCTCGAGCTGTTCGTAGGTGCACGAGCTCGGGTCCCGGTCGGGCCGCCAGCGCTGGAACCGGGCGGTGTGGCGGAAGCGGTCGCCCTGGAGGTGCTCGTAGGCGACCTCGGCGACGAGCTCGATCCGCAGCGGCTCCCAGCGCATGTCCTTCTTGGCGTTCCAGCGGCTCGGCGCGCCCGGCATCCGGCCTCCCGCCTCCTGCGCCTGGGCGTCGGCCCACTCGCGCCACGGGTGCCCCTCGAGGGCGTTCTTCCGGTACGGCTGGAGCTCCTTGGCGAGCTTCTTGCGCAGCGGCGCCGCGAAGCTGCTCGCCACCCCGACGTGGTGGAGCGTCCCCTCGTCGTCGTAGAGGCCCAGGAGCAGCGAGCCGACGCCGTCGCCGTCCTTGTGCGTGCGGAACCCGGCGACGACGCAGTCGGCGGTGCGCTGGTGCTTGACCTTGAACCAGGCGCGCTCGTTCTCGCGGTACTCGCCCGCCCGCGGCTTGGCGATCACCCCGTCGAGGCCGGCGCCCTCGAACTGCTCGAACCAGTCGGCGGCGATCGCCGGGTCGGCGGTCGACGGCGTGAGGTGGATCGGCGGCTTGGCTCGGCGCAGCATCCGCTCGAGCGCGCTGGCGCCGCTCGGACGAACGGGTGCTCGACGGAGGTCGTCGTCGCCCTCGGCGAGCAGGTCGAACGCGACGAAGCTCGACGGCGTCTCGGCCGCCAGCTTCGCCACCCGGCTCGCGGCCGGATGGATGCGCATCTGCAGAGCGATCGAAGTCGAGGCCGTGCTCGGTGGCGATCACGATCTCGCCGTCGACACTGCTCGCTCGGGCAGCGCGCCGCGCAGTTGCTCGACGAGCTCGGGGAAGTACCGGTTGAACGGGCGCTCGTTGCGGCTGCCGAGCTCGATCTCGTCGCCGTCGCGGAACACGATGCACCGGAAGCCGTCCCACTTCGGCTCGTAGAGCATCCCGTCGGCGGTCGGGAGCTCGCGGACGAGCTTCGCGAGCATCGGCGACACCGGCGGGGTGACCGGGAGCTTCATGACCGGCTCGCAAGGACGGCCGCGACGACGTCGCCGGCGGCGAGCTCGTCTTCGCTCGCCGGTGGCGCGGTCGCGGCGCTCGACCACGCCCCGTGCGAGCCCCTGGGCGCCGACGGTGACACGCGTGGGCATGCCGAGCAGGTCGGCGTCGGCGAACTTGATCCCGGGGCTTGCATCGCGGTCGTCGTAGAGCACGTCGACGCCGGCGGCGCGTGAGCTCGTCGTAGAGGCGGTCCGCGGCGGCGGCGACGTCGGCGGCCTGGTCGCCCTTGCCGGGAAGCGCGACGAGGTGCACGTCGTACGGCGCGACGGCGGCCGGCCACGCGAAGCCGAGGTCGTCGTGGTGCTCCTCGGCGACGGCCGCGACGATGCGCGTCACGCCGATCCCGTAGCAACCCATCACCATCGGGTGCTGCTCGCCCGCCTCGTCGGTGTACATGCAGTCGAGCGCTTCGGTGTACTTGGTGCCGAGCTGGAACACCTGCCCGACCTCGATGCCGCGGTCGACCGAGAGCGTCTCGCCGCAACGCGGGCACGGGTCGCCGGTGACGACTTGCGCGATGTCGGCCCATGCGTCGACGTGGAAGTCGCGATCGAGCACGGCGCGGCGGACGTGGTAGTCGGGCTCGTTCGCGCCGGTGACCCACGACTCCCTGCGAGCGAACGAACCGGTCGGCGACGACCAGCGACACGTCGGGGAGATGCGGACCGATGTAGCCCTTGGGCAGCTCGGGATGCCGTTCGAAGTCGTCGTCGTCGAACAGCCGAGCCGTGCGCGGCGCGACGGCCTTTTGCAGCAGGTACGGGTTGACCTCGCGGTCGCCGGGCACCAGCGCGAGCCCGACCTCGCCGTCGATGTCGAAGGCGATCGACTTGAGCAGCTCGCCGGGAGCGACGCCGAGCTCGGCGGCGACGCCGTCGATGCCGGGCAGGTCGGGCGTGTGCACCTTTTCCATCGCGGAGATGTCGCCTGCCGGCGCGACGCCTCCGTCGGTGGGTGCGCCGCGGCGTCGCCGACTTGCGATGTTGGCGGCGTAGTCGCAGCTCTTGCACCAGACGAACGTCGTCCTCGCCCACGGCGGCGACGGCCATGAACTCGTGGTTCACGTCCCCGCCGATCTCACCCGCCTCGCCCTCGACGGGACGGAAGGTGAGGCCGCACCGGGTGAACACGCGCGTGTACGCGTCGAACATCTGCTGGTAGCTCCGCTTGCAGGCCCTCCTCGTCGGCGTCGAACGAGTACGCGTCCTTCATCAGGAACTCGCGGCCGCGCAGGATCCCGAAGCGAGGGCGCAGCTCGTCGCGGTACTTCCAGTTGATCTGGTAGAGGTTCACGGGCAGGTCGCGATAGCTCGAGTACTCGCCGGCGACGGTGCTGGTGATGACCTCCTCCGCCGTCGGCGACAGGCAGAACCCGGTCTCCTTGCGGTCCTGCGAGCCGGAACAGCTCGGGGCCGTACGTGGCGTTGCGCCCGCTGCGCTCCCACAGCTCGAGGGGCTGGAGCGATCGGGAGCCAGAGCTCCTGGGCGCCGGCGGCGTCCATCTCCTCCCGGACGATCTGGGCGACCTTGCGCAGCACCCGGCGAGCCGAGCGGCAGCCACGAGTAGACGCCGCTCGCGACGCGGCGGATGAAGCCGGCGCGGACAAGGAGCCGGTGGCTGTCGACCTCGGCATCGGCCGGATCGTCCCGCAGCGTGCGCAGGAAGAGCTGGGACATCCGCATAGGCGGAGCGTATCGAGCCGATGTCAGTTGGGCGGCGGGATCGGGCCCGGGTCGCCCGGCGTGCACGTCGACGGATGGGACGTGCGGCCGGGCTCGGGGAGCCGCGGCGGGTCGCGGAAGGCCTGCCGGTCGAAGTCGAGGGAGTCGAGCAGGTTGTCGGCGTTCGCGTCGCGGAAGGTGAGCGCGGGGAGATTCCATTTCGTCTCGACGAGCTTGAGGATCGACGTGTGGTCGTGCACCGCGTGCGAGACGTAGTTGCGCCGCGCATACGGCGACACGATGACCGCCGGCACGCGGAAGCCGTACCGGTCGTACCCGCCCGGCTGGTCGGGTGGCACGTGGATGTCGGGCGGGATGTCGTCCGGCTTGATCGCGCGCGGCGGCGGGACGTGGTCGTAGTAGCCGCCGTGCTCGTCGTACAACCAGATCAGCAGCGTCTTCGACCACGCAGGACCGTGCATCGCCGCGTTGACGACGCGTGACACGAACGACTCGCCGACCTGGATGTCGGCGTCGTTCTCCTCGGACTCGTCGTGTGTCGAAACCCGGATCGACGAGCGAGAGGCCGGGGAGCGTGCCGGCGGCGGCGTCGGCGTAGAACTGGTCGATGTTCACGAGCTTGTCGCCGTCGTTGTCGACCACCGACTTGTACAGCCCGGTCTGACGGCAGGTCGGTGAAGTAGTTGCGCCAGCTGATGCCGTGGGCGTCCAGCTGGTCGAAGATCAGCCCGTTGGGCGGCGACGGCGCCAGGATCTTCGAGACGTCGGTGCTGACAAGCCCGTGAGCCGTGCCGGCCAAGAGGAACCGGCGGTTCGGATACGTCTGGCCCAAGCACGAACCGAACCAGCTGTCGCACAGCGGAAACGTGCGGGCGAGCCCGTAATAGAAGGGAAGGTCCTCCTTGGTCCAGTAGCCCATGGCGACGGGCCCACTGGCGCGCACGAAGCCGTCGTTGCGGCCGTTGTCGTACTGAATGTGGCTGGCGTTCCAGTTCTGGCCCGGAGCCTGCATGAGCTGACAGGTGCTCGGCATGCGGAACGCACGGACGAGGTTGCCCTCGTCGTCGCGGTTGGCGGCCGTCGGGCGGCCGTTGTGGTCGAGCGCGAAGCCGTCACCGCGGCCGAGCATGCCGAGGTAGTTGTCGAACGAGTGGTTCTCCATCATCACGACGACGATGTGGTCGATCTTCGGCAGGGTGTCGGTGCCGGCGGGGAGCTTCGGATGCGGGAGCGACCCGGGCGGGCGGATGGGCCTGGGCGTCGCTGCGCGTGCCGGCCCGCTCAGCTCGGGCCATCCCAGCCGGCTCAGGGCGACGGCGCCGCCCAGGGCGGCGGTGCGGCCGAGGAACGAACGGCGGGACAGGCGCCTGTCGGGCACGTCGGGATTCTGTCGCGTGGAAGACGAATCACGACCTGCGGCGTCGGGAAATATTCCTGACCTGGGCGGTGGTATTTCGGACCCGGACCCGCTAGCCTAAATCCGACCGCAGCACTCAGTTTTCCTGGATCCACCCTTTCCGGAGGACGACATGGCCATCGACGTGAGCACGCTGTCGACCCGGCCCCTCGACCCCGTCGTCGACGAGGAGCTGGTCAAGTTCGAGGAAGGCGTCCGCCAGTATCTCGCCGGCGAGATCGACGAGGACGTTTTCCGGGTCTTCCGCCTGAACCAGGGCATTTACGGCCAGCGCCAGGGCGGGCACAACCAGATGGTGCGGGTCAAGGTCCCCCACGGCTCGCTCGTCCCCGAGCAGCTCGAGATGCTCGGGTACCTCGCCGACGAGTACTCGCGCGGCTGGGCGCACCTCACCACCCGCCAGAACGTGCAGATGCACTTCGTGCAGCTCGAGCAGACGCCCGAGCTCCTGCGCCTGCTGGCGTCGGTCGACCTGACCAGCCGCGAGGCGTGCGGCGACACCGTCCGCAACGTGACCGGTTGCCACCTCGCCGGCGCGTGCCCGTTCGAGGTGCTCGACATCAGCCCGTGGGCCAAGGCGACCACCGAGTTCTTCCTGCGCAACCCGTACGCGCAGCGGCTGCCGCGCAAGTTCAAGATCAACTTCTCGGGCTGCGTCACCGACTGCGGCCAGGCCATGTTCAACGACGTCGGCGTCATCGGCGTGAACCGCCCCAAGCCCGACGGCACGCTCGAGCCCGGCTTCAAGGTGTTCGTCGCCGGCGGGCTCGGCGCCAACCCGCATCCCGCGCAGGCGCTCGAGGAGTTCACGCCACGCGAGCAGCTCATGCCGACGCTCGAGGCGATCGTGCGCGTGTTCGACCACTACGGCAACCGCGACAACAAGCTGCGGGCGCGCATGAAGTGGCTGGTCGACACGATGGGCATGGAGGAGCTGCGCGAGCGCATCTTCAAGGAGCGCAAGTTCCTCCCCGCCGCGAGCTCCTACCCCGGCGGCATCCCCGACGCCGTCCAAGAGCACGGCGACGCGCCCGCAGGTGCGGGCACGGGCCCGGTCACCCAGGTCGGGCAGGCACCGGTCAACTTCCTCGGTCTCACGCAGTACGAGCGGTGGGAGAACGCCAACGTCGTGCGCGGCCGCGCCAACGGCACCGTCAGCGCCTACGCGTACGCCCGCCTCGGCGACATCACCTCCGACCAGTTCCGTCAGCTGGCGGAGATCCAGCGCGAGTTCGGGTTCGACGTGCGCGTCACGAACCGGCAGAACTTCGCGCTGCGAGGGCTGCGCGAGGACCAGCTCGCCGACCTGCACCGCGGCTCACCGCGATCGGGATGGCGGAGCCGGGCGCCGAGCTCGCCCGCGACGTCGTGGCATGCCCCGGCGCCGACACGTGCAACCTCGCCGTCACCCAGTCGCGCGGTCTCGCCGACGACATCGGTACGGCGCTCGAGAACGCCGGCCTGGCAGACGTCGGCGGCGTGCGCGTCAACATCTCGGGCTGCACCAACTCGTGCGGCCAGCACCACATCTCCGACATCGGCTTCGTCGGGATCGAGCGCCGCGCCCATGGCCGCGCCGCCCCCGGCTACCAGATGCTCCTCGGCGGCCAGGTCGGCCACATGGAGGTGGCGTTCGGGGAGAAGGCGGCGAAGCTCCCGGCCAAGCGGGCGTCGGAGGCGGTCGTGCGGATCGTCGGCAAGTTCGCCGGCGAGCGCTCGGCGGGCGAGACCTTCGGCGAGTGGCTCCAGCGTTCCGGCGGCGCCGCCGCGGTCGGCACCGCGGTCAAGGACCTGGACCAGTTCCCGACGCCCGACGAAGCACCCGAGTTCTACGTCGACTTCGACGAGACCGGTCCGTACGAGAAGGACGTCGGCGACAGCGAGTGCGCCACATGACCACTACTGCCGCGCCGATCCCCGACCTGGCCGAGCTCGCCGACGTGTCGGCGTCGCTCGAGTCGGCTCCGGCGTCCGCGGTCGTCGGCTGGGCATGGGACCGGTACGGCGACGATCTCGTCCTGGCGGCGTCCTTCCAGGACTGCGTGCTCATCGACGTGGCCGCGCAGGTCGCGCCCGAGATCGAGGTCGTGTTCCTCGACACCCAGTACCACTTCGCCGAGACGCTCTGGTACGTCGACCAGATCCGTCGCCGCTACGACCTCAACCTGACGGTCATGCAGCCCGAGATCGCGCCGGACAACCGGTGGCAGCAGGATCCGGACGGGTGCTGCGCGCTGCGGAAGGTCGAGCCCCTGGGGCGCGCCCTCGAGGGCAAGGCGGCCTGGATGACCGGCTTGCGGCGGGTCGAGGCGCCCACCCGTGCCAACGCGCCGATCGTCTCGTACGACATCGGGCGCGGCCTGGTGAAGGTGAACCCCCTGGCCACGTGGGGCGACGACGACGTCGAGGGATACGTGCGAGACCGCGGTCTGCCGACGCATCCGCTGGCCGATCGCGGCTATCGGTCCATCGGCTGCTGGCCGTGCAGCCGTCCCGTCGGCAACGGCGAGGACGCGCGCGCCGGGCGGTGGGCGGGCACCGACAAGATCGAGTGCGGCCTACACGCGTAGGCCGTTCTCGACGATGACCGCTCCCGACCCCACCCCCCTGGCGCACGACGCCCGCGGCTCCTACTTCGGCCGCGGGCACCGGCAGCTCTCGCACATCGCCGCCCTCGAGGCGGAGTCGATCCACATCATCCGGGAGGTCGCGGCCGAGTTCGAGCGCCCGGTCCTGCTGTTCTCGGGGGGCAAGGACTCCGCCGTGATGCTGCGCCTGGCCGAGAAGGCGTTCGCTCCGGCGCCGATCCCGTTTCCGGTGATGCACGTCGACACCGGGCACAACTTCCCCGAGGCGCTCGAGTTCCGCGACCGGCGGATCGCCGAGCTCGGCGTCCGGCTCGTCGTGGCGTCCGTTCCCGACGCCATCGCCGCCGGGCGCGTCGTCGAGGAGCGTCCCGGGGCGTCGCGCAACCGGCTCCAGACGTCCGTGCTGCTCGAGGCGATCGCAGAGCACCGCTTCGACGCCGTGTTCGGCGGGGGACGCCGCGACGAGGAGAAGGCCCGGGCGAAGGAGCGCGTGTTCTCCCATCGGGACGAGTTCGGGCAGTGGGACCCGAAGAACCAGCGGCCCGAGCTGTGGAACCTCTACAACGGGCGGCACCGCGCCGGCGAGCACCTGCCGCGTCTTCCCGCTGTCGAACTGGACCGAGCTGGACGTGTGGCAGTACATCGCCACCGACGGCGTCGAGCTCCCGTCGATCTACTACGCGCACCGGCGGGAGGTGTTCCGCCGCGACGGGATGATCATGGCCGTGGGCCCGTATCTCCCCACGCAGGACGGCGAGGAGCCGTTCGAGGCGCTGGTGCGGTTCCGCACCGTCGGCGACATGAGCTGCACCGCGGCCGTCGAATCGAGCGCGGCCACCGCCGACGAGATCGTCGTCGAGATCGCCGCGTCCCGGATCACCGAGCGGGGCGCGACACGCGCCGACGACCGCTTCTCCGAGTCGGCGATGGAGGACCGGAAGCGCGAGGGGTACTTCTAGTGGAGATGCTCCGGCTGGCGACCGCCGGCTCCGTCGACGACGGCAAGAGCACGCTCATCGGCCGCCTGCTGTACGACTCGAAGCAGATCCTCGAGGACCAGCTCGAGGCGGTCGAGCGCACGAGCCGCGAACGAGGGGACGAGTACACCGACCTGGCGCTGCTCACGGACGGGCTCCGGGCGGAGCGGGAGCAGGGCATCACGATCGACGTCGCGTACCGGTACTTCGCCACGCCGAAGCGGAAGTTCATCATCGCCGACACTCCCGGCCACATTCAGTACACGCGCAACATGGTGACGGGCGCGTCGACGGCCAACTTGGCGCTGATCCTCGTCGACGCGCGCAAAGGCATCCTCGAGCAGTCGAAGCGCCACGCGTTCATCGCGTCGCTCCTGCGGATCCCGCACCTCGTCCTGTGCGTGAACAAGATGGACCTCGTCGACTACGACCGGTCGGTGTTCGAAGAGATCAAGGAAGAGTTCACCGACTGGGCGAGCCGGCTCGACATCACGGACCTGACGTTCATCCCGATCTCGGCTTTGCTCGGCGACAACGTCGTCGAGCGCTCGGCGAACATGAACTGGTACGACGGGCCGTCGCTCCTCCACCACCTCGAAGAGGTGTACATCGCGTCGGACCGCAACCTCATCGACTGCCGGTTCCCGGTCCAGTACGTGATCCGGCCCAAGAGCAACGCCCACCACGACTACCGGGGCTACGCCGGCACGATCGCGGGCGGCGTGTTCAAGCCGGGGGACGACGTCGTGGTGCTGCCCTCGGGGTTCACGTCGACGATCCGGTCGATCGACACCGGCGACGGCCCGGTCGACGAGGCGTTCCCACCCATGTCCGTCACGATGACGCTCGACGACGACGTCGACGTGAGCCGGGGCGACATGATCTGCCGGCCCCACAACCACGCCACCTACGGGCAGGAGATCGACGCCATGGTGTGCTGGCTCACCGACCGATCGGAGCTGCGCGCCGGCGGCAAGCTGGCGATCAAGCACACGACGCGCTCGGCGCGGGTGCTCGTCCGCGAGCTGCTGTACAAGCTCGACGTGAACGAGCTGCACCGCGACGAGGACGCCGACGCGCTCAGGCTCAACGAGATCGGCCGGATCACGTTGCGAACCACCGCGCCGCTGTTCTTCGACGAGTACCGGCGGAACCGCACAACCGGCAGCTTCGTCCTGATCGACGAGACGACGAACAACACCGTCGGGGCGGGCATGATCCTGGGCGAGCCCGACTAGCCACGTGGGATACCCGCGGTCGGGTGGCCGCGGGGACAGAATGGGCCCGTGACCGACGAGCAACACCCGAAGGCGATCGACCGAATGCTCGGGATCGTTCCGGTCGACGCCGTGCTCCGGCAAGTCGACGTGCAAGCGGTGCTCGATCGGATCGACCTGCAGGCGCTCATCGACCGCGTCGACCTCAACGAGGTGCTCGGCCAACGTCGACATCGACCAGTTGGCTGCGCGCCTCGACCTCGACGCCCTCATCCAGCGCATCGACGTGAACACGATCATCGACCGGGTGGACATCAACGCCGTCATCGACCGCGTCGACATCGAAGACCTCGTGGCCCGCACCGAGATCGGTCGGATAATCATGTCGTCGACGACGAGCATCGCGACGAGGACGCTCGATGCGGCCCGGTCAACGGGGGTCGGACTCGATCAGTTCGTGAACCGGTGGGTCGACCGCGTCCTGCGACGTCCGCCCGGCACCGCATCAGGCGGGCCGGCCCGTCTCGTGGCCGCACGATGACCAGGACGAAGAACCCCGAGCCCGAACCGAAGCTGACCGGGCACTACGCGGGCCCGGTCACGCGCCTCGTTTCGTACGCGATCGACGCCTTCCTCGTCTCGGCGCTCTTCTCGATCGTGTCTGCGGGCTTCATCTGGCTCGCGGAGCTCGTCACGGGTAATAGCTACGACGCGTCCGACGTCGGCTCCGTGCTGGGCGGGATCCTGTTTCTCGTGTGGATCTTCCTGTACTTCTGGGGCCCGATGGCGGCGTGGGGACGCACGTTGGGGATGGCGATCATGGGCCTCGAGCTCGTTCGCCGCGACGGCGATCGCGTCGGCGCCGGCCGGGTGGCGATTCGGGTCATCACGTTCCCGATCTCGTTCCTGCTCCTCGGGCTCGGCTTCATCGGCATCCTCCTGGGCCGCGAGCATCGGGCCCTCCACGACGTCTTCGCCGGCACGACGATCGTGTACGCCTGGGACGCGCGGGCGGCGCGGCTGCGGTTCCTGGCTCTGAACCGAACCGCTCGCTAACCGGACGGAGCCACCACAGCGGCCCTGCGAAGATGGCGGGATGGCCGTCCACGAGGTCGCCGAGCAGGGCTTCGGCCGCGAGGCCGAGGAGTACGAACGGGTTCGCCCCTCGTACCCGGCCGACGCGGTGGCGTGGCTCGTCGACAACCTGCGGGCTCGGGCCCGGCCGCACCGTGCTCGACCTCGCGGCAGGAACGGGCAAGCTCACGCGACTGCTCGTGCCGTTCGGCGCGGCCGTGCTGGCGGCGGAGCCGGTCGACGGGATGCGCCGACGGTTCGTCGCCGCCGTGCCCGGCGTCCCGATGGTCGCCGCCGTCGCCGAGGCGCTCCCGATCGCCGGCGAGTCGCTGGACGCGGTCACCGTCGCCCAGGCGTTCCACTGGTTCGACGCCGACCTGGCCTTCGGCGAGTTCGCCCGGGTGCTGCGCCCCGCGGGCGGGTCGGGCTGATCTGGAACGCGCGGGACCGCTCGTCGGATTGGGTGAACGAGGTGTGGTCGATCATGGACCGGGTCGAGAAGCGCGCTCCGTGGCGCGACCACGAGCAAGCTGACGACTCGGCGCCGCGGCCGCGGGCCGGGTTCGGACCGCTCCACGCCGAGACGTTCCGCCACGAGCAGTCGATCACTCCCGAGGGCGTGGTCGGGCGTGTCGCGTCGGTCAGCCACGTCGCCGTGCTGCCGCCGGCGGAACGGCAACGGGTCCTCGACGAAGTACGGGACGTGCTCACGCATCATCCCGACGCCCGCGGACGCCCGGAGCTGCACCTTCCGTACCGGGTCGACGTGTACTGGTGCGAGCGCGCATGAGTCGCCGATCCCTGCGGACCAGCGCCGCGATCGCCGGCGGGCACGTCGCCGGGTGGCTCTCCCGCGTCACCGGACGCGGCCAGGGCGCGACGATCAGCGGGCGCGTCATCAACGCGATGGCGCCGAAGGCGCTCGCCGAGCTCGCGTCCGGGCAGCGGGTGGCGCTCGTGTCGGCCACGAACGGGAAGACGACGACGACGCGCTTCCTGGCTGCCGCCGTCGCGCCGCACCGGAGAGCCCGTCGTGAGCAACGCCACCGGCGCCAACCTCACGTCGGGCATCGCGCCCATTCTCGCCACGGCCCAGTCGCCGGGCTTGGCCGTGCTCGAGGTCGACGAGCGCGTCCTGCCCCGAGTCGTCGACCCGCTCGGGGTCGAGCTGCTGGTGCTCGGCAACCTCAGCCGTGACCAGCTCGACCGCTACGGCGAGGTGCACGCGGTCGGAGACCTCTGGCGGAACGTGGCCGAGACACATCCCGACCTGCGGGTGGTCGCCAACGCGTCCGACCCGCACGTGGTGTGGGCGGCGACGCCGGCCAAGACGACCTGGGTGGAGCTCGGGCTCGGCTGGCGCAACGACGCCGCCACGTGCCCGAACTGCGCCGCGCTCCTGCGCTGGAGCGCCGACCGGTTCGACTGCCCGTCGTGCGGCTTCGGGCAGCCGGCGACGCCGAACCGGCTCGACGGCGACACGCTCGTGCTCGACGGGACGCGCGTGCCGCTGCGGCTCGCGCTGCCGGGCCGCTGGAACCTCGCCAACGCCGCGCTGGCGGTCACCGCGGCCGCGACGCACTTCGGCGTCGATCCGGGCGAGGCGGCCGAGGCGGCGGCGACCGTCACCACGGTCGCGGGCCGGTACATGACGGTCGCGCTCCCCGACGGCCGGCGCGCCCGCGTGCTGCTCGCCAAGAACCCGGCGGGATGGTCGGAGGTCCTGCACCACCTCTCGGTCCCGCCGCCGGCGCGGCGCAACTGCTCGGTCGTGATCGCCGTCAACGCGCGCGTCGCCGACGGCAAGGACCCGTCGTGGTTGTGGGACGTTCCGTACGAGCTGCTGCGCGGACAGCCGGTCGCGGCCGCCGGCGAGCGCGCCTTCGACGTCGCGGTGCGGCTGCGCTACGCGGAGGTCGACCACATCGTCGAGCGCGACCCCTGGCGGCCGCGGCCGAGCTGCCCGGCGACGACGTCAACATCGTGGCGTCGTACACCCAGTTCTCGGCGATCTACCGGAAGTTCGGATGAGCGCGGCGTCCGAGTCCGCGGTGCGCGTCGGTCTCGTCTATCCCGAGCTGCTCGGGACGTACGGCGACCGCGGCAACGCGGTGGTGCTCGTGCAGCGGCTGCGCTGGCGGGGCCACGCCGCCGAGCTGGTCGAGGTCGCCGCGGGCGCGCCGATCCCGGACTCGCTCGACGTCTACCTCTTCGGCGGCGGCGAGGACGACCCGCAGGTGATGGCGTCGGCGGGCATGCGCGAGCTCGCGCGCCGCGATCGACCGCGGACGCGCCGGCGGCGCGGTCGTGCTCGCCGTGTGCGCCGGCTTCCAGCTCATCGGTCACAGCTACGAGGCCGCCGACGGCACGATGATCGACGGCCTCGGGCTCGTCGACGCCGTCACTCGCGCCGGTCCCAACCGGCTCATCGGCGAGGTGGTGGTCGAGCCCGATCCGCCCGCTCCCGCGTCCTCACCGGCTTCGAGAACCACGGCGGCCGGACCACGCTCGGGCCGTCGGTGCGACCGCTCGGACGGGTGCTCGCGCCGGCAACGGGCGCGGCGGTGACACCGACGGGCTCCTCGGCGAGCGCCTGATCGGGACGTACATGCACGGCCCGGTGCTCCCCCGCAACCCCGCGCTCGCCGACCACATCCTGTCGTGGGTCGTCGGCGACCTCGAGCCGCTCGACTCGACCCGTCGAGGAGCAGCTGCGGGCGACGCAGCTGCACGCGGGCTCGGCGCGCGGCGTGCGCAAGTGGTGGCAGAAACGCGTGCTCGCCCGCGGGCTAGCGGGTCGTCAGCTCCGCGATCTCGCGGATCTTGTCGATCTTCTCGTCGGCCGCGTTGGCGTCGGTGCCCTGGATCTGCAGGAGCTCTTCGCGGGTGCGTTCGGCTTCGGCCTCGGCGCCGTCGTCGGCGGCGGCGAGCCGGGCTTCGATGCCTTCGGCCATGATGCGCTCGGCTTCGTCGACCAGCGCGTCGACCATCTCGGCCTCGGGGACGACGCGCACGACCTTGCCCTTCACGAACAGGTGGCCCTTGCCCCGACCGGCGGCGATGCCGAGGTCGGCCTCCCGGGCCTCTCCGGGCCCGTTCACCACGCAGCCCATCACCGCGACCTGCAGCGGGATGTTGCGCTCGGCGAGGGCTTCCTGGGCGTCGTTGGCGACGCGGATCACGTCGACCTCGGCCCGGCCGCAGCTCGGGCACGCGATCAGATCGAGCGCCCTTGCGCTCGCGCAGCCCGAGCGTCTCGAGCAGCTGCCGCCCCGCCCGCGCTTCCTCGACCGGATCGGCGGTCAGCGAGAAGCGGATCGTGTCGCCGATGCCCTCGGCGAGCAGCGTCCCGATGCCGACGGTCGACTTGACCAAGCCGCCGGGGAGCGGACCGGCCTCGGTGACGCCGAGGTGCAGCGGGAAGTCGACGGTCTCCGACAGGAGCCGGTAGGCGTCGATCATCACCGGCACGTTGGACGACTTCACCGAGATCTTGACGTCGTCGAAGTCGACCTCGGCGAAGTAGGCGAGCTCGCGTTGCGCCGACGCGACCAGCGCCTCGGGCGTCGCGCCGCCGTGCTGCTCGCGCGATGTCGGGATCGAGGCTGCCGGCGTTCACGCCGATGCGGATCGGCAGCCCGCGGTCCTTGGCTTCGCGTGCCACCGATCTTGATCTGCTCGGGCTTGCGGATGTTGCCGGGGTTGAGCCGCAGCGCCTGCACGCCGGCTTCCATCGCCGCCAGCGCGAGCTTGTACTGGAAGTGGATGTCGGCGACGATCGGGACCGGCGACCGCGGAACGATCTGGGCGAGGCCTTCGGCCGCTTCCTCCTCGTTGCAGGTGCAGCGCACGATGTCGGCGCCGGCGGCCGCGAGCGCGTAGATCTGGCTCAGCGTGCCGTCGACGTCGGCCGTCTTCGTCGTCGTCATCGACTGCACGGAGACGGGAGCGCCGCCGCCCACGGGCACGTCGCCGACGTGGATCTGCCGGGTCATCCGTCGTTCGTGCATCAGGCTCCGAGCCTACGAGCGCGCCACGCGCCAGGACGCGAGCGACGAGCGCGTACGGGTGGAAGTGATCAGGATCCGGTGAAGATCTGGCGGATGTCGAGGAACATCGCCGACAACCCGAGCGTGAGGAACACGACGAGGACGAGCGCCGTCACCGGCACGAGCTTGCGGAAGTCGACCCGCACCTCGCGGCCCCGGATCTTCGACGCGGCCTGCTCGTAGACGACGACCGCCGCGTGCCCGCCGTCGAACGGCAGCAGCGGGATGAGGTTGAACAGGGCGAGGATGAGGTTGATGGCGCCGAGCAGGAACAGCAGGCTCCAGACGTTCCCGCCGAC
Organism: uncultured Actinomycetes bacterium; assembly: GCA_963747195.1. GTDB lineage: Bacteria > Actinomycetota > Acidimicrobiia > IMCC26256 > JACDBD01 > JALZAA01. The sequence goes on from CAVVDV010000005.1 coordinate 214,099, forward strand.
GAGCTCGCCGCCGAGGTCGACGATGCCGATGATCGAGCGCGGGCGGTCGTTCGCCGCCGGGCTCCCCTGCTTCGGCGCGTCGCCGGTGAAGTTCTTGCTGTAGTTCTCGATGCCGTCGGGTGAGAACAAGCGGCCGATCCCGGCGCCCGTGTCCCGCGTGATCTGCGCCATGGTCGTCGCCGACTCGGGAACGGCTTCGATCGGGTTGAACGACCGGTACGACGACACGCTCTGCGCCACGGAGACGCCGATGATCCCGCTGTTGTCGGTGCTGCTCCGCTCCTTCGGCACGACGGTGAGCGTCGCGGTCCCGCCATCCCGTTTGACGACGATCGTGGTCGGCTGGCCGACGCGGTCGTGGAGCGCCTGGGCGATGTCGCGGTCGACGTCGAGACGTTGCCCGTCGATGCTGACGATGCGGTCGCCGTTCTGGACGCCTGCCGCCGCCGCCGGGCTGTCGGGGACGCACGCGCTCGACCGATGCTTGGAGCGTGTCGGGGAGGCCCCGGCCGATGAGCGCGGCGTAGATGAGGACGAAGGCGAGAATCAGGTTCACGCTCACGCCGGCGAGGATCACCGTGAGGCGGTTGCCGAAGGTGCCGTGCCGGAACGTGCGGCGCTCCTCGTCCGGATCGACCTCTTCGAGGTTGCTCATCCCGACGATGCGGACGTAGCCGCCGGCGGGGATGGCCTTCACGCCGTACTCGGTCTCGCCGCGCCGGAACGACCAGAGCCGCGGCCCGAAGCCGAGGAAGAACTCCGTCACCTTCATGCCCGCGCGCTTGGCCGTGAAGTAGTGACCGGCCTCGTGGAGCATGATCATGCGCCACGATGCCGAAGATGATCGCGAGGGTGTCGACGTCGACGGGCGCAGGATGGCGAGGAGGATCAGGCCGAGCAGGACCAGCAGGAACGAGATGCCGGCGCCGCGGCGGGTGACGTCCGAGCCGGCTTCTTCGAGCGGGTCCTTCACGCTGCGCTTCTCCGTTCGCACGCGACGGTCCGGGCGCGCTCGCGCGCGAGCCGGTCCGCTTCCAGAACGTCGGCGACATCGTCGACGTTCCCGGAGCCGCGCTGCGAGCACCTCCTCGACCACCTCGGCGATGCCCAGCCACGGGATCCGCCCGCCGAGGAACGCCTCGACGGCGACCTCGTTGGCGGCGCTGAGGGTCGCCGGGGCGCCGCCGCCGGCCCGGCCGGCCGCGTACGCGAGGCCGAGGCACGGGAACGCCTCGAGATCCGGGGTCTCGAAGGTGAGCGACCCGAGGCGGGTCCAGTCGATGGCGCCGAAGGGCTGGTCGAGCCGGTCGGGCGCGCCGAGCGCGAGGCCGATCGGGAGGCGCATGTCGGGCATCGAGAGCTGGGCGACGGTCGCGCCGTCGGTGAACTCGACCATCCCGTGGACGACCGACTGCGGGTGCACCACGACCTCGATCGCGGTCGAAGTCGACGCCGAACAGCTCGTGCGCCTCGATCACCTCGAGGCCCTTGTTCATGAGCGTCGACGAGTCGATCGTGATCTTGGCGCCCATGGTCCAGGTCGGGTGCTTGCAGCGCGTCGGCGACGGTGACCCGCTCGAGCTCGGCCCGCGACTTGCCGCGGAACGGCCCGCCGCTGGCGGTGAGCAGGATGCGCCGCACCTCGTGCGGGCCGCCGGCGCGCAGCGCCTGGTAGATGCGCGGAGTGCTCCGAGTCGACGGGCACGATCTCGCCGCCGCCGCTTCGCCCGCTCCTTGGCGACGACCGGACCGCCGGCGATGAGGCTCTCCTTGTTGGCCAGCGCGAGGCGCTTGCCGTGCTCGAGCGCGGCGAGCGTCGCCGGCAGCCCGGCGAAGCCGACGACCGCGTTGAGCACGACGTCGGCCTCGGGCAGCGCCGCGAGCTCGGCGAGCGCGTCCGGCGTCGTCGACGCCGAGGTGCGCGCCGATCCGGCGGGACGTCGAACTCCGCGGCCTGTCGCGCGAGCAGCTCCGCGTTGCGTCCGGCCGCGAGCGCGACGACCTCGGTAGTCGGTCGCGGTGCGACGCGGATGACGTCGAGCGCCTGGGTCCCGATCGATCCCGTCGATCCGAGGAGGACGACGTTCGTCGTGCCCGGTTCATCCGATCTTGAGTGTGGATGGCGAGGTAGTAGACGGCCGGGAGGCAGAACAGCATGCGCGTCGAAGCGGTCGAGGACTCCGCCGTGCCCGGGCAGGAGCGTCCCGAGGTCCTTGACGCCGAGGTCGCGCTTGATCATCGACTCGCACAGGTCGCCGAGCGGGGCGACGATCGCGACGACGAGACCGAGCGCGAGGCCGTCGCGTCACCTTGCCGTTCCACGGCGCGAGCGTCGTGCCGACGATCCCGCCGATCACGATCGGCCGCGACCATCCCGCCGAACAGGCCCTCCAGCGTCTTGTTCGGCGACAGGCGGGGCGACGATGCGGCTGCGTCCGAACTGCGAGCCGACGAAGTAGCCGAACACGTCGTAGCCGATCGCGCACAGCGCGACGCCGATGATCAAGCCGACGCCGTCGGGGGCGCTGAGCAGCAGGCCGGCGAACGCGCCGAAGACGCCGATGTACACGAACCCGAAGAGCGTGATCGCGATGTTGACGATCGGGCGGGCCTTGCACCACCTCGAACAGGTACCAGAGCATCGTGAACGCGACGACGAGGACGACCACCAGCGGGAACGCGTCGATGCCCTGGCTGTAGGCGATGCCGCACGATCGACGACGCATCCGAGGAGCCCGATCACCGTGGCGGGGTGGTAGCCGGCGCGGCGGAACGCCTCGTAGAGCTCGAAGGCGGCGGCGCCGACGATCACCGCCACCATGAACGTGGCCGGCCCGGTTCCGAGCTTGAGCATGATCAGGGCCACGACCGCGATCGCGATCCCGGTGAGCAGGCGAGTCATGAGGTCGGCGCGGCGGCCCGTGCGCGCCGGTCGGGCCGGCGCGGCTCCGCTTCCTCGAGGGTGCCGGGGGCCGGCGTGCGCCGCGTCCGCCGGCGGCGGCCGTTGCCTCCGCGCCGGCGGGCTGCCACCTCGGCCTCGAAGGCGTCGTCGTCATCGCCTCGTCAGCGTCGGGAACGTCGCGTCACGCAGCGCGCCGAGGGCCAGGGAGTCGTCCTTGAGCAGCTCGGGGCTCGAGAAGTCGCCCTCGGCCCAGTCGCTGTCCTCGACCCGGTAGCGGGGCGACTGCCCGCTCGCCGACTTCCAGGGGTCGGCTCCTCGTCGGGCGCGGTGGCGCGGCTGCTCGCCGGAGACGACCGTCGGCACCTCGCCCGTCGGCGGCTCGGTCCAGTGCGGGAGGCGCACCGGGCCGCTCGCGTCCGGCGAGCGGCTCCGGCCGCCGGCCGCGACTCGGGCGGCGGCGTCGCGGTCTTCGGCACGACGCGCGGCGCGCTCGGCGCGGCGCGAGCGCGGCTCTGGACTCGGACTCGGGCTCGGACTCGGCGTCGGGCTCGGACTCGGACTCCGTCAGACCTTGCGACGAAGCAGACCACGTCGGGTCCGCCTTCGAACTCGAAGTCGGTCGCGCGCTCGCCCCAGAACTCCTCGGAGTCGTCGACGGCGCGTCGACCGCGGCGTGGCACGGGTCGGGGCGTGGGCCGTGTCGACTCGTCGTCGTCGGGCCCGAGCACGCGCACGCCTTCGGCCTCACCGCGCGGCACTGCCTGCTCTTCGTCTTCGAAACTGAGCGGATCCCGCTCGTGGTCGTCGCGCCAGTCGGACACGGCACCCCTTCCGGTCCGAGACCAGGCTAGACCCTTGCCCCCCCGGGGTCGTGTATCCCGGCGGCCGGCCGATCGCGGGTCGCCCGGCCGCTCGCCGCGGTCGCGGCCGCGTCGCCGACGCGCCGACCCGGGCTTGCCGACGGGCGACGATCAGACCTCGAGCAGCTCCCGCTCCTTGTGGTCGAGCATGCTCGTCGATCTCCTCGACCGTCGTGTGCGTGATCTTCTCGAGGTCCTTCTCGGCCCGGTCGAGGTCGTTCTTCGAGAGGTCGCCGTCCTTCTCGAGCGCCTCGAGGTCGTGGCGCGTCTGCCGGCGGACGTTGCGCACCGCGACCCGCGCCTCCTCGGCCCGGTTCTTGACGACCTTCACGAGCTCCTTGCGCCGCTCCTCGGTGAGCTGCCGGGAACACCAGCCGGATGACCTGCCCGTCGTTGGACGGGTTGATCCCGAGGTCGCTCGCCTGGATCGCCTTCTCGATCGCCTTGATCGATCCCTTGTCGTAGGGAGAGATGACGAGGAGGCGCGGCTCGGGCACGCTGATGCCGGCGAGCTGCTGCAGCGGGACGCTCGGAGCCGTAGTAGTCGACCTTGAGCTTCTCGACGAGGCCGGGCGTCGCGCGGCCGGTGCGGATCCCGCCGAACTCCTCTTGAAGGTGCGCGACGGCCTTGCGCATCTTGTCGCGGCACTCGTCGAACACGAGCGTGCGCATCTCGTCGCCGTTGTCAGCCATCGCGCTCGCGCCTCATCGCCTCGTCTCGGCCGTCTCGGAGCTGACGAGGGTCCCGATCGGCTCGCCGACCAGGGCGCGGTGGATGTTCCCGGGCGCGGTCACGTCGAAGACGATGATCGGCAGCTCGTTGTCCATGCAGAACGTGATCGCCGTCGAGTCCATGACCTGGAGGCGCCGGTTCAGCACCTCGAAGTGGCTGACCTCGTGTGAGCTTCACCGCGCTCGGGGTCGAGGCGCGGGTCGGCGCTGTAGACGCCGTCGACGCCGGAGTGCGTGCCCTTGAGGATCGCCGCGGCGCCGATCTCGGCGGCCCGCAGCGCGGCGGTGGTGTCGGTCGTGAAGTAGGGGTTGCCGGTCCCGGCGGCGAACACGACGACCCGGCCCTTCTCGAGGTGGCGGATCGCGCGCCGCGGGATGTACGGCTCGGCGACCTGGGCCATCGTGATCGCGGTCTGGACGCGCGTCGGCTGCCCCACGCCCTCGAGCGCGTCCTGCAACGCGAGCGCGTTGATGACGGTCGCGAGCATGCCCATGTAGTCGGCCCGGGCCCGGTCCATGCCCCGCGCTCGGCGCCGGGCATGCCGCGGAAGATGTTGCCGCCGCCGACGACGACGGCGATCTCGACGCCGAGCTCGGTGTTCGCGGCGGCGACCTCTTCGGCGATGCGCTGGACGACGGCGGCGTCGATCCCGAAGCCCGTGGTCGTGTCGGCGAACACCTCACCCGAGAGCTTCAGCACCACCCGGCCGTACCGGGACGCCTCCCCCAACGCGTCTCCCTACGCTTTCTCTCGGCGGCCGGACCCGTGGCCTATTCCTCGCCGACCTTGACCCGAACGAACCGGCGGACGGTGGCATCCTTGCCGAGCTCGCCTACCAGCTTGCCGACGGTGGTCTTCGGGTCACGGACGAAGGGCTGCTCGAGGAGGACCGTGTCCTTGTAGAAGCCGTTCAGCCGACCCTCGACGATCTTCGGGAGCGCCTGCTCGGGCTTGCCCTCGTTGCGGGTGAGCTCCTCGAGCACCGCCCGCTCCTTCTCGACGACGTCGGCCGGGACGTCGTCGCGCGTGACGTACTGCGGCGCCGCCGACGCGATGTGCAGCGCGACGTCGTGCGCGACCTCCTGGGCGCTGCGCGTCGGACGGGTCGACGCCGCCGAGCTCGACGAGGACGCCGATGGTCCCGCGCTCGTTCTGGACGTGCTTGTAGCCGTCGAGCGATGCCGTCGGCGGTCTCGATACGCGACGACACGACCGAGCCCGACGTTCTCGCCGAGCTTGGCGCCGAGCTGCGTGACCGTGCTCGCCGACCGTCCCGCCCTCGTAGGCGCGGCTCTCGAGATCGTCGTCGCCTTGTTCGGCGACGAGCTTCGCGAGCGCGGCGACCATGGCCCGGAAGTCGGCGCCCTTGGCGACGAAGTCGGTCTCGCAGTTCAGCTCGACGATCGCGCCCACGCTGCCCTCGACGATCACGTCGACGGCGCCGTCCTGTCGCGTCCCGCCCGGCGCGCTTGGCGGCGCCGGCCAGGCCCTTGGTGCGCAGCCAGTCCTTGGCCGCCTCGATGTCGCCGCCCGTCTCTCTGGAGCGCCTTCTTGCAGTCCATCATCCCGGCGCCGGTCTGCCTTGCGCAGCGCGGCGACGTCCTTGGCCGAGATCTCAGCCATTGCTCGCCGCCTCCGCTCTCGGTCGTGGCCTCGACGGCCTCCGCTTCGGCGGGCGGGCTCTCGGACGCCGCCGTCGCCCGTCGTGTCCGGGGGCGGCGGCGGCGGCTTCGCGCTTCGCGTCGCGGCAGACGCGCCTCGCGCTCGCTCCTGCGCCTTGGCGGCTTCGCCGCGGGCGCGGCGCTGCTCGTCGGCCTTGCGGCGCTCCTCCTCGGGATCGGGCGGCGGTGCTTGCTCCTCGGCCTTGGCCGCGGGCTTCCCGCCCTTCTTCTGGGCGAGGACGCGGCCTTCCTCGACGGCGTCGGCGACGACGCGGCACATGAGGTTGGCGGAGCGGATGGCGTCGTCGTTGCCGGGGATGACGTAGTCGATGACGTCGGGGTCGCAGTTGGTGTCGACCACGGCGACGACCGGGATGCCGAGGCGGTTGGCCTCGGTCACCGCGATGTGCTCCTTCTTGGTGTCGATCACGAAGATCGCGTTCGGCAGCTTCTCGAGGTTGCGGATGCCGCCGAGGTTGCGCTCGAGCTTGGTGAGCTCGCGCGTGACCTTCAGCCCTTCCTTCTTGGGCATCTGCGTCGGTCTCGCCCGACTGGACGAGCCGCTCCAGCTCGCGCAGCTTCGCGACACGCGCGCGTGGACGGTCTGGAAGTTCGTGAGCATCCCGCCGAGCCAGCGGTAGTTGACGTACGGCATGCCGCTGCGCTGGGCCTGGTCCTGGATCGGCTCCTGGGCCTGCTTCTTCGTGCCGACGAACAGGACCGTCCCGCCGTCCTCGACGGTGCCGCGGATGAACCGGTAGGCGGCGTCGATCCGCTCGAGGGTCTGCTGCAGGTCGATGATGTAGATGCCGTTGCGCTCGCCGAAGATGAACCGGCGCATCTTCGGGTTCCAACGGCGCGTCTGGTGGCCGAAATGGACGCCGGCCTCCAGCAGCTGCTTCATGGTGACGACAGCCACGGGGTCTCTCCTCGGTTGTACCTCCGCCCGCCGCGCCCGTCCCTGAGGACGGACGACCGTGGGTGGCGGGCGTGCGAATTCTCGGACCGGAGCCCGAGTTGCTCATCAGTGTAGGTCAGGGCATCGCAATGGCCTCCACCCGGTCGGGCCGAGCGAGACGCACGGCGAAGATCAGCCGACCGGCGCTCGTGCCGACCCCGACCGGGAACCCAGCAGGGTCGACGCGCCGGACGACCCGGCCCGAGTCCCGATCGACGACCACCACCTTGCCGCCGTACGTCCTGATGACGACGGTATGTGCGCCGAGCACCACCCGCGTGTCGAGGATCGGCTCGCGGATTGCGGTCTGCCACCTCGTCGTGCCCGCATGTACGTCGACGAGCGTGACCGTCCCGAAGTGGTCGGACACGACGACGTCGCCGCCGGCGGCGCCGGGTGTGACGCCCGACTCGAACGACGCGGGCGCCGGCACGGACCAGCGTTCGGCGCCGGAGGCGAGGTCGCGGGCGACGACGCGTGCCGCGAAGTTGCCGTTCCCCTCGCCCAGCACGACCAGGCCGTCGTGGATCACCGGCGCAGTCGCTCCCGCCTCGACGCCCGACTCCCATCGCACGGCCCCGGTCGCGAGGTCGAAGACGCGCAGAGCGGTTCACGGCTTCGCCTGCGGCGCCGGCCCAGAGCACGGCGCCCACGGCGTCGGTCTCGGCCCCGCCGGCGGCGGGTGCGGCCCAGATGTCGCCGGGCAGCTGCACCGACCAACGGGCCTGGCCCGTGCGGCCGTCGAGGGCGGCGACCAGGCCGCGCTCGGTGGTCACGAGCGCGATCGGCTCGGAGCCCACCCGGGTGAGCACCGCGCCGCCGGCGTGCTCGCCGACGGGCGCCTCCCACCGCCGCGCGCCGGACGCGCGCGGTGAGTGCGATGAACCGGTCGTCCGCGCTCACCAGCACGGTGTGACCGTCGAGCGCGGGTTCGTAGTGGGTCACGCGCGTCACGTCGGTGCGCCACCGCTCGCGTCCGGTCGCGCCGTCGAGGGCCACGACCCGATTGCCGCTGACGGTGACGACGGCGTCGCGCCCGCGGACCGCGAGCGAGAACGGCCAGCCGACCTCCGTCGACCACGCCCGCCCGCGTCGGGAACCGCCCGCGCTCCCGTTGCCCGATCCGGCCTGCGCGCAACCGGCGACGGCAACGACCACCGTCGCCGCAGCGAGAACACGCCGGGCGCTCATCTCGATACCACCGGCAACTCGCCGAGGCCGTGCTCGACCCGCGTGATCAGGGTGGGGACCACGACGCCGCGCAGCCCTTCGACGACGCCGACGCACGGCGGCGCCCGCCCCTCGAGCGCGGCGCGCACGACGCGGAGGGCGCCCGGGTCGCGCGGGATGTTCGTGTGGTCGTCGAGCGGTCCGCCGCCGACGTCGACGAGGACCTTCGTCGCGTCGGGCACGTCGACCTGCGTTGCCGGCACGAGCACGTCGTCGCTCGCGCCGATCGTCGTGAAATCGACGTGCTCGGGCAGGCGGTCGTCCCACAGGTCGCGGAGGAAGCGTGAGTGCTCATCGAGCTGGCGGACCGACGGCGCCGACGACGACGGCGCGACCGGCAGACGCTCCTCCGCCGCTTCGACCAGCGGCCGCCCGACGGGACTCGCACGCCAATCGGCGGCTGCGGTCGCCAGCGGGGCGCCCTCGTGCGGGGACGACAGCGTCACGACCGTCCCGATGGGCGGGTACGCGGGATCGGCGGCGTCGTAGTAGTCCTGCAGGAAGACGTCGACGACGACTCCACCTTGCGAGTGCGCGATGAGGTCGACCTCGCGGCCCGGGTGCTCGCGCTGGGCCTCCTTCAGCTGTTCGGCCAGACGGAGGCCGGCTCGCTGCAGATCGCCGTGCGTCTGCGGGGCGCGGTACGCACCGCCGTCGGGCGCGTAGGAGAAGTACCGGACCTCGTCGTCGCGGTAGCCGAGGGCGTGGGTGTCGAGGCCGAACGTCGGCTCGCCGGGCGCGCCCGCGGTGTCGATGCCACCCACGGCCATGAGGAGGTGGCCGGATCCTCCGGTGCCGTCGGCGGCGGTGGCACCGTCGGAGCACTCCTGGCGGTGGCGCCACCAGTCGGCAGTACCGGCGGCGATGTCCGCCGCGACCGACGCGACGATCCCCGCCGGCGTGTGCCCGACCGCCGTGCTCGCGACGGCCACCAGCCCGCGCCCGGCCCGGGCGCCGACCCCCGCGACCGTGCGAGCGCCGCCCGCTGCCGCTCCGGCCGCGCCGCTCATGGCGTCCCATCCGCTCCGCCCCGCGTCGACGGCAGCACCGGTGGCATCGCCGAGTGCGCCGGCGAGGTCGCCGGCGACGGATGCGACGCCCGACCCGCCTGAGGTCAGCGACCCGGACGCCACGCGCCGGGCGTCCCAGGGCTCGGCCGGCACCTCGTCGGCCGGGATGAGCCTGACCAGCTGCGTGAGATCGCACGCCGCGAAGAGACGCTGCGGGTCGACGTACCGGTCGCCGAGACGGACGCCGAAATGGAGCCCGCCTGCCTCGTGCTGGGGTCCGGTGCCGCCGGCGGTGCCGACGACCTGGCCGCGCGCGACGCGGTCCCCCGCGCCCACGCTGATGCCGGCGAGGAAGGCGTACGTCGTGCGGAGGTTGCCGTCGTGCGCGACGACGACGTGCAAGGATCCGGCGACCGACCCCGCGAACGCAACCACGCCGTCGCCCGACGCCCGCACGGGCGTGCCCGCCGCTGCCGCGAAGTCGATGCCGCGATGGCCGGGTCCGTACGCGAACGCCGGCGCTTGGAAGGCCCGCACGACCGGCCCGTCGACAGGCGGCATCCACGCACCGCAGCCGCCGGGCTCCGCGGGCGCGGCGGCCGCCGCGCTCGTGTCGCGCCCGACGAGCAACGGCGACGCGGCGAGACAGACGACCAGGCAGACCAGCGCCTCGCGGCGCGGTGGTACGAGGTGCATGGGCGCTCCCGTGGGTCGAGCACGACACGACACGGGGAAGCGCCGGGGAAGGCGTCACGGAGCGGTGCTCGACGTGACGACTGGGATCGTACCGGCCGGCTACGACACTGAAAAGGCCCACGGCGGAGCCTGCGACGGCGACAGAACGGGCGTCAGCGAACCCGGCCGCCCTCGTGCTCGCCGAGCCGGCCGCGAAGCTGGAGGATCGCCTTGGTGTGGATCTGGCAGACGCGGCTCTCGGTGACGCCGAGCACGTCGCCGATCTCGGCGAGCGTGAGGCCCTCGTAGTAGTAGAGCGTGAGCACGAGCCGTTCGCGGTCGGGCATGCGGTTGATCGCGTCGGCGAGGAGCGTGCTTCATCTCGTCGACCTCGAACGCCTCGACCGGGTCGTGGCGACGATCGGCGACCGTGTCGCCGACGGTCGCCTGACCCGCCGTCGCTCTCCGCCGGCGGCCAGCAGCTCGTCGAGCGCGACGAGGCCGACGAACGAGATCTGCGAGAGCGCTCTGCGTCGAGCTCGCGCTCGGTCATGCCCGAGCTCGTGCGGCGACCTCGGCGTCGTCGGGCGTGCGCCGCAGCTCGTTCTCGAGCTTCGAGTACGCCCGCTCGATGGCACGCGCCTTGGCCCGGACCGAGCGCGGCACCCAGTCGATCGAGCGGAGCTCGTCGATGATCGCGCCCTTGATCGCGCGAGATCGCGTAGGTCTCGAACTTGAAGCCGCGCGCCGGATCGAACTTGTCGATCGCGTCGATGAGCCCGAAGATCCCGTAGCTCACGAGGTCGGCCTGCTCGATGCTCTGCGGCAGACCGGCCGCGACACGTCCGGCGACGAACTTCACCAGCGGCGAGTAGTGGAGGATCAGGCGCTCGCGCGCCTCGGACGTGTCGTGCTCCTTGTACTCGCGCCACAGCTCGGCGACCGGCGTCGTCGGCTGGTGGCTCGGTTCAGGCACGGGGATGCGTCGCGTCGTAGACGGCTCGGAGGCGGTCGCGGGTGAGGTGGGTGTAGATCTGGGTCGTCGCGAGGTCGGCGTGGCCGAGCAGCTCCTGCACGGCCCGGAGGTCGGCGCCGCCCTCGAGCAGGTGCGTCGCGTACGCGTGGCGGAGCGCGTGCGGGTGCAGCGTCCGGCCGTCGGGCAGCGGATGGCGCGGCGACGATGCGGCGCGCGTCGCGGGTCGTGAGCGCCGGCCCCGGCGCGTTGAGGAACACCGCGTCGGGCGGTGTCGGCTCGGTCACGAGCTCGGCTCGCCCGTGCGCGAGGTATCCGCGCACGGCGGCCGTGGCCGGCTCGCCGAGCGGGCACGCGGCGCATCCTTCGAGCCCTTGCCGAGCACCGTGAGGAGCCCGCGGTCCGTGTCGACCGACTCGCAGCGTGAGCCCGCAGCACTCGCTGACCCGCAGGCCCGCGCCGTAGAGCACCTCGAGCACGGCGAGGTCCCGCCACGCCGTCGCCGCGCCCGCGGCGTCGTCGTCCTCGAGCTCGGCGGCGGAGCGCGGCATCGAGCAGGGCGCCGGCTTCCGCCTGCCGCGGCACGCGGGGCAGGCGCGCCGTCGCCCTTCGGCGTGCGCAGCGACCGGCCCGGATCGGTCGCGATCACGCCGTGGCGGTGGAGGTACCGGAGGTAGGCCCGCAGCGCCGCGGCCTTGCGGGCGATCGACCGGCGCGCGAACCGACGCGTCGTCGAGGTACGCGAGGTAGCGACGCAGCGTGGTGTGGTCGAGCTGGTCGGGGGACGCGGCAGCCGCCGCGCTCGGCCCACGCGACGAACTGCCGCACGTCGTGCGCGTAGGCCTCAGCCGTGTGCCGCTCGCTCCTGCCAGGGAAGCGACGAATCCGTCGACCGCCCAGCTCACACCGCACCTCGGACTTCTCCCCAACCCGCCGCATGACGTTACCAACCGTCATGGCACGGCCCGCGCCAAACGCGATCGGGCGTAGGCGTCATATGCCCGCGGTACCGTGCTCGTGCCGTCGAGGTCGCCGCGGTCACGGCCCTCCTCCACCACGTCTCGTCTGGAGGTCCGCCGTGCTCGCCTCGGTTCGCAGCGCCACGCTCCTCGGCGTCGACGGTCACGTCGTCACGGTCGAGGTCCACGTGTCGACCGGCCTGCCCGGCTACCACGTCGTCGGGCTGCCCGACGCCGCGGTCCGCGAGTCGCGCGAGCGCGTGCGCGCCGCGCTGCTGTCGTCCGAGCATCGAGTGCCCGCTCCAGCGGATCACGGTGAACCTCGCGCCCGGCGGCGTGCGCAAGACCGGCGCCGGATTCGAGCTCGCCGTCGCGCTCGGCCTCATCGCCGCCACGGGCCAGCTCCCCGACGGCGTGCCTCGACGGCGTCGGCGTGCTCGGCGAGCTCGGGCTCGACGGCTCGGTCCGCCCGGTGCCCGGCACGCTCGCGCTCGTCGACGCGCTCCGCGCCGCCGGGGTCGGCTCGGTGATCGTTCCCGCGACCGACGTCGCCGAGGCGGCGCTCGTGCACGGCGTCGACGTGCGCCGGCGCGCTCGCTCGCCGAGCTGCGCGCGTGCCTGAAGGGCGAGGCGGAGTGGCCGGACCCGCCGCCGCCGCCGCCGGCGAACCCGGGAGCGCCCGACCTCGACGACGAGCCCGTCGACCTCGCCGACGTGCGCGGGCTCCCGCGCGCGCGACGCGCGCTCGAGGTCGCCGCCGCCGGGCGGGCATCACCTCCTGCTCACCGGCCGCCCGGCACCGGGAAGACGATGCTCGCCCGCCGGCTGCCGACGATCCTGCCGCCCCTCGAGGCCGACGAGGCGCTCGAGGTCACGCGCATCCACTCCGCCGCCGGTCACGCGCCGTCGGCAGGGTCTGGCGCGCCGGCGCCCGTTCCGCGCGCCGCACCACACCGCGTCGACCGCCGCCCTCGTCGGCGGCGGCCGAGCCGGCTCCGCCCCGGCGAGGTGACGCTCGCGCATCGCGGCGTGTTGTTCCTCGACGAGCTGGGCGAGTTCCCACCGCACGCGCTCGACGCGCTGCGCCAGCCGCTCGAGGAGCACGTCGTGCGGATCTCACGTCAGGCGATGGCGGTCGTGTTCCCTGCCGACTTCCTCCTCGTCGCGTGCTCGAACCCGTGCCCGTGCGGGCGGGGCGGGCCGAGCTGCGAATGCACGGAGACGCAACGCGCCCGCTACCGCCGCCGCCTCTCGGCGCCGCTCCTCGACCGTTTCGACCTGCGCCTCGAGGTCCACCCACCCGAGCCGGGCGACGGGCCCGGTGAGCCGTCGTCCGCGGTGCGCGAGCGCGTGGCCGAGGCCGTCGCGCGTCAGCAGCGGCGGTATCGCGCGCCGGCAGTGGCGCCGGAACTCGCAGGTTCCCGCGGGGGCGCTGGCCCAGGTGATCCCGCTGTCCAAGGACGCCGACGACGCGTGGCGGTGGGCGATTGGCCACGACACGCTGACCGGCCGGGGCGCCGCCCGGGTGCGGCGCGTCGCCCGCACCCTCGCCGACCTCGAGGGAAGCGCCGAGGTGTGCGAGCGCCACGTCACGCTCGCAGCCGCGCTCCGTGAGGACGTGCCGTGAACGCGGCCCGACCGCAGTTGGCGGCCGAAGAGGTCGCGGCGGCCACACTCGTCTGTCTCCCCGACATGGGCCCGAGCCGGCTGCGCGCCGTGCTCGACCGGTGGCCCGACCCGGGCGCCGCGCTGGCCGCCGTCCGCGCCGGCAAGGCGGGCGACGCCCTCGCGCGCCACGCGCGGCTCGTTCGTACCCACGAGCGCGAGACTCTGGCGCGTAGTTGGGCGCGCGCTGCATGCGCTCTCGACCTCGCGCCGGAGCTGGCGCGCCGGGGCACCGCGGTCGTGCGCGACGGCCACGCCGGCTACCCCATCGGCGACGAGGTTCCGGACCGGCCGGCGGTGCTGCTCGTCGAGGGGGCGGCGCCGGACGTCCTCTGCCGGCCGCGCGTCGCAATCGTGGGGACCCGCTCCGCATCCGTGCACGGCCTCGCCGATGCACGCGAGCTCGGCGCGTTCCTGGCCCGGCGCGGAGTCACCGTCGTCAGCGGCCTCGCCATCGGCATCGACGGCGCCGCCCACCTCGGGGCGCTCGATGCCGGGGGCGGGGTCGTGGGCGTGGTCGCAACCGGCCTCGACGTCGTCTACCCGCGCCGGCACGTCGTGCTGTTCGAGCGCGTGCGGCAATCCGGGGTGCTCCTGAGCGAGGCCGGGTTCGGCGCGCAGGCCAACCGCTTCCGGTTCCCCGTTCGCAACCGCATCATCGCCGCGCTCGCCGACGTCGTCGTGGTCGTCGAGGCGACGCTGCGCGGCGGCGCGCGCATCACCGCCGACTACGGGCTCGAGTACGGGCGGCCCGTCCTCGTCGTGCCCGGCTCGCGGCGCAACCCGTCCGCCGAGGGCTGCAACGCGTTGCTGGCCGACGGCGCCCAGCCGCTCCTCGATCCCGACGACGTGCTCGTCGCCCTCGGGTTGACGCCCGGATCCCGCCGCGGCTGGGGAGCTCCACCTCCACGCGCCGCACCCGGGTCGGACGGCGCGCGCATCCTCGCGGCGTGCGCGGGCGAAGCGGCCACCGTCGACCAGCTCGTCAGCCGCACCGAGCTCGCGCCCGAGGCGGTCACGGTCGCATTGCGCGCGCTCGAACGGCAGGGGTGGGTCGAGCACCGGCGGGGCTGGTGGTGGCCCCGATGATCTGCGCGCTATTCGCCGGTGAACTTCGGGTCGCGCTTCTGCAGGAACGCGACCATCGCCTCGGCCGTGTCCTTCGACGCGAAGTTCATCGCCTGCGCCGTGTCCTCGAACTCGAGCGCGTCGGCCATCGACACCGAGAACGACTGGTTGAGGAGCCGCTTCGAGAGCGACAGCTGGATCGGTGGCAGGGCGGCAAGCCGCGCCGCCAGCTCCGTCGTGATCTTCGCGAGGTCGTCGGCGGGCACGACGCGGTTCACGATGCCGATGCGCTCGGCCTCGGCGGCGTCGATGATGTCGGCGAAGAACACGAGCTCCTTCGCCTTGTGGAGACCGACGAGGCGGGGCAGCAGCCACGAGCCGCCGAAGTCGACGTTGAGGCCCCGCTTCGAGAAGATCTCGGTGAACCGGGCGCGCTCCGAGGCGACGATGAGGTCGCAGCCCAGCGCCATGTTCAGCCCCGCGCCGGCCGCGACGCCGTTGACGGCGGCGATCGTTGGCTGCGGCAGATGGTGGAGCCGCAACGCGGCCCGGCCGACCACGCGCATCTGCCGGAAGGTGGAGCCGATCCCGCCGGCGTCGACCTCGAGGTCCGGGTTGTCGCCCGGGCTGAGATCGGCGCCCGAGCAGAACCCGTCGCCGGCGCCGGTGATCACCAGGACACGGTCGCTCGGCGTGTCGGCCACTTCGTCGAACACCTCGATCAGCTCGCGCCACATCGGGCCGTTGATCGCGTTCTTCTTCTCCGGGCGGTTCAGCGTGACCGTGACGACGCCGTCCGCTCGATCGACGATGAGCGTCTCCATGCGGCCGCTACCGTAGCGCCGTGGGCTTCAACCCGTTCCGCAAGCAGGTGCGTCGATCCTCCGACGTCGTCATCGTCGTCGCCGCGCTCGTCGTCGTCGCCGCGCTGCTCGTGTGGGCGGTGCTGCCGCGCTGAGCGGCGCCCCCGCAGCTCACCCCTCGAGGCGCGTCTCACGCGCGAACGAGATGATCTCGCCCGCGACCTCGTGCAGCTCGCGTTCCGGAGCCCGCTCGTCGGTGACCCGCGCGCCCTGCATGCGGTCGAGACGGAACGAGCGGCCGCCGCCGCGCAGCCTGCACCACGCCATGAGGTACCAGTGATCCTGCGATCCCGCGAGCCCGTACGGCTCCACCCGGCGGCGCTCGGTGCGCTGGCCGGACCGGTCGACGTAGTCGAGCTCGAGCACCTTGCGATCGGCCACCGCGGTCTCGACCGCACGCATCACGGGCGTGACGTCGAGGTGGCCGCGCTGTTGCAGCAGGTGGATGCGCGCCACGAGCTCGCGCGCGCCCTCCCGGTTCGCAGCCGACATCGCGGCGACGAGCTTGCGCAGCGCGGAGCGGGCGGCGTCGCCGAACGGGATGGGGCCGCTCGCGGCGAGCGCCACTGCGATCGCGGTGGCCTCGTCGGCGCTGAAGTTCAGCGGCGGCAGGCTCATCGACGGATCGACGGAGTAGCCACCGCCCGGACCGGGCGTCGCCCAGATCGGGACGCCCGACTGCTGGAGCGACGAGACGTCCCGCTCGATCGTGCGCACGCTGACCTCGAAGCGATCGGCGAGGTCTCGCGCCGCCCGAGCCCGGGGCGCGGTGGCCCGCAGCAACTCGACGATCGCGTAGAGCCGGTCGGTGCGGTTCACGCCGACAACCTGCCAGGATGGAATGTCGTACGCCATCCGGAGTTGAATCAGACATGACCCAAGGCCACAGCATCACCGTCACGCCCGCCGATCTCCATGTCGAGGTCTCCGTCGACGGCGTCAAGGTCGCCGAATCGGACCGGCCCGTGCTGCTGGAGGAGACGGGCCTCCCGACCCGCTACTACCTCCCCCGCGAGCACGTCCGCGCCGACGTCCTCAGCCCCACGAGCACCGAGACCGTCTGCCCGTTCAAGGGCCAGGCGTCGTACTGGAACGTCGAGGTCGACGGCGAGGTCCACGACGACCTCGTGTGGAGCTACGAGACGCCGATCCCGCAAGCCGAGGGCGTGGCGGGACTGTTCTGCTTCTACAACGAGCGGGTCGACCTCGTCGTCGACGGCGTCGCGCTCGCCCGCCCGGAGACGCCGTACTCGCGGTAACCGACGCTAGAACGCGCCTTCCAACACCTCGACGACGAGCTCGCCGTCGGGAGCGCGCGTCACCGACGCCACGTCGAAGCGCAAGGTGCGACGGCGCGGCGTCGTGCTCGGCGAGCCAACGGGCCGCGAGCGTGCGCAGGCGTCGCTGCTTGGTCGCCGTGACGGCCTCGACCGGCGCACCGAACCTGGTGCTGGCGCGCGTCTTCACCTCGCAGAAGACGAGCGTGGAATCGCGGCGGACGACCAGGTCGAGCTCGCCGTCACGGCAGCGCCAATTGCGGTCGAGCACCTCGTACGCGGCGGCTTCGTACCACCGCGCGACGGCGTCCTCGCCGGCGATTCCGAGTCGACGCCGGGGGTCGACCCGGCGGCGCGGGCCCGGGCCGGGCACCGCTACAGGTCCTTGCCCGCCAGTTCCTCGACGTTGACGTCCTTGAACGTCACGACCCGCACGTTGGCGACGAACCGGGCGGGTCGGTACATGTCCCACACCCACGCGTCCTGGAGGTTGAGCTCGAAGTAGACGCGTCCCTGCTCGTTCTTCACGTCCATCTCGACGGCGTTCGTGAGATAGAAGCGTCGTTCGGTCTCGACGACGTACGCGAACATCGGGAGGACGTCGCGATACTCCTTGTAGAGCTGGAGCTCGATCTCAGTCTCGTACCGCTCGAGGTCCTCGGAACTCACGGACTCTCCCGATCGCCGTCAGGGTCGCGGGCTCAGGCCCGCCGCTCCCTGACCTTGGCTGCCTTCCCGATCCGGTCGCGCAAGTAGTAGAGCTTCGCCCGGCGAACGTCGCCGCGGCTCATGACCTCGATCCTGGCGATGATCGGTGAGTGGACGGGGAAAGTGCGCTCGACGCCGACGCCGAAGCTCACCTTGCGGACGGTGAACGTCTCGCGCGCGCCGCTGCCCTTGCGGCGGATCACGACCCCCTGGAAGACCTGCACGCGCTCGCGGTTCCCCTCCACCACCCGGACGTGCACCTTCAGCGTGTCGCCGGGCGCGAAGTCCGGAATGTCGTCCCGAAGGTTGGCGCGATCGACAAGATCGGTTGCGTTCATCGTTCGCCTTCTCGAGGGGGTCGGCTCGGAGGGGAGGAGCCCCGATGCTACCGGTCGGCCGGTCCCTCCGGGAACTCGTCGAGCAGCCGCCGCTCGTCGGCCGTCAGCGGCCGGGGCCCGAGGAGGTCGGGGCGGCGATCGAGGGTCCGCCGCAGCGCCTGCGCCCTCCGCCAGCGGGCGATCAGGGCGTGGTCGCCCGACCGCAACGCTTCGGGCACCGGCCAGCCGCGAAAGTCGGCGGGGCGCGTGTACTGCGGGTACTCGAGCAGCCCGGCGCCGAACGACTCGTCGTCACCCGACTCCGTGTTGCCCATCACGCCCGGGACGAGGCGGGCGACGGCCTCGATCACGACGAGCGCGGCGGCCTCTCCGCCCGCGAGCACGTAGTCACCCACCGAGATCTCGTCGTCGCAGAGGTGGTCGGCGACGCGCTGGTCGACGCCTTCGTACCGGCCGCACACGAGCGAGAAGCCGTCCCGCTGCGCGAGCCGCTCCGCCATCCGCTGGTCGAAGCGCGTCCCGGCGGCCGACAGAAGGAGCAGCGGACGCGGAGGCTCGACGGCCTCGACCGCCTCGAACAGCGGCTCGGGCGTCATCACCATGCCCGCCCCGCCGCCGAACGGCGTGTCGTCGACGCTGCGATGTTGATCGGTGGTGTGCTCACGCGGATCGTGGACACGCACGTCGACCAGGCCGCGCTCGTGGGCGCGGCCGAGCAGCGACGAGTGCAGCGGGCCCTCGAGGTACGCCGGGAAGATCGTGAACACGTCGACGCGCATCGCGGCTCTTACGACGAGCGGTTGACGTCGAGGAGCCCGTCGGGCAGGTCGACGACCAGGACACCCGCTTCCTGCTCGACGACGAACACGAACGGCACGAGCGCACCGTCGTCGAGGACGAGGATGTCGTGCGCCGGGTTCGCCTCGACCGCGGCGACGCGACCGAGCGAGTTCCCGTTCACGTCGCGCACTTCGTCGCCGACGAGCTCGTGCACCCAGATCCGTCCTTCGCCCGGGTCGTCGAGCGGCTTCGCCCACGAGCGTCGCGCCGCGCAGCTCCTCGGCGCCGTTCCGATCGGTGATGCCCTCGAAGCGGACGAGCCACCGGCCCTGGTGCGGACGGGCGCTCGCCACGACCAGCGTGCGGTCGCCGGCGTGGAGGACGGCGCCGGGCGTGGTGCGCTCGGGGCGGTCGGTGTGCAGCATCACCACGACCTCGCCCTTGAGGCCGTGCGGACGACCGACCCGGCCCAGCTCGAGGTCAGCCGCAGCCAACAGCCGGTTACTCCACGACGTCGACGTTGGCCTTGATGCCCTCGGCGGCGCCGGCGGCGCGGACGACCTGCCGGAGCGCCTGGATGACCCGGCCGCGCTTGCCGATGAGACGCCCCATGTCGCTCGGGCTCGCGTGCACGAGGAGCTGCACGTCGTCGCGCCGCTCCTCGACGTCGATCTCGACCGCCTCGGGCTCCTCGGCGACGTTGCGGGTCACGTGCTCGACGACCGCGCGAGCGCGTGCGCCGAGGATCCGGTTGCCTTCGGGCGCGATCTCGTCGTCGTACTCGTCCTCGTCGTCGAGCTCGTCGTCCAGTACTTCGTCCCGCTCGTTGATCGCGTCGTCACTCATCGCCCGACTCCTCGGTGGCGTCGCCCGCGCCCTCGTCCGCGGCGGGCTCGTCGGACGCGGCGGGCGTCTCCGGCTGGGGCTCCGGGGTAGCGGCCTCCACGCCTCGGCCTTCGTCGCCTTCTTCGCCGCTGCCTTCGGGTCGTCGAGACGGCGGCGGGCGAGCTTCGTGTCGACGCGGCCACCCTTCTCCGACTCGAACTGCGCCCAGACGCCCGAGACCGTCAGCAGCTTCTGCACCTGCTCGGTCGGCTGCGCGCCTTTCCGCAGCCACGCCAGGGCCTTCTCGCCGTCGATGTCGGAGACCGACGGGTCCTGGCGGGGGCGGTAGTGGCCGATGGTCTCGATGTTGCGGCCGTCGCGGGGCGAGCGCGAATCGGCGACGACCACCCGGTACGTCGGATGCTTCTTCTTGCCCATCCGCATGAGGCGGATCTTCACGGACACTGCGAGGAGTTCCTCTCGAGCTCGGTTTCGGGCGTCGGAAGAACACCCGTAGGACGCACCAGGGTAGCGAGTCAGCGGCCGGGCACCGGGAGCCGCGGCATCTTGCCCTTCGCTACCGACCGCATCATCTGCTGGACCATCTTGAACTGCTTGAGCATCCCGTTCACGTCCTGGGTGCTCGTGCCGCTGCCGCGGGCGATCCGGAGGCGGCGCGAGCCGTTGATGACGGTCGGGTTGCGCCGCTCCTCGGGCGTCATCGAGCGGATGATCGCCTCGATCCGACCGAGCTGCGACTCGTCGAGCTCGGCGTCACGGGCCTCCTTCGGCAGCCCGGGCATCATGCCGACGAGGTTCTGGAGCGGCCCCATCTTGCGCACCTGCTGCATCTGGTCGAGGAAGTCCTCGAGGGTGAACTGGCCCTTGCGGAGCTTCTTCTCCGCCTTCGCCGCCTCCTCCTCGTCGAAGGCGGCCTCGGCCTTCTCGATGAGCGTGAGCATGTCGCCCATGCCGAGGATGCGGCTCGCCATGCGGTCGGGGTGGAACGGCTCGAAGTCGTCGAGCTTCTCGCCCGTGCCGGCGAAGAGAATCGGCTTGCCGACGACCTCCTTCACCGAGAGCGCGGCGCCGCCGCGCGCGTCCCCGTCGATCTTCGTGAGGATCACGCCGTCGAGCCCGACCGCCTCGTCGAACGCCTCGGCGACGTTGACGGCCTCCTGGCCGGTCATGGCGTCGACGACGAGCAGCGTGTCGTGCGGCTCGACCTTGGCGCGGATGCGGCGCAGCTCGCCCATGAGGTCGTCGTCGATCTGGAGCCGGCCCGCGGTGTCGAGGATCACGACGTTGCGGCCGGTGCGGTCGGCTTCCTTCAGCGCGGCCCGCGCCACTCTTGACCGGATCGGTCGGCTCGGAGAACACCGGCACGTCGATGCGTTGCCCGAGCACGCGCAGCTGCTCGACCGCCGCCGGCCGTTGGAGGTCGGCTGCGACCAGCAGCGGCTTGCGTCCTTCGGCGACGAGGTGACGTGCGAGCTTGCCGGCGGCGGTGGTCTTCCCGGAGCCCTGCAAGCCGGCGAGCATCACGACCGTCGGCGGCTTCGAGCTCATGGCGAGCTTGCCCGTCTCACCGCCGAGCGTCGTGACGAGCTCCTCGTGGACGATCTTGATGACCTGCTGGGCGGGGCTCAGGCTCTTCGCGACCTCGGCGCCGCGGGCGCGTTCCTTGACCCGGTTGATGAACGACTTGACGACCGCGACGTTGACGTCGGCTTCGAGCAGCGCGACGCGGATCTCGCGCGCGACCTCGTCGACGTCCTTGTCGCTCAGGCGGCCGCGGCCGCGCAGCCGCTTGAAGATGCCGTCGAAGCGGTCGGAGAGAGCGTCGAACACGCTCTAAAGCTATGCGAAGAGCGCGCCGACGAACTCCGCGGGGTCGAACGGCACGAGGTCCTCGGGCGCCTCGCCGACGCCGATCAGCTTCACGGGAATGCCGAGGTCCACCTCGATCGCCAGGACGACGCCGCCCTTCGCGGTGCCGTCGAGCTTGGTCAGCACGACGCCGGTCACGCCGACGGCCTCGGTGAACTGACGCGCCTGCGCCAGGCCGTTCTGGCCGGTGGTGGCGTCGATGACGAGCAGGACCTCCTGCGGCGCGCCCGGCGTCCGCTCGGCGATGCGGCGGATCTTCTTGAGCTCCTCCATGAGGTTGACCTTGGTGTGCATGCGACCGGCGGTGTCGACGAGCACGACGCCGGCGCCTCGCCCACCCGCCGCGTCCACGGCGTCGAAGACGACGGAACCGGGATCGGCGCCTTCCTGTCCGCGCACCACGTCGGCGCCGACGCGCTCGGCCCAGTGCGTCAGCTGGTCGGCGGCGGCGGCACGAAAGGTGTCCGCCGCAGCCATCAGCGCGGCGTGCCCGTCCTCGATCTCGCGCTGGGCGAGCTTGGCGATCGTCGTCGTCTTGCCCGTCCCGTTCACGCCGACGAACAGCCACACCGTCGGCCCGTCCGGCGCGTGGTGCAGCGACCGGTCGACGCCCGACAGGTCCTCGACGATCTCCTCGCGCAACAGCGTGACCAGCTGCTCGGGATCGTCCGCGCCGCGGCCGTCGCCCGCGCCCGCAGCTCGTCGAGCAGCCGGGAGGTCGTCGCCACGCCGACGTCGGCGACGAGCAGCGCCTCCTCGATGGTGTCCCACGCCTCGTCGTCGATCGTGCGCCGCCCGGTGAGCGCGCCGAGCGATCGGGAGAGGGCGGCGCGCGTCTTGCCGAGCCGGTCGCGCAGAGCGCGGCGGACGTGGTGGCGCGGCGACGTCGCCGCCGGGCTGTCGGCTCGGCTCCTCCGGAGGAGGGGGCGCTTCCTCGACACGCTGGGCGCGGCGCGACAGGCCGAGCCCGAGCCAGATGAGCGCGGCGGCGAGCACGAAGATGCCGATGAGGAGCACGGCGGCGAGGGTGGGAGACACGGCAGTCGCGTTCGTCGGGAGTGGATGAGCCGGCGGAGCCTACCGGTCGCCCTCGGAGCCCCCGGCCGGGCCCTCTTCGGCGACGGGCGGCGGCGGGTCGCCGCGGCGGTACGTGACCGTGTCGTGCGGCGTCTCGATCCCGGCCTCGTCGAGCGCCGCCTTGATGCGCGCCCGGAGCTCCCGAGCTACCCGCCACTGCTCGAGCGGAAGGGTCTGGACGACGAGCCGGAGCTTCATGCTCTGGGCGCCGAGCTCCTCGATCCCCCAGACGTCCGGCTCCATGAGGATCGCGTCACGCCAGCCTTCTTCGTGCCACATGGCGTCGGCGGTCTCCTTGATCACGCGAATGGCGCTGGCGACATCGGTGTCGCGGTCGACCTCGATGTCCAGCAGCGCGCGCGACCACTGCTGCGACTTGTTCCCCACCCGTTTGATCTCGCCGTTGGGGACGTGCCAGACGACGCCCTCGACGTCGCGCAGGCGGGTCGTCCGCAGGCTCACGCCTTCGACGGTGCCACTGACCCCGCCGCCGGAGCCCCCGACGGCCCCGCCGACGTCGATGACGTCACCCACGCCGAACTGGTCCTCGACGAGCATGAAGAACCCCGAGAGGAAGTCGCGGACGAGGCTCTGGGCGCCGAAGCCGAGCGCGATGCCGAGCACGCCGGCGCCGGCGATCAGCGGCGCGAGGTTGATCCCGAGCTCGCCCAGCACGACCAGCATCGCGATGCCCCAGATGACCGCGTTGGCGAGCCGGCCGAGGACGTCGGCCATCGTCCTTGGCCCGTTGCGCCCGACGGGCGCTCGCCACCCCGCCCGTGTCGATGAACCCGAACGGCGCCTTCTTCTCCTTGTTGTCCTTGGCCTTGGGCTTCGGCGGCGTGGCCAGGATGCGACGGATGATTCGACCCACGAGGTGGGTGACGAACCACGCGACGAGCAGGATGAGCACGACGCGCAGCGGCTTGGCGAAGGCGTCGGCGATCTCGGCGGCGCGGTCGTTGTCGCTCACCCGGAACACCGTCGAGCAGAGCCACGACCGCTCGACCGCGTGCCCCGCACACGTCGGTCTCGGGGCTCACCTGGGAGTGCACGGACGCCGCCGCCGGCAGCAGCGCGAGAGCAGACATGTCCGCCGAAGCTACCGCCGGCCGGGCCACCGAATCGGCCCGGGGTCACCGATCGGTCGGGTCAGGCGGGCGCCGGCTCGGCGTTCCGCATGGCCTCCTCCACCCGCTGGCTGACGACCCTGCTGGAACCGCCGGGCGGCATCGAGACGCCATAGAGAAGGTCGCCCGCCTCCATCGTGCGCTTCTGGTGGGTGACGATGACCAGCTGCGCCTCGTTGCGGAACTCGTCGACGAGGTCGAGGAATCGATGGAGGTTGACGTCGTCGAGCGCGGCCTCGACCTCGTCGAGCAGATAGAAGGGCGACGGGCGGGCGCGGAACACCGCGAACAGGAACGCCAGCGCGGTGAGCGAACGCTCGCCGCCGGACAGCAGCGACAGTCGACGCACGTTCTTGCCCGAGGGGCGCGCTTCGATCTCGATCCCGGTGTTCAGCACGTCGTCGGGCTCCGTGAGGAAGACCCGGCCCGCGCCGCCGGGGAACAGCGTCGCGAACAGCGCGGAGAAATGCTCGCTGACGTCTTCGAACGCGGTCTGGAACACGCTCACGATCTCGCGGTCGACGGCCCGGATCACGCGCATCAGCTCGCGCCGGCTCTCCTTCACGTCGTCCAGCTGCTGCTGGAGGAACGTGTGGCGTTCGGCCAGCGCGTCGTGCTCCTGGAGCGCCAACGGGTTGATCGGGCCGAGCATCCGCAGCTCGCGTTCGAGCTCGCGGGCGCGGCCGGCGAGCGTCGTGCCCTCGGGGACCTCGGGCTGGGGCAGCGTCGAGGGCGACCGCCGGCTCGCAGTCGAAGTCGGTCCGGAGCTTCTCGATCGCGTTGTCGAGCCGCATGCGCGTCTCGGCCTCGTCGATCTCGGCCCGGTTGAGCTTCTCGCGGGTCTCGGCGCTCTCCTGCTCGAGCGCGGCCCGTTCCGCCCGCAGGGCGTCGAGGCGCTCGCCCGACGACCGCGCCGCCTCCGACTGGCGCCGCCTCCGCTCACGCAGCCGGTCGTGGATCGCCTCGACCTGGGTCAGCAACGCGGTCAGGCGCTGCTCGACCTCCCGGTAGGCGTGCTGCCGGCCGGAGAGCGCGAACCGCCGCTGTTCGGCTTCGGCGTGCTCGGTCGCGTCGCGGCTCGAGAGCCGGGCGTCGACGCCTTCGAGCCGTCGGGTCAACACGGCCCACCGCTCGGCGAGGGTGGCGACGCGGACCTCGAGGTCACGGCGCATCGTGGCGACGTCGGCCGGCACGCCGGTCGAGCTCGGCGACGGCGGCGTCGTGCGCGGCCTGCGCGTCTCGTCGACGAGTGCGGGCGGCATCGAGCTGCGCGGCGGCCTCGGCCCGAGCAGTCTGCGCCGCGGCGCGCGCGGTCTCGGCGGCCGCGGCTTCGGCTGCGGCGTCTTCGAGCGCGGCCTGGGTCACCGCCGGTGCCGTCCCGCTGCCGAGGCGCCACGGAGCCGACCGCCGAGCCGGTCGCCGTCGGGGTGACGGCGACGACGTCGGGGTGGGCGAGCACCGTGTCGAGCGCGGGCCGCCATCCGCCTTCCACGAGCACGATGCCGGCGAGGAGCCGCTCGAGCACCGGCGTCGAGGCCGGGTCGGCGCGCTCGCACGCACTCGGCGAGCGGACGCGCGCCGGCCGGCACAGACGACCGGCGCGCGCGCACCGGCCGGGAAGTGCGTCGGCGACGAGCAACGAGCGCGCGCGCGTCGCCGGCCTTGACGTGCTCGAGCGCGCGTCGGGCCGCGTCGCCGCCGTCGAGCACGACGGCTTGCAGCGCGTCGCCCAGGCCGGCCGCGACCGCCGCTTCGGTGCCCGGCTCGATCTCGACGTGGTCGGCGAGCGGGCCGGCGACGCCGTCGAGGTCGGCGAGCGCCTCGGCGCCGGTCCCGGCGCGCGCTTCGCCCAGCGCCAGGTCGAGCGCGTCGACGCGGGCGCGCCGGCGCGCTGCTTCTGCTTCGGCTTCGCGCCAGCGCTCGTCGGCCTCGGCGAGCTGCGCCTCGGCCGCGGGCACGCCCCCGCTTCCGTCCCGCTCGCTCGTCGGTCCGCGCCGCACGCTCAGCCGCCAGCTCCTGCTCGGCCGCTTCGACCTCGGCGAGCTTCGGCTCGAGCGCCGACGACTCGTCGTCGACCTCGGCGAGCTCGCGTCGCAGCGCGTCGGCGTCGGCGACGAGCGTCTCGATCACGCCCTCGTCGGCGGCGGCGGTGAGCTCGCGCTCGAGGCCGCGCTGCTTCTCGGCCAGCAGCGCGCGCAGCCCCCGGCCCCGCTCCCGCATCGTCTCGGCCCGCACGAGCGCTTCGGCGGCATCGTCGTGGCCGAGGGCGGTGAGCGAGTGCTCGATGTCGAGCACGCTGCGATCGAGCTCGCGCAGCCGCGCCCGCACGAGCCGCTCCCTCTCGGCGTTCTCGTTGCGGGCGTCGTGCAGGCGCTCGAGCCGGGCCTGGCGCCCGGCGATCTCGTGGCCGGCGAGGTAGAGGCGGATCGCGCGCAGCTCCGCTTCGACGCCGCCGTACCGGCGGGCGGCGTCGGCCTGCTTCTCGAGGGGCCGGAGCTGGCGGCCGACCTCGCGGACGAGGTCGTTGAGGCGGAGGAGGTTGCCCTCGGTGGCCTCGAGCCGTCGCTCGGCCCGCTCCCGGCGCTTGCGGAACTTGAGCACGCCGGCGGCTTCCTCGATGACGGCCCGACGATCGCCGGGTTGGGCGGTCAGCACCTCGTCGAGCTGACCCTGGCCGACGATGACGTGCTGCTGGCGGCCGATGCCCGTGTCGGACAGCAGCTCCTGGATGTCGAGCAGCCGGCACGTGACCCCGTTGAGCTGGTACTCGGACTCGCCGTCGCGGAACAGGGTGCGCGTGATCGTCACTTCGGTGAACTCGATCGGCAGCAGCCGGGCGCGTGTTGTCGATCGTGAGCGACACCTCGGACCGGCCGAGCGCCGACCGCTCCGGCGTCCCGGCGAAGATGACGTCGTCCATGCGGCCGCCGCGCAGCGTGCGCGGACCCTGCGCGCCGAGCACCCAGGCCACCGCGTCGACGAGGTTCGACTTGCCCGAGCCGTTCGGCCCGACGACGACCGTGACGCCGGGCTCGAACTCGAGCACGGTCTTGTCGGCGAACGACTTGAAGCCCCGCAGGGTCAGGGACTTGAGGAACACCCGGGAGGTCTCTCCTTCGCCGAACTCGGCTCGGATCGTAGCGAGCGCCGTCGGATCGTACCCACGAGGATCGCGCTCGACGGGGACGCTTTCGTGAAAATCGCCGCCCTACCGCACGCGAAATCCCTGCTCCCCGACCGGCGCCTCGTCGACCACGTCGACGCCGTCGACCCGGGCCCGCCGCGGCCCTCGACGGCACCACGCGACGACCTCGTCGACGGCGGCCGGAGGGCCCTCGAACACGACCTCGACCCGGCCGTCGGCGAGGTTGCGGACCCAGCCCGCGACCCCGGCGGCCTGCGCCTGGTCGTGGCACGACTCCCGGAACCACACCCCCTGCACCCGGCCGGCGACCAAGACGCGGCGCCGGACCCGATCAGCGGTCACGGTGCCGTCAGACCTGGCACGCCTCGCAGAAGAACGTGGACCGCCCGCCGATGCGCTGGCGGACGATCGGCTGGCGGCAGCGCCGGCACGCCTCGCCCTCGCGGGCGTACACCTTGTGGTGCACCTGGTACTCGCCCGGCTTCCCGTAGAGGTCGACGTACTGCTCGTCGGCGAGCGACGAGCCGCGGTACTTCACCGCGTCCTGCAGCGTCTCGACCATCGAGCGATAGAGCCGGCGGATCTCCTCGCCCGAGAGCGAGTCGCTCATGCGGTCCCAGCGCAGCCCGGCGCCGAAGAGGATCTCGTCGCTGTAGATGTTGCCGATGCCGGCGAGGAACTTCTGGTCCATCAGCAGGCTCTTGAGCTTCATGTGCTTCGACGCGACCAGCGCGACCGAAGTTGTCCCACGACATGGCGTCCTCGAGCGGGTCGATGCCGAGGTGGGCGAGCTCCGCCACCTCCTTCTCGACGCCGTCGAGCTCGGTGACGAACATCTCGCCGAACGTGCGCGGGTCGACGAAGCGCAGCTGACCGCCCTGGGTGAACGTGATCACGACGTGCGTGTGCTTGCGCGGTCGTCTCGCGCGTTCCCTTGGCCCGGATGAGCTGTCCGGACATCCCGAGGTGGATCACGAGGACGTCGCCCCCGTCGAGCTTCGCCAGGATGTACTTGCCGCGCCGTTCGATCCCGGTGATCTTCTTGCCGACGAGCCGGTTCGCGAACTGCTTGCGGTTGTGGTGCCGGCGGATCGAGCGCATGCCGTCGGCGTCGACCGCCTTGACGCGCTTGCCGACGATCTCCCGTTCGAGGTCGCGGCGAACGACCTCGACCTCAGGCAACTCCGGCATCGTCTTCCTCCGGTCGGGACGCTTCGGCCCCTGTCGTGACCGCGTGCCCGTCGTTGCGCGGGTCCGCGATCTCGCGGAGGTAACGCCAGGCGACGCGTGCCGCCGCCTGCTCGGCCTGCTTCTTCGATCGGCCCTCGCCCGTCCCCGCACGGCTCCCCGCGAGCATCACGGTGGCGAAGAAGCGCTTCGAGTGGTCGGGCCCTTCGTGCGCGCACCTGGTAGCGCGGGCAGCTGGTCGAAGCGTCTGCGTCGCCAGCTCCTGCAGCCGCGTCTTGTAGTCGTCGCCCGCCGGGACCGGCCGCGCCCTCGATGATGCGCGTCCTCGAGCAGCCGCAGCACGAGCTTGCGGGCGGCGTCCCATCCGCCGTCGAGGTAGACCGCGGCGATCACGGCCTCCATGGCGTCGGCGAGGATCGACGGCTTCGTCGCGTCCGCCCGACGCGTCCTCGCCCTTGCCGAGGAGCAGCGCCGGCCCGAGCTGCGCTTCGCGCGGCGACCTCGGCGAGCACCTCGGCGTTGACGACCGAGGCGCGGAGCTTGGCGAGCTCGCCTTCCGGGCATGTCGGGGTACTCGGCGTACACGTGGTCGGTGACGACGAGCCCGAGCACGGCGTCGCCGAGGAACTCGAGCCGCTCGTTCGACAGCGTGTCGGGATGCTCGGCGCAGCACGACCGGTGCGCGAGCGCCCGATCGATGCAGCTCGGGGTCGCGGAACTTGCACCCGAGCGACGGCATCGAGCCCGCGCGACCTGGCGTCCTTCCTTCTCCGACGACGTCCGGTGCGCACCGCTAGCTCCCGAGCCGGGCGACGACGTAGTCGACCGCCTCGCCGCACGGTGCGCAGGTCGCCGAGGTCCTCGTCGTCGATGGTGAACCCGACGGTGCGCTCGCCGAGCTCCTCCTCGAGCGCTTCGACGAGCTCGATGAGCGCGAGCGAGTCGGCGTCGAGGTCGTCGGCGAAGCTCGAGTCGAGCGTGATGCGGTCCTCGTCGATCTCGAGGATCTCCGCGAGCCGCTCGCGGACGATCGCGGTACACCTCGTCGGGGCCGAGCGGGCCCTGCGTCGACGTGGGTCTCAGCCGGCATCGATGGCCTCCTTGCAGCCGCTCGCGACCACGCCGGCCTCGACGCATTCCGCGCGCGACCCGAACCGCGTTGACGATCGCGCGCGCCGACGACGAGCCGTGCGAGATCACGCACACGCCGTCGACGCCGAGGAGCACCGCGCCACCGGTCGTGGTCGGGGTCGAACGCGGCCGCCGCCTCGAGCAGCAGCGGAGCGACGACCTTGCGCCGCCTCCTTCGCCTCCGGCGTCGAGTCGAGCACGCCGAACACGAGCTCGACGCGCGGCGCGCAGCGCGCCCTCGAGCGTCTTGAGCGCGACGTTGCCGGTGAAGCCGTCGGTGACGATGACGTCGACCGTGTCCGTGCATGAGGTCGCGGCCCTCGACGTTGCCGACGAAGCCCGGCACCTTCTCGAGCAGGGAGAACGTGCGCTTGCGCAGCTCGTCGCCCTTGCCCGGCTCCTCGCCGTTCGACAGCAGCCCGACCGTGGGCTCGTCGACTGCCGAGGCGGGTCCGCGCGTACTCGCGGCCCATGCGCGCGAACTGGGCGAGCCACTCGGGCGTGCAGTCGACGGTCGCGCCGCCGTCGATGAGCAGCTGCGGGTGCGTGCCGCCGGCACCGGGATCGGCACCGCGATCGCGGGCCGGGCGATCCCCGGATCCGGCCCATGCGCAGCAGCGCGGCCGCCATCGTCGCGCCGGTGTTGCCGGCGCCGACCATCGCGTCGGCGCGCCCGTCGCGGACGGCCTGCGGCGGCACGCACGAGCGACGAGTCCTTCTTGCGCCGCACCGCCGCCGCCGGGTCGTCGTCCATCGCGATGACCTCGCCGGCGTCGCTCGACCTCGACGCCGTCGGGGCACGGCCGCCGGGCAGCAACGGCTCGATCGCGTCCTCGCTGCCCGACGAGCAGCACGTCGACGCCGAGCTCGGCGACGGCGTCGAGCGCGCCGCGCGACGATCTCGCCCGGAGCCTGGTCGCCGCCCATGGCGTCGACCGCGACGGTGATGCGCTGCGTCGCTCATCGTGCGCTCAGTCGACCTCGATGACCTGGCGGCCGCGGTACCAGCCGCAGTTGTCGCACACGACGTGCGGCAGCTTCACCGCGCCGCAGTTCGGGCACAGCGACCGAGGCGGCGCCTCGAGGCGCCAGTTCGCGGCGCGCGCGACTGCGGGTCTTCGCCCGGGGGGTCTTGCGCTTGGGGACGGCCATCGGGGCTCCTTGTCAGTCGTCGAGCTCAGGTCGAGCTCGGACAGCGCCGCCCAGCGGGGGTCGGGCGGCTGTCGCGGCACGTGGCTCGGTTCGGCGACGCCGACGTCCGGCGTGCAGGGGCCGGCACGGTCGTCGTCGCAGTGCGGCGCGAGCGGCAGCTCGAGGAGCACGGTGTCGCGCACGAGCTGCTCGAGGTCGATCTCGTGGCCCTCGAGCGGGTAGGTCTCGCCCTCGACCGGCTCGGGCTCGAACAGCTCGTCGACCTGCGGCGTCGAGCGTGTGCTCGAGGTCGGTCAGGCAGAGCTGCACTGTGCTCCGCCACCGGCTCGGACCGTGCCCCGCACGACGATGCCGTCGGGGACCCGCTCGAGCACCAGATCGACGACGACCGGCTCGTCGTCGGGGACGCGGGCCGCCGACCCGGCCAGGGACTCGCACCGGCGCCTCGAGGTGCACGGCACGGCGGGCAGCCGGGTGGGCCAGCAGGTCGGCGACGTCGATGCGGAGCGCCGGGTCGTGGGCCGTCATTGTGGCGAGGGGCAGAGCGGAAGAACTGCGGCCCGGCGTCGCCCCGACAGGCCGTCGAAGCCGGCGCACAGGTTACCAGGCGGCCCCGTTTTCCAGGATCTGCCAGGCGGGCGAACCGGGCGCTATCGGGCGTCCTGGTCGAAGAACGTCCTCCAGGTCCGTCGTCCTCGATCGAGACCGGCAGCTCCTCGTCTCCGGCTCAGTCGAGTCGGCTCGTCGGCCTCGGGCCGAGTCGGGTCGATGACGACCTGGAGGCGCTCGCGGCCCTTCTGGACCGCCTGCATCGTGCGCTCGAGCACGACCTCGAACGCGGCGAGCTTCTGGTCGATGTAGTCCTCGGCCTCGTGGCGGAGCTGGCGGGCCCGAGGCCTCGGCGTCGTCGACGATCTGCTGGGCGACGCGGCGGGCCTCGCGGACGACCTCGGTGCGCTCGACCATGCGCTCGGCCTGGACGCGGCCGGCCTCGATGATGTCGTCGGCCTCGCGGCGGGCCTGGCCAGGAACTCCTCGCGCTCCTTGAGCAGCCAGCGGGCGTGGCGGAGCTCCTCGGGGAGCGCCGCGATCGACTCGTCGAGCAGCCGAGCGAACTCCTCGCGGTTGACCAGCACCGACGCCGACATCGGCATCGTGCGGCGCGTTCTCGACGAGGTCCTTGAGCGCGCAGGAGGATGCTCTCGAGGTCGTACGCGGCCTGGTCGCTCACTGGTCGTCGCTCACGGCGCGCCGGCGTCGGTCCCCGAACCGCTCGGCGAGCCGCTTCGCGACGACCGGCGGCACCATGCTCGACACGTCGCCGCCGAACTTGGCGACCTCCCGCAC
This sequence comes from uncultured Actinomycetes bacterium, assembly GCA_963747195.1. GTDB lineage: Bacteria > Actinomycetota > Acidimicrobiia > IMCC26256 > JACDBD01 > JALZAA01. The sequence goes on from CAVVDV010000005.1 coordinate 245,644, forward strand.
GAGGCTCGACGACAGGAACGAGTACTGCGGGCTCGTGGAGATGAAGAAGGTGTCGATGCCCGAGAGGCGCTGGTTCATCTGGGCCATCTGGAGCTCGTAGTCGAAGTCGGACACCGCCCGGAGGCCCTTCACGATCGCCTCGGCGCCGTGCTCCTTGGCGAAGTCGACGAGCAGGCCCTTGAAGAACTCGATGCGGACGTTGGCGAGGTGCGCGGTGACCTCGCGCAGCATCTCCTGGCGCTCCTCGAGCGTGAACAGCGACTGCGACTTCTGCGGGTTGCGGATCACCGCCACGATGACGTCGTCGAAGTGGCGGGCCGTGCGCTCGATGATGTCGAGATGGCCGTTGGTCACGGGGTCGAACGAACCCGGGCACAGGGCGGTGGCCACGCCCTGTGTCTCCCCTGCTCTGTCAGGTCTCTCAACCCGTCGACGTTGTGAGGACGGTCACGAGCGTATCCCCGTACGCCCGTTCCCACGTGGCCTTCCACGCCCCGGGTGCCGGCGCCGGCCCGACACCCGACGGCCGCTCGACCACCACGGTGGCGCCCTCGCGCCAGCCACCCGGAGCCGTCGAGGCCGCCAGGACCCGGCCCAGCTCGGCCGTCGCGAGGTCGTAGGGCGGGTCGAGGAACACGAGGTCGAACGGGCCGCTCGGCCGGTGGCTTCCGGTCAGGAACGTGGCGACGGTGCTCCCCTGCACGCGGGCCTGCCCGCGCGAGGCGCGGTGGTCGCGAGGTTGCGGCGCATGGCGGTCACCGCCGCGTGGTCGCGATCGACGAGCACGGCTCGCGCGGCGCCGCGCGACAGCGCTTCGATCGCCAGCGCGCCGCTGCCCGCGTAGAGGTCGAGCACCGATGCGTCCACGAGCCGGTCGGCCCCGAGCGCGCCGAACAGCGCCTCCTTGACCCGGTCGGTGGTCGGGCGCGCTGCGTCCGCCTTTGGGCGCGACCAGCGCCAATCCGCCGGCGACGCCGGCGATCACACGAAGGCCTTCCCGTCGCGAGCCCCTTCGCGTGCGCGCCATCGCCGATCGACCTCTGTCAGCTCTTGAAGAGGAACTCGACCGCGTCGCCGAGCAGGTCCTCGACCTCCTCGCGCAGCTGCGCGTGCTGCGACGAGGTCGGGTCGACGTCGAGGATCTGCTCGGCGACGGCGCGCGCCTCGAGGACGATCGGCTCGTCGCGCGGGAGCCGTCCCGAGCTTGAGGTCGGTCAACCCGGCCTGGCGTTCGCCGAACACCTCGCCCGCGCCGCGGATCTCGAGGTCGCGCTCGGCGAGCTCGAAGCCGTCGGTCGACTCCGCCATCGCCTCCATGCGCGCGTCTGCCTCGGGCGTCGTCGGATCGGCGAGCAGGAAGCACCACGGATTCGCGCGCCGCCGCGTCCGATGCGGCCGCGCAGCTGGTGGAGCTGCGAGAGACCGAAGCGGTCGGCGTCCTCGACGACCATCACCGTCGCGTTCGGGACGTCGACGCCGACCTCGATCACGGTCGTGGCGACGAGCACGTCGACCTCGCCGGCGCGGAACGCGTCCATCGCCGCTTCCTTGTCGGCGCGCCGGCATCTGGCCGTGCAGCAGCCCGAGCCGCAGCCCGGCGAGCTCCTCGTCGCCGAGCCGCTCGAGCTCCTCGGTGGCGGCCTTCGCCTCGAGCTTCGCGCCGACCCCTCGACGAGCGGGCACACGACGTACGCCTGGCGGCCGGCTCGCGACCTCGGTGCGCACCCGGTCGTAGACGGCGGTGCGCTCGAGCGGGCTGGGCCCGACCACCTCGCGTGGTCGATCGGCGTCCGGCCCGCGGGCAGCTCGCGCAGCTCGGACTTGTCGAGGTCGCCGTAGATCGAGCATCGCCGCGGTGCGCGGGATCGGCGTCGCCGTCATCACGAGCACGTCGGGCGTCGCTCGCCCTTTGCCGCGCAGCAGGTCGCGCTGCTCGACGCCGAAGCGGTGCTGCTCGTCGATCACCGCCACGCCGAGGCGGGCGAACTCGACGCCGCCGTAGATCAGCGCGTGCGTGCCCACGACGATGTCGACCTCGCCCGTCGCGCAGCCCGTCGGCGATGCGGCGCCGCTCGGCGGCGCCGGTGCGGTTCGTGAGCAGCTCGACGCGCACCGGCCGCTCGCCGAGCAGCGTCGCCTCCGCGGGCACGGTGAGGTCCGTCGAGGAGGCGGCGCATCGTGAGGTCGTGCTGCTCGGCGAGCACTTCGGTCGGCGCCATGAACGCGCCCTGGTAGCCGCCCTGCACCGCGATGAGCAGCGCGCGTGAGCGCGACCACGGTCTTGCCCGAACCGACCTCGCCCTGCAGCAGCCGGTGCATCGGCGCCGGCGACGCGAGGTCGCGGACGATCTCGTCGATCGCCTGCCGTCTGGTCGTCGGTGAGCGCGAACGGCAGCGCGGCGTGGAACGCGTCGCACGAGGGGCCGTCGACCGACGTGCGCGATCCCGGTCTGCTCGCGCTGCGAGCGCGCGCTTGCGCGCGACGAGCCCGACCTGCATGCGCAGGAACTCGTCGAACTTGAGCCGGTCGCGCGGCGCGGCCGTGCGTCGTGCGTGCGTCTCGGGCCGGTGGATGTCCCGGTACGCGCGCGTCCGGTCGACGAGCCCGAGCTCGTCGCGGAGCTCGGCGTCGAGCGGGATCGGCGAAGCCCGCGCGGCTTGGTGCGTTCTGAGCGCACGCGGCGACGAGCTTGCGGAGCTGCCAGGTGTGCACCTCGGCCTTCCCCGACTGCGGGTACACCGGCACGATCGCGCCGGTGTTCGTCGCCGGACGCTCGATCCGAGGCACGTCGACGACCGGGTTGGTCATCTGGCGCCGGCCGCCGGTAGTGCTCGACCTTGCCGAAGAACGCGACCTCGGTGCCCGCCGGCAGCTGCTTCTCGCGCCACGCCTGGTTGAAGAACACGACGCGCAGGTAGCGACGGTGCCGTCGAAGACCTCCGCTTCGACGATCGGCGCGGCCCTGTCGCGTCCGGCAGCCCGCGGATCTTCTTGACCTCGGCGTACGACCGTCGCCTCGTCGCCCGACGACGAGCTCGGCGATCTCGGCCCGCTTCGTGCGGTCGTGGTAGCGGCGCGGGTAGTGCTGGAGCAGGTCGAGGACGGTGCGTGATCCCCATCTCCGCGAGCCGCGCCTCGAGCTTCGGGCCCGACCGCCTTCAGCTCGGCGACGCGGTGCGCGGCAAGCTCGCGCAGCGTGAGCCCGTCCGGCCGACCGCACCGCGGCTACTCGACGCCGACGAGGTACGGGTAGAGCGGCTGGCCGCCCTCGTGGACCTCGACCTCGACGTGCGGATGCGCGAGCGCCGAGGTGCTCCTCGAGCCGCGCGGTGTCGGTCGTGATCGGCGTCGGCGCCGACGAGCACGGTGACGAGCTCGCTGTCGTCGTCGACGAGCAGGTCGACGAGCCCGATCGCGGCGTCGACCGCCGTCTTGGCGACCACCGACATGCCGTCGCGGCGTGATCGCGATCCAGTCGCCGGCCGCGATCGGCCCGCACTCGCCGACTGCTGTCGCGCACGGCCTGCGTGACCTCGCCCGGTGCGCACACGCTGCGCGGCTTCGGTCATCGCGGCCGCGTTGTCCTCGACACTGCGCGTGCGGGTCGTACGCGACCAGCGCCGCCAGCGCCTCCACGACCGCCGTGGGTCGGCACGACCTCGACCGGGCGCGTCGGTCAAGCTCGGGGACCTGCTCGGCCACCGGGACGATGTTCTTGTTGTTCGGCAGCACGATCACGGAGTCGGCCGCGCAGCGCTCGACCGCTTCGAGGATCTGCGCCGTCGACGGGTTCATCGACTGCCCGCCGGCCACGACCGCGTGGACGCCGAGGCTGCTCGAGGAGCCGCTGGACGCCGTCGCCGACGCCACCGCGACGACGGCGGTCGTGCACGGCTCGACCGCGGTCCGCGGCTCGGCGCCGGATTCGCGCGTCGGCCGGTGCCCGCCTGCTCACGCACCCACTGCTCTTCCTCGACCTGCTCGTGGAGGTCGGTGACGCGGATGCTCGGCGGGCGCCCGGCCTCGATGCCGGCCTCGATCGCGGCGCCGATGTCGTTGGTGTGCACGTGGCAGTTCCACATCCCGTCGCCGCCGACGACGACGATCGAGTCGCCGAGCGACGCCCCACGTGTCCTTGAACGCGGGGATCGTCGCGTCCGTCGGCCTCGAGGAGGTACATCACCTCGTACCGGAGCGACGACGGCGTCGTCGCCGTGGAGGTGGGCCTCGACCGACGGCGGCGTCGTCACGACCTCCGGCTCCGGCAGCGGGCGGCCGTCGACGACGTCGAGGAACGCGTCGAGCAGCAGCGCGAAGCCCGGCCGCCGGCGTCGACCACGCCGGCCTCCTTGAGCACCGGCAGGAGCTCGGGCGTCGCTGGACGGCGTCGCGGGCGGCGGCGGCGGCGCGGTCGAGCAGCGCGGCGAGCGTCGCCTCGCCGGCTTCGTAGGCGGCCTCGACCGCCTCGGCCGCGGCACGCACCACGGTGAGGATCGTGCCCTCGACCGGGCGGAGCACCGCTTGGTACGCGGCGTCGGTCGCCGCGCCGGAGGCCGGCGACGAGGTCGGCGGCCGACGCCTCGTCGCGGCGGAGAAGGTGTCGGCGAGCCCGCGGAGGATCTGCGAGAGGATCACGCCCGAGTTGCCCCGTGCGCCCATGAGCGAGCCGTGCGAGATCGCCTCGCACACCTCGTCCATGCCCGTCGGCCGCGTCGAGCTCCCCGACGACCGACTCGAGCGTGAGCGCCATGTTGGTGCCGGTGTCGCCGTCGGGACGGGATAGACGTTGAGGCGGTTCAGCTCGTCCTGGTGGGCGCGCAGCGCGTCGCGGTAGGTGATGACGACGCGCCGCAGATCAGCAGGCGCGTCGAGCTCGCCTGCGAGCGCACGCTCACGGCTGCGGATCGGTACTGCCGGTCGCTCGGGTACTGCCGTCACTTCCGGGCCTTCCGGATGCCGTTGCTATCCTTGGCTGTTCCCCGACCCGCTTCGAGGTGGTCCCGATGGCATCCGTCTGCGAGGTGTGCGGCAAGAAGCCGCAGTTCGGCATGCGCCTGAGCCACTCGCACCGGCGCACCAAGCGGCGCTGGAACCCGAACGTGCAGCGGTCCGCGCCATCGTCAACGGCAGCCCCAAGCGCATCCACGTCTGCACCTCCTGCCTCAAGGCAGGCAAGGTGCAGAAGCCGTAGCGAGGAGCACCCGTGCAGGGCGTCGTCCGCACCTACGACCCGCAGACCGGTGAGGGCGTCGTCATCGCGCGACACCGACCGCGAGGAGTTCATGCTCGCGCTCGACGCGCTCGAGGGCTCGCTCTTCCGCATGCTGCGCCAGGGCCAGCGGGTCGAACTTCGACCTCGACGGCGCCGGCCGGGCGACCAGGGTGCGCATCGGCTCCGAGGTCGACATGGGCCTCCCCACCGCTGAGGTCTGACCTAGCTCTTCGCGCTCAGGCGGGGCTGACCGCGTGATTGTCCGACCGCGGGCTGTTGGTGGACGTCTCATCGGCCGGTGTCGCGCGGTGGGAGCGCCCGGTGCGTCATCCGAAGGATGAACGAGCTCGGAGGCCGCCAGACGGCGCGGTCCTCGAAGGCCCACGCGTAGGTCAGGGCTCCGTCCCGGACACACTCGACCAGCCCGGGCGCTCCCAGCTCATGAGCCGACCACTCGTAGAGCTGCTGCAACCTCGGAGCGATGACCCCGAAATCCAGTAGTCGTCCGAAGCCGAGCTCGCCATCGAGGATGGACCCGACGCTGTCACGGAGGGGGTACTCGTCGGGCAGGACCCGGGACAACTGCAGGAAGATCCCGGCCATGCCGAGCCTCGGGTCACCGACGAACGGTGCCAGCGGGCGCAGCCATCCCAGCGAGATTCGGGGGGCGGCGACGAGCTCGTGTGCATAGAGCACGCGGCAGAGCACGACGTTCATGAAGAACCGCTCGGCTGCGTTCTCCGCCTCCGCCATGTCGCGGTGCTCGAGGTACGCGGCGACCACGCTCCCGTTGTGCGCCCGATACCAGGCACGAGCGGTCGGGCGATCGACGAACGCCATCCAGTTGTCGACCGTGCCCGACGAGCTCGGACCCGGAAGGCTCCCGCTGAGCGCCACTGCTTCGCAGCCGTCCCGAATGATGCGCTCGTTGACGGCACGCCACCACGGACTCCCCGGACGGTCGGCGAACGGCGGCTGCAGCACACCTCGCCGGAGCTGCCAGCGCATGAACGACAGCGCCGCTCGGCGATAGGGAAGATGTCGGGGCGCTCTGCCGAACGGGCCGTGATAGCACCGCTCCATCAGGCTCAATCGACACGCGGGGTCGTCGCGAACGGACCCGACGATCTCGTCCGCCCACGATGCGGCGCTGGGGCCGACGCTCACCTCGCCCGCCAAGGCGACGTCAGTGCGCCCGGCGGCCGCCGCCCGTGAGCGCGCCGTAGACGAAGAGCAGCAGCGTCGCGCCGACGAACGCGACGAGCAGCGAGTAGAAGCTGAACTCGTTGATGCCCTCGCCGCCGGCGGCCGAGAAGATGATGCCGCCGAGGATCCCGCCGGCGATCCCGATCAGGACCGTCCCGATGCACCCGGCGCCTTTCACCCCGGTGACGCCCTTCGCCAGCACGCCGGCGATGAACCCGACCACGATCCACGACAGCCAGCTCATGACGTCCTCCCCGAACGGTCCGCGGCGGGCGTCAACCTAGCCGTGTCCCCGCATGCACCGTGGGGCTTCCGGGGTACATCAGGCGAGCAGTTCGGCCGGTTTGGGACAGTCGCCGGTAGGCTGTTCGAACCGTTTCCCCGCAAGGAGTCGGCGTCGTGTCCGTCACGTTGAACGCCCCACCCACTCGGAATCAGAGGCTCCTGGGGTGGGTGGACGAGATGGTCGCGCTCTGCGAGCCGGACTCCGTCCACTGGTTCGACGGCTCCGACGCCGAGTACGAGCTGCTGTGCAAGCAGCTCGTCGAGGCCGGCACCTTCGTCGAGCTCGACCCCGAGCCAAGCGCCCCGGCTCGTACTGGGCCGCGATCCGACCCGAGCGACGTCGCCCGGGTCGAGGACCGCACCTTCATCTGCTCCGAGCGCGAGGCCGACGCCGGCCCGACCAACAACTGGAAGGACCCCGCCGAGATGCGGGCGAGCTCGACGGGCTGTTCCGCGGGCTCGATGCGCGGCCGCACGATGTACGTGGTGCCCGTTCAGCATGGGCCCGCTCGGCTCGCCGCTCTCCTACATCGGCGTCGAGATCACCGACTCGCCCTACGTCGCCGTGAGCATGCGCACGATGACCCGCGCCGGGCAGGCCGCGCTCGACGTGCTCGGCGACGACGGCGAGTTCGTGCCGTGCGTGCACTCGCTCGGCGCGCCGCTCGAGCCGGGCGAGGCCGACGTCGCCGTGGCCGTGCAACCCCGACGAGAAGTGGATCGTCCACTTCCCCGAGACCCGCGAGATCTGGTCGTACGGCTCGGGCTACGGCGGCAACGCGCTCCTCGGCAAGAAGTGCTTCGCGCTGCGGATCGCGTCGGTGATCGCCCGCGACGAGGGCTGGCTCGCCGAGCACATGCTCATCCTCAAGCTCACCAGCCCCGAGGGCGTGAGCCGCTACATCGCCGCCGCGTTCCCGTCGGCGTGCGGCAAGACCAACCTCGCCATGCTCATCCCGACGATCCCGGGCTGGAAGGCCGAGACCATCGGCGACGACATCGCGTGGATGAAGTTCGGCGCCGACGGCCGCCTGTACGCGATCAACCCCGAGTTCGGGTTCTTCGGCGTCGCGCCCGGCACCAACATGCGACACGAACCCGAACGCGATGCACACCCTCGACCAGCAACACCGTGTTCACGAACACCGCGCTCACCGACGACGGCGACGTGTGGTGGGAGGGCATGACGGCCGAGCCGCCCGCGCACCTCACCGACTGGCAGCGCAACGACTGGACGCCCGAGTCGGACGACGCCCGCCGCGCACCCGAACTCGCGGTTCTGCGTGCCCGCGTCGCAGTGCCCGGTCGATCGCCCCCGAGTGGGAGGACCCGAAGGGCGTGCCGATCTCGGCGTTCCTGTTCGGCGGCCGCCGCGCCACGACCGTGCCGCTCGTGTTCGAGTCGCGCGACTGGCGCCACGGCGTGTTCGTCGCCGCGACCATGGGCTCGGAGAAGACCGCCGCCGCGTTCGGCGGCCTCGGCGAGCTGCGCCGCGACCCGTTCGCGATGCTGCCGTTCTGCGGCTACCACATGGGCGACTACTTCGCCCACTGGCTGAGCGATGACCGAGCCGCACCGACGAGGCGAAGCTGCCGCGCATCTACGGCGTCAACTGGTTCCGCAAGGACGCCGACGGCAAGTTCCTGTGGCCCGGCTTCGGCGAGAACTCCCGCGTGCTCGAGTGGATCTTCCGACCGCTCGAGGGCGACGGCCGGCGCCGAGGACACGCCATCGGCGTCGTGCCCGGGCGCCGGCCGACCTCGACGCTCGACGGGCTCGACGCGTCCACCGACGCGGTCGACGCCGCAGTGCGCGTCGATCCCGACGAGTGGCGGGCCGAGGTGCCGCTCGATCCGCGAGCACTTCGAGTCGCCTGGGCGACAAGCTCCCGACCCCGTTGTGGGACGAGCTGAGCGCGCTGGAGGCCCGGCTCGGCTAGAACGGTCCCCGCGCAGGAAGGGGGAACCGCCGATGGCCGATCGCGTGATCCACGACGCCGACGCGCACCTCTTGGAGCCGCCGGACCTCTTCACGGAGCACGCCGATCCCGACGTGCGCGACCGCATCGCCGAGCTCACCGTCGGGTTCCGGATCAACGACGACGGCACGAGCGAGAACGAGATCGTCGAGCACTTCCGCCGCCGCCACGGCGATCCCGAGTTCCGCAGCCACGACGAAGAGCAGATCTGGCTGCGCAAGAACTTCGAGGCCACCGGTTCCTTCATCGCCGAGGACCGCCCCGCCGCCATCGACATGCTCGGCGTCGCCAGCCAGCTCATCTTCAACACGTTCACCAACAAGACGCTGCAACGCGTGGAGCACGGCGACGATCTCGATCTGGCGTACGGCCTCGCCCGGGCGCACAACCGCGCCGTCGTCGAGTTCTGCTCCGTCGACCCCCGCCTCCTGCCGACCGGGTACGTGCCCCTCGCCGACTTCGAACGGTCGGCCGCGTTCGCGCGCGAGGCGCTCGAGATGGGCTGCAAGGCGCTCCTGATCGCCTCGGCGTGCCCGCGCCATCACTCCCCGAGCCACGTCGGCCTCGACCCGGTCTGGGCGCAGGCGCAGGAGGCGGGCATCCCGATCGTCTTCCACGTCGGCGGGGGCGGACGGCTCGTCGACCCGATGATCTTCGAGAACGGCCTGCCGCCCGTGCCCGACTTCCACGGCGGTGACGGCAACTTCCGCTCGGTCGACTACATCGCCATCCAGTACCCGGTGATGGAGGTGCTCGGCACGCTGATCATCGACCGGGTGCTCGACCGCTTCCCGACCCTCCGCTTCGGCGTCATCGAGCAGGGCGGGACCTGGCTCCCCGGGCTCATGCGGACGCTCGACTCCGCCGCCGACGCCTTCCGCCGGAACGAGGAGCGGCTCCAGCAGCTCGAGCTGCGCCCGAGCGAGTACTTCACGCGCCAGGTGCGGGTGACGCCCTACCCGCACGAGGACGCGGGGTGGATCATCGAGCAGTCGGGCGACGACATCTGCATGTTCTCGTCCGACTATCCGCACGTCGAAGGCGGCCGGAACCCGCTCGGGCGCTTCGAGCGCAGCCTGGCGCCCGTGTCGGAGCACGCCAGGCAGCGCTTCTACTGCGACAACTTCGTCGACCTCATGGGCGCGGGCCTCCCTGCCACGGTGCAGATCGGATAGCAGGCGGCCGAGCGGGCGCGCCGGAACCCGGCGCTACCATGCGCGCCCGAGCCGGTTGCACAGGGGGCGCCGCATGTCCGTCACCGCGTACGTGCTCATCCAGACCGAGGTCGGCAAGGCCGTCAGCCGTGGCCGAGCAGGCCCGCAAGATCACCGGAGTCCTGTCGGCGGACGACGTCACCGGCCCGTACGACGTGATCGTCAAGACGGAAGCTCCCAGCCTGGACGAGCTCGGCAAGATGGTCGTCTCGCAGATCCAGTCGGTCGAGGGCATCACCCGCACGTTCACGTGCCCGGTGGTGAACCTCTAGCTACTCGTCCAACTATTCGTCGCGCTGGCGGCCGGCGCGCTTGGCCCGCCGCTCGTGGCGCGCGAACGCCAGCTCGATCAGGCGGTCCAGCAGCTCGGGATAGCTGAGACCTGACTCCTCCCAGAGGCGGGGGTACTGGGAGACACCGGCGACGAACCCCGGGATCGTGTTGATCTCGTTGACGAGGAAGCCGCGGCCCGCGCCGCCGTCGGCGCGCTGCTCCTCGAAGAAGAAGTCGACCCGCGCCATCGCCTCGCACCGGCACGCCTCGAACGCGCGCGCACCGCCAGCGCGCGCACCTCGTCGGTCAGCTCCGGCGTCAGCGGCGCCGGGATCAGGAGCTGCGCGTCGTCGCGCTCGTACTTGTCCGCATACGAGTAGAACTCGTCGCCGGGCACGACCTCCCCCGGCACCGAGACCTCCGGCGGGTCGTCGCCGAGGACCGCGACCTCGACTTCCCGTCCGTCGATCGCCTCTTCGACGATCGCCCACTCGTCGAAGCTCAGGGCCAGGTCGAGGGCGGCGTCGAAGCTCGCCCGGTCGCGTGCTTTCGAGACACCGACGGAGGAGCCGAGATTGGCGGGCTTGACGAAGCAGGGATATCCGATCTCGGACTCCACCTGAGCTGCGAACGCGACCCGATCGTGGCCGTCCCGGAACGACGCGTACGTCGCGATCGGAAGTCCGCACGCCGCGAACGCCCGCTTCATCATCACCTTGTCCATCCCGACCGCCGAGCCCACGACTCCGGCGCCGACGTACGGCAGGCCGGCCAGCTCCAGCAGTCCCTGGACGGTGCCGTCCTCGCCGTACGGGCCGTGGAGGAGCGGGAGCACGACATCCGCGTCGAGCTGCCGGGCGCCGCCGCGTGCTCGTCGAGCCGCACCGTGCTCGCCGCTCGCCACCAGGTCACCGAGCTCCGAGACCGGCTCGCCCTCGACGGGCAACGCGGCCGGCAGCGCCTCGGGTCCTTGCTCGATCATGCGCCGTGCCTCGTCGGCGAAGAGCCATCGTCCGTCGGTCGTGATCGCGACCGGGAGCACCTCGTAGCGCGCGGGGTCGAGCGCTCGTGCGACCGCGACGGCCGTGACGCGCGAGACGTCGTGCTCGGCGGAGCGCCCGCCGAAGAGCAGCAGCACGCGCACTCGACGGTGTGACGGACTCGAAGGGCTCATCAGACCACCTGGAACACTGCCCGGATCCCGAGACCCATGAGGAACAACCCGACGAGACCGTACAGCAGCTCGGTTCGTCCCCGCATCGACTCGCGGTACTGGAACGCCAGCCCGACGGTGATGAACACGAGGAACCCGTAGAACATGTGAATGCCGGGCGGCTTGTACTTGTACGCGGCGACGAGTGCAGTGCCGACGACGACGTCGAACAGGAAGAGCACCTCGGCGACGATCGTCAGGATCCAGACCCAGCGCCCGCGCCAGCGCGCCACGCGCCACGCGACGAGGCACACGATGCCCGCGATCCCGTTGGCCACGACCGCGACGAACCCGACCCACTTGTGCGTGTCGAACAGGATCGTTTGGATCGCCGGTTCCTCGAGGCCTCGAGCGGCGGCGTCAGAGCGCGGAGTCGTCTGTGGGATCGGCCGAGAAGGACGTCTCGTCGCCGCGCAGGAGGTTCTTGAGCACTTTGCCGGCGGGATTTCGGGGCAACGGCTCGTCACGCATCTCGACGTACTCGGGCACCTTGAAGTTGGCGAGACGATCCGAGCAGTGGGTGCGGAGGTCCTCGACCGTGGCGGACGAGCCGGGCTTCAGCTGCACGACCGCCTTGACCTCCTCTCCCAGCACCTTGTGCGGGACCCCGACGACGGCGGCGTCGACGACGTCGGGATGCTCGAACAGCACCTGCTCGACCTCGACGCAGTACACGTTCTCGCCGCCTCGGATGATCATGTCCTTCGCCCGGTCGACGAGGTACAGGAACCCGTCGTCGTCGAAGCGGCCGATGTCGCCGCTGCGGAACCAGCCGTCGGAGGTGATGGCCTCGGCAGTCGCCTCCGGTCGGTTCCAGTACCCGCGGCGCATGATCGTCGGCCCGCGCAGCCAGATCTCACCGGTCGCGCCGGTGGGCACGGGCCGGCCGTCGGGGTCGACGACGCCGATCTCGACCGTCGGCGCGGGGCGCCCGACCGAGTCGGGGTGGGTGCGGTAGTCGTCGCCCGTGTTCGAGGTGGCCACCGACGCGCTCTCGGTCAGGCCGTACGCGGTGGCGAGCGTCTTGCGCACCTTCGGGAACCGCTCGTGGATCCGCTGCACCAGCTCGGGCGCGGCCGGCGCCCCGCCGTAGCTGACGCGCACGACCGTCGAGAGGTCGTAGTCGCTCGAAGTGCGGCGACTCGACGATCCGCCACATGATCGTCGGGACCCCACCGAAGCTCGTGATCTTCTCGCGTTCGATGGTCGCCATCGCCGCGTCCGGGTCGAACCGACCGGGGGGCATGAGGACGAGCTTGGCGCCCGACGCGTAGCCGAGCATCATCGTCGACAGGCATCCGGTCACGTGGAAGAGCGGCACGACGAGCAGGGTGCCGGACTGCACCTTGCTCGACAGCTCGGGCGCGGCTTCGCCGCCGCGGCTGGCGTTCGCGACGCCGAGGCAGAAGATGTTCTGCAGGTTCGCGAGCGCCTGGCGGTGCGTGAGCGTGGCCCCCTTCGGCCGACCGGTCGTCCCCGACGTGTACAGGATCGCGAACAGGTCGTCTTCGTCGACGCCGGGGTCGGGCAACGTCCCCGGGTCGTCGCCGAGCAGCTCGCCGCTGGGCCGGGCCGCGCCGTCCGGTTCGTTCATGTCCGTCACGAACACGTGCTCGAGCTCCGGCAGCGCCTCCACTCGATCGCGGACCGCCTGCCACCGCTTCGGGTCGCAGAACAACAGCTTGGCGCCCGAGTCGCGCAATCCGAACTCGAGCTCGTCGGTCTTCCACCACGCGTTCAATGGCACGACCACCGCGCCGATCGCCGCCGCCGCCCACCACAGCACCACCCACTCGACGTTGTTCGCCGAGACGATGGCGACGCGGTCGCCGTGGCCGACGCCCAACTCCCCGAGCGATGCCGCGACGCGACGAACCTGCGCGTTGTGCTCCTCGTAGGTCAGACGACGATCGCCCTGGACGAGGAAGTCGACGCCGGCGCGCCCGTCCGCCATCGCGATCAGCTCGCCCAACGAGTGCAGCCGGTTCTTGTACACCTGGAGCGGGACGCCGAGGACGTCCTCGGTGACGATCTCGAACGCGCCGCCCGGCCCCGTGAGCTCGGCGAGGACGGGGTCCTCGAACCCGGCGGTGACCTTGTTGACGGTCATCGAGGGTCGGGGGTCCTCGCCGGCGCGTCCTCGTGCTGGATCACGTCGAAGGACCAGAGCTCGCTCGCCGGTGCCGACCGGCCCCTCGCTGCTGTGGGCCTTGTGCCCGTGCTGGAACGCGGGGCTGTTGACCCACGCCTGGAACTCGTCCTCGGACCGCCAGCGCGTGTAGACGAGATAGACGTCTCGCCCGTCGGTCGGGCGCATCAGCTCGAAGGTCTCGAAGCCGGGGGCCTTCGACACCTCCCCGGCGCGGGCGGCGAACCGGCGCTCGAACTCCTCGACCCGCTCGGCCGGCACGGTGATGGCATTGATTCGGACGACGCTCATGCTGTCTTTCTACCGTCTCCGGGCCATCGGCGGATCCGCCCCTGCCTTGCCGCCGGCGGCGGGCCCGGAGGACCGGCGGGTGAAAAGATGCTGATGGAAGGGTCTGGTAGGACCGTCCGGTTCGTGGTTTACTCGTCCCTCAGCGAGGGGAAACATCCGATGCGCCACCCCTTCGGGGGATGCGCGAAGATCGCGGTGATCCCGGTTTCGTCCGGGAGCCCAGTTTGGTGAGTCGGCGGGCCGTCCCTGCCCCGGTCCGTCGACTCGCCTTTTTTTGTCCCCTTCTTTCTTCGGCGCCTCAGCCCTGTTCGCGGAGGAACCGTTCGATCTCCGACGCGAGCTCGTCGCCGCTGGGGATCTCGCCCGAGTCTTCGGAGGCTTCGATGTTGCGCACCATCTCGGCGACGTCGGGCCGCTCTGACAAGCCCTCCTCGACTCGCCGGAGGTACTCGTCGACCTGGCTGTCGAGCGCGGTGAGGTCGGTCTCTACGCCGGCAAGCTCGCGCACCCGCGACAGCAACGCGCTGATCGCGGGCGGCGACGGGGTCGCCGACACGTAGTGAGGCACCTGGGCCCACAGCCCGAGCCCGGGAATCCCCGCGTCGCCGAGAGCAACTTGCAGCGCGGTCTGCGCGCCGGTCGGACCGGTGTAGTCGGCGCGCCACGCGCCGACCTCCTGCGCGAGTGAGCGGCTCGTCGCCGTCGTGAGCACGGACACGGGGCGTCGGTGCGACACGAGCGTCGGCATGCCCCCGAGGCCGACCATCATGCTCACGCCGAGCCGCTGCGACATCTGCACGAGCTCCTCGCTGAACGCGCGCCAGCGCAGCGACGGCTCCGGCCCGTGGCAGAGCACGACGTCGCGCCCCGCCCTCCCCGCGACCAAATCGATCGCGGGCCACTTGATCTCTCGGGTCGCGCCGTCGACGAGATGGACGGAAGGCCGTGTCTGCTGGAGATCGACGAGATCCGTGAGGTCGACGCGGCCGAACGCGGCCGCCGAGTCGAGCTGGTCGCTCAAGACGGCCGCGGCGCCGGCGCCGGCCAGTCCGGCGTCGACCCAGCCCGACAACGCGACGACGAGCACCGGATCGCGCAGATCAGGCCACCGGTCGACGTCCAACATGCCAACACCTTACGGGCGATGGCTCACGGGCGCGAGCGACAGGCCGGATAGATTCTGCGGCGGCGACGGCGGCTTTGCCGACCGTCGACGCAAAGCCGGAGCTTGCGACGGCGTCAGGAGTACTTGATGCGCTTGCGCATCTTCACGGAGCCGCAACAGGGCGCGACGTACGACGACCTGCTCGCAGTGGCCCGCACCGCAGAGGAGCTCGGCTTCGACGCGTTCTTCCGCTCGGACCACTACCTGCGCATGGGCGACGGCGACGCCGGGCCCGGCCCCACCGACGCGTGGATCACCCTCGCGGGCCTGGCGCGGGAGACGTCGCGACTGCGTCTCGGAACGCTTGTCACGGCGAGCACGTTCCGGTTGCCCGGGCCGCTCGCGATCTCCGTGGCGCAGGTGGACGCCATGAGTCGCGGGCGCGTCGAGCTCGGGATCGGCGCCGGCTGGTTCGAGGACGAGCATCGCGCGCACGGCATCCCGTTCCCGTCGACGCGGGAGCGGTTCG
Organism: uncultured Actinomycetes bacterium; assembly: GCA_963747195.1. Lineage (GTDB taxonomy): Bacteria > Actinomycetota > Acidimicrobiia > IMCC26256 > JACDBD01 > JALZAA01. Next base: position 261,100 of record CAVVDV010000005.1, read on the forward strand.
ACCGGCTCGAGGAGCAGCTGGCGATCATCACCGGCATGTGGACCACACCCGTCGGTGAGCGGTTCTCGTACCACGGCCGCTACTACGAGCTCACGGATACCCCGGCACTTCCGAAGCCGGTGCAGCAGCCGCATCCGCCGATCATCATCGGCGGCTACGGCACGAAGCGGACGCCGGCGCTCGCGGCCCGCTACGCGCAGGAGTTCAACCTGCCCTTTCCGCCCGTCGAGGTGTACGGCGAGTACGTCGAGCGGGTGAGGCAGGCCTGCACCGACTCGGGACGCGACCCCGGGACGCTGCGCACCACGGTCGCGCTCGTCGTGTGCTGCGGGCGCGACGAAGCCGAGTTCCGGCGGCGCGCCGACGCCATCGGCCGGGAGCCCGACGAGCTGCGCGCGAACGGCGCCGCCGGCCTGCCAGGCGAGGTCGTCGACAAGCTGCGGGCGTTCGCGGCGGCGGGCGCCGAGGCGGCGTACCTCCAGGTCCTCGACGTGTCGGACCTCGAGCACCTCGGGCTCATCGCAGCCGAGGTCATGCCCGAGGTCGGCGCACAGTTGGGGGCGGCGTGAAGTTCGGCGTCCACGCCGGGCTGCAGAACACGACGACCGACGAGCTACGCGCGCTGTGGCGGCGGATCGAAGGGCACGGCTTCGACTGGATCTCGGTCTGGGACCACTTCTACGCCGCCGACGCCACCGGCGGCGCGGTGTGCCTCGAGGCGGTTGCCACGCACGCCGCCCTCGCGCTCGAGACCGAGCGGGTGCGCTGCGGAAGCCTCGTGTACTCGGTCGGCTACCGCCATCCGGCCGTGCTCGCGAACGCGATGGCCACCCTCGACCACCTGGCCGGTGGGCGCATCGTGCTCGGCCTCGGCGGCGGGTGGCACCAGGGCGAGTACGACGCGTACGGCATCCCGTTCCCGCCCGTGCCCGTTCGGCTCCGCATGCTCGACGAGGGGATCCAGTGCATCCGCGCCCTGCTCACCGAGGACGTCGCCAACTTCGACGGCGAGTTCTTCCATTTGCGTGACGCCCGCTGCGAGCCGAAGCCCGTACAGGAGCGGCTGCCGTTCTGGATCGGCGGCGCGGGCGAGAAGCTCACGCTACGCACGGCGGCCCGAGCACGCCGACGGCTGGAACGTGCCGTTCATCGCACCTGACACCTATCGCCACAAGGTCCAGGTGCTCCACGATCACTGCGACGCCGTCGGTCGCGATCCGGCGACGATCACGAAGTCGGTGAACCTCGGGCTGGCGTGGCGGCAGGGCGACCTCGAAGCGCAGTTCGGGAACATCGCCGAGTTCGTGAAGCCGGGCGTGTTGATGGGCAGCGTCCAGGAGGTCGTCGACCGGATCGGCGAGTACACGGACGCCGGCGCCGAGTGGGTGATCCTGGCCATGCGGGCGCCGTTCGACGTCGACGGCCTCGACCGGTTCGCGGCCGAGGTGCTGCCCGCGCTGGGCTGACGTGGAACCGCGCGCCGCAGCCATCACGGACCGGCTCGGCGGCGCCACCGGGCTGCGCTGGTTCCGCGCGCCGGGGCGCGTGAACCTGATCGGCGACCACACCGACTACCACGACGGCTTCGTCCTGCCGGTGGCCGTGGACCGTGATTGCGTCGTTGCTGCCCACGCGCGCGACGACGGGCGCGTCACGGTCCGCTCGGTCGAGGTCGCAGGCGCAGTCGACGTCGCCGCCGACGGTGCCGACGAGCCGGCGGTGGTCGAGCCGGCGTGGGGTCGGTACGTGGCCGGTGTCGTGCGGGCGCTCGCTGACGCCGGACGCGCGCCGGCGGGCATCGACGCCGCCCTGTCGTCGACCGTGCCGGTGGGCTCGGGCATGTCGTCCAGCGCCGCGCTGGAGGTGGCGATCGCGCTCGCACTGGCGGATGCGGCAGGGTTCCGGTGCCCGGCAGCCGTGCTGGCGCGGGCGTGCCAGCACGGCGAGCACCTCGCCACCGGCGTGCCGAGCGGCGTGATGGACCAGCTCGTCGCGCTCCTCGGGCGAGCCGGCCACGCGTTGCTCATCGACTGCCGGACGCTCGCCGCCGAGCCGATCGCGTTGCCGGACGCGCTCGCGGTGCTCGTGCTGCATTCGGGGCTCCCCCGCACGCTGGCGGGGAGTGCCTACGCAGAACGGCGTGCCGACGGCGAACGCGTCGCCGCCCGGCTCGGCGTGCCCGCGCTTCGGGACGCGTCGCTCGACGCGGTGCGCGACGAGCCGAGGGCCCGCCACGTCGTCACCGAGAACCAGCGCGTCCTCCAGTTCGCCGACGCCTCTGCGCGCCGGAGACACCGCCGCGCTCGGCTCACTGATGCTCGCCAGCCACGCCAGCCTGCGCGACGACTACGCCGTCTCGACACCCGAGCTCGACCTGGCTGTCGATCTGCTCGTCGAGCACGGCGCGGCCGGCGCCCGGCTGACCGGCGCCGGGTTCGGCGGGTGCGTCGTCGCGCTGGTCCCGCGCGCGCAGGTCCGTGCCGTCGCGAGCAAGACCGTCGCCCGGTACCGGGCCGAGACCGGCCTCGACGCCGACGCCTTCGAGGTGCACGCGGTCGACGGCGCCGGCCGCCTCGACCGCTCCGGTCGGCGCATGACGCTGCGGCTGTCGGCGGCGGACCGCCCCCGTCCCGGCCCCGCGCCGGTCGCACCCCACTCGGAGTTCGAACCCGTCGCGGCCGCGCGCCCGCTCCCCGTGGTCGGCGGTCGAGCCGGGGGACGCAACCGTGGGCAGCGGCCGCATCGAGGTGTCGCAGTCGGGCCGGTGGGAGCGGTGGGCGGACGTCGACGGTGACCCCTCGTTCCCGGAGGCGGGGGCACGCGCCGCGGCGGGGCCACCCACCGACGTGGCCTGGCGCAAGGTTGTGGTCCCCGAGAACTACGGCTTCGACGAGGAGCTGCTCGCGCCAGTTCGCGCCGGTCTGGTACCGGCGCACGTTCGCCGACCCCCGGCACGGCGGGCTGCCCGAGTCGCCACCGCGTGTCCGACTCCGCTTCGCCGCCGTCGACTATCTCGCCGACGTGTGGCTGAACGGCGAGCACCTCGGTCATCACGAGGGCGCGTTCGCGCCGTTCGGGTTCGACGTGACCGACCGGCTGGCGAAGAACAACACCCTCCTGGTCGCGGTGCAGGATCCGCTCGAGCCGCTGGACCCGTCGGCGCTGTTCTTCGATCACCGCAAGCGCGTCATCAAGGGCACGCTGAAGTACCACGACAGCCGGCCCGGTGGCCTGCCGGGCCGCATGGTCGGCCCGCTCGTCGAGGGCGGCGACCCCTGGGTGTGGACGCCCGAGTGGGGTCAGTCGATGACGACGGCGGGCATCGTCGGCCCCGTCACGCTCGAGCGCACCGGCGACGCGTCCGCTCGACGCGCTGTTCGTGACGCCGCTCGGCCAACGCACCGTGCAGGTGGCGGTAGTGGCGACCAACCACACGGGCGACGACGCTCGCAACGCGCGTCGATCTCGAGCTGGCCGGCGAGCGGGCGCAGCTCGACGTGACCCTGCCGCCCGGGCCGGGACGCATCGACGTGGTCATCGAGCTCGACGGCTCGGACCTCGCGCCGTGGGAGCCGGCGGGCGAAGAATCCGGCGATCCGGCCGTGCACGAGCTCCGGGCCGCGCTGGCGACGCCGGACGGGCACGCGCTCGATCGCCGCCAGACGCGCTTCGGCCTGCGCACCGCCCGCATCGTGACCGACGACGCCGGGCATGCTCGACATCTCGAGGTGAACGGCCGGCCGGTGTTCGTGAAGGCCGTGAACTACATCCCGTGGCAACACTTCGCCGAGGTCGGCCGCAGCTTCTACGACCGCGACATGCGCATGCTGCTCGACGCGCACGGCAACTCGGTCGGCGTGCACGCGCACGTCCAGTCGCCGCACTGCTACGACGCGGCCGACGACGCCGGCGTGCTCGTGTTCCAGGACTTCGCGTTGCAGTGGTCGTACGACTCGGGCACCGAGACCAACCCGGGGTTCGTCGACACCGCCCGCCGCCAGATCGCGGAGATGGCGTACCTGCTGCACAACCACCCGAGCGTCGTCTACTACGCGTGCCACAACGAGCCCGCCCGGATGTTCGACCCGCGCCGGGCCGACGACGGGCCCGAGACCGACCTGGGCGAGACGCACCTCGACGCCGAGCTCGACGCGACGCTGCGCGCCGTCGACACCGGCCGGCACGTGCACCGGGCGTCGGGCATCGGCGACGACGTCCACAACTACGCCGGGATCGCTCACCGGCGGGACCCTCTACCGGGTGCGCGAGCGGCCGGCGTGGTTCGTCTCCGAGTACGGCTTCTGGACGGTCGGGCCGCAGGCCGACAAGTTCGGCGATCGCGGATGGCCGCCCGATCCGGAGCAGATGCGCGAGTGGGTCAGCCGCCTGTCGTTCATCGGCTCGACGTGCGCGTTCGCGGGACTGCCGTCACGGTACGGGTCGCGGGACGAGTGGGCCGACGCGACGCAGGCGTACGGCGCGGCCCTGGCGAAGTACCAGACCGAGTGGTTCCGGGCCCACCGCGGCGATCCGTTCATGGGCTACCGCTGGCACTTCTGGGCCGACTGGTGGGGCTACGCCGGCGGCGGCCTCGTCGACGTCGAGCGCGCCCCGAAGACGACGTACGAGGCGTTCCGGGACGCGAGCCGACCGCGACTGCTCGTCGGACTGCACGACGCCTCGGTCGTCCCGGCCGGAGCGCACGTCGTGCCCATCGTGGCGGTGAACGACCGGCGCAAGGGATGGCGGGGCACGGCCTCGTGGGAAGTGGTCGAGGCGACGTCAGCCGTGTTCGCGCCCGACTTCGACGGGGCCCGCATCGGCCTCCCCATGCCTCCGGACGCCGACGCTCGCGTCGCCGTGCCGCGATCACGCGGCGCGGTCGTCACTCACGGCGAGCTCGCGTTTGATGCCGCGCCGACCGCGGCGACACCCGTCGGTGACGTCACGGTCCCGCTCGAAGCGGGACAGGCGCGCACCCTGGTCCTGCGATGGAACGACGTCGAACTCGGCGACCAGGAGAACTTCGTGCACTTCCACTGCCCGGCCGACGACGAGGAGCACGGCCCCGGGCTCACGAACGTCTGAGCGCCTCGCAGAGCCTCGCGACGGCGTCCGGCGTCCGGATGCCCCACCAGAAGAGGTCGCGACCGTCGACCAGCCGGACGTCGGCACCGCGGACGATCGTCTCCACCTCGTCGACGTGGCGGTCCTTGAACGGGTACGGCTCGCCGGGGAGCACCACGAGGTCGGCGCGCCTCGCTGCGATCTCCTCCAGCGTCGTCTCGGGATAGCGCTCGCCGGCGCCGGCGAACACGTTCTCGATGCCGAGCAGCTCCAACAGCGACGAGCCGTAGGTGTCCGCGTTGATCGTCATCCACGGCCGGCGCCAGACGAGCACCGCCGCGCGCCGTGCCACACCCGGTGCCACCGCACGCTGCTCGTCGAGCCACCGTTCCCACTCGTTGGGCGCGAAGGGCGCGGGCGCGTCCACACCGACCGCGTCGCCGAGCGCCGCGACGGCGGGACCCACGTCGGCCACCGAGCGGGGCGACATCGAGTGCACGCGGAGCCCGGCGTCGACGAGCGCGTCGGCGTCCTCGATCCGGTTCTCCTCGTCGTTCACGACCACGAGGTCGGGCGAGAGCGCGACGATTGCTTCGATGTCGGGATTCTTCGTCCCGCCGACCGCGGGCAGGTCGGGTTGCTCGCAGAACCGGGTGCACGCCACCGGATCGACGCCGATGGCGCGCAGCGTCTCGGTTGCGGACGGGACGAGCGAGACGACGCGCAGAGCCGTGGCTACATCCGCTCGAGGAGCGCGGCCTTCTTGGTCTCGAACTCCTCGGCGGTGATGTGCCCCTTGTCGCGCAGGGCGGCGAGCTGCTCGATCTGGTCGGGGATGTTGGCGCCGCCACCGGCGGGCGTCGCCTGCGGAGCCGACCAGCTCGCGGTCTCCTTCGCGTTGATCTCCATCTGGCGGTAGATCTCCTGCTGCACCCCGTCGGGGTGGCGGACGTCCTCGAAGTGCGACTGGCCTTCGCGGCCCGCCGACTCGATGTCGAGGTCGCCGGCGCCGATCAGCCGCTCGAAGATCCGCTGGTGGAAGTTGATGTTGTTGATCCGCTCGAGCGGGATCTCGACGCCGTGCTTCGAGAGCATGCCGGTGCGGAAGATCACGCGGTCGTCGGTCACCACGAAGTGGGTGTACTGCCACTGGAAGTACTTGGTCGCGAGCCACACCGCCCAGATGATCGCGAGGATCGCCCAGGCCCACCCCGCGACCGTTTTCACGCTGCCCGACAGCGTCAGCACGCCGATGAGCGCGAGGAAGAGCGGGATCCCGGTGAGGATGTGCTTCGAGAAGTACCACCAGTGCGGCTGGAGATCGAGCGCGACCGTCTCGCCCTCGTTGAGGAGGTGCCGCGGGTAGGGCATCGAGATGATGCTACGGCGACGCGACGGGGCCGAGCACACGATCCAGGTACGGGTTCCGGAACCGACCGTCGGGGTCGAGGCGGGCGCGGACGGCCTGGAAGCGCGCCCACTCGGGATACCTGGGCGCGAGCGTCTCGGCCGTCTGGTAGTGCATCTTCCCCCAGTGGGGTCGACCGCCGATGTCGTCCATGATCGCCTCGACGCCCCGGAAGTACTGATCGAACGGTGTTCCCGCCGACAGGTGCACCGCGAGGTAGCCGGTCTCACGACCGTTCGCGGTGCTCAGCGGGATGTCGTCGGCCGCCGCGACTCGCAGCTCGATCGGGAAGTTCACCGCCAAGCCCTCGCGCTCGATGAGATCGCGCACGCGGAGCAGCGCCTTGCCGAGCTCGGCGCGCGGGATGGCGTACTCCATCTCGACGAACCGCACGAGCCGCCGGCTGCACAGCACCCGGTGGCTCACGTCGACGACCTCGGTCTTGCCGATCCCGCCGGCGACGAGGTTCATGAGCTTCGGGACCGCATCGGGGCGCCGGCGTCCGACCGCGGCCGCGGCGCCGAACGCGAAGTTGGCGAGCAGGATGTCGTCGCGCCACGCCTTCCACGACGACTTGGTACGGAGTGGCTCGTCGGTCCGGTTGGCGACCTTGACGGTGGCGACGTCGGTGTGCGGGAACCAGTAGCAGTCGATGTGCTCGTTGTGGTCGACGATGTCGTCGAGGTCGTCGATGAGCGAGTCGAGAGGCCGGGGCTTCTCGATCGAGTGCAGACGGAACGACGGCTGGCACTGGAGCGTCACCTTCGTCACCACGCCGAGCGCGCCGAGGCCGACGCGTGCGCTCGCGAACACCTCGGGCTCCTCGTCGCGCGAGCAGCGCAGCACTTCGCCATCGGCCGTGACGAGCTCCAGCGCGGTCACGAACGTGGCCAGGCCGCCGAAGCCGCTTCCCGCCGCCGTGCGTGGCGGTCGCGATCGCGCCCGAGATCGACTGCCGGTCGATGTCGCCGAGGTTTGCGAGCGCCAGGTCACGCGTCTCCAGCTCGTCGTTGAGCTGCCAGAGCGGGATGCCGCCCTCGACGGTGACCGTGCCCGCGTCGCGGTCGATCGCGACGACCCGGTTGAGCCCGCCCAGACGCAGCATCCGGCCGTCCGTGCAGGCGATGCCGGTGAACGAGTGTCCGGCGCCCACGACCTTGACCGTCTGGCCCGCCCGCTTCGCCCGCTGCACCGCCTCGACGACCTCGAGCTCGCTCGTCGGGCGTCTCGACGGCCGCGGGGCTGCACTGCTGGTTGCGACCCCAGTTGCGCCAGCGGGCCCCGTCGCGCATCGGCCGAGAGCCTAGGTGGTCGGCGAAGCCCTAGCTCCAGCCCAGCTCGCGCAGGCGGGCGTCGTCGATGCCGAAGTGGTGCCCGATCTCGTGGACCACGGTGACCCGGATCTGGTGGGCGAGGTGCGCTTCGTCTTGTGACCGCTCGCACAATGGTCCCCGGAAGATCGTGACGCGGTCCGGCATCACGCCCGCGTAGTTGAGGGGCGAGCGGTTGGTGAGTTGTACGCCCTCGTACAGACCGAGGAGCGTGCCCCGTCGACCGCCGAGCTGCTCGCGCGTCGGCCAGTCCTCGACGAGGACCACCACGTTGTCCATGTGCGACGGCCAGGTCGGGGGGAATGGAGTCGAGCGCGTCGGCGACGAGCTCTTCGAAGCGGGCGCGCGACACGTGCATCAAATGAAAGTTACCGAGGTCGCGAAGTCCCTTGACGGCGCGCGGTCGCGGTCGTATGTTCGCTGGCACCGGTGACAAGGGCACGGCACTGGTGATGTCTGCAAGCGCAGCAGCCGGAATACGGGTCCGAGGAGTCGGTCGGCGACCGAACGTCGGAGTGATCCGGCGCCGGGGGCCGGGACAGAGTCGATGGGGACGCCCCGCCCGCCGGGGAGCCCCCAAGGCAATCGTCCGAACGGGAGGCCCCGAGGAGATCGGAGCTGCGACGCAGCGAAGACTACTCGGGGCCTTTCCCATTTCCGCGTGTGCAGCTCGAGGGACGGTCCGCGGTTCCTGTCGTACCCGGTCGGTATGGTCCACGAGTGCGCCCTGACCAATTGCTCGAGGACCCGCTGCTCGAGGGCCTCGACGACGCGCAGCGCGAGGCCGTCACCACGCGCGCCGTACCGCTCGCGATCCTCGCCGGCGCCGGCGCGGGCAAGACGCGCGTCCTCACCCGTCGCATCGCCTGGCAGGCCCGGCACGCGCACATCGACCCGGGGCACACGCTCGCGGTCACGTTCACGCGCAAGGCCGCCGGCGAGCTCGGCGATCGCCTCACCCGGCTCGGGGTCCGCCGCCAGGTCACCGCGGGCACGTTCCACGCCATCGCGCTCGCGCAGCTCCGGCGCCGGTGCGAGGACCACGACCGGCCGATGCCGAAGCTGCTCGACCGCAAGGCGCGCCTCCTCGTGCCGATGCTGCCGGGCCGGGGCCGCGAGCGCGCGCTGCTCGCCGCCGAGGTCGCGTCCGAGATCGAGTGGGCGAAGGCGCGCCTCGTCCGCCCCGACGGCTACCAGGCCGCCGCCGAGGCGGCGCGGCGGGACCCGCCGCGGCCCCCGGCCGAGATCGCCGTCTTCTTCGAGCGGTACGAACGCGAGCGCCGCCGCCGGGGCCTCGTCGACTTCGACGACCTCATCACGTGGTGCGCCGACGTGCTCGAGACCGACGCCGAGTTCCCGGCCGCGCAGCGCTGGCGGTTCCGGCACCTCTTCGTCGACGAGTTCCAGGACGCCAACCCCGCCCAGTTCCGCCTCGTCGCGCGCCTGGCTCGGCGACCGCGCCGACCTGTGCGTCGTCGGCGACGGCGACCAGGCGATCTACGGGTTCGCCGGCGCCGACGCGTCGTATCTCACCTCGTTCGGCGACCACTTCCCCGGCGCGGCCGTCGTGCGGCTCGGCACGAACTACCGCTCGTCGCCGCAGGTCGTGTCGGCCGCGGCGGCGGTGCTGGACGACGAGCGGTGATCGAGCCGGCGTCCGCAGCTCCCGACCCGAGGGCCCGCTCCCGGTCGTCCGCTCGTACCCGAGCGACGAGGCCGAAGCCGAGGGCGTCGCGCGGTCGTTGCGCCGCGACCACCCGCCGGGGACGCCGTGGTCGTCGGCGGCGGTGCTGTACCGGACGAACGCGCAGTCGGCGCTGTTCGAGGAGGCGCTGCGGCGCGAAGGCGTCCCGTTCCGCGTGCGCGGCGGCGGGCGGTTCCTCGACCGACCCGAGGTCCAGGTCGCGCTCGACGACGCTCCGCGAGCGGACCGGCGAACAGCCCGGCGTCCCGTTCGCCGGGCCACCTCGACGCCCTCACCGAGAGCACCGCCGACGCGTCCGAGGAACGCCGCGAGCACGTCGAGGCGATCGGCCGCCTCGGCCGCGAGTACCTCGACGCCGACGGCGGGAACGGGTCACTCGCCGGGTTCCTCGCGTTCCTGCAGACCGCGTTGCGGCCGGCGACGACACCGGGGCCTCGAGCGGCGACGCGGTCGAGCTGCTCAGCTTCCACCGGGCCAAGGGCCTCGAGTTCGACACCGTGTTCGTCACCGGCTTCGAGACGGGGCTCGTGCCGATCTTGCACGCCGAGACGCCGCAGGAGAAGGCCGAGGAGCTGCGTCTCCTGTACGTGGCGTTGTCGCGCGCCGAGCGCAGCGCTGCACCTGAGCTGGGCCCAGAAGCGCACCGTGGGGATGCGCACCTACCGCCGTACGCCCAGCCCGTGGCTGGCCCCGATCGAGGCGACCGTGTCGGCGGCGCGCGCGCCGGAAGGCGGCAACGGGGCGCGCGACGAGCAGGGTCGCGGGCTCGCCGCCGCCCGTGAGCAGGTCGCCGGCGCGCGACGCCAGTCCGGAGCCACGCGCGACCAGCTCGACGCCGACGGCAACCGAGCTCCTCGGCGCGCTCCTCGAATGGCGTCGCAACCTCGCCGCGCGTCGGGCGTGCCGGCCTACGTGATCTTCCACGACACGACCCTCGAGGCCGTCGCCCGCGACCGGCCGCGGTCCCGGGGCGACCTGCTGACGATCCCGGGCATCGGGCCGGTCAAGCTCCAGCGGCACGGCCAGGCCCTGCTCGAGATGGTCGGCCAGCACCCCGGCTGACCCACCGTTGACGGGCCGGGCTCGCTCGGCCACCATGCGGGCACGGCACCGGCAGCGGAGTGACGCGATGGCGTGGTCGAGCTTCCCGGTCTTCCCCACCGACGACGGCTGGCCGTACCCCGATCTCCCCCGCGGGTTCGACGATCCCGCCGCCGACGACGAGGTCGACCTCGACGCGCTCGAGCTGCGGGTCGACCCGCACACGTTCGAGTGCCTGGACCCGACCGAGTACGAGCTCGTGGCTCGCCGGTTCGGGTTCAACGGCCCCGCCACGTCGATGAAGGACCTCGCCCACGAGCTCGGCTGGTCGCACACCCAGACTCGCGACGTGCTGGGCGGCGCCATCGACAAGCTCCGCACCCGGCTCACCACCGACACGCTCTGACCCGCGGTCAACACTCGCTCCAGAGGCCGCGGCCGGCGCGCTTGGCGTCGAGCTCCTCGCGCAGCATCGTGCGGGCGTGCGCGTGATTGGGCTCGATGACCAGGAGGCGGGCGTAGCCGCGGCGCAGCAGCTCGTCGTTGAACCGCTCGCCGTCGACGACGACGTACGCGAGGCGGCGGCCGTACCGATCGCGTCCCTCGATGTCGTCCTCGAGCTGCACCGACCGTCCCGCCAGGTGCTCCTCGGTGAACGCGGCGGCCTCGGGCCCGAAGCATTCGACGGGCTTGGTCGGATGATGGGTTTCGGGCGTGTTGATGCCCAGCAGCCGGACCGTGTCGGTGTCGTTGCCGCCGCGGGCCACGTCGATCGTGTCGCCGTCGACGACGTGGACGACGGTCCATTCGGCGGTCGCGGCGTGGCGTGCCTGTCCGAGCCGCCAGCCCCCGAGCGAGGCGGCGGCGAGGATCACCACGACCACGACCCGGGAGCGGGTCATGCGGCGGATCGTACCGGGCGGGTGTGACGACGTCCCGGGTCAGTACTGCGCGAAGTACGGCTTCTCGGGCTCGCGCTTCTCCAGCAGGATGAACACGAGCCCGTGCGGATCGGCGAACCACGTGGTGCGCAGGCCGACGATCTCGGCGGTCCCGCGAGTGAGGAAGCGCACCCCCTTGCCTTCGAGCTCGGCGCGCGTCTCGGCGATGTCGTCGCACACGAGCCCGACGTGAGTGAACCCGTGGTCCGTCACCGACGCGTCCTGCGGCGGGCGGCGGCCGGGCGCACGCGGGTACTCGATGACCTCGAGCACGCGGTCGCCGCCGTCCGGGAACCCGAGGATGGCGGCTTTGACCGCCACCGGGCTCGGAACGAGCTCGCCCATGTCGCGCTCGATGGCGTCCCCCTCGACGAGGTAGGGCGGCGAGAGGACGGTGAGGCCGAGCACGGACCGGTACCACTCCACGGCCGCCTCGACGTCCGGCACGCACACCGCGGTGTGGGCGATCCCGGTGATCACCCGAGCGACGCTAGGGGATGAGCGATCGCCGGGGAGCCCGCCGCTAGCTTTCCCCGATGATGGCTCGTCGGGTCCGGCGTCTCGCGGTCGTCGTGCTCGTGCTGCTGGTGGTCGGGGCGATCGCGCTCGTGCTGACGACCCGCCCGAAGCTCGAGGACCGCGCGAGACGACGTCGACCACGCGTGGACACCGCTGCGGGGGCCGCTGTCAGAGCGGTACGCCAAGCTCGCGGAAGCGAACACGCAGCTCGCCGCGGCCGGGGGCGGCGAACGAAACGTCTCCCGGGCTCTCGGGCTCCGGCTGGGGCGTTGGGGCGAGCTGCGGCGTGCCAAGGACGGCGATGCCGACGCCGACGCCGAGGCCCAGACCGCCGACCAGCTCGAGGGGCTCGCCGCCCGGCTCCAAGCCGTCGCGTCGAGCTCCGACCGGCTGCGGGGGTCCGACGCCCTCGACTCAGGCGATCGCCGCCTTCCAGGGCACCGTGCCGCCCCCGCCGGCGGTCACGACGTACAACCGCGCCGTCCGCGACTACGAGGACGAACGCAACGGTCTCCTGCGCAGCCCGGTCGCGAGCCTGTTCGGCTACGACTCGCGACCGCAGCTCGTGCTCTCGTCGTAGCCCTTCAGCGCGCGGCGCCGATGACGTTCTGGTTGGCCGCGCTCGATCCGGGCGACCTCGCCGACGGGCGCGACACGCCAGAAGCTCGCGCAGCGTCGCGTCCCAGTCGTCGAGCATCGCGGCCGCACGCGGCGATCCGGTGAGCTCGCGGTGGCGCTCGAGCAGGAACCGCAGCTCGGCGGCCTGCGGGTCGTCGAGCTTCGACGCTTCCACCAGCTGCGGGTTCAGCCGCGCCGCCAGCAGCCCGTCGGGATCGAACACGAACGCCTGGCCGCCGGTCATGCCGGCGCCGAGGTTGTAGCCGAACGGGCCCGAGGACGACGACGGTGCCGCCGGTCATGTACTCGCACGCGTGGTCGCCCGTGCCCTCGACGACCGCGGTCGCGCCGCTGTTGCGCACGCAGAACCGCTCGCCGACCCGGCCGGCGACGAACAGCTTGCCCGCCGGTCGCGCCGTAGAGGACGGTGTTGCCGGCGAGGACCGGCGTCGCCGGCGTCGCCGTCGGGCGGGCGCACGGTGACGCGTCCGCCGCCCATGCCCTTGCCGACGTAGTCGTTGGCCTCGCCGACCAGCTCGAGCGCGACGCCGTCGGCGAGGAACGCGCCGAAGCTCTGCCCGGCCGAGCCGGTGAACCGCGCCGTCGACCGACCCGGGCGGCAGGCCCTCGCCCCACTCGAGCCCGATCGCACCGCCGAGCGACGCGCCGACGGTGCGGTCGGCGTTGGTGATCTCGTACTCGAGCTCGACGTCGCCGCCGTCCCAGAGCGCGGCGAACGCGTCGGCGAGCAGCCGCTCGTCGAGTGCCGACCGCGGCCGCTGGATCGGCACCGTCGCGACGAAGTGCCGCGGCGCCGTCCGGATCGACGGGCGTCGCGAGCAGCGGTGACAGGTCGAGCGCGTCGGCGCGCGCGTCGCCGGTCGTCGCGCTGGCGGAGCAGCTCGACGCGCCCGATCGCTTCGTCGAGGCTGCGCACGCCCGAGCGACGCGAGCAGCGCGACGCACCTCCTCGGCGATGAAGAGCATGTAGGTCGCGACGCCCTCGGGCGTGCCGGCGAACTTGGCCCGCAGGTTCGGCCGCTGGGTCGCGATGCCGGTCGGGCACGTGTCGCGGTGGCAGGCGCGCACCATGATGCAGCCCTCGGCGAGCATCGCCGCGGTGCCGAACGAGTACTCGTCGGCGCCGAGCAGCGCCGCGATGCACGACGTCGCGTCCGGTCTTGAACCCGCCGTCGACACGGACCCGCACCCGGTCGCGCAGGCCGTTCTCGACGAGCGCCTGCTGCGTGTCGGCGAGACCGAGCTCCCACGGCATGCCCGGCGTTCTTGATCGACGACAGCGGCGACGCGCCGGTGCCGCCGTTGTCGCCCGAGATCTGCACGACGTCGGCGAGCGCCTTCACGACGCCGGCCGCGATCGTGCCGACGCCGTCCTCGGCGACGAGCTTCACCGACACCTCGGCGAGCGGGTTGACCTGCTTGAGGTCGTAGATGAGCTGGGCGAGGTCCTCGATCGAGTAGATGTCGTGGTGCGGCGGCGGCGAGATCAGCCCGACGCCGGGCTGGGTGTGGCGCAGCCGCGCGATCTCGCGCGCTCACCTTGTGGCCCGGCAGCTGGCCGCCCTCGCCGGGCTTCGAGCCCTGGGCGATCTTGATGTTGAGCTCGTCGGCGAAGGCGCAGTACTCGGGGGTCACCCCGAACCGGCCCGACGCGATCTGCTTGATCCGCGAGTTGCGGTCGCGCGCGGTCCCGCGGGTGCGGTAGCGGGCCGGGTCCTCGCCGCCCTCGCCGCAGTTGCTCTTGCCGCCGATGCATGTTCATCGCGATCGCGAGCGTCTCGTGCGCCTCCGCCGACAGCGAGCCGTGGCGACATGGCGCCGGTCGAGAACCGCGCGCGTGATCGCGCTCGACCGGCTCGACCTCCTCGATCGGGACCGGCTCGCCGCCGGGACGAGCTCGAGCAGGTCGTGCAGCTCGGTCGTCGGGTCGTCGCTCGACGAGCTCGCGGAACGTCTCGTAAGGTCGGCGCGGCCGCCGTCGATCGCCCGCTGCAGGAGGTGGGCGCGCACGCAGGTCGGTCGGGTCCGGGCGTCGGGCAGCGGCGTCGGCGCTCGCGCGGCCCTCGAGGAAGATGACCTTGCCCTGGTCCTCGCTCGGCGCCGGCGTCGACGCCGGCGAGCTTGCCCGCTGACTTCGCTCTTCTTCTTGGCGCTTGCGGTCGCCGTTCTCGTCGTCGCCCTCGGGCGTGAGCCCGAGCGACGTCGTGCAGCGCGTCGACGACCTCGGGGTTGTTCGCCGTGGTACTCGCCGCCGCGCTTGCGGAAGCGGAAGAAGCCCGGCTCGTCGAGCGACGCCTCGTCGCCCGCGAACGCCGGCTGCGTGGCGTGCGAGGACGTCGGCGCCGAGCGCGTCGAAGCCGACGCCGCCGACCTCGACGTCGTGCCGCGGAGGCACGCTCGACGACCTCGGGGCCGAGCCCGAGGGCCTCGAAGATCTGGGCGGCCGCGGTAGCCGTCGACGGTCGAGATGCCCATCTTCGAGAAGATCTTCAGCACGCCGTCCTCGAGCGCGGCCTGGAGCTTGGCCTGCGCCTCGGAGGAGTGGAGCTCGCCGAGCTGGCCGTCGTCGGCCATCGCTCGCGACCGTCTCGAGCGCGAGGCGCGGGCAGACGGCGTCGGCGCCGTAACCCGAGCAGGCACGGCGACGCCGTGGGTGTCGCGGGCGTCGCCGCGAGTCGACGACGAGCGACGCGCTGCTGGCGGATGCGCTCGGCGACGAGCCGGTGGTGCACCGCGCCCGGCGCGAGGAGCGACGGGATCGGCGCGCGGTCGGCGCCGACGTCTGCGGTCGGAGATCACGAGCACGCCCGGCGCCGCCCGCGACGGCCTCGACGGCGGTGTCGGCCAGCGCCTCGGATCGCGGGCTCGAGCCCGTCCGGCCCGTCGGCGACCGGGAACGTGGCGCGTCGAGACGGACCGCCGTGAACGGCGGAGCGGTCGGAGTCGAGCAGCGACGTCGACCGCCTCCGGGTACAGGAAGAAGGTCGGGCAGCTCGAGCAGGCGGGCGGCGCCGGGCTCCTCGGTGAGCAGCGGGCGGCGCGGCCCGAGGCACGTGCGCAGCGACATGACCAGCCGCTCGCGGAGGTGGTCGATCGGCGGGTTCGTGACCTGGGCGAAGCGCTGCTTGAGGTAGTTGAACATCGGTCGGGGCCGGGTCGGCGACGGCCGCGAACGGCGATGTCGTCGCCCATCGAGAAGGTCGGCTCCTTGGCGTCGGTGGCCATGGGCTTGAGCACCATCGCCACCTCCTCCCTGGTGAGGCCGAACGCGACCTGCTGCGCGCAGGAGGTCGTCGGGCGCGGGCGGCATCTCGACGGGCCGCACCGATGTCGGCCGGGAGCAGGCCGTCGCGCGCCCATTCGGCGTACGGCTGCAGCCGCGCCAGCCACGTCTTCACGTCGGTGTCGTCCTGCACGGCGGCCGTGTCGGCGCCGTTGCCGGTGCCGGCGCGGTCGGGGTCGACGCAGAGCATCTCGCCGGGACCGAGACGGCCGCGCCGCACCGAGCCGTGACCCGGTGACCGGCACCGCGCCGACCTCCGACGCGCACGACGACGAGGCCGTCCTCGCACGCCTGCCAGCGCAGCGGACGCAGCCCGTTGCGGTCGAGCGCGGCGCCGACGCGCCGGCCGTCGCGTGAACACGAGACCGGCGGGCCCGTCCCACGGGTCGGTGAGGCACGCGTGGTAGCGGAAGAAGTCGCGCACCCCGGGCGCGAGGTCGCGCTGGCCCTCCCACGCCTCGGGCACGAGCATCGGCGACGGCGTGGCGGACGTCGCGACCGCCCCGCACGAGCAGCTCGACGGCGGCGTCGAGCTTGCCGGAGTCGGAGTCGTCGGGGTCGAGCACGGGACGGAACAGCTCCTCGGGGCCGAGACCCGACGTCTTCGGTGCCGAGGCGGCCGCGGGCGATCATGCGGTGCTCGTTGCCGTCGACGGTGTTGATCTCGCCGTTGTGGCACAGGTGCCGGAACGGCTGGGCGCGCTCCCACGCCGGGGTCGTGTTCGTCGAGAAGCGGCTGTGGAAGATCGCCGAGCGACGCGCCGAACTCGTCGTCGGCGAGGTCGGGATAGAAGCGCGGCGAGCCGGTCGCTGAGGACGAGCGCCTTGTACGTCACGGTCGACGAACGAGAAGCTCGCGAAGTAGTGGCGCACGCGCGCCTCGCGGCATGTGGCCTCCGCCCGCCGGCGGGCGCGATACGCGCGCGCCGTTCGGCGTCGACGTCGTCGACGTCAGCGGGTCGCTGCAGGATCCCGTGCCAGAGCGACGGCTGGTCGACCGCGCGCCGCCGCGCCGAGGTGCGTCTCGTCGATCGGGGACGTCGACGCCACCCGGCGAGCTCGATCCCCTCGGCGGCACAGGCGTCGGCCACGGCCGTCTGCGCGACGCTCACGGCGTCGTCGTCGTCGACGTCGAGGAACGCGGACACGACGCCGAGCCGGTCGGCGTCGAGCGTCGCGACCGAGCTCTTGCCGCCGACCCGGGCGAAGAAGCGAGCGTGGGATCGGGACGCAGGAGGCCGGCGCCGTCGCCGGAGATGCCGTCGGCGGCGATCGGCCTGACGGTGGCGCACGCATGCCAGCCCGGTCAGGGCGAGGTCGACGATCTCGCGGCTCGGCGCCGCCGGAGGCGTGGGCGACGAAGCCGATGCCGCAGGCATCGAGCTCAGTGCGTTGGCGGGCGTGCTGGCGCGCCGCGCGATCGAAGTCGGCCAACCGAGGGACTCCTCGCTCCCGGGATAGTGCTGTCGTTTCGGGGATCCAGCAGGAGCGACGACGCTGTCGCGGAAAGGCTCACGATAGCTGACGGACCGTGGGGCACCGCCCGCATTCGGCGTGCCAGCATGCAGCGTGCCCGACGCCCAAGGCGGCCGGCCCGCACCGCTCGTCGCCGTGCTCGGTGGCGGTCAGCTCGGCCGGATGCTCGCGCTGGCCGGGATCCCCCTCGGCGTGGGATTCCGGTTCCTCGATCCCAGCCCGGACGCCACGGCCGGCGCGCTCGGCCTGCTCGTCGTGGGCGCGCTCGGCGACGAGACCGCGCTCACGCACGTGAGCGAGGGCGCCGCCGTCGTCACGTACGAATGGGAGGGCGTGCCGGCAGCGGGGGCACGCTTCGTCGCCGCGACCGGCACCGCGGTGCTCCCGCCCCCGGTGGCGCTCGACGTGACGCAGGACCGCCTCGCGCGAGAAGGAGTTGTGCCGCCGGCTCGGGATCGGTACCCCCGAGTTCGCGGTGGTCGACGACCGCGCCGATCTCGACCGCGCCGTGAAGGAGATCGGTCTGCCTGCGGTGCTCAAGACCCGCCGCGGCGGGTACGACGGCAAGGGGCAGGCGGCTCTCGCGCGAACCGCACGACGTCGAGCCGGCGTGGTCGGAGCTCGGCGGTGTGCCGCTCGTCCTCGAGTCCCTCGTGCCGTTCGATCGGGAGCTGTCGGTGCTCGCCGTCCGCGGGCGCGACGGCGCGACCGCGTGCTGGCCGCTCGTCGAGAACCACCACGACGGCGGGATCCTCCGGCGCGAGCTACGCCCCTGCGCCCGGCCTGACCGAGCAGCTCCAAGACACGGCCGAGCGCCTCGCCGGGAAGCTCCTCGACGAGCTCGAGTACGTGGGCGTCCTCGCCGTCGAGCTCTTCGACGTGCACGGGGAGCTGCTCGTCAACGAGCTCGCGCCCCGGGTGCACAACTCCGGTCACTGGACCATCGAGGGCGCGGTCACGAGCCAGTTCGAGAACCACCTGCGGGCGATCCTCGGCTGGCCGCTCGGCTCGACCGCCGCGATCGGCGCGAACGCCATGGTCAACTGCATCGGCGCCATGCCCGACCCGGCCGCGGTGCTCGCGATCCCGGGCGCGCACCTCCACGACTACGCGAAGGCGCCGCGCCCCGGCCGCAAGGTCGGCCACGTCACGGTCACCGCGCCGGACGCCGGCGAGTTGCAGGAGCGCGTCGCCCGGCTGGCGGGTCTGCCCGGCGTGGACGTCCCCGCGTGACGTCCGAGCCGCTGTCTCCCTACGTCCGGTTCACGCGCGACGAGTGGGCGCGGCTGCGGGCGGCGACGCCGCTCACGCTCACCGAGGGAGACCTCGAGGACCTGCGCGGCATCAACGAGCGCATCGCGCTCGACGAGGTCGCCGACATCTATCTGGCGCTGTCCGCGACTGCTGAACCTGTACGTCGCGGCCAGCCAGAACCTGCACCGCGTCAGCGACACGTTCCTCGGCAGCCCGGCGGCGAAGGTCCCCTACGTCATCGCCGTCGCCGGGAGCGTGGCCGTGGGCAAGAGCACGACGGCGCGCATCCTGCAGGCGTTGCTCGCCCGCTGGCCCGACCACCCGCAGGTCGACCTCGTGACGACCGACGGCTTCCTCTTCCCGAACCGGGTGCTCGAAGAGCGCGGGCTCATGGAGCGGAAGGGCTTCCCCGAGAGCTACGACCTCCGCCGGCTGGTTCGGTTCCTCGCCGACGTGAAGTCGGGCCGGCCCGAGGTGAGCGCGCCCGTCTACTCCCATCTGACGTACGACATCGTCCCGGGCGAGGAGCAGGTCGTGCGGCAGCCCGACATCGTGATCGTCGAGGGACTGACCGTGCTCCAGACGGGCGACGGCGGCGGCCGGGCGCCGCAGCTGTTCGTCTCGGACTTCTTCGACTTCTCGCTCTACGTCGACGCCGACGAGTCCGACATCGAGCAGTGGTACCTCGACCGGTTCCTCACACTCCGCCAGACGGCGTTCGCCGACGAGCGGTCGTTCTTCCACCACTTCGCCTCGCTGTCGGAGGACGAGGCGATCCAGGTCGCCCGCAGCATCTGGCGGTCGATCAACGGCGTGAACCTGCACGAGAACATCCTCCCGACGCGTGAACGCGCTCGCCTCATCCTGGAGAAGGCCCCCGACCACTCCGTCCGGGCAGTCCGGCTGCGGAAGCTGTAAGCAACCGGGCGCAGGGCGGAGAAATCGCGTGCCCACCCGTAGGAGATCGGCGGCTCGGAGCGATGATGGGGTCGTGAGCGAATGGCCGGAAGCGGCCGTGAGTGAGGGGTCCGGGGCCGGCGAGCCCGATCGCGCCGCGTTCCTCGCCTTCTACCAGGAGGCGGTGCCCGAGGTGTACGGGTACTTCCTCCATCGGTGCGGCGACTCCACCACGGCCGAGGACCTCACCTCGGAGACCTTCCTCGCCGCCGTGCGCAATCTCGAGGGTGGGCGGCCCGCCCCGCTCGACGTTCCCTGGGTGATCGGCGTCGCCCGCCACAAGCTCGCCGACCACTGGCGTCGCCGGGCCCGGGAGGACCGCCTGCGCGACGCACTCGAACAGGATCCCGCGCCCGACGAGGACCCATGGGACGTGCGCCTCGACCAGCTGCGCGCCAACGAGGTGCTCGCCGCGCTCGGTCCGCACCACCGACTCGCCCTCACGCTTCGGTACGTCGACGGCCTGCCCGTGGCCGAGGTGGCGGAGTTGCTCGGGCGCACGCCCAACGCCACCGAGGCGCTGCTGGTTCGAGCGCGGACGGCCTACCGCCGCGTCTACCTGGAAGGAGAAGGAGGCGATCATGACTGATCCCTTCGACGCCCTGCGACGCACCGGCGACGCGGCGCCGCCCCGACCCGCGTTCGTCGCCGAGCTGGCCGACCGGCTCCGCGTCGAGCTGGGCATCAGAGAAGGAGACGAGGCCACCGTGACGATGCGAACCGCGATGGGCGACATGCCCGTGCAGGGCGGCGTCCCCAACGCGCTGCTCGACGTCATCGAGGACCAGGGCTACGCGGTGCTCGAGAACGCATTGCCGGCGAACGACGTGGGAGCCGTGCGCGACGCGCTGGCGCCGCACCTCGGTGAGGGCCCGTTCGGGCGCAACGACTTCGAGGGCTTCCGCACCAAGCGCGTCTACAGCCTCCCGGCCAAGTCGCGCGCCTTCGACCGGCTCATCGAGGACGAGCGCGTCCTCGACGTGGCGGGCGGGCTGCTCGGACCGAACTTCCTGCTCACCGCGGCGCTGGCGATCAACCTCGGCCCGGACGAGACCGCCCAGGACCTGCACTACGACGAGGCGTTCTATTACGGGCTGCCGCGCCCGCGACGGCCGCTGTCGCTCAGCACGCTGTGGGCGATCGACGACTTCACGGCCGAGAACGGCGGCACGCTCATCGCCCCCGGGAGCACGCACTGGGGCGACGGCCGGCCCGACCCGTCCGTCGAGCTCGTGCCGCTCGAGATGCCGGCGGGCTCGGTCGCCATCTACCCGGGGACGCTGTGGCACGCGGGCGGCGCGAACACCACCGGCCGGTTCCGGCTCGGCATCTCGATCCAGTACGTCGTGGCCTGGGCCCGGCAGCAGGAGAGCTACCTGCTCGCCGTCCCGCCCGAGATGGCGAAGGACCTGTCACCGCGGCTGCGCCAGCTCCTCGGGTACAGCATCCACCCGCCGTTCATGGGCCACGTCGACGGCCGCCACCCGGAGAAGATGCTCGGGTAGCTACTCGCGTTCCGGCCACAGCGAGAGGACGTAGCCGACGGCAGGGTCGCTGCGGCCCTCGACGAGCTCCAGGTACGCCGACTGCACCGCGTCGGGACCGGAGCCGTGGCGGATCTGGATCCAGCCGTCGCTGAACTCGGCGAAGTGCCGCCACGCGTCGGTCGCCCGGTCGTCGAGGCCGGCGCGCCCCCACTCCTTGGTGCGCTTGCCGATCTGATCCGGCGCGAAGAAGAAGGACGGCGCAGGGCCGGGGAGCTCGGCGGTGGGCGTCCGGGGCAGGTCCCAGTGGGTGGCGCCGACCAGCATGCTGTGCGCCAGCCGGTCGCCGTAGGCGTGGTGCACGGCTGCACGTACGTCTGCGTTGCCGGCGATGTCGACGAACGCCGCTCGCTCTTTTCCCAGTTCGTCGATGTCGTCGTACGGGACGACGCGGTCGTACACGCCGAGCCCTTCGACGAAGGCGACATTGCGCGCCGAGGTCAGGCCGATGACCTCGATCGCCGGGCGGTGGTGAAGCAGGAAGGCGGTGCCGATCGCGGTCTTGCTCGACGCGCTCGACACGACGACGGCCTCGGCGCCGAAGAAGGCGTTGTCGTTCAGGAAGTCGTCGATGAGGAACGACGTGAAGAAGAGCGGCCAGAGCACCATTCGGTGGTACTCGTAGGCGGGATCCTCCGACGTGTCGGTGTCGACCCGGCGGTACCCGTTGTACGCGCCCGGAAGGGACGCGCGGTGCGGCGCGGTGTCGACGAATCCCCGCGGGTCGACCCGACCGGGGGTGACCACGAGATGCGTCGATGTCGGCAGATAGCCGTAGACGCGCGCGCCGGCGGCGACGTCGTCGTTGGCACTGGCGATGACGTCGGCGAATCCCCATACGGGAATCCGTCCCCATACGTCCGGGTCCGACGAGGGGAAGAAGTCCCAGTACTTGAGTGCATCGCCCATCACCGCGTAGGTGATGTTGTTCGTCGTGAGCGCGAAACGGTCGACGCGGAACAGCGCCTGCCCAGGCGCGAGATCCGGCGGGTATTCGTCGACCACCCGGGACTCGTGGATGTCGGCCCGATTGACCTCGAAGTCCATCGTCAACCTCGAACGGCGAGGGCGTCGGCGGCGAGCTCCATGTGGCCGAGGTGCTGATACAGCTCCTCGAGGACGTGAAGGACGATCGCGCCGTCCGACTCGTCGCCACCTTCGAGGAACTGGCGCCCGGTCCGGTCCGCTTGCGTCCTTCCCTCGTCCATCGCGGCGAGATCCTCGCTGACCTGCGCGAGCGTCTCGTCGACGAGGGCGCGGAGCTCGGCCACGGTGGCGGTGCTCGAGAACTCCGACTCGCGATCCCGGTCGGTGGGACGGCCGAGGGCGACGTGGCCGATCCAGAACTCGGTGACGGCGCAGGAGTGGATGACGAGCGCGGCGACCGCGTTCGTCGTCGGCCACCGGTCGAACGGCCGGTCGTTCACCCGTTCGTCGCCGAGGCGATCGGCGACGTCCAGCATCTGGCCGAACGCGTGGCGCATGTAGAGCTCGGCCGTTCCGCGCTGCAGCTCCATCTCGGCAGTGTGGCATGGCGCGGATCCGTCCGAAGTAGCTTCGGAGTCATGACGATCTCGACGCGCACACTCGGCCAAGGTCTCGAGGTCTCCGCCCAGGGTCTCGGGTGCATGGGGATGAGCCAGGTCTACGGGCCCGCCGACGAGGCGCGAGTCGCTGGCGACGATCGACCGGGCGCTCGAGCTCGGCGTGACGTTCCTCGACACCGCCGACGTGTACGGGCTGGGGCACAACGAGGAGCTCGTCGGCCGGGCGATCGCCGGCCGGCGCGACGGCGTCGTCCTGGCGACGAAGTTCGGCATCGTCCGCCGGGCCGACGACAACAGCTTCCGCGCCATCAACGGCCGGCCCGACTACGTGCACAGCGCCTGCGACGCGTCGCTGGAGCGGCTCGGCGTCGACCACATCGACCTCTATTACCAGCACCGCGCCGACCCAAACGTGCCCATCGAAGAGACCGTGGGCGCGATGGCCGATCTGGTCGCGGCGGGCAAGGTGCGCCACCTGGGGCTGTCGGAAGCGGCCGGCGACACGATCCGGCGCGCGCACGCCGTCCACCCGATCAGCGCGCTCCAGAGCGAGTGGTCGCTGTGGAGTCGCGACATCGAGGAGGACGCGCTGCCGGCGGCCCGCGCAGCTCGGCGTCGGGATCGTGCCGTACAGCCCGCTCGGGCGCGGGATGCTGACGGGCCAGATCCGCAGCGCCGACGACCTGTCGCGCGGCGACTTCCGCCGCGGCACGCCGCGCTTCGAGGGTGACAACTTCTCCCGCAACCTCGAGGTCGTCGAACGCGTCCGGACGATCGCGACCGAGAAGGGCGTCACACCCGGTCAGCTCGCGCTGGCGTGGGTGCAGGCGCAAGGCGACGACGTCGTGCCGATCCCGGGCACCAAGCGCCGCACCTACCTGGAGGAGAACGTCGCCGCCCTCGACGTGCAGCTCAACCCGGACGATCTCGCCGAGCTCGAAGCGGTGGCGTCGACGAGCGCGGTGGCGGGCGAGCGGACCGCCGACATGACGTGGGTCGCGGGAACGACGCCCGCTCAGACGGCGTCGAACTGAGCAACGTACGCGAACGGCGAGCCGTAGCGACGCACGAACCGGAAGCCGCGCGACTCGGCGAGTGATCGCAGCTCGCGCAGCGACGTGTAGTCGGGGTCGAGGAGCACCTCGCCGACGGCGAGCCGCCCGCCGGGCCTCAGGACGCGGCGCAGCTCGCGCAGCGCGACATCCGGGTCGGGGATCTCGCCGAACACCGTGACGAGGTAGGCGGCGTCGAAGCGGCCGTCGGGGTACGGCAGTTGGTCGCCGGCCTGGCCCCGCGACGGGATGATGTTCGACAGCCCCTGGTCGAATCCCCTGTGCATCACGGCATCGAGCATGTCCTGCTGGATGTCGAAGACGTCGAGCGTTCCCGTCGGCGCGATCCACTCGCGCGACCTGCACCGCGTGCCGGCCCGTCCCCGACCCGATCTCGAGCACGTGGTCACCCGGCACCGGCTTGACGCCCCGGCGCAGCAAGCCGGGCGAGATCGGATGCGGCATCGCCAGGATCCACCGCAGCGAGTACGGGAAGGGGCCTCGCGAGTTGCGGCTCCACCGTCGCGACGCGACGCCCAACCCGACGGCGCCCAGCCCCAGGGCCGCCCCGACCGTCAGCCGCCTCCGGAACAGCGCGTACGCGGCGGCGACGAGCGCCGCAAGCGCCCCGAACCACGCGCCGTCTTGCTTCCTCACGGTGCGACTACTTGATGGCGCCCGCGTCGCGCAGCTTGGCCAGCTCGTCGGCACCGAAGCCCCAATCGGCGAGCGCTTCGTCGGTGTGCTGCCCGGGCTGGGCCGCTCGTCGGGAGATCGCGCCCGGCGTGCGCGAGAACCGCGGTGCGGGAGCGGGCTGCAGCACGCCGTCGTGCTCGACGACCGTGTCGCGTGCCTTGATGTGCGGGTGTTCCGCCGCCTCGCTCATCGTGAGGACCGGCGCGAAGCACGTGTCGGTGTGCTCGAGGATCGTGGACCACTCGTCGCGCGTCTTCGTCTTGAACAGGGCCGTGAACTTCTCTCGCAACGCGTCCCACCCGCTGCGGTCCATCTGCGCGGGAAGGTCCGCATCGGACAGCCCGAGCTTGTCGATGAGCTCGGCGTAGAACTGCGGCTCGAGCGAGCCCACGGAGATGAACTTGCCGTCGGCCGTCTCGTACGTGTCGTAGAACGGCGCGCCGGTGTCGAGGACGTTCCCGCCGAGGTGCTCCTCGTCGAACGCGCCCAGGGCCCGCAGCCCCCATGTCATCGCCATGAGGACGGCGCTGCCGTCGACCATCGCCGCGTCGACCACCTGGCCCTCGCCCGACGACCGAGCCTCGAGGAGCGCGCACGCCACACCGAACGCGAGCAACATGCCGCCGCCGCCGAAGTCGCCGACGACGTTCATGCGGCGGCGTCGGCTTCCCGCCGGCGCGCCCGAAGTGCGCCAGGGCGCCGGCGAGCGAGATGTAGTTGATGTCGTGGCCGGCGGCTTGCGCGTACGGGCCGTCCTGGCCCCAGCCCGTCATGCGCCCGTACACGAGCTTCGGGTTGCGGGCGCGGCACGCGTCGGGCCCGATCCCGAGCCGCTCCGCCACGCCGGGCCGGAAGCCCTCGATGAGCGCGTCCGCCTGCTCGACCATGCGCAGCACGGTCTCGACGCCGTCGGCCTGCTTGAGGTCGACGCCGATCGACCGCCGGCCGCGGTTCAGCACCTCCATCCACCCGGGGTCGAATCCGCGCTCGACCGATTGCGCGCGGTCGACGCGCACCACGTCGGCGCCCATGTCGGAGAGCAGCATCGCCGCGAACGGCCCCGGCCCGATGCCCGCGATCTCGATGACCTTCACGTTCGACAGCGGTCCCATGCGGCCGACCCTAGCTACGGTTCTCTGCATGGTCGAAACGATCGCGTCGGGGTACGGGCTCGTCGAAGGGCCGACGGTCGACGAGAACGGGAACCTGTACTTCAGCGACGTGCTCGGGGGCGGCGTGTACCGACGTGACCCCGACGGTGACATCACGACCGTCGTGCCGAAGCGCCGCGGCGTCGGTGGCATCGTGCTCCACGCCGACGGCGGCGTCGTCGTGTCGGGCCGCGACATCGTGCACGTGCGCGACGGGGAGAACCGCACGCTCTACTCCATCGACGGCGTGCCGGGGTGGAACGACATCTGCACGGACTCCGCCGGTCGCGTCTATGCCGGGTCGATCCGCTTCGCGGTGTTCGATCCGGACGCCACGCCGGTGCCCGGCGAGCTGTGGCGCATCGACGCCGAGGGCGACGCCACATGCCTGTACGACAACGTGCTCCACGCCAACGGCGTCGTGCTGTCGCCCGGCGAGCAGACCATTTACCACTCGGACACTCGCAACAACGTGATCCTCGTGCACACGCTCGCCGACGACGGCACCGCCGGCGATCGCCGCGCCTTCCACTTCCCTCCCGGCGCGCCCGACGGGATGGCTGTCGACGCGCAAGGGCTCCTCTGGGTCGCATCGGCGCGGGCCGGGTGCGTCGCCCGCCTGACGCCCGACGGCGAGATCGACCGCGTCCTCGAGGTGCCCGCGCAAACGGTGACGTCGCTGTGCTTCGCCGGCCGCGATCAGCACGACCTCTACGTCGTGACCGCCGACAACACCGAAGTGCCCGACCGGCGCGGCACGATCTTCCGCGTCACCGCCGGTGTGGGCGGCGCGCCGGTGCACCCGGCGCGGATCTGACCGCGCGTTCCCGCTAGAAGGCGAGCTTCAGGCCCGGTCGCGGCCACGGCGTCGACACGAGCTTGCCGGTGGCCGAGCACGTCACGTACGCGGTGCGGAGGTCGTCACCGCCGAAGCACACGTTCGTGACCATCGGGTCCGGGAACGGCACGTGCTCGACGCTGCTGCCGTCGGGCGAGATCACCGTGAGCCCGCCGTTCACCAGCGTGCCCACCACGACGTTCCCGTCGCCGTCGACGGCGAGCGAGTCGAACAGCTGCATCCCCGGGAGCCCGCACACGAGCTCGCCGCCGTTGCCGACCGGCGGGGGCGGAGCCGCGAGCTCACCGGGCCCGGCGAGGTCCCACGCGAACACCCTTCCGGTGTACGTCTCCGCCGCGTAGACACGCCGGCCGTCGGGTGACAGGCCGACGCCGTTGGGACCGTCGAGCGGGTACACGACCTCGCGGATCTCCGAGCCGTCGGGTCGCGCGTAGTAGAGGCCGCCGTGCGTCTTGTCGCGCTCGCGCCAGCGGCCGTGGTCGGTGAACCAGAAGCCGCCGGTGTCGTCGAAGACCAGATCGTTCGGGCCGATGAGGTCATGGCCGTCGCACTCGCGGTACAGCACGGTCACCTCGCCGCTCGCGAGGTCGACGCGCTCGATGCGGCCGCCGGTGTGGTCCTGCGGCAGGTAGCTGTCCGGGATGGTGAGTCCCCCGAGGTCGTGCGAGCCGTACCCGCCGCTGTTGCACACGTACACGGCGCCGTCGGGACCGATCGCGAGCCCGTTCGGGCTGCCGCCGTTCTCCGACACGACCGCCTTCTTGCCGTCGGATTGCACGCGCACGACGGTGCCGCCCAGGAGCTCGACGCACAGCACGCTGCCGTCAGGCATCCACACCGGCCCCTCGGGAAAGCGCAACCCGCTCGTGATCTCGGTGATCTCGACATCCATGGCTGTCCCTCCGGTCGCCGTCGCCGCGGAGCGAAGCACTTGCTTGACCGGTCGGTCAAGGCCGACTTGCATGGCGCGCATGAAGCTGCGCCTGGAGCCGTCCGACGAGCACATGCACCCGCTGGAGTCGGCCAAGAACTTCAACGAGTCGATGTACTTCAACTTCTTCGACCCGGCCGACCGCGTCGGCGGGTGGTTCCGCCTCGGCAACCGGGCCAACGAGGGCTACGCCGAGATGACGACGTGCGTCTACCTCCCCGACGGGCGGGTCGGCTTCATGTTCAGCCGGCCCGAGATCGCCGACAACGACGCGTTCGACGCCGGTGGGATGCGATTCGAGATGATCGAGCCGTTCGAAGCGCAGCGCGTCTCGTACACGGGCAAGGTCGCGCTGCTCGAGCGTCCACTCGAGATGGTGAACCCGCGCCAGGCGTTCACCGAGAACCCGTGGGTCGACGCCGCCGTCGAGCTCGACTACCGCGGCGTCTCGCCGATGTGGGGCGGCGAGCCCGTGAACGACGACGGCTCGCCGATCACCGAGAACACCGAGCAGGGCTTCGCCCGGGGCCACTACGAGCAGCACGTCGGCGCCCGCGGCGTCGTGCGCGTCGCCGACCAGGAGTGGGAGATCGACGGCTTCGGGCTCCGCGACCACTCGTGGGGGCCGCGCTACTGGCAGTCGCCATGGTGGTACCGGTGGCTCACCGCCAACTTCGGCGAGGACTTCGGGTTCGTCATCTCGATCGTCACCTCGCGCGACGGCGGCCAGCGCGTCGGCGGCGTCGTGCTCGAGGACGGCGAGTACCGCACGATCGACGAGGTCAAGCTCGAGACCGAGTGGCGCGGCGCCGACTCGTACCACCAGGACGTGCGTGCCGTCGCGCACACCGCCGACCGCGACTACGAGATCGAAGGCAGCGTCCTGTCGCTCATCCCGCTGCGGAACCGTCGTCAGACGCCCGACGGCGACATGCTCGTGACGCGCATCTCGGAGGGCATGACCGAGTGGCGCTGCGACGGCAAGGTCGGCTTCGGGCTGTCGGAGTACCTCGACCAGATGGTCGACGGACAGCCGGTCGGCGTCACAGCCTGACCCTCACGCGGTCGTGCGGTCTCCGTTTCTCTGCGCTCGACGGAACTGGGGCCGCCACCCCTCCTGACGCCGCTCGTGCTCGAGGTACCGGCTCCGCGCGCGCAACAGGTCGGTGCGCGTACAGATCCCGACGAGCCGATCGTCCTCGACGACGGGAACGTGGTCGACGCCCTCCTCGGTGATCGCGTTCGAGCACGGTCAGCAAGGCTGTCGTCCGGTCGAACCGTCACGACATCTGCGGTCGCGATCTCCTTCACGGGCGTGCCGTCCGGGAGGTCCCGGACCAGGAGGTCGCCGCGGCTCACGATCCCCGCGAGCGCGAGGTCGTCGTCCACCAACGGGTATGCGCCGTGGCCGCCGTTCTCGAGCACGCGGCGCGGGCATCGGCAATGGCCGCGTCCTCCGGGAGTGTCTCGACACCCGTGGTCATCGCCTCGCGGACGGAGTGCACCTGAAGCACGTCCGGCGCGTATCGCCGCGGGACGACCACTCCGCGGCGGGCGAGCTTCTCGGTCATCAGGCTGTGCTGCGACAGCGAGTTGAACACGATGTCCGCGAGCACGGCGGCGAGCATCAACGGCAGCACCGCCTGCGTAGTCACGCGTGAGCTCGAACGCGAAGACGATCGCCGTGAACGTGGCTCCGGTCGCGGCGCCGAAGGTCGCCGCCATCGCGACCAGGGCGACCGCGCCCGGTGACAAGCCCGAGGCTCGGGAACGCGGCGTCGAGGCCGGCGCCGACGAGGCCGCCGAACGCGCCGCCGATGAGCAGGAGTGGCGCGAGCGTGCCGCCCGACGTGCCGGAGCCGAGCGCGATCCACCACATGACGAGCTTGGCCAGCAGGAGCAGCAGCGCAGGCGCACCGACCGCGAATTCGGCTCGCGAGCACGTCGTCGATCGCGTCGTACCCGACGCCCAGCGCGCGCGGGTACGGCCAGCCCGATCAGCGCGAACCCGAGCGCGCCGATGACCGGATGCCAGAACTCCGAGATCGGCAGGCGCCGGTACCCCGCCTCCACGGCGAAGAGGCCCTTCGCGACGACGACGGCGAGGAGCCCGCATGCGAGCCCGAGGAGCGCGAACACGCCCAGCGTGCTGAGCCCGGCGAAGTCGTGGTGCGGCACCGTGAAGAGCGGCCCGCTCCCGAACAGTGCGGCATGCACGCCCGCCGCGATGCTCGCGGACACGACGAGCGGCACGAGCGCCCGGGCCGAGAACTCGAACAGCAGGAGCTCGACCGCGAGCACCACCGAGGCGAGCGGGGCGCCGAAGACGCGCCGCCATCCCGGCCGCCGCGCCGCACGCGAGCAGGATCTTGCGCTCGGACGGCGACACCCTGATGACCTGTCCCACGAGGGATCCCAGCGCGCCACCGGTCACGATGATCGGCCCCTCGGCGCCGAACGGGCCGCCGGTGCCGATGGCCACCGCTGCCGACGTCGGCTTCGCGACCGCGGCCGCGCGGCGAGATTCGGCTGTGGCGCGTGAGGATGGCTTCCATCGCCTCCGGGATGCCGTGGCCTCGGATGACCGGCGACCAGCGCGCGATCAGCGCCACGACGAGCCCCCCTGCCATGGCGACGAGGATCAGCTCGGGCCCGGGGTGGAAGTTCCGGAACGACGGGAGCTCCCAGCCGTACTGATGGAGCAGCGCCGCGTTCGTGAGCAGCGCGATGAGCCGGACGAGCAGCCACGCCGCCGCCCCGCCGGCGAGGCCGAGCGCGGCGGCGAGCAGCGACATGAAGACGAGCCGACCGGGAGAAGACCGCATGCTCAAAATAGTATCGTGATACGATACTTCTGTGCCGGTCGAGACCGCGCGCTCACGCCGGATCACGGATGCCGACTACCGGCGGCTGCTCGAGTTCCGCACCGGGCTCCGGCGCTTCCTGCGCTGGAGCGAGGAGCAGGCCCAAGCGGCCGGCGTCTCGCCGGCCCAGCACCAGCTGCTGCTCGCCATTCGGGGTCATCCCGACGGGCGCGGGCCGACGATCGGCGACGTGGCCGAGTACCTGCTCCTGCGCCACCACAGCGCAGTCGGCTTGGTCGACCGGGCGGAGACCGCCGGGCTCGTCCGCCGGCGTCAGGACCGCGACGACCACCGGATCGTCCGGTTGCACCTCACTGCCCGCGGCGCCGAGACGCTGCACCAGCTCACGGCGGTCACGCTCGAAGAGCTCGCCCGCTTGTCACCTCGCCTGCGCCCGGTCTGGGCCGGGCTCGACGCCCGCTGACCCGTCCGGAGACGCGGTCGTCCCTGTCGGTCGCCGCTGCTAATCGCTGTCCTCGATCTGGTCGAGGATCTCGTCGAGGCGGATGATCTGTTGCCTGGTGACGACACCGATGAATTTCCCTCGTTCGGCGACGGGCAGAAGGCCGGAGCCAGTGGCTTCCATCGCGGTGAGTGCCGTGCGGAGTGTCCACTCGGGATCGGCCACCGGAACATCGGTATGCATGACATCACCCGCGGTCATTCGAGATGCGCTTGCCGTCGACGCTGCTCGAGCTTCGTCGAGTCCGAGCAATCCGACGACCTCGCCACCCTCGACCACGGGTATTGACGGCGCGTTTCTGAGCTGAGACTGGCTATCGAGCAACGTCTTCAATGGTGTCGTGGCCGAGCAGGTCTGCACGTCCGTCGTGAGGGCAGCTCGGACCGGCAGGCGAAGTCGACGCTCGAGGTGACCGACGCGTGTGGGCTGCTGGTAGGCGGTCACGGACTCCTGGCCCATGACGAGCTGGGCGAGCACCGTCGCGAGGAGCGCGGGAACGACGAAGCCGGGCCGCCCGGTGGATTCAGCGACGAACATCACCGCAGCGATCGGAGTTCGGTAGCCGGCGCCCAGGAACGCGGCCGCTCCCACCAAGGGGAACAGGCTCGCGGTATGGACGCCAGCCACGTCACCCACGATTCGGCCGAGCAGCGCTCCCTGGACAACGAGGGGAATGAAGAGCCCGCCGGCTCCCCCGCCGGCAACTGTGAGCGACGTCGCGATCGCTCGAAGGGCGAACAGCGCCGCCACCAGGGCCAGCCCGTGTCTCGTGTCGGCAGCCCAGTCGATGGCCCGATACCCCGGCCCGAGCAAGAGCGTGTCCGAGAAGAGCACGCTGCCCAGTCCCACGAGCACAGCCAGCCCGCCACCGCCCAACAACAGGCGTTGCCACGACTGGAGCCGTGGCTGCACGTGCTTGGCCTGACGGATGAGGAATGAGAACCCTCGAGCACCGAAACCTGCGAAGACGCCGACAGCCAGGGCCCCGAGCACGTCCGGCAGGTCGAAACCCGGCGATCCGTGGCCGGCGAGGATCGGCGTGGTGCCCCACACCGCGACGAACGTGAGATACGACACCGCCGATGCCACCAACGCCGGGAGGAGACTCCGCGCCGCGACGTCGCGTTGGTACGGGACCTCCAGCGCGAAGATCGCGCCCGTCGCCGGCGCCTTGAAGATCGCCGACACGCCCGCGGCCGCGCCCGCGACCATGAGCAGCTTGGCGTCCTCCCGCGCGAAGAAGCGCCGAAAACGCTGCTCGAAGAACGAACCGATGACGCTGCCCATGTAGATCGACGGGCCCTCGAATCCCATGGCGCCGCCGCCGCCCAGCGTCGCCACCGACGCCAGCACCTTCGCCGGCGCTGGGCGCTCGGGAAGGGGCCGCCGGCGATCGTGGAAGTTGGCGATGTACTCGTCTGCGGTCGCCGGTGTCGCCCCACGACCGAGTACCCGGAGCGCGAACCAGGCAAGACACAGGCCTGTGGCCGGGATCACGGCTTGCGCTGCCAGCGGAGCTCGAAAGAGCCACTCCAACAGCAGACGCGCTGTGAGCCCCTCAAATCCCACGACCGCCAAACCGGTCACGGCACCGGTCAACGCCGTGAGTAGAAGGATCCGCTGCCATTCGTGGCGGAGTGCCCGCAGTCGGTCGCGGTCGGGAAGCGTTGCGAAGCCCGACCACGGTCGAATGCCGAAACGTCTTCGCGGTCGGTGCGACCCGGCTGTCGGTTCGCGATCTTCTGGGTCATGAGAACTGGACGCGCCTATGAGGCGACCTCCCATCCCAGGGACCAGGACTGCTCGGGAACTTCGCCGGCAGCCCGACCGAATGCTGTGAGCGCGCTCACGAGCGCGTGACGCTGATCGCGCGGCACCCGAGCGACGATGCGCGCAATCTCGGAACGACGGCGACCGGTGACCTCGACCACCAGGTCCCGGCCCGGTGGGGTCAAGTCCAAGACCACTTCGCGACGGTCTTGGCGGCTCTGTCGCCGACGGACGAGCCGCTTCCGCACCAGCCGGTCGCACATGCGCGTTGCCGTCGAGGTGTGCACGTCAAGCACCTCAGCCAGCTCCCGGAGGGACTGCGGACCCTTGGCCGCCAGCACGACGAGCGCGCGGTACTGCGGGAGCGTCACCTGGTCCGCCACCCCTGCGAGCGAACGAGCCGCCACGGCGACCAAGACCCGCGACGCGTACAGCACCGCGTCGGTGATCTCGTTCACCCCCGTGGCCGTCGACGGGAAGGCACCTTCGAGAGGCAGACCACACCATACACAATTTGCATATGGCAGCTATGCGTCGGATGCGAGCTACGAGAGGCAGTGTGTAGTGCAGAAGCTACGAGGGCAGCCGAATGTGCGCTCGGCGAGATTGATTGCTGTATGCAACTACGTGTAACGTGCAGGAAGAGCACGGGTTCATCGAGAGGAGCGCCGATGAAGACGATCATCGTCGGTGTGAACGGATCCGAGGAAGGTGCTCGGGCCCTGCGATGGAGTGCGTACCTCGCGGAACGTGATCGGGGTCGCGTGGTCGCCGTACGGGCGGTATCGCGTATCGGAATCTGGGAACTGGCGGCCCTGCAGGTCAACCCCGATCCAGTCGTTCGAGGGTACGAGGAACAGCTGCAGGGGTCGTGGACAGCGCCATTGCGCACGCTCGGCGTCGACTACACCACCCGGCTCGAACGCGGAGAGCCAGCAGATGCGCTGCTGCGGGTCGCCAGCGCCGAAAACGCTGACCTCATCGTGATCGGAGCTCGCCACCGCGACCCTGCACACGGCAGTACCACACACCGTCTGCTCAAGCACACCACACGGCCCCTCGTCGTCATACCGAATCGGGAATGACGATCGAGTCTGACCACCGCCTCGAGGATCTGATCTCGATGGCTACTCGACGATCACCGCGGCCGTCACAGCCATCGAACACGCGAACCGCGAGCTCGTGAAGCTTCTCGAGATCCGTTCAACGCGCCCGTGGAATGCCGACGAGTTCGCGCGATACCTGGACCTCTCGCAGCGCGAGCACGCCGCACACCGCCAATACCTGGCCGGCCGCCGCTGGTTCGACAATGCTCGATGGCAGCGATCCGACCGGAACCCGCAGCCCGACCACCGGTGATCGAATCTTGGGCCGGAGCTACCAGCTGCCGCCGCCCCCGCCGCCCGCGCCACCGCCCGAGAACCCACCGCCGGAGAAGCCGCTCGAGCCCGACGTCGACGGGGGCGTCGAGGTGAGCGTCCCCGACGTCGACACGGTGAAGCCGTCGATCGCGCTCGAGAACGCGAGGAACGTGAACGGCGTCGACGCGATGTACCACGACGAGGTGTCGGGCGGCTGGTCGTCGAGACCGGCGAACGCCGCCGCCCACTTCCCCGTCGCGCCGAAGACGATCGCGTAGGGCAGGTACTCGGAGAACAGGTTCTTCCGCTCGGCGAACCGGGCGCGCTCCTTCTCCGACTCGTTGATGAATCGCCGGAATCCCTCGGTGTGCCGGAGGACGGCGGTGCCCTTGGCCGTGCGCTGGGGGCTCCAGTACGCCCCGAAGGTGAACAGGATGCCGGCCACGAGCAGCGGGATGCCGAGCAGAGCCGCGTGCGTGAACAGGATCAGCAAGGTCAGCAGCCCTGCGCCCGCCAGCAGCACGAGAACGCCGAGGCACCCCCACTGTGCCCGAGAGCGCGACGGCGGTTGGACGAACCATCCGTGGTCGATCGCGTCCTGGAGGAGCGCGCCTTGCACCTCTTGCATCTTCGTGTGGAACGTGTAGCGGAGGTCGGAGAGCTGCACCTCGTTCCCGTCCTCGAACAACCCGTTGAGGAGCTTCTGCTCGTAGTCCTTGAGCTCGGCGTCGGGCTCCTTCTTCTTGGTCAGCTTCCAGTCCGGCTTGTGCAGGAAGCCTCCCTCGCCCGGGATCTCCTCGATCACGAGGTAGCCGCGCACGGCGAGGTCGACGATGGTCGCGGTCACGTCGAGCGGGTTGGCCGTGAAGTCGACGAGCGTGCCGAGCTGCCCGGGCCGCAGCTTGTCCGGCGGGACGAACTCGACCGGCGTCTCCTCGTGGTGCAGCAACGGGAACGAGCTCGTCGGCGCCGCCGTCGGTGCCGTAGGCCTGGTCCACCGCAGAGCCGCGGTAGCGCCGGTCCCGCCCGAACCGGTAGATCAGGAACGCGAACACGAGGATCACCACGAGCAGGAGCGCGCCGCTGACCCCGGCGGTAACGGGAGTGATCGAGAAGGCCGTCCCGAGATTGAATCGCTCCTCGAGGATCGGCTTCGGCGGCGGCACAACGCCCTTCGGGATACCGACGACGACGGTCAAGGCGCCGTTGGGCGGGATGTCGCTCTGGGTGAACGTCGCCGTCGCGCCGCTGCTGGTCGCGCTCGCGCACGGGAGCGTCGACTCGGAGCGGGACCGCTGAAGCAGGCGACCTGCGTGATGTCGGCCGGCGCGTCGACGGTGGCCGTCGCCCGCTGGATCGGAACCGTCCAGCCCGGCCCGATCGCGTTGAGATTCAGCTCGTCGTGGTCCTCGAACCCGTTCAGCACGCCGCGCAGCGTGTAGGTGATGTCGTAGGTGTGCTGGCCGCTGATCGTGCGGTCGGGATCGCCGATCTTGATCCGCTTCAGCCCGACGCCGTCGGAGTCGCCGCTCTCGATCGTGTACTGCGCCGGCGTCCCTTCCGACGCCTTCACGGACTCGACGTTCAGCGGGTACACGCGGTCGTGATTGGACTTGGGCGGGTAGTCGAACCGGACCGGGATGTCCCGAAAGATCCCGTGCTTCGGGATGACGCCGAAGTCGTAGTCGATCACCTCGTGGACCCGGACCAGCCCCGTCGACTCGACGTGCACGTCGACGGCGTAGTTCCGGATCTGCTCCGGCCCGAATTGCGCCCGGCTCTCGGACGCCGCCGGGGTGGAGAGCGCAGAGGACGCCGAGGACCGAAACCAGTCCCCCGAGAAGAGCAACCCGCCCGACGCGCACGGCGGGAATCTAACCGCAGGCCGGCGCTGTGTGTCGGGCTACCGTTCCGCGCCGTGCCCTCCCACGTCGACGAGCAGACGCTCGCGGCCGCGGTCGGTCAGCCATCTCGGGCAGCCGGTGACGATCGAGGGGCTGCGCCGGCTGTCGGGCGGCGCGTCGCGCGAGACGTGGTCGTTCGACGCCGTCACCGCCGGCGCCGACCGTCACGCCCTGGTGCTCCGCCGCGATCCCGGGCCCTCGATCGGGCGGTCGGAACGCTCGGTCGAGTTCGCGCTCCTGGACGCCGCGCACGAAGGCGGCGTCGCCACGCCGCGGGTCTGGTTCCTGCTCGAGGCGGACGACGGGTTGGGTTCGGGGTTCGTGATGGAGCGGATCGAGGGCGAGACGATCCCCCGCCGCATCTTGCGGGACGACGCGTACGCGTCCGCCCGCCCGATGCTCGCCCGTCAGTGCGGCGAGCAAGCGGCGCGCATCCACGCCCTCGACCCGGCGCGCCTGCCGGCGCTCCCGGTGCAGGGCGCACGCGACCAGATCGCCCTGTACCGCGGGTACCTCGACGGCTTCGGCGAGCCGCACCCCGCGTTCGAGCTCGGTCTGCGCTGGCTCGCCGAGCACGCGCCGCCCGACCCGCCGCAGCCGGCGCTCGTTCACGGCGACTTCCGCAACGGCAACTTCGTCGTCGGTCCGGATGGCATCCGAGCCGTGCTCGACTGGGAGCTCGCGCACCTCGGCGACCCGGTCGAGGACCTCGGCTGGCTGTGCGTGAAGTCGTGGCGCTTCGGCGTGACCGACCAGCGCGTCGGTGGGTTCGGAACCGTGGACGACCTGCTGGCGGCGTACCGGGCCGCCGGCGGTCGGCGACGTCGACCCGACCGAGCTCCGCTACTGGGAGGCGATGGGCACGCTGAAGTGGGGGGTGATCTGCGAGATCCAGGCGTTCACCCACCTCCAGGGCACGGTCCGCTCGGTGGAGCTGGCGACGCTCGGCCGGCGGGTCGCCGAGATGGAGTGGGATCTCCTCGAGCTCATCGACCGCTCCGGCGCGCGACGTGGGACAAGGAGGACGTCATGCAGGATCGACCGACGGCCGTCGAGCTCCTCGAGGCGGTCCGCGAGTTCCTCGGAGCAGGACGTGATGCCCGCGGTCGAGGGCCGGGTGCGGTTCCACACCCGCGTCGCGGTCAACGCGCTCGGGATGCTCGAGCGAGAGCTGCGCCTCGGCCCCGAGCTCGACGCCGCCGAGCGCGCCCGGCTCGGCGCCCTCCTCGGCCACGACGCCGACCTCGCCACGCTGACGGCGGAGCTGGCCGGCCGCATCCGGGACGGGTCGCTCGACGACCGGCGCGACGACGTGGTCGCCGCCGTCCGGGACTCCGTGCGGGCGAAGCTCCTGGTCTCGAACCCGGACTACATCGGCGGACCACGTCGGGTAGGTTCCAAAACGCTGTGCGCTTCGCCACCTGGAACGTCAACTCGCTGAAAGCCCGTCTCCCCCGCGTCGAGGAGTGGCTCCAGTACGCGCGAACCCGACGTGCTGTGCCTGCAGGAGACCAAGCTCGCCGACGACTCGTTCCCGCAGCTGACCTTCCAGTCGCTCGGGTACGACTCCGTGCACCACGGGCCCGGGCAATGGAACGGTGTCGCGATCCTGTCGCGCGCCGGCGTCGAGGACGTCACCTCCGGGTTCGACGGCACCGAGCTCGTCGATCCGTACGAGGGGGACGCCCGGCTCCTCTCCGCCGATGTGCGGCGGCGTGCGCGTGATCTGCGTGTACGTGCCCAACGGCCGCCAGGTCGGCACCGAGTTCTACGAGCGCAAGCTGGCGTGGCTCGAGAGCCTCCACGACTGGATCGCCGCCACGTACAAGCCGAGCGATCCGATCGTGATGATGGGGGACTTCAACGTCGCGCCCGAGGACCGCGACCTGTGGTCGCCGAAGGCGTTCGTCGGCGACACGCACGTCACCGAGCCCGAACGCGCCGCGGTCGCGCAAGCTGCGTGACTGGGGGTTCGTCGACGCGTTCCGAGCTCTGTACCCGCAGGACAAGCTGTTCACGCTACTGGGACTACCGCCGGGGCGACTTCCACGAGCACCGCGGCATGCGCATCGACCTCGCGCTACGTCACCGAGCCTCTGGTCGATCGCATCCGGTGGGCACTCGTCGACCGCTTCGCCCGCAAGGGCAAGCTGCCGTCCGACCACGCCCCGCTGCTCGTCGACATCGACGTCGACGCCGCGTGAGCCCGTCGCCACTCGGGGCGTCGCGGGCGTACCGTGGCCGCATGGCCATGTACAACGACGGGTCACGTGAGCTCCAGGACCGCTTCGACAGCCGGCGGATCGCCGACCGCCTCGAGCAGATCACGGTCCACGACACGATTCAGCGACGACGACCGCGCGTTCATCGAACGCGTGCCCGATGTTCTTCCTCGCCACCGCCGACGCCGACGGCTGGCCGGACTGCTCGTACAAGGGCGGACAGCCCGGATTCGTCCGAGTGGTCGACGAGAACACGCTTGCGTTCCCGAGCTACGACGGCAACGGAATGTTCCGCAGTCTCGGGAACGTGCTCATGAACCCGAAGGTCGGGATGCTGTTCGTCGACTTCGAGCGCCCGAATCGCATGCGCATCAACGGCGTTGCGTCGCTGCACGATGACGACGAGCTCCTGAGCTCGTTCGAGGGCGCGCAACTGATCGTGCGCGTGCATGCCGAGCGGATCTTCCCGAACTGCCCCCGCTACATCCACAAGATGCAGGTGGTCGAGCACTCCGTGTACTCCCCTCGCCCCGGTCACGTGCCACCAGTCCCGGAGTGGAAGCAGATGGACGTCTTCCGGGACTACCTCCCTGAGGAGTAGCCGCGACGCGGCGAGTCGCCTATCCGGCGACGGGCGTGCCGTCGGCGAAGGTCAGTCTCACGACGAAGAGATTGCGCCGCGCCCTGGGGGTAACCGACCTTGCCGCGTACCCAGGCGTGCAGCGCCATCCAGAGCTGGCCGTGCTCGTCCACGAACACGTCCTCGCCACCGGGCCCCTCCGCCGTGGCGGTCGACGCGAGCCAGGGCCCGTCTACCGGCTTCGTACACGGCCCGGTCGGCGAGTCGCACACCGCGTACCCGATGGCGTAATCGGCCGTCGACCAGTTGTTCCCCGAATAGAAGAGGTAGTAGCGGCCGTCGTAGCCGACCATGCTCGGCGCCTCGACGACGCCGGCCTCCCAGGCTTGGTCGGCTTGCAGAATCGGCTGCTGGTCGCCGACGAGAGAGAGGCCGTCCGGTGCGAGCTCCTGGGCGACGATGCCCGCGGTGGTATCGCTCTTCCACAGCAGGTACGCGCGGCCGTCGGCGGTGACAAGCGGGCTCGGATCGATCGCTCCCCCGTCGGGCGGACAGACGAGCGGACCGCTCGAGTCGTCGACGAACGGGCCCGCGGGCTCCTTCGAGACGGCCCGTGACAGGCACTCGCGGTCCGGGTGGTGCGCGCGCGCGTCGTGTAGTAGAGGACGAACCCGCCCGGTCGCGGGAGCACGGCCGGCGCCCAGGCGCCGCCGGGAGACGACCATGCCGGAAGCTTCGGCAGCGCGTCAGTCACGTGCGCGGTGCCGAACAGCCCGCTCGAGGTGAGGACCGGGATGTGATCGTCCTGGTTGTTGGTCGCGTACACGTAGTACGTGCTCCCCACACGCAAGACGAACGGATCGGCGAAGTCGCGGCAGTAGACGGCCGCGCCGGGGCCTCGGAGGGCCGCTTGCACCTTCCCCGCGAGACCACCCGTGCCTCCGATCGCAGGTGGGTTGGCAGGTTGGCTCGGCGGGCTGGACGGCGCCGGCCCGGAACACGATGCCGGAGCACGGGGCCTCCTCGAACAGCGGCACGACGACGGCGAGGGTGAGCCACACCAGGAGCCAGAGCGCGGCCACCAGCGCGAGGGCGATCCCGACGGTCGTGCGCGACCTCCGCTCCATCACCTTGTTCGACCCGCTCGGAGGATCAGAGGTCGCGTGTCCCGCCCCGGCCTGTGACCGACGTCATCTGGCCGGGTCGGAGGGCGCAAGCGCATGATGAACCGGCTTAACTTATCAGCGATAACTCACTCGTTCGGGGACCGCTCGTGCTCGCTCGCCTCGGTCGATTCGCCGTCGCCCATCGCAAGGCCGTGCTCGTCGGCACGGCGGTGTTCTTCGTCGCTCGCCGTCGCGCTCGGCGGCGGCGTCGCCTCCCGGCTGACGAGCGGAGGCTTCGACCGACCCGGACTCGGAATCGAGCCGGCGCCGCCGATGCGGTCAAGCACGAGTTCGGCAAGCAGGAGCCCGACCTCGTGCTGCTCGTGACGGCGAAGCGCGGCACCGTCGACGACGCCGGCGGTCGGCGACGCGGCGAACGCCCTCACGACCAGGCTGGCGGCCGAGCCCCAGGTCGCGCGGGCGTGTCGTACTGGAGCGTCGGGAGCCCGCCGCCGCTGCGCAGCACCGACGGTCGCCAGGCGCTCGTGC
Source organism: uncultured Actinomycetes bacterium (assembly GCA_963747195.1). Taxonomy (GTDB): domain Bacteria; phylum Actinomycetota; class Acidimicrobiia; order IMCC26256; family JACDBD01; genus JALZAA01. The sequence continues at coordinate 301,320 of CAVVDV010000005.1, forward strand.
TCGGCGTCCTTGCACGGCGGACGAAGACCAGGTGCACGACGCCGCCCGAGAAGCTCTCACCCCGTTACTCGGGCGACCACGGCGCGATCACCGTGCGCGTCGGCGGGTTCGCCGAGGTCTTCCGGCAGGTCAACGAGCAGATCGAGTCGGACCTCGCTGCGCGCCGAGCTCATCGCGTTCCCGATCACGCTGCGCTTGCTGGTGCTCGTGTTCGGCAGCGTCGTCGCCGCCGGCCTGCCGCTGCTCGTCGGCGTGCTCGCGATCGTCGGCACGTTCCTCGTGCTGCTCGATCATCGCCGTCGCTCACCGACGTGTCGATCTTCGCCCTCAACCTCACCACCGCGCATGGGGCTCGGGCTCGCGATCGACTACAGCCTCTTCATCGTCTCGCGCTACCGCGAGGAGCTCCACGCCGGGCGCGACGCCGAACGACGCGGTCGTCCGCACGGTCGCAGACCGCGGGCAGGACGGTCGTCGTTCAGCGCGCTCACCGTCGCGGTCGCGCTCGCCGCGCTGCTCGTCTTCCCGCTCGCGTTCCTGCGGTCGTTCGCCTACGCCGGCATCGCGCGTGGCGCTGCTCGCCGGCGTCGGCGCGGTCGTCGCCTGCCCGGCGCTGCTCGGCCGTGCTCGGCACCGAGGGTCAACTCGCTGCGGTCTGCTGCGCCGGGACCCGAAGCCGGTCGGCGAGGGCGTCTGGCACCGGATCGCCACGTTCGTGATGCGCCGGCCGGTGCCGATCGCCCTCGGCGTCATCGCGCTGCTCGATCGTGCTCGGGCTGCCGTTCCTGCGGATCCAGTTCGGCCTTCCCGACGACCGCGTGCTTGCCGACCAACGTGTCGAGCCGGCAGGTGCAGGACGACATCCGGTCGCGCTTCGCGTCCAACGAGGCCGCGCACGCTCCCGGTCGTCGCCACCGGCATCGGCGACCCGGCGGCCCACAGCGACCGAGATCGACCGGTACGCCGCCGCGTTGTCGCAGACGCCGCGGCGTCGCCCGCGTCGACGCCGTCACCGGCAGCTACATCGACGGGCAGCAGGTCGCCGGCCCGGGACCGGTGACGGCAGCGCTTCGTCAGCCCGCGACGCCACCTGGCTGTCGGTCGTGCCGTCGGTCGAGCCGTACTCGGACGCGGGCGAGCAGCTCGCCCACGCCGTGCGCGACACGCCCGCGCCCGTTCCCCGTGCTCGTCGGCGGGGCCTCGGCGCAGCTCGTCGACTAGCAAGGCGTCGCTGTTCGCGCGGCTGCCGCTCGCCGCTCGGCTTGATCGCGGTGGCGACGTTCGTGCTGCTGTTCCTGATGTTCGGGAGCATCCTCGTCCCGATCAAGGCGCTCGTCCTCAACGTGCTCAGCCTCACCGCGACGTTCGGGGCGATGGTGTGGATCTTCCAGGACGGCCACCTGTCGGGCCTGCTCGACTTCACGCCCGACCGGGACGCTCGCCGGCCACGATCCCATCCTGATGTTCTGCGTCGCGTTCGGCCTGTCGATGGACTACGAGGTCTTCCTGCTCTCGCGCATCAAGGAGGAGCACGACCGCACCGGCGACAACACGCGATCGGTCGCCGATCGGCCTCGAACGCACCGGCCGGATCGTCACCGCCGCGGCCGTGCTCATCAGCGTCGTGTTCCTCGCGTTCGCGACGTCGGGCGTGTCGTTCATCAAGCTCTTCGGCGTCGGCCTGACGCTCGCCGTGCTCATGGACGCCTTCGTGATCCGGGCGACGCTGGTGCCGGCGTTCATGCGCCTCGCCGGCGAGGCGAACTGGTGGGCGCCGCAATCGATGCGGCGCTTCCACGAGCGGATCGGGATCAGCGAGAGCGAGCCCCGAGCCCGGAGCCGCCGACCGAACGGCGGGTCCCCGAGCCGGTGGGATCACGATGACGGCCGCGCGCCCGGCCACGGCGCCGCCGGCCCCGCGCCCGGCGCGGCGAGGGCGAGCGGCTGCGCGAGGAGATCCTCGACGGCGACGGAGCAGCCTGCTGATCGAGACGGGCGACGAGGACGCGGTGTCGATCCGGGCGATCGCCGACGCCGTCGGCGTCACGCCGCCGTCGATCTACCTGCACTTCGCCGACAAGGACGCGCTGCATCTGTCGCGGTGTGCGAGCGCGCACTTCGAGGTCTTCGACGCCGTGATCGAGGCAGGCCGGCGCCAGCGATCGACGACCCGGTCGAGGCGCTCCGGCGCCGCGGGCAGGCGTACGTGCGCTTCGGTCTCGAGCAACCCGGAGCCGTACCGCATCCTGTTCATGGCCCGGATCGGCGGCGACCGCCGGCATCGACGTCATCGACCGGCGCCGGGCGGCGCCGCGTTCCACGCACCTCGTCGACGCCGTGCAGCGCGCCATCGACGCCGGTGACTTCCGGCCCGTCGACCCCATGTGTCGCGGCGACCGCCCTGTGGACCGGCGGTGCACGGCATCACGTCGCTGCTGATCTCGCTGCCCGACTTCCCGTGGCCCGACGTCGATGCGCTCGTCGACCACGTCTGCGACATCCAGATCCGCGGCTGCGCGAACCCGTTCCTCAACCCAAGGAGTCGCCATGACCACCGATCGAGAACCAGTACCTGGTCGGCAACTTCGCGCCCGTCAGCGACGAGCTCGACCGTCACCGACCTCGCCGTCGACGGCGCGATCCCGCCCGAGATGCGACGGCCGCTACCTGCGCAACGGCCCCAACCCGATCGCGCCCGACCCGGCGGCCTACCACTGGTTCATCGGGCGACGGCATGCTCCACGCCATCGAGCTGCGCGACGGCGAGGCCGTCTCGTACCGGAACCGCTGGGTGCGGACCGACCAGGCGCGTCGATCTGCTCGGCGAGGACGCCGATCCCCGGCCAGCCCGACGACGTGTTCCCCGTGCGGCTCGAGCGTCGGCGAACACCCACGTCGTCGCGCACGCGGGCAAGATCTTCGCCCTCGTCGAGGTGTGCCTCCCGACCGCAGGTGCGACCCGACCTGTCGACCGTCGGGCCGCTACGACTTCGGCGGCAAGCTGCGGTCGCCGATGACCGCGCATCCGAAGATCGACCCCGTCACCGGCGAGATGCTCTTCTTCGGCTACGACCCGTTCGGTCCGCCGTGGCTGCGCTACCACGTCGTCGACGCGGCGGCGAGCTCGTCCGCAGCGAGGACATCGACATCCGGGGTCCCTCGATGGTGCACGACTTCGCGATCACCGAGCGCAACGTCGTCTTCCTCGACCTTCCCGTGGTGTTCGACTTCGACCTCGTCGGCAAGCGGCCGTTCCCGGCCGCGTGGAAGCCCGACTACGGCGCCCGGGTCGGCGTGATGCCGCGCGACGGCGGCGAACGCCGACGTGCGCTGGTTCGACGTCGAGCTCTGCTACGTCTTCCACCCGCTCAACGCCTACGACGAGGACGGCAGCGTGGTCTCGACGTCGCCCGGCATCCGAAGATGTTCGCCACGGACATCTACGGACCGGCCGAGCTGCCGCCGACCCTCGACCGCTGGACCATCGACCTCGACGGCGGGCAAGGTCATCGAGGAACGCCTCGACGACCGGCCCCAGGAGTTCCCACGGGTCGACGAGCGCGTCGTCGGCCGGCGGCACCGTTACGGGTACGCCGCGCACTTCGGCATCGACGACGAGGGCATCCACTTCGGCGGCTTGCTCAAGCACGACCTGCGGACCGGCGCCGTGGACGCCACGACCTTCGGGCCCGGCACGCACGCCGGCGAGGGCGTGTTCGTGCCCGCAGTCGCCGAGCGCCGGCGAGGACGAGGGTTGGGTGCTCTCGGTCGTCTACGACGACGGCCGCGACGCGAGCGATCTCGTGATCCTCGACGCCACCGACTTCGGACGAGGTCGCACGGTGCACCTACCCCAACGCGTCCCCTTCGGCTTCCACGGCTCGTGGGTCCCGGACGGCGCCGCCTAGGCGATCACGTCCCCGACGCGCTTCTCGTAGCGGCTCTGGACGTACTCGTCGACGGTCACGTCGCCGACGTACTCGTACGCGGCGCGTTCGTAGTAGGCGCGCAGCGTCTCGTTCGACGCGACGCAGTCGAGGCGCAAATACGACTTGCCCGCGGCGGACGCGTGGCGTTCCGCCCACCGCAGTAACCGACCTCCGAGACCGGCGCCGTGCCGGCGCACGGCGAGCCGGTGCAGATATCCGGCGTCACTCTGGTACCCGGCCCAGAAGAGCGGATCATCCCATTGCACGACGAGAGTGCCGACGATCTGGCCGTCGAGCTCGGCGAGCCAGGTCTCGCCGGCTTCGATCGCCGGCAGCACCCACTCGGTCGGGAACCGGTCGGGCCACTGCTCGACGCCCGCGCCCGCAGCCACGCCGCCGCGTCCGCAAGGACGGCGACGACGACCTCGATCTCGTCGGGCCGTGCTCGCCGAACCTGCACTCGTCGATTCTGGCTCGGTCCGCCCCGACCTCCTGCGACGAAAGGAAACGGTCTGACCGAGCCTCTTAGAGCTTCGACTTGGCGATGCAGATCGCCAGATGAGCTTCCAGCACGGCGTGCGCGCGTGGCGTTCGACAGGCCGGTGTCGGCTTCTGCAGCCACCTTGGCGCTGTCGCCGGCTTGCTCGAGCTCGATGACGGCGGCCCGCTCGTCCTCGGTCCCTGCGGCCTTGTCCGCCTTCTTGGCGAACTCGCTCACCACCGCGGTCAGTACCGGGGACGCGCCCTGGTCCTGACGAACGGCGCCGACGGCGTCGTCGATCTTCGTTCGGACCTCGCGGAGTCGTTCCGCCGTGCTCGTCACGGGCTAGGTCTTCGCTTTCAGCGCCTCGAGGAGCTTCGGCACCACCTTCGAGGCATCGCCGACGACGCCGAGGTCCGACACGCTGAAGATCGGCGCCTCCGGGTCCTTGTTGATGGCGATGATGTTGTCCGAGCCCTTCATGCCGACCATGTGCTGCGTCGCGCCCGAGATGCCGATCGCGATGTACACCTTCGGCTTCACGGTCTTCCCGGTCTGACCGACCTGCTTCGAGTACGGCACCCAGCCGGCGTCGACGATCGCGCGTGACGCGCCCGACGCGCCCTTGAGCATCTTCGCCAGCTCCTCGACCAGCGGCTCGTACGCCTCGGCGCTCCCGAGCCCGCGGCCACCGGAGACGACGACGTCGGCGTCCTCGAGCTTCGGGCCTTCCTGCTCCTCGACGTGGTGGTCGAGGACCTGCGCTTCGGCGGCGCGCCCGGCGTCGACACTGTCGACCTTCACGACCTCGGCCGCGCCCCCGCCGCTCGGCTCGGGTGCGAACGACTTCGGCCGGATGCCGGCGAGGTACGGCTTCTCACCCGCGAAGGCCGTGGTCACGATCGTGTTGCCACCGAACACCGCGGTGCTCACCGCGACGGTGTCGCCGTCGACCTCCACGCCGTTGCCGTTGGTCAGCACCGGCCGGTCGAGCTTCACCGAGAGCCGGCCCATCGCGTCGCGCCCGTCGTAGCTCTGCGCGAAGAGAATCAGGTCCGGCTGCTCGTCGGCGACGAGCTTGGCGAGCAGCGCACCTCCGACCACGCCGCTCAACGACGAGCCGTGGTCGACCGAGTGCACCTTCGTCGCGCCGTACTCGCCGAGCTGCGGGGCGATCGTGTCGGCGTCGGCGCCCGAGTACACGGCCTCGACCGTGTCGCCGATCTCACGCGCCTTGGTGAGCAGCTCGAGCGTCGCCGAGGTCGCCTTGCCGTCCTCACCCTCGGCGTAGACCCATACCTTCGGAAGGGGCATGTGCAGTGGCCTCCTAGATGACCTTGAGCTGCTCGAGGAACGCGACGATCCGCTCGTGCGCGTCGCCTTCGTCCTCGATCTTCTCGCCCGCCTGGCGTTCGGGCGCGGCCTCGATCGACGTGATCTGCTGGCGGGCGCCCTTCCAGCCGACCTCGTCCTCGGACAAGCCGAGGTCGGCGGCCTTGGCGTTGTCGACGGGCTTGTTCTTGGCCGCCATGATCCCCTTGAAGGACGGGTACCGCGGCTCGACGACGCCGGCGGTGACGCTGACGACGGCGGGGAGCGACGCCTCGACGATGTCGTAACCCGCCTCGGTCTGCCGCTGGATCTTGACCTTGCCGTCGGCGGTCTCGATCTGCTTGGCGAACGTGAGCGAGGGCCAGCCGAGAAGCTCGGCGACCTGCTGCGGGACGGTGCCGGTGTAGCCGTCGGTCGACTCGGTGGCCGTGAGCACGAGGTCCATCTCGCCGGCGCGCTCGACCGATTTGGCGATCACCTTGGCCGTCGACAGCGCGTCGGAGCCCTGGAGGATCGGGTCGGACACGAGGACGGCCTTGGCGGCGCCCATGGCGAGGGCGGTGCGCAGCCCCGACACCTCGTCGTTGGGGGCCATCGAGATCAGCGTGACCTCGCCGCCCCCGGCGGCGTCGACGAGCTGGAGGGCCATCTCGACGCCGTAGGCGTCGGAGTCGTCGAGGATCAGCTTGCCCTCGCGCTTGAGCGTCTTCGTCTCGGGATCCAGCTCACCCGGCGTGGCCGGGTCGGGGATCTGCTTCACGCAGACAGCGATGTTCATACCACTCCTGTTTGCCCAGAAAGGCCGTCGGTGATTCTGGCCCGCCGGGGCCGCCCACGTCGAAGCGATCGGATCGGCCGCCGAGGTGGGCGGTACCGTCGGCGCAATGCCGACGGCGGTCGATGTCCTCGTGGTGGGTGCCGGGCCTGCCGGTGCAGCCGCCGGCCTGGCTGCCCGGCGACGGGGCCTCGACGTCCTGGTCGTCGACAAGGCCTCGTTCCCACGCGACAAGACCTGCGGCGACGGGCTCACGACCGCGGCCCTGCGCCTCATCGAGCAGCTCGGCGTCGACCTGCGCACCCTGCCCGGCTACATGGCCGTCCGCGAGACCGTGCTCGTCGGGCCCGACGGCAGGCGCGTCTCCCTCCCGCTGACGGACGACGGCGATCACGCCGCGGTCGTGCCGCGCGTCGAGCTCGACGCCGCCATCGTCGACTCCGCCCGGCGCGCAGGCGTCGAGGTGCGCGACGGCGTCGCCGTCAGCGGGCATCGAGACGAACGGCGACGGCGAGGTCGTCACCGCCACGACGGCCGAGGACGGACTCGGTCCGGGCCCGCTTCGTGATCGCGGCGGACGGCCACTACTCGTTCGTGCGGCGCTGCCTGCGCGAGGCGGCGCCGCCCGAGCTCGGCACGTGGCACGCCTTCCGCCAGTACTTCCGCGGCGTCGACGACCCCCGGCTCTACGTGCTCTTCGAGGCCGACCTGCTCCCCGGCTACGCCTGGGTGTTCCCGCTTCCCGAAGGGCGCGGCGAACGTCGGGTTCGGCGTGCTGCGCCGTCCGGGCATGTCCGGCAAGGAGCTCAACGCGCGTTGGCGGGAGCTGCTCGAGCGTCCGAGCGTGCGGACGGTGCTCGGGCCGGCCGCCGAGCCCGAGGCGACGCACCGCGCCTGGCCGATCCCCGCCTCGTTCGAGTACGACGCGCTCGACCGACGGGCGCGTGCTGTACATCGGGGACGCCGCCAACGTGGTCGACCCGCTGACCGGCGAAGGGATCGCGCAGGCGATCGAGACGGCGCTGGTCGCCGTCGACGCGATCGCGACAGGTGACCCCGCCGGTGCCGGGCGTCGATACACGGAAGGCGTTCGCCGCGCGCTCGGGCGCGACCTGCACTTCGCCGCCGCGCTCCAGCGGGTGCTCCGCTCGCGCCGCGGCGCCGCGTTGGCGGTGCGCACCGCCGGGCTGACGCCGTGGACGCGACGTCACTTTGCCCGCTGGATGTTCGAGATGTACCCGCGCGCGTTGCTGCTGACGCCCGACCGGTGGCGTCGCGGCATGTTCTCCGGCGGAGGCGCGTACTCGGGCGCGGTCGAACCCGTCTGATCGCCGGCGGCCGCCGGTACGGTGGACGCCGATGACGCGTCTGGGGACCGAGACGGTCCGCCTCATCGACGAGCTCACCGCCAACGCGACCGCGGCCACCACCGTGCAGCTCGTCGACGGGTGGCTGCTCCGCGCCGCGCCCGAGCACCCGTTCCGGCGTTGCAACTCGGCGCTCCCCTACGGCGGCGACCGCGCCGGCCTCGAGGCGCGCATCGACATGGTCGAGGACTTCTATCGCGAGCGCGATCTCCCGGCACGCTTCCAGATGAGCCCGGCGGTGCTCCCCGTCGGGCTCGACGACACGCTCGAGACCCGCGGCTACGAGATCGAGGAGCCGACGCTCGTGCTGGTGGCCGACACGCCGCACGTCATCGCGCAGACCATGCGAGCCGAAGCGCGAGAGATCACGTTCGGCGAGGGGATCGACGAGTTCTGGGTGGCCGAGTACGCGTCGGCGTTCGGAGACGACGACGCCGGGCGCGAGCGGCTCCGCGCGTATGCCCACCTCCTCCGCCGCCTCGGCCCCGCCGTCGGCACGGCGGTCCTTCCGGTCGACGAGATGCCCGCTGCAGTCGGCCTGGGCGTGCTCGAGCGCGGCTGGACGGGCGTGTTCGCGATGGGGACGCGAAGGGAAGCTCGGCGGCGCGGCGCCGCCACATCCGTCCTGCATGCGCTGGCGCGCTGGGGACACAGCCGAGACGCCGCTCACATGTACCTCCAAGTCGAGGCCACGAACGACGGGGCCCGCCAGCTGTACACGCGTGCCGGCTTCGAGACCGCGTACCGGTACCACTACCGCACGTCCGCTTGACCGTCTCGGTCAAGCGACGGGAACACTGCTCGCATGAGCATCGATTTCACCCTGCCGCCCGACGTCGAGGAGACGCGTCGCGCGCGTCCGCGAGTTCATGAACGAGGTGGTGCGCCCGGCGGAGGAGAAGGTCTACGCCAACGCGCCGAACGGCGAGCCCGACCGCTCCGACATCGTGCGCATGATCATCGAGCTCCGCCAGAAGGCGCACGAGTGGAACGTCTGGCTCCCCCACATGCCGAAGGAGTGGGGCGGCCTCGGGCTCGGCATCACGGCCATGGCATTCGTGTCGGCGGAGGCGGCCCGTACCAACTTCGGGCCGTTCATCCTCAACGCCCAGGCGCCCGACGAGGGCAACCAGCACACGCTGCTGCACCACGCCAACGACGAGCAGAAGGAGAGGTACCTCCGGCCGCTGCTCGAGGGCCGGGTGCGGTCGTGCTTCGCGATGACCGAGCCCGAGGTCGCCGGCTCCGACCCGACCGGCATCCGCACGATGGCCGTCCAGGACGGCGACGAGTGGGTGATCAACGGCCACAAGTGGTTCATCAGCGGCGCCAAGGGCGCGACGTTCGCCATCCTGATCGCGAAGACCGATCCCGACGCCGACCCGCCGCAGGCGTCGAACACCGCGTTCCTCGTCGACCTCCCGGCGGACGGCTGGGAGATCGTCCGCGACATCGACACGATGGCCGGCCACGGCAACCACTGCGAGATCCGCATCACCGACCTGCGCCTGCCGGATTCAGCCATCCTCGGAGGTCGGGGCAACGGTCACCTGCTCGGCCAGGCGCGCCTCGGCCCGGCCCGTCTCGCGCACTGCATGCGCTGGATCGGCCAGACCGAGACGGCCCTCGAGATGCTCGTGAAGCGGGCGGAGGAGCGTCAGCTGCACGGCGCGCCGCTCGCCGAGAAGCAGGCGATCCAGTGGATGATGGCCGACTCGGCGATGGAGCTGTACTCCGCCAAGCTGATGGTGCTGCACGCGGCGTACAAGATCGAGAACGAGCAGCCGTTCCGCCAGGAGGTGAGCTTCGCCAAGCATCACGTGGCGAACATGCTCTGGAAGGTCGTCGACCGCGCGATCCAGGTGCACGGCGCGCTCGGCTACTCCACCGACACGCCGCTCGAGCGGATGATGAAGCACGCCCGCTCCGCCCGACTGGTCGACGGCGCCGACGAGGTGCACCAGGCGCTCATCGCCCGCAACGTGCGCGCCGCCATCCGGGACACCGGCGACACCCGCGTCGCCACCGGCGACTTCGACTTCTAGCCCTCCGTTCTCGGCAGGGAAAGGTCCGTTTGGCGAACGTTTCGCTGCCGAGAACGGGAGAAGATTAGATCGGCGGCGGCGCCGCGACCGAGAAGTGCGGGTCGAGGTGGGTCGTGTCGTTGAAGCGGCGGACGGTGATCCGGTCCTCTTCGACGACGATGTGACTGATCGACGCGTTGTCTGCCCCGATGAACGCGAAGCCCCGAGCGCCGGTCGCGTTGGCCAGGACCTCACCGATCACACCGCCATGGGTGACGACCACGACGAGCTGGTCGGGATGTGCGACGGCAACACGCGAGATCCCGAGGCTGACGCGGTCGCGGAACGCGTCGGCGGGCTCACCGCCGGGAATCAGATCCCAGCGCTGCTCCTCGACGGCGCGCACGAACGCGGGATCGTGTTCTGCTGCCTTCACTCGCAGCAGCCCGCCTTCCCATTCCCCCAGGTACACCTCGCGCAGCTCCGGTTCGACGCTCGGAACGATGCCGAGACGCTTCGCCAACGGGGCCGCCGTCTCCACCGTGCGTCGCAGGGTCGTCACGTAGATCGCGGCGATGTCCTCGCCGGCGAGCCGCTCCGCAAGTCGTTCGGCCTGGTCCACGCCCACGGGGTCGAGCGGCGGGTCGCCGTGCCCGTCGACCAGATCGAACGGCCGCTCGGGATCGACAGGCTGGGACTCGCCGTGGCGCACGAGCAGGATCTCGGTCGCGCCCGGCGGCGGCATGTACCGATGCTGGCGGTAGGTGTTGGGCTCGCTCTGCGGCTGGCTCACGGATCGCAAGAGTACGGTGCGGCCGCAGCGGCGGCGGCTTCGCCGACCGTCGCTGCAAAGCCGGAGCTTGCGACGGCGACAGAGAGACAGATGGCCAAGTGACCTGGGATCCCGAGCTCGACGAGCTGCGGCGGCGCACCGAGCTGGCCGCCGCGATGGGCGGCGAGGAGAAGGTCGCCCGTCAGCACGACGCCGGCAAGCTCACCGTGCGGGAGCGCATCGACGCGCTCGTCGACCCCGGCACCTTCCACGAGGTCGGCGCCCTCACGGGAAGAGCCGAGTACGACGAGGGGCAGCTGGCCGGCTTCACGCCCGCGAACTTCGTGATGGGCCGGGCCCGCATCGAGGGCCGGCCCGTCGTCGTCGGCGGTGACGACTTCACCGTTCGCGGCGGCGCGGCGGACGCGTCGATCTTCCAGAAGCAGGTGCACGCCGAGCAGATGGCGAACGAGCTGCGGCTGCCGATCGTCCGGCTCGTCGACGGCTCCGGCGGTGGCGGCTCGGTGAAGTCGCTCGAGACGATGGCGCGCAGCTTCGTGCCGTTCAATCCCGGGTTGGGAGTGGGTGGTCGAGAACCTCGCCACCGTGCCCGTCGTCGCGCCTCTGCCTCGGATCCGTCGCCGGGCTGGGCGCCGCGCGCGTCGTCACGAGCCACTACTCGGTCATGGTGCGAGGCACGTCGCAGCTGTTCGTGGCGGGACCGCCGGTGGTCGCCCGCCTCGGCGAGCACGTCGACAAGGAGGAGCTCGGCGGCAGCGAGATCCACGGCCGCAACGGCGCCGTCGACGACGTCGTCGACACCGAGCACGACGCGTTCGCCCGGGCGCGGCCGTTCCTCTCCTATCTCCCCCGGTCGGTCGACGACGCGCCGCCCCGACGTCGACCCGACCGACGACCCCGAGCGCCGCGAGGACTGGCTCATCGATGCGATCCCGCGCGACGCCCGGCAGGTCTACAAGGTCCGGGACATCATCGACGCGGTCGTCGACCGGGACTCGTTCCTCGAGATCGGCCGCGGGTACGGCCGGTCGGCGGTGACCGGGCTCGCCCGCCTCGACGGCTGGCCGGTGGCGGTGCTGGCCGGCGACCCGTACTTCTACGGCGCCGGGTGGACCGCCGACGCGTCGCAGAAGGTGACGCGCTTCGTCGACCTCGCCGACACGTTCCACCTCCCCGTCGTGCATCTCGTCGACAATCCCGGGTTCGTCATCGGCGTCGATGCCGAGCGAGCGGCGACCATCCGTCACGGCGCCCGGGCCCTCGCCGCCATCTACCAGGCGCAGGTGCCGTGGTGCTCGGTGATCCTGCGCAAGGTGTACGGAGTCGCCGGCGCCGCGCACCAGAACGCGGCGCGGCTCAAGTACCGGTTCGCGTGGCCGTCGGGCGACTGGGGCAGCCTCCCGCTCGCCGGCGGGATCGAGGCCGCGTACAAGGCCCAACTCGAAGCGGCCGACGATCCCGAGGCCGCTCGAGCCGAGATCGAACAAAGACTCGACGCGGCGCGCTCACCGTTCCGCACCGCGGAAGTGTTCATGATCGAGGAGATCGTCGACCCGCGTGACACGCGGCCGTTGCTCTGCGAGTTCGCCAACCTCGCCGCGCCCGTACGCGGCGCCGGTCCGACGGCGCGTGGCACCCGGCCGTGAGTACCAACCCTGTGCCGCAGGTCACGTAGACCCTCCGCGAACCCGGGCATACCGTGACGCAAACGGCACCGGCCCATGGGGGGCTTCGATGGCACAGCCGGCCGAGCAGACACTCGACTTCCTGAGCGTCGCGCTCACACCCGAGTTTCGCGACGACCCGTACCAGTTCTTCCGATTGCTGCGCGAGCACGAGCCCGTCCACCACACGCCGTTCGGCGTCTACCTCGTGAGCCGTCACGCCGACGCCGCTGCGATCGTGCGCGATCCGCACTTGAGCACCAATCAACAGAACTCGGAGCTCTTCCAGGCATTCGCGGAAGCCAATCCGCGCATCTGAGGAAAACATTGACCAGATGAACGACGTGGTCATGTTGTTCAAGGACCCGCCGGATCACACGCGCTTGCGTGGCCTCGTGAGCAAGGCGTTCACGCCGAAGATGGTCGAGCGGCTCCGGGTCCGCGTCCAGGAGATCGTCGACGAGCGGCTCGACGAGGTCGAAGCCCGCGGCGACGGGCGGATGGATGTCGTGACCGACCTCGCGTACCCGCTCCCGGTCGTGATCATCTGCGAGCTCCTCGGTGTGCCACCGGAGGACCACGCGACGTTCTCGACCTGGTCGTCCGAGCTCGCGGCGAGCATCGACCCCGACCCGCTCCTCTCGCCCGACCAGCAGGTCCGCATCGAGGCGGCCGGCAACGCCTTCCTCGAGTACTTCAGCGACCTCATCGAGCGGCGGCGCCGGTCGTTGCGCGACGACCTCCTGTCGGCACTCATCGAGGCCGAGGAGGGCGGCGACCGACTGACTGAGGAGGAGCTGCTGGGCACGGCGCTCTTCCTGCTCATCGCCGGGCACGAGACGACGGTGAACCTGATCGGGAACGGGACGCTTGCCTTGCTGCAGCATCGCGACCAGCTCGAGCGCCTGCGCGACGACCCGTCCCTGGACCGGCACGCCGTCGAGGAGCTGCTGCGCTTCGACAGCCCGGTGCAGCTCACGCAGCGCATCACCCTCGACGAGTACCAATTGGGCGACGTCACGATCCCGAAGGGTCAGAACCTCGTCCCGTTGCTCGGCGCGGCGAACCGCGACCCGGCCGAGTTCGACGACCCCGACCGGCTCGATCTCGGCCGCGAGAACGCCAACCGCCACGTCGCCTTCGGCGGAGGCCACCACTTCTGCCTGGGCGCGGCGCTCGCGCGCCTCGAGGGTGCGGCGGCCATCGGGACGCTCGTGCGCCGGTTCCCCGACATCGAGCTCGCAGGAGAGCCGGTGCGGAGGACCACGTTCACGCTCCGCGGCCTCGAGCACCTGCCGGTGTCGATCGAGACGTGACGACCGGTCGGCACCAAGACTTCCGTGAGACTCCGGTAGCCGAGCGCTCAACTGGTGTTCGCGTCGCGCACGCCTGCGCGTGACCGGATCGACACGTGCCCTCGTTACCGTGCATTCGAGTCGCACATCCGCTCGAGCACCAGGAGGCACGCATGGACGCACTCAACGCCTGCGGATACCTGTCGCGCGTCGTCGCGTTGCCCGTGGCCGTCGCCGAAGCGGTGTTCGACGACGTCACGCGTTCGCTCGGCGCCTCCGCACACGCGGACCCGACGGCGCTCGGCACCGCCCTCCTGCCTGCGCGCCGGATCCGCACGCGCCTCGGGTCCCAGATCCCCTGGGCCGGGGTCGCAGTCGAGGTGGAGCTCGCGCCGTGGTCGAGAAGCCGGTCCGAGGTCGGCGTGCGCTACGGCGGAAACCGCCAGCCACGGGCCCTCGCCCGCCATGTGTACGAGAAGCGGGCGCCGGCTCTCCTCGACGAGATCACCGACGCGATCAACGCGCGGCTGCCGGGATCGCAGGCGGATCGACGCGCGGCGTAAGCCCGCCGTCTACGTCGCCGGCAGCGCGACGAGACAGAACTCGGTGCCTTCCGGATCGGTCATCACCACATCGACCCCTTCCGGCCCGGTGTGGACCTCGCCGGTGTGTGCGCCCCCGAGTCCCTCGACGAGGGCGATCGCAGCATCGAGATCGTCGACCCAGATGTCGAGGTGAACTCGGGCTTTCCCGACCTTCGGCTCCGGGACGGGCTGGATGTTGATCCTGGGTCCGCCTCGTACCGTCGGTCCGAGGTGGAACCATCCCTCCGATCCCGATTCCGCGGTGACTCCGAGCACGGCACTCCAGAACGTGGCGAGGCGCTCCGCGTCGCGGCAGTCGATCGTCACCTCGGCCCAAGTGAGCGTGGGTCGGTCCATTCGCCTATTCGGGTCTCGGCGGCGGGTAGGCCGTTCGCACGACGCGGTCCCAGCCCCGGTCGGTCGTCATCGCGCGGGTGACGAGGATGACGCGGGCGCCGGCCGTGACCCGGTACCGAGGGCGCGGGGACCGGCGCCGCAGCGCGCGCTCGATCACCTTCGCCACACGCTCGGGCGACGCCGCCATCATCGCCATCGGACCCTCGTACGCGCCGGCGGTCCGCGTTGCGACGCCGGCCATGAACTCTGCGTACGGCCCGCCGCCGCCCCTGTCGGCGGCGGTCGAAACCGCGGTGTCCCCGAACTTCGTCTTGATGAGCCCGGGCTCGATCACCGACACGCGCACGCCGAACGGCTTGACCTCGTAGCGGAGGGCGTCGCTCATCGCCTCCACCGCGTGTTTGCTGGCGTGGTACGCGCCGGCGCCCGGGAACGTGAGCCGGCCGCCGATGGAGCTGACGTTGGCGATACGACCCCACCGTTGGCGCCGCATCCCCGGGAGCGCGAGCTGGGTCAGGTGGATCATGCCGAACAGGTTGGTCTCGAACTGGCGGCGCCATTCGTCGAGCGGGACCTCCTCGACCGGACCACCCAGGCTGAAGCCGGCGTTGTTGACGAGCGCGCCGACGGCGCCCTCCGCGCTCTCGACCTCCGCGATCGCAGCCCGGCGTGACTCTTCGTCGGCCACGTCGAGCGCCAGCAGCTTGCAGCCGGTGTCGGCGAGGTCCTTGATCGACTCCGGCCGGCGAGCGGACGCGTACACCGTCCACCCTCGTCCGGCGAGACGCTCGGCGGTTGCGCGCCCGATCCCGCTCGAGCAGCCGGTCACGAGCACGGCCTTCGAGACGGCGCCGGACACGTCCGCACGGTAGCCGAGCTTCTAGAATCGGACATCGTGTCGCATTGGCTGAAGACCCCGCACTGGTCGTCCGACATCCCGCTCGACACCCCGCATCCGCGGCTCGACGCGCTCGACGAACGCGGCTTCGTCCACCTCCGGGATCTCGACGGAGCCGATCCCCGAGTCCGAGTACCTGGCGCTCGAGTACATGGACTGGAAGAGCGGCGGCGACACGAACTTCGCGCCGATCGCCACCGCCGACGGCGAGCTCGACTGCCGCGGCTTCTGGAAGCCGGGCGACGAGCGCCCCGACAAGGACGGCAAGTTCACGATCAACGCCGAGCGTTGCCCCGAGATCAAGCGCTACGTCGAGGCGGTGGGCGCCAACTTCGGACGCGTGCGGGTGATCAAGCTCGAGCCGCAGGACTACGACACGGCCCGGCGCCAGATGCACCGCGACGACAACAACCGGTTCAACCCGCCGGACCAGGGTTGGGTCGTGCGGTCGTGGCTGGAGCTGACCGACTATCCCGACAGCTTCATGATCCTGATGGAGCAGAACGAGGACGGCCTCCCCGACCCCGACACCGAGGCCCACATCCCGCTCCACCGCGGCTCCCAGTTCCTGCTCGACACCCAGCGCCTCTGGCACGTCGTGTGCCACACCGGCGACGCCCCCCGCTACGCCCTGATCTCGAGCTTCGAGAGCGGTCCCGCCCTCGAACGCTGGGTCGACCGCGAGCTGCCGTAGACCGGAGATCTGAGTAGCGGGTACTCAGGCCAGGGCCGGGCGGTCCGTGGTTTCCTGTCCGCGACGGAAGAGCAGGGTGGACTGATCGCGGGGCAAGGAGCGAGTCATGGGCATGTTCAAGAAGTTCAAGTCAATGACCGGTTCGGTGGACAAGGATCTGCTCAAGAACGGGCTGCTCGGACGGGGCACGCTCATGGAGGTCCAGCAGACCAGGGTGAGCACCGGCGGCGATGACGCGTTCTCCCGGCCGGTGTGCGTGTTCACGGTCGAGGTCGCGCTCGACAACGTGCCCGTGTACACGGCCTCCTGCCGGCAGTCGGTCCCGATCACGGTCCTGCCGCGGTTGGTGCCCGGCCAGACCGTGACCGCGGTGCGGGTGAACCCCGACAACCACGACGAGATCGCGCTCGACCTCGCCACCGAGCCGCCCGAGGTCATGATGGCCCAGGGCTCGGGGCAGGCGACGGCGGCTGACGTCCTCGCGAGAGGCAACCCGGTGCGCGCGGTGATCGTGCAGACGCAGCCCCTGGGCATGAAGAACCCGCAGGGCGTCGACATGCACGCCTTCATCCTGACGGTCATGTCCGACGGCCAGAAGCCGTACCAGGCCAAGGTGGGCAACCCCGTCCCCGAGGACGCCGTGCCGCTCCTCTTCCCCGGGTCGAACCTGCCGGCGAAGGTCCTGCCCGAGGAGGCTCAGGGCGTCTGCATCGACTGGACCGCCGCGCTCGCAGAGTTCACGAAGTAGCCGCCAGCGCGTGGTCGAGCGCGGCGGCGAGCTGGTCGGGGGATTCGAGCATCGGGTAGTGGCCGATGCCGCGCAGCCGCACGAGCGTCGCGTCCGGTCGCGTCTCGTGAACCCGTTCGGCCATCAGCCAGACGGCGATCGGGTCGAGGTCGCCCCACACGATCGTCAACGGTGACGGGTGGCGCTCGATCGCGCCGGTCCAACGGCGTTCGTGCTCGCGGCGCTCCTCGACGTAGCGGATCGTGCGCGGCAGCAGGCGGTCGCCGCCGTCCCGGAGGATGAGCTCGGCGCCCACCTGCACGTCTTCGTCGGGCACCAGCGCGTCGGGCGCGAACGTGCCTCGGAGCGCATCGACGAGCGCGTCGCGCCCGAGCCCGTCGGCCAGCCGTTCGTCCGGCAAGGCGAGCAGGAGCTGCTGCCCGTCGGTCAGGTGCGCCATGTCGATGTACACCGAGCCGTTCGTGAGGACGCGGCGCGTCACGTCGAACGACAGCGTGCCGTCAATGCTCCGGGCGAGCAGCTCGCCGCCGACCGAGTCGCCCATGTCGTGGGTGACCAGCGCGACCTCGTCGAGCCCGAGGTCGCCGGCGACCGCCTCGACCAGGTCCGCCTGCTCGAACAGCGAGTAGCGCTGGTCGGGCTTGTCCGAGAGGCCGAAGCCGAGGAGATCGGGCACGACGACCCGGTGGCGGCGCGCGAACCGGTCGAGGACGCGATGCCAGTCATGCGACGACGTCGGGAAGCCGTGGAGCACGAGGACGGGAGGCCGCGCGCCCCCGTCCGCATCCGTCGGTGACCGGTCCACGACGAAGACCCGATGGCCCGATACGTCGTGGTACTCACCGCGCTCGTTCCCACGCATCGACTCCAACGTCACCCGACACCACCGCGGCATCGTAAGCTCCGCCGCCGTGCCGGTGATCACCGCACATCCAGTCTGGGCCTCGTTGTGGCGACGTCACCAACGCCGCGTTCCCGCCGGTTCGACGCCGGGGGCGTGAACCTCGCCGTGCACGAATGGGGTGGCGACGGCCACCCCGTCCTGCTCGCGCACCCGACCGGCTTCCACGGCCTCACGTGGGCGCCGGTGGCGGCGCGGCTCGTCGACGCCGGGCGGCGGGTGTGGTCGTTCGACTACCGCGGGCACGGCGACAGCGACAAGTCACCCGACGGCTATCGGTGGTCGGAGTTCGCCGACGACGTCATGGCCGTCGTGCACGAGCTCGGCCTCGCCGGTGAGGCGACGTTGCTCGCGTGCGGTCACTCGAAGGGCGCCGCGTCACTCCTGCTCGGCGAGGCGCGTGAGCCGGGCACCTTCGCCCGCCTGTGGTGCTACGAGCCGATCGTGTTCCCGAGCGACGAGCCGCTGGAGCCCCGGCACGACTTCCCGCTCTCGGAGGGCGCTCGCCGCCGCCGCGCCGTGTGGCCGTCACGTGACGAGGCGTTCGCGTCGTACGGGTCGAAGCCTCCGCTCGACGTGCTCGACGCCGCCGCGCTCCGCGCCTACGTGGAGTACGGGCTGGGCGATCGGCCCGACGGTCAGGTCGAGCTGAAATGCCGGCCGGAGGACGAGGCCACCATCTATGCGATGGGCGTCGCCAACGGCGTGTACCCGCGGCTTCGCGACGTGCGCTGCCCGACGCTCGTCGTGTGCGGCGAGCACACGGACGCGATCCCGCCCACGCTCGGCGAGATGATCGTCGAGCGGCTTCCAGCCGGCCGGCTCGAGGTCATGCCCGGCGTCGGCCACTTCGGGCCGATGCAGGACCCCGACGCGACCGTCGAGTCCATGCTCCGATTCGCGGCTGCGACCTGAGAGCCCGCCACTAGCGTCACCGGTGATGCTCCACGAACGGAACGCAGCCCGCGTGGTGCTGGTCGCCGACGGGCGGGTACTGCTCCAGCAGGGCTTCGATCCCGGGAGGCCCGAGGCCGGTACGTGGTGGATCACGCCCGGCGGCGGCGTGAACGACGGGGAATCCGTCGAGGATGCGGCGGTGCGGGAGGTCCTCGAGGAGACAGGGCTCCACCTCTCGCCGGCGCAGCTCGGACCGGTGATCGCGACACGCGTCGCCTACTTCGAGTTCGACGGTCGCCAGTTCCGCCAGAGCGAGTCGTTCTTCGCCGTGCACGTCGAGACGTTCACGCCCCAGCATCACGGGTGGGACGAGGTCGAGCAGCGAGCGCTGCTGGATCACCGGTGGTGGAGCGTCGCCGAGCTGCGGGCGACCGACCAGGCGGTGTACCCGAGAGAGCTGGCTGACGTGGTCCAGGCCGTCATCGACGGCACGCTCAGCGGGCCGATCCGGCTCGACACGGCCCGGCAAACCTGAGCGCCGCGCCCCGTGCGCGCAACTGCACGCGGCGAAGGTGCAGTCAGATGATCGAGGTCCGAGGTCTGACGAAGCACTACGGGACGACGGTCGCCGTCGACGGTCTGTCGTTCCAGGTGCCGGCGGGCCGGGTCACCGGGTTCCTGGGGCCGAACGGGGCGGGCAAGACGACGACCATGCGCCTCATCCTCGGGCTCGACGCGCCGACGAGCGGCAGCGTGACCGTCAACGGCGAGCCCTACCGCCGGCGGCGCTTCCCGATCCACGACGTCGGGGCACTGCTGGACGCGCAGGCGCTGCACCCCGGCCGCAGCGCGGCGAGCCACTTGTGGTCGTTGGCGCAGAGCAACCGCATCGGGCGGCACCGCGTCGACGAGGTCCTCGGCATGGTCGGCCTGTCCGACGTCGCGGCGCGCCGGGCCGGGCCGTTCTCGCTCGGGATGAAGCAACGCCTCGGCATCGCCGGCGCGCTGCTGGGTGATCCCCAGATCCTGTTGTTCGACGAGCCCGTGAGCGGCCTCGACCCCGAGGGCATCGTCTGGATCCGCGACCTCTTTCACCGGCTTGCAAGAGAGGGACGCACCGTCTTCGTGTCGAGCCACGTCATGAGCGAGATGGCGCTCACCGCGCAGCACCTCATCGTCATCGGACGCGGCAAGCTCATCGCCGACGACAGCATCGAGCACATCACCGCCGGCGCGGGATCTTCGGTGCTCGTGCGATCGCCCCGACACGACGAGCTCATGGCCTTGCTCACGAGCGACGGGGCGACGGTTCGCAGCGAGGGAGGCGCGTTGACGGTGATCGGCGTCGACGCCGCCCACATCGGCGACCTCGCCGCCCGTCACGGCATCGCGCTGCACGAGCTCAGTCCGCAGCGGGCATCCCTCGAAGAAGCGTTCTTCGAGCTCACCGACGAGAGCGTCGAGTACCACGGCGCCGACCTCACGAAGAGCGGCGCGACCACGGAGAACCGCCGATGACCACAGCTGCTCCCACCACGGCCGAGACGACCCCGCCCGACGACGCGGTCACCCGTGATTCCCGGACCCCGCGGCCGGATCCTCCCGGCCGTCGTCCGCTCCGAGTGGACCAAGATCCGCTCCGTTCGCTCGACGGTCTGGTCGCTGTTCGCCACCTTCGGCATCACCGTCGGGCTCGGCGCGCTGTTCTGTTTCGCCTATGTCCGGCGGTACGACCACCTCAACATCCGGCAACGCCTGACGTTCGACCCCACGGTGCAGAGCCTGCGCGGCCTGTTCCTCGCGCAGATCGCGATCGGGGTCCTCGGCGTGCTGGTCATCAGCTCCGAGTACGCCACCGGCCTCATCCGAACCACGCTGACCGCGGTTCCGCAACGCCGAACCCTGCTCGCGGCCAAGGCCATCGTGTTCGGCGCGGTCGCGCTCGTCGTCAGCATGATCTCCGTGTTCGTGGCGTTCTTCGTCGGCCAAGCCGTGCTCCACGGCAAGCACCTCGGCGTCGCGCTCGGGGATCCGCACGTGCTGCGAGCCGTCCTCGGCGCCGGCGTCTACCTCACCATCGTCGGGCTGCTCGGCCTCGCGCTCGGCGCCATCGTGCGCCGCACCGCGGGTGCCATCGCCACGCTCTTCGCCGTCGTGCTGGTGCTCCCACTCCTGACTCGGGCGCTGCCCAGCCCCTGGGACACAGACATCGGCAAGTTCCTCCCCGCCGAGCTCGGCGCCGCGATGTTCAACGTGCGACCCGATTCCAGCCTGCTCTCGCCCGGCACCGCGCTCGTCGTCGCGCTCGTGTGGCTCGTGGTCGCGTTCACCCTCGCGGCCGTCCTGATCACCCGACGCGACGCGTAACCGTCGGCTGCCGGTCAAGATGGGCCGGTGCCGTACGACCCGACGATCTACCGAGGGAGCGCCCGCTACTACGCGCCCGGTCGTCCGCCGTACTCGCGGGAGCTCGTCTCGACGCTCACCGACGAGGTCGGCCTCGACGGATCCGGTCGGCTGCTCGACGTCGGATGCGGTCCGGGAATCCTGACCGTCGAGCTCGCGCCTTCGTTCGACGAGGCGATCGGCCTCGACCCGGATGCGGACATGCTCCGCGAAGGCGCGCGTCGCGCGGACGAAGCCGGCGTCGACAACATCGATTGGGTCGAGGCGCTCGCGGAAGACATCCCCGAACTCGATCTCGGGACGTTCCGGCTCGTGACGTTCGGCCAGTCGTTCCAGTGGACCGATCAGGTCCGCGGTCGCGGAAGCCATCTACGACCTGCTCCAGCCTGGCGGCGCGTTGGCGCTCGTCGTGAACACCGTCGAAGGTCGGCCCGAGCCCGAGGGACCCGGCTTACCCGCCGATCCCGCACGACGAGATCCGCGAGATCATCCGCCGCTACCTGGGATCCCGCCGGCGTGCCGGGCAGGGGTACCGCCTCGACACGTTCGAACGGTACGAGGACGCACTGGCCCGGACTCGGTTCGGGAAACCGCGCGTCGTTTGGGCGCCGGGCCGCCCCGACGTCGTCCGCGACGTCGACGGCGTGCTCGCCGGCTACCTCTCGATGTCCTACGCGGCGCCGCACCTCTTCGGCGACCGGCTCGATGCGTTCACGGCCGACGTGCGCGCGCTGCTGACCGAGCGCTCACCCAGCGGCCTGTTCTGGGACTGGCCGGGCGACACCGAGATCCTCCTCGCTCCCAAGCTGGGTTAGGGCGGGACGAGGTCCCAGTTGCCGGGCTCGCCGACGACCCGCCAGTCTCCATAGGTCTTGAGATCGTGGTGATGCGAGCAGATGCGCCAGGTGTTGAGGATGTTGGTCTCGCCGTGTTCCTCGATCGGGACCACGTGGTCGACCTCGAGGAACTGGTCGTTGGCGCACGACTTGACCCCGCAGCTCGGGTAGCGGGCCTCGAGCGCCCGGCGCAGCTTCGCCGGGATCGTGCGCTTGGGTGACGAGACGGCCGTGATGTCGTCGCCGTCGCGCACCATCACCGCGACCGACGCGTCGTCGAGCAGCGCTCGGGCCGTCGTGACCGGCACCGGCCCGACCCGGTCGATCTCGCAGCGCTCCCCGTTCTCGGTGTGGCCGCGGGCCAGCGCCGCGCTGTCGACCGTGACACGTACCTCCACCGGCTTGCACGGGCCTTCACTCGCCAGCGCCACGAGCGCGTCGGCGGCGTAGGCGGCGCGCGGCTCGCGTCGCCCCGCTCGACGGGCATCGCAGAAGATGCGGTCGACGTGTGCCTTCCACGCCGAGCTGAACCGCGCCCCGGCGTCGGGTGCCATGCGAGCGCTGAGGCAGTACGCGCCATCGGGATCGGTCCACTCATGCGCCTTGCGCTCGACGTGCAGCCGCCGCGCCCAGGCTCGGTCGTCGGCCTCGGCTCCGGCGCGCACCTGCCGGCACCGATCGCGCAGTCCCTTCACGCTCGTCTCGGCCGCCGTCTCCAACAGCTCCCGCTCGGCGCCCGGATCTGCGCCTGCCGCGCCGCGATCTCCGCCGCCTGCGTTCCGGACAGCTCGCCGGCGCGGAACGCGGCGTCGGTCTCGGGCAACTGCTCGAGCGCCCGCGCCGTCTCCAACGTCCGGGCCGCGGCACCAACCGTCTCGCCGGTCGCCTCGGCCACCCAGTGCGCCGCGCTGCGATGCCCGCTGTCGCGCCAGACCTTCGTCTCCTCGACCCGGCGCGCCAGCGCGAGCCTTGATCGCCGTGCACAGCCGCTCGGCACGGGCGGCGTCGTTGAAGAGCTCCACGGCACGCGGCGCATCGAACGTGCGTGGGATCAACTCTCGAGAGATCTGCTCGAGCTCGCCGAGCACCTGCGCGAACACGCCTCCCCCTCGGGAACCGGACACCGACCGGGGAAGCAGGAACATCATACGAACATATGTTCGCCTTGTCAAGCCCCGCTCTTGAACCCCTCGACGACGCGTGCCCAGCGCTCGGGGTCGCTCTTGTACGGCGCGTAGAAGCTGAGGCGGTCGACGACGTCGCCGTAGCGGTCGAGCAGCTTCGCCGGGATCTCCTCGGGCTCGCCGGTGACGGCGAACGTGCCGAGGATCTCGTCGTCGACGAGCTCGCCCATCTGCTCCCACTCGCCCTGCTTCGAGAGGCGGTTGAGGTCGCCCTGGAGGTCGCCCCAGCCGTGCAGCTCGAGGACGCCCCGGTACGCGGGCGTCGAGCCGTAGAACGCGATCTGCTGCTTCGTGCCGCGCCGCGCCGCCTCGTACTCCTCCTCGTTGGTGCCGGTGACCACGAACATCGGTCCCGACAGCTCGAAGTCGCCCCGCTGCTTGCCGGCCCGCGCCCAGCCCCGCTCGAGCGCGGGCATGGTGACCTCGCGCACGTAGCGCTCGGTCGTGAAGCCGTGCAGCAGGATCCCGTCGGCGACCTCGCCCGCGACCTCGGTCATGCGCTCGCCCACGGCGGCGAGGAACACCTTCGGGACGCCGTACGGGTTGGGGCCGGGGTTGAAGAACGGCGTCATGAGCGTGTGGCGGTAGAACTCGCCCCGGAAGTCGAGCTTGTCGCCCGTCGTTCCAGCACGCCCAGATGGCGCGCATCGCGAGGATGAACTCGCGCATCCGCTTCGCCGGCTCCGACCACGGCATCGAGAACCGCTTCTCGATGTGCGGCTTGATCTGGCTGCCGAGGCCGAGGATGAAGCGACCCTTCGTGTACAGCTGGAGGTCGTTGCCGATCACGGCCGTCGACATCGGGTTGCGGGCGAACGCCACCGCGATGCCGGTGGCGAGCTCGATGCGCTCGGTCTCCAGCGCGGCCAGCGTGATCGGGAGGAACGGGTCGTGGCTCGTCTCGGCGGTGAACACGCCGTCGTATCCCAGCTCCTCGAGCTCCCGCGCCGCCGCCGGCATCTCCTCCGGCCGGGCCGTCATCACCGTTCCGTCGACTCGCATCATTCCCCCTGGTCAGCGACCCGCGGAGGCTACGGGAGATCCGCGTAACCGTCATACCCCGGCGTTACTCTCCGGATATGGGTCTGGCATTCCCTCCGTCGTTGTCACCGAGCTCCGTTTCGGCGTTCAAGTCGTGCCCGCTCGCGTTCAAGTTCTCGTACATCGACCGACTCCCCGAGCCGCCCAGCCCGGCGGCCACCAAGGGCACGCTCGTCCACCGCGCCCTCGAGCTGCTGATGTGCCGCCCCGAGGCCGACCGCACGATCGACGCCGCACTGGTCGACCTCGAGACCGCCCGGGTCGAGATGGCGGACGACCCGGATCTCGCCGGCCTCGAGCTGACCGACGAGCAGCGGGCGCAGTTCGACGCCGATTCCGAGGAATTGGTGCGCCGGTACTTCCAGCTCGAGGACCCGCGCACCGTGCGCCCCAACGGCCTCGAGCTCAAGCTCACGGCCCAGTTCGGCCGGGTCAAGCTGCGCGGGATCATCGACCGCCTCGAGATCGACGACGACGGCGAGTTCGTCGTCACCGACTACAAGACCGGCTCGGTGCCGAGCGAGTACGCCGAGAACCAGCGGCTCTCGGGCGTCCACATCTACGCGGCACTCTGTGAGCAGATGCTCGGCAAGAGGCCCGCCCGCGTGCAGCTGTACTACCTGTCGAAGCCCGAGGCCATCATCGCCACGCCCACCGAGCAGTCCGTCGCCGGCGTCGGACGGCGCGCCGACGCCCTGTGGGCGGCCATCCTGCGGGCCTGCGAGCGCGACGACTTCCGACCCCATACCGGTCCGCTCTGCGACTACTGCACCTTCAAGCCGTACTGCCCCGCTTTCGGCGGCGATCCCGTGCAAGCGGCCGAGCTGCGCGGCCCGGGCACGATGATCGAGCCGAGCCTCCCGCTCGGTCGTCGGCTAGCTCCTGACCGGCGGCGCTTCAGGCGGCCGCGCTCGCCGTGGCCAGCAGCCGGCGTGCCTCGCGTGGGTGCCGCAGGCGCAGCACCTCGAGATGCGCGTACTCCGGGCGCCGCAGCAGATCGGGGTACTTGCGACGCCGCTCGCCGTGCTTCACCCACGCCCAGCGGATCGGGTGCTCGGGATCAGCCCAGGTCCGCCAGTCCTCGCGGTTCTCGTTCCACATCGGCTTGCGCGTGATGGCGCGCCACACCGAGCGGCGGATCACGCGCACCATGATCAACGGACGCTCGTAGTCGAGCCACACCAGCTGGTCGGCGCGGCCCCAGACCAGGTCGCGCACCGCCTCGTAGTTGCCGTCGCAGACCCAACGGTCGCCGGCGGTCGCCGGCGTCGGTGCGCTCGCGCAACTCCTCGACCGTCGCCTGCTGCCAGTTCGGGCCGTGCTGGAACGCGTCGAGCTCGATGTGCGGGTAGCCGAGCCGCGCGGCGAGTCGGGCCGAGAGCGTCGTCTTGCCCGCGCCGCTCGTCCCGACGACGGCGATCCGAGGTCCGAGCTTCATCGCGCCACTTGTACCCTCTCGCGTGTGAGCACCGGTAGCTCGCCGTCGGATCCGGGCGCCACCCTCGCCGCGCTCGCCGGTGACTCACAGCTCGCTGACCGCATCCGCTTCGTGGTCGAGCTCGACCGGCTCAAGCAGGTGCTGCGACGTACCGTCGTCACCGACGGTACACGGCGCGAGAACACCGCCGAGCACTCGTGGCACGTTGCGATGATGGCGCTCGTCCTCGCCGACACAGCCGACGAACCGGTCGACCCGATGCGCGTCGCACGGTTGCTCCTCGTGCACGACATCGTCGAGATCGACGCCGGCGACACGTTCGTCTACGACACCGACGGGCAGAAGACGAAGGCGGCGCGTGAGCGTGCCGCCGCCGAGCGACTCTTCGGCTTGTTGCCGGACGGCCAGGGCGACGAGCTCCGAGCCTGCTGGTTCGAGTTCGAGGACGGCACGACCGCCGAAGCCCGCTTCGCCCGGGCCCTCGATCGGCTGCAGCCGCTGCTGCTCAATCACGCATCCGCCGGGCAGGCGTGGCGCGAGCACGGCATCACCGCCGACCAGGTTCGAGCGGTCAACGCCGCCATCGAGCGACGGCTCAGCCGGCGTTGTGGAAGCTCGCGCAGCGCCTCATCGACGACGCCGTCACGCGGGGCTGGCTGCCCGAGACCGGCCGTTAGGCTCGATCATCGCTTTCGCTCCTTCTCCGAATGGACCGCGCTGGGTGCAGGGCTGGCCGCAGCGCGGCGCTCTCGGCAGATGGATCACGCGCGTTCGACGACGCCGTGGACGGGTGGGTCGAGCGCTCTCGCGACCCTCGGCTGGACCCGCTCTTCTACGGCTTGTCGAGCGCCGCCGACCACGCGCTCCTCTGGATCGCGCTCGGCGCGTTGCGCGCCGCACGTCGCGGTGACCCGGCGCTCGGGCTGCGGTTCGCAGCCGCGCTCGGCGTGGAGTCGGCACTGACCAACGGCCCGATCAAGCTCGCGTTCCGTCGCATCCGACCGCCGAGCGCGCCGCCGGGCCCGCTTCCCTACGGAATGCGCCGACCGCGGACGAGCGCCTTCCCGTCCGGGCACGCGACCTCCGCATTCATGGCCGCGACGCTGCTGTCCGAAGGCTCTTCCACATCTGCGTACTGGGAGCTGGCCGTCCTCGTCGCCGCGAGCCGCGTCTACGTTCGGATGCACTACGCGTCCGACGCGGTCGCGGGCACGCTGCTCGGGCCTCGCGTTCGGGCAGATCGCCAAGCGCGTGCTGACGCCATCGACGGGGGAATCGCCGGGGTAGCTTGGGGGTTACGCACCTCAGCCGGCAGGACAGTCCCCGCCCGGGAGGTTTCCCTGTGCCACGCGAGATCGCCGTCAGTTTCGACTACCGCTGCCCCTTCGCCCGCAACGCCCACGAAGCCGTCGTCACGGCCGTGCGCGACGGCGCCGACCTCGACGTCCGGTTCCTGCCCTTCTCGCTCGACCAGGCGCACGTCGAGGAGGGCGAGCCGCCGGTATGGGATCGCCAGCCCGACGACTGGGGCACGGGCGTGACCGCGCTTCTCTACGGGATCGCCATCCGCGACCAGTTCCCCGAGGGCTTCCTCGACTTCCATCTCGCGGCCTTCGCCGCCCGCCACGACCACGGCAAGAAGCTCGGCCACGAGGACGTCGTCCGCGAGGCCGTGAGCTCCGCCGGCCTCGACGTCGACGCCGTCGCCGAAGAGGCGTGGAGCGGCCGGCCGCTGAAGACGCTCGCCGCCGAGCACACCGAGCAGGTCGACCGGTTCAACGCGTTCGGCGTCCCCACGTTCATCGAGGGCGACGAGGCCGTGTTCATCCGGTTCATGGAGCGCAACCGCGTCGACGACCTCGAGCGGGCGCTCGGGCTGCTCGACTGGACTCGCCTGAACGAGTTCAAGCACACCCAGATCGCGCGCTGACGAGCACGGCGCGCTTGCGCCCCCATCTGCCTCGCGAGACCCTGATCCAATGCGAATGAGCGACGCCGAGGCGATCATGTGGGCGGTCGAGAAGGACCCCGCCCTCCGCTCGGACTTCACGAACATCAGCATCCTCGAGCGTGCGCCCGACGCCGCCCGCGTGCGCGCCAAGGTCGAGCAGGCCATCGAGGCGATCCCGCGCCTCGGCGACCGCGTCGTCGCGCCTCCCTTCCGCCTCGCCACGCCCGAGTGGGTGCCCGACCACGATCTCGACCTCGACTACCACCTCCGGACCATCGCGGTCCCGGCGCCCGGCGGGATGCGGCAGCTGCTCGACCTCGCGGCAGCGGTGGCGGCGACGCCCCTCGACCGGTCCCGTCCGCTGTGGGAGTTCACCGTCGTGGAAGGCCTCGAAGGCGGCCGGGCCGCGTTCCTGCAGAAGGTCCACCACACGATCACGGACGGCGTCGGCGGCGTGAAGCTGTCGCTGAGCCTGCTCGACTTCGAGGCCGATCCGCCGGCGCCTCCGGAGCCCTCGGCGTCACAGCGCATCGCCGCCGAAGCCGAAGCCGAACGGCGCGCCGAAGCCTTCGCCGATCCCGTGAAGCGCGTCTCGCCGGCGAACGCGGTCGAAAAGGCCGTCGCGTACACGGTGCGCCAGCAGCTCGGACGCGCCCGGCGGGGCCTCGAATCCGCCGCGCACGTCCTCGCCAGCCCGGAGTCGGCGCGCCGCGGCGTCGACGACGCCGTTCGGCTCGCCGGATCGGTGCGGCGGCAGCTGCTCGTGACCGATCCCGCCCGATCGCCCCTGCTCGCCCGCCGTTCGCTGGCCCTGCGGTTCGAGCGGTTCGGCGTACCGCTCACGCAAGCGAAGGCGACAGGCGGCGAAGCTCGGCGGCAGCGTCAACGACGTGTACGTGACCGGCATCACCGGCGCCCTCGGCCTGTACCACGAGCGCATGGGCGTTCCGTGCGACGAGTTGCGCATGGCGATGCCGATCAGCACCCGTGGCGACGACGAGGAGAGCGCGAACAGCTTCACGCCGGCGCGTGTGCTGGTGCCGGTCACACCCAAGGACCCGGCGGCGCGCTTCAAGCTCGTGCACGAGCGACTGCACGGCCTGAGAGACGAGCCGGCGGTGACCGCCGCCGGTTCGCTTGCGGGCCTGCTCACCGCCCTGCCGACCTCGATGCTGGTCGCGCTCACGCGCACTCAAGCCCACACGATCGACTTCGCAACATCGAACCTGCAGGGCAGCCCCGTCGACCTGTACCTCGGGGGCGCCCGCATCGAAGCCAACTACCCGATGGGCCCACGCGCCGGCGTGCGCGCTCAACGTCACGCTGCTGAGCTACCGCGACTCGCTCGACATGGGGATCAACATCGATCCCGCCGCCGTGAGCGACCCGGCGACGCTGCTCGACTGCATCGACGAGTCGTTCGGCGCGCTTCTCGACGGTCTAGCGAAGCCGCCCGACGGCTCAGGGCGCCGGGCGACGAACGTTGGGCACTTCCTCGATCGCCTCGCACCATTCGGTGAAGCCGGGGTCGAGCCATTCGTCGTGCTCGCACTCGGTGACGAGGTCCTCGACGTAGAGGTGGAGTGTCGGCGCTTCCTCGGTCAGCTCGGCGAGGTCGGTGGCGCGCGGGTGGAACGGGCCGCTCTCGAGGACGTCGAGGACCGCGACCACCGCCAAAACCCGGCTCCGGCACGACGGGCACGCCGAGACGGTCGCCGCCTCGAGCCCGTCCGTCAGACCGAACAGCAGGACCGCCTCGGGGGCGTCGAGGAGCACCCGGTTGCCGTCGTCGTCGACGAAGGCCAGGGAGCCCTCGGGGGGGTGGTCGGAGCTCCGCTCCGTGAACGCCATGCCCCGGAAGGTAGCGCCCGCGGCGCCCGGCTCCTCCGGCCGCCCGTTTGCCCAGGTCAGAGGGCCGAAGGAGGGGCCGTGGCCTAGGGTTGGCGGCCATGCGGGCGGTGACCGTGGTCGAGGGCGGGCTGGAGTGGCGGGAGCACCCCGACCCCGAGCCGGGCGCGGGCGAGCTGCTGGTCGACGTGCGCGCCGCCGGCCTCAACAGCGCCGACATGCTGCAACGACGCGGCTTGTATCCGGCTCCGCCCGGTAGCCCGCCGGACATCCCGGGCATGGAGTTCGCCGGTGAGGTCGTCGCGCTCGGCCGTGACGTCGAACGCTTCTCGGTCGGCGATCGCGTCATGGCGCTCGTCGGCGGCGGTGGGCAAGCCGAGCTCGGCGCTGGCGCACGAGCGTGTGACGACAGCGGCTCCCGACACCCTGAAGTGGCCCGAGGCAGGCGGGTTCCCCGAGGTGTTCACCACGGCGCACGACGCGCTCTTCTCCCAGTGTGCGCTGCGCATGGGTGAGCACGCCCTCGTGCACGCGGCCGCCGGCGGGGTCGGCATCGCCGGCGTCCAGCTCGCGGCGCTGGCGGGGGCACGCGTGACGGCGACAGTGCGCAATCCGGACTTGCGCGACGATGTCGCCGCGATCGGGACGGCCGTCGGCCGCACCGAGGTCGTCGCACCGGACGCGTTCGTGGAGCGCGGTCCCTTCGACGTCGTGCTCGAGCTCATCGGCGCTCCGAACATCCCGTCGGACCTCGACGCGCTCGCCGTAGGTGGACGCATCGTGGTGATCGGAGTGGGTGGCGGCGCCGGTGCGGACGTCAATCTGCTGACGCTGATGGCGAAGCGCGGCCGCATCCATGCCTCGACCCTCCGGACCCGCCCGCTCGAGGAGAAGGCCCGATCCGTGCAGCTCGTCGAAGCGCACGTGCTTCCGTTCCTACGCGACGACAAGCCGTCGCTCCAGGTCCCGGTGGCGGCCACGTACCCGATGAGCGAGGCCGAAGCCGCCTACGACCGGTTCGCGGCCGGCGGCAAGCTCGGCAAGATCGTGCTGACGCGCGACTAGTACCGTCCACGAATGCCCTTCGTCGACTCCACCGAGCTGTCCACATGGGAGCGGCTCCCGGGTTGGACGAGTCGTGTCTTCCACTCCGACAGCATGACGTTCGCGTACTACGAGATCGCCGCCGACGCCGTCCCGCTCCACGAGCATCACCACCCTCAGGAAGAGGTGTGGAACGTCATCGAGGGGAAGCTGGCGGTCACGATCGACGGCGTGGAACAGGTGGCGGGCCCCGGCTGCGCGGCGGTGGTCCCGCCCGACACGCCGCACTCGGCGCGAGCCCTCGGCGCGTGCCGGGCGATCGTCGTCGACTACCCGCTCCGCGACGACTGACAGCGGCTACGCGCGCCCGGCGAGGAGGCGCGGCACGACGCTCCACACGAGCACGCCCCTGCCCGGTCCGACCTCGCTCCAGCCATCGACGTCGAAGTCGATGCGCGCCATCGCCGCCGTCGGGAGTCGGACCTCCCCGCCGCCGATGAACGCAGACACGGCTTCCGACCACGTGGGCTCGTGGCCCACCGCGAGGAGCACGTCGGTGGTGGCGGGCTCGTTCCGGACCTCGGCCACCAGATCGGACACGCCCCCGCCGTAGAGCGACGGTGCGGTGCGCGCGGGACAGGTCCAGCCGCCGCCGTCCATCGCGAGCCGGAGCGTGTCTTCCGCCCGCACTGCGGGCGACGTGATCGCGGCATCCGGTACCTGACCGGCACGGGCGAGGAACCGTCCCATGGTCTTGGCCGCCTTCCGCCCGCGACGAGCCAACGGGCGGGCGGCATCGCCACCCGGGTAGTCGGCGTCCCAATCGGACTTGCCGTGCCGGAAGAGAATGAGGCCGGGCATCACGCGTCCACCGCCGCGAGCTTCGCACGACGCGTCTGGCCGGGGCGGGACGGATCCGGCAAGCTTGGCCAATGGACACGCCTGAGAAGTCCGGTGCCATCGCGTTCATCTGCGCCATGCCGATGGAGCTGTCGCCCCTCGTCAAGAAGCTGTCGCTCACCAAGACCGACATCGACGGGGTCACAGTCCATCGGGGGACGCTCGACGGTCGTGACGTGGTCGCGATCGTCACCGGGATGGGAACCAAGCTGGCGACCGAAGCCACGGAGCGTCTCCTCGACGCGACATCCGTCGACCGGGTCATGGTCGTCGGCATCGCCGGCGCACTGGAGAACGAGACGCCGATCGGCACGCTCATGCTCCCCGAAGTCGTCGTGAACAGCGCCACCGGGACCGAGTACCGCCCGGAGCCACTGGGCGAGGGCACGCCGCACGGGAAGATGTCGACGGGCGACACGCTCCAGACCGACCCCGACGACATCGCCGACCTGCGAGCGCAAGGGCGTGGTGTCGCTCGAGATGGAGACGGCCGCAATCGCCGAGATTTGCGAGCGCCGCGGCATCCCCTGGTCGGTGTTCCGGGCCATCAGCGATCGGCCGAGCGACAACATCGACGAAGAGGTGTTCCGGCTCAGCAATCAGGACGGGACACCCAACGCCAAGGCCGTCGCCGCCTACTTCGCCAAGCATCCCGGCCGCATCCCGAAGATGGCCAAGGTGGCCAAGGGCGCCAAGCTCGCCACGAAGACCGCGGCCGACGCCGCCATCAGAGCCGCCGCGGGCACCTGACCCCTCGGCACCGGCACGATCCCTCGAAAGGACGCAGCAATGACCAAGTTCGGCCTCCAGATCCCGAACTTCACGTTCGCGGATGTGCCCGACCGCGAGATGTTCGAGCACGTCGCCGACCTGGCCGTCGCCGGCGAGCAGGCCGGCTTCGACTCGGTCTGGGTCATGGACCACTTCTGGCAGCTGCCGCCGCTCGGCGGGCCGACGCAGCCGATGCTCGAGGCGTACACGCTGCTGGGCGGGCTGGCGGCGCGCACGCGCCGCGTGAAGCTCGGCACCCTCGTGACGGGCGTGACGTACCGCAACCCAGCTCTGCTCGCCAAGATGGTCACGACGCTCGACATCGTCTCGAGCGGTCGGGCGATGCTCGGCCTCGGCGCGGCGTGGTACGAGGAAGAGCACGACGCCTTCGGCTTCGATTTCCCGTCCGCCGGCAAGCGCCTCGACCGCCTCGAGGAGGCGCTGCAGATCTGCCGGGCGATGTTCACGGAGGAGGCGCCGAGCTTCGCGGGCAAGCACTACCGGATCGAGAAGGCACTGAACATCCCCCGCCCGGTCCAGCCGAACGGGCCGCGCATCATGGTCGGCGGCAGCGGCGAGAAGCGCACGCTGCGGCTCGTCGCGCAGTACGCCGACATGTGCAACATCAACGGGAGCCCCGACACCATTCGCCATCTGCTCGAAGTGCTGCGCGGCCACTGCGCCGACGTCGGCCGCGACCCGAGCGAGATCACGACGACCGCGCCTCGGGTCGCTGTTCCTGACCTCCTCGGCGGAGGAAGCCGAGCAGACCTCGGGGTTCCTGCGCGACGCCGCCGGCGCCGATTTCGAGGAGCGCTTCACGGTCGGAGACCCCGGCGCCGTGATCGACCAGGTCGACGCGCTCGTCGATGCCGGGCTGGACGAGCTCATCTTCAACCTGCCGTTCGCCGATCCGGCCACGGTGCGGCGCGCCGGCGAGCTGCTCGTCGCGCGCTTCGGGTAGACGGGCGAGCTCGGGCCTCGACCGGCGGGGTCCGTCGGCCACTGGCGGGCGGCAGTAGTTTCTCTGCGTGGCAAGTCTCGCCGAACGCCTCGGCTATGCACCCGACGCGAAGCTGCTCGTCGTCAACTGCGACGACCTGGGCTCGACGCGTTCGGCCAACGTCGCCGTGTACGACGCGCTGCGCAACGGCGTCGCGACCAGCGCCTCGCTGATGGTGCCGTGCCCCTGGGCGCGGGATGCCGCCGCCCAGTACCGGGGCGAGGACGTCGGCGTGCACCTCACGCTGAACTCCGAGTGGGAGACGTACCGCTGGGGACCGATCACGCAGTCGTCGAGCCTGCTCGACGGCGACGGCGGGTTCCCCCGCACGGTCGAGGACACGTGGGACCACGCCGATCTCGACGAGGTCCGCAGGGAATGCCGGGCGCAGATCGAGCGGGCGATCATGTGGGGCTTCGACGTGAGCCACCTCGACAGCCACATGGGAACGCTCCAGCAGCGCGCCGACTTCTTCGACGTGTACCTCGAGCTGGCGGTCGACTTCGGGCTCCCGCTCCGCATGGCGAGCGCGAGCGCAGAGCGCGTCGTCGGCTTCCCCTTCCGGCGACTCGCCGAAGAGGAAGGGGTCGTGTTCCCCGATCACTTCGTGCTGTGCCCCGTCGGCGCCCGGCGGCGGATCGAGCGGGTCCTGTTCGACCTGCGGCCGGGCGTCACCGAGGTGTACCTGCATCCGGGCGATCGACACGGACGAGCTGCGCGCCGCGTACGGCGACTGGGCGGGGCGGGTCGAGGACCACGCGTACCTGTGCGAGGACCCGTCGCTGCGCGACCTCATCGAACGGGCGGGCGTGCAGCTCATCGGCTACCGGCGGCTGCGCGAGCTCCAGCGCGCCGCGTGACGCTCGCGCCGGACGAGCTCGCCCGGCTCGTCTCGGCCGCGTTGCCGGACGAAGGGTTGACCCCGGCGGATCTCGAGACGTGCTGCTACGGGCCCGACACGGAGGTCCTCGGGGACGGCGACGCCGCCGCCGTGCTCACCGTGAAGGGATCCGCCGGCCTTGCCGCGGCATGGATCGTGCTCCTCGTCGTGCATCCCGAGCGCCGGCGCGAGGGTCGTGGGCGGGCGCTCGTCGACGAGAGCGCGGCGCGGGCCCGCGCGGCGGGCGCCATCGACCTGCACCTCGGCACCGCGATCCCCCGCTACGTCTGGCCCGGCGTCGACTTCCGCTTCACCGCGGCGCTCGCCCTCTTCGAGGCCACCGGCTTCGAGCCCTACGGCGCCGCGTGCAACATGGCGATCCCCACGAGCTTCCGCGCCGGCTCCCCCAGCGGGATCGTCGTCGAGCGCGAAGACGGCGGCGGCGCGGCGGCGCTGGCGTCCCGCTCCTTCCCGCACTGGCTCGACGAGGTCGAACGAGCCCGCGCCGCCGGCACCTGCTACGCGGCGCGCGCCGGCGGCGAGACAATCGGCTTCGCGTGCCACTCGGTGAACCGGGCCGGGTGGATCGGCCCGATGGCCACCGATCCCGAGCGCCAGCGCAGCGGCGTCGGCCGGGCGCTGCTCGGCGCGGTCTGCGCGTCGCTCGCGGCCGCGGGTCACGCCGAGGCCGACATCGCCTGGGTCGGACCCATCGGCTTCTACGCCAAGGCGGGCGCGGCGGTCAGCCGCGTGTTCCGCAACGCGAAGCTGGCCCTCTGATCGGCGAAACGGCGCTCGGGCTCAGTACTCGGTGACCTCCCGGACCTGCTCCTGGAGCTCCTTGTACTCGGGCGAGTTCGTGAGCGGCATCAGCTGCATGAGCTTGCCCATGTTGCCGGTCACCTTCATGCGTCCCTGCATGAACGCGGCGTTGGCGTCGAGCTCGCCCTTCTGGACCTTCACGGAGTCGTCGTAGGTGAGCGTGAGGGTGAAGTCGGCGTCGGAGATCTCGCCGACCTTCGACTCGAGGAGCTTCCCGTTCTCGAGCACCCAGTAGTACTTGATGTCGCCGTCGGGGCTCCCGGTGACCACGTACTGCATCCGGGCGCTCGCGCCCGGGCGGTCAGGCTGGCCCTCGGCGAGCTTCTTGCCTTCGTCGAGCCACTCCTGGGAGAGGTACTTGGGCATCTCGCGGTCCTCCCTTGCTCCTGGTGCGCGGATCATAGGGCCGTGTCATCGCCGGTGCTTCCGGGCGTCCGACCGGCTGCCGGCGCCGATCTTCTCGCCGTGCCCGTCACCGCGACTCGGAGCGCGCCCAGGTTCGCTCGCGTTCGGGACGTGACTTGCGGCGCGGCCGCCGAACACGTCGACCGAGGCGTCGTCGGGAGGGATGCCGAACGCGGAGTCGACGGTTGCCGTGTACCAGCGCCGGATGGGTTTCGGTGTCGGCTCGTCGCCGCGGCCGACGGCGGCCGACCACAGGCGTTTGATGCCCCTGCCACAGCGAACGAGCGACCAGGCGCCGGCACGTGCAATCGCCGCGCCCAGCACCGCCAGCGCCGCGCCCACGCGGGCGAATGCCCGCGCGGCCAACCGTCCCGTGGTCGACCAGAGCCAGTGCATTGCGACTCGGTACAGGATCAGCGCCCTCCGGCCCCCGCGCACGACCCCCGCCCACAACACCGTCAGCCCTTTGCCGGCGTGAGCGAGCATCGAAGCGGAGGCGTGTCCCGTCGTCGACCACGCCCGCTGCATCACGGTGCGATACCGAACGAGCGCCCGCACGCCCCCGTGGACAACTCCCGCCCACAGCAGCACCAGGCCCCTGCCGACGTGAACGAGCGTCCACACGAGCGCGTGCCCGACTGGAGACCACAGCCACTGCAACGCGGCGCGGTACAGAACGAGTGCCCGCAGGCCGCCACGCACCACCGCCACCCACAGCAACTCCAGGCCCTTGCCGACGCGCGCGAGCGTCGAAGCGAATGCATGTCCCGTCGCCGACCACACCCGCTGCATCACCGCGCCGTACTCGACAAGGACGCGGCTTCCGCGCGCGCCATCCATGACCAGAACCACGCCAATCCGACGGCCGAGCGTCCGCACGAGCCAGCCCAGACGCGGCACCGACTCTCGTCCACACCCAGGTCATGGCGGCGCCGTAGTACGCGAGCACCAAGCCGACCGCGCGACGGACTCGCCTCGAACCGCGCCCGATGAGTCGCCGCACTGCTCGCTTCGGCACCGGCGGAACTGTCTCGACCCACTTGTCGAAGTCGAACACCACGACCACGAACAGCGTCAGTGACGCGATGGCGAACACGAAGAACAATGCCGCTTGGCCGACCGCGAAGCGTGCAACGCCGTCCTCGGAGAGAAGGCGTGCCAGCACGATCGACGCGATGATGACCGCGCTTGCTGCAATTTTGACGATCAACCGTGTTCGGCGTTTCACGTTGCTTCGAGCCCTATCACTATCCGCGTTGCTGCCGAGCGCCGTAAGGCTACGCCGCGAGAACTCCGGCGTCATCAGTGCCCGTATCAGGCACCACGTGGCGTTCCGGCACGCAGCCGCTGGAGCTGGTGGTCGACCTCGTGCTTGGCGGCGAGCTCGGACCCTTCGGCCTTGCGGAGGAGGTAATACATCAAGAGATCGGGCAGCGGGCGGGTCTCGAGGCGCACGTCGTCGCCGTCACGGACCGGTTGGTGAATTGCGCCGGCGCGTCGCGACGACGCCCGCACCGAGAAGAAGCTCCGGGCGTGGCGGCTCCACCCGGTCAACGCCGACGCCGCGATGCGATGGACGAGATCCGAAGGCGGGCCGACACCCGACCCGTCGGTGACGCCGGGCGGTCGGTCGCCGAAGTCGAATCGGTACCAGCGGACGCGGTCATCCGGGAACACGACGTCGACGCGGTACGTCACGCGATGCGAAACGTACGTGCCGAGGAGACGGTCGTCGGATCCCGAGTCACGTTCGACGTAGCCGGCGACGCCGTCGAGGATCACCTCGCGCGTCGCGGTCGCGATCTCGGCGTCTGCGTACCCGTCCGTATTGTCGTCCCGGAGCGGCGGCACGGGCGCGGTGGGATCGAAGTCGACGCGCCACGTGTCGTCGACGTCGGTGCGTGCGAGCGCCGACGCGCCGGGTCGATGGCGGATGTGCTCCCCGTCGAGGTCGATGACGTCGCCCGGGTTCATCACGACCGTGTCGGTCTGCGGCGAGAGCTGACCCAGGTCATCGACGAACCGTTCCCGCGAGATCGGGAAGAGAAACGGGTTCAGCCATTCGTGCGGGCCGCAGAACCGGAAGCCCGCCGACGCCGGCACGCACGGTTCGGGGCCCGATGCGCACGACCGCCTCGAGGTTCTGCCGGTGCGTCTCGGTCGGGAACCGGGTCGTCAGGCTCTCGAAGAACTCGAAGTTCTGGCTCGCGTACATCGCGAAGAGCAGATCGACGCCCGAGAACCGCTCCCGGACGCCGTCGATCGTGGCGGGCGCCAGCGGCGTGTCGACCTGATTCCAGAATGTTCCGGTCCGATCGTGGAACACGCAGCCCATCTCGGGGATCGACCGGAGCTCGGAGCGGGTCGGGAAGAGCTCGAACCCGTCGCCGACGATGGGCGCCATCGGGTGCACCGCGTGGACCGCCTCGAACCCGAGCTCCTCGAGGGCGTAGACGATCAGGGGGTCGGCGGGACAGACCGCGTCGGCGCGGCGGTCGACCCGCGCGAGTGATGCGAGGTCGAAGTGGTCGGGATGACGGTGCGAGACCACCAGGATGTCGATCGGCGGGAGCCGGTCGGCGTCGATCGTCCGCTGCGGGCACGACACCACCGTCCCCTCCTCGAAGGGGTCGGCGAGCACCGGATCCATGAGGCACGTCGCGCCGTCGAGCTCCACGAGCACCGATGCGTGACCCAACAGCGTGACTCGCATCGCCACCTCCGGCGGATGCTCGTCCTTCCCGTCGCCACTGTCGCCGATCGCCCCGCCCGGCCGCCAGGCGCGCGCGTCCCGCCGCGCTGCTGCTACTGCTCCTGCTCCTGGCGCTTGAGAGTCAGCTGCGGCCCCTCCGCCGTCGGCTCGGCGTCCAGGACGGCGTCGGCGAGCGGCGCCGCGACCTCGGGAGCGACGAAATACCGGGTTTCCTCTATCTCGCCGACCTCGTCGCCGTCCTCCGGAGCTTCGACGAAGTCGAACGCAAACGCCGCCTTGCCGTCGCTGACGCCGCGGAAGATGCGCAAGCCGAAGTGATCGGGTACCCCGATCTGGGATCGGGTGTCGGCCAGTGTCGTTGCTGCACTCTCGGTGAGCTGGAGCATGGCGCCCCCTTTCAAACGCAGAAGCTCTTTTT
This sequence comes from uncultured Actinomycetes bacterium, assembly GCA_963747195.1. Lineage (GTDB taxonomy): Bacteria > Actinomycetota > Acidimicrobiia > IMCC26256 > JACDBD01 > JALZAA01. The sequence goes on from CAVVDV010000005.1 coordinate 339,719, forward strand.
GTACCCAACGAGCCTCCCATCCAGTCCTCGCGACGCCGATCTTCGGTATGTTTCCGAGCGTTGTACGAGCACAGCGAAAAGTGGGGGTCGCAAGATGCGGGTCTGGGCAGGGGTTCTCGGGTTGGTCGTGGCGGGCGCGCTGGCGATGCCCGCCGAGGCGGCGTGGGCGATCGAGCGGCCGGCGCCACTGGCTGCTCCGGCGCCGACGCAGAAGGTTCCACCGAAGCAATGGGCGCATTCGGTGTGCACGTCCCTTCGTGACTGGTCAACGAACATCAAGGACCTCACGAGCCAGTTCCGTTCGGCCGGGGGGAGCTCGCCCGACGCCGCGCAGGTGAAGGACTTGCTGGTCAGCTACCTCGGGAACACCGTGAGCGAAACCGAGACGCTCTTGACGCAGTTGGACCAAGCAGGAACGCCGAACTTCAAGGACGGAAGCAAGGTCGCGGTGCTGTTCCAGAACGCGATGACGGACGTGCGGAACCTCTTCTCCACTGGACAGCAGGATGCCGCGAACGTCGACACGACCGATCTGACGCAGTTCCGGGCGGCCACCTCCCGCATCGGCAACGCGATCACGCAGGGCGGTACCAAGCTCTCGCAGACGTTCAAATCGGCTGGTCGCAAGTACAAGGCCGCGAACAAGATCCTGGGCGCCGAACGAGCCTGCCGGGCCCTCTCGTCGTAACGCCCGGCTAGCGGCGGGTTTCGACCTCGGCCCGGATGCCGGCGAACAGGTCGGTCTCGGGCTCGGCCGGCTCGCCCGCGGGCACTCCGCCGTCGACCAGCGAGCGCGCGAGCACGTACTCCTCCCACGGGAACGTGCCGCGGATCACGTCGTCGGGGAGCTTCATCCAGAAGCCGTCCGGGTCGACCTGCGTGCGGTGGGCGAGCAGCGCGGCCCGGCGCCGCTGCGAGGTAGTCGCCGACGTCGACGTGGGTCGTGAACCGATCGCCGTCGTCCGGGAAGCCGCGCTTCGAACCAGCGCTGCGAACGGGCTCTCGTGGCCGCGCGCGATGTACGCCTCGTGCAGCGCCAGCACCCGGCGCGTCGACCAGCCCATGTAGTACAGCTTCGACGGCTGCCACGGTTCGCCGCGCGTCCGGGAAGCGATCGGGGTCGCCGGCGGCGTCGAACGCCGGTCCCGAGATCTCGTGCACCCGGATGTGGTCGGGGTGCGGGTAGAACTCGCGGTCGTCGGCGTAGGTGATGATGACCTGCGGCCGCTCGTCCCGGATGATCGCGCACGAGTCGTCCGACCGCCTCGTCGAGCGGCGCGTTGGCGAAGTTGTCGGGCCGGGCGTTGGTCTCGGTGTCGGGCATGCCGGAGTCGTGGTAGCCGAGGAGGTGCAGCGACGCGTAGCCGATCGCGTCGACGCTGGCGCTGGAGCTCGGCCATGCGCACCTCGGGCAGGTTGTCCCGGACCTCGGGGGTGTCGACCGCCGGGTTGAGGATGTCGCCCGCCTCGCCGCCGGTGCAGCACACGAGCACGCACGCGGATGCCTTCGGCGGCGTACTTGGCGACCGTGCCCGCGCCCTTCGACGCCTCGTCGTCGGGATGCGCGTGGACTGCGAGCAGGCACAGCGGGTTACCGGCGTGGTCGCGGGGGCGGCAGCCATGCGGCAACGAAGGTATCGCACGGCCCGGCGGCCGCCGGCGGCTACTCGCTCCGACGTGCTGCTCGGCGCGCTCGAGCGCCCAGATCTCGACCCGGCCGATGTCGCGGATGCGGCGGGTGCGGAGCCGCTGCCACGCGAACGCCGGGTCGTCGGCGAGCGCGGCGTGCAGCTCGCTCGGACGCGAGCACGGTGCCGGGCCGGGCCAGCTCGACCAGGCGGCTGCGCGAGGTTGACGACGGGGCCGTAGTAGTCGCCTTCCTGGGCGAGCACGGAGCCGTAGGCGAGCCCGGCGCGCGCCGTCGGGCAGCAGCTCGTCGACCGCGGACCGCTCGGTGAGGCGGCAGGGCGATCCGCGCCGCGCTCGGGCGTCGCGCGGCGACGAACATCACCTCGTCGCCGATGGTCTTGACGACCCGCCCGCCGTGCTCGGCCACCGTGTCGTAGGCGAGCTCCTCGAACCGGCTCACGAGCGCGCCGAGCTCCTCGGGCTCGAGCTCCTGGCTCAGCGCGGTGTAGCCGACGAGGTCGACGAACCCGACCGCGAGCTCGGCGGCCCCGGTCGCGCTGCGGGTCGCTCGGCGGTGAGCTTGCGGCACACCGCGGCCCGCAGCTGGAGCCGCAGCGCGTAGTCGATCAGCTCGCGAGAGCGACGGCCAGTCGAGCGCGTCGATGAGCTGCGGCGGCGATCGCGTTCGTCGGTCATGCCCGGCTTCGCCGGCGCTCGTGCACCGCTCCGACGAGCTGGTCGCTCAGCGACCTCGGCGACCTGCGAGCCAGCGCCGCCGCCGAACACGCGGACCTGCCTGCACGAGCGTCGTCGGTAGTCCTCGCCGAGCGGGACGATCGTGGTCTCGATCCGGCGCCGCGAGCGTGATAACGCCTCGACGTCGTCGTCGGTGAACAGCGCGCGCGTCGTCGGGCGACGTCGGGGAACCCGAGCGCACGCCACAGGCGTCGTCGCAGTCTCGACGTCGAAGCCGCGCGCTCGGCACACCTCGGTCGAACGGTGTACCGAGGCCGGCCCGGGCAGCAGATGCTGGTCGAGCGCGAGCAGCGATCAGCCAGCCCTCGCGCTCGGCCGGGCGATCTCGTCCGGCGGAGCACCCCGCTTGCGGAGGAACGAGCGCAGCTTGCGGTCCATCGGCCGCGCCGCGACTCGCCGACTAGCCCGCGGCGTCACACCGGAGCGGAGCACGTCCTTCCACGGCAGCTCGCGCGAGACGTCGGGCTCCTTGGGCAGGCCGAGGACCCGCTCGCCGAGGATGTTGCGCATGATGTCGGAGGTCCCGCCTTCGATCGTGTTGGCCTGCGCCCGCAGGAAGCCGCGTGCCAGCGTTCCGACGGTCGTTGCCGTCGGCGAGCCACTGGGGCGGCCGACGCTGCCCGCGCTCGGAGTGCTCGCCCTCCCACGCGACGCCGCCGACGCCCTCGAGGTCGAGCGCGAGGTTCTGCAGCCGCTGGTTGAACTCGGCCTGCATCAGCTTGGTGATCGAGCCCTCGGGCCCGGCTTCGCCCCCGCTCTTGCGCTTCGCGGCCGCCCGCTCGTTGTTGAGCCGGATCAGCCGGCTCTCGATGTACGCCTGCGCGAGCTGCTGGCGCGCGAGCGGGTCGGCGACGCCCTTGTGGCGGTCGAGCAGCCGGGCGACCGGGCTGCCGCCGACGGCGTCGCCGCCGATCGAGCCCGCGCCCGAGAGCGACACCCGCTCGTTCATGAGCGTCGTGATCGCGACCTTCCAGCCGTCGCCCTCCGGACCGAGCATCCAGTCGTGGCGGACGCGGACGTCGTTGAAGAACACCTCGTTGAACTCGGCGTCGCCGGTGATCTGCACCAGCGGGCGGACGTCGACCCCGGGCTGCTGCATGTCGACGACGAAGTACGACAGCCCCTTGTGCTTCGGCACGTCGGGGTTCGGTGCGGCAGAGCAGCATCCCCCACTTCGCGAGATGTGCGCGAGGGTGGTCCAGACCTTCTGGCCGTTGACGACCCACTCGTCGCCGTCGCGCACGGCCCGCGTCGCGAGCCCGGCGACGTCGGAGCCGGCGCCCGGCTCGCTGAACAGCTGGCACCAGATCTCCTGGTTGCACGCCAGCGGCCGCAGCAGGCGGTGCTTCATCTCCTCGGTCCCCCACGCCATGACCGTCGGGCCGCCCATCCCGATGCCGATGATGTTGAACGGGCGCGGCACCTTGTAGTGGTTGAGCACCTCGTTGACGAGCTTGGCCTGCCCGGGCGAGAGCGACAGCCCGGCGCCGTACTCCGCCGGCCACGTCGGCGTCGCGTAGCCGGCCTCGCCGAAGCGGACGCACCACTCCGAGTAGTCGAGCTCGCGCCGCAGCGCCGACGACCTTCTCGTCGTCGCCGGCGTCGACCGCCTCCATCCAGCCCGGCGGCAGGTTGCTCGCGCAGCCAGCGCGAGCGTCTGGTCACGCAGCTGCTCGGCGGTGATCTCGGGCACGTCGACGGCCATGACGGCATGGTACCGACGTCTTGACCGACCGGTCAGGTTCCGGGTCGCGTCGTCAGACCGGCCTCTACGCTGGCCCGGATGATCAGGGCATGGCTGTACCACCCTCACGTCGACGGGCACGACGAGGCACCCACCGACCAGCTCGCCGACGTCATCGACCCGAAGCACTCCCTGTTGTGGGTCGACTGCGTCGACCCCGCGGAGTCGGAGTTGGACTCCCTCACGAAGCAGCTCCAGATCAGCCACCTCGCCGCCGAGGACCTCCGTCACGGCGGGCAGCGCACCAAGCTCGAGCACTACCGCGACCACTTTCACGTCGCCGTGCACGACTGCACGCTCGTCGAGGACGTCCTGACCACGCGGGAGATCGACATCGTGTTCGGCGACGGGTGGCTGCTGTCGGTGCGCCAGCCCAGCGACAACCCCTCCGACTCCACGGCGTTCGCAGTCGAGCCCGTGATCCACCGCTTCGAGATGGAGCGCAGCGAAGAGGAGGCCTGGGACGAAGGCTTTCTGCTGTGGTCCTTCCTGGACGTGATCGTCGACCGCTACTTCGACGTCGCCGACCGCTTCGACGACCGCCTCGACGAGGTCGAGGAGATCGTCTTCTCGGCGGACACCGGCGACGGCATCCCGAAGGAGGTGTTCGACCTCCGCCGCGGCATGGTGCATTTCCGCCGCGCGGTGGCGCCCCTGCGCGAGGTGCTGGCTCAGCTCCTGCGCCGGGAGGCCGACTGCCTCGGGGACGAGGCGATCGTCCACATGCAGGACGTCTACGACCACGTCCTCCGCGTCACCGACTGGATCGAGACCCAGCGCGACCTGCTGACCGGACTTCTCGAAGCGGACCTCGCGGTCGTCTCGAACCGCTTGAACCAGGTCATGAAGCGCATGACCTCGTGGGGCGCGATCCTGCTGGGTTCGACGCTCATCGCCGGGATCTACGGCATGAACTTCAAGGACATCCCCGAGCTCAACTGGACGTTCGGCTATCCCCTGGCGCTGGGGACGATGCTCGCGCTGACGATCTTCCTGTACACGTGGTTCAAGCGGCGCGACTGGTTGTGACCGTGCCCGCCGTGCCTACTTGTACGGCGGCGGCCGGGCCGCGGCCCAGGCGACGCGACACCTCCCAGCCGCCGGCCAGCACGGCCACGCCCGCGAACCCGATCACCAACGTTCCGACGAGCACATCGTTCGGCAACCGGAGATCGTAGAAGTCGCGCACCGACGGGATCGGGAACAGCAGCACGAACCCGGCGATCATCAAGCCGACGAGGACGACCCGGCGCCACGTCAACGGCTGGGCGAGGATCACGAGCACGGTCAGGCTCATCATGAGCATGACGAGCGTCGCGCCCGTCCGCTGCTCGGTGAGCGGGAGGTCGTCGAAGCGCGCCAGCGCGAATGCCGAGAAGGTGGCGACCGCCGCGACCGTCCCGGCGGGGATCGTGAACCGGAAGACTCGGTTGACGAACCCCGGGACGTAGCGCCGCAGGTTCGGCGCCAGCGCCAGGAAGAACGCCGGGATCCCGATGGTGAGGGTGTCGATGATCGTGAGGTGGCGAGGGAGGAACGGGTAGGGCCAGAACGCGAGGCCGACCGCGACGGCCAGCAGCGTCGCCCACACCGTCTTGGTGACGAACAGGTTGGCGACGCGTTCGATGTTCGCCGTCACGCGCCGGCCCTCGGCGACGACGCCCGGCAGCGTGGAGAACTTGCCGTCGAGCAGCACCAGCTGCGCGACCGCGCGCGTCGCCGGCGCCCCGGATCCCATCGCGACGCCGATGTCGGCGAGCTTCAGCGCCAGCGCGTCGTTGACGCCGTCGCCCGTCATCGCGACCGTGTGCCCGCGCGCTTGCAGCGCCTTGACCATGTCCTGCTTCTGGTGCGGCGTCACGCGCCCGAACACCGAATGTTGCTCGAGCGTCTCGCCGAGCGCGTCGAGGTCCTCGGGCAGCTGGCGGGCGTCGAACGGGTCGTCGGCGTGCGGCATCCCCACCCGCGCCGCGACGGCGCCGACGGTGCGCGGGTTGTCGCCGGAGATGACGTTCAAGGCGACGCCCTGCTGCTGTGAAGTAGGCCAGCGTCTCGGCGGCGTCGGGGCGTACCTGCTCCTCGAGCAGCACGAGCGCGGCGGGGCGCATCTCCGCCGGCAGGCTGTCGCCGTCGAGAGGTGCGTCGCTCCGGGCGAGGAGCAACACCCGCTGACCGGTGGCGGCCAGCCTCTCGGCCTTCTCCGACGACCTCGCCGTCGCGCCCGGCCCACACCAGCTCGGGGGCGCCGAGCACCCACGTGCCGTGCTCGCCGAACGTCGCCGCGCTCCACTTGCGCGCCGAGGAGAACGGCACGAAACCGGTGCGCGTCCAGGAGTCGGTGCTCGGGAACGCAGCCGCGATGGCGCTCAGCGTGGCGTTGCGGTCCTCGTCGGCCGCGAGCGCGCCGAGCGCGGCCTCGACCGGCGCCTGGTCGTCGAGCCGCTCGACGCGATCGAACACGATGTTCCCGTCGGTCGAGCGTGCCGGTCTTGTCGAAGCAGACGACGTCGACCCGGGCGAGCCCCTCGACGGCCGGGAGCTCCTGGACGAGCACCTTGCGTCGGGCCAGCGTGACCGCGGCGACCCCGAAGGCGACGCTCGTCAGCAGCACGAGGCCCTGGGGCACCATGCCGACGATCGCCGGCCACCGTGCCGCTGACGGCGTCGCGCCAGTCGTCGTTGGCGTAGTACTGGCTCACGAGCAGGAGCGCGGCGACGGGCACGATCGCCCAGGTCACGTAGCGCAGGATGCGGTTGATGCCGTCGATGAGCTCGGAGCGCGCGCAGCGCGAACCGGCGGGCCTCGGTGGCGAGCTTGCCGGGCGTAGGCGTCGTCGCCGACGGCCGTCGCCTGGAAGCGTCCCGATCCCGCGACCACGAAGCTCCCGGAGAGCACCTGGTCGCCGGTCTCCTTGTCGACCGGGTCGGACTCGCCGGTGAGCAGCGACTCGTCGACTTGAAGGGCGGTGGTCGCGCGCACGATGCCGTCGGCGGCGATCTGGTCGCCGCTGCGGAGCTCGATGAGGTCGTCGAGCACGACGTCGTCCACCGAGACCTCGCTCACCTCGCCGTCGCGCACGACGCGCACGCGTGGCTCGCTGAGCACCGCGAGCTGGTCGAGCGTTCGCTTGGCCCGCACCTCCTGGACGATGCCGATGAGCGCGTTGCTGACCAGCACGATGCCGAACAGCGCGTCCTGCGGATGCCCGACGGCCAGGATCACCACGAGCAGCACGCCCAGGATGGCGTTGAAGCGGGTGAAGATGTTCGCCCGGAGGATCTCGCCGAACGTGCGACTGGTGCGCTCGCCGGTGGCGTTCGTCTCGCCCCGTTCGACGCGCTCGCGGACCTCGGCCTCGGTGAGGCCGGTCGGCGGCGTCTCGTGCGCCCGCTCGGGCGCAACGGGCTGACCCGAACGCGGCGGCGCGGTCACGGTGGCGAACGTAGCCGAGGGGTCAGACGGGCACGCGTTCCGGGAACGCGCCTAGCCGGCGTCGGGCGTGCGAACCAGCTCGATCTCGCCGGTGCTCGTCGTCCTCGAGCACGCGAAAGCCGGCGAGCTCGGCGAGGCGATCGCGCCCGTCGTCGGGCCCGATGGCGATGAGCTCGTCACCGGCCTCGAGGCGGACGAGGCCCCGCGGCCGGTAGATGTAGCGGCCGGCGCGGCGGATGGCGAGCAGGTACGTGCCCGTCTCGAGCTCGAGCTTCGCCTCGCGCGAGGGTCTTGCCCTCGAGACTCGACCCGGCGCCGACGGGCACCCGGGCGATGACCTCGTCGCTGTCGCCGAGCGCCAGGCCGAGGACCGGGTGCATCTCCTCGCCCTGCTCGACGAGCCACACCATCTGCTGGGCGGAGTCACCGAGCTGCTCGGCCGCGCTGCCGAGGTGCAGCAAGCCGCGCAACGGCGACGGGTCGATCTGCTCGGCCGCGCCGCGCAGAACCCACACCTCGAGCCGCTCGCGCATCTCGTCGAGCCGGTCCTCGAGGTGATTCACCTCGGCGGCGAGGCTCTGGTCGTAGAACAGCAACGCCGAGTACGCGAGCCCGACCGCGACCTCGGAGATGTTCTTCATCTCGACGAGCACGTCGACGGCACGGTCGAGGTCGGTGATCGTCGGGTCTTCGCCGATGGTGGGCTGTCGCCACTCGGGGGCGCCGGCGAGGGTGCGGAGCTCGAAGATGCCGTCGGGCGCGCCGCGCAGGAAGAGCACGTCGTCGGGCAGCATGACCTCGTCGCCGTCGGGGTCGATGATCCATTCCTTGCCCCGCCGGATGGCGACGACGCGCATGCCGACCTCGACCGGCAGCTCGACGTCGGCGAGCGAGCGACCTGCGAGGTCCGAGCTGGCGCGGACGCGCACCCGATGGGAGACCTCGTCGGCGGCGGCGAGATCGGCGACGAGAGCGGCGGGGATGCCGAGGCGGTGGATGACGATGCGGGCGATGTCGACGGCGGCGTTCCCGATCCGCTCGATGGACGAGATCACGTGGAGCACGCTCGACATCTGCTCGGCGTCGTGTGGTGAGCGGGCAGCGAGGATGCACACTTCGCGCATCTCGTGCACGAGCCCGTCGAGTCGCTCCTCGAGGTCCATGACCTCTTCGGCCATGGCGACGTTGTCGAAGAACAGCGCCGCATAGCCGAGGTCGACCATCAGCTCGGAGGCGTCCTTCGCCTCCGAGAGCATGGCCTTGAGATTTCTCGGGGGTTTCTCGTCCATCAACGGTGGGCCTCAACTCAGGCCAAGGATCACGATAGCCAGGATCAGGGACACCGCTCCCAAGAAGTCGAGGCTCGAGGTGACGATGGGGATGCCGTGGTTGTCGGGGTCGAGGCCGAGCCGGTAGGTAGCCACGGCACCGTAGTACCCGACGAGGACCGCCGCGGTGGTCGCGAAGACGCCGGCGAGCAGCGAGACCCCGATCATCTTCAGGGATCCCGGACTGGCGAGGTCGAACACGGCGGACACGATGTCGGCCGACACGCCGAGGAGCAGAAACGTCGGCACCGCGTAGACGAACACGAGCAGGACGTCCTCCGCGACAGCACGCCACGGTGAACGCGACAGGTCCACCGTGCCGAGGTGCAGCTTGGTGGCGATCCGGGAGCTGAGGATCCCGCCGAGCGAGCCCGCGTCCTCGAGGAAGGGCGGCACGAGGACGAGCAGCGCCGGGATACACGAGGAAGGAGTCGATGCGCTTCTGGATCGTGATGCCCGCGATCACGTCGACCGAGCCCGCGAGGACGAGCACCGGCACCGACTCGCGCACGATCCTGCGGAGGATGGGCAGCCGGGCGCGCAAGGCGACGACGAGCGCCGCCAGTCCGGTCACCACGCAGATCGCCGCGACCACCGGCGTGAACCAGGCGATGCCGACGAGGTACGTGGCGAGGAAGAGACCCGGCAGCGTGACCATGTCGCCGGCGGCAGTCACGATGGGCGTGTTGACGTTGTCGAGGTCGAGGTCGAGGCGCACGCTCGTCGCTGTGACGACCACCACGACGAGCAACACGACGACCGATGACAACATCCCGCCGACAACCGAGATCACGACGAAGTCGACGATCGAGATCGAGTTGGCGACGCCGAAGCCGACCGACACCGCCTTGGCGAGCACGGCGAGCACGAGCGAGATCGACAACGACAGCGCAAGCGACGCGGCGACGTTCTGACCCACGAGCGTGTCGAGCCGGCGCGACACCCGGAACGTGCCGGTGTGGATCGCGGTGCTGAAGCGGCTGCCGAGCCCGCCGAAGATGTTGCCCCGCATGCCGATCGCGGCGGGGACGAGGACGAGCAGGCCGGGAAGCGACTCGAGCGTGCCGGTGATGGCGCCGAGCGTCAGCCCGGCGACAAGGTCGCCACCCGACGAGAGCAACAGCGCGACGAACCCCGCCCCGACCCCGGACGGGTCGGCGCGAACAATGGCGACGAAGCGCCGAAGGAGACGCGGACGTCGGACCATCTGCTACTCGGGGGCTCGCTCATCGGCATTCGTCTCGTCGGCATGGGCCGGTTCACCCTAACGGCTGACGGCTCACGCCGCGCGGTTGCGGAAGACTGTCGCCGTGACGATCCTGGATCTGCTGACGGTGGCGGTGCTGGCGGTCGTCGGCGTCCGCTTGTTCGAGGCCGCTCGGACGTCCGTCGGTTCGCACCGCAAGACCCTGGGCGTGGTGCAGGGCCTGCGCTGGCGCCACTTCCTGCGGGCGATCCCGATCGTCGCCCTGATCGTGTCGACGGCCTTCGTGTTGATCCAGCTGCCCGTCCTCTCGTTCGGCTGGTGGTCGGCGATCGGCGGCGAGGGCAACCCGGTGGTCGGCGTCAGCGACCGGGACCTCGGCATCGCCTCGGTGGTCATCCCGCTGTTCTTCATCGGCCTGCTGATCGTGGGCATGCCGTTGCTGGTCGCCCGGGAGGAGTGGGTGTTCCGGCGCGGCGCCGAGGAGCGGGGCACGGCCGTGAACCTCGGGCGCTCGGTGGTGTTCGGCCTCGCCCACGCCGTCGTCGGCATCCCCATCGGCGCGGCGCTGGCTCTGTCGATCGGCGGGCTCTACCTCACGCGGTGCTACCTCAACGGCTGGAGGGAGACACGGTCCCAGACCGGCGCGCTGCTCGAGTCGACCCGCGCCCATCTCGCATACAACCTCACGATCGTCGCGCTGGTGCTGCTCTCGCTTCTCGTCTTGGTCGCTACCGGCACGGCCTGAGCGCGTCACACCTAGTGGAAGTCGCGGGAGCGGACCATGTCGGCGGCGGTGAGCGGCAGCTCCTCGATGCGGCCGCGACCACGTTGATCACACCCTGGTAGCGCTCGAGCATCCCCCGCACGATCAGCGCCGGTGACATGCGGGCGACCTTGCGGAACCGGCGCCACACGTCGGCCGTGCAGATCACGTTGAGCAGGCCGGTCTCGTCCTCGAGGTTGACGAACACCACGCCTTTGGCAGTGTCGGGTTGCTGGCGATGTGTGACGATGCCGGCCACCTCGACCACGGAGCGGTGCTGGAGCTCACGCAGCGCTTCGACGGTGACGACGCCCCGGTCGGTCAGGCGCTCGCGCACGAACTCGGTCGGGTGCCGGCCGGCGGTCAGGCCGGTCGCCCACAGGTCGGCGGCCGTCTCCTCGACCTCGGTCATGCCCGGCAGCGCCGGCGCGTCGACCCCGGTGACGAGCCCGGGCAGCTTGTCGTGCCCGGGCGTCGCGCAGCGCCCCGGCGGCCCACAGCGCGCTGCGGCGCGGTCTGACGCCCAGGGACCCGAACGCGCCCGCGGTGGCCAGCGCCTCGATGGCGTCGGTGGGCGCGCCGGTGCGGCGGGTGAAGTCGGAGAGCGACGCGAACGGCTTGCGGTCGCGTTCGGCGTCGATGCGGTCGAGCAGCGCGTCGGCGAGACCCCGGACGTAGCGCAAGCCCATGCGCACGGCACGCGTCGACGGGTCGGCGTGCCAGCCCGGGCGCGGATGCCCGACGGGTCCGGCGCCGCTGGTGCGAGGCTCCAGCGTGCAGTCCTTGCCGCGACTCGTTCACGTCGGGGCCGAGGACCTCGACGCCGTGGTGCATGGCGTCGCGCACGATCGAGTGCGGCGAGTAGAAGCCCATGGGCTGCGCGTTGAGCAGCGCGCACGCGAACTCGGTCGGGTAGTGCAGCTTGATCCACGAGCTCGAGTACACGAGGTAGGCGAAGCTCACCGAGTGGCTCTCGGGGAACCCGAAGTCCGCGAACGCCTCGAACTTGGTCGCGATCTCCTCGGCGGTCGCGCCGGTGATGCCGCGCTCGGCCATGCCGGCGAGCAGCCGCTCGCGCATGACCGCCATGCGGGCGTGGGAGCGCTTCGAGCCCATGGCCTGGCGCAGCTGGTCGGACTCGCCGGGGCTGAAGCCGGCGATGTCGATCGCCATCTGCATGAGCTGCTCCTGGAACAGCGGCACGCCCAGGGTCTTCTTCAGGCATTCCTCGAGCATCGGGTGCGGATACGAGACGGGCTCCTGGCCGTTGCGGCGGCGCAGGTACGGGTGCACCGAGCCGCCCTGGATCGGGCCGGGGCGGATGAGCGCGACCTCGATGACGAGGTCGTAGAACGTGCGCGGGCGCAGCCGGGGCAGCGTGGCCATCTGGGCCCGGCTCTCGACCTGGAACACGCCGACGGTGTCGGCCGCGCACAGCAGGTCGTAGACGGCGGGCTCCTGGGGGATCGTGGCCAGGTCGACCTCCGTGCCCTCGTGCTCACGGACCAGGTCGACCGCCAGGTGCAGCATCGTGAGCATCCCGAGGCCGAGCAGGTCGAACTTCACCAGCCCGGCCGCCGCGCAGTCGTCCTTGTCCCACTGGAGCACCGACCGGTCCTCCATGCGGGCCCACTCGATCGGGCAGAACTCCACCAGCGGCCGGTCGGCCATGACCATGCCGCCGGAGTGGATGCCGAGGTGGCGGGGGAAGTCGAGCACCTGGCCGGCGAGGTCGAGGACGAGCGGCGGCACCGGCCGGCCCTCGGTCTTCACGCTCTCGAACGCGCCGACGTCCCTCCCCCACCGGTCGATCCACTTCGTGAGCCCGTCGGCGTGGCCGGGTGAGAGGCCGGCGGCCTTCGCCATCTCGCGCAGCGCGCTCTTGGGCCGGTACGTGATCACGTTGGCGACCTGGGCGGCGCGGTCGCGCCCGTACTTGTCGTAGACGTACTGGATCGACCTCCTCGCGGCGCTGGTGCTCGATGTCGAGGTCGATGTCGGGCGGGCCGTCGCGCTCGGGCGAGAGGAACCGCTCGAACAGCAGGCCGAGCGCGACGGCGTCGGCCTTGGTGACGCCGAGCGCGTAGCAGACCGCGCTGTTGGCGGCGCTGCCCCGACCCTGGCAGTAGATGTCGTGGCGGTGGCAGAACTCGACGATGTCGACGAGCACGAGGAAGTAGCCGGGGAAGCCGAGCTCCTCGATCACGTCGAGCTCGTAGGCGATCTGGCGCATCGCCTGCTCGTGCTGCTCGTGGCTCGGCGGGTAGCGGACGGCGGCGCCGCGCGCGGTGAGCTCGCGCAGCCAGCTCATCTCGGTGTGACCGGACGGCACGTCGTGGTCGGGCAGCTCGGGCGCGGCGAGGCTGAGGTCGAACGCGCACGCCGCCGCGACGTCGAGCGTGCGCTCGACCGCGCCGGGCCAGCGCGGCGAACCGGCGTTGCTGCTCGGCCGCGCTGCGCAGGTGCGCGAACGGCGCCGCCGGCAACCAGCCGTCGATCTCGTCGAGCGAGCGCCGGGCACGGACGGCGGCGAGCGCGGTCGCGAGCGGCCGCTGACCGGGCGTGGCGTAATGCACGTTGTTGGTGGCGATCACGTCGACGGACGCCGACGCCGCCACCCCGGCCAGCGCGTCGTTGCGGTGCCGGTCGAGCGGGTCGCCGTGGTCCCAGAGCTCGACGAGCACGCGGTCGCGTCCGAAGGCGGCGACGAGCCGGTCGAGGGCGCGCCGGGCTGCGGCCGGGCCGTCGTCGAGGAGCGCGCGCGTGACCGCGCCCTTGCGGCACCCGGTGAGCACGAACCACGCGTCGTTCGCGCTCGCCGCGGAGCGGCGCAGGTGAACTGCCGCGCGGGCGGCGTCGGCGAGCGCGCCGAGATCGAGGCGGGGCGCGCCCTTCTCCCCCGCCAGCTGCGCCGCGCTCACCGCCCGGGCCAGGCGGGCGTACCCGACCGGGCCCGTCGGCGAGCACCACGAGGTGCTCACCGGGCGGGTCGGCGTAGCCGTTCGGCGGCGTGCGGGGGGCGTCGAGGGTGAGCTCGGCGCCGAACACGGTCGGGAGCCCGGTGGCGCGGGCAGCCAGGGCGAAGCGCACCACGCCGTACAGGCCGTCGTGGTCGGTGACGGCGAGGGCGGCCAGGCCGAGGCGGGCAGCCTCGTCGGCCAGCTCCTCGGGATGGCTGGCCCCGTCGAGGAACGAGAAGTTCGTATGGCAGTGCAGCTCCGCGTAGCCGCGCTCGCCGTTGGTCACGGGCGGCCCCTACTCCACTCTGATCGTCGCCGTCGCAAGCTCCGGCTTTGTGGCGACGGTCGGCAAAGCCGCCGTCGTCACCCTGGGCCGGCCACCATATCGAACGTACGTTCGATCCGTCCAGCGGACCGCCGGGGCTAGAAGCGGAAGCGGGTGGCGCCGTACGGCTCTGCCGTCCCCAGGGCGTACACCGTCTTCGGCGTGACCTCGTAGACGTGCCACGGCGGTGGGCCGGCGCTCGGCGCGCTGAACTCGGCATACAGGGCGCCGTCGCGCACGGTCGGTTCCCACCCTCCGGCCGCGAAGACGTCGGCGATACGCCTGAGCTCGGCGTCGTCGGTGACCTTCACGGCCTCGCCTTCCACGACGAGGTCGAACTGGTCTGTCGCCACCGAGATGACGCAGCGCGGGTTGTCGGCCAGGTTCTTCGCCTTGCGCGTGCCGGGACCAGCATTGAAGTAGAAGCCGCCGTCGACCCAGAAGACCCCGAGCGGCATGACGTGCGGACTGCCGTCCGGGTTCGTCGTCGCCAGCCAGTACGTATGCCGGTCGGGTCCCCCGGTCCCGGGGGGTTGGGTCACACCCTGGTCGAGACGTTCACGCACCCTCTCCCACGCGATCGGCGGGGCGTCGTAGCCGTCGAGGTTCCGCTCCGAGAGTGGCTCTGTGACAGTCATGGTCTCTGGGGACCTCCCTCACCGGCGAAACTCATCGCCGCTTCAAGTCCCGGGGTTGGAGTAGACGCGCTCCGGGGCGACCAGCACGGCGAGGCGTCTCTCGCCTGCCATCACGCGGTCGTATTCGTCCCAGTCGTCGTGCGTGCCGCCGGCGGCGCTGAACACATCGCGGAGCACCTGCGGGACGCGGCCGGCATCCAGCCCGACGAGGGCATCGTCGGGCCCGGCGAGGTCGACGGGGCCCTCGACGGCGACCCACTCCCAGCCGACGCGGAACACGATCGTCGCCCGGGGCCGGCGCCGCAGGTTGGCGTGCTTGCGGGTGCCGCCCTGCACGACGAGCCCGACGACGGCGTCGCCGCTCACCGGGTGCGCCAGGACGCCGGCGTTGGCGATCGAGGCCTGCGGCGACCCGTCGCCGCGTTGGGTCACGACAACGGCAAGGCCGTGGTCGCGGCGAACGAGGTCACGGACGTACTCGATCGATGCCATGGGCAACGAGCTTCGCGCGTCGGGACCGGATGCGAGACTTGCCGCGTCATGGACGAGCTCCTCTCGGCCACCGACGACGACTTCTGCTACCTCACGACTCGCGGCCGCGTCTCCGGACGTCCGCACGAGATCGAGATCTGGTTCGCGCTCGAGGGGCGCACGCTGTACCTGCTGTCGGGCGGCGGCGAGCGGTCTGACTGGGTACGAAACCTGCGGGCCGAGTCCGGCAGTCACGGTGCGGCTCCGCGACACGACCTACGACGCGACGGCGCGGGTCGTCGAGGGCGGCGACGAATCGGAGCGGGGGCGCGGGCTCGTCTTCGAGAAGTACCAGCCGCGCTACAACGGAAGTCTCGAACGCTGGCGGCGGGAGTCGCTCCTGGTCGCGATCGACGTGCCTCGAGCAGACTGAAGCCGTGGCGATCGAGCTGGTCCCGTTGTGCACCGCCACGATCACGCTGGCGGACCCGTTGGTGCTTCCCAACACGCCGAGCGGGATGCGCATCATCGTCGAAGTGGTCGATGCGGTGTACGAAGGCGAGCGGCTCTCGGGGAAGCAAAAGGGCGTGGCCGCCGCCGACTGGATGACGGTGGGTCCGGAAGGCACGGGGACAATCGACGTCCGGGGAACCCTCGAGACCCACGACGGCGCGCTGGTGTACGTGACGTACCGGGGCCGTCTCGACCTGTCGGTACCGCCCGGCACCGCGCCGACGTACGCCGCGCCGTTGTACGAGACCGGCGACGAGCGGTACGCGTGGCTCAACCGCATCCAGGCGGTGGCCAAGGGAACCCTCGACGGCCAGACGCTGACGTACGAGATCGCCGAGGTGCGCTAGGCCTCAGTCGATCTCTAGTCGTAGATCGCCTCGAGTGCGGCGTCGCCGGCGGTCACCGCGACGAGACACGCGACGCGCTCGCCGTCGGGCGCGGCCACCAGCACCTGCCAGTACGCACGGCGCGTCCGCGCCCGCCGGTCCCACCAGCGGGCGTCGTGCGCCCACGGTCCCGCCCACGCCGCGATCTCGCCCCCGCGGCCGGGCAGGGCCGCGCACCGCAGGCGCGCCGGGGGCGCCGACGGGTCACCTCGTCCCGACACGGTGACGACCTCGCCGGCGGCGTCGAGCAGCTCGGCCGGGGGCGGCGGCTCGAAGACGCGCGCCGGCGCCGGAGCCGGGATCGCGCCCGGCCACGGCGGGACCTCGCGGACGTTGGCGCCCGGCGCCGGCACCGCGTCGAGGAGCCGGGCCGGCTCGCGCGGATCGCCCCACGGCACCCACCGCACCCGCTCGCCCGGCGTGCGCCCACCTTGGGGCACGGCCGTGACCACGGCGGGATGGCCGAGCATCCCTTGCACCCGGGCGAGGACGCGCCCGGCGCGGTCGGCCGCGGCCGGGTCGCCGCCCCAGAACCCGAGCTGGCGGCCGGTGGCGGGCAGCACCTCGTCGGGCACCAGCCGCAGCAGCACGAGACCGCTGGTCGCGAGGTCGTCGACCGACCCGTCGTCGCCCACGTCCGCCGTGAGCCAGCCTTCGAGCTGCCAGCGGACGCGCGCCGCCAGCGCCGCCGGGGTGAGCGCCCCCTCGTGGCGCCAGCACCGGGTCAGCCGCTCACCCCGCTCGGTCTCGGCCTCGATCATCACCCGCGTGCACGCGAGACCGAGCGTCCCGAGTCGCGCCATGAGCCGCTCGGCCAGCGCCTTGGCCGCGAACGCGGCGGTCTCGACGTGCACGGCGGGTGGATCGAGCTCGGCGGTCTCGACGAGCTCGGGAGGCGGGGGTGCCGGTGACACGGCGGCTTCGTCGTCGCCGCGGGCGAGCCTGTGCGCGCGCGCACCGGCCGACCCGAAGCGACCGAGCACGGCGCCGTCGGGCAGCGCCGCGAACGCGCCCAGCGTGCGCAAGCCGAGCCGGACGAGCAGGTCGGCCAGCTCCGCGGCTTCGCCGGGCTCGGGATCCTCGAGCACCGCGACCGGCCACGGGGCGAGAAACCCGGATGACTCCCCCGGCGGCACGACGTACGCCGCGCCGGGCTCGGCGGCACGCGCCGCGAGCATGGCGGCGAACCCCCCGTCGGCGACGCCGACGCGCGCGTCGGTGATCCCGATGTCGCGAACGGCGTCGAGGCATCGAACGGCCATGGCGGTGTCGCCACCGAAGTACCGCGACGGACCGCGCGTCGGGAACGTGAGCCGGCCCGGCTCCTCCAGCACGAAACGGGGCGTGAACGTCTCGACCGCGCGCGCGGCCCGCTCGAACGCGCGCGCCTCGACCTGCGGGTCGGCTTCCGCAACGACCAGGCCCGGGCAACGCGCCTCCGCTTCGCGCCGGCGCAGGCCGGGCGTCACCCCTTCTGCGACGGCTTCGGTCGACGCCGCGATCACGACGAGCCCGCGCTCGCCGCGCTCCACGACCGCGACCGGTACGTCGCACAACGTTGGATCACGGGCGCGCAGCGCGACCACCGGCCATTCGGGGCACCACAGGCAGGCGATGCGCTCGGCCATCCCGTCAGCCGGCTTCGACGAGCGCGACGTGATCACGCGCGGCAGCGCCGCGGCCGTCGACCTGCACGCGCTGGTCGCGTTCGGCGAGCGCACCCGCGCCGGCATCCAGGCCGCGCCAGACCGAGCCCCCGGCCCGCAGGCGGAGCGCGGCCTCGGCCGGCCACGGTCCCATCGCCACCAGCACCGCGCCACGCTCGCGAGCACGTGCGAGTAGCCGCCTCGCGTCGCCCACCCGTGCGTATGCCGGCACCTCGGCGAGCACGACGCTGATCCCGTCGAGCAACGCGGCGACCACCGCAGCCCAGCGGGCGGGGGGCACCCGCCGGACGACGGCGAACCGCTCGAGCTCGACCCCGGCCTCTCCCGCCGCCAGCCCGCCCAGGCTGGCGTCGAGCTCGATCGCGGCCGCCCATTCGCCGGCGGCCGTGGCCGCCGCCGCCAGCTGGAGCGCGACCGACGTGGCTCCCGCTCCGGGGTCGCCGTCGACCGCCACCACCGTCCCCCGCTGGACGGCGCCGCCGGGGAGCAGCGCACCGAGCGGGCCGGGCACGGCCAGGACCCGCTCGCCGGCCAGCACCACGGGCCGGGCGTGCCGGGCGGTGTTGTCAAGGTGCTCGCGGGATCGCTCGTCCCGCCGGGGAAGTGCGGCCAGGGCCACCGACCGGACCATAGGCGAACGTGTGTTCGATCAGCAAGCGCAGGTCGACCGCAGACCGTAGGAAGAGCAGGGAGCGCGAGCGCCTATTTCTGCGGTTCGGGCGGGGGCTTGACCTCGATGCCGAGAGCCTCGAGGGCGTCGGGCGACCAGCCGGCGTCGTCGCCGTAGTAGCCGAAGAGGTGTTCGATCGTCTCGGTGACCTTGGGCTCGAGCTCGGGCCAGCGCTCGGGCGGCGCCTGCACCGTGACCGCGCTCGAATAGATCGTCACCTGGGTGGCGCCCAGGTCGAACAGACGCCGCGCCAGCACGTCGGGCGGCCGGTCACCCTTGGTGTCCTCGGCTGCGTGGTACCGCTCGATCTCCATGCCGGTGAGCGACCGGTTGAGGTCGAAGAACCGGATCGACGGCGACGCGCCGGGTCGGGCGTTGACGGTGATCGGCTGGCCCATGCTTCTCCTTGGCGCCGTCGCAAGCTCCGGCTCGTTCGTATTCGGTCGCCCTCGCAAGCTCGGGCTCCTGCTCCGGCGGTCGGCCCAGCCGCCGCCTCCGCGGGGAACGGTCGGCAAAGCCGCCGTTCCCGCGGAAGGTTACGGCGTGCGACCCAGCAGCTCGAGCAACGCGGTCTGCCGGTCGGCGCCGGGCTCCGCCTCGTGGTCGGTCCCGAACACCCCGCTGCCGAGCAGCATCTCCTTCTGGGGCTCGATGACCGTGAAGCACTCCTCCACGAGCTCGGGATCGAGCGTCGTGTCCTGACCCGTCGCCTTGGCGACATCCCAGCCGTGGACCACGACGTCGATGAACCGGTGCCCCAGGTACACCTCGCCCGGGACCGGCCCGTACGACACCGCGCACGGCGCCTCCATCGCGCCCGGCGCATGGAACGCCTCGCTCGCAGCGCGGGCCGACTCGTCGTACGCCGCCATCGGGTCATCCCCGAGGATGTCGCCGTCGAGACGGTCGCCGACCTCGTCGATCGTCTTTCCCCGCGCCAGCTCTCCCGCCCAGAAGTTCCCGCTCACGATGTGGTTGACGAGCTCGCGCACGTCCCAACCCTCGCACGGCGACGAGAGCGCCCACTGGTCGCCGCCGACACCGGCGACGTACCGGCGCGTCCCCGCCAGCGCACGGTCGTGGAGATCCGGCAAATCGGATGCCATGCTCGCCCCCCTGCTCAGAACAAACGTCCGGGCGCCGGCGGCACACCCCGCCAGCACAAACCGTCCATGAAGATCCACGAGCGCCGGTGGATCGCGCTCGGTCCGTACCACGCCAGCGCCGACTTGTGGATCGGCGCCGGGTACCCGACGTTCGACTCGAAGTCGTACGCCGGGTAGTGCTCGGCTTCCTCCCGCATGAGCGCGTCGCGCGTGACCTTGGCGACACACGACGCCGCCGCCACCGAAAGCGACGTCGAGTCGCCTCGAATGACGGTCGTGACGCGCGCACCCAGTGCCAGGTAGTCGTAGTTGCCGTCGAGGATGATGCGATCGGGCTCGTACCCGAGTGCGGCGAGCTGCCCGAGCGCGCGGCGCCCGGCGGCTCGTAACGCCGCGGTCATGCCGAGGGCATCGCACTCCTCGTAGCGACGCGTGGCCGACGCCGATCGCCACGGCCCACCCGCGCACGCGTGCTGCCACGACCTCGCGTTCGTCGCGTGTCAGCTCCTTCGAGTCGCGCACACCGCGGAGATGATCCGGCGGGGGGACGAGCGCCGCCACCGTGACCGGGCCCGCCCACGCGCCCCGGCCCACCTCGTCGATGCCCACGACGACCCGCTCGCCGGCGCCCCAGCAGCGCCGCTCCAGACGCAGGGTCGGAGTCCGCGTACGCGACGCGGACGGTGCGCCGACGCCTGCCGCCGGCACCGGGGGAGCAGACGCCGATGCCACCATCGCCGTGAACATACCAAGCCCCCACGACATCGACGCGGACGCGTCGGAGAAGCGCTCTTCCGGTCCTGGTCAGGTGCCTGTTACCCTCGGCCGCGATGGAGCAAGGCACCCGCGTCGAGGTGCGCTCACGCTTCGACGACAGGTGGTCACGTGGGTTCGAGGTCGCCGAGATCGTCGACGAGGGCGACTGCCGCGCGCTACAAGCTGAAGCGTCGTTCCGACGGATCGGTCCTCCCCGCGTTGTTCGTCGACGACGAGCTGCGCGAGGAGAAGAAGCGCTCGATGTGGTGGATCGCGTAGTCGCGATCCGCTAACTGTCGATCTTCAAGCTCTGGATCAGCTCTTCGATGGAGATCGCCTGCAGCGTGGTGGTCCGCATCGTCCCCCGTGCCGCCAGCATGATCGCGGCCCGGGCCATCGTCGCCTCGTCGGGCGACTCGATGACGTTGAGGAAGTCGTACTGGCCCATGAGTGCGTACTGGGCGACGACCTTCAAGCCCATTCCCTCGACCTCGCGCGTGACCTCCCGGATGCGCTCGGGATTCTCGCGGACGGTCGCCCAGCCGTCGGGCCCGAGCGTCGTGAGCATGGCGTAGGTCGGCATGGCGCAGGAGCCTACTGACCGCTTTCCAGCCGGGCGATGTTGTCGGCCTCGCCGGGGTCGGCCTCGGTTGCGAACCACGCGTCGAGGAGCTCGCCGGCGACGTCGGGGGTCGTGAGCCGAAGCCCCATGACGAGCACGTTGGCGTCGTTCCACTTCCGGGCGCCGGCGGCGGTGGCGGCGTCGGTGCACAACGCGGCGCGCACGCCCGGCACCTTGTTCGCGGCGATGGATGCGCCCGTGCCCGTCCAGCAGAACAGGACGCCCGTCTCGACGTCCCCCTTGGCGACGAGCTCGCCGACGCGCTGGCCGACCTCGGCCCATTCGATGGGCTCGCCGCCCGGCGGGCCCACGAGCACGACTTCGTGGCCGCGCTGCTCCAGGTCGTCCCGGACGGCGTCGGTCAGCGCCGGTCTTCTCGTCCGACCCGAGCACCACGCGCATGGAATCCGAGCTTACGGTGCGTCCCGGCGGCGGGATTCAGGGCGCGCTAGACAAGCGGCCGTGGACCGGCGGGAGTTCCTCCGACGCACCGCGGAGCTCGGCGGCGCAGTCGCGCTGGGTGGGTCGGCCCTCGCCACCGGGACGGGCGCGCTGCGCAGCTCCGCCGGCGCCCTCGCGGCGGCCGACATCAGCTCGATGCTCGACAAGCCGGCGAAGGAATCGCCGATCGACACCGTCGTCGTCGTGATGATGGAGAACCGCTCCTTCGACCACTACCTGGGGTGGCTGGCCACCGACAAGAAGTACGTCGAACGCGGCAAGAGCCGGTACGGGAAGCGGTTCCGCGTCAACGGGAAGCAAGTGCAGACGTTCCCCGCCCCGGACGGCACGATCGCTCAGACCGCGCCCTTGCTGACGAACCCCGCGGAGACGAATCCGTACCGGGGCTGCGGCCACCCCGACCCCGGCCACGGGTGGACGCAAGGCCGCGCCGCAGCGTGACGGCGGGTTCCTCGCCCCGGGCAGCGGGAACGACGCGTTCGCGCTCGGGTACTACGGCGCCGACGCCATGCCGTTCACGTCGCAACTCGCACGCGAGTTCACGGTGTTCGACCGCTGGCACGCCTCGGTGCTCGGACCGACGTATCCGAACCGCGCGTACCTGCACTCGGGCCAGTCGGGGACGTACCAGACGAACATGCTGCCGACCGCCACAGGCGGGTACGACTGGGAGACGATCTGGGACCGCCTGGCGGCCGCCGGCGTGTCGACGGGGTACTACTTCACCGACCTGCCCGTGCTCGCGCTCTGGGGCGGCCGTCTCGGCAATATCACGAGACCGATCGACGAGTACTTCGCGCTGGCCCAGGCCGGGAAGCTGCCGCACGTCGACGTTCGTCGATCCGGCCTTCCTCGACGGGCAACCGCACCGACGACCATCCCCTCGCCGACATCCGCGCCGGGCAGCGATTCCTTCGCGATGTGTTCGCGGCGTTCGCCCGCTCCAAGCAGTGGCGGCGCGGGGCCTTCGTGCTCATGTACGACGAGTGGGGCGGGTTCTACGACCATGTCAAGCCCCCCGTACTCCCCGACAACCGCGCGAGCACCGACGACCTCCAGAACTTCGGCCAAGCGGGGTTCCGCGTCCCCGCCGTGGTCGCCTCGCCGTACGCGCGTCGCGGCTACGTCGACCACACGCTGTACGACCACACGTCGGTGCTGCGGTTCCTCGAGTGGCGATTCCTCGGCGCGCCCGCACGCGGGGCCGGAAAAGCCGGCCAGACGTGGTTCCTCACCGAGCGCGACCGACGCGCGAACAACATCGGCGCCAGCCTCGCCTCCGAGCCCGTCGAGAAGCGGGTGGGCATCAAGCTCGACGTCGTGCTCACCGACCCGTCGCCGCCCTGCGAGAACCAGCCCGGCATGGGCGGCGGTCTCGCGGTCCGCGCCCCGGTCCCGGCGACGCCACCCGAGGACCACGCCTTCCAGCACGCGTACGACGCGGGCTGGTTCGAGCGCGTCGGATTCGACGTGAAGCCGAGCCCGATGGTGCGAGCGGTGGGCGCGACGGCTGACCGTCAGGCGAGACGGAAGCCGTGCTCGACGAGCACGGCGCTGCAGCGCCGCCCGCCGCTGCTCGACCGAGCCCGTCGGTGAGGGGATAGCCGAAGCCGGCGGAACGCCTCGGGATACGCGACCACGCTCCCGGCTCCGACGCGCAACGGTCACCGCGTCCTTGGGAAGGAAGAGGCGACGACCGAACGGGAACCACAAGGCGATGCCCTCATCGAGCACGGCGAAACGCCACGGCAGGTCGCGCGCCGAGACGAGGCCGCAAATGGCGAACACCACGGCGTAGAACGCAGCCCCACGGCCAGTGCCGATCAGCGACCAGGCCCGCGAACGCGACCATGCCCGGCGGCCAGCAGCGCAGGAACACGCTCGTGCCGACGTACCGAGGCGGGCTCACATCACAACGCTACGCCCGATACGCGTTGATGCGCGCGAAGTGGCCGGCGGGCATCGTCGCCCGCCGGCCACTTCGGCAGCCGCCACGGAGCTGCGACCTCGCTACCGACCGATCGTCGGGTCGGGTGACTCAGTGTGCGCGAGCACCTTGTCCTCGCTCGGGTCCTCGCCGGTCAAGCAGGAGCTCGCTGGTGGTGAAATCGTTGTAACCGAGCACGCCCATCTCCGGACGGTCGAGGCCCATGTCCTCCACCTCCGGCGCCGGCCGGATGCCGCCCTTCGTCAACGCGTTCTGGATCTTGAAGAACCCGTACGCGATGCCGCCCATCACGAAGATGATCACGAGCGCTCCCACGACCTGCGCGCCCGAGCTGACGGATCCCGAGGTCCCAGCTGTAGAGGAGCCCGGTGACGCCGTTGGCCGCTTCGTCAGCGACCTGGTCGTGAGGTTCCAGCCGGCGCCGTAGTCACCGCTGGCGAAGATGCCGACGGACAGCACACCCCAGATGCCGTCCACGCCGTGGACCGAGATCGCGCCCACCGGGTCGTCGATGCCCGCGCTTCTCGAGACCAGAAGATCGACTCGACGACGATGATCCCGGCGACGATGCCGATGACCGCCGCCGCCCACGGCTGCACGAACGCGCACGGCGCCGTGATCGCCACGAGGCCGGCGAGCATGCCGTTGGCCATCATGCCGGGGTCGGGCTTCCCCATCCGCCGCATGGCCCAGAACATGCCGCGTGACGCACCGAACGCCGGCCGCGATCGCCGTGTTCGTCGGCGACGATCGCGAACCGAACGTCGGTTGCCGCCGAGCGTCGACGCGGCGTTGAACCCGAACCAGCCGAACAGCAGGATGAACGACGCCGAGCATGGCCATCGGGATGTTGTGCGCCGCCAGCGTGCGCGGCTTCCCGTCCGGGCCGTACTTGCCGATGCCGGGCGCCGAGCACGAGCGACCCCGGCCAGGCCGGCGATGCCGCCCATCGCGTGCACGACGCCGGAGCCGGCGAAGTCCACGTAGCCGAACCCGAGGTTCATGCTGTTGCCGAGCTTGGCCAGCCAGCCGCCGCCCCACGTCCAGGCGCCGAAGAGCGGGTAGTAGATCGCGCCGCAGAACAGGCCCCAGCCGATGAAGCCTTCCACTTCCACCGCTCGGCCATGGCACCGGTCGGAATCGTGGCAGTCGTGTCCATGAACGCGACCATGTAGAGGAAGAACGCCGCCGTCGGCGCGCCGAGCGCCGCGTTCTTGCCGATCCCACCGAGGTGAGTGAGCGCGAAGCCGCCCTTCCAGAGGAACACCCAGTTCCCCGATCCGATCAGCGCGTCACCGACCGGCTTGTCCAGCCCGAAGAGGCCCGGGAAGCTGTAGCCGCCGAACATGAACGCGTAGCCCGACGAGGAAGAACCCGACGAACCCGAGGCCGAAGATCGTGAAGTTCGTCGAGAACACGTGCGCTGCGTGCTTCGCTCGGGTGAAGCCGGTTTCGACCAGCGCGAACCCGGCCTGCATGAAGATGACGAGCACCGCCCCGATGACGACCCAGAGCAGGTTCAGGCTGACGCCGACGTCGGCGGCGCGCGACCGCCGAGCCCTTGAACACCGGCTTCGGATCAGCGCCTGCGAACGGCCGCCCCCGCCGTCACGCCGACTGACGAGCAGGACCAGGGCCACGAGGACCGCGCTCCTGCCCAACCACTTCCGTTTCACATCGTCCTCCTGCTTGTCGTAGGACCCGGAGTGGAGAGCACCCCCCGGACCGTTCCGTGAAGGGCGCCATCGCCCTCCCCCTCGCGTGGTTCCAGCCCCGCTGCGCGAGATAGGGGGAACGTAAAGGGGGCGCGTTTCGCGATCGGTGCCGGTTCGTGAACGAACCGAAACGCACCTCTGACGACAATCTGACGGCCGTGGCGGCCCGGACCGGGCGGGGCGGAGGCCCGTATCCTGGCCCGATGCCGCCGACGACAGTGGGGATCGTCCCCCACACGCACTGGGACCGGGAGTGGTACGCGCCGTTCCAGGTGTTCCGGGCCCGGCTCGTCCGCCTGCTCGACGAGCTCCTCCCGCTCCTCGAGCGCGACCTGTCGCTACGCCCGCTTCCTGCTCGACGGCCAGACCGTCGGTCGTCGACGACTACCTCGAGGTCCGGCCCGAGGCGGCGGAGACGCTGCGGCGCCTGGCCGCCACCGGCCGCCTGTCGGTCGGGCCGTGGATGGTCCTCATGGACGAGTTCATGGTCTCGGGCGAGACGATCGTCCGCGACCTGCAGCTCGGCCTGCGCGCGCGCGGTCGAGCTCGGCGGCGCGATGCCGGTGGGCTACCTGCCCGACATGTTCGGCCACATCGCGCAGATGCCGCAGATCCTCCGGCTGGCCGGCCTCGAGCACGCGGTGGTGTGGCGCGGCGTCCCGTCGACGGTCGACGCAGACCGCGTTCTGGTGGGAGGCGCCCGACGGCTCAGCGCGTGCGCGCCGAGTACCTGTACGGCTCGTACTCGAACGGCCGCGACCTTCCCGACGACGCCAAGCAGCTCGTCGCGCGGGCGCGCGAGCTACGAGCTCGAGCTCGGCGCCGGCCCGCCTTCCCGGCGGCGTCGATGCTGCTGATGAACGGCACCGACCACCAGATGCCGCAACCGTGGCTCGGGCGCGTCGTCGCCGAGGCGAACGAGATCCAGGACGACTACCGGTTCGTCGTCACGTCGCTCGCCGAGTACCTCGCCCGAGCAGCCGACCGACGGACTGACGACGGTGGCGGGGCGAGCTGCGATCCGGGGCGCGCGCCAACGTGCTCATGGGCGTGGCGTCGAACCGCGTCGACGTGCACCAGGCGTGCGCGGTCGCGGAGCGGGCGCTCGAGCGCCGGGCGGAGCCGCTGTCGGCGCTGCTCGCTGCCGGCCGACCGGTATCCCGACGCGCTCCTCGGCGATCGCGTGGCAGCAAGCTCGTGCTGAACAGCGCGCACGACTCCTCGTGCGCGTGCAGCGACGACGAGGTCGTCGACCAGGTGATGGTCCGCTACCACGGAGGCGCGCCAGATCGGCGACGGCCTCGCGCGCGAGGCGATGCGCGCAGCTCGCCACCGAGGTGGACACCCCTGCCGGGTCGACCCTGGTCGTGAACCCGACGCAAGCGCGACGCGGCGGCGTGCTGTCGGTGCAGCGTCCCCGGGGAGGGGCCGTTCCACTTCGTGCGCCGACGACGGCGACGCCGTGCCCGACCCAGGCGCTCGGACGTGCTCACCGGCGAGGGGTTCTCGACCATCGTCGTCGGGCCAGAAGGTGCGGTGGGTGCTCGAGATGATGAACGGGCCCGAGTTCGCCGGTGAGCGCATCGGCCACTACGACATGACCGAGGCCGACGACGGCGCGCTCGAGCTCACCTTCCGGGGCGCCCAGCCCGGCGAGCCGCACATCGACCTCGACGGAGCTCCGGGACGAGCTCGTGCGACCTCGGCGACGAGGGCAGGACGATCCGCTTCCGGGTCATGGCGGCGCCGGTGCAGGAGGCGATCTTCGCCGCCGACGACGTGCCCGGCTTCGGGTGGCGGAGCTACACGGTCGCCGCCGGGGACGGGACCGACGACCGCGGTCACGTCGGGGCCGTCGTCGCTCGACAACGAGCACCTCCACGTCGAGGTCGACGGCGACGGCACGTACGCCGTCACGACCTCCGACGGCGCTCACGGTGCGCGGCCTCGGACGACTGGTGGACGGCGGCGACGGCGGCGACACCTACAACTACTCGCCGCCCGCCGAGGATCTCGTCGTCGACCGGCCCGAGCGCGTCGAGGTCACGGCGCTCGAGTCGGGTCCCGTGCGCGCCCGCGTGCGCATCGACGCGACGTACCAGTGGCCGACGCACGCGCTCGGCGACGAGCGCTCGTGCTCCCGGCGCGCAGACGAGACCGCGCCGGTCGCGGTGCACACGACCCTCGAGCTGCGCACCGGCGAACGATTCCTCCGCGTCCACACCGAGCTGGACAACCGCTGCCGTGACCACCGGCTGCGGGCGCACTTCCCGCTGCCGGCGCCGGTCGACGGCTCGCACGCGGAGTGCGCGTTCGCCGTCGTCGACCGCGGCCTGACCGCCGAGGGCGGCCCCAACGAGTTCGGCCTCCCGACGTTCGTGTCGCGGCGCTTCGTCGACGCCTCGGACGGGAGCGTCGGCCTCGCGATCGTCCACGACGGACTGCTCGAGTACGAGCTCGTCACGACGACGGGAAGCAAGGCGACGAGCTGGCGCTCACGCTGCTGCGCGCGACCGGATACCTCTCCCGCTTGCAGCTCTCGATGCGGCCGAGCCCGGCCGGGTACCCGTATCCGCTCGAGGGCCCGCAGATGCTCGGCCGTCGCACCTTCGACTACGCGCTGCTGCCCCACCGCGGCGACTGGCGCGACGCAGACCTCTACGACGCCGCCGACGAGGTGCTCGTCCCGCTCGAGCGCGTCCGAGCCGGTGGCGTGGCGGGCGCGCGCCGCGAGCCCACCGGGGCGCGCTTGCGGGTGGACGGCGCCCGGGTGTCGGCGGTGCTGCGCGAGCCGGGCGGATTGCTGGCGCGCGTGTTCAACCCGTCCCCCGATCCGTCGACGGCCGCAGTCGAACGCGACGGCGCGCCGGCCACGGGCTGGACGGTCGACCTGGTCGGCCGGCCCGTGGAGCGCTTCGAGGGCGCGGTCGAGCTGCGTCCGTGGGAGATCGCCGTCGCTCCGGGTGGACGACGCGATCAGCTGAACCCTCCGGCGTCGCCCGGCGCACCCGGGGGCGCGGCCAGCAGGGTCTCGCCCCGTGGCTCGGTGGTCGACCAGGAGCGATCGAGGCCGGGCGCGCTGAGCCGGATCGGGCGCTCGCACTCCCAGAGCAGCGCCGGCCGGGCGCCGTGCCAGCGGACGGCATAGGAGACGCGCCCGCGCGCGTGGGCGCGTCGTGCACGTCCAAGCTCTGGCCGCGCCACTCGGCGGGCAGCTCGACGAGCAGGGCGGCGGAATCCTCGTCGCTCGCGCGCACACCGGCGCCGACGAGGAGGTCGCGCACTGATCCGAGCAACGGCGCGGGGCCGTCGGGCCACGTGAAGGTGGCCGAGGCCGAGGCCGAGTCGCGTCCGGATGCTCGACCACGGCGTCGGGTCGGGCGCGCGGTGCGACGCCCGCGCCCGGGCGCGAATCCCGAGCCGTCGCCACGCGGCGGCGGCCTCGCCGTCGAAGCCCCAGTCCTCGAGGGCGGCGACCTCCTCGCCGCTCGGGCGCCGGCGCGCGTCCACCGCCAACAGGAGCGCGGCACGCCCGGCGTCGACGGCCTCTTGCAACCGCGGCGTCGGGCAGGACGACGCGCATCCCGCGGCGCCGCTGCGCGTCCCAGCCGGCGGCGGCCACGGCGGCGTCGGGAAGCAAGGAGAGATCGACGGCTTCCACCGGCACCGAGCGGCCCGGGCGACCGACCGCCAGCGCGCAGCGCAGCCGCGTCCGGTGCGCAACCGGGTGGAGCAAGCGCGACCTCGAGTCGCATCCCCCGACCTCCCACCCCGGTGAACGTGCCCTCGTTGCGCCCGGCCGGCGGTCGACCATCTCGAACGCGTCGCCGCCCATTCCCGCGGCCCAGCGCATCGCCGGCCGGGGCGTGCGGAGCGCCGGACGCCCGTCGACCGTCACCCACGACCCGCGCGTGCCCGATCGCGCGCATGCGGCCGGCCGGCGTCGGCCCGAGCACGAGCGCGGCGACGAACGGCGCGCCCGAGGCGTTCTCGATCTCCACCGCGACGAGGCCGGCCGGGCCGCCGACGCCGTACGCGCGGTGCACCGCGTCGCCTCCGGGCACGCGCAGGGACGTCTCGACGACCGGCGCGCCACCGACGAGCGCCTGACGGACCGCGGCTTCACGCGCCGGGACGTGCCAGCGATCGTCGGCGCCGATCCACCAGTCGAGCTGCCAGCGCGCGCCGTCCGGCGTGATCGCGCCGCGATCGTCGACGAGAGCCTGGTGGGTGGAGCCGAGGACCCCGACGCGGGTCGGGGCGCGCTCCGTCACGTCATCCCGACCGGAGCCTCATGTGATGCCGTGCAGCTCGGCCTTCGCCTCGCGCAGCATGAGCGCGGGGACGAGATCCTCGGCGCGCTTGCCTTCGTACAGCACCGCGCCGACCTGCTCGGCGATCGGCATCTCGACCCGCTGCCGTCGGGCGAGCTCGAGCACGGCGCCGGTCGACTTCACGCCTTCGGCGACCATCTTCATGTCGGCGACGATGTCGTCGAGCTTGCGGCCCTTCCCGAGCTCGACGCCGACCGTGCGGTTGCGGCTCTGCGTGCTCGTGCACGTCGCGACGAGGTCGCCCATGCCGGCCAGGCCCGAGAACGTGAGCGGGTTGCCGCCGAGCGCGATGCCGAGGCGCGTGAGCTCGGCGAGCCCGCGAGTGATGAGCGCCGCCTTCGTGTTGTCGCCGTAGCCGAGGCCGTCGGCGATCCCGGCCGCGATCGCGATCACGTTCTTGAGCGCGCCCGCGATCTCACAGCCGACGACGTCGGGGTTCGTGTACACGCGGAACGTCACGGTCATGAACAGCGGCTGGAGCTCGTGCGCGGCCGCTTCCGTCGCCGATCGCGACCACCGACGCCGTCGGCTGCCCCGCGGCGACCTCGCGCGCGAGGTTCGGGCCCGTGAGCACGCCGATCCGGTCCGGGAGGTGCGTCGGCAGCACCTCGCCGATCACCTCGGTCATGCGTCGCAGCGTGCCCTGCTCGACGCCCTTCGCCAGGCTGACCACCGGCACCGTCGGGCCGGACGAACTCCGCCGCCTCCATCAGCACCGATCGCATGCCGTGCGACGGCACACCGAGCACGACGACGTCCGCGCCGGCGCACGCCTCGGCGATGTCCGACGTGACCCGCAGCGCGTCGGGGAGCGCGATGCCGGGGAGGTAGTCGGGGTTCTCGTGCCGCTCGGCGATCGTGGCCGCGAGATCGGGCCGGCGCACCCAGAGCACGGTGTCGGCGTTGTTCGGACACGAGCGCGGCGACGGCGGTGCCCCACGAGCCCGCCCCCACCACCGCGACCCGCGCCGCGTCGCTCACGTGGCCGTCTCGACGTCGTCGGCGCGGTCGTCGGTCCGGTTCGCAGGGCGAACCCGAGCCGTCTCGGGCCCGCGCTGCCACCACCCGTCGTCGCCCGGTCCCGGTCGCTGCGGGTAGATCTCGCGGGCCCGCGCGACGCAGCGCGGCGATCGCACCCATGATCCGGTCGGTCGCGTCGTGGATGTCGTCGTCGGCGTGCGACCCGCACGGGCGGTCCGACGACTGCGGTCTCCGCCACGCCCCACCGCCAGTTCGGCTTGCGGCCCTTGAACAGCGTGCGGTGCGCGCCCCAGAGGCCGACGGGCGTGACGGGCACGCCGCTCGCGCGGCGAGCCGCGCCGTGCCGGACTTCCCCGCCATCGGCTCGAGGTCGAGCGAGATCGTGCCCTCGGGGAAGATCGCGACGCACTCGCCCGCGCCCGAGCGCGTCGACCGCCAGCTCGAGCGACTCCGGCCGCCGTCGGCGAGTTGCGCACGACGGGGATCTGACGGACCTGGTGCAACAGGAAGCCGAGCGGCTGCTTGTCGAACAGCTCGGCCTTCGCCAGGAAGCGCACCCGGCGGTGCCGGCGGTCGGCGAGGTACGCGAGCGCGAGCGGGTCGAGGTACGAGGTGTGGTTGCTGGCGAGGATCACCGGGCCCGCGCGGCGGAATGAGGTGCGCGCCTTCGATCGTCCATCTCATCCCGAAGTGCAGCGGTGGCAACAAGACGGTGCGAGCAGCGGAATACACGGTTCCAGCTCCCTGTCGCCGTCGCAAGCTCCGGCTTTGCGGACGCGGCAGCGCCTCACCGCCCGGTAGCATACGCATTCGCATGCGTTTCGACCTTCGGCGTGCGTCGCGGAGTCGTGAATGACCGGTCGGGCGTCGTGATCCCGGTGCGAGCGTTCGCACTGGGCAAGGCGCGCCTCGCCGCGCAGCTCGACGACGACGACGCGTACCGAGCTCGCTCGCGAGCTGGCCGACCGCGTGGTCGAGCCGCGGCGGGTGAGCTCCCCACCGTCGTCGTGTCGAGCGCGTCCGAGGTGCGCGACTGGGCACGATCGCGCGGGCTCGACGTCGTCGACGATCCCGGGACGCTCGACGACGCCGCCGCCGTGGGACGCGGATGGGTGCGGGCACGCGGCTGTGCTCGCGCGGTCGATCGCGCACGCCGATCTGCCCTGCGCCCGGAGCCTCGCGCCGCTCGGACGCGACGGCGCCCGCCCGATCGTGGCGATCGTGCCGTGCCACCGCGACGACGGCACGACCGTGCTCTCGGTGCCCGTCGACGTGCCCTTCCGGTTCGCCTACGGCCCGGGCTCGTTCCGGCGCCACGCCGCCGAGGCCCGGCGGCTCGGCCTCGGCTTCCGCGTCGTGCGCGACCCCGAGCTCGCCTTCGACGTCGACGTGCCCGACGACCTCGCCCGACCGGCTCGATCTCCGTTCGTCGCCCGTGATCTGCCGCCCACGCCGGCCGACGCGCGCGCTCGCGATCGGCGCCCATCCCGACGACGTCGAGTTCGGCTGCGGCGCCACGCTGGCCAAGTGGGCGGCAGCGGGCGCCGAGGTCCACCTGCTCGTGCTCACCGACGGCTCGAAGGGCACCTGGGATCCGGACGCCGACCTCGGGGCGCTCGTCGCGACCCGCCGCCGCGAGCAGGACGCCGCCGCCGCCGTCCTCGGCCTCGCCGGTGTCGACTTCCTCGGCGTGCGTCGACGGCGAGCTCGGCAGCGGGCTGGCCGAGCGGGCTCTGGTCTGCGAGGCGATCCGCCGGGTCCGACCGGACGTCGTGCTGGGCCACGATCCGTGGAAGCGGTACCGGCTCCACCCCGACCATCGCCACGCCGGGTGGCTGGTGCTCGACGGGGTCGTCGCCGCCCGTGATCCCCACTTCTTCCCCGAACAGCGCCTCCCGCCGCACCGCCCCGGACGGCTCCTGCTGTTCGAGGCGGAGGAGGTCGACCACCTCGAGTCGGTCGACCGGCACGTGGACACCAAGGTCCGGGCCCTGCTGTGCCACCGCAGCCAGTGGCGGTCGACGATGGGGATCGACGCCGCCGCCCCCGACAGCGACGCCCAGCTCGAGGGCGTTCGTCGGACGGGTCCGGGACGAGGCGGAGGCGGCCGGCCGGACCTGCCGGGATCGGGCCCGCCGAAGGGTTCAAGCTCCTCGATAAGGTGTGACCCGGCGGCGTCCGGTCGCGAGAAGGGGGCCCGAAGGCCCCCTCCTCACCTTTGTTGAAGCTGTGGAACTCGCCGGTTATCGGCGGGCCCGCCTCTTCGCCGGACGCCGCTTTGCCGTCTTCTTCGCCGCAGCCTTGCCGACGACGCTTGACGGGCTTCGCGGTACCGGCAGCCTTGCGACGACGCCGCTTGACCGGCTTCGCCGCGGCAGCCTTGCGCCGACGGCGCTTCACGGGCTTTGCCGCACCAGCAGCCTTACGACGACGCCGCTTGGCGGGCCGACGCTTGGCGGTGGTCTTCTTCGCCGTGGCCTTGCGACGCGGCGCTTGACCGGCTTGGCCGCAGCTGCCTTACGCCGCCGCTTCGCCGGCTTCCGTGCCGTCGTCTTGCGTGTCGTCCGGCGACGCGTCGTTGTGCGGCGCTTCGCCGGCTTCCGGGCGTGTCTTCCTCGCTGATCTTCCGTGCTGTGCGTCTCTTTGCCGGAGGCACGGTCACCACCTTTCGTCGGGAATAGGTCTGTAGAGAGCGAACGACAACGTTCGCTGTCCGTCTCTACTTGTTCACGGCGGACTTGAAGCCGGCTCCTGCCGAGAACTTCACGCCCTTGGATGCCGCGATCTGAACCGGCTCACCCGTGCGCGGGTTGCGACCCGTGCGCGCCGCGCGCTGGGTACGCGACCAAGCGCCGAAACCGGGAACCGTGACCTTGTCGTCGCGAGCGACTGCGCTCTGCACGACTTCGATGAGGCTGTCGACGACGGCTGCGACGTCTTTCTTGTCGACACCACCTGCCGCCGAGTGAACTGCATCGACGAGCTCTGACTTGTTCACGCCTGCCTCCGAATTTGCGGCCGGGTATCTGAGAAAGTTGAACCCATCCCGACCACAATGTCAAGCATTTCCATCAATTGTGAACGACGCGCGCACGAAGAGCAAGCTCTGACAGCGCGAACACCGCCCCTCGAACCCACGAAGACGCCGCGACAACGCGCGATCGCGCTGATACGTCGCGCAATGTGAGTCCGTGTCGACCACGGTAACCCACGCGACGATGCAACAGGTGGATATACCGCTTGCTGACGGGGTGTACGACGCGTTCGTGGTGTGGGCGGAGACGCGCGATGACGGCACGATCGCGCTCGATCTGACGATCACGACCGGCGCGAGCAAGGGCGATGTCGTGTCCGTGCGCGACGACGAGCGCGCCGCGCGACGCGATCGATCTCGTCGGTGTGCCGTGCACGCTGAACGTGCGCGCCGGTGCGCCGACGGTCGAGTGGTAGCGCGTGCGCATGCGCAAGAAATGGCCGCTTGACCAGGGAAAACGCGAAAGACCCGGCCGTTGCGGCCGGGTCTTCGCACTGCAGCCCCGAGCAGATTCGAACTGCCGTTACCGCCTTGAGAGGGCGGCGTCCTAGGCCACTAGACGACGGGGCCGGGTGCCGTGCTTCGTTCCGGCGGCTCGGGGGGGAGGACTCGAACCCCCAACGACAGGACCAGAACCTGTTGTGTTGCCGATTACACCACCCCCGAAGGAAGCGTCATGGTAGCCGAGTCCGGGCACGAGCCTCCCTACCCGGTTCGTGCCCCGGGCGAGCCGTCCGAAGCCGAAGATCCGACCGGCTGCGACGCGCAGCGCCTCGCTCGATGAACCGGCGCCACTCCTCGAGACCGGAGATCGGGCTCGTCCGTGTCGGCGACGTCACGGCGTCGAACCCGAGCTCGTTCGCGATGAGCGGATGCGCAGCGAGTGGAACGGGTCCGAGACGAGCACGACCTGCCTCACGCCCGCGGCTGCAGGAACGCGGGCCGACGGCCGACAGCGACTCCCACGACGTGTGACTCGTCGTCTCGCGCAGGATCGCGCTCGTCGGGGACGCCCTTGTCGTGCAGGTAGTCCGCGCCGGCGTCGGCCTCGGTGAACATGTCCCCGGTCTGCTTGCCGCCGGTCACGACGATCAACGGCGCGACGCCCTCGCTGGTACAGCGTCGGCGGCGTGGTCGAGCCTGGCCTTGAACACCGGCGACGGCCGTCCGTTGTACTGCGCGGCGCCGAGCACGACGATCGCCTGCGAACGGCGGCGTGTCGTCGCTGACGGGCCGCCCGCCAGACCTGGCACGAACGTGACCACGTAGTAGAGGCACGCGGCGAGGAGCGACGACGACGAGCACGACGCGCCGAACGAGCTTCCAGCCGCAGTCACGCGGCCGCTCGTCGAGTCGGTCGCGGGCGGCGTGCGAGGCGTCGACAGCGTGCGCTCGCGGCCGAGCAGGTACGATCGAGTCGAACAAGCGGCAGACCCGGCGGCGCGACCCTCGACCGCGGTGTAGAGCGCGGGCATGGCCTTCCGGGGCTTGATGCCGAGCTCCTCGATGACGGCGACGGAGGTCGAGATCCTCGCTGCGCGTCCACTCGCACGCCTCGAGGTGCGCGATGACGGCGTCGAGGATCTCGCCGACGCGCTCGGTCGTCTCGAGCCGCTCCCACGACTGCCGGGTCGATCGCGAACGTCGTCGCTCGTCGACGAAGAGGAAGTCCATCTGCTCGCACGAGCGCGCCGAGCGTGACGGCGCGCTCCTGGCCGATGCGCAGCGCTCCGCGGAAGACGTCGAGCTCGAGCCGGTCGCCGAATCGCGCCCGCGCGGCCGGCAGGGCGCGGCGCTTCGAGCTCGTCGAGGTCGAGGCGACGGATCCACTCGCCGTTCATCCAGTCGAGCTTCTTGTGGTCGAACGACGGCGGCCGCGTGCGTCGACGCGGTCGAGGTCGAACGCGGCGACGATCTCGTCGACGGTC
The DNA here is from genome assembly GCA_963747195.1 of uncultured Actinomycetes bacterium. Lineage (GTDB taxonomy): Bacteria > Actinomycetota > Acidimicrobiia > IMCC26256 > JACDBD01 > JALZAA01. The sequence continues at coordinate 375,095 of CAVVDV010000005.1, forward strand.
CAGGATCTCGCGGCCGTCGTCGGGCGCCCACCCGAGCAGCGCGAGGTAGTTGACGCAGCGCCTCCGGGAGGTAGCCCGCGTCGCGGAAGTCCTCGAGCGCGACCGCGCCGTGACGCTTCGAGAGCTTGGCCCGGTCGGCGCCCAGGATCAGCGGGCAGGTGCGCGTACACCGGGCGGTCGGTCGACCGCCGAGCGCCTCGCGCAGCGCGAGCACGCGGTGGGTGGAGTCGAGGAGGTCCTCGCCCCGGATCACGTGGGTGATCCCCATCTCGAGGTCGTCGACCGCGTTGGCGAGGAAGAAGATCGGCGTGCCGTCGGAGCGCACGATCACGAAGTCGGAGATGGTCGACCACTCGACGCTGCACCTCGCCCCGGATCGAGGTCGATGAAGCGTGCTGACGCCGTCGTCGGGCGTGCGGAACCGGAGCGACCGCGGCCGGCCCTCGGCCGCGAGCGCGCGCCCGCTGCTCGGCCGTCGAGGTCGCGGCAGTGGCCGTCGTAGCCCGGCGGGCGGCCGGCGGCGCGGGCCGCCTCGTTGCGCGCCTCGAGCTCCTCTTCGGTGCAGTAGCACTCGTAGGCGTGGCCCGGCGGCGAGCAGCTGGTCGGCGGCGGCGCGGTACTCGGTCGAAGCGGGCGCTCTGGAGGACCGGGCCTTCGTCCCAGTCGAGGCCGAGCCAGCGCAGCGTGTCCTGGATCCCGACGATCCACTCCGGCGCGCGACCGGGCGACGTCGGTGTCCTCGATGCGGAGGACGAACGTCGCCGCCGTCGTGGCGGGCGAAGAGCCAGTTGAACAGCGCGGTGCGCGCGCCGCCGACGTGGAGCGAGCCGGTCGGCGCGGGCGAGAACCGCACCGCGGCACGTCGGCCAATCGATCTCCTTTGGTCGCCCGAGTGTAGGGCCGAGGGTCGCGAGACCGCTACGTGCCGGACGCCAGCTCGTCGAGGAGCTTGCGGGCGATCACGACGCGCTGGATCTGGTTCGTGCCCTCGTAGATCTGGGTGATCTTGGCGTCGCGCATCATGCGCTCGACCGGGAAGTCGCGGGTGTAGCCGGCGCCGCCGAGGAGCTGGACGGCGTCGGTCGTGACACGCATCGCGGTGTCGGTCGCGAAGAGCTTCGCCATCGACGACGCCTTCGCGATGCCGCGGCGCGCCGGCGTCGACGCAGCGCGCAGGCCGCGTACACGAGCAGGCGGGCCGCTTCGACCTGGGTGGCCATGTCGGCGAGCATGAACTGCACGCCCTGGAAGTCGGCGATGCGCTGGCCGAACTGGCGGCGCTCCGTGCACGTAGCGCGCCGGCGGCGTCGAGCGCGCCCTGGGCGATGCCCGACCGCCTGCGCGCCGACGATCGGGCCGCGAGGCGTCGAGCGCGCCCATCGCGTACTCGAAGCCCCGGCCCTCCTCGCCGATGAGGTTCTCGGCCGGGACGGCACGTCGTCGAGCACGACCTCGCCGGTGGGCGAGCCCGCGCATGCCCATCTTCGGCTCGAGCTTGCCGATCGAGAACCCGGGCCGGTCCCGCTCGACGACGAACGCGCTGATCCCGCGGTGCCCGGCGGCGGGATCGGTCTTGGCGAAGACCGTGTAGAAGTCGGAGACGCCGGCGTTGGTGATCCAGGCCTTGCGCCCGTTGAGCACGTAGTGGTCGCCGTCGCGCACGGCGCGGGTGCGTCATCGAGGCGACGTCGCTGCCGGCGTTGGGCTCCGAGAGGCAGTAGCTCGCCTGCCACTCCCCCGACGCGACCGGCGGGACGCACCCGCTGCCTGGAGCTCGTCGGATGCCGTGGACGAGGATCGGGCGCGATCGCCGAGTGCGGGAGATCGAGCACGAACAGCGCCGACGACCGCGCAGACGCACGCGCCAGCTCCTCGACGAGCAGCGCGTAGGTCAGCAGGTCGCCGCCGTCGCCGCCGTGCTCCTCGGGTACGAGCGCCGAACGAACCCGGAGTCCGGCGGTACGTCCAGCTCGAACGCTTCCAGGATACTCGGCCCGCTCGTCGGCCTCGGCCGCGTGCGGGCGCGATCTCCTTCTCGGCGAAGCGGCGGAGCGCCGCGCCGGAGCTCCTCGTGCTCCGTCGGAGAGCAAGAAGCTCGGGGCGCTCACAACCTGACATCGTAGTCAGGGTCGACCTGACGTGCGCGACGCTCAGCGACGCTCGTCACTCGACCGGTGTCGGCACTCCGGCGCGCGCGCGGCGCGGGCCTCGACGACGTGGGCGGCGAGGCGCGGACGGGACGAGGCGCAGCACGTCGACGGGGACGGCGTCGACGAGGGCTCGCCGCTCGCCGTAGTCGTGGTGCGGCGCCGCGCACCGTCGCAGCGCCGCCACTGCGACGAACGTCGGGATCGGCCTCGCCGAGGTAGCCGAGGAGCTGCATGCGCGAACTCGACGTCGGGCATGACCGGCGCCCGCCCGAACGAGCGCGGCCCGGCTCATCGCGAGCTCGGCGACGACCGCGAGCGCGTCGTCGGCGTGCTCGTGCGGCGCGAGCGCGAGCCGGTCGCGCACGCGGTCCGCGAGGGTCAGCGCGTAGCCGACGTTCGGGCCCGGGCGAGCCGAGCAGCTTGCCGGTCGGCTGGCCGGCCGACGAGGTCGCCGGGCCGGTCCGCCCGCCACGCCTTCGCCGGCGGCATCTGCACGCCGGGCGCGAGGTTCGGCTCCTGGCGCGGCTCGTCGTCGAGCGCTCGGGGCACGAACGGGTCGGTGGGCATCGGGCGACTCGCTAGCCGCGCCGCTGGGCTGCGAGGAGCAAGCCGTACACGAGCGAGTCGTAGAGCGCCTGCCACGACGCCTCGATGATGTTCTCGCTCACCCCGATCGTGGTCCAGTCCGGTCGCCGTTGGTGGTGTCGACGAGCACCCGGGTGACCGCGCCGGTGCCCTTGGCGGTGTCGAGCACCCGCACCTTGTAGTCGGTGAGGTGCACCCGCTCGAGCGCCGGGTACCGGTCGCCGAGCGCCGTGCGCAGCGCGGCGTCGAGCGCGTTCACCGGGCCGTTGCCCTCGGCGGTCGCGATCGACGCGCTCGCCGTCGACGTGGACCTTGATCGTGGCCTCGGTGGTGACGCCGACCCGGCGCGTCGTCGACGCGGGTCGTCGTCGTCGGTGATGACCCGGAACGACTCGACCTCGAACCAGGGCTGCTCCCAGCCGCGTCGCCCGCCGCATGAGCAGCTCGAGCGACGCGTCGGCGACCTCGAAGTGGTAGCCCTCGTGCTCCATGCGCTTCAGCGTGTCGACGAGGTCGTTGAGCTGCGGGCCCGTCGAGCTCGAGCCCGAGCTCCTTGGCCTTGAGCAGCGAGCGTCGACTCGCCCCGCGAGCTCGGACACCACGAAGCGGGTGCCGTTGCCGACCGAGTCGGGCGCGACGTGCTCGTAGGCGTCGGGCCGCTTGGCGATCGCGCTCGACGTGCAGCCCGGCCTTGTGCGCGAACGCCGACGTCGCCCACGTACGGCGGCCTGCGGGTTGAGCGCCATGTTCACGAGCTCGGCCACGTGGTGGCGCGACCGGCGTGAGCCGCTCGAGCCGGTCGGCGCGGGATCGTCTCGATCCCCATCTTCAGCGTGAGGTTCGGGATGATCGTGGTGAGGTTGCAGTTGCCGGTGCGCTCGCCGTAGCCGTTGATCGTGCCCTGCACCTGGATGGCGCCGCCGCGGACACCGGCCAGCGCGTTGGCGACGCCGGTGCCGGCGTCGTCGTGGAGGTGGACGGCGACGCCGACGTCGCCGCCGAAGTAGGCGACGACCTCGCGCACGATGCGCTCGACCTCGTGCGGCAGCGTGCCGCCGTTCGTGTCGCACAGCACGAGGCGCGTCGCGCCCGCCTGCGCCGCGCCCTCGAGCACGCGCAGGCTGAACTCGGGGTTGCGCCGGTAGCCGTCGAAGAAGTGCTCGGCGTCGAAGAACACCTCGCGGCCGTCGGCCCGCAGGAACTCCACCGAGTCGGCGACCATCGCCACGCCCTCGTCGAGCGTGGTCTGGAGCGCCTCGAGTCACGTGGTAGTCCCACGACTTGCCGACGATGCAGACCGTCGACGGTGTCCGCCTCGAGCGAGGTGGCGCAGCGTGTCGTCGGAGTCGACCTTGCCCTTCACCCGCCGGGTCGAGCCGAACGCGACGAGCGTGCTCGTCGTCGAGCGTCGAGCTCGCGCGGGCGCGCGCCGGAAGAACTCGTCGTCCTTCGGGTTGGCGCCCGGCCAGCCCGCCTCGATGTAGTCGACGCCGAGCCAGTCGAGCTGCTCGGCGATGCGCAGCTTGTCGTCGACGGTGAGCGAGATGCCCTCGAGCTGGCTGCCGTCGCGCAGCGTCGTGTCGTAGATCTCGACGTGCCGGCCAGCTCGGGTCGCGTCGCGGGTACGTCGTTACGGACATACTCCAGCCAGTCCTTGTACCGCTCCACCTCGCCGCGGACGGCGGCGAAGTAGGTCTCCTGGATCTTGCGGGTGATCTCGCCGGGCTCGCCGATCTCGCGGTCGTCGACCGAGCGGATCGGCACGATCTCGGCCGCGGTGCCGGTGAGGAACGCCTCGTCGGCGAGGTAGAGGTCGGTGCGGAGCAGGTTGCTCCTCGCGCACCTCGTAGCCGAGGTCGCGGGCGATGGTCATGACCGAGTCGCGGGTGATGCCCTCGAGCGCGCCGCGACGACGAGCGGCGGCGTGATGAGCACGCCGTCCTTCACGACGAAGAGGTTCTCGCCGGTGCACTCGGCGACGAAGCCCTGCGTGTTGAGCAGGATCGCCTCGTCGTAGCCCGACTTGAGCGCCTCGACCTTGGCCAGGCTCGAGTTGATGTAGATGCCGGTGCCCTTGGCCGCGACCGGGTTGACGTTGGGGTCCATGCGCCGCCACGACGACACCTTCATGCGCACGCCGTGCTTGAGGCTCTCGTCGCCGAGGTACGTGCCCCACGGCCACACCGCGATCGACACGTTCACCGGGCACGGCAGCGGGTTGAGCCCCATCTCGCCGTAGCCGAGGAACGCGATCGGGCGGATGTAGCAGGAGTCGACCTCGTTGACCCGGACGTCTCCTTGCGTCGCCTCGACGAGCTCCTCGAGCGAGAACGGGATCTCCATCATGAAGCAGCTTGCGCGGAGTCGAGCAGCCGCTCGATGTGGTCGGTGAGCCGGAACACCGCCGGCCCGTCGGCCGTCGGGTAGGCGCGGATGCCCTCGAACACGCCCGAGCCGTAGTGCAGCGTGTGCGTGAGGACGTGGACGCGCGCGTCGTCCCAGGCGACGAGCTCGCCGTCCATCCAGATCTTCTCGGTCTTCTCGATGGGCATCCGTTAGCATCCTTTCCGGCGATCGCGTCGCCGATCTCGACGGTGGTCCCGGTCACGTCGTCGGACTCGGTCGACCGCCGTCGCGTACTCGGGCGGCGGCGTCGGCCTCGCCGAGGAACTCCAGCATCATCGCGGCCGAGATGATCGCGGCCCGGGGATCGGCCTGTGCCGGTGCCGGCGATGTCGGGCGCCGAGCCGTGCACCGGCTCGAACAGCGACGGCCCGGTGCGGGCCGGGTTCAGGTTGGCCGAGGCGGCGCGGCCGATCCCGCCGGAGACCGCGCCGCCGAGGTCGGTGAGGATGTCGCCGAACAGGTTGTCGGTGACGATCACGTCGTAGCGGCCGGGATCCTGCACGAAGTAGATGCACGCGGCGTCGACGTGGTGGTACGCCGGTCGCGACGTCGGGGTACTCGGCGCGCGACGTCGTCGAACGTGCGCTGCCAGAGGTCGCCGGCGAACGTGAGCACGTTGGTCTTGTGCACGAGCGTGAGGTGCTTGCGCTCGCGCGACCTGCGCGCAGGTCGAACGCGTAGCGGACGCACCGCTCGACGCCCATGCGCGTGTTCACCGAGCCCTGGGTCGCGACCTCGTGCGGCGTGCCCTTGCGCAGGAACCCGCCCTCGCCCGCGTAGGTGCCCTCGGTGTTCTCGCGGACGACGACGCATGTCGACGCCGTCGTTGAGCGCGCTCGGGCCCGGCCACGAACGGACGCAGGTTCACGTAGAGGTCGAGCTCGAAGCGCAGCCGGAGGAGCAGGCCCCGCTCGATCACGCCCGGCGGGACGTCGGGCGTGCCCGACCGCGCCGAGCAGGACGGCGTCGAGGCTGCGGATCGCCTCGAGGTCGGCGTCGGGGAGCACCTCGCCGTCGCGCAGGTAGCGCGCGCCGCCGAGGTCGAACGCGCACCGGCTCGTAGGCGACGCCGGTCGCGTCGACGCACCTTCAGGGCCTCGGCGACGACCTCGGGGCCGATGCCGTCGCCGCCGATGATCCCGATGCGGTGGGTCACGGTGCTGTCCTGCTCCTGCACTGTCCTGACAAGTTGCCGAGCAACGAAAAACCGCCCACCGAAGTGGACGGTCGAGGGCGAACGCCGGGGCCGGCGTTCGCTACGCGAATGACGATGACGGTGCTGGTCAGTCGGCTCATCGGGCACGAGGGTAGCCGAACCCCTCGAGGAGGGACCCGGGATTCCGGGCCGACCTACCGGGAAGCCGCGGGCGCGTTCGGGACCGAAGGGTGCGAAGCTCCGGCAGGCCCGGCCCCGAAGGCGCGCAGGATGTTCTCGGTGACGGCGTTGGCGATCGGGTTGAACGGCGACCCGGCCCCGGCGGAGTGGACTTGGTGATCCACCAGATCGACCCGGAGGCGAACACCCCGGCGCCGCTCGGCGCCGTGTAATAGGTCATGTCGGAGAAGCTCGCTTTGCCGTGGCAGTTCACCGGCGAGTGAGCGAGGATCTGGACGTTCCGGGGCGCCGTTGGTCCCGCCATGTACCGGTCGTACTCGGGCCCGACGCCATCTCGACGAGTCTCTGACCCGCGGTGACGCCGGTGCCTTCGAAGACCCACGCGCCCGGGTCGGTGATCACCATGTCCGCCCTCACCGGGTTGCACTCGTACTGCTCGCCGATCATCGCGCTCTCAGGCCGATTCACCGGCGGATCGCGCCAGTTCACGGTGACCAACGACGGATCTGGTCGTGCGCATCGGGTCTGTCGTTTGCTGCCTTGTAGCAGACCTGGTGACGGTCGGGTCCAATGGACGAAGGCTCGAAGCGGATCTGGCGGTAGGCGGCGTTGGCTCCGAAGAACGCGAGGTTCACGCCGTGGTCGCGGGCGGCTTCTGCGCCGTCGCGCATCGGCTTCGACCAGTACTCGTCGTGCCCGGGCGAGAGCAGCGTCCGGTGTTGAAGGACGAGCTCGGGATGGCGATGAAGGTCGACACTCGGTGATGTAGCTGACGTCGTAGCCGAGCTCGCTCGAGCACATTGGACCAGGGGGAGCTCGAGGCCGACGAAGTCCCGGCGCCGCCGGTCTGCGAGTACGGCCGGTCGTACGACACGATTCGCCCGCGGTTGGCGTACGTCCTGCCGCCGCCGCCCGTGCCCGAAGTACAGGGAGTACCCGCCCCACTCGTTGTAGGCCTGCCACTCGGACACTGCGTTCATCATGAGGAACGCGGAACGGCTCGAATCGTCCCGAATCGTGAGCGGGACCCACCGCTGCACCCCCTCGGCCGGCGCGACGAGCTTCAAGAGGTAGCACCCGGGCGGCCACGACGCGTCGACGGTGATCCGGACCGACGGTTGCCAGCTTGCCTCGACGAGGTTGATACCGGGCGTGACGGTTGGCGCGGCCTGCCGCGTTCCCCGGGAATGTCGTCCGACGTCCAGACCAACCGGCCGCCCGCGCCTCCGTACCAGCCCATCCGGTACGCCTCGACGTGAAGCGACCGAGCAGCGGTCGACACGTACAGCGAGACGGTGTCCCCCTGGACCGCGCTCACCGAGCTCGCGTAGCCCTCCATGGCGTCTCCCTCGGCGGGCCCCGTGATCTGCCAGCTCGTGGTGCCGGGCTTGGCGTTTTCTTCCGCGACCCACTCGGCGTGCAGAGGGTCGGCCGGTACGAGTCGAGGCGTGGTGGCCGGGGTGCTCGACAGCGGGCTTGGCTCGAGCGTGGGAACGTGCAGTTCCGCTCCCGTGCAGCTCGTCGAGCCCGATCGCAACGCTGGCGGCGGCGGCGGCGGCAAACGCGGCCGCGCCGAACAGGAACTGCCGGCGGTCCACTGCAGAGTGATTACGGACACCCGCATGAAGCGAGCATGAGAAGTCGAACCCCTGACGCCGGTCGTCCGTATACATCCCGTAGCGTGATGCGACTCGGACCTCGGAGGGTGGATGAGGCTGCTGACGAAGATCCTGATCGGCGTGGGCGCCCTGGTCGTACTGCTCGCCGCGCTCGCCGTCGGGGGGTGGTACTTCTTCCTCAAGAGCGATCCCAAGCCGCCGGCGGCGATCACCAAGACCACCACCGTCGGCGGTGGGCTCGCTGGACGGCACCTACCGAGTCGCCGCCGGCGACGCCCAGAACTTCGTCGGGTACCGCGTGCAGGAGCAGCTGGCGGCGGTGGGCGTGGAGAGCACCGCCACCGGCCGCACGAGCGAGGTCACGGGCAGCTTCGCGATCGACGGGATGACCGTGAAGGACGTCACCGTCGATGCCAACCTGCTGGGCCTCAAGTCGGATCGCGACATGCGCGACAACCGCATCAAGACCCTCGGCCTCGAATCGGAGAAGTTCCCGCAGTCGAAGTTCGTGCTCACCCAGCCGATCTCGTTCCAGTCGGTGCCCAAGGTGGGTGAGACAGTCCGCGCGACGGCCAAGGGCAATTTCACGCTGCACGGCGTCACGCGCCCGGTGTCGATCCCGCTGGAGGGCCGCTGGGACGGCCGCGACATCCAGGTCGTCGGCAGCCTCGACGTCAGGTTCGCGGACTACCAGATCGAAGCGCCGAACATCGGCGGCTTCGTCTCGGTGAAGGACCAGGGCGTGATGGAGTTCCAGATCTTCTTCCGCAAGACGTAGCGCCCGTCCGGCTGCCGGAGGGGCGGCGGTAGCATCTCCTTCTTATGGACGATCTGCACCTTTCAGCCGACGCGCGCCAACGGCTCGAGGAGGAGCTCGAGTGGCGCTCGGGCGAGCGCCGCCGGGAGATCTCGGCTTGGATCGAGCGCGCCCGCGAGCACGGCGACATCCGGGAGAACGCCGACTACGACGCGGCGAAGAACGAGCAGGGCCACAACGAGGCCCGCGTTCGCCAGCTCGAGGACATGCTGCGACGCGCCGTGCAGGTCGAGACGGTCGCCGGCGACGTCGTCGAGCCGGGCACCATCGTCGAGGTGAAGATCGAGGGCGACGACGAGACGACCCTGTATCTCGTCGGCTCCATCGAGGAGCGGCACGAGACGCTACGACGTGCTCTCGACCGTCGTCGCCGCTCGGCCAGGCCTTGCTCGGTCACGGTCCGGGCGAGGTCGTCACGTACGAGGGACCGCGCCGCGCGTTCCAGGTCGAGGTCGTGAGCGTGCGCCCGGGAATGTGACGCCCGTCCGCGCCCGCGGCTCGGCACTGCGGCGGTCAAGAACCCGATCGACCGAAACCGCCACCGCCTGGCGTGAGCAAGCGGATCACGTCGCCGGCGGCGAGCTGCACGGTGCACTTGTCGGGCAGGCGTCGTGCCCGTTGCGCGTCGCCCGCCGGGAGCAGCCAGTTCTCCCCCGACGCTCCCGGCTCTCCGCCGTCGAGTCCCCACGGCCGGCTGAGGCGCCGCTCGGTGACGAGCGACACCGTGGCGGGCTCGAGCACCTCGAGCTCGCGCTCGATGCCGTCGCCGCCGGGGTACGCGCCGGCGCCGCCGCTGCCGCGCCGCAGCCCGTAGCGGCGCACCCGGATCGGGAGCGCGCGCTCGAGCGCCTCGACCGGCGTGTCGCGCGTGTTCGTCATCGCGGTGTGGACGCCGCTCATGCCCCGGCTCCACGGGCGGCCGCCCTGCCCGCCGCCGATCGGTCTCGTAGTAGACCCATCCCTCGCCGCCGACGAGCACGTTGTTCATCGTCCCCTGGCCCGCCGCGCCGAGCCGGCCGGGGACGGCGCTGCGCGAGGGCGCCGAGGCACACGTCGGCGACGCGCTGGCTCACCTCGACGTTGCCGGCGCCGACCGCGGCGGGCGGCCGCGCCGCGACCACCGTGCCCGGCGGCGCGATCACCACGACGGGCCGCATCGCGCCGCCGTTGGCGGGGATCGTCGGGTCGGTGGCCGAGCGCAGCGCGAACGCGACCGCGCTGACGGTCACCGCTTCGACCGCGTTGACGTTCCCGGGACGCTGCGTGCCGGTGCCGGTGAAGTCGAAGGTCGCGCTGGTCGCCGTCGACGGTGAGCGTCACGACGACCGGTGTCGGTGACTGCTGCTCGGGACGCGGACCGGCGGAGTCGAGCACGTCGTCGAACGCGCAACTGCCCGTCGGGCAACGCCGCCAGCGCGGCGCGCATGCGGCGCTCGCCGTAGTCGACGACCTCGTCGAGGGGTCCGGTCGACGTCAGCTGGACCGCGAGCTCGGCGAGGCGGGCGACGCCGAGCCGGTTCGCCCCGCGCTGCGCGTCGAGGTCGCCGCGCCGCTCGTCGGGCGTGCGCGAGCTGGCGACGATGACCTCCGCGACGTCGTCGGGTCGAGCCGGACGGGCGGGATGCGCAGGCCCTCCTGCTGGATGTCGACCGCCTCCGGCGGCATCGATCCGGGCGCCATGCCGCCGAGGTCGGCGTGGTGGGCGCGGTTGGCGGCCCAGCCGACCAGCTCGCCGCCGCACGAAGCACGGCGCGACGAGCGTGATGTCGTTCAGGTGCGTGCCGCCGGCGAACGGGTCGTTCAGCACGACCTGGTCGCCGGGCTCGATGCGGTCGCCGAACGCGTCGATCGGCGGCGCGCACCGACGCCGGCATCGATCCGAGGTGCACGGGGATGTGCTCGGCCTGCACGAGCAGCTCGCCGCCGGCGGTGAACAGCGCCGCCGAGCAGTCGGCCCGCTCCTTGATGTTGGGGCTGTAGGCGGCGCGTCGCAGCACCGCGCCCATCTCCTCGGCGATCCCGGTGAGCCGCGAGATCAGGACCTGCAGCGACGGCGGGATCGAGCGTCGTCATCGTGCGTCAGCATCCACGCGCCGAGGGGGCCGGGCTCGGCCCGCCAGCCGTCGGGCACCCAGACGGTGCAGTCGGGCTCGGCCACGACCTCGGGGCCGACGCACTCCGGACCGCGCGACCGGCGGGAGGTCGGCGGGCGACAGCGGCGCGGGTCGGCGGGCGCGCACGCGGAGCGCCACGACCTCGACCGGTGCGCCGGGCCGGGCGAAGCCGTTGCGGCGCTCGTGCTCGGCGGGGAACTCGTCCGGTCCGGCGACCGTGAGCTCGTGGCTCTGTCCCGCGTAGCGGCAGTCGACCAGCCGTCTCGACCTCGGCATCGTGGCCGCCGACGAGCGCGACGGCCTCGGCGGCGAGCACGGTCGAGGGCGGCGGCGAGACCCGCGTGCTCGAGCGGCGTCGGGCCACGATCGGACGAGCTCGCGCTGACGCGGCGAGCACACGAGGCCGACGGCCGAGAGCACGCCCGCGCGCGGCGGGACGATCACCGCTGCGCATGCCGAGCGCGTCGGCGACGGCGCACGCGTGCAGCGGACCGGCGCCGCCGAACGCGACGAGCGCGAGGTCGCGCGGGTCGACGCCGCGCTCGACCGTCACGACCCGAACGGCGCGCTCCATGGCCGCGTCGACGACTGCGACGACGCCGTCGGCGGTGACGCCGGCGCGCTCGAGCGCGCGCCGAGCCGCGTCGACGTCGAGTCGACCGAGACCGGGGAACGCGGCTTCGTCGGGGATGCGGCCGAGCACCAGGTCGGCGTCGGTCACCGTCGGCTTCGTCGCCGCCGCGCCCGTAGCACGCGGGGCCGGGGACGGCGCCCGCGCTCTCGGGGCCGACGACGAGCGCGCCGCCGGCGTCGATGCGGGCGATCGAGCCGCCACCGGCGCCGATCGTGTGGATGTCGAGCGCGGGCAGCCGGATCGGGTAGCCGGCGACGATCCGCGACGGCGCCGGCTCGGGGACGCCGCCGCGCACGAGGCAGACGTCGGTGCTCGTGCCGCCCATGTCGAACGACACCGCGTCGGGGAAGCCGCACGCGACCGCGACCGCCGCCGCCGCCCGCACGCCGCCCGCCGGCCCGGACAGCAGCAGCGCCGCCGGCCGCTCGGCCGCGTCGGCCGCGCGGCACCAGGCCACCGGCCGACGTCATCACGAGCGCCTCGTCGCGCCAAGCCGTCGAGACCGAGCAGGTACGTCACGGCACACCGGCCGCAGGACCGCGTTGGCGACGGTCGTGACCGTGCGCTCGTACTCGCGGAACTCCGGCGACACCTCGTGCGAGCACGTCACGTCGAGCCCCCGCGCCACGAGCTCCTTGGCGACGACCTGCTCGTGGGCAGCGTCGAGGTCGGCGTGGAGGAGGCACACCGCGACCGCGTCCACGCCGTTCGGCACGGCCGGGATGCTCGCCGGGTCGAGGGCCTCGAGCTCGCGACCGCGCCCGTCGAGCCGCCCGCCGACCTCGAAGCGCAGGTCGCGCTCGCACGAGCGGGCGGGGCCGGTCCGCCATCGGGTCGTACAGCGACGGCCGGTCCTGGCGCGCGATCTCGATGACGTCGGCGAAGCCGCGCGTCGTGACGAGCGCGACCCGTCCGCCTCGTCCCTCGAGCAAGGCGTTGGTCGCGACCGTGGTGCCGTGGGCGAGCAGCTCGGCCGGCGCTCCTGCGCCGGCCTCGTCGAGCGCCGACTGCAGCGCGCGCGTCGGGTCGTCGGGCGTGGACGGCACCTTGACCACGCGCCCGTCGTCCCCGACGAGGTCGGTGAACGTCCCGCCCGTGTCGACGCCCAGTCGCATGAGACGACCAGCGTCGCCCCCTCCTTGTCGCCGTCGCAAGCTCCGGCTTTGCGACCGCTCGGTCAGCGGCGGCGCAGGAGGCGACCGCGGCGGCCGGTGCGCACCCCGCCGGTGACGGCCTCGATCACGGCGCGCTTCGCGGGCTCGCCGAGCTTGCGGCCGTTGCGGTCGGTGACCTCGAAGCGGTCGACGGCCTCGCCTTCGACCGTGCGCACGCGCGCCGAGTGCACGTCGACGCCGGCGCTGGCGAACCCGACCGTGATCGCGTGCAGCAGCCCCGGACGGTCGACCGACCGAACCTCGCACAGCGTGTACCACGGCGATGCGTCGTCGTCGAAGACCACTTCGGCGCCCGGAGTCGGCGGCGCCTCGAGCGGCTGCTCGAACGCCTCGACGATCGCAGCCGTCGAGCGCGTCGGCGTCCGGCGGCGTCGGGGTCGTGGGCAGCACGCGGAACGAGTCGAGCGCGCCGCCGTCGCCCCACGTGGCGACGACCGCGTCCTGCACGCTCAGCCCGGAGTCCGACAGCACGCCCGAGACGGTCGCCAGCAAGCCGGGGCGGTCGCGCGGACGCGACCTCGACCCGCCACTCGCGTGCGGGCGCTGTCCCCGAGCTCTTCGAGCAGCGACGCGCGACACGGGCGCGGCTCTGCGACGGAAGCGGCTCGAGCAGCGCAGCCTGACGCGCGACGTCGGCGGCGTCCTGGGCGAGAAGGTACGTGCGCGGCGCACGCGCGATGCGTTCGGCGACGGCCGGGTCGTCGCCCGCCAGCGCGCATCGCCTCGGCGCGCCGGCGCTCGACGAGGTTGCGGGCGTCGAGGCCCGGTGAGGTCGGGCTGCTCGAGCGCGGCGAGCACGAGATCGTGCAACTCGTCGAGGCGGGACCTGTCCCACGGCTCGAGCCCGCCGAGCGCGAGGGTCAGCAGGTACAACGCCCGGGCGCGTTCAGGGCGGTCGAGGTGGGTGGCGAGCGCGAACACCCGCTCTTCGTCGAAGCCGTCGACCCGTTGGGCGGCGGCGCGCAGCAGGCTCGAGTCGCCGACCAGCAGCGCGATCTCCTGCTCGGCGGCGGCCCCGAGGTCGAGCCGGCCCGCGAGCCGGCGGGCGAGGTCGACGGGCGTCGCGTCTTCGCCGGCGGTGTCGAGAATGAGCGCGGCGAGCAGCAGCCACTCGGGATGCTGCAGCCGCGCGTACTCGGCCGCGGCGCGCTCGTCGGTCGCGACGAGGTCGCGGATCGTGTCGACGAGCGAGAAGCGCAGCACGTGCGACGGGTCGATCAGGAACGGGTCGTCGCGGCGCCGGCGGACCGCTTCGGCCAGCTCGGGAAGCGCGCGTTCGAGCACGCCGGTCGTCTCGAGGAACCGCCACGTTCGGGCGTCGCCGGAGCGCAGCACCTCGAACAGCCGCGCGGGACGCGTCGCGGTCCCACCGCATCGGCGTGTCGCCGAGGTCACCCAGGTAGTCGAGCAGCGTGCGCCCGGGCTGCACGTCGCCCCGGCTGATCGCCTGGGCGGCTTCGAGCGCGAGTGAGAGCGCGAGGCCTTCGGGCGGCGACCCGGCGAGATCGACCGTCGCCGTCGCGCGTCACCAGCCAGCGGCCGCCGGGAGGCGTAGCGGTCGGGTGCCGTCGCTCGCGCGCGCCCGGCGCGCAGCTGCTGGAGCCGCCAGCGCAGCAACGGCGGCGCGATGAGCGTGGTGGCGAGCACGACGAGCAGCAGCGCCGCGTACTGATCCTGGTCGAGGATCGCCTCGCGCAGCCCGATGGTCGCGAAGATCAGCCCGACCTCACCGCGCGGGATCATGCCCAGGCCGATGAGCCGCTTGTCGCCCGGCGATCCCGCCGCGCCGACCGCGGCGACGAGCTTCCCGATGACCGCCACCGCGAGCAGGCCGCCGCCGATGCCGAGCACCGTCGGGTCGAAGAACGCCTCGACCTTGGCGTCGATGCCGATCTCGAGGAAGAACACCGGGATGAACAGATGGCCGACCGGAGCGAGCTCGCGGCTGATGCGGTCGGAGACGGTGCTGCGCGACAGCGACAGCCCGGCGACGAACGCGCCGACGATCGGCGCGAGCTGCGCGGCGTCGGCGAGCTCGGCGAACGCGAGCGTGAACGCGAGCGCGAGCGCGACCACGCGTGCCGGCCGAACGGGCGTACCGGTGCAGGAACTGGAACAGCGGCGGCGCAACCCGGGCGCCGACCGCCGTCGTCGCGACGAGGAAGCGCGAGCGCGACGGCGAAGATGCCGAGCACGCTCAACACCGACACCGAGCCTTCGGACACGATCCGCACCACGACGGTCAGGATCACGAGCCCGAGGACGTCGTCGGCGACCGCGGCGCCGAGCACGGTCCTCGCCTCGACGCGTGGCCAGCGCGCGGAGGTCGCTGAACACGCGGGCGGTGATGCCGACGCTCGTCGCCGCCAGCGCGGCGCCGAGGAACAGCGCGGTCTTGGCGTCGTAGCCGAACAGCTCGGACACGCCGAACCCACCGACCATCGGCACGCACCACGCCGACCACCGCCACCGACACCGACGCCCGACCGACGGCGCCGAGCTCGCCGAGGTCCATCTCCATGCCCGACCTGGAGGAGCAGCAGGATCACGCCGATCTCGCCGAGGACCTGCAAGGGTCTGCGTCGGTGCCGACGAAGTCGAGCACCGACGGCCCGATCACGACGCCGGCCAGGATCTCGGCGACCACCGGCGGGAACCCGACGCGCTCCGCGATCTCCGCGGCGACCTTCGCCGCGACGAGGACGATCAGGATGTCGAGGAGGATGCTGGTGACCGACACGGCGGGTGGTGTCTACTGCGCGTCGGCTCTTGGCTGCGCCGCCTGCATCAGGTACCCCCGGGACCGGACCGTGCGCACCTCCACGCCGAGCGGCGCGATGCGGCGCCGCAGGCGGAGCATGTGCACGTCGAGGGCGTTGCGCGTGGGGGTCCCCTCCGGCCACGCCCGGCGAGCCAGCGTGTCGCGGCCGACCACGGCGCCGAACCGGTCGACCAGCGTGACGGCGAGGGCGGACTCGACCGGCGACAGAGCGACCCAACGGCCCCGGTAGCGCAGGAGGCTGTCCCCGTCGACCTGCGGCGCAGGCTGCTGCGTCTCGGACCGGGAGGCGAGCCGCGCCACGCGGGCGCGCACGTCGCGGTCGTCGGCCGGGAGCCGGATCCAGTCCTCGAGGCAGTCGGCCGACTCCGGCGGCTCCACCTCACCGTTCAGGAGCAGCAGCCGGGGCGACCCCGTCTCCCGCAGCTCCCGCAGCCGGGCATCCTCCTCCGGCCAGCGCACGAGCACCACGTCCATGCGGGGACGGTACGGGTGTCGTGTTTCGCGACTGTTTCGCCGCGGTGAACGGTGTTTGTTGCCACCCTTCCCCCAATAGCCTGTCGGCAATGAGCCAGACGCTGTCGGAGAAGGTGTGGGAACGCCACGTGGTCCATCGGGCCGATGGCGAGCCCGACCTGCTCTACGTCGACCTGCACCTCGTGCACGAGGTCACCTCGCCCCAGGCGTTCGACGGGCTGCGCCTCCACGGCCGCACCGTCCGCCGCCCCGACCTCACGGTGTCGACGATCGACCACAACAACCCGACCACCAGCCGCGACCGCCCGGTCGAAGACCCGATCTCGGCGAAGCAGATGGAGGTCCTGGCCCGGAACTGCGCCGAGTTCGGCATCCAGCTGTACGGGATGGGCGACCCCGGGCGGGGCATCGTGCACGTCATCGGCCCCGAGCACGGCCTGACCCAGCCCGGGCTGACGATCGTGTGCGGCGACAGCCACACCTCGACGCACGGCGCGTTCGGCGCCCTCGCGTTCGGGATCGGCACCAGCGAGGTCGAGCACGTGCTCGCCACCCAGACGCTCCCGCAGGTGAAGCCGGGCACGATGGCGATCACGGTCGACGGGTCGCTCGGCGCCGGCGTCACGGCCAAGGACCTCGTCCTCACGGTCATCGCCCGCATCGGCACCGGCGGCGGGATCGGCTCGATCATCGAGTACCGCGGCTCGGCGATCCGGTCGCTCTCGATGGAGGGCCGCATGACGGTGTGCAACATGTCGATCGAAGCCGGCGCCCGCGCCGGCATGGTCGCGCCCGACGACACCACGTTCGCCTATCTCGAGGGCCGCCGCGTTCGCGCCGGCGGGGAACGACTGGGAGCGCGCGCTCGATGACTGGCGCAGCCTCCCGACCGACGCCGGCGCCGCGTTCGACAAGGAGGTCGTGCTCGACGCGGCCGAGATCCGACCGTCCGTGAGCTGGGGCACGAACCCGAGCCAGACGACGACCATCGACGACGTCGTGCCAGATCCCGATTCGTTCGCCGAGCCGTCGGAGCGCGAGTCGGCCCGCCGCGCGCTCGGGTACATGGGCCTGAAGGCGGGGACGCCCATGCGCGAGATCGAGGTCGACACCGTGTTCATCGGCTCGTGCACGAACTCCCGCGTCGAGGACCTGCGCGCCGCCGCCGAGGTCGTGCGGGGCCGGCGGGTCCGCGACGGCCTCCGGGCCGTGATCGTGCCGGGATCAATGGCGGTGAAGGCGGCCGCCGAGGCCGAGAGCCTCGACACCGTCTTTGTCGATGCGGGGTTCGACTGGCGCCCCGAAGCGGGCTGCTCCATGTGCCTGGCGATGAATCCCGACAAGCTCACCGCCGGCGAGCGCAGCGCGTCGACCACGAACCGCAACTTCGAGGGCCGTCAGGGGAAGGGCGGGCGCACCCACCTCGTCTCACCCGCGGTGGCCGCGGCGACCGCGGTCGCGGGCCGCTTCACGACGCCGGAGGACCTCGACTGACATGCAAGCCGTACAGGAGATCATCGCCCGCGGCGTGCCACTGGACCGCAGCGACGTCGACACCGACCAGATCATCCCGAGCGACTGGCTGAAGCGCGTCGAGCGAACCGGCTTCGGCGAGGGACTGTTCTCGGAGTGGCGCGAACGTTCCGACTTCGTGCTCAACCAGGACCGCTTCCGGGACGCCAAGATCCTGGTCGCCGGGCCGAACTTCGGGACGGGCTCGTCTCGCGAGCATGCCGTCTGGGCGCTCGAGGACTACGGCTTCCGGGCCGTGATCTCGCCGCGCTTCGCCGACATCTTCCGCAACAATTGCCTGAAGGTCGGTCTCGTGCCGGTCGAGCTGCCGCAGGACGTCGTGACGCGCATCATGCGCATCGTCGAGGACGATCCGTCGGTCGAGATCGTGATCGACGTCGTGGACCGCCGCGTCGCCATCCCGGCCATCGACCTCGACGAGCCCTTCGAGCTCGACGATCACACGCACCACCGTCTGCTGCACGGGCTCGACGACATCGGCCTCACGCTCGAACGCGGCGACGAGATCGCGGAGTACGAAGCCGGCCGCCTGGGTTGGTTGCCGAAGGTGCCCACCACGAGCTGACGCGGCACTTCGCCGGAGATCCGCGGTTTCCGCCGAGCTTGGCTCGATACTGGTGGGCCTGATGTCTGTCGACCCGGTGTTGATCGTTCCGATCGCGTTGGGCGCCCTCGCACTCGTCGCCTTGCTCGCGTGGCGTCTCCCGCGGCGCTGGCGGCTGCGCCGGCGCCTCCGCGCTGCGTCCCGGAAGCTCGACTCGTTCGACCCGGACGAGCGTGCCCGCACCGGCGTGGCCGTGGCCGAGCTCGGGCTCACGCGCCGTACGGCGAACGTCCTTCTCCATGCCCTGCCTCGAGAGGAAGACCCTCGAGTGCAATTCGCGATCGCGCTGGCTGTCGTCCACGCGGACAGCGAGCGGTTCCGTCGGCGGCGGGTGCAGAAACTCCGCAGATGGGCTGTCGAGCGCCTCGTCGAGAACGGGCATCCCGTGCATCGGGGACTCGAGTGGCAACCGCCGCGGAAACGATCTCGGATCGCGTGGCAGGCACCGGCACCGCAGTCCTGAGCATCGCCGCATAGGTTCAGCGGGTGATCAACGCCGAGCTCGCCCTCACGACCCTCGCCGCGATGCTGTCGCCGACGACGCTGTCGTTCTCGGTGCTGGCGCTCCTGCTCGGCGACAAGCCCCGGCGCACGGGCATCTACTTCTACCTCGGCGCGATGGGCGCCACGCTCGCCGTCGGCGTCGTCGCCGCCTTCGTCCTCGGGAACAAGGCCGCTTCCCACAACACGTCCACGCCGAAGACGTGGGTGGCGATCTTCGACATCGTCGCCGGGGCGCTCTTGCTGATCTGGGTGCTGCGTCTCGTCCGGCGGCCGCGCGACCCGAAACGGGCGGAATCGATGCTCGCGCAGATGAGCAGGATCGCGTCGTCCCCGGCGATCGTGATCGTCGGCGCCGGCGCCACGCTCGCGAACCCGGGCGGCTTCATCCCGATCGCTCTCAAGGACATCTCGCAGATGAACCCGAGTACCGCCCAGTACATCGTCGACTGGATCTTCTTCTCGATCGTGTCGCTGCTCCCGCTCCTCGGCGCGATCGTCCTGTTCTTCGTCGCGCCCGTCTGGACCCAGCGCAAGCTAAAAGGAGTCCGTGACTGGCTCCTCGGGAACGGTCGAACGATCGCGGCCGTCATCGTCGTCGCGCTGGCGGCGACGCTCCTGTACAACGGCATCTCGGGCCTGTGAGGAGCTAGGCCGCCTTCACTCCGGCGAGCAGCGCGAGCTCACGCCACTTCCAGTGGCAGTCGACCTGCTCGAAGCCGATCTCGCGCAGCCAGGCCAGCTGCGTCTCGACGGCGACGAGCTTGTTCGACGGGTCGTCCTCGGCCGGGGTCTTGCCGATGGCAGCGAGGAAGTCGACGTGCAGGTCGGGCGTGGCCGAGTCGACGTGCTCGAGGTTCAGGAACACGCCGCCGGCCTCCAGCGCGTCGAACACCTCGCCGTACAGCGCCCGCTTGCGCTCGTCGACGCAGTGATGGATCGCGAAGCTCGAGACGACGAGATCGAAGGTCCCGAGCGCCGGCAGCGGAGCGTCGAGGTCGTGCTCGACGATCTCGACGCCGGAGTCACCGGCGAACCGCTCCCGGGCGAGCCCGAGCATCTCGGCCGAGAAGTCGACACCCACACCGTCCGCTTCCGGGTGCAGGCTGCGCACCAGACCGAGCGTGTAGCCGTCGCCCGTCCCGAGGTCGAGGACACGACGCGGCGCGGCCGGGAGCAGCTCGGTCAGCACCGCGAACCCCTCCATGCGGTGCGGGATGTCGTCGCGCTCGCGCAGGTACCGCTGCGCCCACGCCGACTCGGTCCACAGATTGACGGGCGCGCTCACGGCCCGATCTCGATCTCGCGTTCCTCGCCTCGCTCGCGCAGACGCACGATCCGGTTGACGGCGTTCAGGTAGGCCCGGGCCGAGGCCTCGACCACGTCGGTCGACACGCCGCGCCCCGACACCTTGAAGCCGTCGGCCTCCATCTGGACCACGACGTCGCCGAGCGCGTCGCCGCCGCCCGTGACCGCGTGCACCTGGAAGTCGGTGAGGCGGCCCTCGACGCCGGTGGCGGCGGCGATGGCGGCGATGGCGGCGTCGATCATCCCGTTGCCGGATCCGTCGGCATCGATCTTGCCGTCGCCGTTCGCCACCACGACCTTGGCGGTCGGCGTCGACGACATGCCGCCCGACAGCGTGAGGTCGACGAGGTCGAACCGGTGCACGTACCCGGTGCCGAGCTCCTCGGCCACGATCGCCTCGATGTCGGCCTCGGTGATCTGCACCTTGCGGTCGGCGAGCTCCTTGAACCGGGTGAACGCGGCGTTCAGCGCGTCGCCCTGGATCTTGATGCCCATCTTCCCGAGCGAGTCGGCGAAGGCATGCCGGCCCGAGTGCTTGCCCAGGACGATCTGCGCCGCCTCCTGACCCACCGCGTTGGCGTCCATGATCTCGTACGTCTCGGGATCCTCGAGGACACCGTGCTGGTGGATGCCGGCCTCGTGCGCGAACGCGTTCCGGCCGACGACGGCCTTGTTGTACTGGACGGGATAGCCGGTGAGCCGCGACACGATGCGCGACGTGCGCGCCAGCTCCTCGGTACGCACGTTCACGTCGAGGTGACCGAAGTAGTCGCTCCGCGTCTTGATCGCCATCACGATCTCCTCGAGGGCGGCGTTGCCGGCCCGCTCCCCGAGCCCGTTGATGGCGCACTCGACCTGCCGGGCCCCCGCCCGCACGCCGGCGAGCGAGTTCGCGACGGCCAGGCCGAGGTCGTTGTGGCAGTGCGTCGACACGACGTAGTCGCCGCGGACGCGGGCGAGCACGTACGAGATGAGCTCGGCGAACTCCTCGGGCACGCCGAACCCGACGGTGTCGGGGATGTTGATCGTCGTCGCGCCGTTGTCGACGGCGGCCTGGCACACCTCGCACATGAAGTCTTGGTCCGACCTGCTGCCGTCCTCGGGCGAGAACTCCACGTCGTCGCAGTAGCCCTTCGCCCGGGCGACACCCGCCGCCGCTTCTTCCTTGACCTGGTCCTCGGTCATGCGAAGCTTCTTCTTCATGTGGATCGGGGACGTCGCGATGAAGACGTGGATGCGCGGGCGCTCGGCGTGCCGCACCGCTTCCCACGCCCGGTCGACGTCCTTGAAGCCCGTGCGCGACAGGCCGGCGATCGTGGATCCGCGCACACCCTTGGCAATGGCCTCGACGGCGTCGAAGTCGCCCTGGCTCGCGATCGGGAACCCCGCCTCGATGATGTCGGTTCCGAGGCGCGCCAGCTGCTCGGCGATCTCGAGCTTCTCGCCGACGTCCAGCGAGATGCCGGGCGACTGCTCGCCGTCCCGCAGCGTCGTGTCGAAGATCCGTACCTGGTCCATCTCGATCTCCCGATCCGTCTCGTGGTCTTTCCCGGCAACGAAAAACCTCCCCGGCCCGTAGGCACGAGGAGGCGTCCGCGAGCACCGAAAGGCGCTCGCAACTAGGTAAGGAGCAGGCCGTTGTTGGTGAGTTCGGCGCGCAGTTCCTTGGTCATGAGTCCAGTAATGGTCGCAGGCGCGCGGGGGGGAGTCAACTTCTTTCGCGCGTGGGAGACTCTGCCCGTCGAAGGAGGGGACGGTCGTGCGGCGATTCGTAAGGCGAATGTTCATGCTGAGCGTGGTGGCGGGAACCGCCTACGCGGTCTGGCGGTGGTTCGAGTCACAGCGCTCCGAATCGGGCTTGAGCTGGGAGGCCCAGCCTGCCCCCTTCCCGCCCCAGCCCCGCGCCGAGGCCTCCACGGCGAAGCCGGTGACAGGACGACCCCGTGACCGCAGGCCGAGCCCGCCGCGGCGCAGGTCCCGAGGCCGGCTGAGTCGGCGGTGAGCGTGGGTCGCGCCGACCGATGGCGCGTGCCCGGCGAGCCACCCCGTGAAGGCGAAGATGTCGAGCAAGATCTTCCACGTCGAGGGCGGCCTCAACTACCAGCGGACGCACCCCGATCGCTGCTATCGCGACGCCGCGGCGGCGGAGGCAGACGGACTGCGCAAGTCGGCGCGATGACCGGCGAGGGCTAATCCAGCTCGATCGCCTTGGCGTCGACGACGCCGCGCTCGGCCCGGAGCGCGTCGACCACTTCGGACGGGACCGGCGTCGAGGTGGTCAGGGCCATGAGGGCGGCTTCGCCGGACGGGCTCTTGCCCACCCGCATGTCCTCGATGTTCACCTCGGCCCCGCCGAGGATGGTCCCGACCCGGCCGATGATGCCGGGGCGGTCGTCGTTGCGGACGACGAGCATGTGGCTGGAGGGCGGCACCTCGATGCTGTGGTCGTCGATGCCGACGATCCTCGCCTCGCCGCGCTCCCCGGTGAGCGTGCCGGCGACGTGGACGGGCCGGCCGCTCACCCTGCCCCGGAGCGACACGAGGTTCACGTAGTCGCGCGTTGACGACGTCTTCGTCTCCCGAATGTCGAGGCCCCGCATCTGGGCCAGCTGGGGCGCGTTCACGAACGACACCGGCTCGTCGACGACCGGCGCGAGCACGCCACGCGTGATCGCGAGCGTCAGCACCCGGCAGTCGTAGTCGGCGATCTCGCCCTCGTAGGTGACCTCGAGCGTGTCGGGCACGGCACCGGCGAGCGCCGTGAACAGCGTGCCGAGTCGCTCGGCGAGCGGAAGGAACGGCCGCACCGTCTCGGACGCCTCGCTGGCGGCGACATTCACGGCGTAGGGCACGAAGTCGCCGCGCAGTGCCAGCACCACCTGCTCGGCGATCGTCTGCCCCGCCTTGTCCTGGGCCTCCGTGGTCGACGCGCCGAGGTGCGGCGTCACGACGACGTTCTCCAGCGTGAACAGCGGTGATTCGGTCGTGGGCTCCTCGTCGAACACGTCGAGCGCGGCCCCGGCGATCCGCTCCTCGCGCAGCGCCTCGTCGAGCGCCTCCTCGTCGACGATGCCACCCCGCGCCGTGTTCACGATGCGCAACGTCGGCTTCGCCTTGGCGAGGACGTCGCGGCCGATGAGGCCGATCGTCTCGGGCGTTCGGGGAGAGTGCACGGTGAGGAAGTCGGCCATTGCGACGAGATCCTCGAGCGTCGGCAGCAGCTGGATGCCCAGCTGGCGGGCGCGCTCGTCGCTCACGTACGGGTCGTAGGCGGCGAGCCGCATGCCGAAGGCATGCGCGCGCTGAGCCACGAGGACGCCGACGCGGCCCAGTCCGACGACACCGAGCGTCTTGCCGTACAGCTCGACTCCCTCCCAGCGGGAGCGGTTCCAGCTGCCGCTACGCAGGTCCCGGTCGGCCTGGGGGACGTTGCGGGCCTGGGCCAGCAGGAGTGCGATCGTGTGCTCGGCGGCCGACAGCACGTTCGACTGCGGCGCGTTCACGACCATCACGCCCCGGCGGGTCGCCGCGGCGACGTCCACGTTGTCGAGACCGATGCCGGCCCGTCCGACCACGACCAGGTCGGGGGCGGCGGCCGAGCACCTCGGCCGTCACCGGCGTCGCGCTGCGAACGATCAGCGCGGCCGCGTCGTGCACGGCCTCGAGCAGCTGGTCGGGGTCGAGGTCGAGGCGCTCGTCGACGTCGAGCCCCGCAGCTTTGAGCGCCTCGATCCCACGGGGTGCGATCTGCTCGGCGACGAGGACGCGGGAGGTCACCAGTGCTTCTCCTTGTCAGGCGAGGAGCTTGGCGATCCGCTGCACGCCTTCCTCGATGTTCTGGTCCGACACCGCGAACGTGAGGCGCGCGTACCCGGGGGCGCCGAACGCCTCGCCGGGGACGACTGCGACCTTGGCCTCGTCCAGCAGCAGCGCGGCGAGCTCCATCGTGTTGCGCGGCGTCTTCCCTGCGATCTCGCGGCCGAGCACGCCCTGGAAGGACGGGAAGCAATAGAAGGCTCCCTGCGGCTCGATGCAGGTCACGCCGGGGATCGCCGACAGCAGCTCGTGCATGCGACGACCGCGCCGTTCGTACGCGGAGCGCATCGCCGCGACGGCCTCGAGGTCGCCGGTGCAGGGCCGCGATCGCGGCCCGCTGCGACACGTTGCCGACGTTGGACGTCGAATGCGACTGGAGGTTGATGGCGGCCTGCATCACGTCGGGAGGCCCGATGATCCACCCGACCCGCCAGCCGGTCATCGCGTACGTCTTGGCGACGCCGTTGACGATGAGCGTGCTGCCGGCGACGTCGGGGACGACTCCGGGCATCGACGTGAACCGGTGCTTTCCGTACGTCAGGTGCTCGTAGATCTCGTCGGCGATCACCCAGACGCCGTTCTCGAGCGCCCACCGTCCGATCGCCTTCACCTCGGCCGGTGGGTACACGGTGCCACTCGGGTTGCCGGGCGACACGAAGAACAACGCCTTCGTGCGCGGGGTGCGGGCGGCGTCGAGCTGGTCGACCGTCACCCGGAACTCGGTGTCCTCCGTGGTCGGCACCACGACCGACTCACCGCCGGCGAGCGAGATCGCCTCCGGGTACGTCGTCCAGTACGGCGCGGGGAGCAGCACCTCGTCGCCGGGGTCGACGATCGTCTGCAGCGCCTCGTACACCGCGTGCTTGGCCCCGTTGGTGACGAGCACCTGCGAGGCCTCGCAGTCCACGCCCGACTCGCGGCGGGTCTTCTCGGCGATGGCGAGGCGAAGCTCGGGCAGCCCCGCGGTCGGTGAGTACCGGTGGTTGCGGGGATCACGGGACGCCTCGACGGCGGCGACGACGATGTGCTCGGGCGTCGGGTAGTCGGGCTCACCTGCACCGAAGCCGATCACGTCCTCGCCGGCGGCGTGCAGCGCCTTGGCGCGGGCGTCGACGGCCAGCGTGGCCGACTCGGTGATCGCGGTCGCCCGGCGCGAGATGCGCGTCATGCCGCCATCGTGCCACGCGCCCGCGGCACCGGGGCGGGCTTTGTGCGCAGCAGCCAGCCTGTGCGCCGGCGAACCGTCAGGCGACGGCCGAGCCCGCCGTCTCGAACGATCCGAGATCGGCGAGGCGAGGGTCGTTCGAGAACACCTCGACGATGGGCTCGTCGAGACCGAGGCGACGCTGGACGACGCGCACGAAGTTCTCCTGGTTCCAGAGCATGAGCGTCACCGCGACGCCGGCCTCGCCGGCACGCGCCGTACGACCCGACCGGTGCAGGTACGCCTTCTCGTCTTCGGCCGGGTCGTAGTGCACGACCACGTCGACGTTGTCGACGTGGATGCCGCGGGCTGCGACGTCGGTGGCGACGAGCACAGGAAGCTTGCCGCTGGAGAAGTCGGCCAGGGCCCGCTCGCGCGCGCCCTGCCGGAGATCGCCGTGGATGGCCCCGGCGCGCACACCCTCACGGCGGAACTGGCTCACGAGCCGGTCGGCGCCGCGCTTGGTGCGCACGAAGACGAGCGTGCGCTCCACGCCGCGGCTGATGGCGGCGGCGACCTTCACCTTGTCCATCTGGTGGACGTGCAGGAACCGGTGCGTCATCTCGTCGACCGTCGCCTCGGGCGATTCGACCTCGTGCTTGACGGGATCGTGCATGTAGCGGTTGACGAGCTGTCGCACGCCGCCGTCGAGGGTGGCCGAGAACAGCATCGTCTGATGCTCGGACTCGATGCGGTGCAGCAGCTTCTGCACCTGGGGCATGAAGCCGAGGTCGGCCATCCGGTCGGCCTCGTCCACGACGAGGATCTCGACGGCACGGCAACGACAGCTCGCGTCGTTCGAGGAGGTCGATGAGGCGCCCCGGCGTGCCGACCACGGCGTCGACGCCCTTGCGGAGGGCGGTGATCTGCCGCTCCATCGACGCGCCGCCGTAGACGGCCGAGACTCGTACGCCGCGCACCTTGCCGAGGGGCGCGAGCACGTTCTTGACCTGGTTGGCGAGCTCACGGGTCGGCGTGAGCACGAGGGCCCGCGGCGTCTTCGGCTCCGCCCGCCCGATTCGCTCGAGCAGCGGAAGGCCGAACGCGAGCGTCTTGCCCGAGCCGGTCTTGGCCTTGCCGCAGAGGTCGCGGCCGGCCAGGGCATCGGGGATCGTGAGCGCTTGGATGGGGAACGGTTCGGTGATGCCGTCGCGCGCGAGCGCGTCGACGAAATCGGCAGCAACGCCGAGTGTTTCGAACGTGGGTGACAAAGGGGAACTCGCTTTCGTTCTCTTCGGGCTCGTTGGTGTTGGTAGCGCCCGCCGCATTCTGTGGCGGTGGGTCCCCTCGGAACCCGTGCGCGAGCCGCGAACGGAAGCGATGAGGTGACCCGCGAGCCGTGCCGTTGTGGTGGCTTTGTGCTCGCCTTTCTTATTGTACCAGGTCAGAGGCCCAAACGGTGGCGCACGTCGCGCGCGAGAGGCGGGTACGTTCGGTTGCGGATGGAGTACGTGCCCGGCGAAGGCGAGGACGAGACGATCCTCGACGTGCTCGGCGAGCTCGAGTCGCTCGGGTTCACGGGCCAGTTCATGCCGCGTGAGGGCGGTCAGGTCGAGTGCCTCACCTGCCACCGGCTCTCCCCCGCCGACGAGACGGTGTTCCGGCAGCTGCGGCGCCTCGAGGGAGCGTCCGATCCTGACGACATGCTCGCGGTGGTCGGCCTGGCGTGCCCGCACTGCAGCGCGCAAGGCACGGCGGTGCTCGGCTACGGCCCGGAAGCTGCGGCGGTCGACGCCGAGGTGCTCGAGCGGCTCGAGGACGCGCGCGCCGCCAAGCCGAACGGGAGGCGCGGTGACCACCCCTGACGCCATCGTCATCGGCAGCGGGCCGAACGGCCTCGTCGGCGCCAACCTGCTCGCCGACCGGGGCTGGGAGGTGCTCGTGCTCGAGGCGCAGCCCGACCCGGGCGGCGCCGTTCGCAGCGGCGAGCTCACCGAGCCGGGCTTCGTGCACGACCGGTTCAGCGCGTTCTACCCCTTGGCGGCGGCGTCGCCCGTCATCCGCGGCCTCGGGCTCGAGGAGTTCGGGCTCCGGTGGCGCCACGCGCCGATCGCGCTCGCGAACCCGACGCCGGACGGCGGGTGCGCGGTGCTCTCGACCGACGTCGACGAGACGGCGGCGTCGCTCGACAACTACGCGCCCGGCGACGGCGCCGCCTGGCGCGCGCTGTACGCACGGTGGCAGCGAGTCGGCCGGCACCTCGTCGACGCGCTGCTGACGCCGTTCCCGCCCGTCGTCGCCGGCGGTCGCCTGGCCGCCGCCGTCGGGCCGCGCGACTGGGCCCGCTTTGCGCGGTTCGCGTTGCTGCCCGTCCGCACCATGGCCGAGGAGGCGTTCGCCGGCTCGGGTGCCGCGTTGCTGCTCGCCGGCAACACGCTGCACACGGACCTCGGGCCCGAGCAGACACTCGGCGGGTTCTTCGGCTGGGTGCTGGCGTCGCTCGGCCAGGAGCACGGCTTTCCGGTTCCGGAGGGTGGAGCCGGCCGCCTCACCGACGCGCTCGTCCGCCGGCTCGAGGCGCGCGGAGGGCGGGTCGTCTGCTCGACCGCCGTCACCTCGATCGAGGTGCGGGGCCGGCGCGCGGTTGCGGTGCGCACCGAGCACGGCGACGAGATCGGTGTGGCGCGCGCCGTGCTCGCCGACGTGGGCGCGCCCGCGCTGTACGGCTCGCTCGTGCGTCAGGAGCACCTGCCGGCGCGCGTGCTCGAGGGCATGCGCGGGTTCGCGTACGACCACGCGACGGTGAAGATCGACTGGGCGCTCGACGGCCCGGTCCCCTGGTCAGCCGAGCCCGCCCACCGTGCCGGCACGGTGCACCTCGGCGATTCGCTCGACCATCTCAGCGAGGTGGCGGCGCAGCTCGCGACGGGGCGCATCCCGGCAAAGCCGTTCGTGCTCATCGGGCAGATGACGACGAGCGATCCGACCCGATCGCCGCCGGGGACCGAGAGCGTCTGGGGCTACACGCACGTGCCGCACCGGCCGGTCGGCGACGCCGGCGGCGACCTCTCGGGGAAGTGGGACGAGCGCGAGACCGAGGGGTTCGTCGCGCGCGTCGAGCGCGAGCTCGAGGCGCGCGCGCCGGGTTTCACCGACCGGGTCGTCGGCCGCAACGTCCTCACGCCGCCGATGCTCGAGGCAGCCGACGCGAACCTGGTCGGCGGGGCCGTCAACGGGGGAACGGCACAGCTGCACCAGCAGCTGATCTTCCGACCGACCGTGGGGCTGGGACGGGCCGAGACCCCGATCCGCGGGCTCTATCTCGCGTCGGCGTCCGCACATCCCGGTGGCGGTGTGCACGGCGCGTGCGGCGCCAACGCGGCGCGGGCGGCGCTGGCGGCCGACGGGCGGCGACGGTTCGTCGCCGCGATCTCCCGGTAGCTACCAGGGCATCGAGACGCCGCCGTTGGGCCGGATGGTCTGGCCCGTCACGAACGACGCCGCGTCCGATACCAGGTAGAGGATCGTCCACGCGATGTCCTCGGGCGTCCCGATCCGTCCCAACGGCGACATCGCGCCGAAGCGCTGCTTGTACTGCTGGAGGCGTTCCTCGTTGACCGTGCCGTCGGCGTCGACGAAGTGCTGGCGCGAGAAGTTCGTGAGGATCACGCCCGGGGCGAGCGCGTTCACCCGGATGCCGGCCTGCCCCGCTTCCATCGCCAGCGTCTTGGTGAGCATGGCGACGGCGGCCTTCGTCATCGCGTAGCACGCCAGTGTGGGCGCGGGTGTGTCGATGGCGCCCGACGAGATGTTGATGATGCTCCCCGACTTCTGCGGTGTCATCACCCGCAGCGCGGCCTGGCAGCCGTAGAACACGCTCTTGAGATTGATGGCGAGGATGCGCTCGAAGTCCTCGTCGGTCACGTCTGCGACCATCTGGTTGTGCGGGATGCCGGCGATGTTGCCCATGATGTCGACGCGGCCGTAGTCGCCCGCGGCCCGGTCGACGAGTGCGTCGATGTCGGACCGCTTCGTGACGTCCGTGCGCAGCGGCGAGCGCCGTCCCACCCCGCGATCCGATCTCGTCGGCTGTCGCTTGCGCGCCCTTCTCGTCGATGTCGCCGAGCACGACCGTCGCGCCCGCGCCCGCCAGCACGTGGGCGGTCGACCGGCCGATGCCGCTGGCGGCACCGGTGAGCACTGCGACCCGGCCCGACAAGTCGAACGCCTCGTCGATGCCGGAGGTTGCGGCCAGATCAGCCATGCCGTCCTCCGTGTGACAAGCGGTAAGGGCTTCGAGCCTACGCAGGCGCGTCGGAAATCCGCAGATCGAGTGTCAAGCTGTTGATCGATGAGTGAGCTCTCCATCGTCACGCTCAACCTCCACGGGGGGCAGCGCAACCGGGGCGTCTCGACGCCGCGCCTGCGCCAGCACGGCCCGCCGCCGGAGAAGGCGGCGACCAACGGGGCGTTCGACGTGGCCGGCGCCCTGCGTTCGTTCGACGCCGACGTGCTCGTCCTCCAGGAGTCGTGGTGGCCCGACGAGGGCTCCGCCGTCGTCGACCTGGTGGCAACCGACAGCGGCGCCACGGTGCACTGGGCGTCATTCGGACGCGGGATCGTCGAGCCGTGGCCCCACATCATCTCGGCCCGGCCACACCGGGCGAACGGCCGGATCGGCCTCGCCGTCGTGAGCCGCCTGCCGGCGCGGCTCGTCGAGATGATCCCGGTGGGCGACGTGCCGGGCGATCCGGCGTTGCGCCGCTGCGCGTTGCGCGTGGCGCTCGACGTCGGCGGACAGGACCTCGATCTCATCGCCGTGCACCTCAGCTCGCGACTGCCGTACGCGCCGCCCATGCAACTGCGCAATCTCCGGCGGCGGCTTCCGCCGCCGGACCAGCGCGCCGTGATCGTCGGCGACTTCAACCTGTGGGGCCCGGCGGTGAGCGCGTTGCTTCCCGGTTGGCGCCGCGCGGTCCGAGGGCGGACGTGGCCCGCGCACCGACCGCACAGCCAGATCGACCACGTGCTCGTGCGCCGCGACGTCGAGGTGGTGGACGGCGACGGTGCTGGACGAAGTCGGGTCGGACCACCGACCGGTACGGGTGACGCTCCGGCCGGTCTAAGCAGCGGTGCGTCAGACGCCGGGCAGACCGGCGTACGCGCGCATGTCGTTGTAGACGGTCGAGCACCTTGCCGGCGTAGTCGGGGGCCGTGGCCCAGTTGCCGTTCCCCATGTCGTTCCAGTTCGGCGCCTTGCCCTTGGGGTTCACCGAGGTCGAAGACGGGGTCGGCGCACGGCGTCGCCAAGGGCGGCTGCGGTGCAACTCGTCGCGGACGGGTCGGCGTACGCGCGGAGGTGCTGGATCTGGGCCCGCACGCCGGTCTCGGCGTCGGGGAAGGACTTTCCGAGGAAGCCGCCGTAGTTGTTCTGCTCGCACTGCACCGAACCGCCGTAGCGGAACCACCCGGTCTCGATGATCGACTGCGCGAACGCGATGTCGCCGCGGACGTTCTCGGCATTGCCGTGCCACCGGAAGTCCGCGGTCAATTCCTCCACCGACACGGTCAGGCACGGCGAGCCGGGCGGCTGATGGGCCCAGAAGAACCCGGCCATCTGCGCGGCGGTGAGGTCCGACTGCCCCATCACCGGGACCGGCCGGCGCCGACCCTTGACCGGGCCGAAACAGCCGACGGCGGCGAGGGCCAGCACCGCCAACAGGGCGAACGGGGCGAGCCGGCGAGAGGGGCGCACGAAACGGGTCATCGGTCTGCGATCGGCCTGGCTTGAGGGAAAAGTTGCGAAAGTGACTCGAGTGTCTTCGAGGGGCCAATGAGGTTAGCCGGGATCGGGAGGTACCATCCGGCCTCGTGACGAGAGCCCCCCGCATCGGGCTGGTGCTGGGCGCCGGCGGCGTGATCGGCCACGCCTTCCACGCCGGCGTGCTCGACGGTCTGTGCGAGGCGACGGGTTGGGACCCGCGTGATGCCGAGGTGATCGTGGGGACGTCGGCAGGCTCGGTGGTCGGCGCGTTGCTGCGGGCGGGCTTCTCACCCCGGGACCTCGCAGCACGTTCGACCGGCGATCCCATCTCACCGGAAGGGGCCCGGCTCGGGGCCCGGGCCGGCATGGGTGACGGACCGGCGCGCTTCCCGAGCGGCCCCACCCGTCGGCGCGGCCTCCCGCGCATGGCGTCTCCGTCGCTGCTCATGCGGGCGGCGCTGCGACCCTTCTGGATGAACCGGCCCGGCGTGATGCTGGCCGGCGCGCTCCCCGCCGGCGCGATGCCGACCGAGCTCGTCGCCGCCGCGTTCCGCCCGCTGTTCGGGTCCGATTGGCCCGAGCGGAACCTGTGGCTGACCGCGGTTCGTCTTCGCGACGGCAACCGTGTCGTGTTCGGCCGCCCCGGTGCGCCACCCGCGCCGGTGGCCGACGCGGTGGCGGCGTCGTGCGCGATCCCGAGCTTCTTCGAGCCGGTGACGATCGGCGGCGTCGCGTTCGTCGACGGGGGCGCGCACTCCCCCACCAACGCCGACCTCCTTGCTGACTGGTCGCCGTCGCAAGCTCCGGCTCCTGCTACGCCGGTCGGCAAAGCCGCCGGCTCCGCGGACCGCGACCTCGACCTGGTGATCGTGAGCTCGCCGATGTCGGTGGCGGGCAACCGGCTCCGCCCCTCGCTCGACCTGCCTGCGCGCCGCCTGTGCCGGTTCTATCTGGGACAAGAGGCGGCGCGTATCCGGCGCCGCGGTGTGCCCGTCCTCGCCTTCCAGCCCACCGGCGACGACCTCAAGATCATGGGCATGAACGCCATGGACCCGGCCCGCCGCGGCCCCGTCACGAAGCAGGCACGAGCCTCAGCCCTGAAGAAGCTCGAACGCGACGACGTCCAGTCCGTTCTCGGCAGCCTGAAGGCCGGTATGCGGACCTGAGCCTTCCGAGAAGCGTCAGCTCGCGGTCTGCTCGAGCTGCATGCGCTCGTACTCGGCGCCGGTGTCCTCCCAGTCCTCGTACTCGAGGACGCCGAGCTCGCCGAACTTCTGCCGCAGCCAGCCGTCGCCGGCGTCGAGGAGACCGAGCTTCTTGAGGTTCGGGACGATCTTCGAGAACAGCATCTTGCGGAACTCGCGCTGCATCGGCGCGTCGAGCATCGACGCGCGTGCACTCCTTGACCGGCAGGCCGGCCCACTCCCAGACCTCCTGGCCGAGGAAGCGGTCGCGCATCTTGACCGCGGCCTCGTAGCAGAACTCCTGACGCTCGCGGATCTCAGCGGCCTCGAGGTCCTGGTACGCCTCCTTGAGCGACATGACGCCGAACGCGACGTGCCTCGCCTCGTCGGCCATGACGTACCGGGTGATCTGCTTCAGCAGCGGATCCGGCGACGTCTGGTACTGGAACCCGAAGGCAGCCAGCGCCAAGCCCTCGACCATGATCTGCATGCCGAGGTAGGTCATGTCCCAGCGGGAGTCGGAGACGACGTCGTCGAGCAGCGCCCGCAGGTGCACGTTGATCGGGAACTCGTGCGCCAACTTCTCGCTGAGGTACTTCGAATAGACCTCCACGTGACGCGCTTCGTCCATGACCTGCGTGGCGGCGTAGTACTTGGCGTCGATCCACGGCACCTGCTCGACGATCTTCGCGGTGCAGATGAGCGCGCCCTGCTCGCCGTGCATGAACTGCGAGAGGACCCACGCCTGCTGCGCGGCGCCGAGGTCGAACCACTCGTCTTCGGAGAGCTTCTCGAACGGCGTGCCCGGCGCGGTCGAGCGCCATCGTCGTGTTCAGCGGGTTGTTCGGGTCGCGGGCGATCTTCCACGGGTCGACGTCGATGTCCCAGTCGATGTCGGTGGAGACGTTCCACATCGACGTCTTCGCCTTCTCGTACAGCTTGCTCAAGGCCTCGCGGCTGCGCTCGTAGTCCCATGTGAACAGCGCGTCGCCGGCCGAGCGCACGTTGTGGACGGCCTCACGCTTCTCGGCGTCGGAGACGGTCTCGGCGAGCTCCTCCACCGTCCCCGAACGGATCTCCTGCTCGTCGACCGCCATGGCGCGCCTTCTTTCTTCCCGGTGCTACGTCGTCGGTTTCAGTCTCTCGCAGATTCGTTCGCTGTCGGAGCACCGGCGGATTGCGCCAGTCGCGTCGGGGCCTGTGTCGCCTGCCAATTTCAACAATTCAGACATTCCGTCCTCGACGCCGCGACACAGGACGCCGATGTCGGGCGCGGTGTCGTAGTCGCCGGTGACGCCGAAGTTCAGCATCCCGTTGTACGAGAAGATCGCGACGCCGATGCGCAGGTGCCCGGCGATCGGCACGAACGGGAACGCCTCGAGCATCTGCCGGCCGCACGCGTAGAGCGGGAGCTGCGGCCCGGGGACGTTCGTGGTCACCGTGTTGATGTTGCGCTGCGGGATGCGGAACGCCACCCGCGTCCCCACCGCGAGGAGCAGCGCGGGCGCGAACCCCGACAGCGACGTCAGCACTTCGCCCGCGACGGCCTGCTTGGACTCCTTGAGCCCTGCCATCTGCGCCCGGATCGCTTCGAGCCGTTCGGCGGGGTCGGTGATCCCGACCGGCAGCTCGGCGAACATCGCCGAGACGCGGTTGTTGTAGGTGCCGCGCTCGTCGGCGAGTCGCACCGAGACCGGCACGAGCGTGCGCACCACGCGCCCTGCCGGTGACTCGTCGCGCGCCACGATCAGGTCGCGGAACCCGCGTGTGAGCACCGTGAGCACGACGTCGTTCACGGTGCCGCCCAGCGCGGAGCGGACGCGCTTCACGTCCGCGAGCGTGGTGTGCGCCCAGTCCCAGCGTCGGTGCGGACCGATCGGGCCGTTGAGCGACGACTCGACCGTCGGCCGCACGAGGCCGGCCATGGACGCCACGCCGCGGGCGGCGTCGACGAAGAGCCCTGCGAGCTGGCCCCATCCGCGGGCCGCGGCGCGCATGGCGCGGAACTGCTCGTACGGGCTGGCAACGAGGTCTCCGATGGCCTCGCTCACGAGTCGCACGTCGGACGGCTCGGGCTCGGGACGCCAGGTGTCGACGTTCGCCGGCGGCGGCTCGCGCTCGGGGTCGAGCATGACCGCGAGCAGGTCGGAGCCCGACACGCCGTCGACCATGCAGTGATGCACCTTCGACACGAGCGCCCAGTGGCCGTCCTGGAGGCCCTCGACCATCCACATCTCCCACAGCGGCTTGGTGCGGTCGAGCTGCTGCGCCATGAGCCGGCCGACGAGGTTGCGCAGCTCCTGGTCGCCGCCCGGCGGCGGCAGCGCGGTGTGCCGCAGGTGGTACCCGAGGTTGAAGTGCGGGTCGTCGACCCACACCGGGCGGCCCAGATCGAACGGGACGAAGCGCACCTTCTGGCGGTAGCGCGGCACGAGCGGGAGCTTGCCGGCGACGAGGTCGGCGAAGTCGCCGTAGTTCGGGGCCGGTCCCTCGAAGATCCCGACCGAACCGATGTGCATGTGGTTCGCGTCGTTCTCGACGTGCAAGAACGATGCGTCCAGCGGGCTCATGCGATCCATCGACGACCCCCGGTCAGGTACCGCGGAGGGTACCGCGACGGTCTACCCGCTGCCGCAGGGACCCGAACCGGCGCTGGACTGCTCGTGTGCTCGCTAGTAGGCGAGCAGGGCGCGGAGGTCGCGGGCGATGTCGTCCACCTGCGGGAGGACCGCCTGCTCGAGGGTCGGCTCGTACGGGACGGGCGTGTCGAGCGCGGCAAGGCGCCAGACGGGCGCGTCGAGATCCTCGAAGCACTCGTCCGCGATCCACGCCGCGACCTCGGCGCCGAACCCGCAGCGCAGCGTGTCCTCGTAGAGGACGAGCACCCGGCCGGTCTTGGCCACCGACTCGGCGACGATGTCCTGGTCCCACGGCACGAGCGTCCGCAGGTCCACGATCTCGACCGCACCGCCGTCGGGGTCGATCTCGCGGGCCGCGAGCGCGGCGCGGTGCACGGTGGCGCCGTACGTCACCACGGTGACGCGTTCGCCGCGCGTGACGTACGCGCCCTTGCCGAACGGCAACAGCCAGTCGGGCGGGGGCAGCGGATCACGGTTGTAGCCCTGCCGGTACAGGTGCTTGTGCTCGAGGAACAGCACCGGGTCCTCGTACCGGAACGCGGTCCGCAGGAGGCCGGCGGCATCGCGGGCGCGCGACGGGAAGGCGACGAGCAGGCCGGGAACGTGGGCGAAGATCGACTCGCCGCACTGCGAGTGCCAGATCGAGCCGCCCGTGAGATATCCGCCGATCGGGACGCGCAGGACCATCGGGCAGCTGAACTCGCCGTTCGAGCGCCAGCGCAGCGTCGCCGCCTCCGACTTGATCTGCTGCATCGCGGGCCAGATGTAATCGAAGAACTGCACCTCGGGACTGGGCCGCAGCCCGCGCGTGCCCTGCCCGATCGCGCGGCCGACGATGTTCGCCTCCGCGAGCGGCGTGTTGTAGCAGCGCGCGATGCCGAACTCGGTCTGGAGCCCGAAGGTGACGCCGAACACGCCGCCCTTGCCCGGCACCTTCCCCAGCACGCGTGGGTCGGCGTCGGCGACGTCCTCGCCGAACACGCGGATGCGCTGGTCGCGCGCCATCTCCTCGTGGAGCGTGAGGCGGATCGCCTCGCCGAACGCCACCGGATCGCCGGCCGTCGGCGGGCGGATCGGCCGGCACCTCGGTGACCGGGCCGAGGCCCGACGAGGTGGTGCGAGATGCTCTCCGGGTCGGGACGAGGCGCGGCCAGCGCATCCTTGGCGGCGGCGGCTACGAGCTCGTTCGCTTCGGCCCGGACTTCCTGCGCGCGCTCGGGCGTCAGCACGCCGAGCCGGACGAGCTGTTGTTCGAGGAGCAGGATCGGGTCGTGCTCGGCTTCGTCCTCCAGCTCCTCTGCGAGGCGGTACTTCTTCTGGTCGTCGGAGAGCGAGTGCGAGTACGGGCGCGTCACCGTGGCATGGATGAGTCCCGGCCCCTGTCCGGCGCGCACGCGCTGGATCGCCTCGGCGCCGCGCGTTCGCACCTCGAAGTAGTCGCGCCCGTCGAGGACGGTCACGTGCAGGCCGCGGATGCCCATCACCATCTCCGACACCGGCGCGGGGGCCTGGTCGCTCGCCCGCACCGAGATTGCGTACCCGTTGTCTGCGACCACGTAGAGGACGGGCAGCCCGAGCCGGCACGCGGTGTTCAGGCTCTCCCAGAACTCGCCCTCGGAGCACGCGCCTTCGCCGAGCGACACGTAGGTGACCTCGTCGCCGTACGCGCTGCAGCCGGGAAGGTCGCGCCCGACGATGTAGCGGCCCGCCTCCGCGCAACCGACGGCCGGGAGGCACTGGCTGCCCGTCGGGCTCGACTGGCTCACGATGTGGCGCGCCGCGTCACCCCAGTGGCACGGCATCTGGCGACCGCCCGACGCGGGGTCGTCCGCGCTGCCGACCGCCTGGAGGAGGATCTCGAGCGGCGTCACGCCGAGTCCGAGGACGAGGGC
This sequence comes from uncultured Actinomycetes bacterium, assembly GCA_963747195.1. GTDB lineage: Bacteria > Actinomycetota > Acidimicrobiia > IMCC26256 > JACDBD01 > JALZAA01. Next base: position 411,572 of record CAVVDV010000005.1, read on the forward strand.
GCGGTCCCGGTAGTAGGGGAAGAACCAGTCGTAGCCCGCGCGCAGCGACCGGGTCAGGCCGAGCAGCAGCGCCTCGTGTCCGGCGCCCGAGATCTGGAAGAACACCTGGCTCTGCTGGCGGAGCGCGATCTCACGGTCGTCGAGGGCTCGCGAGATGCAGGCGAGGCGATGGTCGGCGAGCGCTTCGTCGAGTGGCACGTCACCGTGCCCGTTGCGCCCATGCCCGTTGGGATGGTGCGCGAGCCGATCGAACAGCTTCACCGAGTTCACCATACGACCATGAGAACCGCAGTTGGTGGTCCCCCCGTGACTACCGTGTGAACCGTGGCCACCGTCCATCCGGCCCGCCTCCGTCGACCGCGCCGAGCGCGGCCGGGGTTCCGGTCACCGGCGGTGCGGCGACTGGTCGCCGAGCACCAGCTCGAGCCCGGCACGATCACCGGGACGGGGACGGCAGGACGCGTCACCCGCGACGACGTTCTCGCCCGCGCTGCCGGCACAAAGCCCGGCGACACCGACGAGACGGTTGCCCTCAACCGGATCCAGCTGCAGACCGGCGCCAACCTGCTGCGCTCGCTGCAGGTCGCGCCCCACGCGTTCATCGCCATGGAGGTCGACTTCGAGCTGGTGGACCGCGCCCGGCGGACGAAGAAGCTCAGCTACCTCCCGTTCGTGGCCCGAGCCCTCGTCGACGCCGTCGCCGAGTACCCGCACGTGAACGCGTCGGTCGGTGACGGCGAGCTCCTGGTGCACCACGACGTGCACCTCGGCATCGCCGTCGACCTCGATCACCAAGGTCTGATCGTGCCCGTCGTCCGCGCCGCGCAGGACAAGCGCCTGGTCGCGCTGGCCGAGGAGATCGCCGACCTCGCCGCGCGAGCCCGGGCGAAGCGGCTCTCCCCCGACGACGTCACCGGCGGGACGTTCACGATCACGAACCCGGGCCCGTCGGGCACGACGATCTCGGCGCCGATCATCCACCAGCCGCAGGTCGCGATCCTGTCGACCGACGGGGTCAAGCGCCGCCCGGTGGTCGTCGAGCTCGACGGCGGCGGCGACGCAATCGTCGTGCACGCCATCGGGATGCTCGGCCTGAGCTTCGACCACCGCGCCATCGACGGCGCCTACGCGTCGGCGTTCCTCGCGCGGGTGCGCGACATCATCGAGACGCGCCCGTGGGAGGTCGAGCTCTAGCTACGCCACCCAGCCGGAGTCGGAGAGCTTGCGGTCGATGGCGTAGGCGGCGCTGATCAACCCGAGGTGCGTGAACGCCTGGGGGAAGTTGCCCAGGTGCTCACCGTGCGGGCCGAGCTCCTCGGCGTAGAGCCCGACGTGGTTCGCGTAGCCGAGCATCTTCTCGAACACGAGCCGCGCCTTCTGCACGTCGCCAGAACGGGCGAGCACCTCGGCGTACCAGAACGAGCACATGTTGAACGTGCCCTCTCGCCCATGAGCCCGTCGGCGGCGGCGTCACCGATGCGGTACCGGAACACGAGCGAGTCCTCGACCAGGCTCTCCTCGATCGCCCGGAGGGTCGAGAGCCAGCGGGGGTCGGTCGAGCCGATGAACTTCATCATCGGCATGAGCAGCGTCGACGCGTCGAGCATCTTCGACCCCTTGTGCTGGACGAATGCCTGCTGTTCCGGATCCCAGAAGTTCGTGTAGATGTCCTCGTAGATCTCGTCGCGGGTCTCTCGCCACCGCTCGTACGGGATACGGGAACGAGCGACGGTCGGCGAGGCGGATCGCCCGGTCGACGGCCACCCAGCACATCAGCCGCGAGTACAGGAACTCCTGCCGCCCGCCGCGCACCTCCCACACGCCCTCGTCGGGAAGCTGCCAGTGGTCGGTCACCCAGTCCACGAGCCGGACGAGGTTGTCCCAGAGGTCGTGCGAGATCGGCGCGCCGTACTTGTTGTAGAGGTACACCGAGTCCATGAGCTCGCCGTAGATGTCGAGCTGGAGCTGGTCGTACGCGCCGTTGCCGATGCGGACCGGCGACGAGCCGGCGTACCCCTCGAGGTTCGGGAGGATCTCCTCGGTGAGGTCCTTGTGCCCGTCGATGCCGTACATGATCTGCAGCGAGCCGTCGGGCTCGAGATCGTTGCAGCGATCCTCGATCCACCGCATGAACGCGCCCGCCTCGGCGGTGTAGCCGAGCCTGATCAGCGCGTACAGCGTGAAGGACGCGTCACGGATCCACGTGTAGCGGTAGTCCCAGTTGCGCTCGCCGCCGAGCTCCTCGGGGAGGCCGAACGTCGGGCGCGGCGACCAGGGAGCCGAACGCGGTCCGAGACCAGCAGCTTGAGCACGAGCGCGGAACGGTTCACGGTCTCGCGCCAGCGACCGTGGTACTGCGAGCGCCCGATCCAGGTGCGCCAGTAGTTCACGGTGTCCTTGAACACTTCGGCGACGTAGTGGGGAGACTCTGACGGGCTCGGCAACTCCGGGCTCGGCCTCCTCCATGACGAACGCGGCGGTCTCGCCGGCGCGGAGCGTGAACGTGCCGACCGACGGCCCCGTCCTTCACCTCGAGCGGCACCTGCGACCGCAGACGCACCGTCCTGCCGTCGGGCCCCTCGGAATGGAAGAGGATCTCGCCTTCGCGCACGTCGACCTTGTGGCCGGCGCGGCCGTAGTCGAAGCGGGGGTCGAAGATGATGTCGAACGACGACTCGCCCCGGACGCCCTTGGCCCGGCGGACGAGCGGCGTGGCAGTGCTCGTGCTCGTCCGTGCCGACGGGCATGAAGTCGGACACCTCGGCCGACGCCGTCCGCGATCGAGGGAGCGGGTGATGAGCACGTTCGTGTCGGGGAGGTACATCTGCTTCATCGCCGCCGGCTGGCGTGGCACGGGCGCAGCTGGAAGCGGCCGCCGTGCTCGGCGTCGAGCAGGCAGGCAGAAGATCGTCGGCGAGCCGAAGTGCGGGTACGACATGAAGTCGATCGACCCGTCCGTGCCGACCAGCGCGACGGTGTGCAGGTCACCGATGACGCCGTGGTTCTCGATCGGGAGGTACCCGTCGTTGTTCATGGTCCCCTGCTCCCTTTCCCGCAGCGCGGTCAGGTCGATCTCGATGATCGCACGTTGATTCGCAGGCGACGCGTCTCATCGGATGGGCGGCCACGGATAGCGTTGTCGGTCATGACAGAGATGGCCGGCAAAGTCGTCGTGATCACGGGCGGGAACACCGGGATCGGGAAGGAGGCCGCGGTCGGGCTCGCAGGTCTCGGCGCCCGGGTGGTCATCACCTCCCGCAACGAGGAGCGCGGCCGGTCGGCTCAGAAGGAGATCGCCGAGCGGAGCGGGAACGACTCCGTCGAAGTCATGTCGCTCGATCTCGCCAGCTTCACGGTCGATCCGGTCGTTCGCGGCCGACGTGCTCGACCGCTTCGACCACCTCGACGTGCTCGTGAACAACGCCGGGCTGATCCTGCACCGCCGCGCCGAGACCCAAGAGGGCTTCGAGGAGACCTTCGGCGTCAATCACCTCGGCCACTTCCTGCTCACCGACCTGTTGCTCGAGCGGTTGCGCGCCGGCGCACCGGCTCGCGTCGTGGTGGTGTCGTCGGGTGCGCACAAGGGCGCCCGCCAGGGACTCGACTTCGACGACCTCCAGGCCGAGCACAAGTACCGGTGGGCGAAGGCGTACAGCAAGTCGAAGCTGGCGAACATCTACTTCGCCCGGGAGCTCTCCCGCCGGCTCGACGGGACCGGCATCACCGTGAACGCGCTGCACCCCGGGTTCGTGCGCAGCGAGTTCGGCCGAGGTGGCGACCTCGGCGGCATCTACGGCTGGGGGATCAAGTACCTGGCGAGCCCGTTCGCGATCAGTCCCGAGAAGGGCGCGCGCACCTCGATCTACCTGGCGTCGTCGCCCGAGGTGGAGGGCGTGTCGGGTGGGTACTTCTACAAGTGCAAGCCCACCGCACCCTCGACCGTCGCACAGGACGACGACGCTGCAAGTCGCCTGTGGGACGCGAGCGAGAAGCTCGTCGCGTCCGTGCCTGCTTGATCCGCCCTTCCCTTCCGCCTCTCGGCGGTCAGGGGATCAGCACCACGCGCCCGAAGGCCTGACGGCTCTCGGCGTAGGCGTGGGCGCCGGCGGCGTCGGACAGCGGGAACGTCCGGTCGACGACGACTCGGAGGTGACCGGCGGCGATGTCCTCGAGATGTCGGGCGACGTTGGCGCGCACACGATCGTTGGTGATCTCGGCGCCCAGGAAGACGCCGGTCAGCGTCTGATTGCCCATCATCAGCATGCACGCGTCGAACGGCTGCGGATCGCGTCCCGCGTTGCCGACGAGCGTGACGCGACCCCGGTACGCAAGCGCCTGCACGCTCCCTGCGAGCGTCGAGCCGACCGAGTCGACCACGAGGTCGACGCCTTGCCCGCCGGTCAGCTCGCGGGCGACCGCCGGGAAGTCGCTCGTGCGGTAGTTGATGCCGTGGTCGAGGCCGTACTCGCGTAGGCGCTCGAGCTTCTCGTCGCTCGACGCGGTCGCGAGCACGGTCGCGCCCGCCCGCTTGGCGAGCTGGATGGCCGCGAGCCCGACACCGCTCGCGCCCGCCTGGACCAGGACCGTCTCGCCCGACTGCAGATGCCCGAACTCGAACAGGCAGTCGTCCGCGGTGCCCCACGCCACCGGCACGCACGCCGCCTCCACGATGTCGAGCCCGTCGGGCACGACCCACGTGATGATCGACGGCGTGGCGACCCGTTCCGCGTGCGAGCCCCACAACATCGTGCACACCACCCGTTGCCCGGGCCGGCGGTCGTGCACGTCCGCTCCGACCTCGGCGATCGTCCCCGCGCACTGGTACCCGACCACGTGCGGCGACGTCGCCATCTCGCCGCCGGCGCGATTGAGCGTGTCGCCGCCCTCGATGCTGATCGCCTCGACGTCGACCAGCACGTCGCCCGGCCCGCACACCGGGTCCGGCACGTCCTCGTAGAGGCAGACGCTCGGCGGTCCGGTCTCGTAGTAGACGGCAGCCTTCATCCCGCCGACGCTACTGCCCGCCGGCTTACGACACGACGTGGAACTCGATCCGGTACACGAGCGTGTCGTCGTCGATCGGCCCGGCATGGGCCGCGCGGCGTCGGAGCTCCTCGCGGTCCTGCTCCCCCGATCGCCGAACGTCGGTGCGCGTCACGCTCGAGAACGGCACCAGCTCGATCGACTTCACCTCGATGACCACGGGCCCGACGGGGTAGCGGCCCCCGACCTTCACCTTCGGCCGGCGCCACAGCCGGAACGAGACCGTGATATCGCCGGAGGCCACGTCATCACGCAACTCGGGGCTGAACTGCACGAGAACGAAGCTAGGACGGGTCGGGATCACCCGGCGTTCCGGCTATCCCGTGGTGCTCGGCCGCGATGAGTTGGGCGCCGTACGACGGTCTGCATTGGCGACCGTCGCCGAGAGGAGGCCGCAATGCCGAACGTGATCGCCGACATCACGATGTCGCTCGACGGGTTTGTGACGGGGGAGGGCGCCGATGAACAACACGGGCTCGGCGATGCACCTGAGCTCCACACGTGGGTCATGCAGCGGGACGCGGTCGACACCGAGATCCTCGAACGGGCGACGGCGGAGAGCGGTGCTGTGGTGATGGGGCGGCGGTTGTTCGACATCGTCAACGCCCCCGACGGGTGGAACAAAGACATGGGGTACGGCGCCGATCAGACGGGGACGCCGCCGTTCTTCGTCGTCACCCACTCGCCGCCGCGAGACGTCCGGCTGGAACGCGAACTGGGGATGCGCTTCACCTTCGTCAGCGATCTGGTCACCGCGATCGACCAGGCGCGGTCCGCCGCGACCCATGGTGCCGTCGTGATCATGGGCGGCGGCGATGTCATCGGCCAGGCGCTCGAACAAGGCCTCGTCGACGAGCTGCGCCTGCACCTGGCCCCGATGGTGCTCGGTGGCGGCACGCCACTCTTCAGACGGGGACGCTCGATGACGGCACGCGATCGTCAGAACGTACGAACGCGGAGTCGGACGCACGGAACGGGACCTCCCTCGTGCCGGATGCGTCACCGGCGTCAGCAGGATCCGTGAGCTCCTCGGCGAGGAGGTCCATGAGCAGGACGTCGTGCCAGGTGCCGTCGGCGCCGCGTTCGGCGCGGCGCTCGATGCCGACGGGGCGGAAGCCGACCTTCGTGTACGCACGGATCGCGGCAGCGTTGTCGGCGGCGGGATCGATCGTGAGGCGGTGGTGGCCGTGGTCGGCGATCAGGTGCCGCGCCAGCGTCCGGACCGCGTCGGTGCCGACGCCGCGCCCGTGCACGGCGGGATCGACGTAGATGTCCATGCTCGCGTGGCGGTAGTCGGGCTCCTCCTCGGCCTGCCATTGGATCCAGCCGACGACGGCGCCGTCGAGCTCGATCGCGTACGCCGTGCTGCCCTCTTCGCGGAAGTCCTCGAGAACGGCGGCGACCATGTCGTCGCCGCCCCGCCAGTGGCGGTGGACCTCCGGGGTCGCGCGGATCTTCGCAAGCTCGGGCACATCGTCGAGCGTGGCGGGTCGCAGCCGAACGGACTCCCCTTGCAGGATCGTCATCCGGAGATGGTCTACCCCACGCGCGTGTAGACGAGGTCGAAGTCGTGCTCAGATCGTCTCGCCCACCGACAACCGCTGCATCGCCAGCTTGCGGAGCTCGTCGCCCCGGATCTTGGCGTTCCCGGTCAACGACAGCTCGTCCTCGTCGAAGAACAGCACCCGGCGCGGGATCTTGTACGCGGCGACCCGGCCCCGCAGGAAGTCACGGACGTCGCCCTCGTCGACGGCCACGCCGTCGTGCGCGACCGCGCACAACACGACCATCTCCCCCAGCTTCTCGTCCGGGATCCCGACGGCCAGCGCCGCCTTCAGCCCGGGGTGCCGCAGCAGCGTCTCCTCGATCTCGACCGGCGACACGTTGGCACCGCCCGTCTTGATCATCTCCGTCATGCGACCGGTCCAGTGCAGGTACATCTCGTCGTCGACGAACCCGGCGTCCCCGGTGTGGAAGAAGCCGTTCTCGTCGAAGCACTCCTCGGGAAGCTTCTTCACGTACCCGAGCATGAGCGTGGTGCCTTTGACGGCGATCTCCCCGATCGCGTCGACCGGCAACGGTTCGCCCGTGTCACGGTCGACGATGCGCACCAGGTTCCCGGGCAGGATCGTGCCCTGGCTGCGGTCGCGAATCTCGCGGGGCGTGTCGGCGGGCAGTGAGCTGATGATCGTGCACGTCTCGCTGAGCCCGTACGCGGCGCGCGGGCTCCACGTGTCCTCGACGTGCACGCTCGGATGACGGCCGAAGCTCGTGAACGCCTCGCAGTGACGAATCGCCGACAGATCGGCGCTCGCCCAGTCGGGATGGTCCTCGAGCTCGGCGAGCTGATGCGCCCACGCGTGCGGCGAGGTCACGTGCTCGCGCTCCAGGAGATGCAGCGCCTCACCCGGCTCGAAGTGCTCCTGCAGCACGAGGCACCCGCCGGCGGCGAGGGTCGCGCCCATCACCATCACCAGGCCCGCCGACCAGAAGAACGGGAACGCGCTCCAGACCCTGACGCTCGGGTCGAGCCGGAGCTGCTGGGCGAACCTCCAGCTCTGGATGGCAGGGCCCCGGTGCGGATGCAGGACGCCCTTGGGCGCCGCCGTCGTACCCGACGTATAGATGATGAGTGCGTGATCGGCCGGGGTGATCTCGGCGGCAGACGCCTCCACCAGCTCCTCCGACACGGCGTCGCCGAGGCGGATGAACTCGTCCCACGGCTCGACGGCGCCGCGGCGCTCGTCCAAGTCGAGGGCGACTACTCGGCGCAGGTGCGGGAAGCGGCTGGACCGCAGCTCGCCCGGCGCCGCCCCGGCGAGCTCGGGGCACAGCTCGACGAGCTGGTCGACGTACGCATGACCGAGCAGCCGCGCCTGCGTGAGCAGCAGCTTGGCGTCGGAGTGACGGAGGACGTAGTCGAGCTCCGGCGGCTCGAAGTACGTGTTCAGCGGCACGGCGACGGCGCCGGCGAGCGCGACGCCGTAGAGCGCGGCGACCCATTCCGGGCGGTTCCCCATCAGGATCCCGACCCGGCTGTCCTTGCCCGCTCCCGGTCCCGAGCACGGCGTGTGCCACGCGACGCGCTTCGCGTTCGAGGTCGCGGTAGCTCCACCGCACCTCCCCGCCGTCGGGCTCGTGGAAGACCACCGCCTCGCGCTCGGGGTACCGGCGCGTCACCTCGAGGAGGAAGCCGCTCAGGGTGAGCGCGCCCATCCCTTCCTCGGTCTCGGGGGGCGGACCCCGGAACGTGGTCATGCGATCCCGCCCGGTTCCGGCGAGCTACTCGGGCAGCTGCACCTCGACCGGGCCCTTGGCCATCACCGCGCCGTCCTGCGTGCTCATGACGACTTCGAGCGTGACGAGCGAGACGCCGAGCGTCTCGTCATGGCGCTTGCCGGTGACCTCGGCGTCGAGGTACGTGACGTCGCCCTCGAAGGCCGGGAACCGGTACTGCACGTTCGAGTGCCGCACGAAGCCCTCGTGCCCGGCCCAGTACGCGACGTAGTCGAGCACCCACGCGCCCATCGACGCGCCGTACCCGTAGCCGCGCGGCATGCCGATGAGCTGCGCGTGCTCCTCGTCGGCGTGCCCGCGGGACGGCCCGCGGTACAGCCCGTCGGTCAGCGCCGGGTCTTCCTCACCGGCTTCGAGGTTGCGCTCCATCTCGGGGAGCCATCCCGCCTCCTGCAGGTGCTCCGGGCCCTCCTGATAGCTCGAGCCCCACACCGTGAACGTGTACGAGCGCCACTCGGTCGCGAAGCTGGCGATCGTGTGCGGCCCGATGGCGCGGCGCGGCAGCTGCATGCCCTCGTCGACGTCACCCCATCGTGGCGTCTCGCCCTGACGGTTCGAGCGGATCCAGGCGAGACGCATGCTCTCCACGTTCCCGAGTTGCTCGTCGGTCCACTCGGGGCGCGGAGCCGTCTGCTCGAAGAACCCGAGCCGTCGCGCCTCTTCGGCGAGATACCGCACCGACGTCGAGCGCTGCAGGGCGACGACCTCGCCCCGCTGGTTGCGGTAGAGCGTGTCACCGCGGGAGAACATCGTCGGGCCCGCGAACTTCGTGTCGGAGACCTTGTAGTCGTGGAAGCGCCGTTCCATGCGCAGCAGGTCGCCGGGGAGGATGCGCGGCCCGCCGAACCACCATTCGTCGCCGCCGAAGATCATGTGCGTGCCCGGGATGCTGCCCACGATCGCGGGGCCGGCGCCGTGGCCGACGTCGCAGCAGATCGTGAACGACTGCGGCGCGACGATTCGCCCGAATCGTGTCTTTGCCGCGAACACGTCGTCGTAGTGGAGCGGGTTCGCGTACTGCATGCCCTGCGCCCAGCGGCGGATGTCGTTCACCGCGACCGGCTCTTTGAGCTGCCCCCCGCCGACGGGTTGGCCGAGATGCCGGTCGACGTCCGTCGTGTCCAGCGTGACCCGAGACTCTTCGACCTTGGCCATGTGCCCTGCTCCCCCTCGCGCGTCGCGCCGGCCGCGCCGGCGCGCCCGCACTGTATGACAGGCGCGTCAGGTCGACCACCCGCGCGCCGCAATCTGGTAAGGATTGTGCAGGGCGCGACGGGTAGGGGGAGGTCGCGTGTTCGAGGTCATCGGGCTCAGCCTGGGGCGGCTGTCGGCAGATGCCGTCCCCGCCGGGAAGCCGGTCAAGCTCGGCGGGCGCGGGACGATCCTCGCCTACGACATGCCGGGTCCCCGTGGCGCGCCCACACTGCTGCTGCTGCACGGACTCGGCGCGTCCGGGCTCTTGAACTGGTTCCCGGCATTCGGCCCCCTGAGCGAACGCTTCCGCGTGGTGGCGATGGACTTGCGTGGTCATGGCCGCGGGCTCCGAGCAGGATCGCGGTACCGGCTCACCGACTGCGCCGACGACGCCGTCGCGCTCATGGACGCGCTCGAGATCGAGCGCTGCATTCCGGTCGGGTACTCGCTGGGCGGCCCGGTCGCACAGTTGATGTGGCGCCGACCACCGGGATCGCGTCGACGGCCTCGTGCTCTGCGCGACGAGCCGCAACTTCCGCGGCAAGCCGCACGAACGGTGGGGATTCTGGAGCCTCTGGGGCGCGTTGACCGCGCTTCGCGTTGCCGACGCGCTGCCGTGGCCGCGCCGCTCATCGCCCGTCGCGATCCCACCGCCCGCGCCCGAAGTGCTCGACGGCGTGCGGCTGCCACAGTGGGCGTTTCGCGAGATGCTCCGCTGCGATCCCGTCGCGATGATCGGCGCGGCGTACGCGCTCGGGCAGTTCACGTCGCACGAGTGGGTCGGAAGCATCGATGTCCCCGCCTCGGTCGTCGTCACGCTCCGCGATCAACTCGTCTCCCCTCGCGGCAGCGCAAGCTCGCGCAAGCGATCCCGGGTGCGACCATCCATCCCGCCGACACCGACCATGCCGCGTGCGTGCTCGGCGCCCGGGCGTTCGTGCCCGCGCTCGTCGAAGCGTGCGGATCGGTCGCAGATCGCCTCGACGGGGCCCGACGTGTCGCCTGAGCTCGGGAGCGGGTAGAACACGACGACCCACCCGAACGAGGAGGGTCACATGGAGCTCGACGGCACCCGCGTCATGGTCACCGGCGCGTCCACCGGTATCGGCCGCGTCACGGCGTTGCGCCTGGCGCGCCGAGGGGCCCTGGTCTGGGCGGCCGCCCGCGACGAACGCCGGCTCGAGGAGCTCGCGGCCGAGCATTCCGGGATCGTGCCGGCGCCCGCCGACGTCTCGGACGATGCCGACCGCGCCGCCCTCGTCAAGCAGTGCGAGCCGGTCGACGTGCTCGTGAACAACGCCGGCGTCGGCTGGCAGGGCGTGGTCGAGGCCATGCCGCCGGACAAGGTCCGCCAGCTGTTCGAGGTCAACGTGCTCGCGCTCATCGACCTCACCCAGCGGGTCCTGCCGGGGATGCTCGAACGGCGCCGCGGGCACATCGTCAACGTCGGCTCCATCGCCGGCTACGTGGCCTCGCCGAGCGAAACCGTCTACTGCGCGACGAAGTTCGCCGTGCAGGGGTTCACCGACGGCCTTCGCCGTGAAGTCGCCGGGCGCGGCGTGCAGGTCACGCTGATCGCGCCCGGTCCGATCAAGACGGAGTTCATGGCCCGGATCCGCACCGGCGAGCCCGCGGCCGAGCCGGGCGCGCTCGACTACGGCTTGTCCCCGGACGCAGTGGCGAAGGCGATCATGCGCGCGCTCACCCGGGAACGCGTCCCGGGATACCGCACGATCACCGTTCCCCGAATCGGTGGGTTCAGCCGGATCGGCTCGGCACCGGTGATGTCCCACGCCACCGACCTCGCGACCCGCAGCCGGGCGCGCAAGGCACTGGCCGGCGAGGAGTAGGCGCGCCATGCCCGTCCGACGGCGCCACGACAACAAGGGTCCGTACTACCAGTGGGGTGACCACGGGAGGAAGTACCGCTACGCCCCCGGGGACAAGGACAGCAGGGAGCGGGCGAAGCGGGGCGCGACCCGACAGGGTCAGGCCGCCCACGCCCACGGCTACCGCGGCTGACTCGCTCCCGCGTCGTCGTGCGCGGCGACGCCGTGGCCACGCTCGCCCGCCTCGAGCAGCCCGCGCGATCTCGTCGACCTCTTTGACGACGGAGTCGGCGAACCACTGCCCGCCGACCCGGTCGTACAGCCAGCCGAGGGGGCCCCGGCCGAGGTCCATCTCTTCGACGTGGTGGATGCGGGTGCCGCCTTCGACCTCGTCGATCTCGAACCAGGCGTGCAGATGTTGGGGCACACCGTGCTCGAGCGTGACGTCGATGCGGTTCGGCGCCTCCCAGCGGTAGCGGGTGATCACCGAGCCCGGGAACTTGCCGAGGAAGCGGCCGTCCTCGCGGGCGATCATGCCGTCGGCGGTGTCGCCGAGCTTGGTGACCCACACCATCTTCGTGTCGGCCTTCGTGTACTGAGCGGGGTCGAGCACGAAGTCGAACGCTTCCTGCGGCGTGACCCCACGCGCGACCGCGGTGCCTTCACCTCGGATCATCAGCGGCGAAGGTAGCTCAGTCCCCCGTTTCCCGGTACAGCTCCGTCATCGCGATGAGGCGTGAGTCGGCGAGCCCGGCGGTGCGATCCTTCGAGACCTCCTGGTACTTCGGGCTCGACGTCATGTCGATGAACGCCTTGCGCGACGGGTACTCGACGAGGATCACCGCGTCCCATTCGTCGGCGTCCCCACCGATCACGACCGAGTCGGCGCGCCCCTGCCACAGGATCCGGGCGCCGGTCTGCTCGAGCATCGAGCGCACGCGGTCGCCGTAGCGCGTGTAGGAGTCGCGCCCCGACTGCCCGCCGTCGCCGTCGCCGCCGTCGTCGCCGGCTCGCTCGGCGAACTTGAGCAGGTTGAGCATCACGACCGGCGCCTCGAGGTCGCTGTCGAGGAGCGCCTGGATCTGCTCCTTGGTCGGTCCGATCGGCATTTTTGCGTCCCTTCCTTCCTACGCCGGGCGTGAGACGGGCAACTTCGGCTCGCGCTCCGCCGGCAGGCTGTCGTAGAGGTCGGCGACCAGGTCCGATCGCACGGCCCGGTACCCGGGGTCGTCCCAGAGGTTGCGGAACTGGTGCGGGTCCTCGTCGACCCGGTACAGCTCGCCTTCGGTGCCGTCGTAGACGACGGAGCTGCGCGGTCCACCGTCCGCCAACCCGAGGCGCCGCGAGACCTGCTCGGGCAGGAGACCGAGGAACTCCTCGAGGCCGTTCGGCTCGCCCACGGTGCTCGGCTCGTACACGGTGCACAACCACCCGTCGCGGTAGATCGAGCGCAGGTGCATCGCGTAGCCGGGGAACTGGCTGTCCCACTCGCACAACGCCCGCTCGCGAGCGGAGCCGGCGGCGGTCGGCAGCGGCGCGCCCTGCATCGACGCCGACGGTTCGACCCCGGCGATGTCGCAGAACGTCGGCGCGAGGTCGAGGTGCCCGACCGGCTCGCCGACGTCGGCCGGCGAGACGCCCGCCGACGCGCGCCGGCCGCCACACGAGCGGCACGCGCATCAACGCATCGGTGTGGAACGGGCCCTTGAACAGGAGGCCGTAGTCGCCCTGGAGCTCGCCGTGGTCGGTGGTGAAGAAGACGTCGGTGTCGTCGGTCCAGCCTCGCCGTTCGACGGTGTCGAGCACGCGGCCGCACGCCTCGTCGATGAGCTCGTTCATCACGTGCGTGATGGCGTTGACCTCGCGGAGCTGGTCGTCCTCGAGCGTGGCGGGCACGAACCGCGCCGGTCCCGCCCTCGACGTTGTGCCACGACCCCTCGTAGAACCCGAGCCAGTGCGGCGGCTTCTGCGCGAGCACGTCCCGGATCGCGTCGGGCGAGCCGGGGTGCCCGGGCGGGAGGTCGAGGTCCTGCCACGGCACCCGCTTGCGCTCGGAGGCGGGCGGATCCCACGGGTGGTGCGGATCGGGGAAGCTCATCCACACGAACCAGTCGTCGGCGTCGGCGAGCGAGTCGAGGAACGCGATCGTGCGGTCGGCGACCCAGTCGGTGTGGTACAGGTCGCGCGGGATCGGGTTGATCTTCGTCTCGGGCGCGCCGGTGTCGCCGCCGCCCTCGGCCTGGAGCAGCGGCGGCGAAGCCGCCCACGTCGTCGGGGTGGTTCTTCCACGAGCCACTTGCCGTAGTGCTGGAACGGGCGCCCGGCGATGGTCGGCGGCGTGCATGGCCAGCTCGGCGTGCTCGAAGCCGCGCAACGGGCCGGTCGAGCCCTCGCCGGCCATGCGCGTTCTCCGGGAAGGTGAACATCGGATCGAAGCCGGGATCGAAGTGCGCCTTGCCGAGCAGCGCGGTCCGGTAGCCGGCGTGCTCGGCGAGATGCGCCGCGACGCTCGGCGCGTCGTGCGGAAGCTGGACGCCGTTGGCGAACACGCCGTGCGTGCGCACGTACTGACCCGTGAGCATCGTCGAGCGCGCCGGCATGCACACCGTGTTCTGGTTGTAGGCGCGCCGGTAGTTGATGCCGTCGGCGGCGAGGCGATCGACGACGGGCGTCCGTGCGATCTCGTTGCCGTTGCAGCCGAGCGCGTCGTAGCGCTGCTGGTCGGTGGTGATGAACAGGATCTTCCGTCCCATGGGAACCCTTCCGATCAGGCGGCGCGGTTTCCGGCGTGCGCGAGCACTCGCTCGCACGCCCGCAGCTCGGCGAGCAGCTGCTTGCGCGTCGACGGGGTGGCAACGCCGAGCAACGACACGCGCAGCGCGTAGTCGGCCTCGGCGCGGAACCCGGTCGCGTTCATCTCGCCCGCGGCCCAGCGCCGGATCACGCCGTTGACCGCCAGCGTGACGTGCAAGCCGAGGACGTGCGGGTCGAGATCATCCCGCAGCAGGCCCTGTTCCATCGCGTCGCGGATCGACGCCTCGTACAGCGCGATGGTGCGACGCCGGATCGGGACGCCCCGAGTCCCGGCGGCGGGATCGTGCACGGCTTGGACGAGGGCGCGGTACAGCTCGGGGCGGGCGACGAAGTGGTCGACGACCCCGGCGACGAGCGCGCGTGCGCGGTCGAGCGGATCCCGGGACGCGACCGCCGCCAGCTGCGCGCCGAGGTCCTCGAGGCCGGAACGGAGCAGCGCGACGAGCACGTCCTCCTTCGACCCGACGAGGTTGTAGACGGTCGCGTAGCTCACGTCGGCGGCGTCGGACAGGCGACGCATCGTGAGGCCGTCGAGCCCTTCTGCTTCGACGAGTTGCGCGGCCGCGTCGAGGATCCGGCGGCGGCGCCGCTCCTTGCCCTGCTCCCGGCGCCCCTGCTCCTGCGCGGCCTGCTGCACCAAAGTCATATCAGAGTATAAGTTTGGCCGGGCCGGATCGGCGGCGCAAGAGCGGTTTCGGCCGGGCGTAGGCTCCGATCGCACCGGCACTGCAGGGGGCAGGCATGGCATACGACCTCGTGATCCGGGACGGAACCGTGGTCGACGGCACCGGGCGTCCGTCGTTCCGGGGCGACGTGGCGGTGGCCGGCGACCGGATCGCCGCTGTCGGCGACCTCGATGGTGACGGCCGCAAGACGATCGACGCCGAGGGACGCGTCGTCAGCCCCGGGTTCGTGGACGTCCACACCCACCTCGACGCCCAGGTCGGCTGGGACCCGGTTGCGTCGTCGTCGTGCTGGCACGGCGTCACGTCGGTCGTGCTCGGCAACTGCGGCGTGACGTTCGCGCCGTGCAAGCCCGAGGACCGCGAGTACCTCGCCGAGCTCATGGAGTCGGTCGAGGACATCCCGGCCGCCAGCATCCTCGACGGGTTGTCGTGGCACTGGAAGACGTACGGCGAGTACCTCGGCGAGCTCGACCGGCTCCCGAAGGGCGTGAACGTCGGCGGCATGGTCGGCCACTGCGCCGTCCGTCACTGGGCGATGGGCGAGCGCGGGCTGGACGAAGCGCCCGCCTCGACCGAGGACATCACGGCGATGACCGCGCTCGTCGACGAGGCGATCGCCGCCGGCGCCCTCGGCTTCTCGACCTCGCGCACGATGCTCCACCGCGTGCCCGACGGTCGCGCCGTCCCGGGCACGTACGCCACGCCCGAGGAGCTGCTCGCGATCGGCGAGGTGCTCGGACGGCACGGGCGCGGCACGTTCGAGGTCGCGCCCAAGTTCGGCGAGCACGACGGCGCCGACTACGAGGGCTCCCGCGCCGAGGTGGCTTGGATGGCGGACGTCAACCGCACGAGCCGCCGGCCGGTCACGTTCGGCCTCGCCCAGAGCGACTTCCGGCCCGAGCTCCACACGCGCGTGCTCGGCTTCGTCGACGACGAGGCCGCCCGCGGTGCGCACCTCCGCCCGCAGACGACGGCGCGCGGCATCGGGCTGTTGTTCGGGATCGCGCACCACACGTTCTACGACGGGCTCCCGTCGTGGCAGAAGCTCCAGGCGCTCGACCTCGAGGGCCGACTCGCCGCGCTCGAAGACGACGAACGACGCGCCCAGCTGATCCGCGACGCCGACGAGCGTCCGCCCGGCCTCGACCCCGGCTGGGTGTACCTGGTCGGGACGACGGACGCGCACTACGCCTACACGCCGGAGGACAGCCTCGGCGCGATCGCGGCGCGCGCCGGCGAGTCACCGGCGGCGACGTTCGTCCGGCTCACGCGCGAGAGCCGTGGGCGGGCGCTGTTCAGCTTCCCGTTCCTGAACCAGAGCCTCGCCGCCGTCGACGAGATGCTGCACCACCCGACGGTCATGCTCGGCCTGGGCGACTCGGGCGCGCACGTCGGCCAGATCATGGACGCGTCGCTGCCGACGTTCTTCCTCGCGCACTGGGTGCGCGACCGCGGCGTGTTCAGCCTCGAGGACGGGATCCGCCGTCTGACGTCGGACACGGCCGACGTCTTCGGGGTCGCCGACCGCGGCGTGATCCGCGAGGGCGCCTACGCCGACCTCAACGTGTTCGACCTCGACGCGCTGCATCTCCCGCTGCCCGAGTACGTGCACGACTTTCCCGGTGGCGCCGGGCGGTTCGTGCAACGCGGCGACGGCTACGACGCCACGATCGTCAACGGACGCGTCTTCATGCGCGGGGGCGAGCCCACGGGCGAGCTGGCAGGGACCGTGCTGCGGAGCGGTCCCGCGAGCGGCTGATCATCGTGGCGGCGACGCTCGACTGGCTGGGTTGCGCGACGTTCCGTCTCACGGTCGACGACCTCGTCGTCTTCCTCGACGCGTACATGGACCGCGTGCCCTCGGCGCCGAGGGTCGGCCTCACGACCGGTGAAGTCGATCGCGCCGACTGGGTCGTCGTCGGCCACTCGCACTTCGACCACCTCTGGGGAGCGGAGACGATCGCCCGGAACACCGGAGCGAAGATCCTCGGTTCGTACGAGACCGTGCGGGTCATGCAGGAGCAGGGCGTCCCGAGCGAGCAGCTGCTCCCCGTCGCCGGCGGCGAGCGCGTCCGGCTCGCGCCCGACGTCACGGTGACCGCGTTCCCGAGTCAGCACTCGTGCGTGTGGTCGCAGACGAAGATGACCGACGCCGACGAGGTCTGCATCGGCGACCTCGGGCTCACCTACCAGGAGCAGCAGGCGCGCTTCGCCGCGCTGGCCGAGTGGTTCGGGAGCCTCGACGCCGACGTGCAAGCACACCTCGGCGCCAGCTACCAGGGCGCCCGCGGCGACGGCGGCGCGCTCGTCTACGTGTTCGAGACGCCCGCGGGCTCGCTCTTCTATCAGGACACGTCGGGACACTGGTCCGGGATCCTGCGCGACCTCAGGCCCGACGTCGCGATCCTCGCCGCCGCCGGGCGCGGCAACGTCGACGGCGAGCCGGTCCAGGGATCGCTCGCCGGGTTCGTGGCCCGCCAGGCCGACCTGCTGCGACCGCAGCGTGTCGTCCTCAGCCATCACGACGACTGGCTGCCCGGTTTCTCGAACGCGATCGACACGAAGCCGATCCGGGACGAGCTCGCGCGCCAAAGCCCGCGCGCCGAGCTGGTCGAGATGGGCTACCTCGAGGGCTACCGCCTGTTCGACGGCGTGTAGCCGGCGACGAGCCCGAGCGGGCCCCGCACCCGGTCGCGCTGACGCTGCTGGCGGTACGCGAGCTTGCCGGCCCGGATCGCCGCCCGGCCGGCGCGGACCCTCTCGTCGAGGTGGTCGCCCACCTGGGAGAGCACCCGGTCGACCTCGCCGACGGCGTCGTTGAAGTGCGAGGCCGCAGCGGCGAGGGCGTCCCGGTACGACGGGCGGAGCACGACGACGTTGGCGGGGCGGGCATGCAGCCTGGTCACGAGGCCACCTCCAGGCGTCGGATACTCCACGGTATCTCCCCGCTATGCTGACGCCAGCGTCAGGTGGGGGCGCTCCCATCGAGCCGGGAGGGACGTCCATGTCCGAGATGGAATCGGTGTCCGATACGCCCGAGATGCCCGCGGGACAATTCGACCTCGATCCGGCCAAGCCGCAGGCGATCTACGACATGTTGCGCGAGCACTCGCCGATCCTCCGCACGGAGCTGGGCGGGACGATGATCGCCCGCCACGAGGACGTCGAGTTCGCGCTGCGGCACGCCGACCTGTTCTCGTCCGACATGGACGCGATCTCGATCGGCAACGTGCGTCCGCTCATCCCGCTGCAGATCAACCCGCCCGAGCACGTGAAGTACCGGCGGCTGCTCGACCCGCTGTTCGCGCCGAAGCAGGTCGCGCTGCTCGAGAACGACGTGCGCAAGCTCAGCAACCAGCTGATCGACGACTTCATCGACACGGGCGAGTGCGAGTTCAACAGCGCGTTCGCGATCCCGCTCCCGTGCACAGTGTTCCTCCGGCTCCTCGGCCTGCCGCTCGAGGACCTCGATCTCTTCCTGAAGTTCAAGGACAACATCATCCGGCCGGAGACCAGGGACCAGCAGGAGTACCAGCGCATCCAGGCGCGAGACCGGCCAGGAGATCTACGCCTACTTCGACAAGGTGCTCGACGAGCGCGAGCGACAGCCGCGCGACGACATGCTGACCGGGTTCCTCGAGGCGGACGTCGACGGGAATCGCCTCACCCGCGAGGACATCCTCGACATCTGCTACCTGTTCCTGCTCGCCGGGCTCGACACCGTGACCGCGTCCGTCGGCTGCATGGTGTCGTACCTCGCGCAGCATCCCGAGCAACGGCAACAGCCTCGTCGACGACCCGTCGCAGATCCCGGGCGCGGTCGAGGAGCTGCTGCGCTGGGAGACGCCGGTGCCGGGCGTTCCGCGCGTCGTAGCCGAGGACGTCGAGCTCTGCGGCGAGCGACCTCGAGGCCGGCGAGCGGATCACGGTGCTTGCTCGGCTCGGCGAACATCGACGAGCGCGGGTTCCCGCAGCCGGACGACGTCGACTTCGAGCGACCCGCCAACCGCCACCTCGCGTTCGGCGGCGGCGTGCACCGGTGCCTCGGATCGCACCTGGCCCGCCTCGAGCTGCGCGTCGCGCTCGAGCAGCTCCACGAGCGCATCCCCGACTACTCGATCAAGCCCGGTGAGGAACCGAAGTACACGATGGGCATCCGCGCCGTCGACTACCTGCCGCTCGTGTTCACGCCGCCGTCATGAAGGTGCGCGTCGACACCGACCTCTGCGTCGGGCACGGCCGCTGCTACGTCCTCGCAGACGAGGTGTTCGAGGCCGACGACCGCGGCCACTGCCTGATCCCGAACGAGGACGTGCCACCCGGGCTCGAGGAGAAGGCGCGCGTCGGAGAGCAGAACTGCCCCGAGCACGCGATCTCCATCGAGGAGTGACACGGGACTGCCCGGCGTTAGCCTGACGGCATGACGACCCACGAAGCCGCTCAGGGCCATGCGGCCATCCCGATCACGGGCGTGCCCGAGGCGGACCAGCTGCTCGTCGACAACCCGCTCGCGCTGCTCATCGGGATGCTGATGGACCAGCAGGTCCCGATGGGGTGGGCGTTCCGGGGCCCGTTCACGTTGCGGGAGCGGCTCGGCGGCTCGCTCGACGCCGAGACGATCGCCGCGATGGGCCCCGACAAGATCGAGGCCATCTTCCGCGACAAGCCCGCCATGCACCGCTATCCCGGCTCGATGGGCAAGCGCACCCACGCGCTGTGCGCGTACGTCGTCGAGCATTACGGCGGCGACGCCGGCGCGATCTGGCGCGACGCGCCATCGGGGCAGGAGATCTACCGCCGCCTGCGGGAGCTCCCTGGCTACGGCGAGGAGAAGTCGAAGATCTTCCTCGCCATCCTCGGCAAGCGGCTGGGTCAGGCGGCGCCGGGCTGGGAGGAGGCGGCGGCGCCGTTCTCGGACGCGACGCCGCGGTCGGTTGCGGACGTCGACTCGCCCGAGTCCCTCGCGCGCGTGCGCGAGTTCAAGCAGGCTCGGAAGGCGCAGAAGAAGGGGAAGGCCGACTGACGCGGCGACCCGGCCGCATCAGCACGAGCCACAGCACGAGCCCGCCGGCCGAGGTGACCGCGATCAGGAGCATCGACGCGTCGAACCCGTCGACCGTGCCCTGCTGCGCGCCCGAGACGAACGCCTGACGCTGCGCGCCCTGCAGCTGGTTCGCCTGCTCGCTGATCGCGGCGGGTGATCCGGTGAGCGCCTGGTCGAGCTGCTCCTCCTCGACGCCGCTCACGCCGGCCGCGTCGAGCTGGCGGTTCATCTCGGCGATGCCCACGCCGGTGTAGAAGAGGCTTCCGACCGCCACTACGAGCGACGCGCCGACGTAGCGGAAGATGTTGATGATCCCCGAGGCCTCGCCGCACTCCTCGGGCGGAACGGCTTGGAGACCGGCGGCGGACGGGGTCGAGAACGTCATGCCGACGCCGACGCCGGCGACGAGCGTCGGCAACCACAGCCCGCTGTAGGTCGTCGACACGTCGCTTCGGTAGAGGAGGTAGCAGCCGACGCCTTGGAGGCCGAGGCCGACGGCGACGGGAAGGCGGGCGCCGATTCGGTCGGCGAGCCGGCCCGACACGAGCGACGCGACGAAGATCCCCAAGCCGAACGGCAGCAGCGCGATGCCTGCGAGCAGCGCGGAGTAGTCGAGCAGCACCGACGACTGCACGTACAAGTTGAAGAAGTAGAGCAACCCGATCAGCGCGACCGAGTTGACGAGCGTGCCGACGTTCCCGCCCGTGAACACCCGGTTGGCCAAGAGGCGGAGATGCACCAGCGGCTGCTTCGCGCGCAGCTCGACGAGCACGAAAGCGGTGAGCGTGACCACGGCGACGGCGAACAGCCCGAGGATCGACGCCGATCCCCAGCCCCAGCGCGCGCCCTGCTGGAGCGCGAGGATCGCGGTGAACAGCCCGAGGGCGAGCAGCACGATGCCGGCGACGTCGAACCGCACGCCCTTCTTGCCGGGAGCCAGACCCCTCAGCATCGGGCGGGCGAGGAGCAGGGCGACGATCGCCACCGGCACGTTGCTCCACCAGACCCACCGCCAGCTGATGGTGTCGGTGAACACACCGCCGATCAACGGCCCGACCGCGAAGGCGACGCCGCCGACGGCCCCCCAGATGCCGAGGACGAGCCCCTGCTTCTCCTTGGGGAAGGCGTCATGCAGGATCGCCATGGTGGCGGGCATCAGGATCGCCGCTCCCATGCCTTGCAGGGCTCGCCCGCCGATCAGCTGGAACGCCGAGCCCGAGCTCGCGACGACGATCGCGGCCAGCGTGTAGAGCACCATGCCGACGACGAAGATGCGTTTGCGGCCGAGGACGTCGCCGAGTT
The DNA here is from genome assembly GCA_963747195.1 of uncultured Actinomycetes bacterium. Classification (GTDB taxonomy): domain Bacteria; phylum Actinomycetota; class Acidimicrobiia; order IMCC26256; family JACDBD01; genus JALZAA01. Next base: position 432,781 of record CAVVDV010000005.1, read on the forward strand.
GCCCGCCGAGCACCACGAAGGCGGCGACGGCGAGGAGGTAGGCGTTCAGCGCCCACGCAAGGGTCGTGGAAGAGAGCGTCAGGTCGTCGGCGATGGCGCTGACGGCGGTGTTGATGGCGGTCGTGTTCACCGCAATCAGGAACAGCGCGATGCACGCGGTGACGAGCGCGCCCCACGGGTGCGGCGGCGGTACGAACGTCGCCGCCGGTTCGAGCTGCTCGTGGTGCCGCGCGCCCTGGTAGACGCCGGCGTCCGCCCTGACTGTCTGCTGCATCCCGACGGGCGCAACCTAGCCCGGTCGACGTGACGTCACCGGGATGTCACCGGAATGACCCCGCCGGCGCCGTCGTTCGTGCATATTGGACTGATGAACCCGGGAAACGCGTACCTCGAGCACCTCACTGAGACCGACCTGTCGCTCCTCGGGCCGGTGGTCGATTCGCCGCCGGCGGAGGACGCGTCGGCCTATCTCCGTTCGCATCCCGAGCTCGTGGAGGAGGCGCTCGGCTCGCCGGCCGCGTTCGAGCTCGTGCTCGGCGGTGAGGTCGACAACGAGCTGCTCGTGCACGCGTCGCCGTTCCTCGTCTTCGCGGTGGCCGTGCACCGCACCGTCGACGAGCTCGGGCACACCTCGTTCGTCGAGGAGCGGATCACGCCGCGCCTGCGGGTCCCGGTGTTCGACGCCGGGCAGCTGCGCGAGTTCGGCGTCGACCCCGCCCGCCGGTACTTCATGGTGGAGCACCTGACCTCGTACACGCGGGTGATGAGCGGTCCGGTGTGGACCCAGCGCCGGGGCCGGTGGCGCAGGCAGCGGTTCAGCGAGCTGGACGCGGCGCGACTCGCGGCCACGCTCGACGCCGTGCCCGAGTCGGATCGTCCGGGCATCTACCGGCGGCTCGGCGACCTCGCGCTGTTCCTCACCGGCGTGTTCCCCGACCACTCGGCCGCGCGGGCCGTGCATCCGATCGAGCTGGAGCGGCTCCTTCGGTCGCTGCCCGTTGTCGCCGGATCACGCCCGACCCTCGACGACGTCGAGCAGCTCGCCGGCGAACGGGGCGCGGAAGGCTTGCTGGAGTGGCTCGGGCCGCACTGGTACCGCGCCGCCGCCGAGCGCACGCCGGTGACGGGCCTCGGCCGCCTCCTCGGCGACCTCGCGACACGCTTCGACCAGGCGCGCCGGTTCCTCAACCACCTCACCGACCAGTACCTGTTCCCGGTTCGCAACCGGTGGTTCCCGGCGGGCGGCGGCTAGCAGTCGAGAGTCATCCCCCGATCGCGTTCACGGCGGCGTGACGACGGGAGGCTCGCTCGGCTCGTGGCCGAGCACGGTGACGAGGGTTTGTTCGACCAGATCGGCGAGGTGCTTGCGCTGGTCCGGCGTGGCAGCGTCGACCCACAGGGTGAAGTCGGCGCCGGAGACGTCCTGCCAGCCCAGCGCCTTCAGCTCGTCGACCGCCGCCGTCCCCAGCTCACGGTGACGGCCCAGGTACTCGTCGCCGACCGCTTCGCAGAGCAGCGAGGTCTCGCCCTCGACCCGGCTGATCTGCACCCACAAATCCGAGTCTCGGGCCGAATGAACGACGAGCGCGTCGTCGCGGCCTCCCGCGACGCGCTCGACCGCATCGAGGATGACGGCATTCGTGTCCATGAGCACGGAGAGATATCACGCCCGGGCAGGCGATGCCCGCCCGCGCACGACCGGAGTGACAGTCAGTCCAAGGCTTCGAGCACGGCGCCCAGGCTGGTGAGGCTGGTCAGGTTGTGCCCCGACACGAGCAGGTCGATGTGCGGCAAGGACGGCGCGCATGCCCCGGGTCGTCGGCTCGTAGGTCGGCCCGGTCTTGAGCGGGTTGACCCAGAAGACGCGGTAGGCGAGGCGGGCGAGTCGGGCCATGGCGGCAGCGAGCACCTCGGGGTCGCCGCGCTCGAGGCCGTCGGAGCAGATGACGACCGCCCCACCCCGGTATCCGCCGCGCCACGCCCAGGTTCGGAGGTACTCACGGATCGACTCGCCGATCCGCGTCCCGCCCTGCCAGTCGACGACCGTCTCGGCCGCCCGGCGCAGGGCCTCGTCGGGGTCGCGGCGGGCGAGCGCGCCCGAGACCCGGGTCAGGCGCGTCCCGAAGCAGAACACCTCGACGCGGCCCGGACCGCGCGCGACCGCGTACGCGAACTGCAGCAGGGCACGTGAGTAGGAGGACATCGAGCCCGAGACGTCGAGCAGGAGGACGAGCGGACGCGGCTGGACCCGAGGCCGGCGCCGCGGAATGTGGACGACGGCGCCGCCGTGACGGACGTGCGTACGCAGGGCACGGCGCAGGTCCGGACGGGCGCCCTTTCTCGCCCGCTCGGTGCGCCGCGTCTTGCGCGTCGGCGTGCCGACGACGAGTCCCGTCATCAGCCGGCCGATGGCTGCGAGCTCGTCGGGATCGCATTCGGCGAAGTCCTTGGCGCGCAGCAGCTCGGCCTCGGAGGCGGCCTGCCCGACGTCTTCCGCACTCGGCCGGCGCTCACCGCCGGCGACGGGGGCGGGCGCGTCGAGCGGGCGCGCGTCGCTCGAGTCGACAGCCGGCGCGCCGTCCCGCTGCGCGACGAGGCGCGGCGCGGCTTCCCCGAGGAAGTAGCGGCCGAACGCGTCGTCGTAGGCGGCCAGATCATCGTCGGTGCGAGACGAGGCACGCGCGACCCGACCAGTAGAGGTCGCGCAGGTCGGTCGGATCGAGGTGAGAGAGCCCTTGACAGAAGGAGAGCACCTGGCCCGTCCCGACGCGGAGGCCGGCGGCGCGCAACTCCCGTCCGAACCCGGCGAGCGCCGGCAGGACCTGCGTGACGCCACCGCCGCCGTCGTCGCCGTCAGTCATCGGCGAGGATGCGCTCCAGGTCTTCCCGAATGCGCACGAGGTCGTCGTGATCCTTGACGACGGCCCCGAGCGTGACGTCGACCGAGTCGCGCTCGAGCTGCGAGACGCCCAGGAACGCGAGCGCCTTGGCCCACTCGATGGTCTCGGCGACGCCGGGCGCCTTCACGAGATCGAGCGTGCGGATGCGGTCGACGGCCGCCGCCACGCGCCGGGCGAGGTCGGCCGGAACTGTGGGCGCGCGCGCCGCGAGGATCTCCACCTCGCGGTCGAGCGACGGGTAGTCGATCCAGTGGTACAGGCACCGCCGCTTGAGGGCGTCGTGCAGCTCCCGGGTCCGGTTGGAGGTGAGGACGACCGCGGGTGGTCGCTCGGCCCGGATGGTCCCCAGCTCGGGCACGGTGACCTGGAAGTCGGAGAGCATCTCGAGGAGGAACGCCTCGAACTCGTCGTCGGCCCGGTCGATCTCGTCGATCAGCAGCACGGCGCGGTCGCCGGCCCGCACCGCTTGCAGCAACGGACGCTCGACGAGGAACCGGGGCCCGAAGATCTCGTCGGCGGCGTCCTCGCGGAGCTCTCGTCCCTCTTGGAGCAAGCGGGCGTAGAGAAGTTGTCGGGTGTAATCCCACTCGTACAGCGCCTGGTGGGCGTCGATGCCCTCGTAGCACTGGAGACGCACGAGCTCGGCGCCGAGGGCGGGTGCCAGTGCCTTGGCGACCTCGGTCTTGCCGACTCCGGCTTCGCCCTCGAGCAGCAGCGGCTGGCCGAGGGAGAGTGACAGGAAGACGGCGGTCGCGAGGCCGCGGTCGGCGAGATACGCCTGCTCGCCGAGGCGAGCGGACAGCTCCTCGACCGACTGGGGGCGGACGGGCTGATCGGCGTCGGCTGGCTCGGTGCTCACCGCATCAGTCTCGCTCCGACCGTGATCGCGCCCGCGTACCCACGGTCGGCCGGCGTGACGGGCAGCACCGCCGACGCCGCGCCCGCGCTGCGATAGATGTCGTCTGCCGTATTACGCACGTCCCGGGTGCCGCGCGAGCTGTACGGCGCACTCCGGTACACCTGGTCGGTGAGATTGTCGTCGAAGAACAGCTGGCCCGTGTGCACGACGGACCCGCCGACGTGCACCTTCATGTGGATGTGCACGGCGCGCCCGCGGTACCAGCCGGGGTAGATGGTCTGGAACTCAGCGAGCCCGTTGGCGTCGGTGACCTGCGTGCCCCGCAGGAACGTCTGATTGTCGGTCGCCGACTGGGAGCCGCCCGGACCGCCGCCCGGTCCGCCGGCGCTGGCTTGGCTGAAGCCGGAGTAGACGCCACCGGCGTCGCAGTGCCACACGTCGATCGCGGCGTCCTTGATCGGCGTGCACCCCGTCGCGTCCACGACCGTGAGCTTCAGGTCGAGAGGCGCACCGTCCTTGCCCTCGGTGATGTCGCTCCGGACCTTGTTGAGGTCGAGGTAGTACGGCCCCTCGGTCACCTCGGGAGTGAGGACGCACGCCGCCGTCGACGCCGTCGTGCCGGACGCACCTGCCGAGGTCGTGCGAGTGGTCGTGCTCGACGACGAGCTCTTCGACGACGAACCTCCGCCGCATGCGACGGCGATGACACCCGCACCGAGGCCGGCGAAGAGTCCCATCGCCTGGCGACGGCTGAAGAGATCAGAACTGTCGGCCATGCCCCAACCCAACATACGAACCTGATGGCGGCCTGAGCACCGCCTGAGCGCTCGCCGCGGATAGCTTCTCACCCCGAGGAGGGCGGCGTTGGCGTACCGGATCGGTGACTGGGAGAGCTTTGCGCTGGGGCAGGTGGGCGCGTCGGCCGCGCTGCTCGGGCTCGTGTTCGTCGGCATCTCCATCAACCTGCGCGACATCGTGGGCTCGGGATCGCTCGTCCACCGCGCCGCCGAGGCGGTGATCCTCCTCGGGAGCGTCCTCGTGAGGCGACAGTCGTGCTGATCCCGGGTCAGCGCAGAGACGTGCTGAGCACGGAGCTGATCCTGCTCGCGTGCGCGCTGTTCGCGATCATCGTGTTACCTCCAGCGGGATGCGATCACGCAGCCCATCGATGCCGGGCAGACCCGGGCCGCCGCGGGGGTCGCTCGCGATACGACGCGCGCTCGGGCTCGGCGCCGCCGGCCTGATCGCGGTGGCAGGAGTCACGCTCGCCGCCAAAGCGGGAGGCGGCCTCTACTGGTTGCCGCCTGCGATCCTCGCGGCGTACAGCGGAGCCGCTGACCGACGCCTGGATCCTCCTCATCGAGATCCTTCGCTGAGCGGGCGCGGGCGTCAGGCCTCGACGTGCGCGGCGCGCGAGTCGACCTCGTCGGCGCCGGCGAAATCGAGGTCGATCACGAGGTCAGTGAGCGCCGCTGTCCACGACTCGTAGTACGGCCGCGTCGGGTCGGCGTCGATGGCGGCGATGAGCCGCGTCCGGAACTCGTCCCAGTCGAGCCCGTGCTGCTCGACCAGCGCGAGCGCCATGCCGAGCACGCGTCCCTGCCACGGTGCGTCGAAGACGAGCTCGCCGTTCTGGCGCGGGAGCGCGGCTTCGCCTGTCATGCGCCGCACCTCGGGCGCACGAACTCGCCCACTACTGGGCCACGCCGATCATCGCGTCGCGCGTGACCGTTCCCGCGAGCTCGTCTTCGCTCGCGCCGTCCGTACCCGGCGGGCGAGCGGGCAGCACGAGGTAGCGCACTTCGGCGCTGGAGTCCCACACTCTGATCTCGACCTCGTCGGGCACGTCGCAGCCCATCTCCGCGAGCACGGCGCGGGGCTCGCGCACCATCCGCGACCGGTACGGCGGGCTCTTGTACCAGTTGGGCGGGAGGCCGAGCACGGGCCACGGGTAGCACGAGCACAGCGTGCAGACGACGACGTTGTGCACGTCGGCCGTGTTCTCGACCGCGACGATGTGGTCACCCTCGGGGCCGCCGAAACCGAGCTCGGCGATGGCGGCGGTGCCATCGGCCAGCAGCCGCTGCTTGTACTCGGGATCGACCCACGCCCGGGCGACGACCTTGGCCCCGTTCATCGGGCCGATGTCCTGCGCGTACGCCTCCACCACCTGGTCGATGAACTCGGAGCTGACGATCCCCTTCTCGGTCAGCAGCTCCTCGAGCGCGCGGGCGCGGCGCTCCACGTCGCTGAGTGGCTCGGGGTGGTGTCCATGCTCGTCGCTCATGTCACACCGGCTCGAGGTATCGCTCGTACAGGTCGACGTGCACGGGTGCGTTCGCCTCCGCGGCGTCTGACCACAGCTCGACGGCGTCGAAGCGCACGCCGTAGGTCGGGTCGAGCACCTTCTCGTTCCGGTGCGCCTCGAGCTCGGGAATCGGGACGACGGGCTCGACACGCACGATCACGCCCTGCCGGCCCCGCACGTAGCGGGGGCAGCGCGTGTGCCCGGCGAAGTGAACGTCGCGGACACGCACGGCGTCGCCGACTGCGAAGCTCGGCGCGTCGCGCCCGGACCCGAGCTGGACGTCGTCGGGCGCAACCGTCGCCGGCCGGGACAACGCGAACGTCCCGGCGCGCGCGTCGAGCTCGTCCTTGGAGATCATCCCCGCCTCCACGAGCAGCGTCGCCACCGCGGTGAGCCAGTGCTCGAAGTACGAGGACGTCAGGTAGTGACCGGGGTCCATCCGCTCGATGGCGTGGCGGAACATCGGCGTGTTGAAGCCGCCGGCCCCGAGGGCGCCCCCGGCGACGGCGAACGTGCGCGCTTCCCACTCGCCATGGAACGTCGGCTCATCGAGCTCGACCTCGACCGGCCCGAATCCCTGCATGCCCCCGAGGTCGTGGACGCCGTCCACGCCGCCATCCTTCCACAGACGCCGTGCGCATCAGGGCGTCGGCGCGACCCCCAGCGGCGTGTACGCGTACACGCCGACGGGCGTGCCCTGCTCCGGGCTGCCGGTCCCGAAGAACAGCGCGTTGCGGGACACCGACACACCCGAGTCGGAGGTCGCCGGCAACGGCAGTGTCGTGATCAGCAGTCCCGTCGCCGCGTCCCGCACCTGGATCAAGGGGTCGGTTGCGTGGCCGTTGAAGACCATGCCGCCGGCCACGGTCGTCGGGGCGAAGGACAGCGCGTGAACCTGCTGCCAGGACACCGCACCAGACGTCGCGTCGAACGCGTGCAGCGATGGTTCCTGCACCGGCAGGTCCGCCGGGTTGCCGGGTTGGCAGAGACCGATGTCGCCCAGCGCGGTCGCGCCGTAGACGCGGTGACCGTCGTAGGCCGTGGTCGCGATGAAGCCGCCGGCGACGCCGCCGAACACGACGTTCTTCATCCACACCAGATGTCCGGTCGCGGGATCGATCCGGTAGTAGGTCCCGTCCTTGCCGCCCACGCCGAGGAACGCGCTGCCGTCGGGCGCGGTGCCGAGGTTGGGGGTGGCGCCGAAGTCCCAATCGCACGACGGATCGCCCTGCGCGATCCGTCGGCGGTGTGAACACCCACGCCGGCTTGCCGTTGCTGATCCGCAGCGCGATGACGCGCTCGTTGTACGGCCCCCGGGCCTGGAAGTCGCAGTCGGCGACGTCGAAGACGGCCAGGCCCCGCGCGGCGTCGATCGTCGGCGACGACCACACGCCGCCGCAGCCGTCGTTGAGCACGGCGCCGCTGTCGTCGACGCTCGTCTCGAATCGCCAGAGCGGGTCGCCGGTCGCCAGGTTGGCGGCGACGAAGTACCCGCGGTGGCCGTTCTGTCCGTCCGACGTGACCCCGAACAGCACGCGGTTCCCGACCACGACGGGCGAGGAGAAGATGCGCGCCTCGTCGTGGGCGGGATCGGCCGCCGCCTCGGGCAGGCCGGTGTAGTCGTGGTGCCAGTACTCGGTGCCGTCCGCCGCCCGCAACGCGTACAGCGTGTAGCCGCCCCCGAAGATCACGAGGTCCGGTCGCGAGCCGGCCCCGGGCTGGAACCACGCGCTCGAAGTGATGAGGCCGCCGTCGGAGCTCGGGTCGCGTGGGAACTCCCCCGGCCGGGGCACGACCGCGGGCTGCGGCGCGATCTGGAAGTTCCAACGCAGCTTCCCGGTGACGCGGTCGAGCGCGTAGAAGTGCCCGTCCCACGACCCCACGTACACCGTCGACCCGACGACGACCGGGTTGGCGGTCACGGCGTCACCCGTCGGGAAGAACCAGGCCGGCGCGAGCGTGCGGGCGCTGACCTGATCGAGGGTGGTCGGCGCCGAGAACGTGTGCTGTGCGGTGCGGCCGTAGGTGGGCCAGTCCCATTGCCCCGTCGGGAGTGCGGAAGGCGACGTGTCGCCGGCGGCGGGCTCGGCGAAGTTCCCGACCGCCGCGCACGCGACGAGGACCGCCGTGACCAGGAACAGCTCGAGCCGTCGACGGCCCCGCATCAGTTGTCCCCCCATGACGTCCGACGTGCGAGGGCGAATGTTACCGATTACTGCCCTTCCGCACCATTTGTCAGGTCTGGGCGCATGCACACGGGGGTCGGCATGGCCAGGTTCGGTCGGGCACTGGTCGTCCCGCTCATCGCGATGCTGGTCGTGCTCGTCGTTCCGGGAGCGGCGTCGGCGCGCGAAGGCCCCGCAGAGCTACGTCTCGTTGGGCGACTCCTACACCGCCGGACCGATCATCCCCGTCCAGGAGAACGATCCACTCGGCTGCCTGCGATCGGACCACAACTACCCGCACCTCGTCGCGGCGGCGCTGGGCGTGAGCAACTTCCAGGACCCGAGCTGCAGCGGCGCCGAGACCGGCGACATGACCAGCGCCCAGGGCGTGTCGCCGGGCCCGAACCAGCCGCAGTTCGACAGCCTGTCCGCGACCACCGAGCTCGTGACCGTCGGCATCGGCGGCAACGACATCGGGTTCTCCGACATCACGCGGGAACTGCTTCTCGTCCACGCCGACGGGCCATCCGTGCCAGGACCACTACGTCGTGAACGGCCACGACGAGCTCGGCGACCGGATCGACGCGACGGCGCCGAAGGTCGCGGCCGTACTCAAGGGCATCCACCAGCGGGCGCCGAAAGCGCAGATCTATGTCGTCCCCTACCTGGCGATCCTGCCCGAGAGCGGACCGGGCTGCTGGCCCCAGCTCCCGATCACGCCCGACGACGTCCCGTACCTGCGCGGCGTCGAGAAGAAGCTCAACGCCATGCTCGCCACCCAAGCCGGCGCAAACGGGGCCAAGTACGTCGACGCGTACACGGCGAGCATCGGCCACGACGCGTGTCAGATCCCGGGCTTCCGCTGGGTCGAGCCCGCGGTCCCGGCGTCGCCGGCCGCCCCGGTTCATCCCAACCTGTTCGGCATGCAGGGCTACGCCGCGGCGGTGCTCGCACGGATCAACGCGCGCGGCTGAACGTGTCCCTTTTGCGCAGAGGTGGTCATTGAGTACGGCGCGTTCGGTAGCGGACACTCTCCAGGGCCCGCCACAACGTGTGGCGCGGCCATCAGACCGAAGGGGTGGCTCGTGCTTGCAGTCTCGACGCTCAGTCACGGAACGACCACGATCCTCTACCTGATCGCGGTGCTCCTCTTCCTCGCCGGCTTCTTCGGCTTCAAGCCCGGCACGCAGCGAGTGAGGCTCGACAGCCTCGGCCTAGCGGTGTTCGTGTTCGTCTTCTTCTGGAACGAGTGGGCGCTCACGTAACTGCTCCCGATAGCTCATCGGCAGCAGCTCGAGCAGCTGGCCGTCGGGATCCCGGATGAAGACCCCGTACCCGATGTTGGTGTCGGCGAGCACCTCGCCGCCGTATTCGCCGACCCGGGCGCACACGGCGTCGATGTCGTCGACAGACACCGAGACGTGCGTGAGGCCGGGTTCGTTCATCACTCGCTCGCGGGCGGGCTTGGTCCCGCCCGCGAAGTGCAGGAGCTCGAGGACGAGCCCGTCTCGGCGGAGGTAGAGGGCGGTCATGCCGAGCGGCTTCGGCAGGCGGAGCAGCGTGCTGGACGGGTCGTCGGGAGGGTGCAGCTCGCGCTCGACCTCGAAGCCGAGCAGCTCCTCGTAGAACCGGCGCGACCGAGCGAGGTCGGTCACGCAGTGGCCGAGATGATTGAACGCGACGCCGTCCGCCACGGGCTCGAGGCTAGGCGGGCTGGAGCACGGTGCGATCGAGGTCGGCGACGCGGGCCCGGCCGAGCAGGGTCATCGCGGTGACGAGCTCGTGGCGGAGGATCTCGAGCACGCGGTGCACGCCGGCGCGGCCGCCGGCGGCGAGCCCGTAGCAGGCGGGCCGGCCCACGAGGACGGCGCGGGCGCCGAGCGCAAGTGCCTTCACGACGTCGCCGCCGCTGCGGACGCCACCGTCGAGCGCGACCTCGGCGTCGCCGCCGACCTCGTCGACGATCTCGGCGAGCTGATCCAGGGTCGCCGGCGCGCTGTCGAGCTGGCGTCCACCGTGGTTCGACACGTACACCGCGGCCGCTCCGGCCTCGACGGCAGCGCGCGCGTCCTCCGCGGTGAGCACGCCCTTCACCGCGAACGGCAAGTCCGTGCCCGCCATGACGTCGGCGAGGCGCGCCCACGTCCACGGTCGCTCGCGCTCGCCCGTGTGGTCGATGAACCCGGTGGCCCGGGACGGGAAGTTCGCGATCTCGAGGCGCGCTCCCGGATGGCGCAGCTCGCGGCGCCGTACCCCCACGACGGGTACGTCGACGGTCACGCACAGCGCGCCGTATCCGGCATCAGCGGCGCGGCTGAGCAGGTCGACGAGCACGGCGTGCGGGTGACGCAGGCTGAGCTGGAAGACGCGTGCCGCGTCCGGCGCCGCGCTCGCCAACGCTTCGAGCGTCTCTCCCGTCACTTCGGGGACGACTGCGAGCGTCCCGAGGCTCGCCGCGGCTTCGAGCACGCCGCGGTATCCGTCGGCGTGCAGGAGCGTGTCGCCTGCGAACGGCGCCACGAGGATGGGCATGGCGAGCGGCATCCCGAGGAACGTCGTGGACGGGTCGGCGGCCGGCGCGCCCGTGAGCATTCTCGGCCGCAGGAACCAGCGGGTGAACGCGCGCCGGTTCTCGTCCAGCGTCCGCTCGTCTTCGGCGCCGCCCTCGACGTACGCCAGCGCGTCCGGCGGCAGCGTCCGGCGCGCCTCGATCACGGCGTCATCCAGGACGACGAAGGGCGGCGGTTCAGGAGCCGGCGCGCTCATCGAGCCATGTCTGGGTGGCCTCGCCGGCGGCGGGACGGACCTCGTGCAGGAGCGGCTGTCCGTTGCGGTAGCGCTCGAGGTTCTCGACGAACAGGTCGACGACGCGGCCGTGGCGCGCGAGCCCGCCGGCCGACGAGTGCGGGGTGAGCACGACGCCCGGATGATCCCAGAACGGGCTGTCGGCCGGCAGCGGCTCGGTCGCGAACACGTCGAGGATCGCCGCCGCCGGCCGGCCCCGGTCGAGCGCGGCGAGAAGAGCCGCCTCGTCGACGAGGGCGCCGCGCGCCACGTTGACCAGCACCGAGTCCGGCGCCATCGCGGCGAGGAAGCGCCCGTCGACGAAGCCGGTGGTCTCGGCCGTCGCCGGCGCCGCCAGCACGACGACGTCGCAGCGGGGCAGCTCGTCGAGGAGCGCCTCGCGCGGGAGCATCTCGTCGACGGGCTCGCGGCCCGTGGGCTGCCGCCGGTGCCCGAGCACGCGTGCGCCGAGCGCACGGGCGCGCTCGGCGACGGCGGAGCCGATGGAACCGACTCCGATGACGAGCCACGTCGTGCCGAACACCTCGCGGAACTCATGGGGGCGCCACTCGTGAGCGGCCCGCGCCGCGGCCCACTCGTCGGCGCGCTGGAAGCGCGCGAGCACAGCCTGGATCACGTACTCCGCGATCGGGATCGCGTTGACGTGCGCGCCCGTGACGCGCACGCCGCGCTCGAAGAGCCGGTCGTAGAGCGGCAGGTATCCGGCGGCGGGAGACTGGAACCAGCGCAGCGACTCGAGCGAGAGGAGCAGCTCGAACCACGGAGCCGCCCCGCCGCGGAAGAACAGGTCGCCGGTCGCGCACGCCACCTCGGCGTGGACCTGCTTCGGGTCGAGCTCACCGCCGCCGACCTCGAGCCGGCCGTCACGGTGCATGCGGACCTGCTCGACGTCCGGGTCGACGCGATCGACCGCGCTCGTCGAGCAATCGCCCGGCGGTCTCGGTCACCAGGATCTGCAATCTTCCTCCTGTCCTTCCTTTGCCGCCGCTGCCAGCGCGTGAGCGTAAAGGTTGCCGGGAGCACCACGCGCTTGCCCGGCAGCGCCGCGGTGCTCCACGATGGTGAGCGCGCAGCGTCGAGGGCAGGAGGAACGCATGCGACCCGTGCACAAGGAGCTCGCCGAGCCGATCGCGCGCGGCTTGCTCGGGGCAGCAACCGTCGACGGCGGTCCGACCGACGAGCAGCGCCACATCATCGACGCGATCGTTCATGGGTACTTCGACGTCGACACCGACCTCATGTCGCTCGAGCCGCTCGATCCGGCCGGACTGGCCGCCGCCGTCGACGACCCGAAGGCGCGTCATCGGGTCGTCGAGCTCATGATCGTGCTCGAGTTCAGCCGTCACCCGGGAAGCGACGCCATGGCGCAACGGGTACAGGAGTACGCCTCCGCCCTGGACGTCGACGAGAAGATGCAGGTCGTGGCGCGTGATGCGCTCCATTCGGCGCGGGAGGAGCTCAACGCCGACTACCAGCGCTACCACGACGACTACGACATGGAGCCGCAGTTCGCCGGGGCCGAGGACGCCGAGATGGCGTCGCGGTTGCGGGCGCTCGAGCACTGCCCGCCGGAGAGCCTCGGGCGGGCCTACTTCGACTTCTACCAGCGGTACGGGCTCACGTTCCCGGGCGAGCCGGGCGGCGGTGACGTGATCTTCGTCGCCCACGACTTCTCGCACGTGCTGTCGGGCTACGAGCCGAACGGGCCGGGCGAGCTCGCGCTCCAGGCGATGCTCGTCAGCGCGACGGACGGCGACCAGCACTTCTCGAACTTCTGCGCCTCCTTGTCGCTGCACGAAGCCGGGTTGCTCGAATCCACTGTGGCGATCACTCCCAAGGTCGGCACGCTGGCGCGGCCGGGCGCGGCCGAGGAGCTCGCCGACGCGATTCGGCGCGGCGCGCAGTGCACCGCCGACTTCGCGGCGATCGACCATCTCGCGCACGTCGACGAGCCGCTCGAGGACGTGCGACGCGAGCTGTCGATTCCCGGCCGCCGCGCCTGACCCGTCAGGTCGACGCCCGCTCGCGGTATCGATCGCGCAGCAGCCGCTTGTAGATCTTGCCGTTGTCCTGACGCGGCAGCTGGTCGACGAACTCGACGCGGCGCGGGCACTTGTAGTGCGACAGCCGGTCACGACAGAAGCCGACGAGCTCGTCGGCAAGGTCGCCGCTCGGCTCGACGCCCGCGCGCAGCTCGACCACTGCGAGCACCTCCTCGCCCCACTCCGGGTTCGGAACACCGATGACGGCGGCGTCGGCGACCGCGGGATGGTCGAGGAGGACGGCGTCCACCTCGGCCGGGTAGATGTTCACGCCGCCCGAGATGATGAGGTTGGCGCTGCGATCGGTGAGGAACAGGAAGCCGTCGTCGTCGAGATAGCCCATGTCGCCGAGCGTGAAGTGGCGGTCCCGGTACGACGACTCGGTCTTGGAACGATCCTTGAAGTACTCGAACGGGACCTCCGAGGCCTTGAACCACACGAGCCCGACCTCGCCCGGCGGTAACGGGTTGGCCTCCTCGTCCGCCACCACGACCTGGTCTTCGGGCACGGGCTTGCCGACGGTTCCGGGCTTCTGCAACCACGTGCGCGCATCCACCCACGTGCCGAGGCCCTCGGTGGCGGCGTAGTACTCGTTCACGACGGGTCCCAGCCACTCGATGAGACGCTGCTTCACGCCGACCGGGCACGGCGCCGCGCCGTGCAGCACGTTGCGCAACGACGAGACGTCGTACCGGGCGCGCACGTCGTCCGGCAGCGCGAGCAGCTGGTGGAACATCGTCGGGACCATGTGCGAGTGGGTGACGCGGTGCCGTTCGATCAACCGCAGCGCCTCCTCCGGGTCCCACGCCGGCATCACCACGATCGGGACGCCGGCGATCAACGGCGCGTTCATCGAGAACATGAGGGGCGCGGCGTGGTACAGCGGCCCGGTCAGCAGGTGCACGTTGCCGTCGCGGTACGCGGCGCGTGCGAGCATCACCGCCGTCGCGAGCGACGCCTCGTCGCGGAACACACCTTTCGGCCGGCCCGTCGTGCCGGACGTGTACAGCATCTGCGATCCGAGCGCGGGATCGTCGAGGTCGTCGCCGGGCTCGGCCGCCACCGCAGCGTCGTAATCCTCGAACCCGTCGATCGAGCCGGCGACGGCGAGGCGCACGTGCGCCCGCGGCGCCGCCGCCGTGGAACCCGCCGGCCACGTCGGCGAACCGGGCTTCGGCGACGAACGCCCGCGCCTCGCAGTCGTCGACGATGTAGCCGGCCTCGTCCGCGGTGAGGTGCCAGTTCACAGTGGTGAGGCGCAGCCCCGACCGCTGCGTCGCCAGCAGGACCTCCACGAACTCGGCCCGGTTCGAGCAGAGCAGCGCGACCGCGTCGCCGCGCTGGAGGCCGCGGCGGCGGAACGCTCGCGCCAGCCGGTTGGCCCGCTCGTTCAACTCGCCGTACGTGATCGTCCCCGCCGTCGTGATCAAGGCGGGAGTGGCGGGCCGCCGCCGCGCGTGCCACGCGACCGCCATCCCGCGATCGGCGTAGGCCAGCAGCTCGTCGAGCTCGGTGTCCACGCCCACGCGGCGCCCCCTCGTGCGGTGAATCCCGGCGGCGGTGACGATACTCCCGGGTACGCGTCGACGGGCGGAGTGGGCAGCTCCTCCGACTACGTCTTCGGAGACACCGACGTCGCAGCGCGTCGACTCGACCTGGTGGCCGAGACCTGGGCATCGCCGAGCGCGGCATTCCTGCGCGAGGACGTACGCAGCCGGCCGAGGCTGGCCCTCGACCTCGGCTGCGGACCGGGACATACGACGCGATTGGTGGCGTCGACCACCGGAGCGGCGAGAACGATCGGTCTCGACACATCCGAGGCGTTCATCGCCCGCGCCCGAGCGGACGCGCCCGAAGGGGTGGCGTTCCTCCATCACGACGTGATGGACCTGCCGTTCCCGACGGGTCGGGCGAACCTCGTGTACGGCCGGTTCGTCCTGTCGCACATCCCCCGACCCGACCGCCTCGTGCGCGGCGTGGATGAGCCAGCTCGAGCTCGGCGGTGTCCTTGCCCTCGACGAGGTGGAATGGATCCGCACGGACGATCCCGCGTTGCGCCGCTATCTCACTCTGCTCTCGGCGGTCCTCCAAGCTCGTGGGAGCTCACTCGCCGCCGGTCCGATCGCCGACAAGTTCGACGGGGGTCCCGGCGGCCGGAAACGGACGAGCGTCGTGCGCACCCATCCCGTGCCGACCGCGCTCGCCGCCGAGCTGTTCGAGTTGAATTTCGCGACCTGGCGCGACGAGCCCTTCGTACGGGACAGCCACAGCCGCGACGATCTCGACCAGCTCGAGGCCGAGCTCCGCGAGCTCGCTCGCGGGCAAAGCCGCGCGCCGATCACGTGGGGGATGCGCCAGATGACCTTCGAGCGAGGCAGCTGACTCGAGTCAGCGCAGGTCGAACGCGACCTTGATCGCGGCGCTGCGGTCCTGGGTCGCCAGAGCAGTGAACGCGTCACGCCACTCGCCGAGCTCGAACGTGTGGGTCAGCATGCCCGTGAGGTCGATCCGGCCCTCGCGCACGAGGTCGAGGTACTGCTCGATCCCGTGCCGGCGCACGCCGTCGACCTCCTCGAACCCGAAGGCGTTCGAGCCCACCAGCGAGAGCTCCTTGAAGTACAGCGGCGTGTCCTCCCAGAACGTCGGGCCGTGCACACCGGCTTTCACGAGGGTGCCGCGAGCCTTGAGGACGCGCGCGCCGACTTCGAACGTCTCCTGCTTCCCGATCGTGTCGTACACGACGTCGATCTCGCCCGGGTAGGCCATCGGCAACCCGTCGCTCGGCTGCAACACGCCGCCCGACCACGACGCCGCCTCTTCGATGACGGCCTGCGCGGGCTCGTGCCCGATGACGGTCGCGCCCAGCTTGCGCGCCAGCGCGGCTTGGGCCTCGAAGCGGGCGACGACGAGCACCTCGACGTCGGGGTGGAGCGCCCGGAGGATCGCGGTGGCGCACGTCCCGAGGGCGCCGGCGCCGTACACCATCACCTTGCCGCCGGGCACCGGCGGGTGACGGGTGACCGAGTGCAGGCTGACCGCGAACGGGTCGGCGAAGACCGCGAGCTCGTCCGGAACCTCGTCGGGCACCTTGAACAATTGCGAGTCGTGCGCGGGCATGAGCTGCGCGTAGCCGCCGCTCGCGTCACGCGACGTCCCCGTGTGGATCCCGGGCGCGATCGGCCCCACGCCGAAGCTCCAGCACAGGCTGAGATCGCCGGCCTCGCACGCCGGGCAGATCGGATCGACGCCGCGGGGCCGGCACGACAGCCACGGGTTGAGCACGACGCGGTCCCCGACGTCGAGCCCTTCGGCCGCGGGCCCGAGAGCGACGACGTCGGCGACGACTTCGTGCCCGAGTACCTGCGGGAGCGAGAAGAAGCCTTTCATCGGGTTGTCGGGCGTCGCCACGTTGACCCAGTCCATGAACACCTGCTTGGCGTCGGACCCGCAGATGCCGGTGAGCCGGGGACGGGTGACCACCCAGTCGGGCAGGAGGAACTCGGGGTCCGGGAGGTCGACGAGACGCATCGGCGTCTCTGCGAGCCCGCGGAGCAGGTGGTTGTCCTCGGCCGGCTCGGGCTGCGGCTCGGGCGCCACTCCGTACAGAAGACCCCGCATCCACTCCCCCGGCCTCGACGACTGACGGCGACGTCAGCCTAGTGATCGACTTCCGAGCCGGACGTCAGACGCGTTCGGCCAGCTGCTCGTAGTCGACCGCGACGCCGTCGGCGTCGGCGCCGAACTCGAACCGGCCGTACTCGTCGTCGGCGTACACCCACCGGTCGGCGGCGAGGCGCTGGTACCGCTGTACGAGCGGTCGCACGGAAAGGGCGGGGGTCTCGATGAACGCGGCCCGCACCTCGAGCTCGGCGCCGACCTCCGGTGCGAGCCGCCGCGTCACGAACGCGTTCGTGAACGGGTTGCCGGCGAGGTCGACGTCCGTGCAGCCCTCCAACGAGGGGTCGGGCCGGCCACCGTGCAGCCACGACCCGGCCCCGTCCGACTCCAGCTCGAGGCGCCGCGTGCCGGCGGCGTCCGTCACTTCGACGGTCGTGCGTTCGTGTCGCCAGGCGGGGTCGAGCTCGACCGAGAAGCGCACGGCCCACCGTTCGTCGCCGTCGACGCAGATCTCGTAGCCCGCCGCCGCGACACCTTCAGTGCCCTCGTCGAGCCGCACGAATACGAGCCCGTCGAGGTCGAGTCGACGCCAGACGTACGTGGTGGCGCTCACTCCGCGCCGAGCGTCGTTCGCATCTTGGCCACCAACTCCCGGAACATCGGATAGTCGCCGGCCATCGCATCGATGGACGGCTTCCACATCTCCCAGCGATCAATCAGCCGGGGGCCGAGCAACAGCCGGAGGACGTCGAAGTTGATCGCCCCACTCGACCTGCTCGGCCCAGTTCGGCACGTGCTCACCCGCCGGCGCCGCGGAGCTGCGCCAGCGCCTCGGCCACCATCGACTCGCTGATCCGGTCGTCGAGCTGCGCGGCCGCGGCCTCGACCGCCTCGCGGGTGCCGAGCGGGTCCTCGGCCCGGGCACGCGCCATGCGATCTTCGCGGCTGAGCCACCGCGCGAGCTCGGCGGCCGACGCCCCCGAGAGCTCGGGCCGCTCCTCGAAGAGGTAACGGAGCTGACCGACGACGCGCGACACCGACGGCCCGTCAGACACGGTCAGCCGACCCCGCGGTCCCGGCCCTCCCAGTACGGGCCGCGGAGCTTGAACTTCTGGAGCTTGCCGGTGGCGGTGCGGGCGAGCTCGGAGCGGAACTCGACCGACGTCGGACACTTGTAGTGGGAGAGGTGGTCACGTGAGTGTGCGATGAGGTCCGCTTCGCTCGCCTCCGCGCCGGGCGCCAACACGACGAGCGCCTTGACGGTCTCGCCCCACTTCTCGTCGGGCACGCCGATCACCGCGACCTCCGCGACGGCCGGGTGCGAGAACAGGCAGTCTTCGACCTCGACCGACGACACGTTCTCGCCGCCCGAGATGATGACGTCCTTCTTCCGGTCCGAGATCGACAGGTACTCGTCCTCGTCGATCGCACCGCCGTCGCCGGTGTGGAACCAACCGGCGGGGATCGCCTTGGCCGTCTCGTCCGGCTGGTCCCAGTAGCCCTCCATGATGACGTTGCCGCGCGCGAGCACCTCGCTTTCGTCGTCGACGCGCACCTGCACCCCGAGCGTGGGCGCGCCGGCCCGTCCCAACCGCTGCGCGCGTTCAGCCGCATCGAGATCGTCGTACTCGGCCCGGCTGCGGTTCATCGTGAGGAGAGGGGCGGTCTCGGTGAGCCCGTAGATCTGGATGAACTCCCAACCGAGCTCGGTCTCGACCCGCTCGATGGTCCGGGTGGGCGGCGGTGCACCCGCGACGACCATCCGGGTGCGATCTCGGCCCGGGATCTCCCCCTGCCATTGCGCGGCGGCGTCGAGCACCGCGTTCACGACGGCGGGCGCGCCGTTGAGCAGCGTGACGCCGTGCGCGTCGACGCGGCGGAGGATCTCGGCACCGTCGACCTTGCGGATGACGACGTGGCGGCCGCCCATGCCGGTGACCGCGTACGGCATCCCCCATCCGTTGCAATGGAACATCGGCAGGGTGTGGAGGTAGACGTCGCGGTCGTTCACGCCGGTCTGCCAGCCGAAGATGGTGGCGTTGATCCAGCAGTTGCGGTGCGTCAGCTGCACGCCCTTGGGCCGCGCCGTCGTGCCGCTCGTGTAGTTGATCGTCGCGGTCGCGTCCTCGTCGGGCTCCCACGGCTCGGGCTCGACGCCCTCACGGAACAGCTCCCGGTCGGCTTCGGCGCCGATCACGAACCGGTGCTTCGCGCCGACGGTCGAGAGCGCGTCGTCGAGCTCGGGGTCGACGAGCAGCATCGTGGCGCCGGAGTGCTCGACGATGTACCCGACTTCGTCGGCGTTGAGCCGGAAGTTCACGGGCACGAGGATCCGGCCCGATCCGCTCACCCCGAAGAACGACACGAACAGCCGGGCGGCGTTGGGCGAGACGATCGCCACCCGTTCGCCGACGCCGATCCCGAAGTGGTCCAGGGCGGCCGCTTGCGCCCGCGCGAGCTCGCGCACGCGCCGGTAGGTCAGCTCACCGAGCGGAGGGGCCGGCTGGTCGGGCTCGTCGACGATGCCGATCCGGTCGCCGTACACGAGCGCGGCGCGCTCCAGGAAGTCGTTGACCGTCAGCGGCACCTTCATGCTGGTCCCCTCCCACGGTGCTGGTTGGCACGCGAGACGGTGGCACAGGGAGCCGATGCGTGCCAACGTTGCCGCGTCGACCGTTTGCCCGAGGGAGGCAGCGAATGCCCGAGTTCCCGGCGATCACCCACGTCGCCTTGACCGTAAACGATCTGTCGCGCAGCGTGCCCTGGTACCGGCAGCTCTTCGACAAGGATCCTGTACTCGACGAGGACACGGGGCCGTACCACCACGTCGCGTGGCTGATCGGAAGCGGGACGCTCGTGTCGATCCATCAACACAAGAGCCTCGAGAGCACAGATCCGGCGAGCGAGTTCCGGCCGGGCCTCGACCATCTGGCGTTCGGGTGCTCCGACCGGTCCGATCTCGAGGCATGGAAGCAACGCCTGGACGATCTCGGGATCCCGAACGGCGGCATCGTCGACGCGTCGTACGGATCGGGGCTGTCGTTCCGTGATCCCGACAACATCCCGCTCGAGTTCTTCGCCCCGCCGGGGTAACGGGAGGGCGGGTCAGCTCGGCCGGAGCGTGCGCAGTGGGGCGCCGCTGGTCCACGCCGCCGCGTCGCCGGGGCGAAAGCGGTGTCCGGCGCCCTCCTCGGCGATGCGCCGGCGCGCCAGCTGCTCGGCAGCGCGTCCGGGTGGCACGCGCTCCGTGCGGGCGAGCTCGAACACGCGGCGGACGGTGTCGGCGACCTGGGCGGTGTGCTTCCTTGCCCGCTCGCGGTCGTAGCCGGCGAACTCCTCGGCGAGGTTGATGATCCCGCCCGCGTTCACCACGAAGTCCGGCGCATACAGGATCCCGCGCCCGGCGAGCGCGGCGTCGTCGGCGGCGTCGGCAAGCTGGTTGTTGGCGGCGCCGCACACCGCGCGGCACTGCAGTCGCGGGATCGTCTTCTCGTTCAGCACGCCGCCCAGCGCGCACGGCGCCAGGATGTCGCACGTCCTCCTCGAGTGCCCGCTCGAGCGGGAGCCGCTCGGCTCCGATCTCCCGAACCAGCACGTCGGCGCGTTCGCGGTTCACGTCCGCCACCTCCACGCGAGCCCCCGCCTCGGCCAGGAGGCGCGCGAGGTGCGTGCCGACGTGGCCGACGCCGTCCACGACCACCCGCTTCCCGGCGAGCGCGGCGTCACCGTCGAGCTCCTCGAGCACCGCGCCCATGGCCTGCACCACGCCGTAGGCGGTCATGGGCGAGGGGTCGCCCGAGCCTCCGGCGCCCTCGAGGCCCGTGACCCACGGCGTCTCCGACGCGATGACCTGCATGTCGCGCGGCGTGGCCCCGACGTCCTCGGCCGCGATGTATCGGCCGCCGAGGTCGTCGATCGCCCGTCCCATCGCCCGCAGCACGGCATCGGTGCGCGGCGCGTCGGGATCGTCGACGAGCACGACCGCCTTCCCGCCGCCCTGGTGAAGCCCGGCGGCGGCCGCCTTCAGGGTCATCGCCTCGGAGAGGCGCAGCGCGTCGACGACGGCGTCGTGCTCGGAGGGGTAGCGCCAGAAGCGGATGCCGCCGAGGGACGGTCCCAGCGCGGTCGAGTGCACGGCGATGACGGCCCGCAGCCGCGACGGCGCGTCGGCGACGAACACGACCTGCTCGTGGCCCATCGTGGTCATCAGATCGGTGACCGCGGCGTCCGTCGTGTCCACGAGGCGACGGTACTGTGCCGCGCGCCCTTCTCCCGATGCCCGATGCACCGCTCGTACGAAGGAGCGCCCGTGGCTCACCTCCGGATCGGCATCCAGCTCTCCCAGCAAGACACGACCATCGACGAACTGCGCGCCGCGTGGCGCGAGGCCGACGACCTCGGCGTCGACACCATCTGGGTGTGGGACCACTTCTTCCCGCTGTACGGCGACCCGAACGCGAACCACTTCGAGGCGTACTCGCTGCTCGGCGCGATGGCGGTCGACACCCGCCGCGCCCGGTTCGGAGCGCTGGTGACCTGCTACCAGTACCGGAACCCGAACCTGCTCGCCGACATGGCGCGCACCATCCATCTGCTGAGCGGCGGGCGGTTCATCCTCGGCCTCGGCGCGGGCTGGTTCGAGCGCGACTTCCGCGAGTACGGCTACGAGTTCGGCACCGCCGCCGGCCGGCTGCGGGCGCTCGGCCACGGCCTCCCGGTGATCCGGGCGCGCCTCGCCGAGCTGCGACCGCCCGCCGAGAACATGCCGATCCTCATCGGCGGCGGCGGGGAGCGAGTCACGCTACGACTCGTCGCGGAGCACGCCGACGCCTGGAACTCGTTCGGGCCACCGGCAAGCTTTCGCCACAAGAACCAGGTCCTCGACGAGTGGTGCGCGGACGTCGGCCGCGATCCCGCCGACATCGAGCGCACAGTCGCGATCTCACCCGACGAGATCGGCGCGCTCGACGCGTACCGAGACGCCGGCGCCGAGCACGTGATCATGATGATGGCTCCGCCGTACGACCTGGACCCGGTGCGGTCGATCCGCGAGGCATGACCGTCGCTCGTCTTTACGCCTGATGTGTATTGCACCCGGTGCTGTGCGAAGCTCACCGCTCGTGCGCGGCCGGTCTCTGATCCTTGTCGTCTTCTCCGTCGTGGGCGTCCTCGGCTTGGTCGCGTCCGCCTGCTCCGGCGGCAGCGAACCAAGGCCAAGGGAGCGCAGCGGTCCACGACTGCGACCACCGCCGCGCCCACGACCGCGGCGCCGACCACGGCGGCGACGCCCAACAACGTCTACCAGTACACGCAGGCGAACCAGCTCGCGCCGTCGGTCAAGGACATCCCGTCGCGCGTGTACGTGCCGAACTCGATGTCGAACACCGTCGACGTCATCGACCCGAACACGATGACGGTCATCGACCACTTCCCGGTCAAGGCGCTCCCGCAACACGTCGTGCCGTCCTACGACATGCAGACGCTGTACGTGAACAACAACAACGGCAACACACTCACGCCCATCGACCCCCGAACCGGAAAGCCGGGAACCGACATCCCGATCGACGACCCCTACAACCTCTACTTCTCCCCTGACGGGACGAAGGCGATCGTGATGGCCGAGCGCAACAACGCCGTCGACTTCTACGACCCGAAGACCTGGACCCTCATCAAGAAGGTGCCGATCCCCCACAGCGGGGTGAACCACGCCGAGTTCACCGCCGACGGGAAGACGATGGTCGCGAGCTGCGAGTTCTCGGGGTTCCTCGTCCGCATCGACCTCGACACCATGGAGATCACGGGCGAGCTCAACGTGGGCGGGAAGCCCGTCGACGTCAAGCTCTCACCCGACGGCAGCGTCATGTTCAACGCCAACGAGACCAAGGACGGCGTCACCGTCGTCGACTGGGCGAACATGCGTGAGCTCCAGTTCATCCCCACCGCCAAGGGTGCCCACGGCCTGTACCCGAGCCGCGACGGCAAGCAGCTGTACGTGACCAACCGCGGCGCGGGCTCGGTGAGCGTGATCGACTTCGCCTCCCGCAACGTCGTAGGCACCTGGCAGTTCGGCGGCAGCCCCGACATGGGCGGCGTCAGCAGCGACGGCAAGCAGCTGTGGCTGAGTGGCCGGTACAACTCCGAGGTCTACGTGATCGATACGACCACCGGGCAGCTGATCAAGAAGATCCCGGTCGGCCAGGGACCGCACGGCCTGGCGCTCTTCCCGCAGCCGGGCCGGTTCAGCATGGGCCACACCGGCAACTACCGCTAGGTCAGCCGACCTTCAGCTCGACGACGGTGGCGACCGGCGCCCGATCGGTGCCTTGTCCGCCGACGAGGTACGCGCTGTCGCCGATGGTGGTCACCGCGCCGTCGGTCACCGGCGTGGGGAGTGAGCCCGCCGGGGAGACGGACCCGCCTTGCGGGTCGAACTGCAGCACCTGCCCGGTCACCTGGTTGCTGACGAAGCCGCCGAGCACGTAGATCCGGCCGCCGACCTCGACCGCGCTGGCGTGCGACAGCGGCGCGGGCAGCTGGCCGACGACGGTGACCTGGCCGCTTCCGGGGTCGATCTTCTGGATCGAGCGCGTGTCACCGCCGCTGGCGTTGACCACCCCGCCGAACACGTAGATCGCGCCGCCGCTCGCGGCGACGGCCGGGTAGCGCACGGGCTCGGCCAGTGCGCCGAGCGGGCGGTACTGGGCGCCGTCGTCGCTCACGAGCACGTTTCGCGAGATCTGGTGGCCGTCGAACCCGCCGACGACGTACACCTTGTTGCCGATCGTGACGGCGACGTGGTCGGAGAGCGGACCGGGCAGGTTGCCGGCGGCCTTGACGGGAGAGCCGGGCTGGAACGACTGGACCGATGCGCTGCCTTCCTCACCGGTGCCGCCGGCGATCACGAGGTACGCCCCGTTCACGAACGCGCCGGCGGCGTCGTGCACCGGCTGGACGAGGGACCCGAGCGTCTGCGACGCGCCGTTCGACGGGTCGACGCGCACGATGTTGCCCGTCGTCTGTCTCGACGCGTCGAGGCCGCCGAGCACCACGAGCTGCTTCCCGTCCGAGAGCGCGACCTCACGCGCCGACGGCGCCGGCAGCCGCCACGACGCCGCCGTGATGCGCAGCGCGCCTGCGCTCGTGGTCGCAGGCGCAGATGACGCCGTGGTCGCCGGCGCGGTCGTCGACGGCGCCCGCTTCGACGCGGAGCCACCGCCCCCGCCTCCACCGCATGCGGCGGCGAGGAGCGCGACCGCGCCGAGCGCGACAACGGGGCGGACGGCGCGCGAGCACGGCCGCACCCTTGCACACCAAACCCGACTGCCCTAGTCGGGTCGCCACGCTACGATCGGGCTCGACCCGTGGGGAGCTCGGGACAGCCGGGCTGAGAGGGTGGCCACGCCGATGTGCGCGTGGCAGCGCCACCGACCCGTGGAACCTGCACCGGGTAATTCCGGCGAAGGGAGGGATCGTGGAGACGCCCGAAGCGAGCGTGGCGCTCGTCTTCGCGGGCGGTGAGCCGGTCGACGCCGCGGGCGCGGCGCGCCTGCCCGACGCGGTCTTCACCGTCGCCGCCGACTCGGGCGTCGAGCACGCGCTTGCACTGGGGCGGGACGTCGACCTCGTCGTCGGAGACTTCGACTCCGCCGATCCGGCCGCGATCGACGCCGCCGTCGCCGGTGGCGCCGAGGTTCGCCGGTATCCCGCGGAGAAGGACCAGAGCGACCTCGAGCTCGCGCTGCACGCGGCACGTGCGTCCGGCGCGACGCGCGTGATCGTGGTCGGCGGGTCCGGCGGACGGCTCGACCACTTCCTCGCCAACGTGCTGCTGCTCGCGTCCCCGTCGTTCGCCGACATCGACATCGAGGCGCGACTGGATCACACGCTCATCACGGTCATCCGCCGCGACGCGCGCCTGTCGGGCGCGCCGGGCGACCTGTGCTCGCTGCTCGCCGCCGGAGGGCCGGCGCGCGGCGTGCGGACGACGGGCTTGCGGTACGCGCTCGACGGCGAGGACCTCCTCCCCGGATCCACCCGCGGGTTGAGCAACGAGCTCGCCGAACCCGTCGCGACCGTCTCGATCGAGCAAGGCACCCTGCTGGCCGTCCAACCCGACCTCGGAGGAACCTGACATGCGCCGACTCCTCGTGCTCACCCTCGCCGTCTCGATCCTCGCGACGGTGGTGGCCGCCGCCGGCCCGGTCGCGGCGACAGCGTCGGCGCCGACCGGCTCCAGCGGCACGACGATCACGCTCATGACCCACGACTCGTTCAACGTCTCGAAGAGCGTCATGCGGCAGTTCACGAAGCAAACGGGCGTGAAGGTGAACGTCCTGCCGTCGGGTGACGCCGGCGCGGCCGTCAACCAGGCGATCCTCACCAAGAGCAATCCTCTCGGCGACGTGTTCTTCGGCGTCGACAACACGCTGCTGAGCCGGGCGCTCGACGAGGGTCTCTTCATCCCCTACCGGTCCCCCGAGCTCGACCACATCTCGAAGGACCTCCAGCTCGACCCGCAGGACCGCGTGAGCCCGGTCGACACCGGCGACGTGTGCCTCAACTTCGACCGGAAGTACTTCGCGAACAAGAAGCTGAGCGCCCCCAAGACGCTCGACGATCTGACGAAGCCGCAGTACAAGGGCTTGCTCGTCGTCGAGAACCCGGCGACGTCGTCGCCGGGGCTCGCGTTCCTGCTCGCCACGGTGGCCAGGTACGGGCCCGACGGCTGGCGTGCCTACTGGGAGAAGCTCCGCAACAACGACGTGAAGGTCGTCGACGGCTGGGAGCAGGCGTACAACACCGAGTTCTCCGGAAGCTCCGGCAAGGGCAACTACCCGCTGGTCGTGTCGTACGCGAGCAGCCCGCCGGCGGAGGTCGTGAACGCCCACCCCCAACCGAGTCAGCCGCCGACCGGCGCGCTGCTCAGCACGTGCTTCCGGCAGATCGAGTTCGTCGGCGTCATGAAGGGCACCGCCCACGAGAAGGCGGCGAAGCAGCTCGTCGACTTCATGCTGTCGGACCGGTTCCAGCGCGACATGCCGCTCCAGATGTACGTGTTCCCCGCCCGCGACGGCACGAAGCTCCCGACCGCGTTCGTGAAGTTCGCCAAGGTCGCCCCGACGCCGTTCACGCTCCCGCCCGACGAGATCGCCCGCAACCGCGACACCTGGATCGACGAGTGGACCAACACCGTCGTCCGATGAACGCGCGCCATGATGCGTAGTTCAGGTACGCAGAGCGCACCTCAGGTACGCATCGATCGAGGCGCGTCGCGCGTGCGCTCCTGTTGGTGGTGCCGGTCGCGTTCCTGGGCGTGTTCTTCGTCTACCCGGTGGCGTCGATCATCGGTCGGGGGCTGACGCCGGGCGGGACGCTGGACCTCAGCCCGCTCGGCGAAGTCGTCACCGACCCGCACCTGCGGAGCGTGGCGTGGTTCACGATCTGGCAGGCGACGGTGTCGACCGCACTCACCGTGCTCGTCGCGCTCCCCGGCGCGTACGTCTTCGCACGGTACGAGTTCCGGGGGAAGCGACTCGTGCGGGCGGCGGTCACTCGTCCCGTTCGTCCTGCCGACGGTGGTGGTCGGGTCCGCGTTCCTCGCGCTGCTCGGCGAGGGCGGCCCGCTCGGGTTCCTCGGCCTCGACCAGTCGCTCGCCGCCATCCTGCTCGCGCACGTGTTCTTCAACTACGCGGTCGTGGTGCTGATCGTGGGTGGTCTGTGGTCGCACCTCGACCCTCGCCAGGAGGACGCGGCACGCGTGCTCGGCGCCGGACGGTGGCAGACCTTCCGCGCCGTCACGCTGCCGGCGCTCCGGCCGGCGATCGCGGCCGCAGCAGCGATCGTGTTCCTGTTCACGTTCACGTCCTTCGGCGTGATCCTGATCCTCGGCGGCCCGGGCTACTCGACGCTCGAGACCGAGATCTACCGCCAGACCGTGCAGTTCCTCGACCTGCCGCAAGCGGCCGCGCTGTCGATCGTGCAGCTGGCCGCGGTCGTCGCCGTGCTGCTCGTCGCCGGCCGCGCGGCAAGGCCGCCGAGCGCAGGCGCTGCGGCTGCGCGCCGCGCGCGGAGACGTCCCGCCGGGCTCGGACCGCCGGTGAGCGCACCATGGTCGGCGTCAACCTCGCCCTGATGGCCGTGCTGCTCGGCGGGCCGATCGCCGTCCTCGTCCAGCGCTCGTTCGACACCGCCGGCGGCTACGAGCTTCGGCTTCTACCGGGCGTTGTCGGAGCTCCGCCGGACGAGCACCGTCGTTCGTGCCTCCGATCGAAGCCGTGCGCAACTCGGTCGTGTTCGCGTCGATCGCGACCGTGATCGCCGCTCGTGATCGGCGGGCTGGCGGCGTTCGCGGTCGCCGGACCCGGCCGCCGGGCCGAACCGGCACGCGGGCTCGACACGCTGCTCCTCCTGCCGCTCGGGGTGTCGGCGGTGACGATCGGTTTCGGCTTCCTGATCGCGCTCGACCGGCCGCCGTTCGACCTGCGCGGCTCGCCCGCGCTGATCCCGATCGCGCACGCGCTCGTCGCGGCGCCGTTCGTCGCCCGGGTCATGATCCCGGTGCTGCGGTCCATCGACGAGCGCCTGCGCGAGGCGGCCGCGGTCCTCGGCGCGCCGCCGGGGCGGGTCTGGCGGGAGATCGACCTGCCGATCGTGGCGCGGGCGATGCTCGTGGCGGCGGGCTTCGCGTTCGCCATCTCGCTCGGCGAGTTCGGCGCGACGATCTTCATCGCCCGGCCCGACTACCCGACGCTCCCCGTCGTCATCTTCCGCCTGCTCGGCCAGCCCGGCCCGTTGAACTTCGGCGCCGCCATGGCGGCGAGCGTCATCCTGATGGCAGTGACCGCGGCCGCGATCTTCGCCATCGAGCGCTTCCGCTTCGCCGACATCGGCGAGTTCTGATGTTGCGGGTCGAGGCGCTCGAAGTCCGATACGGCGACACCGTCGCGCTCGACGGCATCGACCTCGTCGTCGAAGACGGCGAAGTCGTGTCGGTGCTCGGGCCGAGCGGCAGCGGCAAGAGCACGCTGCTCCGCGCCGTCGCCGGGCTCGAGCCACCCGTGCACCGGCCGCGTCGTGTGGGACGGCGACGACCTCACGGGCGTCCCTCCGCACCGCCGGCAGCTGGGCCTGATGTTCCAGGACCACACGCTGTTCCCGCATCGCGACGTGCTCGGCAACGTCGCGTTCGGGCTGCGCATGCACGGCGTGCCGGCCGCGCGAGGCCGCCGCGCGCGCCGGCGAGCTGCTCGACGCTCGTCGGGTTGGCCGGGTACGAGCACCGGCGGGTTGCAGAGCTGTCGGGCGGCGAGCAGCAGCGGGTCGCGCTCGCCCGGGCGATCGCGCCCGCGCCGCGCCTGCTCATGCTCGACGAGCCGCTCGGATCGCTCGACCGCGCGCTGCGGGAGCGGCTGATGGTCGAGCTGCGCGACCTTTTCACCCGCCTCGGCCTCACGTCGCTCTACGTCACCCACGACCACGACGAGGCGTTCGCGCTCGCCGACCGGGTCGCGGTGATGCACGACGGCCGCATCGAGCAGCTCGGTGCGCCGGTCGACGTGTGGGAGCACCCGGCCAACGAGTTCGTCGCGCGCTTTCTCGGCTACAACGTCACGGACGCGTTGGGCGGCGGCCGCGTCGCGGTGCGGCCTGATTCGCTGCGCGTCGACCCGGAAGGGCCGATCGCCGGCGTCGTCACGGCCCGTACGTTTCGCCGCGATCACTTCCTGCTCGAGGTGAAGGTCGCCGACGCGCCGTCGTTGGAGGTGGCGGTCACCGGCGATCGCATCCCGGCGACCGGGGATCCCGTCCGCCTCGCCGCCGACCCCGCCGCGATCGTGCCCCTGACCGCCTGACCGGCCATCCTGCCGCGCCATCTGCACCGAATCTCCACACCCCTGGCAAGACTCCGCGAAACCCGTTCCTTATCCTGTCGTGCAATGCCTCCGGTTCCTGCGGCTGCCGCCCCGGCCCGCACGATCGTCGTGGTCGAAGACGAAGCTTCGATCGCGTCGGCGGTCGCCGCGCGGCTGCGCAGTGAGGGCTTCGTCGTCGAGATCGCCGACGACGGGCCGAACGGCGTCGAGGTGTGCGAGCGGCTCCGTCCCGACCTCGTCGTCCTCGATCTCATGCTGCCGGGCCTCGACGGCCTCGAGGTGTGCCGCCGCATCCAGCACGACCGGCCCGTGCCGGTGCTCATGCTGACCGCCCGCGACTCGGAGACCGACAAGGTCGTCGGACTGGCGGTCGGCGCCGACGACTATCTGACGAAGCCGTTCAGCCCACGCGAGCTCGTCGCGAGAGTGCATGCGCTGCTGCGCCGCGTCGACCGCGCCGGCGCCGCGACCGCCAAGACGGACGAGATGCTGCTCGTGGCGGGCGTCGAGCTCGACCTCGCCACCCGTCGCGTCCGCCGGGACGGCGAGACCGTGCATCTCACGCCTACCGAGTTCGAGCTGCTGGCGCATCTCGCTTCGCACCCGGGCCAGGTGTTCACACGCGGGCAGCTGCTCGTGCAGGTGTGGGGTTACCACGACGGGTCGGGCGCGCGCACCGTCGACTCGCACGTGCGGGCCGTCCGGCGCAAGTTGGGTCCCGACGTGATCCGCACCGTCCACGGCGTGGGCTACGCGGCCGACGACAACGCGCTCACCGCCGCATCCGGCGGCGCCCGGGGACGATCGTGAGCCCGCGCCGGCCGCTCGACACGGTCTACTCCCTCAAGATCAAGCTCGGTGCCGTCATCTTCTCCGCGGTCGCGGTGACCGTGTTCGTGTTCTGGCTGTGCCTCAAGGCGGGTGTGTGGCCGTCGGTCAGCGGGATCATCGCCGGTTCCCTGGCCCTCGTGATGGTGCGGTTCCTCGCCCGCGGGATGACCTCGCCGTTGCGGGAGATGTCCGACGCCGCCCGGGCCATGGCCAAGGGCAACTACGACAGCCGCGTCGCCGCGACGTCGCGCGACGAGGTGGGCGAGCTGGCGCGGGCGTTCAACAAGATGGCGGCCGAGCTCGCCGAGACCGACCGCGTGCGCCGCGACCTGGTCGCGAACGTCTCGCACGAGCTGCGCACGCCGATCGCCGCCCTGCAAGCCGTCCTCGAGAACCTCGTCGACGGGGTCGAGGATCCCGACCCGCAGACCTTCCGCACGATGCTCGCCCAGGTCGAGCGGCTCGGCCGGCTCGTCACGCAGCTCCTCGACCTCTCGAGGCTGGAGTCGGGAGCAGTGCCGCTCGACTGGAGCGAGTTCGACGTGAAGCCCGTCCTCGAGCACGCGGTGCGCGAGCAGCAGCTGCATGCGCCCGGCGTCGACGTCGCCGTCGTGGTCGAGACGCCCGGGCTCACGGCCGACGGCGATCCCGAGCGCGTGCACCAGGTGGTCGCGAACCTGCTCGAGAACGCCGTGCGCTATACGCCCACCGGCGGGCGGGTGGAGGTCCGGGCGCGGCGCGCGGCCAATGGGCACAGCCCCGGCCACGGCTCGACACCGAGCTCGACCGTGACGATCGAAGTGTGCGACGAGGGCCCCGGCATCGCCGAGGTGGAAGAGGCGCGCGTGTTCGAGCGCTTCTACCGAATCGACACGGCGCGGGCGTCGAGTGACGGCGGTGCCGGGCTCGGCCTGGCGATCGCGCAGTGGATCGTCGACCTCCACGGTGGCGACATCCATCCCGAACGTCGCGAGCCGCACGGCTGCCGCATGGTCGTGACGCTGCCCGGAGCGGCGGCGCAACCCGAGCGAGTCCCGAACTGAGGAGCACAGCAATGAAGCTGTCCACGATCGACGAGGCGCTGCGGCGTATTCGTCGAGGCGAGATGGTGCTCGTCGTCGACGACGAAGACCGCGAGAACGAAGGCGACCTCACGATGGCCGCGAGCTGGGTGACGGGGGAAGCCGTCAACTTCATGCTGCGCTGGGCCCGCGGGCTCGTGTGCATGCCCTGCGATTCCGGCCGTCTCGACGAGCTCGACATCGATCCGATGATCCCGGCCGGGCGGGCGACGTGCGACACGGCGTTCTGCGTGTCGATCGACCACGCCAGCACAGGCACGGGCATCGGCGTCGAGGACCGGGCCACGACGATCCGCAAGGTCCTCGACGCTGCCAGCCGCGGCGGCGACTTCGTGCGTCCCGGGCACGTGTTCCCGCTGCGCGCCCGCGCCGGCGGTGTGCTCGAGCGCCGCGGTCACACCGAAGCGGCCGTCGACCTCGCCCGCCTCGCCGGCCTCCCGCCCGTGGCCGTGATCTGCGAGGTGCTCCAGGACGACGGCTCGCCCGCACGGTTGCCGTTCCTCGAGCTGTTCGCCGCCGAGCATCGGGTGGCGATGATCTCCGTCGACCAGATCGCCGAGCACCGCCGCGACCTCGCCGCCGCCACGCCGCGGACCAAGGCCCCGCTGCTGCTGTAGCTGGCCTACGCGCCGGCGTCCTCACCGAGCTCGCGCAACGCGGCGGCGAGGGCGGCGCGCAGGCGACGGGCGGTGTCGGGCGCAAGGTGCGCGACGAGGCCGTAGCCGGCTCGACCCTGCTCCTCGACGGTCAGCACGACGCGCAGCTCGCCGGCGCCGCACGCGTCGCAGTCGTCGGACACGGCGACCGCCCACGACACCGGCGGTCGCTCGTCGTCGTCGGGAGGATGGTCGTCGACGGCGTCGTCGATCGATTTGCGCATTGCTTCTCCTATCCGTGGACGAGCGACAGCGTGAGGCCGGCCTGCCCCAGGTGGTACGTCACCATGATGACGACCGGCGCCCAGTCCCTGGGACCGACGAACCTTGTCTCGGCGATCAGCGCGTCGGAAGACATGAACAGCACCGCTCCACCGGCGGCGAGCACGTTGCCCGAGGCGACGGCGCACGTGACCATCGCCGCGATCACCGCCATGTACGCGACGAGCGGGCCGACGAGCTCCCGGTGACCCGCCGCGCGCGCAGCCCGGAGGAAGCGTGCGCCGAGCAGGCCTGCGACCGCGACCACCGGGACGGCCGCTACGAGGAGCGCGCCGGCGGAGCCGCCGTGTCGGGTGAGGCCGATCACATAGGCGACGTGGGCCAGGAGGAACGACGCGAGTCCGGCGACGAACCGATCGGAAGGGAGCATCAGGAAGACGTCACCTGCGAGTGACAGCGCGAGGGCGACGACGAACCAGGCCCGCACGTCGGCGTGGGCCGGATCGAGCGTCAGCGCCACGCCGATCAGTGCAGCCAGCGCGCCCGGCTTGCACACGTACTCGAGGCGCTCGATCCCGCGTGCGACGGCGACCCAGTCCCCGGCAGCCAGGATCGCCGCCACGACGAGCAGCGCCCACGCCTCCGCCGTCACGGCCGATTGTCTAGCCCGGATCTCGTGCGAGAGCGCCGTCGCGCTCGCGGCGAATCACGCCGCCCATCTAGGCTGTCATCACGATGCTGACCGATGCAGAGCTCGTGGCGTCGGCGCGATCGGGTGATCGAGGCGCCCTCTCGGAGATCTACGACGGGTACGCCGACCGTCTCTACGACCTGTGCACGTCGGTGCTGCGCGACTCCGAAAACGCGTTCGACACGATGGTGGACACGTTCGTGCTCGCGGCACTCGAGCTGTACCGGCTGCGGCGACCGGAGAAGCTCGAGCCGTGGCTGTTCGCGCTGGCGCGCCAGCAGCTGCTCGGGCGCGAGATCACGATGGGCGTCGACGAGCACGCCGAGTTCGACGGTACGACCGGCACAGCCGTGTCGGACGGCGCGCCCTCCATCGTGTGGGAGGCGGCGTCGTGGTTGCCGGGCAAGGATCGGATCCTGTTGGACCTCCGCGCTCGTCAGCCGCTCGACAACCAGGCGCTGGCGGACACACTGGGCGTGTCTCCCCCGCACGCGGCCGCGCTCGTGCGCAACCTCGACGAGAAGATCGAACGGCAGGTGAGCGCCCTGCTGGTGGCCCGCCTCGCTCGTCCCGGCTGCCCGCACCTGAAGAAGTTGATCGCCGGCGAGGACGAAGGCCACCCCGACAAGTGGCTCCGACAGGTCGCCGCGCACGTCGACGTGTGCCGGACCTGCTCGCTGTGGCGCGAAGACCAGCCGAACGCCATCGAGCTCATCGGCGAGGTTCCGGCGGAACCGGCGCCGCCCGAGGTCCGCGACGAGGTGCTGGACAGGGTCGACCTGTTGTGGTCGGTGCTCGGCCCGCCCGAATGGACGGCGGCGGTGCTCGGCCAGTCCCCACCCGATATGCCGACGGCCGCGACGGGCGACACGAGCGCGGCGACGCGGCGACGCGACTCCGCCGCCGACCGCGGTCCCCGACGACGCGGGTGAGCCGACCGAGCCGATCGAGATCGCGGCCCCGGTCGACACTGCGATGCCTGCCGAAGGCGAAGTCGAGCCCACCGCCCGGGACTACGAGGCATACGACGAGGTCGAGAGCCTGGTGCCTCCGCCGCCCCGGCTCCGTCGCAACGGGTTCCCACGCTCGATGTACCCGCAACGCCGCCGTCTCGTCCGCGCCGCCGTCATCGTGATCGCGGCCCTGTTCGTCGGCGCCGTCTTCGTCAACTTCCGCGGGTTCGGCCGTGACACCCGGTCGTTCGCCGCCGAGGCGAAGGCCGCCGCCGCCCGGAAGCAGCCACCCCCCACGACCGCCCCGGCGACGACCGCACCGCCGGTCACCACCGCCGCGCCAGGCCCCGACACGCGCCCGCCGTTCGTCTACAACCTCGCCACCGTCTTCGGATGCATCGGTCCGAAACAGCAGACCACCTCGGCGCTGGCCAGCGTCGTCGATCCCGGCGACCACCTGGCGACGGTGGAGCTCGTGTACGTCGACACCGCTACCGGGGCTGAGACGCGCAAGAGGATGACGGCCAGCGGCGGGGCGTTCGAGGCGTCGATCGGCCCGTACACGGCCGACGGCACGATCACGTGGCGCGTCGACGCTTCCGACGAGGCCGGTAACCCGTCGAGCGCCGCCGGCCCGGCGGTGGCTGCGTCAGCGAGCTGCTGAACGTGCGCTACTCGAGCCGTCGCGCTCACGGCGCGAGCCGTTCGCGCACCCACTCGTCGTCGACGCGGCGGTACCGGATCCGGTCGTGCAGCCGGTTCGGCCGACCCTCCCAGAACTCGACCTCGACCGGGGTGACGACGAAGCCACCCCAGAACTCGGGCAGCGGCGGGTCGTCGCCGTACCGGGTGGCGGCCGCCTCGTGACGCCGCTTCGAGCTCGGCGCGATCGGAGACGACCTCGCTCTGGGGCGAGATCAGCGCGCTGAGGCGGCTCCCGAGCGGGCGGTTGCGCCAGTACGCCAGCGACTCCTCGCGTGACAGCCGCGCGACCGTTCCCGTCGCCCGCACTTGCCGTTCGACCTCGCGCCAGTGGAAGACGATCGCGGCCCGCGGGTTCTCGTCGAGGTCGCGGGCCTTCGGGCTCCGGTAGTTCGTGTAGAACGCGAAGCCCCGCTCGTCGAACCCTCGGAGCGACACCGTCCGCGCCGCCGGCATTCCGGCGACACCGGCGGTTGCCACCGTCATCGCGTCGGGCTCGCGAACTCCTGCCGCCACGGCCTCGTCGAACCATGACCGGAACTGCACGATCGGGTCGGGATGAACGTTGCTCTCCTCCACGCTGCCTCCCGTGCGATGCTGGTGGCCCTCGGAGTCGGGAGGGCACGATGGGCTTTCACCATGTCGCAGTCGCAACTCGGAACGTGGCCGCGACCCACGCTTTCTACACGGAGGCCATGGGCTTCGACCTGGTAAAAGTCGAGGCGGCCGCGACCGACGGGGGTGGCTGGGCCCGGCACCTCTTCTACGACACGCACGGCCAGGGGCTCATCGCGTTCTGGGACATCCACGACGACGAGAACGTCCCCGCCGAGTTCGAGCCGTCGCTCTCCGCCGGGCTGGGGCTCCCGATCTGGACCAACCACCTCGCTTTCGACGCCGGCGACCTCGCCGGGATCGAGTCGCACAAGCGCCGCTGGCTCGACGCCGGTCACGACGTCGCCGAGATCGATCACGGCTGGTGCACGTCGATCTACGCGATCGACCCCAACGGGACGCTGGTGGAGTTCTGCGCGACCACGGAAGCCTTCACCGACGCCGACCGCGAGGACGCGCAGCGGATGTTGACCGAGGCGAATCCACCGCTGAAGGACGCGCCGGCGCCGACGTTCCACCAGGCGCAGAAGACCGCAGCCGCCACCACCTGACGGTCGCGGCATGGCCCGACGGTCGCCCTCCGTTCTCGGCAGCGAAAGGGTCGCTCTCCGACCGTTCTCCTGCCGAGAAGCGACGGGCCCGACGACGCGCGTCAGGGTTTCGAGCCGCTGGTGATGAAGAAGGTGACGGCGTAGAGGAACTCGCCGTCGGCGACGGCGGCGTCGACGTCCGCCTCCCAGCGGGCGACGTCGTCGTCGGTGAGGAGCCCCTCGGCGTGCATCAGCCGGGGCCACGTCGTGAAGCCGAACGCATCGCGCGGATCGGTGAGCACCAGCGTCGCCGCCTCGCACTCCACGTCGACGAGCCCCGCCCGCCGGAACAGGCGCGGCAGTTGCCGGCCGATCGTGCCGTTGCACAGGTTGCGGTCCCGCCGGAAGTCCTTGACCTTGCGCAGCAGCTCGGGATCGGAGACGTCGGCGATGAGCGTCTCCTGATCGGGATCGATGGCGACCAGTCGCCCGCCCGAGCGCGTGACTCGCGCGACCTCGTGGACTGCGTCCTCGGGCCCGGCGACGTGCTGGAGCACGCGATCGATGCGCGTGCCGTCGAAGGCACCGTCCTCGTAGGGCAGCGCCCGGGCGTCGGCCTGCAGATACGCCCCGCCGCGCGTCCGAGCCGTCTTGAGCATGACCGCCGACGCGTCGACACCGACCGCGACCCCGTCGGAGCCCGCGCTCATCGCCAGCGCGCGGGTGTCGTGACCGGTCCCGCACCCGACGTCCAGCAGGCGGGCGCCCGGCTTGACGTGCAGCAGGTCGACCGTCCGCTCCTTGTAGGCGCGAATGAACGGCCAGTCGCACATCGTGTCCATCCACTCGGCCGCCCCCACGGGGTCGGCCGAACGATCGACATCGGAGTAAGTACCGGTCAGATGCACCATGGGGCGATCAACGTAACCCAGGAACGAACGGACGGTGAACGAATCAAGCCGTCCGTGCTGCGAATGGCCGGGGGATCATACGCAACAGACGAGCCCGGTTGTAGCGCTGAATGGCCAGGCACGGGACGTTGGCGATGATCCCGTAGCCGACCATCGCCAGCCCCAACCACCACGGGTTCCACAGGAAGAACCATGGGCTCGCGGCGAGGATCAACCAGTGCGTCAGCTCGGCCCGCCGCGTCTCGACGGCGAAGCGCTCGAGGTAGGCACGGTCCCCGACGCGCACGCGTCGCTTCGAGAATCCGCCCCGGAACAGCGCGCCGGCTTCGGGGAGTCGGTCCTTCCACCGTTTGATGCGCAGCCACCGCTCGTAGAAGCGGCCGCCGGCCTCGAACCCGCGGATGCGCAACAGCCCCCGGTCACGCGAGAGCCGCGACGGCGGGATGCGGTGGGCGACGTACCCGCACACCGCGCTCCAGGACGCCCACACGCCGGCGTCGATCAGCACGAGAAGCAGATTGCGCCGCGTTCGCGAGGGCGCTCACCGTCTCACCCGCGCCGGTCGCACCGGGACGGCCCGCCCCTTCCACCGGACCTGCCCGCGCGCGGTGAGCACGATCGAACGGAAGAAGATGACGAACCACGCCGCCAGCGGTATGGGGAACAGCACGGCCGCCCACGTGTAATTGCCGAGCGGGCGGAGTTGCACGGCCAGCTGCACCGCGAAGGCGACGAACCCGATCCACAACACGACTCCGGGACCCGACCACCCGCCGAGCGCGGCCACCGCCTCGCGCACCGGCGCCTGCGCCGCGGTGCCCACGCCGATCACCCACGCGAACACGAGCAGGAAGCGCAGCACGGGGGTCGACCCGGCGCCGGACGCGAAGTTCTTGCTCCAACCCTCGACCAGGTCGCGCAGGCCGCCGCCGTACAGCCGGAAACTGATCGCGCCGCGCCCGCCGGCGACGCGCACGGGCAACCCGGCGCGGCGGAACTGCTGCGCCATTGCCACGTCGTCGACGACCGCGCCGCGTATCGCTTCGTGACCGCCCACGGCGTCGTAGTCACGGCGGTCGCACGCCAAGCACGGGCCGTACGCTCCCGTGACAGGAGCGGAACGGCGCGCCGACGCCGCGCCCACGCCCATGAGCGAGATCACGCTGAAGAACGCCGAGAGGCGCTCGTACTGTCGCTGCATCCGGTGGTACGGCATCACCGACAGCAGCCCGGCTCGGTGATCGAGCGCGTCCAGCAAGCGGCCGATCAGGTCGGGTTCGGGCTCGGTGTCGGCGTCGAGGAACACGAGCACGTCGCCCGTCGCACGCTGCGCGCCGGTCCAGCAGGCCCAGGTCTTGCCGGTCCAGCCGTCGGGAAGCGGCGGGGCGGCGGCGACGTCGACACCGGCGGCGTCGGCGACGGCAGCGGTGTCGTCGTCGGAGTGGTCGTCGACGACGAGCACCTCGTCGACGGGACGCGTCTGGGCGCCGAGCGCGGCGAGCAGACCCGGGAGGCGGCCGGCCTCGTTCCGTGCGGGAACCACGACGGACACCCGCCGGCCGGGAGCGCGGCTCGAGGCGGCCGGCAGTCGGGGCACGCGCCACAGCAGCACCCACCCGATGACCCACGTGACCGCGAGGAGCAGCCCCTCGAAGAGCGGTCTCACCCCAGTAGTTCTACGCCGCCCGCCGTCCGGATGTGGGGGTAGCGTGCGATGACGGCGGCTTTGCCGACCGTCGGAGCTTGCGACGGCAACGAAGGAGTTGCTTGTATGGACTTCGAGTTCAGCGCCCGGTCGCTCGAGCTCCAGAAGCAGCTGCGCGACTTCATCGACACGCACGTGGTCCCGGCCGAGCCCGTGTACCGGCAGCAGGTGGAGGAATCGGGCGACCCTCACTTCCACCCGCCCGTCATGGAGGACCTCAAGACCGAGGCGCGCCAGCGCGGGCTGTGGAACCTGTTCCTGCCCAACCGCGAAGTGGGGCGCGGGCCTTTCGAACCTCGACTACGCGCCGCTCTGCGAGCTGATGGGACGCAACCTGCTCGCGGCGGAGGCGACGAACTGCGCCGCGCCCGACACCGGCAACATGGAGATCCTCGCCGAGTTCGGCACCGCGCAGCAGCAGGAGGAGTGGCTGCTGCCGTTGCTGAACGGCGAGATCCGGTCGTGCTTCGCGATGACCGAGCCGTGGGTGGCGAGCTCCGACGCCACCAACCTCCAGAGCCGCATCGAACGCGACGGCGACGACTACGTGGTCAACGCGCACAAGTGGTGGACGAGCGGCGCGGCATCGGCGCGCTGCAAGGTCGCCGTCCTCTTGGGCGTGTCGAACCCGGATGCGGACCCGTACCACCGCCAGTCGATGATCCTGGTGCCGATGGACGCGCCCGGCGTGCGGGTCGTGCGCACGCTCCCCGTGTTCGGTCACGACGCCGGCGGCGGTCATTGCGAGACGCTGTACGAGAACGTGCGCCTCCCCGCGTCG
Source organism: uncultured Actinomycetes bacterium (assembly GCA_963747195.1). GTDB lineage: Bacteria > Actinomycetota > Acidimicrobiia > IMCC26256 > JACDBD01 > JALZAA01. Next base: position 471,031 of record CAVVDV010000005.1, read on the forward strand.
AACCTGCTCGGCGAGGAAGGCGGCGGGTTCGCCATCGCACAGGCGCGGCTGGGGCCGGGTCGGATCCATCACTGCATGCGGGCGATCGGGCTGGCCGAGAAGGCGCTCGAGCTGATGTGCGAGCGGGCCTGGGTGCGCAGTCCGTTCGGGAAGCCGCTCGCGGAGCAAGGCGTCGTGCAGGACCGCGTCGCCGAATCCCGCATCGAGATCGAGCAGGCGCGCCTCCTCACGCTGAAGGCGGCGTGGCTGATGGACACGGTCGGGAACAAGGGCGCCCGGTTCGAGATCGCCGCGATCAAGGTCGTCGCGGCGCGCCTCGCCACGACCGTGATCGACCGGGCGATCCAGCTCTTCGGCGGCGCCGGCGTGTCCGACGACTGGCCGCTGGCCGCGATGTACACGCACGCCCGGACGCTGCACCTGGTCGACGGGCCCGACGAGGTCCACAAGCAGCAGATCGCCCGGCGGCGAGCTCCGGCCGTACCAGCCCAGCGCGCCGTGAAAGTTCGTATCGGGTACGGGCTCGGCGTCCAGGGGCTGCGCGACGACGCCGGCTTCGGCGACCTGGTCGACGGCCTCGAAGGGCGCGGCTTCGACTCGTTGTGGCTCTCGGAGCGGCTCACCGGCGATGCCCCCGACCCCATGGTGGGCCTGGCGTTCGCAGCCGGACGGACCCGCAAGCTCAAGCTCGGCACGAGCGTGCAGGTGCTCCCGGGACGCAACCCGGCGGTCGTCGCCAAGGAGTGGGCGAGCCTCGACCGGCTCTCCGGCGGCCGGACGCTCCCCGCGTTCGGCCTCGGCGTCGCCAACCCGGCGGAGCAGCAGGCGTTCGGCGTCGCCCGCGACGAACGCGCCGCCTGGTTCGACGAGGCGCTCCCGCTCGTACGGCGGCTGTGGACCGAGGACGACGTCGACCACGACGGGCCCCGCTTCTCGTACCGCGCGCTCACTGTCCGGCCCAAGCCCGTGCAGCAGCCGCCCGACGTGTGGCTCGGCGGCCGGGCGAAGAGCGAGCTGCGGCGCGTCGGGCGCCTCGGCGACGGCTGGCTCCCGAGCTTCTCGACCCCGGGCGAGGTGGCAGCGGGACGCGTCGTCGTCGAGGAGGCGGCGGCCGACGCCGGTCGCGAGATCGAGGACGAGCACTACGGCGCGCTCGTGATCTACGTGCGCGACGAGATCCCCGAGCTCCTCGCAGCAGGGATCAAGGCCCGCCGGCCCGACGTCGATCCCGGCGACCTCGTCCCCGTCGGCTTCACTTCGCTGCGGGCGCGCCTCGAGCAGTTCCTCGAGCACGGCTTCTCGAAGCTGGTCCTCGTGCCCGCGCACGACCCGGGGTCATGGGCCGCCGAGCTCGACGACGCCGCCCGCGAGATCCTCCCGCTGCAGACGTAACCAGCCCGCGCCATTTCAACTGACCACGAGGCGCGAAGGAGCGGGGGGCGGCCACCGGGCGATGCGTCCCGGGCATTCCGGCCCGCCCGGCCGAGACCCGGGTCGAAGACCCGAGCCGAGCGAAGCGAGGCGAGCAAGGGGCTCGGACGGATCAGCGGTGCCGGCCCGGGCGCATCAGTCCGGTGCGTCGCCCACCGCGGTCACGTGCCACCCGGGCCGGCGGGCCGCTAGCCGCGCGGGATCGCTTGCACGGCCCAGCCGTTCCCGTCGGGATCGCTGAAGAAGACGAACGATCCCCAGGGGAAGTGCTGGACGTCGCTGACGTCGACGCCCCGCGCGACCAGCTCGGCGCGGGCCGCGTCGATGTCGGCCACCACCATTTGGAGGCCTTGCAGCGATCCGGGCGCCATGTCGGTGATCCCGGTGCCGATCGCGATCGACGTCGGAGACCCGGGTGGCGTCAGCTGCACGAAGCGCATCTCGTCGCTCACCTGGTGGTCGTGGTCGGCATTGAAGCCGGCTTTGTCGGTGTAGAACACCTTGGCGCGGTCCACGTCCGACACGGGCACCTGCACGAGCTCGAGTCGCCACTCCACGATTTCTCCTGTCGCCGTCGCAAGCTCCGGCTTTGCGGGAGCGGTCGGCAAAGCCGCCGCTCCCGCGGGGAATCTATCGGTCGTCGCGCAGCCGGGCGGCGCGTGACTCGAGGTAGCGCCGCTCGGGCAGGCTCGTGGTCCGACGGGCGGCCGTCTGATAGCCCGCCCGCGCCGCCGCCGTGTCCCCTGCCATCTCCAACAAGTGGGCGCGGACGGCGGCGAGGCGGTAGTGGCGCGCCATCCGGTCGTCGGCGCCCAGGGTGGCCAGCAGGTCGAGGGCGGCCTCCGGGCCTCGGACCATCGCGACGGCGACGGCGCGGTTCAACGTGACCATCGGGTTCGGCGCCAGGCGCTCGAGGAGGTCGTAGAGCGCGAGGATCTGGCGCCAGTCGGTGTCGGCCGCGGTCGGGGCTTCGTCGTGGACGGCGGCGATCGCCGCCTGGAGCTGGTACGGGCCGATCGGCGCGTGCGCGAGCGCGTCGGTCACGAGCGCGACGCCCTCCTTGATCGCCTCCTGATCCCACCGCGTCCGGTCCTGTTCCTCGAGCGGGACCAGGGAGCCGTCGAGCCGCGTGCGCGCCGGGCGGCGCGCGTCCGTGAGCAGCATCAGCGCCAGCAGGCCCGCGACCTCGCCGTCCTCCGGGAGCAGCCGGTGCACCATTCGTACGAGCCGGATCGCCTCGCCGGTGATGTCAGCGCGGTGCAGGTGCGGGCCCGACGTAGCCGTGTAGCCCTCGTTGAAGATGAGGTACAGCACGTGCAGCACGACGCCCAGCCGGTCCGCCCGCTCGTCCTCCGCCGGCAGCTCGAACGGGATGCCGGTCGCCTTGATCCGCTGCTTCGCCCGGCTGATGCGCTGCGCCATCGTCGCCTCGGGGACGAGGAACGCGCTCGCGATCTGCGCCGTGGTGAGACCGCCGACGGCCCGCAGCGTGAGCGCGAGCTGCGACGCCGGAGAGAGCGCGGGGTGGCAGCACAGGAACAGGAGCGTCAGCGTGTCGTCCCGGTCGGGAACCTCCGACGCGTCCCGCGGCGCGAGCGCCGCGGTCGTGTCCTCGCGCCGCGCGCCGGGCCTGATCGCTTCGGAGCTGGTCCGTGACGCGTCGGGACGCGACCGTCACGAGCCAGCCGCGTGGATTCTGCGGCACGCCCTGAGTCGGGCCACTGAACGGCGGCGGCGAGCAGCGCCTCCTGCACCGCGTCCTCGCAGGCGTCGAAGTGCCCGTAGCGACGGACGAGCGCACCGAGCACCTGCGGCGCGAGCTCGCGGAGCTGGTCCTCGAAAGTCGAGGCCGGCGCCGCGCTCACATCTCCTCGCCGCCCGGCTCCATGATCGGCCGCACCTCCATCGCCCAGTACCGCGCGTCCGGCCAGCGGGCGGCAATCTCCGTCGCCCGCTCCGGCGTCTCGCATTCGACGATGCAGTAGCCGGCCAGCTGCTCCTTGGATTCGACGAACGGCCCGTCCGTGACCGCCGGGACCCTGTCGCGTACGCGGACCGTCTTCGTGTTCGACGGATCGGCCAGCCCTTCCCCACCGATCCATTCCCCGGACTGCGTGAGCTCCTCCATGATCTCGCCGACCTCGTTCATGACGCGGTTGCGCTCCTCCTCGGAGAAGGTCTCCCACGTCGCGGGGTTCTGGTAGATGAGCAACATGTACTTCACGTGCGCACTCCTCGTGGTCCCGGCGCCCGGCGCGGGCGCCTCTCGTCAGTAGGTCGGAGCAAGCCGCCGGTTCTCGACATTCCCGCCGCTCGGGATCGCCTCGACCTAAGCGGGGCGGTGGCCGATGAGGTACGAAGCCCCGTGGGGAGCTCTTCGAGTCCCGAAGGAGGTCCGAACGTGCGCCACCACGCCGTGACGGGCGAGGAGCGCCGGAACCCGATTCGTGTCGATCAGCACGTTGTCGTGCCGCTCGTCGTCACGGCGCCACGAGCCGTCGTCGTTCGGACGAAGATCGTCATCTCCCGGACGAAGCGGTTCGTCGACCGGGATCGAGTACCGGGTGATGATCGCCCAGTCGTCGCCCGACGCGGCCCTGGCTGGACCACGTCTCGTCGCGCTGCTCAGCCCACTCGAGGTCGCATACGTCGATCGCGAGGACGACCCCCGGGCCGAAGCGCCTCCGCGATCGGCCACGAGCGCACGGTCGACGCCGCCTCGTCGGGCAGGTAGTTCAGGGCGTGGCCGACGGCGACGATCGCGTCCGCGGCCGGGATCGGGTCGTCCGGAAGCCGACCTCGTCGGACGTCCTCCGCGTCGGGCGCCCGGCTCGCGGCGAGCTCGAGCATCGCCGGTGACGCGTCCGTCGCGACGACGCGGTGGCCGGCGTCGAGGAGGTGCCGGGTGAGCAGCCCACTCCCGCACCCGAGCTCGACGACCAGGCCTCGTCGGTCACGCACGGGCTCGAGGAGCGCGACGATGCCCGGCGCGCACATGTCGGCGTGGAACCCGAAGCCGCGGTGGTGCACCAACGCGAGGTCGTCGCGGTAATAGGGCTGATCGTCGCGGTCCACGCCGGCCTGTTCAGTTCACGCCGTCATGCAAGACCGAGACGATGACCCGCATGATGAGCACGACGCTGCAGAAGAGGCTGAAGTAGCCGAAGAACTCGTACAGCGTCGTGTCGCCGGCGAAGGGCGGCCCACCCTTCACCCCGAGGAGGATCGCCCCGATCAGGCCGACGACGCCGCCGGTGAGGGCGAGCACGGTGCGGTTCACGAGCTTGGTGACGACGTACTCGTCGTGAGGATCGGAGAACAGGCTGACGCGGGCGCGGAAGTTGCCCCGCTCGATCTGGCTCGCCATCCGGTCGAGGCGCCGCGGGAGGCGCCGGAGCAGCGGCCCCATGCGGATGAGCTCCTCGCGGGCGAGCTCCTCGAGCGTCGACGGGGCCAGACGCGCGCGCACCCACTCCGTCGCGATCGCCTCTGCCCGGTCGATGACGGGATAGCCGGGCGACAGCGTCGTGAGCGTGCCTTCCAACGTGATGAGCGCCCGGAAGAACGTGCTCAGCTCGGGCGGCAGGTTGATCCCGAAGGTGAAGAACAGCTGGAGCAGGTCGTTGAACATCGCCGCGCTCGGCACCATGCCCGGCGCGAGATGGCGGGTCATGAAGCGTGACAGCGCCCGCTCGAGGTCCTCGTCGTCGACGTCGCGGCGGAGCGTCGCGACTTGCAGCGCGGCCTGGCGGAGCAGGTCGGCGTCGCGCTGCGACACCGCCACCATCACGTCGCGGATCGCGGTCTGCTGCAGCGGATCGATCCGGCTGGCGGCGCCGAAATCGATGAGGGCGAGCCGGCCGTCCCGCAGCACCATCACGTTCCCGGGATGCGGGTCGGCGTGGTACTGCGCGTCCACGAGCATCTGCTGGAGCATGCAGCGCAAGCAGATCCTCGGCGAGCTCGACGCCGGTCGACACCGAGCTCGTCGATCGCGTCGGCGTCGCGCACGCTGACGCCGTCGAGCCACTCCATGACGAGCACCCGCCTCGTCGTCAGATCGTGGAACACGGCAGGGATCCGTACGTCGCCGGCGCCGTCGAGGTTGGCGGCGATGTCGGACGCGTTGCGCGCTTCGATCTCGAAGTCGAGCTCCTCGCGCAGGCGTTCCGCGAACTCGTCGGCGAGGTCGCACACGTGATACTCCGCGCCCCACGTCGTGCGCTGCTCGACGACGGTGGCGAGCTGGTCGAGGACGTCGAGGTCACGGTTCACGGAATCGGCGATGCCCGGTCGCTGCACCTTCACGACGACCTGCTGCCCGCCGTGCAGGCGTGCTCGATGCACCTGGCCGATCGACGCCGCCGCCAGCGGCTGCCAGTCGAACTCGGCGAAGACCTCGTCGACCGGCGACGCCCAGCTCGTCCTCGAGCAGCTCGCGCACGCCGTCGGGCGGCGCCGGCGCGACGTGGTCCTGGAGGTGCGACAGCTCGTCCGCCACGGGGGGCGAGACGAGGTCCGAGCGCGTGGACGCCACCTGGCCCATCTTCACGAACATGCCGCCGCACTCCTCCAGGGAGTGGCGGAGCCGGCGGGCGAACGGGACCTGCCGCGCTTCGCCGTCCTCGACGTGCCGGCCGAGGCCGAGGGAGGGGCCGAGCCCGTTGCGGATCGCGATGCGCGTGATCTGCGCGTACCGGCTCACCCGCCGGCCGCGCCGCTGCACTGCCTTGATCGGGTGCGGGATCGACGTGAGCCCGGTCTGAGCGCGGGCGAGCGTGCCCGGCTTCGCGAGCAGCTCGATCCAGACCGACGCCGACATGACCCCGAGGGTCGAGAACAGCCACACGTTGCGGGTGAACCCTTCGGACATGTCCTTGCGCTGGCTCGCGATCGCGAGCGACAAGGCGACGCCGCCGACCCAGCCGATCACGCCCGACAGCAGCGTGGTCGTCCACGAGCGGCGGACGCCGAGCAGCCGGCCGACGAGCCAGGCGAGGACGAGCACGCCCGGCAGCGACAGCAGGACGGCGAGGTCGATGAGGTCGCGCAGTTGTTCGGCGGCGAGGATCATGGTGCGGTCCGTCGTCGAGGCGAGCGGGTCGCCTCAGCCAAGCTCTTCGACGGTGAGCTCGTGATCCGTGTGACGGGCGCGCAGGACCTTCTTGTCGAACTTGCCGACGCTGGTCTTCGGGACCTCGTCGATGAACGCCCACCGCTCGGGCACCTGCCACTTGGCCACCTTGTCGGCGAGGAACGCCTGCAGGTCGGCGGCGGTCGTGGTCGCGCCCTCGTCGCACACGACGCACGCCAGCGGCCGCTCGTCCCACCTCGAGTCGGGCACGCCGATCACCGCCGCCTCGACGACGTCGGGATGCGCCATGAGCTGGTTCTCGAGATCGACCGACGAGATCCACTCGCCGCCCGACTTGATGACGTCCTTGGCGCGGTCGGTGATCTGGATGAAGCCGTTGCTCGAACACGCAGCCGACGTCGCCCGTGCGCAGCCAGCCGTCGTCGAACTTGTCGGTGGCGGGATCGCGGTAGTAGCTCGCCGGTGACCCACGGCCCGCGCACCTCGATCTCGCCGACCGCCTCGCCGTCCCACGGCAGCGGCGTGCCGGTGTCGTCGACGATGCGCAGCTCGACGCCGCCGATCACCCGGCCGGCCCGGGCGCGCCAGTCCATCTCTTCCGGCGTGCCGACCTCGACGCCGCGCGGTGTGCGCGCCAAGGCGGCGAGCGGGCTGGTCTCGGTCATCCCCCAGCCTTGGACGATGTGCACGTCGTGGTCCTGCTCGAACCGCTCGATCAGCGCACGCGGCACCGCCGACCCGCCGCACACGACGAGCCGGAACGAGCTCAGGTCGACGGGGTGCTCGACGGTGTAGCGGTGCAGGTCGGACCAGATCGTCGGCACGGCTCCGGCGACGGTGGGCCGCTCCGCCTCGATGAGCTTCGCGAGCGGCTCGGCCTGGAGGAATCGCCCCGGCATCACGAAGCCGGCGCCGGCGAGCCACGCCGCGTACGGCAGGCCCCACGCGTTGGCGTGGAACATCGGCACGATCGGCAGCACCCGGTCGTGCTGGGTGAGCCCGATGGCGCCGGCCTGGTTGATGCCGAACGAGTGCAGCACCGTCGACCGGTGCGAGTACACGACGCCCTTGGGGTTGCCGGTGGTGCCGCTCGTGTAGCACATGGCCGCCGCGGCCCGTTCGTCGACCTCGGGCCACTCGAACCCGGCGTCCTCGGCCGCGAGCAGCTCGTCGTAGCGCAGCACGTCGGCGCCGGCGGCGGCGTCGACCAGCGCGGAGGCGTCGCCCTCGCCGACGACGACGAAGTGCTCGACCGTCTTGAGGTCCGGCGCGACGTTCGCCAGCAACGGGATCAGCGTGTCGTCGACGATCACGACACGGTCCTCGGCGTGGTTCACGACGTACGTGAGCTGCTCGGGGAAGAGCCGGATGTTCAGCGTGTGCAGGACCGCGCCCATCGTCGGGACGGCGAGGTACGCCTCGAGGTGCTCCTGGGTGTTCCACTGGAACGTGCCGACGCGGTCACCGGGCTCGATGCCGAGGCGCTGGAGCGCGGCCGCGAGCTGCTCGGCGCGTCCGGCGACCTCGACGAACGACGCCCGCCGGGAGCCGTCGCCCTCGAACGTGACGACCTCGCTGTCACCGTGCACGGTACGGCCGTGCCGCAGGATCATCGCGATGGTCAGCGGGAAATCCTGCATCGTGCTCTCGAGCATTTTGCCCCCCAAGAACGTTCAGTTGTCGTTCGTCGCGCTCACCAGCCGAGGATGACACCCACGATCAGACCGAGCACGAGGAGACCGCCGGCCCTGCGGGTGTGGACGAACGCCAGCGCCGCGAACCACAGCGGCCAGATCGGGAAGTTCTCGGGCGGCTCGGCCGGCTTCGGTCGCGAGAACGGCCTCCACACGGTGGCGAGCTTCGTGCAGCGCGAGCAGCACGATCAGCGCGGCGATCGGGAGCGTTCCCGTGCCCACCAGCAGGACCACGAGGACGTAGAACGAGACCATCATCCCCTGCGTGAGCGCGCGCGCCTTGGCCTCGCCGAGCAGGACCGGCAGCGTGTGCGTCCCGTCGGGCGCGTCCCAAGGGATCTTGTCGATGTGCTTGCCCATGAGCACCGCGGTGCACAGGAGCGCGTACGGCAAGGACGCGACGAAGATCGCGAACGGGAAGTGACCGGTCGCGGCGTAATAGGTGCCGCCGACCATCAGCGGCCCCCACACCACGAGGACCGTGGCCTCGCCCAGACCGTGCTTCTTGAGCCGCAGCGGAGGCGCCGTGTATGCGACCGAGAGCACGAACCCGCTCAACGCGAACACGACCATCGGCCAGCCCCGGAACACGAGCAGCACGATGAGGATCGCGAGGTCGGCCGCGTTGACGACGACCGCGGACGTCAGCAGTCCGCGGCGGCTGATCATCCCGGACAGCACGGGGTGAGGTGCGTACAGCGCTCGCGGGTATGTATCGGAGTCCGCGCCGACCTCGAGGTCGAAGAGGTCGTTCATCAGGTTGTTGGCGACGTGGGCGAGCACCAAGCCGACCGCCGCCAGTGCGAACAAGCCCCACCGCACGTTCTCGTCGTGGAACGCGGCGAGCAGTCCCGCGATGGCAGCCGCGGTGATCGTCATCGGAAGCACCGACGCGCGCGTGAGCACGAGCCAGCGCGAAACGGCGTCGACCCGCCCGGCCGGCGGGTTGCTGGTCCGCAACACGTGGCGCCAGTTGCCGAGGAGTCGGGACCGCGTCGTGATGCCGGACTTCGTTTCCCGGTCGCTCACGTCCGTCACTCACACCCTCCTGCTCCGCCCGAGCGTACCCGGACGTTCGGCTTTGCATCCGAGTAGGTGTGGCAAACTCCCGGCGCACTACTCGGCAGGAATGCACGAAATGAAGGAGCACCTCTGATGAGCACGACACCGCCCGCACCGCCGCCCGGACCGCCGCCCGCACCGCCGCCGGGCCCGCCGGCCGCACCGCCGCCGGCCGGCACGCCGGGCGCGGCACCGCCGAAGAGCAGCGGCGGCGGCAACATCTGGCTGATCCTCTTCATCGTCGCCGGCGTGCTGTTCGTGGGGGCGTTGATCTTCGCCATCATCAGCTTCACCGGGAAGAGCAGCGCGGAGGACGACAAGGACAAGGCGCAGAAGGAGCTGGCGTCGACGAAGAAGGAGCTCGGGACGACGAAAGGCGCGGGCGCGATCCTCGGGGATCTCGTCCGCACGGGCGCCAAGTCGGCCGACGACCTGAAGGCGTGCACGGACTCGGCCCGGACCGTACAGAACCAGGCGATCGACGTCCTGAACCAGAAGCAGGCGGGAACCGACGTCAACTCGCAAATCGACGGGCTCAACACCGCCATCGACCAGAACACGAGCCTCTGCAACACGTCGCAGCAGAGCTACCAGGCGTTCGTCGACGCATTGGACAAGTTGCAGAACAAGTAGCTGCGGCTCACGCCCACCTACGACTGCGGCGGCTGGCTCCGACGAGTCAGCCGCCGTAGTTCATCCGGGTGTCCTCCATGCGCAGGACCGCGGTGTCTTCGGGCTTCTGGAACGCGGCGTCGACGACTTCGCCGAGGAAGAGCGTGTGCGATCCGACGTCGACGGTCGAGCGCACCTCGCAGTCCGCGTACGCGACGGCCTGATCGAGGATCGGAGCCCCGGTGGCGCCGTCATGGAACGGGAACCCGTTCAGCGTGCGCGCTTCGAGGTCGACCTCGACCGGCTTCGTGAACTTGCGGACGATGGCCCGGTCCTCACGGTCGACGATGCACAGCGCGAACACGCCGCCCTCCGAGACGAGCTCGTGCGTGACGGCCTCCTTCTCGACGCTGACGCCGAGGAGCTTCGGATCGAAGCCCAGCTGCGTCACCCAGTTGCACGTCATGCCGTTGCGTCGCTCGCCCGCACGGCTTCCGACGATGTAGAGGCCGGACGGCATCGTCCACAGGACACGCCGCCGCAACCGGTCGTACTCTTCGGGATCGGCGCCGTCGGGGAACGGCCCGACCGGTCCGCTGCTGAGTGGCATCGGGCGAGGCTAGCGGGGGAACTCGAATGACCGATTACGCGCAGACCTACGGCGCGCTTCGCGGCCGGGTCTCGGACCTGGTGCGCGGGGCGGACGAGGAGCAGCTGGAGCGGCACACGCCGGCGGCGCCGGAATGGCGCGTCCGCGATGTCGTCGCACATCTCAGCGGCATCACGGCGGACATCAACGCCGGGAACCTCGACGGTGTCGCCACCGACGCGTGGACGGCCCGTCAGGTCGACGCGCGGCGCGACTGGAGCATCGAGCAGGTGCTCGAGGAATGGGATACCGAGGGAGCCAAGGTCGAGGCGATGATGGCGAGCCTGCCCGAGGTGGCGGTGGGCCAGATGACGACGGACGCCGCCACGCACGAGCAGGACATTCGCGGCGGGCTCGGGCGTCCCGGTGCGCGTGACTGCGACGCGGTCGTGATCGGCGTCGACTGGGGCGTGCAGATCCTGGCCGGGCTGGCGGAGCCCGCCGACGCCACGCTGCGCATCGAGACCGAAGCCGGCACGGCCACGGCCGGTACCGGCACGCGTCAGGTCGGCGTTCGCGTCGATCGGTTCGAGCTGTTCCGGGCCATGACCGGTCGCCGGAGCCTCGAGCAGATCCGTTCGTTCGGTTGGGAGGGAGAGCCCGCGCCCGAGCTCCTCGTGTTCCCGATCTTCACGCCCCGCCCCACACCGCTCGTCGAGTAGCCGCGCTCAGGACGCGGGCGGCGGAGGCAACAGGTCGTTCGACTCGAGCAGCGACTTGGCGGCGTCGAGGTCGTCGTCGAACACCAGCACGCGGAAGCCGTCGATCGTCGCGAAGAACGGCGCCCACCCTCCGGCGTCGCCGTATTTCGCCGTCGCCTCGATGCCGTTCGCCTCGAGCAACGCGAGCGCGGCGTCGGCCTGGAAACGCGACGGAAGGTTGGCGACCTCCACGATGCGGCCGCCGGACCGGGGCTCGCGCGGCATGACATGAACCGTACCGTCCTCCGTTACCGTGATCGGCGTGGCCCTTCCCCGGTCGCTCGCTCCGCTGCGACACCGGTCGTTCGCGCTGCTGTGGGCGGGCGCGTTCACGTCGAACGTCGGCACCTGGATGGAGACCGTCGGCGTCGGCATCCTCGTCACGACGACCACGCACCAAGCCGGATGGACGGGGCTCGTCGCGGCGGCTGCGTTCGTCCCCAACGCGTTCCTCGGACCGCTCGGCGGCGCGCTCGCCGACCGGCTGCCGCGCCGGCGCGTGCTCTTGACGACCACCGCCGTGCAGACCGCGCTCGCCGGGACGCTCACGCTCCTCGCCGCGACCGACAGCGCCCACCCGGGCGTGGTCGCGCTGATCGTGCTCGGCGCGGGCTGCGCCATGGCCATCGGGTTCCCTTCCTACATGGCGCTGCTGCCCGATCTCGTGCCCCGCGACGACCTGCCCGGGGCGGTCGCGCTGTCGTCGGCGCAGTGGAACCTCGGCCGCGTGATCGGACCCGCGCTCGCCGGCATCGTCATCGGCTTCGGCGGCTTCGAATGGGCCTTCGGCTTGAACACGCTGAGCTTCCTCGCCGTGATCGCCGTGGTCCTGTCGCTGCGCCTCCCGCCACCGGCGCCGGTGCAGGAGGCGTCGATCTTCGCGTCGATCCGCGCCGGTGCCCGCTTCGCGCGCGCCGACCCGGGGCTGCGGGTCGTGATCTCGTACATGGCGCTGAACTCGCTGCTCGCGGCGCCGTTCATCGCGCTCGTGCCGGCGGTCGCGCTCAAGGTGTTCGGCAACGGCGACTTCGGCACCGCGCTGCTCGTGACCGCGCAGGGCGTCGGCGCCGTGCTCATGGGCCTGTCGCTCGGTCCGCTGTTCGCGCGCTTCGGCAGCCGGCGGGTGCTGGTCGGCGTGCTCGGCGGCTTGCCGATCGCCCTGGTGGCCTACGCCGCCGCGCCCAACCTGGCCGCGGGCGTGGTGACGATCTTCGCCGTCGGCTTCCTCTATCTCGGCGCGCTGTCGAGCTTCACGACCATCGCCCAGCTGCGCGCTCCGCCCGAGCTGCGCGGCCGTGTGCTGAGCCTGCTGATGGTGCTGCTCGGCACGCTGTACCCGCTGGGCAGCGTGCTCCAGGGCGCGATCGCCGACCGCGTCGGGTTACGGGTGACGACCGCCGGCGCCGCCGTGTTGATGGCCGCGGCGCTGCTGCTCGTGCGGATGCTGCGGCCCGACCTCGCCCGCGCGCTCGACGAGCCGACCGAGTCAGGACCGGCGGAGGGCACTCCCGGTGATGGCGACGAGCCCGAGCGCGCAGGCCATCTGGCCGTACCACCAGGTCCCGAAGGTGTGGTGGCCGCTGACGGGACAGGCGACCACCATCGCGACGAACAGAGCCGCCGCGCCGAGCGCAGCCACTAGGCCGAAGCGGCGACGCGTGATCAGGCCTGCCGCGGTCACCGCCAGCACGCCGAGCAGCGTGAAGTCGATCGTGTTGGCAAGCCACGACGGGATCGCGTCGGGATGGTCGGCGGCCGGCTCGAGCGCGACCGCGATCGAGAACAGCGCGTACCAGGACAGGCCCACGATGAGTGCGAGGTGGCCCGCGACCTCCTGACCCAACCACTCGCGGGTCTCCGGGCGCGTCTCGACGACCTCGCGCTCCTGGGTGGTGGTGTGCTGGCGTTCCTCGGTCGTGGTGCTCATGCCGGGCCCTCCTCGCCTGCAAGCTCCCACCATGCTCGCGCGATTCGGCCCGTCGTGGACCCGCCGCGGCCCTCCGGTACGTCCGACCATGGTGGCGGCGGCGTTGCCGACCGACACCCGCCGGGCCCTCCGGTACCGTCCGAATCGCATGATCATCGAGCGAGAGCGGCGAGGGCGGGTCGAGGTCCTCGCGATCAACCGGCCCGAAGCCCGCAACGCCGTGAACGCCGACGTCGCCCAGGGCATCGAGGCCGCGCTCGACGACGTCGAAGCCGACGACGACGTGTGGGCCGTGGTGGTCACCGGGCGGGGCCCGGTGTTCTCGGCCGGCGCCGACCTCAAGGCCGTCGCCGCCGGTCGCGGCCTCGAGCTGATGACGAAGCGCGGCGGTTTCGCCGGGATCACACAGCGCTCGTTCCCCAAGCCGCTCATCGCCGCGGTGAACGGCCCGGCGCTGGCCGGCGGCTTCGAGATCGTGCTCTCGTGCGATCTCGTCGTGGCGGCCGACGACGCACGGTTCGGGTTGCCGGAAGTGAAGCGCGGCTTGTTCGCGTCGGCCGGCGGGTTGGTCCGGCTCCCGAAACGAGTGCCGCTCGCGCTGGCGACCGAGGTGGCGATCACCGGCGAGCCCATCGACGCCGGGCGCGCACATGCGCTCGGGCTCGTCAACCGGGTGGTGCCGCGAGAGAAGGTCGTGGACGAAGCGCTGGCGCTGGCGGCGCTCATCGCCGCGAACGCGCCGGTCGCGGTGCGCGCCTCGTTGCGCATGATGCGCGAGGCGGGCGACCTGTCGGAGGCCGACGCCTGGCGGCTCAACAGCGAGCTCGCAGCCGAGGTCGGCTCGACGAAGGATGCGATCGAGGGCGCCACCGCCTTCGCCGAGAAGCGCCCGCCCGAGTGGACGGGGGCCTGACCCCGCCCTGATCGCCCGATCGTGACCGCGGGAGCAAACACTCCTAGAATCGCGGGTCATGGGAGCGGGGTCGTCTCCGGAGCTGCGGGTCGAGGAGCTGGCGGGGCGGGCCGACGTCTCCGTCGACACGATCCGCTTCTACCAGAAGCGCCGGCTGCTCCCCCCGCCGCAGCGGCGAGGGCGCATCGCCTGGTACGGGCCCGAGCACGTCGAGCGCCTCGCCCACATCAAGGACCTGCAGCGACGGGGGTTCTCGCTCGCCGTCATCCGCCGCATCGTGACCGGCGAGCTGGACCGCGCCGACGAGCCGCTGGCCGCCGCCGTGGTCGGCGCGGCCGAGGACGGCAGCGGGGCCGAGACGGGGGCGGAAGAGTTCCTCACTCTCGACGAGCTGGCGGCGCGCTCGGGTGTCCCGCAGGCGCTCATCGAGTCCATCGTGCGCGAGGGTCTGCTCGTCCCCCGCCGCCACGAAGGTGACGCCCGGTTCACGACCGCCGACGTCGACATCGTCGCCGCCGGGCTGCGTCTCCTCGAGACGGGCCTCCCGATGCCGGAGCTGCTCGCGCTGGCGCGCCGGCATCACGAAGCCACGCGCGAGACGGCCGAGGGCGCGGTCGCGATGTTCGACGCCTACGTCCGCGAGCCCCTCCGCTCCGCCGACCTGTCCGACGACGAGCGCGCCGACCGGCTCGTCGAGGCGTTCCGCGTGCTCCTCCCGTCGGTGACCGCGCTCGTCGCCCACCACTTCCGGCGCGTGCTGCTCGAGGTCGCCCAGGAGCACCTCGAGTCGGTCGGCGATTCCGCCGAGCTGGAAGCCGCCAACGCCGAGGCCAGCCGCCGCCTCGAGGTCGTCTGGCCGTGACCCGCGTGGCCGCGCACGCGCCCGCGACGAATGCTCGCCTTCCCGAAGGCGACGACAAGCACCGTGCCGTCGAGGCGATGTTCGACCGCATCGCGCCGCGCTACGACCGCCTGAACCGCATCATCTCGCTCGGTCAGGACCGGCGGTGGCGGCGCCACACGGTCGCCGCGCTGCGACTGGCGCCGGGCGCGACCGTGCTCGACCTCGGCTGCGGCACGGGCGACCTGTGCGACGTCGTCGCGGCTGCCGGGTACTCGGCAACCGGCGTCGACTTCTCCGCCGGCATGCTGGCCGCCGCGCACACCCGGGCTCCCCTGGCCCGCGCCGACGCGCTGGCGCTGCCGGTTCCCGACGCGTCCACCGACGGCGTCGTCAGCGGGTTCGCGCTCCGCAACTTCGTCGATCTCGACCGCTTCTTCCGGGAGTGCGCGCGCGTGCTGCGGCCCGGCGGGCGTGTCGCCACCCTCGAGACCGCCGAGCCCGGCCAGCGCCGTGCTCCGGGCCGGGCACAACATCTGGTTCCGGCGCGTCGTGCCGTTCGTCGGGGCGACCCTGTCGAACGACGCCGAGGCCTACCAGTACCTGCCCCGCTCGACCGCCTACCTGCCGCCACCCGACGACCTGCTTGCACTGGTCGAGGCGGCCGGTTTCGCAAGCGTCGATCGGCGCACGTTCACCGCCGGTGCGGTGCAGCTCATCACGGGAACGCGACGATGACGGCGACCTCCGTCGCCGCCGGTCTCGTCGCCCGCACCCGGGCGGTCGATCGGCCCGGCGATCTGCTCGACTCGTTCTCGCCCGACGGCTTCGCGTGGCTGAGCGACGGGTCCGGCTTCGTCACATCCGGTGTCGCGGCGCGGGTTCGCGCCGGCGACGTCGATCGCGTCCTCGCAGGTATCGAGGTCGACGACCCCGTTGCGCGGGCGGGAACAGGTGCGATCGCGGTGAGTGCGTTGCCGTTCCACGACGCGAGCGCGGGTGAGCTGGTGATTCCCGCTTCCGTCGTCGGAGTCGATGCGGACGGGAGTGCGTGGCGCACCGAGATCGGATCGACGTCGCCGTTTGCGTCGAACGCGACGCCGCCGCCCACCCGGTTCAGCGTCGAGGGTCGGGTGTCCCGGGCCGAGTGGGCATCGCAGGTGCACGCCATCCTCGACGCGGTCGCCGCCGGAGATCTGGCGAAGGCCGTGCTCGCCCGCGAAGTCGTCGTGCACGCCGACGCACCGTTCGACGCGCGTGTCGTCGTCGACCGTCTGCGCGCCACCCAAGGCGGGTGCGTGGTGTTCGCCGCCGACGGTCTCGTGGGCGCGACGCCGGAGCTGCTCGTGCGCCGGCAGGGCGCGAGCGTGACGTCCCGGCCGATGGCGGGCACGATCCCGCGGGGTGCGACCGACGCCGGCGACAACGCCGCCGAGGCCGCGCTCGCCGCCTCCGTCAAAGACGGCCTCGAGCACCGACTGGTCGTCGATGCCGTCGTGGACGGCTTGCGCGCCGGCGGCGTCGACGTCACCACGGTGCGCGGCCCTGAGGTCGCCCGGCTCGCGACCGTGAGCCACCTCGCCACCACGATCGCCGGCACCGTCGAGCCCCGGTCGGCGCGCTCCGCGCTCGAGCTGGCGTTGCGCCTCCATCCGACGCCGGCCGTCGGCGGCGCTCCCCAGGAGCTCGCGCTGGCAATGCTGGAGGACCTCGAGACGTTCGACCGCGGTCGCTACGCCGGACCGGTCGGGTGGGTCGATGCGCACGGCGACGGCGAATGGGCGGTCGCGCTGCGCTGCGCCGAGCTCGAAGGCAGCACGGCGCGCCTCGTGGCCGGGGCCGGTGTCGTCGCCGGCTCCGATCCCGACGCCGAGTGGGCCGAGACGCAGGCCAAGCTCGAGCCCATGCTGCGGGTGTTGGTGCAGCCGTAACGCGCTGCACCGCCCGGCGAGGCTCGGCGCCCCGGATTCTCTAAGCTCTGACGCCGCTCGCCCGGCGCCGAGCCCCTCACGGAGAGGACCGAAATGGGCAGCTCGCGGATGGCAAAGCTCGTGTCGATCGTCGCGATGGCCGGTCTCGCCACGACGGTCTTCGCTGCCGGCGGCGGCGCCGGCAGGCGCGGGCGGGACGAACCGCGGCAACGTCGACGGATCGCTCGAGCTCGGGCAGCTCGCGTCCCAGACCGGCCCGCTCAGCAACATCGTGCAGTCGCTCACGGTGCCGGTGACCATGGCGGTCGACGAGATCAACGCCGCCGGCGGCGTGCTCGGCAAGCCGGTGACCTACACGTTGGCCGACGACGCCACCGACCCCAACGTCGCCAGCGAGTCACTCGAGGGTCTGCTGGAGGACAGCAAGGTCGACGCGATCATGGGGCCGACCTCGTCGGGGATCACCCTGAACATCATCGACGAGGTCCGCCGGCGCAACGTGCTCATGTGCTCGGGATCGAACACGTCGGCCGAGCTGTCGACGACGGACTCGCGCGGCTTCTACTTCCGCACGACGCCGTCCGACCGCCTGCAAGGCCCGGCGCTGGGCCGGCTCGTGCTCAAGGACGGCCGTAAGAAGGTCGGCATCCTCGCCCGGAGAGACACGTACGGCCTCGGCCTGGCGAGCTCGGTGAAGAAGACGCTGGAGAACGGCCACGCGAAGGTCGTCGCCGATGTCTCCTACGACCCCGATGCCACGAACTTCGACCGCGAGGTCCAGAAGGTGGTCGACAAGAAGCCCGACGCGGTGATCGTGCTCGGGTTCGAGAGCGACGGCAGTGACATCGTCCGGACACTGATTGCCAAGGGGCTGTCCCCACAGCAGTTCCCGATCTACACGGCCGACGGCATGCGCACCAACGCGTTCCCCACCCTCCTCGACCCGAACAACCCCGCCGCCGCGACGGGCCTCAAGGGCACGTCTCCCGCGACCCAGCCGGCCGGCGTGAAACACCCGTTCCTCGATGCGTTCAACGCGACCGGCATCGATCCGATCTACTCGTCCTTCTATTACGACTGCACGATCCTCACGGCGTTGGCGGCCGAGAAAGCGAAGTCGGACGACCCGACCAAGATGAAGAAGGTCTTCGCCGCGAACACCAAGGGCAAGGAGCAGTGCACGACGTTCGCCGACTGCAAGCGGCTCCTCGACGCCGGGAAGACGATCAGCTACCAGGGCGCATCGGCCGCGTTCAAGCACATGAACAAGTTCGGGACGTTCGAGCCGAACGCCGGCGTGTACGAGGTGTGGACGTTCGACGAGACCGGCCGGGACGTGACCGCACCGCCCGAGACCCAGATTCGAATCGGCTAGCTCCCGCTCCCGTCCGCTTCTCGGCGGCAAAACGGTCGCTATACGGACGTTTGCCTGCCGAGAACCTCAATCGGCGATCGCGGCGGCGACGGCCTTCCACGCGTCGCGGTGACGCCTGACGTTGTCGGCGCGTTCGGTCGGGACGATCACGAAGCGGACGCCGCCGGCCGCGATCGCCGCCTCGACGGCGGGAACGACCTCGCTCGCCTTCTCGACCCGATCGGCCGGGAGACCGTGCATCGAGGGCAGTGCGGCGAGGTCGACGCCGTGGGGAGTGCCGAACAGGAGCTCGAAGTGCTCGGGCTGCTCGGCCTGGGGGAGAAACGAGAAGATGCCGCCGCCGTCGTTGTCGAGCACGACGAACGTCGCATCGACGCCGCGCCCGGCGGCGCCCAGGAGGCCGTTGGCGTCGTGGAGGAGGCACAGGTCGCCGACCAGCGCGACCGTCGGTCCCGGTGAGGCGGCTGCGGCACCCAGCACGGTCGAGACGAACCCGTCGATGCCGTTGACCCCTCGGTTGGAGAGAAAGCGCACGCCCGCATCGCGGTCGGGCGAACGCCTCGACGTCACGGACCGGCATGCTCGACGCCACGACCAACGTGCCGCCGTCGGGCAATGCGTCGACCGTGTCGCGCGCGACGCGGCCTTCGAACAACGTCTCCCAACCGTCCAGCAGGTCGTCGAGCGCGGCGCGGGCGGCGCGCTCGGCGTCCTGCCACGAGCGCAGCCAGGCCGGGTCGCGCTCGGCGGCAGGCCCGAGCGCGTCGGCGAGCGCGGCGAGCAGCGGCTCGGGGTCGACGGCGAGACGCTCGGCGACGCCCCGGCCCGGGTCGAGCCACGCCGCGTCGGGGTCGACGAGGAGTTGCGGGACCTCGGGACCGAGCCAGGCGGTGAGCGGCTTGCTCGTCGGCGCCGCGCCCAGACGGAGCACGAGATCGGGGCGGTGACGCTCGGCGAACCCGGGGCTGCGCAGCAGCGCCTCGTACGTGGACACCGCGTTGCCGCCCTGGCGCAAACCGGAGATCGGGTCGGCGAGCACCGGCCACCCCGCCGCGCGTCGCGACGCGATCGACGGCCTCGGCGGACGCGTCGCTCCCCCATCCGGCCACGATCAGCCCGCGGGGGCGCGCCCGGACGGCGTCGGCGACACGCGTCGACCGTCGCCTCGTCGGGCGCGCGGGTCGGCCGCGTCACGGTTGTCCACGGACGCCCGTCGGCACGACCGGGTGCCTCGACGAGCGGCGCGCCCGAGGGCACCAACGGCTCGCGGAACGCGAGGTTGAGGTGCACCGGGCCGGCGGGGGGCCCGACGGACTCGGCGACGGCGCGCGCGGCGGTCGACCGCCACGACGCCGCCGCGCCCGGGTGGTCCTCGGGCACGCCGACCTCGCAGAACCAGCGGACGGCGCGTCCGTAGAGGTCGAGCTGGTCGACGGTCTGCCCGGCGCCGGTGTCGCGCAGCTCCGGCGGGCGGTCGGCGGTGCAGACGATGAGCGGCGTGCGGGAATGGCTCGCCTCGAGCACGGCGGGATGGAAGTTGGCGGCGGCCGTCCCCGAGGTGCACAGCACGACCGCCGGCGACCCGCTCGCCTTGGCCGTGCCGAGCGCGAAGAACGCCGCCGACCGCTCGTCGAGGTGCACGTGCACCCGGATGCGGTCGTCGGCAGCGAGCGCGAGCGCGAGGGGCGCCGACCGCGACCCGGGCGCCAGGCAAGCCTCGTGCACGCCGGCCCGGGCCCACTCGTCGACCAGGGCGCGGGCGAAGGCGGTGGTGGCGTCGCGGGTCATGCGAGGATCCGTACGTGCCGCTCGTCCTGGTACCGGGGTTCACGCAGACGGCCGCGTCGTGGGATCCGGTGCTCGCGCACCTGCCGCCCGACCTCGAGGCCGTGGCCGTCGACGTCCCCACCGGGCTCGGGTTCGTGGAGACGGCTGCCGCGATCGGCGAGCGGGAGGGCCGCGCCGTCTACGCCGGGTACTCGATGGGGGGACGGTTGTGCCTGCGCCTCGCGCTCGACCGGCCCGATCTGGTCCGCGGGCTGGTGCTGCTGAGCGCCTCGCCCGGCATCGTCGACGACGCCGAGCGCGCGGCCCGGCGCGAGGCCGACGAGAAGCTCGCGCAGGAGATCGAGCGCGACGGCGTCGACGCGTTCCTCGACCGGTGGCTGCGCCAACCCCTGTTCGCGACCCTGCCGCCCGACGCCGCCGGTCTCGACGCGCGCCGCGCCGGCAACACGGTCGCCACGCTCACGCACGCGCTGCGCGCCTTGGGACCGGGTACGCAAGAGCCGCTGTGGGAGCGCCTCGGCGAGCTCGAGCCGTCCTTCGTGCCGGCCGCCGGCGTCCTCGACGAGAAGTACGTCGACATCGCCTTCGAGATGGCCGGACGCGTGGGGCCCGACGTCCACCCCGTGCTGATCGGAGGCGCGGGCCACGCCGCGCACCTCGAGAACCCCGAAGCGGTCGCGGCGCTGCTGCAGCGCGTCGCTCACGACGTCACCTCGTAGCGGCGGAGCAGGGCCGGATCGGGCTCGACGCGTCGCACGCGCATGTGACCGTCGACGGGGACGAGCGGATCGCGTACGACGTCGCCGCCCGCCATGCGCGCCGCGAGACCACACGCATACCGCAGCTCCGGCAACGCGGCCGCGAGCGCGAGCCCGGCCGCGATCCCGATCGACGTCTCGCGCATCGAGGTGACGAGCGCGGGCACCCCGGCCGCCTCGGCAACTCGCAGCGCGGTCCGCACACCGCCGAGCGGCTGAACCTTGAGGACGACCACGTCGGCGGCCTGCAGCGCGGCGAGGCAGCGGGCGTCGCCGACCGAGCGGACGCACTCGTCGGCGGCGAGGGGCACGTCGACGCGACGCCGGAGCCGGGCGAGGTCGTCGAGGCCGGCGACGGGCTGCTCGACGAGCTCGAGCCCGTAGGGCGCGAGCCGGCGGATCATCGCCGCCGCCGTGTCGAAGTCCCATGCGCCGTTGGCGTCGACGCGCAGCGCGACGTCGGGGCCGACCGCGTCGCGGACCGCCGCCACGAGGTCGAGGTCGTCGCGTGGGTCCGTCCGTCCGACCTTCACCTTGACGGCGGGAAAGCCGGCCAGTGCGCCGGGATCGACCGGGCCGTTGTCCACGAGCGCGTTGACCGGCACCGTGTCGCGCACGGCCGCCGGCCAACCGTCACACGCCGACTCCTCGGCCGCCCGCCGCGACGCGACCGTCCCCGCAGGCGTAGCCCGGGAGCGGCGACGCTTCGCCCCAGCCCGCCGGCCCGGCGACGAGCGTCACGTCCCGGTCCCCGATGCGGAGCCGGTGCTCCCTCACGTGGTGACCAACCCGATGCTCAACAGCACCGCGACGACCAACTCGAGGCGCGCAGTTGCGACCAGCGCGGCGACGAGCGACGGCGGGTCGTGCCGGGTCAGGACGAGCCGGACGGGTTGCACGGCGAGCGGGAGCGCCGCCAGCGCGATCAGCGCCGTCGGGTACAAGACGCCCACGGCGACAACGGCCAGGAACGCGCCCGCCGAGCACGCCACGAACAACCCCCGCGCTGCCGGGGCGCCGATCAGCACCGGCAGCGTGCGCTTGCCGGTCGCGCGGTCGGTGTCGATGTCCCGGATGTTGTTGGCGAGCGAGGATGGCGCAGGCGAGCAGTCCCACCGCGACCGCGCCCCACCACGCCCCCGCCGGCACGCGTTCCAGTTGCACGTACGCCGAGCCGGCCGTGGCGACGAACCCGAAGAACACGAGCACGGCGACCTCGCCCAGCCCCGAGTAGCCGTACGGGCGCGGTCCGCCCGTGTACAACACGGCGGCCGCGATGGCCACCGCGCCCACGACGAGAAGCCGGAGATCCACCGCGATCGCGAGCGCGAGCCCGACCACGGCGGCGACGCCGAACGCCAGCGCGGCCGCGTTGCGCACGGCCGCCGGCGCGGCGACGCGCGACGCGGTGAGGCGCAGCGGACCGGCGCGCTTGGTGTCGGTGCCGCGCACGCCGTCGGAATAGTCGTTGGCGTAGTTGACCCCGACCTGGAGCGCGAGCGCGACGACGAGCGCGGCAGCAGCCCGCCACCAGATCACGGTGTCGGCGTCGGCGTACGCGGCGGCCGTGCCGACGAGCACGGGAGAGAGCGCGGCGCCGAGGGTCCGCGGCCGCGCCCCCGCGAACCACTCCGCCGCCGTCGTCATGTCAGGGACGCTTCGGGAACCGGTCGAACTCGGGACGACGCTTCTCGAGGTACGCCTGCTTGCCCTCCTGCGCTTCCTCGCTCATGTAATAGAGGAGCGTCGCGTCTCCGGCGAGCTGCTGGATGCCGGCAAGGCCGTCGTCGGCGGCGTTGAGCGACGCCTTCAACATGCGCAACGCGAGCGGGCTGTGCTGCAGCATCCGCTTGCACCAGGCCACGGTCTCGATCTCGAGCTGCTCGAGCGGGACGACCTTGTTGACGAGGCCCATGTCGAGCGCCTCCTGTGCGCCGTACTCGTCGCACAGGAACCAGATCTCGCGCGCCTTCTTCTGCCCGACGCTGCGGGCGAGGAGGCCCGAGCCGTAGCCGCCGTCGAAGGACCCGACCTTCGGGCCCGTCTGCCCGAAGCGGGCGTTGTCGGCGGCGATGGTGAGGTCGCACACGACGTGCAGGACGTGCCCGCCCCCGATCGCGTACCCGGCCACCATCGCCACCACCGGCTTCGGCAGCCGGCGGATCTGGACCTGGAGGTCGAGGACGTTGAGGCGGCCGACGCCGTCGTCGCCCACGTAGCCGTCGTCGCCACGGATGCGCTGATCGCCGCCGGAGCAGAACGCCTGCGGACCCTCACCCGTGAGCACGATCACGCCGACGGCGGGATCGCTGCGGGCCCGCTCGAAGGCGTCCTGGAGCTCGAACAGGGTGCGGGGCCGGAAGGCGTTCCGCACCTCCGGGCGGCAGATCGTGAGCTTGGCGATGCCCTCGGCGACCTCGTAGCGGATGTCGCCGTACTCGGTGTCGGCGGCGGGCTTCCATGCCAGCGCCGCCTGGATGCTCCGGTTCATGGGCGTCTCCACTCTGGGAGCGGTTACTCCTAC
This sequence comes from uncultured Actinomycetes bacterium, assembly GCA_963747195.1. Classification (GTDB taxonomy): domain Bacteria; phylum Actinomycetota; class Acidimicrobiia; order IMCC26256; family JACDBD01; genus JALZAA01. Next base: position 494,332 of record CAVVDV010000005.1, read on the forward strand.
GAACCGTTGACCGTAGCGCAGGCCGCAGAGCGGCCAAGAATGCGCGGCGGAGGCGGCTTTGCTGACCTCCGCCGCAGAGCCGGAGCTTGCGACGGCGCCAATGAAGAGGTCAGCCGGCGATGGTGAAGGCGGAGCTCAGGCCCGTGATCTCGAAGACCTTGCGGGCCGAGGGCTTGAGCCCCCGCAACTCGATGCCGCCACCGCCCTCGCGGGCCCGCTTCAGCGCCCCGACGAACACGCCGAGGCCGGTCGAGTCGATGAAGTCCATCCCGGAGAGGTCGACGACGATCTCGCGGGAGCCCTGCTCGATCAGCCGGTAGAGCTCGTCGCGCAGTGCCGGCGCGGTTGCCACATCGACCTCGCCCTCGACGGCCACGGTTGGCGTACCTGCGTCGTCACGGACCGAGATCCGAAAGTCATCGCCCGCGGGCGGGTCAGAGCCGGGGGGGACCATGGCGGCCAGACTACCCAGCGGCTATCGCCGGTGAACCAGCTCGAACCACACGGCAGTTCCCCCGGCGTTCGAGTGGTAGCCCCATCGATCGGAGAGCGCGTCGACGATCTGGAGCCCGCGCCCGTCGACGCGATCGGTGTCGAGGGGCCGGAGCTCGGGCTCGCCGCGCCCGACGTCGCGCACCTCGACGCGGGTGCAGTCGTCGTCGAGCCGGACCGACACGCGCGTCTCCGTGCCGGCGTGCCGGTAGGCGTTCGTGACGAGCTCGCTGGTCAAGAGCAGGACCAGCTCGATGAAGTCGTCGGGACATCCCCAGCGTCGCAACGCGGCGGCCACGAATCGGCGCGCGCTGGCGGCGCTTGGCGCCACCGAGGGAAAGACCGTCGAAAGCTCGTCCGTCGACTTCTCGCTCCTGCTGACGCCGCGCCGGGCGCGGCTCGTGTGCGCCGTCACGCGCTCGCCTCCGCCCGCAACCGCTCCAAGCTCCGGGTGAGCAGACGCGAGACGTGCATCTGGCTGACTCCGACGTGCTCGGCGATCTCCGACTGGGTCATGCTCTCGAAGAAGCGGAGCTCGACGATGCGGCGCTCCCGTTCGGGGAGCACGTTCAGCAGCTCGGTGATCTCGGACCGGTGCTCGATCCGCTCGAACTCGGGGTCATCGTCGCCCAGGCACGAGGCGAGCTCGCCGCCCTCGTCGTCCGGCGTCACCGATCCGTCGAGCGAGACGAGGCGGTACAGCGAGCCGGCCTCCATCGCCTCCAGCACCGACTCCTCGGACACCCCGGCCCGCTCCGCGACCTCGCCCGGCGTCGGCGAGCGCCCCTTCTCCTGGCCGAGCGCCGAGACGATGCGGCCCAGCTGGAGGTGGAGCTCCTGCACACGACGCGGCACACGGACTGCCCATCCGCGGTCCCGGAAGTGCCGCTTCAGCTCGCCGAGGATCGTCGGGGTCGCGAACGTCGAGAACTGAAGTCCCCGATCGGGATCGAAACGCTCGACCGCCTTGAACAGGCCCACCAGCGCGACCTGGACGAGGTCGTCGCGTGGCTCGCCGCGATTCGCGAATCGGCTGGCGAGGAAGTGCGCCAGCGGGGCGTGCTCCTCGACGAGCTCGTCGCGCACGCGCCGGTCGCCCGTGCGGCGATAGACGCCGAACCGTTCGTCGACGGCCTGTTCGCTCCCGTTGCCGACGCGCCCGGCTCCTGTCGTGCCCGGACGGCGGGGCGTGTTCGCCCGGCGTGCGCTGCTCCCTCGTGGGCCGTTCGCCGACGTGCACGGTCACCCTGACGTCGCGTCCGCGCGGCCGGCTCGCTTCACGAGCGTGAACCGGATGCCGCCGGACCCATCGACGATCTCGACGTCGTCCGACACGGCGTCGACGATGAGCTGCGACAGGCGGGGCAGGTGCAGGGGCCGCATCACGCCCTGACGCTGGGCAGCGCCGGTGACCCGGACGAGCCCGGGCTCGGTGGAGAACCCCACGGTGATCGGCGCTTCCGTGCTCTTGAGCACTGCGTGACACACCTCGTCGACGGCGATTCGGAGGTCGTCGGTCTCGTCGCAGTCGAATCCCGCACGATCGGCGGCATCGGCGGCGACCAGCCGAACCGTCCGCAGGTGCTCGATGGTGGGCGGAACCTGCAGACGAAGCTCACACTGGCCCACCACGTCCTCGAATTTGTCGAGCATCATGGACACCGCGGGCGAACCCCCAACCCATTGCGTAGCTCCGGCCAACCTACCCACGACCTGCGGAAACCATGCGGGGCGGGGGCGCCCGGAGCCCCGGGAGTTCTGCGGCTTTCCGCCGTTTTGTCACGAGCGTGACGCTCGGTGGAACATCGACATCCCGGAGGGCGAACGAGGGGTTCCCAATGCCCGAACATCCTGTCGAGATCCGGCTGATCATCCCGGGCAAGCCTGACTTCCTTCGCCTGGCGCGCCTGGCCGCCGCCGATGCCGGCAGCCGCGCCGGCCTGACCTTCGACGAGATCGAGGACCTCCGCATCGGCGTCGACGAGCTCTGTCACTCCGTGATGCGCGCCGACGGCAGCGGGGCCGTCGAGCTGGTCTTCGAGCTGGACGATGAAGGGCTGGTCGTCGGCGGAGTCGGACCACCGATCGAGCCGGGCGGCGAATCGAAGCCCAGCGAGCTGTCGCGGACGATCGTCGCCGCCGTCGTCGACGAGCACGACCTCGACCGTGAAGGCGACGCGCTCCACTTCCGACTGCTCAAGCGCGCCCGGCGTCGCTGACATGCCGAGCGACCCGCAGGAGCGGGCGGCGCTCTTCGTCGAGTATCGCCGCACCGAGGACCGCCGACTGCGGGACCGGCTCATCGAGATGAACATCGGGCTGGCCGAAGCGGTCTCCCGTCGCTTCGGAGGCCGCGGCGAGCGCCACGACGACCTCCTGCAGGTCGCGTTGGTGGGTCTGCTCAAGTCCGTCGAGCGATTCGATCCCGAGCGCGGCCTCGCGTTCTCGAGCTTCGCGACGCCCACGATCGAAGGCGAGCTGAAGCGACACTTCCGCGACAAGCGATGGGCGGTGCGCGTCCCCCGGCGGCTCCAGGAGCTCATGCTCGAGGTCAACCAGAGCGTCGCGACGCTCACCCAGCGGTGTGGTCGTTCACCGACGATCGACGAGATCGCCGCCGACACCAACCTGTCCAGCGAGGACGTGCTGGAAGCGTTGGAGGCCGGTCGGGCGATCGTCGCCGCGCCCATCGAGAACGACGACCGCGACGGCGGCACGGGCGGAGTCGTCGACCGGCACGGCAACCTCGACAGCGGCATGGAGGCGGTGGAGCAGCGGATGATCGTGTCGCAGCTGCTCGAGTCGCTCCCGCCCCGTGAGCGGAACATCGTGGTGCTGCGCTTCTACGACGGGCTCACCCAGTCCGAGATCGCCGACCGGTTCGGGGTGAGCCAGATGCAGATCTCGCGCATCCTGGCGCGCACGCTCGACCGGCTCCGCGCCGGCGCCGGCGACGTCCTCGCCTAGCGGTTACGAAGCCGCCAGGAGGGCTTCCTTCCACGTCCGGAAGCGCTGATGCGTCTCCCCGTCGGCGCTGATCCCCTCGCCCGAGCCGTCGGGTCGGAGACGGAACGTGTACCGCTCGGCGAGGTCGTCGGAGGCGAGCGCCATGTAGCGGGCGTCGGCGCGCGACGCCGGCCCCGCCCGCCACAGCAGGTACCGGCCGATACGGCGCTTGTACGCGACGAGCGACACGCCGAAATCGGCGCCCAGCTCGCGCAGCTCGGGCGGCGCCTCGACCCACCGCTCGGCCGGGATCAGGTAGTCGCGCTGCGGCAGCGGCGGCAGATCCTCGGTGCGGTAGTCGACCGCGACGGGCGGCCGGTCCTCGGGCGACGTGGCCATTCTGCAATGCTCGCACCCGCATGACCGCGGTGCAGGATCTCCCGACGCCGGCGCTGGTCGTCGACACCGGCGCCTTCGAGCACAACCTGGCGGCGATGGCCGCCGCGCTCCCGGGCGCGCGGTGCCGTCCGCACGTGAAAGCGCACAAGACGACCGCACTGGCACGCGAGCAGGCCGCTCGGGGTCACCGCACGTTCACGTGCGCGACGCCGAGAGAGATGGAGGGCATGGCCCACGCCGGGCTCGGCGACGACCTGCTCCTCGCGAACGAGGTCGTCGATCCCGACCGGCTCCGGCGCCTTGCCGCCCTCGACGCGCGCGTCACCGTCGCCGTGGACTCGGAGGCGACCATCGACGCCGCCGCCCGCGCCGGTCTGGGCGAGGTCGTGATCGACGTGTACGTCGGGCATGCCACGCTGCGGCTGCCCTCCGGATCGAGCCGGACAACTCGCCGACGCAGCTCGCTCCCGGGGCCTCTCCGTACGAGGCGTGATGGGCTACGAGGGTCACGTCGTCGGGTTGCACGACCGGGCGACGCGCGTCGAGCAGACCGAGACGGCGATGCGCCAGCTCCTCGACGCGCACGCGGACGTCGGGGGCGAGCTCGTCTCGGGCGGCGGAACCGGGACGTTCGACATCAACACATGGGTCACCGAGATCCAAGCCGGCTCGTACGCGCTCATGGACACCGCGTACGGCCATCTCGACCTGCCGTTCGAGCTCGCGCTGTCGATCGTCGCCACCGTCATCTCCGTGTCAGAAGGCTGGGCCGTCGCCGACTGCGGGCTCAAGGCCCTGGGGATGGACCACGGCGACCCGACCGTCATCGGTCACACCGTCTGGTACTGCTCTGACGAGCACGTCACGTTCGGACTGGAAACTCCCGTCGCGGTCGGCGACCGCGTACGCGTGTTGCCCGCACACGTCGATCCCACCGTTGCGTACCACGAGCGGATGAATCTCGCGACCGGTGACGAGGTCGTCGACACGTGGGAGATCGACCTCCGGGGCTGGTAGTTCGGCCCGATTCGTGCCGGTCCGTGCAGATACAGTGCGGGCGTGTCGCTGCGCCGGCGCCTTTTCCTCGTTTCGCTCGTGTATCTCGTCGTCGTCGTCGGCGGCGGGGCGTTGGTGCTGCGCATCAGCACGCAGCGTGACGACCTCGTCACGCAGCAGAGCGCCCTCGTCGCGGCCGCCCCGTTGGACAACGCGCAGAAAGCCGAGCTCGAGCGCGACGCAGAACCGTCTCGAGGATCTTCGGATCCAACTCAACGCGACGATCGGGATCGTCCTCGGCCTTGCATTCGCGACGACGCTCGCAGCCGCGTTCCTCACGCGCCGCTGGGTGACACGACCGATCGAACGTCTCGCGCGCGCCGTTCGCAGCGCGCGCAGCGGAAAGGTGGGCGTCATCGCTCCACAAGGCCCACCGGAGATCGCGGACCTCGCACGCGACGTCGACGCCATGCGTCTCCAGATGAACCGCGCGCTGTTCGACGCGGTGCGCGCCCGCGAGACCATCGAGCAGAGCGCGTCGGTGGTGCTCCAGCTCCGGTCCGAGCTGGCGACCGGTGTCGAAGAGCTCCCCGCCGGATGGACCGTCGCCGCGCAGCTGCAACCCGCCGAAGGAGTCGTCGCCGGGGACTGCTACGACGTCATCAACCTGCCGCCGTCGGGGCTCGGCCTGGTGGTCGTCGACATCTCCGGGCACGGAGCGGTTTCGGGGATCCTGGCATTGCGCTGCAAGGAGCTGCTGCGGGCCGGGCTCCGGGACGGCTTCGAGCCCGACGAAGCGGTGCTGTGGGCGGCGGAGCAGCTCGACGACCTCGCCGAGGAGACGTTCCTGACCGCCTTCGTCGCCGTCGTCGACCTCGAGACCGGCGACGTCACGTACGCGAACGCCGGCCACCCGCCGGCCCTGCTGTGCTCGCCCTCGCACGCGGTCGAGCTGGAACACACGGGGCCGATCGTCGGGCCCTTCGTCGGTCCGTGGCAGAACGCCACCGCCGGGCTCGACCCCGGCGACATGCTCGCCGTGTACACCGACGGGCTCATCGAGGTTCGCAACGCGGCGGGCAACGAGTTCGGGCTCCAGCGGCTGACCGACCTCGTGTGCGGCGCGGCGCCGGACGACGCCGAGGCGATCGTCAAGCGCTGTGTCGACGACGTCACGTCCTTTGCGCCCGGGCGCCTCCGCGACGACGTCACGATCGCGTTGTTGTGCCGGGGACCAGGCGCGAACCGAACGCGCTGACGCTGGACCGGCGCGGCTCGACCGTTGCCGCAGGCCGGCTAGACGGCGCTAAGGAGCTTGTCTATGACAGATGACCTCGCGTTTCTCGACGCGACCGCCCAGGCCGAGCTCGTCCGCAGCGGGCAGCTGTCGCCGGTGGAGCTGGTCGACGCCGCGATCAACCGCATCGAGAAGCTCAACCCCGAGCTCAACGCCGTCATCCACCCCCGCTTCGACCAGGCGCGCGACGAGGCCGCGGCGGCGGCGCTCCCCGACGGGCCGTTCCGCGGCGTGCCGACCTTGTTCAAGGACCTCATGTGCGCGGTCGAGGGCGAGCCGTACCACGAGGGCATGCGCTTCCTGAAGGACAACGACTACCGGCCGCACTACACCGACAACCTCGTGCGCCGTTTCCGCGAGGCCGGCTTCATCTGCTGCGGCCGCACGAACACTCCCGAGCTGGGCCTCGTGCCCACGACCGAGCCCGCCGCGTACGGCCCGACGCTCAACCCGTGGGACACGTCGCGATCGCCGGGCGGCTCGAGCGGCGGCTCGGCGGTCGCCGTCGCCACCGGCATGGTGCCCGTCGCCCACGGCAACGACGGCGGCGGCTCGATCCGCATCCCCGCGAGCTGCAACGGCCTCGTCGGGCTCAAGCCGTCGCGCGGGCGCACGTCGCTGGGACCGCGCTGGGGTCAGCTGACTGCGATCCTGAACTGCGAGCTCGCGCTGGCGCGTTCGGTGCGCGACGTCGCCGGCGTGCTCGACGCGCTGGCCAAGCCGTTCCCGGGCGACACCGTCATCGCCCCGGCGCCGGCGCGCCCGTTCGCCGACGAGGTCGGCGCCGATCCCGGCCGGCTGCGCATCGGCATCCTCACGAAGAACGAGCTCGGCACGGGCGAGGTGCACGCCGACTGCGTCGCCGCCGCCGAGGAGACCGGACGCCTGCTCGAATCGCTCGGCCACCACGTCGAGCCGGGGCACCCCGTGGCCTTCTCCGACCCCGAGGTGCTCGTTCCGTTCACCACCATCTGGACGACGGACACCGCGCATTACCTCGACGACTTCTCCAATCTGGTCGGCAAGGAGATCACCGAGGCCGATGTCGAGCCGCTCACCTGGGCGCTCGCCGAGTCGGGGCGCGCGGTGACGGGCGCCGCAGTTCCGCGAAGCGGTACGGGTGATGGAGGAGACCGGCCGAGCCAGCGCCGGGTGGTGGGCCGACGGCTTCGATCTGCTGCTCACGCCGACACTGGGCGAGCCGCCGCTGCCGCTGGGCACACTCGACCCGAAGCCCGACAACCCACTGCACGGGTACATCCGCGCCGCCGAGTTCGTGCCGTTCACGGTGCAGTTCAACGTGAACGGCCAGCCCGGGATCTCGCTGCCGCTGTACTGGAACGCCGAGGGCCTGCCGATCGGGACGCAGCTCGTGGCCGCCTACGGCCGCGAGGACCTGCTCCTGCGGGTGGCGGCCCAGCTCGAGCAGGCCCGGCCCTGGGCCGACCGGCGCCCGCCCGTGCACGCCTGACCGGGCGCGCCGGTGACCGTCAGGATCGGCGGCGGGCAGGGCTTCTACGGCGACACTCCCGCGGCCGTCGACGGCCTGCTTGAACGACGGCGTCGATTACCTCTGCCTGGAGGCGCTCGCCGAGCTGACGCTCGCCATCCTCCAGAAGGACCGCCAGCGCGACGAGACGCTCGGCTACACGCGCGACCTGCCCCGGTACCTGACCAAGGCGTTGCCGGCGGTGGCGGCGGGACGCACGAAGCTCATCACGAACGCCGGTGGGATCAACCCGACGGCGGCGGCGCGGGCGGCGATCGAAACCGCGAAGCAGCTCGGCCTGTCGGGGCTCCGGATCGCGACCGTGCTGGGCGACGACCTCAAGCCCCGGCTCGAGGAGCTGCGTGACGCGGGCACGTCGCTCGCGAACTCGGAGTCGGGCGCCGGTTTCGACGACTTCCCCGGGGAGCCGCTGTTCGCGTCTGCGTATCTGGGCGCGCGCCCGATCGTGGACGCGCTCGACGGCGGCGCCGACGTCGTGATCACGGGTCGAGTGGCAGACGCGGCGCTGTTCCTCGGCGCCGCCGCGCACGCCCACGGCTGGAAGTGGGACGACTGGGATCGCCTCGCGGCCGGCACGCTCATCGGGCACCTGCTCGAGTGCTCCGGCCAGGTCGCGGGCGGCAACTACAGCGGCGAATGGTGGACGATCCCGCATCCGTGGGACCTGCCGTACCCGATCGCGGAGGTCGAGCCCGACGGCTCCGCCGTGATCACGAAGCCGAAGGATTCGGGCGGCCGCGTCGACTTCGACACGGTCCGACACCAGCTGCTGTACGAGGTGCACGACCCGGCCGCGTACCTCGCGCCCGACGTCGTCGCCGACTTCACGTCGGCGGCGTTCACCGACCTCGGGAGCGACCGCGTCCGCGTCGAGGGAGTGCGCGGCGCGCCCGCAACCCCGACGTACAAGGCGCTGCTCGCGTACCACGCCGGCTGGTCGGGCGAGGCGCGCGCCGCGTTCTCGTGGCCGGACGCGTACGAGAAGGCGAAGGCCACGGCCGCGCTCCTCGCGAAGCGGGTCGAGATGGCCGGCCTCGCCGTCGACGAGTGGTGCTTCGAGTACTGGGGCGTGAACGCGCTCGGAGGACCGACCGCGCCGCCGCCGCACGACCCGCCCGAGGTCGCGATCCGGGCCGCGTGGCGCTGCGCCGACGAACGCACGGCCGGCGTCGTCGGCCGCGAGCTCATCCCCCTGACGTTGTCCGCGCCGCCCGCCGGCTTCACCGGCATGGGCCGGCAGGGCGGCGGCCGTCCGAACGAGCTGCTCGGCATCTGGCCCACGCTCGTCGACCGGAAGCTCGTCGACGAGAACGTGCGCGTGACGTTCGAGGAGGTCACGTGACGGCCCGGCTGCAGCTCCGTGAGCTGTGCGGCTACCGGGCCGGCGACAAGGGCGACATCGCCGACGTGGCGATCTTCGCCGACGACGAGGAGACCTACGACCTCATCGTGCGCGAGGTCACGGCCGAGCGCGTGAAGCAGCACTTCGGCGCGATGGTGCGGGGCGCGGTCGAGCGCTACGAGGCGCGCAACGTGCTGGCGCTGAACTTCGTGCTCCGCGACGCGCTCGGCGGCGGCGGCCCCCGCTCGCTGCGTTCCGACAGCCTCGGCAAGACCCTGGGCGGCGCGCTCGTGCGCCTCGAGATCGACGTGCCCGACGCGTTCGCCGATCGTCGCCGCCCCCGCCCCGACGTCAGCTGGGCGGACCAGATCCTGGACGCTCTGCCAAAACGCTGATTCCTGGCTACGCTCGTTCGCGAGCGGACCGATTCGGGGACGAGTCGTCGGGGAGGCCCGGGTGGCCGCTGCCGAGAACGCAGCGCGGCAACGCGAGGCGCTTGGCGCCGCCGTCTGTGTGGCCTCCCCGGCGTTGTCTCAGGCGGTGTCGGCTACCGGTGCGTCCGCACTCTCCGGGATGCCGTCGACGTAGACGACACGCTTCGTCCGCACGGCCGGAACGGTCGCGCCGGGCACGATCAGGCCCACGAGGTTCAGCGGATCCGTCGCGTTCACGACGACCCGCTCACTTGTCCGCGGCGCCTTCCGGACCCGGGCCAGCTCGTCGGCGGCATGCGGGAGCGCGTACTGCTCGCCGCTGAACCCGCTGACGAACCGCCCGCCGCGCACGAGGCCGCGGTCCTCGAGACGGCGCAGGGCCCACTGGATGTCGCGCCACGGCATCCGGAGCGAGTCGTGGACGGCCAAGTCGCGGAACACGACGCCCCAGCGGTTGATGAGCTGCTCGGCGACGGCCTCGGCGAGCTCGTCACGGTCCACGTCGTCGCTGCCGCCGGGCACCACGGACCACCGCCCCGGCGAAGTGCTCCCCCGGGCGCCGCGCCGCAGCCGCGACATGCGCCGGCCTTCCGGCGCGCTGCGGATGCCGCTGATGCGAGCCCGGATGGCGCCGAAGCCGTCACACATGACGAGCCCGCGCGCCACGCCGTCCCACAGCCCGCGTTCGACGTCGTCGGGGAGCCGGCGGGTGGAGTCGACGAGGTCGGTGGCGAAGCAGGCGCCGCTGTCCCGCAGGACCTGCACGATCTCGGCCGTCGCGCCGACCGAGGGCTCGGCCAGCTCGGTGCCGAGGCGCGCGGCGTCGAGGAGCCAGGCGAGGTCGGCACGGAACACGACCGCGATCGGCGTGGCCTTCGACGGCGCGCCCGCGGGCGCGTCGGCTTCGCGTGCGCCGGGCGTGAGCCGGAGCCAGGCGACGTCGCCGTCGTGGCACAGCCGGTCGAGCCACGCGGGCTCGTAGTGGCGGAGCCGGCGCGCGAGAAGGTCGGGCTCCCAGGTGACCGCGGCGGCCTCGAAGCCCTGCAACTGCTCGACGATCGACACGAGCCCGGCCTCGCCGGTGAGCTGCGTATCAGGCGTGACGTGCTGCCAGCGCAGCAGGAACCGCATGAAGTCCTGGGCGGTGACGGGCTCGACGCGCTCGCGCCGTGACCGCCGGGAGTACGAGTGCATGCGAGCAAGCAGCCGGCGCGCCACCCACTCGGCGCCGTCCGTGTCGGGCCGGTACGTGCCCTGCATCGCGAAGCCCTCGTGCTGGAGCGCCGCCAGCCCGGACGCGACCGGGCCCGACGCGAGGGTCGTCGTCGCGGCGAGGTCGTCTGCCGACGTGATGCCGGAGATCTCGAGGTGGCCGCGGATCACCCGGGACGTCGCGACGTCGTCGCCGGTGAGCGCAGCCGCGGCGTCGTCACGACCTTCCGTCGTGCACCAGAGCTCCACGCCGTCGTGGTCGAGCACACCGGCGCGCCCGCGAGCGGCGAGCTCGTCGAACAGCGGCCGCCAGTCGTCGCGCGGCTGCACGAGCACGAGCGACGACAGCAGATCGTGCAGGTCGTCGGCGGTGGCGGGCTCGGGTGCGATCTCCGAGTGCACCTGCTCGATGGCGTCGGAATCGAGCGACCCGATCGCAGAGAGGTCGACGGTGAGCCCACGCCGCAGCGTCACCGCGTTGGTGCGGCGGTTCTGGAACTCCTCGTCGTCGAGGAACGCGTAGGGCCGGGCGTTGATGATCTCGTGCGACAGCGCCGACGCCTCCGTCGTGTCGACGCAGTGCACGGCGACGTCGCCGCCCTCGATGCCCTCGAGCAACCCGCGCAGACCGTCGACGTCGAGCGCCTCGTGCAGCGTGTCGCCGATCGTCTCGCGCACGAGCACGTGGTCGGGGATCTCGATCGGGCCCGTCTGGTTGTCCTGACACGCGGCCGCCTGCGGGAACACCGCCGCCAGCAGGTCGTCGGACTCCATGCGCTGGATCGGCGGCGGGTTGCGCCGGCCGTTGCGGAAGCGCAAGACCATCAGCGCCCGGTTGAGGTTCCAGCGCCATCGGGCCTGGAACATCGGCGAGTCGAGGATGGCGTGCTCGAGCGTCTCCTCGACCGTGGCGCTCCGGACGTAGCGCGGCACCTCCTCGAGCGGGAAGCTGTGCGTAGCCCGAGCGAGAGCACGATCGCGTCGTCGGTGGCGGCGGCCTGGAGCTCGAAGTCGAACGTGCGGCAGAACTTCTTGCGCAGCGCGAGCCCGAGGGCGCGGTTGATGCGCCCGCCGTACGGCGAGTGCACGACCAGCTGCATCCCGCCGGTGTCGTCGAAGAACCGCTCGAGCACGAGCTGGTGCTGGGTCGGCATCGCCCCGAGGGCGGCGCGGCCGGCGGCGAGATAGTCGACGATCATCACGGCCGCCTCGCGCGGGATCCCGGCGGCGTCGATCAGCCACTGGCGGGCGTCGTCGGGGTTCCCGGCGACGAGGGACTCGTCGACGTGGCGGCGTAGCTCCGAGACCTCGGCCGACAGCTCCACCGTGCGCGCCGGCGCCTCCCCCAGCCAGAACGGGATCGTGGGAAGGGCACCGGCGGCGTCGCGCACGCGCACGACGCCGGGCTCGATCCGGCGGATCTGCCACGAGTGGGTGCCGAGCAGGAAGATGTCGCCCGCCATGGACTCGACGGCCCAGTCCTCGTTGACGGTGCCGACGAACGTGTCGTCGGGCTCGGCCACGACGCGGTAGTCACCGGTCTCGGGGATCGCGCCGCCCGACGTTGCGGCCGCGATGCGCGCGCCCTTGCGCCCCCGTAGCTCTCCGTTCACGGCGTCGTGGTGCACGTACGCGCCCCGCCGACCCCGGCCGGTCTCGATCCCGCCGGAGACCAGCTCGACGACCTCGTCGAACTCGTCGCGGGAGAGCTCGGCGTACGGCGCCGCCCGGCGCACGAGCTCGTACAGCTCGTCGGTGCTCCATTCCTCCGCCGCCACCTCGGCGATGATCTGCTGGGCGGCGATGTCGAGCGGCTGGTGCGGGAACTGGATGGCGTCGAGCCGGCCGGCGCGCACGGCCATCAGCAGGGCCGTGCACTCGACGAGCTCGTCGCGCGTCAGCGGATACAGGCGCCCCTTCGGCGTGCCGGTGCGGGTGTGGTTCGAGCGGCCGACGCGCTGCAGGAACGTGGCGATGCTGCGCGGCGAGCCGATCTGGCAGACGAGCTCGACCGGGCCGATGTCGATGCCGAGCTCCAGCGACGCGGTGGCGACCAGCGCCTTGAGCGCGCCGGCGCGCAGGCGCGTCTCGACCCGCCAGCGGCGCTCCTTGGAGAGGCTGCCGTGGTGCGCGGCGACGACGTCGTCGCCGAGGCGCTCGCCGAGCTGGTGCGCGAGCCGCTCGGCCATGCGCCGGGTGTTGACGAACACGAGCGTGGTCTGATGGTGCGTGACGTGCTCGGCGATGCGGTTGATGACGTCGGACATCTGCTCGGCCGACGCGACGGCTTCCAGCTCGCCTTCGGGCAGCTCGATCGTGACGTCGAGCGCGCGCTGGTGGCCGACGTCGACGATCTCCGGCAGTGGACGTTCGCCGACGAGCAGCCGTCCGACCCGCTCGATGGGACGCTGCGTCGCCGACAGGCCGACGCGCGCCGGCCGCCGGTCACAGAGCGCCTCGAGCCGTTCCAGCGTGAGCGCGAGGTGCGAGCCGCGCTTGTCGCGGGCGACGGCGTGGATCTCGTCGACGATGACGGTCTCGGTCGTGCGCAACGCTTCGCGGCCGCGCGCGCTCGTCACGAGGAGATAGAGCGATTCAGGCGTGGTGACGACGAAGCTGGGTGGACGGCGCACCATCGCCGAACGCTGCGAGCTGGTCGTGTCGCCGGTGCGCACCGAGACGCGGATCTCGGGCGCGTCGAGGCCGAGCTCGGCGGCGACATCCGCGATCTCGGCGAGCGGCCGCTCGAGGTTCTCGCCGATGTCGACGGCGAGCGCCTTCAGCGGCGAGACGTACACGACCCGCGTGCCGATCGAGACGTCGACGCCGCGGTCGTGCTCCCGGTAGAGCCGGTCGATCGCGACCAGGAACGCGGCGAGCGTCTTCCCCGATCCGGTCGGCGCCGCGATCAGGGTGTCGGCGCCGGTGGCGATGTGCGGCCAGCCCTGGGCCTGCGCCTCGGTGGGGCCGTCGGGGAAGCGGCGCCGGAACCACTCGGCCACGGCCGGATGGAAGCCGTCCACCGCGCCGTGGCCGGCCTGGCCGATCGGGGGCGCGAGCTCGGGCGCGGTCAGCTGGGTCACCTCGCTCATTCTGCCGCGAGGGTATGACGGCTACCTCGAGCGTTGGGTCGGAAACCTCGCGCCGAGCGCCGGTTCCCGACCCATCGGGGCGGTGGCACTGCGGCGGCGCTGCTGCGGCGTGTGGCGTCGGTTACAGCGTGGCGAAGGCCGAGGAGGCGGCGGCGAGGTCGTCGGCGAGGGTCGGGTCGCCCTCGACCTCCCGGGGCAGGGCCTCGGGCGCCAGTCGCTCCGAGACGCAGCGGCACCAGTCGACGACGTCGGCGGTGAACACGACGTCGGGGGCCTCCCCCACCTCGGCGAACCCGAAGGGGATCAGCCAGTCGCCGCCGCCGTCCCCGGTCAGCACGATCCGTGCCGTCTTGCCCGGACGGGCGCGCCCGGCGACCTCGAGGGCCGCGGGCATCGACGTGACCGACAGGTCGGCCATGCGACGCAGCGTCGACGGCGGAGGCGGCTCCAGATCGCGCCCGAGCACCCGGCGAAGGTCGTCGGTGTGTGTCCAGGTCTCGAACGCCCGTGTCACGAGCAACGAGTCGCGACCAACGGTGATGCCGAACACGTGCACGCTCGTATCGGGAGGCTCGCCGACGAACCACTGCCGGATCGCGTCGACCGACGCGCGCCAGACCTCACGCACGTCCCGCAACGGCCGGTCACGGAACCGCTCGACGAAGATCGCCGTGCGGCGCTCGATGTCGAGCTCGGTCACGTCGGGCACGGTCGGGCGGCCGATCACCTGCGCGACCGTGCTCTCCATCGACGCGAGGTGGATCACGAGCTCGCGCACGGTGAGCCCGTTGAAGGTGCGTACGTCCAGCGACCCGTCAGTCATCTCGTCGAGCACGGCGTCGAAGCAGCTCGTCACATTTCAGGTAGACGGCGAGAAAGGGGTCGTCGCTCGGTACGAGCCGATCGACGCGACCTCGCGGCTTCCAGCACGGTGTCGTGCAGCTCCGGCGGGGGCGTGAGCGCCTCCGTGGCGCCGATCCACGCCGCGGCCTTCCGCAGTCGCGCGACCTCGTGGGCGGCGTGCGGCGCCCGCTCGAGGTACTCCTCGACCGCGACGGCCTCGTCGGCGTCCACCGCGTCGAGCGCGTACGCACCGAGCAGCTCGTCGAGCATCGTGTCGTCGGTGCTCATCGGCTTCTACTCGCTCCTGGCGACGGTTTCGGTCTCGAGCACGTCGGCGATGCGGCGAAGGCCCAAGCGCAGGCGGGACTTCGCCGTCCCCTCGGGGATCCCGAGCACCTCGGCAACCTGCCGGTAGCGTCTTGCCCCCGAAGTACGCGAGCTGGATGGCGCGCCGCTGCTCGTCGGGAAGCGTGTCCAGCGCCGCGCGGACCCGCTCGGCGGTGACGAGCGCCAACGCCATCTCCTCGACGTCGGGAGTCGACACGGGCCGGGCCGCGTCCTTGATCGCCCGGCGGCGGCGCGCCTCCTCGCGGCGGACGTGATCGACGGCGCGACGGTGGGCGAGGGTGCCGAGCCACGTGCGCAGCGATCCCCGGTCGGGATCGAACGCGCCGGGTCGCTCCCAGACGGTGACGAACACGTCCTGGGAGACGTCCTCGGCGGCACGAGCGTCGCCGATGACCCGCAACGCGAGCCCGTAGACGAACGATGAGAACTGGTCATAGATCTCGTTGAGCGCGCCTTCCTCGCCCGCGATCAGCCGGTCCCGCGTGGTGCGCTCCCACTGACTCGGACGGACATCCCTGCCCGCCTGCCGTCCGACGTGCTCGGTCACGCTCCTGCCCCCCACGTTCCGTACTTCGTCACTGCCCGTTCACGCGGATCACCGCGATTCGGGCACCGCGGGCACCTCGACGAGCCCGGCATCATCCACCGCCGGGCGGCGAGACGAACAGGTCTTAGGCTCCGCACGCGTGGCCAGGAGGATAGCTGTGGCAGACCGGTACGACCTCGTCATCGTCGGGATGGGCTCGGGCGGCATGGTGGCGGCCGAGTTCGCCGCCACGCTCGACCTCAAGGTCGCCGTCGCCGAGCGCGGCCGGGTCGGCGGTGACTGTCTCTGGACGGGCTGCGTCCCGAGCAAGGCGCTCCTCGCGGCGGGCAAGGTCGCGCACCACATGCGCACCGCCGACGAGTTCGGCATCGAGCCGGTCGAGCCCACGGTCGACCGCGGCGGCGTGTGGAAGCACATCCGAGCCGTGCAGCAGGAGATCGCGTCGACCGACGACAACCCCGAGCGCTTCGAGAAGATGGGCGTCGACATCGTGTACGGCGCCGCCAAGCTCACGGGCAAGAACACGGTGCAGGTCGGCGACCGGACCCTCGAGACCCGCTACGTGCTGCTCTGCACCGGCAGCCGGCCCGCGCGATCCCCCGATCGAAGGGCTGCACGAGGCGGGCTTCGTCACGAGCGAGAACCTCTTCGAGCTCGAGGAACGTCGCCCGCCAGCTTCGTCGAAATCGGCGGCGGCCCGATCTGCGTAGAGATGGTGCAGGGCTTCACCCGTCTCGGCATCCCGGCGACGCTGCTCCAGAAGGGGCCGCGCGTCCTGCCCAGGGACGAGCCCGCCCTCGTCGACAAGCTGGTCGACAAGCTGCGCACCGAGGGCATCGACCTGCGCTTCAACGTCGAGACCGAGAAGGTCACGGTCGAGAACGGCAAGAAGGTCGTCCACGGCACCGAGAACGGCAAGCCGGCGACGTGGTCGGCCGACGAGCTGCTCGTCGCGGTCGGGCGTGTGCCGAACAAGGAGGGCCTCGGCCTCGAGGAGCTCGGGATCGAGTGCACGCCCAAGGCGATCGTCGTCGACAACCGCGGGCGCACGAGCGTCGACACCGATCTACGCGTGCGGCGACGTCGCCGGGCGCTACCTGTTCACGCACTCGGCCGCGTACGAGGGCGTGCGGGCCGTGCGCGACATGTTCTTCCCGGGGAAGGGCAAGGTCGTGGCGGCCGTGCCGTGGTGCACGTTCACCGACCCCGAGCTCGCCCACACCGGTTTGACCGAGGCCGAGGCGCGCGCCAAGCACGGCGACAACATCGAGGTGTGGCAGATCAGGACCTCGAGCACAACGACCGGGCCCGCGCCGACGGCGCGTCCGAGGGCAGCGATCATGATCATCACCGACAAGAAGAAGATCGTCGGCGCGCACATTCTCGCCCCGGCGGCCGGGGAGATGATCCACGAGTTCGCCCTCGCGATCGAGGAGGGCGTGAAGCTCAGCGAGCTGTCGCAGTTCATGCACGTCTACCCGACCTACGGCACGTCGGTCGGGCAGCTCGCCGGCGACGCCGCGTTCGAGAAGGCCGAGAAGTTGCGCTGGCTCGTCAAGCGCAAGTGAGGCCCTGACCCGAGGGCACCGAGGTACGGACGCGCCGGCACTGACGTGCCCCGGATTCACGCGGGACTCCCAGCTTCGACACACCTGGCTCTCAGGTTGACCGCTCACACTCCGCGCCCGGATGAGCCGAGCCGTACAGCCGGAACCGGTGGCGTCGACCACAGCACCCGACGCGGACGAGGCGCGGACAGCTCGCCGAGCGGCGCCGGTCGCCGACGACCACCGGGACAGCGTCTGGGCCGGGCGCCTGCGGAAGCCGTACGTCCTCGTTCCCGCGGTCGTCGCCGTCGGCGGTCGTCGTCGGCCTGGGGATGGGCGCCCTCGGCGATCCCGCGACGACGGCGTCGCCGACGTCGCAGGTCGCGACGGCGACTCGTGGCCCGATGACCCAGACGGTCAGCGCCGAAGGGACGGTCGCGGCCGCGCAAACCGACAACCTGAGCTTCGGGTCCTCGGGGACCGTCACGGCCGTCGACGTGAAGGCCGGCGACGCGGTGCACGCCGGTCAGGCCCTCGCGACGATCGATTCCGCGCAGCTCCAGGCGAACCTCGCCTCGGCGCAGGCCGCCGTGGCCAAGGCGCAGGCGCAGCTGGCCGACGACCAGTCGTCGGGAGCGTCCGCCGACCGGCTGGCGGTGGACGAGGCGAGCGTCGCCTCCGCCAACGACCAGCTGACGAACGCACAGACGGGGTTGAACGGCGCGTCGCTCGTCGCCACGTTCGACGGCGTGGTGTCGCAGGTCAACGTCACCGCAGGTGAGCAGCTCGCGGGGAACGGCACCGGCGGCACCTCGACGACGGGATCGGCGACCGGCTCGGGGAACTCGTCGGCATCGACCGGCTCGAACACCAGCGGGTCGGGCAGCACGGGCAGCATCGGCGGACGGAACGGCGGGAGCGGGGGCAACGCCGGCGGGAGCTCGTCGTCCTCGTCGGGCTCCTCCTCGAGCTCGTCCTCCTCCAGCTCGTCCTCTTCGTCCAGCCCCGACGTGCAGATCGTCAGCAAGAACAGCTACGTCGTGCAGCTTCCGGTCGCCAGCGCGGACGTCAGCTCCGTGAAGGCCGGGCAGACGGCGACGCTGACCGTGACCGCCAGCACGTCCACGGGCGGGTTCGGAGGGCGGTTCCCCGGCTTCGGCGGCGGCGGCGGCGGCGGAGCCGGAGCCGGAGCGGGCACCGGCGGCGGCGGTCAGCGTGGCGGAGGCCAGGGCGGCAACGGGCAGTTCGGCAACAACCAGGGAAGCACCGGCCAGCGGGGCAACGGCCAGGCGGCCGCGGGGACGGCGAGCGCCACCGGCACCGTGACCGACGTCGCGCAGGTCGCCACCGCCAGCACCGGTGTCGCCCAGTACCCGGTGACGGTGGCCTTCACGGCCGGCTCCAACCAGATCTTCGTCGGTTCGACCGTCACGGGCGCGATCGGGACGAACACGCGCAACGACGTGTTGCAGGTCCCCGCGCGCGCCGTCACCACGACGAACGGAACGCCGACGGTGACGGTGCGCCAAACGGCCGGACCGAGACCCGCACGGTGAAGACGGGCCTGACGGCGAACGGGATGGTGGAGATCACGAACGGCCTCACGGAGGGCGAGCAGGTCGTCGTCCCGCTCCCGACCGGGCTCCGCGGGCTGGGGACAGGATCGGCACCGAGCGGTCAGAACACCATCACGCGCGGCGGCGCCGGCGGGCCGTGAGCCCCGAAGCGGAGGCCGCCACCCGCCTGACCACGGTCCCGACCGTGGCCGCCGAGCCGGACGAGCCCCACGCGGCGCGGCCCGTGATCGAGCTCGTCGACATCGGGAAGGTGTACAAGACGGGCGAGCTCGAGGTCGTGGCGCTGCACGCCGTCTCGTTGCGGATCGACGAGAACGAGCTGCTCGCGATCACGGGGCCGTCGGGATCCGGCAAGTCGACGCTGATGCACATCATCGGCTGCCTCGACGTGCCCACGAGCGGCGTCTACCGGCTGGCCGGTCACGACGTGCAGTCGCTCGATGAGACCGTCCTCGCGGGCGTCCGCAACCTGGCGATCGGGTTCGTGTTCCAGCAGTTCAACCTCCTCCCCTACCTGTCGGCGTGGCGGAACATCGAGCTGCCGCTCGTGTACAGCGGCACCCCGCCCGACGAACGGCGCGCCCGGGCGCTGGCCGCGTTGGAGAGGGTCGGGCTCGCCGACCGAGCGGACCATCGTCCCGGGGAGCTCTCGGGTGGGCAGCAGCAGCGGGTGGCGATCGCCCGCGCCGTGGTGACCGAGCCGGCGCTCGTCCTCGCGGACGAGCCGACCGGCAACCTCGACTCCAACTCCTCGGCCGACGTGCTCCGACTGCTCGCCGAGCTCAACGGCGAGGGACGCACGATCGTCATCATCACGCACGAGCGCGATATCGCCGCCCTCGCCCGGCGCATCGTGACGATGCGCGACGGGGAGATCGAGGCCGCGGACGAGTCGGGAGCGCGGCCGGCGCGCGACCTCACGATGACGGAGCCGACACCGTGACCTGGCGGGACACGATCCGCACGGCGACCGAGGCCGTCCGCACCCATCGCCTGCGTTCGGCGCTGACGATGCTCGGCATCCTGATCGGGATCACGGCCGTCGTGTTGACGGTCGGGCTCGGCGCGGGCGCAAAGGCCAAGGTCCAGGACCAGATCAACGAGCTCGGTACGAACGTACTCGTCGTCTCGCCGGGCAGCTCGACCAGTACCTCGGGCACGCGCGGTGGGTTCGGCTCGGCGTCGACCTTGACGCGCCAGGACGCGGCCGCCCTGAGCTCCCCTGTGACGGCACCCGACGTGCAGACCGCCGCACCTGCATCCACGACGTCGGCCGCATTGCGCGCCGGGTCGACGAACTGGACGACGACGCTCACCGGCACGACACCGGCTTGGAGCGAGGTGCGCTCCCGCGGCGTCTCGACCGGACGCTTCATCACGGCGGACGACGAGGCGAACGCGGCGCCCGTCGTCGTGCTCGGTCCCGATACCGTCACCCAGCTCTTCGGGGGCAACCCGAACGCCGTCGGACAGACCGTCAGCTACAACGGCGTCTCGCTCCAGGTCGTGGGCGTGCTCGACAGCCTCAGCTCGTCCGAGAACGCATCCAACAACGACCTGGCCGTCGTGCCGCTCAGCGCGTACCAGCAACGGCTCGTCGGCGGGGCGAACCGCAACTCGGTCAGCTCGATCGACGTCAAGGCGACGTTCGTCCGGCCGGCTCTCGGCCGCGTACCAGGAGGCGAACGCACTCCTGCTCAACACACACCGCGTGACGAACCCGCGGAACGCGGACTTCTCCATCGCGACGCAGCAGTCGATCCTGCAGGCCGCAACCTCGGTCGACAACACATTGACCGTGATGCTCGCGGGCATCGCGGTGATTGCGCTCCTCGTCGGCGGGATCGGCGTGATGAACATCATGCTCGTGTCCGTCGCCGAGCGGACGCGTGAGATCGGCGTTCGTAAGGCGGTCGGCGCGCGGCCGGGCGTGATCCGCCGACAGTTCCTCGTCGAGGCGTCGGTGCTCGGCCTGGCGGGTGGTGTGCTCGGCCTGCTGGCGGGACTGCTCGGAGCGGTCTTCATCCCGCTCTTCTCGGACTCGAGGGTGGATCCTGTCCCTGATCGCGATGGTCGGGTCGCTCGCGGTCGCCATCGCGGTCGGCATCGCCTTCGGGGTGTACCCGGCATCGCGTGCAGCACGCCTCGCCCCGATCGACGCGCTCAGGAGCGAATGATGGCCACCGACGCGCGCCTCTCCTCGGGTGACCGGCTCGCAGCTCTCTTCCCCGACCCGGGCGCGGCGGCGGCGCGCCCACCGTGGTTGCGGTGGCGCCGGGTCGTCGCCGTTGCCGCGGTCGTGGTCGTGGTGACGACCGTGCTCGCGGCGCGGGCCTTCGGCTCGTCGGGTCCCGACTACCAGACGGCGGTCGTCGGGCGCCGGACCGTCGACGCCGCGCTCACGGGCACCGCGACGATCCAGCCGGTGTCGCAGGCGAGTGTCGCCTTCCCGATCAGCGGCACCGTCGCGGCGGTGAACGTCAACGTCGGCGACTCGGTCAGCGTCGGCCAGCCGCTCGCTTCGCTCGACCCGGCGTCGCTCCTCGCCGACCTCGACACCCAGCGGCAATCGCTCACGGAAGCTCAGCTCACACTGGACAACGCGCTGTCGGGCCAGTCTGCGTCGAGCGGCGTGGGTGGCGGCAGCGTGGGTTCCGCGGGCTCGTCGAGTGGGACGAACGCGTCGCTGCGTGCGTTCCGGTCCGGGTCGACGCCGACGGCTCGGCTGGTGGCGTTCCACTCCGCGTCGCCGGATCCCGAGATCGCCGGCGCGCAGCAGGCGGTCATCGCGGCCCAGCACGCCGTCGACGTCGCCATCGCGAACGCCGAGAACGCGCTGAACAGCGCAACCAACGTGTGCGCGCCGATCGGGAACGACCCGAGCACGCCGCCGACTCCGCAGCAGGTGTCGGCCTGCCAGCAGGCCCTCTCGGCGGTGCAGGACGCCCAGCGCGTCGTGCAGGAGAAGCAGAACGACCTCGTCGACGCGTCGAACAAGCTCGACACGCTGCTGCAACAGCGCGCCGACCAGACTCCTCCCCCGACCACGACCCCGCCGACGACCTCGGCGCCGCCGGCGACCACCGCGCCGCCGGCGACCACTGCGCCGCCGGTGGCGGCCGGCAACGCGGGAAGCCAGAGCGCGCCGGGGCAGGCGCGGCACCGGTCCGTCCGGGAGTGGCGCCCAGTCCCGTGCCGGCTCCACGGGCGGTGGGACGGGCGGGCGGAGCGGCGGCGGCTCGTCACCGTCGGCGGCCGACCTGGCGACCGACCAGCAGTCGGTCGACGCGGCCGCGGCGGACGTCGCCATGGCGGAGCAGGCGATGAACCAGGCGACGATCGGCAGCCCCATCGACGGCACCGTGGTGGCGGTGAACCTGAACGTCGGCGACACCGTGAGCGCGGCGTCGTCGACCGCGAACGTCGTCGTGCAGGGCGCGGGCGGCTACGAGGTGGCGACGACCGTCAGCGTGGACCGGGTCGGTCAGGTGGCGGTCGGCCAGCCCGCCACGCTCGTGCCCGACGGCGGCCGCAAGGCGCTCACCGGGAAGGTCGCCTACATCTCGGTCGTCCCGACGACGAGCAGCACCACGAGCGACGCCACGCCCACGTACCTCGTCATCGTCGGGCTCGACCGGAGCGATTCGAACCTCGAGAACGGCTCCACCGGCACGTGTCGATCACCACCGGGAGCGCCACGGCTGCGCTCGCGGTGCCGACCTCGGCGCTCACCGCCTTCGGGAACCGCCACACGGTCGAGGTGCTCGAGGGTGGCGGCCCGCGACGGGTCGCGGTGACGGTCGGCGCCGTCGGCAACACCTGGACCGAGGTCAAGAGTGGCCTGAGCGCGGGCCAGCAAGTCGTGCTCGCGAACGTCTCCGAGCCGCTGCCTTCGTCGGCCACGCAGAGCCGCGACACAGAACGGCGCCGACGGCTTTCCGAACCGGTTCCGCTTCGGCGGCGCCGGCTTCTCCTCCGACCGCCGGGTGGGCGGATGAGCGAGGCATTCAGAACCACCCCTGCGAGCAGATGAGGAGCAGACGCATGAATCTGCGTTCGATCGGAACCCGGGCCATCGCGGCCGTCGGCGCGCTCGGCGCCGTCGTAGGCGTCACGGCCGCAGTCGCCGGCGCGCAGACCGCGCCGGGCCGAGGGCCGTTCGCCAGCGGCATGCTGACGAGCATCTCGGGATCGGCGCTCGAGCTGCAGCGAACGAACCCGCAGGACCAGAGCGGGACGACCAACGTCTCCGTCACGCTGACCGGCACGACCACCTACCAGATGGTCCAGCAGACCGCGTCCGGCACCATCGCCGCCGGCGCGTGCGTGCGCGTGTCGGGGAAGGGCAGCGTCGACAAGGGCAAGATCACGGCGTCGACGGTCGCGATCACGATGCCGACGTCGGGCACCTGCACCCGGCCCGGGGCCGGCAACGGCGCAGGGCCCGGCTCGGGACCGGGCGGAGGCGGCAGCGTTCCCAACGGCGGATCGATTCCGAACGGGTCCAATCCGCGGCGCGGCAACGCCCGGCGGGGCGCCGGGATCGCCTTCGGCAGCGTCCAGAGCGTGAAGGGCAACAACATCGTCGTGAAGGCGGCGAGGTTCACCGCGCGGCCGGCAGTCCGCAGGATCGCAGACTCCGCCCAAGGCGACGACGAAGAACGTGAAGGTCACGCTGTCGAGCTCGACGAAGGTGACGCAGCTCGTCTCCGCCGCCCAGACGGACCTCAGCACCGGACAGTGCGTCAGCGCCGCCGGGACCGGGGACTCGGAGGCGATCACGGCTCGAGCGCGTGACGATCTCCCAGCCGCGAGAACGGCTCGTGCACGGGGTTCGGGTTGGGCGGCGGCCCGGCGGGTTGACCTGGGTCTGTCGGCCTCAGCGCCATAACCTCTGCAGCCATGCCGGTTGAGCGACTCGAGAACTCGCGCTGGGGCTTCGGGTCCAACTGCTTCGTCTGCGAACCGGCGAACGCGCGGGGAATGCAGGTCCCGTTCTCGCACGACACCGACCGCGGCGTGGTGTTCGCCGACTTCACGCTGGGCGCCGAGTACTCCGGCGCGCCGACCTACGTGCACGGCGGCGCCACGCTCGCGCTCATGGACGAGGGCATGAGCTGGGCAACGATCGCGCTGAGCGAGAAGTTCGCGTTCACGAAGGAGACGAACGCCGTCTTCGACTGGCCTGTTCGCGTCGACCGGCCCTACCGGCTCGAGGTGCGCGTGGTCGAGGAGGACGAGCGGCGCATCCTCACCGAGGCCGTCGTGCTCGACGCCAAGCAGCGGCCGTGTGTGACCGCCCGCGCCGAGATGGCCGTGCTGTCACCGGCGCAGGCCGTCGACGCGCATCGGCGTCGAGCCCGGCGAGGGCGAGGAGCGCTACCTGCGCTGACCGGCCGCCCGGTGCGGCGCCCGCGCTACCGCCGCTTGGCGGTGGTCCGTGCCGTCGTCTTGCGGACGGGCGCCGACTTGCGGGTGGGGGCCGTCTTGCGGGCCGGAGCCTTCTTGGCCGGGCCGGCTCCCGGCGTTCGACGACGGCTGCCGGATCGCCCGCTGCTCGCGCTCCCACTTGGCCTTCGCCCCATGGAGCATGAAGGCGATGACGATGTCCCCGACTCCCCAGATGATCACGAAGGCGGCGAGCAGGGTGACGACGAAGTAGAGCGTGACGTTCTCGCGGCCCAGGGCCAGGAACCCCAGCGCGATCGAAGCGAAGCCGCGGACCAGGTACAGCCACCAGTGCCGCATGCCGTAGGTGGCGAAGGCGGACAGGAGATCGAGGATCCCCCACACGATCAGGGACCATCCGATGATCTCCACCAGGATGAACAACGTGACGTCGGGCCAGCCGATCGCGAGGGCGCCGGCGAGAACCGACAGCGCTCCGCCGATCACGTGCCACACCCAGTGGGCGGGTTGATCGAGCAGCGCGGCGAAGATGTGGAGCACGCCCCAGGAGATCAGGAAGATCCCCACGAAGAGAGCCACGGTGTAGAGGCCCACCCAGTCGAGCACCAGCGAGAGCACCACTGCGCCGAACAGGACCGACAGAACCCCGGCTGCCAGGTACACCCAGGCCGCCCGGCCGGCGAAGTCGGAGATCGCGTCCCCCGTCCGCCGCTGGCTTGCCGTCATCGTCGCTGCCATCGGGCACCCCTCCTTGGTTTGCCGCCCATTCATCTTGACGGGACTTGGGCCCGAAGAGGTGGGTTTCCGACGGCGTTCCGCGAGTTCTCCACAGGTCCGCGCGGCTTTTCCGCGTTTTGCCGGGGCGAATCAGGGCGCGACGGGGAAGAAGCACGCCCCGACGGTGCCGGCGCCCGTATGGGCGCCGACCGAGGGGCCGATCTCGTAGCGCACCAGCTCGGCCACCTCGGGGCGGTCGGCGAGACGTGCCGCGTACTCGCCGGCGAGCTCGGGTGTGAGGGCGTCGCCGACACCGACGCGCTGCGGCGCGCCGCCGGCGCCGTCGACCACGTAGGCGGTCATGGCGTCGACGGCCGACTCGACGTCGTGGACCCGGCCGACCGCTTGCATCTGGCCCTCGGCGAGGGCGAGCACGGGCAGGCCCTCTCCCTCGGCGGCGTCGGCGGCGAGGCGGCCGCCCCGGCGGGCGAGGTCGAGCGCCCCGACGATGAACACGTTGCCGACCTGGTCCGCCACCCGGCGGGCGACGTCGGCGGCGCGAGTCAGGTCGCCGCCCGCGGCGAGCACCTCGCCCGCGGCCCAGACGCAGCACGCCACCGCGAACGACGCCGTTCCCGTGTCGACGATCTCGACCGGCACCGGGCTCGAGCCGGCCGCGACCGTCACCGCGTTGACCGTCGCCGACGTGTTCGAGCCAATGTGGATCGACAGGATCTCGGTCGCGCCCGCCGCCGCAAGCTGTTCGTACGCGGTGAGCACCGCGCCGGGCGACGGCGCGGCGGTCGACACCGATGCGCCGGCGGCGAGGCGCTCGTAGAACTCGGCCGCCGTGATGTCGACGCCTTCCTGGTACGGGTGGTCGTCGACCACGACCGTGAGCGGCACGACCGCGACCTGGTAGCGCTCCCTCAGGTCGCCGGGCAGCTGCGCGTTGGAATCGGTGACGAGCCCGATCACGCCACTTCTTTCACGGCCGCCGGCCGCGCCGCGGCCCGGAACTTGTACAGGAGGACTGCGGCCCTCACGACGACCATCGGGAATTGTTGTAGCAGAAAGGATTCCGGCGTCTCGTCGGGTGCGCTCGATACCACGAGCGAACAGTGACCGAACAAGGCCGAGCTGCATCGATGAGTCTCGGCACCGTGAGTCGTCTCAGCTGACAGGCTCCCTGGGAGCCCGCGAGCGCACGAGACGAGACAGCGGAGGACACTATGACGACCACGCCCGGCAACGCGAGCAGCAACCTCCCCGGCAAGCCGCCCGTCGTCGACCTGGCCACCTGGCAGGCGGCGCGCGAGGAGCTGCTGGTCCGCGAGAAGGCGCACACCCGTGAGGGCGACGCGATCGCCGCGGCCCGGCGGCGGCTGCCGATGGTCGAGCTCGACGGCGCGGTCGAGGTCACCGGCGCTGACGGGCCGGTCCCGTTCGTCGACCTGTTCCAGGGTCGCGACGAGCTCGTGGTCTACCAGCTGATGTGGTACGACGGCGCGCCGCCCCAGGGGCAGTGCGAGGGCTGCACCTTCAACGTCTGGCACATGAAGCACGCCGAGGACGCCGTCTACCTCAATGCCCGCGGCGTCTCGTTCGCCATCCTGACCTCGGGCCCGTGGGACGAGGTGGCTCCCTACGTCGAGTTCATGGGGTACACCCAGCCCTGGTACTCGGTGCGGGGCCTGGAGCCGCCGGTCGGCGGACAGATGGGGCACATCGTCTGTTACCTGCGCGACGGCGACCGCGTGTTCCTCACCTACTCCACGACCGGCCGTGGAGACGAGCCGCCGGCGCTCCCTCGGCCTGCTCGACATGACGCCCTACGGCCGCCGCGAGGCGTGGGAGGACAACCCCGAGGGCTGGCCCGAGGCCCCTGATGCCGGTTCGCCGGCCGGTGGGCATGGTGCGCCGATCTGCTGGTACTGGCGGACGGACGCCGACGGCGTCGCCACCTGGGGCCCGACCAGCCGGCCCGCGCCGCAGTGGACCCGCCCCGGCGCGACCCCTGTGGAGACCCTCGGCCGCCAGGGCGACCCCCACTGACGCGGGGGCATCGTCACCCGAAGCCGAAGGCTGGGACCGGCGATGAGCTGCCTCGCACGGTGAAAGGAGCACTGGCATGAGCAAGATCGTGTGCGACATCTCGATCTCGGCGGACGGCTTCTCGGCCGGCAACAACCAGACCGAGGAGCACCCTTTCGGCGACGCCGACGAGTCGATGCTCCATGCCTGGATGTTCGACACGCCGGAGGAGAACCGAGCCGAGCTCGACGCCATCACGGACGCCAAGGCGTTCATCATGGGCCGCAACATGTTCGGCCCGATCCGCGGCGATTGGAGTGGTGACTGGAAGGGCTGGTGGGGGCCAGATCCCCCCTTCCACGCCTCCGTGTTCGTGCTCACCCACTACCAGTGCGATCCCCTGGTCATGGACGGTGGTACAACGTTCCGCTTCGTCGCCGACGGCATCGAAGCCGCGCTGGAGCAGGCGAGCGCCGAGCCGGGCGACGCCAATGTCGCCATCGCCGGCGGCGCCTCGACCATCAACCAGTACCTGGCCGCCGGACTGCTCGACGAGCTGCGCCTCCACATCACCCCGTTCACACTCGGCGCCGGCACCCGCATCTTCGACGGCGTGCCACCCCTGAGGCTCGAGCAGATCTCGTCACGCGCAGCCACGCAGGTCACCCACGTGACCTACCGCGTCGTCCGCTGACCCAACACGCCGTCCGGCGTGAAGTGGGAGGACTCCACCAGCGGTCAAGAGTTCTCATGGCGTACGAGGACGCGCCTGGTCGCCGGATCGTTGTGGTGTGGCCGCTCGTGCCGCTCGGCGGAATTTGTACAGGATCATGGCCGAGCCGATCAGCGCGAACAGGAGCAGCCCGATCGAGGGATCGGGACCCCAGAGGTTCGGAAGATCGGCTCCCCACCAGATCGCGGCCGACGCGACCCAGATGAGGCACGCGACCTGCGTGCCGATGTCGGCGCGCCGCGACTTCGAGCGCGCTGGCGCCCGCCACGATCATGTCGATCGGGAAGTACGCCGGGAACACCGCGAGACAAGCGCCGGCCGACGTCGCCACGCCCTTCCCGCCGCGGAAGCCGCTCCACACGGGGAAGATGTGTCCGGCGATCGCGGCGGTGGCGGCGGCGTACGCGCCCGGGTCGCCGGCGATGAGGAGCCCGAGCAGTCCCGCCGCCGCGCCCTTGGCGATGTCGGCCACGAGCACGACGACGCCCCAGCGTGTGCCGAGCATCTTGATCGCGTTGATGGCGCCCGGATTTCCACTCCCGGCCTCGCGGAGGTTGATCTTGCCGCGGGTGGCGAGCCAGGCGACGACACCGGCCGACGGGATCGTCCCCAGGAGATAGCCGACCATCGCCGCGAGCACGGTAAGGAGGACGTCCCGCACGAGTTGAGATTACGCACGCGATGTCTCCCGAGCTGTGAGCGCGAGCAACGTCCGGGCGTGCAACGGATTCGGCCGCGGATGTCCTGGTCATATGGCACAACACCGGCCACACAGCTGGACAGAGGACTCATGTCTACCCATACTGAACACGTGCGTGTACATCCGAGGGTGCCCTTGCGCACGTGACGTTCTTCCGCGTTGTGGCGGAGGGTTGGAGGTGATCACCGCGACATCCAAGTGGCGGGACTTGGCTCCGATGATCCTCCGACAGCGTCTCGTAGTGGAGGGAACGTGTCGTGAGCCGATCACGGACGAGCGCATAACGGAGCTATCTGTCCGGTCTCTCCTCAGTGTGTGGCATGAAACCGCTGATGGAGCCGGCCACGCACCGTTCGGACACGCACGGCTGGGCCGGATGGATCCACTGGGAGAGACTCGGGCGCCCATTTCTATGCGTGGGAGGAACCAATGTTGTTCTTCAGCGTCGACATCTATACCTGCAAGCGGTTCGACGCCAGCTGCAGCCACGAAGTTCACACGCGACTACCTCGACGCGGTCGAGGTCGTCGCCAAGGAGTTTTGATCATGAGTGCAGCATCGGTCGCACTCGATCGAGAGGGGCTCCGGGAGCTCGGCGATCGGGTTGTCGCGACAGCGGGAGAACCATCAGAGCCATTCGGCGTGTACGTGTTCGCGGCGGACGCGCCCGAATCCGAGCTCGCGGCGTCACGTCGAGCGGGAGGTGTTCTACGAGTACTTCAACAACACGCCCGAGCTCCTCGAGGCCGAGTATGGGCCGTACGAAGGGCTCGACCCTCTTCGTGTGCGCGATGGATCATCGACGGCGACTGCCGGCCGGTGCGATCCGACTCGTACTGCCGTCGCCTGCGGGCCTGAAGAGCCTCGGCGATGTCGAGCCCGTTTGGGGTCATCGCATCGACGATGTGCTCGAGCGAACGAACCTGCGTCTCGAGGCCGACAGCGCCTTGGACATCGCCACCCTCGCCGTCGACTCCGAGTACCGCGGTCGGGCGACGGATGGGCTCGTGAGCCTCGGCCTGTACCAGGGCGTGGCTCAGCTCGCGCTGCGATCTGACGTCAGGTGGGTCGTGACGATTCTCGACCTGGTGGTCCTGAACCTCCTCCAGGGGGCGATGGCTGACCCGTTCCAGCGCTTCCCGGTCTCGAGCCCCTCCCGTACCTCGATTCGCCCGCGAGCCTGCCGGTGTACAGCGACCTCGACGCGTACTTCGCCCGGCTCGAGACGGCGGACCCGTCGATGTACGAGATCCTGTTCGACGGACGGGGGCTCGGAGGCGGCGGTGCGGCCACTGGATTTGGAGCCGGTGCTCGAGCACCTGCACCCCGGGGGCCACGCGCACACCGCTTGAGCATCCGAGCGACACGCTCAGGCAGACTCCGATATCGGGCACCACCTTGAGGTGCGAGCGACGGGCGACGCCGAGCTTGCTCGACGACGCCGGGAACGGATGCCGTCGGGATCGGGCGCGAGTAGAAGTTGCCCTGGGCCACGTTGCAGCCGAGCTTGTGGAGACGGTCTGCCCTGCCGCGTACGTCTCGACTCCCTCGGCGACGGTCGTCACCCGCAGCGCACTGGCCATCGCGACGATCGCGGCGACGAGGGTCTCGTCGGAGGTGTCGCGGTCGAGCCCCTCGACGAAGGACTGGTCGATCTTCACGCGGTCGACGGGGAAGCGCCGCAAGGACGAGAGCGACGAGTACCCGGTGCCGAAGTCGTCGATCGAGAGACCGACGCCCGCCGGATCGAAGCTGCTCGAGGAGGTCGGCGGCCGCCGCCGGGTTGTCCATGAGCAAGCTCTCGGTGAGCTCCAGGCTGAGCGACCCGTCGGAGAGCTTCTCGCTCTTCAGCGCGTTGCGGACGCTCGGCATGAGCTGCGGGTCGCGCAGTTGACGCACTGAGAGGTTCACCGCGACGTAGAGGTCCTCGCCGTTCGGGATCGCAGCGCGCCACCAGGCCAACTGGCGACACGCCTCCTCGATCACCCACGTGCCGATCGGCACGATGAGCCCGGTGTCCTCGGCGACCGGGACGAACGATGCCGGCAGGAGCTCGCCGCGGGAGGGATGCGACCAGCGCAGCAGCGCCTCGAAGCCCTCGATCGTGCCCATCGGGAAGCTGCACAAGCGGTTGATAGAGCAGGTGCAGCTCCTCCGCCTCCATCGCGTGGCGCAGGTCGCGCTCCAGCTCGACGCGCTGCGGTGGCCGAGTCGCGCATCGACGAGTCGAACACGCACACTGCGTCGCGGCCGGTCTCCTTCGCCCGGTACATCGCCGTGTCCGCGTCGCGGATGAGAGCCTCGGCGTCGAGCGCAGGGATCGGTTCCGTCGCTCAAGGACACGCCGATGCTGGCGGACGCGATGACCTCGACGCCGCGAACGTTGAACGGGATCTGGAAGGCTGAGACGGGTGCGCTCGGCCACCTCCAGTCGCCTTGCTCGTCGTCGGCAGACGGTCGAGGACGATGACGAACTCGTCTCCGCCGATGCGTGCGACCAGATCGCCTGGGCCGCGTCGTCGCGCGGAGCCGCCGGCCACGGCGAGGAGCAACTCGTCGCCCAGAGCTGTGACCGTAGCTGTCGTTGATGAGCTTGAAGCGGTCGACGTCGAGGAAGAGCGAGCGCGACGAGCCCGCCGTCCTGCTTCGGACGGCCGAGGACTGCATTGAGGTGGTCCTGCGCGTACGCACGGTTGGGAAGGCCCGTGAGCGCGTCGTGCGTCGCCGCGTGCGTGAGGCGTCTCTTCGGAACGGGCGTACGCACGCAGAGCGCGGAACATCCGCCACGCCGCGGCGAGCGTGAGCGCCATGATGATCGATTCCGAGCGCGACGCGGTCGCTGACCGCGGCGTCGAACCGGAACACGGTGATCAAGGCCGGGAAGCCCAGCGCAACCGCGACGAACGCCAGCCTTCCCTTCGTGGGAGCCAGCTCGTCTGCGGGTAGCGGCTCGGTGAGCTCGCGCATCGACGGGTGGAGCACCGCCCCGATGAACAGGACGAAGGCGAGCGCGTAGGGCAAGTCGAACACGTGCTGCGGCAGCGTCACCGCGTGGGTCTCGACGAGCATGTAGACGACGTCCCCGACGAGCATCGCTGTCCCCGCCCCGAGGAGCAGCCCGTAGGACAACGGGCGGCGCTTCCCGGTGTTGAACGCGAGCCGGGCGATCATCGCGACGATGAACACCGACAACGGCGGATAGCACGAGAGCAAGGAGCCGCACGCGGAGAGGCGTGTGCTCGTGGAAGAGCGTGGGGTTGATGAGGAAGATCCAGGCGAGTGCCATCGCGGCCAACGCGGCGATGACACCGTCGAGCATCCCGTCGACGTCGCGAATTCCGCGCCGGCGGACGTGTGCCAGGCCGAGGACGCCGATGCCGATGATCACGTAGCCGGACAACGTGATGAGGTCGGGCACGGGCGACCGATGCGCGGAGAGGTCGCCGAGGCTGCCGAACGCATCGCGGACGCTGCCGCCCACGAGGAACACGATCAGCGCCGCCGCGATGATCACCCACGGCCAGCGCGCGGCGGGCCGGTTGCGCCGCAGGCCGACAACGGTGGCCGCGACCGCCCCGCGCCGAGGATCAGGAACGCTTCGTCAGTGAGCGGGCCGAGCAGCCCGAACGCGAGCGCCAAGACGCAGATGGCCCCGACGCCCATGACGAGGTAGGTCAGCGCGCGCGCCTGATTCGGCCCATCCCGGCCCAGCAACGCCGTCGCGTTCCATCTGCCCCTTCGCGCGACTCTCGAAGACTCGTACGTCTCCGTGTTCGCTTTCCCGAAATACCGAATTGCGCGGAAACGGGCACCTCGGGTCAGTAATCCTGTTCTCGTCTGCGGGGACAGTCAAGGCGGAGCGCTTGACGCCGTCGCCGCAGCTACGGTGCCTCGTGTCAGCCGCCGGACGCGTCCTGCGGGCGTGTCCTGCCGGCGCCGATCCACGGCATCATCGCCCGCAGACGCTCGCCCGACCTCTTCGATCGGGTGCTCGGCCGACTGCCGGCGCAGCGCGTTGAACACCGGACGGCCGGCCTGGTTCTCGAGGATCCACTCGTTGGCGAACCGGCCGGTCTGGATGTCGTCCAGGATGCGACGCATCTCGGCGCGCGTCTCGTCGGTGATGATGCGCGGGCCACGCGTCATGTCTCCGTACTCGGCGGTGTCCGAGATCGAGTAGCGCATGTTGGTGATGCCGCCCTCGTAGATGAGGTCGACGATGAGCTTCACCTCGTGCAGCGTCTCGAAGTACGCCGACTCGGGTTGGTACCCGGCGGCAACGAGCGTCTCGTAGCTCCCCTTGATGAGCTCGGTGAGGCCACCGCACAGGACGACCTGCTCGCCGAACAGGTCCGTCTCCGTTTCCTCCTCGAACGTCGTGTCGAGCACACCGGCGCGCGTTGCGCCGATCGCCCGCGGCGTACGCGAGCGCCGTCTGCTTCGCCTTGCCGGTCTCGTCGGCTTGCACGGCGACGAGCGACGGGACGCCGCCGCCCTCCTCGAACGTGCGCCGGACGAGGTGGCCCGGCCCCTTGGGGGCGATCATCCACACGTCGACGCCCTTGGGCGGGCGGATCTGCCCGAAGTGGATGTTGAACCCGTGCGCGAAGGCGAGCGAGTCCCGGTCGTCGAGGTTGGGCTCGATGTCGCGCTTGTAGATGGCGGCCTGCTCGGTGTCGGGGAGCAGCACCATGATCACGTCGGCTTCCTTGCATGCCTGCGCGATCGTGGTGACGACCAGGCCCGCGGCTTCGGCCTTGGCCCACGACGACGAACCGTCGCGCAGGCCGACACGTACGTCGACGCCGGACTCCTTCAGGTTCAGGGCGTGGGCGTGGCCCTGCGACCCGTACCCGAGCACCGCGACCTTCCGGCCGTCGAGCAGCGCGAGGTCGGCGTCGTCGTCGTAGTAGATCGTGGCGGGCATGTTGGTCCTCTCCTTCATGCGCGCGACGTTACGCGCCGCGGTCCTTGACTGCCCGGAGCTTGGTGCGCTCGCGGGCCAGCTTGGGAAGGGCGATGCGGCCGGTGCGCTGCGACTCGACGATCCCGAACGGGTCCAAGCAGGTCGGTGATGGCGTCGAGCTTGTCGGGCGTGCCCGCCACCAGGAGCGTCATGGCCTCGTAGCCGACGTCGACGATCTTCGCCTCGAAGATCGCCGCCAGCTCGGTCACCTGCGAGCGCGTCTCCGCCCCTGCCTTCACCGTCGCCAGCATGAGCTCGCGTTCGACGGCGTCGTCCGGCGTGAGCTCCGTGATCTTGATCACCGGGATCACCTTGTTGAGCTGCTTGGTGACCTGCTCGAGCGGCGCCGACTCGGCGTCGACGACGATCGTCATGCGGCTCAGCCGCTCGTCCTCGGTCGGGCTGACCGCGAGCGAGAAGATGTTGTAGCCGCGCCGCGAGAACAGCCCGGCCACCCGGGAGAGCACGCCGAACTTGTTCTCGACGAGCACGGACAGGATGTGATGCTGCGCGTCACGCCGTTCGGCCACGGGTTCGACCTCACCTCCCCACTGATTTGTCGTGGGCGGGGTCGAGGATGATGTCGTCGTTCGAGCCGCCGGCGGGCACCATCGGGTACACCTTCTCGCGGTAGTCGACCTGGAAGTCGACCACGACGGGCCGGTCGTCGATCTCGTTGGCCTTCTCGATCGTCGGGATCACGTCCTCGGGCGTCTCGACCTTGAAGCCCACACAGCCCATGGCCTCGGCCCACTTCGCGTAGTCGGGCAGGTCCGGCGACAGGTACACCTCGCTGTAGCGCTCCTCGTAGAAGAGCTCCTGCCACTGGCGCACCATGCCGAGGTACGCGTTGTTGAGGATCCCGACCTTGACCGGGATGCGCTCCGCCGACGCGGTCACGAGCTCCTGCGCCGTCATCTGGAAGCACCCGTCACCGTCGATGGCCCACACCATCCGATCGGGTTTCCCGACCTTGGCGCCGATCGACGCCGGCACGGCGAAGCCCATCGTCCCGAGACCACCGGAGTTGATCCACGTGTTCGGGTGGTTGAACTTCCACCGCTGGCTCGACCACATCTGGTGCTGACCGACGCCCGACACCACGATCGTGTCTTCCGGCGAGTGGTCGCGCAGCATGTCGATGCAGTACTGCGGCTTGAGCGGCCCGTCCTCGGGCTGCTCGTAGTGGAGCGGGTACCGCTCCTGCCACTCGCGCAGTTGCGTCCACCACGCCGTCAGGTCGGGCCAGTCGCGCTTCTGCTGGTCGGCGCGCACCGCCTTGATCAGCTCCTCGATGACGAGCCGGCAGTCGCCCACGATGGGCACGTCGGGCCGGCGGACCTTGCCCAGCTCGGCGGGGTCGATGTCGACGTGGATCACCTTCGCGCCCGGCGCAAACGCGTCGACCTTGCCCGTCACGCGGTCGTCGAAGCGCGAGCCCAACGCGATCAGCAAGTCGGACTTCTGCATCGACGTCACCGCGGTGTAGTTGCCGTGCATCCCGGGCATGCCGAGGCACTGCGGGTGATCGTCCGGGAACGATCCGCGAGCCATGAGCGTGGTGACGACCGGAGTGCCGGTGGCCTCGGCCAGCTCCTTGAGCGCGGCAGAAGCGCGCGCCTTGAGGATCCCGCCGCCGGCGTAGATGACCGGCCGGTGCGCCTCGCCCCAGAGCCGCGCCGCGTCCTTGATCTGCTTCGGATGGCCCTTCACGTTCGGCTTGTACCCCGGCAGGTCGACGGCGTCGGGCCAGTACCAATCCATCATCTGGTTGGAGATGTCCTTCGGCACGTCCACGACCACCGGGCCCGGTCGACCGGTCGTCGCCACATGGAACGCCTCCTGCACGTACCGCGGGATGTCCTGGGGGTCGGTCACGAGCCAGTTGTGCTTCGTGACCGGCATCGTGATGCCGACGGTGTCGCACTCCTGGAACGCGTCGCTGCCGATCACCCCGTACGGCACCTGCCCGGTGATGACGACGATCGGGATCGAGTCCATGTAGGCGTCGCAGAGGGCGGTGACGATGTTCGTGGCCCCGGGGCCGCTCGTGACCATGGCCACGCCGGGCCGACCGGTCGCGTGGGCGAACCCCTCCGCCATGTGGCCGGCGCCCTGCTCGTGGCGGACGAGGATGTGGCGGATCGACGAGTCGATGAGCGGGTCGTACACGGGCAGGATCGCCCCGCCCGGCAGCCCGAACATGACCTCGGTGCCCTCCATCTCGAGGCTCTTGATGAGGGCCTGGGCTCCTGTGAGCTTCATTCCTCGTTCCTCTTCGTCAGGTGCGCGTCGTGGGGTCTCGGGATATGAAAAGCCCCCCGCTTTTGCGAGGGGCGAAGGCGCGCAGACGCGGTTGGGGCGGCTGCGCGCTAGGTAACAACTACGAGGGTGGCCTGGTGATCCATCAGGTGACAAGTGTGGACGATCGTGAACCGATTCGCAAGCCGGTTCCGCTCGCCTCGTCCCCCGCGGTGCCGCATTCGCAGCGGGGACCGCGATCGAAGGGCAGGAACGACTCGGCGCTCAGCGCCGCGACCGCGACCGGGGCGAGGTCGCCGACCGATCGGTAGACCATGTAGCGCGGCACCCACCGCGGGTTGAACTTGGCGTTGAAGGTCAGCAGCGATTGGATCTGGAAGTACGGGTTGAGCCGCTTGATCAGCCACGCCTGCGCGGACTGGAGCGGGCCGAGGTCGGCGTCGTCCTCGATGAGCCCTCGGAAGGCGGCGAAGTTGAGCGACACCTCGCGCATGCCGTGCTCCCTCGCCCACAGCACGACCTCCACGATGAGCCGCTCGTTGACGCCGTTCGGCCCGACCGCGTCACGTCGCATCGTGTCGAGCGAGAGGCCGGTGCCTGCCTTGCAGGGGACGAAGCGCTGGAAGGCGATCGGTGTTCCTTGCGTCGTCGCGGCAGACGGCGATCACGCACTCGGGATCGCGACCCGTCAGCAGCCCGTCGAGCGCCATGGAGAAGCCGCGCTCGCGGCCTCCGGCGAGGTGGCGGTCCGAGATGCCGACGAGCGCGCGGCGAAGTGTCGGATCGAGCTCGCCCTCACGGTGGATCTCGGCCGTGAGCGCGAAGTTCTTCGTCCGGTTGAACGCCTGGCGGACGGGACGCATGCGCCGACCGTCCAGCGTGAACTCGTCGACGTCGATGACGGCCTCGTCGCCGAGGTAGCGGGCACGGAGCCCGGCGGCCTCGTAGAACGGGATCCGGTCGGCGCGCGCCCCGATCACCGCGGGTCGCCAGCCGCAGGCTCGGCACCGATCGAGGAACCGTGCGATGGCGTCGCCGAAGGAGGCGGGATCGCCGACGGGGTCGCCGGACGCGAGACCGGCGCCGTTCACGTACCGGTACACGACCGCGGCGCGGCCGTCGGCCGAGGTGATGTAGCGCTTGTCGTGACGGAGGGCGAAGGGGTCGAGCGTGTCACCGTCTTCGCGGTTCGCCAGACGGCGGATGCGTTCCCGCTCGATGGCCGGCGCGACGGTGCCTTCGGTGACGGGCGCGAGCACGGCGGCGGCGATCGCGATCACGACGCCGAAGCCGAGCACGGTGATCGACGCCGGGAACCAGTGACCGAAGCCGTCCGGTGAGCTGCGAGCGGGCCAGAGAGCCCGACGAGGCGCGCCGCCGTCTCCTGCACGGCGCCGACGAAGCGTGAACTCGGGACGCACCCGGTCGTGGCGGATGGCGAAGCCCGACGACCCCGTACACGAACGCGACCGGGATGATCGTGACCACCACCACGATCGCGGTGCGCCAGCGGGGGGCGGGGTGGGCGCGTCGAACAGCGAGCTCGACCGGAGGAGGAGCACGGCGACACCGAGCGCGACAGGGCCTCCTCGATGTCGAGGCCCTTGAGCACGTGCGTGAACGCCGACACCGCCAGCAGCACCAGGGCGGTCCGGTACGCCAGGCGGCGATGGCGGGCGATGCCGCGACCCAGCAGGATCGAGCGCGACGCCGAGCAGCGCGGTCGCGCCCCGGGCGAGGTGCGCGACCTCGGGTGTGAACGCGTCGCCGACGACCTCGAGCCGGTCGCGCATGAGCGGGCGTCAGCGCCGAGAGAATGTTGAGAGCCCGGTCAGCGGTGACGGCGAACGCGAGGAGACGCAGACGGCGACCGGCGTCGGTCGACCGGCTCGAGCCCGTCGCGGGCAGGAGTCGCCACCCGTGTCGTGGTCGTGGCCGGGTCTGTCATGCGACGGCCGCCTCCGACGGTAGCTGAGAGACGGCGAGTCCGGAATCAGAACGGACGTCGGAGCGGGAGCCGGAGCCGCACCTCGGCGCCGCCCTCGGCGCCGTTCTCGATCTCGAGCTCTCCGCCGTGCGCGGTGGCGATGGCGTCGACGATGGCGAGGCCGAGGCCGGCGCCGTTCTCGGTGCCACGTCCGCCGTTGGTCCCGCGCACGAACCGTCCCACGGCCTGACCGAGGAGCTCGGGCGGGAACCCGGGCCCGTCGTCGCGAACCGCAACGACGGCGCGGTCGCCGTCGCTCGACACCTCCACGTCGACACGCTCGACGGCGTGGCGCGCGGCGTTCTCGACCAGGTTGAGCACGGCCCGCTCGATGGCGTCCTCGTCGCCGCGGACCTCTGCCGACCCGTTCACCCGAACCGGCACCGCGTCGCCGTCGCGTGACCGGGCCACGGTCTCGGGCGGCGCGCCGTGACAGCGCGCCGAGCTCCACCAGCTCCGGCGGAGGTGGGCCGGCGGAGCGGAAGCGCGCCGAGCACGAGCAGGTTCACCGCGAGCCGGTCGAGGCGGCCGACCTCCTCGAGCGAGGAGTCGAGCGCCCGCGCGAGCTCGCTCCCCTCCTCGGTCTGCATGCGCGCCAGCTCGAGCTCGCTGCGGACGATCGAGATCGGCGTGCGAAGGTCGTGGCTGGCGTCGTCGAGGAAGGCGCGCTCGTGCTCGAGCGCGCCTTCGATGCGGGCAAGGAGCTCGTTGAGATGGCGGGCGAGGTCGGCGAGCTCCTCGCCCGATCTCGGGGACCGACAGACGCCGCCGTTGACCGCGCGCCGCCACGGCCGAGATCTCGTCGGCCTCCTCCACGAGGTTCGCGCACCGGTTTGAGCGCGGCGCCGGCGAGGAACCAGCCCGCCACCGAGACGATCGCGGCCAACAGCGGGAGGCCGATCACGAGCGCGAGCTCGAGCCGGTGCTGGGCGTCGATCGCCTCGTCGAGCGACGTCCCGACCACGACGACGAGACCGAGCCCGGGCTGGCCGGCCGGGCCCGCCAGCAGGCGCGACTGCTGGTCGCCGGGGGCGGCAGCCCGCTCGATCGTGATCCGGTGGGTGCGCGGCATTGGCGAGCTCGCTCTTGGTCAGGCACGCGCCGCGCGAGGAGCGCACGGGGGGCGGCGTTCACGACTACGCCGTCGGCGTCGACGATCTGTGCGAACGCCTCGTCGTCGGGCAGCGTGGGCTCGACCGACTGGTCGCCGCTGGAAGCGAGATCGCGTTCGAGGTTCGAGAACCGGGTGGTCAGGCCGTCGTCGAGCGCCTGCCGCAGCGCGTTGCGGTACTGGAAGTCGACGAGCACGCCGACAAGCAGGCACAGCACGGCGGTGACGAGCGCGAACACGAGCGTCAGCCGGCCGCGCAGGGTCCGGGGACGTCGGCTCACGCGTCGCTCCGGAGCCGGTAGCCGACGCCGCGGACGGTCTCGAGCGTCGTGCGATCGAAAGGCCGGTCGATCTTCTCGCGCAGGTAGCGGACGTAGACGTCGACCACGTTGGACGTCCCGTCGTACGCGAAGTCCCAGACGTGTTCGAGAATCGTGGTGCGGCTGAGCACCTCGTCGGCGTGCCGCATGAACAGGTCGAGCAGCGCGAA
The DNA here is from genome assembly GCA_963747195.1 of uncultured Actinomycetes bacterium. Taxonomy (GTDB): domain Bacteria; phylum Actinomycetota; class Acidimicrobiia; order IMCC26256; family JACDBD01; genus JALZAA01. Next base: position 533,323 of record CAVVDV010000005.1, read on the forward strand.
CTCCTTGGGGCTCAGCTCGATCTCCTGGTCGGCCGCGAGCCACACGATGCCGGGCCGGGTCGAGCTCGAGATCGCCGACCTCGAGGACGCGCGGACGCTCGCGGCGCGCCGCGGCGGGTGAGGGCCCGCAGCCGCGCGTACAGCTCCTCGAACGAGAACGGCTTCGGGATGTAGTCGTCGGCGCCGGCGTCGAGACCGACGACGCGGTCGTCGACGCTGTCGCGGGCGGTGAGGAGCAGGATCGGGGCCCAGCGGCCGTCGGCGCGCAGGCGCCGGCACACCTCGAAGCCGTCGGGCTCGGGGATCATCACGTCGAGCACGATGGCGTCGTACTCGTTCTCGGTGCCCATCCACACCGCGTCGGTGCCGGTCATGGCGACGTCGACCGAGTAACCCTCGAGCTCGAGTGCCTTGCGCACGAGGGTCGCCATCTTCGACTCGTCTTCTACGACCAGGACCCGCACGTCCGAATGGTACGGCGCAACCTCAGCGTTGGTGCTGCGGGCAGGAGAACGTGGTGCGACCGGCGACGGTGCGCCGCTCGAACGGCGTGCCGTCCTTCGGGCACACGCCGCCGGCGAAGCGCTGCGCCATGTGGTCGCCGGTGTGCGAGCCACCGCGCTCGAGGGTCAACTGCAACGTGCGGTGGACGGCGCGGTGCACGCGGCGGCGCTCGTTGCGGTCGAGCTCGCGCGCCGGCCGGGCCGGGTCGATGCCGGCGCGCCAGAGCACCTCGTCGACGAGGAGATTGCCGAGCCCGGCGACGCGGGACTGGTCCATCAGCACCGCCTTGACCGGGGCGCGGCTGCGCGTGAGCACGCGGTCGAGCTCGGCTTGGGTGACGACGAACACGTCGGGACCGAGGCGGTCCTCGTCGGGGTCGAGCTCGACGGCACCCAAGCGGCGCGGGTCGCGCATGACGAGCGATCCGCCGTCGGCGAAGCGCAGTGTGAAGCGGTGCCAGACGGGGTTCTCGAGATTGCTGCCGTAGATGAGCGGGTCGCCGGCGGCGTGGTCGTCGATCAGGACGCGTCCGCTCATGCCGAGGTGCAGCCCGAGCGTCGGGCCGGCGCGGTCGGTGTCGAGCAGGAGCAGCTTGCCGCGGCGGCGGGCGGCGGTGAGCCGGTGGCCGGTGAGCGCGGGCTCGAGGGCGGCGGCGGTGAGACCGCGCTTGAGATACCAGGCGTCGGGCGCGTCGATCCCTGCGATCTTGCGACCCAGCGCGCGCTCTTCGATGAGCCGGCGCGCGTACTCGACCTCGACGCCCTCGGGCACGCTGCCTAGTATCACTACACGTTCGTGATCGCGCCGCGCTCGGCGCCCTGGGCGAGCTTGGCGTACTTGGCGAGGACGCCGCTCGTGTAGCGCGGGTCGGGCAGCTTCCAATTCGCCTTACGCCGGTCGAGCTCGGCGTTGTCGACCAGGAGGTCGAGCGTGTGGTCGGCGGCGTCGATCACGATGCGGTCGCCGTCCTCGACGAACGCGATCGGTCCCCCGTCGACGGCCTCGGGCGCGACGTGCCCGACGCAGTAGCCGTGCGTGCCGCCCGAGAACCGGCCGTCGGTCACGAGCGCGGCGTCCGCGCCCCGGCCCGCGCCCTTCATCGCGCCCGTCACCGCGAGCATCTCCCGCATCCCGGGGCCGCCCTTCGGGCCCTCGTAGCGGATCACCACGACGTCGCCGGCGTTGATCCTCCCGCCGAGCACCGCGTCCATCGCCGCGTCCTCGCCGTCGAACACGCGGGCGGTGCCTTCGAAGCGGTCGCTGTCGAGCCCGGCGACCTTCACGACCGCGCCCTTCGGCGCGAGCGATCCCCGCAGCACGACGATCCCGCCTTCGGCGTGAATGGGGTCGCGCAACGGGTGCACGACCTCGCCGTCGGGCGCGGGCGGGTCGAGGTCGGCGAGGTTCTCGGCCAGCGTCTTGCCCGTCACCGTGAGGCAGTCGCCGTGGAGCAGCCCGGCGTCGAGGAGCTCGCGCAGCACGACCTGCACGCCTCCGATGCGGTCGATGTCGGCCATGTGGTACTTGCCGTGCGGCTTCGTGTCGGCGATGTGCGGCACCTTGGCGGCGATGCGGTTGAAGTCGTCGAGCTCGAGCTCGACCTCGGCTTCGTGGGCGATGGCGAGCAGGTGCAGCACGGCGTTGGTCGAGCCGCCGAGCGCGTTCACCACTGCGATCGCGTTCTCGAACGCGGGCTTGGTCATGATCTGGCGGGGTCGGATCCCCGCTTCGAGGAGCCCCACGACCGCGCGCCCCGACTCGAACGCGAAGTCGTCGCGGCGCCGGTCGACCGCGGGTGGCGCCGAGCTGCCGGGCAGGCACATGCCGAGCGCCTCGGCCGCCGACGCCATCGTGTTGGCCGTGAACATCCCGGCGCACGAGCCCTCCGTCGGGCACGCACGACGCTCGATCTCACCGAGCTCGTTCTCGGTGATCGTGCCGGCCGCGCATGCGCCGATGGCCTCGAACACGCTGACGATGTCGAGCGCCTGGTCCTTCCAGTGGCCGGGGAGGATGGCGCCGCCGTAGAGGAACACCGAAGGAAGATTGAGGCGGCCGGCGGCCATCAGCATGCCGGGCAGGCTCTTGTCGCAACCGGCGAACGTGACCATCCCGTCGAACCGCTCGGCGTGCATCATCGTCTCGATCGAGTCGGCGATGACCTCGCGGCTCACGAGCGAGCGCGCATGCCCTCGTGGCCCATCGAGATGCCGTCGCTCACCGCGATCGTGACGAACTCGATGGGGAAGCCGTCGGCGGCGCGGACGCCGTCCTTGGCCCGCTTCGCCAGCCGGTCGAGCGGCATGTTGCACGGCGTGACCTCGTTCCAGCTCGACGCCACGCCGATCTGCGGCTTGTCCCAGTCGGCGTCGGTCATCCCGACGGCCCGCAGCATCGCCCGCGCCCCGGCTCGTTCCATGCCGTCGGTGACTTCGCGGCTGCGTGGCTTCAGGTCTTCGCTCATGCGGGCAGCGTACTGCCGCCGTTCGCGCCGCTCTCCCGCGTTCACCGACCGACGTACGATCGCTGTGCAGCGACGGCGGCTTTGCCGACCGTCGCTGCAAAGCCGGAGCTTGCGACGGCGACAATGGAGAGACGTGAAGATCGACGGGTCGCTCACCGACAACCTCAGCGAGATCGCAAACCGGGCGCGTCAGCTCGAGAGCGGCGGCTACGACGGCGCATACACGTTCGAAGGCCCGCACGACCCGTTCCTGCCCGTGCTGCTCGCCGCCGAGCACACCGAGCGCCTCGAGCTGTCGACCGCGATCGCCGTGGCGTTCGCCCGCAACCCGATGACGTTGGCGCAGACGGCCTACGACCTCCAGAGCGTGTCGGAGGGCCGCTTCATCCTCGGGCTCGGCTCGCAGATCCGCCCGCACATCGAGAAGCGGTTCTCGATGCCGTGGTCGAAGCCCGCCCCCCGCATGCGCGAGCTCGCGCTCGCGATCCGCGCCATCTGGGCGTGCTGGCACGAGGGCGCGCCGCTGCGTTTCGACGGCGACTTCTACCGCCACACGCTCATGACCCCGTTCTTCAACCCGGGCCCGAACCCGTACGGGCCGCCGCGCCTGTGGCTCGCCGGTGTCGGGCCGGCGATGACCGAGGTCGCCGGCGAGGTCGCGGACGGCTTCCTTGTCCATCCCTTCAGCACCGAGCGTTTCCTGCGCGAGGTCACGCTGCCCGCGCTCGAGCGCGGCTTCGACCGTGGCGGCCGGACGCGCGACGGGTTCGAGATCGCGTTCCCGCTCATGATCCTGACCGGCGACTCCGACGAGGAGATCGCCGCCGCCGAAGGGGCCGTCCGGCGCCAGCTCGCGTTCTACGGCTCGACGCCGGCGTACCGGCGTGTCCTCGACGTGCACGGCTGGGGCGAGCTGCAGCCCGAGCTCAACCGCCTCTCCAAGGAAGGACGCTGGGAGGAGATGGGCGGCCTGATCGGCGACGAGCTCGTCGACACGTTCACGGTGCGGGGCACGCCGGAGGAGATCGCGCCGCAGGTACTGGCGCGCTACGGCGATCTCGTCGACCGGATCAGCTTCAACGCGCCCTACCGCGCCGACCCGGCGCGTTGGGCGGTGGTGCTCGAGGGCTTCAAGGTGGGCGCATGAGGGTGCGTGTCGGGACCGCGGACGGGTTGTTCGCGCTCGACGGCGCGTCGGAGCGGGAGGTCACCGGCCATTCAGTCACCGCGTCTGAGCGAGGACTGGGCGATCTTCGACGGCGAGACCGTCGTGTACCGGACGAACGGCGGCTGGCAACAGACGTTCAGCGTGCGATCCCCGGAGCGCTCGCTCGGGGTCCACGGGGCGCTGCTGTCCCGGTCCGACGAGGCGATCGTCGGCTGGGGCTCGTCGCTGATGCGCGTCTTCAAGCAGAAGCGGTTCGAGCCCATCCCGGGATTCGAGACCGTCGCGGGACGCGACGACTGGCACGCGGTCGGGAGCCGCACGCCCTACGTGCGGTCGCTGACCGCGACCGCCGGCGGCGTCCTCCTCGCCAACGTGCACGTGGGCGGGATCCCCCGGTCGACCGACGACGGCGCCACGTGGCAGCCGACCATCGACGTCGACGCCGACGTCCATCAGGTGCGCGCCCACCCGGACCGGCCCGAGCTCGTCCTCGCCGCGGCGGCGGTCGGCCTCTGCCGGAGCGACGACGCCGGCGCGACATGGACCGTGCACACCGACGGCCTGCACGCCTCGTACTGCCGGGCGGTGGCGACGGCGGGCGACATGATGTTCGTGAGCGCGTCGACCGGGCCGTTCGCCGACGAGGCTGCGGTCTACAGACGCCCGGTCGACGGCGACGGCCCGCTCGAGCGCTGCACCGACGGCCTGCCCGACTGGCAGCCGCACAACATCGACACGGGGTGCCTCGATACCGACGGTTCGCGTGTTGCGTTCGGCGGCGCCGACGGCGTCGTCTATATCTCTGAGGACGCCGGCCGCACCTGGCGGGTGCTCGCCGACGGCTTGCCGCCGGTGTCGGCAGTCGCGATCGACCCAACCTGACGCTGGAGGAGACCTGTGGCCAACGACAACGAGACCCCGATCGAGCTCGTCCGCCGGTTCTGCGCCGTGTGGTCGAACGTCAACCCCGACGAGATCGCCGAGTTCTTCACCGACGACGCCGTGTACCACAACATCCCGATGGACCCACTCACCGGCCGCGACGCGATCAAGACGTTCATCGCCGGGTTCGCCGGCGGTGCGAAGCAGATCGACTTCCGCGTGAACAACATCGTCGCCGACGGCGACGTCGTGCTCACCGAGCGCGTCGACGTGTTCGAGCTGCCGAACGGCAAGGTCGAGCTGCCGGTGATGGGGACCTTCGAGGTGAAGGACGGCAAGATCGCCGCGTGGCGCGACTACTTCGACATGAAGCAGTTCATGGACCAGATGGCCGCCGGCTAGCGCGGCGCGACGTGCTCGGCAGGGACGGAACCGTCGGCGATCGCGGCAACGAGCTGGGCGTGGTCATGCTCGGTCTGGTCCGCGTACGCGCGGGCGAAGCCACCGATCGCCTCGTCGAACCGCTTGCCCTTCCCGATGTATGACGCAATGGCTACGGGGTCGCCTGTGCGGGCATGTGCCGCGGGCGAGCACCTCACCGCACGCGGTCGCGAACTCCTTCAGGACAGGAGCGATCCGCTCGGCGTCGGGGATCACCTTCATGTCGCGGAACTGGCGCACGTAGAAGTCCATATCGTCGAACGACGTCCAGCCCACGAGGATGTCGGTGGCGCTCTGGATCAGCCGCTTCCCGTTGACCACACGCGCACCGTGATTGTCGTAGCGACTCGGACCCAGATATGCCTCGTACACCGAGGGTCCCGCCTGCTTGACCTGGAGAAAGAGCGGATCGTGCCCTCCCGGCCCGTCGAGGAGCAGCAGGTGGACGCGCATGCCCACGCTGCCCACCCCGACGACCTGGCGTGCGGTGTCGACGAACGTGAAGTTCTCCAGCAGGTGCCGCCGGTCGTCCTGGAGGGTCTCTGCGTAGCGCTCGTACACCTCACGCACGATCTCGAGCCGGCGCGGGTCGTCGAAGTGCGTGAGCCGTGGCGGTTCCTCGATGATGCGTCGCCGGCCGTCGACCATCTCGGTCAACTTCTCGAACGCACCTGCGCTCGTGCGACGCCTGCGCTTCTTCTCGATGTGCTTCGAGACGCGCCCGCGCCGGTCCTCGCCGAAATACCCGAGCAATTGCTCGACGTAGATGCTGTCGTACCAGATCTCCATCTGCGAGGCGCCGGCGTAGTGGCGCATCTTCGACCGGTACGCCCGGAGAGCCGACGCGACGGCATCGTCCGCCTCACCGGGCGGGAGGCCGTCCTCCCGGGCCACGACCACCAGGCTCGCGGTCAGGCGCATCACGTCCCACTCGAAGGGACCGGGGAGGGTCTCGTCGAAGTCGCGGAGATCGAACGAGAGGTTGCGCTCAGGTGTCGCCCAGAGCCCGAAGTTCAACACGTGCGCGTCACCGCACAGTTGGACCTGGAGCCCCGAGTTCGGTGACGTCGCGAGGTCAGTCGCCATGACCGCGGCGGCACCGCGGTAGAAGTTCCACGGCGATGCCGCCATGCGACCGTTGCGCAGCGGCACGAGATCGGGCAGCCGCATGTCGTTCTGGGCGAGAACGACTGCGCGCGCGTCGCGATCAGCGCGCCAGTGACCGAGCAGGCGGACCGGCACATGCGTACGCGCTGCCTTCCCGCGCTGCTGCCGATCCGCGTGCGACGGGGGAGGCGCCAGAGGCACGGCGCCAGTATTCCCTTCTCGGCGGTTACACACGCTTCGCGACGCGGTACACGGAGACGTGCTTGACGCTGTCGTCGGTGAACGGCTCCCGCTCCCAGCCGCCCCAGCGCTCCTCGAGGCGCAGCCCGGCGCGGTCAGCCATTTGATCGAGCTCGCCCGGGTACGAGTACCGGATGTGCACGGGCCAAGTCCGGACCCCACCTTCGGCCAAGCGCACCAGCAGTGAATCCACGCGCTGTGTGGGCGCGTCGTGACGGCTGACGGACACGACTGCGCTGTCGACACCGACGTGCCGGACCTCGAGGTGCTGGCCGCGCTCGAAGCGGCCCGGATCGGGCACGAACGCCTCGATCACGAACCGACCGCCGGGAACGAGCCGGTCGGCGACGCGCTCGAAGCAGCCGCGTTGCGCGTCGGCGTCCAGCAGCGAGAAGAAGGTGTTGTAGACGACGAAGATCAGCGAGAAGGGGCCGTCGACGGCGACTTCGGCGAAGTCGCCGATCGCGACCGGGATCTCAGCGCCACCCGGCTTCGCCCGCAGCCTCGCCACCATTGCCGCGCTGGCGTCGATCCCGCTGACCGCGACGCCGTGGCCCGCGAGCGGGAGGGCGAGGCGGCCGGTGCCGATGCCGAGCTCGAGCGCCGGCCCACCTTCGGCCAGATCGGCGAGGCGTCGGGCGGCGACGTCGGCGTCGGCCGGGTGCGTCGGCAGCTCGTCGTAGAAGTCGGCCATGCGATCGCCGTACGTCGCCGCGTCGTAACCTTCCGCGCTCGGCACGAGTCGATTGCATCAGATGCGCCGGCGGGCGGCGGACGATTTGTCGGGACTGCATCGATCTGGTCTCCGCCCTACGCTGGCCCTCCATCCGTTCACCCCGAGGGGGGATTCGTTGATGAGCCGCACCGCCGAGACCGCAGGGATCGGACTGGCCCAGGCCACCGTCGACCCGCGGTCGTTCGCGCTCTACGGCGACGGCAGCACCCCGCGCGTGCGCTGGTTCACCGACGGCCTGCGCCGGTTGATGATCGAGCGGGGCTACCACGAGCACCCCGAGCCGGGCCCCGAGGTCCAAGTGGTGCTGAACCGGATCGACCCCGAGCGGCCGCGGCCGTACCGGCGCAAATCGGCGCCGACGTTCGTCGTCGCCCTCGCCGACGTCGGCACGCCGCCCGACGATGTGCTGCGGGCCGGCTATCCGCTGCTGGTGCGGGCGCTGGCCAACCTGGCCGTGATGGTGAGCGAGGACGGCGCGCCGGCCGCGCACTTCGTGACCCTCGAGCAGGGTCGGTACGTCGTGCGGCACACGGGCGACGACGACGAGTTCTTCGCCGGAGTCTTCGAGCGCATGGAGCCGTTGGCGTCGTCGCGGCTCGTCATCGCCAACGAGTTCCGCGCCGACCTGCCCGAAGAGCTGTGGGAGGGCGACGACCACACCCGCCAGATCCGCCGGGCGGGTGAGCACCTCGACGCCCTCGACCTGCTCCCGGCCGCGTTCCCGATCGAAGAGATCCTCTCCGAGCGCGACCTGCGGCACGTGAAGCTGCTGTACGGCATCGGCGGCCTCAGCTACGGGAACGCCAGCTCCAGGCGCACCGCCGACGGTCCGCTCGGCCCCGAGTTCTGGATGAGCGCGAGCGGCGTCGACAAGTCGGCGCTCACCGACGTCGGCAAGCACATCCTGCTCGTGCAGGGCTACGACGCCGAGCGCGACACGATGATCCTGAGCGTGCCGCCCGACGTGAAGCCCAACCGGGTGTCCGTCGACGCCATCGAGCACTGGATGATCTACAACGAGCACCCCGAGGTCGGCGCCATCCTCCACGTGCACGCGTGGATGGAGGGCATCGACTCGACGGAGATCAACTACCCGTGCGGCACCGTCGAGCTGGCGGGCGCGGTCGCGCAGCTCGTGCGCGAGGCGCCCGACCCCGGCCATTCCGTGGTCGGCCAGCGCAACCACGGCCTCACCATCACCGGCGAGTCCCTCGACGAGATCCTCGACCGCATCGACGGCAAGCTCGTCCGCAACGTCCCGATGGATTGACGAGTTACGACAGGCGGGTGTCGAGGAGGCGGTTGAGGAGCTGGGGGTTGCCTTGGCCCTTGGTCGCCTTCATCGCCTCGCCCATCAGGAACCCGCGCTTCTTCTTGCGGGACTTGTCGTCGCCGGCGCGGTAGTCGGCGACGACGTCCGGGTGGGCGGCGATGATCTCGTCCACGATCGACGCCAGCTCACCCTCGTCGCTGACCTGCGCGAGCCCGCGCTCCTCGACGACCTGCTTCGGCCGCTTCGGCTCGCGCAGGCACTCGGCGAGCACGTCCTTGGCCAGGTTCCGTGACAGCGTGCCGTCGGCGACGAGGTCGACGAGCTCGGCGAGCCCGTCCGGCGCGAGCGGCAGCACGCCGGGCGACGAGCCCGGTCTCGTTGCAGGTACCCGAGCATCTCGCCGGTGCACCAGTTCACGACGTCCTTCGGCGTGCCGCCGCTGCAACGCGACCACCGCCGCCTCGGCGAACTCGGCGAGACCGGGCGTGCCGATGAGCACGCGCGCCTCGTGCTCGCCGATCCCCCACTCCGACACGAGGCGGGCCCGCGCGGCCGCCGGCAGCTCCGGCATCCCGGCCCGGACGCGTTCGCGCATCGCGACGGTCGGGCGCCACGGGGACGAGGTCGGGCTCGGGGAAGTAGCGGTAGTCGTCCGCACCCTCCTTCGTGCGCATCGAGTGGGTGACGCCGGCGTCCTCGTCCCAGTGGCGGGTCTCCTGCACGACGCGCTCGCCGGCGTCCAGCGACGCTCGATCTGCCGCTCGATCTCGTACTCGAGTGCCCGGCCGAGCGACCGGATCGAGTTCATGTTCTTGACCTCGACCTTGGTGCCGAGCTCGGTCGCGCCGACCGGGCGCAACGACACGTTGGCGTCGATGCGGAACGAGCCCTCCTCCATCTTCACGTCGGAGACGCCGATCGCCTGCAGGATGCCGCGCAGCTCGTTCACGTAGCGCGCGCGCCTGCTCCGCGCTGCGGATGTCGGGCCGGCTCACGATCTCCATGAGCGGGATGCCGGCGCGGTTGTAGTCGACGAGCGAGTGGTCGGCTTCGTGGATGCGGCCGCCGCCGCCGACGTGGATGGTCTTGCCGGTGTCCTCTTCCATGTGCGCGCGCTCGATGCCGACGCGGAAGCCGTCGACCTCGAGCGAGCCGTCGACGCAGATCGGCTCGTCGTACTGGCTGATCTGATAGTCCTTCGGCATGTCCGGATAGAAGTAGTTCTTGCGGTGGAACAGCGAGCGGTCCGGCACCGTCGAACTGCAGCGCCTCGCCGACGCGCAGCGCGAACTCCACCGCCCGCTCGTTCGAGCACCGGCAGCGAGCCGGGCAGCCCGAGGCACACCGGGCAGATGTTCGTGTTGGGCTCGGCGCCGAACTCGTTCTTGCACGCCGCAGAACAGCTTCGTCGCCGTGGCCAGCTCGACGTGCACCTCGAGCCCGATCACCGCTTCCCACGTCGTGCGTCGTCGTGGCCGTCATGCGAGACTCCCGCCGTGCCCGAGCGACCCGACCCGAACGCGTTCACGGTCAAGCGGAGCGAGATACGCAACGGCGTGACGCTCGCGTACGTGCACGAGGGCGTGGGCGGCACGCCGCTGCTGCTCGTCCACGGCTACCCGGAGACGAAGCGCATCTGGTGGCGCAACATCGCGCCGCTCGCCGACGCCGGCTTCGAGGTGATCGCGCCCGACCTGCGCGGCTACGGCGACTCCGACCTCGCGCCCGACGGCTTCTACGACGTCGCCGCGTACTCGCTCGACCTCTACGCGCTCGTCCACGACGTGCTCGGGCACGAGCGATGCTGCGGTCGTCGGCGGCGACGTCGGCGGCGTCGATCCTGTACGACCTCGCGCTGCGCTACCCCGGGTTCGTGGAGCGCTCTGCTTCTTCAACACGCTCGTCATCCTGCCGCGACGAGCTCTACGAGGCCGCCGGGCATCCCGCCCGACGACGGCCGCGACACCCGCCCCACGGCCGACTACTTCCTCCGCCAGGCCACGGAGCCCGAGGCGCTGCATCGCCGAGCTCGACACGCCGGCGCGCCGCCGCGCGTGGGTCGCGGCCATGTACGGCCACCGGCTCTGGGCCGCGCCCGGGCACTTCGGCCCCGACGACGTCGACTTCATGACCGAGCCGTTCGCCGACGCCGACAAGCTGCGCGCCAGCTGGGGCAGTCTACGAGACCGCCTACCGGCAACCGGCCCATGGAGGACGTGCCCAAGCTGTTCGAGCCGTGCCCGGTCCCCGCGCTCGTGCTCTACGGCCCCGAGGACCACGTGGTGCCCGCCGTCGTTCCCCGACCGGGCGCGCGTGGCGTTCACCGAGTGCGTCGGCCCGTTCGTCGTCCCCGACGCCGGCCACTTCCTCCAATGGGAGCAGGCCGACGTGCTCAACCGGGCGCTCGCGCACTTCTGCCGCTGACGCGCACGCCGCGCTCACGGCGCGGCCTCCTCGATCGCGCGGGCGACCCGGAACATGACCGGCTCCCCGAGCGCGGGCGCGAGCACCTGCACCCCGATCGGCAACCCGTCGCCGTCGGCGCCGAACGGCACGCTGGCCGCCGGGTGGCCGGCCAGGTTCGTCGGCACCGTGCACACGTCCGACAGGTACATCGACAGCGGATCGGCCGTCTTCGCGCCGAGCTCGAACGCGGTCGTCGGCGACGTGGGCGCGAGCAACACGTCGAAGCGCTCGTAGGCGCGGGCGAAGTCGCGGATGATGAGCGTGCGGACGCTGCTGCGCCTGGCCGTAGTACGCGTCGTAGTAGCCGGCCGACAGCGCGTACGTCCCGAGCATGATCCGGCGCTTCACCTCCGGCCCGAAGCCGGCGTCGCGCGTGCGGGCGTTCATGTCGGCGGCGTCGGCGCCCGTCGACCCGCAGCCCGTACCGGACGCCGTCGTAGCGGGCGAGGTTGCTCGACGCCTCGGCCGGCGCGATCAGGTAGTACGCCGACAGCCCGTACGCCGCGCTCGGCACCGAGACCCGCTCGACCGTCGCGCCCTCGCTTCTCGAGGCGCGAGCGCGGCCTGCTCGACCGCCGCCGCCACGTCGGGCTGCACGCCCTCGGCGTCGGCGAGCTCCTCCACGATCCCGACCCGCAGCCCGTCGACGCCGGCGTCGACGACCTCGCGGAGCGAGAGGTACGGGCTCGGCGATCGACGTCGAGTCGAGCGGGTCGTGCCCGGCGATCACCTCGAGCAGGAGCGCGGCGTCGTCGACCGACTCGAGCGAGCGGCCCGATCTGGTCGAGCGAGCTCGGCGAACGCGATCAGGCCGTAACGCGAGACGACGCCGTACGTCGGCTTGATCCCGACGACTCCGCACAACGCGGCGGGCTGACGGATCGAGCCGCCGGTGTCCGAGCCCAGCCCGACGGCGGCGAACCCGGCCGCGACCGCGGCTGCCGATCCGCCGCTCGAGCCGCCGGGGACCCGGTCGGGTCGGCGCGGGTTGCGGGTCGGGCCGAACGCCGAGTTCTCGGTCGACGAGCCCATCGCGAACTCGTCGAGGTTCGTCTTGCCGATCGGGATCCCGCCGGCGGCCACGACCCGCTCGACGACCGTCGCCGTAGTACGGGGGCCGCCACCCCTCGAGGATCCGCGACGAGCACGTCGTCGGGATCCCACGCGTGCACATGTTGTCCTTGACGCGCGACCGGAACGCCGGCCAGCGGCCCGGGATCGTCGCCCGCGCGCAACGACCGCGTCGACGGCATCGGCGGCGGCACGCGCTTCGTCCGCGAGCACGTGGTTGAACGCGTGCAACTCGGTCTCGCGCTCCTCGATCCGCGCCAGGTGCTCCTCGACGACATCGCCCGCCGCACGCTCCCCGGCGCGCACCGCCCCGCGATGTCGACCGCGGTCACAACGCCTCGCCCAGGATGCGCGGCACGCGGAACTGGCCGTCCTCGGCCGCCGGCGCCTGCGCGAGCACCTCGTCACGATCGAGGCCGGGCTGTGGATCGTCGGGCCGGAACACGTTGACCAACGGCAGCGGGTGCGCGGTCGGCGGCACGTCGGCGGTGTCGAGCGCAGAGACCTCAGCGGCGTACTCGAGGATCGCGCTCAGCTCCCCCGTGAGCTGCTCGATCTCGTCGTCGGTGAGCGCGAGGCGGGCGAGCATGGCGACGTGCTCGACGTCGGCCCGGGTGATGCGCGCGCTCTCAGGTGCCATTTCTCTCCTGTCGCCGTCGCAAGCTCCGGCTTTGCGGTGACGGTCGGCAAGGCCGCCGTCACCGCGCGGAGTCTACGGATCAGCTGCCCGCGCCTCAGCGGCGTTTGGACCGCGGGCCCGAGCCGTAGTCGCCGAACGGGTCGTCGCGCTCGCGCACGGCGTCGCGGAACCCGATCTCGCCGGACCGGGCCACGAAGTCGAGGCCCTCCTGCGTGTGCCGCGCGATGCCGTCGAACAGCGTGCCCAGCGTCCGGCTCGAGGCCATCCCCATGCTCTCGGCCGTCTGGTTGCACAGCAGCTTCAGCATCTGGAGCTGGTTGAGCGGCAGGCGGGCCATGCGTCGCGCCAGCGCCGCCGCGTGCTCCTGGAGCTCCCCGTCGGGCACGGCCTCGAGGATCAGGCCGATGCGAGCCGCCTCGGGCGCGGGGATCTCGTCGCCGGTGAGCAGGTAGCGCTTCGCCTGCTCCAGGCCCATGCGGTACACCCACATGGCCGTCGTCGGTGTGCCCCACACGCGCGCCGGCGGGTAGCCGAACACCGCACTCTCGCCGGCGACGATGAGGTCGGAGCACAGGACCATGTCGGTGCCGCCGGCGATGCACCAGCCCTGGACGGCGGCGATCGTCGGCTTCGACGCGTACCAGAGCTTCATGTACGTGGCGACGAAGCGCGACATCATCTGGTAGTCGGCGACCGAATCCCAGGTCCGCTCGTGCGCCCGCCCCTCGGCGGCCTGCGCCTGGGTCGACCAGTCCAGCCCGTACCCGGCGCAGAACGCGGGGCCGTCCGCACGCAGGAGGATGACGCGGACGTCACGGTCGGCGTCGGCCTCGTCGATCGCGGCCGCGAGCTCGTCGCGCAACTCGGGAGTGATGGTGTTGTATTCGTCCGGGCGGCTGAGGACGATCGACCGGACGCCGGCGTCGGACTCGGTGCGGACGGCGGGCGACACGGCAGACGGCCGCGTCAGGCGTACGGGTCGCCCGGGTTCCCCGGGTGCTTCCACCAGTCGTCGGGGGCGGGTGACCACTCCGGATCGGGGTAGATGCAGTCGACCGGGCAGACCGGCACGCACTTGAGGCAGCCGCTGCACAGCTCGGGGACGATGATCACGTCGATGCCGTGGTTGAAGATCGCGCCGAACTGCTCGGGACAGTGGCGGAGGCACGCGTCGCAGTTGATGCACTCGGACATCTCGATCCGCAACGGCACGTTCTGCCACTTCGGATTGCGCTCGTGGGTCTCGATGCGCTCGTCGCGCGTCTTTGCCACCACAGAGGTCAGGTTAGACCGGGAACTAGACCGCTCGGTCAAGCACGGTTACGATCCCGCGCCGATTCGGGCGCAGCACTGCATGAGGAGGATCGGTGGCAAAGCATGAATTCCTGTCGGACGAGTGGCTCACAACCGTCTCGAAGCTGGTCGAGGAGCACGGGGCCGACGCGCCGCCGCAGGCGAACGTGATGGTCAACCTCGTCATCACCGGCACGCCGTTCGGTGACGAGCGCCAGATGCACATGGGCGCCCGCGACGGGAAGGGTGAATGGGGCGTCGGGCACATCGACGACGCCGACGTGACGCTCACCACCGACTACGCAACGGCCAAGCAGGTGTTCGTCTCCGGCGACCCGAACGCCGGCATGCAGGCGTTCATGCAGGGGAAGGTCCGCGTGCAGGGCGACATGGCGAAGCTCATGGCGTCGCAGCAGGGTGGCGGAAACCCGAAGCTGCAAGAGGCGATCCAGGCCGCCACCGAGTAACGCGGGGCGTCAGGCCTCGACTGCGAACAAGCGCCACTCGCCGGGGACGCCCTTGAGGGCGTGCTCGCCTCGGTCGGTGAAGGTGAGCCCCGACCCGGCGACCAGGTCGACAACCGTGCGGGAAACGAGCACCTCGCCCGCGCCAGCGGCGGCGGCAACGCGGGCCGCGAGATGGACGGCGATGCCGGAGATGTCCGCGTCCCGCATCTCGACCTCGCCGGTATGGACGCCGGCGCGCACCTCCAGCCCGAGTGCTCCCACCGCGTCGCGGATCGCGACCGCGCACCGGATCGCCCGGGCCGGGCCGTCGAACGTCGCCAGGAAGCCGTCGCCCGTCGTGTTCACCTCGCGACCCTGGAAGCGCTCGAGCTGCCGTCTGACCTGGGCGTCGTGCCGCGTGAGGAGTTCCTTCCACCGCTCGTCGCCGAGCTCAACCGCCCGCTTCGTGGAGTCGACGACGTCGGTGAACAGCACCGTGGCCAGCACGCGCTCGATCGCGGGCATCGGGCGGACGCCGGTGAGGAACTCCTCGATCTCGTCGACGACGGCGTCGGCGTCGCCGGTGAAGAAGAGGTGGTCGGTGCCGTCGAGCTCGACGAACTTGGCCCCGGGGATGTGGTCGGCGAGGTAGCGACCCATCTCGACGGACACCATGCGGTCGTCCCGTCGGTGGAGCACGAGGGTCGGCACCTGGATCGTCGGCAGCACGTCCCGGATGTCCATCTTCGGATACAGGGCGAAGATGTTCCGCACCATGCCCGGGCTGGCAGCCATGCGTTGCAGCCGCGCCCACCAGTCGCGGAACTCCGCGTCGTCGCGACGGCTCGGCGCCCACGCCGCCAGACCGACGCCCTCGCCCCAGCCCTTGCCACTGATCTCGATCAGTCGCTCGAGATCCTCGGCCCTGACTCCGATCGGGTAGTCGGGTGCTTCGACCAGCCGGGCGTACGTGCCGTACAAGAGGAGCGCGTTCACGCGCCCCGGATTGGTAGCGGCGAACAGCGTCGCCATCGTGCCGCCTTCGGAGATGCCCAGGACGTCGGCACGTTCGGATCCGGCCGCGTCCATGACGGCGCGGACGTCGTCGACGCTCTCCTCGAGGGTGGGCGCATGCGTCGCCGGGTCGGACAGGCCGGTGCCCCGCTTGTCGAACGTGATGACGCGCCGGAAGGACGCCAGCCGTGAAGAGAAGTGCGCGAGCGACGGCTCCTCCCACCCGACCTCGAGGTGTGAGATGAAGCCCGGCGCGACGACGAGGTCCGGGCCCTCGCCCATGCACGGAGTACGCGATGTTGAGATCGCCGCTCTTCGCGTAATGGATGTCCGGCGCCCTACCCATAGGCGCCATGGTCGCGCCGTTAGGCGGCCCGGGCCACGCTGAGCCGCGCCGGTCGGTCGGCCGACTGGACGAACGCGGCACCGACGATGCCGACGACGGCGACGATCCCCCCGACGAGGTAGGCGACCGTGAACGACGCGGTGCTCGAGCCGCCTCCTTGGACCGTGGACAGCACCTGGATGCCGGCGACGACGCCGATCTGCGTGACCATCACCTGGGCCGCGTTCGCGACGCCGAGACTCTCCGTCTCGACCGCGTTCGCAGCCGAGCTGATCAACGACGGTTGCGACGCGCCGAGGCCCAACCCCGACAGGATCAGCGCCCCGAACACGAGCGCGATCGCCTCCGTCGACGCACCGCAGCGCGAAGCACGCCATCGACACGACGATGAGCGTGCAGCCGAGCACGCTGGCCCGCCGCTCCCCCACGCGGACGGCGACGTATCCGGCCACGGGCGACGAGACGCTGAAGCTGAGCGGGCGGCAGATCATCGCCAGCGACGTGGCCGCCACGGTGAAGCCGAAGACCCGCTCCATCAGGAGTGGCGTGACGATGAACCCGCCCATGTAACCGAAGTTCGACGTGAACTGGGCGACGAGCGACGCGGTGAAGTTGCGCTCGGCGAAGAAGCGCAACGGCAAGAGCGGGTGTTCGGCGCGCCGCTCGATCGACGACGAACAGCACGAGCGCGATGGGCGCGGCCACGAACAGCGCCAGCACCAGCGGTTGCGTGAAGCCGACCTGGCTGCCGACGCTGAGCCCGAGCAACGCGCTGACCGTGGCGACGGCGAGCGTGACGGCGCCGGCGTAGTCGATCGACTGGCGCGCCAGGCGGGGCGTCTCGTGCAGGATCGGGATCGCGACGATCAACGCGAGCGAGCGCGATCGGCGTCTGCAACAGGAAGATCGCGCGCCAGCCGATGGCGTCGACGAGCGGGCCGCCGGCGACGAGCCCGAGCACCGGCGCGCCCGCGCCGACCAGCGACCACCAGCCCATCGCCTTCACCCGATCTTCTTCCGGGAACGCCCGCATGATCAACGCCATCGACGCCGGGCCGGTGGCCGCACCGGGGATCGCGCCGAGCGTGCGGATCGCGATGAGCGACGCGCCGTCCCACGCCAGCGCGGTCAGGAACGTGGCGACCGTGAAGCCGGCGAGACCGATGAGGTACACGCGGCGGTGGCCGCGGACGTCGCCGATCTTGCCGAACAGCGGCATCGACAACGCCAGGGCGAGGAACGGCCCGGTGACCGTCCAGGTGAGCGCGGTCTCGCTCGCACCGAGATCACGGGCGACGTCGCCGAGCGAGACGGCGAGGATCGTGATCGTGAAGCCGGTGGCGAACAGTCCCGCGAGCGCGGTCCAGAGGACCCACCAGCGGTACCGGTCGCTCTCGCGGACGTGGCGACCGATGCGCTTGCGCAGCAGCATCGGCCACGCGACGGCGGGTACCTCCTCGCCGCCGGGGTACTCGACGACGAGCGGGGACTCGGGGTCGCGGTCCATCGGCCTGGTCGAGGCTAGTTTCCCGCCCCGTCAGGCCGATGGCCCGTCACCGTTGGTCTGTGTTGTTCGGGCGTGTCGAGCCGCGGGTCCGCGGTCGACCGGTCACGCGTCTTCGAGCACCCAGAGACTCTCGAGGTGCGCAGCGTCCTCGCGTGCGTCGGTCTCGGCGAACAGCCGCGCCGTCGCGTCTGCCCAGCGAGTCAGGTCCTCGGTCAACAGCAGACGACCCACCGGCCGGTCAGGGCCGGGTCGGTGAGGCAGCTGGCCGTACCGCCGGCCAGGTCGCTGCGGTCGTGGTCCCGTCGTCGCCCCGTGCGGGAATCGCTTCAACGTCGCTCCCATCGGGTTCCAGTGAACTGGTGGCAGCTCGTGACTGAACTGGTGGCCGACGGCAGGGTAAGGAGAACGGCCCGGAGCGTAAAGAGGCGGGTGACTAGACCGCTATGGCTCGCCTGGGCCATGACATGGTCATAGCCCCGGGCCACGATTCTGGACGAAGGGGTCCAAATCGGTAGGCACGAGCGCTCTGACCTGCGCGCGTCCCGCGGCCGGTCCAAATGCCGCGGGACGCAACAAACGCGGGAGACCGGCACACGATGCGGTCGGGATGTGTAGCCCGCGCGGGCTATGACACGGGTCATTTCTGCGTGCCGAGCGCAAGTTTTCGCGCCCCGCCGGACGGGCGACGGGCAGTCCGGGACGGCTACTTCTCCGGGCGTTGGAGCTTCAGCGCTTCCTTCTCGAGCTCATCGACGGTCCAGCGGTCGCCCTTGTCGATCTTCTCGGCGAGCTTCCAGGGCTGGAACCGCTGCACGACGCCGCCCTGGACGAGGAACGCCTCGCCCGAGAACGGGCAGTCCTCGGTGGCGAGGTAGCCCACGAACGGGGACACGTTGGCCGGGCCCCACACGTCGAACTTGCTCTCGTCCTCGGGCGCCTTCACGGCGTCCTGGAGCCCGGGCGTCTGCTCGGTGAGACGCGTGCGGGCGGCAGGCGCGATCGCGTTCGAGCGGACGCCGTACCGGCCCAGCTCGAGGGACGCGATGTACGAGAACGTCGCGATGCCCGACTTCGCCGCGCCGTAGTTGGCCTGGCCCGGGTTGCCCAGCAGCCCGGACGTGGACGACGTGTGGACGATCGACGCCTTCACCTCTTTGCCGGCCTTGCTCTGCTCCCGCCAGTACGCGGCGGCGTGGCGGGTCGGGCAGAAGTGACCCTTCAGGTGGACGTGGATGACGGCGTCCCACTCCTCCTCGGTCATGTTCACGATCACGCGGTCGCGCAGGATGCCGGCGTTGTTCACGAGCACGTGCAGATCGCCGAAGGTGTCGATCGCGGTGCGGATCAGTCGCTGGGCGCCGTCCCAGTCGGCGGCGCTGTCGAGGTTGGCGACGGCCTCGCCGCCCATCTTCTCGATCTCGTCGACGACCTGCTGCGCCGGTGCCCGGTCGGCGCCTTCGCCGTGCATGTCGCCGCCGAGGTCGTTGACGACGACCTTGGCGCCCTCCTGCGCGAAGAGCAGCGCGTGCTCGCGGCCGAGGCCGCGACCCGCACCGGTGATGATGGCAACCCGCCCGTCGAGCGCACCCATGGTGATCCCCCGTCGAAGACGACGCGGCATCGTATGCGCCGACTTGACCGACGGTCAAACGATCGCCACCTCGCACGTGGGTCGCAAACCGGCGCCTAGCGGGTTCCGACCCAACGCGCCTCGGGCCCGGCCGCGCGTCGCTCAGAGGGCGAGCGTGACCTTGGTGCCCTTGTTGACCTGGGTGCCCGCCGGCGGGTTCTGGCTCTTCACGGTCCGGCCGGGTGCGAAGTTCTGCACGTCGGCGTCGAGCCCGCTCGCCTGCAACGCCTGGCTCGCCTGCTCGACGCTCATGCCGACGACGTTCGGTACCGCCACCGGTTGCGGCCCCTTGCTCACGTGCACGGCGACCTGGGAGTCGCGCGGCGCGGACTGCCCCGACGGCGGGTCCGTCCCGACGACGTTGCCGGCGGGCACCGTCTCGCTGAAGTCGTCGACGCGAGTCGCGCTGAAGCGCTTGGCCTGGAGCGCGGCGACGGCGGCGTCGTAGCTCTTCCCGGCGACGTCCGGCACCGCCACCGGGCGCGGGCCGTCGCTCACGACCAACGCGACCGTCGACTCGGGTGCGTGCTTCTCGTTGGCGGGCGGGTCGGTGCGGATCACGATGCCGGCGGCAATGTTCTCGTCGTAGTCGTGCTTCGTGTCGACGGCGAAACCGGCGGCGGCCAGCGCGAGGGTGGCTTGGTCCGCCGGCTGCCCGACGACATTCGGGACCGCGACCGGGGGCGGCCCGCGCGAGACCACGAGCCGCACCTTGCCGCCGTCGTCGAGGAAGGCGCCCGCGGCCGGCGACTGGCTGATCACGCGTCCGGCCGGGTCGTCCACGTCGCGCAGCTGGACGTCGACGACGAGGCCGGCCTTGGAGGCCCGGGCCGCGGCTTCGTCCTGCGTGAGCCCCACGAGCTGCGGCGCGGCGACGGTGCCGCCGGCCGCCGACCGTGCCAACAGCAGCCCGGCCGCGACCAGCACCGCGATGACGAGCACCGCGACGACGGCGGGCACCGCGCGCGGCGCGTAGCGGCCGGGACGCGGGGCGGGCGAAGTCTCGGCGCGCGTGACCGCTTCGTCCGTCGCACGGCGCCGTCGCGACCGTGCTGTCGGCGTCCTGGTCGAAGACCGCGCTCGTCCTGCGCAGCTCGGTGGGGTGCGGGTCCTCGACGTGGGCGTCCAGGCCGACGAGCGTGAGGGGGCCTGGCGGCGGCAGGTGACGGGACGCGTCGGCGAGCGCGTCGGCCATGGTGACCGCATCGGGATACCGCTCGGACGGCTGCGCCCGCCCGGCGCGTTCCACGACCGGCCCGAGCGCGCCGAGCTCCTCGGGCGCGACGAGCGGTACCCGGGCGCGCACCGCGAGCGTCCCGATGAGCGTGTCGGCCACATCGGGAACCCGGCCCGTGACCGACTCGACGAGCACGATGCCGAGCGCGTAGAGGTCGGCGCGCGCGTCGAGGGTGGCGCCGGTCCCCTGCTCGGGCGCGGCGTAGCGCGCGGTGCCGACGAGCGCGCCGGTCGGCTCGGTCCAGCTCGCTTCGGCGAGCGCGCGCGCCAGACCGAAGTCGGCGACGCGGACGGCGCCGTGCTCGTCGAACAGCAGGTTCGCGGGCTTGATGTCGCGGTGGACCAGCCCGCGGGAATGCGCGTACGAGAGCGCTGCTGCGACGAACCGGCCGGTGTGCGCGGCCTGGGCCGGCGACAGCCGGATGCCCTCGTCGAGCATGCCCCGGAGGCTGCCGCCCGACAGCAGCTCGAGGACCATGAACGGGACGGCATCTTCGCCCCAGTCGTAGACGGTCGCGATGTTCGGATGATGCAGAGAGGCGGCGAGTTGGGCCTCGGCGCGGAAGCGACGAAGGAACCCGGCGTCGTCGGCCAACGCGCCGTGCAACACCTTGACCGCGACACGGCGCCGCAGGCGCACGTCGTCGGCGACGTAGACGCGACCGCTCCCACCCGAACCGATCGCCGCGAGCAGCCGGTACCGGTCGGCGAGCACGCGGCCGGCGAGATCGGTCAGGCCGCTCAACGCCATGAGCGTTCACGGTACTGAACGCTCGCGTCGATTCCGCGGCACGCGGCACGGTTACGATCCCTTACGTGGCAAGTGGAACGAAGCTCGCGGGCGGTCGCGCCCCGGCCGTCGCCGGACGAGCATCCATCCGTGGCGCGTCGTGATCGTCGTCGGCGGCCTTGCGCTCGTCGTCAGCCTCGTGCTCGTCCTGGGTCACAACTCCGACACGTCGGATCAGGGGAAGCAGAACCCGAACGCGGACATCGCCCAGGTGCGACCCGCGCCCGGGAGCATCGCGACACTGCAGGACGACATCGAGGTCCGCCTCCAGTCCGGCCTGACCGGCGTGATCGTGCTCAACGGGAAGCGCATCCCCGAGGACCAGCTCCTGATCGACAACGCCACCGGCACGATCTCGTTCCGGCCCGGGCCCGGGCAAGGAGATCAGCCGCCTCCCCGCGGGCGCGAACGACGCCGCCGTCCTGTACTGGAGCCAGACGCAGGCCGAGCCGGCGAAGCCCAAGAGCTTCGGCTGGAGCTTCCGGGTCACCGCCTAGCTCAGGCGACCTCGAGCACGGCCGAGCCCCGCACGGAGTCGGCGGCGATCGCCGCGAGCGCGTCGTTGGCGGCGGCGAGCGGGTACGTGTCGTACTCGGCCCGCACGTTCGCTTCGGCGGCGAGGGCCATGAACTCCTCGGCGTCGCGCCGGGTCACGTTGGCGACCGAGCGCAACGACCGCTCGCGCCACAACAAGCCGTAGTCCATCGCCGGGATCGTGCTCATGTGGATGCCGGCGAGGCTGACCGTGCCGCCGGGCCGCACGACGCGCAGCGCGACGGGCACGAGCTCGCCCACGGGCGCGAACACCACGGCCCGGTCGCACGTCTCCGGCGGCAGCTCGTCGGCGGCGCCGACCCACGCCGCGCCGAGGTCGCGCGCCAGCGAGCGATGCGCCTCGCCCCGGGTGAGCACGTAGACCTCGCACCCCCAATAACGCAGGACCTGCATGACCAGGTGGGCCGAGGACCCGAACCCCATCAGCGCCACGCGCTCGCCCGGCTCGATCTCGGCGCGGCGTAACGCCGCGGTAGCCCACCGCGCCCGCGCAGAGCAGCGGCGAGGCGGCGAAGTCGTCGAGCGTGTCGGGGAGGTGGATCGCGAAGTCCTCGGGCACGGTGACCGCCTCGGCGTAGCCGCCGTCCGCCGTCCACCCGGTGAACGTGGCGTGCTCGCACAGGTTCTCCTGACCGCGCCGGCAGTACTGGCAGACGCCGTCGGCCCAGTGCAGCCAGCACACGCCGACGCGCTCCCCGGCGCGCAGGCGCGTCGGCTCCGTCGCCGAGGGCATCGACCGTCCCGACGACCTGGTGGCCGGGCACGACGGGCAGCTTGGGGAGGTCGAGCTCGCCGGTGACGACGTGCAGGTCGGTGCGGCAACACGCGGCACACGTGGACGCGCAGGCGTACCTCGCCGGGCGCCGGCTCGGGTGGCTCCCGCTCGACGAGCCGCAGCGGCCCGTCGCCGATCGGCGCCGCCCGTTCCAGCACCTGCGCCTTCATGGCCGTCTGCTCACGGCGCGACGAACGTGGCCCAGCCCTTGATCGCGAGGCCGCCGGTCTGGCGGGTGCACGCGAGCTCGAGGTCGACCAGGCGCTCCCCGCCGTCCTCGTAGCGCTTCGTGACCGTTCCGGTGCACGTGAGCGTGTCGCCGGGCCACACCTGCTCGCGGAACTGCACCCCGAAGCGGCGCACGTTGGCGGCGCCGAGCCAGTCGGTCACGTACGTGGCGAGGATCCCGGCCTGGAGCATCCCGACCGAGAACACGGTCGGGAACCCGGCGCTCTTGGCGTACTCCTCGTCGTGGTGGATCGGGTTGAAGTCGCCCGACGCGCCCTGGTAGCGCACGAAGTCGGTCCGGGTGAGCGGACCGAAGTCGCGCGGCTCGGCTGCCGTTCCTTCGCCGAGTCCTTCCCACGTCACGTCTGTCGTCACCATGGTCGTCAGCCCTCCGTCGGCGGCTTGCCGGTCTCGATCGCGGTGGACCGCATCTCGGCGACGAGCTCGCCGCTCTCGTCGCGGAACTCCTGCACCGTGACCACGAACGTCATCGTCCCGCCCCGCTTGCCTTCCTTCTCGTAGATGTCCTCGACGCGTGTCTGCGACGTGAGCTTCGTGCCCGCCGCGGGCGGCGGCCCGTGGAACACGAACTCACGTCCGCCGTCGAGGACGCGCCGCATGTCGAGCTGGAGATCGCCCCACCTCGCGGCGCCGGGCGGCGCCCAGAACACCGACGACACGAGGAACGTCGGCGGCGACACCGGCGCCGGGTCGTCGAGGTACTCCGGGTTCTGCGACTTCGTCGCCCGGGCGAACTCGCGCTCCTTGCCCCGCTCGACGACCATGTCGAACGCCTCGCCGGTCTGGCCGACCGCTCCCTTGTTCACCATCAGTCGGGTCCTTCCTCCAGGAGCTTCCGGAACGCCGCGTCGTCGAGGATCGTCGAACCGAGCTGCTCGGCCTTGGCGAGCTTCGAGCCCGGATTCTCGCCCACGACGACGTAGCTCGTCTTCTTGGACACGCTGCTCGTGACCTTGCCGCCCCGCGCCTCGATCTCGGCCTCCGCCTGCTCGCGGCTGAGCTCCTCGAGGCCGCCGGTGAGCACGAACGTCAGCGCCGGCGAGCGTCTGCTCGACGTCGGGCGCGGCGGCGCGTGACGGGCCTTCGAAGTTGACGCCCGCCTCCCGCAACTTCTCGACGAGCTGACGGGTCCGCTTGCGGGCGAAGAACTCGTGCACGCTCTGGGCGACGATGGGCCCGATCCCCTCGACTTGCGTGAGGTCCTCGGCCGAGGCATCGAGGATCCGGTCGAGGTGGCCCATCTCGCGGGCGATGTCCTGCGCGGTCGCTCCCCCGACGTTCGGAATGCTCAAACCGACGAGCAGGCCCGCCAGCTGCTGCGACTTCGACGCCTGGATGTTGTCGACGAGCTGGCTGGCGGACTTCTCGCCGATGCGCTCCAGCTTCACGAGGCGCTCGACGTCGAGCCAGTAGATGTCGGCCGGGTCGGAGAGCAGGCCGGCGTCGATGAACTGACGGACACGCTCCTCGCCGAGCCCGTCGATGTCCATCGCGGCGGCAAAGTGCACGATCCGTCCCCAGCGCTGCGCCGGGCACTCGATGTTGACGCAGTTCGTCGCCGCTTCGCCCTCGGCGCGCACGAGCGGCTGCCCGCACGCCGGGCAGTCCTTGGGGAACTTCCAGCGCCGCAGACCCTTGCGCCGCTTCGCGAGCACGGGCCCGACCACCTCGGGGATCACGTCGCCCGCCTTGCGCACGATCACGGTGTCGCCGATGCGCACGTCCTTGCGGGCGACTTCGTCCTCGTTGTGCAGCGTCGCCTGCGAGACCGTCGAGCCGCCGACGAAGACCGGCTCGAGCTGCGCGAACGGCGTGGCCCGACCGGAACGGCCGATGCTCACCATGATGTTGCGCAGCAGCGTCGTCTTCTCCTCGGGCGGGAACTTGTACGCGATGGCCCAGCGGGGCGCCTTGCTCGTCGCGCCGAGCTCGTCGCGCTGGCCGAGGTCGTCGACCTTGACGACGACGCCGTCGATCTCGTAGCCGAGGTCGTGACGCAGCTCGAGCATCCGTTCGCAGAACGCGTAGACGTCGTCGAGCGACTCGAACCGGGTGATCTTGTCGTTGACCGGGAAGCCCAGATCGCGCAGCCAGTCGAGCGTCTCCGTGTGCGTGCGCAACCGCGGGCCGCCCTCCTTGACGCCGGGCTGGTAGCAGAAGATGTCGAGCGCACGCTGCGCGGTGATGCGCGGGTCCTTCTGGCGGAGACTCCCGGCCGCCGCGTTGCGCGGATTGGCGAACAGTCGGGCCTCGGCTTCCTCCTGGCGGCGATTGAGCGCCTCGAACGCCTTGATCGGCATGAACACCTCGCCCCGCACCTCGAGGCGCGCCGGCGGATCGCTCTCCTTCAACTGCTTCGGGCACGGACTTGATCGTGCGGACGTTCGGCGTGACGTCCTCGCCGACGAACCCGTTGCCGCGCGTCGCGGCCCGCACGAGCTGGCCGTCCTCGTACAGCAGCGACACCGCGAGCCCGTCCATCTTCGGCTCGCACACGAACGCCACCGGGTCGGTGATCTGGCGCTCGACGCGCTTTCCCCAGGCGAGGAGATCCTCGAGGTTGAACGCGTTGTCGAGCGACAGCATCGGCAGGACGTGCTGGACCTCGGCGAACGTGGTCGCAGGCGCCGCGCCCACCTGCTGTGTGGGCGAGTCGGGCGTGACCAGCTCCGGGAACTCGCTCTCGAGGCTCTCGAGCTCGCGGTACAGCTCGTCGAACTCGGCGTCGGAGATCTCGGGCTCGTCGTCCTGGTAGTAGCGCTCTCGGTTGTACCGGACGAGCTCGCGCAGCTCCTTGACGCGAGCTTCGATCTCGGACGGCACGGCCACGCGCCGATGCTACCGACGGGCTGTGACCGCCATTTCCGCGGCGCGCGAGGGCGCTCGGGCGCCGGTCAGGTCGAGCTGGGCGGTGACGTGGTCGGAGGGCTCGTCGTCGGCGGCGGCGCGCTCGTCGTCGGCGGAGGTGACGTCGTGACCGGGGGACGCGTCGTGGCCGGGGGCGTCGTGGTGACCGGTGGACGCGTGGTCGTGGTCACGGCCGTGCTCGGCACCGACGACGTCGGCGAGTTGCCGCCGCCGCCTCCGCTCGTGAACGCGAGGGCGACCAACACGATCAGCGCGAGCACGATGACGACGACGATCCCGGCGACGAGCAGCCGCATCCTGCGTGACCGCGCCTCCTCTTCCTCCGGCGTCGGGCCCGTGGCGCCGGCCGGACTCGCCGGCGTCGACCGGTGCGCCCGCGACGCCGGACCCGGCCCGGCGCGCCGCGCGCGACATCGCCTGCGTGGCTTCGTAGGCGCCGGGCGCGGCCGTCGGGTCGTCGACGACCAGGCCGGTCATGGCCTCGTCGCCCTGCGCGGCGTCGTCCTGGGCCACGCCTTCGACGCGGGTCCCGCAGCGCGGACAGAACGTCGCGCCCGGGGCGAGCGGCTCGTCGCACACCCGGCAGCGGTCGGCACCGTTCGACAGGTCAGGCTCCGAGGGTCAGTCGGGCCGCGATGGCCTGGTCGTGCGCACGGTCGGCGAGCTCTCGAGCGAGACGCAGCGTGTCGCTCCGCCTGGCTCGGCCCGTGGCCGGCGAGCCCGCACGCCGGCGTGACGATGCTCTGGGTGCGGAGGCGGACGGGGTCGCAACCGTGGCGGGTCAGCTCGCACCACACGCCGACGAGCGCGCGCCACAGCGGGTCCACCGACTCGCCGACGGGCCGGTCGGTCGGGACCGCGCCCCACGCGATCCAACCGTCGGCGTCGAGATGACGGGCGAGCGCCTCGGCGTCGTCGACGAGGTCGCTGCCGACTTCGACGCCGAGCACCTGCGGTCCCGCTTCGAGCGCCAGACGCCGGTCGCCGGCGCCGCAGACGTGCACGCCGGTCGGGCACGCGGGCGCGGCCAGCGCGCCCGACAGCACGTCGATGGCGGCTTCGTGCTCGAGGGGCGCGTCACCGCGCCTCCAGGCGACGAGCGCGGGCTCGTCGAAGAACAGCACGAGCGCCGAGTCGGGAAGGCGCTCCTCGATGAGGTCCTCGGTCGCGATCGCCCACGCGTGCGCGGCTTCACCGCCGCGACGGAAGGCTTGCGCCACCGGCAGACCGCTGCGGTGCAGCGCGACGCCCAACGTCAACGGTCCTGCGATCTGCACCTTGACGCGCGGCGGGTGTCGACCGCTCGCCGCCGCGTCGAGAAAGGTGAGGAGGCCGCCGTGGGCGTCGGCGTCGAACGTCGCGACGGCGGGCTCGTTCGTGACCCCCCGGACCGCAATCGAGCCATCACGCTCGATCGTCACCTCCGGGAGCGCGCGCGCCCATTGCGCGACGATGCCTTCGAGCGGGGTGCGCATCGGGAGCTGCGGTGCGGCCGGGAATCTCGGGTGCGCCTCGAGCACGAGGTCCGCCGCTGCCCGCGGATCGGTGTGGGGAAGGCTCCCGATTGCAGTGGCGACCGCCGGAACGAGCGGCGGTGCATCAAGGGCGGCGGCCATGAGGCCCGTAGTATACGGAGCGTTCCCGAAGCCCCCGGAGGCCGATCGCGCCGATGACGCTGTGGTTGGTGCGGTTGGCGTGGGCGTCGCTCCCGCTCACCGCGGGCCCCGCCGCGGGTGACGCGCTCGCAGGTTGGTCGACGCCGCCGCGCACGCTCGCCGAGGTGTTGTTGTGGGCGGCGTGGGTGACGTCGCTGCTCGCGTTGCTCGCGCCGCATCCGATCGGGCTCACCGTTCTGCGTGTCGTGGCGCCGGCCTTCGTCGTGCTCGCGGCGATCGTGGCAGTCACGCAAAGCGCGGACGCGGCACCCGCCGTGGTCGCACTGGTCGCGACGGTTGTCGCCGCGGGGCTGGTGATCGGGCTGCCGGCGGTCTCGTTCGCGTGCGCCAACGGTGTCGCGTACGGCGACGAGCGCCGGTATCCCCTGCGCACGCCTCCGGTGTTGTGGCTCGGCCCGTTGCCGGTGGCGCCCCTGCTCGTCGCGGCCGGCCTCGCCGGCGGGCCGCTCCTCCTCGCCGACGGCCGCATCGTCGCGGGCATCGCCACGCTCGTCGTCGGGCTCCTCGTTGCCGCGCTGGCGGCGCGATCGCTGCACAGCCTGTCGGGCCGATGGGCCGTGCTCGTGCCGGCCGGCCTCGTGCTGGTCGACTCCATGACGCTGCCCGATCCGGTGCTGTTCCCGCGCGAGCGGATCCTGTCGCTGCGTGCGATGCCGCGGCGTGCGGCGCCGCCGACGGGCGCCCTCGACCTGCGGCTCGGGGCGCGGGGCGGTTCGACGACGATGACGGGCGACCGGCCGACCGAGATGCTCCAGACGCGCCGCGGGTTGGGCAGCGCCGCCACCGCGCATCCATCCGTGCTCTGCTTCGCGACCGTCTACCGGGCCGAGCTGCTCGCGA
Organism: uncultured Actinomycetes bacterium; assembly: GCA_963747195.1. Classification (GTDB taxonomy): domain Bacteria; phylum Actinomycetota; class Acidimicrobiia; order IMCC26256; family JACDBD01; genus JALZAA01. The sequence continues at coordinate 561,540 of CAVVDV010000005.1, forward strand.
TCGGCAGCCACTCGCCGCATTCGTGTGGACGTGTGACGCGTCGACCCCGGGGCACTGAAAACGTACCTTGGGAGCGAAGCGGAAGGAGGCCTGCAATGCGCATCGAGTCGTCGGTGACGTCCGTCTCGTGGATCCCGTCGGAAGCGGTGACGGGCATGACGAAGCTGCCGTTCGAGGTGGGGGTCACGCACTACGACAACCCGCCGCCCGACGTGATCGACGACCTCGAGGGCTTGGGCGCGGCCGACGGCTTCCGCTTCGCGAACCGGCTGCGCGCGTGGATAGAAGTCGAGGGCGGCGAGATCGTCGACCACGGCTACGCCGGCGGCGCGGTGATGGGCTCGACGACGGTGCGGCTCGGCAAGCAGGCGACGTTCCAGGCGGTCGGGTTCCCGGAGCTCCAGCGCGACCCGGAGGTCACGCCGACGTCGGTCCGCTTCGTGCAGACCGCGGGCGGGCGCCCGGCGATCCCCGCCCCGCGGCGCGTCCGCCACCCACCGTTCGTGCAGCTCAAGGGCCCGACGGTGTGGACGACGCTGGGCCTGACGGTCGGCGTCGACGGCTCGGCGCGCTTCGACTTGGCGGGGGCGAGCCCGTTCCCCCGGCACTGGGTCTACGACGACGCCGGCAAGCTCACCCAGAAGGCCGGGCTCACCGACTTCAAGGAGTGGTACCGGCACACGTTCGGGAAGCACACGCCGTGGGGCGACGAGGACTCCAAGGTGCTGGTCACCACGGTCGAGACCGCGCTCGAGCGCGAGCTGTCGCACGTCGTCATGCGCGGCGGCGGCGAGCCCAAGATCAAGAAGCTGCGGAAGGGCAAGACCCTCACGAGGCAGGGGGAGCCGGGCGACGAGGTATTCCTGCTTGCTCGACGGTGTGCTGTCCGTGAACGTCGACAACGAGCCGCTCGCCGAGCTCGGGCCGGGCGCGATTCTCGGCGAGCGCGCCGTGCTCGAGGGCGGCGTGCGCACGTCCACGCTTCGCGCCGTGACGAAGTGCAAGGTCGCGGCGGTCCCCGCCGACAATCTCGATCTCGACGCGCTCAGCGAGATCAGCAAGACCCACCGCCGCGAGGAGACGTAGGGGGTCTGTCAGACGGCGATGCCGCCGCCGAGCAGCGCGTCGCCGTCGTAGAGCGCGACCACCTGGCCGGGCGCGACCCGGGGCTGGGGGCGCTCGAACCGCACGCCCGACCCGTCGAGGCGGCCCCGCTGCGGCGTTCCGTGGGCCCGCACCTGCACGTCGAGCAGGTCGCCGGCAGCAGGCGCGCCGTCCACGAAGCGGAGGTCCCGCAGCTCGACCGCGTCGCGCAGCAGGTCCTCACGCCGGCCGAGCGTGACGGTGGCGGTGGCGGCGTCGAGGTCCACGACGTACCGGCGCTCTCCGGTTGCCACGCCGACGCCGCGGCGCTGCCCGATCGTGAACCCGGTGACGCCGTCGTGCGCGCCGATCACGGCGCCGTCGCCGTCGACCACGTCGCCGGGCCTCGCGCCGGCTCGGGCGGTCACGAACTCCTCCCGGCCGCCGCGGGTGATGAAGCAGACGTCCATGCTCTCCGCCTTGGCCGCGGTACGCAGCCCGAGACCCGCCGCGTGCTCACGCACCTGCGCCTTCGTGAGCTCGCCGACGGGCAGCAGCGCCCGGCCGAGCTCGGGCTGACCGAGCATGTAGAGGACGTACGACTGGTCCTTGGCGGCGTCGAGGCCGCGGCGCAGCTGCCAGCGGCCGTCGGTCGTCACGACGGACACGTGCGTGATGGCCGGTGGCGACGGCGTCGAACCCGAGCGCGTCGGCCCGCTCGAGGAGCCGGCCGAACTTGATCGACCGGTTGCACTCCACGCACGGGTTGGGTGTGCGGCCGTCGGCGTAGGCGTCCACGTACGGTCCCACCACGCGGGATTCGAAGTCGTCGGCGAAGTTGAACACGTAGTGCGGGACGTCGAGCTGCGCGGCGACGCGTCGGGCGTCCTCGACGTCGGCCGCGCTGCAACATCCGGAGTCGGACTCGCCGCCCCACAGCTTCAGCGTCACACCGGTCACGTCGTGCCCGGCGTCGCGCAGGAGCGCGGCGGCGACGGACGAGTCGACCCCGCCGCTCATCGCGACCAGCACGCGGGTCGCGGCGGTCATCGTGACGCGGTGACCGCGGGGCGGAGCTGGTCGACGGCCTGCGGGATGAGCTCGAGCGCGGCGTCGACGTCGTCGTCGGTCGACGAGTAGCCGAGGCTCAGCCGGATCGACGCCAGCGCGGCGTCGCGAGGTACGCCCATCGCCTCGAGCACGTGCGACGGCTCGGTGGCTCCCGACGTGCACGACGAGCCCGCCGCCGCGTACACGCCGGCGCGGTCCAAGGCGACGAGAAGGGTCTCGGCCTCGATGCCGGGGAAGCCGATGTGGCAGTTACCGGCGACCTTGCGCGCCGGGTCGCCGTTCACGAAGGAGCCGGGTACGCGCTCGGCGAGCCCGCGGGCGAGCCGGTCGCGCAGCGGTCGGATGCGAGCGACCTCGTCGCCCCGCCGCAGCCCCGTCACGCGCAGCGCCTCGGCCATGCCGACGGCTCCGGCCACGTCGGCGGTCCCGGAGCGCAGCCCCCACTCCTGTCCGCCCCCCTCGATCAGAGGCTCGATCGGCACGTCGCCCCGGCGCACCAGCGCGCCGACGCCCTTGGGGCCGCCGAACTTGTGCGCGGACACCGACACGAGATCCGCGCCGGCGGCCGCCTCGGCGACGTCGAGCCACGGCACGGCCTGCACGGCGTCGGTGTGCAGCACGGCGCGCGGGCGCGGGCGCGCACGAGCCGTGCGACCTCGGCGAGGGGCTGGATCGTCCCGACCTCGTTGTTCACGAGCATCACGGAGACGACGACCGTCCGGTCGTCGAGCGCGGCCTCCAGCGCCTCGAGGTCGACGATCCCCGCACTTGTCGACCGGCACGCGGGTCACTCGGAAGCCGTCTCGCGCCAGCCGATCGCACGGCGCCAGCACGCCCTTGTGCTCGAAGGCCGTGGTCACCACGCCGTCGCCGGTGCCGGCATCGCGCGCAGCGCGGGCGGCGCCCTTCACGGCGAGGTTGTCGGCCTCGGTGCCGCCGCCGGTGAGCACGATCTCGGACGGCTGGGCGCCGAGCGCGGCCGCGATCTGCTCGCGGGCTTCCTCCAGCGCCGTCTTGGCCGCCCGAGCGGCGGCGTGCGCGCCCGACGGGTTCCCGAACGTCTCCGACTGGAACGGCCGCATCGCGGCCGCAGCCTCCGGATACATCGGCGTCGTCGCCGCGTAGTCGAGGTATGCCATCTGCTCCCTGTCGCTCTCTGTCGCCGTCGCAAGCTCCGGCTTTGCGGTGGCGGTCGGCAAAAGCCGGCGCCACCACGCAAAGTGTACGAGCCGGGCGGCCTCGCAATTTCGGCGTTCGGTGAGAACCTGGGCGGAATGGACGCGCGGCGTGGGAGGCGACCGGCTGTCGCCGTCGTGGCGGTGACGGCGTTGCTCGCCGTCGCCGTGGTCGTCGTGGCGGCGGGGCGAGCGAACCGGCGAGTGATCCTGTACGGCGACTCGCTCGCGTTCGAAGCCCGGGACGTCTTCGCGCTGTCGCTCCAGCGCGGCAATGACGTCGAGGTCGTGGACCGCACGTACGGTGGCACCGCCATCTGCGACCGGCTCGACCGGATGCGTCGTGATCTCCACGACCTGCAGCCCTCGGCGGTGGTGCTCGAGTTCGTCGGCAACAACGTCACGCCGTGCATGCGCGGCCCGAACGGCCCGCTCACCGGCGAAGACCTCCTGCGGAAGTACCGCGACGACGCGCGCACCGCGACCCGGATCTTCGCCGGTGCCGGCGTCCGCGTGTACTGGATGGGCGCCCCATCGACAGCCACGACGGAGGAGCCCGTCTTCGCGGGCGTTCGGCACGGGTACGAGGCCGAATCGGGTCGTCTGACGTTCGCGACGCCGCCGGTCCCCCGCGTCAGCTACGTCGACGCGGGGCTCGCCGTCCTCGACGGCGGCCGCTTCGCGGCCACGCTCCCCTGCCTGCCGTCCGAGGGGGCAGGCGAAGGGTGCGTCGACGGACACATCCCCGTCCGGGCCCGCGACGGCTTGCACTTCTGTCCCGTGCGGACGGGCCCGGCCGACGACCGCTGTCCCATCTACTCCGGCGGCGCGGTGCGCTTCGGCCTCGCCATGGCGCAGCCCATCCGGCGCGACCTCGGTTTGTGACCGCCGGCACGCCCCGGCCGCGGCGGATCCCGTCTTCCGGAACTGATCTCGGCCGCGCCGACGTTCAAGTGGGTGAGCGCTCGCCGCCGCGGGTGGGGGCGGGCGGAATACCTGTCATACCCCGGAGCGATACTGCAGACATGGGTACGCAACTTCGACTCGTCAAGGTCGACACACCGGCACGGACCCGCCGCCGGAGCGAGCAGGCCCGCAGCGGCCGCCGCGCCGCGCACTGGCCCGACTGGCGGCTCGACGACCGCGCCCGCCACGTCGGACGGGCGGGCGTCGCCCAGGCCCGCGCCGCCCTCGCCCGAGCGCAGAACCCCGACCCCGAGACCCCGCTCCCGAAGGCGAGCTGACCCGGCGAATCCGGACCGGAGCCGTCCACAAGCGCACAAGTAGCCTGGGCGCGGCGGCGGCGGCTTTGCCGACAGTCGCCGCAGAGCCGGAGCTTGCGACGGCGTTCAGGAGGGGAATTGGCCGACGGCGAGGTTCCGAGGAAATCGCTCGACGACTGGCGCGCCCTCGCCGAGAAAGAGGCCGGCGGGGACGTCTCGAAGCTGACCTGGCGCACGCCCGAGGGGATCGACGTCGAGCCCCTCTACACGGCCGCCGACCTCGAGGACCTCGAGGCGGTCGACACCCTGCCCGGGTTCGAGCCGTTCACCCGCGGGATCCGGGCGACGATGTACGCCAACCGGCCGTGGACCATCCGCCAGTACGCGGGGTTCTCGACGGCCGAGGAGTCGAACGAGTTCTACCGCAAGAACCTCGCCGCCGGGCAGATGGGGCTGTCGGTGGCCTTCGACCTCGCCACCCACCGCGGCTACGACAGCGACCACCCGCGCGTCGCCGGCGACGTCGGCATGGCGGGCGTCGCCATCGACTCGGTCGAGGACATGAAGCTCCTCTTCGACGGCATCCCGCTCGACAAGATGAGCGTCTCGATGACGATGAACGGCGCCGTGCTGCCGGTGCTCGCCGGCTACGTCGTCGCGGCGGAGGAGCAGGGCGTCGCCCAGGACCAGCTCCCGGGGACGATCCAGAACGACATCCTCAAGGAGTTCATGGTCCGCAACACCTACATCTACCCGCCCGAGCCGAGCATGCGGATCGTGGCCGACATCATCGAGTACACGGCGCGAGCACATGCCGCGGTTCAACTCGATCTCGATCTCCGGCTACCACATGCAGGAGGCGGGGGCGACGGCAGTGCAGGAGCTCGCGTTCACGATCGCCGACGGCGTGGAGTACGTGCGCGCGGCGACGGATCGCGGGCCTCGACATCGACGCCTTCGCCGGGCGTCTCTCCTTCTTCTTTGCGATCGGCATGAACTTCTTCATGGAGGTCGCCAAGCTGCGGGCGGCGCGGCTCCTGTGGGCGCAGCTGATCCGGCAGTTCGGCCCGACCAAGCCGGGCTCGATGATGCTGCGGACGCACTGCCAGACGTCGGGCGTCTCGCTCACCGAGCACGACCCGTACAACAACATCGTCCGCACGGCCTACGAGGCGATGGCGGCCGCGCTCGGCGGCACGCAGAGCCTGCACACGAACTCGTTCGACGAGGCGCTCGCGCTGCCGTCGGAGTTCTCGGCCCGGATCGCCCGCAACACGCAGCTGATCCTCGCCGAGGAGACCGGCATCACCCACGTCGTCGACCCGCTCGGCGGCAGCTACTACGTCGAGGCGCTGACGCACTCGCTCGCGCACGAGGCGTCGAAGCTCATCGACGAGGTCGAGGAGCTCGGCGGCATGACCAAGGCGGTCGAGTCGGGGATGCCGAAGCTGCGCATCGAGGAGGCAGCCGCACGTCGCCAGGCCCGCATCGACCAAGGTGAAGAGGTCGTCGTCGGCGTCAACAAGTATCGGCCCGACGGCGACGACGACGTCGAGATCCGCGCCGTCGACAACACCGCCGTGCGCGAACAGCAGATCGCCCGCCTCCGGAAGCTGCGCGAGACGCGCGACGACGCTCGCGTGCAAGAGACGCTGCAACGGCTGACCGAGGGCGCGGCCGGCGACGCCAACCTGCTCGAGCTGTCGATCGACGCGGTCCGCGCCCGGGCGACGGTCGGCGAGATCTCCGACGCGATGGAGAAGGTGTTCTCTCGCCACCGGGCGACGATCCGTAGCATCAGCGGCGTGTACGGCGTCCGAGTACGAAGGCGACGAGGGCTACGAGCGGATCCGGCGCGAGGTCGACGAGTTCGCCAAGTCGGAGGGACGCCGTCCACGCATGCTCGTCGTGAAGATGGGCCAGGACGGCCACGACCGCGGCGCCAAGGTGATCGCGACCGCGTTCGCCGACATCGGCTTCGACGTCGACGTCGGCCCGCTGTTCCAGACGCCGGAGGAGGCGGCCCGCGAAGCGATCGAGAACGACGTGCACGTCGTCGGCGTCTCGAGCCAGGCCGCCGGCCACAAGACCCTCGTGCCCGAGCTGATCCAGGAGCTGCGCAAGCAGGGCGGCGGCGACATCCTCGTCGTCTGCGGCGGCGTGATCCCGCCCGGCGACTACGACTTCCTGCTCGACGCCGGCGTGGCCGCCATCTACGGCCCGGGCACCAACATCCCGCACGCGGCCGCCGAGATCCTCGACCTCCTCCGGAGCGCCGCGCTGAGCGACGCCGCCTGACGCACGACGTGAGCGAGCTCGCCCAGCAGATCGTCGCCGGGGACCGGCGGGCGCTGGCGCGGGCGATCACGATCGGTCGAGTCGACCCGGCCCGATCACCGCGAGGAAGCGGCGGCGCTGCTCACCGAGGTGCTCCCGCACACCGGCGGCGCGATCCGCATCGGCATCTCGGGCGCGCCGGGCTCGGGCAAGTCCACGTTCATCGAGGCGTTCGGCCTCCATCTCGTCGAGCACGGGCACCGAGTCGCGGTGCTCGCCGTCGACCCGTCCAGCACCCGTACCGGCGGCTCGATCCTCGGCGACAAGACCCGCATGGGCGAGCTCACCCGTTCCGACTCGGCGTTCGTCCGCCCGTCGCCGACCGCCGGCACCCTCGGCGGCGTCGCCCGGCGCACCCGCGAGGCGATGCTGCTCTGCGAGGCGGCCGGGTTCGACGTGGTGATGGTCGAGACCGTCGGCGTCGGCCAGTCCGAGGTCGCGGTCGCCGGCATGGTCGACCTGTTCGCCGTCCTGGTCGCGCCCGGCGCGGGGCGACGAGCTGCAGGGCATCAAGCGGGGGATCATCGAGCTCGCCGACGTCGTCGTCGTCAACAAGGCCGACGGCGAGCTCGCTCCGGCCGCCAAGACGCACCGCGACCGACTACAGCAGCGCGCTGCGGCTCGTGCGCTCGAAGACCCAAGCCTGGACGCCGCGCGTCGTGCTCGTCTCCGCGTTGGAAGGAGCCGGCATCGACGAGCTCTGGTCGACGGTCGAGGAGTTCCGTTCCACCCTCGACGCCGCCGGCGAGCTCGGCCGCCGCCGGGCCGAGCAGGCCCGGGAGTGGATGTGGTCCGAGGTGACCGAGAGCCTCATCGACGCGCTCCGCTCCGACGAACGCGTGGCGGACCTGGCGGACAGGCTCGAAGCCGCCGTCACCGCCGGCGAGCTCGCTCCCGCGGCCGCTGCTCGCCAGATCCTCGACGCGTTCCTGGCATCGTGATCAACGAGCCGGCAAGGACTACTTCGGCGGCCTGAACGAGAAGAGCGACCGCGAAAAGCGGGAGGCTCCGGTGCTTGCCGGGCCTCCCGCCTTCCGGTCTTTCCCTCACCGAGGAGCGGTCTGGCCACCAGTCCAGCGGGAGGGGGCGAAGCGGCCGGTGTGCAAGTGGGCGGAGCCACCCGACCGCTCCCAGACAGCCTGGCCCAAATCGGACAAGACCTAAACCGCCGTTGACCGTGGGCGTACGCTCCCGTACACCAGCAGGCGATGAGCGCCCCGGGGGTTTCGGCTCCCGGGGTTCTCTTGTGCCCCCGTCTACCGAGCCGAGGGCGCGACATGCACCCATTGACGAGCCATACACAAGTCTTTACACTCTGAGACATCTTCACTTCCCCCGTCGCTCGCCGCCTCGCCGGGAGGAACCGATGCCCGCCACGCTCACGATCACGCCCTGGCCCGATCCGCTGCTCGACACGCTGGGCCACGATCCCCGCTCGCTGTACGTCGAGACGTTCTGGCTCCCGACGCTCGGCCCGACCGCCGTGCTGCTGCTCCGCCACCTCGCAACGAGGTTCGACGAGTCGCCCACCGGCGTGGAGCTGCCCGTCGCCGACACGTCGCAGGCGCTCGGCCTCGGCCAGCGCGACGGCAACAGCTCGCCGATCGTCCGGACACTCACGCGGCTGTCGCAGTTCGACCTCGCGTGCGACGACGGGCGCGGCACCGTGGCCGTTCGCCGCAACCTGCCACCGATCAACCGTCGCCACGTGCGCCGCCTGCCGGCGAACCTCCAGGTCGCGCACGCCGAATGGGCGGAGGCCAAGCTCGCCGAGCCGCCGCTCGCGACCGCACGCCGCCGGGCGCGGCAGGTCGCGTTCACGCTCCTCGAGCAGGGCGACGACGCCGACCACGTCGAGCGGGTGCTGTTCGCGACGGGCTTTCACCCGTCGGTGTGCCACGACGCGGCGCGGTGGGCGTACCAACGCCACCGCGAGGCGATGGACGCCGCCGTCGCCGCGACGTCCGACCCGGCTGCCTAGTCGGCATAGCCTCGCGGCCGATGGCCGTCAGCACCGATCTCGAGACCGTCGCGAGCTGGATCCGCGACGCGCGTGCCATCGCCGTGCTCACCGGGGCGGGAATCTCGACCGAGTCCGGGATTCCCGACTTCCGCGGCCCGCAAGGCGTCTGGACGAAGGACCCGGACGCCGAGAAGACCGCGACGCTGCAGTACTACGTCTCGGATCCGGAGATCCGGAAGCGGGCGTGGCAGAACCGGGTGAAGAGCGAGATGTGGCAGGCGGAGCCCAACGCAGGTCACCGGGCGCTGGCCGAGCTCGAGCGCAAGGCGGCGCTGCACACGCTCGTCACCCAGAACGTCGACGGGCTCCACCAAGCGGCGGGCACCAGCCCCGAGCGGGTCATCGAGATCCACGGGAACGTGCACGAGGTGAAGTGCCTGTCCTGCACGTGGCGCGGGACCGATGCCGGAGACCCTCGACCGTGTGCGCGCCGGTGAGGACGACCCGCGGTGTCTCGGCTGTGGCGGCATCCTCAAGTCGGCGACGATCTCGTTCGGCGAGAACCTCGTGCCGGCCGACCTCCAGCGCGCCCAGCTCGCCGCCCAGAACTGCGACCTGTTCCTCGCCGTCGGCAGCTCGCTGACCGTCTACCCCGCCGCCGGCCTCCCCGAGGTGGCGTTGAACGCCGGCGCGCAGCTCGTCGTGATGAACGCGCAGGAGACGCCGTTCGACCGCGTCGCCGCCGCCGTCTTCCCCGAGCAGCTGGGGACCGTCTTGCCGGAGCTCGTCGCGCAGGTGTAGCAGTCGTCAGCCGGTAAACGCGGGCTCCGCCGTGACCGCCTCCGCGGCTACCGCTTCCGTCGGCCCGGCGCAGCCCTCGCCGTTGTCGCCGAGGAGGCAGAACGGCGCCACCCAGGCGACCTTGGCGTCCTGGTTGATCAGCGGCGTCAGGAGGGCAGTCGCGGCCTTCTGAACCGCGTCCGGGCTGGAGGGGTCGCCGCCGATGGCCTGCTGGACCGCGGCGGCCAGAGCCGCCGGGTCGGGATTGGTGTTGAGGTCGAGGCAGAGCCCGGCGACGAAGTAGGAGCTGGGACGCTTGGCGGCCGGGGCCGTGATGTCCCCTTTCCCGGTGGCCGGGTCCCAGAAGCTCGTCGCGCTCTCCTGGCCGGTCGTCTCGTCGATACGCGGGCCGCTGGGTCACGGGATCGGCGAACGCGAGGACGAAGAACAAGGTGAGGTCAATCGCGTTGGGACCCAGCTCTTGAACGTTCTGGGCATTCTGGATGCTCTTGGTTGAACCGCTAGTCCTCTTCGTGGTCGCGCCGCCACCGCGGCGCCGACGATGCCGGCCTCGTTCAGCAGCTGCGCGGGCACGATCGGCGCGCGGGTCTTGAGGTACCCGAAGAACTTCGTCGCCTTCTTGCTGATGCCGCCGCCGATGATGAACAGGTCGGGCGAGAACAGCATCTCGACGTGACGGAGGTACTCGTCCACCCGTGAGCCCCACTTCTTCCAGCTGAGCTTCTTGTTCTCACGGACGATCTCGGAGGCGCGCTTCTCGGCCTCCTTGCCCCGCAGCTCGAGGTGACCGAGCTCGGTGTTCGGCACGAGCGCGCCGTCGACGAACAACGCGCTGCCGATTCCGGTACCGAGCGTGATCATCATCACGACGCCCTGCTTGTTGCGGCCGGCGCCGAAGCCATCTCGGCCACGCCCTGCGGCGTCGGCGTCGTTGAGCACGACGAACGGACGTCCGGCCGCCTGCTCAGGCGCTTGGCGACGTCGTCGCCGATCCAGCGACTTGTCGACGTTGGCGGCGGTGAGCGCGACGCCGTGCGGACACCGCCGGGAACGTGCCTCCGACGCGGCCGTCGAGCGGAAGTGGTCGACCACTTGGGCGACGGACTTGGCGACCGACGCTCGGGCGTGGCGGGCTGCGGCGTGAGCAAGCCGATAGCGGTCGGCCGCGAGCGTTCCCCGCTCGACATCGACCGGGGCGCCCTTGATGCCCGTCCCCCCGATGTCGATCCCGAGCACCTGCTTCGCCACGACACTCTCCCTACCGCTTGCGAGACTCTGCGAGGCTAATTCGCAATGTTCGGCTCCGGGCGGACGACGCGCCGGCCGCCGAGGCGCTTGGGAATACCCGACCCCGGGGGTAGCCTTTCCTGGAGTACAGGCTGTCGTCCCCGGGACAGGCCTGTTGCCCGGCCGAGCCGAGAAAGACCGAGAGGACCCAGATGCCCGGCTACCGCGACCTGCTGGCCCAGACCAAGAAGAACATCCACGAGGTCACCCCCGCCGAGGCCGAGGAAAGCCTCGGCGACGCCACCTTCCTCGACGTCCGCGAGCTCGACGAGTACGAGCAGGGAACGGTGCCGGACTCGGTGTTCATCCCCCGCGGCCACCTCGAGAGCCAGGTCGAGAACAAGGTCTCGAAGGACAAGCCGGTCGTCGTGTACTGCGCCGCCGGCAACCGCTCGGCCTTCGCGGCCGAGACGCTGCGGGAGCTGGGCTACAAGGACGTCGCCTCGCTGAAGGGCGGGTTCGGGCGCTGGAAGGACGAAGGCCGGCCCTGGATCACGCCGCAGGTCCTCACTCCGGAGCAGCGCAACCGCTACCACCGCCACGTGCTCCTGCCCGAGATCGGCGAGGCGGGCCAGCAGAAGCTCCTCGAGAGCAAGGTGCTGCTGCTCGGCGCGGGCGGCCTCGGCTCGCCGGCCGCGATGTACCTCGCCGCCGCCGGTGTCGGGACGCTCGGCATCGTCGACATGGACGTCGTCGACTCGTCGAACCTGCAGCGCCAGATCCTGCACAACGTCGATCGCATCGGCGAGCGCAAGGTCGACTCGGCCAAGAAGACGCTCACGCAACTGAACCCGGACGTCGACGTCGTCACCTACGACGTCCGTCTCGGCGCCGACAACATCCTCGAGATCATCGACGGCTACGACGTGATCGTCGACGGCACCGACAACTTCCCCACCCGGTACCTGCTGAACGACGCGTCGCTCCTCAAGCGCATCCCCGTCGTGCACGGGTCGATCTTCCGGTTCGAGGGACAGGTCACGGTGTTCAAGCCCTACGAGGGGCCGTGCTACCGGTGCCTGCTGCCCGAGCCGCCGCCGGCCGAGCTGGCGCCGAGCTGCGCCGAGGCCGGCGTGCTCGGTGTGCTCCCCGGCATCATCGGATCGATCCAGGGGCTCGAGGCGATCAAGGTCGTCCTCGACCTCGGCGACCCGCTCGATCGGGCGTCTGCTCGCGTACGACGCGCTCGAAGAGTCGTTCCGCACGTTCAACGTGCGCCGCGACCCGGAGTGCCCGGCATGCGGTGAGAACGCGGGCGAGATCGTCATCGCCGAGTACGACGACCTCTGCCTTCCCCACGCCACCCTGGCCGACGGCTCGACAACCGACCACTGAGCCGGGCGCAGCGCGCGCCTGACACTCAAGGCTCGATCGGCTCGGCGCGCACGGCGTCGAGGAGGGCTTCGGCTTCGCGTCCGGTCGTCTCCCGTAACGGTCGCCAGAGCAGCGCCGTCATCGCGATCAGCGCTGCGATCGATCCGACGAAGTACGCGAGCTCGGCGCGGAGGAGCACGTCGCTGCCACCGATCGAGCACGGTGATACAGGAACGCGATCACCCCGACTACCCACGCGAACGCGTACCGACCGTGGTGCTCCAGTGCGATGAGCGCCTGTCCCAGCGTCAAGGCGAGCATGTAGAAGGCCGATCCGAACCCGAGCAGCGCCATGTCACGCGGCATCGAGCTGGAAGTCGCTGCCGAAGAAGGTGCGCACGGCCCACGGCCCGAGCAACGTCGACCCGATCGCGGACACGGTGCCGATCACGATCACCGCGACCGTGAGCTTGCGCAGGCCGGCGCGGAACGCCTCCCGCTCACCCGCGCCCCGCTGCTCGGACAGCTCCGGGACCAACGTCGCCTGGATCGCCTGGAAGAAGTAGAGGGGGACGCGGGACAGGAGCATGCCGGCGAAGATCCAGCTGGTCTTGTCCGACTCGGAGCTGCTCGACAGCAACTGCACGACGACGGCGGCCGCGTTCAAGAGCGCGAGCGCGAGCGCCGACCCCGCGACGAGGAAGCCGATGTTGGCGGAGATCTCCTTCCACGACGCCGGTGGGCCCGGCTCCACCAGTCCCTTCTGGCCCCGGAGTGCGATCGCGACCGCGGCGAACGGTGCCAGGGCAACGAGCAGGCCGTAGGGACCGGCGGTCTCGACACCGACGACGGCGAACACGACGCACGCAACGAGGCGCAGGATCCCCTCGCTGCCGACGAGCAGGCCGTACGGACCGAAGCGGTCGTAGCCCGCGAGGACCCCGCGGGTCATGTGCTCGGCGAGATACCCGACGAGCATGACCGCCAGCGCCCACACCAGCAGCGCCTGGCCCTTGAAGAGCGAGTCCACAAGAGGCGAGACGAGCGCGGCAACGAGGATGACGACCAGGAGACCGACGGCGAGCAGTCCGCCCGTGACGGCCGCGCGCTCGATGACCGGGAGACGTCCCGACCCGGCGCGCCCGTCGAGCCGCGACGGCCCGCGCGATCTCCTGCTCCAGCGGCTGGAAGAAGCCGGGGGCGGCCGTGAACGCGAGGACCCACAGCACCGCCAGCGCGCTGTAGCGGTTGCTCCCCAGCGCCCGCCCGGAGATGGCGAGGAACAGGTACGCGGTCACGCCGGCGACGATCAGCCAGAGGCCGATCGTCACGCTCCCCTCCGGGAACGGGTTGCGCTCGCGCAGACGCTCGCGGAGCCGTTGTCCGCGTGAACCCGCCATCGCGCTCAGCGAGCCGATCGGCTCCGCGCCGGCTTCTTGAACCGGTCGACGAGCTCGACGAGCGTGCGGACGGCGAACCCCGTCCCGCCCTTGACGAGATAGCCGTCGTCGCCCCCGGCGCGCGCCGGCCCGGCGATGTCGAGGTGCACCCACGGCACGCCGTCGACGAACTCCGCCAGGAACAGGGCGGCGGTCAGGGCGCCGCCGTAGCTCCCCGTGCTGATGTTGCGCAGGTCGGCGACCTCGGAGTCGAGGAGCTTGCGGTACTCCGTCGGCAGCGGGAGGGGCCACATGGGCTCGCCGACCGCGTCGGCGGCCGCCTGGACCTGCTCGTTCCACTCGTCGCGGTTCCCCATGAGCCCGGCGATCTTGTCGCCCAGCGCGACCATGCACGCGCCGGTGAGCGTGGCGACGTCGACCACGGCGTCAGGCTTGTCCTCGGCCGCGAGCGCGAGCGCGTCGGCGAGGATGAGCCGGCCCTCGGCGTCCGTGTTCAGCACCTCGACGGTCTTGCCGTTCCGGATCTTGAGGACGTCGCCGGGACGGATCGCCGTCCCGCTGGGCATGTTCTCCACCATCGGCACGTACGCGGTCACCTTGGCCTTGACGCCGAGGTCCTTCAGCACCGACATCGCCGCCAGCACCGCCGCCGCGCCCGACATGTCGATCTTCATCGTCTCCATGCCGGTCGACGTCTTGAGCGACAGCCCACCGGAGTCGAAGACCACTCCCTTGCCGACGAACGCGACCGAGCCCTTCTTGCCCGGCGGCGAGTACGTCGCCTTGACGAGGCGCGGCGGGTTGCCCGAGCCCTGACCGACGCCCACCACGCCGCCGAGCCCTTCGGCCTTGAGCTCCGCCTCGGTCATCACCTTCACGGTGACGCCCTTGCCGCGCAGGAGCTTCTTCGCCGCGTTCGGCGAACGCCGCCGGCGACTTGGCGCCCGACGGCTCGTTCACCATGTCGCGCGCCCACGTGACGGCGGCCGCCACGGTCGCGCCCCGATCGAGCGCGGCTTCGACCCGCGCGTTTGCCCGGCCGACGACGACCACCTTCGACAGCCGGGTCGCGTCGCCGTTGGCCTTGTACTTGAGGAACTGGTACGAGCCGAGGACGAATCCCTCGGCGAGCGCCTGCGCGGCGTCGGGACGTTCGATCCCGGCCGCGTCGGCGAGGTCGACGAGCGTCGTCGCCACCGACGGTGCTTTCGTCGCCTTGCGGGCGACGGCGGCGGCGGCGCGCCGGATGCCGTCCACGGTGACCTCGTCGAACGCACCCACGCCCACGAGCATCGCGGCGGCGGCAGCGGAGGCGACCCCGGGTCGGCACGGCCAACGTCTGGCCCGGCTTGCCGTCGAAGTCGGCCTCGGCCATGAACGCGGCGAGGTCGCCGTCGAGCGCGGCGTCGACGGCCGACGCCCCCGGCCCGAGCGCGCGGCCGGCGCCGACGGGCACCGCGAGCAGATCGGCCTGGACGCGATCGACCGGCGAAGCAGACAGGGTGAACGTGAGCGACACGGGCGCCTCCTGGTCGGGTGCTCAGCTCCGGCCGTCGGTGCGGACGGGGCGAAAGCCGTGCTCCTGCCAGCGTGCCAGCGTGTAGACGAGGTCGGCGAGTCGGTTCAGGTACGGGACGACCTGACTGTCGTCGAGCCAACCGGCGTCGCGGGCGCCGACCGCCTGGCGCTCGGCGCGGCGCACGACCGCGCGGGCCAGATCGAGGGCGGCGGCGAGCTCGTTCTCGCCCGGCAGCACGAACTCCTGGGGAGGATCGAAGCGGGTCGTGACGTCGTCGATGACCGGTTCGAGGGCGGCGACCATCTCGGGCGTCACACGCGACACGCCGGGCTCGAGCCGGTCGCGCTTGCCGGGCTCGGTCGCCAGCTCGGCTCCGGCGACGAACAGCTCGCGCTGGAGGCGGAGCAGCAGCTCGTAGAGGTCCGTCCCCGGCTCCGTCAGGGCGCGGGCGAGGCCGAGCGCGGAGACGGCCTCGTCGACGTCGCCGTACGCCGCCGGGCCCGGTGCGTCCTTCCCGATTCGCCCGCCGTGGAACAGCCCGGTGGTGCCGTCGTCGCCTTTGCGCGTGTACACCTTGCGCGGCGCGTGGGTCATCCGCCGAAGCGTAGAGGACTCGCACAAGTACGCTGTCGGGCGATGTCCGTCGCCTCCAAGCGGCCGGCACCGACGCCCGGAGCCGAGGCGTCGGAGACCGAGCGCCGGCCTTCGATCGTCCGCAGCTTCGTGCGCGAGGCGCGCCCGAAGCAGTGGGTGAAGAACGTGCTGGTGTTCGCGGCGCCCGGCGCGGCGGGGGTGCTCACCGAGCCCGACCAGCTCGGGCGCACGATGATCGCGTTCGCCGCCTTCTGCCTCGCCGCCAGCGGCACGTACTTCCTGAACGACGCCATGGACGCAGAGGCGGATCGCCAGCATCCGAAGAAGCGGTACCGCCCGGTCGCGGCGGGGCTGATCTCGACGGCACAGGCCAAGGTCACGGCGGTTGTCCTGATCGTGCTCGCGCTGGCCGTCTCGGCGCCGCTCAACGGCGGCCGGCTGCTCGCCGTGGTCGCCGCGTACGTGGTGGTCACGGTGTCCTACACGCTGTGGCTCAAGCACGAGCCTGTCCTCGACCTCGGCTGCGTCGCGGCGGGCTTCGGTCTCCGGGCGATCGCGGGTGGTTACGCGACGGGCGTCCCGCTGTCGAACTTCTTCCTCATCGTGGTCGGCGCGGGGTCGCTGTTCATCGTCGCCGGCAAGCGTCACGCCGAGCTGACCGAGCTGGGCGAGTCTTCGGCCGGGCACCGGCAGACCCTCGGCGAGTACTCGGACTCCTTCCTCAACTACGTGCGCGCGGTCACCTCGGGCGTCGCGATCACCGGGTACGCGTTGTGGGCGTTCGAGCGAGCCGCCGAGGTCGGCAACACGTTCTGGTTCCGCCTCTCGATCGTCCCGTTCGTGCTCGCCATCCTCCGGTACGCGCTCACCGTCGAGCAGGGAGGCGGCGGCGCGCCCGAGGAGGTCGTGCTGCGCGACCGCATGCTCCAGCTGCTGGGGTTGGTCTGGCTGGCGACCTTCGCCATCGGAGTCCATGCCGGCTGAACCCGCGACACCCGAGCCCCGACGGCTGCTGACGGGATGGGGGCGCACCGCGCCCACCGCCGCCGACGTCATCGCGCCCGACACGGTCGAGGACGTCGAGGACGTCCTCGAGCACCCGGGCCGGAGAGGCGCGATCGCCCGCGGCCTGGGACGCAGCTACGGCGACGCGGCCCAGAACGCGGGCGGCTCCGTGATCGACGCCACCACGCTCGACCGGGTGCTCGACCTCGACCTCGACCGGGGCGTGATCCGCGTCGAGGCGGGCGCGAGCCTCGACGCCCTGCTGCGCCTGCTGGTTCCCCGCGGCTGGTTCGTCCCCGTGACGCCCGGGACCCGGTACGTCACCGTGGGCGGGGCGCTGGCGGCCGACATCCACGGCAAGAACCATCACGTCGACGGCAGCTTCGCCAACCACGTGGAGCGCATCACGCTGCGCACGCCGAAGGGCGTGCACGAGATCGGGCCCGACGACGACCCCGAGCTCTTCTGGACCACCGCCGGCGGGCATGGGGCTCACCGGCGTCGTCACCGAGGCGACGTTCCGCCTGATCCCGATCGAGACCGCGTACGTCACCGTCGACACCGAGCGGGCGTCCGACCTCGACGACGCCATGGCCCGGTTCCGAAGCGGCGACGACGCGTACCGGTACTCCGTCGCGTGGATCGACTGCCTGTCCACCGGAGCGGCGCTGGGCCGATCGGTGCTGCTGCGCGGCGACCACACCCCGCTCGACCGGCTGCCGCCCCGGCAGCGCAGCACCGCCCGCCAGTACGACCCGCACACCCGACTCGCCGCGCCGGCGTGGGTGCCGAGCGGCCTCGTGAACCGGTTGACGATGCGCGCGTTCAACGAGGCGTGGTTCCGCCACTACCCCACTGAGAAGCGCGGCCACATCGAATCGATCCGGTCCTTCTTCCACCCGCTC
The DNA here is from genome assembly GCA_963747195.1 of uncultured Actinomycetes bacterium. GTDB lineage: Bacteria > Actinomycetota > Acidimicrobiia > IMCC26256 > JACDBD01 > JALZAA01. Next base: position 579,217 of record CAVVDV010000005.1, read on the forward strand.
GACGGCGTGCGCGACTGGAACCGCATGTACGGGAACCGCGGCTTCGTGCAGTACCAGTACGTCGTGCCCGACCACGAGCACGAGACGGTTCGCCGCACGCTCGAGAAGCTGAGCGGCGCCCACTGCGCGTCGTTCCTCGCCGTGCTCAAGCGATTCGGGCCCGGCAACCCCGGTCCGTTGTCGTTCCCCACCCCGGGCTGGACGCTCGCGCTCGACATCCCGGCCGGCGCGCGCGGCCTGGCGCCGCTCCTCGACGAGCTCGACCACCTCGTCGCCGACGCCGGCGGGCGCGTCTACTTCGCCAAGGACTCGCGGGTGCGTCCCGACCTCGTCCCGCTCATGTACCCGCAACTGGACCGGCTACGCGAGGTCAAGGCGCGCGTCGACCCGTCGAACGTCCTCCAGTCCGACCTCGCCCGCCGCATCGGGCTGCTGTGACGCAGGCGTGAAGGACTCGCTCGGCTCGGTCCAGTCCGTGCTCGTCCTCGGGGGCGGCTCGGAGATCGCACTGGCCACGGTGCGCGAGCTCGTGGCGCGGCGGGCGACGACCGTGGTGCTCGCGGCGCGGCGGCCCGACGCCCTCGACGCCGAGGTGAAGGAGCTCCGCGAGCTCGCCGGCGGACGCCCGAACGTGACGATCGAGGCGGTGCCGTTCGACGGCGATGCGCTCGACACGCACGACGCGTTCGTCGACGGAGTCTTCGACCGGTTCGGCGACTTCGACGTGGTGCTGATCGCGTTCGGCGTGCTCGGCGAGCAGAGCCGAGCGGAGCGGGACGGCGCCGCCGCCGTCGAGATCGCGCGCGTGAACTACCTCGACCCCGTGGGCGTCGCGGTCCCGGTGGCGAACCGGCTCCGGGCCCAGGGGCACGGGACGATCGTCGTGCTGTCGTCGGTCGCCGGTGAGCGGGCCCGCCGCTCGAACTTCGTGTACGGGTCGACGAAGGCCGGCCTCGACGCGTTCTTCCAGGGCCTCGGCGACGCGCTCGTGGGCACCGGCGCGTCGGTGATGATCGTCCGGCCGGGCTTCGTGCACACGAAGATGACCGAGGGTCTCGATCCCGCGCCGCTGGCCACGACGCCGGAGGCGGTGGCGGAGGCGATCGTCCGGGGCCTCGAGCGCGGCTCCGAGATCGTGTGGGTCCCACCGGCGCTGCGCTGGGTGATGACTGCGCTCCGGCACGTCCCCCGGCCGCTGTTCCGCAAGCTCCCGCTCTGACGATGGACGAGCCGCCGCCCCGCGGCGAGCGCGTCGATCGCGGCGTTCGACTTCGACAAGACGATCTCGACGCGCGACAACGTCGTGCCGTTCCTCCGAGCCGTGGTCGGACGGGCACGGCTGACCCGGGCGTTGCTCGCGATCAGCCCGCGCCTCGTCCGGGCGGCGCTGGACGACGAGCGGCGGGACGCGGCGAAGGTCGCGCTGGTTCGGCGCACGCTGACGGGCTACGACGCCGGTCGGGTCACCGCGGTGGCAGCCGAGTTCGCCGACGAGGTCGTCGCCCGGCACCTGCGGCCCGATGTGGTCGAACGGGTCGCGTGGCACCGGAACCAGGGCCACGAGCTCGTGATCGTGTCGGCGTCGTTCACGAGCTACCTCGACCCGATCGCGGCCCGGCTCGGGTTCGCCGCCGTGCTCGCCACCGAGCTCGCCGTCGGCGACGACGGGCGGCTGACGGGCGAGCTCGTCCGCCCCAACGTGCGCGGCGCCGAGAAGGTGCGCCGCCTCGACGAATGGATCGGAGCCGTGCCTGCGTTCGTGTGGGCCTACGGCGACAGCTCCGGCGACCGCGATCTCCTGGCGCGCGCCGACCAGGGAGTCATGGTCGGCGGACACCGCGGGCGCGCCTGATCGCGAGCGCGCGCTACCAGAAGAGCCTTCACGTAGTTGCGCGTGTACGGGAGGTAGTCGTACAGGGCCTGGCCCGGACACTCCGTCGCCGACGTGTCGCGGTGGCCGAGGATGTCGGCCGCCGGGTCGTCGAACGGGTCGTCGCCGTGGATCTTGAGCTTCCAGCGGATGACGTTCTCGAGGGTTCCGAGCGCTCCGTTCGACGGGAGGACGTCGGTGAACGTGCCGAGCATCGCCACTCCGGTCGTCCCGTAGTTCGCGCCGATGGCGTGGGCGCCGACGACCGATTGGTCGATGCCGCCCAAGCGGCCTTCGTACGGCACGCCGTAGTTGTCGATGATGAAGTTGTACGCGATGTCGCAGTAGCCGAGCGACTGCACGTGGTACGCCCAGATGCCGCGGATCATGTTGACGCTGTCGCCGGGCCCGTACGCGTTGCTGTTGACCGTGTGATGCACGATCGCGGTGCTCATGTACGGCGCGTACTCCGGTCCGCCCGGGCATGCGTCCCAGTTCCACGGGAGGTCCGGCGCCCAGCTCGACCGCGGGACGATCCCGTCCGGCGCCGGCCGCGCCGGCGGCCCGTCCTTGGTCGGCGCGCAGGCGACGCCGAGCGCGACCACCGCGACGACGAGCACGGCGAGCAGGCGGCGGCGGCGCACGATGAACGCCACCGCGAGCGACGCGAGCGCGGCGGCAGCCAGCCCCTGCCCCAGGCCCAGCGCCTGCTCCGACGGCTGCGTGGTGGTGGTCGCGGTCGTCGACGTCGATGACGACGAGGCACCCGGGCCACCGGCCGGGACCGACGGCGTCGGTGCGCTCGGTACCGGCGGCGCGGTGGACGGCGGCGAGTCCGTCGTCGTGCTCTCGACGCTCGTCCCCGGCTTCTTGCCGGTGGTCGAGTCGACGACGTGGAGCTTGAGGTCCTGGGCCGTGCCGTCGTCGAGCCGGACGCGGACGCCGCTCACGTCCTTGCCGACCCAGACCGGGTCGGTGATGTTCTGGGGGGCGACCTTGGCGACGGCGGCGGCTTCCTTCGAGCCGGGATCCGGGCCGTTGTCGACGGCCTGGAGGTCGGACGCCTTCCGCCAGGTTCCGCGCTGGTCCCGGACCTCGACCGTGAACTTGGCGCCGGGGTCGCCGTCCCACTGCACGCCGACGAGATTGGCGTCGGTGCCGACCTGGCTCTCCCAGCCCGAGCCGACCGGCGCCTGGTCAGCCGTGAGGTCGACCTTCTCCGTCTTGGGTTGTGGCTTCGGAGGCGGCCCCTGCGCCTGCTGCCCGAACGCGGCCGCGGCAAGCACCACCACCGACGCGGCCGCGACCGCCACTCCGGCGACGAGCTTCGTGCGGCGGGACCGGATTCGGATCCGCCGCATCCGGCGGGTCATGCGATCCATCGATCAGCTCCGGGGGAAAGGGTGTCAGAGATGTGGATATTGAGGGCGGAGGGGACAGTGTGACAGGTTGCTCACAGTGCGTGAAGGGTCGTCACGCAGAGGCCAAGACTGAAGGCGGATCTTCCCGGAAGGTCGGCCTTCTCGCCGGTTGCATAGCCTCTGCGATCGTGGACAAGAGGAGGCGCCTGAGCGCCTGGCTCCGGGGTGACGGGATCGAGATCGGCGCCCTCCACGTTCCGCTGGGGATCCACCGGGAGGCGCGGGTCCGCTACGTCGACCGGCTGACGGCCGAGGAGCAGCGTCGGCAGTACCCGGAGCTCGCCGGGGTGCAGCTGGCTCCCGTCGACGTCATCGGGAGCGCCGAGGACCTGAGCGCGTTCGACGACGCCTCACTCGACTTCGTGATCGCCAACCACCTGCTCGAGCACCTGGAGGATCCGATCGCGGGGCTGCTCGAGTTCGCACGCGTCCTCGGACCGGGCGGGATCGTGTACCTGGGGCTCCCGGATCAGCGCCGGACCTTCGACCGCGAGCGTGAGCTGACGAGCGTGGAGCACCTGCTGCGTGACCACGAGGACGGGGCGCTCGCCAGCCGGCGCGACCACTACGTCGAGTGGGCGCGTCATGTGGTCCACGTCCAACCGGGCGACCTCGACGGGTACGTCGAGAGCACCATGTCCGAGGCGTACAGCATCCACTTCCACTGCTGGCAGCCGGACACGTTCCTCGACTTCTTCGTCAACGTCCGCGAGAAGTTCGGTCTCGACTTCGAGATCGTCGCCTTCGCGCCCCCCGAGGACGAGGACGACGTCGAGTTCATCGTCATCCTCGCCAAGGGGCGGAACAACGGCGTCCGCCTGCCGCCGGGCCCGCCGCCGTCTCAGCTCCGGGACACGGTGCTGCACAGCCGGCTCGGTCCTCCGCTACGAGCGCTCCGTCGCGCGACGAAGCGATCGCGAAACTGACAGGCAAGGTGCGGGAGACGCTCCGGTAGCCTGTCCCCGATGTCCGATTTCCTGGCGGCCCTGCGTGATCGCGTCCTGATCCTCGACGGCGCCTTCGGGACGTGGGTGCAGGACCAGGATCTCGGTCCCGACGACTTCGGCGGCCCCGACCTCGAGGGCTGCAACGAGCACGTGGTGCTCACCCGCCCCGACGTCATCGCCGAGATGCACCGCGAGTTCTTCGACGTCGGTGTCGACGCGGTCGAGACGGCCACGTTCGGGTCGTTCCCCGTCGTCCTGTCCGAGTACGGCATCCCCGAGAAGACCTACGAGCTCAACGAGACGGCCGCTCGCATCGCCAAGGAGGTCGCCTCCGGCTTCGCCACGCCGGACCGGCCCCGCTGGGTGGTCGGCTCCATCGGTCCCGGCACGAAGCTCCCCTCGCTCGGCGCCATCGGCTTCGCCGAGCTCCGCGACGGCTACGAGACGCAGATCGACGGCTTGCTCGCGGGCGGCGTCGACGTCCTCCTCGTCGAGACGGTGTACGACCTGCTCCAGGGCAAGGCCGCCATCGTCGCGGCCCGGCGGGCGATGGCGAAGGCGGGCCGCGAGGTGCCGCTGATGGTGCAGGTGACGGTGGAGCTGACCGGGCGGATGCTCGTCGGCACCGAGATCGGCGCCGCGCTCACCACGCTCGAGGCGCTGCGTCCCGACGTGATCGGTCTCAACTGCGCGACGGGCCCCAACGAGATGACCGAGCACCTGCGGCACCTGTCGCAGCACGCGCGCACGTTCCTGTCGGCGCTGCCGAACGCGGGGCTCCCGTCCGTGGTCGACGGGCGCACGCACTACGACCTCACGCCCGACGAGCTCGCCGAGGCGCACGACCGGTTCACGAGCGAATTCGGCGTCAACGTCGTCGGTGGTTGCTGCGGCACCACGCCCGAGCACCTGCGCCGCGTCGTGGAGACCATCGGGAACCGCGCGCCGCTGGAGCGCCATCCGGTGCACGAGCCCGGGTGCGCGTCGATCTACAGCCACGTGCCGTTCCACCAGGAGACGTCGTTCCTCGTCGTCGGCGAGCGCACCAACACGAACGGCTCGAAGAAGTTCCGCGAGTCGATGCTCGAGGAGGACTGGGAGACCTGCGTGCAGATGGCGCGCGAGCAGGTCAAAGAGGGCTCGCACGTGCTCGACGTCTGCGTCGACTACGTCGGGCGCGACGGCACGACCGACATGGACCAGATCGCGTCGCGCTTCGCCACCCAGGCGTCGATCCCGCTCGTGTTCGACTCGACCGAGCCCCAGGTCCTGGAAGCCGGCCTCCAGCACTTCGGGGGCAAGGCGATCCTCAACTCGGCCAACCTCGAGGACGGCGACGGCGAAGGTGCGCGCCTCGACCGGGTGTTCAAGCTCGCGCGTGAGTACGGCGCCGCCGTCGTCTGCATGACCATCGACGAAGAGGGCCAGGCCCGGACGACCGACTGGAAGTTCCGCATCGCCAAGCGGATCTACGAGATGGCGCAAGAGCGGTACGGGCTCGAGCCCACCGACCTGATCTTCGACTGCCTCACGTTCCCGCTCTCGACCGGCCAGGACGACCTCCGCCGCGACGGCATCGAGACGATGGAGGCCATCAAGCGGGTGAAGGCGGAGCTGCCGGGCGCGTCCACGATCCTCGGCGTGTCGAACGTGAGCTTCGGCCTCAAGCCCGCCGCCCGTCACGTGCTGAACAGCGTGTTCCTCCACGAGTGCGTGCAAGGCTGGGCCTCGACGCCGCCATCGTGCACGCGGCCCGCATCATGCCGATGCACAAGATCGACGACCGCATCCAGGACGTCGCGCTCGATCTCATCTACGACCGCCGCGGCGACGGGTACGACCCGCTCACCGAGTTCATGGCGCTGTTCGAGGGCGTCGAGGCGACCGCGGTCGAGCAGGAAGACCGGTCGGGATGGCCGGTCGAGGAGCGCCTGAAGCACCGCATCATCGACGGCGACCGCGACGGCATCGAAGCCGACCTCGACGAGGCGCTCACCACCCGCCCCGCGCTGTCGGTCATCAACGACGTGCTGCTCGACGGCATGAAGGTCGTCGGCGATCTGTTCGCGTCGGGCGACATGCAGCTGCCGTTCGTGCTCCAGAGCGCGGAGACGATGAAGACGGCCGTGGCGTTCCTCGAGCCACACATGGAGAAGGCCGACTCCGGCGGCAAGGGCCGGGTCGTGATCGGCACGGTGAAGGGCGACGTGCACGACATCGGCAAGAACCTCGTCGACATCATCCTCACCAACAACGGCTACGAGGTCGTCAACCTCGGGACCAAGGTGCCGCTCACGGAGTTCGTCGACAAGGCGACCGAGGTGGAAGCCGACGCCATCGGCATGAGCGGCCTGCTCGTGAAGAGCACGATCATCATGCGCGAGAACCTCGAGGAGCTGAACGACCGCGGCCTCGACCGCATCCCCGTGCTCCTCGGCGGCGCCGCGCTCACGCGCAACTACGTCGAGCGCGACCTGCGCGAGGTCTACAAGGGCCGCGTCTTCTACGGGAAGGACGCCTTCGAGGGGCTGCGGACCATGGACACGCTCATCGAGGGCAAGCGCAGCGGGCAGCTCGACCCGGACTTCGGGCGAGCCCTCGAGGGACGGGCGCTCCCGCCCCGCAAGTCGCAGCGCGCCGCCGAGGAAGCGGCCGATGTCCCGGCGCGTTCGGACGTCGCCACCGACGTCCCGGTGTTCGAGCCGCCGTTCCTGGGCGCACGCGTCGCCAAGGGCATCTCGATCGACGACATCGCCTCGTACCTCAACGAGACGGCGCTGTTCCGCAACCAGTGGCAGTTCCGGCCCGAGAAGCGCGACGGGCGCTCAGTCCGAGACCGACGCCGAGTTCAAGGACCGGATCCGGGCCGTCCTCCGCGACCAGCTCGACCGGGCCAAGGCAGAAGGGCCTGCTCGTCCCGGCCGTCGCGTGGGGGTACTTCCCCGTGAACGCCGACGGCGACGACCTCGTCGTCTGGACCGACGACGACCGCGCCAGCGAGCGCCTGCGGTTCCGCTTCCCGCGCCAGCAGAAGGACCGGTACCTCTGCATCTCCGACTTCTTCCGCTCCGTCGACTCGGGCGACAAGGATTACGCCGGCTTCCACGTCGTCACGATCGGCGACGAGGCCACGAAGCGCGAGCAGGAGCTGTTCGCGGCGGACAGGTACCAGGACTATCTCCTCCTGCACGGGCTGTCGGTGGAGATGGCCGAGGCGCTGGCCGAGCTGTGGCACCGCCGCATCCGCGAGGAGTGGGGCTTCGCCGACGAGGACGGCCCGACGCTGGCCGGGCTCTTCCGCCAGCAGTACCGCGGGTCGCGCTACTCGTGGGGCTACCCGGCCTGCCCCGACCTCGAGGATCAGACCAAGGTGGCGGACCTGCTCGACATCGAGCGCATCGGCGTGACCCTCACCGAGGAGTTCCACCTCGTGCCCGAGCAGAGCACGTCGGCGATCGTCGTCCCCCACCCCGAGGCCAAGTACTTCATCGCCTGAGCTGCTCGCGCTCAGCGGGGCGTGCCGTCGGGCGACTCAGCCACCGGACGATCGGTCGACACGGTAGGCGAACAACTCCGCGCCCGTCCTCGACTCGGTCGGTCTCGACGAGGCAGGCATGCGCGAGCGGCTGTGCGCTGACGATCGTTCGAACGCCGAGCAGGGCCAGACGTGGATCGCATGGGTCGACGGTGACGTGCAAGGTGTCGCCGGCTCCGTAGATCTGCGGCGCGCTCCCGGGCGCTCCCGGATCCCACACCGCGTTGTTGTAGCTGTCCCACGCGCGCCGCGAGGTGTCTGACGGGTCGAGGACGTGCCACGCCGTCACGTTCGGATAAATGTTCACGCCCGAGACGAGCGGGACACCGGAGGCAGTCAGCCCGCCTCGGGTGTTGATGTTCCCGCCCCCGAACTAGAGCACGGATGCCGTGTCGGGACGTGACCGCAGCTCCCGACCGAGCGCGCGCGCCGGGCTGTTGACAATGCGGGCGAGCCCGTGTTGGAGCGGGTTGATCGTCACCGCGCTGACGGCGAACAAGGCGACGAGAAGCCAGAGGCCGACGAGCTCCCCGCGCAAGCGCGAGCGCGATGCCGGCCGTGCTGACGGCGGCGAGCAAGAGGACCTGCCAGCGGGCCGCGTGCTCGCCGTCGATGGTGAGGTGCAACCCGCCCACATCGTCGGGACCGCGAAGGCGACGGTGCCGGCGACAACCGCGGCGTCTCCGCCCGGGCGCGGATCGGCGCCGCTGCTCCTCGAAGTACAAGCCGAGGGCCAGCGCGCTCGCCATGGCGAACGTCAGGAGCATCCGGTCGGGGCGGACCCGATCGAACTGGACGATCCGACCCACGCCTTCCGGGATGGGCAGGAAGTACCAGGCCAGGAGCAGCCAGGAGACGGCGAGGACCGTGAGCAGCGACAGCCGGCTCCGCCACGGCCTCAGCGGGTTCCGGCCGCGGGTCGCCAGGGCGGCGACGGTGACGGCGGGAATGGTGAACAGGCTCGCCGACGCCTCGGACTGGTTGATGCCGTTGACCATGACGACGACGGCAGAACGGGTGGACTCGATCAGGTCGAACGGTGCGCCGAAGAGGACGGCGGCGGCGCCCGTCCCTCCGCCGTTTCTCCGGCGGCCCGGATACACGCGAGTTCGACGAACGCGTCGAGCGCATCGCGATGGGCGACGAAGAAAGCGAGGAGGAGCGCGCCGCCGACGGCGCAAGCGACGCCGAGCACGACGGCCAAGCGAAGCCACCACTCTCTGCGCCGATCCGGCGGCGGAAACGAAGAAGCGATGACGGCAACGACCGCCGCCCCGACGAGCAACGCCGTCGGCATCCAACGCGGAAGGGTAGAACGCGACGACGGTGCACACGGCGAGCCACCCCGCGGCTGCAGCCAACGCGATCCGCGAATACGGGAGATCGCGCCCGCGCCGCGGCGAGGAACGCTGCTCCCGCGAGCGTGCCGTACCCGATCGTCGCGGTCCACGGGCCTGTCCACCACTGCACGAACGGGCTCAGCGCGACGATCAGCGATATCAGGGCCGCGGTCAGCGCACGAACACCCAGTTGGAGCGCGAGCGCGTACACGCCGAGGGCGGGAAGGGCCAGGAACGCGAGCCACCAGTCGAAGGCGAACGCGCGCTCGATGCCGAACACGTGGTACGGGAGCACATGCGGTCTGAGCGCGCTCTCCCAGCCGGTCGGGACGTCGGGCAGGATCGTCATGTCGTGCTCGCCGACGCCGATCGCGTCGCGGTCGGGAATCCGAGCGTCTCCTGGCGGGCAAGCAGTGGCGTCCGAACCCACCACTCGTCCGTGCGAACGTTCCGGGCCCGGCCGACGACGATGCCCCCGTTGCGCCCGGCGTAGAGCGAGGCCGACGATCCGCTGATCTCGAACGCGCCGAGCACCACGACGACGACGGCGAGAAGGATCGGGAAATGCCACGCCCCCGGCAGGGATGCGATCGGGCCACCTCGACGCGCAGCACCGATCTGCTCTTGTTGGTGGGTCACCGGGCGCGAAGACTAATTGCACCCGTCCTTCACACGATTTCTGGCGATCTAGGATCGGGCCGCAATGCGCTCGGGACGCATCCTGTCGTCATTGCGATCGATGGTCGACGGACTGCGGTCGAACAATCGTCGCGTGTGGTGGACGAGCTTCGCGTTGGTGACGCTCCTCTGCGGGCTGTGGGCCTTCGCGAACCCTCCGCTGGCGGGCCCCGACGAGCCGTCGCACGTGCTCAGGGCGGTGGCGATCGATCGTGGGCAGCTCACGGGCAGGAGCCTGACGCCTGCCTTTCGCGAGCAGTTCAAGCACGATCGGTTGGACTACCTGCTAGTGCGTGTGCCCGCGTTCTACGCGGCAACGCGACCAGCTTGCTTCGCGAGGGTCGGCAGCCGCACGGCGGAATGTCTCCAGTTCACGAACTCGACGCGAGAGGTCGACGGGGCGACGTACGTGGCGCGTCATCCTCCGGCGTACTACGCGATCGTCGGGGTCGCGTCGAGGTATCGCGTATCCGGGTACGGCGGCGCTGTACCTCATGCGGCTCATCACAGCCGCGATCACCGGCGCGCTGATCGCCACCACGATCACCGCGCTCCGACGAGCGGCGGCACCGAAGCTCCTCGCCGTCGGCCTCGCCCTCGCGATCACCCCGATGGTCCTGTTCGTGAGCAGCATCGTGAACCCGAGTGGTCCCGAGATCGCGGCCGCGATCGCCGTTTGGGTTTGTGGCCTGCTGGCGGTGTCGCGTGCCCACGAGCGGCGTCGATCGATGGCTGATCGGCGCGACCGGCATCGCGGGGTGCGTCCTGGCCCTCACCCGTCAGCTCGGCCCGCTCTGGCTCGCGCTCATGGCGCTGACCTTCCTCGGTGTCTCGAACCGAGCCGCGCTCCGCAACCTCGCCCGAGACAACTGGGCCCGCCTATGGGCGTTCCTTATCGCGGGCGCCTGCGTCGTGCAGATGGCCTGGAACGTCATCGTCAAGCCGCTCGACGTCTCCCGCTCGGGAGGAGCACGGGTCAACATCGAAATGAGCGACGTCGTGCGCATCGTCACCGGCCGCGCCTTCTTCCGCTACAAGGAGATGATCGGCGTGTTCGGGTGGCTGGACACCCCGGCGCCCGCGGTGACATGGCTGCCGTGGACCGCCGCCGTCGTCTTTTTCTTCTTCGCCGCCGTGGTCTGGGCGAGCCGGAGGTACGTGGCCGTGCTTTTCGCCCTGTTGGCTGCAGTCGTCATCGTGCCAATCGTCATCGAGAGCGCCGCCTACGGCGACGCGGGAGGCCTCAGCTGGCAGGGTCGCTACACGCTCCCGATCGCGGTTGGCATCCCGATCCTCGCCGCGTTCTGCTCACGACGACCGAACGCGGCCGCCAACTCGTCTCACGCAGGTTCCTCTTGGTGACCGGCATCGTGCTGGCCGTCGCGCAGGCGTTCGCCTTCGCGCAGAACCTCACGGCGCTACACGGTCGGGTACGACGGCGCCGTGCAGTTCTGGAAGCACCCTGATTGGACGCCACCCGTATCACCGTTGCTCCTCGCCATCTTGTACCTGGTCGTCATCGGCGCCTTCGTCGCGTGGTTGCTCGGCGCCGTGCCCGTCCGCGGGGAGACCCCGACGTGGCGGATCGCGCCGAGAACGGCGGAGGATCCGGTCAGGATCTGGTCAGGAACCGGCACGCCACCGACCAGTACGCGGCAAGCAACGCGTCGAGCGGCTCCAGCCAGGCGGGAAGCGGGAAGTTCCCGGCGTCGAGCCGCGTCGCGAAGAGGTGGGCCAGCTGCCGCGTCCGAGACGACTCGCTCCGACTGCAGCTGCCGGCGGCGCCGCGCGATCCACCTTCGGTGCCGGAACAGCCACCACCATCCGGCCACCTTCTTGCCCGCCGTGCCGGTCACGGCCGATCCGGCGAGGGCGGCGAGCTCGACGGCGATCGAACGGCAACGCGAGCACGCAGCAGCGTCCGCGACTGATACGCGGTGAGCACGAAGAGGAGGCGGTTGCGCTCCGACAGGTAGATCTTGCTGGGCTCGCGTCCGAACTCGTACCGGTGGACCACGACCGCGCTCGGGACGTTCACGAGCTCGAGGCCCGCGGTGCCAGCAACGCCGGCAGAGCTCGACGTCCTCGTGGTACGCGAAGTAGCGGGCCTCGAACCCTCCGAGCTCGTCCCAGAGCTCGCGGCGAAGCACCATGGCCGCGCCCATGACGCTCGTGATGGGCCGGGGCGCGGTTCGGTTCGCGGCCGGCTTCCCGAAGCCTCCGCACCAGCTGTACCCGAGGAAGTGCACCTCGTTGCCGTCCGAGTTGAGACGACTCGGGTCATCCGACAGTCGGATGCTCGGCTGTGCGATGCCGATCCCCGGCTTCGGCGGCGAACGCGACGAGCTCGGCGAGCGCGTCGGCCTCGACCACGAGGTCGCCGTTGATGAGCGCGAGGAACTCGCCGGACGCCGCCGCCGCGCCCGCGTTGCACCCGCCGGCGAACCCGAGGTTCTCGCCCGGGCGCACGACGGCGACGCCGGGTGTCGGCGTCGAGGCGCTCGACGGCGCCGTCCGTGCAGCCGTTGTCGACGAGCACGACGTCGACGTCGACGCCGGTCGAGGCGAGGAGCGCGTGGACGCAGCGCTCCAGCCACGGCTCGTCCCGGATAGGCGAGGACGACCGCCGAGACCGTCGGCGCGGCGGTCGCCGCGTCGAGTCCGTCGCGGGCGCGTCATCAGCGCCGGTTGATGCCGAGGATGCTCAGGAAGAAGCTGGCCAGCACCGTCTCGAGCCCGAGGATCATGAGCGTGGCGGCCGGCACGACGAGCCGGATGGTGGACGACGTGCTCAGCGCGCCGAAGGACTTCCCGCTCCAGAACACGACGGTGTAGATCGAGCAGGCCGAGCCCGGCGAGGAACAGGACGAGCGCCGACGGCGAGCCCGACCTCGAGCGTGACGACGCGGAAGATCCGCTCCATGTTCCGACTCGGCGGGAGCAGGCCTTCGCTCACCGCGAACGCTCGCGCGAAGACGGAGAAGCGTGACCGCTTGGAATCCGATGATGACGGCGACCGCGCAGTACACGAAGGCGTTGACGTCGAGCCCGACGCTGCCGATGTGCAACGGGCCCGGGAGCAGTGCGATCGCCGAGCGCGGTCCCGACGAGCATCAGGGCGATGCCCGGATAGAGGAACAGCCAGCGGGGGCTGTACAGCAACAGGAAGCGGAGGTGACGCCAGCCGTCGCGCCACGGGCGAAGGTGCGGCGCGCGCGTGCGCCCGTCGGGCGACAGGGTGACCGGGACCTCGACGATCTCGGAGCTTGGCGAGCGTGGCCCGCACGACCATCTCGCTGGCGAACTCCATGCCCGCCGTGCGCAGGCCGAGCGACAGGATGCGCGACCGCCGGAACGCGCGCATCCCGCAGTGGAAGTCGCCGCTCGGGCTGCGGAAGAACAGACGGCCCAACGCCGTGAGCACCGGGTTCCCGACGTATCGGTTCAGCGTCGGCATCGCGCCCGGGCTCGATGCCGCCGAGGAAGCGGTTGCCCATCACGAGATCGGCGCCGCCGCGCAGCGCCGTCGACGAACGGGCTCGAGGTCGGCTGAGGTCGTAGCTGTCGTCGGCGTCGGCCATGACGACGAACTCGGCAGCGCGGCGGCCGCGATGCCGCCGAGCAGCGCGCTGCCGTACCCCTTGACGGGGACGTCGATCACGCGGGCGCCGAGTCGGCGGGCGATCTCCTGCGAGCCGTCGGTGCTGCCGTTGTCGGCGACGATCGACTTCGCCGTCGACGCCGAGCTCCTTCATCGACCGCTGCGCCTTGGTGATGCAGGTCGCGAGCGTCTCGGCCTCGTCGAGGCACGGGAGCACGACGCTCAGATCGCACACCTGCTCGACACCCGGACGCGCTCCGCACGTCGACGTTCTCAGCCACCATGATCGATCAATTCTACGAACGCCCGCACCGTCAACTGGCATTGCCTCCCCTCTAGGATCGACCCTCCGTGCGTGCAGGCCGAGCGCTTCGAACATTCGCCCGAGGGGCTCCGATCCGAGCTCGGGGCGTGTCTGGTGGACGAGCTTCGTGCTCGTCACCGTGCTGTGCGGGCTCTGGGCGATCTCCCAGCCGGTGTTCGCGGGCCCCGACGAGCCGGCGAACGTGATCCGCGCGACGGCGCTCGCCCACGGCCAGCTCACGGGGGACGAGCCCCGCGGTCCGGTCGCCAGGAGCCTGCGACGGGTCGGGGACAGCGTTCGTATCGTGCGGGCACCGGCGATCTACGCGTCGATCGGTGCCGTCCCGTGCTTCGCCGATCACGTCGACCTCCTCGCGCCCTGCCTCCGATTCCGCGGACCGACGGAGGACGCCGACGTCGCGACGTACGCGGCTCGACAACCGCCTGCGTACTACGGCGCCGTGGGCCTGGTTTCGTGGGTGCACCACGCGGGGACCGCGACCGTGTACCTGATGCGACTGGTCAGCGCCGTCGTCACCGGCGCCCTGCTCGCGTCGGCGATCACCGCCGTGCACCGGTCGGCCGCGCCGCTCCTCCTCGGGGTCGGCCTGGCGGTCGCGGTCACGCCGATGGTGCTTGTTCCTGGGCGGCTTTTGAACCCGTCCGGACCGGAGATCGCGGCGGCACTCGCGTTCTGGGTCTGCAGCCTCGTGCTCGTCTCGCGGCCGGGCGCACCCGTCGACAACACGGTGGTCGCAGGCGCCGGCGCCGCCGGGTGCGTCCTGGCGTTGAGCCGCCAGCTCGGCCCGTTGTGGCTCGTTCTCATCGCCGCCGTAGTGCTGGCGATGGCGAGCCGGGAAGCGCTCAGAAGCCTCGCCCGCTCGACGTGGGTGCGGGTCTGGGGCGGTCTGGTCGTCGCGTCGCGCTGGCGCAGGTGGCGTGGGACGTGATCGTGCAACCACGCGACGCGACGCTCGCGGGCCCGGGCACCATCGGGTCTGTCGTGGCTCGAGCAGGTGCAGGACTCGTTCGGTCAGACGTTCCGGTGGTACCGGGAGATGATCGGGTGGTTCGGCTGGCTCGATAATCCGGCCGCGACCGTCGTCTGGATCCCGTGGACCGCGGCGCTCGCCTTCCTCGTCTTCGTCGCGCTGGCGTGGGTGCGTCGACGCCATGCGGCGGTGCTCATCGCGCTCCTGGCGGCCGTCGTCGTCTTTCCGGTCGTCGTGAACGCCACGCCCTACAACGCCGACGGGACGCTCTGGCAGGGCAGCTACACCCTGCCGCTCGCGGTCGGCGTCCCGATCCTCGCCGTGTTCACGCTCGCCGCGACCGAACGCGGTCTCGATCTCGTGAACGGCCGCTTCGTGCTCGTCGTCGGTGTCGTCGTCGGATTCGGTCAGTTCCTCGGGTTCGCGCAGGATCTGCGCCGCTATACGGTCGGGGTCGACGGGCCCCTCGCGTACTTCCAACGCGCGCAATGGAACCCACCGCTGCCGCCGCTCCTCCTCACGCATCGCGTACGCCCTCGCCGTCACCGCCTTCGTCGCCTGGCTGCTCGGCCGTCCGACCGCTGACGCGCGACCCCTCTAGCATCGGCGCCCGATGCCCAAGGGTCGCGTTGCCTCGTGGTCGAGGGCGGTGTCTGGCCCGCTCGGGTCGAGCCGGCGCCGCCTCTGGTGGACCACCTTCGTGCTGGTGACCGCCATAGGCGGCTTGTGGGCACTGGCAAACCCGTTGTTCGCGGCGCCGGACGAGAACTCGCACGTCGTCCGGGCCGTGGCACTCGATCATGGACAGCTCACGGGAAAGGAGCAGAAGGCTCGTCTCCGACAGCACTTGGACGTGACACCCGAGGCGCTCGAGGTCCGGGTGCCGGCGATCTACCGCGACGAGGAGAGCGCGTGCTTCGCCTTCCAGCCGAACACCACCGCGCGCTGCGCCCACGTCGAGGGATCGACGCGTGAAGTCGAGACGCTGACCTCGGCCGGGCGCCACCCGCCCTCCTACTACGCGGTGGTCGGAATCGCGTCGTGGGTGTATCACCCGGGATCGGGAGTCGTGTACCTCATGCGTTTCCTGAGCGTGTTGATCATGGCCGCGTTCCTCGCGACGACGATCACCGCGCTCCGGCGGACCGCCCTGCCCAGGGTCATCGCGGTCGGGGTCCTGTTCGCGATCACGCCGATGGTGCTCTTCGTCGGCAGCTCGGTGAACCCCAACGGCCCCGAGATCGCGGCCGCCGTCGCGTTCTGGGTGTGTGCCCTCGTCCTCGTGTCGAACGCGCGCGACGGGATCGACCGCCGGCTCGTCACGGCAGCCGGGATCGCGGGCTGCGCGCTGGCGCTCAGCCGCCAGCTCGGGCCACTGTGGCTCGCGCTCATCGGGATCACGATCGCCGTGTTCGCAGGCTGGGAGTCGATTCGCGCCCTGGCTTGCTCCGGCTGGGCACGATTCTGGACGGCGCTCATCGTCGTGTTCAGCGTGGCGCAGGTCGCCTGGGACATCGGTGTCGGGTCGCTCGGCTACACGAAGCCGCCGAACGCGGCGAAGAACATCCCGACGGCGGACATCGCGCGCTTCACCGTCGGGGCCATGTTCGACCGGTACAAGCAGATGATCGGGTATTTCGGTTGGCTGGACACCCAGTCCCCGGCGCTCACCTACGTGCTGTGGACGGCGGGGCTGGGCTTCCTCGTCCTCGTCGCACTGGCACTCGCCCGGCGGCGGCAGGTCGCGGCTCTATTCATCGTGATCGCCGCGACGGTCGTCGTCCCCGTCACGCTCGAGAGCGCCGTGTTCGGCAAGGCGGGTGGGGCCGGCGTGGCAAGGACGTTACGGGTTGCCCCTGGCCGTCGGCGTCCCGATCGTCGCCGCCATGGCGATCGCGTCGAGTGGACGCGGCCGTCAGCTGGCCGAGCCCCGCTTGTTCATCGGCGCCGGTGTGATGCTCGTCGTTGCGCACATCCTTGCGTTCGCCCAGAACCTCCGGCGGTACACGGTCGGGTACGACGGCGAGATCCAGTTCTGGCGGCACCCCCAGTGGTCGCCGCCGCTGTCGCCGCTGCTCGTGACGATCGCGTACACGCTGCTCGTCATCGCGTTCGTGGCATGGTTCCTGTACTCGGCCAGCCCCCGCACCGAGGAGCGCGAGGGACGCGTCGAGGGCTCGGCGCCTGTTACGGCGCAGGCAGCACGCCCGCGTTCGGAGGCGCGAACTGCCCCCGGTACAGCTTGACGTCCTCGGTGTTGTGCGGGATCGCCGTTCACGGCGTCGCTTGTGTCACGCATCTCGCCCCAAAGCGGACCCCTTCAGCTTCGGGCGGTAGCCTCACGGGCCGCGGCGAGCGGCGGCTTTGCCGACCGTCGCCGCACGAGCCCGAACCTGAGAGGGCGACCAAGGAGGGTTCTTGAAAGGCGTCATCCTCGCGGGCGGCACGGGCAGCCGGCTCGACCCGCTGACCCGCATCACCAACAAGCACCTGCTGCCGGTCTACGACCGGCCCATGGTCACCTACCCGATCGAGTCGCTCGTCCGGGCCGGCGTGACCGAGGCGATGCTCGTCACCGGGGGGACGCACGCGGGCGAGTTCCTCCGCCTCCTCGGGAACGGCCACGAGTGGGGCCTCGACCGGCTCCTGTACGCCTACCAGGAGCGTCCCGGTGGCATCGCCGAGGCGCTCGGGCTCGCCGAGCGCTTCGCCGACGGCGACAAGGTCGTCGTCGTGCTCGCCGACAACGTGTTCGAACGGTCGATCGCGCAGTCCGTCGAGCGTTTCCAGCAGCAGGACGTCGGCTCCCGCGTGCTGCTCGCCGAGGTCGGCGACCCCGCGCACCTGCGTCATCTCGGCGTCCCCGAGATCGTGGACGGGCGCATCCGCAGCATCGCCGAGAAGCCGCAGGACCCCCCGAGCCCGTACGCCGTGACCGGCGTGTACTTCTACGACGGCACGGTGTTCTCGGTGCTGCCGACGCTCGCGCCGTCGGCGCGGGGCGAGCTCGAGATCACCGACGTGAACAACCACTTCGTCCGGGCCGGCACGATCGAGTACGACGTCATCGAGGGCTTCTGGGGAGACGCCGGTGAGTCCATCGACGCGTACTACTCGGTCAACGACTTCGTCCGGCGCTTCGGCGCCAACAAGTAAGCGGATGGCAACCGTCGCCGAGTCCGACGTCATCACCGGTGTGTACATCGCCGACCCCACGGTGCATCGCGACGAGCGGGGCATCTTCGTCGAGACGTACCGGCGCGAGTGGTTCCCCAACGGCCGCGAGATGATCCAGGGCAACCGGGGCGACCGCCAGGCCGGGCGCCGTCGTCGGCCTCCACTACCACCTGCACCAGGCCGACTACTGGTACGTCGCCGGCGGACGGGTCCGGGTCGTGCTGCACGACCTGCGCGAGGGCTCCCCGACCGACGGCGCCACCCTGACGCTCGACCTCGGGCAGACCGCGGACGGCACCCACGACCACCGGGGCGTGTTCATCCCGCCGGGCGTGGCGCACGGGTTCGCGTCGCTGACCGACATGACGATCACGTACCTCGTCGACTGCTACTACAACCCGGCCGACGAGCTCGGCGTGGCGTGGGACGATCCCGAGATCGGCGCCGATTGGGGCGTCGCCGACCCGATCCTGTCGAAGCGCGACCAGTCGAACCCGCTCCGCACGGAGATCGAGCCGCAGTGGCGCCCGCACATGGGCCTGCGAACGTAGAGCGGCCGTGAACATTCTCGTCACCGGCGGCGCCGGCTTCATCGGATCGAACTTCACGCGGTACTGGGTCGAGCACCACCCGGGCGACCACGCCGTCGTGCTCGACCTCCTGACGTACGCCGGGAACCGCCCGAACCTCGACGACGTCGAGGACCACATCACGTTCGTGCAGGGCGACATCGCCGACTACGAGCTGGCCGAGCAGGTGCTGCGGAGCCAGCGGGATCGACGTCGTCGTGAACTTCGCCGCCGAGTCGCACAACAGCCTGGCCGTCCTCGACCCGGGCCTGTTCTTCCGCACCAACGTCATCGGCACGCAGACGCTGCTCGAGGCGGCGCGGCACGGTCGGGGTCGGGCGCTTCCATCACATCTCGACGTGCGAGGTGTACGGCGACCTCGCGCTCGACAGCGAGGACGCTGTTCACCGAGACGTCGTCGTACCGGCCCCGGACGCCGTACAACGCGTCGAAGGCGGGCGCCGACCACGCGGTGCGGGCCTACCACGAGACGTACGGCCTGCCCGTCACGATCACGAACTGCGCCAACAACTACGGGCCCTACCAGTTCCCCGAGAAGGTGATCCCGGTCTTCGTGACGAGCGCCCTCGACGACCAGCCGCTGCAGATGTACGCGTCCACGGAGAACCGGCGCGAATGGATCCACGCCCTCGACCACTGCGCCGCCATCGACGCGGTGCTCGAACGCGGGCCGCGTGGGCGAGACGTACCACGTCGGCACGGGGGTCGAGAAGAGCATCGAGGAGATCGCCGACACGGTGCTCGCCGAGCTCGGCAAGCCCGCCGACCTGAAGACGATCATCCCCGACCGGCCCGGGCACGACCGCCGGTACATCCTCGACTGGACGAAGATCCGGCGCGAGCTCGGCTGGGAGCCGCAGATCCCGTTCGATCGCGGGCTCGCCGAGACGGTGCAGTGGTACGCGCAGAACCGCGACTGGTGGGAGCCTCTCCGGGAGCGGGCGCCGGTCGTCGAGGGCGCTGCCTGGACAATGACGACGCCGCGGGTTCTCGTCACCGGCGCCGCGGGCCAGATCGGGCGCGAGGTGGTCGACCGCGTGCGCCGGCGACGAGGTGATCGCCGCCGATCACGCCACCCTCGACGTCGGCGACCGCGACGCCGTCCTCCAGGCGATCACGCTCGACCGCGCCCGACGTCGTCGTGCACGCGCGGCGCGTGGACGGCCGTCGACGCCTGCGAGGGCGATCCCGATCGCGCATTCCGCGGTGAACGCCCTCGGGACGCGCCACGTCGCCGAGGGCGCCCGCCGCGTCGGTGCGTGGGTGTGCTACTTGTCGACCGACTACGTGTTCGACGGCACGAAGCCGGAGCCGTACGTCGAATGGGACGCGCCGAGCCCGGTCTCGGTGTACGGGCGATCCAAGCTCGGCGGCGAGTGGGAGGTCGACGGCGCGGGCGCCACGATCGTGCGCACGTCGTGGGTGTGCGGCCTGCACGGCAACAACATGGTGAAGACGATCCTCCGCCTCGCCGGCGAGCACGAGAAGCTCGCGTTCGTCGACGACCAGCGCGGCCAACCGAGCTTCGCCGACGACCTGGCGCCGATGATCCGCCGGCTGGCGGTCGAACGCCGGCCGGGCGTCTTCCACGTCACGAACCAGGGCGCGGTGTCGTGGTTCGAGTTCGCCCGCGCCGTGCTCGAGGTCGCCGGCCTCGATCCGGGTCGGGTGCGGCCCATCGCGACCGCCGACCTCGACCCGCCCCGTCCTGCGCCCCGCCCGGCCAACTCGGTGCTCGACAACGCCGCCCTGCGCCTCGGTGGGCTGGCGCTCCTGCCCCACTACCGGGAGCCGTTGGAGCGCCTCGTACGCCGGCTGCGGTCGTGACCGAGCCGGAGCGCGTCGCGCGCCGTCGTCCTCAACTACAACGGCGGCGACCTCACCCTGGAGTGTCTGCGACGGCTGCGGGCGACGGAGTGGCCGGCCGACGGCTTCGAGGTCGTGCTCGTCGACAACGCGTCGTCGGACGGCGTCGTCGACAAGACACGCGATCGAGTGGCCCGACGTCAGGATCATCACGAGCGACCGGAACCTCGGGTTCGCCGGCGGCTGCAACCTCGCGCTGCGCGACCTCGACGACGTCGACGCGGTGGCGCTCGTCAACAGCGACGTGCTCGTGGAACCGGGCTGGCTCGCTCCGCTGGCGCGCGCACTCGGCCACAACCCGAAGGTCGGCGCCGCCTGCCCGAAGATCCTGTTCGAGTCGCGCTTCCGCGAGGTCGAGCTGCGGTCCGGCACCCGCCGCCCGGGTCGAGGGGACGAGCGGCGGCTCGGCGTTCGCGTGAGCGGCGCCCGCGCCGGCGGATCGGATGTCTGGCGCGACACCCAGCTCGTCGAGGGGTTCTGGGGGCCCGAGCACGGCCCCGAGCCCGAGTCCGGCTACCAGTGGACCTCGGGGCGCGCCGTCCTGCGCATCCCGGTGGCCGAGGCGACGCCGGCGGAGACGTGCGAGCTCCGGCTGGCCGCCGACGGCGCGACGCACGTGACCGCGCGCTCCGGCCGGAGCGAGGTCGAGCTCGAGGTCGGGCGCGAGCCCGAGTGGCACACCGTCCCGCTCGGGGGCCGGCCGTTCGACGTGATCAACAACGTCGGGACCGTGCTCGCCGGCGACGGGTACGGCGCCGACCGCGGCTACCTCGAACGGGATCACGGGCAGTACGGGACGCCGGAGTCCGTGTTCGCATGGAGCGGCGGGGCGGTGCTGCTCACCGCGTCCTATCTGGCCGACGTCGGTCTCTTCGACGAGCAGCTGTTCCTCTACTACGAGGACGTCGACCTCTCGTGGCGCGGGCGCGAGCGCGGATGGCGATACCGGTTCGTGCCCGACTCGGTCGTGCGTCACGTGCACTCGGCATCGACGGTCGAGGGCTCGCCGCTCTTCGACTATTACAACGAGCGCAACCGGCTCCTCACGCTCACCCGCCACTCCGACCGGCGCACGGTCGCCAAGGCGCTCGCCCGCTACCTGCTCGTCACCGGCTCGTACGCGCGGCGGGACGTCGTGAGCCCCGTGCTGCGCGGCCAGGCGCCGCGCCCCGAGGCGCCGCTCCGCCGCCTCCGTGCGCTCGGCGGCTACGCCGCCGCCATGGCGTCACGGCGCTAGTGTTCTTGGGGTTCCGCTGGAAGTAGGGCGGGGCTGCAAGCGGCAGGCTAGGCACGAGGCAGGAAGTGAAGTAATGGGCAGGCACGCGACCGAGCGGCGCTCTCGCCGCGCGTTCCCCTTGCTCCTCGTCGGCTTGCTCCTGCTGGCGGCTGGGTGCTTCACCCCACCGCCGCCTCCGCCGCCGAGCGCCCCGCAGTTCCCGGGATACCCGAGCATCCCGCACTACAGCGGCAGCCAGTGCAAGACAGTCCTGCTGATCGGGGACTCCCTCATGACACCGGTCAGCAACGTGCAGGACGTGCTCCAACAGAGCGGCCGGTGCTCGAACGTCGTCAACGCAGCGGTCAACGGGACCGCTCCCGCCGGGAACCTGCAAGGCGTGGACTGGTCGACTCGACTCCAGGGGCTGGTCGACCAGCTTCATCCTCAGATCGTCGTGATCCAGTTCGTCGGAAACGGATTCGACGGCACCAACGACGCGGCTTGGTTGGCGCAGCAGCAATCCGGAATCATCAACCTGGTCGACATCGCCAAGACGAGCGGGGTTCCGTACGTCGCCCTCGCGCCCGTCGCACAGAACGCGGCCCCCAACCTCGTGGGCATGAACGAGTTCATCTCGTGGGAGTTGAACGCGAGCATCCCGGGCGCGACGAAGATCGACCTCAACCCCTATCTCGCCCCGGGGTACCAGTACACGGAGTACCTGACCTTCCCGGAGGGCGTCCTGAAGGTTCGCAACGACCTGGTCCACCTCAGCGACCTAGGTGCTTCGATCTCGGGCTACGTCATCGCCGCTGCGATCGCGCCCGAATGGACGTAGGCCTCGCCGATCAGGTCGGCCGGCGCGTCCCGACGAGGATGCAGCCGCAGGCGAGCTCGATGTTGGTCGAGGCGCGCAGCTCGGTGACGAAGTCTCGCTTCAGAGAGTCCTCGGCCGGCGCCATGAGCTCCTCCACGCTGAGTTTCCGGAACCGATCGGCGACGTCGGCGGGGAGACCGGCGACGTAGGAGTTGAGGAACCAGCTCAACGCCCAGATCGGCACCGCGGACGCCGGCACGTCCAGCTGATCGACCGTGAACGCGCCGGCGAAGAGGTTCTCGAGACCCGACGCGGTCATGTTGTAGTAGTGGTGCGGATAGCCGTGATACGGCTGGAGGAACGGCGCCCCGGCGTACAGCTTGCCGCCGGGTCGCACGACTCGAGCGAGCTCGTGCGCGCATCGGAACGGGTCGCGGACGTGCTCGAGGACGTTCATCGACAGCGCGGCGTCGAACGAGCCGTCGGCGAACGGTAGGTGCTCGCCGACGCCGAGCACGTCCGTGGACGGATAGCCCACGACCTCGAGGTTCACGACGTGGTCGTACACGGTCGACTTGAAACCGCTTCCTGCGTCGAGGACCAGACCGTCGGAGTAGTTCCGGATGACCTTGGTCGCGATCGGGTCGTGACCCCACGAGGAGATGTTGTCCGTGTGCACGATGCCGGAGCTGGCCGCGAGGTCGGCCGGGAGGAAGTCGTAGTTCTCTGCGCCGTGGGAGTAGCGGGCGCCGCATCGGGTGCACTCGAGCGTGGTCGCATCCGCTCGCCTGAGCTCGCCCCGGCAGTCGTCGCCGCCGATCCGGCCGTTGATCGGACGCGGGCAGCGCAGGATCCGCTCGATGCGCTCGAGCTTCTTGCGCTTGATGTCACGGAACTCGTCCAGCGCCGCCGCCGACGGGTCGACGTCGAGAACTTCGCGGTACTCCTGACCGTCGACGCGGAGCACGAGGCTCCAGCGACTCTTGGCGGTCTCGGGGGTGATCGGGACGATCGTCTGGTAGCCCGTCACGTGCCAGTCGTCGCCGAAGCCCGCCTCCACGTCACCGCGTTGCACGAGCTCGAGGGGAAGCAGCTCACCGACGTCGACGAACGGTCCCTCCCACGCCGAGGCGCGCGGGACGGCGACCCATCCCGACACGAGCACCGAGTGCGTCGGCGGGTCCTGCCACCGAGGCGAGTCGACGTGGGAGAGGTACGGAACCGGGTCGGGAGCCGCGTCGGGAGCTCGCCGGAATCGGTTCCGCAGCCCTCGGAGGCTCGGTCGGGGCACGGCCCGCGACGCTACAGCCCGCGTTCGCGGCGACCTGCACCGCTACGATCGGTATCCGATGCAGCAGTCGCCCGACGACCTCGCCCGGACGGCGCGCCGCCTCGTCACCGATCTGCAACTCGAGTCCGTGCTCGACGCCGGCTCCGGGCCGGGCCTGCTCGTCGAGAAGCTCCGCGACCTCGACGTCGACGCGAGCGGCGCTCGAGGCCACCGAATCCCTCGGCGAGCCGCTCGAGCGGAAGTACGACCTCGTCCTGTGCATCGAGGTGCTCGAGCAGCTTGCGCCGGCCGACGGCCGAGCCCGCCCTCGAGAACCTGTGCGCTCCGACCGACCGCGTGCTGCTCTCGTCGACGCCGTTCGAGTACTCCGAGCCGGCGAACGTGAACGTCCACGCGCCGGAGGACTGGTCGGCGCAGTTCGCCCGCCAGGGCTTCGTGCGCAACCTCGACTACGACGCCTCGTTCCTCACGCCCGTGGGCCGCGCTCTACGAGCGCTCGCACACGTTGCTGCCCGAGGTCGTGCGGACGTACGACCGGGCGTGGTGGCAGCTCCGCCTCGAGGTCCGCCAGGTGCGTGAGAAGGTGCTCGAGCTCCACGCCCAGCTCGAGGAGGGCGGCGGGCCGGTCGCCGAGGAGAACCTGCGCCTGCGCGAAGAGCTCCTGCTCGCCCGCGACGACATCGTCGGGCACGAGGCCCGGCTGGGCGAGGCGCTCGGACGGATCGAGGTGCTCGAGGCCGAGCTGCGCCGCCACCAGGACGCGCTGGCCGGCGCCGAAGGGATCCTCGGCTCGCGCTCGGGCCGGCTCCTGCGCGCCTGGCATCGTGTCCGGGCGCTGCTCCGGTGACCGAAGATCCGTCTCACGCGCCGCCTCGCATCTCGATCGTCGTCGTAGCCGTCGGCGCGCCGGTCGACCGCGTGGCGGAGTCGGTCGACTCGCTACGACACCAGACCGCCGGGGGCTGGGACGCCTGCGTGGTCGCGAGCCCCGACGAGATCGCGCCGCTGCGCGCCGCGCTCGAGCGCGCCGGCTCAGACGGCCGCGTGACGCTCCGAGCGACGAGTGACGCGGTGGCGCCCGCCGCTGCGCTCGCCGACGCGGTCGCGAGCACGAGCGCGGAGCTCGTCACCTGGCTCGACGCCGGTGACCGCGTCGACCCCGTCGCCGTCGAGCGCGTGCTCGCCGTGGCCGGCGACGACGTCGACTTCGTCTACACGGACGAGGACGAGCTCGACGACCCGCTCGATCGCGACGGCGACGGCTCGCCGTCCGGCCCGCGCCTCAAGCCGGACTGGTCGCCCGAGCGGCTCTCGGTGTACCCGTACACGGGCCGCCTCGCCGTCTTCCGGCGCACGACGCTCGACGAGGCGGGCGGCATCCGGCCCGAGCTCGCGCTCGCCCTCGACCACGACGTCGCGTTGCGGGTGGGCGAGCGCGCCCGGCGCGTCGTCCACGTCGCCGAAGTGCTGTACCGCCGCCGTCGCCCCTACCTCGGCACGACGCCCGCCCGAGCGCCGGCGGCGGCGATCCGCGTCGTGGCCGAGCACCTCGACCGCATCGGCTTCCCGGCGACCGTCGACCACGATCCCGAGCGCCCCCGTCTGCTGCGGCTCCGTCCCGCCCGCGCGACGCGCCCGCCGGTCTCGATCGTGATCCCCACCGGCGGCCACCGGCGGGTCGTCCACGGCCAGTCGATGAACCTGGTGGCGAACTGTGTCGGCAGCATCGTGCGGCGCTCGACGTACCCCGACTACGAGGTCGTGTGCGTGGTCGACGAGTCCACCGACGACCAAGCCCGGCGCCGAGCTCGTCGCCGCCGGCCGCGACCGGCTGCGGATCGTCCCCTACCGGGAGCCGTTCAACTTCGCCCGCAAGATCAACCTCGGCGTGCTGCAGGCGCGCAACGACTACCTCGTCATCCTGAACGACGACACCGAGGTGATCACGCCCGAGTGGATCGAGTCGCTGCTGATGTTCGCCCGGGAGCCCGCGGTCGGAGCGGTCGGCGCCAAGCTGCGCTTCGCCGACGGGCGCCTCCAGCACGTGGGTGTCGTCGCCGTCGGCGGCAACCCCGGCCACCCGTACTACGGCTTCCCGGCCGATTTCGACGGCCACATGGACAACGCGCGCACGCCGACCAACTGCATCGCCGTCACCGCCGCCTGCATGATGACGCGGCGCGACTCGTTCGAGAGCGTCGGCGGGCTGTCGCTCGAGTTCCCGCTCAACTACAACGACGTCGACTACTGCCTGAAGCTGTACCACTCCGGGCGCCGGATGGTGTTCGACCCGTACGCCGAGCTGTTCCACTTCGAGACGTCGAGCCGGGCGACGGGGAGCGTCAGCGAAGCCGAGCTCGAGGCGCTCCGGGCGCGCTGGGGCCGGATCCTGCGACGCGACCCGTACTACAACCCGGGCTTCGGCGGCCGGGCCGACTTCGTGCTGCCGCTCGCCGTCAACGCGGCCGCGGGCTGAAGCGCTGCTCGAGCTTCGCCCGCAGCGCCCGCCACTCGCGCCGGCGGACGAACCGCACCGCCTTGCGCAGGTCGGCCCGCCATCCGAGCTGGTCCTGCATCCCGGTATGGAGGCTGCCGACCATCGCCGCCGTCTCGGGATCGACGAGGTCGGGGGCGCGGCTCGGGGCGCGGCAGAACTCGAGCAACGGCTCGAGGACGGTCGACCACTGGTACCGGGGCACGACACGCTCGATCGCGGTTCGGCACGAGCGGTTGAGCTCCTCGTCGTCCAGGAGCCGGAACAGCGCGTCCTCCAGCGCGTCGACGTCGCCGGGCGGGACCGTGAGCCCGATGGCGCTCGTCTCGATGAGCGCGGCGAGCGAGTCGCCGCTCGTGGCCACGATCGGCAGCGACGCCCAGAGGTAGTCGAGGATCCGGGTGCGGAACGAGAACTCGGTCTCGACGTGGTCGAGGTGCGTGCTCACGCCGATGTCGGCCTCGAGCAGGTAGTTCTGGCGGTCGTCGTACTCGACCCAGTCCTCGTTGAAGAACACGTGCGTGCCGGTGAGCCCGAGCTCGTCGGCGAGCGCGACGGCGTCTCGTCGGCCATCCGCATCTCGCCGACGTGCGGGTTCGGGTGCTTCAGGCCGAGGAAGTACAGCCGCACCTCCGGCATGCGCCTGCGCAGCTTGTCGACGGCGCGGAGCAGCGTGAGCGGGTCGAACCAGTTGTAGATCCCGCCGCCCCAGAGGATGACCTTGTCGTCGTCGCCGATGCCGGGCACGACGCCCCTGAGCACCGGCCGGGTGTGGCGCGGCGGCTCGTCGGTCACGCCGAACGGCACCACCGCGAGCAGGTCTTCGAGGTTCTCGTCGCCGTCGTAGGTGGCCGGGTTGATCCGGCCGACGGCCGCGAGCTGCCCGAGCCAGAAGTCGCGCTGCTTGTCGCTCGCGCACAGGAAGAAGTCGCCCCGCCGCAGCTGCTCGTTGAGCACGTCGGTGGACGACTGCGCCGCGAGACGGCGCGCCGGTCGGGGTCGAGATCGCGGGCCTGCTCGAGCTGCTCGAGGTGGAACGGGTCGTAGATGTCGGCGACGACGATCTTCTTCGTGTCGCGCGAGCACCGGGTGCTGGCGCATCAGGTGGCCCTGGAAGACGATCACGTCGCACCAGGCCTCGAGCGTCGTCGAGCCCGCGTTCGTCGACGTGCGCGGACCGGGAAGTCGGGATGCGTGAGGCTGCACGTCGCTCGGTGCTCACGAGCTGGACGTCGTGCTCGCGTGCGAGCGCGCACGCGATGTGCCACGCGCGGATCGCCGGGCCCGGCCATCCTCGGCTCGAGCACGTCGCCGGTGAGCGACGACGATCCGCCGGCGCTGCGAGACGATCCGGTCGACGCCCAAGGCGTCGACGACGGCCGAGAACGACGCCACGAACTCGGGATCGCCGATGTTCGAGAACATCGGGAGCCGGAACAGACGGAGTGATCTCGTGGTCGGCGCGCCGGCGCGCCGCCTGGAGCGCGCGCCGGTCGCCGGTGAGCCCGGGGAGCGCCTCGACGAACGAGTCGACGGCGTACGACGGCGCGAGCGGTCCTCGGCGTCGACGTCGATCCGGTCGTCCGCGTCCGATGCGGGCGGGCGGCGCTGCGGGATCGAGCACGCCGGTGTCGTCGCCGCCGCGGACGGTCCCCCGCCGAGCGGCGAGCATCAACGCCGCCGGGAGCGACCGCCGCAGGTTGTCGTCGTCGTAGTTCTTGAAGATCGTGAACAGCGCGTTGCGCTCGAGCAGGTAGTGCTCCTGGGCCGGCGCCGAGCGCGCCCATCGACGCGTGGTGGCGGTGGAACGCGAGCGACGCGGGCACGTACCGGACGCGGTAGCCGAGCAGCCAGAGCCGCCAGCCGAGGTCGACGTCCTCGAAGAACATGAAGTAGCGCTCGTCGAACCCGCCGACCTCGCGGAACGTCGACGCCCGGGCGACCATCGCCGCGCCCGAGGCGAACAGCACGTCGGCCTCGCGGTCGTACGCCGGGGTGTCGGGCTCGCCGGCGTGCAGCTTGAAGCCGTGGCCGTAGAACGCCGAGGCCGGCGTCGACGAAGTCGACCAGCTCGCCGTCCCAGTCGAGCACCTTGCTGGCGACGCACGCGACCGAGCC
This sequence comes from uncultured Actinomycetes bacterium, assembly GCA_963747195.1. Taxonomy (GTDB): domain Bacteria; phylum Actinomycetota; class Acidimicrobiia; order IMCC26256; family JACDBD01; genus JALZAA01. Next base: position 607,476 of record CAVVDV010000005.1, read on the forward strand.
GTCCCGGTCGAGCACCGCCGACCGCGGCCGACAGCCATTCGGGATCGGGCCGGGCGTCGTTGTTGAGGAAGGCGAGGTACTCGCCGGTCGCGGCCTGCGCGCCGGCGTTGCACCCGCCGGCGAACCCGAGGTTCTGCGTCGAGCGCCAGCACCTCGACCTCCGGGATGCTCCGTCGCGATGCGCTCGACGCTGCCGTCGCCCGACGCGTTGTCGACGACGATGACTCGAGCCGCTCGCGGGGCCAGTCGAGCTCGCGCAAGGCCGCGAGCGCGGCGAACGTGTCGTCGGCGCCGCGGTAGTTCACGATCACGACCGACACGACGCCCGGCGTCTCGGGCTGGGTCTGGAGCCGGCTCACCGGGCGCCGTCCAGGATGTCGCCCTCCCACGTGCCGCCGAGCGACACGAACGCCGTACTCCTCGTGCGGGTCGCCGAGCTCGACGTCGAACCGGAAGGCCCGGTGGCGCATGTCGTAGACGTGCGCGCCGCGTGATGTTGAACATCGAGGCGCTCACGTCGTACGTGCCCGGGAGCAGCAGCAGGCGGTCGACGCGCAGGTCGACCCAACCCTCGGCCCCGTTCGAGGCGGTCCGGGAACAAGCCGACCTCGCGCGTGTTCGGGCCGGTGACCCAGACGCCGTCGAGCGTGTAGAGCGCCAGCCCGAACACCGGCTTGTCGATCGAGCGCGTCGGACTTGTAGTGGAACCGGAAGACGACCGTGTCGCCGGTGCGGACCCGCTTCACGGGCTCGCCCGACGCGTCGAGGAGCTCGATCTCTCGATCCGCGCCTCGCCCGACCCCCACCGCGACGCCGTGCTCGCCGTCGGCGGCGCGGTCGGCGTGCGACGTCGCCGAGGTACTCGTCGATGACCTCGCCCGGCGTGGCCGACGTCGGCGGAGCACGCCGTGCTCGAGCCAGCGCGACCTCGTCGCACAGGTTGCGCACCGATGCCGAGCGCGTGCGACACGATCACGATCGTCTTGCCCTGCTGCGCGGAAGCTCGGCGAACTTCTCCGAGCACTTGCGCTGGAACTCGGCGTCGCCGACCGCGAGCACCTCGTCGATGAGCAGGATGTCGGGGTCGACGTTGATCGCGACCGAGAACCCGAGCCGCACGTACATGCCCGACGAGTAGTTCTTCACCGGCGTGTCGATGAACTGCTCGAGCCCGGCGAACTCGACGATCTCGTCGAAGCGCTGCGTCGAGCTGCTTCTTGCGTCAGGCCGAGGATCGAGCCGTTGAGGAAGACGTTCTCGCGCCCGGACAGCTCGGGGTGGAAGCCGGCGCCGAGCTCGAGGAGCGCCGAGATCTTGCCGTGCGTCGTCGATCGCGCCCCTTGTCGGGCCGCAGGATGCTGGGCGATGCACTTGAGCAGCGTGCTCTTGCCCGAGCCGTTCTCGCCGATGAGGCCGAACGTCGATGCCCTCGGGCACCTCGAACGAGACGTCCTCGAGCGCCCAGAACTCCTCGTAGCGGGCCCGGCGCGCCGCGCATGACCGCCGCCTTCAGCGACTGGTTGCGCTCGTGGTAGAGGCGGAACCGCTTCGAGACGTCGTCGACGGTGATCGCGGCCGCGCTCACAGTTCCTCCGCGAGCCGGCGGCTCGAGCTGGCGGAACACCCACAGCCGATCGCGAGCAGCGCCGACCGCCCACACGATGAGGTACGACGACGTCCGACAGCGGCGGGAAGCGCAGGTCGTAGAGCACGTCGCGGTAGGCCTCGACGAAGCGGACCAGCGGGTTCAGCTCGTAGATGCCGCAGCAGCGGGACGTCGACGCCGAGCACGTCGGCGTGCTCGGGCACGAGCTGATCGGGTACACGATCGGCGCCGAGTAGAAGAGCAGCCTGCAGCGCGATGCCCACGAAGTGCTTGACGTCGCGGAAGTAGACGTTGAGCACGCGACAGCATCAGCCCGATGCCGAGCACGAACACGGTCTGCGATCGCGACGAGCACGAGCGAGCACCGGGATCCACGGCAGCACCATGTTGCCGACGAGCAGCAGGATCACGCAGAGCACGCCGAGCTCGATGAGGAACGTGACGAGCAGCGACGCCGACGTCGACGACGACGAGCAGCTCGCGCGGGAAGTACACCTTCTTGATCAGGTTGCCGTTGCCGACGAGCGACGTCGAGCGACGCCGTTCATCGCCGTTCGACAGGAAGTTCCACGGCAGCAGGCCGCACAGCAGGAACAGCGCGAAGATGTGGAGCCCGCTCGGGTGCCCGACGCGGCGGGTCGACCTTGAGGAAGAACGCCGAAGACGATCGAGTAGATGATGACGGTCGCCAGCGGGTTGAGCAGCGACCAGGTCCAGCCGAGCGACCGAGCGCTTGTACTGGCCGCGCAGCTCCCGGAGCGTGAGATTGACCGTGAGCTCGCGCGTACCGGCGTACTCGGCCAATCGGGTCATCGGGCGTCAGCTCCAAGCCGGTGGGGGGCCTCGGGCACGTCGCGACCCGGAAACTCACCGGGCGGAGTCGATACGGTACAAAAACGTCCCATCACTTTGCCATCGCGCCCGCCGAGGGGCGCTCATCGGCATCTGTCCTATGGCGCCAGAACGGCACGCGCGATGAGATCGGTGCCGAAGCCGGTGAGGATGGCGAGGTAGAGCAGCCCGGTCGCGGCCATCACCGCCGAGTAGTAGCGCTCCTTCGGAGCGCGAGCCACGTGACGACGAGCAGCCCGATCGTGGTGACCGCGCACGACCACCACATCCATCCGAGCAGCCCGTCGTAGCCGTCGTCGATGGTGCCGTTGAGCACCGACACCATCCCGATCGGCCATCAGGTACGCGACGATCTCGAACGGCCACAGCGATCGCCGCCAGCACGACCATCTGCTTGATCGGGCCGCGCGCGAGGCCGGGCTGCACGAGGTACCAGTGGCCGAGCAGCATCGCGTCGGTCACCGCGCCGAGGAACAGCGCGCCCGACGACGAGCCGGAACAGCGCTCAGCGCGTAGGGCCCGCCGACGGACGCGGCCGCGCCGAGCAGCCCGACGAGCCCGGCGACCGGCGGCGAGCAGATCGAGGCGCGGGTCGGAACTCGGGCGCGTCCTCACCGGGCTGGGCTCGGCCGTCGGCGCGGTCGGCGCGCCCGGTCATCGCCGCGACCCGCTGCGGCGCGCTCGGCGCGGCGCGCTCGCGCTGGCCGCGCACGCCCGCCCGCCGCCGCGCGATCGACGACTGGCGCAGCGCGACCGCGGCCGCGAGCGCCATCAGCCGCGGCGCCGACGTTGCGCACCGCCGCGCCGGTGCCGCCGCGTCGCCGGCCGGCGACCACCGCGGCGCGCCGGCCGCCATCACGCGGAACGACGACGCGCAGCAGCCAGCCGTAGCCGAGCCCGACCTCGCGCCGGCGGGTCGTGACCCAGCAGGAAGAACAGCCCGCCCGTCGCCCACTGCGAGCAGGACCGTCGCCGACGTCGAGCTCGCATGGCCGCGGCTCAGCTCGACGACGGCGAGGTCGCGCGGCGGCCTGGTTCAGGCGCTCGGGCCCGTCGGCGGTCGCGACCACGATGTCCTCGAGCCGGAGGCCGAAGCGGCCGGGGAGGTAGATGCCGGGCTCGACGCTGAACGCGTGCCCGGGCGCGAGCGGCGTCGCGTTGCCGGCCACGATGTACGGATCCTCGTGCGCCTCGACGCCGATGCCGTGACCGGTGCGGTGGATGAACGGTCGCCGTAGCCGGCCGTCGGTGATCACGCGGCGCGCCGCGGCGTCGACGTCCTCGCACGGCGTGCCGACGCGTCGCCGCGCGCACCGCCTGCCTCCTGCGCCTCGACGAGCACGGCGTAGGCGTCGCGCACCTCGGCGGACGGCTCGCCCACGACGAACAGCCGGGTGATGTCGGAGCAGTAGCCGTGCCCATGCGTGCCGCCGAAGTCGCACAGCACGACGTCGCCGGGCTCGATCACCCGCGGTCGCCGGCCTCGTGGTGCGGGCTGGCCGCGTTCGGTCCCGACGCCGACGATGGCGAAGTTGGCGCGCTGGTGGCCGGCGTCGAGCATGCGCTCGCACGAGCTCGCGGTGCACGTCGGCCTCGGTGCGGCCGGCGAACGGACGCGGCGCGCATCTCGCCGCACGATCGCCGTCGACCGCGCGCGCCGCGGCGCGCAGCGCGTCGATCTCGGCCGCGTCCTTCACCACGCGCAGCGGGCCGGTGACCTCGCTCGCGCTGCCGGAACGTGGTGCGCGGCAGCGCGCGCTGGAGCTCGAGCACGAACCGGGCCCACGTGTGGTCGCCGATGGCGGCGGTCGCGGGCGCGCCCGCGCGAGCTTCGGCGACGAGCTCGATCGGGATCGTCGGTCTCGTCCCACGGCCGCGATCGAGAACACGTCGGGCTGCTCCTCGACGCGGGCGCCTCGAGGCGCGGCACGACGAGGGTGGCGTCGCCGTCGCGTGGCAGCACGAGCATGGTGAGGCGCTCGAGCGGCATCGCCTCGTAGCCGGTGAGCTAGGGCAGGTCGGCGCCGATCGAGAGCAGCAGCACGTCGACGCCGAGCTCGTCCATGCGGCCCCGCACCCGCGCCATGCGGTCCGCCGGCATTACGAGTCGGCGGCGCTGAGACCGGGGAGGCCGTCGATGCTGACGGCGTTCTTCTCCTCCCGGTACTCGACGAGGCCGTCGGGCCCGCGGCGATCGGCCCACGTCGTCAACTGGTCGCGCTCGCCCTCGTAGCTGAGGAGCGGGACGCCGTAGCCGCACGACGTGGATACACGATCGACCTGCACGCGGATCACCGACCGCGCGCCGGGGTACGCGCCGAATCGCGGGAGGAGCGCGTCGCGCCTCGGGCTCGCCGGTCGGGAGCACCTCGCCGCGCCCGTAGAGGCGCACGATGTTCGGCTTGCCGTCGAAGGCGCAGAACATGATCGTGATGCGGCCGTTCTCGCGCAGGTGGGCGACGGTCTCGACGCCGCTGCCGGTGAGGTCGAGGTACGCGACCGTGTTCGGATCGAGGACCGCGAAGGTGTCGAGGCCCTTGGGCGACACGTTCACGTGGCCGCCGTCGGTGGGAGCGGTGGCGACGAAGAAGACCCGCTGCGCAGCGATGAACTCTGCGAGCTCGTCGGTGATCGCCTCGAGGACCCGGCCCATCAGGCTCGCACGCGAGGAAGCGGCATCGCGAAAGAGCCTAACGGCGGCCGGTCGAGCGACGGGTAACGTATTCCGCCCTCACGGACCGCCGGACACACCGACACCCGGAAACGAGATGACGTCGAACATCGATCCGGCGGATTCCGAGAAGCCCCTTCCGCCCGACGAGTTGCAGTACCGCGTGTCGGGTGTCCGCGAGGGCGAGGCGACGTTCCGGGAATCGGGGCGCATCAGCGCATCCGAGATCGAGGCGGCGCTCGCGTCGTGGGAGCGCCCGCTCGACTCGTTCGACCGCATCCTGGACTTCGGATGCGGGTGCGGCCGCATCGCGATGTGGTTGGAGGGGCTCGCGGCACGGAGCGAGCTGTACGGAACCGACATCGACGCCGACGCGCTCGAGTGGGCGTCGGCGAACTTTCCGTACGCCCGTTTCGAGCGCAACGGTCAGTTCCCGCCGTTGCCGTTTCCCGACGCCCACTTCGACCTCGTGTTCTCGAGCAGCGTCTTCACGCACATCGACGAGCACGCCCAGGACCTCTGGCTCGCCGAGCTCCGGCGTGTCACCCGGCCGGGCGGATACCTGCTGCTCAGCGTCCACGGCGAGCGTGCGTTCCGGCACGCCGAAGCAGCGGCGCGGGGCCAGGGCCAGGACACGACGGGTTGGGAGCCGGCGCTCGCGACGCGCGGCATCCTCTTCGTCGAGGACGACAACTGGGTCGGTGGGCCGTTCCCCGACTGGTACCACACGACGTTTCACGCGCCGTGGTACGTGTTCTCGCACTGGGGAAGGGACCTCTTGATCCGCGCGTTCATCCCCCGGCGCAGCCTCGAGTACCAGGATTACGTCCTGCTCGAAGTGCCGGGCGGTGAGACGCCGCTGGTCGAGCCGGTCGCCCCGGCCGTGCAGGAGCTGTCGGCGCGTCTGACCCTCATCGAGAGCAGCCGGAGCTGGCGTCTGGCGCGTTGGATCAGCGGCCTGGGCCGGCCGCTCAGGAGGCGCTGACGCCGTCGACCGGTTGCGCGCCCGCCGGAGCTGTCGCCTGCGCCGCGCTGCGGGCGTGGTAGCTGGAGCGCACGAGCGGCCCCGACTCGACGTGGGCGAAGCCCAGGCCCGCGCGCGTACTCGCCCAGGTCGTCGAACTCGGCGGGCGTCCACCACCGGACCACGGGGAGGTGCCGAGCCGTCGGGCGCAGGTACTGACCCAGCGTGAGGATGTCGACGCCGACGTTCCGGAGGTCGGCGATCGCGCCGCGCAGCTCGTCCTCGGTCTCGCCCATGCCGAGGATGATCCCCGACTTGGTCGTGAGCCCGGCGTCCTTGGCGCGTGCCAGCAGCGGCGAGCGATCGGAAGTACGCCGCCGACGGCCGCGCCGCCCGCTGCAGCCGGGCGACCGTCTCGAGGTTGTGGTTCAGGACGTCGGGCCGGGCGTCGAAGACGACCGCCAGCGCCTCGGGATCGCCCTTGCAGTCGGGGATGAGCACCTCGACCGCGGTGCGCGGTGTTGCGGGCGCGCACGGCGCGGATCGTCGCCGCGAACGCGCTCGCGCCGCCGTCGGGCACGTCGTCGCGGGCCACGCTGGTGATGACGGCGTGGGCGAGACCGAGCTGGGCGACGGCGTCGGCGACGTGCTCGGGCTCCTCGTCGTCGAGCGGGAGCGGATGGCGGGTGTCGACGAGGCAGAACCCGCACGCACGCGTGCACCGATCGCCGAGGATCATGAACGTGGCGGTCTTGTCGGCCCAGCACTCGTAGATGTTGGGGCAGCCCGCCTCCTCGCACACCGTGTGCAGCGACAGGCCCCGCATGAGCCGCTTCGTCTCGCGGTAGTTCGGGCCGAGGTCGGCCTTGACCTTCATCCACTCCGGCCGCCGGAACGCAGGATCCTCGGCCGGCGCCTCGACGCCGGCTTCCGCCAGCCGGCCGAGCAGGCGCACCGGGCGCCTGACCGCCGCGGGCGGCTGCCGCGGCTCCGTCGCACGCGTCGCGGCGTGAACGCCGACAGGTCGTCGGCGCCGGCTCGCGCCAGACGACGTCCTGGCGTTCGACGTCGCGCGTAGGGGAAGTGCTCGGCGAAGCGGGCGGTGACGGCGTCGACCACGTCGTGCATGTCGGGCGCGGCGCCGAGTTGCGCGGCGAGGGAGGTGACGCCGCGGTCGGCGATGCCGCACGGGACGATGTGGCCGAACATCGACAGGTCGGGATCGACGTTCAGGGCGAAGCCGTGGCGGGTGCGCCCGCGCGACGACCCGGACGCCGATGGCGGCGATCTTCTCGCCGCCGACCCACACGCCCGTGTACCCGTCGTCACGGTCGGCCTCGCACGCCGAGGTCGCCGAGCGCCGACGATCAGCACGGCCTCGAGGCGCCGCACGTAGGCGACGACGTCGCGCTGGCCGGCGCGCCACTCGGGCAGCGTGACGATCGGGTAGCCGACGAGCTGGCCGGGCCCGTGGTACGTGACGTCGCCGCCGCGGTCGGTGCGCACGAGGTCGGCGCCGACCGACGCCGGCGGGACGAGCACGTGAGCGGGATCGGCGGACTTGCCGAGCGTGTAGACGTGCGGGTGCTCGAGCAGGAGCAGGTAGTCGTCGGCGGCGCGCTCGAGCAGGGCCCGCTGGAGCTCGTCGGCCTCCGCGTACGGGACCCGCCCGAGCCAGCGGACGCGCAACGCGGTCACGCGAGCTCGGCCTCCCAGTCGCGCCCCTCGATCTCGTCCTTCATGGCCTGGAGGAACGCGGCGGCGTACGCGCCGTCGAAGGCGCGGTGGTCCCACGTGAGCGCCAGGATGCCGACGTGGCGGATGGCGAGCGAGTCCTCGCCGTCGGGGCCGGTCACGACCCAGGGCCGCTTCCGGATGCCGTCGGTGGAGAGGATCGCGACCTGGGGCTGGTTGATGATCGGCAGCGTCATGTAGGTGCCGCACGGGCCCGGGTTCGTGATCGTGAACGTCCCGCCGAGCGATCTCGTCGGGCATGAGCTGCTTGCTGCGGGCGCGGGTCGCGAGATCGTGGATCTCGCGGGCGATGAGCCGCAGGCGCTTGCCGTCGGCGTTGCGGATCACCGGCGCGATGAGGCCCTTGAAGTCGAGATCGACGGCGATGCCGACGTGGATGTCGTGGTGGACGACGAGGTTCTCGCCGTCGACGCTGGCGTTGACGTTCGGGAACTCCTCGACCGTGTCGCAGAACGCGCGCGACGATGAACGGGAGGTACGTGAGCGGGAAGCCCTCGCGGATCCTCCAGTCGTCCTGCTCGGCGCGCCGGGCGCGGTCGACGCGCTCGTAGTCGACCTCGATCGACGTGTAGACGTGCGCGCTCGTCGCCTTCGAGCGGACCATGTGCTCGGCCGTGCGCCGGCGGATGTTGTCGAAGGGGATGGTCTCGTCGCCGGTGGAGGGCGCCGCCGGCGCGGCGGCTTCGCTCGGCGCGATCGGGGCGGTCCGTCCGGCGCCGGGCGCGGCCGGCGCCACGGGCGCGGTCCGGTGGCGGGCGGCGGGGTCGGCGCCGGCGCCGGGCGGCGGGGCCGGGGCAGGCGCGGCTCGGGGCGGGCGCGGCGGAGCCGCCGACGTGGTCGTGCGCGGGCCGCTGCCGGCTGGCGGCGGCGTCGAGGACGTCGTTGCGGGTGATGCGGCCGCCTTCGCCGCTCCCCTGCACCTCGCCGGCGTCGAGGCCGTGCTCGTTGAGCAGCCGGCGCACGACCGGCGACATGAGCTGCCCGCCCGTCGCCGCTTGGGACGGCGGCCGCCGAGGCGGTCGGCGGAGCCGCCGAGGTGGCCGGCGGAGCCCGCCGGGGTGGCGCGGCGGCGCCGAGGTGGCGGCGGCGCGGCGGCGCGGCGGCGCCGGCGCCGCGGCGGCCGGCTCGGGCGGCGCGGGCCGGCGCGGGCCGGCTCCGGCTGCGGCGGAGCCGCCGGCTGCGGCGGAGCCGCCGAGGCGGCCGGCGGAGCCGCCGCGGTGGCCGTGGCCGCGGCCGGCGCCGGCGCGCCGGCGCCGTCCGAGATCACCGCGAGGCGGGTGCCGACCTCGGCCGTCTCCCCCTCCTGGACAGGATCTCGCTCAGCGTCCCGGCTCGGGCGCGGGCACCTCCGAGTCGACCTTGTCGGTCGAGACCTCGAAGAGCGGCTCGTCGGCGTCGACGTGGTCGCCGACGCTCTTCAGCCAGCGCGTGATCGTCCCCTCGGTGACGGTCTCGCCGAGCTGCGGCATCTGGATGTCCACCCGTGGTCCTCCGTCGTCAGGCGTGCAGGCTGCGACCGGTGAGCGCGAGCGCGGACTCGCCGAACACCTCGCTCAGCGTCGGGTGAGGATGGATGAACGCCCCGACCTCGGCCGGGCTGGCCTCCCAGTTCACGGCGAGGTAGCCCTCTTGCGAGCAGCTCGGTCGCCCACGGGCCGGCGATGTGCACGCCGAGGATCGCGCCCGTCGCGCTCGGCGACGATCTTCACGAGCCCGTCGGTCTCGCCGATGATGAGCGCCCGGCTGTTCCCGCCGAAGCGGTGCACCTGCGTCACGACGTCGTACCCGAGCTCGCGCGCGTGCTCCTCGGTGACCCGCGCGAACGCGACCTCGGGATGGCAGTAGATCCCCCACGGGACCTTCTCGTAGTCGACCGGGGTCGCCTCCTCGCCGAGGATCGTCTTGATGGCGACGATCGCCTCGGCGAACCCGACGTGCGCGAGCTGCGGGCGCGTCGACCACGTCGCCCACGGCGTACACACCGGGCACGGTCGTCCGCATGAGGCCGTCGACGCGGATGAACCCGCGTTCGTCGACCTCGACCCCCGAGCCTTCGAGGCCGATCCCTTCGGAGCGCGGCCGCCGCCCGATGCTCACGACGACCTTGTCGACCACGACTTCCTGCGGGCCTTCGGCTCGGTGTCGTAGCTCACGGTCAGCTCGCGCGGCGCCGTCGATGCCGGTGACGCGCACGCCGGTGTGCAGGCTGACGCCCGCGCTTCCGGAACGAGCGGCGCGACGACGTCGGCCGCTTCGACGTCGACGCCGGGCAGGATGCGCGGCAACGCCTCGACCAGCGTCACCTCGCTGCCGACGTCGCTCAGCAGCGACGCGAACTCGCAGCCGATGGCGCCGCGCGCCGATGATCAGCGACTCGGCCCGGTACCTCGTCGAGCTCGAGCACGTGGTCGGACGTTGAGGATGCGGTCGCCGTCGAACTCGAGCCCGGGCAGCGGGCGCGGGAGCGAGCCGGTCGCCAGGATCAGGCCGGTCGCCCTGGAGCTCGGAGCCGTCCGACGACGCGCACGTGACGGGCGCCGGCGTCGATCAGCGAGCCGGTCCCCGGCACGACGGTCACCTTGCGGTTCTTGAAGGAGACCTTCGAGCCCGCGCGTGAGGCGGTCGACGACCTGCTGCTTGCGCGTCTGGCTGGTGCCGAGGTCGAGCGTCGGCTGCTGCCCGGCGTCGACGCCGAACTCCTTGGCGCCCGACACCGTGCGCAGCACCTCGGCCGTCTGGAGGAGCTCCTTGGCCGGGATGCAGCCCCGGTGGAGGCACGTGCCCCCGACCCGCTGGCTCCTCGATCATCGCGACGCGTAGACCCGCCGACGCGCCGTAGAGCGCGGCGCGCGTATCCGCCCGGTCCTCCCCCGAGGACGACGACGTCGAACTGCTCGGCCAGGGTGGCCACCCCCTTCGCTCACCGATTTTCGGTGTAGAGGTCATTCTTTCAGGTCCGCCGCGCCGGACGGCGGGCGCTCTCAGCGGGCCAGGAGGATCTGGATCGCGCCGGCGGCGAGGATCGCCAGGCCGGTGATCGCGGCCAGCAGGATGAGCGTACGGGTACTCACGTGCCTCGCCCCATTCGGAGCGATCCTCGCGCCGGATCGTCGACGCCGCCGAACCCGCTCACCTGCGGGGAACGGGATACCCTGTCACGTCGGTCCCGGGAACCGCGCAAGCCCGGGGGATCGATCCACCCAGCAAGGAACCGATGGCACAACGCGCACAGCGGTCGCTCGACGCGGCCAAGAAGGCCGTCCCCGAGGGCACGTTCGCGGTCGGGATCGGCCTCGCCGTCACCGGCATCGCGACGTACGGCTTCTTCATCGCCTGCGCCCGCGGCCTGAGCGAGAAGGACTACGCCGCCGTCATCGGCGGGCTCTGGCCGTTGGTGTTCGTGGTCGCGCCGGGCTGCTTCCTTCCCCTCGAGCAGGAGGTCGGTCGCGCGCTCGCCCACCGCCGCGCTCTCCACATCGGGGGCGGGCCGGTCGTGCGGCGCGCCGCGATCGCGGCGTTGTGGGGCACGGCCGGGCTCCTGTTGCTCACGCTGCTGTTCAGCGGCGTGCTGCGCGAGAACCTGTTCAAGGGCGTCGGCGGCCTCGTCATCTGCTTCGCGATCGCGCTCGTCACGTACGCCGCGCAGCACCTGACGCGCGGCACGCTCTCGGGGAACGGGCGCTTCGGCCCCTACGGCGTCATCCTCGGCGCCGAGGGGGTCATCCGCCTCCTGCCCGCCGTCGTCTTGTGGTTCGCGGGCGTCACCAACCCGGTCGCGTACGGCCTGTGCCTCGCCATCCCGCCCGTGCTCGCGAGCTTGCTCGCGCTGCGCAAGCAGCACGGGCTCGTCGAGCCGGGGCCGCAGGCGCCGTGGTCGGAGCTCTCGTCCAACCTCGGGTACCTGCTGAGCGGGTCCGTCCTCGCCCAGGGCTTGAGCTACGCGCCGATCCTGATCGCGACCGTCCTCGCCACCAGCGCGCAGCACGCGGAGGTCGCCGCGTTCGTCTCCGGGTTCTTCCTCGCTCGCGTCCCGATCATCCTGTTCCAGGCGGTGCAGGCGGCGTTGCTCCCGAAGCTGGCGCGCCTGGCGGGCGCGGGCGAGCACGAGGACTTCCGCAACGGCCTGCGCAAGCTGGTGCTGATCGTCCTCGCCGTCGGCGTGATCGGCGTGGTCGGCGCGCTCGTGCTCGGGCCCTGGGCCGTGAAGATCTTCTTCGACAAGACCATCAGCGGCGGCGAGCTCGCGATGCTCGCGGCGGGCAGCGGCGCGTTCATCCTGGCTCTCACGCTCGCGCAAGCGCTGATCGCGTTGATGGGCCACGCCAAGGCGACGGTGTCGTGGGCGATCGGCATCGTGTTCGGCGCGATCGCGCTGGTCGCGATGTCCGCGGCCGGCGTCGAGCTGTTCCTCCGGGTGGAGCTCGCCTTCCTCTTCGCCTGCCTCGGGTGCGCGGCGGTGATGGCGGTGCTGCTGGTTCGCCAGATGCGCGCCGGCGTGCCCGCCCAGAGCGTCGAGCGGCTCCTCGAGGGCATCGAGCACGAGCCGCTCGAGATCTGACACGGCGATGACCGCGCCGCTTCGGCTCGCCGTCGACGGCACGCCGCTGCTGGGGGATGCGACCGGGGTCGGCGAAGTCGCCCACGGGCTCCTCGACACGCTCGCCGGACGCACCGACCTCGACCTGGTCGCCTACGCGCTCACGTTCCGCGGCCGGCAGAAGCTCGCCGACCGGATCCCGCCCGGTGTCCGCCCTGCCGTCCGCGCGATCCCCGCTCGCCTCGTCCGCGCCTTGTGGCTGCACAGCGACATGCCGCGCGTCGAGCTCTGGACGGGCCGCGGTCGACGTCGTGCACGCCACGTTCATCGGCCCGCCGGCGCGCAGCCCCGTCGTCGTGACGATCCACGACCTGACCTTCGTGCGCTTCCCCGAGCTGTGCACACGCCGACACGCTGCAGTACGGCCGGCTCGTGACGCGGGCGCTCGACCGCGGCGCGGTGGTGCACGCGACGAGCGAGTTCGTGGCCGGCGAGGTACGCGAGCACTTCGGGATCGACGACACGCGGATCGTGCAGATCCCGCTCGGCGTCCGACCCAGCGCCGGTGGCGACCCGGCGCGCGGCCGTGCCATCGCCGGGAGCGAGCGGTACGTGCTCGCGCTCGGGACGGTCGAGCCGCGCAAGAACCTGCCCGTGCTCGTGCGCGCGCTTCGACCAGATGGCGCCGACGCGACCCGGCGTTGCGCCTCGTCGTCGCCGGCGCCGACGGCTGGGGTGCATCGGAGTTCCAGACCGCCCGGACGGCGGCGAAGCACGCCGACCGCGTCGTGCGACTCGGGTACGTGAGCGACGCGGAGCGGCGTGACCTGCTCAGCGGCGCCCGCGTGCTCGCGTACCCCTCGATCTACGAGGGCTTCGGGCTCCCGCCGCTCGAGGCGATGAGCGCCGGGGTGCCCGTGGTCGCGGCGCGCGCCGGCGCGCTGCCCGAGACGCTCGGCGACGCCGCCGTGCTCGTCGACCCCGCCGACGTCGACGGCCTGGCCGGCGCGCTCGATCGGGTGGTGCACGACGACGAGCTGCGCCGCGAGCTCGTCGCCCGCGGTTGCCGCCTCGTCGAGCGCTACAGCTGGCCGCAGATCGCACCCCGGTTCGTCGACCTGTACCGGTCGCTGGCATGAGGGCTGCCGTCACCGGGAGCAGCGGCTTCGTCGGGAGCCACCTGGTCCCGTTCCTCCGGAGCCACGGCGACGACGTCGTGACGATCGACCGCACCGGCACTCCCTCGGTCGACGTCACCGATGCGGCCGAGGTCCGCGAGGTGCTGGCGCGCGGCACGCCCGGACGCCGTGTACCACCTGGCCGCCTTGAGCCACATCGGTCGGTCGTGGGACGCGCCCGAGACCGTCTTCCGGGTCAACGCCCTGGGCGCGCTCAACGTGCTGCGGGCGTGCGCCGACGCCGGCGTCGATCGCGTGCTCGTCGCGGGCAGCGCCGACGTGTACGGCGTCGTGGGCCCCGAGGACCTCCCGTTGACGGAGGAGTCGCCGATCCGGCCCGTCACGCCGTACGGCGCGAGCAAAGCCGCCGCCGACGTCCTCGCGTTGCAGGCGTTCCTCGGCGACGGGTTGGGAACGCTGCGCGTCCGCGCGTTCAACCACACCGGTCCGGGACAGAGCGCGTCGATGCTCGTCCCCGCCCTCGCGCAGCGCATCGCGGACGCCGAACGCGACGAGGGCAACAAGGTCAGTGTCGGGCGCGTCGACGTCGTCCGCGACCTCAGCGACGTGCGCGACGTCGTGCGCGCGTACCGGCTTCTCGTCGAGCACGGAACACCGGGCGAGGCGTACAACGTGTGCTCCGGGCACGGTGTGAGCGTGCGGGAGGTCGCCGACACGATGCTCGCGACGAGTGACGCGCCGCTCGAGCTCGTCGTCGATCCCGAGCTCGTCCGCCCGGTCGACGTCCCCCGCCTCGTCGGCGACCCGGCGCGGCTCCGCGCCGCGACGGGATGGGAGCCCGAGATCCCGCTCGACGAGACGCTGCGCGACGTGCTGACGGTCGCCGCGCCGCGGCGCTGGACGTCCCTCGCACGCACTAGCGGCGGTTCACGAGCCCGGCCGCCCGCTGCCCGGCCGACCGCATTACTCGGGTCAGCCGCTCGCGCCGGGCCTGTCGCTCCTGGTACCGGGTGAGGGCTCGCAGGTCGTCGCGGGTGGGCAGCAGCCGGTACGGGACGTCGGTGTCGTCGTGGCCGTGGTCGACGAGCCACTCGAGATAGCTGCGCGGGTCCGCCTCGAGGTCCGGGAAGTGCGACTGCAGGTCGCGCCGGTCGCACCACAGCCGGTGCAGGTACCGCGAGACGACCGGCGCCTTCGGCGGGAACACCCGCTCGTTGAGCCAGGCGTAGAGACCCTCCAGGTCGCCCTCGGGATCCGGCGCCGCCGCGCCGTCCTCGGCGAGAAGCCCTCGCATCGTCGGATCGATCGGCGTGCCGTCGGGCAGCCAGTCGAGGGTGCCGGGGGGCAGGTCGGCGCGCCGCCGCCTGCGCTCGCGCCAGCCGTCCATGAAGAACTTCCGCCACGAGCCTTGGATGCCCTCACGGGCACGAGCGCCGTCCAGCATCCGCACCAGCGCGCCCCCGCGGGACGCGAGCGAGAAGTCGGCGCGGATGCGCGCCTCGGCGCGCCGGCCCCGCTCCTGCGCTTCCTCCGGCCGGTCGACGACCCGGCGCATCAGCTCGGCGGCGTGATCGACGCTCGGCTGGGCCCACCGGCTGTCCGGCGGGTAGGGCTCGCTTCCGGGTCCGACGGGCACGAGGTCGTAGTCGACGAGGTAGGCGGTGGCGTCGTCCATGAACTCGAGGTTCCCCGAGTAGCCGGTGGCGACGACCGGCTTCCCGAGGCCCATCGCCTTCGCCATGTCCATGCCGAAGCCCTCGGAGCGATGGAGCGAGACGTACGCGTCGCTGTGGCCGAGGAGCGCGTTGTGGTGCTCGGACGAGAGGTACTCGTCGCGGACGATCACGTCGGGGCGACCCGCGGCTGCGAGCCGAACGCGCTCGAGCTCACTCACCCGCTTGTCGCCGTTGATCGACTTGAGCACCAGCACCGGGCCGTCGTCGGGGCCGAACGCGCGCGTGAACGCGTCGATCAACCCGAGCGGGTTCTTCCGCTCGGCGGTGCTGAAGAAGTCGTAGACGAACAGGAAGACGAACCGGTCCTCGGGCAGCCCGAGCTCTGACCGTCGTGACATCGTCGGGCACGGAGGGCACCACGACCGGGAGCGGGAACTTGCGCACCGGCCGCGGCGAAACGGGCGCGATCGCCTCGAGCACAAAGTCGCTCGCGACCCACAGCTCGTCGAGGACCGCGAACGCTTCTGTCATCGCCGGCGGGAAGTCCTCGACCTCCCAGAACCACACGCCGATCGTGCGCCGACCGGCGAAGAAGTCCGGGCCGAGCTCTTGGGCGAGGTGGACGGTGTGGTCGGCGTTGACGCAGAGAAGGTTCACGTCGTACGCGGCTTCGCTCGTGCCGCGCCGAGTCGAACGCCAGGCTCTGCCGGCTCATGGTCGTCCGGTTCGCGACGATCGCCGTCGGCACGCGGGCGGTGTCGAGCGTCGCGGCCATCAGCCGGGCGACTTCGCCGACGCCCAGGACCGCGGTCACGTACCCGACGAGATTCACGCCCCGTGGCCGCGGGCCCGACGGCCGCGCCTGCCACCGACGCTTCATGAGCGTCGAGCACGTCTTCTTCGGACGGGACGACCCACGCCGGGATGTCTGGTCGTCCGGTGTGCGGATCCAGCCGAGGTACTCCTCGGCTCCCTCCCCCGCCAGCGACGGGAACACCTCCTGGATCGACTCGTCCTCCTGCCAGACCCGCGTGAGGTAGCGCGAGACGAGAGGTTCGGGCGGCGGAGCCACCGGCTCGGCCAACCATCCACGAACGCGTCGGCGCCGCCCGGCGCGAACGGCGACGGCGGTTCCGGTTCGCCGCGCTCCCTCGCGTCGTGCAGGGCGTCGACGTACATCCGCCGCATGCGAGCGTCGATCTCCCTGCCGTCCGGCAGGGGCGCGTACCGGGACGCCGCCGGGGCGGCGTCGTACCCGGCGGCGCGGAGTCGGGCGCCGTGCTCGTCGCAGAGCCGCGCCAGACCCGGTCGATCGCCGAGCCGGACCCGGGGCCGCTCGAGCTCGGCCGAGAGCATCTGCGGCGTGTCCGGGGAGTACCCGTCGAAGTGGAACCAGCGCAGCGGGCTGCCCGAGACGTCGTAGCCGCCGTTCGCGGCTCGGATCTCGCGCGTGTGCAGGTTCCACATCGATGCGCCGCAGCCCGGGTCCCGGAGGGCGTGGAACGGGAACAGCGCCGGGACCAGCTCGGTCCACCGGCCCCACTGCCGTGCGCCGCCGGGCTCGAGCGCGGCGCGCTCCTGCCGATCGCACCACCAGTCCAGGAACGGCGACGCCCCCGCCCCGACGGCGACGAACTCGGAGGCAAACGGTCCCGCTTCTCGGAGTTGCAACGGCGTCGGCTGGAGGTCGTCGTCGGGGAACGGCGCATCGAGCCGCGGGGCGAGCACGACGCCGTGCTCGACTGCGAGCTCCACGACCTGGTCCAGCGGTGCGAAGACCTCGGTCTCGGGCCCGAACGCCACGACCGCCGGCGCGCCCTGCTCGACGAGCATGTGCACGAGGTACGGAGTGAGTGCGCCGGCGAGCTCGGTCGACGTGCACATCATCACCAGGCGGGCGAGGACTTCGGGCGGCGCGACCGCGTCGGGCGTGACGAGCCTGACGCCCGACGGCACGCCCTCGGCCCCGTCGACGCTGTCGACGACGAGCACCGTGATCTCCGCGTCCGGGTGATGACGTCGCAGCGAGTCGCACAAGACCCGCGCCGAGGGAAGCTGGGCGTGCGTGGTCGTCGTGCAGGCGTGGAGCGCGAGGCTCGAGCTCATCGCGACACCCGGACGAGCTCGAGCACGGTCGCGGCCGCGCCTTCGAGATCGTCGGCCGAGGCCGTGCGCGTGGGCGTGGGACGCGCGAACGGAGCGACCTGCGCCGGGCCGTTCGGCGCCACCGTGTCGGGCGGGACGAGACGCGCCCGAGCTGCGCTCGCGAGCGCGTGCGCGTCGGGGCACTCGGCCGGCGGCGAGAGGAACCACACGATGCCCGGGTAGCGGCGGGCGGCGTCGAGGACGGCCGGCGGCGTCGCCTCGTCCACGAGATACACGAAGGCGTCGTAGCTCCACGGGTCGACGGTCCGGCCGAGCACGGCGAGCGGGTGGCGGCGCCGTACCTCGTGCCCGTCTTCCGCACCGGAAGCGTCGAAGCAGTCGACCTCGACGGCACTGCTCGAGGGCGTGCATGAGCCGTGCGCTCCAGGACGCGCGCTCGCCGTCGGGCGAGAACGAGCCGACGAGCGCGACGCCGCTGGCTTGGGGACGCGCCGCCGTGTGCTCGCGGCGTCGAGTCGGGCGCACGCCGAGATCGTCCGGTCGGCGACGCGCTCCCATGTGTGGCGGGCCGCGGCCGCCTCACCGACCCGGCGCAGCTCCAGACGGAACTCCTCGTCGCGCAGGCCGCGCTCCACGACGCTCGCCATCTCGTCGAGGTCGAAGGGCGAGAACGTCGCCGGCGACCACTGCAAGACCTCGGGGACCGCCGACACGTTGGACGCGACCGCCGGGCATCCGCAGAGCGCCGCCTCGAGCACGGGGAGCCCGAACCCCTCGTAGAACGACGGCAGCACGAGGAGCCGGGCCTGCTGGTAGAGGGCGCGCAGCACGTCGTCGTCGACGTAGTCGGTCACGACGAGATCGCCGTCGCGAAGGCCGCGCTCGCGGCCGCGGTCGATCCACGCCGTGCCCGCCTCGGGTGGGAGCCGGCAGGTCAGGACGAGCTGATGCGAGTCGCGCGTCGCACGCGGCAGCCGCGCCCACACGTCGATCAGGCCCTCGGCGTTCTTGTGCGCCGACCAACCCGTGACGCACAGGACGAACGGCTTCGTGATCGCCGGAAGCCGCTCCGCGAGCAGCAGCGCCGGCTGGTCGCCGGACGCCGGCGGTCGGAAGAAGTCGGAACCGCCCGCGCCGATCACCTCGACGCGCTCGGGTGCAATGCCGAGGCGTTCGATCGCGTCGCGCCGGGTCTGATCCGAGAGTGCCAGCACCACGTCGACGCGCTTGATGAGCTCGCGGCGAGCGCGGTACCCCGCCATCAGCTCGGCCGGGTACACGTCGATGACCTCGGGGATCAGGTCGTAGAGGACGACGGCGATCGGCATGCCGCTCTGCACGACGTACTGCGGCAACGCCGACGAGGCCGGTCGGGTCCGCTCGAACGGCGAGGTCATGACGTACGCCCCCACGCCTTCTGCATCGAGTCGACGCAGCGTCGACACGGTGTTCCACGCCGCTTCGGGGGCGTCTCGGAGCTCGGTGGGTATCGACTCGTGGTTCGGACGGTTCGGGTTCAACAGCACGGCCGACACGGCGCGCTTCCGCAGCAGCGCGAGCGTGAACGACATCGCGTAGCGACGGATCCCCCGGTCTCCGAAGAACCCGCCCTGCGCCGTCTGCAGATCGACGACGAGGCGCGCCTCGGCGGGCCGCCTCCCGCTCAAGGGGTCGTGAAGATGCACGGCACGGCGCGACGCGCTCGGAGAGCCACGACGCCATCGTGGCATACTCCGTCCGTGGCCGACTCTGATTCCGACGTTCACGGCGCGCCCGAACCGCGATCCGGTGCGAAGCGCGCGGCGATCGGAGTCGCGCGACCGCTGGTCGGCTATTTCGATCGTCGGTTCCAGGATCTCCACGACCATCTCGACCGTCTCCCGCCGCCGCCGGACCCGACGGCCCGGCTCGACGAGGTCGTCGCGCTCATGCGGCAGACGCGCGAGGACGTCGCGGGCGACGCAGACACGATCGCCGAGCTCGCGTTCACGCTCGAACGGTTCTCCGACCTGTTCACCGCGCGCATGGAAGAGATCGTCGAGACGATGTTCACCGCGCTCGGCCCGGGTGGAGCGTCCATCGATGCCCACGTCGTCGAGCTGCCGTTCGCGTACGCGGCCGCCGACGCCCTGCCGGCCGGAGCCGGCGTGGCGACGTTCGGCGGTGACGACGGTCCGCTGCCGCTCGCGCTCGCCTCGCTCGGCCTGCGCGTCACCGCGTTCGCCGCCGGACTTCCCGCGGGACACCCGAACCTCACTGTGGTGGAACAGCCGGTCGATCAGTGGAGCGGACCGGCGGAGCCCCTCGACGCGATCTTTGCGCTGTCGGCCGTCGCCGGCCTCGGGCTCGAGCGCGACGAGCCCGTCGACGACCTCGACCGGCAGGTCGTCGACCGGTTCCGCAAGTGGTTGCGCCCCGAAGGGCAGCTCGTCCTCACGGTCCCGTTCGGCGAGTGGTCGGTCGGTCGCCGCAGCCGAACCTACGACGAGAGTCACCTCGCCGAGCTGCTGACCGACTGGAAGATCGAAGCGCGCCGCACCGTCGAGCGCATCGACGATCACGTGTGGCGACGTCGTCGAGCCGGACGACACGCCTTCCCGTGCGGGGATGGCGCTGGTCCGCGCCACCCGCGTCCGTGACGCCTCGCTGGCGCCCGTACCTCGACATCCAGACGGTCCAGAGCCGCGGGTTCTTCGAACGCGGGATCCCCCGCTACACGACGCAGCTGAGCCTCGAGCTGCTCCGCACCGGCGCGTCCGTGGCCGGGTTCGGGCTCAACCCGAACCATCCGTTCCCGCGCCACCTTCCGCCCGAGCTCGCGCGCGGCGCCGCAGCTGACCTGGAACACGGCCGCCGCGTTGCGAGCGGTGCAGCAGGACGGACCGATCCTCTATCACGTGATGTCGCCGTTCGAGCGGCCCGACGTGCGCCCGAGCGCGCTGCCGAGCCACGTGCTCGGCACGCGGCATCCCGATCGTGTGCCAGGTCTACGACCTCATCCCCGACGTGACGGGCATGCTCCAACCCGGCAGCGAGGGAGAGCGGTTCCACCGCGTCCGCAACCGCGTGCTC
The DNA here is from genome assembly GCA_963747195.1 of uncultured Actinomycetes bacterium. Taxonomy (GTDB): domain Bacteria; phylum Actinomycetota; class Acidimicrobiia; order IMCC26256; family JACDBD01; genus JALZAA01. The sequence continues at coordinate 627,854 of CAVVDV010000005.1, forward strand.
ACCGACGCCGACTTCCTGATCGCGCTCTCGGAGCAGACCCGGAGCGACGTCATCGAGCACCTGCAGGTCGATCCCGACCGGATCGCCGTCGTGGGCGCGGCGACGTCCGACTTCTTCCGGCCGCCCGAGGCGGGTGAGCGCCCGCGGGAGCTGCTCGCGCACGAGCTGCCGCGCGTCACGCGACCCTTCCTCCTCACCGTCTCGGCCTGGCTGCCGCACAAGAACACCGAGCTCCTCCTCGAGGCCTTCGCCCGGTTGCGTCCCGACCTTCGCAGATCGCTCCAGCTCGTCGTGGCGTGCACACTGCCGCTCGAAGGCTTGATCCGGTGGGAGGCGCACGCGGCCCACGTCGGGCTCGCCCGCGACGAGGTCGTGTTCACCGGGTTCGTGTCCGACGCCGTGATCCGCGCGCTGTACCAGACGACCGAGTTGTGCGTGTACCCGTCGCGCTACGAGGGATTCGGGCTGCCGGTCCTCGAGGCGGCCCGCTGCGGCTCGCTCGCGATCACCTCGAACCGGGCGCCGCTCCCCGAGGTGCTCGACTGGGCGCCGGCGACGTTCGATCCCGACGACGCCGGCGGGCTGGCGGCGTTGATCGAGCGCGGCCTGACCGACACCGAGTACCAGTCCGGGCTGCGCGAGAAGGCCGCCGCCGCCGTGCACCGCCACACGTGGGATCGCGTCGCGCGCCGCACGCTGGCCGCCTACGACCGCGTCGAGGCCCCGCCGGCCCGGCGCCGGCGGCGGCGCTCGTCGCGGCTGCGCGTGGCGCTCGTGGGCCCGTTCCCGCCCGTGCGGTCCGGTGTGGCGCGCTACAACCTCGCCGTCGCCGACCGGCTGGCCCGCGACTGCGACCTCGACTGCTTCGTCGACGCCTGCGACTGGGTCCACGACGACATCGCCCACGAGCTGCCGTCACGCCGGGTCCAGGCCGTCGGCCCGCGCCGCCCGCGTGCCTCGGCCGCGGGTTGGTTCCCGGCCCGCTCGCTGGGCAGGACGATCGACCCCGCCCGCTACGACGCCGTCGTCTACACGATCGGCAACAGCTGGTTCCATCACGACACGCTGGCCGTCGCCCGGCGGTATCCCGGCATCGCGTGGTTCCACGACGTCGATCTCGTCGGCCTGTACATCACGTATGCGCACCGGCTGCTCGCCGACGACCCGCCGGCGGCGCTGACGCTGTTCCGCGAGCTGCTCGCCCGCTACGGGTCGCGCGTCCCGGGGCTCACCGTCTCGATGGAGGACCAGCGGTGGGCGGCGTACGAGCCGTACCGGCGCTCGGGCCTGCGCCTGACCGCCGAGCTGGCGGGCGACAGCCGGACGAGCATCGTCACCTCGCACCGGGCGCAGACGCTGCTCGAGCACGACGCCGGCCCGGTGCCGCTGGCGCCCATCGAGGTGATGCCGTTGGCCGTGCCGAGCCGGCGCCCGGATGCGCCGCTACGTCCGAGCACACCGCCCGTCGGTGGTGACGCTCGGACGCGAGGAGGACGCGAAGCAGCGCGAGCTGATCGTCGACGCGATCGCGATCCTCAATCGCGAACGACCGGTGCGCCTCGTCGTCGTCGGCCAGATCCGGCCCGACCACCTCGATCGCCTGGTTCGCCGCATCGATGCCCGAGGCGTCGGCGACGTCGTCGACGTCACCGGCTTCGTCACCGACCGCGAATACCACGAGTTGATCGAGAGCGCGACCTGCGCGGTGCAACTGAACTCGCACGCCAACGGCGAGGGCTCGGCCGCCGTCGGCGACGCCTTCGCCGCCGGCCTGCCCGTGATCACGAACATCGCGTCGTGCCTCGAGCTGCCCGACGGCACGGTGGCGCACGTGCCGTCCCCGACGGACGCCGCCGCGGTCGCCCGCGAGATCGCGCGCGTCCTCGATGACGCCGACCACCGCCAGGGACTCCGCGCCGGGGCGCTCAGATATGCGCAGTCGTGGACCGTCGACGACGTCGTCGGCCGGCTCCTCGAGATCGCCCGCGACGACGTCGACCGGATGGCCGCGTCGCGTCACCGCGTGAGCGCATGAGCCGCGCCGGCCGTTGGGCCGTCCTCGAGCTCCCGTGGGGAGACACGCTCGACATCCTCCTGCCGGACGATTTCGACTTCCTCGCCCAGCACGTGATGGCGACACACAAATACTTCCCGTCACACTTCGAGCTCGCGCTCGATCTCGCTCCGCCGTCCGGGGTGATCCTCGACCTGGGCGCGCACCTCGGCACGTTCGCCCTGGCGGCGGCGGCCAGCGGGCGCCGCGTCATCGCAGTGGAGGCGTCGCCGCGCAACGTCGACCTCCTGCGTGAGAGCGCTCGCGCCAACGGCCTCGACGACGCCCTCACGGTCGTCCCGGTCGCGGTCAGCAACCGCGAGGGCACCGTCCGGTTCCAGCAGGAGGGGGCGTGGGGCCAGATCACCGACTCGCCGTGGGCGGCCAACGTCGTCGAGGTGCCCGTCCGCACCGTGCCCGACATCCTCGGTGACTTCGGTCTGGCGCGCGTCGACGTCGTGAAGCTCGACGTCGAGGGCTCGGAGATCGCTGCCATCGCGGGCATGTCCGAGATGCTCTCCGCACCCGACGCGCCCGCCGTCCTGTACGAGAGCAACGCGCACACGTTGCGCATGTTCGACGCCACACCCGAGAAGCTCATCGGCGTGCTCTCCGAGCTCGGCTACGACAGCTACCTCGTCGAGGAGGACGTGCTGCGGCTGACCCCGGTGACGCCGGCGTCGTTCCAGCCCGAGACCAACGTGGACTACGCCGCCGTCAAGGGACCGCTGGAGCTCCCCGAGAAGTGGATCGTCCGCAAGCCGCGCACCGAGAGCGACCTCGCCCGGATCGCCGGCGCCGAGGCGAGCCAGGCCAGCGTCGCCCTCCGCGCTCAGGTCGCGCGTTCACTCGAGCGGGCGCCCGTCGTCGCTTCTCGCGCGCCGAGACGTGCAGCTGACGCTGAACGCGCTCGGCGCTCGACCCCGACGAGACGGTGGCGCGGGCGGCGGGGTGGTGGGTGCGCGCCGACCAGGACGCCGGTCGCGCCGCCACGGGGCTGGCGGGCGTCCGCGGGCGCTTCCACCTCCTCGGCGAGCAGGGACGCGCGCTGCGCGACCGGTTGGAGCAGATCCGCATCCGTTGGGGCGCGCGGCCGTGACTACCCTGGACGGCGTGAGCGTTCCCGCGTACAAGGAGTGGGCCGTCATCGTGCACGCGCTCCTCGAGGGTGAGCAGATCCTCGACGTGCGCAAGGGCGGTCTCCGTGAAGACGGCCGGCGCTTCGGGCTCAAGTCGACGCGCGTGTGGCTCTATCCGACGGTCGAGCACCAGCGGCCCGAGCTGCTGAAGCCGGCGTACCGCCCGATGGTCGACCTCGCCGCAGGTTCGCCCGTCGGCGAGCCGATCCGGATCGACGGCTGGGCCGACATCGTCGGCGCGGCGACGATCACCGATCCCGAGCAGCTTGCGGCGCTCGACTCCAAGCTCATCTGGACGCTCGAGTACGCCGAGTCACGGCTGCAGTGGAAGAAGCGCCAGCCGCTGTGGGTGCTGGCGATGCGCGTCCACCGGTTGATCGAGCCGCTCGAGGTGCCGTGGCGCGACGAGTACGGCGGCTGCACGTCGTGGGTCGACCTGCTCGACCCGCTCCCCGACCCCGACGAGCTCAAGAGCGAGCCCGCGCTGTCCGACACCGCGTTCGCGGCGCGGATGAAGGGCGGTCGACGGCGCGCTCGGACACGCCGCTGGAGCAGCCCGCGCTCGACTGAGCCCGCGTCGCCGCTACGCGCCGTCGTCCTCGCGGGCCTGGATCGATCGGTGCGGGTGGTACCCGCGGTTCCGGGCCTCGGCGAGGGTGTCGGGCGCGAACGCGGCGAACGCCTCCGACGCGACGAGCTCGTCGATGACCGGCTCGAGACCTGCGCTCTCGGTGAGGTCGAGGTCGTACACCGTCTGGTTCCGCTTGTCGCCGAGGTAGCGGAAGCTCTCGAATCGGGATGGCCGGCTCACTCGAGCCCTCCTGTCTCTCCGGGGCCGCGGCGGCACGAGAGTACGCTGCCCGTCGCGATGAGCCCCGACCCGTCCGTCTCCGCGGCGTTGGAAGTCGCGTCCATCCTGAGCGATCTGCTCGACGAGCCGATCGTGATCGCCGACGTGGGCTGCCGCTGGGGGTTCGCCGACACGTGGGAGCAGCTCGGCGGCCGGTGCCGCGCCATCGGGTTCGAGCCCGACGAGGACGAGTGCGCAGCGCTGCGGGAGCGTTACCACGACCGCCCCTGGGTCGAGATCGTCGCCCAGGGCCTCGGTCGGGAGGCGGGCACGGAGACGATCCACATCACGCGCGAGCCGGCGTGCTCGTCGCTCTACGAGCCGCTCGACGACGTCATCGACCGCCACCCGCGCCTCGAGCCCCAGCGGCTGGCCGACAACCAGCAGATCGAGGTCGTCACGCTCGACGAGTGGTGCCGGCGCAGCGGCGTGGACCGCATCGACTTCATCAAGCTCGACACGCAGGGATCGGAGCTCGACGTCCTCCGGGGCGCCGCCCGCACCCTGGACGGCGTCATCGCGGTGCAGACCGAGGTCGAGTTCAACCGGATGTACGAGGGGCAGCCGCTGTTCGGCGACGTCGACCGGTTCCTCCGTGACCGTGGCTTCATGCTGTGGCACCTCGACAACCTGAGCCACCATCGCCAGCGCGGCGCGCGCTCGGGGCTCCAGAGCTGCAATCAGCTGTTCGACTTCGACGTCGCCCGCTTCAATCGGCGCGCCGGCCAGCTGTTCTGGGCCGACGCCCTCTTCGTGCGCGCCGACGTCGCCCGACCGCAGCCCGCGACCGACTGGCGCGAGGCGCTTCGACACGCGTGCGTCACCGCCGCCCTCGGGCTCGACGACCTCGCCGGGCTCGCCCTCGACCTCCACCACCGCGATCTCGACGGAGAGGTGCGCGAGACGGTGGAAGCGGTCCGCGCCGTCCTGCCCGAGCCCGACCACGAGACGGAGTGGCTGACGTCGCTCGTCACCCGCGACGGGTACCAACCCGACGAGACCGGCGCCGGCGGCGGTGTCCTCGACGGAGGACCTGGTGGTGCCGCTCGGCGAGCCGATCGTCGGCGCCGGCTGGCGCGAGCCGCACCGGCTCGGTGACGGGGCAGGGTCGGTGGACGGGGCCGGGGCGGCGGGCGTGGATCGACGTCCCGCTCCAACTCCCGCCCGGGACCCTCGTCGAGCTCGTGGCCGTCGACGCCCACGACCGCCGCGGCTTCGCCGGCGTCGGCATCGACGTGAACGGCGAGGAGCTCGAGCTGGTGCAGACGCCCACGCGCCGAGGGCACGGTCCTGTCGGGGACGGTCCCGCTTCGCTACAAGTCCGACCGGAGCTTCACGCGGGTCTCGATCCGGACCCCGCCGCCGGGCCAGCCTCACGGCAGCCCCGATCCGCGCAAGCTCGGCATCGCCGTCACCGAGCTCCGCCTCCACGCCCCCGCCCGCCCCGAGCGCGGCGGCTGACGAACGCGAGCGAGGGGGCGCACGAAGCGCCCCCTCACCCACTTGTACGGCTGAAACGTCTTCGCCGACCGGGATTGCAACGGGTGGGACAACTCCCCGTCCGGACGGCAACGGTGCGGCGGTTTGAACTCCGCCAGGCGGTCCAGCCTGACACGCCCGCACGTGCGGACGCGACGACGACCTAACGGCCGCGCACCTCCAGAGTCCCGCGTTGCTCATGCATCAGCTGGACCACCTCCTTTCCCTGGTACTGCAACTTGTACCACGGACGGAGCCGCGACGCGTGACAGTTCTGAGGAGAAATTCGGTGGGTTGTCGGCGGGCGACCGGTCAGTCGCAGCCGATCTGCGGGGCGATCTCGGCGGGGACGCCCTGGCCCTCGCACAGCTTGCCCGCGCTCCGGTTGAGGGCGACCCAGTGGTCGCCTTCGGCCCGGTACAGGGTGAAGGTCGGCGGGCTGTACCCCTTGACCTGCGAGCTCGTGGCCCAGCCGCCGACGCACTTCTGCGGGGTGATCGTGCCGTCGGGCGACCCGAACTTCGCCGTGAAGGCGGCCGTGAGCGCCTCGGGCGTGCACGGCGGCTGCGGGGCGGTCGTCGGGGGCGCCGGCGTGGTGTCGGGAGCGGCTGTGGTGGACGACGGCGCCGTGGTCGACGGCGCGGCCGTGGTCGTCGGCGCGGCGGTGGTCGCGGTGGTGTCGCCCGTCTGGCGGGCCTGGACCTGGGGATCGCTCGTGCCGCACGCGGCTGCGGCCAGCGCGAGCCCGCCGAGCAGCAGTCCGGTGGTGATCAGGCGTCGTCTCATGTCGATTCGATTCTCATCATCGCACTAGTTGCACGCGGTCGGGTCGCCGCCGGACAGGCCGAGGGAGTGCGCGGACGCACTTGTCGATGTACGGCTGGAGGATCTGCGCCTGGCCCGCCGGCGACAGGTGGCCGTGGTCGGCGGCGCGGGCGAGGATCGCGTTGACGAAGTTCGTTGCGATGTGGCTGCCGTCGATCGCACTGCTAGACCATCTGGCCAAACGTGGGCGACCCGAGGCGGACGTCGAGCTGATTGCGCGGTCCGTGTCGGTGTCGTGCGGCGGCGGGCAGACGTAGTCCGTGTAGGTGTTGGCCGGGCCGGCGTTGAAGTGGCTCTTGAAGTTGAAGACCATGACCCCGGGGTCACCTGCGAAGTTGTTGTTCTTCACGAGCTGGATGATCTGGTTGAACTGGTCCATCTTCGCCTTGCTCGACCGGTAGCTGGTGTTCCCGGTGGGTGAGCGCCACTGGCCGCCGCTCCCCTGCGTCGCGTTGCCGGTGCAGTCGGGGCCGGCTCGAGGTCGGCGGCGCTGTTCGGGAACGGCTCCCACCACGAGCACGCCAGGCCGTCGGGCACGCCGCTCCCGAACGCGCGGCTCGGGCTCGAGCGGGTTGATGTAGGGCGTGTTGGTGACGATCACCGTGGGATGGTTCGGGCTGTTCCGGAACATGTTGATGGCGTTGAACAGCTTGCTCGAGTACTGCGACGGCGGCGTTCTGGTAGCGTCGCGCTGCGGCGACGGCGCGTTGGTGGGCGAGCACCCGGGGGCGCCCCACTGCTCGTCCGGCGGGCGACGAAGTTCTGCCAGCGGTCGACGATCTCCCAGCCCGCGGTGTTGATCACCACCACCTTCGGGACGAAGTGGTTGGCGTCCGTCCTGCCAGGTGTCGCTCCGGGACCCGGCCGCCGACGGTGTCGCAGTTCGGGCGCGCCGGCCTGGCCGCCGTTGTACAGCGAGAGCGTGCCGGGAGTGATCGTGCACGAGCCGACCCAGTCGTTCCTGGTCGTGTAGTCACCGGGCGACGGCGGGCACGAGCTCTGCGGGACGCCGTTGAGCTCGCCCGGGTCGCCGAGCACGCAGCCGAACGAGAAGCTCACCGAGTCGCCGACCGACGAGGACGTCGTGGGGATCGGTCGTCGGAGGCGGCGGGCCGATGCAGGCGGCCAGAGTCCCGACCGACAGCGCGACGCCAGCAACAAGGAGTGCGAACTTGCGCAACGAACATCCTCCCTGCCCGGCGGGGGGCAACGAACTTCGGGCAGTCTAGACAACTACCGCGAACTGTCGAGTCATGGTCGCGCCGCTAGGATGCGCCCGCCTTCCCAGGATCTAGGAGTGTCGAACGCCGTGCGCACCCGTCTCGTTGCTCTTCTCGTCGCCGTGACCGCCGCCGCATGCCTGGCCGCGTCCGTTCCCGCTGTCGCCGGCGGCCGCGCCGGCCAAGGCGAAGCCCAAGGCCAAGGTCAAGGTCCTCGTGCTGGGCGACTCCGTCGGCCAGGGGCTCGGCGACCGCATGCAGCGCGACAAGCGCCTCCAGGTCACGAACGCCGCCTCCGTGAACTGCACGCTCGCCGGCGGTGCAGACTCGCTCCAGAGCTACAAGGACGGCATCGTCATCGGGTCGGGCTGCCCCGACTGGCGCACCGCGTGGCCGCCGCTCGTGCAGCAGGCACAGCCCGACGTCGTGCTCGTCGTCACCGGCGGCTGGGAGATCGTCGACCGCTGGTTCTCCAACCCCGGGGCCGGCCCCCCGAGCACGATCCAGGACCCGCAGTTCGCGCAGTCGATCTCCGACACGCACAAGGAGGCCGCGTCGCTGTTGTCGGCGACCGGGGCCAAGGTCGCGTTCACGAACATGCAGTACATCAACCCGCCCGAGGCGCTGCCCGCCCCGCCGGGCGTGAACGGCATCCAGGAGATCTGGTGGGAGCCCTACGGCCCGACCCAACCCGCGAACTGGGTCGCACCGCTCCCGGGCCAGCAATTCATTGCCAGCAAGGTGAAGACCGACGCGCTCAACAAGATCCTGGCCGACCTCTCGAGCCAGGGCGCGCTCACGGTGTACGACCTCAACAAGTTCGCCGACCCGAAGGGCGAGTTCACCGACACGCTCAAGGGCAAGCAGGTCCGCGGCCCCGACCACTCGCACTTCAACGACCGCGGCTACGACCTCGTCACCGCGTGGCTGGTGCCCAAGCTCCAGAAGCTGACGAACAAGTAGTCGCCGCGCCGCCGGCGTTACTGGCAGGACGCCGTCGAGCTCCCTGCCAGCACGGCCTCGACGCACGGCTGCAGGTAGTGGTTCAGGATGCTCTGGCCGCCCGGCGTCGACAGGTGCCCGCCGTCGGCGTCGCGGGCGAGGATCGTGGTCCCGGTGCAGGTGCTCGGGTCGGCGCCGTCGTTCGGCGGCGGGCAGATGTGGTCGCTGTACGCGGGATTGCCGTTGATCGTCGGGTCGAAGTGGCTTGAACATGTTGAACTGCAGCACGTTCGACGGGTCACCGAACGAGTTCACGACGCTCGTGATCGCGTTGTTGAACTGCTCGACCTTCGTCTTGCTCGGCCGGTAGGTCATGCCCGCGATCGGCGGCTGCCACGGCGGGCGGCGGGCGCCGTGTTGGCGACCGGGTACCGCTCGTACCACGCGTTGATCAGGAAGTCGGGCGCGCCGGGCGTGCCGGGCGGGAACTGCGGCTCGGGCGGGTTCATGTAGGCCGAGTTGGCCACGATCACCTTCGACCCGTGCTGCCGGAACACGTTGATGGCGAGGCCGAGGTTCGCCTGGTACGCGTTCTTGGCGTCCTGGAACTGCTGGCCGTTCCCGCCCCACTGGCGGTCGGGCAGGCCGTTCGGGTCGCCCGACCAGCGGTCCATGATCTCCCAGCCGCTCGTCACGATCACGACGACCCTGGGCGTGTACTTGTCGGCGTCCCCCGACCACGCCGACCCCCAGTTGTCGCACCCGTAGGAGCCGGCGGTCTGGCCGTTGTAGAGGAGGATCGTGCCGCCGCTGATCGTGCACCCGCCGACGATGTCGCTCGCGGTCGTGAAACCGCCGGGGCCGGGGCACGACTCCCCCGAGCCGGCGGCGTCGCCGAGCCCGCAGGCGAACGAGAACGAGATCGAGTCGCCGACGACGAGCACGTCGTGGGGATCGGTCGGCGGCGGAGGCGGCGGACCGCCCACGCACGCCGCCAACACCAGCGCGGCGAGCGCCAGCGCAACGGTGAGCGATGCGGTCTTCTTGACTCGGGACATCCTGCCCATCCTCGATCGTGCACTCACGGCGCCGGCAGTCTAGAAGGCCTGCTACCGGCCGTCGCGTTCCTCGCCCGCCGCCGGACCGACCGCCCCGATGGAGCGGAGGTACGCGAGCTGCGTCTCGAGCACGCCGTGCACCTGCTCGGGGAGGTAGGCCTCGCCCGTGCTCGCGGCGCGCTCGACGATGTAGGCGACCACCTCGGCGCTGCCGATGACGATCGGCCCCGACACCTTGGCGCCGGACCCGTTCCCCGACACGCCCTCCTTCTCGAAGTACTCGAGCTGGAACTCGAGGATGCGACGCACGTCGTCGGACGTGAGCGTGGCGGCGACCTCGTCGGGCACGTGCGCGACGACCCAGTCGTGGGCTTCGTCGAGGTCGAAGATCGCCGGCGGCGGCTCCTTGGCGATGCGCCCCGCCTCGCGGATGACCAACCATGCGGCGACCGCGACGACGACCGCGATGACGAGGACGCCGGCGATGATCTGCACGGGCGCGCGCCCCGTTAGATCCCGATGCGCTGCGCCAGCAGCTCCCGGTGGTAGGTGGCGTCGCCGAGCAGGATCTCCGAGCTCTTCGCCCGCTTGAAGTACAGGTGGGCGTCGTGCTCCCAGGTGAAGCCGATCCCGCCGTGGATCTGGATGTTCTCGGCGGCGGCGTGGAAGTACGCGTCGGAGCAGTACGCCTTGGCGAGGCTCGCGACGACCGGCAGCTCCTCGTTGTCCTCGGCCGCGGCCCACGCCGCGTAGTACGCCGCCGACTTCGCCGACTCGACCTCGAGCAGCATGTCGGCGCACTTGTGCTTGATGGCCTGGAACGAGCCGATGGGCCGCCCGAACTGCACGCGCACCTTCGCGTAGTCGACTGCCATCTCCAGCACCTTCTGCGCGCCGCCGACCATCTCGTTCGACAGTCCCACGGCCGCCTGGTCGAGCGTCTTCGACAACGCCGCCCATCCCGCGCCCGGCTCGCCCAAGCGGCCGGGCGGCGACGTCGGAGAAGTCGAGACGAGCCTGCTTCCGGGTCTGGTCCATGGTTGCGAGCGGCGTGCGCGTCAGGCCGGACGCGTCACCGTCGACGGCGAAGAACGAGATGCCGTCCTCGCCGCTGGTGCCGGCGAGCCGGGCGACCGTGATGATCGTGTTCGCGGTGTGCCCGTCGATCACGAACATCTTCGTGCCCGACGAGCTGGTAGCTGTCGCCGCTCCCGCTGGCCTCCATCGTGATGCCCGACGCGTCCCACCGGCCGTTCGGCTCCGTGAACGCGAGCGCGGCGATCGTCTCGCCCGACGCGATGCCGGGGAGCAGCTCGCCCTGCTGGGCGTCGGTGCCGGCGTTCATGATCGCGTCCGCCGCCAGCACGACCGTCGAGAAGTACGGCGCGCACAGCAGGACGCGGCCCATCTCCTCGAGCACGATGCCGAGCTCGACGAACGTGAAGCCCTGACCGCCGTGGGCTTCGGGGATGTGAAGGCTCTGGAGCCCGAGCTCCTGCGCCATCTGCTTCCACACCGCCTCGTCGTAGCCCTCGGTCGTCTCCATGAGGCGACGCACCTCCGACGAAGGCGACTTCGCCTCCATGAATCGGCGGACGGCCTCGCGGAGCTGCTCCTGCTCCTCCGAGAACGCGAAGTTCATGTCTCCCCCTCAGGCTCGCGGCTCACGCGGGAGCCCGAGCACCCGCTCGCCGATGATGTTGCGCTGGATCTCACTCGCGCCGGCGTAGATCGTCTCCGACCGGCTCACCATGAACGTGCGCTCCAGCTCGTTGAGCGTCGTACTCGCCGCCGGGCTCGCCCTCGACGAGCAGCCCGTCCGTGCCGAGCACGTGCATCGCGATCTCGCCGAGCCGGCGGTGCCACGAGCTCCAGTAGAGCTTGCCGATGCTCGACTCGGGACCGAGCACGCCCGTCTTCACGAGCTTGGTCAGCATGCGCAGGCCGTTGTACTTCATGATCTGGACGCCGACGTAGGCGTCGGCGAGCTCCTGACGGATCGCCGCCTCGTCGGTGGCGCCGTTCTTGTGCGCCACGTCGATCAGGTCCGACACCTCGCGCTGGAACGCGATCTGCTGGGCGAGGAACGCGGTGCCGCGCTCGAAACCGAGCGTGGCCATCGCGACCTTCCAGCCGTCGTTCACCTCGCCGACGACGTTCGCCTTGTCGGTGCGCGCGTCGTCGAAGAAGACCTCGTTGAACTCGGCCGTGCCCGTCATCTGCTTCAGCGGGCGGACGCTCACGCCCGGCTGGTCCATCGGGACGAGCACGTACGACAGGCCCTTGTGCGGCGGGCGCGTCGGGATCGGTGCGCACGACCGCGAAGCACCATCGCGCGCGGTGCGCGAGCGTCGTCCACACCTTCTGTCCGTTGACGACCCACTGGTCGCCGTCGAGCACCGCGCGCGTCTGCACGTTCGACAGGTCGGAGCCGGCGTTCGGCTCCGAGTAGCCCTGGCACCACAGCTCCTCGGCGGCCTGGATCTTCGGCAGGAACCGGCGCTTCTGCTCCTCGGTGCCGTACGCGAGCAGCGTCGGCGCGAACAGCCCCTCGCCGAAGAAGCTCACGCGGGTCGGCGCGTCGGCCTTGGCGTACTCCTCGCTGAAGATGATCTGCTCGGCGAAGCTCGCGTTCCGGCCGCCGTACTCCTCGGGCCAGTCGAGCCCCACCCACCGGTCGCGTCCGAGCAGCTTCTCCCACTCGACGCGCAGCTCCCAGGCGGTCTCGTCCGACGGCCCGCCGCCGCCGCCGAGCTCGGCGAACTCGCCCACGAGGTGGTCGGCCAGCCACGTGCGCACCTCGTCGCGGAACGCCGCCTCCGCGGGCGTGTCGAGGAAATCCACGGCTACCGGGCTCCCCCGGGCGAGCTCTTCGGCACGATTCGGACGGTACTGGACCGCTCGGTCAAGTTGCCAGGTGCCGGTACGCTCGACTCGTGTGCCGCGGCCCCCTCACTACGAGGACACGGACGTCCGGATCGACAAGCTCACGGTCGGGCCGTTCGAGAACAACGTGTTCATCCTCCGGAGCAAGGGCACCGGGGCGGCGACCCTGCTCGACGCCGCCAACGAGCACGAGCTCCTCCTCGATGTGAGCCGGGCCACGGGCGTGCGGCGTGTCCTCACCACCCACGGGCACTGGGACCACATCCAGGCCGTCGAGGCGGTGCGCGACGCGGGCATCGACGTCGGGATCGCGCCCGAGGACGCCTCGATGCTGCCGGCGTACGACTTCACGATCCCCGACGACGACGTGATCGAGGTCGGCGATCTGCGGCTGCGGACGATCCACACGCCCGGCCACACGGCCGGGTCGACGTGCTTCCTGCTCGAGGGGCACCCGGTGCTGTTCAGCGGCGACACCCTGTTCCCCGGCGGGCCCGGGAACACGAGCCTCCCGGGCGGCGACTTCGACCAGATCATCGAGTCGATCGACCGGCGCCTGTTCTCGCTCCCCGGCGACCTGCTCGTGCTCCCCGGCCACGGCCTCGACACCACCCTCGACACCGAGCGCCCGCACCTCCAGGAGTGGATCGACCGGGGCTGGTAGGGCCGGAACAACCCCGGGGCGGGGGTGTTCACTGGAATGACCAGACGATCATCAGACGACGAGGCGAACGGTAGGGACATGACGGACACACAGCACACCGAGAAGGCGACCTTCGCGGCCGGATGCTTCTGGGGAGTCGAGGCCGAGTTCCGGCAGATCCCCGGAGTGATCGCGACGACCGTGGGCTACACCGGCGGTCGCACGGACCACCCGAGCTACGAGCAGGTCTGCAGCCACACGACCGGCCACGCCGAGGCGGTGCTCGTCGAGTACGACCCCGCCCAGGTGACCTACGACCAGCTGCTCGACGCCTTCTGGCAGCTCCACGACCCGACCCAGCTCAACCGGCAGGGCCCGGACGTCGGCGACCAGTACCGCTCGGCGATCTTCTTCGACTCGCCCGAGCAGGAGGTCGCGGCGAAGGCGTCGAAGGAGGCCGCACAGGCTCGGTTCAAGCGGCCGATCGTGACCGAGATCACGGCCGCGCCCGAGTTCTGGCCGGCCGAGGACTACCACCAGCGCTATCTCGAGAAGCGCGGGATGGCGAGCTGCGCGATCACCGTCAGTAACTGAGCCCGACCGCCTCGAGATATATAGCCCGCGTCTCCTCTGCGCAGCGCGCCCACGAGTAGCCCTGCGCGCGTGCACGACCGAGGCTGCCCCACCGTGAGAGCTCGGCCTCGTCGTGCAGGAGGTTGTCGAGCGCGGCCACCCACGCATCCGTGTCGTCGGGCGATCGCAGGACGGCGGCACCCGCCGCGATCTCCCGCAGCGCGGGAATGTCGGCGGCGAGGACCGGCGTCTCCTGCGCCATCGCCTCGAGGACCGGGATCCCGAAGCCCTCGTGCAGGCTCGGGAACGCGAACAGGTCCGCGCCGCGGTACAGCGCGCCCAACGCCGGATCGCCGACGCGGCCGAGGGTCCGGACGCGGTTCCCCAGCCGGCGTGCGGGCTCGAGCACGGACGTCTCGTCCTCCAGCCATCCCGCCGGCCCCGCGAGGACGAGCACGTGCGGCAGGTCGGTGTGCAACGCCCACCGCACGAAGGCGTCCACGAGCAGCTCGACGTTCTTGCGCGGCTCGAGGCTCCCGACCCAGAACACGTACGGCGCGTCGTCCAGTTCGAACTCGCGGCGGGTGGCGTCGACCTGCGCGTCGGAGGCGATCTCGAGGTCGACACCGTTCGGCACGACTCGTATTCGCTCCGTCGGGATCGCCGTGTACGCGGCCAGCTCCTCCGCCGCCGATTGCGAGACCGTGATCACGAGGTCGGCGCGCTTGGCCGCGGCGGCGAGACCTTGCGCGTGGAACCGCCGGCCCCGCCGTGGATACGTCTCGGGGTAGATGAGCGGTGCCGCGTCGTGCGCGGTCACGACCAGCGGCACGTCCGACTTCGGCGGCACCGCAACCGACGGCGCGTGCACGACGTCCGCGTACCGGAGCCGGCGCGAACGCCCGAGTCGCGGCCGGCGAAGCAGATGCCACGCGTCGTACAGCAGCGGCCGAGGGAGCGGGAGCACGACGGGGTCGACACCGTCGAGACCGAACTCGCGCAGTCTCGTGCGTCGACGTCCTCCCGGCGATGCCTCGCGACGAACGGCACCAGCGTGATCTCGTCTCCGTCCCCGGCCGGCAGGGCGGGCAGTAGCCTCGCCAATTCGGCCGTGTAGCGACCGATCCCACCCGGGGCCGGTTGGAGCAACTGCTCGAGGTTCAGTGCGACGCGCATGATCCGGCTGCTCTCCGTCCAACCGGTCGCCGAGCGAGGCGGATCGGACTACCTACTCGTGCGGATGCTGCGCAGCCTCCCACCCGACGAGTTCGATTGCCACGTCGCGCTCCCGGGTCGCTCACCGCTGGCCGAGGAGTTCGCCGCCGCCGGCGCCGGCCTCCACACGGTCCCGATGGAGCGCCTGTCGACGAGCCACGGCGCCGGCGAGTGGGCGGGCTACGTCGCCGGGTGGCCGGTCGCGGTGACGCGGCTCGTACGCCTGATCCGCCGGTTGCGCATCGACGTCGTGCACTCGAACTCGCTGCACTCGCTGTACGGGTGGGCGGCGGCCGCGATCACGGGGCGGCCGCACGTCTGGCACGCGCGTGGAGATCGTGGTGCAGTCGCGCGCAGCAATGCAGCTCGAGCGGTTCCTTGCGCAGCACTTCGCGGTGAAGGTCGTCTGCATGTCGCAGGCGATCGCCGACCAGCTCGACCCGGCGAACGTCGAGGTCGTGTACGAGACGGTCGACCCGGCCGAGTTCCGACCGGAGCTGGCCGGGCGGTTCCGGGACCGCGTCGGGATCCCGGACGACGCGCCGCTGGTGGGCGCGGTCGGGCGCATCGACACGTGGAAGGGCTTCGACGTGCTGCTCGACGCGTTCGAGCGCGCCAAGGGGCGGCGAGCCGACCTGCACCTCGTGGTGGCGGGCGCGCCCGTGACCGGGAAGGAGCAGCTCGCCGTCGACCTCGCGACGCGCGCGACGCAGCT
The DNA here is from genome assembly GCA_963747195.1 of uncultured Actinomycetes bacterium. Taxonomy (GTDB): domain Bacteria; phylum Actinomycetota; class Acidimicrobiia; order IMCC26256; family JACDBD01; genus JALZAA01. The sequence continues at coordinate 643,452 of CAVVDV010000005.1, forward strand.
CCCCGACGTCCACTGGCTCGGTCCCCGCACCGACACGCCCGAGCTGTTCGCGGACCTCGACCTCTTCGTGCTGCCGTCCACCGAGCCCGAGCCGTACGGGATCGTCGTCGTCGAGGCGCTGGCGAGCGGCGCGCCGGTCGTCGTGACCGACGCCGGCGGCGCGCCCGAGATCGTCGCCCGCGCCGCACCGGGGAGCGGCACGACCGTGCCGCCCGGGGATGCCGCCGCCCTGGCCGACGCGATCGTGCGGATCGCGCCGGTGACGACGCGGGGCGCTATGCGGCGCTTGCGGCCCGCATCGCAGCCCGCCGTGCCCAGCGGGCGGGAGGCCGAGATCTTCCGCGAGGCCGCAGGCGGTGGTCACGACGCACACTGAGGCCGGGTAGCCTCGGCGCACCGTCCGGGGGTCCCCCCATGATCGAACTCGATTCCGTCTCCCAACGTCTTCGTGAGGGTCTTGTCGCGGCTACGCGCATGGGCCTCGGGGTAGAGGCCGAGCAGCCCGCCTGACCATCGCCCGGCGGGGCCACCGGTGCCGGAACCGCCCGTCCGATCCGTCCCCGAGCACGTAGTACGTGAGACCAACCCGACCGAAACGAGGCAGGAGGAATCCCATGAGCTCCTGGTACCAATGGACATCCCCCGTGCGGAACCTCGCCTGGGTCAGCGCCCACTACGGGTACCGGTAACCGTGCCCGCCGCCCGCCGGTCCCTCACGACGCGCGACGTCCGTCGCCTCGTCGAGGAGCAGTGTTTCCCGCCCTCCCCCTCGGGGCGGGTCGGCGTCGAGGTCGAGTGGCTGGCCGTGTGCCTGGCCGAGCCGACCCAGCCGGTACGGCACGAGGTCGTGGGTGAGGCGGGTGCCGAGCTCCCCGCCGGCAGCCGCCTCACCTTCGAGCCCGGAGGCCAGGTCGAGCTGAGCTCGCCGCCGCTGCGCGGCATCGGCCCCGCCTGCGCGTCCATCGCCGCCGACGCCGCCGCGCTGAGCGCCGCCCTCGGTGACCACGGCATCGGTCTGGTCGGGCTCGGCCTCGATCCCGGCCCGGCCCGGGCCCGCTGCGTCGACTCGCCGCGCTACGAGGCGATGGAGGCGTACTTCGACGCCCAGTGCGCGGCCGGTCGCACGATGATGCGATCGACGGCCGCCGTGCAGGTGAACGTCGACCTCGGGCCGACCGCCGCCGACGCCGCCAGGCGCTGGCATCGCGCCCACGACGCCGGTCCGCTGCTCGCCGCCGCGTTCGCGAACTCGCCGCTCTCGGAAGGCGCGCCCAGCGGGTGGCGCTCCCGACGGCTGGCGGTCTGGACCGACGTCGACGAGTGCCGGACGACGGCCGCCGACGGCAACGGCGAGCCCGACCCGGTGCGGCAGTGGACCGACTACGCGCTCGCGGCGCGCGTGATGTTCATCCGCCGGGACGAGTCGCGCTTCGTGCCCATCCTCGAGCCGCTCACGCTCGGCGACTGGATCGCGCACGGTCACGAGCTCGGGTTCCCGACCCTCGACGACGTCTCGTACCACTTCACGACGCTGTTCCCGCCCGTGCGGCCGCGCGGCTGGCTCGAGATGCGGATGATCGACTCGCTTCCCGATCCGTGGTGGCGCGCGGCGGTGGCCGTCGCCACCACGCTCGTCTGCGACGACACCGCCGCCGCCGACGCTGCCGACGCGATCGCACCCACCGCCGGTCGCTGGCTCGACGCCGCCCGCCACGGCCTCGGTCATCCCGACTTCGCCGGCGCCGCCCGCGACGCGTTCGACGTCGCGCTCCGGGCGATGGTGCGCCTCGGCACCGACGCGACCACGGTGCTGGCGGTCGAGGCGTTCGTCGACCGCTACGTGGCGCCGGGCCGGTGCCCCGCCGACGACCGCCTCGAGGCGTGGCAGGACGACGGGACGCTGATCCCCGAGCCCGACCAGTTCGCGGCGGCGACGTGGGCATGACCGTCGACACGGAGAGCCGCATCGAGGCCGGATTGGAGGGCGCGCGGGCGCGCACCCTCGCGCTCCTCGCGCCGATCGACGACGCCGACCTCGTCGGCCAGGTGTCCCCGCTGATGTCGCCGCTCGCGTGGGACCTCGCCCACATCGGCCACTACGAGGAGCTGTGGCTGCTGCGCAACATCGTCGGCGCCGCCCCGACCAACGAGCTGTTCGACGACGTCTACGACGCGTTCAAGCACCCGCGCCGAGACCGTCCGTCGCTGCCGATCCTGGGTCCGGCCGAGGCCCGCGCCTTCGTGGCCGGCGTGCGCGCCCGCGTGCTCGACGTTCTCGCGACGGTCGATCTCGACAGTGACGATCCGCTGTTGCGCGACGGGTTCGTGTACGGGATGGTCGCCCAACACGAGCACCAGCACGACGAGACGATGCTCGCCACGATCCAGCTCATGGAGGACTTCGCGCATCCCGATGCCGCCGGTTGGCACCCGACTCCCGTTCTCGGCAGCGAAACGGCCGCACTGCGATCCTTTTCCTTCCCGGAACAGCGTGGCGATCGACGGCGGAACGTTCGCGATCGGCACCGACGAGCACGCCTGGGTGTACGACAACGAACGTCCTCGCCACGACGTCGAGCTGGCGCCGTTCCGGATCGACCGCACGCCGGTCACGAACCGTCAATACCGCGCGTTCGTCGACGACGGCGGTTACGACGACTCGCGGCTCTGGAGCGACGCCGGATGGGAATGGCGTCAGGACGCCGCGGTCGAGGCTCCGCAGTTCTGGCAGCGAGAAGGGGGCGGCGACTGGTCGCGACGCCGCTACGGCCGGCGCGAGGACCTTCCGCCCGACGAGCCCGTCCAGCACGTGTGCTGGCACGAGGCGAACGCGTTCGCCACGTGGCGGGGCGCGCGTCTGCCCACCGAGGCGGAATGGGAGGCGGCGGCGAGTCACGACGGCGAGCCGGGCGGGCCGCAGCAGATGGTCGGCGACGTGTGGGAGTGGACGGCAACCGACTTCGCCGGCTACCCGGGCTTCGTCTCGTTCCCGTACCGCGAGTACTCGGAGGTGTTCTTCGGCCCGGAGTACAAGGTGCTGCGCGGCGGATCGTGGGCGACCGACACCAGCGTGCGCCGCGCCACGTTCCGGAACTGGGACTACCCGATCCGGCGCCAGATCTTCTCCGGCTTCCGCTGCGCGGCCGACGCCTGAACGCGTATGTGCCGCCATCTCGCCTACGTCGGACCTCCGGTCACGCTCGAGAAGCTGATCGTCAAGCCGACCCACTCGCTGCTCCAGCAGTCGTTCGCGCCGCGCTACCAGACCCACGGGACGATCAACGCCGACGGGTTCGGGGTCGGCTGGTACGACCGCGACAAGCGGGTCGAGCCCGCCCGCTACCGCACGACGCGCCAGATCTGGGCCGACCTCTCGTTCGCGAGCATCGCCGGCCTCGTGAGCTCGAACGCGGTGCTCGCCGCGGTGCGCTCGGCGTCACCGGGCATGCCCGTCGAAGAGACGAGCACGCCCCCGTTCACCGAAGGCCCGTGGCTCTTCTCGCACAACGGTTTCGTGCCCGGGTTCCGCACCGGTGTCGGCCGCGAGCTGCGGCGCAAGGTGAGCGAGACGCGCGCGCTCGGCATTGCCGGCGCCACCGACTCGGAGCTCCTGTTCGCGCTCGTGCTCGACCGGCTCGACGACGGCACGCCGCCCGCCGACGCGCTGGTCTCGGTCATCGGGCTCGTCGAGGAGCTCACGACGGCGCGCCTCAACCTCCTGCTGACCGACGGCGAGCGCATCGCGGCCACCGCGTGCCGCAACTCGCTCTTCGTGTTCGACGATCGTCAGCTCACCGGAGCGGTCGTCGTCGCGTCGGAGCCGTACGACGACGATGCCGGCTGGGAAGCCGTCAAGGACGGCTCGGTCGTCGAATTCGGCGACGACAAGCTCGAAGTCCGCCCGTTCTGATCGAGAGGCCCGCCATCTCCTCCACCTCATCGCCGTCCCGCGTCGACGTCCACCTCGGTCCCGACGACCTCGCCGCCGCGTTGCGGGCCGACGCGCGCGCCGGCCTCACCGCGAGCCCGAAGGTCCTCCCGCCGAAGTGGTTCTACGACGAGGAGGGTTGCCGCCTCTTCGACGAGATCACGCGGCTGCCGGAGTACTACCCGACCCGCACCGAGCGGACGATCCTCGCCGAGCACGCCGGCGACATCGCGACGCGCACGTCCGCCGACACGCTCGTCGAGCTGGGCTCGGGCACGTCGGAGAAGACGCGGCTGCTGCTGGACGCGCTCTCGGCGCATGGATCCCTTCGGCGCTTCGTCCCGTTCGACGTGAGCGAGCCGACCCTGCGCTACGCGGCCCGCGCGATCGAAGGCGAGTACCCCGGCGTCGACGTGCACGCCGTCGTGGGCGACTTCGAGCGCCACCTCGACCGGATCCCGGCCGGCGGTACGCGCCTCGTGGCATTCCTCGGCAGCACGATCGGGAACCTCGACCCGGCCGGGCGGGCGCACTTCTACCGGAGCCTCGCCGCCGGGCTCGCGCCGGACGACACGCTCCTCCTCGGAACCGACCTCGTGAAGGACCCCGAGCGCCTGGTGGCCGCGTACGACGACGCCGCCGGTGTGACGGCGGCGTTCAACCGCAACGTCCTCTCCGTGCTGAACCGTGAGCTCGACGCCGACTTCGCGCCGGAACGCTTCGAGCACGTCGCGCGGTGGAACCCGGAGCAAGAGTGGATCGAAATGCGCCTACGGTCCCAAGGCGCACAAACGGTGCGCGTGCACGAGCTCGACCTGCAGGTCGAGTTCGCGGACGGCGAGGAGATGCGAACCGAGATCAGCGCCAAGTTCCGCCGCGAACGGGTCGAGGCGGAGCTGGCCGCCGCCGGTCTCGCCCTCGCGGCCTGGTGGACCGATCCCGGCGGCGACTTCGCGCTGTCCCTGTCGACGCCGTCCGGCGCGAGCTGACACACGCGTCAGCCCACGAGCCCGAAGCTCGACGCCGAACCGGGCAATGAGCGTCCGATTCCCAAGGCGTAACTTCCGCTAGCGTCTGCGTGTCTACAAATCCGTAGCGGCTGGTATTTGAAGGTGTCGGGCAGGACGACCTCCGTCCTCGCCCGGTCGCGGTGAGGACGGATCTCTTGGGCGACGTTCGCCTAGGCATCGTGTCGGTCAAAACTCTCGACGAGCGCACGCGCGACACGATCGCGGCCGCGGCCGCGGCCGGCCTCGACCATGTCGGCAGCATCGACCACGTTGCCTTCCGCGGTGGTGACGGCATCGACGGCTTGATCACCGCCGCGTCGCTCGCCGGCATCCATCCCAGCATCGGCGTGTACGTCGGTGTCTATCAACTGCCGCTGCGGCACCCGGTGCTCGTTGCGCGCCAGTTGTCGACGCTCGCGCACTTCGCGCCCGGCCGGCTCACGTTCGGAATCGGCGTCGCAGGCGAGGACCCGCGCGAATTCGAGAGCTGCGGTGTCGACGTGCGCACTCGGGGACGCCGCACCGACGAGTCGCTCGCGTTGCTGCGCCGCCTCCTGACAGGAGAATCGGTCAGCTTCGACGGCGAGTTCTTCCAGTTGCAGGACACGCGCATCCTGCCCGTTCCTCACCCGCCGATCCCCTTGATCGTCGGCGGCCGTTCCGACGCCTCGATGCGACGGGCCGGGACGCTCGGCGACGGCTGGATCGGAGCGTTCAGCTCGGCGACCCGATTCGGCGACGCGGTCACGCTCGTCGCCGAGCACGCCGACCGCGCCGGTCGCGGCTCGGTCGGATGGCAGCACGCCATGGAGATCTGGTGCGGCTTCGACACGAACGTCGAAGCCGCCCGCACACGCCTGGCGGAGACGATGCAGCGGTTCTACGGGTTGCCGTACGAATCGTTCGAGCGGTACTGCCCGGCCGGCAGGCCCGAGCACGTGAGCGAGCACCTGGCTCCGTACCTCGAGGCCGGGTGCCAGACCTTCAATCTGATACCGATCGCGGCATCCGTCGATGAAGCCATCGAGGGGGCCGTGCAGGTGAAGCAATCGCTCCTCGGCAGCAGCGCGTGAGCACGAACCCCCAAAGGAAGACCATGGCAACTCGCATGACACCGTTCCGTTTCGCCGGGTGGGGGTCAGATGTCCCTCCCACGGTCATGGACAACGCGCTGCTCGAGCAGCACTTCGGCGTCGACGAGGGATGGATCCTCGAGAAGACCGGCATCCGCGAGCGACGCATCGCAGCGCCAGCACGAATCGACGGCGACGCTGGCGACGAACGCGGCTCGAGTTGCCCTGGAGAAGGCGCAACTCTCTCCCCGCGACATCGACGTCATGGCGCTCGCGACCACGACTCCGGAGCAGCCCATCCCCCACACGGCTGCGTTCGTCGGGGGAGAGCTCGACATGACCTGCGCGTCGTTCGACCTCAACACGGCGTGCTCGGGATTCGTCTACGGCTTGGTGATGACCGGTGCGCTGCTCAACTCGGGGCCGTTCGACAAGGCACTGCTCATCGGGGCCGAGACGTTCTCCCGGGTCCTCAACCCCGATGACCGCGCCACCTCGGTCATCTTCGGTGACGGTGCCGGCGCGGTCGTCGTGACCCGCGACGCCGACGTCGACAGTGGCCTCCTCGCGTCCGACCTGGGCTGCGAAGGCGCGCTCACGGATCTTGTCGGCATCCGCGCCGGCGGGAGCCGCCAGCCGTCGACCCAGGAGTCGGTCGCGCAACGCGAGACCACATTGCACATGCAAGGTCGGGCGATCTTCGAGTTCGCCGTGCGCACGCTCGTCCAGTCCATCGACGCCACGCTGGCGCGGGCGTCCGTCAACCTGGACGACGTCGATTGGTTCGTGCCGCACCAGGCCAACCTCCGCATCATCGAGGCCGCCGGTGACAAGCTCGGACTCGACCCCGAAAAGGTCGTCCTGAACATCGACCGCCTCGGGAACACCGCGGCCGCGTCGATCCCGATCGGCCTCGCCGAGGCGGCCGAGGACGGCCGGCTGCGACGCGGCGACCTGGTCCTCCTGTCGAGCGTCGGCGCCGGTATGACCTGGGGCTCCGCGCTCATCCGCTGGTAGCCGACCCGGGAGCCGGGCCATGGCCACAGAGGCCCGCACAGAGCGGCCCACGGGAGAGCGGCAACGGGTCGTCTGGTGGGCGCACGTCGCCCGCGGGTCGGCGGCGATCGTCGTGCTCTTCGCGCGGTTCATGTTCGAGTTCCGCGAGCAGAAGACGCTCGTCAAGGTCTTCACGTTCGCGACGCCGATCCCGCTCGGCGACCTGCCGGCGACGTTCGCGTACGAGGCGTACAAGTGGCCGCGCGATCACCTCTCGATCGACCCGGGAACGGCTGCCGTCGGCATGTTCTTCATGCTGAGCGGCTTCGTGATCCCGTTCGCCCTCGAACGACGGACGATGTCCGCCTTCGGGATCCGTCGGCTACTGCGCGTGTACCCGACGTTGTGGGTCGCAACCGCGCTCTCGCTCCTCGCAATCTGGATCACGACCCACGGGAGCCCGTTCCCGGTGGAGCGCGCCCAGGTCATCACGAGCGGCACGCTCGTCTCGCAGTACGCGGGCAAGAACTGGATCGACCCGAGCTACTGGACCATCCCGATCGAGGAGCTCTTCTACTTGTGCGCGGCCATTCTCGCCGCCACCCGATTGCTGCGACGGCCGGCGGTGCTCATGGCCACGGCGACGATCGTGGCGTCGGTCGGTCTGTTGCTCGGTCGCGTCCTCCCGGATCCGGGCGGGGCACCCGACGTGACCTTCTGGATGCGCTTCTGGGTCGGGCGCAACCTCTGCTTCATGACGTTCATCTGGGTCGGCGTCGCGCTCCACATGCTGTACCGGGGCTTTTGGAAGCGAGGCACCTTCATCGCGGTGGCTTCGTACGTGTGCCTCGTCTTCTTCTTCGCGTTGCATCACGGGCCGTTCCAGCACCCGTACCTGCCCGACGACCAGGCAACGACGTTCTTCAACTCGTTCATGGTCGGCCTCGGGATCTTCCTGATCCTGTACGTGATCGGCGACCGGATCCCGAAGAACCGACCCATGCAGACGCTCGGCGACATGAGCTACCCCGTGTACCTCACGGTCACCGTGATCGGCTGGACCGTGCTCATCTGGCTGACCAACGCCCTCGGGTACCTCTGGGCCCTGCCGTTCGCGGCTGCCGCGACGCTGCTGATCGCGTTCCTCCTGCACAAGCTGGTCGAGAAGCCCACCTACGCGCTGGCTCAACGCATCACGGCGAAGCCGCGATTCCGCTCGACGAGCTCCTGGTCGGACCCGGCGCGCCCGCGCCGGCGACGCCGGGAGCCCGGCGCCCCCGGGGCTGTACCCGCTGAGCCCCCCGTGCCCGCGCCGGCGCCGGCGCCGGTCGGTGTCACCCTCCCGACGTCGGACGGGAACGGGCAGACGCCCGACGGGACGGTCGGCGCCGCCGAGCCCGAGCCCACGACCTGAGCATTTCCACTACGTCCGTAGTGTTATTACAATCGCGTCCATGGCCGCCGGTTCCGACCCTGCATCCACTGACGCCGCCACGGCTCGCCTCGAGATCGACGACCTCCACGTCGCGGTCGAGGGCACCGAGATCCTCCGGGGCGTCTCGCTCGCCGTGCCCGCCGGGCGAGCTCCACGCGCTCATGGGCCCGAACGGATCGGGCAAGTCGACGCTGGCGGCGACGCTCCTCGGCAACCCCGCCTACGAGGTGACGGCGGGCCGGATCCGGTTCGAGGGCGAGGACATCACCGGCCTGTCGACCAACGAGCGCGCCGGCCGGGGGCTGTTCCTCGGGTTCCAGCATCCCGAGGAGATCCCCGGGGTGAGCGTGCTGAACTTCCTGCGCCAGGCGCTGTCGGCCCGGAAGGGCATCGACGACTTCTCGGTGCTCGAGGTCCGCATGGCCGTCATCGAGTGGGCCGGCCGGCTGGGCATGGACACACGGTTCATCGACCGGTACCTCAACGAGGGATTCTCCGGCGGTGAGAAGAAGCGGAACGAGATCCTCCAGATGGCGCTGATGGAGCCCGACTTCGCCGTGCTCGACGAGACCGACTCCGGTCTCGACATCGACGCGCTCGGTGTCGTGGCCCGCGGCATCGAATCCGTCCGCGCCGCGCGACCGCAACTCGGGATCCTGCTCATCACGCACTACCGGCGGATCCTCGAGCACCTCACGCCCGACGCGGTCCACATCCTGCTCGGCGGGCGCATCGTCGCCTCCGGCGGCCGCGAGCTCGCCGACCGCCTCGAGGGCGAGGGGTTCGACGCCTTCCGCACCGCGGAGGTCGGCGGATGACCGAGGTCCTCGACGTCAGCCGCGTCAAAGCCGACTTCCCGATCTTCGAGCGCAAGGTCAACGGCAAGCCGCTCGTGTACCTCGACTCGGCGTCGTCGTCCCAGAAGCCGCGCTCGGTGCTCGACGCCATGGAGCACCACCACCGCCACCACTACGCGAACGTGCACCGCGGCATCTACACGATCGCCGAGGAGTCGACCGCCGCCTACGAGGGCGCCCGCGCCAAGGTGGCCAAGCTGCTCAACGCGCGCGCCACGGGCGAGATCGTGTTCACGAAGAACATCACCGAGGCGATGAACCTCGTCGCGTACTCGTGGGCCCGAAAGAACCTCGGGCCGGGCGATCCGGTGGTGATCACCGAGATGGAGCACCACGCCAACATCGTGCCGTGGCACATCCTCGTCGAGGAGCGCGGCGTCGAGCTGCGCTGGATCCCGATCACGGACGACTTCCAGCTCGACCTCACCGACCTCGACCGGCTGCTCGACGGCGCCAAGCTCCTGTCCGTCACGGCCATGTCGAACGTGCTCGGGACGCTGAACGACATCCGGTTCCTGTCCGACGCAGCCCACGCCGCCGGCGCGCTCGTGAACGTGGACGCCGCCCAGGCCGTCCCCCACCTGCCGGTCGACGTGCAGGCGTGGGACGCCGACTTCGTCGGCTTCACCGGCCACAAGATGCTCGGCCCGACCGGTCTCGGCGGCCTGTGGGCCCGGGCCGAGCTGCTCGACGCGATGCCGCCGTTCCTCGGCGGCGGCGAGATGATCACCGACGTGCGCTTCGACGGCTTCGAGCCCAACGAGGTGCCGTGGAAGTTCGAGGCCGGGACCATGCCGTTCGTCGAGGCCAGCGGGCTCGCCGCCGCCATCGACTACCTGTCGGCGCTCGGAATGGACGCCGTCCGCGCCCACGAGAAGCAGCTGACCGAGTACACGCTCCGGGCGCTCGAGGAGCGCTTCGAGGACCGCCTGCACATCCACGGCCCCCGCGACGTCGATCAGCGCGGCGGCGCCATCTCGTTCCTGTTCGACCGCATTCACGCCCACGACGTCGCCCAGGTGCTCGACGAGGACGGCGTGTGCGTGCGGGCGTCACACCACTGTGCAAAGCCTCTGATGCGGGTGCTCGGTGTGCCCGCCACCACCCGCGCCTCGCTCTACGTGTACAACGACGAGAGTGACGCCGACGCACTCGTCGAGTCGTTGGCCAAGGCCGAGAAGTTCTTCGCCATCTAGAACGGAGTCCCCCTGATGCCCGGCCTCGAAGACCTCTACCGCGAGATCATCCTCGACCACTACCGCTCGCCCCGGAACCGCGGCGAGCTCCCGGTCCCCCCGGCCACCAAGGCCGAGGGCTTCAACCCGCTGTGCGGCGACGAGGTCGTCCTCTACCTCGACATCGATCCCGACACCGAGACCGTCCGCGACGTCAAGATCGACGGGCAGGGCTGCTCGATCAGTCAGGCGTCGACGTCGATGATGAGCTCGGCCGTGAAGGGGAAGCCGGTCGACGAGGCCCGCAAGCTCATCCGCGCGTTCAAGGCGCTGATGTCCATCCACGAGTCGAAGCTCGAGGGCGAGAGCGACGGCTCCGACCTCACGGCCGAGCTCGAGGGCGCGCGCCTCGGTGACCTCGAAGCGCTGCAGGGCGTGGTCAAGTTCCCGGTGCGCATCAAGTGCGCCACCCTCGCCTGGAACACCCTCCAGCAAGGCCTCGACGAACGCGAGTCGGTCGACGCGTAACCCTCGGTCCGCGGACGCGTTGGGTCGGAAACCGGCGCTCGGCGCGGGGTTTGAGACCCACCGGATCGGGGCCGTGCTGACCCGACCGGGTCAGGCGTTGCGGCTGTTTCAGCCGGGGCGGAACGGAGGGAGACCGTCGCCCTCCTCGGAGACGGCGGCACCGCCGGCTGCCTCGGCGAACCGGTTCCATTCGGCTCGGTCCCAGGACACCACCGCGTCGCGGACGGTGCCGTCCTCGTCGACGCGGAACAACGTCGGGACGGTGTCGATGCCGAACGCATCGGACGCGGGATACGGAGCGGTCTCGCTCAGGGTGGTGACCTTCTGCCCGTGCCGCTCGGCGTACGACTGGATCTCGGGCGGCGCGTCCTCGCCCACCGCGACGACGCGCACCCCGGCTTCGGCCAGCGCCTGCACCTTGGGCGCGGCCATCTGGCAGACGGGGCACGTGGTCTTGAAGAAGGCCAGAACGACGGGGCCCTCCCGCCACGGGTCGGTGACGGATTCGCCGGTTGCCGCGTCGGGTAGCTGCAGCGAAGGAACGCGATCCCCGAGGGCGAGCATCGTCTTCAGGCTATTCGGGGGGAACGCCCCCGATGACCAGGGGTGACGTCGTTCACACCCTGGATATAAAGGTGACACGGGCATGGAACGTTGACCGACTACGTTGACTACACGGACGGCCGATTGGGAAGGGGCTGAGACATGAGCCAGGCGCTGGTGACGATGATCGACTCGGCACTCGAGCAGTACCGGAGCCGCGACCTCGTCTCGGCGGCCGAGGTGGTCGACTTCCTACTCGACCTGCGTCTTGCCGCGATCAACCCCGACGCAGATCCCCTCGAGCAGCTGCTCGAGCAGGAGTCCACGCACGCCGGGAACTGAGCTCCGCGGGGTCGGGGGCGGCATCCGCCGCCTGTGCCCTGTTCGGTAGTCTGCGGACCCCATGGCAGCTCCTCCGAGTTCGGACCGTTCTGCGCGCCGTGTGCACCGCACCCGCGTACGGGCTGCGATCGCCGCCGGCGTGGTTGCCGCGCTCGCCGTCGGCGGCATAGCCGGGTGGGCGCTCCTGCGCGACGACGCCAAGGCCGCCGCGCCCAAGAAGCGGGCGGCTGCCCCCAGCACGACGACGGCCACGACGGCCACCACCGCCCCCAAGCCGGTGGCCGCGGTCACGGCGACGCAGAAGGTCCCCGAGCTCACGGCCTACCAGGACGCGGTCGAGACCTCCGCGGCCGTCACCAAGCTGTCGGCCAAGACCGAGTACGGCCTCCCGCGCACGTTCCTCGTCACCGACCAGAATTCCCACCCGGGTTGGCTCGACGTGCTGCTCCCGATCCGGCCCAACGGCGCGAGCGGCTGGATCAAGGCGAGCGACGTCACCCTCGGGCAGAGTGACTACGAGATCAGGATCGAGCTCGGTGCGCACAAGCTCACGCTGCTGAAACTCGGCCAGCCCGTCCTCGACTCCGGCGTCGTGATCGGCGCCGACAAGACCCCGACCCCGGTGGGCAAGTTCTACGTCACCGATCCACTCGACCTGCACAGCCAGCCGAACGCGGGCTACGGCGTGTTCGCCCTCGGCATCTCCGGCTACTCCGACGTGCTGACGTCGTTCAAGGGCGGCCCGGGCCAGATTGCCGTGCACGGCACGAGCAACCCGGGTCAGGTCGGCCAGAACATCTCGAACGGCTGCGTCCGCGTCCCGAACGACATCATCGAGCAGATCGCGGCCCAGGCGCCGCTCGGCACCCCCGTCACCATCCTCGCCTAGCGGCTCAGAAGTCCACGAAGTCGTCGAAGCGTCGGGTGTAGTGCTTCCCCCTCGGACGGGCTCGCGGCGACCGGGAAGAGGGTGTGCGTCGTCCCGTCGGAACGCGCCACAGCAGTCCCATCGCGAACGAGACGGTCGATCACCCGCCGCACCGTTGTCACCGAGAGGTGGCGAACTCCCGAACCAGCGCGGCGAGCTCGGCGGGCTTCTCGAACGGCAGCCAGTGGGCGGCGTCGTCGATCACCTCGAGGCGCGCGTCGGGGATCTCGGCCGCGAACGTCTCGGCGTAGATCGGGGGCACGAGGCCGTCTTGCGCGCCGGCGACCACGAGCGTCGGCGCGGTGATGCGACGCAGGCGGCCGCGCAGCTTCGGGTTGTGGAGGTACGGGTCCCAGCCGAGCTTGGCGGTGGCGCTGATCGCCTTCCACATCGGCAGCACCATCTCGATCGGGATCTCGACCTGGCGGCCGACGTCCCCGCTGAACTCGTCCATCGCGTGCATCGCCTGGGCGATCGGATGCGACTGATCGGCGAACAGCATCTCGGCGAGCTCGGCGGGGTTACGGCCGAACATCTCCGCCATCGGCACGCCGTCGATGTGAATGCCGACCGGGTTCACGAGCACCAGCTTCCCGACGCGCTCCGGGTACCGCGTCGCGAGCTCCATCGCCATCCATCCGCCGAGCGACAGCCCGACGACGAGCGGCGCGTCGAGGCCGAGCAGCTCCCACATGTCGAGCAGGTGGAAGACGGCGTCCTCCATGTCGTCGATCTGTTCGATGCCCTCCGACTCGCCGAAGCCGGGGAACACCGGCACCGTGACCGCGAACGAGTCGGCGAGGTCCTCGAGTGCCGGGTTCGTCGGTTCGCCGCCGGCCGAGTGGAGGTACACCAGCGGGTCACCCGAGCCGGCCCGGAACACCTGGATCTTGCCGATGGGCGCGTCGACGCGCTCCTCGGTCAGCGTCTGCGGCATGGCGGCTACGCCACCGCCGCCTGCGGCCGGTGCACCGGCTTGCCCTCGGGGAACTCGGCCCGCAGCTTCGGCATGACCTGCTCCGCGAACAGCGCCATGTTCTTGCGCGTGAGGTGGTCGGGCAGGCTCCCGAGCTGGAACAGGCCGAGCAGGTTGCCCGTCCCGAGCGCGCTCGAGCGCGTCGACGAGCTGCTCCGTGACGGTCTCGGGCGAGCCGACGATCGCGTAGCGGCCGTCGACGATCTGCTCCCACGTCTCGACGTTGAGCATGAACGTGCCCGCCGACTTGAGGATGCTGGCGAGCGACCGCACCGACGTGTACCCGGGCGGCTGGATCGTGATCCCCGGCAGCAGGCGCTTCACGAAGTACCAGAGGTGCTCCTCGTACTCGCGCCGCGCCTGCTCGTCGGTCTCGGCCACGTAGATCGGCACCAGCCAACCGGCTTGGAGCGGATCGGCCTCGTAGCCCTCGGACTCGCACGCCTCCCGGAACATCGAGAAGTACCGCTTGAACACGTCGAGGTGGAAGTACGGGATGCCCATGTAGGCGTAGTGGTTGCGGGCGACGAACTCCATCGTCTCGATCGACCCCGCGCCCGGGATCCAGATCTCCGGATGCGGCTGCTGGATCGGACGCGGCCACGGGTTGACGTACCGGATGCGGTAGTGCTTGCTCACCCACTCGAACGGGCCGGGCGTGGTCCACGCCTTCGTGATGAGGTCGTGCGCCTCCTGGAAGCGCTCCCGGGCGTGCGCCGGGTTGACCGAGAACGAGTAGTACTCGGGGCCGCCGCCGACGACCATGCCCGCGATCAGGCGCCCGCCGCTGATCACGTCGATCATGGCGAACTCCTCGGCGACCCGCGTCGGCGGGTCGTAGAGCGGCAGCGCGTTGCCGACGACGGCGATCCGGATGCGGCTCGTCTGGCGGGCCAGGATCGACGCGATCAGGTTCGGCGACGGCATGTTGCCGTAGGCGTTCTGGTGGTGCTCGTTCACGCAGACGCCGTCGAACCCGACTTCCTCGGCGTAGATGAGCTCGTCGAGATAGGTGTTGTACAGCTCGTTCCCGACCTGCGGGTCGTACAGCTCGTTCGGGCACGTGACCCAGGCCGGGCCGTCGTAGTCGGGCGACAGCTGCGTGTACGGCATGAGGTGGAACGAGAAGAACCGCACGGCGACCCCCCGGTCTGGCTCCTGGATCGGAGGTCACCCTATTACCCTTGACTGAACGGTCAAGTTTCCTCCGGGCGACCCGCGGGCAGGTCACGTCGGAACGGCGTGGCACGAGCCGGCGTGTCCGCCCCGGTACAGTTCGCACTTCCGAGCGTCGACAGGAGCAAGCCCTGAGGCAGGTTTTTCGACCCCCCGTGCTCGTCTCGTTGGTGGTCGCGGCGCTCTTCGTCTCGGGCATCGCCGTCGCCGGCTCGGCGCTGCGCGACGAAAAGACCACGAAGCGCGCCGCGCCGACGCCACGACCACCGCCCCCGCGCCCACGACGACCACGGCCCCGGCGCCCACGACCACGACCCTCCCGCCCACGACGATCATCCAGCCGCCGTGGGCGGCGCTGCCCCCGCCGCCGGGCGGCGTGGTGGGCCCCGGCTCCCAGGGCCCCGAGGTGCAGGCGTACGAGCAGCGGATGGCCGACATCCACTTCGATCCCGGCCCCGTCGACGGCATCTACGACCAGAAGACCGCCTATGCGGCGCAGACGCTCCAGAAGCTCGGGGGCACGGCCCCGACCGGTCGCCTCACCGATGCCGATGTGTTCGCGCTCAACTTCTTCCAGTTCAAGCAGCCGATGGCCGCGACACCCGAGCCGAACCGCACCGAGGTCGACATCACGACGCAGACGTTGACCCTGTACGAGAACTTCCAGCCGAAGCTCATCACGACCATGTCGTCGGGCTCGGGCGAGAACTATTGCTACGACACGCCCCGCGAGAACCCGACCAGTCACGTGTGCGAGGACGCCAACACGCCGTCCGGCGACTTCACGTACACCGAGTTCCGCGCCGGTTGGGACAAGTCACCGCTCGGCCAGCTGTACAACCCGTACTACTTCAACAAGGGCATCGCGGTGCACGGCTACGACTCGGTTCCCACCACGCCTGCCTCCCACGGCTGCGTGCGCATCCCGATGCACATCGCCGAGTACTTCCACACGCTCGTGAACCGCGGCGATCCCGTGCACGTGTTCGGCGGCAAGCCCGCCAACGTGACCTCGTCGACGCCGCTGGCGCCGAGCCCGCAGCCACCGACGGCGCCCGACCCCATCCCGCCGCCGGGCCAGCCCGCGTAGCGGTGCCGGCTTCGGTCGAGAGCGACTCTTCACCGGCTGACAGTCTGGGCTGATGCCGGACGACAACGTTGCCACGATCGACGCGTGCACGGCTCGGGCGCGAGCGCCATCCAGGAGGTCTTCGCACCCGACGTCACGATCCGGCAGAGCCCGGAGCTTCCTGGGGCGGGACTACGAAGGCCTCGACGGCGTTCACGTTCTTCTTGACGCTGGTCGAGCACATCGAATCGCAGGTGACGACGGATCGTTGTTCGCCGCCGGCGACCACGTCGTGCAGACCGGCCGCACCCGCGGCACGGTGCGGGCGAACGGCGTCGTTCGACTTCCCGAGGTGCACGTCTGGGAGCTGCGGACGGGAAGGTCGTGCGCTACCAGCGTGTACATCGACACCCCGGCCATGCTCGACGCCCTCGGGCGCTAGTCCGCAGCGGGCACGCCGGTCCGCGCCGTCGGAGCGAGCCGCTCACCGACTGACGGGCTACGCCAGCGGGTCGGCGAAGGGGTTCGACTCGATCGTGGTGTCGGTGAAGGGGTCCTGCTGGCGCGGTGTCTCGACCGCGAGCGTGTCGATGCCGAGCTGCTCGGCCAGGCCTTCGTAGCCGACCCGTTCGAGCTCGTCGGCGAGCTCGGGCCCGCCGCTCGTCACGACGCGCCCCGCCATGAGCACGTGCACCCGGTCGGCGCGGAGCTCGCTCAGCAGCCGGGCGTAGTGGGTGATGGCGAGCACGCCGAGGTTGCTCTCCTCGGTCATCGCCTCGACCCGCCGGGCGACGTCGCGGAGCGCGTCGACGTCGAGGCCGGAGTCGATCTCGTCGAGCACCGCGATCTTGGGCTCGAGCACGGCGAGCTGGAGCGTCTCGGCGCGCTTCTGCTCGCCGCCGGAGAACTCGACGTTGACGCCTCGGGTCAGGAACTGGTCGCCGACGGCGAGGCGCTCCGCCTCGCTCGCGAGCCGGTCCGTCAACCCGTTCGGCTCCCCGCCGCGACCACGGATGGCGGCGGCGAGGAAGTCGACCAGGCGCACGCCCGCTACCTCGACCGGGTACTGCATCGCGAGGAACAACCCGTTGGCGGCGCGCTCCCACGTCGGCAGGCCGAGGAGCTCCTGGCCGTCGAGCGTGACGGAGCCGCCGAGGATCTCGTACTCGGGGCGGCCCATGAGCGCGTGCGCCAGCGTCGACTTCCCCGAGCCGTTCGGGCCCATCAGCGCGTGGACCTCGCCCGAGGCGACCTCGAGGTCGACGCCGCGCAGGATCTCCTGGCCGTCGACGGCAACCCGCAAGCCCGCGATCCGCAACGTGCTCACGCGTTCGTCACCACCACGTCGTCGCCGTCGATCTTGACGTCGTACACGCGCACCGGCTGCGTGGCGGGCAGGGTCGCCGGTTCCCCGGTCTCGAGCGAGAACGTCGACCCGTGCTTCGGGCACTCGATCTCGCGCTCGTCCTCCCACACGTCGCCCTCCGCCAGCGAGTAGTCGGCGTGCGAGCACGTGTCGTCGATGACGTAGAAGTCGTCGCCGATGCGCACGACGCACAGGCGCTGACCGTCGACGTCGAAGCGCCTGGCGGATCCCGCCTCGACGTCCTTGACCGAGCACACGCGGAGGTCACCCACGGCGGTGCTCGACCTTCTCGACCACGCTGCGCCGGAGCGCACCGGACCAGCGTCGGGACCGGCAGGCGTTCGAGCACGTCGTCGAAGAACCCCAGGACGATCAGCCGCTCGGCGTCCTCCGGCCGAACACCGCGGCTCTCGAGGTAATAGAGCTGGTCCTCGTCGATGGGCCCGACCGCGCTCGCGTGCGAGCACCTCACGTCGTTGGCCTCGATCTCGAGGTTGGGGATCGAGTCGGCCCCGGCGCCTTCGGTCAGCACGAGGTTGCGGTTCGTCTGGTTCGCGACCGCCTTCTGCGCGTCCGGGCGGAGCCGGATGAGCCCCGAGTACACCGAGTGCGCCTGATCCTCGACCGCGCCCTTGAACAGCAGGTCGCTGCGGGTGCCGGGGGCGTCGTGGTCCTGGAGCGTGCGGAAGTCGAGCATCTGGGTGTGGTCGCCGAAGTAGACGGCCATGAGATCGCTCTCCGCGTTGTCGCCCGCGAGCAGCGACTCGCTGCGCAGTCGCGCGTAGTCGCCGCCGAGCGCCACCGCCGACGAATGCAGCGAGGCGTCTCGCCCGACGTGGGCGCGCTGCAGCGCGACCTGCCACGTGTGCGGCCCGTGCTCCTGGACCGACAGGTACCGGAGCCGGGCGTTGTCGCCGACCAGGAGCTCGACCACGGCGTCGACGAGATGACCGGCGGCGCCGACCTCGGGTGAGCCGAAGCGGTCGACGACGGTGACCTCGGAGCTCTCCTCGGCGGCGACCAGCGTGTGCGGGAACGTCGCCAGGCCCTCGCCCTCGGACCAGTGCAGCACGATGATCGGCTTGTCGACGACGACACCGGCGGGGACCTTGATGAACGCACCTCCGGCGAGGAACGCGTCGTGCAGGACGGTGAACGCGTCGGGCGAAGCCTGCGAGCACGTCCCCAGCACCGCCGCGACGTCGGCCTCCTCGCACGTGGCGAGGCCGCAGACGAGGACACCCTTCGCCGACGAGCGTGTCGTCGAGCTCGTGGTGCACGACCCGCCCGTTGCGCACGACCACCAGGCCGGCGCGCTCACCTGCCTCGGCCGCGACCGGGCCGCCGCCCGGCGCCGGCTCCGGCCCGGGCTCGCCCAGCTCGTCGCGCGACGGCGGACGGAAGCGATCGAGATCGAGCTCGTCGATCCGGCTGTAGCGCCAGATCTCCTCGGCGTCGGTGGGCCAGGTGATCCCGCCGAGCTGCTCGGCCGCAGCAAGACGACGCTCGACGAGCCAGTCGGGCCCGCCGAGCGCACGTGCGGCTTCCGGCGTGAACGCAGTCATGGAGCCGTTAACCAACGGCTCCTTCCATGTTGAGCTCGATCAGGCGGCTCAGCTCGACGGCGTACTCCATCGGCAGCGTCTTCACGATCGGCTCGATGAAGCCGTTCACGATCATCGCCGTCGCCTGCTGCTCGCTGAGCCCGCGGCTCATCAGGTAGAAGATCTGGTCCTCACCGACCTTCGAGACCGTGGCCTCGTGCCCGATGCGGGCGTCCTTCTCCTCGATCTCCATGTACGGGTAGGTGTCGGACCGGCTGTCCTCGTCGAGGATCAGCGCGTCGCAGCGCACGTGGCTCTTCACGTTGTGCGCGCCCTCCTCGACCTTCACCAGGCCGCGGTAGGTCGTGCGACCGCCGTCCTTCGAGATCGACTTCGACTCGATGATCGACGTGGTGTCGGGCGCGACGTGGGTCATCTTGGCGCCGGCGTCCTGGTGCATGCCTTCGCCGGCGTACGCGACCGACAGCACCTCGCCGTGGGCCTTCGGCCCCGTCATCACGACCGACGGGTACTTCATGGTCAGCTTCGACCCGATGTTGCCGTCGATCCACTCGACGGTCGCCTCGCGCTCGGCCTTGGCCCGCTTCGTGACCAGGTTGTAGACGTTCGGCGACCAGTTCTGGATCGTCGTGTACCGGATGCGCGCGCCCGGCTTGGCGACGAGCTCCACGACCGCGGAGTGCAGCGAGTCACCGGTGTAGATCGGCGCCGAGCATCCCTCGACGTAGTGCACCGAAGCGCCCTCGTCGGCGATGATCAGCGTCCGCTCGAACTGGCCCGCGTTCTCGGCGTTGATGCGGAAGTACGCCTGCAGCGGCATCTCGACGTGCACGCCCGGCGGCACGTAGATGAACGAGCCGCCCGACCACACCGTCGAGTTGAGCGCGGCGAACTTGTTGTCGCCCGGCGGGATGACCGTCGCGAAGTGCTCGCGCACGATCTCCGGGTACTCGCGCACCGCGGTGTCCATGTCGGTGAACAGGACACCCTGCTTGGCGAGCTCGTCCCGGTTCTTGTGGTAGACGGTCTCGCTCTCGAACTGCGCCGTGACGCCGGCGAGGTACTTCCGCTCCGCCTCGGGGATGCCGAGCTTCTCGTACGTCGCCTTCATCGACTCGGGGAGCATGTCCCAGCTGTCGGCGACCTCTCCCTTGTCGGTCGGCTTCAGGTAGTAGTAGATGTCGTCGAAGTCGATGGTCGGCATGTTCTTGGCGAACCAGTCGAGCATCGGCTTGCGCTCGAACCGCTTCAGCGACTTCAGACGGAAGTCCCGCATCCAGTCGGGCTCGGACTTCTGCCCGGAGATCTCGCGGACGATCTCCTCGTTCAGGCCCTTCTTCGGGATGTAGGCGTAGTCGTCCGTGCTGTCGGCCCAGCCGAGCTTGTACTTGCCGAGATCGATTCCGCTGACAGCCATACGCCCTCGCCTCCGCTACCGGGTGGCGGTCTCAGAGCCCGAAACGCCCCGGGGGACAGGGGTTCCGGGGATTTCCACTACGTAGATAGTAACAATCCGGGGGCCATCCGAACAATTCCCCGCTCGATTCCGGCTCGATTCCCCGCCGCCCGCCGCCGGTCAGGGCTCGGCGGCGGCGCCCGTGGCCGCCGTCTGGCGGGCAGGTGCGGTGGTGGTCGGGGTCGACGCCCCGCCGCCACCCCCGCCGGCCGCCTGCTGGGCCTGGTTGATGAGGTCGCCGACCTGGTTGATCAGCTGCTGGTAGGTACCCAGATCGCCCCCACGCAACGCATCCTGGGCCTGCTGGTACTTGGCGGCGGCCTGGTTCAGCAGGTCCTGCACGTTGCCGCCCGCGGGCGGGGTCGCCGGCGCCGTCGGCGTCGCCGCCGCCCGGGAGCGGCTGGGACGGTGCGCTGGCCGAACAGTTGCGCGAGGCCGTCGTTGACCGTCGAGGCGAGGACGGGGTCTTGGCCGGCGTACGCGACGACGACGAAACGGAACTGCGGATAGCTCGACGACCCCGCCGCTTGGACGTAGAAGGGCCGGATGTAGAGAATCGAGTTGCCGACGGGGATGAGCTGCAGGCTCCCCTGGATCACGGTCGAGCCCTGCTGGTTCAGCAGCGTGAGCTGTTGGGAAACGGCCGGCGTGCTCTTGATCCGGTTGTCGATCTGCACCGGTCCCAGGACGGACTCGCCCTGCGGCATCTCGAACGCCGACAGCTGGCCGTAGTTGCTGGGATCGGAGCTCGCCGTCATGAACGACACGAGGCGGGTCTGTTTGTTGCCTGCCGACACCGGCACGAACGGCTGGAGGATGATGAAGCTCGGACTCTGCTCCCCCGGTTGGTTGATGTAGAGGTAGTAGGGCCGCATTCGCGTCGCTGGTCGAGGTCGCGCCGGCGTTTCTCCCCCTGCCGGTCGTCGAGTCCGGGGTCGGAGCAACCGCCTGCAGCTGTGCCGCCGTCAGCGGACCCGAGCCGGGGTCGGGGGACAGGAGCCACTTCGCGCTCCCCTGGTAGAAGCGCCGGCTCTCGGTGACGTGGTAGCGGGAGTAGATGTCCGACTGCACCCGGAACAGGTCCTCCGGGTAGCGCAGGTGCGCCTGGAGGTCCTTCGGCATCTTGTTGAAGTCGGTGAACAGGTCGGGGAACGCCTTGCGGTACGACCGGATCAGCGGGTCCTTGGGGTCGATCACGTAGAACTTCACGGTGCCGTCGTAGGCGTCGACCGTCGCCTTCACCGAGTTGCGGACGTAGTTGAAGTTGTGGTTGAGACCCGAGTCGCTCGGTCCCGACGTCATCTGCGAGTACGGATAACGACTCGTCGTGGTGTACGCGTCGAGCACCCACGTCACGCGCCCGCCGCTGACGACCGGGTACGGATCGGCGTCGAAGTCGAGGAACGGGGCGAGCTTCTTCACGCGGTCCTTGATGTCGCGGACGTACAGGACCTTCGTGCCGCCACCGACCTGCCCCGAGATGAGCGGGTTGATGTCGCCGAAGCGCAACGCGAACGCGGCCCGGCGGATCGGGTTGTCGAGCTTGACGCCGTCCTTGCCCTTGTAGCGCGTCGTCGCGTCGGCGCGACCCGGGCGCGAATAGTCGAACTCGCGTTGCTCGGCGTTCACGAGCGCGTACCCGGGCTGGTGCTCGCCGAAGTACAAGTCGGGCTGGTTGAGCGTGATCGGAGCGTCCTTCGGCACGGGGATCCCACTGAGGAGGAAGTCGGGGTTCCCGTCCTGGGCGGAGACGTTCGTCGGCGACGCGATGATCCCGTAGCCGTGCGTGTACACGAGGTGCTGGTTCACCCACGACTGGCTCGGAAGCTCACCCTGGCTGATCTC
This sequence comes from uncultured Actinomycetes bacterium, assembly GCA_963747195.1. Lineage (GTDB taxonomy): Bacteria > Actinomycetota > Acidimicrobiia > IMCC26256 > JACDBD01 > JALZAA01. The sequence goes on from CAVVDV010000005.1 coordinate 665,720, forward strand.
GCGCGCCGAGAGCACGACCTGTTGGGTCGCGTCGCCGACCGTGTAGCGGTCGACGTCGACGTCGTTGATCTTGTAGAAGGTCTGGAGGCCCTGGAGCGACTGGTACGTCGACTGGATGACGCTCGGGTCCCACAAGCGCGCGTTGTCGATGGATGGCGCGTTCTGACTGACGACCGAGGCGTCGAGGTTCTGCTGATAGTCGAAGGGCTGGTCCTTGACGGAGGCGAGCCCGAACGCGTTCCGCGTCGACGCGATGTTGCGCTCGATGTACCGCTGCTCGTTCTGGAACTCGTTGGGCTCCACCCGGAACTTCTGGACCCCGGCGGGATAGATGGTGCCGATCACGATCGAGACGAAGCCCCAGAGCCCGACCGCGATGATCGGGAGCACCCAGCCCCGCCGCCAGATGTTCCAGATGAACAACCCGGCGGCGACGATCGAGATGAATATCAACAGGTTCAGCGCCGGTAACTGGGCCTTCACGTCGGTGTAGCTGGCACCCGTGACGACGCCGCGTTGCGAGAAGTCGAGGTTGAAGCGGTCGAGGTAGTACTGCGCCGTCTTCACGAGCGCCATGACGGCGAGGATCACCGAGAGGTGCGCCTTGACTTGCGGCGTCACCCGCTGGAACGGGCTCTGGAAGCGGATGCCGCCGTTGAGGTAGTGCGCGACCGCCGTCACGAACAAGACGATGACGAGGCCGGCGAAGAGCCAGTTGGCGATGAAGCGCAGGAACGGCAGCTGGAAGACGTAGAAGCCGATGTCCTTGTTGAACTGCGGGTCCTTGACCCCGAAGTCGACCCGGTGCGTGAAGAGCACCCACTCCTGCCATTGCGAGGAGACGCCTACGCCCGCGATCAACGCGAAGAACAGCGCGACGCCGATCCGGATGCGGCCCTGGTAGTCCGACACGAAGCTTCTGGTACCGCTCGACGAGCTCGTCCTCGGGGCCCATGGACCGGTACTTCGGGGCGAGGCGATCGGCGATCAGCAGGCTCGCCAGCATGATCACGAAGAACACGACCGTGAAGACGAGCGCCGGCACGACCTTGGCCGAGAGCAGCTCTCGCCAGGTGCCGCCCTGGCCGATGGAGTCGAACCACAGGAAGTCGGTGTAGAAGCCCGCCAGCCCCCGCAGGCTGAACAGGAGGATCACCAGCAGGATGACGCCGGCGATGATCCACCCGCGGACGCGAAAGCCGCGGCGGCGACCTTGTGCTGTGGGCACGCGCATCGACTAGTCTCCTGTCGCGTCGCAGCTCGGCTCTGCGGCGACGGTCGGCAAAGCCGCCGTCCGCCGGGAAGCCTACTGCCGGGGTATCGAGTTTCTCGGTCGCGCGGTCAGGCGCTCACTCGGAGCCGCGCGGTTAGTCCACAGCTGCAAGCAGGCACCGACAACCGGGATGCGCGGGCGGGAAAGGCTGGCCGGTTGGGAAGCGCTCCCCGCGTCGTGTGGGCTCGAGCGCGTTGTCGTCGGCGTCGGGGCACTGGCCCTGCTCGGCGGGAACCCAACGCAGGAGTACTCCTTCCGGCGCGGCGTCGTAGACGCCGCGCGCGTACACAGCAGCGAGCAGATCGCTGATGCGGTTGCCGAGCTCCTCTCCCTTCCATTCGCGGTAGCGCGCGCCGATGCGATGGGCGATCACGTCGGGGTTGGCGTCGTCGCCGAGCGTCTCGTCGACGGCCGCGAGAAGGCGGTCGCGCAACGGTGTGACGAGCACCTCGACCATGCCGGTGACCATCCGCTGCGGAGCGTCGCTCACGGGTTCACCGTCCGGTTCGGCAGCCGTGCGTGCCGCGACGTACGCCTCGACGATCGCGGGAGTCAGCACCTCCGACCAGGCCGTCACCTGTTGGGAGAGCGGCGGCAGGAGCTTCTCCGGGGTCGGGCGGCCGCGCCGGCGGCGCAGCGCGTCGAGGATCTCGTTCTGCTCGTTCTGCAGGACGCGCTTGCAGTGCCGGACGAGCTCGCGGGCGATCGGAGTGAGGAGCTCGTCGCGCCGCGCCAGCAGCTCGGGGTCGCCGTCGGTCGCCGCCGGGCGCGGTTCGGGCGCCGACTCGACGAGGACGGCTCCGTCCGCCACGTTCGCCTCGCGATCGGCCCCGCCACCGGCGACGCTCGCGCCGGCGTCGTCGAAGTCGATGCGGGGCTCCTCGACCGTCTCCCCCCGCATGCCGCGAATGCGCTCGAAGAGGGCGTCGACGTCGTTGTCGGGCTCGGACGCCGGTTGCGCTTCGTGCTCGGACGCGGCCGGCGACGCCGGTTCCGGCTCGCGCTCGGCGACGGGTTCCGGTTCGCGGCTCCGGTTCGGGTTCGCGTTCGGGTTCCGGCTCGGCGTCGGGTTCGCGTCGGGTTCCGGCTCGGGTGCGGGCGCGGCGGTCGATGCGCTCTCCGCCGCGGGTGCCGCTTCCGGCTCGGGCTGCGGCTCGGGACGTGGCGCCGGTGGCGCGGGGCTCCGGGTCCGGTTGGCCGGGCAGCTCGCCGAGACCGATGCCGGTCGCGGGCCGCGGCTTCGTCGCCGGAGGTTGCGTCGACGGCGGCTCGCGTTCCGGTTTCGACGACTCGCGTTGCACCCAGGGCGGCGGTTCGGGCGCGGAACGGCGCGGCGCGGAACTGATGCGGGGCACGGGACTGCCGCGCGGCACGGGATGGTCCGACGCCGCCTCCGGGTCGGGCGGATACGAGATCGGCGGCCCGGCGTCGGCGGTGACGGGTGGGAACGGGCGACCGGCGCCGAAGCGCGAGAGCTTCTCGTTCGCATCGGCCACCGTGTCGCGCACGGCGAGGTACGCCTCGGCGAAGCGATCGCGATCCTCCCGCAGCTGATCGATGTACGCGCGCAGCGTGTCGCGTCTGCGGTTCAGGTCCGACAGCACGCGCTCGCGGAGCGCCCGGGCCTCGGCGACCATCTCCCGGCCCCGCTCGCGGGCGGTCTCGACGGTCGCGCGCGAATCCTTGTTCGCCTGCTCGAGCTGCTCGGTGCGGATGCGCGCCGATTCTTCGCGCGCGGCTCGCTCGACCCGCGACGCCTCCTCACGCGCCCGTTGCGCCACCTTCTCCGCCGACTCCTCGGCCGAACGCAGGGTGCGCGCCACCTCCTGCCCCACCTGCTCCACGAGTTGGTCGCGGGACGGCAACGGGGGGTGCCGGAGCTGGCTCTCGAGGTCGGCGAGCCGCCGGTGCACCGCGTCGAACTCGTCGGCCACACGGCGGAGGAAGGCGCGCACCTCCCGCTCGTCGAGGCCCTTCCGCGCCTTCGGGAAGTCGTGCCGCTCGATCTGGGCGGGCGTCAGCCGGGCGTCGTCCGAGCCGGCCGGGCGGGGCTCTTCGATCGACATCGGCGCAACTGTATTGGGGCTAAGGGCAGGCTGTAGAGGGTGGCGCGGGCGGCACGCCGGTGTCCTGGCCGCCGAAGTTCTTCAGCTCCCGCAGGGCGTCGTCGAGGGTCCCGATGCCCGCGACCTTCATCCCGCCGGCGCGGCTGCGGGCTTCCTTGACCTCCTCGGTCGGGACGAGGAACAGCTTCGCTCCCGCGCGGCGGGCCGCCACCGCCTTCTGCTGGGCGCCCCCGATGGGCCCCACGCTGCCGTCGGCGCCGATCGTGCCGGTGACGGCCACCTTCTTGCCGCCGGTCAGGTCGCCGGGAGTGAGCTCGTCGAGGATCGTGAGGGTGAACGCGAGCCCGGCCGACGGGCCGCTCACGCGGCCGGTGTCGATCTGGACGTTCACCGGGAAGTCGAACTTCTCGCTGCGGGTCGAGGTCGAGACGCCGACCTGGGCGCGGCCCTGGCAGGCACCTTGCGCCGCGGCGCGGCTCACGACCGTCACCGGGATGCTCTGGCCGCCGCGATCCACGGTGAACATGACCGGCTGGCCCGGGGGCCGGCTGCGTACGATCGGCCCGAGCTGCTCGGCGAGCGTGACCGGTTGGCCGTCCACCGCGGTGATGACGTCGCCGACCCGGACCTTGCCGGCGGCCGGAGAGTGCTTCTGCACCGCCGTGACGGCGGCGCCGGCCCCGCTCACCGGAACGGTGTAGCCGAGCCGCTCGAGCGCGACCTGCTTGGCGGTCATCTGCGAGTCGGCCATCTCCAGCTTGTTGAGCCGCGCGTCCTCGGCGCGGGAGCGCCCCTGGAGCACTTCGTCCTCCGGGACCACGTCGGTGTTGTCGTCCAGCCAGCCCGACAGGACCGCGAACGCATTGGGGCGATCGCTCGACACGGAGACCGTGAGGAACAGCAGCTGGCCGCGGTGCGCGTACGCCGGCGCGCCCGTGACCTTGACGACGCGCTCCACCGAGCTCGCCGTCCCCGGGGCGATCAGCACGTACGGCAGGCGGATCAGGGCGCCGGCGAGGAGCAGCAGCACGGCCACGATGCCGGCGATCGTGCCGACGGCGACGAGCGGGCGCCGCCGGCGCGGCGGTGGCATCGCCGGGGCCGGAGGCGGAAGGGGTTCGCCCCGCTCCTCGTTCATCGACAGAGCCTGCCATGCACCACCCCGGCCAACGGTCGCGGCTCCCTATCGTCTAGGCGTGCCCACCCGCGACCGCGCCGAGCGGCGAACAGCGGTCGAACGAGCCGCGGACGCGGCGGCGCTCGGCCTGCGCGCCCGACTCCCCGCAGGCGCACCCGCCGATCTCGAACGTGCCGCCCGGGACGACCCCGATCCGCGCCGTGCGGGCGGCGGCGCTCGGCGCGCTCGCCCGGGCCGGCGGACGGCGGCGGGCAACCGCGGCGTGGCGGATCGCGATGACCGACCCCGAGCCGGCCGTGCGGCGGCGCGCCGCCGACCTCGCCCCCGGGCTCGGCGCGCCCGCCCGGCCGCTGCTCACGCTCCTCGGCGACGACGACGTCACCGTGATCGAAGCGAGCGCGTGGGCGCTCGGCGAGCTCGGCGCCGCCGCGGTGCGCGCCGGTGCGGTCCCCGCGCTCGTCGCCGTCGCGGGCACGCACGACGACCCCCTCGCCCGCGAGGCTGCGGTGGCCGCGCTCGGCGCCCTCGGCGACCCCGCCGGCCTTCCCGCCATCCTCGCCGCCTGTCGTGACAAGCCCGCCGTGCGCCGCCGCGCCGTCCTCGCGCTGGCGCCGTTCGACGGCCCCGAGGTCGACGACGCGTTGCGCACCGCGCTCGAAGACCGCGACTGGCAAGTGAGACAGGCGGCCGAGGACTTCTCGCCGAGTAGAGGCGAGGCCGACGTGCCCGGCGGCGCCGCGCCACGCGCTCAGGAGCGCGGGCGGTCCATGAAGATCTCTTTCAGCCGGTCGAAGCTCTCGAGGCAACGCCCGGCGCCGTGCACGACGCACTCGAGGGGGGCGTCCACGAGGTGGACGGGCAGCGCCGTCTCCTTCGAGATGCGCTGGTCCATGCCACGCAGCATGCCGCCTCCGCCGACGAGGTGGACGCCCTGGTGGATGAGGTCCTGCGCGAGCTCGGGCGGCGTCTGCCCGAGCGCCCGCACGATGATCTCGAGGATGGCGCGCACGGGCTCGTCGATCGCCTCGCGCACCTCCTCCGGGCTCAGCACGATGATCTTGGCGGTACCCGTCGTCAGGTCGCGTCCGCGTACTTCGGCCTTGTACTGGTCGTCGGTCGAGAAGGCCGAACCGATCGCGACCTTGATCTCCTCGCCCGTGCGCTCGCCGATCGCCACGCCGTACTCGCGCCGCACGTACGCCTGTATGGCGGCGTCGATGTCGAACCCGCCGACGCGAACCGCCTCCAGAGCGACGACACCACCGAGTGAGATGACCGCGACCTCGGAGGTCCCGCCGCCGATGTCGACGATCATGTTGCCGAGCGGCTCGTGGATGGGCAGCGACGCGCCGATGGCGGCGGCCATCGGCTGCTCGATCAGGAACGTCTGAGCGGCGCCGGCGCGCCGGGCCGCCTCGAGCACGGCGCGCTGCTCGACGTGCGTGATCGCCGACGGTACGCAGATGAGCACACGCGTCCGGTAGAAGCGCGACACACCCGCACGCTGGAACAGCATGCGGAGGAGGCGCTCGGTGACCTCGAAGTCCGTGATCGCGCCGCCGCGCAGGGGCCGGACGGCGACGATGTACCCGGGCGTGCGGCCGATCATCTGCCACGCCTCGTGACCGATCGCGAGCACCTCGTTGGTGCGGTTGTTGAGCGCGATGACCGTCGGCTCGTTGACGATGATGCCTTCGCCGCGTGAGTAGACCAGTGTGTTGGCGGTACCCAGGTCGATGGCGAGATCCCGGGCCAGGACCGATCACCCGGCCTTGGTCGACCGGCGGACCGGGCGGACGGGGCTGGTGTGCTCGGCCCATTCGGAGCCGTCGTCCCAGTGCTCGCGCTTCCAGATGGGCACGGTCTCCTTCAGCGTGTCGATGCCGAACCGGGCCGCCTCGAACGCCTCGGCGCGATGCGGCGCCGAGACCACCACGATCACGGACGGTTCGGAGAGCGCGAGATCACCGACGCGGTGCAGGAGCGCGACGCGCTCGACGTCGGGCCAGCGCCGTCGCAGCTCGTCGGCGATCTCTGCGAGCCGGCGCGTCGCCTCCTCTTCGTACGCCTCGTACGTGAGTCCGCGCACACCGGTCCGGCCATCGGAGTGCTCGCGCACGACCCCGACGAAGGAGACGACTGCGCCGCTGCCCGGTGTGGTGACCCAGGCGTTGGCAGCTTCGACGGGAAGCGGCAGCGACGTGAGGGCGACCCAGTCGCGTCCGTGAGGGGGCGCGAGCACGAAAATGATCGTACTGCGGCACCCCGTTGTCAGCCGGGAAGGCGCGCCCGGCGACCAGATCCCCGCGACCGTTGTTCAGGAACACGGTCGTACACTTCCGACGTTATGCCGGGTCACGAGCCGGAGGACGAGAGTTCCGGCGGCCCGCCGCCCGACCCGTCTGATCGGATCTGGGTTCACCCCACCGAGATGACGTCGTTCGTCGCCACGACCCGGCCTCGGGCGTCGCGACGCGGTCGCTGGGTTGCGCTCGCCGCCGGCCTGACCGTGGTCGCGGCCGTCGCGGGTGTCGTCGCGCTCATGACCGTCAACGACTCGAGCCGGCCCAGGCCGAGCGCGCGCAGCGGCGCGATCCAAAGGATCGTGGCGACCCTGACGCCGAGCGTGGTCGCGGTGCGGACCGCGCGCGGCGACGAGACGGGACGGGCGTCGGGAGTCTGCGTGCAGGCGGGGCAGATCGTCACGACTGCGCACGCCGTCGACGGCGCGGACGCGGTGGCGGTCGTCACCGTCCGACGGCCGCACGCTGCCCGCGGCCGTGGACGCCAGCGACCCCGTCTCCGACCTCGCCGTCCTGACGGTCGACGGGACGAGCATGCAACCCGCGCAGCTCGGGGCGTCGGACGGCCTCGAGGCGGGTCAGCAGGTTGTCGGCGTGGCCGCGTCCGAATCGGGACGCCACCGCTGGGTCGACGTCGGCGAGATCGGAGCGTTCAACCACGCGTTCGTCTGGGGTGACGGCGTCTCGGTGCCCGGTCTCATTCAGACCAACATGACCGCGAGCGGCGAGCACTCGGGCGGCGCGCTCGTCGACACCCGGGGCGAGGTCGTCGGCATCCTCGTCGTCCCGCCGGACTCCTCAACCGCGGGGCTGGCGCTCCCGATCGACCAGGCACGCGACGTCGCCTCGCAGCTGACTGCACGCGGGAGCGCGGAGCACGGCTGGCTCGGCGTCTGGGCCACGGACGACACCGACCGCACCGGCGGCGGGGCACGCGTACAGGGCGTCGTGCCCGGTAGCCCGGCCGCCGACGCGGGGCTCGTGCAGGGAGACGTGATCGTCGACGTCGGGAAAGCGGGTTCGACGACCGCGATCTCGAGCGTCTCCCAGCTGATGAGCGAGGTCGGGCGGCGCAAGCCGGGAGAGAAGCTCAACGTCACGGTGTATCGCGACCGCGGGAAGCGCCGAATGGGCCTCGAGCTCGGCGACCAACGTGACGCCGAGCGCGACTGCGGGCACGGCCCCGGCCGAACCTGGGAATGCGCAGTGATTTGCCGGGTGCGGTCGACCTCGGCACGATGGGAGACATGAGCGTGAGCGAGGAACCGCTCCTCGAGGAGCCGCAGGCCGGCGAGTTGCACGTCGACCAACTCGAAGACGCCGACCGCGAGCTGCTGAACGCAGTCCAGTGGGACTTTCCGCTCGAGCCGCGTCCGTACGCCGTGCTCGCGGAGCGACTGGGCATCGAAGAAGCAGACGTGCTGCGCACGCGTCGCGCGCGTGAAGGAGCTCGGGGTGCTGCGCCAGCTCTCGGCGATCTTCGACACCCGGGCGCTCGGATACGGCTCGTCCCTGGTCGCGGCGAAGATCGATCCCGACCGGGTCGACGAGGCCGCCGCCGTCATCAGCGCGCACCCGGGCGTCAGCCACAACTACAAGCGCAACCACCCGTACAACCTCTGGTACACGATCGCCGTCCCGCCCGGTGACTCGCTCGACGACCACATCGAGGTGTTGCACCGGGCCTCGGGAGCACTCGTCACCCGCAAGCTGCCGACGCTCAAGCTCTACAAGATCGGCGTGAAGCTCGACATGACCGGGCAGACGCCCGCCGACGCCCGGGTCGACGTCGAGGAGCACGAACGGCCCGAGCGCCGGGAGCACATGGAAGCGCCCGAGCTGTCGGATCTCGAGGTCGCGGCGATCCGCATCTCGCAGGAGGACCTGCCGCTGGTCGAGCGGCCGTTCGCGGCCGAGGCCGAGCAGATCGGCACCGACGAGGAGACGCTCCTCGCCATGCTGCGCTCGTTCAAGGAGCGCAAGCTGATGCGCCGGTTCGCGGCGGTGATGAACCACCGCAGCGCGGGCTACAAGGCCAACGCGATGGGCGTGTGGGCCGTCCCCGATGAACAGCTCGACGAGATGGGCCCGCGGATGGCCGGCTTCGCCTTCGTGAGCCACTGCTACAAGCGACCCACGTACGACGACTGGCCGTACTCCGTGTTCACGATGGTGCACGGCCACAACGGCCGCGACTGCGAGCAGACGATCGCCGCCATCCAGGCCGAGACCGGCGTGGACGACTACGCGCTGCTGTGGTCGATCAAGGAGTACAAGAAGACCCGCGTGCGCTACTTCACCGACGAGTGGGACGACTGGCGCGGCGCGAACCTCACACCGGCCGGCGCGTCGCCGCGCATTCTCCGCAGAACCCGCCACGCCGTTCCCGCCGCGATCCCCATCGCGACGCTCGCTGCCCCGCCGATGAGGAGCGCACGTCCGTATCTCGCGGAGGGAAGCGAGTCGAGGCCTTCGATGATCGCTTCCTCGTTGGTGTGGTTCGGGCGCCAGCCGGCGGCGCGGAGGCGGTCGTTGGCGACGACCCACGGGTGGACGAGGTAGGGCACGACGGTCGGCGGGATGTCGCCGAGGCCGCTCGCCCACAGGCGCGCCAGGGCCCGCTCGAGCAGCTCGGCCGGCAGCGGGGGCAGCAGCGACCGGGGCAGCAACGCCCGGGCGTCGTCGGTGCCCAACCATCCGTCGGCGGCGACGTTGTACGTGCCCGGGAGGTCGTTGCCGACCGCCAGCAGGAGCGCGGCGACCAGGTCGTCGACGTGGACCGCCTGCACGGGTGGGCTGGCGCCCCGGACGCGCAGCGGCGGCCGGCCCAGCAGCAGGCGCGACGGGAGCCGCTCGGCGCCGGCGCCGAGCACGGGCGCCGAGCGCAGGGTCGTGACCGTGACCGCAGGGTGCTCCTCGCGCCACTCGGCGAGGAGGCGCTCGACCTCGGCGGCGTGCACGGCGGGCGCGAAGCCCGGGTTGGGCCGCAGGGTGGCGTCCTCGGTCAGGGGCACCGGGTTGTTGGGCCACGCGCCGTAGACGGCGGCGGTCGACACCCGGACGACCTTCCGTACGCCGACGGCGGCGGCCGCGTCGAGGACCCGCCGCGTGCCCTCGACGTTGACGCGCGCCATGAGCGCCTCGTCGGGAATCGGGTCGACGACGGTGGCCAGGTGGACGAGCACGTCGGCCGCCTCCAGCAGCGGCTTGAGCTCGGCGCCGCCGATGTCGACGCGATGGAACGTGAGGTTCCGGACGCGGCGCAGAGGATCCCGAACATCCAGGCCGATCAGGCGCGTCACCTGCCGCTTCGTCGGCCAATCGTGGGAGCAGACGTTGACCCACGAGCCCCGACGCGCCGGTGACGGCAATCGCAACCACGTCCATAGACTGGCCGCGTGACGGACCAGCCTCAACCTGGCGACCCCGACGAGCCCGGCAAACCCGACAAGCGCGACGAGCCCGAGCCGCAGTCGTCCTCCGGATTTCCCGGGATGCCCTTCGGGGGCGGTGGATTCGACCTGGCCCAGCTCATGCAGATGCTGCAGTCGCAGGGACCGATCAACTGGGACGTGGCGCGCCAGATCGCGGCGTGGGTCGCGGTCGAGGGTGGGACCGAGCGTCCGATCGATCCCGCCGCGCACGAGCAGCTCGAAGAGCTCGCGCGCGCCGCGCAGACGCACGTCGTCGCCGAGACGGATCTCGGGGCCACGTTCGTGGCGCCGCTCCGCACGCTCGGCCCCCAGGGTTGGGCCGCACTCCATCTGGACGCGCTGCGTCCGGTGCTCGAGGCGCTCGCGACGACGCTCGGGCAGGTGATGCGGGAATCGGGGCCCGAGCCGGGTGAGCTCGAATCCGGCGAGCCGGGGGCACCCGGCGGCCCCGGTGCGAGCCCGTTCGGGCCCGAGATGCTCGGCGGGATGATGCAGATGCTGGCGCCGGCGCTGCTCGGGATGCAGGCGGGCTCGATGATCGGCTACCTGGCCCAGCACGCGCTCGGGCGGTACGACCTGCCCCTCCCGACGAGCGACGAGCCGAGCCTCTGCTTCGTCGTGCAGAACATCGACGCGTTCGAGGAGGCGTGGTCGCTCGAACGAGCCGATCTGCGCTTCTACGTCGCGGTGCACGAGGTCGTGCACGCCGCCGAGCGTTCGGTGCCCTGGTTGCGGGACCGCCTCGTGCGGTTGTCGACCGAGTACGTGTCGGCCTACGAGGTGGACCCGAGCGCGCTGGAGGACCGGTTCGGGTCGGTCGATCCCAACGACCCGTCGACCCTGGGATCGATCGCCGAGGATCCGGACGCCCTGCTCGGCGCGATGCACTCGCCGCGCCAGGACGAGCCCCGCCGGCAGCTCCAACTGCTCACCGCCGTGCTCGAGGGCTACGCAGACTCGGTGCTCGAACGCGTCGGCGAGAAGCTCATCCCGTCGTTCCGTCAGATCCACGAGGCGATGCAGCGGCACCGGGTGGAGCGGGGCGAGGCCGAGGTGTTCATCGAAGGTCTGCTCGGGCTGAAGCTCGAACGCCACCACTACGACCAGGGGGCGGCGTTCTGCCGCGGCGTCGTCGAGCGGGCGGGCCCGGCAGGGTTGAACCGGCTGTGGGAGGCCGAGCGGATGCTGCCGACGCCGGCCGAGCTCGACGCGCCCGGTCTGTGGCTGGCCCGGATCGAGCTCCCCGAGGAGACCACGTGACCGACGCGCCGGTCGCGACGAGTCATCGCGTGATCAAGATGGCGTCGCATCCCGACGGTGCGCTCGAGGACGACGACTTCGATCTCGTCGACGAGCGCGTCCCCGAGCCCGCCGACGGCGAAGCGCTCGTGCGCACGCTGTACCTGTCGCTCGACCCGGCCATCCGGGTGTGGATGAACGGCATCGACACCTACGTGCCCGGCATCCAGGTCGGCGACGTCATGCGCGCCGGCGGGCTCGGCGAGGTCGTGCAGTCCCGCAACGCCGCGTATACGGAAGGCGACCTCGTGTTCGGGATGATGCAGTGGTCCGAGTACTGCATCGCCCGCGCCGGCCCCGACGGGATGATGACCCTCCCCCGCCAGGAGCCGATCACCGCGTTCCTCAGCGTGCTCGGTGTCACGGGGCTCACCGCGTACTTCGGCATGTTCGACGTGGCGCAACCGAAGGAGGGCGAGACCGTCGTCGTGTCGGGCGCGGCCGGCGCCGTCGGGTCCGTCGCCGGACAGATCGGCAAGATCATCGGCTGCCGCGTCGTCGGCATCGCCGGCGGTCCCGAGAAGTGCGCATGGATCACCGACGAGCTCGGCTTCGACGCATGGATCGACTACAAGTCGGAGGACGTCGCGGCGCGGCTGCGCGAGACGTGTCCCGACGGGATCGACGTCTTCTTCGACAACGTCGGCGGCGAGATCCTCGACGCCGTGCTCGGGCAGATCAACCTGCACGCGCGGATCGCGCTGTGCGGCGCGATCTCCCAGTACGACACGGCCGAGCTGTCGCCGGGTCCCCGGAACTTCATCAATCTCATCCCGCAGCGCGGCCGGGTGGAGGGGTTCATCCTCCTCGACTACCGGGACCGGTTCCTCGACGCCATCCTTCAACTCGGTCAGTGGGTGCAGGACGGTCGCATCCGCTACGCCGAGGACATCGTCGACGGCCTCGAGAACGCCCCCGCCGCGTTCCGGCGTCTGTTCACGGGCGAGAACACGGGCAAGCTCATCGTCAAGGTCGCGGAATGAGCGCGTGAACACGGTGAAGAGGATCGGCGTGCTCGGAGCGGGCGTGATGGGCAGCGGGATCGCGCAGGTGACGGCAACGGCCGGGTACGAGACGGTCTGCTACGACGTCGACGCCGGTGCGCTCGACACCGGTCGCGAGCACGTCACGACGGGGCGCTACGGGTTGGAGCGGGGCGTCGAGCGGGGCAAGGTCACGCGTGAGCAGGCCGACGCCGCGCTGGCGCGCCTCACGTTCACGAGCTCGTTCGACGACGCCGCCGCTGTCGATCTGGTGGTCGAGGCGGTGCCCGAGCGTCTCGAGCTGAAGGTCCGCGTCTTCCGCGATCTCGATCGGGCTGCACCCGCCGCGACGATCCTGGCGTCGAACACGTCGGGGTTCGCGATCGCGGGCCTGGCGGCGGCGACCGACCGCGCCGATCGGGTTCTCGGCTGGCACTGGGCGTCACCCGCGCCGGTGATGCGCCTCGCCGAGATCGTCTCGACGCGCGACACCAGCGACGAGACCGTCGCAGCCGTCAAGGACGTGGCGGCCGCGTGCGGGAAGAACCCCGTCGTCATTCGCGACACGCCGATGGCGTGGGGGTTCGTGACCAACCGCGTCTACTTCGCCATGGTCGCCGAGGCGCAGAAGGTCGTGAACGAGGGCATCGCCACTGCGGACGACGTGGACCAGCTGATGATGGACTGCTTCCGCTGGCCCACCGGCCCCTTCGGCATGGTGCAGGGAGCGAGCTCCGGCTGGGGCTAGAACCGCTCCCGTTCTCGGCAGCGAAAAGCACGAATACCGAGCGTTTCTCCTTCCGAGAACGCAGGGCCGGCTAGGCGACGTCGGTGGTGGGGGGAACGAGGGCGTCGACCTTGTAGCGGTGGTACTTGTGCTGCTCGCCGGCGCCCCGCCCGAAGTAGTGCCACGCCGGGAAGTTGAAGTCGGTCGTGATCGACGTCGGGAGCATCAGCGCGGCGCGCAGGAAGGCCTCGAGGTCGGGCACGGCGTACAGGTTGACCTCGCACCCGAAGTCCTCGAGGGACTCGAGCAGCGCGCGAGCGTGCTCCCCGGCCCAGCTGACCGAGAAGCGGTTGATGCCCCAGCTCATCAGCAGCTTGATCGTGTCCCAGGCCCGCTCGGGGGCGGCGAGCACGAGCGGGGCGAGGAAGTCGACCGGGCACTGCACGATGGCGTCCGGGCGCGCCGCGACGAGCCGGCCGATCCCGTCCTCGCCGAGCGCCTCGATCCGGGCGTTGAACCACAGGTCGGCGTCGTCGAAGCCGTAGGCGTCGACGGCGGCGAGCACGTCGTCGAGGATCGCGTCGCCTTCTTTCAGGTCGAGCTTGACGCCGCGGCCCTGCTCGCGCAGCTGCGCCAACAGGTCGCCGAGCTCGAGCCCCTTCTCGTTGCGTGACCACGGGGTCCGCTCGAACGAGTCGTGGCGGAGCACGAGCCGCCCGAGGGGGTCGCGCCGCACGTCGCATTCGGCCCAATGGACTCGGGAGCCGAGGAACTGGCGCAGGTTCGCTTCGTCGTTGACGCCGTGCCACACGAGCTGCACGTGGTGCGGGAGGTCGTCCTCGGTGACGAGCGCAGTGAGGTCGTACGACCGTCCGCGCACGGTGCGCGGGGTGGGCACCCGCCGTGATTCGGAGAACGTCTGGGCCTGCAAGAAGAGGATCTCGCCGGATTTGTCGGCCTCGGCCAGGGCGGCGATCACGGCGGGCTCGTTGTCGACGACCGCGAACGTTCGGAACCCGGCGTCCGCGAACGTGCGCAAACCCGCGACCTTGCTCTCGATGACGTCCCCCTCTTCGCCTGACTCGTTCATCGCGAGGAGATCGGCATGGAACTCGACGCGGTATTCGCGACCGAGCGCGTTCAACGACCGCAGAGTCTCGTCGCGCAACTGCTCGGGGCGGCCGGTGTTGAGCCCGACGAACGTCGCCGGCTGCAGCTGGAACCAGCGGATGACCTCGAGCACGCCCCGGTAGGGGCGGTGGGCAGCCAGCACCGAGTCGGGCTGCCACCTCCGCTCGAGGTACCACGCAAGGACGTGCTCACGTGTCTCGGCCGCGAGCGCGCGACCCTCGAGAAACTCCTCGACGCGGTTCTCGTGCACGTCGATGTCCTCGACACTCAAACCGTGGAACAGATCACTGCCATGGGCGCGGTCGTAGTCGAGCAGCACGTACCGGACCATGTAGCGGAGGTCGAGGATCGTGCCGTCGATGTCGAAGACGATCAGGAGCCGATCGTCGGGGTAGCCCTGCCGAAACCGGGCGTAGTGGTCGGCAAGGCGACGCATCCAGTCGCTGGTACCGGTCGTCTTGCTCACGCAGTTCGACGGTACCGACTGCGGGTGAATGACTGGTTGATTACGGCTGACGCGCTGCTGAACACCTCAGCGCGACTCTCTTGCCGGGGCGTATGCCAGACCTCAAAAATCGGTCATCGAGAACGGAAGCGGCTCGACCGCGAACATGGCGTCGGCGACCGCGAGCGCGCCGGGGGTGCGCTCGTCGACGAGCCCGGCCCGGGCCAGTGCGGACGGGCGCACGCCGCCGAGCAGGATCCCGCCCAGCTCGGCGACGCCGAGCACCAGGTCGGGCTCGTCGCTCGTGCGCCGAGCTTCGGCGCCGTCGGGCCCGCCGTCGAGCGCGACGCGGCCGGCAGCTCCGCCGTCGGGACGGAACGCGTCGACGACCTCGAACACCACACGCCCGCGAGGTCGCGTAGGTGCGCGCCGCCAGCGCGGCGGGCGCATCGAGCACGCGCACCCAGAGGCTCTCGCCCAGCCGCGTGACCTCCATGCGCCGCGGTTCCGCGCAGCAGCCACCGCAGCGGCTCGTCGACGGGAACGACCCACGCCTTGATCGTCGTCGACGAGATCGACGTCGAGCAGGTAGCGCCACAGCACGGCGCGTGCCGCCGGCGTCACCGTGACGAGATCGGTGACGTGCAACGTTCCCTTGGGACCGTTGCCCCAGCTGGCCTCGAACCGGTACGCGGCATACCCGTCGAGGCCGCCGTCGGGCGATTCGTACACGCAGTAGAAGCGGGTGCCCTTGTCGTCGGGGTCGGGCCAGAAGAACTGGTCGGGCCACCACGCGTCCACGCGTTGCACCGCGCCGGGCTGGACGCGGCGGGCGCGGTCGAAGATCTCGGGGAACAGCTTGCGGGCGTCGTCCTCCTCGACGAGGCGGACGCGCCCGTCCGGCACCGGCTCGAGGAACGCCGAGTGGCGGCGTTCGACGCTCACGCTCATCGAGCTCGTCGAAACGCCGTAGCCGAACCGGCGGTAGATACCGGCTTCCGACGCGTACAGCATCGCCAGCGGCTCCCCGCGCTCGGCGGCGTCGTCGAGCTGCGTGCGCTTGATCGCGGTGAGGATCCCGCGGCGGCGGTGCGTGGGCAGGACGGCGATCCAGCTCACGGCGGCGGCGGGCAACAGCCGGCCGCCCGGCATGGTCAGCTCGAAGGAGAAGAGCCGGCCGGTGCCGACGATCTCGTCGCCCTCGAAGGCGGCGAGCGTGCGGTCGAGCTCGACGCTCGTCCAATCGAGCTCGAAGCGCGCCGGCTCGCATCCGCTCACCGAACGCGGTGAGGGGGGTGCATTGTGAACTCGGTCAGCTCGTCGCGAAGTGACCGGTCGAAGCACGAAGTCGGACGCCACGCCTCTTGTCTAGTTGACCTCGTTACGAGCCGGCCTCGATTTCTCCCCTGCCCTTGGAGGGCTCCCCGCCGGTTCGTGCACGGCGTCCCGGATGTCGCAACCGCGCGAGCCCGGCTCGGAAGCCGCGCTCGACCGTCTCCCGGGTGCGCTCCATGCGACGGCGACGACGCGCGACTGCTTCGCGAGCGGCGCGCATGCCGGCGATGTACGACAGCCCCGCGAAACCGAGGCCGATGGCGAGCACGAACAAGCCGATGCGGAGGTCCTGGTAGACGGGCGGGATCGCAACCGGGATCAACGCGCCGGCCACCCACGTGATCTGGAACCGCGTCTCGAACCGGGCGAAGCTGCGCCCTCGAATTGCGTCGGGCGCGTCGCGCTGGAGCAGGCTGTCGAAGGCGACGCGTCCCGCGGCAGCGCCGGCGGCGATGAGCAACGCCCCGAACGTCGTCATCGCGAGCGACGCCGAGCGAGCCGCGAACAAGCACCCCACGGCCGGGCAGCACGAGCGAGCCGGCGAGGATGACCTCCTCGCGCGCGACCTTGCGCAGCTGGGGCGCCAAGAGATTGCCGAGGAACCCGCCGACGCCGCTGAGGACGAGGACGAGGCCGAACACCCACGGCGCCTCGTCGTTGTTGCGGAGCCCGAAGGCGAGGAAGAACGTGAGGAAACCGACCGCGCCCCGGAGCAGACCCATCGCGCTGCCGGCCAGGACGATGCTCGGCGCGTGCAGCTCTTCCTTCTCGAGCTTGGTGTCCGGCCCAACCTGCTCGCGTTCGACTCGAGGGATCTGCCACGAGAGCATCGCCGCGAGCGCGTACACGAGCGCGGCGAGGATCAGGGATCCCTCGGCGCCGAAGAGCTTGTAGACGCCGATGGCCGGCAGGCCGCCGACGAAGCCCCCGACGACGGCGATGATCGCGAGGCGCGAGTTCGCGGTCACGAGCTCGCGCTCGCCGCTGACGAGCGAGGGCACGAGCGCGCTCCGGGCGATCGAGTACGTCTTCTGCATCACGAGCAGCCCGAACGCCAGCGGGTAGATCAGCAGGGCCTCGGCGCCGCTCGCGTTCACGTAGCGCGCAATGAAGAGGCAGAGCAGCCCGCGCACCGCGCACGTGGCGAGGATCATCAGCCTCCTGCCGCCGCGGATCCGGTCGAGCAGCGGGCTGAGCAACGGCGCGATCACGGCAAACGGCGCCATCGTGATGATCAGGTACAGCAGGACCTTCTCTCGCGACTGGCCGGGAGACACCGAGAAGAACAGGGACCCGGCCAGCGAGACGGTCAGGCAGACGTCGCCGCAGATGCTCGCGGCGTGGGTGATCGCAAGGCGCGCGAACGGTGTGGGCTCGGCGAAGCGGTGGTCGGTCGGGCCGGGAGGCGAAGGGCGACGAGGAGGCGGTGCCGTGGCCATGGCCGAAGCAACGTTATAGGCCGCCGCCGTCACCGATCTTGGCCGGGTGGGCGAGAGAGTTCACACGCCGTTCCTTCGGCGGCAATTTGCGTGCCATGTCTCGTCGGTAGCGTCGTCGTTGCAGCTCCGCGGCTGCCTGCCGCCTGCAGCGGCAACCTCCGGGGAGGGGCACGAGTTCTCCGCACTTCCCCGTGCGCTCCGTCGGCCGGGTCCCCCCGCCGGCCGACGAGCCGGCGACTCGCCGGCCCGCACGTCGGGCCGGTGGGTCGTCGTCATCGCGGTAGGAGCGCCGCGGGATTGCACCTGGTCATACGGCCCCGAGGGGACGAACGGGGAGGCGCAACTACGATGTGGGCCATGGCCGGTCTCGACGTGTCGGTCGAGGGCAGCAGGGCATCCGGCGTCGAGCCGGCTCTCGATCCCCCGACTCAACTCCAGCCCGAATCGCGGTACCTCAACCGCGAGCTCTCCGCGCTCGACTACTTCGCCCGCGTGCTCTCGCTCGCGGCGGACGCGAGCGTCCCGCTCCTGGAGCGGGTGAAGTTCCTCGCCATCGTCAGCCAGAACCTCGACGAGTTCTTCCAGGTTCGGGTGTCGGGGCTGCGCGAGCAGCTCGACGCCGGCATCCGCGCCACCTCACCCGATGGCCTCGACGCCGCCGAGCAGCTGCGCGCGATCCGCGCCCGGGTGGAGCCGATGATGGAACGGCAGGCCGCCATCTTCACCGGCGAGGTCGCGCCCACGCTCGACGAGGTCGGCGTCCGGTTCTGCGACTGGGACGAGCTGTCGGAGGCGGACCGGGAGCACCTCCAGGGCGTCTTCGACGAGCGCGTGTTCCCGGTGCTCACGCCGCTGGCGGTCGACCCCGCGCACCCGTTCCCGTACATCTCGAACCTGTCGCTGAACCTCGCGGCGGTGGTGCGCGACCCGGTGACCCGCGAGGAGCGCTTCGCCCGCGTCAAGGTGCCGCCCCTCCTGCCTCGCTTCCTCGTGCTCCCCGACGGCGAGCGGTTCGTTCCGCTCGAGCAGGTGATCGCGGCCCACCTCGACAGCCTCTTCCCGGGCATGGAGTCGGTCGCCCACCACCCCTTCCGGGTCACCGCGCGACGCCGACTTCGAGCTCTCCGACGACGCCGAGGACCTCCTCGAGGCGATGGAGCTCATCCTGCGCCGGCGCACGAAGTTCGGGCGCGTCGTCCGGCTCGAGGTCGACGGGAAGATGAGCGACGAGGTGCTGGAGCTCCTCTGCCGCGAGCTCGAGCTCGGCGACTCCGACGTCTACGTCGTCGACGGCCCCCTGGGCCTCAGCGGGTTGTGGGGGCTGTACGGCCTCGATCGTCCCGAGCTGAAGGACGAGCCGTGGACGCCGCAGACCCAGCCCGTCCTCGCCCGCGCCGACGGGCCACCCGACCTGTTCCGCGTCCTCCAACAGGGCGACGTGCTCGTCCACCACCCGTACGACTCGTTCGCGACGTCCATCGAGGCGTTCGTCGAGCAGGCGTCACGGGACCCGGACGTCCTCGCGATCAAGCAGACGCTGTACCGCACCGCCGGCAGCGACAGCCGGCTCGTGCGGTCGCTCATCCACGCCGCCGAGCAGGACAAGCAGGTCGTCGCGCTCGTCGAGCTCAAGGCACGATTCGACGAGCAGGCCAACATCGAACGGGCGCAGCTGTTCGAAGAGGCGGGCATCCACGTCGTGTACGGGCTGGTCGGCCTCAAGACGCACGCCAAGATCCTCCTCATCGTGCGCCAGGAGCCCGACGGCATCCGCCGCTACTGCCACGTCGGGACGGGCAACTACAACCCGAAGACGGCCATGACCTACGAGGACCTCGGCCTGCTGTCCGCCGACCCCGATCTCGGCGCCGACCTGACCGAGCTGTTCAACTACCTCACCGGGTACAGCCGCCAGGGCCAATACCGCAAGCTGCTCGTCGCGCCGGTGACGGTCAGGCCCGAGCTCCTGAAGCGAATCGAGCGCCAGACCGAGCTGGGGCCGGACGGGCGCATCACGATGAAGATGAACAGCCTCGTCGACCCCGAGATGATCGACGCCTTGTACAGCGCGTCGCAGGCGGGGACGCCGATCGATCTCATCGTGCGCGGGATCTGCTGCCTGCGGGCCGGCGTGCCGGGCCTGTCGGAGACGATCCACGTGCGTTCGATCGTCGGGCAGTTCCTCGAGCACTCGCGCATCTACCGGTTCGGTCCCGATCCGCACACCGCCGAGTACGTCATCGGGTCGGCCGACCTCATGCCGCGCAACCTCGACCGGCGGGTCGAGGCGCTCGTTCCGGTGACCGCGCCCGCGATGCGCGACCGCCTCGACGAGATCCTGAAGATCAACCTGGCCGACGACACGCTGGCGTGGAAGCTCGAAAGCGACGGGACGTGGCATCGTGTGCCGCGCACCGCAGGTGTCAACACGCACCGCCAGCTCGAGGAGCTCGCCATCCAGCGCGCTCGTGCGGTCGAACCTCGGGCGTGAGCTCGCACGAGTCCCTCTCGTCGCCCCCCGGGTTTCATCTCCCCCAGCTGAACGGACTCGCGGACGGGATCGTCGCCGACGAGGGCGAGCCGACCGTGATCGAGCTGACATACCACGACACGCAAGACCTGCGACTGGCCCGGGCCGGCGTGACGCTGCTGTACCGCGGCGACGACGGCTGGGTCGTGACGCTCGGCCGCGAGACCGCCACCGGGCCGCAGCTCCGGCACGACGAGCACCGCTTCGAGGGCGCGGCGGGCCAGCCGCCGGCGGCGGCCGTCGACCTGGTGCGGGCGCTCGTGCGCACGGCCCGGGTCGCGCCGGTCGCGCGCCTGCGGACCCGACGCCGTCGCGTCGAGCTCCACGACGCGTCCGACAAGTCGCTCGGTGAAGTGCTCGACGACGAGGTGACGGTGCTCGCGAGCGGACGCGTCGCCGCCCGGTTCCGGGAGCTCGAAGTCGAGGTCGACGACGCCGCCCCCGAAGGTCTCGCCGAGGCGCTCTTCTCGCCGGCTGCGCGCCGCCGGCGCCGGGCCGCCCGACTCGAACCCCAACATCGTGCGCGCCCTCGGTTGGCGGGCGTTGGAGCCGCCCGACGTCACCGCGGTGCGCCGTCTCGGGCCGTCGCCGTCGGCGGGCGACGTGATCCGCAACGCGCTGGCCGGCGTCGGTCGCGCGGCTGATCGCCCACGACCCCGGCGTCCGGCTCGGCGACGATCCCGAAGACGTGCACCAAGCCCGGGTGGCGACGCGCCGTTTGCGCTCCGACCTGCGCACGTTCCACTCGCTCCTCGACCCGGACTGGACGAAATCCCTGCGTGGCGACCTGAAGAGCATCGGCCGCGACCTCGGCGCCGTCCGCGACACCGAGGTGCTCCTCGACCGGCTGCGCGGCCCACGCCGAACGCCTCCCCGCCGGCGATCAAGCAACCGCCAGGAAGATCATCCAGCGGCTGCTCCAGCGTTGGGACGCGGCGCGAGCCGATCTGCGCGAGGCGCTCGGGAGCACGCAATACGCCGAGCTCCTCGACCGCCTGGTCGAAGCCGCACGCGAGCCGGCGCTCATCCCGTCGGCGGCCGATGACCGCGCCGCCGACGTCCTGCCGCCGCTGGTGAACAAGCCGTGGGAGAAGCTCAGCACCGCCGTGGACGAGCTTCCCGACGACCCGGCCGACGAGGAGCTCCACCACGTCCGGATCAAGGCCAAGCGATGTCGCTATGCGGCCGAAGCCGTCGCGCCGGCGGTCGGCAAGCAAGCCCGTGCGTTCGCGAAGGCGATCGCCGACGTCCAGGACGTGCTCGGCGAGCATCAGGACGCCGTCGTCGCCGAGCAGTGGTTGCGCGACGTCTCGTCGTCGACGATCGGCCGCGAGGTGTTCGTGGCCGGGCAGCTCGCGACGCTCGAGCGCGTCGAGATCGAACGCACCCGCGGCGAGTGGGGCGAGGTGTGGAAGGCGGCGAGCAAGAAGAAGCTGCGTCAGTGGCTCTGAAGCTCTGGCGGCGGCGGTCGCGATCCGCGCCCGGCGGAGCCGGAGCAGCTCGTGCGGGCGGGCGGCGGCGTGCTGCGCCGACGGTCGAAGAACGGCCGCAGCCAGTACGCACTCGTGCACCGGCCCCGCTACGACGACTGGAGCGTGCCCAAGGGCAAGGTCGACCCGGGCGAGACCGACGAGGAGGCCGCGCTGCGCGAGGTCGAGGAGGAGACGGGAGTGCGCGCCACGCTCGGGGCCCGAGCTCGAGTCGACCCGCTACCGGGACCGCAAGGGTCGGATGAAGCAGGTCCGCTACTGGCTCATGGAGCCGGTCGACGGCAAGGTGCCGAAGTTCCGTCCCAACAACGAGATCGACGATGTGCGCTGGTGTTCGGCCGCCGATGCAGGCAAGCTCTTGTCGCACGACCACGACCGCAAGCTGATCCGCGACGCGGAGGCCCTTCCCTGAAGCTCTATCTCGTCCGCCACGCCAAGGCTGGGAGCAGGAGCGCATGGAACGGGCCCGACGAGGAACGGCCGCTGTCCAAGGCCGGACGCCGCCAGGCGGCGGCGCTGGCGAAGCTTCTGCGTGACGAGCCGATCGGCCACATCGTGAGCAGCGCCGTACGTCCGCTGCCGGGAGACGGTCGCACCGCTCGCCGAACGCCTCGGCCTGCCGGTCGAGGACGCCGACGCGCTGAGCGAGGGCGCACCGCTGAGCGAAGCCCTCCGCCTGATCGACAAGGTCAGCGACAAGCCCACCGTGCTGTGCACCCACGGCGACGTGATCGGCGAGCTGCTGCACCATTGGGCAAGTCAGCACGTCCGCCTCGACGCCGGCGACGACGCGGCGCCGAGTGAGCTGCGCTTCCCGAAGGGCTCGACGTGGGTGCTCGACGTGGAAGACGGCCAAGTCGTGCGCGGCCACTTCCTTCCCGCAACGTGACGGACGCGCCGATCAGCGACGTCGACTCGCTGCTCGGCGTGCTCGAATCCGGCGCCGCCGCGAGCGACGCCGAGGACGTCGACCTCCTCGCCCACGGGCTGCAGTGCGCGGCGCTCCTCGCCGGCGCCGCGCCGGATGACGAGGAGCTCCAGGTCGCCGGGCTCGTCCACGACGTGGGGAGCGTGCTGTGGCCGGGTCGTCCGCGAACGCACGCTCGCGCCGGCGCGGCGGCGGTCGCCGACCTGCTGGGCGAGCGGGTCGCATGGCTCGTCGGTCACCACGACGAGGCCAAGCGCTATCTCGTGACCACCGACCCCGACTACACGTCGCGTCTGAGCGCCGCGAGCGTCGTCACGCTCGAGGTCCAAGGCGGAAGGCTCGACGACGCCGAGCGAGCTCGTCTGGACGCGGCGCCCTGGCTCGCCGACGTGATCGCCATGCGCCGGGCTGACGACGACGCCAAGGTGCCGGGCCGGGACGTCCCACCCCTGAGCCACTGGCGCCCGATCGTGGAGGCGGACCGCCGGCCGCGCCCCTACGAGACTGTCGCGGGCCCGGCCGGGCGGTACGCGCAGATGAGCACGCCCGTCTTCGCCTGCTTCACCGACACGAGCTCCAGCGTCCGGGCGCGCCCGTCCGACGGGAAGATCGTCTTCCCGCCGCCCAGCACGATCGGCTCGAGCATGAGCTGGAACTCGTCGACGAGATCGTTCTCCACGAGCTGACGAGCCAGCGAGGCGCTGCCCCAGACCTGCAGGCCGCCGTCACCACCACTCGCTCGCAGCGAGCGGATCGCTTCGATCGCGTCGCCGCCGTCGAGGAGCGTCGTGTTGTTCCACCTCGACGCCGCCTCGTCCGCCGACAGCGTCCGCGACGCGACGTACTTCCGGACGGCGTTCATCTGATCGGCGTAGGGATCGCCCGCCCGTCCCGGCCAGGCGGAAGCCATGACGTCCCACGTCCGCCGCCCGAACAGCAACGCGTCCGTGCGGTCCATGACCTCGCCGATGACCGCTCCCATCGACTCGGGGTCGAAGAACGGCGCCGACCAGCCGCCGTGCTGGAACCCGCCGTCCGTGTCCTCGTCCTTGCCGCCTGGAGCCTGCACGACGCCGTCGAGGCTGATGAACTCGCTCACGATGATTCGCATGTCGGGGTAGACGATGCAGCGTCGCCGAACTCATCGCAAAACCGTCGCGGCCACGACCGGCCTGCCGGCGCCGGTGCCGGGCGCCGCGACGACGGCGTCAGCCGGTGGCGGCGCGGGTGGGCTTCTCGTAGCGGTAGCCGACGCCGCGGATGGTGACGACCCGGGTCGGGTTCGACGGATCCTCCTCGACCTTGGCCCGCAGCCGCTTGACGTGCACGTCGAGCGTCTTGGTGTCGCCGAAGTAGTTCGGTCCCCAGATCCGGTCGATGAGGACGTCGCGGGTCAGGACCCGCCCGGCGTTGGCGAGGAGCAGCTCGAGCAGCTCGAACTCCTTCAGCGGCAGCGGCACCGGGTCGCCCCGCACGAACACCTCGTGGCGGCCGGCGTCGAGACGCACGTCGCCGATCTCGAGCACCTCCTGGTTGGTGATGCTGGTCGGCTCCTCGTCGGCGCTGCGGCGCAACGCGGCCCGTACCCGTGCGATGAGCTCCCGGAGCCGGAACGGCTTCGACACGTAGTCGTCGGCGCCGACCTCGAGGCCGACGACGGCGTCGATCTCGTTGCTGCGGGCGGTGACCATGATGATCGGGACACGCGATCGGGACCGCAGGTCGCGACACACGTCGACGCCCGAGATGCGGGGCAGCATCACGTCGAGCAGGACGAGCGACGGGCTCGTGGCGTCGAACTGGTCGATCGCCTCCTGGCCGTCGGCGGCCACCTCGACGCGGAAGCCCTCGCGTTCGAGCGCCACCGTGAGGGCGTCGCGGTACGACTCCTCGTCGTCGACCACGAGAATGAGCGGGGCCGTCTCGGCCATCAGGATGCCTCCGAGAGCTTCTTGGACGACGGTAGGGGCACCCGAAGGCGAAAGGTGGAACCCTCCCCTTCGGTCGATTCGACTGTCACGTCGCCGCCGTGCGCCTGGGCGACGTGCCGCACGATCGAGAGGCCGAGGCCGGTGCCGCCGGTGGCGCGGCTGCGGGCGCGGTCGACCCGGTAGAAGCGTTCGAAGATCCGCTCGAGGTCGCGCGAAGGGATCCCGATGCCGTGGTCGCGCACCGAGATGCAGATGGTGCCGTCGCCCACGGTGGCGTCGACCTCGACCGGCTCGCCCGGCTCCGAGTACTTGACCGCGTTGTCGAGCAGGTTCGTGACCGCGCTCACCAGCTGCGACCGGTCGCCCGCCACGACCAGGTCGGTCGCCACCGGCGCCACGCTGAGCGGGATCCCGACGGCGTCGGCGGCGCCCCGCACCCGCTCGGCCGCCTCGTGCAGCACGACGTGCACGGGCACGGGCTCGCGGGTCGGGCGCTCCTGGGCCTCGATGAGGCTGAGGTCGAGCAGGTCGTCGACGATGCGCCCGAGCCGGTTGGCTTCGCGCTGCACGCGGTCGGCGAGCTGGCTGTTGACCGGGGAGTCGTCGCCGACCGCCATCGTCTCCGCGAGCAGTGACAACGCGCCGATCGGCGTCTTGAGCTCGTGGCTCACGTTGGCGACGAAGTCTCGCCGCACGCTCTCGACCCGCCGCAGCTCGGAGACGTCCCGCACGAACGCCACCGCCCCGATCACCCGGTTGCGCCGCCACAAGGGCGCCGTGCGCACCAGGAGCACCTCGCGGGGCGGACCGAACAGCTGGAGCTCTCGCTGCGACCGCTCGCCGCGCAGCGCCGGCGCGAGCAGCGTGCGCAAGGCATCCTCGACGAGGGCATCGGCGTGGCGGGCGCCGTGGAAGCGCTCGCCGGCCGCGTTGCGCATGACCTCGTTGCCCTTGGCGTCCACGACGACGACACCGTCCTCGAACGCCGCCACCGCACCGGCCAGCGATTCACGCTCGACGTCGCCGCGCGGCCCGCCCCGCTCCGGCAGCTCGTCCAGGTCCCCCGCCACGCGGCGGAGCTCGCGCCTCAGCGACCGGATCGTGAAGGCGAGAAACCCCAGTGCCGCGACGAGCGTGACGATCACGACCGTCACGGCGATCGCGACGATCAGCCGAACCTCCCGGTGATGTACCCCTCGGTGCGGGGATCGGACGGGGTGGTGAAGATGGTCTCGGTCACGTCGTACTCGATCAGCTTTCCTCGGCGGTGACCGGCATCGTCGACCTCGGCGGTGAAGAACGCAGTGCGATCCGAGACGCGCGCGGCCTGTTGCATGTTGTGCGTCACGATGACGATCGTGTACAGGTTCTTGAGGTCGTCCATGAGGTCCTCGATGCGCGCGGTCGCGATCGGGTCGAGCGCGGAACAGGGCTCGTCCATGAGGATCACGTCGGGCGCGACGGCGAGGCAACGGGCGATGCACAGGCGCTGCTGCTGACCACCGGACAGCGCCAGCGCGCTCGTGCGCAGCTTGCCGTGCACCTCGTCCCAGAGCGCGGCCTGGGTCAGCGCCTTTTCGACGATGTCGCCGATCTCGCTGCGCTTCGTGCCGTTGATGCGGGGCCCGTAGGCGACGTTGTCGTAGACGGACTTCGGGAACGGGTTCGGCTTCTGGAACACCATGCCGATGCGGCGCCGGACCTCGGCGGGGTCGACCTTGGAGGCGTACAGGTCCTCACCGTGGTAGGTGACCTTCCCGAGCACTTCGGCGCCGGGCGTGATGTCGTGCATGCGGTTCAACGAGCGAAGCACGGTCGTCTTGCCGCATCCCGACGGCCCGATGAACGCGGTGATCTCGTTGGCTGCGATGTCGACGTTGACGTCCTGCACGGCGGTGACGCCGCTGTAGCGCACCTCGACGCCCGAGAGCTGGAAGACGATCTCCCGTGCCCGCTCGGGTTTCTCGTCGGGCGCCGGCTCGCGGGGAAGTGCCTCGTCGCGGGCCCTTGGCCTCGGACTCGTCACGAGTCGTGGTCATCGGGCCGAATGTAGCGGTGGCGGTCGCGGTGTCGGTCATTTCCGGCTCCAAGGGTCAGACCGCCGCCGAACGGCGGGTGTAGATGGCCGTGATCACGCGTGCGACCAAGGTGAACAGGAAGACGATCAGGATGAGGGCCAGGGCCGCGCCCCACGCCCGGTCCTGGGCGGCGTCGAAGCCGCCGAACACGCTGGCGTTGATGTAGATCTGCTGCGGCAGCGCGGTGTTGGGACCGTCGAAGACGTTCCAGTTCGCCGCCGACACGATGCCGATCGTGAAGAGCAAGGGCGCGGTCTCCCCTGCCACGCGGGCGACGCCGAGGAGGGCCCCGCTGATGATCCCGGGGGCGGCGTTCGGGAACACGACCCGGCGGATCGTCTGCGCCTTGCGGGTCCCGAGCGCGTAGCTCCCCTCCCGCAGCTCGTCGGGGACGAGCTTGAGGATCTCCTCCGTGGTCCGGATCACGATCGGGAGCATGAGGCAACCGAGTGCGAGCGCGCCGGCGAACCCGCTGAGCCCGGCCTGCTTCCGGGGCAGGACCCAGATCGTGTAGATGAACAGGCCCATCACGATCGACGGCACGCCCGTCATGACGTCGGCCAGGAAGCGGACGAGGCGGGCGAAGATCCCGCGCCCGCCGTACTCGTTCAGGTAGATGCCCCCGAGGATCCCCAGCGGTACGGCCATCGCGGTCGCGGTCCCGGTGATCACGAGGGTGCCGACGATGGCGGGGTAGATCCCGCCTCCCTCGAACCGGTTGCTGAAGGGCAGGTCTTCGGTCAGGAAGTTGAGGCCGAAGACGGTCGTGCCGGCCGCGGATGACGTAGATGACGATGAGCGTCAGCGGAATCAGCGCGACCACGAACGAGGCCACGATCAGCGCCGGTCGCGACGGCGTTCTTGAGCTCGCGCCGCCCCTTGCGGGTCGATTGCGTGAGGCGGCGTCGGCCGGGGCGCTCATACGGTGCCTGCCGACCGCCGGTCGGTCCGGGCGACGACCGCCCGCGCCGCCACGCTGATCAGGATGGTGATCGCGAACAGCACGACGCCGCATCCGATGAGCGCGGCGCGGTGGGTGCCGCTGGCCTCGCCGAATTGGTTGGCGATGATGCTGGCGAGCGTGTCGCCGGGGCCGAGGATGTTCGCGGTGATCCGGGCGGACGAGCCGACGACGAGGGCGATGGCGATCGTCTCGCCCATCGCGCGACCGAGCCCGATCATGGTGCCGGCGACCATCCCGCTCCGGCTGTGCGGGAACACCGCACCCCGGATCATCTCCCAGCGCGTCGCGCCGAGGGCGAGCGCGGCCTCCTTCTGCGCCGGCGGGACCGTCGCGAACACCTCGCGGGTGATCGAGGTGATGATCGGCGTGATCATGATGGCGACGATGATCCCGGCGGTCATGAAGCTCTTCCCGGACGCGCTCGGGTTGGCGAACAGCGTGTTGAGGATCGGGATGCCGGCGGTCGCGTCCGAGACCGTCTGGAACAGGTTGGCCAGCGGCTCGGCGAGGACGAAGAGCGCCCACAGCCCGTACACGACCGACGGGATGGCGGCGAGGAGGTCGACCGTGTACACGATCGGCCGGCGGATCCGCTGCGGAGCGACGTCGGTGACGAACAGCGCGATCCCGACGCTGATCGGCAGCGAAAGGAGCACGGCCACGCCGGCGACGAGCAGCGTGCCGTAGATCAACCCGCCGGCGCCGAAGTGCTGGTGGGCCGGGTCCCAGTTGTCGGAGAAGATCCCGAGGCCCTCCGCGCTGAACCAGGGCCATGCCTCGCGCGTCGTGTAGATCGCGATCAGGGCCAGGATCACGAGGACCATCAGCCCCGCGGCCAACGCGAGGATCCGGAACCCTCGGTCCGCAATGAGCCCCGGCGGTCGCTTCCCCTTCGTCAGACCTGCGGGAAGGGCGGGAGCGTCAGTGGCCATCGCCTGCCTTCAGAAAGACCGAGAGGGGCGGGCGGCAATCGCCCGCCCCTCTCGTTCACGTTCGCGGGATGTTAGGTGCTCGCCGGGCTCGAGCTGGTCGAACCGGACGAGGCACCTCCGACCTGCTTGACCTGGGCCTTGGCCTTGTCGAGCAGGGTCTTCGGCAGCGGCGCGTAGTCCACCTGCGAGGCGACCTTCTGGCCGTTCCCGTAGATGTAGTTCAGGAAGTTCTTGATCGCCGTCGTCTTCGCCGCGTCCGAATGGTTCTGGTACACGAGAATCCACGTCGGCGACGCGATCGGGTAGGCGCTCGTGCCCGGCCGCGTTCAGCGGGTTGTAGGTCAGGTCCGCGTTGACCTGCGCCTTGTCGACCGCCGCCGTGGTCGCCTTGACGGTCGGCGCCACGAACTTGCCGGCCTTGTTCTTCACCGACGCGAACTTCAGCTTGAGTGCCTTGGCGTCGGAGAAGTCCACGTAGCCGATGGCACCGTCGGTGCTCTTCACGATCTGGCCGACGCCCGGGTTGCCCTGGCCCGCCTGCTGATCCGCAGGCCAGGTCACGGTCGAGCCGGTGCCGAGCGTCCACGCGGTCGGTGCCGCCGCCGTGCAGGAAACCGGTGAAGTTCTGCGTCGTACCCGAGCTGTCCGCGCGGTGCGCGACCGTGATCGCGGTCGACGGCAGCTTCACGCCGGGGTTGTCGGTCTTGATCGCGGCGTCGTCCCAGGTCTTGATGTCACCCTGGAAGATCTTCGCCAGCGTGTCGGCCGAGAGCTGCAGCTTCTTCACGCCCGACAGGTTGTAGGACACCGTGATCGGCGCCGGCGACCGTCGGGAAGTAGAAGTACTTGCCGCCCTTGACATCGGCCGCGTCGGCGGCGCTGTACGGAGCGTCGGTCCCGGCGAAGTCGACGACCTGGTCGGCGAAGTCCTGCCGGCCCTTGCCGGAGCCGCCGCCGGCGTAGTTGATGGTGACGTTGGGATTCTTCTGCTTGAAGGCCCCGATGACCGCTTCGTTGTACGGCTGCTGGAAGGTGGAACCCGACCCGTTCAGCGTCGCCGATCCACCTTGGGCGGGAGCACCGACTGCACTCGCGATCGCTCCGCCCAACGGAACCAGGCCGACGATCAAGGCCGTGGGTACCAGCCACCGCAGGTAGCCAGTGATGCGCTTCATAGAATTCAGCCTCCTTGGGAGTTCGCGGCGCGGACGCTACGGAGCGAGGCTGGCGCGGCCGTGGCATCGAGGTGGCCGAACGGTAAACAGTGCCGGAACGGTTGGGTGGAAGGCCCCCGGATTCGGGCAATCGTCGCCGTCGGGACAGAGCGTCGCTCGCGCGATCCTGGCGCGATCATGGCGTCGGAATGGCCAGATCGTGAACAGTGCCCGAACGATCCGAAGGTCCCAGCGTGCGCGAGTGAGGCTTCTCATCGGGAATGGAATGATGACCCCGTGACAGACACGGCGAACGAGGCCCGCAAGAGCTTTCAGGATGCGCTCGACGAGCTGCGGATCGACGTGATCCGGCTCGCGGCGCTGACGACCGAAGCGATCGCCGCCGGCACGCAGGCGTTCCTCGACGCCGATCTCGCCGCCGCCGAGCAGGTCATCGAGAACGACGACGACATCGACGACCTCACCCACTCGATCGAGGACAGCTGCTACCAGCTCCTCGCCCGCCAGCAGCCCATGGCGATCGACCTGCGGATCGTCGTCTCGGTGCTGCGCATCGTGCACGAGCTCGAGCGTTCGGCGGACCTGATGGTCAACGTCGCGAAGACGACGCGCCGCCTGTACCCGCACAGCCTCGATCCGAAGCTGCGGGGGATCATCCAGCGGATGGGCGAGCAGGCGGGCACGCAAACCCGGGTGGCTCTCGACGCCTTCGCCGATTCCGACCCGTCGGCGGCACATGCGCTGGCCGACATGGACGACACGATGGACGACCTCACGAACAGCCTGTTCCGGTACATCCTCGCCGGCAGCGGGACCGACGACGAGGGCAAAGTGCTGACCGCCGTACAGCTCGCGCTGGTCGGCCGCCACTACGAGCGCATCGCCGACCACGCCGTCACGATCGGCGAACGCGTCGGGTTCATGGTGACCGGCGAGCACCCGCCGCGTCGCGACGAGTCGATCGACTAGCTAGCTGTCGCTCTCCTCGTAGCCGAGGTCCCACTCGAGGATCAGACGCTCACGCTCGGCGTCGCGTGCGACGCGTTCACGGTTGCGCCGGAACTGCGGGTCGTGCGGCGGGAGCAGCTGGAGCCGGGCCAAGGCGCGCTGGCGGAACTCGTCGATGAGGCGCCCGTCGCCGAACACGCCGTGCACCTCCCAGTGCGGCGCGACCGCGCCCAGGTACACGACCTTGACGTGCCCCTGCGGCGGGAGCTGCTCGAGCTCTTCCCCTTCGATACTCATGCGTCGTCCAGGCTACCGGGCGCTGCCGGCTAGCCGGCATCCGGTCGCTGGACGAGCGTGACGTCGGCGGTCTTCCGGTCGGATCCACGCACGTACGTGACGGTCACCTTCTCGCCGGGTTGGTGCTTGCGCACCGCCGTGGCGACGTTGCCGCTGTTCTTGATCTGAGCGTCACCGATCTGCACGATCACGTCACCCTGCTTGAGGCCGGCGTTGTCGGCGGGCGAGCCCGACGTGACGTCACGTGACCGCGGCGCCGTCGTTGACGTTCACGTTGAGCTGGCTCTTGACGTCGGGCGTCAGGTCGGTCGTGCCGACACCGAGGAACGCCGGCTTGCGGCCGGCCTTGATGTCGTCGATGACGGGCTTGGCCGACGAGATGGGGATCGCGAAGCCGACGTTCTGCGCCGGCTGCGACCCGGAGCCGGACGCGACGGCGGTGTTGATGCCGATGACGCATCCGTTGGAGTCGACCAGCGGACCGCCGGAGTTGCCCGGGTTGATGGCGGCGTCGGTCTGCAGGACGGTCTCGATCGCGGTGCCGATCTCGCTCCCGGGACGGGGCGGCCCGGAGATGATCCCGCGGGTCACGCTGAGCCCGCCCTCGAGCGCGAGCGCGTTGCCGATCGCGACGACGTCGTCGCCGACCTGCACCTTGTTCGAGTCGTCGGTGCACACGACCGGGAGATTGCCGGCGTCCACCTTGAGAACGGCGACGTCGGCGCTCGGGTCGGCTCCCACGACGCGCGCGTCGAGCGAGCGGCCGTCGTTGAGCTGGAGCTTGGCGCTCTGCGCGGTGCCGACGACGTGGGCGTTCGTCGCCAGGTAGCCGTCCGCGGAGAGGAAGAAGCCCGTCCCGGCGCTCTGGCCGCCGCGCTCGTTGACCGTGACGGCGACGACGGCGGGCTCGACCTTGGAGATGATGCCGGCGATGTCGCCGTTGCGACTGATCGTCGACGATTGGCGCGAGACCTGGTTCGTCTTGCTGGTCGGCGCCGGAGTCGACGAGTTGTTGTCGTCGCGGCCGAACGCGAAGTACGCCCCCGATGCGACGAGCGCGCCGCAGAGGCCGCCGACGAGCGCGCCGATGAGGAACTGGCGGAAACGCTTCGGGCGCTCGGGGGTAGGGGGCGGAGGGCCGGGCGGCGGCGGGACGGTCGGCGGCTCCGCGGGCCAGGGCTGCGGAGGCGAGGGGACGGTCAAGACGTCCGCGGGGGGAACGAGCCTCATCAGGCATCAGTCTGTCTCCAATGGAGGGAGGTCATAGCATCGCAATCTCAAACGCCGCCCGATCCGTAGAAGGTTCCTGAAACCGTTGTCATGTTGCTCTCATCTCCGTCCCCGCATGATGCCCCCCATTTCCGGGAACCGGAACGCGTCCGGCGCCGTTTGAACCCGTGAACCCTATGGACTTCGACCTCCCGCAGTCGCCCCCCGCAGACGACCAGGAGCATCAGTGGATGCTCGAGGCCAAATGCCGCGGCCGGGCGCCCACCGATTTCTTCCCCTCCGACGGCGTCGGCGTCGAGCAGGCCCGCAAGGTCTGCGCCGACTGCCCCGTCAAGGAGCCGTGCCTCGAGTACGCCCTCACCTACCGGATCGACCACGGCGTCTGGGGCGGCGCCTCCGAGCGCGAACGCCGCCGCATCCTCCGCCGCCGCCGCCACGAGAACCCCACGGGCGCAGCGAGGTAGCTGAAGATCGACGGCACATCGGCTTGCCGAAGGGCCCGAGCTGGTTCTCACTACCGTCGAGGGTCGTGAGCGCTTCCTCCGCCGATCCGCTGCTGCACCGCCACGGAGCCCGGGTGCACAGTCACCCACATCGCGATCGGCACCGCCATCTCGGCTTGGCGCCGCGGGTGTCGAGGCCCGTTCTGGGGCCCGGCGACGACTCTGTCGTGGGGCACGGTCGCCACCATCCTTCCGGGCATTCGCACGGATTCGTCGATGACAGCATCAGACGTTCGGATGACGGGCTCCGCGCGGTCACTCTTTCACTCGGGGTGTTGGGCGCCACAGCTGCGTTGCAAACGGCTGCGTTCGTGGCGAGCGGCAGCGTGGCGCTCCTTGCGGACGTGATTCACAACTTCGGCGATGCCTTGACCGCAGTTCCTCTCGGGATTGCCTTCGTCCTGCACTCGACGAAGGCCGAACGCCGCGCCGGGTTTGTGGTCGTCGCCGCGATCGGACTCAGCGCCTGCGTGGCCGGCGTCGAAGCCGGACGACGCCTGTTGCACCCGATCACCCCGGATCACCTTGTCGTGCTGGCCATTGCAGGAGCTCTGGGATTCGTCGGCAACTCGTTGGCCGCTCGGATCCGCACCCGGGCTGGTCATCGCCTCGAGAGCCCGGCATTGATCGCGGATGGGCATCACGCACGGGCCGACGCCTACGTGAGCCTGAGCGTCGTCGCATCCGCCGCGGTCGTTGCGATCGGACTCCCCGTTGCGGATGCCTTGATCGGGCTCGCGATCACAGGCGTCATCCTGCGTATCACCTGGCAATCGTGGCGGACAGTTCGCGCTCCGCACCCCCTGTCGCGCGGCTCTTCTTCGCGTGTGCCATCTCGCGCGCCGTCGACGCGTTCGACACAGTGGCGCCGGCTCTCACCAGGAGAACGGGCCGAGGACGAAGTTGGTGACGCGGTCGAGGGCGTTGGGCGAGGGCGACGGGCCGAAGTCGGCGAGGACGTCGTCGATCTGGTCGACGGGGGCATCGGACACGGTCGTGTAGACGACGTCGCCCGACTGCCACACCATGACGACCCCTCCCGGCGTGCGGTACTGGCGGACGTCCTGCCCGTCGATGGTGCGGGGCTCGGCGCCGGCGGGGAGACCGGTGGGGTCGAGGTCGCCCTGCTGCTCGAACACCGACACGCTGAAGAGCCCGTCGCTGTAGAAGAGATGGAGAGTGCTGTGGGCCTCGTCGTACCGGCCGACGAGCCGGAACCGGTCGCCGGCGGCCCCGGGTGCGCGGAACGGCGCCGCCACGTCGTGCACCACGTGCGGCTGGCGGCTGGTGCTCCGGGCGGGCGCGGTGGGCGCTTCGGCGGGGAGCGCGCCGATCAGCGTCCCCGCCGGCCCGGCGATGCTCGTGAAGCCGACGGCGCGCACCGTGCGCCCGCGCGTGTCGAGCTGCTCCCGCCGCAGCATCAAGCTGGTTGATTCGTCGAGGTAGAGGCGCTCGCGGACCTTGCCGTGGCGACGATCGGTGGCATCGATCTCTCGTGTCGGGCGGCCGGCCACGGTCGGGCCGTCGTGGACGGAGAGCTCCCACTTGTCCGACGCGGGGGGAATGTCGGGCTTGGTCTCCTGGCTCCAGACCGCCAGCCATCCGTCGGGCCCCTGCACGAAGCGGCGTGCTCCCTCCACGATCACGCTCGGCCGGTCGCCCAGGGCGAGCACACCGCCGGCGCTGCGAACGGACACGTCGTTGTTGTGCCGACCGGTCGCGTCCGACCACGTCACTTCGAGGACACCCGAGAAGTCCTGCTCCTCGGCGGCCCGGCGGGCGTCGTCGAGCAGCTGCACACCCGGCCCGGTCTGCGACGTCGCCGCCGGCTCGGGCGCCAACACGAGCGGCGCGACGCCGGTGAGCGCGGCGGCCGTCGCCACCAGGATCAGCGCGCGCGGCGACCGGATGTTCATTTCCGGAACGGGGTGACCATGCTGAGTGCGGCCAGCTGGCTGACCGGCTCGTCCGAGACCGACGTGCGCACCGCATGCGAGTCGGAGAGCGCGGGAACGCGCGGAGTGACGCGATTCGCAGACGGGATGACCAGTGCGGCGACCACGACTGCGGCGACCGCGACCGCTGCAGTCCCGGCGGCAAGCAGTCGCGGCAGCCGCGCCGGCGCCGGCGCGCGCCTTTGCCGTGTCGGGGGAGAGAACGTCCTCCCAGAACCCGGGCCGCGCCTCATGTACGGGCAGTCCACGCAGCGCGTCACGTGCGAACTGCGATCTCCTCGCGTTCGGCGCGCCACTCCGAAGACTCGGCGAGGTAGCCGTCGACGGTGTCGCGCTCGGTGGCATCGAGCTCGCCGTCGAGGTAGGCGGAGAGGCGATCGTCGGGAGCGGGACGCGTGTTCATGCGGTCTCCCCTGTGCTCACGAGGGCGTTGCGAAGCAGCCGGCGTCCGCGATGGATCCGCGAGCGGACGGTCCCGACCGGGACGCCGAGCGATTCGGCGATCTCCTCGTAGGGCAGGTCGGCGACATCGCAGAGGACGACGGCGGAGCGGAACTCCTCCGGGAGGGCGGCCAGGGCCGCCTGCACCTCGTCGGAGAACCCGGTGGAGACCTCGTCGGCGGCGGGCGCGGGCGGGATGACCCAGTCGGGGTCTTCGGGGAACGAGTCGGCGGGACGCCGCCGCCGGCGTCGCACTTCGTCGAGGAACACGTTCGTCACGATCCGGGCCAACCAACCTTCGAGGGATCCCGGCTGATAGCGCTCGAGGCCCTTGCGGACCCGCAGCAGCGCTTCTTGCACGAGATCCTGTGCGTCGCTGTCGTTGCCGGCCAGGCGGTAGGCGACGTTGTAGAGGAAGCGCCCGTGATCACGGGCAACCTCCTCCCAGGTCGGGACCCCGCCGGCCATCACGAAGAACGACGGGCGACGGGTGTGGGGTTCCCGGCTTCGAGAAGGCCGGGGCGGAGGGTGGGTCTCGCCGGGGCGAGCTAGGCCGAGTCTTCCTTCTCCGGCTTGTCCTCGTCGGCGGACTTGTCGCCCTCGTTGATGCCCTTCTTGAACTCCTTCGAGGCTTGACCCATCGAGCGGGCGAGCTTCGGGAGTCGTGTGCTGCCGAAGAGCACCAAGACGATCACGAGGATGATGATCAGCTCGGTCGGGCCCAGGTTCATGCGACGTGCCCTTTCCCATTCGGGACTCAGTAGAGAGGTTAACCCCTTTGTGTCGGCGGACGACCATCAGCTGCCCATTGCGGTGTGCTCAGGGGGAGATGAGCGCGTGGGCGAGCAGCTCGACGTCATCGAGGGTCGTGACCGAGAAGGGCAGCGGGCCGGCCCCGACGATGAGCGTCTCGACGCCGAGCGCCTCCCACTCGTCGCGCTGGGCGCGTAGCTCGTCGACGGTTCCGACAAGCCGGCCGTCCCGCCATTCGTCGAGTGTCTCGTTGACGACGCCGGCGGGCATGACGTCGCGCATGCGGGCGAAGCGGCGCTCGAGGTCGGCGCGGTTCTCGCCGGCGAGTGCATACAGACCGAGGGAACGCCACACCGTGGCGGGATCGCGCCCGACCTTGTCGCACGATCGTTCGACTACGTCGAGGCGACCGCGGTACGCGTCCGGCGTCCACACCCAGCACGTGTTCCAGCCGTCGGCGTGCTCGACCGCGAGCTGAATGAGCCGGTCGCCCTTGCCGCCGACGAACACCGGCGGGCGCGGCTCCTGCACCGCCGGCGGTCGGTTCACTGCGCCCGCGGCGCGGTGGTAGCGGCCGTCGAACGTGAGGGGCCCGCCGCCGAGGAGACCGCGGACGACCTCGACCGCCTCGGCGAGCCGGGCCAGCCGCTCACCCGGAGGAGGGAACGCCAGGCCGACGGCTTCGTACTCGGGCTCGTACCACCCGGCGCCGAGACCCACGTCGAGCCGGCCGCCGCAGATGCGGTCGAGCGTCGCGAGCGCCTTGGCGAGCACCGACGCCGGCCGCAGCGCCTCGCAGGCGACCAGCGTGCCGAGCCGGGGACGGGTCACGGTGCGTGCGAGCGCGGCCAGGGTGACGGTCGGCTCGTAGACACCTTGCGGCTCTGCGCTCCCGCCGTACTTGGCGATGTCGAGGAACAGGTGGTCCGACAGCCAGAGCGAGTCGAAGCCGAGCGCCTCGGCCCGCTGCGCGTGGTCGAGCAAGGTGTCCCAGCGCAGGGGCGATTCACCCGGCACCGAGTAGTCGTACTGAGGAAGCGCGAAGCCGATGCGCACGACTTCGCAGCCTACGTGCGGCGCGGCAGCGCTCCGTAACCTGTGCTGGTGCTCGAGTGCGTGCCGAACGTGTCGGAAGGGCGCCGCCGTGACGTCGTCGACCGGTTCGCCGCGGCGTGCGGGGCTCCCCTGCTCGACGTGCACGCCGACTCCGACCACAACCGGTCCGTGTTCACCCTCGCCGCCGATCCCCCCGAGGCGGTCGAGCGCGCCGCCGTCCAACTCGCCGAAGCCGTCGACCGGGACACCGACGACTCCTCCTGGCGTGACGGGCATCCACCCTCGGCTCGGCGCGCTCGACGTCGTCCCCTTCGTCGCCCTGTCGGGGACGACCGAAGCGCGGGCGAGCGCGGTGCGCACGGCGCACTACTTCGCGGGCTGGCTGGCCGACGCGATGGACGTGCCGACGTTCCTGTACGACGAGGCCGACCCCGAGGAACGTCCCCTCCCGCGGCTGCGGCGCGACGCGTTCGTGCGCCGGGCGCCGGACTACGGCCCCGCCGAGCCCCACCCGAGGCTGGGCGCGACGGCGGTCGGAGCCCGTCCCCCCTCGTCGCCGTCAACTGCGAGCTCGACCGCGACGACGTCGACCTGGCCCGCCGTATCGCCCACGACGTGCGCGAGCGGGGCGGCGGGTTGCGGGGCGTGCGCGCCCTGGGGTTCGAGCTCGCCTCACGACGGCGGGCGCAGGTGTCGCTGAACCTCACCGATCTCGAGACCACGGGGCTCGAGAGCGCGTGCGCCGAAGTGGCGGTGCTGGCCCGCGCCGAGGGCGCGGACCTGGCTCGGATCGAGCTGGTGGGGCTGATCCCGAGGGCCGTGCTCGACGATTGCGGCCCGGCGTTTCGCCGGCGTGCCGGCCTCGGCGACGATCAGACGATCGAGGGCCGGTTCGAGTCGAGAAACACGTTGGGTCGGAAACCTCGCCGATGACGCCGGTTTCCGACCCGACGCGGGCGGTCGTGTGTGGCTCAGGCGGTGAGGGCGCGGCGCTGGCGCTCGAGTGCCCGCTGGCGGCGGACCCGGCGGCGCTCCCGCTCCGACAACCCGCCCCAGATGCCGAACTTCTCGCCGTGGCTCAGGGCGTACTCGAGGCACTCGGCGCGCACCTCGCACCCCCGGCAGACCGACTTCGCCTCCTTGGTGGAGGCGCCACGCTCCGGGAAGAAGAGGTCAGGGTCGACCCCGAGGCAGTTGGCCTGCTCCTGCCAGCGACGCTCGGCCGGACCGCCGTTTGCCGCGGCGGAACGGGCCCCCAGGCTCTCTGTTCCGACGAACTCTCGCATCGGCCATCCCCCTCTGGTCTGTCATCAGGCGGCCCGCCCCCCGAATGACGCCGATGTAATTACAACAATGCCACTCTGACCCGCCCGGGCCGGTGGCGCAAGGGGAAATGTCCCCGAGCCCGATCCGATTCGTCCGTTTCTGTGCGGTATCGACGGCCTCTAGGCTCGGAATCCGTGGCGGCGACGCTCGAAGCGGCGCAGGGAGACATCACCCGGGAGGCCGTCGACGCGATCGTGAACGCCGCCAACTCGGGTCTCGCCCGTGGGGGTGGCGTGTGCGGGGCGATCTTCTCGGCGGCGGGCCCGGAGCTCGACGGCGCCTGTGCCGAGCTCGGCGGCTGCCCCACCGGCGACGCCAAGGCCACGCCCGGCTTCCGCCTCCCCGCCCGCTGGATCATCCACGCCGTCGGACCGGTGTGGCAGCGGCGGCGAAAGCGGGCGAGCCCGAGCTCCTCGCCTCCGCCTACCGCCGCTCCCTCGCCGTGGCCGACGAGATCGGCGCCCGCTCTGTGGCGTTCCCGGCCATCTCGACCGGCATCTACGGCTACCCGCTCGACGCCGCGACCGACGTCGCCGTGCGCGCCTGCCGCGACACCGAGACGAGCGTCGACCTCATTCGCTTCGTCTGCTTCGACGACCGAACGCTGCGGCGTATCAGCTTGCCCTCGGGAAGTAGGGGACTCGACAGGGTGCCATGAGCGGACGCGATCGTCGAGGGCGGACGCCGACGGCGTCGTCGGCGGGGTTCGGCGTCGAGCGCAGCGAGACGCCGGAGGTGGGCTGGGTGGGCCCCGCCGACGATGACCGGCGGCGGCCGCTCACCCTGGGTCAGCTGGCGCGGCGGGTTTCGCGCTTCTGCTCGAGGAAGTCGACGAGGACGTAGTCGCCGAGCGTGTCGGGGGTCGTGAAGAAGGCGCGTCCCTTGTTCATGCGCATCATCCGTTCGACGAAGCTGCGCAGGTAGTAGCTCTCGTCGAGCATGAAGGTATTGATGCGGATGCCCTCGCGGGTGCACCGCATGACTTCCTTGAGCGTCTCCTCGATCGTCACCGGCGACGGCGGGTACTGGAAGTAGGCCTCGCCGCCTTCGATGTGGGCGGTCGGCTCGCCGTCGGTGACCATGATCACCTGCTTCGTCCCGCCCTCGCGCGCGAGCTGCTTCCGGGCGAGCATCAGCGCGTGCTGCATGTTCGTGCCCCACTCGAAGTCCCAGGACATCTCGGGCAGGAGCTCGGGCTTCACCTCGCGGGCGACGCGCCCGAAGCTCACGAGCCCGAAGTAGTCACGGGGGAACTTGGTCGTGATGAGCGCGTGCAACGCCATGGCGACCTTCTTGGCCGACAGGAAGTTGTCGCGCATCGGCATGGAGAGCGACACGTCCAGCAGCAGCACGGTCGACGACCGGGTGAGGAGCTCGGTGCGTTCGACCTCGAAGTCGGTGGGTGCGAGCCGGACCGGCGTGCCCCCGCCGCCGCGCCAGATCGCGTTCTTGACCGTCTCTTCGACGTTGAGGTGGAACGGGTCGCCGAACTCGTACGGCTTGTGCTCGAACGCCCGCTCGTTGCCGATGCCCGAGCGCTCGACCTCGTGGCGGCCGGCGCGGTCCTTCAGCAGCTTGCGGTACAGGTCGCCGAGCGCCTTGTTGCCGATGGCACGGATGCCCTTGGGCGTGAGCTCGAGCCGACCCTCGCGCTGTTCGATCAGACCGGCCTCCTCGAGCATGCGCGCGAGCTCGCGGAGCCGCTCGAGTGACCGGGCGGCGTCGTTGCCGAGGAGGTCGCGCGCCTGGTCGATGTCGACCTCGGCGAGCTCGCCCGGCTGTGTCGCCGACTGGAGCAGGTGCTCGAGGTCGTCCATGTTGCCGAGCATGTCGAGCAGGCCGGGAACCTGGCCGAGCTGCATCGGTTCGTCGCCCGAGAAGTTCATGCTGCGGTTCCAGGGCATGTTGGGGAACGCGTTCTGGAGGTTGCGGGCGAGCTCGTCGACCTGCCAGCGGAGGTCGAGGTCCTCGAGCAGCGACTGGGCGAGCCCCTGGAGCTGCGCGCGCTGCTCGGGCGTCATCGAGTTCAGCAGCTGCTGCATCTGGGCCATCGACTGGGCCATCTGCTCGAGCAGCTCGTCGAGCGTCTGCGGGTTCCCGGGGAAGAAGTCGCCGTACTTGTCCATGAAGCCCTTGAAGTCGGGCTCCTCACCGCGTTCGCGCTGCTCGAGCATCTGGTTGAGGTCGGCGAGCATGTCCTTCATGCGCTGCCATCTGCTCGGGCGACACGTCCTGCATGCCCTCGGACATCTGGTTGAAGTAGCTCTCGAGCAGCTGCTGGCGCAGCTCGTCCATCAGCTCCTCGAACCGCTGGCGAGCGGCGTCGTCCATGAAGTCGTAGTTCTGGAGCCCCTGCACCTGGCTGGCGAGGTCGGGTGGGAGCTCGTCGAGCTCCTGCCGCCGCTGCTGGGCGAGATCCTCGACGATCTCCTGGCGGCGACGGTCGCCGGACTGTTGGGCCTCGTCGACGCGCCGGTCGATGCCGGCCCGCTCCTGGTCGGTGACCTCCCGCAGCTTCTCGGCGATGTCGTCGTAGACGCCACCGAGGTCCCGCCGCTCGAGCTCCTCACGCCGGCGCTGCCGAAGCCGCTCGAGCATGTCGCGCAGCCCCATGAGCTCCTCGTCGTTGCGGTCGCGGAAACCCTTGCTGCATCATCCGTCGCAGGGCGGCGTTCAGGTCGCCGTGGTAGAGGAGGTCGTCGGACATCTCCTCGAGCAGCGCGTCGGCGTCGAGATCGAAGCCGGTCTGGGTGCCGTCCCAGCGCGAGTACTTGAATCCCTGGGCTTGGCGCCGCCTCAGTCGCCTCACAGTCGCTCGAGGCTACCGGCTCACGCCGCGCCTTCAGCCGCCTGACTTGATGCGCTCGAGCGTCTGCTGGATGTCGCCGGTGAGCTTGGCGGCGCGCTTCTCGGGCTTGGCCGTGAGCTTCTGGAATCCGCTGTAGCGTCAGCGCCTCGAAGGACTCGGTGAGCTCGGTGCCGCCGTCCATGGGGGCGAACCGGTATGTCCAGCGAGTCTGCTCCTTGCCCGGCTTCCCGGTCTCGAACGTGAACTCCCTGCCGGGATCGGCCACCTTGACGGTCGGCGTGGTCGACCACCGGATCAGCCAGTTCAGCTTGTTGTGACCCTTGAACCGCGGCGCCGACCGCGGGACCCGTGGCGTCGCCGACCCACTCGGCCTTGACGCACTCCGGGCTCCACTCGCCCATCCGGGTGACGTCTGTGATCAGCGCGTAGACCTTCTCCGGCGGCGCCTGGATCTGGATCGTCGCCCTGCCCTCGAGACCTTCTGCTGCCATCGTCGGCACCTCCCCTGCTTCGCCGGAGCCGACCCTACGACTCCCGGATCGCGGCCGCACTCCGCCACAATCGACGTCGTGCCGAAGGGCCTGGCCACGGCGGCCGTCCTCCTCGCCGCCGCGCTGGTTGCCGGCTCGTGCAGCTCCGAAGAGAGCAACGGGCCGAAACCTCCCCGCGCCTTCTGCGACGCGGCCGCGAACTACGACGACCGGGTGTCGAGGAACGCGAAGATCGACGAGCAGATCCGGCTCGTGCAGCGCATGGTCGACACGGCGCCCGCCAAGATCAAGGCCGACACGCAGAGCGTTCGTGGACGCGCTGCGGCGGGTCGAGACCGACCCGTCCGTCAAGGACAACGCGAGGGTCAAGCGGGCCGTCGAGAACGTGAACCGGTACGCGGCCCAGGGCTGCGGGTTCTACCAACAGCCAGGGTGGCGGCATCTGATTCGGCGGGAACGCTTCATGCGGTCGGAGCGGCGCGGCGCAGGCGGCGCGTGCCCCACCAGACGAAGAACCCGCCGACGACGACCAGCTTCACGGCGACGATCCAGAGGGTGACGTCGCGGGCGAGCTTGTCGTCGTTGGTGATCACCTGGGTCGGATGACTCGGGGTCGTAGCGGATCTGGACCTGCGAGCCCACCGGCTTCTGCCCGGTGCCCGTCCGCAACGGCTCCGGTGCGCGGACCGTCTGACCGCCGGTCGTCGTGAACTGGAGCCGCCGTTCGGTGCCTTCCAGCACGACGGTGGCGGTGGCGCTTTTGCCTCGGCTGCGAAGATCGGCGTCGTGTCGCTGCAGCGACACGATCAGCACCGCCGCCGCGACGCCGAGCGAGCACGCACGCGATGCCGCCGGCGATGGCCCAGTGCGCGCTTCGGCGGCTCGGGGGTGACGCGGGCGCCGCGGTCGCGGTCGGCCGTTCGGCCGCCGAAACCGGCGCGAGCCCCTGCGCGCGCCGCTCGTCGTAGTCGCGGCGACGCTCGACGTCGGCGAGCACCCGGTACGCCGCCGTGACGCGCTTGAAGCGCTCGGCGGCGGCCGGATCCGTCGGCCTTGCATCCGGATGCAGGGCCTTCGCGAGGGCGCGATACGCGGACGCGATCTCGACCGGCGAGGCGTCGGGCGCCACTCCCAGCTCGGCGTAGTGGTCGACGACGTCGAGCTGCCGTGTGCTCACACGGCCAGTTTGCCGCGGCGAGTGGGCTATCCCCGGCCGCGGTACGTGGCCTTGCCGCCGACGGCGTCCTTGTTGAGGCGCTTGGAGAGATGG
The DNA here is from genome assembly GCA_963747195.1 of uncultured Actinomycetes bacterium. Taxonomy (GTDB): domain Bacteria; phylum Actinomycetota; class Acidimicrobiia; order IMCC26256; family JACDBD01; genus JALZAA01. Next base: position 708,400 of record CAVVDV010000005.1, read on the forward strand.
AGACCCTCGAGGACGAACTCGACCGCCGACGCGACGCCGGCGGGGGTCTCGCCCACGCCGAGGTCGGCGAGCGCCTCACGCAGGCCGTCGAGCTTCGGCAGTAGCCCGGCGTACTCCGACGCGGCGACGTCCTCGCCGGTGTGGACGGTGACGCCCTCGTCGAACGCGGCGACCAAACGCGTCAGCCGCTCGGGTCGGGAACGGGCCCGGAACACCTCGAGCACCGACGCCTTGACGATGCGCTCGAGCACCTGCTCCTCGCGGCCGTCGTCGAGCGTCTCGAACTCGATCTTCCCTGCAGTCGAGGCGACGAGCGCGTCGAGGTCGCTGACCCGCGGCACGACCTCGCGCTCGCCGCTCCGCAAGGCGCGCCGTGACGCGTTGGCGACGAGCGTCTCGTAGTTCGTGATCGACAGACGCACCGACACGCCGGAACGCTGGTTGATGTGCGGCGAACGGCGGGCCTGCTGGGTGATCTCGGCGACGATCTCGGCCATGAACTCGGGCACGTGCACCGAGAGCTGCTCGGCGGCGAGCGGCTGCGCCTCCTGCGCGACCACGTCCATCTCGACGTCGACGTCGAGCGGATAGTGCGTGCGGATCTGGGCGCCGAAGCGGTCTTTGAGCGGCGTGATGATGCGGCCGCGGTTCGTGTAGTCCTCGGGGTTGGCCGACGCCACCAGCATGAGGTCGAGCGGCAGGCGGATCTTGTAGCCGCGGATCTGCACGTCGCGCTCCTCGAGCACGTTCAGCAGGCCGACCTGGATGCGCTCGGCGAGGTCGGGCAGCTCGTTGATGGCGAAGATCCCGCGGTTCGTGCGCGGGACGAGCCCGTAGTGGATGGTGAGCTCGTCGGCCAGGTAGCGGCCTTCGGCGACCTTGATCGGGTCGACCTCGCCGATGAGGTCGGCGATCGAGGTGTCGGGGGTGGCGAGCTTCTCGCCGAACCGCCGTTCGCGGTGGACCCACTCGATCGGGGTGTCCTCGCCGCGCTCGGCCGCCAGCAGCCGTGCGTGCTGCGACACCGGTGCATACGGGTCGTCGTTGATCTCGCTCCCGGCGATCGTCGGCGTCCACTCGTCGAGCAGGCTGACGAGCGAGCGGATGATGCGCGTCTTCGCCTGACCGCGCTCGCCGAGGAAGATGACGTCGTGGCCGGCGAGCAGGGCGTTCTCGAGCTGCGGCAGCACCGTGTCGTCGAAGCCGATGACGCCGTCGACGAGGGGCTTGCCCGACGAGATGCGGGCCAGGGCGTTCGCCCGGACCTCCTCCTTGACCGGCCGCGACTCCCAGCCGCTCGCTCGCAGCTCACCGAGGGTGCCGGCACGGGTCATCGCTCACTCCGAGGAAAAGAAGGAGGTCGGTCGACGCTCACGCTCACGTCGCGATCGGAGCGTATCAGCGGGATGCCCCCGCCAATCGGCGACCCTAAGCTGAACGGCCCGCGGTGACCGCGACACGCACACCCCGCGAGCGAAGAGGAGCGCACATGGCCGACGAGCCGGACCAGCAGTACCAGGAGGCGAAGCGACGGGTCGAGGCGAAGAAGGGCTTCTACGTGCACCTGTTCTTCTTCGTCGTGCTCAACGTCATCTTCCTCGCCGCCGTCGGCTGGGACTTCCTGTGGGCCACGGCATTCTGGGGACTCGGGCTCGTGTTGCACGGCGCCAGCGTGTTCTTCAGCGGGAGCGACTGGGTGAAGCGCTGGGAGCACCGCGCGATCCAGAAGGAGCTCGACCGGCAGTCGGGTGAGTCCGCGTCCACCGGGAGCAGCAGCCCGCCGCCCCCGCCGCCGACCACCCCGCCCGCCGGTGCTGACCCCGGCGCCACCCAGCCCGGCGCCACATCGCAACGCGCGAGCGCGGCGAAGAAGCCCACCTGAGCCCCGAGCCCGGCGCGCACGACCTCTCGGGCTCGTGGCGCGCGCAAATCGCCGAGGGTGACCTGCACCAGCGGTTCGTCGAGCGGGCGTTCGACGATGCCGCGTGGCGGGACGTCGCCGTGCCGGGTCACTGGCGCTCGTCGCCCGGTTTCGCAGACACGGACGGGCCCGTGCTCTACCGCCGCCGGTTCGACGGTCCGCGGCTCGAGGGCGATCGTCGCGCCTTCGTCGCCCTCGACGGGGTCTTCTACTTCGGCGACGTCTGGCTCGACGCCGACTACCTGGGCGCGACCGAGGGCTACTTCTTCCCGCACGAGTTCGAGGTCACCGAGCCGCTCCGGCGGGACGACGAGCACGTGCTCGCAGTGGAGGTCGGGTGCCCGCGCCAGTCCGACCGCACCGCCAAGCGCCTGATCACCGGTGTCTTCTCCCACTGGGACAACCTCGACCCGGAGTGGAACCCAGGTGGGCTCTGGCGACCCGTGCGCGTGATCGAGACGGGACCGGTGCGGCTGGCGCGCCTTCGCTGCGTGTGCATCGAGGCGACGGAGGAGCGGGGCCGGCTCCTGCTCGACCTCACGCTCGACGCCGCCGGCGGCGCGTCGGACGGCAAGCCGGCGCCGCGGCCGGCGCGGTTGCAGGCGCGGCTCACGGGCCCCGACGACGGTCACGTGCTCCTCGACGCGTCGCGGGACGTCACCCTCGCTTCCGGCGAGAACCAGCTCACCTGGACGCTCGACGTCGACCACCCGCCGCGCTGGTGGCCGCGGCGCCTCGGCGATCAGCCGCGCTGCGACGTCGAGGTCGTCGTCGAGGTCGGGGGCGAGACGAGCGACCGGCGCACGCTGCGCACCGCGTTCCGCGAAGTGCAGTGGCGGCGCTGGCAGCTCCACGTGAACGGCGAGCGCCTCTTCGTGATGGGCTCGAACCAGGGCCCGTCGCGCATGCAGCTCGGCGAGGCGACGCCGGCGGAGCTCGCACGCGACGTGCAGCTCGCGCTGGACGCCAACCTCGATCTGCTGCGACTGCACGCCCACGTCTCGCGTCCCGAGCTGTACGACGCCGCCGACGCCGCCGGTCTCCTCCTCTGGCAGGACTTCCCGCTCCAGTGGGGCTACGCGCGCGGTGTCCGCAAGCCCGCGGTGCGCCAGGCGCGCGCGATGGTCGACGTGCTCGGCCACCACCCGAGCATCGTGCTGTGGTGCGCGCACAACGAGCCGCTCGCGATCGACATCGCGCCCGGAGAGCCGCTCACGACGCGCGCCAAGATGCGGCTGGGCGGCTCGATGCTGCTGCCGACCTGGAACAAGAACGTGCTCGACCGCTCGGTCACACGCGCGCTGCACCGCGCCGACCCGAGTCGCGCCGTCGACCCGCACTCGGGGGTGCTTCCCGGCCTCGGCGGCCCCGGCACCGACACGCACTTCTACTTCGGCTGGTACCACGGGAAGATCGACGGGCTCGCGCCGGCGTTGCGGGCTGTCCCCCGCCTCGCCCGCTTCGTGACCGAGTTCGGCGCCCAGGCCGTGCCCGAGTCGGCCGAGTTCATGGAGCCCGAGCGGTGGCCGAAGCTCGACTGGGACCGCTTGTTCGCGCACCACGCGTGCCAGAAGCGCGTGTTCGACCGGGTCGTGCCGCCCGCGGACTTCGCGACCTTCGACGAGTGGCGCGCCGCGACCCAGGAATACCAGGCCGCACTCGTCCAGCTCCAGGTCGAGGACCTGCGTCGCCTCAAGTACGCGCCCACCGGCGGGTTCTGCCACTTCTGCTTCGCCGACGGACATCCGGCGGTCACATGGTCGGTGCTCGACCACGAGCGGGGCGAGAAGCTCGGTTACTCGGCGTTGCGCGACGCGTGCCGGCCGGTGCTGCCGATGCTCGAGCCGCGCAACGGGCTCGTGCACGTCGCGAGCGAACGCCGTGACGACCTCGCCGGCGCGGTCGTCGAGGTGACCGCCGACGGCGGCCCCCTCGGACGGTTCACCGGCGACATCGCCGCCGACGCGGTCACATACGTCGGGCGCGTCGATCTCGACGGCGCGAAGAAGGCGTCGGTCACCCTGGAGCACCCTGCGATCGGGCGGGTCGAGAACGGCTACCACGACGCCCTGCTCGCTTCGGTCCGGGAGGAAGCCCGGGGCTAGCGTCGAAGCCGTGGCCCGGACGGAAGAAGAGGTCTCGACCGCCACCCAGCGGGGCGGCGCCGACGACGCCGACCGGCTGGCCACCGACTTCGGCAAGCCGGAGCCGGCCCCGGCCCGCAAGCGCCGGGCCCCGTTCTTCGTCCAGTTCTACCGGTCGGACATCGGCAAGAAGTGGGTGATGGCCGTCAGCGGGATCGTGCTGATGGGCTACGTGTTCGCCCACATGGTCGGAAACCTGCACGTCTTCGAGGGCGCCCGCCAGATCGACAGCTACGGCGAGTGGCTACGCGACCTGCTCGACCCGCCGTTCCCGCGCACGATGGCCCTGTGGCTGCTGCGGATCACGATCATCGTCGCCCTCGCGCTCCACATCCACGCCGCGTACGCGCTGACCCGAGTCAACTGGCGCGCCCGTCCGCAGCGATACAAGTCGCACCGCGACTACGTGGCCGCGAACTTCGCGTCCCGCACGATGCGCTGGACCGGCATCATCGTCGGCCTGTTCCTCGTGTTCCACATCCTCGACCTCACCTGGGGCGCCGCGAACCCCGGGTACGTGCGGGGCGAGGTGTACCGGAACACGGTCGCCACGTTCGAACGGGTGCCGGTGGCGCTGGCGTACATCGCCGCATGCATCGCGCTCGGCATCCACCTCTTCCACGGCGGGTGGAGCCTGTTCCAGAGCGTGGGCTGGAACAACCCGCGCTTCAACCTCTGGCGCCGGTACTTCGCAGTCGGCTTCGCCGTCGTCGTGACGGCCGGGTACATCAGCGTGCCCATCGCCGTCCAGGTCGGCTTGGTGAGCTGAGCGAGTGAGGAGGGTGGACCGTGATCGGTGAGCTCGACGCCAGAATCCCCGAGGGGCCCATCGCCGACAAGTGGGACAACCACCGCTTCCACGAGAAGCTCGTCGCGCCGGCGAACCGGCGGCGCTTCGACGTCATCGTCGTCGGGACGGGGCTCGCCGGCGCGGCCGCGGCCGCCACCCTCGGCGAGCTCGGCTACCGCGTGAAGGTGTTCACGTTCCACGACTCGCCGCGGCGCGCGCACAGCATCGCCGCGCAAGGCGGCATCAACGCGGCGAAGAACTACAAGAACGACGGCGACAGCATCGACCGGCTCTTCTACGACACGATCAAGGGCGGCGACTACCGCTCCCGCGAGGCGAACGTCTACCGCCTCGCCCAGATCAGCGTCGAGATCATCGACCAGTGCGTCGCCCAGGGCGTGCCGTTCGCCCGCGAGTACGGCGGTCTGCTCGACACCCGGTCGTTCGGCGGGGCGCAGGTGTCGCGCACGTTCTACGCCCGGGGCCAGACCGGCCAGCAGCTCCTGCTCGGCGCGTACCAGGCGCTCGCCCGCCAGGTGCACCTCGGGACGGTCGAGCTGCACGACCGCACCGAGCTGCTCGACGTCGTGCTCAAGGACGGCCACGCCGTGGGGATCGTCACCCGCGACCTGGTGACGGGCGAGATGCGCTCGCACTCGGCACACGCCGTCGTGCTCGCGACGGGCGGGTACGGCAACGCCTTCTACCTGTCGACGAACGCCAAGAACAGCAACGTGACCGCGATCTGGCGGGCGCACCGACGGGGCGCGCTCGATGGCGAACCCGTGCTTCACCCAGATCCACCCGACGTGCATCCCGGCCAGCGACGAGTTCCAGTCGAAGCTCACGCTCATGAGCGAGTCGCTGCGCAACGACGGCCGGATCTGGGTCCCGAAGCAGATGGACGACCCCCGGTCGCCGGACCAGATCCCGGAATCCGAGCGCGACTACTTCCTCGAGCGCCGGTACCCCGCCTTCGGCAACCTCGTGCCCCGCGACGTCGCGTCGCGGGCGGCGAAGCGCGAGGTCGACTCCGGTCGCGGCGTCGGCCCGTTGAAGAACGGCGTGTATCTCGACTTCTCGGAAGCGACGCGCCGGTTGGGCCACGACGCCATCGAGGAGCGCTACAGCAACCTCTTCCAGATGTACGACCGCATCACCGGCGAGGACCCGTACGTCGTGCCCATGCGCATCTATCCCGCCGTCCACTACACGATGGGCGGCCTGTGGGTCGACTACAACCTGATGAGCAACATCCCCGGCCTGTACGTGTTGGGCGAGGCGAACTTCTCCGACCACGGCGCCAACCGACTCGGTGCCAGCGCGCTCATGCAGGGCCTCGCCGACGGGTACTTCGTGCTGCCCAACACGATCACCGACTACCTCGCCGGCCTGCTCGGCGACCCGCCCGTCCCCGTCACGGATCCCGTGTTCACCACCGTCGAGCGCGAGGTCGACGAGCGGGTGCGGGCGCTGCTGGCGGTGCGGGGCAGCCGGTCGGTCGACTGGTTCCACCGCGAGCTCGGCAAGGTGCTCTGGGACGACTGCGGGATGGAGCGCAGCGCCGACAGCCTGAAGAAGGCGCTGGGCGAGATCCCGCCGCTGCGGGAGGAATTCCACGCCGACGTCCGCGTGCTGGGCGAGAACGAGACGTTCAACCAGTCGCTCGAGAAGGCGGGCCGGGTCGCCGACTTCCTCGAGTTCGCCGAGCTCATGTGCCTGGACGCGCTGCAGCGCGAGGAGAGCTGCGGCGCGCACTTCCGCGTCGAGCACCAGACCGAGGAAGGTGAAGCGTTGCGGGACGACGACGACTTCTCCTACGTGGCGGCGTGGGAGTTCACCGGCGTGGACGAGAAGCCGATCCTGCACAAGGAGGAGCTCGGCTTCGAGGCCGTCGAGGTGGCGCAACGGAGCTACAAGTAATGGCGGCGGCGATGCGCGTCCACCTCCGCGTCTGGCGCCAGGCCGGCCCGACGACGCGGGCGGCTTCGAGGACTACGACGTCGACGACGTGAGCCCCGACATGTCGTTCCTCGAGCTGTTCGACGTGCTCAACGAGCGGCTCATCGCCGAGGGCAAGGAGCCCGTCGCCTTCGACCACGACTGCCGCGAGGGCATCTGCGGCTCGTGCGCCATGATGATCAACGGGCGCGCCCACGGTCCTGAGCGCGGCACCGCCACCTGCCAGCTGCACATGCGCAAGTTCAACGACGGCGACTCGATCACCGTCGAGCCGTGGCGGGCGGCGGCGTTCCCGGTCATCCGCGACCTCGTCGTCGACCGCGGCTCGCTCGACCGGATCATCGAGGCCGGCGGCTACATCACCGCCCCGACCGGCAGCGCCCCCGACGCCAACCTCATCCTCGTCCCGAAGGAGGCCGCCGACGGGTCCATGGACGCCGCCGCCTGCATCGGGTGCGGCGCGTGCGTGGCCGCGTGCCCGAACGGTGCGGCGCAGCTGTTCACGGCGGCCAAGGTGTCGCACCTCGGCCTGCTGCCACAGGGACAACCGGAGCGGTACCAGCGCGTCGCCGCCATGGTCGACACCATGGAGGAGCTGTTCGGGAGCTGCACGAACCACGGCGAGTGCGAGGCGGCGTGCCCGAAGGAGATCAGCATCGACTTCATCGCGCTCCTGAACCGCGACTACATCAAGGCGCAGTTCAAGAACCGCAAGCTCTCGGGGCAACGCGCCTGACGACTGCGTTCTCGGCAGGAAAACGGTCGCTCTGCGGCCTCGCTGCCGAGAACAGTCAGGCGGCGAGCCGTTCCGCGACGGCGCGGAGGTCGTCGACGAAGTCCTGGTACTCGACTTCGCGTCGCTCGTCGTCGGCGCGCAGGATCGCCGACGGGTGGATGGTCGCGGTGCCTTGCACGCCGTCGACCAACTCGAGGAACTCGCCCCGCTGCTTGGTGACCCGGAACTTGGCTCCGAACACCGCCTGCGCCGCGGTGGCGCCGAGGCAGCACAAGACCTTCGGCTTCACGACCGCCAGCTCCTGGGTCCACCACTGCCGGCACGCGCCGATCTCCTTGGCGTTCGGCTTCTGGTGCAGGCGCACCTTCCCCTGTGGCTTCCACTTGAAGTGCTTCACCGCGTTCGTCACGTACACGTTGCCGCGGTCGATCTCGGCCTCGACGAGGGCCCGGTCGAGGAGCTTGCCCGCCGGTCCGACGAACGGGTGCCCGGCCTTGTCCTCCTGGTCGCCGGGAACCTCGCCCATCAGCATCAGGTCGGCGTCGGTCGGGCCCTTCCCCGAACACGGTCTGGGTACCGAGCTTGTACAGGTCGCACGCCTCACACGTCGCGGCTTCGCTTCGCAGGTCGTCGAGCGACTGACCACCCGCGCTCAGCACTTCCGGCAGCATGCTCGCGCTGATACCCGGCTTTGCGAGGCGGCATACGCCCCTCCGTTCCCCAGTTACGCGGCGACCGGCGGGGGGAAGCGGATGTACTCGTCGATGATCATGAGCGCGAGCTCGCGCGACGGCGGCGGGTCGCCCGTGATGCGGCCCCTCGCTCGCAGGTCTTCGACGAGCGTGGCGAGCGTCGCGTCGAGCGACAGGTCGTCGGTGTGGGTACGCCATGCGTCGCGCTCGTCCTCGTCGGCGAAGCAGTACGCCTTCCACGAGATCGAGAAGCGCAGCTCGTCCCACCGGTAGTCGGCGACGGCCTGATCGCCGTCACGGACCGACCAGCGCCCGTCGCCGTCGAACGCCAGCTTCATGCCGGGCTTGAGCGCGGGCAGGTCGACGGCATCGCCGGGCGCGACGCGGTCGACGCCGTGGAACACGCTGTCGGTGTCGACGAGGAGCGCGGTGTTGTACGCCACCTTGTGGTACACGGGCGGCCCGTCGGCGCCGTCGGGGTAGAACGCGAACTCGCCGCCGTCGCAGTCGTGGAACCACGCCACGCCGGTCGCGATCGGCATGCGCCAGTCCTCGAACAGGCCCGAGTGGCGCATGGCGACGAGGAGCCACTGCGGGTGCAGCTTGCGGTTCACGCCCCGGAACTCGGGCACGTCCGTGTGCAGCGCGAGCTCCTGGCCCGGCACCATGAGGTTGGCGAACACGATCGCGGGCTCGATCACCGGGCGGCCGTGGATCTGCCGAGCCGCCTCGACGAAGCCCTCGTGGAAGAGGAACGGCTCGATGCCCTCGATGAGCGACCGGGTGCCGTAGGCGTACTCCTCGCGGAAGTAGTTCGTGCGGGCGGCAAGCACGGAGACCGGTTCGCCGGCCCCGTGCATGCCGCCCGCCTTCAGATAGTTGAGAACCGCGTCGTGGCGCTGGGTGAGGCCCTCGCCGATCTCGGGCCCGCCCTCGTTCTCCGCCGAGTACATGCCGTAGCGGCCGAACCGCTGGCACAGGTCCACCATGCCCTCGGCATCGGCGTCCGAGAACAGCGGATCGAACAGGACGTACTCGTGGAGCGTCATGCCGACGAAGCTAGCGGTCAGTCCTCTTCGACGCGCTCGAGGTCGAGGTTGTAGAAGGTCGGCGGCCCGTCGGCGAGCTTCTGCATCGCCTCCGCCACGGCGGCGGTCTCGGGGAGCTCGTTGTTCTTCATCGCCGCCTCGTACGACGGGAACTCGACGATGGTCATGAACTGCCCGGCGTTGTCGCGGTCCCGGCACACCATTGCCCGAGTCGTCGTGCGCTTGCCTGCAGTCTCCTCACGGAACTTGTCGATGACCTTCTGCATCTCGTCGTACTTCGACGTCTTGTACTGGATGATCTGGACGAAACCTGCCATGCCTGCCTTCTCTCGTTGATCGGTTGGTGGGCCGCCAGTATGAGGACCAACTACCCCGACGCGTCAAGCGCCTGGCGGAGATCGGCGACGAGGTCCTCGGCGCTCTCGATGCCGACCGACAGGCGCACCAGCGCGGGGTCGACGGCGAGCGGCGAGCCCGCCGCCGACGCGTGCGTCATCTCCGCCGGGTGCTCGATCAGCGATTCGACCGCCCCGAGGGACTCGGCCAGCGTGAACAGCCGGGTCGACGCCACGAGCTTGATCGCGGCCTCCTCGCCGGCGGCGACGGTGAACGACACCATGCCGCCGAAGTCGCGCATCTGGCGACGGGCGACGTCGTGGCCGGGGTGGCTGGGCAGGCCGGGATACAGCACGCGGGCGACCGCCGGGTGCTCGGCGAGCAGCACGGCAATGGCGCGGGCGTTCTCGCAGTGGCGGTCCATGCGCACGGCGAGGGTCTTGATGCCGCGCAGCACGAGGTAGCAGTCGAAGGGGCCGGGCACCGCGCCCGCCGCGTTCTGCACGAACGCGATCCGCTCCGCGAGCTCGGCGTCGCGCAGCGCCACGATGCCGCCGACGACGTCGGAGTGGCCGCCCAGGTACTTCGTGCTCGAGTGCACCACGACGTCGGCGCCGAGGCCGAGCGGCTGCTGCAGGTACGGCGTCGCGAACGTGTTGTCGACGACGACGAGCGCGCCCCGCTCGTGCGCCATCTTGGCCACCGCCGCGATGTCGACCACGGTGAGCAGCGGGTTCGTCGGCGTCTCGACCCACACGAGCTTCGTCTCGTCGCGCCAGGCGCCGGCGATCGCATCGAGGTCGGCGAGGTCGACCGCGGTCCAGGCGATCCCCGCCGGGCTCGTACAGACGCGCGACGAGTCGGTAGGTACCGCCGTACGCGTCGGCCGGGATGATCACGTGGTCGCCGGCGCCGAGCGCCGCCCGCAGGATCGCGTCCTCGGCGGCCATGCCGCTCGCGAACGCCAGCCCGTGATCCGCGCCCTCCAGCTCGGCAAGGCACGCCTCGAGCGCCGCCCGCGTCGGGTTGGCACTGCGGGCGTACTCGTAGCCGCGGTGGTCCCCCACCGCGTCCTGCACGAACGTGGAGGCCAGCGTGATCGGCGGGACGACCGCGCCCGTCGCCGGCGTCAGGCTCCTGCCCCGCGTGCACGGTGCGCGTCTCGAACTCGTCGCCGGCGGGATTCTGGCGTCGCTGAGTGCCCGGAGTGCGGCTCGAGCGACGCCAGAACCGCGGGCGTCTCGGCCTGCTCATCCGGGCGAGCGCGACGCGAGGAACGAGAGCACGTCGGACCGGGTCAGCACGCCGACGGGGTGACCGCCGTCGAGCACCAGCACGGAGGCCGCCCGGTCGAGCTGGGCGACGAGCGTCGAGACGGGCTCGCCGGTCCCGACCATCGGCATGGCCGGGCTCATGATCTCCTTCACCGGCCGGTCCAGCACCGACGCGTCGCCGAAGGCGCGGTCCATGAGGTCGAGCTCGTTCAGGACGCCGCTCACCTCCTTCGCCGCCAGCGGCTGCTCGGTGGTCACGCTCACGACGAGCTGCGAGATGCCGAGGTCGCGCATCATGCCGATGGCGCGGCGCGCCGGCTGGTCGGGCGTGATCAGGACGAGGTCGGGGATGCGGCGGTCCTTGGCCGCGAGGACGTCGCCGGCGCACGGGCCGTCGCCGCAGCGGAGGAACCCGAAGTCGATCATCCACTGGTCGTCGAAGATCTTCGACAGGTAGTTACGGCCGGAGTCGGGGACGAGCACGACGACGACCGCGTCCGGCCCGAGCTCCTCCCCGACGACGAGCGCGGCGTGCACCGCGGTGCCGCACGACCCGCCGATGAGCAGCCCTTCCTCGCGGGTGACGCGGCGCGCCATCGCGAACGACTCGGCGTCGCTCACTCGGATCACACGGTCGACGACCGACGGGTCGTACGTCGTCGGCCAGAAGTCCTCGCCCACGCCCTCGACGAGGTACGGACGGCCGGCGCCGCCCGAGTACACCGAGCCCTCGGGATCGGCGCCGACGACCTGGACGTCGGGGTTCTGCGCCTTCAGGTACCGGCCGACGCCGGTGATGCTCCCGCCGGTGCCGATGCCGGCGACGAAGTGCGTGACGCGCCCGGCGGTCTGGCGCCAGACCTCGGGGCCGGTCGACCGCTCGTGCTCGGCCGGGTTGGCCGGGTTGGAGTACTGATCGGGCCGGAACGAGTCCGGCGTCTCGCGCACCAGCCGCTCGGCCGTCGAGTAGTAGGAGTCGGGGTGCTCGGGTGGCACGGCGGTCGGAGTCACCACGACCTCGGCGCCGTAGGCGCGCAGCAACGCGACCTTCTCGTCGCTCATCTTGTCGCTCATCACGAAGATGCAGCGGTAGCCGCGCTGGGCGGCGACGATCGCGAGGCCGACGCCGGTGTTGCCGGACGTCGGCTCGACGATGGTGCCGCCCGGCTTGAGCAGGCCGTCGCGTTCGGCGGCGTCGACCATCGCCACCGCGGGCCGGTCCTTCACCGATCCGCCCGGGTTCGTGGTCTCCATCTTGGCGATGAGATCGCACGTGAGCCCGCGCCCGATGCGCGAGAGCCGCACGAGCGGGGTGTCGCCGATGAGGTCGAGGACCGAGTCCGCCACGTCCATCTCACCGGCCATCGGACGCGACGGTACCCTCCCGCCCATGCAGGAGCATTCGTTCTCGATCGACGTCGACGCGTCGCCGGAAGAGGTGTGGGAGGTCTTCTGGTACCGCGGGAACGACCGGCCGAAGAACAAGATCGGGACGATCGACATCCTCCACCCGGGGGACGAGGTCGGGAACGGGCTCGTGCGCCACTGCACGTTCCCCGTGCCGCGGTTCCTCCTCTCGGGCGGCGTCGGGCAGTCGTGGGAGTGGCTGACCGAGGTCAAGCTGCACGAGTCGTGGCGCTACGACGCCATCGGCAAGCCGCTGTGGTCCCGCGCCGAGGGCTTCCAGCGCCTCGAGGACCTCGGCGACGGCCGCACCCGCATCCACTTCACGGAGCGGTACGAGACGTTCAACCCGTGGATGCGCCGCCTCGGCCTCGAGCGGTACGTGCACAACCGCCTGTCCCGCGACAACGACACGCTCCTCGCCGCCATCGAGGGCGGCATCCGCTGGCACCGCAAACGCGCCGGTGCCGCGTCGACGGGCGTCGACGCGGCAACCGGCGAGGGCGCAGGTCGGTCTGATCAGCCCTAGCGCGCGGGCTGGATGTTCTGGTTCAGGTGGAACAGGTTGTCGGGGTCGTACTTCGCCTTGATCTTCGACAGACGCCCGTAGTTGCCGCCGTAGTTCGCCTCGACCCGGTACTGGTCGTCCTCGCTCATGAAGTTCACGTAGCCGCCGTCGGTACCCGAGTACGGGTGGATCGCGGACCAGTAGTCGCGGACCCACTTCGTGTTGGCCTCGTTGTCGGCCGGGTCCGGCCATATGCCGGCGATCACGCACGCGAAGCTCACGTCGCGGTAGGCGAACGCGGTTTCGTCGGAACGCACCCGCTGCACCGCCCCGTCGATCGGGTACAGGTGCATCAGCGAGTTGACGGTCGGGACCTGCGACCCGTGCTCGACGTGGAGCGGGATCGCGTCGTCGGTGAGCTCCTTCACGTAGTCCGCCTTCCAGTACTGCTGGAGGCCGGGCGGAACGAGCGCATCGAACGCGCTGTTGAGCGCCGGGTACGGCATCGGCCCGACGTGCTCGGCGACCACGGGACCGGCGTCGCGCAGCGGCTTGAGCACCGCGGCGGCGTCGCTCTCCGGGCCCGACCAGCACGTCACGACGCCACACAGGGTGTCGCCGTGCCGCTCCTCGGGGATGAAGGGCAGTGGCGGAGCGATCTGGAACATGAAGAACGCGCCCAGCTCCTCCGGAGCCTGTGCGATGTACTGCCGGTAGAAGTCCATGACGTCGGCAGCGGCATCGAGCTCGAAGAAGATCGGGCCCCCGACGATGTTCTCCACGGGATGCAGACGGAACTCGAGCGACGTGACGACGCCGAAGTTGCCGCTTCCACCGCGGAGCGCCCAGAAGAGGTCGGTGTTGTCCTCCTCGCTCGCTCGGAGCAATCGACCGTCGGCCGTCACGACGTCGGCGGCGATCAGGTTGTCGCACGACAAGCCGTGTTTGCGGGCGAGGTAGCCGATGCCGCCACCCAGCGTCAGGCCGCCGACACCGGTGGTCGAGATCACGCCACCTGTCGTCGACAGCCCGAAGGCGTGCGTGGCGTGGTCGAAGTCGCCCCACAGGGCTCCTCCGCCGGCACGAGCCACGCCCGCGGCCGGGTCGACCTGGACGTTGCGCATGCCGGACAGGTCCACGACGATGCCGTCGTCGACGGTGCCGAAGCCGGGGACGCTGTGGCCGCCGCCGCGCACGGCGAGGTCGAGCCCCGTGTCGTGCGCGGTCTTGACCGTCGCGATGACGTCCGCGGCGTCGGCGCACTGCACCACCGCCCGGGGGCGTCGATCGTGCATCCCGTTGTGGACCTTGCGGGCTTCGTCGTACCCGGGAGCGTCCGGTTGGACGACCTCACCGCGGACTTGGTCCTGCAGACTCTCGATGCTTGCAGCCATGATTCCCCCCTGCTTGTGGTGACCGTGCCGTCACCATGAGGCATCGGACGCCGGTCCGCATCGGCGAGACACCCCACGAGGCGAGTCCACGGCGTGGGTGATTCCCCCCACGCGGTCACTGGGTGCGGGCGACGATCTGGTGCTCGAAGGCGAAGGCAGTGGCGGCGGCTCTCGTCGACACGCCGATCTTGGTGAAGATGTTCGAGAGGTGCCGCTCGATGGTCTTCTCGCTCAGACCGAGGTCGCCCGCCATCTCCTTGTTGGTCTTGCCCGACGCGACGAGGCACAGCACCTCGGCCTCCCGTCCGGTGAGGCCGTTGGGCAGCGGCAGGGGCGCGCGTGTTCGCAGGGCTCGGGCGCGCTCCGTGTCGGCGCCCAGACGCTCGAGGATCTCCACCGCGGCCCGGAATGACCCCACTGCGGCGTCCTCGTCCCCGACCGTCCGGTACGCGGCGCCGAGGAGAACACGCGTCTCGGCCGCTTCGTACGGGAGCTCGAGCACCCGCATCTGCTCCAGCGCACGCCGGAGCGATCCGCACGCCGCGCCCGTATCGCCCGCCGCGAGCTCGACCCGGCCCCGCGCCTGCGTCGTGACCGCGAGGAGCCATGGCGTCGGGTACTCATCGGCGATGGTCGCGAGCTCGTCCATCGAGGCGCGGGCGACGTCGAGGGCGTCGACCGCCACTGCGATCTGGATGTGCGCCGGGAGAAGCTTTGCCCGCGCCAGTCGGTCCCATGTCGCCTCCGCCAGCGCGGTGGAGATGCTCCGCCACGCGACATCGATCTTTCGCTGGCCCAGGCGGAGCAATGCGAGACCGGGTTGAGGGTCGAACCCGAGAGCCTCGGCCCGCCGGAACTCCGCCTCGGCACCGTCGAGGTCACCGATGCGACGACGGATCTCCCCGATCTCGTAGAACGCCGCGCCGGCGTTGACGACGTGCAGGTGCTCGAGCTCGGTGCATGCTCGGCGCGCCTCCGCCTCGGCGCTCACCCAATCGCCCCTGAGCCTGAGCAGCTCGGCGCGATGTACCCGACACAGCCCCGGGTAGAAGGCCGACGGCTGGCCCTCCGCCCAGTTGCTCCCCACCTCGGTCCATTCCGCCGCCCGTTGCAGGTCGCCGAGCTGGTCGCACACCGAGATGAGGCTGCAATACACCTTGCCGAGGACGAACGTCGACAGTCGTCCTTCGCTTCCCAGCAGCATCGCCTCGTCGAAGAGCGAGAAGCCCTCGGCGGGCTTCCCGAGGCTGATGAGAATCCGGGCTTTGCACTGCAGCGCTTCTGCCTCGATGTCGGCGTTCCGGAGGCGCCGGCCGATCTCCAGCGCGCGTCCGGCCTTCTCGAGCGCGAGCTCGAGCGCGCCGCTCCCGTTGGCGACCTCCGCCTCGCGTTCGAGCAGCAGAGCGTGCTCCGGTGCGTCGGACTGCCCTTCGAGGCTGCGCTTCGCCCGTTGCAGCCAGCCGTTGGCGACTGCACGGCGACCCTTGAAGCAGTAGTAGTCGTACAGCGTGACCGCCGACCTCGCGCTGCCCCGCGCGTCGCCCTCTGCTTCGAATCGGTTGTACGCCAGCTCGCGGGCGGCCGTGCACTCGTCCAGGTTGCCGACCGACCACGCGGCGTCGGCGAGCGCCTCGAGCGTCGTCGCGTCCTGCTCCTCTCGGACCCCTGCCACCGCCGAATCACCTCCGAATGGAGATTCTGCCAGGTCAGGTGGTTCGGTTACGCCGCGCTGATCCCGATCGCCAATGACGGGAGATTCAAGCCGTCTTTCGACTGGAACCGCGCCACCGCCGGCGCCAGCGCGGTCTTGATGGCATCGACCTCGTCGGCCGGCAACGATGCGATCAGGACCGCCAACGGGCCCGACACACTGCTCTGCACGTTCCAGTAGTGGTCGACGTCCTTGTACCTCATCGCGCCGGGGATCTCCTCGATCTGCACCTCCGAGAATCCCGCGCCGTCGAGCAACGCCCGGTTGGCGTCCGGCTCCGCAAGGGAGAACGGCCCACCCGGACCGAACGGGTCGCCGGGTGGTGCGTGCCCTGTCTGCAGAACGGCGCCGACCAGGATGGTCAGCCAGGGATTGGCGTCCGGCGGGCCCCAGACCGCGTACGCGAGCCGACCGCCTTCGCGGAGAACACGCTTCGCGCCGCGCATGGCGGCCCCCGGTTCGGGCATCAACATGACGCCGAACCGCGAGATCACACCGTCGACACTCGCGTCGGGCAGGTCCGCCTGCTGTGCGTCCATGACGCGGAGTTCGACATTGCCGAGACCGCGAGCTTCGGCCCCCCGCCGGGCGGCTTCGATCATCCCCGCGGACAGATCGGTCGAGATCAGGCGACCGTTCGCCCCGACGCGCTCGGCGGCGAGGAAGCCCGTCTCGCCCGGTCCCGCTGCAAGCTCGAGGATTGTCTGCCCCGGTCGGGGATCGACCTGCTCCACGAGCCAGTCCGATACCGAGCGTTGACCCTCGAAGAGGAGTTCCCGGTGTCGCTCCCACGCGGATGCGACGAATTCCGCGATCTCGACTACTTCGGGAGGTTGATCAGGTTGCTCTGACATTGCGCGCACGCTAACCCCCCGGCGGGATGTTGCGGTTCACGCGGAACAGGTTGTCGGGGTCGTATTGCGCCTTGATGCGCTGGAGCCGCTCGTAGTTCTTGCCGTAGGCGTCGGCGGGGACCTGGTCGTCGTCGTCGGTCTGGAAGTTGACGTAGTTGCCACCCGTCGCGAACGGCCGGATCCGCTCCCAGCCGGCGCGGATCCAGTGGCGAAAGGCGTCGGCGTCGGGCTCGCCCTGCTCCCACAGGCCGTTCACACCGATGGCGAACCGGGCGTCCCGGTTGCCGACGGCACCGTCGTCCCAGGCACGCTCGTTGAGCGCCCCGCCGAGGTGGAGGAGCCCGATCTGCGCGTCGTGGATCGGACAATCCGCGCCCAGGTCGCGCAGGATGGGCAGGAGGTCTTCCGGCAGCTCCGCCAGGTACTCAGTCTTCCAGTAGGCGTGGATGCCCTTCGGCTCACTGCCGTCGAGGAACGACTGCTGCATCGTGTAGGGCCACTCCTGCAGCAGGTCGACGGCGGGATCACCGATCTCGCGGATCGGGGCGATGGCGGCGTCCTTCGCGTCCGGATCGCCGCTGTAGCAGACGGCAATCACGCAACACCGCTTGCCGTGGTACTCCGCTGGCACGAAGTCTCTGCCGGGGCGCGCATCAGCACGAGCCACGCGGAGAGCTCGCGGGGGGCCTCGGCGGTGAGCCTCCGGTACGCGGTCGAGAACGTCGTCGGCGCGGTCGAAGGGCCATGCGATCAGCCCGCCGAACACGATCGGCCCGACGTCGTGCAGGCGGAAGGTGAACCTGGTGACGACGCCGAAGTTCCCGCCGCCACCCCGCACGGCCCAGAACAGGTCGGAGTGCTCCTCACGGTTGGCGGTGCGGACCTCGCCGTCGGCGGTGACGATCTCCACTTCCTCGAGGTTGTCGACGGTCCACCCGAACCGGCGCGTGAGGTAGCCGAGCCCGCCGCCGAGGGTCAGTCCGCCGACGCCGACCTCGGAGATGAAGCCGAGGACAGTCGCCAGGCCGTGCTCCTGGGTGGCGCGGTCGACGTCCTGCAGCAGGCATCCCGCCTCGACGTGGGCGAGCTTCGCATCGGCGTCGACGGTGACATTGCGCTTGCGGGACATGTCGATCATGAGGCCGCCGTCGGGGATGGCAGTGCCTGCGATGTTGTGGCCACCGCCCTTGACGCCGAGCAGGATCCCGTGGTCGCGGGCGAACGCCACTGCGGCCACGACGTCGCGCGTCGACTCGGGTTGCACGACGAGCTCTGGGGTCTTGTCCACCATGCCGTTCCAGACGAGGACGGCTTCGTCCCAGCCGGCGTCGCCCGGATGCAGCACCGCGCCGTCGATGCGCTCGAGGTCGCCGGTGATCGTCGTCTCCATGGTCATGCGCTCCTTTCGCTGGGCGCGTCCGCAATCGTCGAGAGCACGGCGGCGAACGCCTCAGGCTGTTCCATGTGCGGTGCGTGGGCGGCGCCGTCGACCACGTGAAGCGGCCAGCCCAGCCGTTCCGCTGCGCCCCGGGCCAGGGCGAGTGGGACCATCCGATCGTGGCGGCCCCACAGCAAGGTCGTCGGCACCGCGATGCGACCGAGCTCGGCATCGGGAATCTGCTTCGTCTCAGCAGAGATGATCCTGCGCATCGTCCTCTTGACGTGCGGAACGGTCGCGCGCGACCACGCGTACTCGTCGAACGCCGCGAACCACTCGGGGTCGCGGCGGCGATTGGCGTCGAGGTCGAGAAGCGCGAAGCGGTCGAACCGTTCGGCGTTGCGCGGGCTGGGGCGGATCCCGAAGCGGATCGCCACATACCGTAAGCGGATCGGCATGCGGTACGGGCCGACGCCCGGCGCGCCGTACACGACGAGCCCCCGCAGGAGGTCGCTGCGCCGGGCGGCGACGCGGGCGGCGGCACTGCCGAGCAAGGAGTGGGCGACGAGCGCCGGCTGCTCGGCGTGCATCTGCTCGAGGACACCGGCGAGCCATTCCGCGAAGGTGTCGTCGTCGAGGCGGTCGACGGGTGCGGACTCCCCGAGCCCGGGCACGTCCGGCACGACCAGCCGGTGGCGCTCGGCGAGGCGAGCAATGACGGGCGCCCAGTACGCGCCGCCGCACTCGATGCCGCCGTGCAGCAACACCAGCGATGGACCGTCGCCGGCTTCGAGGACGGTCGTCTCGACCCCCCCGACGTCGAGCACCCGTTCCGTGATCGGCAGGCCGGCAAGCATCCGGACCCGTGCCTCGGAGCCGGTCATGGCCGGATCATCGGCGCTTCGGCCGCGTGCCGGGCGCGCAGCTCGTCGTTCCACTCGCCGGTGCAGTACACGGTGACCTCCGCGATCCTCCCCTGCACGACCTCGCAGAGAATGAGGCGGCGGGCCGAATGGTCTTCGCCGTCGACGTCCTGGTGCTCGATGTGCTCGGTCACGAACCCAGATGTGGTCGGCACGGTCCGCAGGACCTCGACTCGGGAGGGACCCTCGTTGATGTGTTCGAGCTGCGCCGCGAATGCGTCTCGCCCTTGCAGCTGGAAGCGCCACTCGGGCATGTTCAGGTCGCAGAACACCTCGGGCGTGAAGGCATCGTCCCCGGCCTCAAAGGTTTGGAACGCGTCGTGGAACCGCGCGCTCAGCCGCTCAGCGGTCGCCTGTTCGATCGTCTTGGTCTCGGATGTCGTCGTCATGGTGACGACGATGATCGAGTCGGCGCCCCGTCGCATCGTCCGAATGCACCAATTCCGCGGCGCGACGGCGCGTGGGTAATTCTGTGTAGGCCTACGCGAGATCGTGCTGGTAGGCGTAGGCCGTCGCCGCCGCGCGGGAGGAGACGCCGAGCTTGGTGAAGATGTTGCTCACGTGGCGGGCGACCGTCCTCTCGCTGAGAAAGAGCTCGTCGGCGATGGCGCGGTTCGTCTTCCCGGTGGCGACGAGCCGGAGCACCTCAACCTCACGCGGCGTGAGCCCGGCCGCCGTCTCGGACACCGCGGTACCGGTCAGCTCCTCGACCCGGGCGAGATCGGGCGCCGCCCCCAGGCGGTAGAACGCAGCGCGGGCGGCGTCGAGCTCCATCTCGGCGGTGTCGTCGTCGCCGAGGGCGCGATAGGCGAACCCGAGGTGGACGCGGACCCGTGCGACGTCGTACGGCGCGTCGAGCTCCTGCAACCGCGTGCACGCCCGCCGCAACGCTTCGAGCGCAAGGGCGGGATCGCCCTCGGCAAGCAGGACGGCGCCGGCGGCGTGGTCGGAGACGGCGTCCATGAGCGGCGCCCCGAAGTCGACGGCGATCTGTGCGAGCTCGTCGGCGGCGGCGCGCGCCGCCTGCACGTTGTTGCCGGCCAGCGCGATCTCGACCGTACGCGCCGAGCAGCGAACTGCGGCTCGATGCGGTCCTGCGCCTCGTTCAACGCCTGCCGGATCGCGGTCGCGGCGCTGTCGATCTGGCCCTGCGCGTAGCGGAGCTGCGCCAGCCCGGGGTGAGGCGACTGCCCTTGCCGGCTGGCTTCGCGGTAGGAGTGGTCGGCCGCGTCGTACTCACCCCGCAGACGCTGGAGCTCCCCGCGCCGGTAGAAAGCCCGGCCGACCGCCGGGTGCGGCGGCTCGGCCAGGCGCTCGCAGGCGCGTTGGGCCTCGTCGATCGCGTCGGGCCAGTTGCCCTGCAGCTCCAGGATCTCGGCGCGGTGCACGAGGCACTGGCCGCGGTACGGCACCAGCTCCGGCTGCGACGCGCACCACCGACTCAACGCCGTCGTCCATTCGCGTGCCCGGCGAACGTCGAAGATCTCCTGGCACGTCTCGATCACGGCGCAGTAGACGAGCCCGGTCATGGTCGCCGACGTCTCGTCGGCCGTCACTGCGACCATGGCCTCGTCGAGCAGCATCAGGCCGTCGGCGTGCGTCCGAGCATGATCGCGGTTTGACCCTCCCCGAGTCGCGCCATCGCCGTGACGTCCGGGTCGCCGAAGCGGACGCCGATCTCGGCCGCGCGGCTGTACATGGCGTTGGCTCCCTCGGCATCGCCCACGAACATGAGCTGGACTGCATCCCCGAGAAGCAGGCACCCCTCCTCGGCGCGGCCTTGAACGTCGCCGGCGAGGCGTTGCGCACGGGCGAGCCACCCGGCGGCGGGCGCCAACTCACCCCGCAGCATGAGGCCGAGGACGAGCCAGAACGCGGACCGGACCGCCTGCGCCGGGTCGCCGGCGCGTACGTACTCCTGGTGCGCCCGCACCCAGGCATCGGTGCTGGCAGGGTCGTCGCCGGCGAGAGCGGCGGCCGCCGCCAGCATCTCGAGGTCGTCGAGCCCGAGCTGTGCGCTCGCGGTCCGCCGCCGACAGCTGTGCGTACGCGTCCGCCCACGCCCGCCGCCGGAAAGACTCCCGACCTCGATCGAGCGCGCCGTCATCGCCATAGGCTCTCTCACCTCTCCGGGTAGACGCATGTGCGAGGTGTCGACATGACGAAGATCCGGAGTCGTCCGAGTCTCGGACCTCGACTGGGCCGCGCTCGGCGAGGAGCTCGACCGGTGGGGCTACGCGGTGACGCCCCGACTCCTCGACGACGAGCAATGCCGCGAGCTCAGCGACCTCTTCGACGTCGACGAGGCGTTCCGCAGCACGATCGTGATGTCGAGGCACGCGTTCGGCGAGGGCACGTACCGCTATTTCACCGACCCGCTCCCCTCGATCGTGCGCGGCTCCGGGTCGAGCTGTACGGGCCGTTGGCCGAGATCGCCAACCGCTGGGCGGCGCAGCTCGGGACGCAGACGTTCCCCGACACGCTCGACGGCCTCGTCGCGGTGTGCGCGGCGGCGGGACAGCACCGGCCGACGCCGCTGCTGCTGCGCTACTGGGCCGGCGGGTACAACTGCCTGCACCAGGACCTCTACGGCGAGATCGCGTTCCCGTTGCAGGTCACGGTGATGCTCAGCGCGCCGGACGAGGACTTCACCGGGGGCGAGAATGTCCTCGTGGAGCAGCGACCGCGCGCGCAGTCCCGCCCGGTGGTGGCGCGCCTCGGCCGAGGAGAGGCGCTGCTCTTCCCCACCCGGGACCGGCCCGTGGCGGGCAAACGGGGCCCGAAGCGGGTCGCCATGCGGCACGGCGTGAGCACCGTGCATTCCGGCGAGCGGACGACGCTCGGGATCATCTTCCACAACGCCGAGTGACGCGGCGGGGCGTCTACGAGGTGGCGTAGTACCGGTCGCGCAGCTCCGCGTAGGCGGCGCGGACGGCGCGGGAGTCGACGTCGTCGTCCGGCTCGACCGGGTATCCCTTGCCGAGGTCCCACGCCATCGCGACCTCGTCCGGCGGGGTCTGGTGCAACGCCGCGGCCGCCTGGACGCACGCGCCGGTCGCGACGGGCTCGCCGCGCGGCACGATCACCGGAGCGCGGGCGAGATCGGCGAGCACACTCTGGAACGCATGCAGGCGCGCGCCCCCGCCGAGTAACACGATCCCCTCGGCGGGACGAACGGCGACGCCGCCGACTCGGAGAGCCTCGAGCGCGTCGAGCAGCCCGCACACGACGCCTTCGACCGCGGCGCGGGCGATCTGCTCGGGCGTCACGTCGGCACGCAGGCCGCCGATCGTGCCGGTGGCGTGGGGCAGGTTGGGCGTGCGCTCACCGTCGAGGTAGGGCAGGAGGACGAGCCCGCCCGCGCCCGGCTCTCCGGCCAGGGCGAGCTGATCGAAACCGGCGAGGTCGACCTGGAGGAGCCGGGCGAACGTGTCGATGACGCGCATGGCGTTCAACGTGCAGGCGAGGGGCAGGAAGCGTCCCGTGGCGTCGGCGAAGCCGGCGACGTAGCCCTTCGGGTCGGCGGTGGGCTCGTCGCTGACCGTGTACACGGTGCCCGAGGTGCCGATCGACATCGCGACCTGACCGGGCTCGAGCGCGACGCCGAGCGCCGCGGCCATGTTGTCGCCGGTGCCGGCCCCGATCACCGCGCCCTCGCGCTCGCGCACGACCTCGGTGGGACCGAGCACGTCGGGCAGGCACGCGTCCCAGTCCTTCGTCTCGTCGACGACCTCGAGGAGGTCGGTGCGCCAGCGGTCTTCGGCCGGCGACCAGTAGCCGGTGCCGGAGGCGTCGCCCCGGTCGGTCGTGAACCGGCCGCTCATCCGGAACGTCAGCCAGTCGTGCGGGAGCAGCACCCGGGCCAGGCGGTCGAACTTCTCGGGCTCGCACCGGTGGAGCCACGAGAGCTTGCTGATCGTGAACGACGCGACCGGCACCGAGCCGCACGCCTTCACCCACGGCTCGGGGCCGCCGAGCTGCTCGACGAGCCACTCGGCGTCGGGCGCCGACTCGGTGTCGTTCCAGAGCTTCGCCGGCCGGATCACCTGCGCCTGGTCGTCGAGCGCGACGAGCCCGTGTTGCTGGGCGGCGATGGCCATCGCGACGACCGCCGGCGTGCCGGCCTGCCGGCGGGCCTCCACCAGCGCCTCGCGCCACTTCTCCGGGTCCTGCTCGCTGTGGGGCGGCGACGTCGCCGGGTGGGAGGCGCGGCCGGACCCGATGAGCTCGCCGGTGTCGGCGTCGCGCATCTCGACTTTCGTCGATTGGGTGGACGAATCCACACCGAGGACGAGTGCCACCAGCCTCCTGGGTTGGCCCGGGCTTCGCGACCGAGACAGTGAAGCACGTTTGGTGCGCGGAGACGGAGTCGGTGCGACGCCCCGCGGGCGATTCGCGGGTTACGCGGGCGTTCGCGTCGGGCTCAGCGGACGCCGAGCAGCAGCTCGGTGACCAGCTGGTCGAGGCGCTCGTGCCCCCAGCCCCGGGCGGCGAGGGCGTCGACGTCGATCTGCTCGCCGCGGAGCCGCGCCACCGCCTCGGACGAGTAGCCGTCGGGGAAGATCCGCTCGGCGAGGCCGTCGACCTGCGCTTCGAGCAGCGCTTCCGCGATGTCGGGGTCGGCGGCGAACCGCGCCGCCTTCTCCTTGAGGATGAGGTACGTCCGCATGCAGCCGCGGGCGAACTCCCAGACGCCCTCGACGCTCTCGGTGCGGTAGGCGTGGGCGTCGAAGTGGCGCATCCCCTCCCACTCGGCGTCCTCGAGCAGCTTCACGAGGTAGAAGGCGTCGCGGACGGCCTCGGAGCCGAAGCGGAAGTCCTGGTCGTACCGGCCCGCCGCCTGCCCGTTGAGGTCGATGTGGAACAGCTTGTCGGCCCACAGCGCCTGGGCGACGCCGTGATGGAACGACAGGCCCGACATCGTCTCGTGCGCGAGCTCGGGGTTGAGCCCGACCATGTCGGGATGCGCGAGCTCGTGGATGAACGCGAGCGCGTGCCCGACGGTCGGGAGGAAGAGGTTGCCGCGTGGCTCGTTGGGCTTCGGCTCGATCGCGATGTCGAGCTCGTAGCCGCGGTCGACGATGTAGTCACAGCACAGGTTGATGGCCTCGGCGTAGCAGTCGAGCGCGGTGGGGACGTCCTTGGCGGCGTCGCACTCGACGCCCTCGCGCCCGCCCCACATCACGTAGACCTCGGCGCCGAGCTCGACCCCGAGGTCGATGGCGTCGAAGGTCTTGCGCAGCGCGAGCTTGCGCACCTGCGGGTCGTTGGCGGTGAACGCGCCGTCCTTGAAGACCGGGTTCGAGAAGAGGTTGGTCGTCGCCATCGGGACCTTCATGCCGGTCTCGTCGAGGGCGCGCCGGAACCGCTTGACGATCTGCTCGCGCTCGGCGGCGGACGAGCCGGGCGGCACGAGGTCGTCGTCGTGGAAGTTCACGCCGTACGCGCCGAGCTCGGCGAGCTTGCGCGACGGTGTCGACGGGGTCGAGCGCGGGCCGGGTCTCGTGCCCGAACGTGTCCCGCCCGCGGTTGCCGACCGTCCACAACCCGAACGTGAAGCGGTCCTCCGGCGTCGGCGTGTACTCGTCGGCCATCGCTCCGCTCCTTCGATGCGTACAGGGAGCCCGCGGAGCGGACTCTACGCACGCATCATGGTCGCGCCTGGCGGCGGAAGAAGTCCCAGATCACGCCGGTGGCGTCGAGGTCGGGGCTGGGCGGGTCGTGGCCGGCGAGGGGCGGCGACGAACCGGGCCACTCGTGTCCGCCGCCGTCAACGGTGTACAGCTCGACGGTCGTGCCCGCGGCGCACGGCGCCCACGTGCTGTGCGTGACCGGGCCGTCCGGCTGCACCTGCGCTTCCGCCGGACACCCGTCGTACCCGCGCCACGCCGTCAGCGACCGTTGCGCACCCGCGAACGTCACGGTCTGGTCGGCCAGGCCGTGCACGACGACCATCGACACCGGTTGCGACGGCTGGCAGCCGGGCGACGAGCCCTCCACCGACGCGATGGCCGCAACGCGGCCCGAGAGCGCGCAGCCGATCCGGTAGGCCATGGCCGCGCCGTTCGACATCCCGGCGACGTACACGCGCGTCCGGTCGATGGGAAAGCTGCCCTCGAGGTGGTCGAGCAGGGCGGTGAGGTAGCGCACGTCGTCGTCGACGCGGGAGTCGAGCACGGCGTTCCACTGGTCGAGCGAGCCCTGCGGGTACACGACGAAGAACCCGTCCCGATCCGCCACCGGGTTCCAGTGGTAGCGGGTCTCGACGCGGGCGGCGTTGCCGTTCGCGCCGTGCAGCACGACGACGAGCGGCACAGGTCGGCTCGGGTCGAGCGCGGCCGGCGTGTGGAGCCGGTAGGTGCGCGTGACGCCGTCGACGGGGAGATCGAGGGCCACGGTCGTCCCGGGCGCGGCGCCCTCGGGCAGCGTGGATGGGACCGCGGCGCCCGCCGCCGTCGTGGGGGGAGCCGTGGCCCCGGTCGTTCGCGGCGTGGTGGACGACCGCCCGGCCGAACCGCTGCACGCGACGGCAATCGACCCGACGAGGGCGACGAGAACGACAACGCGGCGCACGCATCATGGTCGCGCCGTGACTAGGGTGCCCGCCCATGACGACGACACCGCCACCGCCGCCTCCGCCGCCTCCGCCCTCCGGCACACCGCCGCCCCCGCCTGCGATGCCGCCGTCGCCGCAGCAGCCCGGCGTCCCGCCGCCGTCGATGACGCCGGCCGAGCGGTTCCGCATGGCCTACGGCGCCCGCGCCGAGACCGACTACTACTTCGAGGGCATGGGGATGGTGATCTTCCTCACCATCATCACGTGCGGAATCTTCGGCTTCTACGTCTTCTACCAACTGATGAAGCGCATGCGCGACCACAACCGCCGCCGCCTCGACCTCCTCGAGTCGGCGACAGAGATCGCGTGGCAACAGGCGAGCGCACAGGGCGTCGCCGAGGAGCTCCGGCCCAACTTCGAGCGCATCGCCACGAACGTGGCCGTGCTGCGCGGGCTGACGACCGAGTTCCGTGACCCCGGCATCTGGGTGATCATCGCCATCCTCACGTCGATCGCGTACTTCGTCGGGTTCGTCTTCCTCGACGGCGACCTCATCAAGCACGACCAGGCCGAAGGCGCGATCGAGGCCGAGCTGAGCGCGGTCTTCGCCCGGCTGGGTCAGAACGTGCCCGCCCCCGACCCCGCCCGGCAGAAGGGCAAGCAGAACTACGCCGGCCGCATCGTGGCCAGCATCTTCTCGTGCGGCGTCTACTTCTACTGGTGGATGTACAACCAGATGGACGACGTCAACAAGCACTTCCTCTGGAACTGGCCGTGGGAGGACTCGCTGGCGACGGCGGTGAACGCCACGGCGCCTGCCGCCTGACGCGCCGGCGCGCTGCAGGTGCTCGCCCCGGTGGAATAGGCGGCGCCCGACCGGCCTTGACCCCGGTATGCCGCAGCATCGCTCCGTCGCCAAGGTCGTCCCCGCCACCCGGACCGTGGAGGGCGGCGGGTTCGTGGTCCGGCGGCACGTTCCCCGGCCCCCGCCTCGACATGGTCGACCCGTTCCTGCTCCTCGACCACATGGGCCCGGCGGACTACGCACCCGGGGAGGCGGTCGGCGCGCCCGACCACCCCCACCGGGGCTTCGAGACCGTCACGTACATGCTCGAGGGCGCCTTCGAGCACCACGACTCCAGCGGTGGTGGCGGCTACCTCGGTCCCGGCGACGTGCAGTGGATGACGGCGGGTGCCGGCATCGTCCACTCCGAGCTGCCCGCCGAGCGCATTCGCCGCGACGGCGGCCGCATCCAGGGGCTCCAGCTGTGGGTGAACCTGCCTCGGGCCGACAAGATGTCGCCGCCCCGGTACCAGGAGATCAAGGCGGACGAGATCCCGGTGACCGAGCCCGTCCCCGGCGCCCGGGTGAAGGTCGTGGCCGGCGACGTGTTCGGCGTGCGCGGGCCGGTCGAGACGCACAGCCCCATCGTGTACCTGCACGTCACGCTGCAGCTCGGCGCGTCGGTCGACGTACCCATCCCCTCGGGCCACCAGGCGTTCGCGTACGTGATCCATGGACGCGGGGAGTTCGGAGACGAGCAGACGACGGCCTCGGAATCGCAGCTGGTGCTGTTCGCCGGCGACGAAGGCGACGTGCACGTCGAGGGGCCCGACGATCTCGAGGGCCCGCTCGACGTGCTGGTGGTCTCGGGCGTGCCGCTGCGCGAGCCCGTGGCGCGCTACGGCCCGTTCGTCATGAACACGCGCGACGAGCTGGTGCAGGCGGTCGACGACTACCAATCGGGCGCGATGGGCCGGATCGCGGCGACGTCATAACCGCGCGCGTCACCTCGGCGCGTGGACCTGCGTGAGCTCGGGACTCCAGCCCATCTGTTGTGCGGACGCGTCGTAGGTGCTCTCGAGAAAGTCCAAGAGCGCACGCCGCGGATCCGGCGCCGCCCGCATCGCGTCGTAGGGAAACAGGAACTCGCCGATGTCGGCGTTCCACCCTGCTCCCTCGGGTCTGATCGACGCCGTTTCGATGCCGTCGGGCTTGGGATATCCGTAGGCGAAGAACGCGGCGCGCGGGAACTGGGGATGGCCCGGCCAGAAGCCGCCGCAGATCTGCTCGGCGTCCCCGCCGTAGCGCGTGATCGTGTCGGCTCCCGGTGGAGGCGTGACGGGCCGCCCCGAGAAGCGGCTCCCCACCAGGTCGAAGCTGCCCCAGAAGAAATGGACGGGCGGGCACTTGCCGGTGAACCGGCTGCGGTGCTCCTTCAGGACGACGTCGACCTGCGACAACACGTGGAAGAAGCGTCTGGCGTCGGCCGGCTCGTACGAGTGGTGCACGCGATCCTCGGCGAAGGGGATCGGGTCGGGCACCTCGGACGGCCCGGGTGAGATCGTGACGTCGACACCGAGGCGGCCGAGCGCGTCCATCACGTCCTGGTAGAAGTCGGCGACGGCCCGCGGACGCAGCGGCGATCTGCTCGGCGCCGCCGTCGTTCGCCCGGAGCACGAGCCGGTGATCGATGAAGTCGAACTCGACGTCGAAGGTGCGCAGCCCGTCGGGCACCGGTGACGTCGTCAGACCCCGGGCCGTGACGTACAGCGGCACGTTCGCCCACTGGGGCTCGAACGGCGAGAGCGCCAGCCGGATCTTGCCGACGATCTGCGTGTACATGTGCAGCGTGTCGCGGGTGTCACGCCAGTCGTCGTACGGCAGTGCGGGCCACTCGTCCATGACCTCACCCTCGCGCGTCGGCCGGCGGCGCGCCCGTGCTACGGCAGCTCAGAACAGCTCGTCGCCCTCGTGGGCGGCGACGTCGCCGTCGAGCTCGTCCTCGTCGCCGTCGGCCGGGGCTACGCCGCCCAGCTCGCTCTCGAAGACCTCGAGGTCGGTGACGATGCGGTTGACGTCCTCCTGGGCGCGGGAGATCCGGGTCCGGCACAGCTTGATGAGCTCGCTGGCGCGGCGGACGCGCTCGGCGAGCACGTCGACGTCGAGGTGGTCGCCCTCGAGCTCCTCGAGGATCCCCTCGAGCTCGGTCATCGCCTCGGCGTAGCCGAGCTCGCCGCCGGCGTCGTCGTTCGGTGTGCTCATGGCTCGCGCTTGTCTACATCTTGTACGACGCTGGCGGCAGTCCCGTCGGCGAACTCGGTGAGGAGCCGGTCGCCGGTGCTGAGCGGCGCTGCCCGCTTCACCACCTGCCCGTCGCGGTCACGGGTGATCGTGTAGCCCCGCTCCAGCACGCGCGTCGGGTCGAGGGCCCGCAGCCGCGCGGCCGACGCGTCGAGGCGCCGGCCCTCGGCCCGGACGAGGCGGCCGCCGGCGGACGACAGCGTGCGCTCGCTCCCGTCGAGCGTCGCGATCGCCTGCTTGACCGTCCGGGTGCCGAGCTCCTCGGCCCGGACCCGGCGGCGCTCCACTGCTGCCAGCTCGCGCGCCAGCGCCGCCGGCGGTCCGCGCCGGGCGCGCCGGGCGCAATCGCGCAGCTCTCGCAACGCGAGCGCGCAGTTCGAGCGGGCGTTGTGCACGACCCCGCGCGACACGTCGTCGAGGCGGTAGACGAACTCCATCACCCGCTCGACCAGCACCTGGGCGGACGCGGTCGGCGTCTTGCTCGCGGTGTGCGCCACCTCGTCGGCGACGCTGCGGTCGATCTCGTGCCCGATCCCGGTGAGCACCGGGAGCGGCATGGCGGCGATGGCGCGGGCGACGTCGTCGCTGTCGAAGGGCGCCAGGTCGGCACGGGACCCGCCGCCGCGCACCAGCACGACGGCGTCGAGGGCGGAGGAGATGCGAGCGAGGCGGCGCAGCGCCCATACGACCCGGCGCGGCGCGTTGGCGCCCTGCACGCGCACGTCGCACACGCCGACCCGGAACGCGAAGCCGCTGGCGTCGAGCTCGTCGAGGAAGTCGTGATACGCCGCGCTGGCGGCGCTGGTCACGAGCCCGATGCGCAGCGGCACCTCCGGCAGCTCGTGGACGGCGTTGGCGCGCAGCAGCCCTTCGGCTTCGAGCTGGCGGAGCACGCGGTCACGGTTGGCGGCCAGCGCGCCGGCGGTGAACACGGGGTCGATGCCGGTCATGATCAGCTGCAGCCGACCGGTCGGCGGGTACACGTCGATGTGGCCCTTCACCCGCACTTCGACGTCGTCGGCGAGCTCGACGCCGGGCACCTTGCGCAGGGCGGCGTGCACCGTCATGAGGTGGCTGCGGAACAGCGCCACGTCGAGCGCCGCCTGCACGCGGTTGCGGCGCTCGTCCTTCTCGACGAGCTGGAAGTAGACGTGCCCGGCCCGCGACTCCCGGAACCCCTGCACCTCGCCCCGCACCCACACGTTCTCCGGGATCGCGCCCCGGAGCGCGTCTCGGATCGTCGTGTTGAGCTCGGTGACGGAAAGGGTCGGCTCGTCCACGTCAGCGCTCCGGGTGATGCCGGCGGACCCACGTGGCGAACGCGGCGAGGCCGGCTTGCTGGCCGTCGCCGCCGCCGACGCGGCCGAGGAGCCCGTCGCCCTTCGGCTGCGCGTGGCGATCGAGAGGCTGGACGAGGAGCCGCCGATCGGTCACCGCCAGGGCGACCATGCCCCCGCGGAACGCCGACTGCTGGGTCGCGGCGCAGAGACCCTCGAGGATCTCGCCCGGCGCGAGGAGCTGCTCGAGCCGGGGGCCGACCTGGGTGTGGAAGTCCTCGGCCACGTCGCGCACCGTAGCGGCGCCTCGGGCCCGCCGGGCGCGCTCTATTTCTTCAGGTAGTTCTCCAGGAAGGTGACGGTCTGGTTCCAGACGTCGTCCGAGTACGCCCGCGAATGGCGCGTGCCCGGGAGGATGATCGCCTGGTTGGCGACGCCGGCCTTGTCGAGGGCGGCCTTCATGGTGTCGGCCTGCGACCGGGGCACGAGCTCCGTCGTCGAGTTCACGATGAGCATCGGCGAGTCGGTCTTGTCGACGTGCGTGACGGGTGACGCGGCTGCGTAGGTGTCGGAACAGGCGTCGGGCAAACACCCGAGGAACGTGGCGAAGGACCTGCCGGCGTTGGTCGCGGCGGCCGGGGCGAGGCTGACGAAGTCCATCGGGCCCGACCACGACACCACCGCCGCGACCCGATGGCCGGCCTTGAGCGATCCCTCGCCGTCGGTGCCGAGCATGCCCACGAGGTGCCCACCGGCCGACCCGCCGAGGGCACCGATGCGCTTGGGGTCGACGCCGTACTGCTTGGCGTGCTTGCGCACCCATTGGACCGCCGCTTCGACGTCGTCGACGGCGGCCGGGTACGGATGCGCGGGCGCGAGCCGGTAGTTGATCGAGAACGCCACGAAGCCACGCTCGGCGAGCTGGTTGCTCTGCTGGGCGAACAACGACTTGTCGCCCTGGGTCCAGCCCCCGCCGTGCACGACGACGACCGCGGGCCGGTTCTTGCCCTTCTTGGCCGGCTGGTAGACGTCGAGCCCGAGCGGCTCGCCGTCGACCGTGCGGTAGGTGACGTCGTTCTTCACGGTGACGCCGCCCTGCGCCGCCCGCGCGGGCGCCGCGAGTAGCGGTGATACAGCGCCGCCGCGGCCGCGATCCCCGCGGCGCTGCGCATCCATCGTCCTGTCGTCATGGCCCGCAGCATCGCCGGTCGCGGATGATGCCGAGCTCAGCCGAGTGTCAGCGCCGGATCAGGAGAAGCGAGCCGCCGCGAACGCGAGACCGACGCCGCTCAACATGGTCGGGACGAACCACATGATCACCCGCGTGATCTCACGGTGCATCTGGGCGAGCAGGCGATTCTCGAGCGCATCCATGCTCGAGCGGAGCTCCGCAGTGGTGAAATTCAGGTCGCTCTTGGTGGCGACGTCGGCCCACCCGACGGGAGGCAGGTGCTCCATCAGCGCGTCTGCCGTCTGCGCACCGAGCACTGCCTCGAGGTGCTCGTACATCTCGCGCCGAGTTCGTTCATCGATCTGCATTGTGGCTCCCACGTCCACCGACAACAAACGGACGGGGGAGCCTTCGACGCCCTGCTCCCGAGGCGTGACGCGGATCCTAGGAGGCGGGTACGACAGCTACCCGGCGGTACCCTCGACGCCGTGACGCAAACGGAGACGGAGACGCTCACGCCGACGCAGGCGCCCGAGCGCGAGCGCACCGACGAGGGCGATCACGACCGGTTCGCGCACTACGCCAAGAAGGACGCCATCGCCCGGGCGTACGTGACCGGCGAGGCGATCGTCGCGTTGTGCGGGAAGAAGTGGGTGCCGACACGCGACCCGTCTCGCTACCCGATCTGCCCGACGTGCAAGGAGCTCAAGGAAGCCGGCTGGACGATCCGCTGACCGGCGTGCCTCGGCCGTCAGATCGCGGTGGCGTGGCGGGGCTGGTACAGCATCATGTCGACGCCGCCGGGGAGCACCATCGTGATCACGGTGCCGAAGCCCTGGTTCTCGGGCTCGCCCCGGAACTCGATGCCCTTGGCGCGCAGCTCGGCGACGGTGGCGTCGAGGTCGTCACACATCAGCGAGAGCTCGTGCGACGGCTTCTCGGCCGGGTGCACACCGAGCTCGGCCGGCGGCAACGCGAAGATCAGCCAGCCGTCGTGTGCGTCGACGTGGTCCCAGCCGAAGACGTCACGCAGCACGGCGCGCAACTGCTCGGGCTCGGAGGTGTAGAGCAGGGCGTGTGTTCCGGTGATGGCCATCGGTCCCCTTTCGTCAGTGCGGCACGCGCCGGCGTCGGTTCCGGACGGCGAGGATCATCGCGCCGACCACGAGGCCGCCGGCGACGATCGCGATCATCGGCGCGAGCAGACCGCCTCCGCCGCCGCCGACACCGAAGCCGCCCGGCACGCCCGGCTCGGCGCCGCCGAGCTCGCGCCGCAAGAAGTCGAAGGACGGCTGCTCCGCCGGCGGGAGGAGGCGTTCGTCGTGCCCGGCGTTCGGGAGCAGCAACAGCTGGTGGCCGACCCGGGCGGCCTGGAGCGCGTCGGCCATGTGCAGAGCCTGTTGGGGCAGCACGAGCTGGTCCTCTTCTCCTTGCACGAGCAGGATCGGCGCGTCGCTCGGGTCGACGTGCGTGATGGGCGACGCGGCGGCGGCGGTCGCCTCGTCGCAGGGTCGCCCGAAGCAGCCGAGGAAGGCGTCGACGTAGATCTGCGCGTCGGGCCCGAACTGGTCGGGATGGAGGTCCATCGGCCCCGCCCATGACGCCGCCGCTGCTATTCGCGAGCCGCGATCACGCGGGCCCTTCCCGAGGGTGGCGAGCATGGCCGAGAGGTGCCCGCCGGCGGAGCCTCCGATCGAGCCGATCCGGGCCGGATCGAGGCCGAAGTCGAGCGCGTGGTCCCGCACCCACGAGACGCTCGCCTGCACGTCGTCGACCGCGGCCGGGAAGGGATGGAGTGGTGCGAGCCGGTAGTTCATCGCGAACGCGATGAAGCCCTGCCGGGCGAGCTCTCGGGCGAGCGGCGCCGACAGCTCCTTGCTGCCGAGGACCCAGCCCCCGCCGTAGATCACCATGACGCCCGGCCGCGTACCGCCACCGGCGGGGATGTAAGCATCGAGCTTCAGGTCTTCCCCACCGACGTGGCGGTACGTCAGGTCGTGCCGGACTTCGACGTCGAGCGCCTGGCGTGGCGCTTCTGCCGTCCGGTCCGCCCGCGGCGGGGACGGTCAGGCCGATCGCGAGGGCCGCGACGGCGACGGCGATCGCCGCACGTCGCATCGGGTCCTCCCGGGTCTCGGCCTGCTGGACTGCGCAGTCTTACCCGCCGCCGTCTGACACACCGGTCGGGTGCGAGCCCGCCGCCGCACGCGTCAAACCTCGATCAAGCCCTCCCACCCCTCCGGCGGGCTCGCCAGCCTCCAGTACTGCCCGGGGTCGCGTTCGGGCTGCTTCGTCGACAGCTGCCAGTCGGCTTCGAGCGCCTGCAGCTGCGACCGGTAGTGGGACAGCGCGGCGCGCTTGCGCCCGGCGTCGGCGGCCACGGGCATCACGACCGGCGTCGGCCACACCCCGGACCGGAAGAGCCGCGCCACGCGCCAGGCCAGCAATCCGGGGATGTGCTTGTAGCCGGTGTCCTCGTAGCAGAACCACGCCGGCTCGGGCAGCCGCTCGCGCACCAGGAGCGCGGCTTCGTGGGTGCAGTCGTGGTCGGGGTTCGCGAGCCCGAACGGCGCCACGACCATGGTCGGGTCGATGTCGCGCACGGCGGCCTCGAGCTCGTCGACGATCGCCGCCGGCCGGACCCAGTCGTCCCGGTCGAGGTACTGGTGCTCGACGAAGTCGAGCCAGACGGGCCGCGCGCCGAGCTCGTCGAGCGCTTCGACGTCTTCCCGACGGCGGGCAACGAGGGGATCGTCGCCGGACGAGAAGCCGGCGAGCTGGTCCCACCACGTCATCGGCTCCGGGTACGTGGCGGGCGCGCCGGCGAAGACCGTGAGCACCGTGGTGCCCGGATGCGCGGCCAGGAGATGCCCGCAGCCGAGCACCGCGTCGTCGAGGTGGGGCGAGAGCACGAGGATGCGGGTCAGCTCGTCGGAGGTGACGCTTCCCCACTCGCGCAACTCGCCGGGCACGAGTTACTTGAGGATGTTGACGGCGCGGGCGATGACGAGCGCGACTGTGATCAGCGACACGGCGGACTGCGCCAGCATCGTGAGCTTCGCCCACCGTGACAGCGGCATCACGTCCGTCGGGCTGAAGGCGGTCGCGTTCGTGAACGAGAAGTACAGGTAGTCGACGAACTCGGGTTCCCAGTCGGGCGGGGTCAGCTCGGGGGGCTCGCTCATCTGCGGGAACAAGAAGTCCGGATACTGCTTGACAGCGTGCGCGCGGGCGACGGGCCCGCCCCGGTCGAACTCCCAGTACCACAGCCCGAACACGATCACGTTCGTGAGCCAGATGGCGGCCCCGGTGAGCAGGAGCTCGCTCGGGGTCGCGGATGCCGGTCCCGCGGACCAGGTCGACGATGAGGCGCGCGGCCGTTGCCGCGTTGGCGATGCTGATGATCGCGATGAGCAGCAGGCTGAGGCTGCGCAACGCTCGGGACTGCCGGTCGATGCGCGTGGGGTTGGCGACCGTGAGCCCGACCAGCAACAGCAACGCCAAGCCGGGCAGCAGCCAGCGCGGGTGAGGCGCGATCCGGTCCGGCAGTGCCGCGAGCATGCCGATCGCGGCGAGCACCGCGAGGGTCACGGCCAGGCGTGATTCGCCGCGGGTGACCCGCCGCCACGCCGGAAGGATCCCGCCCTGGACCGCTCGGCGGCGCTCTTGCCGGGGACGAGGAGCCGCTCGAGGCGCTTCAGCTGGTCCTGAACCTGCGCACCGAGGTCGTTGGGTGAGCTGTCCGACTCGGTGCTCGCCGCAGCATCGTCGTTCTTGGGCGGATGCGGCGCGCTTCCGCTCTCGGGTTCTGGATCTGTCACAGGATCCTCCGCGGCGGATCCTCCACCCGTTGATCCGTGGCTCGATCGACTCTGTTGCGTCGCGTGATTATGGCCGTGATGCAGCCTCCTGCGCCTGACATGCCCGTCAGGTGTGCGCGAGGCTGAACGCGCCCATGGCTGGCGCGCTCGACGGCATCCGCATCCTCGACCTGTCGTGGGGCATCGCGGGCCCGCTCGGGGTGCTCCTGCTCGCGGAGCAGGGCGCCGACGTCATCAAGGTCGAGCCGCCGGGGGGCGACCCGTTCCGCGTCTACGACGGGTACAAGGTGTGGACGCGCTCGCGACGGTCGGTCACGTGCGACCTGAAGTCCGACGCCGGCGTCGATGCCTTCCGCAAGCTCGCCGCCACCGCCGACGTGCTCGTGGAGAGCTTCCGGCCCGGAGTCATGGACCGCCTCGGCGTCGGCTACGACGCGCTGCACGCCGAGCTCCCCCGCCTCGTGTACTGCTCGGTGCCGGCGTACCCGCCCGGGCACCGCCTCGCGCACCGCCCCGGCTACGACGCGCTCGTGCAGGCGTCGTCGGGCCAGCAGTGGGAGCAGCCGGGGTGGCGGCCGGGACCGATCTTCCTGCACATGCCGATGCCGAGCATGGGCGCGATCTTCCTGGTGCCGTCCGGGATCCTCGCCGCGCTCATCTCCCGGGAGGGGACGGGCCGGGGTCAGCAGGTGTCGACGAGCCTGCTGCAGGGCGCGTTCCTGTACACGACCCAGATCTGGCAGCACGTCGAGAAGGCGAACGCCGCCTTCCACGAGCTGATGGCGAAGAGCTACCCGCCCGGCGTGCACCAGGGGATGATCTTCGAGTGCGCGGACCGCGAGTTCGTGCACGTGAGCGTGATGAGCGGCCTGCCGCCGAAGAAGAGCATGGACGAGATCCTCGGCGTCGTAGCCGCCGCCGGCCGAGGAGCTCGAAGGGGTTGCTGCCGCTGCAGCAGCAGGTGCTGATGAACGAGCGGCGTCGCGACACGTTCAAGGAGTGGAAGCGCGAGGAGCTCGTCGACGAGCTCCTGGCGAACAACATCGCCGTCGAGGCCGTCATCACGATGGAGGAGGCGCTCGCCCGGCCGCACCCGCAGCTCGACGCGAACGACATGGTGGTGACGGTCGACGACCCCGACCTCGGCCCCCTCATCCAGGTCGGCGTCCCGATCAATCTCTTCGGCACCCCGGGCGAGATCCGCGGCCCGCAACCCCGTGTCGGCGAGCACAACGAGGAGATATGGAGCGAGGTCGGCGTCGACGACGAGCGCGCGGAGGTGGCGGGAGAGGCCAGTTGATCGACTCTTGCCGCGCGGCACGCGCAGGTTGAGACTCCCCAGCGCTGAGGCCCGGTGGGGCTCGCAAGACAGAGGCTGAGGGAGGTCTCGCGATGAGTGCAACACGATCGAGTCAAGGGTCGGGACGCCTCGGAGCATGGATGGGCATCGTGGCGGCCGTGCTGTTCGTCGCCGGCTTCATCGTGTTCCCGAGAGCGGACGACGACACGAAGACGCTGCAATGGGCGCGGTTCTGGCGGGACAGCGGGCACCGCGGCGGTGCGATCATCGGTGCGTATCTCATGGTTGTCGGGCTGACTCGCGTTCGTCCGAGCTCGACGGGACTCCCGCGCCGCACCGGCCCGGCGGGCCGCCCATCGTCATCGGGGGCGGCGGCCGCCGCGTTCTGCGCTTCGCCGGCGCGACGGCCGACATCGTGGGCGTCAACGCGTCGGTCGATTCCGGCGAGGTCGACGTCGCGGCCGCCCAGGACGCACTGCCTGAGCGCATCGACGAGAAGGTCGGCTGGGTACGCGAGGGCGCGGGCGAGCGTTTCGGCGACCTCGAGCTCAACGCCTGGCTCGCCGTCGCCGAGGTCACCGACGCAGCCGAGGATCTCGCGGCCGGGCTTGCCGTCGCGTTCGAGAGCGAGCCGGCCGAGGTGCTGGCGTCGCCCCTGAGCCTCATCGGCTCGCCGGGCGAGATCCGCGAGCGACTCCACGAGCGACGTGAACGGTGGGGGTACTCGTACACCGTGATCCCGGTCGACAAGGCCCGCGACTTCGCGCCGATCGTCGGCGATCTCACCGGAACGTGACTGACAGCGGAGGCGTGTGACGTGACGGACGGATCGAACGGCGCGGGCCCGCTCGACGGGCTGCGGCTCATCGACTTCGGCCAGTACCTCGCGGGCCCGTTCGGGCCGATGATCCTGGCCGACCTCGGCATGGACGTCATCAAGGTCGAGCCGGCGACGGGCGACGGGATGCGCATGGCCGGCAAGCCGTTCTTCGGATGCCAGCGCGGCAAGCGCGACATCGCCCTCAACATCAAGGCGCCCGAGGGTCGCGAGCTCGCGTTGGAGCTCGTGCGCCGGGCCGACGCCGTGCACCACAACATGACCAAGGGCACGGCCACGAAGCTCGGGATCGACTACGAGGCGT
This sequence comes from uncultured Actinomycetes bacterium, assembly GCA_963747195.1. Classification (GTDB taxonomy): domain Bacteria; phylum Actinomycetota; class Acidimicrobiia; order IMCC26256; family JACDBD01; genus JALZAA01. The sequence continues at coordinate 745,828 of CAVVDV010000005.1, forward strand.
GCAAGACCGTGAAGCCCGACATCGTGTACTGCAACACGTACGCGTACGGGTTCGAGGGGCCGCTCTCCCACTTCGGCGGCCTCGACCCGCTGTACCAGGCGGCGGCCGGCCTCGAGTACGAGGCGGGGGCGACCCAGCACGGCAACGACCCCCTCTACTACCGGTTCGGGATGTGCGATGCCGCCAACGCGATGCTCAGCGTCGTCGGCGTGCTCGCCGCGCTCCTGCACCGGGCGCGTACCGGCGAGGGCCAGGAGCTGTGGACGTCGTTGCTGGACGGCGGGGCGGTGTTCGCATCGGACGCGATGGTGAAGCCCGACGGCACGCCGGTGCCGCGCCCGCGGCTCGACAAGCAGACGACCGGCGTCGATCCCGCCTACCGGTTGTACGAGACCCAGGACGGCTGGGTGCAGGTCGCCGCGCTCAAGCCCGAGCAGTGGGACTCGCTGTGCGCGACGCTCGGCGTCGACCCGTCACTCGACCGGTCGACCGCCGAGGCGCAGCTCGACCTCCGATTCCGGACGCGCACCGCCGTGAGCTGGAGCTACCACCTCGACGACGCCGGGGTCCCCAACGAGATCGCGATCGACCCCAAGGGCGGCGACCTCATGCTCTTCGACGCCGACAACGAGCGCCTCGGCCTCGTCGCCGACTACGAGCACCCGATCATGGGCGCGATGCGCCAGTTCGGGAACACCATCGACTTCTCCGACACGTCGAGCCGGCCCCACCGCCCGCCGCCTCGTATAGGAGAGGACACGCAGGAGATCCTGGCCTGGCTCGGCCTCGACGACGCCCGCCATGGCCGACCTGAAGGACCGGGGCGTCGTCAACTGGCCCGACGAGAGCTACGCCGCCGCCTGGTGATCCATTGCCTCAGTCGAGGCAGATGTGGGTAGATGTGCTCGACCGATCAGCAGCGCACTGGAGGTGACCTTCCTTGGCTGAGCCGAAAGAGAAGGACAAGCCCGAGAACCCCGTCGAGCGCATCGCCGAGCGAGTAGGCGAGGCGATCGGCAGGCCACCGGGAAGGCGAAGAAGGCCGTCCGCAAGGCGAGCAAGAGCGCCAAGAAGCAGGTCGCCAAGACGCACGCGACCGGGAAGGCCGCGCTGCAGAAGAAGCCGTCGACGACGGCCAAGAAGAGCACGGCCAAGAAGCCGGCGAAGAAGAGCACGGCCAAGAAGAAGAGCCGGCGAAGAAGAAGGCCGGCGCCAAGAAGTCCGGGTCAGGCACGGCCGGCGCGACGAAGAAGAAGGCGACGGCGAAGAAGGGCTCGGCGAAGCAGACGTCCGCGAAGAAGTCCGCCGCGAAGCGCCCTCGCTGAGCCGCGTGCGCTACCGCAAGTCCGGCAGCGTCAAGGTGATGGGAGGCAAGAGGGTCGGCGGCGGCGGAGGCGGCGGCTGCGGGGGCGGCGGCTGCGGCGGCGGCTGCGTGGGTGCCGGAGTCGCCGGCGGCTGGGCCTGACCGCCACCGGCGGGAGCGGTTCCGCCTCCGGCGCCGGTGGCCGTGCCCGTACCGGTCGGCGACGAGCCGTTCGTGCCCGACGGCGAGGTTCCCGGCGCCCGCGAGCCGAGCGGCGCCGTGGCCGACGGCCAGCTGATGGTCGACAGCGCGTTCGCGACCTCGCTCACCTTCGACTGGTCGACCGGCGTCGACGTGGCCGCCGGCACTGTGGTCCGAGGCGGGACCCGAGTCCGGCACGGGCGACGGTGGGGCGACCGCTCCCGCCGCCGCGGAAGAACATGGTGCCGCCGAGGGCCGCCGCGATCGCGAGCACGATGGCCGCCGCGCCCGGCGCCGCCCGGCGTCGCCTGCCACCGTTCTTGGCCGCGTTGCGGTCCATGCGCTTGAGCCAGTCGTTGGCGGCACGGTCGAGCGCGGCGCCTTGGGCTTCACCGCTCTGCGTGAGCGCGGCGGCGATGTCGCGGTGGAGCTCCTCGATGCCGTCGCGGACCTCGACGGCGGCCGTCTCGAGGCTCTCGACGCGGCTGTCTGCGGCGCGTTCGATCGTGGTGCGCGCGGCGGCGATCATCTCGGCGAGGTCGGTGGCGCGAGCGTCGGCCGCCTGCGCGAGCCCGTCCTCGGCCCGGGCGAGTGCGTCGAGGAGCTGGTTCCTGGTGACAATGCCTGCTTGCTCGAGCTGGCGCGCGTGCTCGTTCGGCCGCTGTTCGCAGCCTCACTTCGAACTGGGACGCGGTGGCGGCGAGGGCCGCCTCGAGCTCCTCGGTCCGTACACCCGCCGTCGCATCGTCAGTTGCTGCGCGGGCTTCCAACGCCTCCGCCGACTCCGCGACTTCCGCCTCGAGATCCGCGATGCGTTCTTCCATGGCTCGCTGGGTGGCTTCGCTGCGTTCGACATGCCCGTTGAGCTCGGCGAAACGAACGTCGGCCGCCGTCTCGATCCCTACGGGGCGTCCCTCGTGGTCGAGGCCGCGCAGGTCGGGAGTCGAAGCCGGGGCGCCGGCGGCGTCGAGGTCGCGCGTCGCGCTCCTGCGCATCGCGCTGCAGATCGGCGGCGAGCGTGCGCGCCTCTTCGAGCTGTTCGAGCGTCGACGCGTGGAGGTGGGTGAACTCCTCGAGCAGCTCCGAGTGCTGTCGGACCGTGTCCTGCAGCTCGGCGACTCGTTTCCCTGCGATCTGGTCGAAGTTGGCCGCCTCTTCGTCGGCGGCGCGGCGCATGTCGTAGCGCGTCTGCGTCGCCTGGTCACGCAGCGCGTCCTCGAGCTCGACGAGCCGCGCTCGCAACGCCTCTTCGAAGGCGGCGGTCTCCTTCTTGGCGGCCTTGCGCATGGCGTCGTGTGACGCGGCCACCTGTTCGTCGATGCGCCGAGCTTCTGCCGCCGCGGTCTGCTTGACCTTCTCCCGCGCGTCCGTCGACGCTCGCTCGATCTCCTCGCCCGTCCGCTCGAGCTCGGCGGATCGCTCGCTCACCGTCTTGTCGAGCTCCTCCCACTCCTCGGTTGCGCCCCAGTGGACCCCGTTGGTCCGCTCCGCCGCCGCGTGGTCGAGCCCGTTCCGGGCCTCGGTGCCGACGCGCTGGATGTCGGCGATCTGCTGCCGCGCCTCGCCCCTGATCACCTGGCGCTGCAGCGAGAGCTCGTCCTCGAGCTCGCGGGCGCGCCGCGCCTTCGCGTCGTCGAAGGAGTAGCGACGCCCCTCAGCCACGGGCACGACCCTCCACCATCTGTGCCGCGACGGCGGGCGCCGTCGATCGAGCGACCATGAATCCGCGCCGATTCGGGCTCATCTGAACGGTCTCCGCTCCGTCGTGTGCCCGCCCTTTGGCCCACTGGAGAGCTGAGATCTTCCCATAATCCGTGCGAATCGGACAAGTGGCCGAGTCTGCTCAGCGGGCACGACCTACAGTCACGCCCGGGGGAAGACATTGTGAGCAGGGAGATCGACCGCCGCACCTTCCTGGGTGGGCTGGCGGGCGTGGGTGTTGCGATCGGCGGCGGTGGGCGTCTGCTCGGCGGGTTCGGTCGTCGGCGGGGGCGGGACACCGGCGCTGCCCGCCGATCCCTTTCAGCTCGGCGTGGCGTCGGGTGACCCGCTGCCCGACTCGGTCGTGCTGTGGACGCGCCTGGCGGTGGACCCGATGTCTCCGGAGCCGATGCCCCCGGTGCAGGTGCCCGTCCGATGGGAGGTCGCCGCCGACGAGGCCTTCGCGGAAGGTGGTGCGCTCGGGCCGGCGGACGACCGGTCCGGACCTCGGCCACTCGGTGCACGCCGACGTGCGCGGCCTGGACGCCGGGCACGACTACTTCTATAGGTTCCGCGTCGGCGACTACGTGAGCCCGACCGGGCGGACCCGCACTGCTCCTGCATCCGGACCGCCGCCTGAACCGGCTCAACGTTCGGGGTCACGAGCTGCCAGTCGTACCAGGCCGGCTACTTCACGGCGTACGAGCAGATGAGCCGGGACGATCTCGCGTTCGTCGTGTTCCTCGGCGACTACATCTACGAGCTGCCCCTCGGCAGCGTGCGCCAGCACGGCCTGCCGCCGTCCGTGACGCTCGACGACTTCCGCCGTCATTACGCCGCGGCCCATGCGGACCCGCAGCTCCAGGCCGCGCACGCGGCCGCGCCGTGGATCATGACGTGGGACGACCACGAGGTGGAGGACAACTACGCCGGTCTCCATCCGGGCGAGCTCGGGAAGGCCCGCGAGCCCGACTCGGTCGCGAAGTTCCCGGCCAAGCGCGCGGCCGCGTACCGCGGCCTGGTGGGAGAACGTGCCCGTCCGGGCGAAGCCACCCGGCGGCGACGGCTCGATGCGCATCTACCGGTCGTTCCGCTTCGGCGACCTGGTCACGCTGCCGGTCGTCGACGACCGCCAGTACCGCACCCCGGAGGCGACCGAGGGGCAGGGCCCGGCCACGCCGCCCGGCGGCGTGCCCGCTGCTGCCGGCTGCGCTCGACCCCAAGGCGACGATCCTGGGCAAGGAGCAGGAACGGTGGCTGTCGCGCAACCTCGACGCGTCGAACGCGCAGTGGAACGTCCTCGCGCAACAGACCCAGATGGCCGCGGTCGACCACACGCCCGAGGACGGGTCGGCGTCCGGCTACAGCGCCGACACGTGGGACGGGTACGTCGCGGCGCGCAATCGCCTGCTCGGTCACGTCGAGAAGGCGAAGGTGAAGAACTTCGTGACGCTCGGCGGCGACACGCACACGAGCTCGGTCGACGACCTGCGCGCCGACTTCCAGCAGGACGGCTCCCCCGTCGTCGGCACGGAGTTCGTGGCGCCGCCGGCGACCTCGCCCGAGAATCTCGACCAGCAGTACATCGACGGCGCGCTCCGCAACCCGTGGATCCACCTGTACGACACCACGAACAAGGGCTACCTGCGCGTCGAGGCGACGCGCCCGCAGCTCCGCGCCGAGTTCCGCTACGTCACGACCATCCAACAGCCGCAGGCCGAGCCGATGGCCGGCACGTCCTGGATCGTCGAATCAGGGAAAGCCGGAGCGCAGCAGGCCTGAGCGGGGTGGTCAGTGCCCGCGGGCGATCCATTCGTCGAGGTGCGGCGCCTCCGCCCCGATGGTCGTGGACTCGCCGTGGCCGGTGTGCACCACCGTGTCGCCGGGGAGCACGAGCAGCCGATCGCGAATCGACTCGATGATCGTCGGGAAGTCGGAGTACGACCTGCCGGTCGCGCCGGGCCCGCCGTTGAAGAGCGTGTCGCCGCCGAACACGTGCCCGTCGGGGCCGAGGAGGCAGACGCCGCCGGGGCTGTGACCGGGAGTGTGCGCGATGCGCAGGCGCTCCCCGGCGACCTCGAGCTCGTCGCCGTCCCGCACGGCCCTGTCGGGCTTCCGATCCGGATAGACGGCGTCCCACAGCATCTCGTCGTCGGGGTGCAGGAGGACGGGCGCGCCGCCGGACGCTCGCGACAGCGCGTCGGCGGCGTTGATGTGGTCGTTGTGCCCGTGCGTGCACAGGATGGCCCGGACCGATCGATCGCCGACGGTCGCGACGATCGGCGCCGCGTCGTGCGCGGCATCGACGACGAGGACCTCGTGGTCGTCGCCGATGATCCAGATGTTGTTCTCGACGTCGAAGTCCTGGCCGTCGAGCGAGAAGACGCCGGCCGTCGTGACGTGCTCGATCACCGGATCGCTAGATGGTGACGACGGATCGCAGCACTTCGCCCCGTTCCATCCTGTGGAAGGCGTCTTCCACCTCGTCGAGGCCGATCGTCTCCGAGACGAACCCATCGAGGTTGAACCGGCCCTGGAGGTAGAGGTCGACGAGCAGTGGGAAGTCACGGCTCGGGAGGCAGTCGCCGTACCACGACGGCTTCAGGGCACCACCGCGGCCGAAGAAGTCGATCATCGGGATGTCAGGTAGCGCCATGTCCGGGGTGGGGACGCCGACCTGCACGACCGTTCCCGCGAGGTCGCGCGCGTAGAACGCCTGCTGCGAGAACCTCGGGTCGCCCGACCGCTTCGATACAGACGTCGGCGCCGTTGCCGTCCGTGAGGTCGCGGATGCGCTCGACCGGGTCTTCCTTCGACGCGTCCACCGTGTGGGTCGCGCCGAAGTCACGCGCCCACTCGAGCTTCCGAGGGTCGGTGTCGACGGCGATGATGGTGCGCGCACCGACGAGGCTCGCCCCCGCGATCGCGGCGTCCCCGACGCCGCCGCAGCCGAACACGGCCACGGTGTCGTCGCGCTGCACACCACCCGTGTTCACCGCGGCACCGAAGCCCGCCATCACCCCGCACCCGAGCAGGCCGGCGGCTTCGGGGCGCGCCGACGGGTTCACCTTCGTCGCCTGCCCCGCGGCGACCAGCGTCTTCGCCGCGAACGCCCCGATGCCGAGCGCGGGAGAGAGCGCGGTCCCGTCGCCGAGGGTCATGGGCTGCGTGGCGTTGTGCGTGTCGAAGCAGTACCAGGGCTCGCCGCGTCGGCACGCGCGGCACTCGCCGCACACGGCACGCCAGTTGAGGATGACGAAGTCGCCCGGCGCGACCGCCGTGACGTCGGGACCGACCGCGTCGACCGTTCCGGCGGCCTCGTGACCGAGCAGGTACGGGAAGTCGTCGCCGATGCCGCCCTCGCGGTAGTGGAGGTCGGTATGGCACACGCCGCACGCCTGCACCGAGACGAGCGCCTCACCGGGGCCGGGGTCGGGCACGACGACGGTCTCGATGCGCACCGGCTGCCCCTTGCCCGGCGCGATGACGCCGCGCACCTCGCTCGCCATACCCGCGGACGCTAGTGCCGCCAAGGGCGCTCCGGATCTCGAAGGTAGGGTCGACACATGGATTCGTTCGCAGGTCTGCTGGCAGTGGTCACCGGAGGCGGGACCGGGATGGGCCGGGAGCTGGTGATCCAGCTGGCGGCGGACGGATGCTCGGTGGCGACGTGCGACGTCAACGTCGACCACATGGAAGAGACGGCGCGGCGGGCCGAGAAGGACGCCCCGGCCGACACCCGGATCACGACGCACCTCGCCGACGTGTCCGACGAGGCGCAGATGAACCGCTTCCGCGACGAGGTCGTCGCCCGACACGGGACCGACCACGTCGACCTGTTGTTCAACAACGCCGGCGTCGGTGGCGGGAACAGCTTCCTCACCGGTCCACGCGACGCGTGGGACAAGACCTTCGCCGTCTGCTGGGGCGGCGTCTACAACGGCATGCGCGCCTTCGTCGATCTGGTCGTCGCCAGCGACGACGCGCTACGTCGTCAACACGAGCAGCGTGAACGGGTTCTGGGCGTCGCTCGGTCCCGGCGTCCCGCACACCGCCTACAGCGCGGCGAAGTTCGCGGTGAAGGGGTTCACCGAGGCGCTCATGGAGGACTTCCGGGTCAACGCACCGCACGTCAAGGTGGCGGTCGTGATGCCGGGCCACATCGGCACCGACATCGTGCTCAACAGCCGGGAGATCCTCGGCGTCGACCTCGACGGGGCGCGCACGCAGATGGCGCGGCGGGGGCTGGCGACCGACGGAATGTCGGACGACGACATCCAGAACCTGATGAAGACTGTTCGGCGAGATGTTCCGCGACAACGCGCCGCTCTCAGCCGAGCAGGCCGCGACGATCATCCTCGACGGTGTGCGCGCCGGGAAGTGGCGGATCCTCGTCGGCGACGACGCCCACTGGCCCTCGACGAAGCGGTGCGCGCCGATCCCGAGAACGCCTACGGCGAGCACGGCCTGAACCTCGGCACGATCACCGGGAGCTGACGGCGCATCCACCGCTTGAGCGGCGCAGTCGGTCAGGATTGCAGCCGTGCCCATGTATTGGTGGGTCGCGGGTCTGGGGCTGATCGCGGCGGCGGGGTGGGTGACGTCGGTCTTCATCGCCGTGAGGCACGCGCGCAACGACCGTCGGAGGCCGGCACCCGTCGATCGCCGCGCGCAGGCCGAGCGCGTGTCCGTGTGGCCTGGGCCGAACGCGGATCCTCAGCCGGTCGCGTTGCTGAACAGCTCGGACGAACCCGTCTACGAAGCCGTCGCGACGTTCGTGTTCGTCGACGGCTCCGGTCCGACGCGCGGTGAGGACGCGTCACCTGAGCTCGCCGAGCGGCGGGTGAGGGTCGCGGTGATCCCGCCCGGCCGCTGGCAGGTGTGCATCAACGGCGGATGGAACGGCATGTACTCGCGCCTCGGTGTGGAAGTCGCGTTCACGGACGGCGTCGGCGCGCACTGGGTGCGACGTGCGGACGGCCGTCTCGAGCAACTCCCTCGGCGCGCGTTCGACTACTTCGGGCTGGCTCGCCCGGCGGATCTGACGCCGCCCGAGCCCGAGCCTGACGACGCCTCCGTGGAGCGCGGGCTTGGTCATCGCGCCCGCGTCCGCTCCTTCTCCCTCGGCCACGGGCTCGGCCGACGCTGGTCGGCGCACTGTGCATGCGGCTGGATCGTCACGACCGGAAGCCACCCGGCAGCCTGCGACGAGTTCGCCCGCCACCACCGGGAAACCCGTGCATCCGTGGCGTGGCGCGCCGACAGTCAGACCGACCGCGCCGCCGCCTGAGCACGCCCCCAACCGCGCGGCATCTCCGCTGTCAGAGACGTAGACGTGCGTCGTCTATACGTGTGCCTCGCTGTCGAGCTCCGCCAGCCGCCGCGCCATGGTCGCCCTGATCTGCCTCGACAGATCCGGCGCTTCGGCGAGCAGGCTCGAGAACTCGGCTCGGTTCAGCACCTCGACCACGATGTCGGTCCTGGCGGTGAGGGTTGCAGTACGCGGGCGTTCGTCGAGCAGCGCGATCTCGCCGACGTAGTCGCCTGCTCCGCGGACCGCGATGACCTTGCCGTCACAGGCAACCTCTATCTCGCCTTCGAGCAAGATCATGAACTCGCGTCCGATCTCACCCTGGTGCGCAAGCACTCTGCCGGCCGCGATATTGAGCGGCGTCATGAGACTCGAGATTTGCGAGAGTTGCTTCTTCGACAACCCCTCGAACAGGGGTACCGCTGCGAGCTGCTCATCGATCGATCCCTGCGGAGCCATGCCGCCTCCTCGCTTGCCCGTCAGTCTTTCGCGTTCCAGCTCGCTTCGTCAGGGGAACCGCGACCGAGCGCGCGCGCCGTAATGGGCACGAATCGGTAGGAAAGGGAAAGGCGCGGGGCTGACTCGTCGTGTGCGAGCCTTGTGCTCGACCAGGCTTCGCGAACGCGGCAGGGAGTCGGCGTTGGCGCTGAGTGTGCGACGACCGATCGGGCCCGACGAGGTGCGAGAGATCATCGCGCTCACCGACGACGTCTACCGCAACCACTGGATCACGTACGCGTACTCCGACATCTCGATGCGGCTGCACGAGCGGATCGGCGACAACGCCAGCTGGTGCACGTTTTCGACGTGGTCTTCGCGTCTGATCGGTCAGTACCTCCGCGTCGACGAGCCGAACCCGACGATCGAGCAGTGGCTCCGCGAACACCCGCTCCCCGTGCCGCCCCTCCGATGGACGCTGCGAAGGTTCGGCTTCTGGATCCGCACCAGAGAGCGCGGCGCCATGCCCCGAGTGCTCGCGCTCGGCAACCGTCTCGTGTTCGAGGAGATCGGGCTCGGCGTGGCCCGCCTCATCGCCGAGCTCGACGACAGCCGCTCCTACGACAAGGACGCGTGGCGAGAGTTCGAGCGCACCATCGAAGCGACCGGGGACGGCCCGCTGTTCCCTCCCGGCGACGTCGACCAACTCCGTGAGGCGCTGAGCTGTTACTACCGGGCGCGCTGGGAGGACCGGCCAGAGAACAAGGCAGAGCTCGTCCTGTTGGCCAACACACTCCTCGGCGCCTACGAGCAATCGCGGCTCCAGCCGATCGCCGAAGCCGCCCTCAGCCCCTTCGCCCGCCGTCTCCCCGAGCTCGAACGCGAGACCCTGGACCAGTTGACGAAGGTCCTCCCTTCGGAGCGGGCAGCCCTCCGGCCCTACGACCGGCCGTGGGCACTCCAGGAGGAGTCACCCGTTCTGCGCCAGATCGCGAGCGGATACGCCCGCTTTCTCACGCGCTTCATCATGATGTTGCAGCTCCCGAGGGAGGGGGCAGGTATGGAGGCCTTCCACATCGGCGTCGGCCTCCCCGAGCCCGAAGTGGGGCAGCCGCTCTACCCACCGCCCCTCGATCATTTGCGTGACGAGCGCCTTCTGAGCGTCATCGCCCGATACGACGTGTCGGGTGGTACGGCTCGCGGCTGCCGGGCCGAGAACTGGGCTTCGTTCGACGACCGGATGAACTACATCGTCAACGTGTTCCGCGCCCGTCAGACAAGCCCTGCTCTCTATGAGCGGCTCCCTGCCGCGGACTTCCTCCCGCTGAGCTTGTGCGACGAGGAGCTTGACCGGCTCCGCCAGATCGGCGACGACGAAGCCGACGAACGCGTCCGACAGTTCGTTGACGAGACCGGTCTCGATCCGAAGGAGTTCCTCGCCGTCCTCGTCAAGTACGGAGCGGGCACTCAGGACATCAAGCGGGGCTTCGAAGCTGACGAAGCCGTGCCGACGGTGGACGCCTCGAAGGTCGACGCGTGCTACCCCGACGACTTCGTGTCGCTCCCGGCATGGGCGAACGAAGACCAGCTCCGCCGGGGCCAGGAGTTCTTCCGAGACTTCGGCCTCGAGATCGCATCGGGACTGTTCTCGGCGTCACTTCCGACGAGCTACACCGCGACGCGAGGCGCAGAGGTCCTGACGAGGACGGCGGACCTCGTCTCGAACGCCGAACGCCGCATCGCGGAGACCGGTCAGATGCTCCTCGACGTCATGGCCGCCAATGACGAGTCCTTGCCACCTCTGAGCGCCGACACGTATGCGTATCAGGCTGCCCGCGGCGTCCGACTCTTCCATGCCGCCGTGCGCCACTGGATTCTCAACGATCCCGAGCGGACATGGGACGTGAAGCGACTCGGCGTACCCATCAACCAGGAGGACCTGCTGGGGACGCTGGCGGCCTTCACGGTCGTGATGATCGAGTCGCTCGAGAAGATGGGCGTCTCCGTCGATGAGCGCCAGCGCGACGCGTATCTGCACCTGTGGCTCGTCGTCGGTCACCTCATGGGCATCGACTACGAGCTCGTGTTGCCACAGGGCTTCCCGCCCGACGAGCAGCCTCTCGAATACGCCGACGTGCAGCGGTTGCGGAACGAGATCCTCCGCCGCAACGCGGGCGAGAGCCCTGAGGGGCGGACGCTGACGAGCGCACTCGTGCAAGCGATGGAACGATCGATGCCGCGGCCGTTCAAAGCGCTGCCCCGCGCCCTTACCCGTCACCTCATCGGGAGCAGATTCGCCGACATGCTCGACGTGCCCCGAGCAGGTTTGATGGACGTTGCGGTCGGTGCGCTGCGCCCCGTAGCCCGCGTGCTCACGCCGCTGACACGCATCGGCCCGTTCGGCGGGATCGCCGACAACGCCACGCGCAAGATGTACGGCTTCTGGATCCGGAACCGCCGAGGTGAGCGCCCCCGCTGGCGCTTCGAGTGGGCGCGCGAAAACTGGGGAATCGAACATGCCGGCGCCGTCGAGGCGGCAGCGACGACCAACCCGTACCCGATCTGAGCGGGTTTGTTCCGCTTCGCGCAGCGAGGCGCCGAAACAGAGCTGAACTGACCGTAGCGGTTCGGCGCGATCATGACCGCGCCATGGACGACGTCCCGAAAACGCACTACGCGAAAACGGGAAACGCCCACATCGCATACCAGGTCGTCGGCAACGGGCCGATCGATCTCGTACTCATCCCCGAGTGGTTCAGCCACGTCGATGCGCAGTGGGACGTTGCGCCCTTGGCAAGAACGCTGCGGCGGCTCGGCTCGTTCAGCCGGCTCATCTTGTTCGACAAGGGCGGCAGCGGCCTGTCGGACCCCGTCACTTTGGCGGAGCTCCCCTCACTCGAGGTCTGGATCGAGGAGGTGCAGGCGGTCATGGACGCCGCCGGCTCGGAGCGGGCCGCGCTGCTCGGCGACGGCGGCGGTGGACCGATGGCGATCACGTTCGCGGCGACTCACCCGGAGCGCGTGTCGGCGCTCGTGCTCGTGAACAGCTTCGCCCGAATCACGCGCGGCGCCGACTACACGGTCGGTCTGCCGACGGAGGACCTCCGACGGTTTCCGGGTTGGCTGAAGGGCGCGTGGGGCAGCGGTCGAACGCTGCGGATCGCCGCGCCGAGCGCGCCGCAGCACGGTCCGGTGTACGACGCGTACACGCGGTTCGAGCGCGTCTCGGCGAGCCCTGGCACCGTCGAGGCCATCATGTCGATGGTCATGGAGCTCGACGTCCGCCCGGCGCTGCCGACGATCTCGGTGCCGACGCTGGTGATCCACCGCGGCGGGAACGAGTACGTCCCGCCGGAGCACGGCCGGTACTTGGCGGAGCACATCCCGTCTGCTCGCTACGTCGAGCTTCCCGGCAGGGATCATCACTACTTCTTCGGGGATGCAGACGCCCTCCTCGACGAGGTGCAGGAGTTCCTGACCGGCGTTCGCTCTCCCGAGGCGCCCGACCGAGTCCTCGCCACCGTCTTGTTCACGGATGTGGTGAGCTCGACAGGACGCGCCGCCCAGGTGGGCGACCGGCGTTGGCACGACGTGCTGGACGACCTCGACGCCCTCCTGCACCGTCAGGTTGAGCGGTTCCGCGGGACCCTCGTCAAGGGAACGGGGGACGGCGCACTCGCTACGTTCGACGGACCTGCACGGGCGATTCAGTGCGCGTGCTCGATCACGAACTCTGTTCGGGCATTGGATCTCGAGGTCCGGTGCGGCCTCCACACGGGAGAGCTGGAGCTGCTCCAAGGCGACGTCGGCGGCTTCGCGGTGAACCTGGCGGCGCGCGTCGTGGACCAGGCGAAGCCCGGAGAGGTGCTCGTCTCGCGAACGGTCGTCGACCTCGTCGCGGGATCGGGCATCGGGTTCGAGGATCGGGGTACCTACTCGCTCAAGGGCGTCCCCGACGAGTGGCAGCTCTACGCGGTGGCGTGAGGGGCAGCGCGGTCGCAGCCGGAAGCCACGTCGTCAAACATCGCCCCGGGGACGCGGAGCGGGCGGCGCCCGATATGGGAGCCGCCCGATTCCGGTCTTGATTGCGTTCAGACGGCGACGCGGTCCCGTCCGCCGTACTGCGCCAGGCCGTAAATGACCAGCACGGACAGCAACACCACCAGGAACGAGTAGATCGGGTGCGGGCCGAAGATCACCGGCAGGTGCCCGAGGGCGGCCAGGGTGGCCATGAGGATGGCGAACCAGCGGGAGAGCTGGCTACGGGCCAACACGCCGAACCCGGCGATGACCTCGAAGATGCCGAGGATGAGGATGACCCAGCCCCAACCGTTGACGTTGCCGATCACGACGGTCCCTGCGTCCCGTGCGGTCACGTAGATGCTGTCCCCGGCGATCATGGTCAGCCCGAGGACCACGTTGAAGAACCCGACGATCACCAGGAGTACGAAGGCGAAGAACAGCCAGCCCTCGCCCTTCTCGTAACTCTCCGTAGCCATTGCCTCTCCCCTTCGGGCCGCCTCGGTCCGGACGGCCGATCGACAAACACGGCACATCGAGCGTACGTTCGGCTCCCGGAGATATGGTGGATGTGTCGTATTTCGGACTCGCCGGCCCTTAGGAGAGCTCGGAGCCGAAGAAGATGACGAGGCGGCTGATCGTGTCGCCGTCGATGGTGAAGAAGTCGCCGACGGCGATGTGCCGCCCGCCCCGGAGCAGGTCGATCTCGACGGCGAAGCGGTTCCCGTCGACGATGAACGGTCCCGGCGACGGCCGCACGTCGTCGCTCTGGAGGAGGGTGTCGCGGTAGAAGCCGCGGATCGCCTCACGTCCGTGGAAGGTGCCGGTGTTGGTGACGAGCTCGGCGTCCTCGGCGAAGCAGGCGGCGATGGCGTCGGCGTCGTGGGCGGTGACGCCGACGAAGTAGGCGTGGGCGACGTCGGCCGGGGCGGTCATCAGGGCTGTATAGCGCGGCGGCTTGGAACCGCGCGGCGCCCGGGTGTTAGCGTCCCCGCCTGGCGGCGCCCGTAGGCGGAGCGGGTGGGCGTCCGTCATCGATAGCGACCCACGGTCGACACATCCCTGATGGAACGCGTCATCGCCTTGACTCACACGAACTCGCGTGCACGCCGGCGGAGGGCGCGCACAGCGTTCGGGTTCGGCGCGGTGTTCATCGCGATCTCGACGGCGTTGCTCGCGTTCACGCCGGCGGCATCACCACAGGAGGTTCCCGGCGTCGCAGCTGTCCGCGACCGGCTGTCGCGCGCGCAGGCGGACGCCGCTGACGCGCAGGGTCGATACGACCAGGCCGTCGCCGACCGTGACCAGGCGCAGGCCCAGCTCAAGGACTTGGAGCAGGCCATTCCCACGACACGGGCGCAAGAGGCCGCGTTGCGCACCGAGATCGCCAACCGGGCGGTCGTCCTCTACAAGAACTCCGCCGACGCCAGCGGGCTCGGGATCCTCGAGTCCGACAACCCGATGGACGCCGGGCGCAAGACGAAGTTCACCGAAGCCGCCGACAAGTACTACGGCCAGCGGCTCCAGGAGATCCACGACACCGCGGACCGGCAGCAACACGAACAGGCCGACCTGCAGTCGAAGCGCAACGACCTCGATGAGGCAGTCCCCCGCCTCGAGCAGGAGAAAGCGGACGCCGACCAGAAGGTCGCCAAAGCGACCCGTGGGGTGGAATGTCGAGGACAGGGTCGAGCCACTGCGCGCGGCGGGGGATCCCATCATGGGCCCATCCGTGCTCACTGCGGCTGAGATGGCAGCGTGGCTCCGCTCGAGCGGCTCCTCACCTCGGCTGTCGGGCGGGATGTCGATCGAGCAGATCGCGCAGATGTACGTCGACGAAGGCACCGCGGAGAACGTTCGCGGGGACGTCGCGTTCGCGCAGGCGAACATCGAGACAGGTGGGTTCACCGCCGGTGCCAGCGACAACAACTTCTCCGGCCTCGGCGCCTGCGACGGCTGCGGCGGCCAGAATCGGTTCCCGACCGCGCTCGACGGGATCCGCGCCCAGATCCAGCTGTTGAAGGCGTATGCGGGGGGCGGGCCCCTCACCAACCCGGCGTCGCCCTACTGGTGGGGCCCCGACCCGATGACCGCGGCGAACAAGTACGACAACTTCGGCGGCAAGGGCTCGGCACCGACGTGGCAGGCGATGGGCGGCGGCAAGTGGGCGTCGGACCGTGGCTACTCCGGGAAAGTGCTCGGCACCTACGGCAAGATGATCGCGACGCCGAGGGGTCGTAGCCCAGGTCAAGGTCGAGATCTCGGGCGAGCCCGACGGGCGGACTCGTATCGGACGGCGCCAATCAAGCTGGGCGATCGGCGATCAGAGGAACCGCGAGCCAGCTGGGGATCTGGCATGCCGGCCTGCGGAACTGCGCTCCAGACGTGCCGGTCTGCATTTTGGTGAAAGAAAGGATCATTGCGTTCGGTCCCGGGAATATGTGCACATGACCACGTCGACTCGCGCTGTCGTCGTAGAGAGGTGGAAAGTGCGGGGTATCCGTGTCCGTAACCCACGGTGACGGATTGACCTCGCGGAGGCTTCCCACGCAACCCACTTACCCACGGCTCGGCAGCGTGACCCCTCCCGGCTCGGGCATCGCGTAGACGTTTCGACGCGAGCCCTGCGGGGGTACTGGTGGGCAGGGCAAGAAGGGGGGCATTCCATGCCGGCCAAAACCGCCAAGCGTTCCCGAACGAGCAGCGCACGGGACGTCGAAGCGAGCTCCGGTCCGCGGACGGAGGGGCACACAGTCGCCCGTGTGATGTCATCGCCTTGATCAAGGCGGACCATGACACAGTCAAGAATCTCTTCCGTCGCTACAAAGGACTGAGCTCCGGCGCCGTCAAGAGCCGTCGCAACCTCGCCGACCGGATGATCAAGGAGCTCTCGGTGCACGCAGCCGTCGAGGAGGACGTGCTCTATCCCGTCGCCAGGACCACGGTTCCCAAGGGCGTCGAAGCTCGTCACAGAGGCACTGGACGAGCACCGGTCCATGAAAAAGGTGCTCGCGGCGTTGGCAGAAATGCCCTGCCGGCGACCAGGCGTTCGACGACTTGATGGCGCACATTGAGAAGGACGTCCGCCACCACGTCAAGGAGGAGGAGGCGCCCGGCGGCATCCTGAGCGAGCTCCGCAAGCATGCGCCACGAGAGCAGTTGCTCCGGATGGCCAAGCTCACTCGTCAAGCAAAGCAGGCCGCTCCTACGCGCCCGCATCCCAATGCGCCCGACACGCCGCCGGCCAATATCGTCGCAGGCGTGGTGAACGGACTGATCGACAAGGCGAGGGACGGTCTGCTCGGCGCCAATCACGGAGCTCTTCGAGCCTCGAGAGCGGCCCCTGATCACGACTTTCGTGCGGCTGCCTTCCCGCCTTTGCGGCCGGCCGACTTCCTCACTGCGTCGTGCCGCCCTGGGAAACGCGGTGCTCCTCGAGCGTGAGGCGGAGCCGGACTTCTGCTCAGCGTGGCTGGATGGGGGGGGCGAGTTCGCGATCGGGCCGGCTCGGCTCTTGGACATGCCGTTCTTCTTCAGTATCGCCGACTGCGGTAGCCCGCCGAACGCCAGATGTCAGGCCGGCAGCCGCTTGGCGAGCAGGGCCTTCCCTTGCTCGGCGCCTGACGGCTGGTCTCCTGCGCCCGGCGGAAGAACTCCGCCAACTCCTGGTCGCCGTCACGCTCGGCGTCACCGGCGTACGTGTCGAGCCGGAGCGTGTTGCTCAGGCATTGCTCGACGAACCAGATGATGTTGTAGGTCTTGTCCTTCGTGCCTGTGATCGTGCCTGCTTCCAGTAGTCATCCGCTCCCTCCCTAGTCGTCTTGCGTTCGCGCGTAGTCGTACCCGTTCGCACGGTGTGGTTATCCGGCCGAGCTGCAAGCAACGGCTTCGGTGACCACGCCGACGATTGCCTCCCCAAACGTGTGCA
The DNA here is from genome assembly GCA_963747195.1 of uncultured Actinomycetes bacterium. Taxonomy (GTDB): domain Bacteria; phylum Actinomycetota; class Acidimicrobiia; order IMCC26256; family JACDBD01; genus JALZAA01. Next base: position 762,730 of record CAVVDV010000005.1, read on the forward strand.
GATCGTCAGGCTTGCGGCTCGTAACGAGCCGGCCGTCGACATGAACCTCCTCATCAACCCAATTTCCACCTGCGTTCCGGATGTCGGTCTGCAAGCTTGGCCACGAAGTCAACGTGCGACCGCGAACGACATCAGCTTCGACGAGCGTCCAAAGCGTGTGGCAGATGGCGGCGACCGGCCGCCCGGCCTTCATGGACTCCTGGACGAAGCGCGAACAGCCGGCTCGTCGGTGCGCAGCTGGTCGCCGTTGGCGACTCCGCCGGGCAGCACGACGGCGTCGCACCTGGACGGGCTCGGACGTCGCTCGTGGTCCGGTCCACCGAAAAAGTGTCCGCCTTGTCCAAATGGCTGAACGCCTGCGCTTCACCGGACTTCGGAGCGATGAGCTCCGCTTCTGCGCCGGCGTCGACGACCGTCTTCCACGGCTCGGTCAACTCGACTTGCTCGATGCCCTCGTTGGCCACGAGGAAGGCAATTTTCGTACCGGTCAGAGCCTTCGCCATGCCGTGGCTATACCCGTGAAGCTGGCCGGGTAGTCCGGGTCAGCGTGGCCCGGACTCGACATCGACGACCAGTGCCCGGTGGTCGCTGACGTCGGTGTCGTGCACCTCGCTCGCGCCGTGACCGCGAGGCCGTCGACGGCGACGTAGTCGATCCTGAACTTCGGCGCCCCGACGACGACGGTGGGCTCCGCTGTCGGCGACTTCGTAGCCGGCGGCTTCGAGCACGGGCACGGCCACTTCGGGCGGCATATTGAGATCGCCGAGTAGCACCCGCGGGCGTGGCCCTGGCGCGCCAGCCCGGCGAGCACCACGTTCAGTTGTTCGAGCTGCTCGGCTGCGTCCTTCGGCGTCGGAGGCGGGCCGCTGCTCCCGGTTTTGCAGATGCGTCGCCGCCGCCGATAGGGCAACGCCGTCCACGTGGACGCCGGCGAGGGACGACCGCCCGCGCCTCCTTGCGAGGCGCGACCGGGAGACGGATGTGCTCGACGTTGGAGAACGAGTCCGCTCGGCCAGGAGCGTGTTGCCGTATTCACCGCCGTCGAGGCGACGGGCCGGCGCGGACAGACCGGCGAGGCCGCACCCGGCGGCCACGATCGCGGTCTGGTCCGCTCGATTGCTGCGGGCAACGTCCCGGTCCACCTCCTGGAGGGCCAGCACGTCGGCACGAAGCCCGCGGCACGTGCCGACCAGAGCGTCCGGATTGCAAGATCCGTCGTCCGACAGCCCGTTCTTGATGTTGAAGGACGCGAGCCGCATGGACGCCCTCCCACCTTCCGCAGGCTTTGGGTTTCGGATCCGCCGGGTTTGGTCATCTTGTCCCTCATCACGACGAAACAAGCGTCAGAAGAGTGGTTTTCCCGGTGTACGGCCACCGGCTCGGTGGTGACGACGGCCCCGAGTCGTCCCGACCCGCTCGAGAAGAGCTTGGCCCACGGAGTCGACGGGCTCGAGTGCGACATCATCCTGAGCGGCGACGACGAGATCTTCGTGCTGGACGACCCTGACCTTGCGCTCTCCGACGAACCTCGACGGATGGGCGCGGGACCACGCCGCCGACGAGATCGACGAGGCGTGTACTCCGGGGCCCGAACGGCGAGGTCAGTGACGAGCATCCGCTTCGGCTCGCGCCATGCTCGACCTGATCCCGCCTGAGCTGCCGCTGCAGCTCGACATCAAGGCCTATGCCGATCCGGAGCTGGTCGACCGCACGACGGCTCGCGCGGTGAGATCACCAAGGAGCACGGGACCACCGACCGGATCGAAGTGATCAGCTTCTTCACCGCGGCTGTCTGGTCGCGATCGATCACGAGGTTTCGACCCGCCTCGTCCTGTGGGCCGACTATGCGCCCGAAACGCTGGTGCAGTGGGTTCGCAACCGAGGCATCGCCGGCGTGTCGCTCGAGGGATTCATCTTCTCCCATGAGCTGATCGACCCGTTGCACGACGCCGGCGTGACGATCAGCGTCGGCGCCGTGAACAGCCCGGGCCAGCTCGAACGACTGCTGCCGATGCACCCGGACATCGTCGTCAGCGACTGCCCCGCCGAGATCAAGGAATGGGTCTCCCGACTCGGGTCCTGAAACCGGGCGGTGTGTGCATACGCCGGGCCTCGGACGGGAAGGGAACGTACGCCGGACTCGGTAGTCCCGTCCCCGGGGGTGTGATGGCCGGAGAGAGTGATCGCATCGCTCACCCCTGGGCGCGCACCCCGTTCGGGAGAGGGACGAGGTGGCCAGACCGCACGGACCTTCAGCTCGAAACCGGGATCGACCCCGACGACGTCGACCGCTGGGTGACCTCGGCGTGCGTGCTGTGCTCGAACGGCTGCGGGCTCGACATCGCGGTCAAGGACGGCCGCATCGTCGGCGTGCGCGGGCGCGCCGCCGACCGGGTCAACCACGGCCGGCTCGGCCCGAAGGATCTGTTCGGCGTGGCAGGCGCAACAACGTCGGCCGACCGGCTGACCCGCCCGCTGATCCGCGCGCGGCGGCGAGCTGCGTCGAGACCGACTGGGACGACCGCGATGGGCCGCGTCGTCGAGCGCTCGCGGGCAGCTCGCTCGGACGCCGGCGGCTGCGGGGCGCTTCGGCTTCTACACGCAGCGGCCAGCTGTTCCTGGAGGAGTACTACACGCTCGCGGTGATCGGCGAAGGCGGGCTCGGCACGCCGCACATGGACGGCAACACGCGGCTCTGCACGGCCACGGCCGGCGACAGCGCTGAAGGAGACCTTCGGCACGCGACGGCCAGCCCGGCTCCTACACGGACGTCGACCACTGCGACGCGATCGTCCTCGTGGGGCCACAACGTCGCCGAGACCGCAGACGGTGCTCTGGTCGCGGATGCTCGACCGCCGGCGCGGCGCCGGACCCGCCGCGGCTGCGTCGTCGTCGACCCGCGCGCCGACGCCGGTCGGCGCGCGAGGCCGACGTCCACCTCGCGATCCGCGCATCGGCACGAACCTGGCGCTGATGAACGCGCTCGCTGCACGAGCTGATCGCGCACGGGCTGGATCGACCGCGGCGTACGTCGACGCGCACACCGTCGGCTTCGACGAGCTCGCGGCGCGACGGTGCGAGCCGTACACGCCGGAGCGCGTCGGCGGAGATCTGCGGCGTTGACCCTGTCCGTTCGAACCGCGGAGGCGGCTCGTATCGTCGGTTACGGCCGACCGCCTCTGTCGACGGCGCGCTGCAAGGCGTGTACCAGTCGTGGCAGGCAACGGCCACTGCGTGTCAGCTGAACAACCTGCATCTCGTGCGGGGAACGCCGGGGTGCTCCGGGCCTGCCTGCTGTGTTCCAGATGAACGGACAGCCGACTGCGCAGAACACACGCGAGACCGGCGCCGACGGGGACCTCCCCGGGTTCCGGAACTGGGACAGCGAGGAGCACGTTCGCGAACTCGCAGACCTCTGGAACGTCGACATGGGCGTTGATTCCGCACTGGGCGCCGCCCACCCATGCCATGCAGATCTGGCGGTACGTGGAGCAGGGGTCCATTCGCCCTGCTGTGGATCAGCGGCTTCGAACCCGGCCGTATCCCTGCCGGAGCTCTTATCGCATCCGATCCTCGTGCTGGGAGCGCGACGACCTGTTGGTGGTCGTCCAGTACGTGTTCCTGACCGAAACGGCGGTGTATGGCGGACGTCGTGCTCCCCGCCGCCATCTGGGGAGAGAAGACCGGGTACGTTCACCAACGCCTACAGGACGGTGCACCTCTCGGAGCGCGGCGGTGGCCGCCGCCCGGAGACGCTCGTTTCGGATCTCGAGATCTTCCTCGACTACTCCGGTCGAATGGGCTTCACGTGACCGAGACGGTCAGCGTGGCTCGTCAAGTGGTCGGACCCCTGAGTCGGCCTTCGAGGCCTGGAAGGCGTGCTCCGCGCCGGCCGGCCCTGTGATCATCCCGTGTTGTCCTACGACCAGCTCCTCGAGGCCGCAACGGCATCCAATGGCCGTGCGAGCGACCTATACGCCCGAAGGCAAGCCCCCCGGCTGTACTCGGACGGGCACTTCAACACCGTCGGCCGACCCCTGCGAGGCCTTCGGCCACGATCTCGTCACCGGCGGTGGAGTCGTCACACGAGACAGGAGTACCGCGTCGCCGACCCCGGAGGGCCGGGCGATCCTCAAGGCCGTTCAGTACCGTCGTGCGGCTGAAGAGCCGTCGGACGACTACCCCTGCGGTTCACGACCGGACGGACCGTGTACCACTTCCACACCCGGACCAAGACTGGGGCGCGCCCCGCAGCTGCAAGCCGCCGCCCCCGATCCTGTGGGTCGAGATGACCTCCTAAGACGCGGACCCGAAATGGCATCGCCGATGGCGATCTGGTGGCGTGTGGAATCACGGCGCGGTGCAATGCAGGCGAGAGTGCGCCTCCTCGGGCTCGCCGAAGGGGTTGTCTTCGCACCATTCCATTACGGGTCGTTCGGAACGCCGAACGGGAGCTCGAGTGCCGTGAACGAGCTCACGATCACCGAGTGGGATCCCGTCTCCAAGCAACCGCATTTCAAGGTGGCAGCGGTGCGCGTGCGGCGTGTCGACGACTCGAACAGGTCTTCGTGATGTTCTTGCTCACTACCTCGGACTCGTGCACCGATCAGAAGGTGAGCTCGCCGAGGCCTTGATCGGGAGGTGGCGGAGCGCCACGCCGATGAGCCCGACGTATACGAGACCTGCCAGCTGCTCGCCGAGCAGTGCGAATCGCACGTCCGAGTGATCGAGCCCTTCGTCGATCGGTACGGGGAGACGGAGCAGGACGAACCACAGGATCTCCACCGTGCCCTGTTCGACGAGCCTCGCGATGGATCACTGGGCTTCCTGCGAGACCTCCACGATCTCTACCTGATGGCGAGCGAGGCCGACATCTCCTGGACGACACCCACAGGCCGCACAAGGCGGCGGCGCGATGAGTCGCTTCTCGAAGCGGTACGGACGTGCGAGCTGGACACGGCGGCCCAGCTGAAGTGGCTCAAGACGCGCATCAAACAGTCCGCACCGCAGACGCTCCTGGTTGCCGAGCGATGACCACGCCCACGAGCTCGAGAGAGCCGCAGGTCTGTCGGTCGGGGCACAGGTCATGCTCCGACCGCTCGCCAACCCCTTGCCACTCGGATTCCTCGCCCTCGGCGTCGCCACGCTCCTGCTCAGTGGCGTGCAACTCCAATGGATTCCGGCCGAGGACGCGACGAGACCGTCGCGGTAATCCGCATCGTCCTCGTTGCCCCGCTCCAGCTGCTCGCCTCGATCCTCGGGTTCCTCGCCCGCGACCGGCCGCCGGTACCGGCATGGGAATCCTCGCCGGGGGGTGGGCTGCCGTCGGCCTCGTGACGTTGCGATCACCGCTCGGGTCGACGAGTCACGCGGTCGGGCTGCTCCTGCTGTGACGCGCGATGCTCGTGCCGGCGCTGGGCGCGTCGAGTCGAAGCTCGTACCCGCGCTCGGTACGCCAATTCACTGTCCTCCGTTTCCTGGTCACCGGCATCTACCAACTCTCCGGCGCCACAGGGTGGAAGATCGCCGGCGGTGTGACCGGGGTCGTGCTCTGCGCGTCGCCGACCGATGCGGCCACCGTGTCGATGGTCGAGGAGACGAGCCATCGCTCGTGGCTTCCGCTCGGACGTCGCAGCGGTGGGCGGCGCGCCGATCACTGGCGACCTCGATGAGCAGCTGGCGCACATCGCGAGCGAGGCAGGCGTCCGTGAGCAACTCTGACGTGCCGTTCGACCCTTCGACAGGTTTGCCGTCCCCTTCTCGATTGATGCCGCTCGCCCATCCCTTGCCGTTTTTCGCAGCAGGCAAACCCAATCACCCAAAACTGCGGCAACGACCGACACCGGCGCGCGAACGGGTTAACCCGATCGGTTCGCTTAACCGGGTGGTCGCGGGGGCAGCGGGGCGAAGGTTCTGCCGCCTACTGATCTGCCCGGTGGTCTTCAACTGGGTCTTTCTCGGTCCATCACGCGTTCGTGAGCGCATGCAGACGAATATCACTCACCCGTTGACGCCGGACTCTCGCCACGCTGCCCCAGGATTCCTGCACGTGCAACCGCGACGGCCTGCACGTGGTTCCTGACGTTCGAGTTTAGAGAAGAGACTTCGCAGTTGAGTTTTGACAGCGTTCTCGCTGAGGCACAGGTGTGCGCCGAGCTCGCGGTTCGTCATGCCGGTAGGCAGCAGCGCAAGCAACTCGCTTTCCCGCTCCGTGAGCTGGACTTCACGACCGGGCCAGCCGAGCTCAGGAATCATCGTGGCGCGCTCGAACGCCGAGCGCCATCACCCGCTCACCGTGTGCGGCGGCCCCGACTCCGTCGACGATCTGCGTCGCCGGGCGGCCTTGGAGATGAACCCTTGAGCGCCGGTGTCCATGACGCTGTTCGCGAGCGCAGAATCGTTCGAGAAGCTGAACACTACGACGGCGCCATTCGCCAGGGTCGGAAGCAAGTCTCCGCGCCCGTTGACGTAGCGCACCTACCTCCCCGTACGTGTCGAAGAGCGTCACGTCCACAGTGCGTTCCGGGGTAGTATCGACATCGATCTCGACGATACGAATGCCCGGGGCGTATGGCCGCAGGAGCGCCCGCAGTCCTTCAAGCACGATCTCGTAGTCGTTGACGAGGGCCACGCGGATGCTTCTGACCATGCACTCAGCATGCTTCCTTGATCGGACCACCGAAACACCCGATCGGGTGATTGAGGTCCCCGAAGCCGGGCGCGATCATCGGCTGTGGTGGTGAGCTCGTGAGCCATTCGCTGCGCACGTAGCCGCGTACACGTGCGCCGCCGGTTCAAACCTCGAGCCGGCCTCAGACCCATCCGTGTTCGAAGTGCACCTTCGGTGCTCTCACCGCGGTCGCACCGGCAAACGAAGCAGAGGTGGAGGACAGCTTCCGACATGTCCGATGACCTGTTGCGCTTCGAGTTCGGCCCGAACGGCCCTGCCGACACGCTCTACGTGACCGGCGAACTGGACGTCAGTACAGCGTCAGCGCTCGAACACGCCGTGCTGCGATCACTCGACGGTCAGGCCGGCGAATTCCACGTCGACATCAATGCCCTGAGCTTCATGGATTCGACCGGCGCTCAGGCGCTCCTGCGCCTGCATCGGCGTCTCAACGACCTCGGCCGGCGGCTTGTCGTCGTCTCACCAACCCGGCAGGTGCGCCAAGTACTGGAGGTCCTCGGACTCGACCAACTCATCGACGTTCGTCAATAGAGCATCGAACGCCACACGGCTCGGACCCGCGTGGAACGGCCGAGACGCGCTCGCCGCGTGGGGAAGCCGGCTCGTCGATGAGCGGCATGGCCTCGGGAAAGCCTCCGGAAAGCTTCGAGCGACCCAAGGCAGGGCGAGGGCCGCGATCCTGCTCCCGGGAGCGCGGAAAGCGGGAGACCGCTCACTGGCCTCCCGCTTCCCTACCGCCAGGTTCTCGGAAGAGCTATCTCATCCGGCGGCTACCGGACAGGGTTGACCAAATCGGGCACGTTCCAAACCGAGAACCGGTCGCGTTCAGTTACCACCGATACCAGCCTCGACGACGACCGGCAGCTTCGCCGCTCCTGAAAAGAAAGCCGATCAACCACAACACGAGCGCTGCGATCAACACGAACCACAGCACGTGTGCGGCGAAGCCCAGCCCACCGAGCACGACCAAGATCAGCAAGAGAACTATCAGCGCAACCATGACCACCTCCTTTCGGTGCCGGTGCTCTACCCGAGCGGCTCGTTCCGCCATACCGATCTGCGCGAATCGACGTCACGTCGGGTATCTCACCGCGCGGATTGGGCGCGGGAAACGCGGTTTTGGCGTGTTGATCGCACGGGTACCGACACAGCACGAGGTTTGTGTGACGTAGGGACAGGAGAGCGACATGGAGATCGCCTACTCACTCGCCAGCGAAGAGCTGCACCCGACGGACATGGTCCATGCCGCGAGACGTGCCGAGGAGCTCAACTTCCAGAGCGTGTGGCTTTCGGATCATTTTCATCCGTGGACCGATCGACAAGGACAGAGCCCGTTCGTCTGGTCCGTGATCGGTGGGATCGCCGCCACGACGGGCCTCCGAGTCGGTACCGCCGTGACGTGCCCTCCGACCGCAGCGCACCCCGCGATCGTCGCCCACGCAGCGGCGACGTCGGCGGCGATGCTGCCGGGACGGTTCTCGCTCGGCGTGGGCACCGGCGAAGCGCTCAACGAGCACGTTCTCGGCGACCGATGGCCACCCGCGGACGTCCGCCTCGAGATGCTCGAGGAAGCGGTCGCGGTGATGCGCAAGCTCTGGGAGGGCGGCGAGCAGTCGCACGAGGGCAAGCACTACCGCGTCGAGAACGCGGTCTGTACACGTTGCCCGACGAGCCCGTGCCCGTCATGGTGTCCGGGTTCGGCACCAAGTCCGCCGCACTGGCGGGAGCGATCGGCGACGGATATATCGGCACCTCCCCCGACACCGATCTGCTCGCGACGTTCGATCAGGCGGGAGGCACCGGCAAGCCGAAGCTCGCCGGCATCAAGGTGTGTTGGGCGGACGACGAGGCCGTCGCCCGCCGGACCGCCTACGAGCTGTGGCCCAACCTCGGGCTCCCCGGCCAGCTCGCCCAGGAACTGACTTCACCGGCGCTCTTCGAACAAGCCGTCGAGCTGGTGCAAGAGGAACAGATCACGAGCATGGTCCCGTGCGGACCCGATCCCGAACGCCACGTCGAGACCATTCGCAAGTACGTGGACGCGGGCTACGACACTGTGTTCGTCCACCAGATCGGGTCGGACCAGGAAGGCTTCCTGCGCTTCTACGGCAAGGAAGTCTTGCCCAAGGTATGAGGCCGCAGATGCCCGACACCGTCAGCCCGCCCCTGTGGCGATGAAGTGGTCGCCGCTGTAAGCGTGCGCCAGGTCACGCCGAAGCAGTACGGGGTCGATTTGAACATGGGAGGACCCGGACGGTGCCGGGTCCTCCGTCTGTCCCGATGGTGCGCGCTCGAGGCGTGAGCGCCCTCGTTGACGAGCTCGTCGAACAGTGCTCGATACGCCACAACGCCCTGTCGGAGGTCCTCGGTCGTCGCCTGGCCTTTCGTGCTCTTGTCCCGGACGTCATGTCCGATGCGGTAGTTCTGTACGACGCTCGGATGATCGACCGAGACCAGGGAAGACTGCGATTCGAAATCGTCGACCGGGTAGCCCCGATCGCGGATGACCATGACGATCAGTTCGTCGGCCTCGACGACCGCGGCCTGCGGGACGTCGACGAATCGGCTCTGAAGGTTGTCCCACTGCTCGGCGTACCGATCGCGGCCGCCTGCGACAGGGGACGCAACTCGAGATCGTCGCGGCGCTTGGCCCGCCCGGCCAGGTCGCCTTCGGCCTTTCGACGGCTCTTCGCGCCGTCGACTCGTCGGTCGTACTCCGGCCCGAAGCGATCACGCAGCGCGTGCCGACGCCGACGCCGGAGCAGGAACATCGTCAGAACTGCGGCAAGGACGACGACGGCCGCAACCATGATCAAGATCCACAACCATGTATCCATCTGATACCCCCCACTCGTCGATTCGTCGCGCTTACCCGCGGTCCGCAGCGCTGTGAAACGACTTCGAACCGGTTCGTGCAGGGGTGGTGGTCGAACTGCGCGAACGAGGCGAATGCACCACCGGGTTAGATGACACATGTGGATGGGAAGGGTTTTGTTAGAGCAGGAGAACCTCCCGGACGGAACACCAAAGTGGGCAACGGCCATCCGAGGGACACCAAGAAGTTGCGTCGACTGCGGAGAAAACAACGCCGACGGCTACGCGCGTTGCCGAGCAGGGTGATGGCCGGAGTGCATGCTCCGCGTCCGGCAATCACGCTCGAGGACGCGAGCGTGCACGCAGCCTTGCGGGCCTTTGCGACACTCGCCGTGATGGCTGATCGCCTCTCCGACGACGACTACCTCGATCCGCGGGTTCGCTAGGTCACAATCGGGTGATGCGTCTGGTACTCGTTCGCCACGGCGACGCGCATGCCGGCTTCCACGGTGTTATCGCGGGACCTCGTGGTTGCACCGGCCTTACTGATCGCGGCGTAGAGCAGGCCGCTGCGCTGCGGGACCACCTTGCAGTGTCGGGCCGCGTACAGGCGGATGTCCTGCTCTCCAGCGTCATCCCGCGGGCCATCGAGACCGCGGAGATCATCGCTCCTGGGCTCGGGATCGAGACCTTCGCCCGTGAGTGCGATCTCTGCGAGGTCCACACCGGGGAGGCTGACGGCTTGGAGTGGGCCGAGTGGGGCGTCCGCTATGGATCGTTCGACATGGAAGCCGAGCCGGACCGGGTGTTCGCCCCGGAGGGGGAAAGCTGGAACACCTTTCACGAGCGCGTGCGACAGGTGCTCCAGCGGCTTGCGCAGGAGTACGAGGAGCGGACGGTCGTTGCCGTGTGCCACGGGGGCGTGATCATCGCGTCGGTGCGCGTGTTGCTCGGAATCAGCCAGACGGGGAGCGGCGCTCGAGTCCAACCGACGAACACGGGCCTCACCGAGTGGGAGTGGGATCCTGCGCCTGGGCGGTGGACACTGCACTCCTTCAACGAGGTGAGCCACCTCCTCCCCTTGGCGCGCACCAGACACGGCTCCGGACTTGCGAGGTGACTACCCGCGAACCCATGGGTAAGAGAAGCGGCATGACGGACGACGACAGTCACTCGCTCGACGCGGCGCGAGTCGCTGCTGCGCGTGACGAGCTGGGGGCATGGGTGGCCGAGTTCCTCGCAAGTCCGGGTAGTGACAACGCGGCGCTGGGCGAGGAGCTCACGAACGGGCTTCGGTGGTGGCTCGGACCCGTCCAGATCCCGCTGAAGCGGCTGCACCGCCTGGCCGGTCCTCGCGGTGATGCGGTCCTGTGCCCGGTGAATGAAGACGACTGGCGGGACGACGTCGACGATCTCGCGGCAGAAGGTGAACGACGGTTGGGAGCCCCCGCCGGTGATCGTGTCCTCTCGCGATGGCCAGCTGGTCCTCGAGGACGGCAACCACCGAGTCGAGGGCGTGAGACGCAGCGGCGCTCACGACACTTGGGCAGTCATCGGCTTCGACGACCCCGAGGAGCGCGACCGCTTCAAAGTGCCCACTTGACTTGCGATTCAGCAGTCGATTGGTCCGGCCCGCCCAGAATGACGCGCCCCGCAAGCATGAAGATCCCGCCAGATCCGGCGATCTGTGCGGTGACGCAGAGCGATGCGTTAGCGCTGGACCCCTTCAAACCGAGCGCAACGAGAAGTGGGGGCCGAACAGCTCCCGTTCTCGGGAGGTCTCTGCAGCGTTCCGCCTTCGGATGAGTCCTAAACAGTTGGTCACCACCTGAGTGATCGCGTCACCGAAGCAGCTCTCCGGACAAACGTGCTCGAACTTCGCGAACGCTTGCACACAAGCGAGCAACTCGTTTGCTCGAAGCGCGGTCGTGGGTAGGCACCGTCTACCAAATGGACGGGGGGTCAACGTGGAAGTCTGGGTAGGGGTCTTGGTCGCCGTTGTCGAGGTCGTCGTCATTGTGGGAGTGGGGTTCTGGCTCGCGCAGCGACGTCGACGGGGGCGCACCCTGAGTGAGCGAAGCCGTGGGGGCGTGTCCGCGCGCGGTCGAGGAGCTACTCGCCGACGGATCTCTCGGATGAGCACGCCCGTTCCTGAGCCAGCAGTTGACGACGACTCGAAGGGAGATCCCGTGTACATCGGCGTCGGAACTCTGGTGTTCATCATCGTGGTTCTCTTGATCATCTATTTCGTACGGCGCGCATAGCCCTCCACTACCGATACAAACTGAGAGGAGCCCTGATGGGTGAGGCCCGGAACAAAGCACGCAACGCTGCTCAGCAAGCGAAGGGCAAGGCGAAAGAGTCGGGCGGCCGGGCGACGGGGAACCGGTCGCTGCAGGCGAAAGGCAAGGCCGAAAAGACCAAAGCCAAGGCCAAGAAAACTGCCGAACACGTTAAGGACCGCCTTCGGTAGCGACCGAAACATCTCGGCGGTGAGGCGGTCTGGCATGTGTGGGCGGGTCCCGTCCCCAACGTCTATCTATTCGGATGCCGTCCGCACCAAGCGTCAACTAGCCAGGTGGGTGGGGCTGGGCAGGACGTACGCGCGGTCACTGCCTGCGAAGCGGTAAGCATTTCGTTCCACCGATCTCACTAGCTCGACGGGCAGAGGTCGCATCCCAACCCTGCGGTGGGTGCCCGTCGTGAAGTGCGCTGTCATCAGGTAGCCGACCTGAGGGCGGCGTTCCTCGATCCTGTTCGTTCTTGGCGCTCTGGGCTCCCGCCCGACGGTCGTTGTTGGAGGCGCTGGTTATCTGCGTCTGGAGGTGGATGTTCGGTGTGCACGTTATGGCGCGTTCGAACAGACGTTCTTGAACGCCGCTCTGGTCTGCGGTTGCCGCGGGCACGACCGGCTCGTTGCCGGCCGCGCTTCGCGACAGCCGCGCGGGTGCGCTAGTAGCCAGGGGAACCGGTCGAGCCGCCGCTACCGCCAGAGGTCGACGGCGTGCTGGTGATCTCGGTCCCTGTGGGTGAGAGCACGTACCAGAGGCCGCCGAAGGCATTCACGCCCTGGCCGTTCGTGTTCCCGGCCTTCTTGTCGCCCGAGAAGGTATAGAGCGGGTGGCCGTTGTAGATGACCTGCGGCTTCCCGTCGGACCGCGTCGCGGTGCCGGCGAGGGAGGCTTTCGCGCCCTTCCCGATCTTCGGTGTGGCGCTCGTGAGCGGCGGCCACGCGGCTGCGCAGGCGTCGTTGCACGCGCTCGTCGTCCCCGAGTCCGCCTGGAACAGGTACAGCGTGCGGCCCTTCGAGTTCACGAGGATCTTTCCGAGGTTGGTCTTCGCGACGCGAACCGTCGCTGGCTTTGCCTTCGTGGTCTTGTGGCGCCGTCGACACGCTCGCGTAGCTCACGCCGCCGTAGCCGGCGACAGCCAGCGCGGCGAGCGGCACGATTGCCGCCCGGGCAAAGAAGGTGGTGTATCTGCTGCGAGTCATCCTCGCTCGCTTTCGTTTCGGGGACGGAATGGATATCCGGGTCCTACATGGCTGAGTTCTGCATGACATTCAGATCGAGCTGTGGTCGCAGGCGTTTCGCCTGCGACCACAGCGCCTCTTCGAGCGGTGAGCACAGTCGCGTGCGGGGTTCTCCTCAGGGGCTGAAGTGCACCGCTCCGGTTGTGCAGCCGACACCCTGCACCCAGACGTTTTGGACGCCCCCAAGAGTGCTATCGATGTCGTGCGCCGAGACGACCATGTTGGCTTGGAACGACTCGTTGATTCCGTCGCCGGCTCGGTAGAAGTCGGCGTGGAGCACGACGGTGTCGTCGCTGGTGCTCACGGGCTTGGGGGCCTCGTTCGCCAAGCACTTGAAGTTCGTGCCGGTCAGCAGAGTGTCGCTGTCCCAGCGGACGCCCTGTCCCGTCTGACATCCGGCGAGCAAGCCACTGCCGCCCACCGGTGAGGTGCAGCTGAAGCTGCCTCCGGAGTGGGCGGGACTCGTGGTGGAGGAGTTGAAGGCGCCGCCGCCGGTGAGGGTGACCGCGCCGGAGGTTCCGGTGATGTCGCGTGCGTTGAAAGCGAAGCTCGTGTTGGGACCGGCCGCACCAGCCGCGGACGCCCCGAGCACCACGATCGGGACCGCGGCGGCGAACACGGCGGACGCAGCCAACCGTTTCAGCGATCTCATGGAGATACCTCGTCGAAAACACGGAATGCGAATCATGACAACGCTCCTTCTCTGGAATCCGAGACGACCTGGGCGGACTCGTTTCGTATGGCGGTGTATCGTTACACCGCTATCCTAAACTCGCGAGATAGATTACGCAAGGGGCTGTAATCTATTGGTCGCTGAGGCGAGGAAGGCCGCCGTGGCAACCAAGGATCGCGCCGCTGGGGATGCCGAGGGTGAGTCTCGGGGGCCGGGGCGACCCCGCGACGCCCGCCACGACCAGGCCATCCTCGAGGCGACCCTGGGGATCCTGCAGGAACAGGGGTACCGGGGTGTCACCATCGAGGGCGTCGCCGCCCGCGCCGGCGTCGGCCGGCCCACCATCTACCGCCGGTGGCCTTCCAAGCCGGCAGCTCGTCGTCGCCGCGCTGGTCGGGTCCGACCGGCTGGCCGTCCCCGCGCCAGACACGGGTTCGTTGCGTCGCGACTTGATCGCCGTGCAACGCCATCAGGTCGAGTTGATGAGCTCGCCCGACGCTCGTCGGGTCACGGCCGGGCTGATCGCCGATCTGGCCGACGACCCGGAACTCGGCGACACTTATGTCAGCCAATACCTGGCGCCGCGCCGGGCGACGGTATGGCAGGTCCTCCAACGCGGTGTTGACCGCGGAGAGCTCGACGCCGACGTCGATTTCGCCTTCGTGTACGACCTGCTGGTCGGGCCGCTCTTCATGCGAGCCGTCGTATGGGGCCAACCGCTGGCGCCCGACGCGCGGAGCAAACTGCGGATGTGATCCTGGCGGCATTCGCCGCAAGCCCCAAGTCGACAGGCAATCGCAACGCGTAACCAGCGATCTGTGCGGAACCGACTTGAAGTAGCGGTTCGCGAAAATCCGGGAGACGGACTTTCAGCGTCCGGGCCTTAAGCTCGCGAGCCCCGGCAGCTAGACGGTAGAGGTTGGCGGACGTCACGTCGCGCAACCGATGTGCCGTCCTGTGCCGCGTTCGCCGGCACGCCGAGCGTGGTTTTCGGCGCCGTCGTTCTGTGCGCCATTCAGATCGCGGTGTCGGTGAGGCGGTCAGGCATGTGTGGGCGGGTCTCGTCCCCAACGTCCATCTATGCAGCTGCGGCAGTCACCCCGGCCCTGACGTCTCCACGGGCCCGGACAGAAAGCCGCCCAGGTATCGTCAAAGACCTGGGCTTGGACTTCAACTCGGTGGCCTGGCGATCGCTGACGAAGCTCAAGGCTTCGTCGGTCGGCCGTGTCTCTACGATGGCGTCATGGCCTATGACGAGCACCTCGCAGATCGAATACGCGAGCTGTTGGTGGGCGAATCGGGCGTGACCGAGAAGAAGATGTTCGGCGGCCTCGCCTTCCTCATCGGGGGAAACATGGCGGTGGCTGCCAGCGGCCAGGGCGGGGTGCTTGTCCGCGTCGACCCGGCCGCGTCCGACCGGCTTGTCGCAACGACCAATGCTCGCCGCATGGAGATGCGTGGTCGAGCAATGAAGGGATGGCTGCGGGTCGAGTCGGATGCCGTCCGCACCAAGCGTCAACTAGCCAGGTGGGTGGGGCTGGGGACGACGTACGCGCGGTCACTGCCTGCCAAGCGGTAAGCGCCGGTCTCCTACGAGAAAACCTTCACCCTCTCACCCACATGTGCGGCACCCGATGGCGAAACGTCGCCTTCAAAGGAGGGCGCCATGAGCTATGCCAGACCACTCCTGGACACCTACCCAGGCACCTTCAACGTCGACGCGGGCGTGCTGGCTGCCACGATCGACGCGCTCAACGACTGCGCCCAGGCCTGCACTGCCGACGCCGATGATGATTTCCGCGAGCAGAACGTGACCGAGATGGTGAAGTGCATCCGGCTATGCCTGGACTGCGCCGACGTCTGCACCGCCACCGTCGGAGTCACGAGCCGCCAGACGGATTACGACGCCAACGTCACCAAGCCGCTGCTGCTGGCCTGCGTGGCCACATGCAAGAGCTGCGGCGACGAGTGCGAGCGGCATGCCCAGGTTCACGAGCACTGCCGCGTTTGCGCCGAGGCCTGCCGGCGCTGCGAGCAGGCCTGCCTGGAGCTCCTCGACGCCATGACATAGGAGCCGGAGACCCACTTCGCAGACGCAAGCGTCACGGGTGCGATTTGGAGGGCAGCGACTGACGACCTTGTGGGGCACGGCCGTCGGCCTCGCCCTTGCTCCACTGGTTCCCTGACCGGGCCGCCGAAGCGTCGGCGCTCGCCTCAGATGGACCCGAACACGGGGAGCCAAGCGCCACGCAACGTACCGGCGTCCTCGGAGAGCAAAAAGGCGACCATCGCCGCCGCGACGTCCGGTTGCACCCATCGGGTGAAGTCGGCCGATGGCATCGCGCTGCGGTTGGCGGGAGTGTCCAGCACCGAGGGCGCAATGGTGTTGGCCGTGACACCGGTCCCGCAGCACTCGTCGGCGATCACCTCCGCCAGCGTCGCCACGCCCTCCTTGGCCACCGCGTACGCGGACTGGCCGTTGCGGCCTTCCCTCGCGGTGCGACTCGACACCAGAACCATGCGACCCCAACCCCCGTCGAGCATCTCGGGCAGCACCGCGTGCGCGCAGAGGAACGCCGAGGTCAGGTTGAGATCGGTGACACGCCTCCACGTCTCCAATGACTGGTCCTGGACCGGCTCTCCGCCGTGCCAGGCGCCGACCAGGTGCACCAGCACCTCGACCGAACCGAGCTGGTTGTGAAACTCCATCAACGCTCGCCCGAACGAGTCCTCATCGGTGACGTCGGCTTCGATGACGGCCAACTCGGCGTCCAGATCGCCGAGTGCGGTCCTGAGCTCCGCGACCTCCGCCTCGTGCCGGCACGTGACCGCGACGCGATGGCCATCTTCGAGCAGCCGTTTCGTCACGGCGCTTCCCAACGCGCCGGTCCCCCCGGTCACGAACACCCGTCGACCCATATCTCAACTACGAGCGGGCACCGCCAACGGATTGCAGCGAGCGTTCTACGGAGGATCCGAGGCGCCGGCGGGCGCGCGCGTAACCTCGGGCTCGGCCAGCAACCGACGACCGGGAGCGCGATGCGGCAACCGGCGGGACGAATCGGCATCACCGGCGGTTCGGGGTTCATCGGGTCGTGCGTGGCGGATCGGATGACCACTGCGGGCTCCGACGTGGTCGTGCTCGACACACGTCCTCCGCAGCGGAGCGACGTCGCGTACCGGCACGTCGACGTCTTGGATCTTGCAGAAGTGGCCCAGGCGACGCGTGATCTCGACACCGTGTTCCACCTGGCTGGGATGTCCGACGCCAGCGACGCTTTGGCGCGTCCGGTCTCGGCCGTCCAGGTGAACGTCGCAGGCACCGCCAACGTCTTCGAGGCCAGTCGACGCAATGATGTGCGCAGGACGGTGCTGGCCAGCACGGCGTGGGTCTACGCCGGCGCGCACGGCGACGCGCCGATCGACGAGGAGGCGCCCTTTCATCTCCCGAGCGCGGGCACATCTACACGTCGTCGAAGATCACCGAAGAGCTCATCGCGCACAACTACTGCGAGCTCTACGGCACGCCGTTCACGATCTTGCGCTACGGCGACGTGTACGGGCCCGGCATGTCGGAGAACTTCGTGATCCCGCGGTTCGTGCGCCAGGCGCTCGAGGGTCGAGCGAACACGGTCAACGGCGATGGCTCCCAGTTCCGCAACTACGTGTACGTCGACGACCTCGCCGACGCCCACCTCGCCGCGCTGTCGGGCGACGCCGAGAACGAGGTGTTCAACCTCAAGGGCCCCGAACCGATCACGATCCGACGGATCGCCGAAGAAGTCCGGGGCCTGCTCGGCGCCCCGTTCACGATCGAGGGTGGTCCGCTCGAGCCGGGCGACTATGCGGGCCGGGTCATCTCGGGCGAGAAGGCCAAGCGCGTCCTCGGATGGGAAGCCGAGACAGCATTTCCCGAGGGGCTTCGTCGCTACGTCGACTGGTACACCCGGACGACCTCGCTCGCACACTGAACGTCGATCGTCGAACGACTCTCGAATCATCCTGCCGGGGTGATGCGTTCTCCGGTGCTCCTTCGTACCGTCGGGTGCGATGCAGGGCTCACATCCCCCCGATGTCGAAGGAGTCGAGAAATGGCTGACCGACCCGTGTTCCTCTACGCCGCGGTGTACGACAACATCCCTGATGCCGAGGCCGACTACGACACTGTCTTCGATCTCCACGCAGCGAAGGCGATCGGGACCTTCGATGCCGCGGTGATCGAGAAAGAGGGCGACAAGGTCCACGTTCACAAGCGCGAGAAGCCGACCCAGCACGGCGCCTGGACGGGGATCGGGGTCGGCGTGCTCGCCGGCATCCTGTTCCCGCCCTCGATCATCGGAAGCGCGATCGTCGGCGGCACTGCCGGCGGGGTGATCGGACACCTGCGGAAGGGCATGTCACGCGACGATCTCAAGGACCTCGGCGACGCGCTGGACGAGGGCAACGCGGCGTTGATCGTGATGGGCGAGTCGAGGATCGACGAGCAGATCGACAAGGCCGTCACGCGCGCGCCAGAAGGTCTTGCAGAAGCAGGTCGACGCTGACGCCGCTTCGCTGAAGAAGGAGATCGAGACGGCGGAGAAGTAGTGAGCTGAAGCTCACTGCCGTCAACCTCGACGAAGCGCACGTTCTTTCCCGAGCTCGTGGACGGCATCGTGGATGCCGGCGGCCAGCGTCTCCGGCGTGGGGACGACGTCCGGGCAGGCGACGATGCCGAACCACAGCGTGTCGAGATAACTCTGCACGGTGATGTTGAGGGCGGTTCCGAGACCGAGTGGGCCCGTCGGAAAGGCCGCGACCATGCGCGCCCCGGCGCAATACAACGGGAAGCGCGGCCCGGGGAAGTTCGACACGATGAGGTTGCACACCGGCGGAGTGCGCCCGAGCAGGTTGAATCGGGATTCCAGCGCGCCGAGGGCGGCGATGAAGGCGGGAGGCGTGACGTCCGCGAGCTGCGAGAAGGTGTCGGGTCCCAAAACCTGATGCTGGGTCTTCGCGGCGCGACTGCTCGCGGCGATCGCGTGGAGCCTCGTCATCGGTTCGTCGATCGTCGTGCCGAGCTCGACGAGCATCGCGCTGAGGTGGTTGCTCGTCATTGCAGCCTCGTCGTCGGTACGGACGGAGACGGGCACCGCGGCAACGAGCGGCTGTCCGGGGATGCCGCCGTGGTCCTCGAGGTGACCTCGCAGCGCGGCCGCGCAGACCGCGAGGACGACGTCGTTGATCGTCACCCCGGCGGCGTCCTTGATCCGGCGGACGTCGCCGAGCTCGATCTGGGCGAACGAGACATCTCGCCGCGCGGTCACGGGCGCGTTGTAGGTGCTGCGCGGCGCCGCGAAGGGTCCGGGCGGTGGCGCCGTCTCCGGCTGACGGTTGTGGCGAAAGAGATCCAGCGCGGCCCGCCCGTGCCGCCAGCACCGAGCCCGCCGCGACCGGTTGACGGACCAGCTCGCGAACTGCTCCGGCCGCCAGCGAAAGGCGTGACGGTGGCGCCGCCGGCCGCCATGGGGTGTCGGGCGGCGAGACCGGCGTCGGCTCGGGCTCGAGGTCCAAGAGGGTCGCGGTGAGCTCGGCTCCCGAGATGCCGTCGACCGCGGCGTGATGCATCTTCGTCACGGAGCCGACCATGCCGCCCTCGAGGCCATCGACGATATGCATCTCCCACGGCGGTCGTCCCGGGTCGAGCGGCCGGCTGATCACCTGGGCTGCAAACTGCTCCAGTTCGGTGATCCCGCCGGGAGCGGGCAGCCGAGCCCGATGGAGATGCTCATCGAGATCGAAGTCCGGGTCGTCGATCCATCCGGGACGATGCAGGTGCGCGGGCACCTCGACGAGTCGTCGACGGAACGGCGGAATCAAGTGGAGGCGGTCCTCCACGAGCCGGTGCACCTTGGTGAACGAGTAGCCGTCGGGCGCCGTCGACGGATCGAAGACGCAGGTCATGCCGACCTGCATGGGGGTCGCCGGCGTGTCGAGATACACGAACGAAGCGTCCATGCCGTCGAGTCGTTGCATGGCATCTCCAAACGATGGGAGAGAGAAGAACGAAGATCAGGCGCGCCGCATCGCGGCATGCCTCAGCCCGGAGGTTCGATCGGGTTCGTCAGACGGTCGCGAGGTCGTGGGCCTGATGGAGGATCTCGGCCGCATCCTCGTGGTGCCCACGGTGAGCGATCGTCTCGGCTTCCTCGAGAAGCGCCGCGTCGCTCTCGGCCCACTGCTTCATCGCGACGGCGGCGCGTTCTGCGCCGCCGGGGCGTTGCAACTCTGGGCCGAGGAACGTTGCCAGCGAGACCAGGTCGCCGAGGTCGTTGCCGCGTCTGTCGTTCTCCGTCGGAGCCTGGCGTCCGGGGTGCGATCGGCGGGCTCGAACACGCCGAAGTCGATACGTCTCATGATGCCGCCCCCTTCTTGAGCGTTCTGTGGAGCCTTCCCAGCCGGCTGCTGCCAGGAAACGGCAGGTCAGAGCGTCGGGCCTGCGGCTCCCCGCTCATCGGAGCGGAACCCGCCGACGATAGGGTCGCCGTGTCGGCGAGGGAGACGAGGTGACGATGAGGTACACGAACCTTGGAAGCACCGGTCTCAGGGTGTCGAGGGTGTGCCTCGGCATGATGAGCTTCGGGAACGACAGCGACCGTCCGTGGGTCCTCGACGAGACCGCGGCCGAGCCGATCGTCAAGGCGGCAGTGGACGGCGGCATCACGTTCTTCGACACCGCCGATACCTACTCGCACGGCGCCAGCGAGGTGGCGACGGGGCACCTCGTCGGAAAGCTGCTGAGCCGCGACGAAGTCGTGATCGCGACCAAGGTGTTCATGCCGATGACACCGGGCGAGAACGGCGGCGGGCTGTCACGCAAGCACATCCTGTCGGCGATCGACGCATCGTTGGAGCGCCTCGGGATGGACTACGTGGACCTGTACCAGATCCACCGATGGGACAACCGGACGCCGATCGAAGAGACGATGGAAGCGCTGCACGACGTCGTGCGTGCCGGCAAGGCACGGTACATCGGGGCCAGCAGCATGTTCGCGTGGCAGTTCGCGAAGGCGCAACATGTCGCGGAACGGAACGGCTGGACGCCATTCGTGTCGATGCAGAACCACTACAACCTCGTCTACCGCGAAGAAGAACGCGAGATGATTCCCCTGTGCGTCGACCAGGGCGTCGGCGTGATTCCGTGGAGCCCGCTCGCACGCGGCGTGCTCGCCGGCAACCGCAGCCGTGACGGCGAACGACGCACGACACGCTCGGAGACCGACCAGTTCACGGACTACCTCTACAGCCAGCCGACCGACTTCGACGTGGTCGAGGCCGTCGCCAAGGTGGCCGCGGAGCGGGGTGTGCCGCCCGCGCAGGTCGCGCTCGCATGGATGCTCGGCAAGCCCGGGGTGACCGCGCCGATCATCGGAGCCACGAAGCTCGACCACCTCACGGATGCCCTGGCCGCCGAAGAGCTGGAGCTCACCGACGACGAGGTCAAGCGCCTGGAGGAGCCCTACCTGCCGCACCCCGTCCTCGGTCACTTCTGACAAGTCTGCGACGGCGAGCATGGACATCGAAGAGTTCTACGACCAGGACCCGCGGCGGCGAGCTTCGGACGAGATCGAGTTCGGTCGGGAGTGGTCCGAGAACGACCGGCGATTCGAGGTCTCTTGGATCGCCGACACCGGCGAGGTGTACGTCATGGCGGAGCCGTACAGCCGGCGCGACATCTCGACCGAGTCGGTCACCGTGGAGGTCTTGGGCGTCATCAAAGGGCGAGACGCCATCGACTCGGCGCTGGCGGGATGGCGCGAGGCCATGGCGAAGCCCAACAGCCTCGCCTGGGTGCGCGGACGCGTCGCCGGCGAATCGGATTCGTAACGGGTTGCTGCGCCATATCACCGGTTTCCATCAGGACGACGAGGGTGACTGGGTCGCCGAGCTCGACTGTTTGCACAGTCAGCACGTCCGCCACCGGCCGCCGTTCCAGGAGCGCCCCTGGGTGCTCACCGAGGCCGGACGGGCCGAACGTCTCGGGACCGAACTCGATTGCCCGCGGTGCGACCGCGCCGAGCTGCCCGAGGGGCTGGTCGTCGAGCGCACGGCCGGACCGTTCGACGAGACCACCCTGCCCGCCGGCCTGCGCCGAGCACACCGGGTCCCGGCCGGCACGTGGGGTCGTCTGAAGGTCCTGGAGGGCTCCGTCGACTTTCGGCTCGGCACCGACGTGGCGGTCGAGCATCACCTCGACGCCGGGCAGACCCAGCCGATCCCGCCCGAGGTCAGCCACGAGGTGCGTCGGACGGGGCCCGTGCGACTGATCGTCGACTTTTTGCGCCGACGCTGACCGGCGAGACGAGATCGAGCGAAGTGTTCCCGTGGACGGCGCTGTCGTCAGGTCAGCCGCCGACGTACGCACCTTCTTCGAGGGCATCCCCGAGTCGCCGGCATCGTCGCTGCGTCGAGGAACGCGCACGCACGGAGACGCCGAGGACGTCGAGCGTGTGCTGCAGGCCGTCGGTGAAGATCGCAAGATCGGGACAGAGGTGCGGGTCGGCGACAACGGTGATGTTGAACTGATCTGCGTACGACAGGGCGCCGACGCCGATCGTCATGTTCCCCAGGATGGGGACGAGGGGGAAGAGCTCGTGGACCGCAGCGCCGGCGAAGTAGAGCGGCATGGGCGGACCGGGAACGTCGGTGACGTACGCGTTCATCAGGCGCTGGTGCGGCATGTAGCGAAGGAACGCGCGTTGAATCGCGATACTTCGGAACATGGCCTCCCCCGACGGACGGGCTCTTCTTCTTCCGTTCGGCGCTCTCGGCGGCGATCCGCTCGAGAAGGCGAGCGTCATCCGGCTCTCCGATCGGAAGAGGGACCGCCATGCCAGCAGCGACGTTGCCTTGCGCTTGGCCCGGCTGCTCCTGGTGCAGCGACACGGGAACGAACGCCCGCAGGACGAGAGCGCCGACACGCTCGCCGCGGCTCTGCAGCAGCGCGCGGTAGCCGTGTGCCACCGCGGTCAGCAGGACATCGTTGACCTTGGCCTGGTGCGTGTGCGCGGTCTCCTTGGCGGCGTCGAGGCTGTTGCGGATGATCGCCAGCGTGCGGTCCGGGCCGATCGGCCGGTTGACGCTGGTCCGCGGGCGCGCTTTCCTCGGCGAACAGCTCTCGCATCGTCGGCAACGTCCGCCGAACTTGCCTGAGCGTATCGGTCGGGTGAGCGAGCGGCGCGAGTGCGCGCCGGGCTGCGTCGCGTCGTCGGCGCAGGTTGTCCTCGAACAGCCCGCGCTGCGTCGGTGCCGGCGCCGGTGTCCATGGTGGCGCGGTCGTCTCGGGCGGGTCGGGTTCGGCGTCGACGAACGCGCCGAGTGTGGCGACACCGGCGATGCCGTCGGCGATGGCGTGGTGCATCCTCATCGAAGAGCGCGACCCGGCCGTCGGACAGACCGGGGAGGAGCCACATCGCCCACAGGGGCCGCGAGCGGTCGAGCGGATCACGGCGGAGCGTCTCGCACGCCCGCAGCACTTCGGCGTCGCCCCCCGGAGGCGGGACCGGGAACACGCCGACGTGCTCGGCAATGTCGAACGACACGTCGTCGACCCACAGCGGCCAGCCGAGACCGAAGCCGGGCACAGAGAGGAGCTGACGAAACCGTGGGACGCGGTGCAGCCGGCGGTCCGATGTGCTCTCGGACGGCGTCGATGCGGACGCGGCCGTCGGCGTCGAGGATCCGATCGCCCCCGAGGATCGCCAGCGCGCCGATGTCCTGCGGCCAGCCCTTCTCTTCCGGCCAAACCGACATGAGGTCGGCCGCGGCCAGACGTTCGATCTTCTGTGGCTCGTGGCTCATCAGGTCTATGCGACCGCGATGTCGTGCGGGCGGTCAAGGAGCGCGGGCGGGTCGGGGTTGTCGGGTGGGACGAGGTCCCAGTTGCCGGGCTCGCCGACGACCTTCCAGCCCTCGTACGTCTTCAAGAAGTGGTGGTGCGAGCAGATCCGCCATGTGTTGTGGACGTTGGTCTCACCGCCGTCTTCTAGCGGCACGACATGGTCGATCTGCAGGAAGTGGTCGTTGGCGCACGTCTTGACGCCACACGTCGGGTAGCGGGCCTCGAGCGTGCTGGCGCAGCTTCACCGGGATCACCCGCTTCGGGCTCGTGACCGCCGTGATGTCGTCGCCGTCGCGCACCAGCACGGCGACGGATGCGTCGTCGAGCATCGCCCGGGCGGTCGTGACGGGCACCGGACCGCGCGGTCGATCTCGCAGCGCTCCCCGGGGTCGGTGTGGCCTCGGGCGAGCGCGGAGCTGTCGACGGTGACGCGCACCTCGACCGGCTTGCACGGCCCCTCGGAGGCCAGCGCCACGAGCGCATCCGCGGCGTAGGCGGCGCGGGGCTCGTGGCGTCCCGCCCGGCGCGTCGTCCCCGAAGATGCGGTCGATGTGGGCCTGCCAGGCCGAACTGAACCGGGCGCCGGCGTCGGGTGCCATACGCCCTTCGAAGCGATAGAAGCCTTCGGGATCGTTCCAGTCGTGCGCGCGCCGGCCGAGGTGCAGCCGCCGCGCCCACTCGCGGTCGTCGGCTTCGGCGCCGGCGCGCACCTGCCGACACCGGTCCTTCAACCCCTTCACGCTCGTCGAGCCGGCCACGTCCAGGAGGTCGGACTCCGCGGCGGGATCGGCGCCGGCCGCGCTCGTGATCTCCGCCGCCTGGGTCGGAGAGAGCCGCCCAGAGCGGAAGGCGGCGTTGGTCTCGGGCAACTGCTCAAGGGCACGTGCGGTCTCCAGTGTCCTCGCCGCGGTGCCGACCGTCTCGCCCGTCGCCTCGGCCACCCAGTGCGCCGCGCTGCGATGTCCGGCCTCGCGCCAGACCTTCGTCTCCTCGATCCGTCGCGCTAACAGGGCCTTCATGGCGCCGCACACCCGCTCGCCCTCGCTCACGGCGTCGAACAACGCGGCCGCGTCGTGACCGTCGATGCATGCGGGATCGAGCGCGCGTGCCGTCGACTTCAGGGCATCGACAGCGCCACGAACCTTCCCGAACACGCTTCCTCCCGCGCGAACGAACCGACCGGGGGAAGCGGTGGGAAGTATCCCGAACTCTATACGAACATATGTTCGCCGTCAAGCGCTGCGGGCGGAATCTCGAGGTACCGGGCGACGGCGGTTCAGCCGAGGCGCCCAGCCCCGAGCGCTCCGAGGCTGGCGCGGAGCTCGTGTTCGAGAGCGTCGAGCTTCAGATCGAGCGTCTGGTTCGTCACGATGTCGCTCCAGCCACCGGGCGGCCGGTCCGTGCTCAGCTTGTCCGGTAGAGCTCGTCGTAGTGGTGGTACACGGGTTCGCCCTCGATGACCTCGAGGAGGTTCTGTCGCCCAGGCCTTGGTTTCAGGTCGCTCGTTGTTGCGCGCTGCTTCCTCGGCGGCGGACACGTCAAGGTCGACGGCAGCGAACTCGGCGATGATCAGGTACTGGCCCGGGTTCTCGCGGTCGGCGAGGACGTGGCTGCCCAAGTACCCCATGATGTCCGTGTCGGCTTGCTTCCGGTCCCAGTCTGCGAGCAGCTGCACGAGGGCGTCCGGGTCATCGGAACGGACCGAGATGGTCTGAGTGAAGTTCATGAGCTCTTCCGTTCGCGGCTGGCGCACGTTCGTCCGCGAATCCGTCGCTGCAGCTCTGACATGCCTGCCCGCTCGAACACGCCGGCCGACCCATTCATGCAGAGCTTCGGGTGACTTCTCGGGGATGCGCAGCGACCGAGCGGACCTCGCCGACCGGCAGGTTCGCCATCTCGTGGTAATCGACTTCGAAGAGATCGGTCCCGCAGCTCTCACTGACGAGCTTGCCTCGGCAAGATGGCATCCGCGATCCGGCGGTGCATGCCAGGTGCCTGGATGGTTGCGTTCCCGAACGTCCCGCTCGAAAAAGCCGGTATCCGCGATGTAGCCGGTCTCGAACAGCCCGATCAGGGTCGCGAGCCAGGCGAATCCTTTCGGGTCCGGGTCGGCGCGTCCGATGAACGCGAACACCTCCAGCTCACCCTTGAGGTTGGTCCCGTAGTCGGCGAGCACGTGGACGAAGTCGTGCTGCGCGAGGTAGGCGGAGGCGCCGGTCGCGCTGCCGGGCAGCGCGAAGCCGCGGCTGTCGTACAGCTCCCACACGGCCCGTCCGAGCGATCCTTCAGGCAGATCGCGCGAAGCCGGCCCAGCGCGCCTCGAGCTCGGGATCGACCTCCGCGGCGGTCGAACGGGTCCGACACCTGCCCCGCCGTGCGGAGCTTGGCGGCGTCGGCTCGGCGAACGTGCTCGGTGAACCCGCTGCGCCGCAGGTCCATCCATGCCAATCCGAACGCCCCCTGCGCGTAGCGGCGGGCGACGCGCACGAAGCGATCATCGACTCCGAGCACCTGCGCATACCTCGCCACGCGGAGGGCGACCTCGGTCGGGAGCGGGCGCAGGACGAGCTCGCCGAGGACCATGTGGTGCACGATGCGCTGGCGGAAGTGCTGGTCGCGGCCCGCCAGCACGCGTGCCAGCTCTTCGGGCCCCAGAGGCTCCAGGCCGTGGTAGTCGACCTCGACTTGCGTGAGGGCGCTGGCGATCGCCTCGAGGAGCGCAGCCTGCACATCGGTCAAGCCGCCATCGGGCGCAACTGCTGTCGCGATGCCCCTCGCGACCTGGATGACCTCTTCGGTCTCACGCTCGCCGCGGCGCGAATCGTCTCCGCGAGTTACATGAGCCATCGAGAATCCACTCACCCCGCTGCCGGTCCCTGCGATCTCGTAACGGATGATAGGCGGCTCGCGGCGTCCCACATATGCTCACGTCGTGCCTCAGTACATGGACCGTCATGACGCGCCCGGAGTCACCCCGGAGGAGCTCGCCGGCGCGCACATGCGGGACGTCGAAGTCCAAGAAAGACATGGAGTGCATTTCCACACGTACTGGTTCGATCCGGCGAACGGTGCGGTGTTCTGCCTCGCTGAAGGGCCGAACAAGGAGGCTCTGGAGGCAGTACACCAGGAAGCGCACGGCCTCCTCGCCGGGTCGATCATCGAGATCACCCCGAACATCCCGCTGAACGAGTTGCTCGGCAGCCCGCCGCAGTTTCCGCTCGGGACGCCGTACGCCGCGCCGGCGATGCGAGCGATCCTGTTCACCGACCTTGCGGGGTCGGTCGAGCAGACCTCCCGGCTCGGCGATGACGGACACTTGGAGCTCCTGCGCGTTCACAACAAGATCATTCGCGATGAGCTCGCGACTCATGACGGGCGCGAGGTGAAGCACACGGGCGACGGAATCATGGCGGCATTTACGTCCGTCTCTTCGGCCGTTGCCTTCGCGATCGTGGCGCAGCGAGCCTTCCATGATCACAACCAGTCGGGCGCGGTTCCTCTCGATGTCAAGATCGGTATCAGCGCCGGCGAGCCGGTGACCGATGGCAACGACGACCTGTTCGGCGCGGCGGTGCAGCTCGCGGCCCGGCTGTGTGATTACGCGTCGGCAGGTGAGATCGTGACATCCGTTGCCGTGCGGGAGCTGTCCGTCGGGAAGCAGTTCCGCTTCGAAGATCGCGGCCTCGTGAAGCTGAAGGGACTGCCAGAGCGCGTCACTGCGTATGGCGTGTCATGGCGCTGACGAGGATTAGTACAGGTCCTTCAACCGACGAGCAACGACGGTCTCAGCGGCCGGCAGCGCTGACGCGTTCGCCGTCAGCCGGGCGGACAGAAGAATTCGAGCGCGATGCCGTCGGGATCGCGGAAGCTCACGCCCGACCCGTACGACGCATCCTTGATGCCACCGTTCTCGATGCCGAGCTCGTCGAGCCGGCGTGCCCAGGTCTCGAGCTCGGCTCTGTCGGCGCAACCGAAGGCGACGTGGTCGAGGCCGGCCCGGAACTCGCTGAACTTCTCGTCGGGCGCCGGCGTCCCGTGCTGGTGCAACACCGAAGAGCGTGCCGTTTCCGATCATGTACACGGTGTGATGGAAATCGGGGTCGGTGTCCTCGTCGAGTACCGGCTTGGACCCGAACAGCGCTTCGTACCAGGGCACGCTGACCGAGAGGTCTCGCACCGTGACCGCCACGTGGGCGAGCGGCGGAAAATCTGCCATGGGGTTACTCCTTTGGGACGAAACGCAACGGAGTCAAAGCGGCGATGCCGCACACGCTCGAGCGTTGGTCAGGCGAACATAGTTGCGAACTCACCCCGCCGGTACTGTGTCGGCGTGAGCAGGTCGGGCGTGGCGAGGGACGTCTGAGGTCGTGCAGTCTCCGGAGCAGGCGTTCGAGGCGTGGGGGTCGTACGACCAGGATGACCCGTACCCGCTGTTCGCCGAGGTGCGCGAGCTCGGTGCAGTGCACGAGGTCACGCTCGTCGACGGGCACGACGCCTGGCTGGTGACGCGCCACGACGAGGCCAAGGCGCTGCTGAACGATCCGCGGCTGTCCAAGGACCTGCAGGCGGCGCTGGCGTCGAGCGAGGGAATCGTGGCGGAGGGCCTCCCGGGGCCGGACTTCGCCCGGCACATGCTCGTCGTCGATCCGCCCGACCACACGCGGCTGCGGCGGCTCGTGTCGGCGGCGTTCTCCGTGCGCCGGATCGAGGGACTGCGGCCGCGCGTCCAATCGATCATCGACGACCTTCTCGACGGCATCGCGGCACAAGGGCCGGACGCGCGTGTCGACCTCGTCGCCTCGTTCGCGTTTCCGTTGCCGTTCACGGTCATCTGCGAGCTGCTCGGCGTGCCCGAGCCCGAGCGAGCGCCGTTCGGACGCGCGCTCGGCGCCCTGTCGATGCCGACTTCGACTCCGGCCGAGTACGAACGGGCAAAGGCGGGGTCCGACGCCGTCGTCCGATCGCTGACCCAGCTCGTCGAGACCAAGCAGGCCGACCCCGGGGACGACCTCGTGAGCGGGCTCATCAACGCGCGTGACGGCACCGACTGCCTCGACCAGCGCGAGCTGCTCTCGACGATCCTCCAGCTGATCATCGCCGGGCACGACACGACCACGAGCCTCATCGGCAACAGCGTCGTCGCGTTGCTCCGACACCCCGACCAGCTCGCCGCACTGCGGGCGAACCCGGACGAGATCGCGGGCGCAGTCGAGGAACTGCTCCGCTACGACTCGCCCGTTCCCCACGCGACCTTCCGCTACGCGACGGAGCCGGTGGAGATCGCGGGGGTGACGATCCCGGCCGGTGCGCAGGTCATCATCTGTCTGGCGGCATCCAACCGGGATGCCGACTGTGCCGTCGACTCGGAGACACTCGACCTCGAACGCGGCAACTCGCACCACATCGCGTTCGGACACGGCATCCACTTCTGCCTCGGCGCCGCGCTGGCGCGCATGGAAGGCCAGCTCGCGCTGCGTTCGTTGCTCCTCCGCTTCCCGCAGCTCCGACTGGCCGTCCCCGACGAGGAGCTGCACTGGGGTCACGGCGACGGCCTCGTCCTCCGTGGCCTCACCGAGCTCCCGGTCATCCCGGGGCCGGCTGAGCAGCCGACGCCTTAGCCTTCGCTATCGGGCACAACCGTCACGGGAGTCACGGGGTTGCAAGCCCGAGTCAAGGAAGTCGACGAACTAGCAAACTGGCGATTCAGCAGACCGCGAGTCATTCCGAGCACACCGAAGTGCCGTTCTGTGGGCCCATAGTGGCCCTCCGGGTGCTGTTCGGTGCGCGGATTCGGTGCGAGTCGCCTGGACGCAGATCGGCAGATCTGTACTGGATTGGACGTGTCGCGCCGCCATGGTTCTCGCGGTCGCGAGCGTCCCCTATCGGCACTTCGGGGGCAGCGTTGGCGGGCGATCCGAGCATCCACGAGTGTCGACGATCTCGCGCAGAGCCGAAGCCGGTTGTTCGCCGTCAGCTCCAATGCGCGCTTCGAGTCCGTCGAGACTGACGCACCGGTTTGGTCCCTCGCGTACGATCGCGTGACCGATCACCGCGGAGGGCCATCCGTGCCGGATATCGAGACTGACTACCTCGTCGTCGGAGCGGGCGCGAGCGGGATGGCGTTCACCGACGCGCTGATCGCCTCGTCGGACGCCGAGGTCGTGATGGTCGACCGGCGTCACCGACCCGGTGGGCACTGGAACGACGACTACCCATTCGTCCGGCTCCACCAGCCCTCGGCGCTCTACGGCGTGGCGTCACGGGCCCTCGGCCAAGATCGCATCGACGAGTCGGGGATCAACGCCGGCTTCTACGAACGGGCCACCGCCGCAGAGATCTGCGACTACTACGGCCGGGTGCTCGACGAGCACTTCCTGCCGTCGGGGCGGGTCCGGTTCCTCGGCATGCACGATCACCTCGGCAACGACGCCGACGGCCACCTGCTCCGATCACGGGTGACCGGGCAGACCACGACGGTGCGGGTGCGGCGCAAGCTCGTCGACGCCACCTACATAGAGTCGTCGTTGCCCTCGACACACACGCCGGCCTACACGGTCGACTCCGCCGCGGTCGTCGTCACGCCCAACGAGCTCCTCGGCCTCGACGAGCCGGCGTCAGGCTTCACGGTGATCGGTGCCGGCAAGACGTCGATGGACACCTGCTGCTGGCTGATCGAGCAGGGGGTCGACCCCGACACCATCCGGTGGATCCGCCCCCGGGACGCCTGGACCGCCGACCGGGCATCCATCCAGCCGCTGCGCCTGGTTGGCGCCTTCGTCGAGTGGGTGGCGGCGCAGAACGAGGCGTGTGCCCAAGCCGAGAGCCTTGACGAGCTGTTTCCGGCCCTGGAGGACCGACGGGTCTTCCACCGGCTCGACCCCGGCGTCGAGCCGGTCTTCAACCGGGGCGCAATCCTCTGCGAGGCCGAGCGCGTGATGCTGCGCGAGGTGGGGAACGTGGTCCGGCTCGGCAAGGTGAACCACGTCGGCGCCGACCGGATCGACCTCGACGAGGAAACGATCCCAAATGAGGCCGGTCATGTCGTAGTCGACTGCACCGCCGCCGGGCTCGCCTCGCCACCCGATCGGCGCGTCTACGACCCGGACCGGATCACGATCCAGTGGATCCAGGCAGGCATCGCGCCCTTCAGCGCCGCACTCATCGGGTTCGTCGAGGCGAACCGCGAGGACGACACGGACAAGAACCGGCTGTGCACGGCCCGCGGCTTCTCACGGCGCGCCGACGTCGTGAACTACGCCGCCGGCTGGCTCAACACACAGCGAGGGTTCCTCTTGTGGATGGCCGAGCCCGACCTCGCCGACTGGCTCTCGACCTGCCGCCTCAGCGCCTTCGGCAACGCCGGTCCCTACCTCGGCGATCCGGCTACCACGGAGGCCGTCGGCCGCATGGTCGGCGCCCAGGGCCCTGCGGTCGAGAACCTGCAGCGACTGCTCGCCGAGGTCGATTCATTCGAGGCCGCCTGACCCCGACCGCCGGGTCGAGGGCGCGATATCGCTCTCGTCGCTGAACGCGGCGGGATCGATCGTGAACGGGCACAGATTGCCCGTTCTGGTCGCCACCGCGCACACGGAAGTGCCGATCTGCGTCGCTAGCGCACGCCGAGAGGCCCTCGTTCGGTGCGTCGTTTTTGTGCGCGCCCGGCGTGGCGCAGAACAGGTGATGGGCTGGTGTCAGCGGTGGCTAGGCAGGACGACGCCCCCAAGCTGCCACGGTCATGACGTCGACGAACCAGAACGTAGGATCCACCAACGCTCGTTGCCTGTCAGCGACTTCGGCTTCAGTAAGCGCTCCTTTTTCCAGCATCACCTCGTCGAGGCGCTGAATTGTCTTCTCTGCAAACAGCGCTGCCGGGGTCCCCCCCTGAATCACGCTGGTGGAGGCTTCATTGCCGCATTCGAGGAGATCCAGCCGAGCCACCAGCGGCGGCAGCGCACGGCCAAGTAGGGATAGCTCGTCCCGGGGTAGTGCGAAAACTCGAAGCGCTTCTGCAACGCGGTATTAAATCTGCCAGCGAGAGGGTGGGTGTCGTCGACTGGAGCCATCACGGTGAAGTCGCCTTCCTCAGCGAGCAACCAGCCTCCCCGACGTAGCGCCCGGACCATGGCGGTGGCGGCCGCCGCAGGATTCAATAGATGGCTGAGCACTGCTCGACAGTGGACGAGGTCATAAGCGCTGTCTTCGAGGCTGTCCTCGAGATGTTGTGACGGCGTACCTCGACATTCTCGAGAACGTTGAATCGCTAAGAAATCAGGGTCGATGTCGGTGGCCACGACATGACCAGCCCCTCCAACCTGCTCGGCTAGCGAGCTGCCAATCGAGCCCCCGCCCGCTCCTACCTCCAAGCAGCGCCAGCCCTCGTCCACGCCGATGCGCATCAGATGCCGAATGGTCGTCGGGTCATGCACCTGCTCTAGGAGCCGGAGCCGAGCTCGCTCATCCTCGAAGTCGGCATCGGCTGCGAAATACCGGTTGTTCACCATCCTCCTCCAACGGCCTACGGCTTAGCCCAAGCCCCGCGCAAAGCCCCGTCGGTTAAGCGACCTCTAGCATTCGCCCACGCGTCACGTTTGAGCACAGAACAACAAGCCGTCCCACACAGAACGACGACCGAGCTCGCGCCCGGAGCCGGCGATCTGTGCGGCACCGCCTTCAAGTAGTGCGGCACGACTCGCAGTTCTTGACATCGACAGTCGCAGGTCCAAGAGCGCAGACCACGCAGTACGCGTACGACGGCCGATGACCGTGCCCGGCCTTCTAGATCCAGTTCGTCCGGTTCCTTGCGACTCGAGCGCGTCCTAGTCCGTGTGGACTCTGCGGCGTAGCTTCCGCTCGCACTTGTAGGTCCAGTTGTTTAGGTCTTCGTCCCACGGTCCTGGACATACCGGGAAGTGCGGCGACGTCGCTCCCCTGGATTCGGGACTCCCGTCGTCGGGCCACTCGTCGACGACCCCGTGGATGGGACATTCCCACACGACGAGATCCACGCGCTCAAGCTTACGGGGCCGGCCGTTGGTCCTGCGGCGGCCGTCCGCATTGCTTGAACGGCTGTCTTTGCTCGACACAGCTGGAGCCGGAACCTCCTGGCGAACTTGCGTAACCGTCTCATCAGAGCCACCCCACCGGGGAGGATTGTCCCAGTGTCCTTCCACGTTTCCGAGTCCTCCCGAGCGACTCGGCGCCCGGTCATCGTCTTGGGCTGGATGCGGATCCAGTGCGTCTTGGGACCCGACGCCCAGGGTCGGAGTTCCAGTGAGCCCAGCCAGCGCCGAGCTCGGTGCCATCGACGACACCGCGTCCGACGCCATTGACCACGACGCTTCATCCAGTGTGGAAGATCTCGTCAATGCCGTCGATCTCGAACGACATGGGGAAGCCACTGGTCGCGCCCGAGACCTTCGAGCCCGCATCACTGCGGAAC
>CAVVDV010000006.1:0-72011 GCA_963747195.1 uncultured Actinomycetes bacterium
AGCGCCCGGGCCGACGAGGATATCCGGGGCATCCCGCCGCCCCGCAGGGCCGTTTGGCGGCAATGCAGGCCAAGATTGCGCACACGACCGGCAGATTCTGCGGCATCATGGTGGGTCCAAGACCCCTGCCGGGGCCGGTCGCCGCCGGTTCCGGGGCGCTTGACGCGCCGGCCGGGCCCGCCCGTACCGGCGCCGCTAGGTAGGTGACGAAGTGCCCAGAAAAGGACGTGCCCGGCGGTTCCGCGAGGCCCGCGAGCTCAAGCAGGGCTTCGACGACGACCTGTTCTCCGAGGGCAGCGGCTCGCTGGCCGACGTCGAGGAAGGCACCGTCGACGACGACAAGGGCTGGGACGACGACGATGATGAGCACGGCGACGACTGGGACGCCGACGACCCGCTCGCCATCGACGAGCGGCGCAGCGGCGCCGACGGAGGCCGCCGGGCGAGCTGAGTCGCCCTAGGCGAGCCTGGGATCGATCGCCTCGGCGTCGATCCCGTAGCGCTGGATGGCTTCGGCGACCGCCTCGTCCTTCACGTCGCCCTGTCGCGCGAGCGAGCTCAGCGTCGCGACGACGATGTGCGCGGCGTCGACCTCGAAGTGCCGGCGCAACGCTTCCCGCGTGTCCGAGAAGCCGTAGCCGTCGGTGCCGAGTGAGACGAACGGCTGCGGCACGAACCTCGCGACCTGGTCCGGCACGGCCTTCATGAAGTCCGTGACCGCGACGATCGGCCCTTCCGTGGATCCGAGCTGCTCGGTCACGTAGGGAGTGCGCGCCGGCTCCGTCGGGTGGAGTCGGTTCCAACGCTCGACCGACGAGCGCGTCTTCGCGGAGGAGCTTGTAGCTCGGCGCGCTCCACACGTCGGCGGCGACGTCGTGCTCGTCGAGGAGGAACTGCTGCGCGATCACCGCGTTGCGCACGGACGTGCCGCTCGCCAGGATCTGCGCGCGGTGACGCCGCTCCCCCCGGACGCCCCGGTATCGATACAGCCCGCGCAGGATGCCGTCTTCGACGCCCTCCGGCATCAGCGGCATCGTGTAGTTCTCGTTGTACAGCGTGAGGTAGTAGAAGCAGTCCTCGGGCTCGTCGCCGTACATGCGCTTGATGCCGTCGCGCACGATCACCGCCATCTCGTACGCGAAAGCAGGGTCGTAGGCGCGACAGTTCGGCACCGTCGACGCGAGCACCTGGCTCTGCCCGTCGCAGTGCTGCAGGCCCTCGCCCGTCAGCGTGGTGCGGCCGGCGGTCGCGCCGAGCAGGAAGCCGCGGCCGCGCTGGTCGCCGAAGCTCCAGATCAGGTCGCCCACCCGCTGGAAGCCGAACATCGAATAGAAGATGTAGAACGGGATCATCGGCTCGCCCCACGTGGCGTAGCTCGTCCCGACCGCGGTGAGCCGACGCCATCGAGCCGGCCTCGGTGATCCCCTCCTCGAGGATCCTGCCCCTCCTTCGCCTCCCGGTAGCTGAGAGAGGAGCCCGGCGTCGACCGGCTCGTACTGCTGCCCGAGCGGTGAGTAGATCTTGATGTCGCGGAACAGCCCGTCGAGCCCGAACGTGCGCGCCTCGTCGGGGATGATCGGCACGATCCGCTTCCCCCACTCGGGCTCGGCGAGCAGCTTCCGCATCAGCCGCGCGAACGCGGTGGTCGTCGACGCCTGCACCTTGTCACCGCTGCCGGTGAGGAGCTCGGAGAACGCCCGGTCCGTCGGCGGCGGGAGCACGTTCGGCCGGACGACACGCAGCGGCAGGAAGCCGTCGAGCGTGCGTCGCCTCGCCATCAGGTAGTCGTGCTCGGGCGAGCCGATACCCGGGTGGAAGTAGGGCGGCATCGCGTCGCCCTCGAGGTCCTCGTCGGGGATGTCGAGGAACAGGCGGTCGCGGAACGTCTTGAGCTCCTCCTCGGTCATCTTCTTGATCTGGTGCGTCGCGTTGCGGGCCTCGAAATCGGGCCCGAGCGTCCAGCCCTTGATCGTCTTGGCGAGGATGACCGTCGGCGTGCCCTCGTGCTCGACCGCGGCCTTGTACGCCGCGAAGAGCTTGCGGTAGTCGTGGCCACCGCGCGACAGCTTGCGCAGCTCGTCGTCGGAGAGGTGCTCGACCATCTTGCGCAGCCGCGGGTCGGGGCCGAAGAAGTGCTCTCGGATGTACGCGCCCGACTCGACCGCGTACTTCTGGAACTCGCCGTCGACGGTGGTGTTCATCTTGTTGACGAGCACGCCGTCGAAGTCACGGGCGAGGAGGTCGTCCCACTCGCGACCCCAGACGACCTTGATGACGTTCCAACCCGCGCCGCGGAAGATCGCCTCGAGCTCCTGGATGATCTTGCCGTTGCCGCGCACGGGACCGTCGAGGCGCTGGAGGTTGCAGTTCACGACGAAGATGAGGTTGTCGAGGTTCTCGCGGGCGGCGATCGACAAGCCGTTGGTGCTCTCGGGCTCGTCCATCTCGCCGTCGCCGACGAAGCACCACACCTTCGCCTTGCTCGTGTCGGCGAGCTCGTGATCGATCAGGTACCGGTTGAAACGGGCCTGGGCGATCGCGTTGATCGGGCCCAACCCCATCGACACCGTGGGGAACTCCCAGAAGTCGGGCAGCCGCCGCGGGTGCGGATAGCTCGGCAAGCCCGCCCCCGATCTCCTGACGGAACCGGTCGAGGTCGGCCTCGGTCATGCGGCCTTCGAGGAACGCGCGGGCGTAGATGCCCGGGGCGGCGTGGCCCTGCATGAAGACCTGGTCGCCGAACCCGCCGTCGCCCTTGCCCCGGAAGAAGTGGTTGAAGCCGACCTCGTAGAGCGCCGCCGCCGACGCGTAGGTCGACAGGTGACCGCCGAGGCCCTCGAACCGGCGGTTCGCCCGGGCGACCATCACGACCGCGTTCCAGCGGATGAACGCCGCGGATGCGGCGCTCGAGGTGCTCGTCGCCCGGGAACCACGGCTCCTGCTCGGGCGGGATCGTGTTGAGGTACGGCGTCGAGACCGTCGACGGGACTCCGACTCCCTGCTCCCGCGCCCGTTCCATGAGCCGGGTCAGGAGGTAGCGAGCGCGGGCCTTCCCCCGAACGTCGACGACCGAGTCGAGCGAGTCCAGCCACTCGGTCGTCTCCGCCGGATCGATGTCCGGGATCTGATGCACGAACCCGTCGATGAACACGAGGGCGTTCCTCCAAACGCTGTCTGCTCTCCACAGGGTACGCCCTTACCGTTCGGTAAGGACCCGCGCCGTTCTCCACAGTCAGGTGCTTGTAACAGTCGACGGCCTGGGGTTAGGTGAAACGTGGCATTGCGTCGCATCGCGGCACCGGGCCTGCGACGGGCGCGGCCTCGACACGGAGGGCGTCAATGGCAACGATGCAGACCAGGCAAGAGGGCGCCGGCTGGAGGGCCTTCGCCGGCGTGATGCTGATCATCGTCGGGTTACTCGACGTCGTCGACGGCCTGTGGGCCCTCGACCGGGCCGACACCAAGAGCAACGGGCTCTTGTACGCCGACAAGCTCGGTGGGTGGGGCTGGTTCTACCTGATCCTCGGCATCATCCTGGTGCTCGCGGGCATCGGCGTGTTCTACCGCTCGCAGCTCGCACGATGGATCGGGATCATCGTGGCGTCGATCGCGGTCGTCTCGAACATGTTGTGGATATTCGTGTTCCCGGTCACGTCGCTCGTCGTCATGTTCCTGGCCACGCTGGTCGTGTACGGCCTGGTGGTCTACGGGGAGCCGGAGACAGTCTGAGCCTCACACACGAGCGGTTAGCTCGCCGCGTTTCTCCGGGGCTGACGTCGGGATCGCGTCGTCGGCTCCGACATCTCGGGTGGGTGCATCCAGGGTGGATGCACCCATCACCGAGCCCGACGGAGGCCCTGCACGGCTAGACGAACAGCAGTCGAACTCGTCACCGCTCGGGAGGCTGAGCAGGAGCTTCGTGGTGGGCGGTAGAGGATTTGAACCTCTGACCCCTTCCCGCGTCAGTGCAGCCAGGCCTCTGACACCGGCGCATCGGCTCGCACGCTGAAAACCCGCGCTGACTTGCAAAAAACGAAGCTCGCTATTATTCGGCCTGATCACCGTCTTTCGATCTCCCACGGCCCAGCCGCGGCCGAGATCCGCATCGGTCGGGACGAGCGTGGGTCAAGGTGTTCGATAGATGTTCGCGGCGGTGCTCGACTCGCAAGACGACGACCTCATGCCACACGTCGACGATGCGGTACAGGACAGCGGAACGTTCCTCGACGCGCCGACCAGATCCCCGCGAGCTCTCGTCGGAGTGGCTTACCGACGCGCCTCGGGTCCGCGAGCAGTGGCCCGGTGACGAGGTCAATGACCGCGACCGCCACCGGCTCGGGAAGCGCCTCTGCAATCGCTCGTGCAGCAGGCCCGGCGACGACGAGCTCGTACGGCTCGTCGTCAGGCGCCACGAAGCTTGCGCACGTCGTCAGCCCCGCGCACGACGTCGCCGGCGGCGACGGCGCGCGTCAGCTTCGCGAAGCTCCTTGATTGCCTCGCCGTCTGCGAGGACTTCGAGCGTCTCCTCGAGCGCGTCGAGGTCCTCGGGACTGATCAGCACCGCCGCCGGCGTGCCGTTGCGCGTGATCGTGACCCGGTCGTGCTCGCGCTGGACGCGCTCGACGAACTCAGACAGCCGGTCCCTTACGGACCGCAACGACTCCGTGTCCATGGCCACAATTGTGCCACACCCTGAGTGAACCTCATGCACTGCTCCGGCAAGCACCTGAGCGACTGCGACGGGGCTCAGGTTACGAGCAGGCGAAGGCCAAGCTCTGCTGCATCGAGGGCGACGAGGTCGCGGTTGCGTTCGGCCCACCGGCCTGAGACGAGGTCATCACGGAGGCTGCGCACTGCCCGCTGCTCGGCATCCGGCCCGACTCTGGCCCACACCGATACTCCGCGACGTACATGATCGTCGAGGTATGCCTCGGGCCGGCGCCAGTAGGCCTCGAAGAAGCCGTCAGCGCAGTCCCACGGAATGAGCACCGGCTCTATGCGGGCTCCGATCGCGCCGGCCTGCTCGGTCAGCGAAGGCCGGCCGACGCTGAAGTCAGCGACCTCAGGCAGATAGTCGCGAGTAAGCCAGAACCGACGACGCCATCCGGTGTCACTGGAGTCGAACGTGAAGACCACCACGCGGCGAGCCACGCGCCGCATCTCGCGCAGGCCCACGATCGGGTCCTGCCAGTGATGGACGGTGGTAAAAGCCATCGCGGCGTCGAAGGACTGGTCCTCGAACGGAAGGCTCTCCGCGACGGCAGCCACGCACGGCGCCGCGCCTGCGGGGCGCTGCGCACGCATGAGCGCCGACGGTTCCACCGCGGTTACCTCACGGCCGGGGGGCTCGTAGGAGCCGCTGCCAGCCCCGACATTCAATACCGTCCGCGCATCGCCGAGCGCAGCTCAGATCCTCGCGGCGATCTGCGGCTCGGTGCGCCGCGTCAGGGTGTAAGTGGCTCCGATGGTGTCATACAGCTGCACGTTAGACATGTCGCCGTCTCTCTCTGGTGTCACCACCCACGCCGCGCACGCGGCCTGGCGTCGCTGCCCTGGATACTTGGTCACTTGCGCACTATTTCACCACATTGGCCGACCTGACGTTCCGGAGGTCGGTCAATGACCGCCGATGCGCTAGCCCGCTGGTCCGCGCCGGCACCGGTTCGAGGACGGCAAACTCGGCGAACGCCCCGACGAATCAAGAGGTGATCAACTCGTCGCGTGAAACGCCAAGACCTTGACTATTCCTCAACGCCTCGATGATCACCCCGAGGACGGAGCACAGCGCATAAGCCGACAGGCGCGACGAAGCGGCGAGCAAAGTCCACGCCCCGGAACCAGTTCACGAACTTGCATCCGAGTTCTCACTTCGTGAGGACCTAGGCGGCCGATCCCAAGACTCTCCACACGTCGATCCCAACTTCCCGCACGCTCGCGTCCGCGTTCGATCCCAACTTCCCGTTTCGCGCTCAGCGAGCAGCGACGCCGACTGCTCGCAAGTGCTACCAGCTCCTCGCCCGCGTGCTCGACGAGGCCGCCGACGCGGGGTTCATCGCGGCGTCACCGTGCAGGCGCGTCCAGCTTCCGTCAGACGTGCGTGCTGAGCCGGTTCTGCTGGCGCCTGAGCACGTGTCGGCGATTGCCGAACGCATCGAATCGAAATACCGGGCCCTAGTCCTGACTGCCGCTTACACGGTCCTGCGCTGGGGCGAGCTGACGGGACTGAGGAGTGCGCCGGGTGGACTTCCTGCGTCGCCGCATCGACGTCGCCGAGGTCCTGCTCGAGGTCGACGGCGAGCTGAGCTTCGGCCCGCCCAAGACTCGCACCTCACGGGCCCAGGTGAGCTTCCCGCCGTTCCTCGCCGACGAGCTCGGCGCGCACGTCACCGCATTCCCTGATCCCCAGCCGCAGCGCGGCCTGGTATTCACGAGCGATGACAGCACTCCGATGCGGCGGTCGAACTTCCGCCGGCGAGTGTGGATGCCCGCAGTCGCCGCTGCCGGTCGCGCGGAGGCCGGAGCACGGTTCCACGACCTGCGCCATGCTTGCGCGTCATGGCTCATCCACGCCGTCGCCAACCCGCTCGAGGTCGCGGCGAAGCTGCGACACGCGCGCGTGGCGACGACGCTCGCGACGGATGGGCGATTGTTCCCCGGGAACCGACCACCGCCTCGACGCGCTGCTCGCGGACACCTGGGCCGCATCTCTCGCGGCCGAGCCGCGCCGTGACAGCGCATCAGCGAGGGCGCAAACCCCCGCTGACCTGCAGTTTCAGTGTGGGCGGTAGAGGATTTGAACCTCTGACCCCTTCCGCGTCAAGGAAGTGCTCTCCCCCTGAGCTAACCGCCCGGTGAGGCGACGATGGTAGCGGGTGACATTCCGCTCCCCCGGCGCCGATCTCCGCGAACATGGGGCGTGGGCGGCGACGGCCGAGTGAAGAGGTTCGTCTCGACGGGACGGGAACGGGCTCGACGCGGCGCGGGCTGCGGTCGAGGACAGGCGGCCGCGCGTGCGCGGCGTGGACGCGACACTCAGCGCGTACGAGCGCGATCGAGACCGTGCCGGCTTCCTGCTCGCCGGCGCTCTCGCGTACCGGCTCTTCCTCTGGTTGCTCCCCTTCACGCTGGTGATCGTCGCCGGCCTGGGATTCCTCGAGGCCTCGGATCACGACAACCCGGCGGATCTCGCCGACAAGCTCGGGGTCGTCGGGCTGGCCTCCAAGTCCGTCTCGGAAGCCGCCGCCGATGCGGAGCACGCCCGCTTCATCGTGCTGCTCATCGGGATCTCGGCGCTGTACCTGGCGAGCCTGGGCGCGATCAAGGCGTTCCGGGCCGTGAGCGCGCTCGCGTGGGGCGTCCCCGCCGGACCGCTCGGACGCAAGCCGCTCGCCGTCCTGGGTTTGCTCGGTCTCATCGCGGCGTTCTTCACGGTCACCTTCGTCGGCACCGCCATTCGGCACGAGTCGCCGGGCCCCGGTTTGATCGCCACCCTCCTGATCGGCATCGCGTACGTCTGGCTCGCGTTCCTTGTGCTCTGGATCCTCCCCCGGCCGTCCGTGCATTGGACCGCCATCCTCCCGGGTGCAATCACCATCGGCCTTGGGCCTGCAGGCGATCCATCTCGTCAACGTGTATTTCATCTCGTACCGCATTTCGAGATCCTCCGAGACGTACGGTGCCCTCGGTGTCGCGGCGGCGCTCCTGCTCTCGCTCTTCCTCATCGGTCGCCTGTTCGTGGCCGGCGTGATACTCAACGCGACGCTCTGGGAGCGAGGCGGGCACGCACACAACAAGAGGCGAGCCGAGGGCCAATCACCCAATCGGGGTGATGCAACGTGAGCTGGAGCGGGAAATCCTGCATATCAACCCCTCGCAGCTGTGAGAGACGGAAGGTGATGACCGCCGAATGACCGACCGCGACACCGGAGCCCGAGCCCTCCGAGACCCCGGAACGTCTGCCGCGCTGGCGGCGGGCCCTGGTCGCGATCCTCGTGATCGTGAGCGTGGTGCTGGTGCCGCTGGCCGGACTGTCGATCTGGGTCCGCAACCTCGTCCTGGACACCAATCACTACGTCGACACGGTGGCGCCGCTGGCGAAGAACAAGGCCATCACCGACGTGGTGGCCAAGCGCGCCACCGACCGCCTGTTCCAAGCAGGTCGACGTCGAAGCGGAGGCGAAGGACGCCCTCCCGGAGAGGGCACAATTCCTCGCCGGCCCCCTCAGCTCGGGCGTCGCAGACCTTCGCGCACGCAGGCCGTCGAGCGCGCCCTCGCGACCGAGCAGTTCGCGACCGTGTGGAAGAACGCCAACCGGCGTGCCCACACTCTCGTCGTCAAGGCGCTGACCGGCGAGGGCAAGAACGTCTCCATCAAGAACGACAAGGTGGTCCTCGACCTCTCGGCCGAAATCGACGAGGTCATCAAGAGGCTCGACGAACGCGGCGTCACGGTGTTCGACAGCCTCGCCAAGAAGCAGAAGAACCTCCAGGTCGAGCTGTTCGACGCCAGCCAGCTCGAGAAGGCCCGGAGCGCCGTGCACCTGCTCGACCGGTTGCGCATCGTGCTCGTCGTGCTCGTCTTCGTGCTGCTCGCAGCCGCGCTCGCGCTCTCGGGCAACCGCAGGCGCACGCTGATGCGGTGGGGCATCGGGCTCGTCGTCGCGATGGCCGTCACCGCCGCTTTGCTCGCGCTCGGCAGATCCGCGTATCTCAGCGTGGCGCAGAATCACGACGCGGCCGCGGCCGCCTTCGACATACTCGTCCGCTTCCTGCGCAACGGCATCCGGGTCATCGCCACGCTCGGCATCATCGTCGCCCTCGCTGCCTTCCTCTCCGGACCGTCACGGCCCGCGGTGTGGATTCGCGAGGGCGCGAAGAGCCTCATCGGCGGGGCCGGGCGCAAGGCCGATCAGGCGGGCTGGAAGCCGGGGCCGGTCGGCACCTGGGTGGCCGCGCACAAAGTCGGGCTCCGCGTCGCGGGCGTCGCAGTCGCGCTTCCTGGTGCTGTTCCTCTGGAGCAGCCCGCGCCCGCTCACGCTGTTGGTGCTCGCGCTGCTCTTGCTCGTCTACCTCGCCGCGATCGAGCTCGTCGGGCGGAGCGTTCGAGGTCGCGGACGAGACACCCACCCGCGAGCCTTCCTGACGTCGCTCACTCCCTCGGCGATGGCCTCGAGCACGTCGAGGCGCGACGCCGCGCCAGGCGGGCAGCCACGCGGCGACGGTGCCGGCGATCACCGAGAACACGAGAAACGCGGCGATCTGCAGCGGCGGCACGTCGAACTGGTCGAGGCCTTGCTCGCGTAACGCCGTCGTGAACGCCCAGCCCCAGAAGATCCCGAGGCCCAGGCCGAAGATGCATCCGATGACGGCGATGATGATCGACTCGCCCCGAACCATGCGGCGCACCTGGACCCGCGACATGCCGACGACTCGCAGCAGCCCCAGCTCCCGCGTCCGCTCGTACACCGACAGCAGCAGCGTGTTGATGATGCCGAGCACGGCGATGATCTCCGACAGGACGAGCAGGGCGACGAGTCCGGCGACGAACTGGTCGACCGTGCCTTCTTGCAGGTCCTGGAACTGCGAGCGCGAGTTGATGTCGACGTTCGGGAAGTCGGCGCCGATGGCGCCCTCGATCTGGCGGCGCGCCGCTGCGCTCTGCCCCGGTTTCGCCTTCACGTAGACGAGGGTGTCCTGCTGGACGCCGCCGAAGTTCTGCTCCTCGCTCGCGGTCGACACGACTCCGAGCGGCACCGGGTACGCGCCGGTGAACTGCTTGCGGGCGTACACGC
Source organism: uncultured Actinomycetes bacterium (assembly GCA_963747195.1). Classification (GTDB taxonomy): domain Bacteria; phylum Actinomycetota; class Acidimicrobiia; order IMCC26256; family JACDBD01; genus JALZAA01. Next base: position 9,792 of record CAVVDV010000006.1, read on the forward strand.
CGGCGATCGGCACCTGCACCGGGCCCGCGAGCGGGTAGACGAGCTGGATCCGGTCGCCGGGCCCGACGCCGGAGTGCTCGGCCTCGTCCTGCGACAGCAGGATGCCGCCCGTCGCCATTCCTTGCGTGCCGCCGGCGCGGATGTCGAGGTCGAGGACGCGGTCGAGCGCGGCCGGGTCGACGGCGACGACGAGTTGCTGACGACTGCCGACCCGCACACGGCCGAGCCGCAAGCCGGTGCTCGCCTGGACGGCGGGAAGCGAGGCGACCCGGGCGCTCACCTGGGGCGAGAACCCGGTGAGCCCCTGGGCGCTGAGGATGTAGTCGGCGCGAACGCCTTTCTCCACGCCGGTGCGGATCGACGACTTCACCGAGGCGGCGACGATCGCGACCAGGCACACGAGGCTCAAGCCGACGACGAGCGCCGCCGACGTCGCCGCGGTTCGGCGCGGGTTGCGCATCGCGTTGCCTTGCGCCAGACGGCCGGTGACGCTCCCCCGCGACAGGAACCATCCGATGACGCGCGCCATCGGGCGGGCGAACGCGGCGACCAGCATCACCACCCCGAAGAAAGCGAGGAGCGCGCCGACGGCGACGACCTGGATTCGCAGGGAGAGCTGTGTGGCGTCGATCTGGAAACCGAGCGCGAGTGCGCCGATGCCCGCAAGCGTGATGAGCACGCCGATGAGGGCGCGCCGGCGCAACGGCGCCGACCCGACCGCGCGGCAGCTCGTTGATCGCCGCGACCGGAGAGGTCCGCGCCGCACGGATGGCAGGAATGAGCGCCGAGCCGACGGTGACGACGACGCCGACGATCACGGCCGCGATGATCGTGCGGTTCAGCAGCACCGGGGTCGCTTCGGGCACGCCGAGCCCGATCCGGGCGAAGCCGACCGCACGCAGCAAGAGAGCCGCCAGCCCGACCCCGGCGGCGAGACCCAGCCCGGCCGCGACGACTCCGACGATCGCGGCCTCGAGCACGACCGAGCCCAGCACCTGCGCTCGGCTGGCGCCCAGCGCGCGGAGCAAGCCGAGCTCGCGCGTGCGTTGCGCGATGAGGATCGCGAACGTGTTGAAGATGATGAACGAGCCGACGACGAGCCCGACGGCCGCGAAGCCGACCAACGCCAGGCGGAGGTTGCCGACGCCCTGACGGACGGGCTCGGCGCGCTCCTCGGCCAACTTCGCCGCCGGCACGACCTCGTCGCTCGGGCCGAGCGCCGACTGGAGATTGCGTGCGACGGTCCCCGGCGCGGCGCCGGGATCGGTCGTGACGTAGATGGCGTCGAGCACGCCCGGCGACGCGAGCACCCGCTCCGACGTCGGGAGGTCGAACGCGGCGACCGTCACGCCTCCGAGATCGGCTTGGCCCTTGAGGCCGAACAGGCCCACGATCGTGAACTGCTGGGCCGGTCCTTGGAGGAGCACGCGGACGCGATCGCCGACCTTGAAGCCGTTCGCCCGGGCCGTTCCTTCGTCGACGAGCACTTCGCGGTCACCGCGGGGCGGCCGGCTCTTGCCGTCGTGCGCGAGCGCGAGCGGGCCCGCGTCCGACTCCGGCCACGAGAGCCCGATCGTCGGCGCGAGCCCGTTCTGGATCGAATCGCCGTTGTGGCCGACGAGCTGCGCGTACCCGAACGTCGTGCCGTCGGCGGTCGCGACGCCATCGACGGCGCGCACCCTGCGCCAGGGTCGCATCCGGGATTCGCGTCCGTTGTGACCCACCGCCCGTGTACGGGTCACGCGCCCGCACGACGAGGTCCACGTCGGTCACGGTTCGCCGGAAGATCGTGTCGAACGACCGCTCCATGGTGTCGGTCAGCACGTACGTGCCGCTCACGAACGCGACCCCGAGGAGGACGGCGAGTGTCGTCAACGCAAGCCGCAGCTTGCGAGCAAGAATGCCCTTGAGCGTCGCCTTCCCCATCTCGTTCCATCTTGGTCGACTGCGGACCCGCCATCGCGGCGCGTTGGAACGCGTCGCTACGATGCGACCTCACCCAGGAGGTGCACATGGGGCTCCTCGACAGCCGTCGTGCGGTCGTCACCGGAGGCGGATCGGGCATCGGGCGGGCGACGTGCCGGCGCATGACCGAGGAAGGCGCCCGCGTCGCGGTCGTCGACATCAACGGCGACGCCGCCGAGCAAGTCGCAAAGGAGATCGACGGGCTCGCGTACGCGGTCGACGTCACGGATTACGACGCGCTGCAGTGCCGCCGTCGACGACGCGGCGGAGCAAGCTCGACGGGCTCAGCACCGTGTTCAACAACGCGGGCGCGAGCAACCTCTCGCAGGTGCACGAGTGGCCCGTCGACGAATGGGACCGCATCGTGCGCCTCAACCTGGGCGGCGTGTTCCACGGCATCAAGGCGACTGCGCCGCACCTGCTGGCGGGAGGCGGCGGCAGCATCGTGAGCACCGCGTCGATCAGCGGAACCCGCCCCTCAGCCGGCGAAGCCCCCTACTCGGCGGCGAAGGCGGGGGTCGTGGCGCTCACCGCGAACGCCGCGCACGAGTACGCGCCGACCGTCAGGGCGAACGCCGTGTCGCCCGGGATGATCCACACCGGGCTCACCGATGTGCTGCTCACGATGGACGGCATGCCGGAGCACATGGCGGCGAAGACGCCGCTGGCTCGGGTCGGGACCCCCGAGGACATCGCCGACGTCGTCGTGCTTCCTCAGCTCCGATCTCGCCCGCTTCGTCACCGGGCAGAACATCGTCGTCGACGGCGGGATGACCCTCCACGGCGCCGGCGTCGACGGCCTCTTGGACCGATTTCGCCCATTTCTCAGCCCCGAGTAGCGCGTCCCGATTTCTGCCGAATCTTTCGGTTTCAGTGTCCTTCAGTGTCAGCCGCGTCGTGCCGATGAACCGGCATGCGTTGGACCCGTAGAGCCGCATTGCTGGCGGCAACCCTTGCGATCGTCGTACTGGCAGCGTGCACGCCCTTCAAGTCCGGCCCGCCCGCCGCCGCCCCGCTCCCGTTCGGCAGCGCGAACCCGCAGGCCCAGGAGCTCTACTACATCGTGAACAACGAACGGGCCGCGAACGGGCTCGGTCCCGTCGCGTGGCATGACCAGCTCGGGGGGCTCGCCCAGAGCTGGAGCGACTACATGGCCGTCACCGGCAACTACTCGCACCAGGACCTCGACGCCGTCCTCCAGAACCCGGCGTACGCCGGCTACTCCGGGCTGGGCGAGAACATCCTCCACGGCGGTTGCGGGATCAGCGCGGCGCAGATGGATCAGGCGTGGATGAACTCACCCCTCCACCGTGCGAACATCCTCGGCAACTTCAGCGCCGTCGGCATCGGCGTGGCGTGCAACGGCGGCGATCTCTACGCCACCGAGGAGTTCGGGCGCTGACCTCGCAATCCCCTCGCGTCCGGCGGCCGTAACTAGCATCGGAGCCTGACGACCTGGGGGGACCCGTTGCCGAGCGCGATCCGGCGCGCGCTGATGACTTGGACGCCCGCGATCGCGGTCGCGGTCGTCGTCACCGTCGGGCTCGGCGCATGCAGTGGCGGCGATTCCGGCGCACCGTGCCGCCGCGCCGAAGCCGCGCCAGGACTTCGTGGCGCAGGCCGGCGACTTCCGCAACCTGCACACGATGACGAAGGTTCGGAACTTCTACGTCGACAACCGGCTCGGCCACCTCGACCAGGCGCTCGCCGTCGCCAACTCCCCCAACGGCGGCCGGTACCCGGTGGGCACGATCATCCAGCTCGTCCCGCAGGAGGCGATGGTGAAGCGCCAGAAGGGCTTCAGCCCCACGACACGCGACTGGGAGTTCTTCTTCCTCTCCGTCACCCCGATGGGGACCACCGATCGAGAAGCGGGGAACGGCCGACGTCGTCAACCGCTTCGGCGGCAACTGCGCCAGCTGTCATCAAGGAGCGGCGGCGCGCTTCGACGGCGTCTGCGAGGAGAACCACGGCTGCGCCCCGCTGCCGATCGGCCCCGACGTGTTCCACGCGATCCAGGAGAGCGACCCGCGGCCGCTCGGATGACGCTTACGGGCGCCGGCGCACCGCGAGGACACCGAACACCAGGATCCCGACGATCGCACCCGCGATCGCGCCCGTCCACAACCCGTACACGACGTTCGTCAGGAACGAGTTCCCCTTGATCGTGCCGAGGATCAGCGAACCGATCACGAACCCGATCAGGACGTATCCGCCGATGCGGACCGCTCGTTGCCACATGCGCGATCAGTCGGCGTAGACGAGCGCGACCCCCGCCTCGGGGCTGAGCGAACGGAACGTCATGCTCTCCTCGAGGTAGAAGCGCACGGTGTCGGCGTCGTGATCGACGTACCCGATCGAGAAGTCCTGCCCGCAGGTCAGCTGGAAGTCGCCGCCGCGCAAGCTCACGACGATCGCGCCGTCAACGGCCGGTGCCCAGACGACCGGGCCGCCGAGGATCAGCCGGATGTGCTCGAGCACCGGGTAGCCGCCGTGCTCCGTCGTCTCGATGACGCCGGTGTAGCAGCGCGGCCCGAGCGCGATCGCGAACGGCCCCCCGATGCCGGCGCTCTGGAGCATGGCGACCGCCCGCGCGACCGTCCCCGGGTAGTCGTTGTAATCGTCGCTGATGATGATGGGCGCGTGCGGCGTGCTGTCGCTGATCCCCGCGATGCCGGCGGCGTCGTACCCGTGGAACACGGCGGCGTCCTCGGCCGACGCGGCCTGGCGGGCGGCGTCGATCACGACCTGGAGGTCGTAGTCACGGGAGCCGCGGTCGATGGCCTCGAGCTCGCGGCGGGAGAGCTCGAACGGCGTGCGCAGCTCGGCCAGCGGTTGCATGCGCCGGATGGCGGCGTCGACCCCCGCGGCCGGGGCCGCGCCGAGAGCGTCGACGCGGCCGAGGGTCTCGGCGGAGTGGCTCCAGCCGTGCGGGCCGGAGAAGTCCACCACCTTGCGCGGCAGCGAGGAAGTGGCGCAGCGTGCGGGACGCCTCCTCGTCGATCGCGCCCCACGCCTCCCCCGACACCGGCGCGAGCTCGCGCAGCAGATGGTTCACGACGTCACCTCCGTACGCAGGCTGCCGATACCGAGCGAACCGGAGTCCACGTCGTCGCCGGCGGCGGCTTCGTCTTCTTTCGCGGTGATCGAGCCTTCGGTGAACAGGTACTTGCGGAGCTGCTCGTCGAGGCGGGCATCGCGGCGGCGCAACCACTCGAGCGCCATCGCCGCGTGCTCCTTCTCGTCGTCCCGGTTGTGCTCGAGAACGGCGCGGAGCTCGTCGTCATCGCTGGCGGCGGCCCGCTGGTCGTACCAGTCGATCGCCTCGAGCTCCTCCATGATCGAGACGGTCGCCCGATGGCGGTCGATCCTCTCCGGCCCAAGCCTCTCGACGGACTCGTGCAAGGTTGCACTCGACCCGGCCATCCCGCTCCTCCGATCTCACTGCTTCAACACGTTCTCGCGGCTCTCGCCCGAGCAACCTACCCGCCGATCTGTGCCGCGACGTACTTGACCTCGAGGTACTCGTTGATGCCTTCGTGGCCACCCTCGCGCCCGAAGCCCGATTGCTTCACGCCCCCGAAGGGCCCCGCCGGGTTCGAGACCAACCCGCGGTTGAGCCCCACCATGCCCGTTTCCAGTCCTTCGATCACGCGGAACGCCCGATCGAGATCGCGGGTGTAGGCGTATGACACGAGGCCGAACTCGGTGTCGTTGGCGGCGCGCAGCGCCTCGTCGTCCGACATGAACGTCGCGATCGGCGCCACCGGGCCGAAGATCTCCTCGCGCAGCACCGCGCGCGTCCGACGGCACGTCCCGCAACACGGTCGGGGCGTAGAAGTAGCCGGGCCCGTCGAGCGCCTCCCCGCCCACCAGCGCCTTGGCCCCGCGCTCACGGGCGTCGTCGACCAGCTCCACGACCTTCTCGCGCTGCTTCTCCTCGACGAGCGGGCCCACCTGGACGTCGGCCTCGGTGCCGCGCCCGACGCGCATGGCGCCGAGCCGCTCGGCGAGTCGCGCCGCGAACTCGTCCGCTACCGACTGGTGCACGTGGAAGCGGTTGGCGGCGGTGCACGCCTCGCCGATGTTGCGCATCTTGGCGAGCACCGCGCCGTCGACGGCCGCGTCGAGGTCGGCGTCCTCGAAGACGAGGAACGGCGCGTTGCCGCCGAGCTCCATCGAGACTCGCAGCACCTGAGACGCCGCCGCCGCGATCAACCGCCGCCCCACCTCGGTCGAGCCCGTGAACGACAGCTTGCGGAGCCGCGGGTCATCGAGCACAGGACCGGTCGTCGCGCCCGCGGTCGTCGAGGTCACGATGTTCAGCACGCCCGGCGGGAGGCCGGCCTCGGTGAGGATCTGCGCGAGCGCGAGCATCGACAGCGGAGTGAGCGCGGCCGGCTTGACGATGATCGTGCAGCCGGCCGCGACCGCGGGCCCGATCTTGCGCGTTCCCATCGCGGTCGGGAAGTTCCACGGCGTGATGAACAGGCACGGCCCGACCGCCTGGCGCAGGATGAGCAACCGCCCGCTGCCGCCGGGCTCGACCGTGTAGCGACCGTCGATGCGCACCGCCTCCTCCGAGAACCAGCGGAAGAACTCGGCTGCGTACTTGATCTCGGCGCGCGAATCGTCGACGGGCTTCCCCATCTCGAGCGTCATCAACAGCGCGAGATCGTCCATGCGCTCGGTCAGCAGCTCGTACGTGCGGCGAAGGATCTCGCCGCGCTCTCGCGGCGGATGCGCGGCCCAGCTCTCCTGGACGGACGCGGCGGCGTCCAGCGCCGCGATCGCATCGGTGGCGTCACCGTCCGCTACGTCGCACAGGGACGCGCCCGTCGACGGATCCTCCACCGCGAACGTCTTGCCCGACGCCGCCGGTCGCCATTCGCCCCCGATGAACAGCTCCTTCGGCACCGCGTCGATCACGGCCTGCTCGTGCGAGTCAGTCGCCATGTGCGTCGCCTCCTTCTCTGGTGTGCGTCCGATCACGGGGTGACGGCGTAGAGCTGCCATCGACCGGGCACACCCTTGAGCTCGCGCTCGCCGCGGTCGCTGAAGGTGATACCCGATCCGGCTACAAGGTCCACAACGGTGCGAGACGCCAGCACCTCGCCCGGCTCGGCGGCGGCGCACACTCGTTCGCCGAGATGAACGGCGAGCCCTCCGATGTCGTCGCCCATCGTCTCCACCTCGCCCGTGTGGAGCCCGACCCGCACGTCGATACCGAGCTGCCGGGCGCCGTCCCGGATGGCCTGCGCACCGCGGATCGCGCGGGCGGGGCCGTCGAACGTGGCCAGGAGGCCGTCACCGGTCGTGTTGATCTCGCGACCCGCGAACCGCTCGAGCTGACGGCGGATCATCGCGTAGTAGGAGTCGAGCAGGGTGTGCCAGCGGCGGTCCCCGAGCTCGCTCACGAGGTCGGTGGAGCGCGCGATGTCGCAGAACAGGATCGTGGCCAGGACGCGGTCGGCGTCGACGCGACGCATGCCGGTGAGGAACTCCTCGATCTCGGCGACGATCGTGTCGCTGTCGCCGACGTACGGCAGGTGCTCGTCGCCGGGCAGCTCGACGTAGCGCGCGCCCGGAATGTGGTCGGCGAGATACCGACCGTGCCCGACGAGGGCGGCGCGATTGTCCTTGCGGTGGACGACCAGCGTGGGCGCCTGGATGGCGGGCAATACGGGCCGGAGGTCGGTCTCGAAGCGGGTCTGCGTGAGGGCGAGCGCCGTCGCCGGGCTCGCGCCGCGGTTACCGGCCCGCTGCCACCACTGCTGGAACCGAGGGTCGGCCGCAACCGCGGGAACGAACACCTCGAGGTCGGCGAACGACCTCTCACTGTCGTAGTCGGCGAGCACGGCTTGTGTGAACCGCGTGACGAGGTGGTCCGGAAGCCCGGGCGGGTAGTCGCTGTCGCGCCGCAGGCGTGGGTACGCGTTCAGCAGGATCAGCGCCGCCGTCCGCGTCGGATGGGCGGCGGCGGTCAGCATCGCAACGAGGGCTCCCTCGTCGGCGCCGCAGAGCGCGGCGCGCTCCGAGCCCACCGCGTCGAGGACCGCCAGCGCGTCGCCGACCCACTGCTCGAGCGACGGCGGGACCGAGGGGTCGATCGGGTCGGACAGCCCGATGCCGCGCAGGTCCATGCGGATCAGCCGGCTGAACGACGCCAGGCCCCGGTGGAACCGCGCGAATCCCGGTTCCTCGTCGATCGAGTCGATCGAGATCGTGCCCGAGGACAGATAGAGGAGGTCGGGACCCCCTTCGCCGAGCACCTGGTATGCGATGTGCGCATCGCCGCTTCACGCGTAGCGGGTGCCGGCGTCCACAGACGCGAGCGTAGGACCGATGCACGCGTGGTGATTGCGTAAGGACGAGACTCGACGCCCTTCGAGCGTGGCTGCGGGAACGCTGACGAGTTACGCCGATTCGTCGGCGAACCGTGCGAGTTGCGCCAGCAGGACAGGCTGCTCGGCGTCGATGCCCTCCATGATCCGGTCGGCGACCCGAACGACCTCCCACCGGTCGACGAGGTCGTCGTCGATGGGACGAGATCGCGCGTACGCACGCACATACAGACGGAAGAATCCGCCTCGACCGTATGTCTGCATGCGTCGGATCAGTGCGGGCATGTGCTCCGGCACCGCGCCCTGTCGAAGCAGCAAGCGGGTGCGGGCCAGGTCGGCGGCTGGGTCTCCGCGGGTCGCGTCGGTCCAGTCGATGACCGCCGGTCCGTCTCGGCCGAGCAGGACGTTGCCGGGATGGAAGTCGCCGTGGCAGAGGCGATCACCGTCCGGAAGGCCGTCCAGCTTCTTCAGCGCGAAGTCGGCGAGATCGGCGGGAAGCTCGGTGGCGGTCTCGATCTTCCACCGCACCAGCTGGCGGAGACCCGGCAGGTCGTCGGGCGCGACCACGTCGTGCATGCGAGCTTGGGAGCGCCCGACGATGCGAGCGACCCGTGGCACCGTCCATGGACGCTTCCCCATCAGCGCGATGAGGTCGGGCCCGTCGACGCGGTCCATGATCAGACCGGCGCGCCCGTCCACCATCGTCGTGCCGTAGACGTTCGGGACGTCGACGCCGCCGTCCGCGGCGGCGCGCATCGCAGCCGCCTCGCGCTCGACGCGCCTCGGATCGCTCGATCGGCGCAACAGGCGCAGGACCGTCCCGTTGTCCCACGCGAAGATGTCCGCCTCCCGGCCCTCGCCGACGCGAACGCGCCCGGCAAGCTCGCCCTCGGGCATGCGTCTACGGCTCGAGGATGACGAGGGGGATGTCGCGGTCCGTACGCGTCTGGTACTGCGCGTAGCCGCGGTGTGCGGCTACGACGCGCGGCCAGAGCTCCGCCTTCTCGTCTGCCGAAGCGACCCGCGCCCGCATGGGTCTCGTCCGGCCGTCCATCGTGACCTCGACCTTCGGGTCGTCCCGCAGGTTGAGCAACCACTTCGGTTGGCGGTCGTCGCCGCCGTTCGACGCCACCACCACCATGCGGTCGCCTTCCTGCACCGGGGACGTCAGCATCGTCGTCCGGCGCTTCCCGCTCTTGCGTCCCGTCGTCGTCAGCTGCAGCACCGGCATCCCGGACCCACGGTTCGCGAGCCGACCGTTGCTCACCTGGAAGACGGCCCGGTGGAAGCCGGTCACCGCCCGCATGATCATGTCCTTGGCGTTGGCCATCAGGAGGACCTCGTTCAGGTCGGGACCGGCCGGAGCAGCATCTCCTGCGCGACGGAGACGGCAACGTGCCGATCGGGGCCGTACATCGTCCCTCGCAGCACGCCGCGGCCGGCCGTGTTCACGAGGGAATGCACGTCGTAGAAGAGCCACTCGTCGGCTCGCAACGGACGATGGAACCACGCCGCGTGGTCGATGCTCACCATGCCGGTGACGTCGCCCTCCAGGTGGAGCGGGCGGCCGCCGGTACCGGTGATGTCGGTGACGAACGCGATGAGCGCGGCGTGGAGGTGCGGGTCGTCGGGCAACGCGACCGGGACGCGCGACCACGCGCGATGCGTCGAGCGACGCGTTCCATCGGCCGCCGGTGGGGTCGGGCCCAACCGTGCGGCCTCCCACGGTCCCGGCCCGATCTCAGTCGCGAGCTCCTCCGGCGGCGGGACCCCCGGCGCCATCGGAAGCTCGTACTCGTACCCGTCGGTGTCGGCCGTGAACGAGCACATCATCGTGAAGACGGGCTCGCCGTCCTGCACCGCCTCGAGCTGACGCATCACGAACGTGCGCCCTTCCCGGAGCGGCGCCACCCGGTACGTGAGCGGCTTCCCGGCGAAGACCGGTCGCAGGAAGTATCCGTGCAGTGAGTGGATGCGTCCGCCTTCGGGAGCGGTGCGCGTCACCGCGTGCACGGATTGGGACACGACGAACCCGCCGAACAAGCGCTCGCCGAACCAGTCCGGCGCGTCTCCGACCCAGCCGTCGCCGTCGGGCCGTACAGTCACGAACTCGATCGTCTCCTCGACGATCGACTCGATGTCGAGCTCGGCCTCGGCCATGGGCGGGAGCGGACGCCGGCTCAGTCGCTGGTCACACGATAGACCTCGTCGTGCTCGCGCGCACGCTCGGACACCTGGATGCCCACGCTGTCACCGACGTTCGCGGATTCGACGGGCGCGTGCTCGAGCTCCATCGACCCGACCTCCTGCGTGAAGTTCGAATGCGCGCCTGCGACCCGTATCGTGTCGCCCACCCGCAGCTCCCCGGCCGTGATGTCCACGATGGCCACCTGGGGCTTGCCGAAGTAGTGCGTCACCGTTCCTACGCGTTGCTCCCCCATCGTCCTGCTCCTCTCGGCTCCGCGCCCGTCTCCGGTTGCCGAAGGTGTGCTGCACGAGAGGGTACTGAGGGGCCCGGCCTCTCTTCATCCCTTGCGGATGATGACCGCCACGGGCGTGCTCCGTATGGTCGAAAGCACGACGCCGTTCGCGGCGACAGAGGAGGCGACGATGGGTCTCATGTTCCGGCCCCGGCGGCCGCTGATGCGAGTGGCTGCGGGAGCGGCGACGGCGACGGTCGCCTACAAGGCGGGCCAGCGCCGCAACCAGCAGAACCAGTACGACGACCAGGCGCAGGCCGCGCCCGCCGCGCCGGCGCCGGCGGCGGCACCGGTGGATTCGACGGCCGAGCTCGAGCGTCTGGCCAAGCTGCACGAGTCGGGCGCGCTGAACGACGAGGAGTTCTCGGCCGCCAAGTCGAAGCTCTTGGGCGTGTAGGGACCCGGGGCCTCGGGGCAAGGGAGAGAAATGATGGGATCGAGTGCTGACCGGGCGGCGGCGTTGGTGCAGGCGATCGAGGCGACCGTCACCGGTGACAGCCGCGTCGTCGGTGAGCTCTACGCCGACGACGTCCAGGGTTGGTCACCGACCATGACGGTGACGTCGGCGGCCGAGCTGGCGGTCGAGCTCGAAGACCGCCAGGACGCTTTCTCCGACATCGAGCTCGACGTGACGCCACTCGATGTCGGTGACGACCAGGCTTGCGTCGAGTGGATCGCGACCGCGACCCATTCCGGTCCTCTCGTGGTCGACGAAGAAGTCGTGATCGAACCCAGCGGTGGAAGATTCACGCTGCGCGGGGTGACGGTCGCGGACTTCGAGGGCGACCGCATTCGGGCTTTCCGCCAATACTGGGACGAAGTCTCACTGCTCGAGCAACTCCAACTGCTCCCGTCGGAGTGATCACACCGAAAGTTCACGCTTCAGGGCCGCTCGACCCTTTACTTCACGCGCTCCGACCGGCCACTCTGGCGTTGTGGCGGGGCTAGTAATCGAGAACACGCCGGAGTCCGATCCTTCGAAAGAGGAGCTCCTCGAGCGAGTTCTCCGTTTCGTCCCCAGCAAGATCAAGATGCGGCGACCCGAGCTCCGTCCCGGTGTCGTGCCTCGACCGAAACTCGCTGCGCAGCTCCAGGAGAGTGACGCGACCGTCGCGCTCGTCGTCGCACCGCCGGGGTACGGGAAGACAACTCTCGTCAGCGAGATGACGACCGCGGCCGAACGGCCGTTCGCGTGGCTCACGATCACCGAAGAGGACAACGATCCGTCGGCGCTCCTCGCGTACGTCGCGCTCGCGCTCGACTCGGTCGAGCCGCTGGACCGGCAGACCTTCTCGGCGCTGGCGATGTCGCAAGCCGACCTCGCGAGCATTCGACTCCCCCGCCTCGCCAACGTCCTCGCCAACAGGTCGCTCCCGTTCCTGCTCGTGCTCGACGACGTCCACCTCGTGCAAGACCCTCGTTCGATCCAGTTGATCGAAGTTCTCGCCGACGACATGCCGCCCGGTTCGCACCTCGTACTGGCGGGCCGGAGCGATCCGCCGTTCTCGTTCTCGCGCATGCGCGGCGAACGGCGGGCTCCTCCGCATCGGCGTCGAGAAGCTCGCTATGGACGAGGACGAGGCGGGTGCGCTGTTGGCGCAGGCGGAAGTGCAGGTCGGCCGGTCCGCGCTCGAATCGCTCGTTCTCCGGACCGAAGGCTGGCCGGCGGGCCTCTACCTGGCTGCGATCGCACTGCGCCAGTCTCCGGATCCCACCGCCGTCCGCCGAGCGGTTCGCGGGTGACGATCGTGTCGTGGCCGACTACCTGCACGACGAAGCGCTGCGCGCGTTCCCCGACCGACTCCGTGACTTCATGATCCGATCATCGGTGCTCGATCGCCTCTCGGCCCGCGTCTGTGACGCCGTGCTCGAGAGCGCCGATTCGGCCCAGCGGCTCGACGAGCTCGAGTCTTCGAACCTGTTCCTCGTGCCGCTCGACCGACGGGGCGAGTGGTACCGGTACCACCATCTCTTTCGCGACATGCTCCAGGGCGAGCTCCATCGCCTCGACCCGACGATCGAGACCGCCCTGCACACCCGCGCCAGCACGTGGTGGGAGGAGCACGGCGACATCGACGGCGCCCTCCACCATGCGCGCGCCGCGGACGACATCGATCGGATGGCCGCGCTCATCTGGTGCAACGGTCCCGGGTACCTGAGTCGCGGCCGGACCGCGACGGTGACGCGCTGGCTGGCGCCGTTCACTCCCGACGAGGTCGCGGCCCACCCACCGCTCGCGCTTGGCGGCGGCGTGGTGGTCGCTGACCGCGGGCGACACGGAGAGCATCGGCCACTGGGCATCGCTCGCCGAGCACGGCGGCGACGCGATCCTGCCCGACGGCACGCCGTTGCGTTCGGCTGTCCTGCTGCTGCGATCGCTCGCCGGCGGTGAAGGACTGACCGATGTGCGAGAACACGCCGCGCTGGCGTTCGAGCTCGACCGCCCCGAGAGCGTGTTCCGTCCGATCGCGCGCTTCGTCGAGGGCGGCGCGCTCAGGTTGCTCGGCGAGCCCGAGCTCGCGCGGGGCGCGACTCGAGGACGGTGCGCGCCTCGCCGGGGTGCTCCATCCCGCGACACACGTGCATTGCCTCACGCAGCTGGCGCTACTCGACATCGAAGAAGGAGCAGTATCCGAGGGCGCGTCGCGCGTCGACCGGGCGTTGCAGCTGATCGATCGGTACGCCCTCGGTGAACGCCCCGCCATGGCGCTCGCGTATGCGGTCGCGGCGCTGTCGCACGCCCGGCAGGGCAGGACGGCCGATGCCCGGACCGCGTCCAAGCACGGGCTCTGGCTCCTCGAGAAGCTCACCGACCTCGGGCCGACCCTGATCGCCGACGCCGCGCTCTCCATCGCACGCGCCACGCTGCTCCTCGGCGACGTGAACACCACACGGATGCTCGTACGCGAATGTCACCGCATCCTCGCGAGGTATCCCGACGCGGGAGTGCTGCCGGAACGGCTTCGCGAGGTCGAGCGGATGACGGACGCTTCGACGGTCCCGGTGGGCCTGGCGGCGACCCCGCTGACCCCCGCCGAGATGCGGGTGCTCCGTTACCTCCCGACGCACCTGAGCTTCGAGGCGATCGCCGAGGAGCTGATCGTGTCCCGGAACACCGTGAAGACCCAGGCCATCGCCGCGTATCGAAAGCTGGGCGTGAGCTCCCGCGCCGAAGCCGTCGAGCAGGCACGCGGGCTCGGTCTCCTGGACGAATGACGCAGACGACAACCCCGGGCACCGCGGCAGCCGCCGAGACCTCCACCGCTCCTGCGCGCGCGGGGCTCGTCCTCGTCGCCCTCATCCTGGTCGCGGCGGTCGCGAACCTGAACCTCGCCGTCGCCAACGTCGCCCTGCCCGACATCGGCATCGCGTTCGACTCGTCGCAGACAACGCTCGACCTCGTCGCCGTCGGGTACTCGCTCGGCCTTGCTGCGTCCGTGCTGTACCTGGGCGCGCTCGGGAGACCGCTACGGGCGCAAGATGATGCTCGTCCTCGGGATCTCGCTGTCGATCCCGGCGTCCATCGCGGCTGCGTACGCACCGTCCGACGGCTTCCTCATCGTCGCCCGCATCGTGGGCGGCATCTCGGCCGGTATGGCGTTCCCGACGACGCTCGCCCTGATCACGGCGCTGTGGTCGGGGCCGGCGCGCACGAAGGCGATCGCCCTGTGGTCCGCGATCGGCGGCGGGACTGTCGGCACTCGGTCCCCTCGTGGCCGGCGGCATGCTGCGAGAAGTTCTGGTGGGGATCCGTGTTCCTCGTCACCCTTCCACTCGCCGCCGTCGCCCTCGTGCTCGCGGTCGTGCTCGTCCCGAGTCACGTCAACGAGACGAGCGACCCGGTCGACAACCTCGGCGGCATCTTGTCGGCGATCTTGGTCGGCGCCCTCATCGTCTCGATCAACTTCGCCTCCGTCCCGAACGAGGGGACGGTTGCGATCGGGCTCGGAGTCGTCGCGGCCGCGGCCGCGATCGCGTTCTTCATCCGGCAGCGCCGCGCGGAATCCCGCTGTACGACCTGCACGTCGCCGCGCGCCGTATCTTCTGGGTCGCGGCTGTGCGCCGGCATCATCGTGTTCGGCTCGCTGATGGCCGCCATGTTCATCGGCCAGCAGTTCCTGCAGAACGTGCTCGGCTACTCGACGCTGCAGGCCGGGGCATCCATCCTCCCCGCCGTCTTCCTCATGGTTCTCGTCGCGCCCAGGTCGGCGAAGCTCATCGAGGCACGGGGCGCGCGGTTCACGCTGTTGCTGGGGTATGTCTTCGTGCTCTTCGGCTTCCTCACGATGTATGCCCTGTGGGACGAGGGGACTCTCTACTGGGAGGTCGGGCTCGCGTACGCGTTCGTCGGCATCGGCGTCGGCTTCGCGGGCACGCCGGCGTCGCACTCGCTCACCGGGTTCCGTTCCCGTGAAGCGCGCCGGCATGGCCTCGGGCACCGCCGACCTCCAGCGCGATCTCGGCGGCGCCATCATGCAGTCGATCCTCGGCGCTCTCCTGACCGCGGGCTACTCGGCGGCGGTCGCCGAGCGCGATCGCGGCGTCGCCGAACAGCAGCCAGATCAGCAACACGACCGAGGACCAGCTGCAACAGTCGTTCGCCGGGGCCGAGAACATCGCCAAGGCGGAACCCGCAGTACGCCAAGCAGATCATCGCCGGCGCGAAGTCGTCGTTCGTCGACGGCGCCGACTGGGCCTACCTCGCCGGCATCGTGGCGATCCTGCTGGGCTTCGTCGTCGTGTTCTTCTTCTATCCGAAGAAGGACGAGGAGCAACGGCTGCTCGCCGAGTACGCAGGAAGAGGACACCGCGCCGCGTCCGAGCCCGGCCCCATGAGCAACAATGGGGAGGACCGCATCGAGAAAGGGCAGGTCATGGAAGACGGCATAGGCCGAGTAGCGAAGCTCCGGCGCCAGCCTCTCGCCGGCGCGCCCTTCTGGCTGCTCCTCCTCGTGCTGTGGGGTCTCCTCGAGATCGCGTGGCGCTGGAGGCGGGCGCGCGCCAGGTTCTCCTGAGCACGCCCGCTCGGGCCGCGGGCCGGAGCGAAGCGAGTATGCCGGCGTACCGCTACGGCATCGTCCTGCTTCTGCTCTTCGCGACCTTCGTCTTCCTCGCGATCGGGCCGACCGGCGACTGGGTCCCGCTGGTCGCCGTCGTCCTCCAGGGCGCCACGCTGCTCGCTGCGCTGTCCGCGTCCGGCTCCAGTCGCAGGCTGTGGCGGATCGCTGTCATCGTCGTGGTCATCAGTCTCGGGTCGGCGACGGTCGGGCTGATCGTCGGCGACAAGAACCTCACCGGGTCGCTGTTCCTCCTCAACCTGCTCCTCGTGGCGGGCGCGCCGGTCGCGATCGTTGTTGCCCTCGCACGGCGGCACGTGATCGACATCCAGACCGTTCTCGGCGCGGTGTGCGTCTACGTCCTGCTCGGGATGTTGTGGTCCTTTGCCTACGCGGCTATCGGAACGATCCAGTCGGAACCCTTCTTCACGCAGCAGGCACACGCCACGGTCGCCGACTATCTCTACTTCAGCTTCGTGACGCAGACGACCGTCGGGTACGGCGACTTCACGGCGGCGGGCGGCTTCGGCCGGGCGCTCGCCGTCCTCGAGGCGCTGATCGGGCAGCTCTACCTCGTCACGGTGATCGCCCTGCTCGTCAGCAACCTCGGCCCGGCTCGTCGCCGGCGTGCCCGGCGAGGAGGAGGAGACCCGTCAGCTCCCCGGACCAGGGCTGACCACGTCGACGCGCCCGGCGCCGTGGTCGAGCTGGTAGCTCGTCGCTCGTCAAGCGTCGACCGCGGGAGCCGGTTCGCGCGGCAGAAGGATCGCGGCCGCCAGGCCGATGAAGCCGATGACCGCCAGCACGATCATCGCGGCGCCGTACGCGTGGGTCGTGAGACCCGCCACGAGAATCGTGCCGGCGATGGCGGTGCCGAGCGACGAGCCGAGGTTCGAGACGCTCCGCGACAGTCCGCTGATCTCGCCCTGGAGGTTCTCCGGGAAGCGGACTGCACGACGTTGACCGAAGGCGTCAGCATCACGCCGACGCCCAGCCCGATGAGCAGGAGCCCGGGTGCGAACGCCCACACGCTGGGTGAGCTCGCCACCATGGCGAGGAAAATTCCGATCCCGCCGATCGTGACGACGAAGCCCGCCATGATCAGCGTGCGCTGTTCGTACTTCGCTGGCGAGCCGCCGAGCCGCGAGCGACGAGACCAGGACGCCGACGGTGGCGGCCGTGAAGATCGACCCCCGTCTCGATCGCGTTGTAGCCGCGAACGACCTGCAGATAGGCGGAGACGGTGAACGAGATCCCCGAACAGCACGGGCCACTGGACGTTCTGCGTGACGAGGGCGAGGTTCGACGTGCGGTTCCGGAAAAGCCGGTCGACAGCAGGGGTTCCTTGTCGGGCGCGCTCCATGGCGCGGACATGGACGAAGAACCCGGCGAGGACCAGGCGCTGCGACGGCCAGGAGGATCAGCGTCAAGCACGAGGTTGTTGTCCGCGGCGAGGATGCCCATCACCAGGATGATGAGGCCGGCGGCGGACAGGATCGCTCCGACGATGTCGAACGGGTGAGTCGGATCCGGCGGCACCGGGTCTTCGATGCGGCGGCCGAGCACGAGGATCACGACGATGACCAGCGGCCTGGAAGACGAACGCCACCCGCCAGCTGATCGCGGTGGTGATGAGCCCGCCGATCAACGGCCCGGCGGCGGCGCCGACCCCGCCCATGCCGCTGATCAACGCCGAAGGCGCCGGCCCGCGACGTGAGGTCCGTGAAGAGCAACGTCGTGAGGATGTACACGGGCGGGATCAGCAGGGCGGTGCCGACACCTTCGAAGATCGAGTTCCCGAGGATGAGCACGCCGAGACCGGGCGACACGGCGCTCAGGAGCGCGCCGATCCCGTACAGGAAGAGGCCGATGCTGGAAGCAGCGCTTGCGGCCCCAACGGTCGGTCAGCTTCCCGCCGGGGATCATGAGCGCCGCCATGACCAGCAGGAAGAGCGTGATCGCGACCTGGACGCCCTGGACCGACGTGTTCAGGTCCGTGCTGATGTCGGTGATCATCACGTTCATGTTCGAGCCGGCGAAGCTGCAGATGAACTGCGCGAGCGCCAGCGGAACGAGCACCCGCCGCAGGGCCGCGGGCGAGCGGCTGACCGCCTCGGTCACGTCGAGACGACGTTGACCAGGCCGGCGCCGTGGTCGAGCTGGTAGTCGAGGTTCATCGCCGCGTTGATCAGCGCGAGGTGCGTGAACGCCTGCGGGAAGTTCCCGAGCTGCTCGCCCGTGAGGCCGATCTCCTCGGCGAACAGACCCAGGTGGTTGGCGTACGTGAGCATCTTCTCGAACACCAGCCGCGCGTCGTCGAGCCGGCCTGATCGCGCCAGTGCGTCGACGTAGAAGAACGTGCACAGCGAGAACGTCCCTTCGTCCCCCTGGAGCCCGTCGGGCGAAGCCTTGGGGTCGTAGCGGTACACGAGGCTGTCGGACACGAGCACCTTGTCCATCGCCGACAACGTCGACTGCCACTTCTCGTCGAACGGGGACACGAAGCCGATCAGCGGCATGAGCAACAGCGAGGCGTCGAGCACGTCGCTGCCCTCGTACTGCACGAAGCGCCTTCATGGAGTCGTTCCAGCCCTTCGTCTGGATCCTGCGGTAGATCTGGTCGCGCTCCTTCGTCCACCGCTCGAGTCGGCGGGACGGCCGTGGTCGATCGCCATGCGGATCGCGCGGTCGAACGCGACCCACTCCATCAGTCGGCCGTACATGAAGCCCTGCGCCCGCCGCGGGTCTCCCAGATGCCCTCGTCGGGCTGGTCCCAGTGCTCGCACAGCCAGTCGATCATGTGGACGATGTCGTTCCAGCCCCGGTCGCCGATCGCGCGCGCCCGACCGGTCGGCGAACCGGATCGAGTCCATGGCCTCGCCGTAGATGTCGAGCTGGAGCTGATCGGCGGCGCCGTTGCCGATCCGCACCGGCGCCGACCCCGGTAGCCCTCGAAGTGGTCGAGGGTCTCCTCGTTCAGGTCGGAGCTGCCGTCGACCCGGTACATGAGGTGGAGCGGACTCGCCGGCGGCGACGTCCTGCTCCATCGTGTTCCGCAGCCAGATGCCGAACGCGGCCGCCTCCTCGGTGTACCCGAGCCCGAGGAGGGCATAGACGGAGAACGAGGCGTCGCGGACCCAGGTGTAGCGGTAGTCCCAGTTGCGCTCGCCGCCCACCTGCTCGGGCAGACCGGCCGTCGGGCGCCGCGACGAGCGCGCCGGTCGGCGCGTAGGTCATGAGCTTCAGCGTCATCGCCGAGCGGGCGACGGCCTCCCGCCACCGACCCCGGTACGTGGACTTGTGCAGCCATGCCTTCCAGTACTCGACCGTGTCGTCGGAACACCTCGATCATCTCGCCGTGGCCGATCTCGCTCTTCTGCGCCGACTCGAGGATGCACGCCCGTGAAGTCGCCGGCGCGCACCGTGAACCGCGCGCCGACGTCACCGTTGTGCTCCTCGAGGGGGATCGTCCGGTGAGGTGAGCGTCAACGACGGCGCTCTCGAACACCGCGTCCGTGCCGGTCGACCTGGGTCGTGTGGGACTCGCGCCCGTAGTCGAACCGCGGCGCGATGTCGGCCTCGAAGCTCGCACCTCGCCCCGGAGCCGCGCACCATGCGGACGAGGCGGTGGTGGTCGGTGACGACTGCCCGGGCTTCTCGATCGGCATGAAGTCCATGGATCTCGGCGACGCCGCTTCGGCGACAGGAACCGCGTCGACGAGGACGGCGGTGTCGGGGAGGTACATCTGCTTCGTCACGCAGTCGGTGCGACCGGCGTGATGGCGAAGTGGCCGCCCTTCTGCTGGTCGAGCAGCGAGCCGAAGATGCTCGGCGAATCGAAGCGGGGGCAGCAGAACCAGTCGATCGGTGCCGTCGGTGGTGACGAGCGCCGCTGTCTGCAGGTCGCCGATCAGGCCGTGGTCGGCGATGGCGGGATACGTGTCGACATCCCGGTGACCTCCGGCGTCGGAGCGTCCGTTGGGCGCGCAATTGCAGGCGTTCAGCGAGCCCGCCGAACATCATCCCGATCGGCATGACGACGCCGGGCCCGGATCGCGCCCTAGGGTCGGCGGGTCCGAGGCGCGTCTGGCACCGGGACCACGGCAGGAGGCAGCCATGACACTCGAAGGGCAAGGTCGCCATCGTCACCGGCGGCAACAGCGGCATCGGCAAGGCCATCGCGCTGGCGCTCGCCCGGCGCAGGGCGCCAACATCGTCATCGACTACGTCGCCCAGGAGCAGGCCACCGAGGAGCTCGAGCAGGAGGTCGCGGCGCTGGGCGACCAGGCGATCGGCGTCAAGGCCGACGTCAGCAAGGTCGAGGACCTGCAGCGGCTCGATCGACGAGGCGGTCAAGGCGTTCGGCCGGCTCGACGTGATGGTCAACAACGCCGGCGTGGAGACCCGCACCTCGGTGCTCGACACCACCGAGGCGCAGTACGAGAAGGTGATGGCGATCAACCTCAAGAGCGCCTTCTTCGGCACCCAGCTCGCCGCCAAGCAGATGATCGCCCAGGGCGGCGGCGGGCGGATCATCAACATCAGCTCGGTCCACGAGGACTGGCCCATGCCGGGCAACACGCCGTACTGCCTGTCCAAGGGCGGGATGCGGATGCTCACCCGCACCGCCGGCGTCGAGCTCGGGCCGCACAAGCATCCGGGTCGTCGGCGTCGGGCCCGGAGCGGTCGAGACGCCGATCAACATGTCGACGATGGAGGACCCGGCAAGATGAAGACGCTCGACACCGCGATCCCGCTCGGCCGCATGGCCAAGCCGGAGGAGATCGGCAACGTCGTGGCGTTCCTCGCCGACGACGAGGCCAGCTACATGACCGCGACCACCGTCTTCGCCGACGGCGGGATCATGCACACCAGCCCGGGCCTGTAGGAGCGCGCCGCGATGCCGACGGACGAGCACTACGACGTCATCATCATCGGCACCGGCGCGGGTGGCGGCACGCTGGCTGGAAGCTGGCGCCGTCCGGCAAGCAGATCCTGCTGCTCGAGCGGGGCGGCTACCTCCCCGCGAGATGGAGAACTGGGACACGAGCCGGTCTTCATCGACGGGCAAGTACATCGACCGACGAGGAGTGGCACGACGCCGACGGCGACGAGTTCCACCCGAGGTGAACTACTACGTCGGCGGCAAGACCAAGTTGTACGGCGCCGCGCTGTTCCGGCTGCGGCCCGAGGACTTCGGCGAGATCAGCACCACGACGGCATCTCGCCCGCCTGGCCGCTCGAGCTACGACGACTTCGAGCCGTAGTACACGCAAGGCCGAATGGCTCTACGAGGTGCGCGGCAGCCCGGGCGAGGACCCGACCGAAGGCCCGTGGAGCAAGCGAGTATCCCGTGGCCGGCGGTGTCGCACGAGCCGCGCATCCAGCAGCTCTCCGACGACCTCGAGCGGCTCGGCTTCCACCGTCCCACCTGCCCGTCGGCATCTTGTTCGACAGGAGGCCGACGGCGGCCGCACAGGCAGCGTGCATCCGCTGCACCTGGTGCGACGGCTTCCCTGCCTCGTGCACGCCAAGGCCGACGCGGAGGTCGTCTGCGTCGATCCGCCTGGACGAGCACCGAACGTCGAGCTCGTCACCGACGCGAAGGTCACCGGCTCGAGACCGAGCACTCCGGCCGTGAGGTCACGGCGGTGGTCGCGACGATGGGCGACGGCTCCGAGGCGCGGTTCTCGGGAGATGTCGTCGTGGTGGCGGGCGGCGCGTCGAACTCAGCGCTGCTCCTGCTGCGTCGGCCAACGACCGGCACCCGAACGGGCTCGCCAACGGCTCCGACCAGGTCGGCCGGAACTACATGCGCCACAACAACATGGCGCTGATGGCGATGTCGAAGGAGCCCAACCCGACGCGGTTCCAGAAGACGCTCGCCCTGAACGACTGGTACCTGAAGGGCGACGACTGGGAGTACCCGTTCGGCGACATCCAGATGCTCGGCAAGTCGGACGGCGATCCAGCTGCGGGCCATGGCGCCGCGCCGGGTGAAGTGGGGCGCCAAGCTCACGCCGGAGGCCTCGCTCGACGAAATCGCGCTTCACGGCGTCGACTTCTGGCTGTCCGCCGAGGACCTCCCGAGCCCGACAACCGGCTGACGATCGACGACGACGGCACCCCACGACTCGCCCTCGACGACGAGAACAACAACGAAGCCGCTGAAGCGGCTGCGCAAGAAGTTCGAGTCGATGCTGAGCGACCTCGGCATGGACGAGGACACGCATCGGCGCAACGTGTACCTCCACAAGGGGATGGCCATCTCGGCCACGGCGCACCAGGCCGGCACCCGAGGTTCGGGACCGACCCGGAGTCGTCGGTGCTCGACCTCGAACTGCAAGGCCCACGAGCTCGACAACCTGTACGTCGTCGACTCGAGCTTCTTCGTATCCATCGGCGCCGTGAACCCGACGCTCACGATCATCGCCAACGCCCTGCGCGTGGGCGAGCACCTGCTCGAACGGCTCGGGTAGCCGATCGTGAACCTCTCGAGTCCTGGCGTCGGACGCGTCCTCGACCCTGCTCGCCGCGCGCGAGCAGATGGCATTCACGCTCGGCTTTCACATCCTGCTCGTCCCGATCGGCGTGGCACTGCCGGCGATCACGCTGATCGCGAACTGGCGCGGCGTACGCAAAGCGCGACGAGGTCGCGCTTCTCCTGGCCCGGCGATGGTCGAAGGTCATGGCGGTCACGTTCGCGGTCGGCGCCGTGACGGGCACGGTGCTGTCGTTCGAGCTCGGGCTCCTCTGGCCGGGCCTCATGGGCAAGTTCGGCAGCGTGTTCGGCCTGCCGTTCGGGCTCGAAGCGATCGCGTTCTTCCTCGAGGCGATCCTCATCGCCGTCTACATCTACGGCTGGGACCGGCTCAGCCCCCGAGCGCACCTGTGGACGGGCGTGCCGATCCCGTTCGTGTCGGTCCTCGGCGCGATCAGCATCCTCGCCGTGAACTCGTGGCTGAACACACCGCAGGGCTTCACGCTTTCGTCGAAGGGGCTGCCGAAGAACGTCGACGTCGCCAAGGCGATGTTCACCCCGGCCTTCCCGTGGGAGGTGACGCACTTCGTCATCGCCGCGTACCTCGGGGCCGGGTTCGTCGTCGCCAGCGTGTACGCCGTCGGCATGCTGCGCGGGCGCAACGACCGCTACCACCGCCTCGGCTTCCTGATCCCGTTCACCATCGCGGCGATCCTCACGCCGGTGCAGCTCGTCGTCGGCGACCAGATCACGCGGATGGTGATCCGCGAGCAGCCGGTGAAGTTCGCGGCCATCGAGGGCGTCCAGCAGACCGGGAACCACGAGCCCGAGGCGCTCTTCGGCTACCTGCCCGGGCAACGGCCAGGACAACAACGCCAGCATCGAGTACACGATCAAGATCCCGGATCTGGCATCGTTCCTCACGGGCGGAAGCGCCGACACCGAGATCAAGGGCCTCAACACGGTGAAGGCCGACGACCGGCCGCCCGTGAACATCGTGCACTGGTCGTTCGACGTCATGGTCCTGACCGCGTCCGCCCTCGCGCTGCTCGCCGCCTGGTTCGGGTTCGTGTGGTGGCGGAAACGACGCCTCCCGAAGACGCGCTGGTTCCTGCGTTGTGCCGCGGTCTCGGGCGTCGCCATTCTCGCCACCATCGAGGCGGGCTGGTTCGTCACCGAGGTCGGGCGACAGCCATGGATCGTGTACAACGTGCTGCGCACCAAGGATGCGGTCACCGACCACGGCGGCATCTGGATCACGTTCGCGATCATCGTCGCGCTGTACGTGCTGGTCGCGATGGGGCTCATCACCGCGCTCCGGGTGTCGCACGACGCTGGCGCGCCCAGGACGAGGGCGCCGACTCCGACGTGCCCTACGGGCCGCGCGGGCCGCTCCGCCTCGGTGACGAGGACGCCGGGGCGAGGGCGGGCGAGAAGGTCGGCGTCTGATGGCGGTCGCGGCCGCGTGCATCCTCTGGTTCGCCGTCATCATGTACTCGGTGCTCGGCGGCGCCGACTACGGCGCCGGGTTCTGGGACCTCTCGCAGGCGGCTCCAACGAGGCGAGCGGCCGCGCGGGCTCATCGACCACGCCATGGCGCCGGTCTGGGAGGCCAACAACGTCTGGCTGATCTTCGCCGCCATCGTGTGCTGGACGGCGTTCAGCGCAGGCGTTCGGCTCGATCATGAAGACGCTGTTCGTCCCGATCATCCTCGCCGGCGTCGGGCATCGTCGTCCGCGGCTCCGGCTTCGCGTTCCGCAAGATCGCCCAGAAGGCCGGCCGCAAGCGCGTGCTCACGGCGGCGTTCGGGATCTCGTCGCTCGTCACGCCGTTCATGCTCGGCGCCGCCCTCGGCGGGATCGCGTCGGGCGCGTGCCGCCCGGCAACGAGCAGGGCAGCCTCTGGGCGAGCTGGCTCAACTCCACGTCGATCATCGTCGGGATCTTCGGCGTCCTGATCTCGGCGTTCATCGCCGCGACGTTCCTCCTCGCCGACGCGCAATCGCTACTACGACGACGTGATGGCGTCGTACTTCCGCATTCGAGCGTTTCTGATCGGCCTGGCAGCCGGGGTCGCGGCGTTCGTCGGGCTGTTCGTGCTCCGCGACGACGCCCCCTACATCCACCACGGCCTGCTGCACGAGGGGCTCCCGTTCGTGATCGCGTCGGCCGTCTTCGGCCTCGCGACGCTCGGCGCGCTGTGGCGGCAGTTCGGCGGCACCCGGGTCCGGCTGCTCGCCGCGGCGACGGTGGTCTCCGTGCTCCTCGGCTGGGGCGTCGCGCAGTACCCGTACATCCTCCCGACGACTTTGACGATCGATCAGGCCGCCGCGCCCAGCTCGGTGCTCTTGTGGCTGATGATCGCGTTCATCATCGGCGTGCGCGCTCGTCGGCGCCCGCGCTCGTGATGCTCTGGCTGCTCGACCAGCGCAGCCGGCTCGACGAGGGGGCTGAGGGCGCGGCTTGGACGGACGCCATCGAGTCGTCATCGTCGGCGGCGGCTTCGGCGGCCTCTTCGCCACCAAGTCGCTGGCGATGGCGCCCGTCGACGTCACCCTGGTCGACCGGCACAACTACCACCTCTTCCAGCCGCTGCTGTACCAGGTCGTCGACCGGCATCCTCTCGGAGGGGCAGATCGGTCCGGCGCTGCGCGACGTCACGCGGAACACGCGCAACTGCCGCGTGGAGCTCGCCGAGGTCACCGGCTTCGACCTCGACAACGCACGTCGTCGCCGCGCTCGACCCGATCGGTCAGCAGATGGAGATCCCGTACGACAGCCTCATCGTCGCCGCCGGCGGCCGGACCTCGTACTTCGGCAACGACCAGTTCGAGCGCTTCGCCCCGGGCATGAAGACGATCGACGACGCGCTCGAGCTGCGCCGCCGCATCTTCGGCGCCTTCGAGCTCGCCGAGATGGAGGCGGATCCCGAGGAGAAGCGTCGGTGGCTGACGTTCGTGGTCGTGGGCGCGGGCCCGACGGGGTGTGAGCTCGCCGGCCAGATCCGCGAGCTCGCCGAGCGCTCGCTGCGCCACAACTTCCGGACGATCGACCCGTCCACCGCCAAGGTCATCCTGATCGACGGCGGCGAGAAGCCGCTGGCGAGCTTCGGCGAGAACCTCTCCGGCAAGGGCCGCAAGGAGCTGGAGCAGATGGGCGTCGAGTTGCGCATGGGCCTGCTCGCCACCGACGTCGACCTCGACGGCATCGACGTCAAGACCCCGGACGGCACCGATCGCATCCACGCGCACACCGTCATCTGGGCCGCAGGCGTGGCGGCGTCACCGCTGGCGAAGATGCTGGGAGACGCCTCGGGGGCGGAGGTCGACCGCGCCGGCCGGGTGGCGGTGCTGCCCGACTGCACGCTGCCCGGTCATCCGGAGGTGTTCGCCATCGGCGACATGATGAGCCTCGATCACCTTCCGGGCGTCGCCGAGGTCGCGATGCAGCAGGGTCTCTTCGCCGGGCGCACGATCCGCCGCCGGCTGCAAGGCGGCGGTGACAAGACCGTGACGTTCAAGTACGTCGACCTCGGCAGCATGGCGACGATCGGGCGGTTCCGCGCCGTGGTCGAGTTCAAGGGCATCCGCCTCAGCGGCTTCGCCGGTTGGCTGATGTGGCTGGGCGTGCACCTCGTGTTCCTGACCGGGTTCCGGAACCGACTCGGCGCGTTGGTCCGCTGGAGCGGCGCGTTGCTCGGCCGCCACCGCGAAGAGCGCGCGTTCACGGTGCGCCGGGCGTCCGCAGGCGACGACAGCTACGGCTCCGTGCTCCCGACACGGACCGATCAAGCAGCGGACCTGAGACTCGATGCCTGGTGACGCACTCGACGCGGCCGCCTTCCGTTCTCTCTATCGCCATCTCGAGCAAACGTCGAGTGGGGCACGTCGGACCGGCGTGGAGCCCTCAACAACATCACTCCCGCCCACGTCCTCGCTGCAGTCGGCGAGGTTCGATCGGGGAAAACGGTGTCGCTCGCCCGGCCGGTGGAGGACCGACCATCAGCCGACAACCCCGAGCCCTGCCGACACGAGATGACCGGCGGCGCCGATGATCACAGTCATGGTGCAGGACTCCATTTCGCGATGGATCGGTTCGTGATGAACGTGCACGGCAACGCCGACAGCCACATCGATGCTCTGTGTCACGTCATCTACAACAGCAAGCTCTATAACAATGTCAGCGTCGACACACTCACACCCACCGGCGCGTCGGCTCTTTCGATAGACGTGGCGGGCAACGGCATCGTCGGTCGCGGTGTTCTCCTCGACATACCGCTGGTGCGAGGTGTGCCGTGGCTCGAGCCCGGTGATCATGTGACCGTCGACGACCTCGCTGCAGCCGAGAGCGCCGAGCACCTCCGCGTGGACCGAGGCGACCTCCTGTTCGTTCGGGTCGGGCATAGTCGGCGCCGGGCGGAAGTTGGCCCTTGGAACGCAGCCGACGCTCGCGCCGGCCTCCACCCGACGGCCATGGAGTTTCTCGCGGAGCGGCGTGTGTCCGTCCTCGGGAGTGACGGAAACAACGACACCGCGCCGAGCACGACGGAGGGCGTGGACTTTCCGGTGCACGTGCTCGCCATCAACGCAATGGGGCTCCACCTGCTCGACTACCTGCAGTTCGAGGACCTCGCCGAACTGTGCCAACAGGACAATCGCTGGTCGTTTCTGTGCGTGATCGCCCCCCTCCGGTTGCCGGCTGCGACGGGTTCACCCGTCAACCCGATCGCGATCCTGTAGCAGCTACGTGTCGAGCAGGTGCCCTCGGGCAACTCTCGGCGGCCGGTGAACTGCGTCATGCGAAGTCATATTCGGATTAGAGGGTCCCGCGGTTCACTCACCCCGATCGGATGAACCCACGCCGATCGATACGCTTGCACGGTGGGCGCCGAGGTAGTGGAGAGTCGGTTCCGCGGCACATTCAGCACTCACGCTCACCTCCGGAGATCTCGTCGCCACGTTCCTGCCCGACCTCGGCATGACGGGCGTGTCGTTGCAATACCGCGGTGCCGAGCATCTCGCTCTCCCCGGTGGGCTGGCGGCGTTGCGTGCCGGAGCCACGCTCGGCCTCCCGCTCCTCGCACCGTGGGCCAACCGGCTCGCGACGCGGCAGTATCGGGCCGGCCGTGTGGATGTGGACCTGAGCGGCCTCGAACTCACGACCGACGACAACGGACTCCCGATGCACGGTCTGCTCGTCGGAAAGCCCGGCTGGCGGATCGAGCGTCGCGGCACCCGCGGCGACACCGCGTGGTTGCGCGCCGCCATCGACGTGGACGCCCCGGCGTTCCCGTTCCCGCATCGGATCGAGCTGAAGGTCATGCGCACGCGACGCCCGGCTGAAGGTGGGCACCACCGTGATCCCCACCGGCCGGCGGCCGGTACCGGTGGCGTTCGGGTGGCACCCGTACCTGCGGTTGCCGACCACGGGTCGGAGCACTTGGCGGTTGCGACTCCCGACGCGCCACCACCTGGCGCTGGATGCGCGCGGCATTCCGACCGGTGCGTCCAATCCGGAACCGGCCGAGGCGGCGCCGATCGGCCGGCGTACGTTCGACGATCTCTACCGATTAGGGCGGCAACGTCGCCTCGCGCTCGAGGCGGAGGGCGTCGCGATCGAACTGCACTGCGCGGAGAACTACCCGTTCGCCCAGGTGTGGGTCCCGCCCGGCCGGCCGTTTGCCGCTCTCGAGCCGATGGCCGCGCCGACGAATGCACTCGTAGCGGGTACGACGCCGTTTGTGCCATGCGGCGAGGCCTTCACCGCAACCTTCGCGCTCACGATCACGTAGCGCTGGTCCGCCAGCCGGTCCGTCCCCAGATCCGTCGCTGCACCCGCAAGCCGATGGCGCCGACGACGATCAGGATGACCACGTTCAACAGCAACTGGAGCAACGCACCGCGGGCTTCGCTCCATTCTCCGAAGGAGATCGACAGGCCCAGGTCCGCGGCCGCGGGGATGGTGGTGACCGAGATGAACACGCCGATCAATGCGTTTGCCCTCGCCTCGGTCAGCGACACGACACCCACGATCCCCGCCAAGACGGCGACGACGACTGAGAACACGTTCGGCGAGTTGATGAGGTCGGATACAGGGCGGATGCCGAGCGCGAACGCTCTCGGCTCGAGGTCGAAGGCGCGAATCACCAGCCCGAACAGCAGGGTGGCGACGATCGCGAACAGGAAGCCGAAGAACAGCGCGCGCAGGCCGAGGCGAACCACGTGGGCGTCCGCGGTGTCGACGCCGAAGGCCACGTTGATCATGGCGCCGTACTCCGGACCCACGACCATTGCGCCGACGATGAGGATCTGCGAATTCGTGAGGATCCCGACGGCGCCGATGAGTCCGGCGATGACCATGAGCACGAACCAGCTCGCCGGGTACACGCCGCGGGCTTGGATCCGGGCCTCGGCCTCCTCCCAGATGGGCGAGAAGCTCGCCTTGCGCGGCTCGTCACGCTCCGCTCTCGCGGCGAGCTCGGAGATCGAGGCGGCGACGTCCTCGATCACGATCGAGCCCCGCCGCGCAAGGTCGAGGTCACGGAGCTCGTCGAGCACCCGATTGGCCTCGGCGGCGATGACGTCGAACTGCACCGAGTCGCCGTCAGGGTTGCGCGCTACCCCCGCGAGGACGACCAGGTTCACGACACCGTCATTGGCGCCGAGCGACTCCACGAGTCGCGGGGTCACGTCGGACGGGCTCACGGATCTGATGTGGATCAACGTTCGGAACCTCGTGGGTGGCCGTTTCCATCCTCACAGGTCCACGCCCGAACTTCGGGGATCGGTCGGCGCCCGCCCGCTCGCCGCCGAGCGGTATCTCCGGATCGGGGTCGAGGCCGTGGCGCAGGCGGTAGCGACGTTCGTCGTAGTTGGCGGTCTCGTAGGCGATCATCGCCCAGAGCAGCACGTCGACACCGGCGAGCGTCGCCAGCGCGGGCATCGTCGGTCGCCGACCGGGATCAGCGCGAGAGCAGGACGAGCCGAGCACGAGGCGCTGGCGGTTGATCGTGTGCGCGTTCCGGAGCCGCAGCGCGACGTGCGCGAGCAGGTAGATGCGCCACGCCACCGAGCAGCGCGAACGCGTGCACGGCTTCGAGCGGGTCGTCGACGTGCGCGAGAGTCTCCTCGAGCCCGAGGGCGGCGAGCACGATGCCGGCCACCATCGGGAAGTGCAGGTAGGAGTACGAGTCGCGTGCAAGGGTGTTGCGCTCGCGCCCTTCGGTCGCCAAGGTCAGGCGCCGCGCGTTCACGAGCGCGACGACGTCGAAGTAGGTCCACCACAGCGCGGCAGCGAGCGCGATCCCGAGCACCGCCGCCGTGACCACGCCCGGCGGTGAGGTCGACCTTGGCGCCGACGCCGAGCGCGACGATCGACTCACCGAGAGCGAGGATGATGACCAGGCTGTGCCGCTCGGCGAAGTGGCCGGGGACCAGCTTCCATCCTCGCATGCCGAACAGGGCGGGGCCGCCCCAGTCGACCAGGATCGCGACCGCCCAGAGCGCCGCCTGGGCGCCAGCCGTCGAGGAACGACGCGCCGATGAGCAGCCCGATCGCCGACGCGGAGCTGACGGCCAGTCCGACGACCGACCGGCGGAGCGCGGGGTCGTCGCGACTGGCGATCAGGAACAGTGCGATGTGCGCGGCGCGCACGACTCCGTACGCGACTCGCGAACAGGAGCGCCCGGTCACCGAACGCCTCGGGGACGCACAGCGCCACGACGAGCAGGCCGGCGGTGGCGGCGAACATCACGATGCGAACCGCGCCCTCTTCGGGCTCGATGACGCTCGTCAACCAGGCGAAGCCGACCCATGCCCACCACAGCACCGCGAGCACCAGCATCGCCCGGCCCGATGCCCTCCCACGTCGGCTGGTTCTGCCATGAGCGCGGTGCACTGGGTGAACGCCGAGCACGAAGACGAGGTCGAAGAAGAGCTCGAGCGGCTTGACGACCTCGCCTTCACGCAGCTCGGCGGTGATCCGGCGGGAACCCGAGCCGGGACTAGCGGCGGGATGTCACGCGTCGTCGTCTCCGTCACCGGCGCGCCCGTGCTTCCAGTAGCCGCGCACCGACGTCTGCGCTCGCGCCAGGCCCCGATCGTCGAAGAGATGGCGGCGGATGCGCTGCACGGCGGCCGCTTCGCCGGCGGCCCACACCCGGGCGCCGTCGGGGAGGTCCACGTCGCGGACCGCGGCGCCGAGCGCGTCGCCCGGAGGCGCGCCGGACGGGAGATCGCACCACTCGACGGTCGCGCCGGGATGCGCCGCCAACGCGAGGCGGCCGTCTGCGTGGGCGACCTCGATGCGCACCTGCACCGGCGTCTCGTCGGGGATCGCGTCGAGAACCTGCGTGATGGCCGGGATCGCCGTCTCGTCCCCCGCGACGAGGTACTCGGGCGCGTCGCGGTCGACGGTGTACCCACGGCCAGGACCCGAGATCGCCGCCGGCCGGCCCGGTTCGGCCGACACCGCCCAGTCGGACGCGACGCCACCGCCGTGGACGACGATGCCGACGTCGAGCTCCTGGGCCTCGGCGTCGGCGCGCCAGGGCGTGAACGTGCGGATCGTCGGCCGTCGCCCGTCGGGCAGGAGGAACTCGTTGCCGTTCCAGCTCGGGACGACGAGCTCGCCGGCTCCGGACGACGGGAGGAGCACCCGGACGCTCGCCGCCGGCTGCTCGACCGTGAACCCGGCCAGCTCGGAGCCGCTCAAGGTGACGCGCACCAACCGCGGGCTCACATGCTCGACGCGGCGCACCTCGACCGTGGCGGAACGCCGGTGGTTCGCGGCGAAGGCGCCTCGTCGCGGTCACCGATACTCGAACGCGGCCGTGTGCGGCGCCTGCATCTCCGATCGGAAGCGGTCGAACGACCACGGCCAGGTGGCGGGGATGCCGCGGTCGTCGAGGTACCAGCTATGACAGCCGGTGACCCAGACCGTCTTCTCGACGGCTTCGCACCCGTGCTGCTTCGTGCTGCTCCATCGCGTCGCGAGTCGCGCTGACCTCGCGGCGCTCGCCCGATCGCAGCGGCTCCAGGAGCTGCATGATGTAGCCGAACTGCAGCTCGGCCACCTCGATCAGCGAGAAGTTGCCGACGGGCCCGTTCGGCCCGTTGAGCATGAAGAAGTTCGGGAAGCCGGGGATCGAGACCGACATGTACGCGCTCGGGCGCGGCCGACCACGCCTGCGCCAGCGACTCGCCGTCCCGTCCGATCACGGTCATCGGCCGCATGAACGCGTCGGTCTTGAAGCCGGTGGCGAGGACCAGGACGTCGAGCTCGTGCAGCCGGCCGTCGCCGGTCCGCACGCCGCGCCGGCTCGACGCGCTCGATGGCTTCGGTGACGAGCTCCGCGTTCGGCTGCTGGATTGCGTCGTAGAAGTCGGGCGAGATGATCAACCGCTTGCACGCCGCCTGGTAGTCGGGCCGCAGCGCCTCGCGGAGCTCGGCATCGCGCACGTTGCTCTCGAGGTTCTCCCGGCACATGCCGGCGATCATCTGCATCTCCGGCGAGTCGGCGTCGACGATCGCGTTGGCGAAGGTGTCGAACACCTGCGTGAGGTTCGCCCGGAGCTCGGCGAGCTGCTCCGGGTTCGAGCGGAACGCCGCCTTCTCGTCATCGCTGTAGGGCGGGTTCTCCGCGGCATGATCCACTGGGCCGTCCGTTGGAACAGCGACAGCTTCCGGCGCGGTTCGACGAGTGCCGAGGTCATCTGCACCGCCGTCGAGCCGGTTCCGACGATTCCGATCCGGGCGCCGTCGAGCTTCACGTCGTGATCCCAACGCGAGCTGTGGAACACCGCGCCCTCGAAGTCGTCGACGCCGTCGAAGTCGGGAAACCTCGGGTGGTGCAGCACCCCGGTGGCCGCGATCACGACGTCGACCTCGTCGCGATGCCCGCGCTGCCGTCTCGACGTGCCACGTGACCGTCGACGAACCGGCAGCTCGTGACCTCGTCGCCGAAACGGATCTCGTCCGCTCGATGTCGTGCTCGCGCGCGACCTGCTCGAAGTAGGCCTGGATCTCGTCGCCCGCCGAGTATCGGTGGCTCCATTCGGGCGTGGGCGCGAACGAATAGGAGTAGAGATGGGACGGGACGTCGCAGCGAGAGCCCCGGGTACGTGTTCTCCCGCCACGTCCCGCCGACACGATCGGCCTTCTCGTAGACCGTGAAGTCGGTGAGGCCGGCGTCCTTCAGCTTGATCGCGCTGAGGATGCCCGCCATCCCGGCGCCGATGATCGCGAACCGCAGCGCGCGCGGCTGTCGTCGACCAACCTGTGCTCACTTCTTCGGTCCCTCGTTCTGCCGAGTCCGGCCATCATGACATCGACTCAGCCGGGGTACCTGAATTCATGCTGACACATGAGCACCGGTCGACATCCGCCGTGCCGAGACACGTCCACACACGAAGATCGACTGGCTCGACAGCCGGCACAGCTTCAGCTTCGGCCGCCACTACGACCCCGCCAACACGCATCACGGTCTGCTGCTCGTGAGCAACGACGATCGCGTGGCGCCCGCCCGCGGGTTCCCGCCTCACTTCCACCGGGACATGGAGATCGTCACGTGGGTGCTCGCGGGCCGTCTCGAGCACCGCGACTCCGAAGGCAATCACGGCGAGCTGTACCCGGGTCTCGCGCAGCGGATGAGCGCCGGCACCGGCATCGAGCACTCCGAGATGAACCCCTCGCCCGCGGAGGAGGTGCATTTCGTCCAGATGTGGGTCCCGCCCGACACCGAAGGAGTCGCTCCGGGCTACGAGCAACGCGACGTCAACCGCGAGCTCGAGAAAGGCGGCCTGCGTCCTATCGCCTCGGGCCAGGGGCACGAGGGCGCGATCTCGATCCACCAACGTGACGCCGTGCTCTGGGGCGCGCGCCTCCAGCCGGGCGAGGCGACGACCGTGCCGGACGGCGCGCACGTGCATGTGTTCGTCGCGGCGGGCGACGTCGACCTCGAGGACGCGGGCGAGCTCGCCGAAGGTGACGCGGCCCGCCTCACGAGCGCGGGTGACCGCACGCTGACCGCCGGACCGAGCGGCGCCGAGGTCCTGGTCTGGGTCACCTCGTAGATCCGCGCGAGAATCACGTTGTGAGCGAATCCCGCGCGCACGTCGACGCGGTCGTCGTCGGCGCCGGCTTCGCCGGGCTGTACGCGCACCACCGGCTGCGCGGCGCTCGGCCTCGAGCATCCAGGGCTTCGAAGGCGCCGCCGACGTCGGCGGGACGTGGTGGTGGAACCGCTATCCGGGCGCGCGCTGCGACGTCGAGTCGATGGACTACTCGTACTCGTTCTCGCCCGAGCTCGAGCAGGAGTGGAACTGGTCGGAGCGCTACGCCACCCAGCCCGAGATCCTGCGCTACGCTGAACCACGTCGCCGACCGGTTCGACCTGCGCCGCGACATCCAGTTCGAGACCCGGGTGACGGCGGCCGACGTGGGACGACGGACGCGCAACGCTGGGACGTCGTCACCGACCGGGGCGACCGGGTGTCGGCGCAGTTCTGCATCATGGCGACGGGCTGCCTCTCGGACGCGAAGCAGCCCGAGATCGACGGCATCGACACCTTCGCCGGCCAGATCTTCCACACCGGCCGGTGGCCGCACGAGGGCGTCGACTTCAGCGGGCTGCGGGTCGGCGTCATCGGCACGGGCTCGTCGGGGATCCAGTCGATCCCGGTCATCGCCGAGCAGGCCGCGCACGTCACGGTGTTCCAGCGCACGCCGAACTTCACGATGCCGGCCAAGAACGCGCCGCTCGACCCGGAGGCGGTCCAGGCGCGCAAGGCGCGACGCCCGCGAGCACCGCCAGGCGATGCGCGAGTCGCGCGCCGGCGTGGTCGTGCCGATGCCCGAGCACTCGGCGCTCCGCGTCGACGACGAAGCGCGCGACGCACAGTTCGAGAGGGCGTGGGAGTCGGGGACGCTGTTCGGGATGGTCGCCGCGTTCAACGACCTCCTGATCGACCGCGACGCCAACGACACCGCGGCCGAGTACGTGCGGGCCCGCATCCGCGAGATCGTGGACGATCCCGAAGTCGCCGAGCGGCTGTCGCCCCGGAACCACCCGTTCGGCGACGAAGCGTCCCTGCCTCGACACCGACTACTACGCGACGTACAACCGCGACAACGTCACGCTCGTCGACGTCTGCGGCCACGCCGATCATCGAGATCACCCCGGCCGGCATCCGGACCGCGACCGACGAGTTCGCCGTCGACGTCATCGTGTTCGCCACCGGCTTCGACGCCATGACCGGGCCGCTGCTCCGCCCCGACATCACCGGCGCCGGAGGCGTGAAGCTCCGCGACAAGTGGGCGGCCGGGCCGCGCACGTACCTCGGCATCGCAACCGCCGGCTTCCCGAACCTGTTCACCATCACGGGACCGGGCAGCCCGTCGGTGCTCGTCAACATGCTCGTGGCGATCGAGCAGCACGTCGACTGGGTCGCCGACTGCATCGCCTACCTGCGGGCGCGACGCCTCGCTTCGATCGACGCCACCGTCGAGGCCGAAGACGCCTGGGTCGACCACGTCAACGCAGTCGCCGAACCTGACGCTGTTCCCGTCGGCCAACTCCTGGTACATGGGCGCCAACGTGCCCGGCAAGCCGCGCGTGTTCATGCCCTACATCGGCGGCTTCCCCCGCTACAACGAGACGTGCGACAGCGTCGCCCGCGACGACTACCGAGGGTTCACGCTCACTCCGGCGAGCGCGCCGGAGCCGGAGCCGTCGCGCTCGTAGCTACTCGAACGCCTCTGTGGAACGCTGCGTGAAGAGGGTGGCGGGCCACTTGCCGGAGTACACGGCGTCATGGGTCCAGTCCGGCTGCTTGGCGCGCTGACGCTCGTCCAGCACGGCTCGGCCGTCCTCGATGTCGACGATGGCGGCGATCAGCTCGGGCTCGACCGGCCGGGCCGCGGCGTGGGTATGGGCGCGCGCTTCGTCGGGGAACAGTTGCCGGATGTTCCCCACGACGAGCTGGTGCTGGAGCGCGAGATTGCACCGGGCGCTGTCGGCGACGGTGCCGATGCGCTTGTCGAGCTCGACGAGGTCGGCTTCGTTCGCCGTGTCCTTGCACATCTTCTCGAGGATCCCGGCGAGCTCCAACCCGTCCTGCTTGCACGGGACACACTGTCCGCACGACTCGACACTCAGGAACCGTGAGACGCCGGCGGCGACGGCCACGAAGTCGGTCGTGTCGTCGAAGACGATGAACCCGCCGGTCCCCAACCCGGTGCCGATCGCCCGCATCCCCTCGTAGCTCACCGGGGCGTCGAACTGGTCGGCGAGGATCAACGAGTTGGCGACGCCCGACATCGCCGCGACGTGGCGGCGTTCGGGGAGGGCGCCGCCGCCGATCTCGTCGATGACGTCGCGCAGCGGCGTTCCCATCGGGATCTCGGCGACGCCGTGGCGCGCCGTGCGCCCGCTCACCGTGCACACGATCGTCCCCGGAGAGTCGGCCGTACCGACGGACCGGAACCACTCCGCGCCCTGGGCGAGGATGCCCGGCACGTTCGCCAGCGTCTCCACGTTGTTCGCCAGGGTCGGCGGCGCGTCGGACAGCTCGCCCGGCGCCGCCATCTCGATCTTCGCCGCCGACGTCACCAGGTCGGCGCCGAACTCCTCGGCGCCGTGGCGGTACGGCGGCGAGACGCGCGGGAACGGACCACGCCCGTCGATCGCTTCCAGCAGCCCGGTCTCCTCGCCGTACAGGTACTCGGGCGGTCCCTCGAAGACCCTGAGCTCGACGTCCGTGGCCCAGCGAGCCCCGTGGATCTCGTCGATCGCGGCGGCGCAGGCGCTCGGCCTCGGCGGTGAACGTCTCCTTGACGGCCACGATCACCGTGTCGGCGCTGAGGGCGAAGGCGGCGATGAGCGCGCCTTCGAGCACCCGGTACGGGTCGGCCCGCATGATCGACCGATCTTTGAACGAGCCCGGCTCGCCTTCCGCCCCGTTCACGACGACCGTGGTCGGCTCGACGGGCGAGACGTTGCCGGAGACCGCCGCCCACTTCCGCCCGGTCGGGAACCCGGCTCCGCCTCGGCCGCGCAGCCCGGACGCGGTGATCTCGTCGATGACCCCATCCGGCCCCAGCCGTGCCGCAGCTTCCAAACCCTGGCCCCCGCCGGCCTGCTCGTACTCCGCCAGCCCGAGCACCGGACGGGGAGGCGAGCACGCGCGGGGTCAAAGCCATGCGGCCATTCTTGCCCGGTTCGGGTCGGTTTCATCCAATCCGGTTCGCGACGAGGTGCAGCGGACGACTCACCCGTTGCTCGTCCGTTTGGTCGGGATGTGGCTCATACGCGCCGTACGAAGTAGATGACCAAGAGAATCACGAGAATGAACACCAGCGTTCCGATACCGATGTACATGGGACCTCCTTTTGGTCGTCCCTCCTTTCCCGACCGACCCGAGTTCGAAACAACTCCGCGGCGGTCTCGGGCATCGCGGGATTGGCGCCTGGCACGGCGGGGTAACGAGTGGGCAGCCGTGTCACCGTCGGGGGGGAGAACGTGGTGCCGGATGTCATTGATCTCTTGAAACGGGACCATCGTGAAGTCGAACAGCTCTTCGGCGCGTTCGAACGGGATCGGCAACCGTCAATCGCCGAGGAGATCTGCGCGCAGCTCGAGCTGCACACCACCGCCGAAGAGCATTTCGTCTACCCGGCGCTGCGCGAATGCGTGAGCGATGGCAAGGCCCTTGCCGACGAGGCCGAGCACGAGCACGCACAAGCAAAGCAGATCATCGGACGCGTGAAGCGCACGAGCGATCCGGAGCATCTCGCCGAGGTCGTCGCCGAGCTGCAGAAGGCGATCGAGCACCACGTCGAAGAAGAGGAAGAGACGGTGTTCCCGAAGATGGAGTCCGACCTCGGCAAGATCGAGCTCGAGGCAATCGGCGCGAACGTTCAGGAGTTCAAGGGATCGGCGTGAACGATCAGATGGCGGCGCGCGCCGGGAGCGACTCGCCCGGCGCGCTGTTCTGCGGCGGCCCGGCAAAGTCTCGAACGACGCGCTCGAGATGGGTCGCCAGATCGTGCAGGTCGGCCGCCGACCAGGACGACAGCACCTCGGCGATGATCTCGTCGGCCGCCGACCGGTACGCCTCCGACGCCCGCCGCCCCTTCGGCGTGAGCGCGACGATGCCCGCCGCGCCCGTCGCTCGGGTCCGCCTTCCGCCGGACGTGTCCGCTCGGCGGCGAGCTCCCCCACTTCCCGGCTGACGAGCGGCGCCTCGAGACCGGTGAGCCGCGACAGCTCCGAGACGCGCACGGCGTCGCAGCTTCGCAACGCGGCGAGGATCGTGACCGCAGGCTGCGAGAGGTGGACGCCCGAGCGCTCCGATCGGAGTCGCGCGCCTTCACGGCCGGTCGCCATGCGTGCGATGCGCGCGAGCGCCTGATCGACCCGCCGGAGATCGTCACGCCTCGTCATCGGAACTCCGGGTTCAGCTCGGAGCTCACGATCCACATCGCGAAGTACTGCGCGGCGCCGCCGTACGCGTGGCCGAGCGCGACCTGGGCGCCGTCGACCTGGTAGTCGCCGGCGGTGCCGCGCACCTGGTTGGCCGCCTCGAGGCAACGGATGAGACCGGACGCGCCGATCGGGTTCGACGAGAGCACACCGCCCGACGGGTTCACGGGAAAGCCACCGCCGAGCTCGGTCTCCCCCGCGTCGGTCAGCTTCCAGCCCTCGCCTTCGGGCGTGATGAGGTGCCCCTCGAGCCACATGGGCTCGTACCACGAGAACGGGACGTAGAGCTCGGCGCAGTCGATCTGGCGCAGCGGGTCCGTGATGCCGGCCTTCGCGTAGAGCGCCTCGGCGCAGTCGACCCCCGCGACCGGCCTCACGGTGTCCCGACCCGGGAACGAGCTGAACTCCGTGCGCTTGGCGTGGGCCACGACCCACGCCGGCGGGCGCGGGCTGCGGCGGGCGACATCCTCGCTCGCCGAGCACGACGGCCGCGGCGCCGTCCGACGACGGGCACGACTCGAGGAAGTGCAGGGGATCCCACAGCATCGGGGACTCCTTCACCTTCTCGATCGAGATGTCGTCGATCCGCAGGTGCGCGTGCGGGTTCTTCAGCGCGTTGAGCCGGTCCTTGACCGCGATCTTCCAGCCGATGTGCTCGGGCGCGCCCGATCGCGAGATGTAGCTGCGGATCCACGGCGCGAACGTGCCACCCGCGCCCTGGCCGCCGGACCGACCGCCCGACAGCGCCCAGGTCGCGTTGCCCTCGGACTGCTTCTCGTAGCAGACGACGAGCACACGTTCGTACCGGCCCGACTCGACCAGCGTCGCGCCGGTGATCGCCGTCGACGCGCCCACCGAGCCGGCGGTGTGCACGCGGTGGATGGGCTTCCCGACCGCGCCGAGCGCGTCGGCCAGCGACAGCTCCGGCATCATCACCGCCTCGAGCGCGTCGGGCGCCTTGCCGATCACGATCGCGTCGATGTCGGCGAACGTCATGCCCGCGTCCTCGAGTGCTTCGAGCGCCGCCCACCGCACGAGCCCGTCGAGGGTCACGTCGAGCTGACGGCGGTAGTCGGTCTGGCCGATGCCGACGACTGCGCACGGCCGCGCCATCAGTCGCCTCCGTCCATGACGCACACGAGGTTCTGCTGCAGGCACGGTCCGCTCGACGCGTGCGCGACGCCGCGGTTCGCCGACCCGCGCCTGGATCCGGTTCGCGACCTCGATGACCCGGATCAGGCCGGTGGCCATGACCGGGTGCCCGGCCAGCGGGCCCCCGGACGGGTTGACGGTGGTGCCGTCGCCGAGACCGAGCGCGTCGCGCAGGATCAGCTCTTCGGGGCTGTAGTTGACCATCAGCTCGGCGACGTCGACCGGCGCGTCGCCCAACCCCGCCTGCTCGGCCGCGAGCTCGGAGGACACCGAGCCGCGTCAGGTCCCGCAGACCCGGGATGGTGCGACTCGATGCGGTGGTCGATCCCTCGGATCCATGCCGGGTTGTCCGAGAGGTCACGGGCTCGGTCACCGGCGGCGATGATCACGGCCGCGGCGCCGTCGGAGATCGGCGGGAGGTCGTGCGTGCGGAGCGGCGCGGAGAAGTAGGGCTCGGTGAGCAGCTGGTCGACGGTCGCGTCCTTCGCCACCTGCGCGTGCGGGTTCTGCTGCGCGTCCCGACGGCTGCGGCGACCACCTCGGCGAAGTCCCGCTCGCTGGCCTTGCCCGCATCCAGCAGCGCCCGCGCCTGGATGCCGGCGAGCGAGACGGGATCCATCCCGAGGGGAGCCATCACGTACGGGTCGGTCTGGAGCGCGAACACCTCGCGGGGCTGACCCGGCGACGACTTCCCGGACCCGATGACGAGCGCGACGTCGATGTCCCCGAGCTGCAGCCGCAACCAGGCTTCGGACAGCGCCCACGCACCGTCCATCTCGACGTGGCTCTCGTAGACCGGCGGCCACGCGCCGACGCCGTCGATGTTCATGACGAACGCGAACGGCATCCCGGAGAGGTAGTCGCAGCTCCCGGCGATCGTGAACTGGACGTCGTTGCGATCCAGCCCGGTGCGCTGCAACACGTCGTTGACGCAGCGCATGATGAGCTTGGGCTCGGAGTCGTCGAAGCGCCGGTACGAGCTCGTCTGCGAGGTCGCGACGACCGCGACGTCGCGGGGCGCGGAGGTCAAAACGCGAACTCCTGCAGCGGTCGGGGGTCGACGTCGGGCTCCCCCGTGGGCTCCCAACGCTCGATCACGCCCTCCCACGCGCCGCCGAACCGGTTGCCGAGGTCGCTGACGTCACGCTCGCCGGGCGGCTTCCAGACGGCGCGGACGCGCATGCCGACCCGGAACTGGTCGGACGGGATGTCGCGGACGTCGACGCCGGTGATCGGCTGGTCGGCGCCGTCGAGGAGGATCGACGCCCGGATGTAGGGGTCGGTCTCCTTCTGGCCGTAGTACTGCACCGGCGTGATGACGGTGAACGAGCTCACCGCGCCACGGTCGGCGACGACGACGTCGTCGGCTTCGGTCATCTCGACGCGCTCGAGGTTGTCGTAGCCGTTGCTCGGGACGTACACCTTGCCGCTCGCCGGCGAGCGCTGGCCGACGATGCGCCCCTCGAGCAGGCCCGCGTGCGAACCGGGCCCGGTGCGGGTAGAGCGGTTCGCTGATCCGCAGCGACACGAGGTGCTCGGTGATCGTGACGGGCTCGTCGCCGGCGGTGATGTCCTGGACACGCGCATCGGCCTCGGGCACGAAGTACACGTCGGTGATCGCACCGTCGCGCTCGTCGCGGTACTGGGCGGCGACGCGCATGCCCGTCGACATCGCGTCCATCGACCCGGCGTCGACGGCGTGGGCGATCGGGGTGTCGGCGCCGTCGAGCTGGATCAGCGCGAACGCGAACGGGATGATCGAACGGATGCTTCGGTGTGGGATGGGCGACCCACGTCCACGACCCGACCGTCCCGCCCGGCCCGACCTCGACGAACTCGGGCTCGAGCGGCTCACTCGTGTCGGGGTCGTACTCGAGCGGTGGGCAGAGCACCCGGCCTCCGCACCGGTTGCCCAGGATGCGACCGTCGCGCAGGCCGGTGAGGAACGGGCCGATGACCGGGCCCGTCGTGCGGGTGTACGGATACTCGAGCGTCATCTCGACGTTCGGGAGCTCGGTCGCGCTCACGATCCCGCCGCCCGCTCGGTCTCGAACTGCTGCTTCGCCCATCGGTGGTCGGCCTTGCCCGACGGCGTGCGCTGGATGGCGTCGACGAGCTTGAGCTCGCGAGCACCTTGTACGCGCCCGGCGTTGGGTCGGAAACCGGCGCTGGGCGGGGGTTTGTGACCCAACCCGGCTGGGTGCGTCGCGGTCACGCTTCGATCAGGCTGTTGAGCCGCTGCGTGGTCTCGATCCACTCCTCGACCATCTCGAAGATGACGTCCTTCGTCGGGCGGACCGTGTTCAGCCGGCCGACGATCTGGCCGACCGGGAAGCCCGAGAGCTCCTTGCGCTGGACCCGCGAGACGCGGCGGGCGGCGTAGTTGTAGATGATCCCCTGCAACGGCATCGGCAACGGGCCGGGCGAGTCGTCGCTCTCCCATGCCTCGGTCCACGCCGTGCGCAGCTGCCGGGCCGGCTTGCCGGTCATGACCCGCGACCTCACGGTGTCGCGGGAGGTGGCGGCGAGCATGTTCTCCAGCGCCGCCGGGTTGGTGTCGGCCTCGGCCACCGTCAGCCACATCGAGCCCGTCCAGACCCCTTGCGCGCCGAGCGCGAGGGCGGCTGCCATCTGCCGGCCGGTGGCGATGCCGCCGGCGGCGAGCACCGGGACGTCGGCCCCGACCGCGTCGACGACCTCGGGCACGAGGATCATCGTGGCGATCTCGCCGCAGTGGCCGCCGGCCTCGGTGCCCTGGGCGACGATGACGTCGACGCCCTGGGCGACCTGCCGCTCGGCGTGCTGCTTCGCCCCGACGAGCGCGCCGACGAGCACGCCGGCGTCGTGCGCGGTCTGGATCACGTCGGGCGGCGGCGGCCCGAGCGCGTTCACGAGCATCTTGGCGCCGTGCTTCAGAGAGACCTCGACCTGGCCGGGGCCCTCCTCGTCGACGCCGAGGCCCGCCGCCTTCACCGGTCGGCCCTCGAGATCCTCGGGCAGCGGCGGCACGTTGTATTCGGCGAGCACCTTGTCGGCGAAGTCCCAGTGCTCCTGGGGGATCATCGCCTCGAGGTTCGTGAGCTCGGCTTCGTTCCCGCCGCCCTTCCCGACGTAGTTCATCGGCATGACGATGTCGGTCCCGTACGGCTTGCCGTCGACGTGCTCGTCGATCCAGTTGAGCTCGATGTCGAGCTCGTCGGGCGTGTACGCGAGCGCCCCCAGCACGCCGAAGCCACCGGCACGACTCACCGCCGCGACGACGTCGCGGCAATGCGAGAACGCGAAGATCGGAAACTCGATCCCGAGTTCCTCGGAGATCGGCGTCTTCATGCCCACTGACCGTACCGACGTTTGTTTGACTCGGTCAACTATCCGGCAACGTCCCTCGCCTAGCGTCTGCTGTATGGGAAGGACGACCTGGAACCGCGTGTCACCCGGCGTCGAATCCACCCTGATCTCGCCGCCGTGGCGGCCGACGATGATCTGCCAGGCGATGTCGAGGCCGAGGCCGGTCCCCTGGCCCACTTCTTTGGTGGTGAAGAACGGCTCGAAGACGCGGGTGCGAACGTCGTCGGGCACCCCGGGACCGGTGTCGCCGATCTCGACCATGACGCGATCGTCGCCGACGGCGCTGGTTCGCACCGTGAGCGTGCCCCGCCCATCCATTGCGTCCCCCGCGTTGTCGATGAGGTTCGTCCAGACCTGGTTCAGCTCACCGGGGAACGCGGCGATCTTCGGGAGCGTGCGGTCGTAGTCACGGACGATCTCGATGTTCTCGCCGAGCTTGTGAGCGAGCATCGTCAGGGTGGCGTCGAGCCCTTCGTGGATGTCGAACGACTGGAGCGGCGCCCGGTCCATCTGTGTGTACTGCTTGGCTGAAGCTCAGCAACCCGGAGATGCGTCCGGCGGCGTCGGTGATCTCGTCGAGCATGCTGTCGGACTCCAGGGCGCGGACCGGATACGACAGGCCGACCTCGAGGTGCTCCGGCGGAAGCACCTCCGCAAACTTCTCGAGCCAATCCAGGTCTATCCCGGCGGCGACCAACGTGGGCGCCATGTCCCACGCGCCGGTGATCCCGTGGTCCTCCAGCCAGTCGGCGAGCTCGTCCTCGCGATCTGACGCCTCCAGGGGCGACAAGGTCGGGGCGTCCCGTCGGCGCTCGAGCGCGCGTCCGGCGAGGTCGGCGATCGCTTCGAGCTGATCGGCCGGGAGCTGACTCCGAACCATCAACGCGACCTTCTCGCGCATCTCGGCGAGCATCTCGCGCAGCCGATCGGTCGCTCGCATCACCGCCGTCACCGGGTTGTTGAGCTCGTGGGTGAGCCCGGCGGTCACCGAGCCGAGCGCGACCAGCCGCTCGTGCCGGGCGACGGTGTCCCGGGCGGCGTAGCCCTGCACCTGGCTTCCCTCGAGCAGGTGGGCGGCCATCGGGAACCACTCCCTCACCGCATGGCCCCAGTCGGCGGCGGGCAGCTCGAACAACCGGCAGTCGGTGATCGCCCGCGCCGTGCCCCCGTACAGCTGCGGAACACCGCGCTCGCTCAGGTAGGCGTCGAAGGCGCCCGTGTAGGAACCGCGGTAATCAGAGCGGATCAGCTCGATCTCGCCGCCGTGCACCCGGCTCAGCATGGCGAGCGTCCCCGACAGCAACACGAAGAAGCAGGAGGCAGGCGCGCCTTCCGCGTGGATCGTGCCACCGGCCGGATACTCGACGACGCGACCACGCTCCGCGAGCCACTCGAGCTGGTCGTCACTCAGCTGCTCGAACAGGAACAGCGTCCGCAGCTCCTCCGGCGCCAGGCGTTCGCGCTCGCTCATCGGTGCTCCAGATAGGTGTGAAGCAGCTGGATCGCCATGGCGCCCTCGCCGACCGCCGACGCGACCCGCTTGATCGAGTTGGCGCGCACGTCACCCGCCGCGAACACGCCGGAAGCGCTCGCCTCGAGGTAGTACGGGTCGCGGTCGAGGTCCCAGCCGCGCGGGCGTTGCCGGCCGAGCACCAGGTCGGGGCCGGTCAGCACGAACCCGCGCGGGTCACGCTCGATCACACCCTCGAGCCACTCCGTCCGGGGTTCGGCTCCGATGAACGCGAACAGGTAGCCGGCGCTCACCGTCTCCCGGGTTCCGGCACTGGTGTTGCACAACGTGAGCTCCTCGAGATGATCGTCGCCGTGCACCCCGATCACCTGGGTCGTGAGCCGCACCTCGATGTTGGGGATCTCTTCGATCTGGCGCACCAGGTAGTACGACATCGAGCGCCCGAGATCATCCGACCGCACCAGCAGCGTGACGCGCCGGGCGTGGCGAGACAGGAACACCGCCGCCTGGCCGGCCGAGTTGGCCGCGCCGACCACGTAGACGTCTTCGCCGAAGCACGCGGGCGCTTCTGTCGCGGCAGAGCCGTAGAAGACGCCGCGGCCGGTCAGTGCGTCCGCCCCCGCGACCTCGAGTTTGCGGTACGAGATCCCTGTGGCGAGCAGCACCCCGTGGGCGACCACCTCGCCGCCGTCCGCGAACCGAACCGCCCTCGACGACGCCCGGACGTCGAGCCCGACGACGTCGCGAGTGGTGAGGATCTCGGCGCCGAACTTGTGAGCCTGTCGCCGCGCCCGGTCGGTGAGCTGCGCGCCCGTGACCCCATCGGGGAACCCGAGGTAGTTCTCGATCCGCGCGCTCTGGCCCGCCTGCCCGCCGGTGGCCTGGCGCTCGACCAGCACGGTGCGCAGACCCTCGGACGCCGCGTACACCGCCGCGCCGAGGCCCGCCGGTCCGCCGCCGACGATCACGACGTCGTAGAAGTCGGTGGTCGGCGTCGTCGACAGCCCAACCTTTGCCGCCAGGTCGCTCATGCTCGGCTCGACCAGGTAGTCGCCGTCCGCGGTCACCACCAGCGGGATGCTTGTCACGTCCACGCCCGCCGCCGCGAGTAGGCGTTGGCCCT
The DNA here is from genome assembly GCA_963747195.1 of uncultured Actinomycetes bacterium. Lineage (GTDB taxonomy): Bacteria > Actinomycetota > Acidimicrobiia > IMCC26256 > JACDBD01 > JALZAA01. The sequence goes on from CAVVDV010000006.1 coordinate 54,695, forward strand.
CCGGCTCGTCGCTCGAGAGCCAGCGGTACGGCACGGCGTTGCGCGCCAGGAAGTCACGCACCTCGAACGATCGGGCCGACCAGCGGTGCCCGACGACCTGGGTCTGGGTGACGGGCAGCTCGTCACTGTTGCGCCACATGTCGATGAGTGAGTCGACGACCGGATACAGCTTCTCCTCGGGCGGATCCCACGGCTTCAGGAGGTAGTGGTCCAGGTCGACGACGTTGATCGCTTCGATGGCAGCGTCGGTGTCGGCGTACGCCGTGAGCAACGCTCGCCGGGCGTGCGGGAACAGGTCCATCGCCTCTTCGAGGAACTCGAGGCCGCTCATGTCAGGCATGCGGTGGTCGGCGAGGAGCACCGCGACCGGGTCGCCCCGCAACTTCAGCTCCCGCAGGGTCTCCAGCGCCTGCGGGCCCGACTCCGTCCGCACCACGCGGTAGGTCTCGCCGTACTGCCGGCGGAGGTCACGGGCCACGGCGCGCGAGACGCCGGGGTCGTCGTCGACGGTCAGCAGGACCGGCTTCCGGTCGGTGTCGGTGGCCATGCGGCTCCGACGGTATCGCCCCGGGCGGGGCGTTCAGACGAACGCTTCCGCGGCCGATCCTCGATGATTTCCCGCCGGGGATCCGGTCAACACTGTCAACGGGCGTCGCCCGGCACACCCCCTGACGCTGGAGGAGCGCCATGAGCCTTCCCAAAGTCGCCACTCGTGAGGAGTGGCTCGCTGCCCGCAAGGAGCTGCTCGCCGAGGAGAAGGACCTGACCAGGCGGCGGGATGCGCTCAACATCGAGCGCCGCAACCTGCCCATGGTCGAGATCGAGAAGGACTACGTCTTCGACGGCCCGAACGGCGCCGTGCGCTTCATCGACATGTTCGACAGCCGGGCGCAGCTGATCGTGTACCACTTCATGTTCGACCCGGGATGGGAGGACGGGTGTCCGAGCTGCACCGCCGGCACCGACGAGCTCTCGCCCGGCTTCTTCGAGCACCTTCACGTCCGCGACACCAGCTACGCGATGGTGTCCCGCGCCCCACTGGCGAAGCTCGAGCGGTGGAAGGCCAAGAACGGGTTGGGACATTCCCTGGTACTCGTCGTTCGGCACCGACTTCAACTACGACTTCGGGGTCACGATCGACGAGTCTGTCGCCCCGGGCGAGTACAACTACCGCACGCGCGCCGAATACGAGGCCATGGGCGCGGACTTCTTCCAGTCGGACCAGCCCTTCGAGCTGCCGGGCCGGAGCTGCTTCCTCCAGGCCGACGGGCGGGTGTTCCACACCTACTCGCAGTACGCCCGCGGCCTCGAGTCGACCGGCGGCTCCTACTACTTCCTCGACCTCACCGCCCTGGGCCGGCAGGAAGAGTGGGAGGAGCCCAAGGGCCGCAGCGAGTCCGCACGGTCGTCGACGCCCGACTTCTCGTCCTGAGCACGGTCGACGCGACGATGGCGACGTGATCTTCGTCGCGCTGCTCCGCGCCATCAACCTCGGCCGGGTCAACCGCGTCCCGATGGGCGACCTCCGGGTCGCGCTCACCGACGCCGGGTTCACAGACGTCGTCACGCACCTGCAGAGCGGCAACGTCGTCCTCGGGAGCACGAAGCGCTCGCCGGCAGCCGTGGCCACCGCCATGGAGCGCCTTGTGGAAACCGAGTTCGGAGTCGACACGGACGTCGTGGTGCGAACTGCCGGTGAGTTCGCCAAGGTCGCGGGCAAGCACCCGCTCGAGAAGCGCGGCATGGACTCTGCGGTACTGCATGTCGCGTTCCTGAAGACGCGCCCGGCCGCGGCGGCGAAGCGTGCATTCGCCGGACGCACGTTCGGCGACGACGAGTTCGTGATCCGGGACACCGAGGTCTATCTGCGGTATCCGCAGGGGGTCGCCGCCTCGAAGATGAACACAGCTCTCGTCCAGGGCGGCCTCGACACGCCGGCCACGGTGCGGACATGGAAAGTGGTGACGCGCCTCAACGAGCTCGCCACCACTGCAGGTCCATCGTGACGAACGCGAACCGCGACCAGATCGCGTACTGGAACTCCGACGAAGCTCGGCGCTGGGTCGACCAGCAGTGGCGATACGACGCGATGCTCGAGCCCTACGCGAGGCGGCTGCTGGCTGCGGCCGAGATCGCTCCCGATGAACGCGTGCTCGACGTCGGGTGCGGAACCGGGACCACGACGCTCGCGGCGGCAGCCGAAGCGCGGGAGGCACTCGGCGTCGACATCTCCGAACCCATGATCGCCCGTGCACACGACCAGGCCCGTGAGCAGGGCCTCCCGAACGTCCGGTTCGAGGTCGCCGACGCGCAGACCGCGCCCTTCGAGTCCGCTTCCCACGACGTCGTCATCAGCAGGTTCGGGGTCATGTTCTTCGACGACCCCACGGCCGCATTCGCGAACGTGCGAACAGCGATGCGACGCGATGCCAGGATCGTGTTCGTCTGTTGGCAGAGTCTCGCCGACAACGAGTGGGTGCTCGTCCCGGGCATGGCGGCAGCCGCACACGTTCCTCTCCCCGATGGGGGCGAACCCGGCGCACCGGGACCGTTCGCGTTGGGCGACGCCGAACGCCTTCGGGCCTTGCTCACACGGGCCGGTTTCCGTGACGTCGGCATCCAACCCCTCGCCGACTCAATCGTGCTCGGCGGGGGTGGGACTGTTGACGACGCCCTCGACTTCTTTCGTCACACCGGCATGGGCCGGGCCCTCTTCGCCGACGCCGCCCCGATTGACGCTGCCCGGGCGATCGACGCCGTTCGAGACGCACTGGCGCCGTATCAGACGCCCGAAGGCGTCCGGCTCGGAGCCGCCGCATGGCTCGTGCACGCACGCAGCTGAGGAGCGGGGCGCACACGGACCTTTTCTTCCAAGGTTCGCAGCTCCTGTGGTTCAACCCTGGCCGGTCGGCGCAGATGAAGAATCTGACAGCGCGCGTTCGAGCCAGGCGCGCAGCGCCGGCTCCGGCGATGCTCCCGTCTGACGGGCGACGACCTGCCCTCGCCGCATCAGCAGCAGCGTCGGGATGCCCTGCACGGAGAAGCGTCCCGCCACGCCCGGCGCGGCGTCGGCGTTCACCTTGACGAGCTTCACCCGGCCCGCGAGCTCGTGGGCGAGGCGGTCCAGCACCGGGCTGACCATGCGGCACGGACCGCACCAGGGCGCCCAGACGTCGACGAGGACTGGAAGCGATCCGGCGTCGGCAACCTCCGCGAAGTTGTGGTCATCCGCCTCCGTGATCCACGGCAGCGGCTCGTGGCACTGCGCGCACCGGGGTGTTCCGCGAGCGGCCGCCGGCACCCGGTTCTTGCGACCGCAGTTCTCGCACTGGATCACGTTCATCGGCGATGCCCGTTGTCCGTCGGGACGCGTTGCAGTGCGGTGATCACGAGCCGAAGACCGCGAGTGGCATCGAAGTCGTCGGAGCGCCCGTGCAGCCGGTCGACGAAGTGGTCACGAAGGGCTTCGAGGCCGCGCCGGTCGCCGGCGAGGTCCCGCAGTCGTCGGACCGCGCGGTCGCGGTCGTCGTCACGCGCGAGCCGGGTTGCCGCATCGGCCAGATCCTCGACCGCCGGCATGTCACCTCCGCGCCGGTTCGTTTCGTGATGAAGCTGCCCAATTCCACCTCCGCGGCAAACGAGCGAGGCCCGGGGCGTATTTCCTCGAGGCGGGTGGAGGGCGGAAATTGGACCGGAAGCGCCCGATCGCCCCAGGATCACGCGCTCGCGGGATGTCCGCCGCGGGCGCGTGCCTCATGCTGAGGGGAACGAGGAGGCGTGGCCATGACTGAGCACAGCCCGGATCAGGAGCCTCGGCTGCTGGAGGGCTCGAGCGCCGACCGAAAGACGGTGACCCTCGAGGTGGTCGGGGGCACCGTCGGATCGGGGAACGTGGCTTACGCAACCGAGAGGATCGAGCAACTCTGCCGGCGTGCGCCCGGCTCCGTGGATTGTCGTGGGCACCTGTTCGCGCTCGTCGACGACCATGGCCGCTCGATGGCAATCGCCGACGCGGTTCTGGTCCTTGCCGGTGACGTCGCGATCTGCGCCGGGGCCCAGGCGACCACGGTGCGCGACGCAATCGACGATCTCGCGGCCCGGCTGGACCGCCGGATCATGACGCCTCGGGCCACGCGACGAACGGCGGGACCGGATCGATCAGACGCCTTGCTCGGCGACGACGCGTGTGAGCTCGACGCGCGAGCGGATGCCGAGCTTGCGGTAGATGTGGCGGAGGTGGGCGTCGATCGTGTGATGGGAAAGGAAGAGCCGGGTCGCGGCCTCGCGATTCGTCAGGCCCCCGGCAACGAGGTCGGCGACGCTTCGTTCACTCTCGGTCAGGCTGGTCCACCCGAAAGCAGGCCGATCGCCATCCGATGCCGGATCGTCGGGTTCCGACGCGGAGGAGCCGCGCGTCGCGAAGCCAGATCAGAGTGCCGATCACGATGTTGCCGTCATTGACCGGTTCGGACTGTGCCAGCACGGCGTTGCCATTCGTGAGCGAGAGGTCGGCGGCACGATGCCCACCATTGGTCGTCGCCCGTGACGACCACTCCCAGAGGAGATGGTGGTCTGTCGGCTCGAGGATGCGCGCGGCAGAGGAGTTCGTCATCATCGTGAACTCGCTCACCAGCACGAGCGGGCCCTTTGCCCGCCGGCGGGCGGCCTGAAAGGTCTCGTGCATCACACGTTCGACGGCCGACGTGCCCTCGAACAACCGCTGCTCGATCTCCCAAGCCGTCTGTTTGGCGAACGGCAGCATGAGCGAGTTGGCACGGGCCACCGATGTTGTGATGTCGATGACCCCCGCCATTTGCCCGGTGCGGTGGTCGGTGATCGGCGCGCCCGCGCACGCCATGTCGGTGAGAGCGTCTGCGAAGTGCTCCCCGCCAGTGATGAATGCCGGCGCACGCTGCGCCAACGCAGAGCCGATCCCGTTCGTGCCGGCGCTCTCCTCGCTGTAATAGAAACCGGGAGCGAGCAGGATGGCATCGAGGCGCGCTCGAAGCTCCGGGTCGGAGACCCGACGATCGACGACGTGACCGCGCTCGTCGGTGAGCAACAGACTCGTTTCCGTCCCGGCGAGGTCGTCGCTGAGCTGGTCGAGGACGGGCGCGGCGGCGCGCTCGAGACGGCTCCCCTCGTCGACGTCGGGATCGTACGGCGGGTCGAAGGATTCGGGTTGCAGACCGACGAGCGCGGCCCGGCGCCAGGACTCCACGATCTCCGCGCGTACCGGGCGCACGACACCCGCGCCGGTCAGAAATCCTCGTAACGCATCCCGAAGGCCGAGATCGGAACGGGGCACACAGCGAGTGTGTACCCGAGCACCGAGAGCGAACAAGGCGTCGGCGCCTCGCTCACCTCGATGCCTTGCAGGTGCTGAGAGTGGCGGCCGGATCCGATTCCTGATCTCCAGCTGACCTTTTCCCTTAGGCGCTCAAGACGAGAGGACCGCGTGCTTCTCGACATCCGGCACGGCCAAGATTCACATCACGCGTGCGCGTACCTTTCGCCGGGTTCGAGGGGGATCGGTCGCGGCCGAGCCCGCAGCCGGAGAGACGTACGCGATCACGGGATGTGCCGGCTCCCTCCCATGGCAGATGCTGACCCGTGTGGGAGATCAGCCGAAACGGCCAGGCCGCAGACTGTTGGGACGACGCCGCCGACGAGACGCACGGCTCGCACACCGCTTCCTCGGCCTCGACGAGCCCACGGCTGACGCGCTGGCAACTCGTGGACGAGCTACATCGCTGGGCATTGGGATTGCCGTTCGTGAACGAGCTCGACTGTGTGCCCTCGGTGCCGCACGTCCGCCGCTTCGCCGTCGACTGTCCCCCTCTGAATTGCTCGGCGGTGTGGTTGCTGACCGGCGGGTACGAGGCCGAGGTTCCCGACGATCTCAACGTCTACGCAGTGCTGCCGCGGTCGCTCGCGCACGCGGTGGGCGGCGCCGGGGAAAGCCTCGGCCCGGACCTCCCCGACGGGCGCCGGTTCGTCGCGATGGGCGCGCCGAGACGACCCGACGACCTGTTCGGTCTGGAAGATGTGCTCCTCGTCGCGTACATGTCTGTGTTCGAGGCGGCCGAGACATGACGGTTGACATACCGCTCTAGGCGCGCCGGGCGCGCCGCCGGTTCGTCGCATGACGTCGGAGGTCCCGGGACTGGTCGGGAGTTAGCCTCGTCACCGTGACGGACCGCGCCGCCCACACACGTTCGAGGATGCGCAGGCCGACAACCGCCTGCCGGGTGACGGCGGTCGACGAGGTGAAGGCTCGTGATCGTCCCGATCGGCTCGTCACAGAGGAGCCGATGGAGATCCGCGTGCGCGCCGCGGTCGCAAGCCAGAGCCCCTGGCGGTCACGATGCGCACGCCGGGCAACGACTTCGAGCTTGCAGTCGGGTTCTGTGTGAGTGAGGGTGTCGTGACCGACCCCGCCGACGTTGCCGACGTCGCCTACTGCCTGGACGAACCGGCCGGCCAGAACTACAACGTCGTCACGGTCGGGCTGCGCACCGCGTTGGATCTCGGCGCGCACGAGCGTCGCTTCGTGGCCAACGCGAGCTGTGGCATCTGCGGCAAGGCAACGCTCGAACAGCTCGAGGTGGCCTGTCCGCCGGTCGCGCCCGGGCCCAATGTCACCGGCGCGGTCCTGGTGTCGCTACCGCACGCGGCTCCGTGCAGAGCAGGCCGTCTTCGAGACCACCGGCGGCCTGCACGCCGCCGCCTGCTTCGACGCCGGCGGGGAGCTCTCGGTCGTGCGCGAAGACATTGGACGGCACAACGCCCTCGACAAGCTGATCGGTTGGGCCGCGCTGCAGGGCCGCCTGCCGTTGTCCGACCAGGTGCTGCTCGTGTCCGGCCGAGTCAGCTTCGAGATCGTGCAGAAGGCCGCCGTCGCCGGGATCCCGCTCGTGTGCGCGGTCTCGGCGCCGTCGAGCCTCGCGGTGGACGCCGCTCGCGAGCTCGGACAGACGGTCGTCGGCTTTCTACGCGACGACCACTTCAACGTCTACACGCACGGCGAGCGGATCGATCTTCACACCTGAGAAGAACGGCGAGACCGGGCTGGGCGATCCGGTGAACGGTGCGGCCGTCGTTCGTCGCGGCAATCAATCGACGTGCTCAGTCGCCTCCAGCTCGAGCGGAAGGGTTGCGATGATCTTCGTTCCGTCACCCGGCGGACTGCTGACACGGATCGACCCGCCCAAGGCTTCGACCCGGTCGGTAAGCCCGACGAGGCCCGTTCCACGATGAGGGTCGGCGCCGCCGACACCGTCGTCTCGAATCGAAACGAGCAGACGACCCTCGCCGGCAGCGAGTGAAATCCGGATCTGCGACGCCTGCGCGTGCTTCGCAGCGTTGGCCAAGGCCTCCGACACAACGAAGTATGCCGCGACCTCGATCGATTCCGGAAGCCGCGCGTCTGTCGTGACGTCGAGCTCCACGGGAATGGCCGAGGTGATCGTCCTCTCCTGCGTACAGGTCGAGCTTCGTAAGAATGCTCCCGACGTGTTTCTCGACCGTGCCCTCCGTGACCCAGGCGATTGGCGATCCCGGCATTCGAGCGTCCTTCGGCCATCAGCGCGAGGACGTCACGCTCGCGTTCAGTCAGTGCGGCGAGCGGGTCATTCGGTGGCGCGTTGCGACGAGCTCCTGCACGACCACGGGTCGATCACCGACCCGCCCTTCATGATCCGTTCCAAGGTCTCCATGAACTCGTCGACGTTCGTAACCCGGCTCTTCAAGAGATAACCCATCCGCTCACCCGCGCCCAGGAGGTTCGTGGCGTGCTCGACGTCGACGTAGGCGGACAGGACCAGGATCCCGAGGTCAGGGAGCTCCTCCCTCATGACTCGGGCTGCGTCCAGACCCTCCGTCGTGTGCGTCGGTGGCATCCGGATGTCGACGACGGCAACGTCCGGGACGAGCGATCGCACGAGCGGGAGCAGCTCGTTTCCGTCACCGGCCTGCCCCACGACCTCGAAGCCTGACCGTTCGAGAAGGCTCGCCAGGCCCTCGCGCAAGAGAACGTCGTCGTCGGCGAGCACAACACGCGGAATAGCCGTGCTCGTGCCACCCTGCACAACGAGGCCCCCATCCGGTCGAGATCAGGATAGGCCGTACCCCGGCCGCCGACAGGCTTCCATGAATGCGCGGCGGCCGGGCTGGAACACTGCATGCGTGACGCTCCTCGCGCGTCTCCGACCCCGATCACTTCGCATTGCGCAACGCCGTGCGGGCTGCGGTAGTCGTGCCGGGCGCATTCGCGATCGGCCAGCTCGGCTTCGACAATCCGAATACCGGCCTGTTCGTGGGGTTCGGCGCGCTCGGGATTCTCCTCTTCGCGGGACTTCAACGGACCGCGACCCGGGCGGCTCGCCGCCTATTTGGTGCTGTTCCTGACCGGCGCGGTGCTGATCACGATCGGCACGCTCTGCTCGCACTCGCCTGTGCTCGCGGCCGTTGTAATGGCCGTCGTCGCCTTCGTCGTGCTCTTCAGCGGCATCATCAACGCGTACATCGCCGCCGGCACGAACGCAGCGCTGTTGACGTTCATCCTCGCGGTCATGGTTCCGGCCAGCGCGCAAGACATCCCCTCCCGCTTGACCGGCTGGGCAATCGGGGGGTCCCTCGCCATCACCGCCACGATGGTCCTGTTTGCTGCGCGCCCGCGCGACAAGCTGCCGCGCCGCCGCCGCGGAAGCCTGTCGTGCGCTCGCCGACCTCGTGGCAGAGCCGTGTGAGCCGGGCCGCGAGAAGGCAGCCCGCGCCGCCATCAACGCGCTGCGCGAACGCTTTGTCGCTACGCCGTTCAGACCGACCGGCGCGACCGGGCCGGGCGCGGCACTCGCGTCGATCGTCGACGAGCTCGGGTGGCTGTTCGGGTTGGCCATGTCGGCCGAGTTGGACGCCGTCGAGGCAGAAGGGGAATGCGCGGCGAACGTCGCTGTCCTTCGCGAGAGCGCCCAGCGCTTGTCGGGCGACCGGGTGACGATCGAGCTCGACCGCGTCGTGGAGGTCCGCGAGGCTCTTCTGGACGGGCTGGTGCGCCGCCTCGGCGACGCGGCCGTGCGCAACGACGACAACGCAATACGCGACGCTCTGCACTCAACATGGCAATTGCGCGTCATCAGCTACGCCACACAGCAGATCGGCGAGCTGGCCCAGACCGCGACCGGCTCCATGCCGCCGCTGGCAGCGCAGCGCTGGCTCGCGGCTGTGCGTCAGCTCCTTGCCGATCATGCCAACCTGCGCTCGGTGTGGATGCGCAACACGCTGCGTGCCACCGCCGGGCTGTCGCTCGCAGTGTTGGTCGGCCAGCTCGCGAGCGTTCAGAACGCGTTCTGGATCGTGCTCGGTACCCTCACCGTTCTCCGCTCGAACGCGCTCGGCACGGGCGCTTCTGTGCTGAGAGCCCTGCTCGGCACGACCATCGGGATCGTGATCGGGGGCGCGCTCGTCGTCGTTATCGGCACGAACGAGGTCCCGTTGTGGATCGCGCTTCCTCCCGCCATCTTCTTCGCCGCGTATGCGCCGCGTGCGATCTCGTTCGCGGCGGGGCAGGCCGGGTTTACCGTCGCCGTCCTCCTCTTCTTCAACCTGATCGCACCCAGCGGATGGGAGGTCGGGCTCGTGCGCGTCCAGGACGTCGCGATCGGGTTCTCGATCAGCGTGGTGGTCGGGTTGCTCTTCTGGCCCCGCGGCGCCGCTGCCATACTCCGGCGCTCTCTCGGTGAGGCGTATCAGGCCTGCGCGGCGTGCCTGGCGATGTGCGTCGGCTGGCTGCTCGACGGCGGTCCCAGCGACCGACTCACCAGGCCGCGCCGGCAGGCGGTGGCGCGCGAACGCCTGCTCGACACCGCCGTCCGCCAGTTTCTCTCAGAGCGCGCGCCCCCGGCACGGCGCGTGGACGATGTCGCCATGCTCGTTGCGGGCGCGGTGCGCCTGCGCGTGACGGGCGACGCTCTCGTCTCGATGGCAGAGCGGGTCGGAAGCGTCGAGCGCCACGACTCCGAAGACAGCGTCCACGGTGACAGCGAGTCGGTGCGAGCCTGGTACGCCGCGCTCGGGGCGGCCCTCGCTGCAGACTCAACGCCGCCTGCGCCGGCGATCGCCGAGGGCGAGCTACCTCGGGAGGTCCTGGAGGGCGTTCGGACCGCTGCAACGACCGGTGACCGCGCACACACGTTGGCGGCCGTCGTGGTCAGCTGGACCAGCGAGCACCTCAACCTCCTCCGCCGCCAGGAGGATCGAATCACGCAGGCCGCGGCGCCGTATCGCACAGGATCGCCCGGCGTAGAAGTGAGCCCTCCCGGCGCCCGCTCCCCGCGACCTCGCGGGTCGCCCCACGGCAGGTCAGCCGGCCGCCATTTCGCGGCGCTTCCCTGTGCTCGTGTGGCCTGATGTGGAGCGGACGACGGGATTCGAACCCGCGACCCTCACCTTGGCAAGGTGATGCTCTACCAACTGAGCCACGTCCGCGTGAGCCGTCGAGAATAGCGTCCTCCCCTGGCGCGCCCGAGGGCTGGATAGCCTGCGCCGCATGCGCATCGGGATCTTCGGCGGCGAAGTTGCGGGGCACGGCGGTATCGACGAGGTGGTGGCGTCGGCCCGGCGAGCGGCGGACGAGGGCTTCTCGTCGTACTGGATGCCGCAGATCTTCGGCCCCGACGCGCTGACGTCGCTGGCGGTGGTCGGGCGCGAAGTCCCGCGCATCGAGCTCGGCACCGCGGTGGTCCCCACCTACCCGCGCCACCCGATGGTGCTGGCAGCCCAGGCGCTGACCACCCAGGCCATCAGCGGTGGGCGGCTGGTCCTCGGCATCGGGCTCTCGCACCAGCTGGTGATCGAGGGGATGTTCGGTCACTCGTTCGAGAAGCCGGTCCGCCACATGCGTGAGTACCTCTCGGTCCTGATGCCGCTCGTCCACGAGGGGACGGTGTCCTTCCCGGGCGAGACGCTGAGCGCGAACGGATCGCTCAACATCACGGGCGCCACTCCGTTCCCGGTGCTCATCGCCGCGCTCGGCCCGAAGATGCTCGAGCTCGCGGGCACAGTCGCCGACGGCACCGTCACGTGGATGACGGGCCCGGCCACCCTCGAGAGCCACACCGTCCCTGCCATCACGAAGGCGGCCGAGCAGGCGGGACGACCGCCGCCGCGGGTGTGCGCCGGCCTCCCGGTGTGCGTGACCGACGACGCCGACGGCGGCACGCGAGCGCGCCGCGCGGTGTTCGCGGTCTACGACTCGCTCCCGTCGTACAAGGCGATGCTCGACCGCGAAGGCGCAACCGGTCCGGCCGACGTCGCCATCGTCGGCGACGAGGCCGACCGTTACTGCCGCGGTGCGTCGTCTCGCCGACGTCGGCACCACCGACTTCGCCGCCGTGGAGTACGGCTCGGTCTCGAAGGGCGACCGCGAGCGCACGCGCGAGCTGCTGCGTTCGCTGCTCTGAACCCGTGAGCGAGGGCCCGACGCTCGCCGCTCGAGGCGCTGGGCGCGCTGGCGGCGCAGGAAGTCGAGGTCACCGACGCCCTCCGCCACGTCGAGGTGTACACGGTCGGCGGTCTCCTCACGATGCTCTGGCACGGCGACCCGGAGGTCGAGCACGTCGTCCTCGCGTGCGGCGGCGCGATGGGCGGGCTGCTCGGACCGGCCGATGGCCTCTACCACGACCTCGGCGTCCGCTTCGGCGAGCAGGGCATCGGCCTCGTCCGGGTCGGGTACCGGAAGCCCAACGACCTCGGCGCGTGCGTCCACGACCTGGTGGCGGTGGCCGAGCTGGCGGCGCGGCGCGGCGCCCGTCGCTTCGTCACGATGGGCCACTCCTTCGGCGGCGCGGTCGCCGTTCGCGCCGCGATCACGCTCGGCGACGACGCCGCCGGCGTCGTGACGCTCGCCACCCAGTCCGCCGGGTGCGAGGAGGCGGAGCGCCTGGCGGGGACGCCCGTGCTCCTCTTCCACGGCGAGCACGACGAGATCCTCCCGCCGCAGGCGAGCGAGCTCGTGCAGATGCTGACCGGCGGCGAGCTCGTCGTGTTCCCGGGAACCGGTCACCTCTTCACCGAGGTCGGCGACGAGCTGCGCGAGCGGCTCGGCAGCTGGATCCCGGCCCGGTTCGCCTAGGGCAGCGGCGCGCCGACCATCTCGGCGACGAGGCCGACGGCGCCGGCGAGGAGCAGGGTGAGCACGACGCCGCGGCGGAGCACGAGGAGCGAGACGGCGGCGGCCGCGAGGACCGCGTACTGCCACGATTCGTCGAGCGCGAAGCGCGAGCGGGATCGCCGCGCCGATGATGGCGCCGATGGCCGCAGGCCCGGCGCCGTCGAGAAACGCGCGCATCGCCGTGTTGCGCCGGAGCGTGTCGAAGCGCTTGGCGCCGAGGAGCACGAACGAGAACGACGGTGCGAACGCGACGAGCGCGGCCAGCAGACCGCCCCCGATGCCGTAGGCCGCGTACCCGACGACGGCGACGGTCTGCGTCACCGGGCCCGGGGTGATCTGACCGAGCGCGACCGCGTTGAGGAACTCCGTGTTCGTCATCCAGTGGTAGGCGTGGACGGCGTCGGCCTGCATGAGCGGGATGATCACGAAGCCGCCGCCGTACGAGAGCGCGCCGACCTTGAACGCGACCCAGACCAACGCGAACAGACCGCCCGTCGGTCGCGCGCGGCCGCGGCGGCGATCGGCCAGGCGTGGACACCGAAGCGCGCCGCGCCCGCTCGACGTTCTGCAAGGCGACCTCGACCGCCCCGCAGCCGATCAGGACGAGGACGAGCCACGGACCGAGCGTCGCTGCCGCCACCCCACCGAGCGCCGCGTACGCGATCCAGCGCCAGTGCGCCGGCGAACGCCGCCAGCTCTCCGGCACGAGCCCGAGGCCGGCGTGCACCGCCACGGCGGCGACCGCCGCCCCTGCGCCTGCCCCGGCGCCCCGGACCCAATCCGGGGGCGAGCCGAGGAACACGCCGCGAGCGCGAGGATCGCCGCCAGTCCCGGGAGGATGAACGCCGCGCCGCCCACGACGGCGCCGACCGGCCCGGCGACGCGCCAGGCGCAGAAGATCGCCAGCTGCGTCGAAGCGGGACCGGGCAAGAGGTTGCACGTCGCGACCGCGTCCTCGAACTCGGTGGCGGTCAGCCACCCCCTTCGATCGACGCAGAGCTCGCGCAACAAGGCGATGTGCGCGGGCGGCCCACCGAAGCCCGTGCAGCCGATTCGTCCCCACTGCCGCACCACCTCACGGAGGTCGGCGGACGTCGGCTCATCCGTGTCAGTCATCACGTCGCCGCCGCGCATTGCGTCCTGAGGCTCGTAGCCTGACGCCATGCGCTCGTTCGACCGCGGTGCCGTCCAGCTCCATGTGCTGCACCACGCGGCGGATCACGAGATCCACGGAGCATGGATCACGGAAGAGCTGGCCCGGCACGGTCACCGCATCAGCCCCGGCACCTTGTACCCGACGCTGCACCGAATGGAGGACGAAGGCCTCCTGCGGTCGCGCACGAAAGTTGTCGAAGGTCGAAAACGGCGCCTCTACACGGCGACGCCTCGGGGACGACGAGCTCTCGAGCAGGCACGCCGGACGTTGCGGGAGCTCGCCGCCGAAGTCCTCGGTTGAATCTCCGACCACCATCCATGGGTTAATATCGTATTCCGATATCGGATCTCGTTTGAGTCCTCGGATGGAGGGAACGCCCATGAGCAGCGTGAACGTCCGATACATGGTGGACGACGTCGACGAGGCCGTTGCCTTCTACACGAAGCACCTCGGCTTCACGCTCCTGTCGAGCGCCGCCCCTGCATTCGCCGACGTCGCTCGGGGTGACCTTCGGCTCCTCCTGAGTGGCCCGACGAGCTCGGCCGGGCGACCGATGCCCGACGGCACGAAACCGGTGCCCGGCGGCTGGAACCGCATCGAGTTCGTCGTCGACGACATCGTCGCCGAGGTCGACCGGCTACGCGGTGCCGGGTTGCGATTCCGCAACGACATCGTCACCGGGCCCGGCGGATCCCGATCCTGTTCGACGATCCCTCGGGGAACCCGATCGAGCTGTTCCAGCCCGCTCAGCGCTAGCTCCCACCTCGGGGCTTCAGCCGCTGCACGATCACGTCCCGGCGAGCCGCTCGACGACCGGCGCGAACGCCTCGAAGTGGTCGTCGCCGAGCACGACGTAGCTGACGCCCCACTCCTCGCGGCGCTGCGCCAGGAGGTCGCAGAACTCGTCGACCGTGCCGACGAGCGCGACGCCCGACTCGAGCGCGTCGTCGGGCTCGAGCCCGAAGCCGGCGCGAGCGCCTCGGCGAGCCCATGGCGGTCGTCGGTGATCGACGGGAAGAAGTAGCGGATCTGCAGCTCGAGATCGTCGAACCGGTCGCCGGCGCCCTCGCGGATCCACTCGATCTTCTGCTCGGTCATCTCCGCGACCGTGTCCTGCACCGCGTCGGCGCTGATCTGCGCCGGCGCGCAGGTTCGGGTTGATGCCCGACGATGTCGGCCTCGCGCCCGGCGAGGCGCAGCACCTTCGGCCGCCGCCGCCGATGAGGATCGGCGGACGCGGCTGCTGCGCCGGCTTCGGGATCCCGTCGTAGTCGTTGATCGTGTAGTGCCGCCCGTCGAACTGAACGGTCCGTCGCCCCAGGCAGCCCTTGATGATCGCGAGCGCCTCCTCGAGCCGGTCGACGCGCACGCCGGCCGGGTCGTACGGGAGGCCGAGCGCGTCGTAGTCGGTCTGTCATCCAGCCGGCGCCGATGCCCGAGCTCGACGCGGCCGTCCGACAGCAGGTCGATCGTCGCGATCTCCTTGGCGAGGATCGCCGGGTGCTTGTAGTCGTTGTCGAACACGAGCGCGCCGACGCGCAGCGTGTCGTCGCCTCGGCCGCCATCGCGATGCCGACCATCGGCGCGAGCGCGTGTCGATGAAGTGGTCGGGCATGAACAGCGTCGAGTAGCCGAGGTCCTCGATCTTGCGCGCCTTCTCCCGCCAGTCCTGCGCCGAGGTCGCGTCCCCCGCCTGCACTCCGAACCGGAACTTGCGATCGTGCGCCATCACGTCCCTGCCAGTCGTTGCGACGGCCGGCGCGAACTGCTCCATCGACGTCGACTCTCGGGCACCACGACGTAGCTCATCTGCCACCGCTCGCGGCGCGCCGAGCAGTCGTCGATCATCTCGTCGAGCGTCCCCGACGAGCACGACCGGCGTCTCGAGCGCCTCCTCGGGCGCGACCCGAACGACGCCGCCATCGCCTCGGCGATCGACCGCGATCGTCGGTGAAGTGCACGAAGCCGACGAGCGACTGGATCTCGAGGTCGTCGAACCGGTCGCCGGCGGCCTCGCGCAGCCGGGCGAGCTTCTGGTCGGTCGCGGCCGCGGTCAGCGAGCGGCGCGGCGTCGTCGTGATCGCCGACGCCGCCGCGCAGGTTGGCGTTGATGCCGACGATCTCGGCCTCCCGCGCCGCGACGGCGAGGATCTTGGGCCGCCGCCGCCGATGATGAACGGCGGGTGCGGCTGCTGCACCGGCTTCGGCTGACCGTCGAGATCGGTCACCGGTAGTGCTCGCCGTGGAACGTGAACGGACCGTCGGCCAACAGGCCCTTGAGGACCGTGATCGACTCCGTCGAGCCGGGCGATGCGCACGCCGGGCCGGTCGAGCGGGATCCCGGCCTTCTCGTAGTCGACCGTCATCCAGCCCGCGCCGATGCCGAGCTCGAGCCGGCCGTCGGAGAGCAGGTCGAGCGTCGCGGCCTCGCGTCGCCAGCACGACCGGGTGCTTGTAGTCGTTGCCGAGCACGAGCGTGCCCGACGCGCAGCGTGGTCGGTGACGGCGGCGGCCGTGGCCATCGCCGGGATCGGCGCGAGCGGGTGGTCGACGAAGTGGTCGGGCACGAAGAGCGTCGAGAAGCCGAGCGCCTCGGCCTGTGCGGGCGAGCTCGCGGAACTCCTTCGCCGACGCCGCGCCTGCGAGCACATGACGCCGAAGCGGAACTTGCGGTCGTGTGCCACGGGCGGGAGGCTATCCGACGCCCGCGTCAGCTCCCGGTCGAGCCGAAGCCGAACGTGTCGCGTCGGTCGTCGTCGAGGTCGTCGACCTCGTGCCACTCGATCGTCTCGCACCAGCTGGATCACGAGCTGCGCGATGCGGTCGCCGCGGTGGACTCGTACGGCTCGGTCGGGTCGGTGTTCACGAGCAGCACCTTGAGCTCGCCGCGGTACTGCGGGTCGATGAGCCCGGGCGTGTTCAGGCAGGTGACGCCGTGCTTGAGCGCGAGGCCCGAGCGCGGCAGCACGAAGCCCGCGTACCCGGACGGGATCGCGACGGCGATGCCGGTGGGCACGAGCGCGCGCCCGCCGCCGGCGTCGAGCTGCGCTCTTCTCGCGGCGTAGAGGTCGTAGCCGGCGTCGTCGGGGTGTTGCGCGGCGGGAAGCGGGAGGTCGGGGTCGAGCCGCCGGATCCGGATCTGCACGGCGTGGCAGGCCCGTACGCGGAGCCGGCGACGCGTCAGCGCGAGGTCGCGAGCGAGCTCGTCGCGCTGCTCCTCGCGTGAGCTCGACCCGGCCTGGTACTCCGGGTGGTCGACGACGATCCGCACCGGGCCGGCGGCGAACCGTCGACCTGCTCCGGGCGTGAACCCGAACCTCAGGTAGTGCACGGTCGGGTGATCTCGTCCTCGCGGGTGAGCCGCTCGCGTCTGCGATCTCGACGCCGACGACGCCGCTCTCCGGCACCTCGATCGCGACGTGCTCGCTGGATGCCGACGAGCTTGCGGCAGCCAGTCCCGCAGCGCGCTCCTTGTCGGTGATCTCGATGAACAACGTGGCCGACAGCTCGCCGGGCTCGGGGATCAGCTCGTTGTACGTCTCGATCTCGTGCTCGATCTGCTCGTCGCGCAGCATGCGCTCGGCCCGCGCCATCTCCTGGACCTGGAAGCGCATCGTGTCGGCGTTCTCGAACACGATCGTCATGAGCGTCGCCCAGCGGGATGCGGCGCCGCTTCTTCATCTCGATGATCTGGCGCCGGAACTCGTCGCGCTCGCGCTCGTACTCGCGCATGTCCTTGATGTCGTCGACAGTGAGCTTTCGCACGGATCACTCCTCGGGCAGGCCGTACGCCGGGGCCAAGACCTGCAACGGGTGCAGCCGGCGTCCGGCGTCCTCGTGGATCGCGACGTTGGCGAGCTGGCAGTCGCCGGCAACCAGCTCGGCTTCCGACTCGCGAACGTCTCCATCAGCGGCTTGGCGATGCCGCGCCATCTCGACGTTCTCGGCCCGCAACCCCCAGGTGCCGTCGATCGCCGCGCAGCGCTCGA
>CAVVDV010000007.1:0-84426 GCA_963747195.1 uncultured Actinomycetes bacterium
GGTGGCACGCAGAACCGTCATCGGAGTTGACTCTAGGAAATGAGCACAGGGCCGCGCCGAGCCATCCCGAAGAAGGAACCGGCAAAATTCGGGATCGCGACCCTTCTGGCCACGGCGACGTTCGTGCTCGGCGGCGAAACGTCGTTGATGCCCACATGACCATAACGGCGCCGTGATCCCGAACGCGAACAGGAACAGATCGGGTTGGTGAACGGCTTCCGCATGCGGCGGCTCCTGGACATTGAACCCGCAGCCAACCGCGAAGGCCCCGATTTTCGGCTGATCGGCGTGAAGAATTGATCGAGCGCTGGGTGCCCGGCGTACGCGCCGTGCGCGAGTACCGAGAGGCCTGGCTGCGCTCCGACCTCGTCGCCGGGCTCGTGCTCGCCGCGATCCTCGTGCCGCAGGGGATGGCGTACGCCGAGCTCGCCGGGCTGCCGGCGGTCACAGGGCTCTACACCACGATCGGCTGCCTCGTCGGCTACGCGCTCTTCGGCCCGTCGCGCGTCCTCGTGCTCGGGCCCGACTCGTCGGTGTCGCCGCTGATCTTCGCCGCGATCATCCCGCTCATGCCACTCAAGGACCCGCGACCGCGATCGCGCTCGCGGGGATGCTCGCCCTGATCGTCGGCCTCATCGAGATCGGGCTCGGCATCGGCAAGCTCGGGTTCGTCGCCGACCTGCTGTCGAGCGAGGTGCAGGTCGGTTACATGAACGGCCTCGCGATCACGATCATCGTCGGCCAGCTGCCGAAGCTGTTCGGCTTCTCCACCGACGCCGACGGCTTCTTCGACGAGCTCCGCGAGTTCTTCGACCACCTCGACAGACCGAAGACCGCCGCGCTCGCTCGTCGGCGTCGGCGTGCTCGTGATCCTGCTCGGGCTGCCCCAAGTTGACGCGGACGGTACCCGCCGTGCTCGTCGCGGTGGTCGCGGCCACCGTCGTGTCCGCGGTGTTCGGCCTGGCCGACAAGATCGCGACCGTCGGCTCGCTCCCGAAGGGCTTCCCCAGGCCGCGATACCCGTGGACGCAGCTGAGCGACGTCGGGCCCCTGCTCATCGCCGCCGTGGGCATCACCCTCGTCTCGCTCACCGACACCATCGCCACGTCGTCCGCGTTCGCGGCGCGCCGCGGCGACGAAGTCGACCCCAACCAGGAGATGGTCGGGATCGGCGCCGCCAACATCGCCGCCGGCTTCGTGCAGGGCTTCGCCGTGTCCACGAGCGGCTCGCGTACCGCGGTGGCCGAGCAGTCGGGCGCCAAGAGCCAGCTCACCGGCGTCGTCGGCGCCGGCGTCGTGGCGGTCCTGCTGCTCTTCCTCAACGACCTGCTCTCCGATCTGCCGCAGTCCGCGCTCGCGGCGGTGGTGATCGCGGCCGCGCTCTCGCTGCTCAACCTCGGCGCGCTGCGCCGCTACTGGCCGGTGCGGCCGTCGGCCGTCGTGCTGTCGGTCGTCGCGTCGCTCGGCGTGATCCTCATCGGCGTGCTCGAGGGCATCGTCATCGCGATCTTCCTCGCGGTGCTGCTGTTCTTCCGGCGCAACTGGTGGCCGAACGGCGCGGTGCTCGGCGAGGTCGACGGTCTCGACGGCTGGCACAGCGTCGGACATCCACGAGGGCGCCCGCGAGGAGGACGGCATCGTCGTCTACCGCTGGGAAGCGCCGCTGTTCTTCGCCAACGCCGGCGCGTTCCGGCGCCAGATCCGCCACCTCGTGCGCGAGCGAAGCCGCGCTGGATCGTCGTACAGTGCGAGGCCATCACCGACGTCGACCTCACTGCCGCGGGCATGCTCGAGCAGCTCGACAAGGAGCTGAACGCGGAGGGCGTGCACATGGCGTTCGTCGAGATGCGCAGCCGGCTGCAGCAGCTCGTGCAGCGATACGGACTGTTCGAGACCCTCGACCGCGACCACTTCTATCCCAGCGTGGACGCGCGCTCGACTGCCATCCGGGAGGACGAGGAGGAGGAGCGATGAGCGACACCCGCGTGTCGCTCGCGCCGTCGCCTCGCTGCGTCGTCGCACTGGTCGGCGACGGTGGCGCTCGTCGTCGCCGTCGCGGTGATCCTGTTCCGCAACGGCGTGAGCGTCGCTCTCGGGCTCGTCGGGCTGTTCCTCGCCGTCGCCGGCGGCTGGTGGTTCATCACCGAGCCGATGCCGCGCCGGGCGATCGGGATGGTCGGCATCGTGGTCGGCTTCGCGGTGATCGTCGCCGCGCTGGCGATGGCGCTCGACAACGCCGAGCGGATCGCGGTGCGAACCGTGATCATCGTCGCCCTGCTCGCCGTCACGCTCGGCTTGCGCACGGGCGGCGATGCTGCGCGAGCTCCACCACCTCGACGTCCACGCACGCGCCGGCGGGCCGCCTCGCCAGCCCGTCCTGCTGTGCAACCCCTGGTCGGGCGGCGGGAAGGTCGAGCGGTTCGGCCTCGTCGAACGCTCGCCCGCGAGCTCGGCGTCGAGACGGTGATGCTCGATCGCGGCCTCGATCTCGAGCAGCTCGCACGCGACGCGGTCGCACGCGGTGCCGACTGCCTCGGCATGGCCGGCGGCGACGGCTCGCAGGCGCTCGTCGCGTCGATCGCCGTCGAGCACGGGCTGCCCTTCGTGTGCGTGAGCGCGGGGACCCGCAACCACTTCGCGCTCGACCTCGGGCTCAACCGCGACGATCCCCGCGAGTCGATGTACGCGTTCCGCGACGCGGTAGGAGCGCAAGGTCGACTACGCCACCGTGAACGACCGGTTCTTCGTGAACAACGTGTCGCTCGGCGTGTACGCCAAGATCGTGCAAGAGGAGTCGTACCGCGACGCCAAGGTCGACACCACGAAGACGCTCCTCCCGCAGATGCTCGGCCGGCAGGCCGAGCCGTTCGACCTCCAGTTCACGACGCCCGACGGCGAGGACGTCGACGGCGCGATCGTCGTGATGGTGTCGAACAACCCGTACGTGATCGGCACGTCGCCCGACAACGCGCAGCGGCGCCGACTCGATCGCGGTCGGCTCGGGGTGTTCGCGGTGACCACCAGCACCGGCTCCGAGGCCGCGCGCCTCTTCGCCGCGACCGCGCTCGGGCAGCGGGCGCGCAGCGCGTTCTGGAAGGAGTTCACCGCGACCGAGTTCGAGGTGCGGTCGCGCTCGGGCACAGCGTTCGCCGGAATCGACGGCGAAGCACTCGAGCTGCCTACGCCGCTGCGGTTCCGGATCCACCCGCAGGGGCTCACCCTCCTGGTTCCCAAGGGCAACATCGAGGCGGCCGAGCAACGCCGGGCGCGCGACGTACGGATCGGCGACCTGGTCGCGGTGGCAGCGGGCCACGATCCACGGGATCTCACGTGAGAGCGTTCTCCGCTGCGCCTCAGCAGCGATCGCCTCGTGCGACCGGATCGTTGCCGGCGCGCGGCATCCAGACGGTCGCCGGCACCACTTGGGTACCGGTGCGCGGCCGAGGGAAGTCGTGCCGCGGGATCCGCCCGGCGATGCAGTAGTAACGAGCGATGCTCGGAGGCAGGTAGGAGTACTGGCGCGGCGACTCGACGACGATGGCGCCGAATTTGTGCTCGGCGACCAGGTGGCGCAGATCCCGGACGAAGCGGAGGTTCGAGCCCTGTGCATGGCCACGCAGGATGTCGCCGACCGCGCCGGCGTGGGCCGTCGGTGACTGGCCCAGTCGTTCCAGCAGCCAGCCGCTGCCGGGGAGATAGACCGGCCCGGGGAGCTGCCGGAGGTCGGCGACGAACCGGTCACCGGCGCGTACGTCCGCGCTCCCAGGAATTTGCGCGAGGGGGTTGTAGGCAAGCAACGCGAACTGTGCGATGGCGGCGACGAACACGAGGCGTGCGAGACACCGCAGGCGTTCTGGAGAGTGGGTCAGAACATGGCAACCGATTCCGAACGCGACCGCGATCCCCGCATACGCAGGGAGCAGCACGTTGTCGTACCCGCCGGTGTGAAGCCGCGCGGTGTAGCTCGCCAGCACGAGTGCGACGACAACCGGCACGTAGAAGCGGCGTGACTCCCCTCGCAACCCGATGAGGGCGGCCACTCCGACGACGGCTGCGAGGCCGACGGTTCGCGCGATGTCGCCGGTCCAGAAGCCGAGCACCTTCTCGCCGGCCAGGTCATGCTGCATCGGAAGCCACAGCGTGTATTGCAGATACCAGCCGTTCGACACGTACTGCAGCACGATGGTCGGCACAGCGACGACGATCGTCATCGACCCCAGGTAGGAGGCTGCGATTCGCGGGCCGCGCCGCCACAGGAAGGGCAGCACGGCCAAGGCGGGGAGCAGCGCCTCCTGTTTGGTCAGAAAGGCGGCGCCGAACAGCGCACCCGCGGCGAGGGCACGCCGCCACGATTCCGACCCGCGTACGCACACCAACGCCGCCAGCAGCAGGCCGAGAAACAGCGCATCCACACGAGCGAGGTCCAGCCAAGCGCCGGCCACACGAAAGCAGCCCGCGAGCAGGCAGGCGCCGACGACGCCGGGCCAGCGAGCTTTCGTCTCGGCGGCGACCAGGCGGTACACGGCCCCGAGCGCAAGGAAAGACCCGAGGATCGAGACCAGCCGAAGCGTCGACAGGCTGGGCCCGATGACCCACGCCGCCGCCGCCGATGCGTAGTAGTAGAGCGGCGTGTAGATGAACGGGGTGAACCGCACGGAGGACGGCCCGTACAGCGACTGGCCGTGGAGGACGCGCTGCACGTGGGTGAGGACCCCGCCCTCCATCCATTCCAGCTCGTACGGATAACGCCAACGCGCGACTGCGATCACGACGTACATCACCAGGAAGACGGCACCGCAGACGAGCAGGATCGTCCGCAGCACGAGGTGGTCCTGCGATCCGACCGAACGAGCATCCCGGCCGGGCGCGGGCGCGAGGTCGACGGGACGGTCTACGGCGACGGGCTCGAGGGCCCGCAGCCGGGTTGACGACGTGATCACGGTACGGCGGCGACGGTCGCGAACGTCACCACGCTCAGGGCGACGAGACCGACGGCCGACGCGAAGAGGAGCCCGCGGAAGGCTCGGCCTCGTGCGATGACGGCAAACACGATCACGACCGGGAACGCGGAGAGAAGCAGTCGCGGGCGAGGGCCGACGTTGTACGACAGGCATGCGAACGCAAAGGCCGCGACGCCGTAGACCTTGAGGACGAGCGGCAGACCGCGTCCTGACGAGGACGCACGCCCCGATCAGTCCGAGAACCCAACCGCCCGCCCACACGAAGTCGTTGAGCTGGCCCTGATGCAGCCCCAACGGTCCCGACGTCACGAAGTCGATGAACCGATGAGCCGATTGCACCGAGACGCCGAAATGGTCACCCCACGTTCGGTTTTCGACACGAAGCCACTCGAAGAGGTGCCCGGTCGTCGCCCACTCGTACGCGATCACGAAGACGAGACCGGCAGCGGTGAGCGCGGGGACGACGAGTTGCCGGCGGGTCTCGCCTCGCCGTAGCGCCACTACCGCGCACCACACGAACGCGACGATGAGCATTGCGGCGTTCGGACGTGTCGTCACGGCGACGGCGCCGAGAAGTCCGGCCGTGACCCACCGACGGCACGTGTACGCGAACAGCGAGCCGGTGACCGCGGCGAGCATCAGCGACTCCGCGTACGTCATCGAGAGGACGAACGCGCCAGGGAAGAAACAGAACAGAGCAGCTGCACGTCGTGCGACCACGGGACCGCACACGTCCGCGACCAGGTGGTAGACGAGCACCGTTCGCGACGCCGCCGAACACGACCGCGAGCGTCAGACCGGTGATCAGCGAGGGCGAGAACGTGAGCCACGAGACCCCACGAACGACCCACGCAAAGAGCGGGAAGAACGCGTAGATCGCGTCGCGGCCGATCGGGTTTGATACGTGCCGGTAGCCGTGACCGGCGATGTCGAGATACCACGCCCCGTCCCACCGGCCGAGGGCACGAAGGACACCGACGTGCGGAGCCGGGAGTCGGGGCCACGGACCGGTGCCCGGATCATGCAGCGCGACTGCGGCGAAGACGGCTCCCGCGACGACCACCAGCCGCGACAGCACGTAGACGCGCACGACACCGAGGACCGTGACCGGGCGGGGCCTCGAGCCGTTCCACACCTGCCCGTCGGTCGCTCGCGTCGGGACGACAGACGTCGTTTGAAGCGCGATGGAAGGAGTCTCCGAGCCGCGGGCCGAAACGACGAAATCGTAGTGCCGGGCCAGCCCGCTTTTTCAGCGCGCGCGCCTCACCGGGCATCGTGCCCTCCGTTCGAGCGCGCCCGTGGCCGCGTGGGCGTCCCCGGCGACACAGTCAACGACGGACCCAGATCCGCTTAGGACTCTCTCAGCTTTTCGCCGAGACTGACGCGGTGCGGATCCTCGTTCCGTAAGCCGCTTGCCGCAGAGCCGTGTTTCACCGTCGGCTCCCTCAGCGGTTGTAGACGTCCTTGCCGAAGCATCCGAGGCCGGGCTGGCCGGCGAGGCCCAGGTGGTCGAGGCCGAACACGTTCTCGATGCTGCACAGCAGCGCGTAGTGGTTGTACGGCTTGTTGTTTTTGGTACCCGGCTTCGTGAACGGCGAGATCACCACCGCACCCGTGCGGCCGCCGCCGGGACCGTTCAGCCCCGGCTTTGCCGCGTTCGGCGTCGACTGCACGCCGCAGCACGCCGACGAGTCGCCGTTCGACCCGCTGAGCTCGGCCTCGTCGAAGGTCACGATCAACACGCCGTCACGCTTGAAGGCCCGCGACCCGAGGATCTTCGGCGTCCACTCGCGGAGCCACCGGTCCGCCGAGACGAGGCCGCCGGGCTGGCCGTCGACGCACGGTTTGTCGTGGCCGTCGTTGCAGAGGTTCGGCGTGATGTAGACGAGGTTCGGTGTCTTCTTCGCCGATGAGAGGTCGCGCGTCGAGCGCGTCCAGCGGCACGACGTTCTGGTCGCAGGCCGGCGTGTCGATGATCGAGTGGAAGTACACGAACGGGTTGTGCTTGGTCGCGTACTGATCACCGGGTCGCGCCGACTCCGTCGGGTCGGTGCTGCCGATGTTCGGGTGGCGGCAGGTCTTCGGCTCGGTGGGCGAGTTGCCCATGTCCTCCTGGTAGGTCCTCCAGGTGCGGTGGGCGGCGTCGAGCTGGTCGGCGACCGTCTTCACCGTCGCCGGGTACACGCAGCCCTCTCCGAGCGCCTGGCCGAGCTCGCCGACGCCCGTGCTCGCGAACTCGCTGAACGTCGTGCAGTCGCTCTGGGTCGCGGAGTTCGGGCCCTGCCCGCTGATCTGGGCGATGTAGTTGTCGAGGCTCGCGTGGCCGATGGCGAAGTACTGGGTGAGGAGCTGCCCCTTCGAGGTCAGCGTCTTGCTCAGGTACGGCGCTTCGACGACGAGCCGAACGTCTCGTCGTACCCCTTGTTCTCGAGGTTGATCACGAAGACGTGACCGATCCGGGGAGATGTCTTCTCCGGCGCGGTCGCGAAGGCGGTCGTCGCGGTCGCGGTGAGACACACGGCGGCGAGCAGCGCAACGCCCGCGCCCCACCGGCCGGTTCGGTGCGATGCCCCACCCATGGGCGGCGAGGCTACTGCCACGCCGGGAGCGTCGTAGAGTCACGGGCCGTGGTCCACGCGATCGTCCTCATCACTGCCGAGCCGGCGCGGATCGCGGCGCTGGCGAGCGACATCGCCGACCTCGACGGTGTGAGCGCGGCGTACTCCGTCGCCGGTGACGAGGACATCGTCGTCGTCATCCGCGCCTCGGACCACGAAGCGCTCGCAGACCTCGTCACGGGCAGCATCGCGGCGCAGCCGGGCGTGCTCCGCACGCGCACGCTGATCGCGTTCCGCGTGTACAGCCAGGCGGACCTCGAGTCGATCTAGCGGGACGACCCGAGCCGGTCGTACGCCAGTGCGAACAGCAACGCCGTGAGCGACAGACCGTCTGGGACCTGGTTGCCGGCGATGTCGTCGCGCACCTCAGCCGGCGATCGCCACGCGATCCGCTCGGCTTCGCCGAAGTCGACGGGATCGCCGTCGTGCTCGGCGCCCCGGGCGAGGAACACGTGGAAGCGCTGGTCGGAGAGGCCATTCGACGGCTGATAGGTGACGAGGTGCTCGACCGGCCCCGGCCGCCAGCCCGTCTCCTCGTGCACCTCGCGGGCGGCGGCCTCGGCCGGGCTCTCGCCGTCGTCGGTGGCTCCTGCCGGGATCTCCCAGCCCCAGGTGTCGGTGATGAACCGGTGCCGCCAGAGCAGGAGCACGCCTCGTTCGGGGTCGTGGACGACGCAGCCGGCCGCCTCCCTGGGCACCCGGACGACGTGGTGGTCGAACCGCTCGCCGCCGGGGATCTCGACGTCGGCGAGGCGCAAGCCGACCCAGGGGCTCGAGTACAGGGTGCGCTCGCCGTGCACGATCCAGCGCATTCGGCGGAGTGTACGGGGAGGGCCGGACGCCCTGACCGCGCGATCACAGGTACGCCATCTAGAGTGCGCGCTTCGCTCCATGTCGACCCGCCTCGAGATCCCGCACTTCGAGATTCCGCGCCTCCGGACGCTGGCGCGGCACGCGGTGCCCCACGTGATCGAGGGCACGGTCGTGCCGCTCGTGCTCTTCCTGCTGACGCTGCACTTCGTCGGCGTCTGGGGAGCGGTGCTCATCGGCATGGGTTGGACGTACATCGCGGTGGGTCGCCGGCTGGTCACCGGCCAGCGTGTCCCGGGGATCCTTCTTCTCGCCGCGGTCACCATCACCGCCCGAACCGCCGTCGCGATCGCGTCGGGCAGCGTGGTCGTCTACTTCCTCCAGCCGACGCTCGGCACTGCCCTCGTCGCCTGCGCGTTCCTGCTCTCCGTGCCGTTGCGCCGACCGCTGGCGGAGCGACTGGCGCGCGACTTCTGCCCGATCCCGAGCGGCGTGCTCGCGCAGGCGCCCGTGCGCCGGTTCTTCCTGCAGATCACGTTGCTGTGGGCGTTCACGCAGCTCGCGAACGCGGCGGTGACGTTGTGGCTCCTGTTCAGCCAGTCGCTGGCGACGTTCCTCGTGGCGAAGACGCTGGTCTCGTGGGGTCTGACGGGGACGGCGATCGTCGTCTCGACGATCTGGTTCCACCGTTCGATGCGGCGTCACGGCATCGTCGCGCCGCGTGCCAGAGGGAGCCGGGGTTACAGCTCCTGCTTCGCCTTCACCCGCTTGATGCGCTCGGCGACGTCTGCCGCCGCCTCCTCGAGGTCGCGCTGGAGCTCCTCGAGCGCGGTGACGTCGTCTTCGCCTCGCCACCAGCGGTAGTCGTCGTACTTGCGTCGGGCCCGGTGCACACGGCGCATACGTCGGAACTCTTCGCGCATCGCGCGGTGGTCTGCTCTCACTTGGCAGCTCCTTCCTCGTAACGCCGCAGGAACGCGGCGATGGTCTCGTCCGTCTTGCGCAGGGACTCCGCCCAGGTGTCGAGCAGTCGCCGGCCTTCGTCGGTCAGCCCGTACGTCCGCTTGACGCGGCCGGGGAGGTCGTCGCGCCAGCGCGACGTGACCACGCCCTCGGCTTCGAGCGACCGCAGCAGCCGGTAGAGGTTGCCGAGATCGACGGGGTCGTCGGGCGCGAGCTCGGCGAGCGAGTCGGCGAGGTCGTAGCCGTGCGTCTCGCCGTCGCGCAGCACCAGCAGGAGCGCCGGCTCGACGAATCGCTCGACCCGGGCGTGGACCTCCCAGGTCCCGGGCTCGGTGAGCCAGCGGCACCGAGCGCCTCGCCCGGCGTGGTGGTGCGCTCCGAATCGACGTCCTCGACCCATGCCGCGTGTTTACTTGACAAACACACCTATGTCAAATACACAGAGTCAACGACACTCCACACGGGGACGGCCGAATGACCTCGACGGTCAGCATCACCACGGCGGCGGCGCTCGACGTGGCCCTGCTCGACGCCGCCGGCCTCCGGCCGGGCGGGCGGGTGCTCGACGTCGGCTGTGGCCGGGGCGACACGACACTGGACGCGGCGCGACGGGTCGGGCCGTCAGGCCTCGCGCTGGGGGTCGACGACTCGCTTGGACGTGCTGGAGGAGGCGCGGCGACGCGCCGCCGACGCCGGCCTCGCGCACGTCGGCTTCGTCCACGCCGCCGCGCAGACACAGCGGTTCGCACCGCTCCGGTTCGACGCGATCGTGAGCCGGCGTCCGCGTCAGGTCTTCTCCGATCCGGAAGCCGGGTTCACGAACCTGCTCGGCGCACTCCGGTCGGGCGGTCGCCTCGCCGTCGTCAGCCGCGACGAACCCGACGGCGTGCACGCGGTGCTCGCGCGGGTCGGGTTCGTCGACGTCTCGCGCATCGCGCTCGGGGCGGACGACGTCGGTCCTCTGTGGCTCGTGAGCGCCGGCCGGCGCGACTGATCGTCAGCTGGCCAGGAGCCAGCGGATGCCGGTGTCGGCCGACGGGTGACGGAGCCGCGACAGCGCCCGGGCCTCGATCTGGCGGACCCGCTCCCGGCTGAGGTGCACGAGCTCGCCCACCTCGTCGGGCGTGCGGGGCTCGCCTCGGTCGAGACCGAAGCGCAGGCTCAGGATCCGCCGCTCCCGCTCGTCGAGCACCGAGAGGAGCTTCTCGACCTCGGCCGGGAGCAGGGCGCGGGCGGCGGCGTCGAACGGCGACTCGGCGCTGCGGTCCTCGACGAGGTCCCCCAGCTCCGTCTCGCCGTCCTCGCTGACGGGCTCCGCCAGCGATACCGGATCGGGCGCGACGAGCAGCAGCTCGGTCACCTTCTCCTCGGCGACGTCCAGCTCGCGGGCGAGCTCGGCGACCGTCGGCTCGCGCTCCAGCTCCGACTCGAGCTGGGCGCGCACCCGGTGCAGGCGAAGCAGGTTGTCGCCGGCGTGGGCGGGGAGCCGGATGGTGCGACCCGTGTTGGCGATGCCGCGCTGGATCGCCTGGCGGATCCACCAGGTCGCGTAGGTCGAGAACTTGAAGCCCTTCCGCCAGTCGAACTTCTCGACCGCGTGCATCAGCCCGAGGTTGCCCTCCTGCACGAGGTCGAGGAGGGGAAGTCCCGACGCCTGGTACTTCTTGGCAATCGAGACCACCAGCCGCAGGTTGGACTGGATGAACTCACGCCGGGCGTTCTCGCCCCGCTGAGCCGCCTCCTCGAGCTTGCGGCGCTCGCTGCGCTTGATGCGGCCGGGCTCTTCGAGCTCGGCGCGCGCCTCTCGGCCCGCGTCGATGTCCTGGGCGAGGCGGGCTTCGTCGTCCTTGGTGAGGAGCTCGTGGCGGCCGATCTCGTCGAGATAGACCCGGACGAGGTCCTCGTCGTGGCGCTCGGTGCGCTTTGTGACCTGGGTCACGTACCGTCCTTCATTCGTTCTGGTGCGGCGATTCTGCGAAGGTCTCCGGGCGACTCGCCGTGATACGCCTCGAAGCCCACGTACAACCATCTCGGGTTCTCGCGTGTTCCGCCAATCGTTTACGGATCCGGCGCCCGAGCAGGATTTCTACGGAGCGACCGAATACAGCTGCTCGGCGAGGTCGGGCGACAGGTCGGCGGGCTCGTGGGTCGGGGCCGTCGGGGCTCGTTGTCGGCGCCCCACGGGGCCGGCCACCGGGACGGCCTCCCCGGGGCCGGTGGTGTCGAGCAGCCAGACCCGCCCGTCGCGCACGAACACGAGGTGGCGCGCGTCGGGGAGCCAGCGCGGCGCCGCGACTCCCTCGCCGGCGGCTTCGATCCGGCGGGCGTCGGCGCCGTCCCCGTTCGCGATCCACAGCTCGCGGCGATCGGCGCGCACGTAGGCCATCGTGCCGGAACGGGACCACGCCGGGTCCGCCACCGCCTCGTCACCCCCGGCGATGGGGTGGCACGCGGTCGTGTCGGTGCACAGCAGCAGGGCTCGCGGCGCGCCGACCTCGCGTGCCGGTCCCTTCAACCACCAGGAGGCGGTCGCCGCTGCTGGACCACTGCACCCACGACCGCCGGACCAGCGTGCCCGCGATCGGGGTGATGCCGCCGCCACTTGGTGAGACAACGCCGAGGGTGGCGCCGTTCCTCGGGGCGGTCCAGAGCGCGATGCTCTCGACGTTCGGCGACCAGCCCGCCAGGAGCGGCCCCGACTCGGCCACGGGATGCTCCACGGGGATGGAGAGCGGCGTCTCGGGGCAGAGCGCGGGGCAGTCCTCGCCGTACGGGCCGGGGACCTCGAGCATGAACAGCTGAGCCTGCGAGCCCCCGCCGCCGGGCGCGTCCGCCGGAACGGTCGAGACGGCGATGCGGCGGCCGAGGCCCGCCCACGCCATGTCGAGGACCCGCTGCCCGGGGAGCAAGGTCGTGTGGATGCCCGAGTCCTCGGCGCCGACGAACTCGATGCCGGTACCGCCCGTCCCGTCGGGAGATGCCCTGCGGACGACGGCCAGCGCCTGCCCGTCGGGAGCCCACGACCAGCGGGCGACCGACCGGGCGACGCGGTGCAGCTCGGTGCCGTTGTGCTCGGCGACCCAGAGGTCGCCCCGCCGCTCGAAGGCGAGGTAGTTGCTGTCGGGCGAGAAGGCGACACAACAGGCGTCGGCGACACCGGCGACGCGCACGGGCGGGCTGCCCTCGCCGTCGAGGACGAGGACCCGGCCCTCCGACACGTAGGCGAGCGGCGGCTGGTCGCGATACGCCTCGGCCCGCGGCGCCGGGCCGGTCCCGGCGGCGGCAGCCCCGGGGGCGGCGAGCGCCATCACCAGCGCCAGACCGACACCACCGAGGGAACGGAAGGTCATCCTTCCGTCAGCATGCGCCGGTCAGGCGGCCTCGTCTACCTCCCCTTGCGGCTCCCGCACGCACGGGTCCTGGCACGAGACCGACAGCGGTTGCGTCGGCGTCTCGACCCGCGCCGCCGACCTGATCGTGATCCAGGAGTTGATCGCCCCGAGCACGGCGAGGGCGGCGGAGATGTAGAGCGCGCGCGAGACGCCGTCACTGAACTGGACGCCGGCCGATGCCGTCTCGAGGCCGGCGAGCGCGGGCAGGACGGCCACCGCCAGCAAGCCGGCGACCCGGGCAACCGCGTTGTTCACCCCAGAGCCCACGCCGACGTGGTTCTCCTCGACCGAGCCCATGACCGCCGCCGTGAGCGGCGCGACAGTGAGTGACAGCCCCAGCCCGAACACCACGAGCCCGGGCAGGATGCCGGTGAAGTAGTTCGTGCCCGGCCCGATGCCGGCGAGCAGGATCAACCCCACCGCCACGATGAGCGGCCCGACCGTCATCGGGATGCGCGGGCCTATGCGCTGCGACAACCGTCCGGCGCGAGGCGAGAGAAACAGCATGAGCACCGTGATCGGCAGCGTCGCCGTGCCGGCCTCCAGGGCCGAGTAGCCGAGCACGGTCTGCAGCTCGACGACGACGAGGAAGAGCGCGACGCCCAGCGCGGCGTACACGACGAAGGTCGTGCCGTTGGCCCCGCTGAACTGCCGCGACTTGAAGATCTCGAGCGGGACGAGGGGAGAGCGTACGCGCATCTCGACGAACGGGAACGCGACCAGTGCCGCCGCGCCGATCACGCCCAGGGCGACGACGAAGGGGGACCAGCCGTGCGCAGGCCCCTGGATCAGCGCGTACACGAGTCCTCCGAGGCCGACGGTCGCGGTGGCGGCGCCGATGAAGTCGGGTCGCTTGCCGGCCTGTGGGTCGCGGCTCTCGGGCACGTGACGGAGCGTCACGAACAGCGCCACCGCGGCGAGGGGGACGTTGATGAGGAAGACGAGCCGCCACGACACCGCGTCGACGAGCCAGCCGCCGAGGAACGGCCCGATCGCGGTGGCCGCGCCGGTCAAGCCGGACCAAGCGCCGATCGCCGCACCGTGATCCTCCGTGCGGAAGCTCGCGGTGATGAGCGAGAGGCTGCCCGGAACGAGCATCGCCCCGCCCACACCTTGGAGGGCCCGCGCCGCGATCAACGCGCCGATGCTCGGCGCGACGCCGCACAGGACGGAGGCGGTCGTGAACCAGATCAGTCCGAACACGAACAAGCGCCTGCGGCCGTACTCGTCGCCGAGCGCGCCGCCCAACAGGAGCAGCGCGCTCAGCGTGAGCAGGTAGCCGTCCAACACCCACTGGAGTCCCGACAGCCCCCCGCCCAGGTCGTCGCCGATATGGGGCAGCGCCACGTTCACGACCGTCGAGTCGAGGAACGCGATGCCCGAGCCGAGGACGGCCGCGAGGATCACCCACCGACCGCGCGCCGTGCCGAACGCGACGAGCTGGGGGGCAGCGGTGGCCTCACCGTCGGCTTGCGTCACGAAGCGGCGCCTCGATCGAGGTCGAGCGACAGTGAGTTGATGCAGTAGCGCTGGCCGGTCGGCCCGGGCCCGTCGTCGAACACGTGACCGAGGTGTCCGCCGCACCGGCGGCACACGACCTCGGTGCGCACCATGCCGTGGCTGCTGTCTCGCCGCAGCTCGACCGCGTCCGCGACCGCCGGCTCCGTGAAGCTCGGCCAGCCCGTGCCCGACTCGAACTTCGTGTCCGAGGCGAACAGCTCGGCGCCGCACGCCGCGCAGCGGTACACGCCGTCGTCGTGACAGTCCCAGTACTCACCCGTGAACGCGGGCTCGGTGCCGGCATGCCGGAGCACCTGGTACTGCGCCGGCGTCAGCTCCTTTTGCCACTCATCGTCCGTCTTCGTCACTTCGGGGCTCATCGCTCTCCTCTCCGGGTCGTTGCTCACCCGCAAACGGGAGCTACCGAGGGGTTGTTCCCCGGTGACTTCGTCATGATGCCGTCACGCCCCCGGTTACTGCTGATAGCCCTCGACGGTCGACTCGTCGCGAGCGCGTGCGTCCGACGGGTCCTCGCCGTACTGCCGGCGGGCGCGACGCTGCCGGAGCAGGTCCCAGCACTGGTCGAGTCGCACCTGGAGCTCCTCCATCCGGCGGTGCTCGTCCTCGGTCAAGGAGGTCCCGGCCGAGCGATGCCGCTCGTAGAGCTCGTGCTCCTCGGCGGCGAGCTGCTGGATGTTCGCGAGCACGTCGTCGTCTGCCATTGCGACCTCTCTCTCAGACGGGCTTGTGCGCCCAGACCTCGATCTCGACCTTCGCCCCCGCGGGGAGGGCGGCGACCTGCACCGTGCTTCGCGCCGGCCGATGGTCGCCCACAGCTGCACCGTACGCCTCGTTCACGACGGGGAAATCCGCGATGTCGGTGACGAAGACGGTCACCTTGGCGACGTCGCCCCAGCTCGCGCCGCAATCGGCCAGCACCGTCGTGATGTTCGCCAGCGCCTGGCGCGCCTCACCTTCGGTCCCGCCCTCGGCGAGACGACCGGCAGCGGCATCGAGCCCGACCTGACCCGCCAGCACCAGCCAGTCTCCGGCGCGCACGGCCGGCGAGTAGGGCCCGGCGACGGGCGGCGCGTTCGGAGTGGCGACGGGCTCGACGGGCATCCTCGTTGCCTAGCCGACCTCGGACGAGCGGTTCCACTGCCGGATCACCCGGGTCTCGCGCTCGTACCCGAGGATGCTGAGCGACGCTGTGCCCAGCGAGAGCAGCCGCCCGCCGTCGGGCGGCAAGCCCATCCAGGTGGCGCCGAGGATGCGCAGGAAGTGACCGTGCGAGAACAACGCCGCGTCGCCGCCGGCCTCGGTCGCCCGGTCGATGACGCGCCGGGCCCGCCCCGCTACGCGGTCGAGGGGCTCGCCGCCGGGCGAGCCCGCCCACACGGTCCACCCGGGACGCTCGGCGCGGATCTCCACCGTGGTGCGCCCTTCGTACTCGCCGTAATCCCACTCCTTGAGGTCGTCGTCGGTCTCGACCCGGTCGCCGTAGCCGGCGAGGCGGCACGTCTCCACCGAGCGCGACAGGGGAGAGGACAGCACGGTCGCGAACGGGCGGCCGCCGAGGACACCGCCGACCGACGTGGCCTGCTCGCGCCCGGTGGCCGTCAGCGGGACGTCGCTGCTGCTGGTGTGCCGGCCGGTCGCGGTCCACTCGGTTTCGCCGTGGCGGACGAGCCACAGCTCGCCCGGCGCGCGACAAGCTCACCGCGCGCTCACGGCTTCGGGTCGTGCCAGTACTCGCCCTTCGGGAGGAGCGCGTCGGCTTCGGCCGGCCCCCACGTCTTCGGCTCGTACGGGTGGGCGACGCCGTGGTGGGTCAGCACCGGGTCGACGACCCGCCACGCCGCCTCGACGCCGTCCTCACGCGCGAACAGGAGGGCTTCGCCGGCGAGCGCGTCGCCGATGAGCCGCTCGTACGCGGACATCTCGTCGGCGGCCTGGTTGGACAGATACAGCTCGACCGGCGCGCCGGACGAACGACTCGCCCGGCACCTTCACCCGGCAGCCCAGGGCGACCGCCACCTTGTCGGGTCCGAGACGGAACCGCAGGTAGTTCTGGTCGTCGGGGTCGACTTCCTCTTCGTCGAACACCTGCTGGGGCGGCTTGTGGAGCTTGGCGATCACCTCCGTGGCGGTGACCGGCAGGCTCTTTCCCGCCCGGATGAAGAACGGCACGCCGTTCCACCGCCACGAGTCGATGAACACCCGCACGGCGGCGTACGTCTCGACATCGGAGTCCGGCGCGACGCCGTCCTCGTCTCGGTAGCCGTTGAACTGGCCCCGCACGAGATCACGCGGCTTGAGCGTCCGCATGGCGCTGAAGACCTTCTCCTTCTCGTCGCGCAAGCGACTCGACCTCGCCGCCGACGGGCGGCTCCATCGCCAGGATGCTGGCCGTCTGGAGGAGGTGGTTCTGCACGACGTCGCGGAGCGCGCCGACCTCCTCGTAGAAGCGGCCGCGGCCCTGGACGCCGAAGCTCTCGGCCATCGTGATCTGGACGCTCTCGACGTAGTTGCGGTTCCAGATCGGCTCGAGGAACGAGTTGGCGAACCGGAAGTACAGCAGGTTCTCGACCGCCTCCTTGCCGAGGTAATGGTCGATCCGGAAGATCGCCGGCTCGGGGAACACCGAGTGCAACACCCGGTTGAGCTCCTGCGCCGACGCCAGGTCGCGGCCGAACGGCTTCTCGACGATGACACCGCGCGTTCTTCGCGCAGCCCGAATTGCCGAGACCCTCGACGACGGTCGGGAACAGGCTGGGCGGGATCGCGAGGTAGTGCGCGGATCGCTTCGACTTGACGTCGTGCAAGGTGGACCCGATCGACTTGAACGGTCTCCGGGTCGCGGTAGTCCCCGTCCACGTACCTCATCGCCTGGCCGAGCGTCTCGAACGCGTCCTTGTCGTCGATGCCGCCGCCGTGCTCCTCGATGCTGTCGTGGGCGCGCTTGCGCAGGTCGTCGACGCTCCAGCTCGACGACGCCACGCCGATCACCGGGATGCCGAGGTGACCTCGCTTCGTCATCGCGTACAGCGCGGGGAAAACCTTCTTGTACGCGAGGTCGCCCGTTGCGCCGAAGAACACGAGCGCGTCGGAACGCTCCGGTGCGGTGCTTCTCATGACTGCCCTTTCTCGACGTGCCCGCCGAACTCTTGGCGCATGGCCGAGAGGAGCTTGTCGGCGAAGTCGGCCTCGCCCCGCGAGCTGAACCGCTCGTACAGCGAGGTCGTGATGACGTGGGCCGGCACGCTCTCGTCGATGGCGGCCATCACCGTCCAGCGGCCCTCACCGGAGTCGGACACCCGACCGGCGAACTCGGCCAGCTGCGGCGACTTGTGCAACGCGAGCGCCGTGAGGTCGAGCAGCCACGACGCGACCACGCTGCCCCGCCGCCACACCTCGGCGACCTCGGGGATGTTCAGGTCGTACTGGTAGAACTCCGGGTGCTCGAGCGGAGCCGTCTCGGCGTCGCTCGTCTGCTTCTGCTTGCCGATGTCGGCCTTCTCGAGGACCGCCAGACCCTCGGCGTATGCGGCCATGATCCCGTACTCGATGCCGTTGTGGACCATCTTCACGAAGTGGCCGGCGCCGTTCGGTCCGCAGTGCAGGTAACCCTGCTCCGACGGGCTGGGAGCGCCGGTGCGACCCGGTGTGCGTGGCGCCATGTCGACCCCGGGTGCGATCGTGGCGAAGATCGAGTCGAGGTGCTGCACGACCTTCTCTTCGCCGCCGATCATGAGGCAGAAGCCACGCTCGAGGCCGAACACGCCACCGCTGGTGCCGACATCCACGTAGTGGATCTTCTTCACGGCGAGCGCCGAGGCGCGGGCGATGTCATCCCGGTAGTACGAGTTGCCGCCGTCGATGATGATGTCGCCGGCCTCGAACTCGTCGGCGAGCTGCATGACGCTCTGTCCGGTCACCGAAGCCGGGACCATCACCCACGCCGCGCGCGGCTTCGTGAGCTTCGACGCAAAGTCAGCGAGCGACGACGATCCGGTCGCGCCGATGTCGGTGAGGTCCTTGACCTTCGGCTCGTTGTGGTCAAACACCACGCACTCGTGGCCGTCCTTGATGAGACGACGCACGAGCCCGTTGCCCATGCGTCCCAGTCCGATCATTCCGAGCTGCATCGCTGTCCCTCTCTCTGTCTCGATCTTTCCGTTTCTCGCCGTCAGCTCGCCGTGCGCACCTGGTCCGACTTCGACGCGATGCGGGCGAGCAGGTCGTCCCACGACTTGACGAACGCGTCGGCGCCCTCGGTCTGGAGCGTCGCAGCCAGGGCTTCGACGTCGACGCCGGCCGAGCCGATGCGGGCGAGCACGTGCTCGGCGTCGCCTCCGTCGGCCGGCAGCAGGTCGCCGACGGCGCCGTGCTCGCCGAACGCGAGCAACGTCTTCTCCGGCATCGTGTTGATCGTCTGCTCCGACGCCAGCGCGTGGATATAGAAGGTGTCGGGCAGGTTCGGGTCCTTGGTGCCGGTGCTCGCCCACAGGAGCCGCTGCGGCTTGGCGCCCGCCGCCTCCAGCTTCTGCCAACGGTCAGAGGCGAGCAGGTCGCGATACGCCTTGTAGGTCCGCTTGGCGACGGCGACGCCGAGCCGGCCGCGGAGGTCGTCGGGCAGCTTGCCGGTCACGGCGGCGTCCCAGCGGGAGATGAACACCGACGCCACCGACGCCACCACGTCGAGGTCGAGCCCGCTCTCCCTCCGGCGCTCCAGCCCGCGGAGGTACGCCTCGGCGGCGGCCTGGTAGTGCTCGCGCGAGAACAGCAGCGTGACGTTCACCGACACGCCGGCGGCGACGAGCTCCTCGATCGCGGGGATGCCCTCGGGCGTGCCCGGCACCTTGATGAACAGGTTCGGCGTCGCCGCCTTCTCGTGGAGCGCCTTGGCCTCGTCGATCGTGCTCTTCGTGTCGTGCGCCAGCTTCGGCGAGACCTCGAGCGACACCCAGCCGTCGATGCCTCGGGTCGCGTCCCAGATGGCGCGGAGCAGGCTCGCTGCCTTCGTGAGGTCGAGCGAGCGCGAGCTCGAAGAACAGGTCTTCGCCCGCGGTCCCCGCCGCCAGCAGCGATCGGATGTGCTCGTCGTAGTCGGCGCTGCCGGTGATCGCCTTGTCGAAGATCGTCGGGTTCGACGTCAGGCCGGTGACGGCGAGGTCGGCGATGTACCGCGCCAGCGTCCCGCTCGTGAGGAGGGCGCGGGTGATGTTGTCGAGCCAGAGGCTCTGGCCGGCGTCGTGGAGCAGTGTCGCCGCGTTCATGCTGCGTTCCCGCTCGAAGTCGAGTACCTCACCGAGGCGGCGCAGGTGGCGGTCTTCAATGCTCGGCACCGCGTTCACGAACGCTTCGACGATCTCGGCCGCGACCGCAGGCCCCATCACGCGCGCACCGAGCGTGAGCACGTTCACGTGGTCGTGCTCGACCATCTGATGGCCCGTGTAGTGGTCGGCGGCGTACGCGGCCCGGATGCCGGGCAACTTGTTGGCGGCGATCGTGACGCCGGCGCCGCTCCCGCACACGAGGATGCCGCGCTCGGCGTCGGTCGCGTCGAGCGCCTCGGCGACCGCCTTGGCCACCAGCGGGTAGTCGATGCCCTCGGGCGGCGCGGTGTCCGGCCCGTACAACAGCGGCTCGTGGCCCGCGTCCCGGACGGCGTCGGCGATCGTCGGGCGCAGCGACAGCCCGGCGTGATCGGCGGCGATCGCGACATTCATCGCCGCGCCAGCTTACGAACGCGACCGGGTGGGCGTCACTGGCGCTCGTTCGCGCAGGGCAGCCCGGCCACGATCGCGACGTCCCGGGGGACGAACCCGAGGTCCATGAGCGGCGTGGGATCGCCGTGCGAGGCGAGGAAGTCGTTGGCCGCCTGGTTCAGCTGCGCGGGGTCGATCTTCTTCTCGATCTGCTTCAGCACCTTGTCGCGGACCGTCGTCCCGTCGGGTTTGTCCGGGCCGAGCAGCGCGTCGGACGTCGCGTTGGCGAGCCGCTTGATATCGCGGTCCTTGAGGCCGAGGGCGCGAAGGCTCGCAACGGCGTCGTTCGCGCGGTCGAGTATCGGTTGGGCCTTCGCCTGGAGCTCCTGAGGTGCGACGCGGACGTACGAGCGAAGGTCCTGCGCCAGGAGTGGCCCGTACACGAGGTCGCTGCGACCGGCGTCCGTCTGATCCCCCTGCAGGATCGCGACCGCCCATCCGGTGACGCTCAGCCTCGACGACGGGATGACCCGACAGAACGCGACGGGATCACCACCGGTCAACGTCGTGATGGTCGTCGGTTCGGGCAGCGGGGCGACCGACCCGACGTCGGGTGTCCCGGGGGCCGTGGTCTCGTCGGGGGGAGGCTGCGTCGGTATCTGGGCCTCAGCCGCCTTGGCGCGTTCTTCCTTCAGCCGGTTGTCGTTGAGTGATTGCACGACGGAGATCAGGTCTCCGCGTTCGGCGAACTGGACCTGGAGGATGT
Organism: uncultured Actinomycetes bacterium; assembly: GCA_963747195.1. Lineage (GTDB taxonomy): Bacteria > Actinomycetota > Acidimicrobiia > IMCC26256 > JACDBD01 > JALZAA01. The sequence continues at coordinate 20,722 of CAVVDV010000007.1, forward strand.
TGGGGACGAGGCCGCGCTCGCGAAGGCACTGCTGGATCCGCTTGTCGAGGACGGCACGCGAGTTCACGACCGCTTCCTCCGGCGGGTTCGGGGGCGACACCGTGATCCAGTGGTTGATGAGGAACAGCGGCGCGTCGGGCTTCCCACGGTTCGGCTGACAGTTGAACTGGTTCTTGTTGGCGAAGGAGAACTGCGTCTCCTGGAACCAGTCGTACATGCTGTGGTACCAGGGCGGACCACCAGGGTCGCCGCGCTCGGCGAACACGAGCAGGTTGTGCCCGCTGTCGATGAGCTCCCGGAGCGTGGGAAGCGGCTGACCGGGCTGCAGGGTGGCCGCGTGATCCGCCAGCCCGGCGGCTTCGATGGCGGCCGCGTTGTCCGCCGGGCTCGTGAAGTCGTGGAGGGTGAGCATCAGCACATCATCGGGGTGGCTGACGAGGAACTTCCTGATCTCTTCGAGCCCTTTGCCGAACGTGACGGCGCCGGTCTCGCAGTTGCTGTGGCACATGTAGATCCCGCGCTGCGCGTCGGCGGCCTTCGGAGCTCCGGCGGCGAGTTGCGCCGCCCGCTTCGCCGCCACCGGATCCTCGTCGTCCGCGTGCGAGACGGTCTCGGCGGTCTTGTCGGTGAGGACCACCTGGGTGTCCTGTCCGGGGATGCGCGCGGTGGACGGCACGCCGTAGTGCGTGTCGATGTTCAGCGCGCGCACGCCGGCGTGCAGCTGCTGCGTGATGGTCCCGACCTGCTGCGCGAACAGCCAGCCCGGGTACTCCGAGGATGCCATCGCATGGTGCACGCCCGGGAACGTCACCTGGTCGATCCGGAGATCGCACAGTGACTTCCTGCTGTTGCAGACCTGCTCCTTGGTCGCCTCAGCCGCCTTGGCCGCCCCGCGCGTCGTGAGCAGGAAGCCGGTCGTCACCAGGCCGGCGACCACCACGACCGTGGCGCCGATCGTCGCGACGCGTGGCCAGATGGCTCGGCGTTCGGCCTGCTTGGCGGTGATGGCGCGGACGAGCCGCAGGATCTCGGTGACGGCGAGATAGCCCACCCACAATGCGGCGGCTCGGATCAGCAGCTCGAAGTTCCCGAGCGGCTCCTGGATGAACAGGACGCTGATGATGATGCCCAGGACCCCGAGCAGGATCGTGCCCCACGTGGTCTGCCGTCGCCGCTCCACCCACCCGCGTGCACGGCGCCACACCTCGGCCGGCGTGTACCGACGGTCGGAGCTCGTCGCCGCCGCCGCGACGATGAGCCCGTACGCCGCGATCCACAGGCCGATGAGACGCAGGTCGCTCGTGACCTCGGTCAGCGCGCCCTTGATGGCATCGGCGAGCTGGGCGTCGGAGATCTGCCGACCGATGTACCAGGCCGCGACGTACACGAGCGCCACGATGAACAAGCCGCCGATCACCGCCGCGATCCCGAGGCGGCGCACCGCGCGCCGGCGATCTTCGGCGAGGAGGATGCTGCCGGCGACCGCCGCCAGGCCGATGAAGAACGACGCGGCGGAGATCTGGCCGATGGTGCCCTCGGCATCCCAGAGGCCGTAGTCGTCGATCTTGCTGGTGACGTCGCTGAGGCTGTTGTCGAGCCCGTTGGCGCCCTGCTGGCTCCCGCCCCCGCCACCGGATGTCTGGAGGCTGCTCGTGATCAGCGCGAACGAGGCGCCGAGATCGATTCCGCGACCACCGGTCCCGCCTTGGAGGACGGCCTTGTGCGTCTGTCGCACCGCGTTCCGGAAGATCGACTTGAAGGTGTCGGTGTCGATCACGCCCTCGAGCGCGAGCTCGAATGCGGGGCGGAAGCTCGTCGCCTGCTGGTTCCCGGCCTGCACGAGCTGCTCGGTCAGCCGGTGGGCAAGCTCTTTCCGGACGGCTTCCGAGTTCAGCGGCTCGACCGCCCGCGCACTGAAGGCGTCGCTGTCGTAGAGGTTGTTCCCGGCCCAGTTCGCGAGGATGGCCACCGGGAGCATGAGTCCTGCCACGACGAGCAATACTGTGCTCGCCACCCGCCGCATAGGCCCAAGACCGTAACGCGCGGGGCGTGACGAGGCCGGTCAGCTTCGCAGCGCGCGGAACCGACGGATCAGCGCGTTGGTGCTGCTGTCGTGGTCGAGCTTCGGCTCGGGACCCTCGAGCTGGGGGACGATCTTGTTCGCGAGCGCCTTGCCGAGCTCGACGCCCCACTGGTCGAACGAGTTGATGTGCCAGATCGTCCCCTGCGTGAACACCTTGTGCTCGTACATCGCGACGAGTTGACCGAGCACGTACGGCGTGAGCTTGTCGGCCAGGATCGTGTTCGTGGGGTGATTGCCCCGGAACGTCCGGTGCGGCACTTGGAAGGCGGGCACGCCCTCGGCTTCGACCTCGGCCCGCGTCTTGCCGAACGCGAGCGCCTCGGTCTGGGCGAAGAAGTTCGCCATCAGCAGGTTCTGGTGGTCGTCGACTTCCGTGTCGGCGTTCACGAAGCCGATGAAGTCGCACGGGATCAGGCGCGTGCCCTGGTGGATGAGCTGGTAGTACGCGTGCTGACCGTTCGTGCCGGGCTGGCCCCACACGATGGGCCCGGTCATGCACGTGACCGGGTCGCCTTCGAGAGTCACCGACTTCCCGTTGCTCTCCATGTCGAGCTGCTGGAGATACGCGGGGAAGCGCGACAAGTACTCGCTGTACGGCAGGATCGCCTGCGTCTCGGCGCCGAAGAAGTCGTTGTACCAGAGGCCGATCAGGCCGAGCAGCACGGGCAGGTTGCGCTCGAACGGCGCGGTGCGGAAGTGCTCGTCGATGGCATGGAAACCGGCGAGCATCTCGTGGAACCTGTCGGCGCCGATGGCGATCATCAGCGACAGACCGATGGCCGAGTCGTACGAGTACCGACCGCCGACCCAGTCCCAGAACTCGAACATGTTCGCCGTGTCGATCCCGAACTCGGCCACCTTCTCGGCGTTGGTCGACACGGCGACGAAGTGCTCGGCGATCGCGGCATCGTCCTTCAGCGAGGCGAGCAACCACTCCCGGGCGGTGCGTGCGTTCGTCAGCGTCTCGAGCGTCGTGAACGTCTTCGAGCAGACGACGAAGAGCGTCTCTTGCGGATCGAGGTCGCGCAGCGACTCGTGGATGTCGATGCCGTCCACGTTGGACACGAAGCGCACGGTCAGGTCGCGGTCGCTGAAGCCCTTCAGCGCCTCGTACGCCATGGCCGGTCCCAAGTCGGATCCGCCGATGCCGATGTTCACGACGTTGCGGATCCGCCTGCCCGTGTGGCCGGTGTGCTCACCCGAGCGCACCTTGGCGGCGAACGCCGCCATCCTGCGGAGCACCGCGTGCACCTCGGGGACGACGTCCGTGCCGTCCACCACGATGTGCTCGCCCTCGGGGGCGCGGAGCGCCACGTGCAGGACGGCACGGTCCTCGGTCACGTTGATCTTCTCGCCGCGCGAACATGGCGTCGATTCGCGCTCGCAGGCCTGATCTCTCGGCGAGGGCGACGAGGAGACGGACGGTCTCGGCTGTGACGCGGTTCTTGGAGTAGTCGAGGTAGAGGCCGTCGACCTCGAGCGTCATCGACTCCCCACGCGTCGGGTCGGCGCCGAAAAGGTCGCGCAGGTGGGCGCGTTCGATCTGCCCGTAGTGGTCGCGCAGCGCCTTCCACTCGGCCGATTGGGTGATGGGGGTCACGCCCCCTTCCTATCCCGTCGGCCGCGGACGGTCGAGTGCGCTCGAAATGCCTCGGCAGTCAGCGTTCCAGCTGCGGGAACGCCAGCGTTCCAAGCGTCGTGAACGGCGCCTACTTCTTCGGTGGTCGTCGTGCCCCTGGTCGTCGATGGTGGCGTTCCTCGTCGACGTGGCCGCCTTGGTGGTCGTGCGTCGGCCTCTTGTTCCGGCTTGAGGTGGTCGTCGGGTTTCTTCTTGCTGTCGCTGCCGCCGCACGACGCGGCGAACAGCGGAACAGCACGAGCGCGACGACAACGAGGCCGTACACGAATCGGGGAATCCCAACCCGGTCCTGTCGCATCTCGCGCCCTCCCTACCCGATCGATTCTCCGGACGCTCGGCGGCATCGTAGGGAAGGGCCCGGGCCCGGTCGCGGACCCTGCCGGCGATTCGGCCCCAGGGCGGGGACGATGAGCTCCGGGAATCACCTGGCCCCGAAAGGGGTTGACAGATACCGACGGGTATCGGATACTGACTGGTATCGGATACCGCTCGGTATCAATGGAGGCCCAATGAACGACCTGAAGACGAGCGCCCCTCCGGCGATCACCCCGATCGGCAAGCGGGAGGCCCAGGCCTGGCTGGCGAAGCAGCTCGGCTACGAGCGCCTCCTCGCCTCGCTCCGGAAGGCCCACGCAGAGCAACAGGCGCACGAGCCCGAGCGGGACGTGGCAGCCTGACCGGGTGACGCAACAAGAAACGCCGGAACGGCTGACACGCGAAGAGAAGAAGGCGCGGACCCGGGCGCAACTGATCGATGCCGCCGCCGCCGTGTTCGCCCGTCGAGGGTTCGTGGCCGCGTCCCTCGACGAGGTCGCCGAGGAAGCCGGCCTGACGAAAGGCGCGGTCTACTCGAACTTCGACAGCAAGGAAGACCTGTTCCAAGCCGTGATCGACGATCGCCTCAATGAGCCGATGCGGCACGGCGCCGAGGACATCGAGATGAGCACGGGCACGACCGAAGAGCACGCTATGGCGGGCGCTCGGGCTGTTCATCGACGCCGTCGAGCAGGAGCGCGAGGTGTTCCTGCTCTGCACTCGAGTTCCACATTCACGTCGCTCGGCACCCGGAACTGCGCCCCGCAGTACGCGGCCCGTTCGCGCGAGCAGCTCGCGCAGGTCGCCGGCCTGATTCGCGAGGCACTCGAGGAATTGGGTCATTCGTTGCCGCTGCCGGCCGACCAGATGGCCATCGCTAGTCGAGGCGTTGTCCCAGGGCATCGACGCTGCAGAAGCTCGCTGAACCCGGAGGGTGTTCCCGACGACCTTCTCGGTCGGATGTACGCGCTGCTGTTCCAGCTCCCCGCGGAGTCCTGAAACCAGCCGGTCCGCAGGACGCGCGCAAGTACGATTTCTCCGTGACCCGCGTCGGATTCCTCGGCCCCCACGGCACGTTCGCCGAAGAGGCCGTCCTCACCCAACCCGATCTCGCCGACCAGGAGCTCCGGCCCCGGCGGTCGGTGCCCGACGTGATCAGCGCGATCGAGCAGCGATGAGGCCGACATCGGGCTCGTGCCGATCGAGAACTCGATCGAGGGCACCGTGACGGTCACGCTCGACACGCTCGCGTTCGATACCGATCTGCTCATCCAGCGCGAGATCGACCTTCCCGTCTCGCTGAACCTGTGCGCGCTGCCCGGGACGAAGCTCGACGACATCAAGACGGTGCTGTCGCACCCGAGCCCGTTCGGGCAGTGCCGGGTCTGGCTCGCCTCCAAGCTCCCCGACGCCGAGAGCATCGTGACGAACTCGACCGCCGAGGCCGCCGCGCAAGTGGCGCGAGCCGAGGACCGGACCAAGGCCTCGATCGGGACGGCGTTCGGCGCCCGGCTGAACGGCCTCGACCTCGTCGCCACCGAGATCGAGGACCACCCGGAGAACGAGACGCGCTTCGTGCTCGTCGGGCACGGCATCCCGGCGCCGACCGGCCACGACAAGACCAGCGTCGTCTGCTTCCAGCGCGAGGACCGGCCGGGCTCGCTGCTCGCGATCCTCCAGGAGTTCGCCGCCCGAGCCATCAACCTCACGAAGCTCGAGTCGCGCCCGACGAAGCGCAGCCTCGGCGACTACTGCTTCTTCATCGACTTCCACGGCCACATCGCCGACGAGCTGGTCGCCGACTGCCTGCGGAACCTGGCGGCGAAGCAGGCCGAGGTGAAGTTCCTCGGCTCGTACCCGGTCGCGGGCGAGGAGGACGCCAGGATCCGTCGCGAGGAGGCCGACAAGGCGTGGCGTCAAGCCGCGCAGTGGGTCGACGAGCTGCGCGGCCGCGTCGCTCCGCCCGGCGACCACCGCGTGATCGACCTCCGGCGGCTGCGCGAGGAGCCCGAATACCGGGCCGGCATCGAACGCAAGCGGGTCGCCGACGGCCTGCTCGACCGTGTGCTCGAGGCCGACGACGCCCGGCGGGTGCTGCTCACCGAGGTCGAAGAGCTCCGGGCGCGCCAGAACGCGGCGTCGAAGGAGATCGGACGGGCGCCCGCCGACGAGCGCGACGCCAAGATCGCGGCGGCGAGCGCGCTCAAGGACGAGCTCGCCGCGAAGGAGCCGCTGCTGGCCGATGCCGAGGCGCGCCTGCGGGAGCTGCTGCTCCAGGTGCCGAACCCGGCTGATGCATCCGTGCCGCGTGGGTGGCGAGGACGACAACGAGGTGCTGCGCGTCGTCGGCGAGCCGCGCGACGCGCCTGCACTCGATCACGCCGAGTTCGGCGTCGCGCATCGGCTTCGTCGAGACCGAGCAGGCGGTCGAGATGAGCGGGTCGCGCTTCGCGTACCTGATGCGCGAGGGCGCGCTGCTCGAGCTCGCGCTGGTGCAGTGGGTGACGAGCCGCATCGTCGCCGAGGGCTTCACGCCCGTCGTCCCGCCGGTGCTGGTACGCGAGCACGCGATGGAGGAGGCCGGTTTCTTCCCCACCGACCGGGCCCAGGTCTACGAGGTCGACGGCGGCGAGCTGTTTCTCGTCGGGACGAGCGAGGTCGCCGCTGTCGGCGCTGCATCGCGGCGAGATCGTCGACGCGGACGCATTCCCCCTGCGCTACGCCGGGTTCTCGACGTGCTTCCGCCGCGAGGCCGGCACGTACGGCAAGGACACCCGCGGCATCTTCCGTGTGCACCAGTTCGACAAGGCGGAGATGTTCAGCTTCACCGCATCCCGATCGGTCGTGGGACGAGCTCGAGGCGATCCTCGCGTTGCAGGAATCGATCGTGAGCGGGCTGGGCCTCCCGTACCGCGTCGTCAGCTGCGCGACGGGGGAGCTCGGCCCGGCCGCGGCAAAGAAGTACGACATCGAGGTGTGGCTGCCGTCGGAAGGCCGGTACCGCGAGCTCACGTCGTGCTCGAACTACCTCGACTACTCGGCGCGCCGGCTCGGCACACGCTTCCGCGCCGATGGCGGCACGAGCCCCGTGCACACCCTCAACGGCACCGCTTGCGCCGTCGGACGAACGCTGGTGTTCCTGTTCGAGCACTACCAGCGTCCCGACGGCTCGTTCGCCGTGCCCGAAGTCCTGATCCCGCTGTGCGGCTTCGACCATGTCGAGGGCGCGCCGGTCCTAGCCTGGCCCCCGGAGGGATGCCGGAGCGGCCGAACGGGATGGTCTTGAAAACCATTGAGGCGCGAGCCTCCGTGGGTTCGAATCCCACTCCCTCCGCGTCACCGGCGCCGGTCAGCGCTTTCGGCGCGCGGTGATCCGGTCGTAGTTGATCCGGAGGAGCTCGACGACCTCGTCGGCGTCCGCGTCGGTGCGGATGTACTTCGTCGTCCATCCCGAATCGGGATGGACATGGTGCGGGCCGGTGCGACCGTCGGCGACGAGCTCGTCCCGGACCCGGCGCGGGAACGGGATGTCGGCCATGTGGCTCCCGTGCACGTGCCCGATCGCCCGTCCGTCGAGCAGGAACTCGGTCTCGCCGAACTCGCCGGAGTCGGTCGTGATCCCCGGCCAGCTCGTCACCTCGTGGACGATGCGCTCCCCTCGGGTGGCCACCGGGGTTGACTGATCGTTCGGTGCCATGTCGGGACGAACGCCGCCGTGAGCCGCTCCATTCCTCCCCGGCGCGTACGCTCCCGCGCCGTGGTCGACGACCGGGATCGGTGGTGGAAGGAAGGCGTCCTCTACCAGATCTACCCCCGCTCCTACGCCGACTCGAACGGCGACGGCGTGGGCGATCTGCGCGGGATCGTCGACCGTCTCGACCACCTCGCCTGGCTCGGGGTCGACGGCATCTGGCTCAATCCGGTCACCGTCTCGCCCGACGCCGACTGGGGCTACGACGTCGCCGACTACACCGACGTGCAGCCAGCGCTCGGGACGCTCGAGGACGTCGACGCGCTGATCGCGGCGGCGAGCGAACGCGAGATCAAGGTGCTGCTCGATCTCGTCCCCAACCACACGAGCATCGAGCACCCGTGGTTCGTCGAGTCGCGGTCGTCACGCGACAACCCCAAACGCGACTGGTACGTGTGGGCCGATCCGAAGGCGGACGGCTCGCCGCCCAACAACTGGCAGAGCAGCTTCGGCGGTCCGACCTGGACCCTCGACGACACGACGGGCCAGTACTACCTGCACAACTTCCTCGCCGACCAGCCCGACCTCAACTGGTGGAACGAGGAGGTGCGCGACGAGTTCGACCGCATCCTGCGCTTCTGGTTCGACCGCGGCGTGGCCGGCTTCCGGATCGACGTCGTGCACATGGTCGTGAAGGACGCGGAGCTGCGCGACAACCCGCCCGCGACCGACGACGACCACTGGATGGTCCGGTTGACGGGCCAGCGGCAGGTCTACAACGGCAACCGCCCCGAGGTGCACGACGTGATCCGCCGCTGGCGGCAGATCGCGGACTCGTACGACCCGCCCCGCATCCTGGTCGGGGAGACGCACGTCTTCGACACCGAGGCGATGCTCGCGTTCTACGGGACCGGCGACGAGCTCAACCTCGCGTTCAACTTCTTGCTGCTGCACTCGCGCTTCGAGGCGGACGCGATGCGCAAGGTCGTCGAAGACACGGTCGCGGCCATCCCCCCCGAGTCATGGCCGGTGTGGACGGGCGGGAACCACGACATGTACCGGTTCCCGAGCCGCTGGGCGGAGGGCGACCCGGCGAAGACCCGGTGCGCGCTGATGATGCTCCTCACGCTGCCCGGGAGCGTGTTCCTGTACTACGGAGACGAGCTCGGCATGCTCGACACCGACGTCCCCAAGGAGCGGCTCGAGGATCCGGTGGGCAAGCGGCTGTACCCCGTGTACGGACGCGACCCGGAGCGCACGCCGATGCCGTGGTCGCCCCGGCCGGGCGCCGGGTTCACCGCGCCGAACGTGGAGCCATGGCTGCCCTTCGGCGACATCGCCGCGTGCAACGTCGAGGACCAGCGGCGCGACCCGGATTCGATGCTCTCGTTGTGCCGCGACCTCATCGGCCTGCGGGCCGCCGTTCCCGACCTGCGCGCCGGCGGTTACACGCGAGTCGCCGCCGAGGGCGGGCTGTGGGCGTGGCGGCGCGGCGAGCGGGTGATCGTGGCGCTGAACCTCGACGATGATCGGGCGCGGGCTCGAGACGGCGAACGGGATCGTGAGGATCGGCACCGAGCGCGAGCGCGACGGCGAGCGCGTCGCAGGTTCCTTGGCGCTCGGCCCGTGGGAGGGCGCGGTCGTCTGGCTCGACGGGGCGCGGGAAGGCCTTTTCTAGACGAGGAAGGCGACCGAGGCAAGGCCTTCAGAACACAGGCTTCGCCTACGCCGACGCTTCCTCGCCGGCGTCGAACTCGGCTTCGAGCGCGGCGGCTTCCAGCTCGGCCATGGCCGGCCCCCACTCCTCGCTGCGGCGGAACCCGCGGACGCCGTACCAGATCGACCACGACATCAGCGCCATCGTGATCGGGAAACCCGTGACGAAGCCGACGGCGACGAAGACGTCGACACCCAGCGCCGCCAGCACGATCAGCCTCAGCACCGAGCGCGACACCATGTACGCGCCCCACGCCAGCGAGATCTGCCCGAAGATCCGCCGGTGGGTGCGCGACGCCTTCACCTCGTCGGGCAGCGGCAGCATCTCTTCCGCGAACACGCCGGCGAGCGGTCTCCCGATGACGGTCGAACCGATGAAGACGAGGCCGTACCCCGCGTTCACGACGACCGGGATGGCCAGGTAGATCTCGGCGCTGCCGGTCCACAAGCCGACCACCGCTTGGATCAGCACGAAGAGGAGCGAGATCCGGACGACGAGCGCGGGTCGGTCCTGCTTCCGCTCGTTTCGGTACGCGACGAGCGCGACCACGGTCGCGGCGATGATGCCCGGGACGAGGCCCCACAGCTTCCACAGCACGTAGAACGCGAGCACGGGCCCGAACGCATCGCGCGCGAAGCGAGGGCCGTTCCCGAACAGGATCGCCTTGGCGGTGATCGGCGGCAGGTGCGCGGCTCCGTCGGGCGTCGGAGTCGCCGCTGCGTCGGCCACGGCGATCAGGCCGCCTCGTGCGACGCGGTCCACGCGAGCAGGTCATCGCGCTCCCACGTGTTCACGATCCGCTCGACCGGCACGGCGGCCTCGGCGGCGCGGGCGCAGCCGTACGGCTGCCACTCCAGTTGCCCGGGCGCGTGCGCGTCGCTGTCGATCGACACCTTGCAGCCGGCGTCGACGACCTCCTTCAGCAGCCGCATGGGCGGGTCGAGGCGCTCGGGCCGGCAGTTGATCTCGACCGCCTTGTCGAAATGCGCGCTGGCGCCGAACACGAGCTGCGAGTCGAACTGCGATTCCGGCCGGCCGCGGCCGAGGACCATCCGGCCCGTGCAGTGACCGAGGATGTCCATGTGCGGGTTGGCGAGCGCGGCGACCATGCGGTCGGTCATCGGCTGCGCGGGCATTCGCAGCTTCGAGTGGACGCTCGCGACGACGATGCCGAGCTCGGCGAGGAGGTCCTCCTCCTGGTCGAGCGTCCCGTCTTCGAGGATGTCGACTTCGATGCCGGTGAGGATGCGGAACGGCGCCAGCTCCTCGTTGAGCTCGGCGACGAGCTCGAGCTGGCTGCGCAGCCGCTCGGCGGTCAGCCCGTTGGCCACCTTCAAGCTCGGCGAGTGATCGGTGAGCGCCATGTACTCGTGCCCGAGCTCGGCGGCGTGGCGGGCCATCTGCTCGATCTCGGACCCGCCGTCGGACCAGTTGGAGTGCAGGTGCAGGTCGCCCTTCAGCGCCGCCCGGATCGGCGCACCCGGACCGGCGTCGGGCGCGTCCTCGGCCCGGAGACGGGCGAGGTACTCCGGCACCTCGCCCGCGAGCGCCTGCGCGATCACGCCCGCCGTGCTGCTGCCGACCCCCGCCAGATCCTGGAGGCGTCCCCGGTCGGCGAGCGCCCGGAGCTCGTCGGCGGGCATCTCGCGGACGGTGTCGGAAGCCCGACGGAACGCCTGCACCTTGTAGGTCGCGCCGCGGCTCCGCTCGAGGAGCGTCGCGACTTCGTCCAGCGCCTGGACCGGGTCCATGGCGGTGACGGTACCCTCCGGCGCATGACAGAGCATGCGAGGTCGGTCTCGGTGGAGCGGGTGATCGCGGCGCCCCCGGAGAAGATCTTCGACGTGCTGGCCGACCCCTCCCAGCACCCGGTGATCGACGGCTCCGGCACGGTGAAGTCGACCCGTGGGCAAGAGCCCGCCCGGCTGGAGCTGGGCACGAAGTTCGGCATGTCGATGCGACTCGGCATCCCGTATGCGATCACGAACACCGTGGTCGAGTTCGACGACAACCGTCTGATCGCCTGGCGGCACTTCGGTGGGCACCGGTGGCGATACGAGCTCGAGCCCGTCGACGCCGGCACCCGCGTCCGCGAGACGTACGACTGGTCGACCGCCATCCTCGGCACCCGCCTGTACATCGAGGCAACGGGCTGGCCCAAGCGAGCCGAGCGCGCGATGACCGAGACACTGCAACGACTCGACACCCACGTGGCGGACGGCGAGGGCCCCTGATCCCCAGTCGGGATTCGGCGACCCGCCGGTAGAGTTGATGCACCCGGAGGGATGACCGAGCGGCCGAAGGTGCTCGCCTGCTAAGCGAGTGGGGCTCACGCCCTCGAGGGTTCAAATCCCTCTCCCTCCGCCATTGTCCAGGGACGCTTACGATGCCCGATCTCGCTGATCAGCTCATGGCCCTCGGGGCCGCGACGCTGGGCGAATCGGGCGGCCGGCCGATGTCCTCCCGCATCCGGGCGGTCTGGCCGGCGGCTCGCGTGGCGGCGCCCGCATTCACGGTGCGCTGCACGCCCGGCGACAACCTCGCCGTCCACGTGGCCGTGGCGCGCGCGCCGGCCGGCAGCGCGCTCGCAGTCGAGGTCGGGATCGAGCGCGAGCGCGGCTACTGGGGCGAGGTGCTCGCGACGGCGGCGCAGGCGCGTGGGATCGCCGGTCTCGTGATCGACGGTTGCGTGCGTGACGTCGCGGCACTCGAGGAGCACGGCTTCCCTGTGTTCAGCACCGGCGTCGCCCTGCCGGGCGCGACCAAGGAGCTACCGGGGGCGGCCGGCGGCTCCGCGGAGGTTGGCGACGTGCGCGTGCAGACCGGCGACTGGCTGGTGGGGGACGCCGACGGCGTCACGGTCGTCGCGGCGGCAGAGCTCGACGACATCCTCGCCGCCGGCACGGCCCGCGCCGAGCGCGAACAGGGCCTGTTCGCCGCCCTACGCGACGGCAAGACCACCGTGGAGCTCCTCGGCCTCGATCCGACGCCGATCGACGAGGGCGAGGAAGTAGCGCGAGCTACGAGCGCCGGGCGCCGACGAGGATCGACAGCATCGTGCACGGCTCGGACGTCCGGTTGCGCCAGGCGTGACGGGTGCCGTTCTGCACGACGGAGTCGCCCGGACGCAGATGGACCTCGGCGCCGTCGTCGAGCTCGAGGTCCATCTCGCCCGAGAGCACGAGGTCGAGGTCGACGGTGTCCGTCGTGTGCATCCCCGGGTTCTCGAGCTCGTTGTGCTCGAGCATGCCGGGCAGCTTCTCGTTCACCTCCGCCAAGGCGCCCTCCAGGTCCAGATCCGCGGGCAACTCCGCGGAGCCCTCGGGCGGGATCGTGACGAAGACGAAGCGGTAGCCGCGTTCGGGTGGGAAGAAGGCGGCGCCGCCGGCGGAGTGCCGTCGGCGGGAAGCGAGGTGTCGTCACCGCCCCACACCACCGCGAACTCGAGCCCGGGCATGAGCGACAACCGGATCGGCTCGATCTGCTCGTCGCTGACGAACACCGACTTCCCGCCGGTCTGACCGGTCACGACTCGTCGCATCTCATCCTCCTGGAACGGGATTCTCGGGGTGGCCGCCCGCGAGGACGGCCACCACGTTCTCGGCCGCGACCTGCGCCATGCGCGTACGGGTCGCCAGTGAAGCGCTTCCGATGTGCGGGAGCAGGACGGTACGCGGCGCGACGAGAAGACGCGGATGCACCTCGGGCTCACGCTCGTACACGTCGAGGCCCGCCGCGAAGATCGCACCTTCCTCGAGCGCGACCGCCAGTGCCTCCTCGTCGACGACGGGCCCGCGCGACGTGTTGACGAGCACGGCGTCCGGCTTCATGAGCGCCAGCCGGCGGGCGTCGATCAGGTGCCGCGTCTCGTCGGTGAGCGGCACGTGCAGGGTGACGATGTCGCTCTCGGCCAGCAGCCGGTCGAGATCGCCGCGCCAGCCGATCACGCCGGTATCGCGACGCGTGTGGTGCAGCACCTCCATGCCGAAGCCGGTGGCGCGCCGGGCGACCGCCTGCCCGATGCGACCGAAGCCGACGACGCCGAGGACGGCGCCGTGCACGTCGCGCCCGAGGTACTGGTCGATGTCCCAGCCCGGCCATTTCCCGGCACGCAGGTCGGACTCCGCCTCCCAGATTCGCCGCGCCGCCGCCAGGATCAGCAGGAACGCGAGATCGGCGGTCGTTTCGTCGAGCACAGCGGGTGTGTTGGTGACCGCGATGCCGTGGGCGGCGGCGGCGTCGAGGTCGATGTTGTCGTACCCGACCGCGACCGTGGCGACGACCTTCACCCGGGGGGTGCCTGCCGTCAGCACGGCGTCGTCGATCTGATCGGTCAGCAAACAGACGATCGCATCGACGCCGGAGGCCTGCTCGACCACCTCGTCGTGCGTGAACGGCCGGTCGCCCTCGGGCTCGATCGAGCTCGTGGCCGGCTTCGACCAGCGGGTCCAATCCGCCCGGGAGCCGGCGCGTGACCAGAACGCGCGCCAAGCCGGGATCAGTGCTCGGTGTAGTCGACCGCGGGCGCGTCCTTCACGCCGACGGCGAAGCAGAAGCAGTGGATCGGCGCGTGGTCGCTCACGGGACGCAGGCTGTGCACCAGGTCGGGAGGGATGTGCACGAGGTCACCCTGCTTGATCTCCCGCTCCTCCCCGTCGATCATCATGATCCCGCGCCCGGAGGTGACGTAATAGAACTCGTGGGTCGGGTGCGAGTGCGGATCGACGAGGCCGCCGCCCGCAACCTCGAACTCGCTGACGAGCTCGAGGAAGCCACCGTCGGTGATCTCCTTCATCTCGCGCGGGTTCACGAGCCACCACACGGGCACGGTGCCGTTGTGCTCGACGACCGGCGGCACCTCTTCGATCGACCGCACGTCCATCGGTCCCTCCTCGCCGTATGCTGACGTGCCCGTCAGAGCGTAATCACCGGCAGGGAACGCGGCATGGCCGAGACCATCACCATCGACGCCGAGCCACTCGCTCCCGAGGCGTGGCGCGAGTTCGGCTGGGTGCCCGTGCCCGACAGCGACCCGTCGGACGGCATCCACTCGCTCGAGTTCGGCTGGGAGGACGCCCACCTGAACTACATCAGCCACGGTCCCGACGAGGTCGAGCGCATCGGCGACACCTTCGTGGTCGACCGGCTGTACCACCACGACACGCACACCCAGGCGCTCATGCCGCTCAACTGCCGGTCGTGGATCGCGGTCGCGCCGGCCTTCGTCGACTTCTCGTCACCGGTGCAGGTCGAGAGCGTGCGCGCATTCCTGCTCGACCCCCTCGCGTGCATCGTCCTGCATCGCGGCACTTGGCACGCCGGGCCGTTCCCGCTCGGGCGGGAGCCGGTGCGGATGCTCAACCTCCAGGGCCGGCGCTACGAGGAAGACAACGCGTACGTCGACCTCGACCAGGCCACCGGGGTGCGCGTGACCGTGCGTACGAGCGTCTGACCGGCTCAGGCGTCAGCTGCGCGCAGCCCGTCGAGCAGGCGGTCCATCGCCGCTTCCATGTCGGCGCGCGCTGTGCGCGGCTCGTCGGCGCGGGCGACGACCATGCCGGCTTCGGTGAGCGCTCCGAACAGAACGTGGGCGAGCGGTTCGGCCGGTTGTGCCGAGATGAGGCCGGCGCCGATCGCCGCCTCGACGCCGGCGAGGACGAGGCCGTACCCGTAGCGCTGCTCGATCTCCTGCCACGTCTCCCAGCCGAGCACCGACGGGCCGTCGAGGAGCACGACGCGCTGCACCGCGGGGTCGATGCAGGCGTCGAGGTAGGCGCGGGTCCCGCGCCGGAGCTGCTCGAGCGGGTCGGTGCTCGTGAGCGCTTCGTCGGCGACGTGCTTGGTGACTTCGCCCTCGAGTTGCTCGAAGACGGCGCGGAACAGCTCGTCCTTGGCGGCGAAGTGGTGGTACAGCGCGCCGCGTGTGACTCCCGCTCGCTCGACGATCTCGGTCGTCGACGTCGCCGCGTAGCCGCGCTCGGTGAAGAGCTGCCGCGCGGCCGCGCTGAGCGCGGTCCGCGTTGCATCGGCTTGCTCGGCTTTGGTGGGCGTCACCCGAAGATGTTGACGCTTTCGTCGAGCCCGTGTGGGGACGGGTCGGCGCGGCCGGTCGCGACCAGCAGGAATTGCACCGGGTCGCCGGTGATCTTCTCGCCGCCGCCACCGATCTCGATGGCGTCCACGCCGTCGAGCGCGAGCGTGGCCGGTCCCCATCCCCGACGGCCGAGGTCGGCGGCGACCCAGTGGAGCGAGCCCCGCAGGCCGTCGCCCTGCACCGACGGCGTTCCGAGCGCGGCGCGGATGTCGTCGGCGTGGAGGTAGCCGTCGAACCAGAGTGCGAGGACGCCGTCGCCGAGTAGTTCCGTCGAAGTCGGTCCCGACCGGCGCGTTCCACGCCGCGTCGTCGAGCTGCTCGGCCAGGGCGGCAACGCCGGCGCGGCCCTCCGCGAGCTCGTCGGCGAGCTCGGCGGCCGAACGGCCGGCACGCTCCTTCGCCTCTCGCTCGGTGACGTCGGGCGTGCCGAGGCCCTCGAGGCGGCCGTTCACGACATCGGTGACCTGGCCGACCATGTGCCCGGCGACGTCGCCGACCGTCCAGCCGGTACACCGGGTCGGCGCGTCCAGGTCGGCGGGCTCCAGCGATCTGAGCAGCTCGCCGAAGTTGTCGAGCTCGGCGACGAAGCCGGCGGAGATCTCGGTGCGGTCGAGGACGGTCATAGCGGATACCTCCCGGTTCACATACAGGCTGCCGGTATGTGAACACGGCAGGCGCCCGGGGTCAACGTGACACCCGCCACGAGGCGTCAGCCGGCGAAGCGCGCGAGCGCGAACGGCGCGACGCCGTCCGGTGGGCGGCCCGACTCGATCCACCGTGCGAGCACATCCCCGGTCGCCGCCGCCATGAGGATGCCGGTCCGGAAGTGGCCGCACGTGATCCACACGTTCTCGAGGCCATCGACTCGGTCGATGACGGGCTGCTCGTCGGCGGTGGTCGGGCGGAAGCAGCACCAGGCGTGCCCGATGTCCAGGTCTGCAGTACGCGGCACCAGCGCGGCGAGCCCCTTGCGGATCCCGGCGATCACGTCGTCCCGCACGACCGGGTCGTGGTCGCCTTCGTCGAGCGTGCCGCCGGCGACGATCTCGCCGCCCTCGAGCTGGAGCACGAGGCCCTCGAGCGCCGCGAGCGCCGTGCGAAGGCGGAACGGCGCCGGCGCGGTGGCGAGGAGGTGCCCCTTGACCCACCGTTGCGGCACCGCGAGCGCAGGGAGCTCCGGCAGCGTCGGCGCCAGGCCCGTTGCGAACACGACCGCGCCGGGATGCACGTCGCCGTGCGACGTGCGTACCGCCGTGACACGTCCGCCGGCCGTGGTGACGCCCAGCATCTCGACGCCGGTCGCCACCGTGCCGGCGCGAGCCGCGAGCGCGGCCGCCAGCCGCAAGGGGTGCACGCGCGCTTGCTCGCGAATGCGCAAGGCGCCGGGAACGTCGCCCAGCTCGGGCTCGATTGCGTGTGCGCCGTCGGGATCCAGGACGTCGACGAGTGCGCCGAGCTCGGCGTCGAGCGGCAATGCCTGCGGCAACGCGACGAGCCATTCGAGCGTCTCGACGCCGATCGCGCCGTCCCACTCGGCGTCGAGGGCGCGCAGCAGCTGCAGGCTCGTGCGGGCCAGGGCGACGAACGGCGGCGGGTCGGTCCAGACGTGCGCCTCGGGAGTGAGCAGCGCCGCCGCGCTCCCGGATGCTCCGGCCGCGAGGCGGTCGCGTTCGATCACGACGACGCGGCCCAGGCCGGCGCGGGAGCAGAGGGCGGCGGTCGCGAGACCGACGGCGCCGCCGCCGACGACGAGCACGTCGGGACGGCGGTCGAGGTCCGGCGGGACGCCGGGCTCGAGGGCGGCGAGCACGCCGGCGCCGGCGGTGTCGCGCCAAACGGTCTCCCCGACGGGCACGCCGTGAGGCTACGCGGGGCCTGGAGTGGCGGCGGTCAGTTCCTTCGACGCACCGCCGGCTCGAGCGACCCCGGGCGTACACTGACCGACTCCGGCGCTCGTAGCTCAATGGATAGAGCATCTGACTACGGATCAGAAGGTTGGGGGTTCGAGTCCCTCCGAGCGCGCTGAGTCCTCGACCTCGCCGGAAATGAGTAGCCGGTACTCAGGCGGCGTTGGCGTCCGTCCCTCACCATCGGACCAGCCGATGAGAGGGGCGTTTCGTGAGGAAGTTCATGCAGGGGACCGGTCTGGTGCTGCTCACCGCCGGGCTCGTGCTCGGCACTTCGGGTGTGGCCGGGGCGAAGACCGTTTCCGACAAGAAGTACGCCAAGAGCATTTGTGGTGCGATCACGGGCGTCTCGAACACGATCGATCAGATCCAGCCGGCGAACAGCGGCGACCCCGCCACCGCACAGGCCCAGATCCTCGCCTCGACCGATCAGTTGCTCGCGTCGTTGAACGAAGCAAAGGCGAAGGCGGCGAAGCTCTCACCCAGCGACGGCGGGAAGAAGGTCACGAAGCTCTTCGATCAGTACTTCCAGAGCAGCGTGGACGGAGTCACGGCCGCGCGGCAGAAGCTCGCAGCCGCTGATCCGAGCAACGTGGCGTTCGCGGCGGACATCGCGCAGTTCACGGCGGCGCTGCAGACCCTCCAGGCGACGACCGGCGATCCGTTCTCCAAGCTGTCGTCGAACCAGGACCTCTTGCAGGCGCTGAAGAAGGAGCAGACCTGCTCGAAGATCGTCACGGTCTACGGCGGCTGAGTCCGTCAGTAGCCGGTGCGGCGTGGATACCGTGAGGGAGTGCCGCGACGCGCTTTTGAGCACCGCGACTCTGCTTCATGACGGACGTCACGCAATCGGAGGCAGGTGAGAGCGGCCGCGACCAGGTCGACGTGATCCGGCTCGATCTTGCCCGGGCGGTCGACATGTTCGAGAGGCCGCAAGTCGAGCTCGGGTCGAGCCACGGCACGTTCCAGCCGGGCATCGAGCGCTGCATCGCCGAGCTCGAGAGCCGACCGACCGGACGGATGGTGCACCTGGAGCTCACGCTTCCTCAGTCGGAGATCAGCGACGGTCTCGAAGAGCGCCTCGCAGTCACGATGCGCAGGTACTGCGATGAGCGGTCATACGTCAACGACTGCGACCGGCGGGCGACGCAACGCAGCGGCGTGCGCGCGCTGCGAATCGGTCTGCCCGTCACCTTGCTCGGCCTCGCGATCACCGCGATCGCGTTCCACATCGGCGACAGCGACGATCCGCAAACCGCGGTCGTCGACATCCTCGGTTGGGTGCTTGCTTGGCTGGGACTCTGGTACCCCTTCGACAAGCTCATCTTCTATGCGAGCGACTTCGTGCGCGAGAACCGCGCGCTTGGAGGTGCTGCGCGACGCGCGCGGATCACCGTCGTCCCCCGTCCGAGCGAGCACGCCGGGCGAAGCCGCTTCCACGCCTGATCGGAGCGTCGAGGGCGTTTAGCATCCGGCGCGCATCAAATCACTAGCGTGGCGCCGCGATGAGCCAATCCGAGCCGTCCGGGAGTGATCCGAACCTTCGTCCGTGGGCCTCGCCACCGCCGGGCCGCCTCGTCGGCCGAGGGCACCCGGCCGGCGACTTCCTCGAAGCGTGGGCGTGGGACGTGCTCGACGAGGCGCCGGGCTTCATCCGTGTCGAGGCGTCGCTCCCCGAGCACGTCAAGAACCCGCGCGGGCAGCTCTTCGGCGGCTTCACGCCGACCTACGTCGACCTGATCGCGCTGTTCACCGTCCGAGCGGGCGAGGATCGGTCCGTCCCCCGGCCGATGCGATGGCTGGCGACGACCAACATGCGGGTCGACTACTTCGAGCCCGTCACCGGGCCCCGCTTCGTCATCGACAGCCGGCGCGAGACGCAGCGCGGGCGCACGCACTTCGTCAGCACCCGCTTCCTCCAGGACGACGAGCTCGCCGTGTTCGCCCTGACGACGATGCGCGAGGTCGATCTCAGTCGAACGCTCGGCGACGCCTGAGTCGTCGCGATGTCCATCGGCTCGGTGGTCTCGTCCCTTCGCTCCACACCGCGCGGGCAGTTCCTCGTCACGTTCGTGCTCGTCGCCGTGTTGACCGGGCTGTGGGGCCTTGGCGACGCCGCTGTTCGCCAACGCCGACGAGCAGGCGCACGTCGTGCGGGCCGCCTCCGTGGCCCGCGGTGAGCTCGTCGGGAAGACGCCGCGCTCGAAGCTCCTCAAGGGCTACACGTTCGTCAAGCTCCCCGCCATCTACGGCGCCGCCGGCGACCACCTGAACTGCTTCGCGTGCAAGCCGAATCATGACGCCTCGTGCCACAGCTTCACCGGGTCGGAGTCGAAGACCAAGGAAGTCATCACCGAGGCGGGCCGTCACCCACCCGCGTACTACGCGGTCGTCGGTGCGATCTCGCGCCTGTGGCCGAACGCACCGGGCGCGTGTCTACCTCATGCGCTTCGTGACGGTGCTCATCACCGCGCTGTTCGTGGCGTTCGCCGTGCGGGCGTTGTCACGGATGGCCTCGCCCCGGGTGGCGCTGATCGGCCTGGCCGTCGCGCTCACGCCGATGGTGCTCTCGTTCGGGTCGGCGGTGAACCCGACCGCGCCCGAGACGGCCGCCGCCATCGCCACGTGGGCGTGCGGTCTCGTCGTCGTCTCGGAGCTGCGGGCAGGAAAGGAGCCCGATCGCGGCCTCGTCATACAGCTCGGCATCGCGGCGTCCACGCTCGTGCTGGCGCGCCAGATCTCGATGTTCTGGCTCGCGTTCATCGCGCTGATCCTCGCCGCGCTCCTGGGCAGGGACGCGTTGCGCCGCTTGTGGCGGTCGACGAGCGCGCGCGTCTGGGCCGCGGTGGTCGCAGGATGCGTCGCTGCGCAACTCCTGTGGATCGTCCTCGCCGACGGGCTCGACCTGAGCGTCCCGATCGGCTTCAAGCCGACGCTCTCGAACGCGGAACTCGTCCGCGAGACCGTGGGCAGGGCCGGGCGGCTTCTACCTCGAGATGCTCGGGAACCTGGGCTGGCTCGACACGACGCTGCCCGGGTCTGACGTACCTGCTCCTCACCGCCGCGCTGGGCGCGCTCGTGCTCCTCGCAATCGCGGTCGGCAGTCGGCCGTACGTGATCGCGATGCTTGCGGCGATGGCCATCACCGTCGTGACCCCGATCGTGCTCGAGGCGTGGCAGTACCGGACGTACGGCCTGTACTGGCAAGGCCGGTACACGCTGCCCATCGCGGTCGGGGTCCCGTTGCTCGCCGTCTTCGCATTGCAGTCCGAGACGGGCCGGCGGGTGCTCCTGCGCGGGTGGTTCGTCCCCGCGCTCGGCGGCATGCTCGTCGTGGCGCACGTGCTCGCGTTCTATCAAGCGCTTCGGCGGTGGTCCGTGGGCGCGAACGGCTCCGTGTTCTATTGGCTCCACCCCGACTGGACGTCGATCGTCCCGCAATTCCTGCTGATCGCCGCGTACAGCCTGGTGTTCGTCGCGTTCGTGGTCTGGCTGCTCGGCGGGCGCTCGGGCGAGACGGCCGAGGACGCGGGGCCCGCCCGTCAGCTCGCCGGCGCGTGACCGATCAGCTCGCCGCGTGAACAGGCGCACCAGTCGGATGGCCATCGGGCCGCCTCTACTCCAGCCAGCGTCGCTTGAGCCGGTCGATCGCCCCGCTCTCACGAAGTGTCCGCAGAGCGGTGTTGACGGCGTCGCGCAGCCCGCGGTTGTCGGGGGCGAACGCGATCCCGAGGAACTCGTTGGTGTGGATCTCCTGCACGACGTCGAGATCGGGCCGGTCCCTGACGAGCGACGTGGCGACGGGCAGGAGCTTCATGACCGCCCCGATGCGACCGGCCGACAGGTCGTCGAGCGCGTCCAGGATCCCCTTGTACGGGTAGTACCTGATCCCGGCGAGCTTGCCCTCTTGCTTCAACTCCTTGGCGACGAAGTCGGAGGTGTTCCCGGTCTGGATGCCGACCACCTGATCGACCAGGTCATCGGTCGAGGTGATGTGCGGCGTCCTCGTCGTGTTGACGACCAGGCTCTGGCCCGACTCGAGGTACGGCTCGGAGAAGAGCGCGACCTTCTCCCGCTCGGGCGTGATCGTGGTGCCGGACGCCACGGCGTCGTACGAATATGTGCGCAGGCCGTCGAAGATCCCGTTGAAGTCGTCGTCTTCGTACTTCGTGAGCTGCCAGCGGAGCCCGACCTGTCCGCAGACCGCCCGCATGAGCTCGGCGTCGAAGCCCGTGGCGACGCCGTCCTTCTCTACTTCGAAGGGAGGGTCGGGGAAGGCGGACGCGACGAGCAGGGTCCCGGCCTCGATCGTCTGCAATGCCGCCATCGTTCGCCGCTCCCGCCCGATTCTCGCATTCTGCGGCGGGGAAACGGTGCCAGGAGGCCCGAGGAGGGGGCCGCCGGTCCCGGTCCGGGGCGGGCGGCAGCAGCCCCGCGGCATCCGGCGCGGGATACGCATCGGGGCGGTCGGCTAAGCAGTTGCGGTGACTCCCGACTCGGAAGCACCCGCCGTGGCCGTCGTCACGGGAGCCGCGGGCTGGCTCGGCCAGAACCTGGTGCGGGCCCTCGCCGGCGAGCGCGAACGTGTGCGCTGCCTCGTGCACGCCGCGGAGCAGGCGCCGCTGCTCGAGATCGTGGCGCCGTCGGTCGAGACCGTGGTCGGCGACGTGCGTGACCCGGCGACCGTCGACCGGCTGTTCGACGCTCTCGGGCCGGCGACCGTCTTCAACTCGGCCGGTGTGATCCACCCCGAAGGTCGGACGCGCGAGCTGTTCGACGTGAACGTCGGCGGCACCCAGCTGGTGCTCGACCGGGCGCGGCGGGAGGGTGTCACCCGCTTCGTGCACGTGTCGTCGAACTCGCCCTTCGGCGCCAACCCCACGCCCGACGATCGTTTCACCGAGGACTCGCCGTACAACCCCTACCTCGGCGTACGGGCAATCCAAGATGGAGGCCGAGCAGCTCGTGCGGCGCAGCTACGACCGCGGCGACCTCGCGACCGTGATCATCCGCGCGCCGTGGTTCTACGGGCCGTTCCAGCCGGAGCGCCAGACCCGGTTCTTCTCCACGGTGCGGCGCGGCATGTTCCCGATTCCCGGACCGGGCACGAACCGCCGCTCGCTGGCGTACACCGGCAACCTCGTCGACGGCCTCCTGCGGGCCGAGGTGGCCGACGCCGCGCCCGGCGGCGCGTACTGGGTCGCCGACGCCGAGCCCTACGAGCTGCGCGACGTGATCCAGGCGCGTGCGCGACGCGCTCGCAAGCCGAGGGGTTCACGGTCTCGCAGCGCCAGCCGCACCTGCCGGCGATCGTCGGGAACGCGGCCGCGGGCCTCGACGCGTTCCTGCAAGGTCGAGGCCTGTACGTGCAGGCGCTGCACGTCTTGGGCGAGATCAAGGACACGATCGCGTGCGACATCTCCAAGGCCCGCGCCGACCTCGGGTACGAGCCGAAGACCGGGCTCGTCGAGGGCATGCGGGCCAGCGTGCGCTGGTGCGTCGAGCGCGGGGAGCGGATCTGATGGGGCGTTCGATCCTCGTCACCGGCGGGAGCGGCTACTTCGGCGAGGTCCTCGCCGAGCTGGCGCCGTCGCCAACGGTGACCGGGTCCGGGTCTTCGACGTGAACCCGCCCGCCGCCACCGCGGCGTCGGTCGAGTTCGTCCAGGGAGACGTGCGGGATCGGGACGCCGTCCGCGCCGCGTGCGACGGCGTCGACGTGGTGCTGCACAACGTCGCGCAGGTGCCGCTGGCGCGCGACCGCGAGCTGTTCTGGTCGGTGAACGTGGTCGGCACCGCCAACGTGCTCGTCGCCGCCCGCGACGCCGGCGTCGGCAAGGTCGTGCACACGTCGTCGAGCGCGGTGTTCGGGATCCCGGACTCCAACCCCGTCACCGAGGAGACGCCCTGCCGGCCCCTCGAGGCGTACGGGCGGGCCAAGCTCGAGGCCGAGGTGCTGTGTCGCGAGGCGGTCGCCTCCGGCCTCGACGTGACCATCATCCGGCCCCGGACGATCCTCGGGCACGGCCGGCTCGGGATCTTCGGCGTGCTGTTCGAGTTCGTCGCCGACGGTGCGCCCGTGTTCGTCCTCGGCAGCGGGAGACAACCGCTACCAGTTCGTCCACGCCGCCGACCTCGCCGACGCGTGCCTCCGGGCCGCCTCCCACGAGGGCCCGGCGGTGTTCAACGTCGGGGCGACCGAGTTCGGGACGATGCGCGAGACCCTGCAGGCCCTCGTCGACCACGCCGGCACCGGATCGCAGGTTCGTTCGCTGCCGGTCGCCCCGGCGGCGGCGGCGATGAAGGTCTTCGCCACGCTCGGGGCGGCGCCATTTGCTCCGTACCACTGGCTGCTCTACGGCGAGTCGCTGTGGTTCGACGTGACTCGTGCACGGACCGAGCTCGGCTGGGAGCCGGCGCATTCCAACGCGTCCATGCTCATCGAGTCGTACGAGTGGTTCCTCGCGCACCGCCACGAGCTCGAGTCGGCGAACCGCTCACACCACCAATCCCCCGTTCGCCCAGGGCTCCTCCGCGTGCTCAAACGACTGCCCGTAGGACGCGGATGATGCGCGATCGACGGTGGTCAATGGCGCTGGGCCTGCCATCGAGGGACGGCGCCGAGGTCGAGACGAGGGCGCTTCGTATACTTCGTCCCTCGTGAACCCGGACCGCAGACCCGGTACGGCGGTGCGGGACGTCGCCGAGCCCGTCGAGGGTGACCGCACCGGCCTCCAAACCGAGACCACGGCCGCCGCCGCACCGCGCCGGCGCCTTCGACTTCCGACGGGCGCCCGCTCGCGACCGCTGCTGATCGGCGCCGGGCTCCTCGCACTCCTCGCGCTGCCGTTGATCGTCGCGCTCGCGGTGTTGGCGCAGAAGCGTTGGTACCCGATCCTCGACCTGGCGATGACCGAGATACGCGTGCGCGACGTCGCCAGTAGCCACCCGCCGCTGATCGGCCTCGTCGGGCGCATCGGGCCCCTCGGCCGCCAGGGAAGCCATCCCGGGCCGATGAGCTTCTGGGCGCTGTGGCCGGTCTATCGCGCTGTTCGGCGCGTCGTCGTGGGCGATGCAGGTGTCGGCGGTCGCGTTGCACCTGGTCGCGATGGGAACCGCGCTGTGGATCGCGTTCCGGCGCGGCGGCATCCGGCTGATGGTCGCGCTGGCGGCGGTGCTCGCGATCCTGACGCGCGCCTACGGAGCGGAAACCCTGACGCAGGCGTGGAACCCGTACCTCCCACTCCTGTCGTTCATCGTCTTCCTCCTCGCGTTGTGGTCGGTCGCCGACGACGACCTGCCGTTGTTGCCGGTGGCGGTGGTCGCCGGGTCGTTCTGCGCCCAGACCCACGTCCCGTACCTCGGGTTGACGCTCGGCCTCGGCGGGTTCGTCGTCGTGTGGGCGTCCTGGACGGCGTACCGCCGCCGGAAGAACAAGGCTGCGCTCCGCCGCTTCTTCGTATGGAGCGGGCTCGCGGTGGTGTCTGGCCGCGATCCTGTGGACACCGCCGGTGATCGACCAGATCGTCCACACGCCGGGCAACCTCTCGGTCCTGTCGGACTACTTCCGCAACCCGCCCGAGTCGCCGGTCGGTCTCCGGCGCGCGATCGACGTCTTCTTCGTGCACCTCAACCCGTGGCATCTCGTCGAGCACCTCGTGACCGCCGACCGGACGAAGGTCGAGTCGGGATCGCTGGTGCCGGGAGCGCTGTTCCTCGCCTTGTGGGCGGCGTCGGCGGTGGCCGCCTGGCGCATCCGTCACCGCGCGTTGCTGCGGCTCGACATCGTGCTCGGCGTCGCGCTCGGTGCTCGCGCTCGTCTCGATGAGCCGCATCTTCGGCCTCGTCTGGTACTACCTCGTGCTCTGGGCGTGGGGGATCTGCGCGCTGATGGTGCTCGCCGTCGTGTGGACGGCGGTTGTGCTCGTCGGGAAGCGGCTCGCCCGTCCGACGGCCGCCCGCGCGGCCGCCGTCGGCACGGCGGTCCTGGTCGGCGTGGCGATGCTCTTCAGCGCGCTCTTCACGTACGACGCCACCTCGGCGGACGTGCCCGCGCCGTGCCTCTCGCACACCCTCGGTGTCCTTGTCCGACCGACGGCCGCGGCGCTGGACCGCCGCTCGGCGCCGGGCGGCGGGCGCGAGGGTCTGTACCTCGTCACCCTGCGCGACCCCGTCGACATCGGCGCCATGGGCTACGGCCTCGTGAACGAGCTCGACCGGCGCGGGTTCGACGTCGGCGTGCTCGACATCTACGGCCCCGGTGCGACGCGCTGACCGCGTGATCGATCCCGCGGAGGCAACGGGTGTCGTCCACCTCGCGATCGGTCCCGATGACATCGACGTGTGGCGGGCGAAGCCGGGTGCGCGCGAGGTCGCGCGCACCGATCCCCGCACGCCGAGGGAACGGGCCGAGTACCAGCGGCTCCGCACGCAGGTCATCGACGAGCTGGGTGCGGCCGGTCTCGCCGACCTCGTGCCCACCGTCGACGACAACCTCTTCGGGCTGAGCCTGAACACCCGCGTGCCCGACGTCGGCGCGCCAGAAGCTCATTCGGATGACGAACCTGGGGCTACCCGCGTCCGTGTTCATCGGCCCACGCGAGGCCGTGGGCTGACGTGAACCCCGGCCCGACGCCCGGCGCCAGCCTCGAGGACGTCGCCGAGAGCACGGAGGCGAAGGCGGGCGCCGCGGCCGGCGCGACGACCCATCCCCGCCGCCGGCGACGCGCCTCACGACCCGCTTGTTCCTCGTGTCGGTCGTCGTCGCGCTGGTTCCGGTGGCGGTCGCGACCACGCGCGCGATCCGCAACGGCTGGATTCCGACCGAGGACGACGCGTTGTGGGCGATTCGGTCCCGCGACCTGTTCTCCCTCACGCAATCTGCCGCTGATCGGGTCGTGGTCGTCGGTCTCGCTCAGCGTCAAGACGCTGGTGAACCACCCCGGTCCGCTGTACTTCGACGTGCTCGCGGTGCCGGCGCGTCTCTTCGAGCCCGGCGCCGGGGTCGCGTTCGGTGTGGCTCTCGTCAACACGTTGTGCATCGTCGGCATCGCGGTGTTCGCCTACCGGCGGGGCGGCGCGCTTCTGGGGACGATCGCCATGGCGGCCACGGCCACGCTGTGCTGGGCCATGGGCAGCGAGCTGCTGTTCGACCCGTGGGGCCCACACGCCGTGCTGCTCCCGTTCCTGTTCTTCCTCGTGCTCGTCTGGTCGATGACGTGCGGCGACCTGCTGGCTCTCCCGTTCGCGGTCGGCGTCGGCAGCCTCGTCGTTCAGACGCACCTGAGCTACGTCCTCCTGGTGCCGCTGCTCGGGGCGTGGGGGGTCCTCGGCCTCGTGTTCACGGTCCGGCGCGAGCGCGGTCAAGCGACAGACGTGTGGCCGGCCCGGCGCCGGCGAGCGCTCTGGTACTCCGCGGTGGGAGGAGCGGTGCTGGCGGTGTGCTGGATCCAGCCGCTCATCGAGCAGTTCACCGCCGACGGTCGCGGGAACATGACCCGGCTCGTGGACAGTGCCACCAGCCCGACCGAGACGATCGGCTTCGGTTTCGGCACCCGAGTGCTCGCCACCGTCGTCTCGCTGCCGCCATGGTGGTTCCGGCCGTCGATGCACGACGCCCTCGTCACCGGCTGGCATGCCCCGTCGCTTGTCAGCGCCATCCTCTCGTTGGCGATCTTGGCCGCCGTGCTCGCGGCGTGCGGATGGGACGCACGCCGGCGCCATGACCGCGTGTCGACGTGGGCTCTTGCGACTGCTGCGGTGGCGCTGGCGATCGGGCTGGTCACCGCAGGCAGAGGGCCGGTGACGGTCTTCGGCAAGGTCACGGCGCACACGTTCCGCTGGCTGTGGCCACTCGGCGCGTTCGTCTTCTTCGCCATCGCCGCGTCGCTCGGCCGCCACCTTGCGCGTCGCGCCGCGACGTCCGCGTACACGCTCGCGCTCGTGGGCGTGTTCACCCTCGCCACGGTGACGGTCGCTGTGCTCGACCTCCCGTTCACCGACCAGGGCGGCGGCCC
Organism: uncultured Actinomycetes bacterium; assembly: GCA_963747195.1. Taxonomy (GTDB): domain Bacteria; phylum Actinomycetota; class Acidimicrobiia; order IMCC26256; family JACDBD01; genus JALZAA01. The sequence goes on from CAVVDV010000007.1 coordinate 48,183, forward strand.
GAACGCGTCCGAGTACGCGATCCCGGCCGCCCGGGACCTCGCCAGGCACATGGGATCCCTGGAGGGTCAGGGCCCGTTGCTCATCGACGACTTGTTCCACGGGGCCTTTGCAGACCCGTACGGAGGGGCAGCGGCGGCCGAGCTCCAGCTCCGGGGGATTCCGTTCGTGACCGGGGACCCGGGGCTCGTGCGGCATCTCGGGCCGGCGCGCCATTTCAACGGCCGCAACGCCAAGGCGGCGTTGCTGCTCCGCACGGGAGACGCGACGCTCGAGGCACCGGCAGGAAGCCGTCTGGTCGCGCGGGGCGAGGGCCTCAGCGCCGCTGATCAGCGGGAGCTCTCGCGGCTCAAGGCGCAGATCACGGAGTACCTGGTGCAGGGGCGGCTCCGCCTCGACCGTCGCGGCCAAGCGGCGCTCGAACGGGGGGCCCTTCCGAATCTTCCGCAGGTCCAAACGTCGGGAGCCGACCCCCGCGTGCTGCTCTCCTCGCGCGAGCTGGACGTGATGATCCGGGACCACTACCTCGTGCTCGACGGCGTGTGGCCGAAACGCTTCGAGCGCTACGCGGATCTCCAGCACCAATGGGATCTGCAGACCGTGGCCCTGTTCGTCGCGCCCCTTCGTGCCGGACGCACCTGAAGCGCGTCATGACCACCGTCGAGGACGTCACGGCCGGCGTCGAATCCCCGTCCCCGTTGCCGGCGACGGCGCGCGTCGCGTTTCGAATGTTCGTCGGTTCGATCGTCGTGGCCGTCGTCCCGGTCGCCGTCGCGACGGCGCGCGCGATCCACGAACGGCTGGCTCCCAACGGGAGACAACGCACTCTTCGCAGTGCGGGCGCGCGACCTGTTCACGCATCACCTCCCGCTGCTCGGTTCGTGGTCGTCCGCGTCGGTGAACGCCGGTACCCAGCTCAATCACCCGGGGCCCTTGTACTTCGACCTGCTCGCCGTGCCGGCGCGCCTCTCGGAGAGCGGCGCCGGAGTCGCCTTCGGCGCGGCCCTGGTGAATGCGTTGTGCATCGTCGGCATCGCGGTGTTCGCCTACCGACGGGGCGGCGCGCTGCTCGGGACCATCGCCATGGCGGCGACAGCCTCGTTGTGCTGGGCGATGGGCAGCGAGCTGATGTTCGAACCCTGGAACCCGCACAGTGCGCTGCTGCCGTTCTTGCTCTTCCTGGTGCTCGTCTGGTCGATCACGTGCGGCGACCTGCTCGCACTGCCGCTCGCGGCCGGTGTCGGCAGTCTCCTCGTGCAGACACACCTGAGCTACGCGCTTCTGGTGCCGCTCCTCGCCGCCTGGGGAATTGTCGGCCTCGTCATCGGCCTTCGTCGTCAGCGTGGTCGCGAGCCCGATGCGTGGACGGCGCGCCGTGCTCGCGCGCTGCGTTTCGGGGCAGTGGCCGCCGTGGTCTTCGCCGTGTGCTGGATCCAGCCGCTCATCGAGCAATTCACGAGCGACGGCCCCGGAAACCTCACCCGGTTGGTCGAGAGCGGGCGCAGCTCCAAGGCCGGGACGATCGGCGTCGGGTTCGGCACACGAGTCGTCGCAACCGTGGTGTCGCTCCCGCCGTGGTGGTTTCGCCCGTCGCTGAAGGACGCCTTCGCCCCTGGTTGGCACGAGCCGTCGCTGGGCTCCACCGTGCTCTCGCTCGTCGTGTTGTTCGCGGTGCTCGGAGGGTGCGCATGGGTCTCGCTCCGACGGCGCGACCGGGTCTCCACGTGGGCGATCGCGACGGCCGTCGTCGGGTTGCTCGCAGCGTTCGTGACGGCGTGGCAAGGCCCGGTGACCGTGTTCGGCAACGTGACTCCGCATACGTTCCGCTGGCTCTGGCCGCTCGGTGCCTTCGTGTTCTTCGCGGTCGCGTCCACCATCGCCCGACGGCTCGCAGGGAGCACGGTTGCGTCGACGCGCTCGGCGTGGCTGGTGGCCGGCTTCGCGCTCGTCACCGTGGCCGTCGCCGCGCTCAATCTTCCCTACGCCGACGAGGGACGCGGGCCCGAACTCGCAGGAGTTCGCGATTCCGGCCGCCCACGAACTCGGGCAGCAGATGGGGTCGCTGGAGGGTCGGGGCCCCGTCCTCATCGACGGCTTGTTCCGCGCCGGCTTCGCCGACCCGTACGGCGCCGCGGTGGTCGCCGAGCTCCAGCGTCGAGGGATCCCCTTCGTTGCTCACGATCCCGTGCTCGTGCGCCAGTACGGCCCGACCCGTCGGTTCAACGGCCACAACGCCAAGGCCGCGCTGCTGCTGCGGACGGGAGCCGCGACGGGCGAGGCGCCCTCAGGGAGCCGGCGCGTCGCCCGAGGCGAAGGGCTTTCCGCCGGCGACCAGCGCGAGCTCTCGCGCCTCGAGGCGCAGATCGGGACGTACGTCGCGGAGGGGCAACTGCGTCTCACCCCGCAGGGGCAGGCGGCGCTCGATGCCGGCAACCTGCCGAACCTGGCACAAGTGCAAGGCGGGGGTGCCGATCCGCGCGTGCTGTTCGACTCCCGTGAGCTCGACGTGATGATCCAGCAGCACTTCCTCGCGCTCGACCCGCCGTGGACGGCACGTTTCGAGCGCTACGCCGAGCTCCAGCGCGACCACGACCGGAAGACCGTCGCCCTGTTCGCCGGGTCGCTCCCGCGCCGCGGCCCATGAGCCCGGCGGCCGACCTGACCATCGTCGTCCCGGCGTACAACGAAGCCCGCCGGATCGTCGTCTCCCTCGAGACGCTGTCTGACTACCTGCACGCGCACGACCTCGGGACCGTGGAGGTGCTCGTCGTGGTGGCTCGTGGCCACGACGACACGGCGGCGCTCGCGCGGGCGCAAGCGGGAGCGTTCGACATGTTCCGGGTCATCGACGCGGGCGAGCCGAAGGGCAAGGGGCGAGATGTCCGCCTCGGCATGCAGCAAGCACGGGGCCGATACCGGATGTTCATGGACGCCGACCTCGCCACTCCGCTCCATCACCTGAAGACGGTGGCGAAGCTCATGCACGAGGACGTCGACGTGATCATCGGCGTCCGGGATCTTCGGCGCAGTCACACGGGTCTGCGCCGGTTCATCTCCAGCTTCGGGAACCGCCTCGTGCGCAACACGCTGCGCCTCCAGATCGACGACACGCAGTGCGGCTTCAAGGCGTTTCGCGGGCCGGTCGCCGACGACCTGTTCGGCCGCCAGACCATCCTCGGATGGGGCTTCGACATCGAGATCCTCGCGCTTGCGGCCCAGCGCGGCTATCGGATCGAGACCATCGCGATCGACGACTGGCAGGAGGTCGCCGGCGGGACGTTCAAGAACGTGGCGGTCACCGGCGCGCTGTCGACGTTCCGCGACCTGCTGAAGGTCAGACGGAGCCTGCGGAAGAGCAAGCGCAGACTGAGCTGTTCGTCGCACGAGCGACGCGTATCAGGCGTCGGCGAGGAAATGATCGCTGTTGCGGGCGGCGATCGCCATGATCGTCCCCTGCGGGTTCACGCCCGGCGCGTCCGGCACGAGCGACGCGTCGCTGACGCGCAGGTTGTCGAATCCCCACACGCGCCCGAAGCTGTCGGCGCCGGTTCGCGATCGGTCTTCGCCCATGCGCACGCTCGACGTGAGGTGAACGGTCATGAGATTGGTGCGGTTCCGGGTCACCGCGTCCCACCACGCCGCCAGCTCGTGCTGATTGCGCACGACGGGACCGTCCGCCACCGAGGGGTACAGCTCCGTCGCGCCCGACGCGAGGAGGACCTCGCCCAGGTGCACGAGCCCGCGCGCGAGCCGGCTCATGTCGCCCTCGGTCAGCCGGTACGTGACGATCGGCGCCCGCAACCCGGGCACGGCCATCACACGCCCGCGGCCCTCGCTGCGAATCGCGGCGTAGTAGACGGAGACGCGCTCCCAGTCGTCGAGCGCGTCGCCGTAGTCGGCGGACGAGTCTGCCAGCGCCATCGCCACCTGACCCCGGCCGACTGGCGGACCCCCCGATCGACAGGTTCGGGCCGAACTCGGTGATGACCTGCATCGGCACGCCGCCGTGGTCGACCGGATGCGGGAAGCGCGCCGCGATCTTGATCATCGGGTGCACCTTGAGCCCCGACCCGACGCCGCCGCGGATGCCGCTGCGCTGGAGGAGCGCAGGCGTCTGGATCGCGCCCGCGCACACGAAGACGTGCTCGGCGCGGATCGTCAGGTTCTCGGCGACGCCGTTCTCCGTGCGGTGGCACCGGATGCCGATCACCCGGCCGTCGCGCCGGAGCAGCCGGCGCACCCGGCAGTTCGGGATCACCGTCGCCCCGGCCTCGATCGCGCGCGGCAGCAGCGTGCGGGTCATCGTCTGCTTCACGCCCCGGCCGGCGGCGTCGTACCGGAACACACGTGCGTACTCGACCGCCTGCCACCCGAGCTTCGTCGCGCCCCGCTCGAGCAACGCCGACGACGGCGGCGGCGCGCCCGGGAGCCGCGACACCGCGAGCTCGTTCTCGATGCGCTGCGGCGTACGAGTCGAGCGTCTCGGGGCTGAACTCGTCGATGCCGTACTCGTGGCGCCACGACTCGGCGAGGGCCGCGGGCAGCCGGTGGTAGAGGCCGCTGTTGATCTCGGTGCTCCCGCCGACGCAGCGCCCCTCCGCGAACGCGATCGCCGGGTTCCCCAGCGCGGCGGCGAGCCCCCGGTGCCGGTACTTGGCGGCCATCTCCTCGAGGGAGAACGGCTGCAGCGCGTCGGGGTCGATCCACGGGCCCTCTTCCACGACGGTCACGTCGCGACCGGCGGCGGCGAGCGTGGCGGCGGTGGCGGCGCCGCCCGCGCCCGACCCGATCACGAGCACGTCGGTGTCGAGGGTCGCCTCGGGGGTCGTCATCGGGGCGCGGCGGGCGTCAGCTCGTGCTCGGCGAACAGGACCAGGGAGTGGAGCAGCCGGACGTACTGGCGGACCGGATCGAACCGGCTCGCCTTCCAGCGCTCGACGCGCGCGTTCATGGATCGCCGGTCGTAACGGCCGAGCGCGCCCTGGACCCTCGGCCAGGCGCCGAAGAGGAGCGACTCGGCGGCCACGCCCACCCGGAGGTGCTCGGGCATCGAGCGCAGCGAGTCGTCGACGTAGGTCTCGATCACCGACCGCTGATGGTCGTCGAGAGTCGGGCTGACGAGGGTCGCAACGACCTCTCGCTCGAGCCAGAGCATGGCCCGAAAGCCTACCGGCGCGCCGCTTGTGTTCCCGGTTGGTCAACTCTGGGTTGTGCCGGCTCGGCGGGCTGACTTCGCCCGGAGCTCGCGAGCGCGAGCCACGCGGCCGCCGCCGCTTCCTTCTGGTCGCGCTGCCACGGCGGCCCGAGCGCCCGCCCCAGCCCGGTGAGCTGGGCCTGCAGCGACGCATCGCTGGTGCCGATGTTGACGGCGGCCTCCTCGTACAGCTCGTGCTGGACGAAGCGCGTCAACGGGAGGCCGAGCAGCTCGGTCGCCTCGGCGAGCGCGTCCCGGTACAGCTGCCCCTCGGCGGTGTGGACGAGCGGGTGCGAGCCGAGGATCTCGGGCAGGGGGGCGGGGAGCTCCCGCGGGGCGGCGACCGCCGTGCCGACGACCTCGTATCCGCCCGCCTCGAGCTCTGCCACCGTCCGCCGGAGCTGCCGCTCGGCCGCGGTGCGGGCGACGAGCTCGACCTGGCGAACGAGCCGCCCGGCGTTCTCGAGGTCCAGCTGCCGGGCGGCGTGGTACACGGCCCGGGGGAGGTCGCCCTCGGACAGCTCGTACCGGTTCCGAGCGAGGACGACGGGCGCCGTGACGCCGCCACCGAGAGCGACCATCGCCGCCCACCCCGTGTGCTCGCGAAAGCCGACCCCGGCACGCTTCATGGCGTGGGTAGCGTACGCAGCCCTCTCGCTCCCAGTCATACGTGGTTGCGAGCCCGGGCCACGGTGCCTCCGCATCCGGAGCGCCCTGGCGGGAATCTTCGCGGGCTCGGTAATCTTGTAATCACCATGACCACCGACCAGATCGACCTCACGCGTACTCCTTCCAATGCAGAGGCGCTCGACGCCTACTCGACCGTGGTCACGTCCGTGGCCGAGCGGTTGCTGCCCTCCGTGGTCCAGCTCCGCGTCATGGCACGCGGCGGCCGGGGCCGGGAGGCCGGCGGCGCCGGCTCCGGCGTGGTGATCACGCCCGACGGGTTCGTCCTCACCTCCGCCCACGTCCTCGGCAAGGCCACCTCCGGGGTCGCGACCCTCAGCGACGGCCGCGAGCTGCCCTTCGACGTGGCCGGGACCGACGGCCTCTCCGACCTCGGGCTGGTGCGCGTGCGCGGCGACGGGCTCACCGCCGCCGAGCTCGGCGACGCCGAGCACCTGCGGATCGGCGAGCTCGTGGTCGCCGTCGGCAGCCCGATGGGCCTGGCCGGCTCGGTGACCGCGGGCGTCGTCAGCGCCCTCGACCGGTCGCTGCCGGCGCGGTCCGGGTCGACGGTCCGCGTGGTGGAGAACGTCATCCAGACCGACGCCGCGCTGAACCCCGGCAACTCGGGCGGCGCGCTCGCCGACCGGCGGGGCCGCGTGATCGGCATCAACACCGCGGTGGCGGGCATGGGCCTGGGCCTGGCGGTCCCGATCAACGAGGCGAGCCGGCGCATCATCGGCGCGCTGATGCGCGACGGGCGTGTCCGTCGCGCCTACCTCGGCATCGCGGGGAGCCCCCGTGTGCTGGCGCCGCGCGACCGTGTGTCGACCGGGCGTGAGTCCGGTGTGCACGTGGCCGAGGTCATCGCCGACGGGCCTGCCGCCAAGGGCGGGATCCGCGCCGACGACGTGATCCTCGAGGTGAACGCGCAAGCCGGTCACGACCGCCGCCGACCTGCAGCGGTTGATGTACGACGACGCCATCGGCCAGGGCATCACCGTCCGCGTGCAGCGCGGCGGACAGACCCTGGACCTCGACGTGACGCCGGTCGAGCTGCCCGGCTGATCAGCCGGCGAACAGCGCAACGACGCGTGTCCTCACCGAGTCCGGCATCCCTTCGGGGAGCCGGAGCTCGGTGACGATCGCGTCGGGCGTCTCCTCGACGTCGAACAGCAGGAACGAGCAGCACTCCGCCTCGGCCGCGACGAGCTCCCGAAGCCGGCCGAGGAGCTGCGCGTCCTTCGGATAGACGGCGACGACCCGGCCGTCCTCGATGCCGCGACTCGTTGCCCGCGTCACGACGTCTTGCCAGGCGTCGATCCGGTCGAGGAGCTCGGGGCCGTCGAGGCTGCAGGCGAACGGTTGCCCGGGCGTGTCCATGCCCCGAGGATGCCAGTTGAAGTGCGCTTCAAGTCAAGGGGTGCGGCGCGCGACCACGATCTCTGACGCAATGCCCCACGCCACGACCGTGCCGCGATGGCGCACGTCCCAGGCGGCCGGGTCCAGCGCGTCGACGATCCTGACCGGACGGCAGCCGCCGACGAGCTCCGGCCGGCGCGTCCACACGCCCGTCCAGGCGCGCGCGACACGAACCGTGCGATCCCACCCTCGCCGAACGTGAGGCCCGCGGTGCACAGCAGCCCGCCGGGCGCGAGCACCCGGCGCGCTTCCGCGAGCGCGGTGCGCGTCTGCTCCCGGGCCCAGCAGGTCGAAGACGTAGTTGGCGACGAAGCGGTCGGCGGCGCCGTCGTCGGCAGGCACCGGCGCATCGCCGTCGATGAGGGAGACGCGGGCGCGATCGTGCCACGGCCGCAGGCGTTCGGAAGCCAGCGCGACCATCCGCGGGCTCAGGTCGATGCCGACGTACCCCGCGTCCTGCGGCAGGTGCCGGGCGAGGAGCCCGGCCGCGAACCGGCCCGTGCCGCAGCCCAGCTCGACGACCGAGTGGGCGGCGTCGAAGCCGGCGCGCGCCACGAGGTCGGCCGTGGCGGCGTCCTCGTAGAAGCGCTGCCAGTCCTGGGCCCGACCGATGCGGTCGTAGACCCGGCGGGCCTGCTCGGAGGTCAGGGCGGGCACCCCGGCATGATGGCGCGATGCCGGAGCCGACGGCCGCGGATCTTGCGGCGCAGTCATGGGACGCGGTCGTAGTCGGCGGCGGCCACAACGGGCTCACCGCCGCCGCGTACCTCGCGCGGGCGGGCCGGTCGGTGCTCGTGCTCGAGCGCCGTGAGCAGGTCGGTGGGGCGTGCACGCTCGAGCGGCCGTTCAGCGATCCGCGGCTTCGTGATCAGCCCGTGCGCGTACCTCGTCGGCCTGCTCCATCCGCTCGTGATCGAGGAGCTCGAGCTGCCGCGGTACGGCTACCGCACGTTCGTCTGCGACCCGACCCAGTGGACGCCGTTCGAGGACGGCACGTCGCTCACGCAGTGGCTCGACGAGGATCGCACCGCCAAGGAGATCGACGCCCTCGCTCCGAGCGACGTCGAGGGGTACGTCGCGTACGTCGAGCTGTTCCGGCGAATCCGGTCGCGTCTCCGAGCCGGGGGCGATCCCGCCCGCGACACCTGGGTCGGCGACGCGCCCGACCGCGCCGCCCTCGAGGAGCTCTTCGCCGACGACCCGGAAGCGCGCGAGGTGCTGTTCGACGCGTCGATCGCCGACGTCGTCGAGCGCCACGTGCGCGACGAGCGCCTCCGCGTCGCGCTCCACGGCCAGGGGATCATCGGGACGTTCGCCGGGCCGCGCGACCCGGGAACGGCCTGGATCCACGCCATGCACAGCCTGGGGCTGATCGGCGGGTGGAGCTACGTCGAAGGCGGCATGGGCCGGATCTCGTTCTGCCTCGCCGACGCCGCCCGGGATGCGGGCGCGGTGGTCGCGACCGGCGTACCGGTGGCCGCGATCGTGCCCGGCGAGGGCGTCCGGCTCGAAGGAGGCGAGATGGTACGGGCCACCGCCGTCGTCTCGAACGCCGACCCGGTACGCACCCTCGGGTTGTGCGACGGCGACGTGCCGGACGCGTTCCGCTCGCGGGTCGACACCTGGCGCTGCGAGAGCCCGGTCGTCAAGGTGAACTGCGCGCTCTCCCGGCTCCCCACCTTCACCGCCGCGGCCGATCGGCCGGATCACGTGTACCGGGCCCAGGTCGAGATCGCGCGGGGGATCGACGACACCCAGTCGGCGTACGACGCATGCCGTCGAGGTGAACCGGCGCCCGAGTGGTGCGAGATCTACTTCCAGACCGCCTACGACCCGAGCGTCGCGCCCCCCGGCGCCGAGACGATGAGCGTGTTCGCCCAGTACGCGCCGTACTCGCTGGCCGACGGGACCTGGGACACGCGCCGCGACGAGATCGGCGACCGGGTGCTCGAGGCGATCGCCCGCTTCGCGCCGGACGTCGCCGACTGCGTGGTCGAGCGCGAGGTCCTCGGTCCGCCCGACGTCGAGGCGCGCGTCGGCCTCACGGGCGGTCACATCTTCCAGGGCGAATGCCTGCCCGACCAGATGTGGGAGCGCCGGTTCGCGTCGCGCACTCCCGTCGCCGGTCTCTACCTGTGCGGCGCCGCCACCCATCCCGGGCGGCTCGGTGATCGGCGTCAACGGCCGCAACGCGGCCCTGGCCGTGCTCGTCGATCGCGCCGACGGGGCATGATGGGGGCCATGCCCGACCAGCGCCTTCGACCGATCGAACGCCGCGTCCTCGCCCTCAAGAAGGCCGGCATCCCGGACAACGAGATCGCCCACCGGTTCCGCCGCGGCCGGCGATTCATGGACCAGGTCGAGGAGCTGGCCAACATGGATGGCAGGGACGCCGAGAAGCGCCACGGCCGTCCGGGCTCGCTCCGTCCGGTCGAGCGGCGAATCCTGGCGTGGCGCGACCGCGGCATGTCGACCGACGACATCGCCGAACGGTTCCGCCGCTCGCCCGATTTCGTCTCCCGCGTCGAGCGGATCGCCCGCTACAAGCTGCGCAAGGCGGCCCGCGCCTAGCTGCGCGCTCGCGGCCGGCAACGGCAGCGACAACTCCGGGCCAACCGGCTCGCCGAACCGGTCGACGCCGCACAGCGCCCGCCAGCCGCGCGGGACGTGGCCTCGCTCGAACACGCCGGTGTCGAGCAGCGTGCGCACGATGTTGCGCGTGGCGTGGTACCGGACGGCGAGGCGCTCCGGCGTGCGGTTGACCGCCTGCCACGTCTTCCATCCCGGGAGCCCGACGGCCGCGTACACGCCGGGGTGCACGAACATGCGGAACAGGAGCTGGATCACGACCGGGGCGAAGTGACGGATGCGCAGGCGCTCGAGCCGGCCCGTCCGGGCGTACAGCTCGGGAAGCGTCGTTCGCGCGAACGACAGGTGCCGCGCCTCCTCCTGACGGTGGTAACGGTTCACCGACGCCAGGAGCGGATTGGTGTCCGGATGCTCGGCCGCCAGCTTCTGGAGCAGGTCGGGGATCTCCTCGCCGGCGAGGACGAGGACGAGCAGGAACGCCGGCATCTTGATGAAGCGCCGGATGTTGAACTGCAGGAACCGCTCGACCGCGCCACCCGACACCGGGTTCACGGCCTTGGCGTCGAGCTCCTGGATCAGGCGGATGAACGCGCGCTGGTGCCGGGTCTCCTCGGCGATCTCGTGGAGCATGTAGCCGATGCGAGGGTCGGTGACGTCCTGCGTCTCCGCGATCCGGAGAGCGAAGCCCGCGTTGAGCACGGCTTCGAACCGGATCCCCATCTGGAGCATCGCCGCCACCTCTTCTCGCGAGAGGCGCGCCTTGGTGTCCGCCGACAGGTCGAGATCGAGGCCGGACGTCGTCAGCAGCTCGTCCCCGATCACCTGGCCTTTCCCCAGCGAGTCCCAGTCGAAGAGCTCCTCGGGCTCGAGCACCTTGCGCACGGAGGCGGTCGAGAGCCGGGCGATCCGGTCGTCGGCGGCGGGGGGCTTCATGGTCGTCGTCATGACCCCAGCCTTGTCCGTCCGAATTGACGAGTCAAGTGAAACCTTCAATTCGTTGGAACAGCCCCCCTGACCAGCTACGATGCCCCCTGTGGCCACGCCGCTGACCGTGGCGCCCGGGAAGGGCGAGCGGACCCGCCAGCGCCTCCTCGACATCGCGGTGCAGCGCTTCGCCGTCGACGGGTTCCGGCGCACGTCCGTGTCCGACATCGCCCGCGAGGCCGGTCTCACCCCCGCCGCCGCCTACGCCTACTTCGCGGGCAAGGAGGGGCTGTTCCAGGCGGCCGTCGATACCGACGCGGGCGCCCTGATCGAAGCCGCCCGCTCGGCGGCGGCCGAGGGAGCATCGGCGCGCGAGCAGCTCTTCCTCTTCGTCGGCGAGCTGCGCGAACGCGTCGACGACCACCCGCTGGCGCGGCGGGTGCTCTCCGGGCTCGAGCCCGAGGTCGCCGCCCGGCTTCTGACCATCCCGTCACTCGTCGCGCTCACAGCCGCGCTTGCCGACGAGCTCACGGAAGCACAGGCCGCGAGCGATATCAGGCCCGACGTCGACCCGGCCGAGGTCGCCGTCGGCCTGGAGACGATCGTGCTCGCGCTCCTCATGGCCGAGCTCCAGACCGGGCTCACGGTCGAACCCGAGCGCCAGGCCGGCGTGCTGGCGGTGATGGACGCCGCCCTCCGGCCCTCCTCCTGACCCCCGGTCACGCCGCCAGCAGAGCCTCCCGCACTCCCGCCAGCCGGGCGAACGAGGCGAGCACCTCGCCCTGGTCTTCGGCCAAGTGGCGGACGATGACGTCGGTGTATCCCATCGCCGCGTACGCGCCCAGCTGCTCGGTGACCTGCTCGGCGCTGCCGTACGTGCATGCAGACGGGTCGAAGCCCCGGTAGCCGGCGGCGACGACGGGCCCGGCGACGCGTTCGGCGTCGGCGGCGTCGGCGCCCACGTGGATGTCCCGGCGGATGCCGATGGCCGTCGGCGTGCGCCCGTGGGCCTCGCATCGTTCGCGGTACAGCTCGATCACCGCCCGCGCCTGCTCGGGTGTGAGGTCGGCGTTGGCGAGGAACCCGTCCCCGAGCCGGGCCGCCCGGTCGACGGCACCCTCGGCGGTGCCGGCGATCCATACCTCCACCGGCTCGGGCGGCACCGGCGACACGCGGGCGTCGCGCACGTGGAACGGCTCGCCGGAGGTGACGGTCTCTCCCGCGAGCAGACGGCGGACGATGTCGAGGCCGGCCTCGAAGTGCCTGCCGCGGTGCTGCACGCGGATGCCCATGGGCCCGTGCTGGTCCTTGCCGCCGACCGCCAGCGGGAGGATGAACCGGCCCCGCCCGAGCGACGCCAGCGTCCCGACCTGCTCGGCGACGAGCACGGGGTTCCACAGAGGGAGCAGGAACAGGGCCCCGAACGGCCCGTCACCCCACTCGGCGAGGAGCCGGCCCAGCAGCGGGGTGTTCTGGTAGTAGGGGACGGGCGTGGCGTGGTGATCCCCGACGAGCAGGCAGTCGAGACCCGCGTCGCGGGCGGCGACCGCGCGCTCGACGATCCAGCGGGCGCCGACGCGCACGTCGTCGACCAGGAACGCCGTTCGGAGTGACACCCCGACCCGCACGGCGGTCAACGTAGCCGGGACGTGAGCCGACCCGCAGTGGCGCGAGGCTCCCACCCGTGGACGCCCGGGAGCTCGAGGCGCGCGAGCACATCCGCGACACCATCGCCCGCTACGCGCACTGCGTCGACGGCGGCCGCTTCGACGAGCTCGTCGAGCTCTTCGCCCCCGACGGCGTCCTCGAGGTCGAGGGCGAGCCGGCCCACCGTGGCCGGGATGCGATCCGGGCGTTCGTCACCGGCACCGGCCGCGACCTCGCCGCCGGCACCGGGGCGCCCCGCATCCGGCACCACGTGAGCAACGTGCTGATCGAGCTGGACGGGCCCGATCGCGCCCGGGCCCGCTGCTACTTCCTCGCCGTCACCGATCGCGGCGTCGACCACTGGGGTCGGTACCGCGACGACCTGGTGCGGGCGGACGACGGCTGGCGCTTCGCCCACCGCCGCGTGCGCACCGACGGGGCCGCCCCCGGCTCCTGGGTCGAGGGTCGCCGGCGCCCCTCCTGATCCGGCGGACCCGGGGGCGCTCCGTCCCATTCGCACCCTTTTTGCGCTTCCCGCGGCAATCGTGCCGGATGTCACACCGTAGGGATCCCAACGGATCGGGCCGCGGGGGTTCCTCAATTGCACTCCGCGAGCAACTATCATTTCAGTCCGGAAGCTCCGGGATCGCGCTGATAGCGGAGAAGGCGTTGATTTAGGGCTTCCGTTCCCTAATTACCCCCGATCGGGGTCTCGCCGCGGAGCTTTGGCGAGGCCGCTGGCGGACGGAGGTAGTCAATGCGCAAGCGCAGAGCACCCGCCCGTACCGGTCGTGGGGGTGGGAGCAGCGGAGCTTGCGACCCGGGGTCGATCGCCCGGCGTGAGTCCAAGGGCGACCCGAACGCCGTGAACGCGAGCTCGGGCGCGGGCGGGCAATTCCTCAACCAGGTGTGGGCCGGCGGTGCCGGCTCCTCGCACTGGGGCTGCTGAGCAGCACCAGTCGGACGCGATGCGTCTCCGGTCCGGGCCAGGGCCGGGACGTCTCGCACGTCCAATGGTCACCCCCGCGCCCGGCAGGCGGGGCGGGGTTCGACTCCGAACGGAGGTACGAATGCTCAAGCACATCAAGGCGGCCGTCGTGCCCGTCGTCCTCGTGGCGGCGATCGCGGGGGCTGCCGGGTACCGGGCCCAGGACTCTGGGTCGGGGAAGCGGCTTGACGAGCTCAGTCAGGAGCGGCCGGCCGCCGCATCAACACACTTCCCCGTGGACGGTGCTCTCGTCGCAGCGAGCAAGGCTGCCGACGAGAAGCGCTGGACGGAAGCGTTCAACGCCCACGAGGCGGAGCTCTTCTTCCAGGCCGCCGCAGCCGCCGAGGCCGAGCAGGCCGCAGCAGCTGCGAACGCCAGAGAAGCCCAAGCCCGTTGCCCCGACCGGTCGTGGGGGTGGCGGTGGTGGTAGCAGCGTCGGTGGCGCCTGCGGGGGCGCAACCAACGGAGCCGACGCGTACATCGGCCGTGAGTCAGGCGGTAACCCGAACGCCCGGAACTCGAGCGGTGCTTGGGGTTGCTACCAGATCATGCCCGGCACGTGGTCGTCGTCCTGCTCGGATCTCGGGCAGCACGGCTCCGCGTCGCACGGAGGCGCAAGCGCAGTGCGCGTCGCGTCTGCCGTCGAGCTCGTGGGCGGCAAGCGGCGGATGACCCGCTAGCGCACCACCTGCACCACAAGCACCAGCGATGCGTCCCCGGTCCGGGTCAGGGCCGGGGACGTCTCGCGTCTACGTTCGTGAGATCGACCGCTCCGTAAGTTCGCCGCCGCCCGACCTCGCTTTCGGCGCGTTCAGCGAACGCGCGCCGTGGGTCGTCGAGCTCGACAAGCTGCCGTGGCGGCGCGGCGTGGACACCGAGCGGGCCCGCACACGGGCGTCCGTCCCCCGGCTGCTGCGACCCGGTCGCCTCCCGCCGATGGGCCGGCTCCTACGGGTCGTGAGCAAGGTCGGGCCGGCGGTGGGCATCTGGTGGGTGCGCGAACGGGGCCGCCCGCAGTCCCGCTCCGGGTTGTCACGGCGGCTGCGGCGGGCGTTCGAGCAGCTCGGTTCGAGCTACGTGAAGCTCGGCCAGATCCTCTCCGGCGGGGAAGGCCTCTTTCCGCAGGAGGTCGTGGACGAGTTCCGCAAGCTCCGCGACCAGGTCCCGCCCGAGACCTTCGCCGACGTCCGGAAGGTCGTCGAGGACGACCTCGGCGCCCCGCTCGAGACCCTCTTCTCGGAATTCGCCGAGGAACCGCTGGCGGCGGCTTCGATCGCGCAGGTCCACGCGGCCCGGCTCCGCACCGGCGAAGAGGTCGTCGTCAAGGTGCAGCGGCCCGCACGTGGCGGCCCTCGTGCACGCCGACGTGTCCGCCATGGCGTGGCTGGCGCCCAAGCTCGTCGGCCGGATCCCGATCGCCGCCCTCGCCAACCCGCCGGCGATCGTCGAGCTCTTCACCGAGACCGTCGTCGAGGAGCTCGATTTCCGTCTCGAAGCCGACAACATGCTCGACATCGCGCACGTCCTCGCGCTCACGGACCAGCGGACGATCGTCGTGCCCCGGCCCCACCCGACCCTCGTCACCCGGCGCGTGCTGGTGATGGAGCGGCTGCGCGGCTTCGCCTTCGACGACGTCGAGTCGATGCACGAAGCCGGCATCGACACCGAGGCCGTGCTGCAAGCCGGTCTCGTCGCCTTCCTCGAGGGGGCGATGCTGTACGGGGTCTTCCACGGCGACCTGCACGGCGGCAACCTGTTCGTCCAACGCGACGGCCGGACCGCGCTCCTCGACTTCGGCATCACCGGTCGGCTCGACGAGCCCAAGCGGCTGTCGTTCCTGCGGCTGCTCGTCACGGGCACAAGCGGCGACGTGCGGGGCCAGCTCACGGCCCTGCGCGACCTCGGCGCCTTCCCGCCCGACACCGACCTCGATGCGGTGTTCCACGACCTGAGGCTCGATCAGCCCGTGAAGGACCCCACGACCATGTCGGCGCAGGAGCTGATCGGCGAGCTCAGCGACATCACCCAGAAACTGCTCGGCTACGGCGCCCGCATCCCCAAAGAGCTCATGCTGTTCGTGAAGAACCTGCTCTTCCTGAACAGCGCCACGGCCACGCTCGCGCCCGACATCGACATCCTCGCCCAGATCACCCAGGTGTACCTGTACTTCGCGCAGCGATACGGCGAGCGCATCGTCCGCGAGATCGGCATCGACCCGACCGAGGCCGGGGTCGACATGGACGCCGTGAAGGCCGGCTTCGGGCTGCCCGCCGAGGTGGAGAGCCTCACGTTCCGCGATCTCCAGGATCGCCGGCAGACGATCCTGCGCCGCATGCAGGAGCGCGAGCGCCCGCGCCGCCGCCGCGGCTCCGACGCGTCCTGACCTACTCTCCCGCGGCGGCGGCGGCTTTGCCGGCCGGCGACCGCAAAGCCGGAGCTTGCGACGGCGACAGGAGGAATTGTGGCGAACTACGACATCGACGAGGTCGAGCGCGCGTTCCGGAGCTACTGGGAGAAGGGCGCGACCGGCGAGGACTGGGACGCCTGGTCCGACCTGTTCACGGACGACGTCGAGTACATCGAGCACATCCTCGGGTCCAAGCACGGCCGGGAGGAAGTCCGGAACTGGATCAAGCCGATCATGGCCGAGTTCGGTGAGATGTACACCGCCTACGAATGGCACGTGTGCGAGCCGAATGGCCGCATCGTCGTGTACATGCAGAACCGCCGCGACAATCCCGACCCGAATGGCCCGCCGATCGACTTCCCCGGCATGACCGTGCTCCAGTACGCCGGTGACGGGAAGTTCTCCCTCGAGGAGGACTTCTGGTCGCTCGTGGAGGGTCAGCGCACCATGAAGGAGTACGAGGAAGCCTGCGCGCGGCACGACCCGGACGCGCCGAAGAAGCGCACCCGTCGTAACTGGGGCAACGGCCCGTCGTGGACGAAGGGGGCGGCGACGTACGCCGAGAGCGTGGGAGCGAAGAAAGGCGCGTAATCGGTACCCGGTACCTTGATCGGGTGCCTGAGCTTCCCCAGATGCAGGCGTTGTCCGAGCGGCTCGAGGAGCGCGTCGGCGGCGCTGCCCTCGCCGCAGTGCAGCCGATCGGTTTCTCGGGCCTGAAGACGTTCGACCCGCCGCCGGAGACGCTCGTCGGCCGGACGCTCGCGGGCACCGGCCGGCGGGGCAAGTACCTGATCCTCGACTTCGGCGGCCCGCGCATCTTCGTGCACCTCTCGCAGGCCGGTCGCCTCGACGTCGAGGAGCCGCCCAAGACGACCCGCGGAGGCAAGGGCGGCGTCGTCCGGCTGCGGTTCGACAACGACGTCGCGCTGCTGGTGCGCGAGTACGGCACCGAACGCAAGGCGGGGTGGTGGATCGTCGGCGAGGGCGAGGTCGGTCCCGTCGAGGGTCTCGGCCCGGAGCCGGACTCCGATGAGTTCGCCGAGCTGATCCTGCACGGTGACGACCGCCGCCGCGTCCACACGATGCTCCGCGACCAGCGCACCGTCGCCGGCATCGGCCGCGGCCACACCGACGACGCGCTGCTGGCGCGCCCGGCTGTCGCCCTACGCCACGCTCTCGTCGCTCGGTCCCGAGGAGCGACAGCGTCTACTCGACGAGGTGCGCGCGACGCTGAGGGATGCGCTCGAACGCGAGCGGGAGCGTACGGGCGGCTTGTCCGAGCCCAAGCTCGGCGACAAGTTCGTCGTCCACGCCCGGTACGGCTCGCCGTGCCCGCGATGCGGCGACACGTTGCGGCGCGTCTCGTACGAGTCGTACGAGGTCACGTACTGCCCGGCCTGCCAGACCGGCGGCAAGCCGCTCGCCGACCGCCGCATGTCCCGCCTCGTGAAGTAGGCGCGACCGCTAGAAGCGGACTCCGTAGCTGTAGCCGTGGCGGTCGGTGCGGGTGTGGGGGTCGCCTTCGGCGATCTGTTGGGAGATCTTGCCGAGGATGATGACGCCGGTGGGGCAGCGGTCGACGCACAGGGCGCAGCGGGTGCAGACGTCTTCGTCGACGATGAAGGCGACGTGGTCGGTGGGGTCTTCGCCGGGCTGTTCGGTGTCGGTCGCGTCGGCGATGGCGTTGACCGAGACCATGTGGATGCATTTCCAGGGGCAGATGTCGACGCAGCCTTCGCAGAGGATGCATTCGGCCTGGTCGATGTGGAGGAACTGCTTGGGCTTGACCGCCGAGGTGAGGAACGCGGGGTCGACTTCTTGGAGCTCGTAGTCGGTGACGAAGTCCGGCATCGGCGGGTTCGCATCGGTCTTGGCCATCCCCCCAAATTTACCAGCCTTCGGTGGGATTATTTGCCGGCTTCGAGCTTCCCCCGCAGGCGGGCCAGTCTCCGGTCCCACTGAGCGCCGACGGTCGTCATCCAGCCGGCCGCGTCCTCGAGAGGCGCGGGCGTGAGGGCGTAGCGCACCTCGCGTCCGGCGCGAGCCGGCATGACGAGCCCGGCCTCGTCGAGCGACTGGAGATGCTTGACGATCGCCTGCCGGCTCACCGGCTCGGCGGCGGCGAGCTCGGTCGCGGTAGCGGACGGCTGCTCGGCGAGGCGTCCGAGAAGGCGACGACGCGTCGGGTCGGCGAGCGCCGAGAACACCGCACCGAGGCGCCGGTCGTGCGCGTTCATGCGACCGCGCCGGCGACCGCCCGCGCCCGGGCGCGCGATGACTCGACCAGCCGCAGGCGGGACCCGGCGTCCGTGCGCTCGATCGTGATCGTCACCGAGGTCGCTCGGCCCACGTCGTCGCCGGTGAGCGGCCACCACGTGAACGCCAGCCGCTGCCCCGGCTCGACGTCGCGGACCAGCGCCCGACGCACCTCGCCGTCGGCGAAGCGGAAGCTGCCCGACCCGCCGGGGCGTGGCTCGAGCTCGACGTCGGCGTCGAGCCACTCGCCGAGCTGGTCGCTCTCGGTCACCTGCTCCCAGACCTCCTCGGGGGAGGCAGGAAGGTCGACTTCGCGGGTGACGTCCGAGCTCATGCAACCCCAGAGTTGCACAATCGGAAGGGGCGCGCCACCATGGTGCAACCAATCGGTTGCACCATAGATGGGAGTCCGCCATGAGCAAGGTGCTGGTCCCGACCGTCGTCGAGCAGAGCGCCCGGGGCGAGCGCGCGTTCGACCTCTACTCCCGCCTGCTCAAGGAGCGGGTGGTGTTCCTCACCGGCGAGATCGACGACACGGTGGCGAACCTCATCGTGGCCCAGCTCCTGCACCTCGAGTCCGAGGAACCGGCGAAGGACATCAACCTGTACATCAACAGCCCCGGCGGCGAGATGAACGCGCTCTTCGCGATCTACGACACGATGCAGTTCATCGGCGCCGACGTCGCGACCACGTGCATGGGCCAGGCGGCGTCGTCGGCCGCCGTCCTGCTCGCCGCCGGCGCACCCGGCAAGCGCAGCACCCTGCCGCACGCGCGCGTGCTCATCCACCAGCCGTGGGGCGGCGTGCAGGGCCAGTCCGTCGACATCGAGATCGCGGCGCGCGAGGTGATGGCGCAGCGGCGCCAGATGATCGAGACGCTCGCCCGCCACAGCGGGCAGACCGTCGAGCAGATCGAACGCGACATCGACCGCGATTTCATTCTCCGCGGCCAGGACGCCGTCGAGTACGGCCTCGTCGACCATGTGATCGAGAGCCGCCAGCTCGCGGCGGTCGGCAGTGTCGCCGAACGGGTCAGCCGCCAGCGCCGCGCTAACCGCTTCCACGACTCCCGACCTCTACGATGACCGGCCGTGCCGGTCCTCGCGTCGATCCCGAGCCCCGACAACGGCGTCATCGACCTCGGGCCGATCCCCCTCCACGCCTACGGCCTGCTGCTCGCGATCGGGGTCCTGGTGGCGGCGTGGATCGCAGAGCGGCGCTGGGTGGCACGCGGCTTCGACGGCAAGACCTTCAACGACATGGCCGTGTGGATCGTGGTGGGCGGCGTCGTCGGCGCCCGCGTGTACCACGTGATCAGCGATTACCAGCTGTTCACCCACGACTGGCTCGCGCGCGTTCCAGATCTGGAGGGGCGGCCTCAGCATCTGGGGGGTGCTGGCCGGCGGCGTGATCGCCGGTCGTGATCATGACCGCGCATCAAGCACGTCGAGACGCTCGCCGCTCATGGACTGCATCGCACCCGGGCTGCTCGCCGCCCAGGCGATCGGGCGCTGGGGCAACTACTTCAACCAGGAGCTGTTCGGCGGCCCCACCAAGCTGCCGTGGGCGCTCGAGATCTCGCCCGGGAAGCGCCCGCCCGGGTACCTCCACGACACGACCTTCCACCCGACCTTCCTGTACGAGTCGCTCTATTGCCTCTTCCTGCTCGGCGTCGTGCTCTGGGTCGAGCGCAGGTTCCGTCTCCGCAAGGGCCAGATGTTCGCCCTCTACCTCGCGACGTACACGTTCGGCCGGTTCTTCTTCGAGAACATGCGCATCGACCCCGCCAACGAGATCTTCGGAGTGCGCCTCAACGCGTGGGTCAGCGCCATCGTCTGCATCCTCAGCATCGGCTGGTTCGTGTGGCTGGGGCGGCGCGGCTCCGAGTACCCGCCCGGCACCGTCCCTGCCGACGGCGCCGCCGGGGCGACAGCACGACGAGGTCGCTGACCCGGTCGCGTAGACGTGCCGCCGCCATGCGACGGCGAGCCGGTGTACTGCTGCCACACCGAGGTGAGCGGGAAGCACTGGGTGTACCCGGTCGCCGGCGACGCCGGGCAGACGCGGCCGATCGAGTTCGCGTTCGGCCGACGTCGGCAACTACGCCAAGCCGCTGATGAACAAGTTCTGGGCGTATTACAACGGCGTCTACGGGGAGGACGGCGCACTGACCCGCCGGGAGAAGGCTCTGATCGGGCTGGCGGTCGCCCACTCGAAGCAGTGCCCGTACTGCATCGCTCGCTCACGAACACGTGCGCCGATCTCGAGATCACCCCGGACGCGATGCACGAAGCCGTGCACGCCGCGGCGTCACTCGGGGCCGGGATCGATCTCGTCCACGGCGTCCAGATGCAGAACGCGCTCGAGGCTCCGGGGAGCGATCTAGGCCCGGACCGGGTCTGTCGAACCGAGCGCGCTGCGAACGTCGGCGACGCGCGTGGGCACGATCGACCACCACACCCATCTCCCGCGCTTCTCGCCCGCGATCAGCCCGGCGTCGGCGAGCACCTTCGTGTGATGACTCACCGTGGGCTGGCTGCGGTCGAGCGGTACCAGCAGATCACAGGAGCAGACCTCGCCCGCGGCCGCGATGAAGCTGAGGAGACGGAGGCGAACGGGGTCGGCGAGCGCGGCAAAGGCCTGGGCGAGCTCGTCGGCCTCGGCCTCAGGCAGGGGAGTCTCGAGCAGCGAGGTGCAGCACGGTTCGGTTCGACTACGGCCCATGAGGACCCTCCCGACTCGCATTGACAGAGATCGATGTATCTGCAATCATCGATGTATCGACAACCGCCAATGTACCGCGGAGGAGCCATGAGTCGAGTCCAGCTGGCGCTCAATGTCGCCGACCTCGATGACGCGATCGCCTTCTACTCGAAGCTGTTCGGTACGGCCCCGGCGAAGGTCCGCGCCGGCTACGCCAACTTCGCCGTCACGGAGCCGCCGCTCAAGCTCATCTTGATCGCCGGCAACGGCGAGGGCGGAACCCTCAACCACCTGGGCGTCGAGGTCGAATCGACCGAGCAGGTCGCGGCGGCGCAGCAGCGGCTGGCGGGCGAGGGCCTGCCGACCGCCACGGAAGACGAAGTCGCGTGTTGCTACGCGGTCCAGGACAAGGTGTGGGTGGACGCCCCCGACGGAGAGCCGTGGGAGATCTACACCGTGCTGTCCGACGTCGAGATGCCCGGCGGCGAGCTTCGCACGGTCGAGCCCGAGAGCGACGCGACGTGCTGCGAATCGGCTGCCGAATCGGCGACGCGCTGCTGCTGACGTCGAGCTCGTCGGCGTAGCCGAGCCGGACGCATGGCCGACCTCGCCCACCAGCCCGAGACGGGCACCGGCAGCGTCGGGCTCGATCTCACGCGCCGCCTGGTGGCGGAAGGAATCGGGACGGGATTCCTCGTCATCGCCGTGATCGGCTCCGGGATCATGGCCAGCCGCTTGTCTCCCCACGATGCGGGCCTGGAGCTGCTCGCGAACGCGGCCGCCACCGCCGCTGCGCTGATCGGCCTCATACTCATCTTCGGCGCGGTCTCTGGAGCGCACCTCAACCCCGTCGTGACCCTCGTCGATCGCGCCTTCGGCGGCATCACTACCCGCGACTCGGTCTTCTACATCACCGCCCAGGTCGCCGGCGGCTGTGTCGGCGCGGTGCTCGCGAACCTCATGTTCGAGCTACCGGCGATCGACGTCTCGACCAAGGCCCGCTCGTCGCCCGCGCTCTGGCTGTCCGAGATCATTGCCACCGTCGGGCTGCTACTGGTCATTCACGGCTGCGTGCGCACCGGTCGCGCGAGCGCCGTCGCGTTCGCGGTCGGGATCTGGATCGGTGGCGCCTACTGGTTCACGTCGTCGACGAGCTTCGCCAACCCCGCCGTCACGATCGCCCGAACCCTGTCCGACACGTTCACCGGCATCGAGCCGTCGTCGGCGCCCATGTTCATCCTGATGCAACTCGTCGGAGCCGCCGTCGCCTACGGACTGATCCGGCTGCTCTATCCAGATCGCATCCTCGCACCGCGATGAGATCACGAAAGGGGAGACCATGCCGACCGTCGATGACCTGAGCACGGCGCAGAAGCACCTCATCCGCACCGCCGTCGCACGCCTCCAAGACAAGTTCAAGGGCATCTTCGGCCCGGAGACGATCGAGCGCTACATCAACGACAGCCTCGACCAGCTTCTCCCGAACTCGGAGGTCGTGAGCTTCGTCCCGATCCTCGTCGAGCGGTTCGCCAAGGATCGGCTCAAGGCGCTGGCGAAAATCGAAGGCAAGATGATCAGCGACAAGCCCAGCGTCATGTTCCTGTGCGTGCACAATGCCGGGCGTTCGCAGATGGCCGCGGGCTGGCTCAAGCACCTCGCCGGCGATCGTGTCGACGTCTTCTCGGGCGGCTCCGAGCCCGCCAGCTCGGTCAACCCGGCCGCCATCGACGCGATGGCAGAGGTCGGGATCGACATTCGCAGCGAGTTCCCCAAGCCTTGGACCGACGAGATCATCCGCGCCGCCGACGTCGTCATCACGATGGGCTGCGGCGACGCGTGCCCCGTCTATCCGGGGAAGCGCTACGAGGACTGGGTGCTGGACGACCCCGAAAGCCTCGGCGTCGACGCGGTGCGTCCGATCCGCGACGAGATTCGCGGCCGCGTCGAGAAGCTCGTCGCCGAGATGGGGCTCGCCTCCGAGTAATCGAGCTCGCGTCAGCGGAAACGGCGCGATTCGGGAGCTTCTCCGCTGCGCGCTTCGCCCTTCGCCAACGTGCGGTGGGCGTCGCGTATGGTCTTGGTACCCCGAAACACCCCTGGCAGGAGGAACTCCCTTGACGTCTGCCGTCGTATCCCAGCCCGCCGCCACCACGGTCGCCGTCCGCGCCGAAGAGGTGACGAAGATCTACGGCGTCGGCGAGGCGGCCGTGCGGGCGCTCAACAACATCACCGTCGAGTTCGCCGCCGGTCACTACACGGCGATCATGGGCCCGTCGGGCTCGGGCAAGTCGACCCTGCTGCATTGCCTCGCCGGGCTCGACCGCGTCACGGCTGGTCGCATCCTGCTCGGCGACATCGAGATCACCGCGTGCTCCGAGAAGGAGCTCACAGTCGTCCGCCGGGACAAGATCGGGTTCGTGTTCCAGTCGTACAACCTCATCCCGACCCTCACCGCGATCGAGAACATCACACTCCCGCTCGCGCTGGCCGGGAAGAAGCCCGACAAGCAGTGGCTCGACCGCGTGATCACCACGGTCGGTCTCGCCGACCGGCTCAAGCACCGGCCGTCCGAGCTGTCGGGTGGACAGCAACAGCGTGTCGCTGTCGCCCGCGCGCTCGCGAGCCGTCCGCAGGTCATCTTCGCCGACGAGCCGACGGGGAACCTGGACTCGAAGGCGAGTGCCGAGATCCTCGAGTTCATGCGCCAAGCCGTCAGCGATCTGAGCCAGACGATCGTGATGGTCACCCACGACCCAGTTGCCGCCGGCTACTCGGATCGCGTCGTCTTCCTCGCCGACGGGAAGATCGTCGACGAGCTCCGGAACCCGACGGCCGAGACCGTCATCGACCACGTGAAAGACATCGGCGAGTAGCGCAGTGCGCCGCGTCACGATCAAAGGGCTGCTCGCCCACAAGCTCCGCTTCGCGCTCACCGCCCTGGCGGTGATGCTCGGCGTCGCGTTCATGTCGGGGACGATGGTCCTCACCGACACCATCTCCCGCACCTTCGACAACCTGTTCGCGGACGTGAACCGCGGCACCGACGCCTACGTGCGGAGCGCCCAATCCTTGTCGAGCGGCTTCGGGGGCGCGGCCCGCCGGCAGCGCGGCCGCGTGCCCGCCTCGCTCGTCCCCGAGATCCAGTCTGTCCCCGGTGTCGCCGCCGCCGAGGGGAACCTCCAGTTCTACGCCCAGCTCGTCGGCAAGAACCACAAGACGATCGGGAATCCCCAGCAGGGCGCCCCGACGTTCGGCTTCAACTGGGGCACGGTGAAGGCCCTCAACCCGTACCGGCTCGAGCCGGGCGGCCGCGCGCCGCAGGGCGATCAGGTGGTGATCGACGCCGCGTCGGCCAAGAACGGCGGTTTCAAGGTCGGGGATACCGTCACGGTCCTCACCCAGGGCCCGCCGAAGCAGTACCAGATCGTCGGGATCGCCAAGTTCGGCGACGCGGACAGCGCGGCCGGCTCGACCGCGGCGCTGTTCGACACCCCGACGGCGCAGGCGATCACGGTCGCCACCGACCAGTTCGACTCGATCTCGGTGGTCGCGCAACCCGGAGTGTCACAGCAGACGCTCAAGAGCCGGATCGCCGCCACGCTCGACAACAAGACATACCAAGTCCTGACGGGGGCGCAGATCACGAAGGAGAACCAGAGCGACATCCAGAACGCGCTCTCCTTCTTCAACACTGCTCTGATCGTGTTCGCTTTGGTCGCGCTGTTCGTCGGGTGCTTCATCATCTTCAACACGTTCTCGATCGTCGTCGCCCAACGGATACGGGAGGCTGCGCTACTACGCGCCCTCGGCGCGAGCGGGCGCCAGGTCATGACGTCGGTCCTCACCGAGGCCGTCCTCGTCGGGCTCTTCGCGTCGGTGATCGGCCTCGCCGCCGGCATCCTGCTCTCGACGGCGCTCAAGGCCCTGCTCGACGTGTTCGGCTTCGACATCCCCGCGGGCGGCACCGTCGTCACCGCCCAAACCGTGATCGTCGCCCTTCTGGTCGGCACGCTCGTGACGATCATCTCGGCGATCGTGCCGGCGCGGAAGGCGTCGCGCGTGCCCCCGATCGCGGCGATGCGCGATGTCGCGACCGAGGGGCGGCCCCACTCGGGCCGCCGGGTGCTCATCGGGATCGCCATCACCGCGCTCGGCGTTCTCGTGCTGTTCGCCGGATTGTTCGGGGGCGCAGGCATCCAGTTCGTGGGGCTCGGCGCGCTCGTCGTCTTTATCGGGGTGTTCGTGCTCGGGCCGGTGCTCGCGCGCCCGTTGAGCGATGTGATCGGCTCGCCGCTCCCTCGTCTGCGCGGCATCACCGGGACGCTCGCGCGCGACAACGCGATGCGGAACCCCAAGCGCACATCGGCCACCGCCGCCGCTCTCATGATCGGCGTAGCGCTCGTGGGCTTCATCACCGTGTTCGCGGCGTCGACGAAACGGTCGATCGACGTGCAGGTGGACCGTGCGTTCAAGGCCGATTACGTGATCACCACGGGCTCCGGATTCGGAGGCGGCTTCGGCGGCTTCAGCTCGGCGCTCGCGAACGACGTCGCCAAGCTTCGACAGGTCGGAGCGTCGAGCCCGCTGCGGTTCAACCAGGCGGAGTTCGACGGCTCGAGCAAGTTCTTCGTCGCGCTGCAGCCCCAGTCTGCCGGCGCGCTCTTCGACTTGAAGGTCGAGGCCGGCCGCCTGACCGACCTCGGCGAGAGCGGGAGTGTCGCCGTGTCGCGGGCGGTTGCCGACGACCACCACTGGAAGATCGGCAGCAAGCTCCCGGTGAGGTTCCCCAACGGGACCTCCGAGCTCACCGTGAGGACGATCTACGGGAACGGCCAGAAGCAGGGCCTGTCCGACTACGGGCTGTCGCTGGCGACGTTCGACCAGCACTACACGTCGCAGCTCGACCAGCAGGTGTACGTGAAGCTCGCGCCGGGCGTCAGCCCGGCTGAGGGCCGGAAGGCGCTCGACGGCGTGCTCAAGGCCTACCCGAACGCCAAACTCCAGGACCGGACGCAGTTCAAGGAAGCGCAAGCCGCGCAGATCAACCAGCTCCTGAACCTCATCTACGCGCTGCTGTTCCTGGCCGTGCTCATCGCCCTCATCGGCATCGCCAACACGCTGGCGCTCTCGATCTACGAGCGCACACGCGAGCTCGGGCTCTTGCGCGCGGTCGGGATGAGCCGTCGCCAGCTGCGCTCCAGCATCCGATGGGAGTCGGTGATCATTTCCCTCCTGGGCACGTTCCTGGGGCTCGTGATCGGCTTGTTCTTCGGGTGGGCGGTGGTGGAGGCGCTGAAGGACCAAGGCATCACCGAGTTCGCACCGCCTGGTCTCCAGCTGCTCCTGGTCGTGTTGCTCGGCGGCTTCGCGGGCGTGCTCGCCGCGGTCGTCCCGGCGCGGCGCGCCGCCAAGCTCGACGTCCTGCGGGCGGTCACGATCGAGTGACGCGCGTACCTCAGCTTCGCTGAGCGAAGTTCAGCTACGCACGTCGGTTTACTCGAACTGTTTGCGGACGCCCTCGTCCTTCTCGTGCACGGCCTCGGCCAGCTCGGACTGGAAAGCCTGCATCTGGCGGCGGAGCTCGGGGTTCGTCGCCGCGAGGATCCGGACGGCGAGCAGTCCGGCGTTGCGGGCCTCGCCGATGCCGACCGTCGCCACCGGGATCCCGGGCGGCATCTGCACGATCGAGAGCAGCGAGTCGAGGCCGTCGAGCTTCTCGTGGGGGACCGGCACGCCGATGACCGGCAGCGGCGTCATCGACGCCGTCATGCCCGGCAGGTGCGCGGCGCCGCCGGCGCCGGCGATGATCACGTACAGGCCGCGGTCGGCGGCAGAGCTCGCGTATTCGTAGAGCACGTCGGGAGTTCGGTGGGCCGACACCACGCGTACCTCGAACGAGATCCCGAACTCGGCGAGGACGTCGACCGCGGGTCGCATGACGGCGAGGTCGGAGTCGCTGCCCATGATCACGCCGACGAGCGCGTTCGGCATGGCCTCTCCTCTGTCGCCGTCGCAGGCTCCGGCTTTGCAGCGACGGTCGGCGAAGCCGCCGCCGCCGCCCAAGCTAGCGTGACCGCATGAGGACACGGCTGACTGACGCTCTCGAGATCGAGCACCCGGTGATGCTCGCCGGCATGGGGGGCGTGTCGTACCACCGGCTCGTCGCGGCGGTGTCCGAGGCGGGAGGGTTCGGTTGCCTCGGCGCGTCGGCAATGAGTCAGGACGAGATGGTCGAGGAGATCCGCGCCGTGAAGGCCGCCACCAGTAAGCCGTTCGGTGTCGACCTCCTCACCGCGCTTCCCGAGCAGATGATGTCGAACATCGAGCTCGTGATCCGGGAAGGCGCGCAGGTCTTCGTCGCCGGGCTCGGCGTGCCGCGCGATGTGATCAAGCTCTGCCACGACAACAACGTCCTCGTCATCAACATGTGCGGGAAGGTCCGCCACGCGATCGCCGCCGTCGAAGCCGGCTGCGACATCGTCGTCGCCCAGGGCACCGAGGCCGGTGGCCACACGGGCACCGTCGCCACGATGCCGCTCGTTCCGCAGATGGTCGACGCGGTCGGTGACCGGGTTCCGGTCGTCGCCGCCGGAGGGCTCTTCGACGGCCGCGGGTTGGCGGCGTCGCTCGCACTCGGCGCCGACGGGGTGTGGATCGGCACCCGCTTCATCGCGACGCCCGAGGCGCGTTCGACGCCGGGCTACAAGGACGCGCTGCTCCGCACCGCCGAGGACGGCACGGTGGTCAGCCGGGCGTTCACGGGCAAGACGCTGCGGGCCGTCCGCAACAAGACCACGCAGTACTACGACGACCACCCCGATGACCTGCGGCCGTTCCCGGAGCAGCTGTTCAAGGCGGTGGAGGAAGGCACGCTGCACCTGACGGGTGGCGACGAGGCCGCCGGCGTCGACCCCGACCGCGAGTGCTACCCGGCCGGACAGGGAACGGGCGCCATCGACGCCCTCGTCCCCGCGGGCGAGCTCGTGCGGCGGTTCGTCGCCGAGGCCGAGGCAGTGATCGAGTCGCTCGGCGGCCTGCGGGCGCAGACGCCGGCATGATCCGCCTCTTCGTGTGACCGAACGGCTCGTCGTCATCGGAGGTGACGCCGCCGGCATGACCGCGGCGGCGCGCGCAAGGCGTCGCCGGGATCGCGAGGACCTCGAGATCGTCGCGTTCGAGCGCGGCCCGTACACGTCGTACTCGGCATGCGGAATCCCGTACTTCGTCGGCGATCTCGTGTCCGATGTCGACGATCTCGTCGCGCGTACACCCGACGAGCACCGCCGCAACGGCATCGACGTGCGCACCCGCCACGAGGTCGTCGCCATCGACGTGAACCGGCGGCGCGTCCGCGTGCGCGACCTCGCCGGCGACGGCGCCGCCGGTGCCGAGCGCGACGAGCCCTTCGACCAGCTGGTTGTGGCGACGGGCGCGGTGCCGTCCCGGCCGCATGTCCCGGGCGCCGACGCCGAAGGCATCTTCGGCGTGCAGACGCTCGCCGACGGCGTCGACCGCGTGCCGGGCCGTCGACGAGCCCGCGCCGAGCCGGGCGGTCGTCGTCGGCGGGGGCTACGTCGGGCTGGAGATGGCCGAGGCCCTCGTCCGGCGCGGGCTCGAGGTCGCGCTCGTCGACCGCACCGAGCAGCCCATGGCGGGCACGCTGACCTCGACATGGGCGCGCTCGTGGCCGACGCGTCCGTTCCGTCGGCGTGACGCTGTACCTGGGCGAGGCGGTCGACGGGTTTGACGTAAAGAACGGATCCGTGCGCTCCGTGCACACCGCCAACCGCTCACTGCCCGCCGACATGGTGGTCCTCGGCCTCGGCGTGCGCCCGGACAGCGCGCTCGCGAAGGAGGCCGGCGTCGCCGTCGGCGACACGGGCGGCATCGTACGATGCGCGCATGGAGACCAGCGTCGGCGGCGTCTGG
Source organism: uncultured Actinomycetes bacterium (assembly GCA_963747195.1). GTDB lineage: Bacteria > Actinomycetota > Acidimicrobiia > IMCC26256 > JACDBD01 > JALZAA01. The sequence goes on from CAVVDV010000007.1 coordinate 76,907, forward strand.
GCGGCGGGGGACTGCGTCGAGTCGACGCACCGGATCACGGGGTTGCCCGTCGCGCTCGCACTGGGCACGCACGCCAACAAGCAGGGCCGGGTCGTGGGGATCAACGCCACCGGCGGCGATGTGCGCTTCCCCGGGGTGATCGGCACCGCGGTGTCGAAGATATGCGTCTACGAGGTCGCCCGGACGGGCCTCACCGAGTACCAGGCCGCCGAGCTGGACCGCGATGTCGTTGCCGCCACGATCGAGTCCACGACCAGGGCGGGCTACTACCCGGAAGCGGCGCCGATCAAGGTGAAGGTCGTCGCCGATCGGCACGATGGTCGCATCCTCGGCGCCCAGATCGTCGGCGCGGAAGGTGCGGCGAAGCGCATCGACGTGATCGCCACCGCGATCTGGAGAAGCAGGCCAGGTCGACGAGGTGGCGAGCCTCGACCTGTCGATTACACGCCGCCGTTCTCACCATCTTGGTTCCGGTATCGTCGCCGCCCCGGCAAAGCGGCCGACATGCTCGACTGACTCTCCGCGAAATCCCGCACCGGCGCGGACCTAACGCCGGGCGGTGGCGGAGACGCGGGCCTGCTCTTCCTTCAGGTCGTTCTCGTACATCATCTTCACCAGCTGCTCGAAGTGACGGGGGCTGCCAGCCGAGCTGTTCCTCGCGCCTGGCGGCGTCGCCGATCAGGAGGTCGACCTCGGCCGGACGCATGAAGCGCTCGTCGTGCGCACTGCGGCGCCAGTTCGATAGCCGGCGACGCGAACGCACGTCGAGCAGCTCGCGGATGCTGTGGGTCTCGCCGGTGGCGATCACGTAGTCGTCGGGCTCGTCCTGCTGCAGCATCAGCCACATGCCTCGACGTAGTCGCCGGCGAAACCCCAGTCACGCGTCGATCGAGGTTGCCGAGCGTGATCTCGTCCTGAGCCCGAGCTTGATGCGCGCCACCGAGTTGGTGACCTTGCGGGTGACGAACTCGAGGCCCCGGCGCGGGGAATTCGTGGTTGAACAGGATGCCGGAGCACGCGTGCAGGCCGTAGGCCTCGCGGTAGTTCACCGTCATGTCGTGGCCGAACACCTTGGCGCCGCCGTACGGGGAGCGGGGATGGAACGGCGTGTCTTCGGTCTGCGGGGTCTCGCGGACCTTCCCGAACATCTCCGACGACGACGCCTGGTAGAAGCGGATCGGGTTGTCGGCGGGCCGCCGACGATGCGGATCGCCTCGAGCATGCGCAGCACGCCCAGCCCGGTGATGTCGGCCGTCAGCTCGGGCTGGTTGAAGGACAGCGGCACGAAGCTGATCGCGCCGAGGTTGTAGACCTCGTCCGGCTGCGCCTGCTCGACGGCCGCGATCAGCGACGAGAGGTCGCTGCAGGTCGCCGGGGACCAGCTCGAGGGCCGGGTTCTCGTCCTGGATCACTGGGCTTCGGGTTCGGCTGGCCCCGGACCAGTCCGAAGACCTCGTAACCCTTGTCGAGCAGAAACTCGGCCAGGTGCTGGCCGTCCTGGCCGGTGATGCCGGTGATGAGCGCGCGTTTCATGTCTGGGCGCCTCCGTGGGAAGCCACCGAGGCTAGCCGCGCTGCGAGCTCCACTCCGGGTCGAGTTGGTGGAGGAACTCTGCGCATCGCTGCTCCTCGTCGTGCTCGCCGATCGCGCCGGCAGCGGCACGCAGCCCGTCGAGCGCCCGGAGGAAGCCCTGATTGGTCGGGTGCCGCCACCGCACGTCAGCCCGAGCCCCGCCAACCGGACTGGCGGAGCCGGTCGAGGCCCCGGTGGTAGCCGACCCAGAGGCGCCGGTACGCCTCGACGTCGTCGCGGGCGGGCTCTTCCCAGAGGCGGGCCCGCGCATCGAGGAACCGGGGCCAGCACGCGGACCACGTCCGGCACGAGGCTCGCCGATGCTCGGGGTCGAGCGCGAGAGCGAGTCCCGGCGCGAGCAGCGCGTCGGCAGGCTCGGGTGACAGGACCGTCTCGGGCAGGCCCTGGCTCAGACCCACAGGCTCGGACATGCCCCTGCACTGTACGCACCGGGGAGGGCGCGGACCCGACGAAAGGCTGCCCGAACCTCGCCGGTACCATCGCATCCGCGGCGACGGCGGCTTTGCCGACCATCATCGCAAAGCCGGAGCTTGCGACGGCAGAATGGAGGACAATGACCGACACCGCCTGCGCCGCCCGACACCCACGAGCCGAGGGGCGCCCCCGAGCCGGCGCCGGCCGCGGCCGACGGGCAAGAGGCGGCTCCCGAGTCGCCCAAGCCGACGATGCTCGTGCTCGTGCGCCACGCCGTGACCGAGCAGACGGGTCCCATGCTGACCGGGCGCGCACCCCGGCGTCGATCTCTCCGAGGACGGCCGCAAGCAAGCAGCGGCGCTGGCCGACCGCCTCGCCGACCTCCCTGTGGCGGCGGTGTACCAGAGCCCGATCGAGCGCACCGCGCAGACGGCCGCCGCCGTGGCCAAGCGTCACGACGTCGAGGTGCATGCACTTCCCGGGCGCGCTCGAGGCCGACTACGGCGAGTGGACCGGCGGCAAGCTCGCCGACCTGGCCAAGACCGACTTGTGGAAAGCGGTCCGACGCGCCGCCGTCGCGTGCCCGCTTCCCCGGCGGCGAATCGATGACCGAGATGCAGGCCCGAATCGTGGGGTGCCTCGAGGCGGTGGTCGCCGACCATCCCGGCGACCTGGTCGTCGTCGTGCCGCACGCGGATCCCATCAAGGCCGCCATCGCGCACTACACCGGGCTGCACCTCGACCAGTTCCAGCGCATCGTCGTGTCGCCCGCGTCGGTCACCACGTTCCAGCTCTCGGCCCACGGTGCCGCCCTGATCAAGTGCAACGACACCGGCAACCTCGACGAGCTGCGTCCCCCGCCCACCGAGGAGAAGAAGGAGGCCACGGATGGATGAGGAACGAGATCGAGCTGACCGAGACCGTCGACAGTCTCGGCGCCGGCGCCGTCGGCGACCCGGGCGAGCACGAGCTCTCTTCCTGCAGGCCCGCACCGAATCCGCTCAGCTCACGGTCCTGGTCGAGAAGGAGCAGGTGGCGCTGCTCGCGACGGAGGCTGTCGCCTTCCTCGACCGGATCGCCGAGGACTACCCCGAGGAGCCGATCGAGGCCCCGCGAACCAAACGTTCGGCAAGCGGGACTGCGCGAACCCACGGTGCCGCTGTTCCGGGCGCGCCTCATGGGCTCAGGTTCGATCCCGACCGCGAGATGGTCCTCATCGAGCTGCAGGGAGCGCTCGTCAAGGACGAGGAGGAGGGTGAAGCGCTGCCCTCGCAGGCCGAGGACGCGACCCCGACCGTTCCCGACGTGCCGTCGCCGATCCGACCGACGAGGACGAAGAGGGGTACGTCGCGCGCATCTACGCCACCCGCGGCGCAGGTCCGGGCGATGGCGGCCAAGGGCGCAGAAGCGGTGGCCGCCGGCCGGCCGCTGTGCCCGCTGTGCGACATGCCGATGGACCCCGCCGGGCACCGGTGCCCCCGCTGGAACTGAGCCGACGCCGACGCCGGCCGAGGTCCTCGGCGCGCGGCGAGCTCGAGGTGCGTCGGCCGGCATGCCGTGGTCGTCGAACGCCACCTTGCTCGTGCCATGGCGAGCGCCGACGGTGTCGAGGTGCAAGCCATCTACAAGCCGCGGCGGGGCGAGCGTCCGCTGTGGGACTTCCCGAGCGGCACGCTGTGCCAGCGCGAGGTCGCCGACGTACGAGCTGTCCGACGCGCTGGGCTGGGACATCGTGCCCGCCGACCGTGCTGCGCGACGGGCCGCTCGGCGTCGGGATGGTGCAACGGTTCGTCGACCACGACCCCGAGGAGCACTACTTCACGTTGCTCGAGGAGCACGCCGACCGCTTCCGCCAGTTCGCCGTGTTCGACGTGCTCGTGAACAACACCGACCGCAAGGGCGGTCACTGCCTCCGCGAGCCGGCCCGACGGCGCGATCGTCGGGATCGACCACGGCCTCACGTTCCATCCCGCCGTGGAAGCTCCGCACCGTGATCTGGGACTTCGCCGGGGAGGCGGTGCCGCCGCAGCTCGCCGACGACGTGTGCCGGGTCGCGGTCGACGTCGACGGGCCGCTCGGCGCACGGCTCACGCCGCTCGTGTCGACGCTCGAGCTCGACGCGGTACGGGAGCGGGCGAACGAGCTCGTCGCGAGCCGGCGTCTGCCCGATCCCGACCCCGGGTACCACTCGCTCCCGTGGCCGCTGGTGTAGGCGGCGAGCCGTGAACGCTGGCTACGACCTGCTCACCGTCTCCGATGTCGGCAACGGCGGCGACGCGCTCGGCGTGTTGCTGGTAGATCGCGATGCCGTCGAGCGTGGTGACCTTGCGGTAGCCCCCGTGCACGAAGTGCTTGGAAGCGCGGGGAACTTCGAGATCGGCGTGTACTGCGAGCCGCGGACGCCCGGTGTGGTGTCGAGGAAGTAACGCGGCCGGTGGGCGTGGAGGTCGAGGAGCAGCTCCTACGCGCCGGGCGTGGGGACGTTCGCGGACTCGTCGCCTTCGGGCCGGCTGCCCCAGTCGCCCACGGGGAAGCCGCTCGAGAGGAAACACGACCACGGGCGCAGCCCGGAGGCCCAGTAGATCTCGGGCATGTGCCCCCAGACGAAGATGCGGTCGTTGCGACCGGTGCGGCTTCGAGGTAGCGGCTCACGGTTTGTACTGGGGATCGTCGCCCCAGGGCTTCACGAAGTAGCCGAGACAGCAGGCGATTGCGAGCACCGCCGCAAGTGCGATGGCGCGCCAGCGAGCGGCCGCGACGAGCGAGGACGCCCGCGCTGATCAGCACAGCGGCGGGAGGAGCTGCAGGTAGTAGTGACCGAAGAACCGGAACCCGACCGCGACCGAGACGCGGCCGAGAGGAGCCAGATCCAGAGATCGGTGTCGCCGCTGCGACGCGGTCGCGGCGTTCGCGCCACGCGCGCGGGAGTGACCAGATGATCGGCAGGTTGCACGCACCGATGAACGCGAACGTCATCACCGCGAGCGACCGACGACGTATGCCGAGCGCCGCCGAGCCCGAAGTACGAGCCGTTGCCGAGCACCGCCCAGAAGAGGAGGTCGCCCGGGCCGACCAGCAGCGCGACGATCGCGAGCGGGATCGCGAAGCCGCCGAGCGGCGTCGGCCGACCCCCGCCGGCCGCGTTGCCGCCACAGAGGTAGAGCACGGGGAGCAGCGTCGCGGCACCGGTCTGCTTCGCCAGCGTCGCGAACGCGACCGCGACTCCGGACGAGCGCGCCGCGACCGCGCGCGCGAGCAGCATCGCCGCCGTCATCGCCGGCAGCATGAAGACCTCGAAGTTCGCCGCCTGCCCGTCTTGCGGCGCGAACGCGACCGACGCCGCGCACGAACAGGAACGCGGCGAACCACGCGGCCCGCTCGCCGTAGCGCCGACGCGCCTCGGCGGCGAGCAGCAGCGCGGTGAGCGCGACCGCGAGCATCGCGACCACCCGCACCGACCACAGGGCGGTGCTGCCGACGACCGCGAACGTCGCCGCGTAGAGGTACGGCACGAGCGGCGGCTTGCGGTCGGTGGCGTCCTCGTAGAGGCGCCGCCGTCGTTGATGACCTCGGCCTGGGTGGCGAGGAACGTCTCGTCGGAGTTGAACACGTCGACGAAGAACGCCGGCAGCCGCAGCAGCGGCAGTGAGCAGGAGCAGGACGGCGAACAGACGGAGGGTTGTTCGCCGCGAGGATCGATGGTCGGGGACCGAGAGCGCGTCGGGCGCGATCCCGAACACGTCGGGGACGGCGGCGCTACCGGTGCGACGTCCGTGCTCATGGGGTCCCGGCCTGGCGGCCTGCTCCGATCCCTGCCGACGGGCTCGTCATTCTGCCAGGTCGTCGGTGGCTCCCCGACTCGGTCGGTCAGACGGGTTCGAGGACGTCGCTGAGGTAGCGGTCGCTTGCAGAGCGACCGCTGCAGCTTGCCCGACGACGTCTTGGGCAGCGTCCCGGGCCGACGAGCACGATTCCTCGGCGGGACGCCCACGGCGTCGCGTGACCCCGCCGCCACCGCGGCGCGCACGGGCGCGTCTCGTCGGCGGTCTCGGCGACGACGACCACGGCCTCGCTTGCCCCGGCGGCCCTCGGTGCCGAACGCGATGACGTTGCCGGCGCGCACGCCGTCGACGTCGGCGGCCGCGCGTTCGACGTCCTCGGGGAACACGTTGCGCCCGCCGAGGATGATGACGTCCTTGATGCGTCCGCAGACCACCAGCTCGCCGTCGACGAGGTAGCCGAGGTCGCCGGTGCGCAACCAGCCGTCGTGGAAGGCGGCGGCGTGGCGTCGGGACGTCGGTAGTAGCCGGGCGTGACCGAGCGCCGCGGATCTCGATCTCGCCGACCTCGCGGTCGCCGCAGCGCCGCCCGGTCGACGGGTCGCACACCCGTAGCTCCAGGCCGGGCACGGCGCCCGAGCAGGGCCAGCGCGCCGGCGTGCCGTCGGCTCGCGGTCGACCGGGGCCGCGTAGTTCTCGGTCTCGAGCACGCGCGCGGTCGATCGGCGTCGACGTGCATGCCGGAGCCGGGCTCGGGGAACGTGACGGCGAGCGTGGCCTCGGCCATGCCGAAGACGCAGAACGCCGAACCGGGCGAGCCCGTGACGGCGCGCCGGCGGCGCAGGAAGGCCTCGACGGAGTCGGGTCGATCGGCTCGGCGCCGTTCAGCGCGAGGCGCCAGGCCGACAGATCGAGGGGGTCGAGCCGGCGCAGGGCCGGGCCGCGAGCGCGTAGGAGAAGTTGGGCCCGCGCGTGACGGTGCCGCCGAACTCCGACGATCCACTCGCATCCAGCGCGCCGGCGCGGCGAGGAAGTCCTGGGGCGCGGCGAGCGCGAGGTCGATGCCGGTCGTCATCGGGATCGTCGAGCAGCCCGATGAGTCCCATGTCGTGGTACAGCGGCAGCCACGACGCGCCCGGTCGCGTCGGGGTCGAGTCGGCGGCCTCGACGATCGCGTCCATGTTCGCGGTGACGCACCGGTGCGGGAGCATCACGCCCTTCGGGTCGGCGGTCGATCCGCTCGTGAACTGGAGGATCGCCGAGCGGTCGGGGTCGTCGGCCGGCCGGTCGTAGCTGCCCGGCGCGCCGCGCAGCTCGTCGAGCAGCACGATCGGCGGGTCGCCGGGCACGGGCTCGACGAACTCGCCGAGCTGCACGTCGATCACGAGAGCGGCGTCGGCGTGGACGATGAGGGTGCGGGTCTGGGCGACGAACTCGTCGATCGAGCCGAGCCGCATCGGCAGCGGCAGCATGACGCGGCGGCCCCGGAGAGCCACGTGGCCTGGATCGCGGTGACGAGCGGGCGGGTCGTGGGGCCGAGGATCGCGACGTGGTCCCGGGTGCGATGCCGCGCGCCTGCAGCGCGGCGGCCATGCCGGGCGTCGTCGTGGAGGCCGGGCCACTCGACCCCTCCCGGCCGTCGGCGCCCGCGGATCCGAGGAACGTGATCGAGGGCCCGTTTCGGCCGCCGCCTCGAGTCGCGGGACGAGAGACGTGGAACGGGTCACTAGCAGG
>CAVVDV010000008.1:0-251153 GCA_963747195.1 uncultured Actinomycetes bacterium
TTCGTGCGAGTACCGCAATCTGCAAACGGAGGCGTGCCCGGTCGAGGCCGGCCGCCGCTCCGACCCGCGGGCCCCTGGCAAGATGCACGGGTGCCGTTCGACGACGGGCCCGGAGGCGAGCCGTCTCCGCTGCGGGTCATCGCATTTTACCTGCCGCAGTTTCATCCCGTTCCCGACAACGACGCGTGGTGGGGCGCAGGTTTCACCGAGTGGCGAATGTCGTCAGGGGCGGCCGCCTCTTCCCGGGCCACCACCAGCCGAATTGCCGGCCAGCTGGGATACTACGACCTCGGCTGCACAAGACCGCGTGGCGCAGGCGGCGCTCGCTAGTCAATACGGGGTCTTGGCTTCTGCTATTACCACTACTGGTTCACGGGGGTCAACAGCCTTCTCGAGCGGCCGTTCAGCGAGATGCTTGCCACGGAGTGCCGCGACTTCCCGTTCTGCCTAGGCTGGGCAAACCAGCCGTGGTCGCGGCTGTGGCACGGCGCCCCGGGATCGTGTGCTGGTCGAGCAGACCTATCCCGGTGACGACGACTTCCGATGCCACTTCGAGGAAGCCGGCGGCGGCGCTCCACGATCCCCGCTACGTCCGGGTGGACGGTAGGCCGCTGTTCATCGTCTACCTCCCGAACGAGCTACCGGATGCTGGCCGCTTCGCGGATCTCTGGCGCACGCTGGCTCAGGCGTCCGGGCTCCCTGGCCTCTACCTGGTCGGGCGGTCCCGCGGGACCTGGTATCCGACGGACCATGGCTTCGATGCCACGGTCACGTCACAGGTCACGTCACCTTTCGTGAATCGGCTCCGACACGACCCCCACGCGAAGTGGCGTGTCGACTGGTTGTTCGGTGCGCTCACGAGGCGATCGCGCTTTTCCCGCGATCTACTCGTACCGCCGATGGGCTCCCTACATCCCCTGGCTCCTGATCGCGACTCCGGTCGCTCCTATCCGACAGTCGTACCATCCTGGGACAACACCACCAGGGGTGGCCGGCGGGGCACCGTGTACCACGGCTCCACCCCCGAGCTGTTCGGCGAGCAGTGCAGGCTCGCGGTGGAGATGGTGCACGATCACGACCACGAGCACCGCATCGTCTTCGTACAGGCGTGGAACGAATGGGGCGAGGGCGATTGCCTCAGCCCGATCGCCGGGTCGGTGTCGGCTACCTCGAAGCGTTGCGAGAGGTCCTGGACGACACATGAGGAGCGCATGGGCCCCTGGCGTCCCCCGAGACACGGACACGTTCGACTCACAGCCGTGGCGGCGTCGTCGCGGCGACCAGGCCACGTCCGTCGGAGACGGAGACCCGGACCCTGCCGCGCGCCTTAGTGCGCAGGCTACGGCTGCGGTGGGAACGCGGCTGGGTCGACCGTCCGACCCATGCGCCCAGCGATCCATCGCGGATCCCGCGGACTCGCAGCCGCATATCGCGCCGTCGATCCTTGCGTCGTGCATCCACGGTCAGCAGGCGGGCCTGCCGCACCGCGCATCCAGCGAGCATCATCGGGCTGCGGGAGTCGATAGCGATCCGCACATGGTTCCGGCTCTGGTAGTAGCCCCGCCACGCCGGTGACCCGCCATCCCTTCCGGTCCGCGCCGAGGTGCTTCGGCTCGAGCAGGACAGCGTCGAGCACGACGATCTCGAGGCCGGCGTAGTGGGCCCGGAGCGTGTACTCGACGTCTTCCATCATGATGAACAGATTCGGCGCGGAAAGCCGACCGCGTCGAGCAGGCGGTCAGACATCAGCGCGCCGTCGTTCAGGACGAAGTCAACGGCATAGAGGCCGTGGCCGAGCGGGCGAAGGCGAGCGCCAGTCGGGTCGGACACATGGCGGATATAGCCCAAGCGCACGACCCCGCCGCGTCCTCCGATCGCCGCGGCTGTCGGGCGGTCGGCGACCGCCGCCAGAGTCGTTCGAGTGCGTGCCCGGTCGGGACGCTGTCGTCGTCGAGAACCAGTGCCAGTCGAACGCTTCGCCGTGGAGGGCCTCGAGTGCCGTGGCAAACCCGCCTGATGGCCCGAGATTGTCCTTTAGCGGCAGACAGCGGACTCGTTCGTCACACGCAAGTCGCGCCGCAGTGCCATCGGAGCTCCCGTTGTCCACCACCAGCACGCTGTCAGGTGGTCGAGTCTGTGCGAGGACCACGTCCAGCGTCTCCTGCAGCACGTCGTGGCGATTGTGGGTGACCAGCACTGCCGCGACCGCACGCGGCGGCGAATCGGCAGTTGCAGGTTCTGTGGCTGTCATCCCCGGTCCCACGGTCGACCTATACCCGTACGTTGGCACGTTTGATCGACAGAGTGTCGGCGGCGAAGTGGGTGGAGCGACTCGCATGAAGGGGAGCTCGAAGCGGTCCGCCCACCGGCTTTTGATGCGATGACCGTTCACTTCTGCGTCCGCGGTGGCGACCCGAGCGGGCACTCTGCGTCTTTGTGCGCAGGAGGCTGCGGGCTGGCATCGCCTATGTCTCGGAAGGCTGCGAGAGGAAGTCTCTGACGCGATTCGCGAAACGATCCGGGTCCACAAGGTGCAACCAGTGCCCCATCCCGTTCCAGAACTCGATCGTCGCTGCTGGATTGATGCTTCGGAACCACTTTTCGTATGCAGGCTCGACCGGTTGGCCGTGCACGGCCAGATAAGCACGTCGATCACCTGGAGCAGCTGACCCAAGGCAGCTTGGCCACGTCTATGGCATCGGAGTCCCAGTCAAGCATCGGCTTCCAGATGTCGAGGACGACGTTTTGATCGCTCGTCGCGCTTTACGTTCGAGTTCGCCAAAGAGCGGCTGCGGCACCAGACCCATGCCGAGGGCGAGCTTCTCCTCCATGATTGCGTCCACGTACGTCGCCGTCTCTCGGTCCGCGGTGCAAGTCGGTGAACGATCTCGGCGAATCCTTCAAGGGTGAGGGGCTGGTCGACGCATATCACCGGACCGGTCACACCCATCGCCGCCGAGATCGTTGCGACTATCCCACCCAGGGAGTGTCCGACGACTACCGGGGGCTCGGTGCAGGTCGCGCGAACAACTGCGCTGAGATCGGAAAGGAGTCCTTCGAGTTCGTAAGGACCACGACGAGCCGACGCGCCATGGCCACGAAAATCGATTCGGACGCTTCGCACCTCATCGGCGAGTCGCTCGGTAATCGGTGCCCACGAAAGACGGTCTTCGCTCATACCGTGCAGCCACACGACCGTTCGGCCACTTCCAGGCTCGTCGAACACGATATCGAGCCCATCATCCGTGATCGAGCGCTGGAGGGTCACACCGCGACAACCTACCGATCGGTCACGCCTTCAGCATCTGTCCCTGGAACCGCTACGCGCTGAACTGCCGATCCGCGCTCATGGTCGCAGCACAGAACGTCGCGCCAGAACGACGCTCCGACCCACGCGTGACCACGCACAGATCGGCACGTCTGGAGCCGGCCGCCCACACGGGTCGGAGCGACTCCAGGCCACGATCTCATCCAGCCTCCAGAACCGGTCCGGTCACCTTCGGCCGCGGGATACCTGCCGGAGCACGGTGGTCTTATCGGTCGTCGTCGAGTGGAAGCTGGACCTGCAGCGACGTTCCGCCGCCGCGCGGGCTCTGCAGCGAAATGGTGCCGCCGATCGCCTCGACACGATCTCGGAGCCCGAGCAGTCCCGAACCACGTGCGGGGTCGGCTCCGCCCACGCCATCGTCTCGGACCGAGAGACGAAGCACGCGGTCTTGCTCTTCGGCGGCAACGTGTACGACAGACGCATGGGCGTACTTCGCCGTATTCGCGAGCGCCTCCGCGACGACGTAGTACGCCGCCACTTCGACCCGCCCCGGAAGCCGCAGCTCGTCTCGCACGTCGAGTTCGACCGGAACGGTCGAGCGGCGTCCGAGCATCTTGACCGCTGCCCCGAGCCCGCCCTCGGCCAGAATCGCGGGGTGGATCCCTCCGCGATCTCGCGCAGTTCGTCCAGCACGCTCGTCAGACCATCGACCACCCGCGACAGCTCAGCGCGAAGCGGGCTGATCTCGGGCGGCACCGCTGCCTGCGAGGCCCGTAGGTCGAGCGCGAGCGAGACGAGCCGCTGTTGTGCGCCATCGTGCAGGTCACGTTCGATTCGCCGGCGCGTCGCGTCGGCGGTAGCGACGATCCGAGCCGCGAGGCGTCGAGCTCCCGCGGCTCTCGGCATTCGCGATCGCGGTCGCGACGAGCTCCGTGAACTCCGCGAGGCGCCCCTCCGTGTCGAGGGGTAGGGGTCGGTCGGTCTTCGATGCGACGATCATCACGCCCCAGAGGCGGCCCTCGACGATGACCGGCGCCCCCACGGACGACCGCCAACCGAGCTCACGGGCCGCGGCCCCGCTGGCACCGGGATTTCCCGCATAGCTGTCGACCCGTCCGGGACGGCACGTCTCGAACACCAGCCCGGTGACGCTACCGCTCTCGATGGGGGCTCGAAGCCCAATGTGGGCAAAGCCGTCAGTGCTGGTCCAGCGAGCGACTTCCGCCACCATGCCACCTGTCTCGTAGCGGGTGAGCGCTGCAGCATCGGCAGGAAGGCGCCGACTGACTTCGCCGATCAGTGCTTCGAACACGTCGGAGGACGGACGCGCCCCGTGCCACGAGCGTCGCAACCCGCCGTAACGCGGCCTGCTCCTCCGCAAGGCGGCGAAGGTCCTCGCACGCCTGGCTGGTCGAGACCACGGTAGCCAGGAGCTCGGTGAACTCCGCGAGACGATCCTCGACATGTTCGGGGAGCGGCGCATCCGGTGACGCCGTCGCCACCACCCCCCAGACCCGGCCGTCGACGGTGATCGGCGCACCCGCGGTCCTGTTGAGCCCTGAGTCACGTGCCCCGGCAGCAAGGGTGCCCGTGAGATCCGCGTAGTCCTCCACCCTCGCCGGTCGACCCGTATGTATGACCCGTGCGGTCATCGAACGGCCGTCGAGCGGCCAAGCGCGTTCCCGGCTGTAATGCGTGCGGACGATCGCTGCAGTCTGCGATCACCGTCATGGTCTCGCTCTCGCTGTCATAGCGAAACACGCCCACAATCGGGACGTGCATCACCTGAGCGACCTCCTGGGCGACGGCCCCGAACACTTCGGCCGACGACCGCGCCCTCCGCCACCAGCGTCGCAACCCGCCGTAACGCGGCCTGCTCCTCCGCCAGCCGGGTGAGCTCCTCGCGTTCCTCCGGGTGCGGGTGCGCCACAACAGTTACCTCGCCGAGTTGCGCCGCGTGACTGCGCAACTGTGTCGACGCGCCCGACGCTACCCCATGGTCGTTTGGGCCACACGAGTACCGGCCGATGGTGTGCCGCGCAAGCACGACCGGCTCGGCGCCGGCCGTGCTTCGCGACAACTGTCGAGTGAGCTAGTACCCGCCGCCCCCGCTGGTGGTGCTGCTACCGCCGGAGCTGGCTGCCTTTGTGATCTGGTTGCCCGCCGGAGAGACCACGTACCAGAGGCCACCGAATGCAGTCACCCCTTGGCCGTTGGTGTTGCCGGCCTTGGTGTCGGCCTTGAAGGTATAGAGCGGGTGGCCGTTGTAGACGACCTGCGTCGTGCCATCGGCCCGTGTGGCTATGGATACCAGCGAAGCCTTCGCGCCCTTGCCGGCCTTCGGCGTGGCGTTCTCGAGTGGCGGCCAATTGGTTGCGCAAGCGTCGGTGCACGCGCTCGTCGTCCCCTGGTCCGCCTGGAACACGTAGAGGGTGCGGCCCTTCGAGTTGACGAGGACTTTCCCGAGTTTCGTGTTCGCGACGCGAACCGTCGCCGTTTGCCCCTTTGTGCTTCCTGGGGCGCTGTCGACCCGTTCGCGTAGCTGACGCCGCCATAGCCGGCCACAGCCAGCGCCGCGAGCGGTACGACCGCCGCCCGGGCGAGGAAACTGGTGCATCGGTTGCGAGTCATGCTCGCTCCTTTGATCGGCGGGAGGACTGGCTCGATCCCCAGCCCGTGTGGCCGGAGATCTGCACACGCTCATGATCGAGCTCGACGCGTCGGTTGTCTGCACCGCCAGCGACCATCTTCCGCCCTGACCAGCGGTAATTCCTGTATTCCTGCTAACCGCAAAGCAGAGGGGGTCGACCGGTACGGGTAGCAGGGAGCCCGAAGTTCGGGGCGGCAGGGATCGCGAACGGATGCTAGGGGGGCAGACACGTGGGTTTGCACCCGCAATCATGACAGCGTGCACCATCCGCAGGAGGCCGGGGCATGAGCACCGAAGCGGCCCTTCGCCGCGTCCCGACGTGGTTGCTCGTGGCGATTGTTCCTGTCGTATTTGTGATCGCGATCGTGGTCACCAACTTCGTGTCGAGTGACCAGCACAGCGCTGCGACCGGATCAGCAGCGGCGCCGGACACCGTGGTGATCAAGAACTTTTCCTTCTCGCCGAAACCCATCACGGTGAAGACCGGCTCGACGATCACCGTGATCAATGACGACAACACCACGCACACGCTGACTGCGAACAACGGAGCATTCGACACTGGTGACGTCGGCGCCGGTCAGGACGGACGCATCACCATCGATCGCGCCGGCACGTTCGCGTATCACTGCACGATCCACACGTTCATGACCGGGACCGCGCGTGTCACCCCGTAAGCCGCTTCTGTTGCTCTTCGGTGCCGTCGCGGTGCTCGTGAGCGGATACGTGCACTACTACCTGTACTTCAAGGGCGGCTACCGGGACATCGCCCCCGACAGCTTCGCGGGGCTCACCATCAGTCGAGCATTCGCCATCAATGCGATCGCCGGACCGGTCATCGCCTGGGCCCTCGTGGTCTCGCTGCGAGTCCCGAAGCTCGCCGTCCCGGCTGCCCTCGCCGGTCTTGGCTTCGGTGCCGCGACGCTCGGGGCCTACCTGCTGACCCGCACCGTCGGGCTGCTGGGGTTCGAGGACAACCAGCTCACCTGGGAAGCGGTCGTCGCGTTCGTCGCCGAAGTCGCCGCCATCGCGAGCCTGGGCTCCTGGCTCGTCATTCAGTGGACGCACCGCCTTGCATGGTCAGAGCCGGCTCGCTCTGGGTAGGCGTAGAGCATGGAGACATGGGATGCGATCCGGGCCCGGCGGGATGTCCGCCAATACACCGACCAGCCGCTGACCCGGGAGCAGCTCGAGCGCATCCTCGAGGCCGGCCGCCGTTCGCCGTCCTCCAGCAACTGGCAGCCGTGGGACTTCGTCGTCGTGACGGACCGCGCGGAGCTCGCGGAGCTGTCGAAGGTGTGGAGCCACGCGGGGCATGTAGCCGACTCCGCCGCGACGGTTGCGCTCGTCACACCAGTGTCGGCAGGCGATCCGCAATCCCGCGAGCGAGCCCTGTACGACCTCGGGCAGGCCACCATGAGCATCATGCTCGCGGCCGCAGATCTCGGCATCGGCTCCGGTCACACGGCGGTGACCGACCAGGACCGCGCTCGCCGCGCTCCTCGGGTTTCCGGATGACCGGTTCTGCGCGTACCTCATCCCGCTCGGCTACCCCGCCGACCGACCACTCACCCCGATCGCGCGGCCAAACCGCCGACCGTTCGACGAGGTCGTCCATTGGGGCCGCTGGTAACGGGCAGGCCCACTGGCGGCCGCGCGCGGTTCCGCTCTCTGTGGTCGGCCGGTGACGTTGGGTGGTTGCCGGTTTCAAAACGTGTAACGGAGCGAACGCGGCGAACGTACCTAGATACGAACAAACGTGAACCAGAGCAATGGGGTGATCGAATGAAGAGGATCATCGTCAGTCTGGTGGCGGCGGCCGCATTGGCTGTCCCGGTGGGCTGGGCGTCGGCCGCGGGGGCAAAGAATGGCCCCGACCCTGACGCCAATGGCGACGTGCACTCGAACTGTCATACCGGATCCAAGTTCCGTGGTGCCGGTGGCGAAGACGCTGGTCCTGGTAATCCAAAGGACACCAGCGATAACGGCATGTGCTGCGGCCCCGGTGACTCCGGTGACTCCGGTGACTCCGGGTGCTCCCGCTGCGCCCGGCGCGGCAGGCGCGGCGGGTGCGCAGAGTGCATCGCGTGGCGCTGCCGCGGGTGCTTCGGTCGTCACGCCGTCGGGCGCGGCCGTGCCGGTTTCCGCTACGCCGCGAACCACGGGCTAGTCGTCGACGGCCTACAGTCATGCCCGAATCGGCATGCAGACGATGAGGAGGACCCCGGGGGTTTCGGCTCTCGGGGTCCTCTTGTGTGTCGTGCTCCTGGTGGCGGGGTGCGGCGGAGGGAGCGGCTCACCACATACCTCGGCGACCAAGCCGGCGCCGCAGAGCACTTCGCCTCCGACCGCGACGACGTTGCCCCCGGGCGTGAGCTTGACCGCGCAAGTGACTGCGCCGCTCGCAGGCGTTTTCGACGACCCGTCGTCACCTCAACCGAGTATGTCGTTCGGCCCGAGCTGGCACATCGACGACGACCCGTCCATGCCCACCGTTCCGGAGGTGTTTCTGGTCCAGGAACAACGGCCGGGCTGGGTGAGAGTCCTGTTACCGACGCGGCCCAACGGGAGTAGCGGTTGGATCCATGCCGGTGACGTGCAGGTGAGCCCCGATCCCTACCGCATACAGGTCGACATCGCCGCGCACCAGATCACCGTGTTCAACGGGACACAAGTCTTCTACCAGGGTCCGGTGGCCGACGGCACTCCGCAGACTCCGACACCGCCCGGATTGTTCTACACGCGAGTGCTGTTACAGACGCCGGATCCGAGCAGCGTCTACGGCCCGTTCGCATACGGATTGTCAGCGCATTCGGAGGCTCTGACGACGTTCGACGGGGGTGACGCCGAGATCGGCATTCACGGCAACAACGATGCCTCGGCGCTCGGCAAGAGCGTCAGCCATGGCTGTGTCCGCATGGACAACAGCGCGATCACCGTTCTCTCCAAGATCTTGCCGCTCGGTACCCCAGTTCAGATCAACCCGTGACCGCTTGCTTCGGCGAGACGACAACTCGCCGGGGCGGACGGTCTCTCACTTCCGTCGGGTTGGAGGGGGCTCCAACCCGTCCAGGTCTTTGTTGACGCGTCCCCAAAGCTGGGATATTGTCGACGTGTCATCAAAGCTGGTCGGTGACCAGGTGCGGAGCCAAGTCCCGGGACAGGCGGTTCCAGGGGCAACGGAAGGACGTGACCATGAGCCAGATCCAAGAAGACAGAGTGATCGAGGGGATCGCGCTGCCCGAGCCGGGCGAGTGGCAGCTGGACCCGGTGCACACGAGCGTCGAGTTCGTGGCGCGCCACTTGATGGTGAGCAAGGTGCGGGGCAGGTTCACGAACGTCCAGCGGCACGATCCACGTCGCCGAGGACCCGGCCGAGTCGTGGGTGGAGGTCGACATCGACGCTGCCAGCGTCGAGAGCGGCGACGAGAAGCGCGACGAACACTTGCGTTCGCCCGACTTCTTCGACGTCGAGCGCTACCCGCAGATCACGTTCAAGAGCACGAGGGTCGAAGGCGGAGTCGCCCGGACACTTCCTCGTGCACGGTGATCTCACGGTCCACGGCGTCACGCCGCGCTGTCAGCCTCGAGGTCGAGTACCACGGCTGGACACCCGATCCGTTGGGCGACCGACGGGCCGGCTTCTCGGCCACACCGAGGTCGATCGGAGGACTTCGGGCTCACCTGGAACATGGCCGTCGAGGCCGGTGGCGTCTTGGTCGGCAAGAAGGCGCGCCTCGAGTTCGAAGATCGAGGCGATCAAGCAATCCGGAGACGGAGAGACTTGACGTGACGACAACACCTCCGGATACGGAAGGGGCTTCGACGGGCGACGGGCAATTTGGACCGTTCCCGCTCGTACTGGGGCTCGACACATTCGGCGACGTCACGCACGACGAAGACGAACGCCCCTTGTCGCATGACAGACTATCGGATCGTCGTCAAGGCGTCTTGCCGGCGCGGTCGGGATGGCCTTCGTCGACTCGTTGATCGAGCACAGCGACGCCGATGTCGTGATGGTCGAGCGCCGCCATCGCCCCGGCGGCCACTGGCTCGACGCGTACCCGTTCGTGCAGCTCCACCAGCCGTCGCGGTTCTACGGCGTCAACTCGACCCCGCTCGGACAGGACCGGACCGAGGCTGAAGGCACGGACACCGGGTTCTACGAGCGAGCCAGCGGCGCGGAGATCTGCGGCTACTTCGACGAGATCATGCGGCACCGGTTCTTGGCGTCGGGTCGGGTTCGGTTCTTCCCGATGTGCGACTACCTGGGCGATGGGCGCTTCCGCTCCCGGGTGAGCAACCAGGTGACGGACGTGACGGTTCGAAGCCACGTCGTCGACGCCACCTACATGGCCTCGCGGGTGCCCGCGACCGATCCTGCCCCGTTCGACGTGGCCGACGGTGTTCGCTGCGTCCCCGTCGGCGAGCTGACCACGCTCGGGAACCCGCCCGCCGGATACGTGATCATCGGTGGCGGCAAGACCGCGTTGGATGCGATCTGCTGGTTGCTGGATCGAGGTACCGATCCCGGTGACATCACCTGGATCCGTCCGCGTGACATATGGATCCTGAACCGAGCGTTCTTCCAGCCGGGGAAGTTGCGCACCTTTGCGGGGGTCGTCCTCCAGCTCGAGGCGATGGTCGCGTCGGAGTCGGTAGAAGAGGTGTACGAGCGCCTCGAAGAGCACGAGGTGATGCTTCGCACCGACCGAGCCGTCGTGCCGACCATGATGAAGGGCGCGACGCTGAGCTTCCGGGAGCTCGAACAACTCCGTCGAATCACCAATGTCGTCCGGCTCGGGCACGTCGAGCGCATCGAGCCCGACGAGATCGTCCTCGAGCAGGGCTCGATCCCGACCACTCCTGCTCATCTCCACGTGCATTGTGCCGCGCCCGGACTGAGCGACAACCCACCCCGAGCGATCTTCACCGACGACACCATCACCCTCCAGCTCGTGACGCGCGTGGGCCTCACGTTGTCGGGTGCTTGCAGGGCTTCCTCGAAGCAACGGGTAGGACGACAGAGGAAAAGAACGCGCTCTGCCCGCCCACCGTCATGCCCCACACGCCGTTCGACTACCTGCGCGCCGTCCTCGCCGGTATCAGCACGGAGATGGGCTGGCAAGAGGCGCCGGAGCTGCAGGAGTGGCTCGATCGCTCGCGACTCAACCTCCTGAGCGGTCTGGAGAACGAGGACGGCGCGACCGTCCGGGAGCTGCAGGGCCGTTTGTTCGCCGCGCTGTTTCCGGCGCTCGACAAGCTGCAGGTGTTCGCGGGCCAGGCCACGCCCCGAGAACGAGCGCGGATGTTCGAACCAGCCGCCGGTGTCGGCGCCTGAGGTTCACAGAGACAGCGAGGGTCAGCGGCGTCGCAGGAGTCGGCCCAACCGATACCCGACCGAGCGCTTCGCCGGCGTGTCCACTGGGCGCGAACCCTCGTGGTCGGGTTCGTCGGTCAGGCGACGACCCGCGTCACGCAGGTCGTGCCATCGCGCGGCGACCTTGCGCGGGCTGACCAGGACGAACACGACCACGGCGAGGATCAGGAGGTGCCAAGGCGAAAAGAGGCCCTCGAACACGGAGCGAGGTTACGCCATGGTCGACGCGTCGGTGACGTCTCGACCCGGGTTGCGGGGGTGCATACTGACTTCGTGGAGACCATCGGGGCTCCGGAGCTGATCATCGTCCTCGTCGTGGTGCTGCTCGTGTTCGGCAGCAAGAAGGTCCCGGAACTCGCGCGGTCGCTGGGCGAGTCCATGAAGGAGTTCCGCAAAGGAACCCGGGACGGTGGCGAGGACGACCGCAAAGGCGGCTGACGAGACGCCCTCGGGCTACCCGATCCTGATCTGAGGGTCGGTCGGTTGCACGATGTCGCGGCCGGCGTCGTCGAACGACCAGATCTCATAGACGCCGGCGTCCGGTTCGAACCTCCCGAATTTGTTCATGCGGGGGAAGACCGCCGAGGCGCCTTGGTATTCGATCGTCTTGCCCTCGTCGAGGAGCGTCTTGCAGGCCGCGTACGTGTTGCACTTGTTCTTGCCGCTTGTGTTGGCGGCGAAGTCGTCCTTGATTCTCGCGGGGTCGTCGGACTTCGCCTTCTCGGCGGCTAGGGCAGTGAGGATCGTGCAGTCGTAGTAATAGGCCGAGAAGATCGGCGCGACGCCGGTGGCCGCGAACGTCTCAGGGAACGGGTTGTGGACACCCGCCGGTGCGGCAGCGGGTGAGGTCCCTTTGATACCCGCCACGGCGCCGGGATTGCTCGGGTCGACGGCAGCTCGCGAAGGAGTTCGTGCGCATCGCGTCGGGCACGTAGATCGGGACCTGCTGGGGTCCGAGACCCTTGTCGATCATCGCTTTGACGACGTCGTTGTCGGACTCGTCGCCGAGAACCACCACCGCGTCGGGCTTGCCTGCGGCCACTTTCTCGACGTATGAGCCGAAGCTCGAGCGCGTCGGGATCGAACGAGACATCGGCGACGATCTTGGCGCCGCCATGGGTGAGTGTCTTCCTCAACTCCACCCCGAGCGCCACGCGATTCTCGGGATCGCTGCGATCGAGAATGGCGACTCTCTTGTGGTGGTCCCGTAGGACGAGCTTGGCCAGCGCCGGCCCTTGGAGCCGGTCGGACGGCGCGGTGCGGAAGTAGTAGCCCCCGGAGTTCGCCGTCGAGAGGTCGGACGACGTATTCGACCCGGAGCACATCAGCACATGGCTCGCGGCGCACGTCGTCGAGCATGCCCAGCATCACGCCCGAGGACGCCGGACCCATGATCGCGTCGGCCCTGCCGCTTTCGAGCAGCGTCTCCAACGACCCGAGGGCGATATCGGGTTTGTCGCCGTCATTGGCGACCGAGTAACTCACGGGTTGGCCGAACACTCCACCGGCGGCGTTGATCTCGTCGATCGCCGTCGTCACGGGCGTCGTCAGCGACGGCGCGATGCTGCTGAGCGAGCCCGTCTGCGGGGCGAGCTGGCCGATCGTCAATGTGCCGTCTCCCTTGCCTGTCGGCTGAGGGTCAAAGCCGGCGCCGGCAACACCACCGAAGACGCTCACGATGCCGATCACGACGAAGAACACCACGAATGCCCGCAGCCGGTTCAAACTGAGGTTCTCCTCGAGATCGGGCACGAATCGAGCCGTACAAGAGCATAGAGACGGCTTGAGCCTGAAACAGGGCACGCCCGTCGAGGCATGCTCGCCGGCGCGTGCTCTGACGGCTCAGACGTCGAGGTCTGTGTGCTCGGTGATCTGCAGCACTTCGAGTGTGCGGCCGAGTCCCAGGTAGACGGCCAAGCACAAGGTGAGATCCAGGATCTCGTCGTCTGCGAAGTGATCGCGCAGCCGGCCGAACAGCTCGTCGTCGATCGCACGATGATCGACTGCGAATTGCTCTGCGTACTCGATGGCCAAGCGTTGTCGATCGGTGTACTCGGGAAAGGTTCGCCACTCGTCGAGATGCTCGTACATCTCTTCGGTGACACCGGCCTCGACCACTGACGGCGCTCGGAAGGTCGCGCACGCGCCACACGCGTTGAGTTGTGCGATGCGCATGCGGGCGACCTCGCGTTCGGCCGCCGGGAGCTTGCTGGACCCGTAGGCAGTGGTGATCATCTTGTTCACCATGCCGGCCATCTCGGGCCGCAGCGTCCAGACCATGGCGCTTTCGCCGCCGGGCCCGTCGGGGATGTCGATGCGCGCCATGGCGAGGCAGTGTACGGCGCGCCGCCGGCGACTCAGTCGGGCGGGTTCGGCAACGGGCGGATCTCGAGCGACGCGGTCTCGACGTCGAAGGAGGTGCCGCTGTCCTGCCCTAAACTCAGCCGCTCGTCCGGGCACGGCGCGGGCAGAGGGGCAGGAGAGCAATGCATCCGAGATCGATCGCGGCGTGCACCGTCGCCGCCGTGCTGACGCTGATGGCGGCATGCTCGTCGGGCGGTGACTCGAAGAGCTCGTCTTCCTCGACGACCACGAGCAAGGCGGCAGCCGGCTCGGTCCGGGTCACCGATCTGAAGCTCGACCCCAAGCACGACTACGGCAACAAGTACGCGAACGGCATCCTGCCCGTCGGCGACAACAAGTACGTGACCGACGCGCCGAAGAAAGGATCCGTCTATCTGTGCCGCGCTCCGCAGGGCCAAGCGGGTGGCGCGCAGGAACGTGGGCCGTGGTTCGTGAACAACAACACCGAGTACGACATCAACAAGAAGGTCGCGGTCGAGGGGACCGTCCACTGGGACGCGAGCTACTCGGAGACGATGAGCGGCGGCAATCGCGTGATCACGACGAACGACCTGCCGCGTGACCACACGACCGGCGTCTTCCCGGTCCAGCCGTCTGATCCCGCCTACCAGTACGACCGCAACCCGAACCAGATCGCGGCGCAGTCGCTCACCTACACGCTGAATGCGGCTCCGACAGTCGCCGCAAAGTCCAGCTGCCTCGGCGGCGAGGTCGGCGTGATGACCGACCGGCGTCGCGTTGTTCGACGCCTTCGACGCCGGCGGGCGGGACGCCGGCGCGTGGGAGGTCCAGGACGGCTGCAACGGCCATCCGCAGATGTCGAGCGAGTACCACTACCACACGCTGAGCAGCTGCATTCAGGACACGGATGTCGGCAACGTCATCGGGTTCGCCCTCGACGGGTTCCCGATCACCGGACCGAAGGTCGGCGACAACAACATCCTCACGACGAGCGACCTGGACGAGTGCCACGGCATCACCAGCACGATCACGCTCGACGGCCGACAGGTCGAGACGTACCACTACGTCATGACGCAGGACTTCCCGTACTCGGCGAGCTGCTTCCGTTCGACCGCAGCCCAACCGCCGCGTCAACCCGCAGGACCGTCGGGCCCACCGGGCGGACCTCCTGCCGGACCGCCCGGCTGATGCCCGGGATACGGTCGGGCGCGTGGCCGGCAGCGAATCGGAGCCCAGGTATGTCCGTCCCGGCTGGTTCACCAAGCACGTCTTCAACCCGACCGTCGCGTTGCTCGCTCGGGCCGGGGTCAGCGTCTGGGGATCCCGGGAACTTCGCGTGCGCGGGCGCAAGACCGGCGAGTGGAGGACGACGCCGGTCAACCCCCTGACCTACGAAGGCAATCGCTACCTCGTCGCTGCCACGCGGCGTGACGCAATGGGTTCGGAACATGCGTGAGGTCGGCGAAGGAGAGCTGCGCGTCGGGCGGCGCACGGAGGCGTTCCGCGCGACGGAGCTCCCCGACGAGGAGAAGCCGCCCATCCTGCGTGCTTACCTCAAGCGCTGGAAGGCCGAGGTGGGTGTCTTCTTCGGCGGCGTCGGCGCCGACTCGTCCGAGGAGGAGCTGCGCCGCATCAGCCCCGACCATCCCATCTTCCGCATCGAACCGACGCCGCCGGCGTGAGCGCGGCGAAGCGGGGGAGCGCTCGAGGCTCTCAGCGGGCGCGGTCGAGTTGCTCGAACAGCTGCGCGTACTGCTCGAGGTGGCGGTCACCGAGGAACTCCGCCGTGGCCCGCTGCCGCGCGTTCTCGCCGAGCAGCTCGGCGTAGGGCGGGTCGTCGAGCAGGCGCCGCACGGCCTGCCCGAACTCGGCCGGGTCCCGGGGGTCGTCGACCAGCAGGCCGTGCTCGCCGGACACGATCTGGTCCACGATGCCGCCGACGGCACTGGCGACGATCGGCCGTCCCTTCCACATCGCCTCGGCGACCGTGAGGCCGAAGCCCTCGGCGAGGCTCTTCTGCGTGACGACGCTGGCGTGGCGCTGAATGGCGTTGACCATGATCGCGTTCTCCACCGCGTCCTGCATCGGGAGACATGCGAGATGAATGCGGCTCCGCTCGGCGTGCGGGAGCCGGCGCCAGACCTCGATGCAGCGCTCGAACGTGGCCGCGCCCTCCGGGTCGTCGGCGACGCCGGTCACGACGGGGCCGACAAGAAGGAGATGGGCGGAACCGGCTCCGGCGACGTGCTCCGCGAAGGCCGTCATGACGCCGACCATGTCCTTGAGGGGATCCCAACGCGACACCTGGACGACGAGCGGCACGTCCGCCGGCGGCGGCGGCCCCGTCTGGAGCACGTCGACGTGACGATTGATGCGACCGATGGAACCGTCCTCGAGGGTGAATGCAGCCACGGCAGCGGGCGGCTCTCCGGCGAGCAGCCCGACGTAGTGCAGCACCGCCTCGACATCGGCCGGGCTCATCGGCTGGTTCTTGGCCGAGAACGGATCGATCGAAGGCGGGATCACGAACGTGCGCCGCGGGTCGGCCCAGTCGGGCGCGTACGCCGCCCGGCTGAACACATAGGCGTCGACGTCGTCCAGGTACGGGCGCAGGAAAGCCCAGGCCTGTTCCGTGTGCGCGTTCGAGACGTCGGCGCCGACATGGCAGCGCCACACGACGATCACCCCGGCACGGGCGAGGGCCTGCGCGAGCCCTGCGGTCTGGGGATCGTGCAGCAGGACGATGTCGCGCGGCCGGACCAGCGCCAACAGCTCGTCGGCGTTGGGGCGCAGGATCTCCTCGTAGTGGCGCCGTTCGTCGCTGCCGAGCGGGCCGCCGTCGCCGGGCGCGCCGTGGAGGTTGTTGTGAACGCGCTTCGTGATCTCGAAGAAGTGCGGATCGCCCTGGATGACGACCCACTGGGCATCGACGCCCGCACCACGGGCATACGCCAGAAGAGTGCGGAGCATCTCCGCGACGCCGCCGCCGGACGCGGTCGAGTTGACGTTCAGCACGACGCGCCCGGCCAGCAGCTCGCGAGCGGCCTTTCCCGTCACCTCGAACCGCTCGGCGCGCTCGGCTCCGATCAAAGGCAGCAACCGGTCGGGGGCGAGCGCCGCCACGTGGACCTCTTCGAGCTTCATGAACCTCCGCTCATGCTGTGACCGGGACACGCCACTCGACGACGGTGCCTCCGGCCTCCCGATCCGACACGGAGAGGTCCCCGCCCATGGTCGCGGCCCGGTGCTCGATGTTGTGCAGCCCGCGACCGTTCTCGAGCGGCGTCGGGAGTCCCTTGCCGTTGTCGGTCACCCGGACGACCACGTCCGTACCCACCTCGACGGTGACGTTCACATGTGACGCGCCGGCGTGCTGGGCGATGTTCGACAGCGCCTCTTGGAGGACCGCGAGCAGATGCTCGGCCGTGCGCTCGGAGACGAGCGTGTCGATCGGCCCGTCCATGTGCAGCTCGGGCGAGAACCCGAGCACTTCTCGCGCGCCGTCGATCAAGGCGAAGATCGAGACACGAAGCCCACGCCGCACGGGCGTTTGCAGCGCGAAGATCGTGCTGCGGATCTCACGAATGGTCACGTCGAGCTCGTCCACGGCGTCGCTGATTCGGTTGTCCAGGTCGTCTCGGCCGGTGACCGGCAGCATCATCTGGAGCGTCATACCGGTCGCGAAGAGGCGCTGGATGACCTTGTCGTGGAGGTCGCGGGCGATTCGCTCGCGGTCTTCGAGGACGGCGACCTCTTCCGTGCGTTGCATCAGCCGCGCGTTCTCGATCGCGACCCCGGCGGCCGTCGCCAGTGCGATCGCGAGGCGCTCGTCTTCCTCGGTGAACTCGTCGGCGCCCCGCTTGTCGCACAGGTACAGGTTTCCGAACACGGCATCCCGCACGAGGACCGGCACGCCGAGAAACGAGCGCATGTCGGGATGGTTCGGGGGGAAGCCGAAGGACTGCGTCGTGGGCGCCGAGATCGCGCAGGCGCAGCGGCCGGGGATCGACGATGAGGAGCCCGAGGATCCCGTGCCCCTCGGGCAGATGACCGATGGCGGCATAGCGCTCGGGCTCGATGCCCACGGTGATGAACTCGCTGAGGTGCTGGTCATCGCCGATGACGCCGAGCGCGCCGTAGTTGGCCGAGACCAGCGAGCAGCGCGGACTCCACGATCCGCTGCAGGACGATCGGTAGGCTCAGATCCGTCCCGACGCTCGTGATCGCATCGAGCAGCTGCTGGAACGTGTGGGTCGATCTTGCTGAACGGCAAGGGCACATTCTGATCCTGGGGTGAAGCGTGGGCAATGTGCGGGTGTTCCTCCTCGACGACCACGAGATCGTCCGTCGCGGGGTCAAGGAGCTCCTCGAGGCCGAAGGGGACCTCGAAGTCGTGGGAGAGGCCGGAACCGCCGCCGAAGCGCTGGCCCGCATCCCGCCGACGCGTCCCGACGTCGCGGTGCTCGACGTCCGACTCCCCGACGGTGACGGCGTGCAGGTGTGCCGGGAGATCCGCTCGGCGCATCCCGAGATCCAGTGCCTCATGCTCACGTCGTTCGCCGACGACGAAGCGCTCTTCCAGGCGATCGTGGCGGGCGCGTCGGGTTACGTGCTGAAGCAGATCAAGGGTGCCGACGTCGTCGAGGCGGTGCGGCCGTCGCCAGCGGCCGGTCACTCCTCGATCCGTCGGTGACGGCCCGCGTCCTCGAGCGGCTCCGCAGCGGCTCCGAGGAAGACGAGCTGCTTGCGCGCCTGAGCCCCCAGGAGCGGAACATCCTGCGGCTGATCGCCGACGGCCTCACGAACCGTCAGATCGCCGAGGAGGTCCACCTCGCCGAGAAGACGGTGAAGAACTACGTGTCGAACCTGCTCTCGAAGCTCGGCATGGAGCGCCGCACCCAGGCCGCGGTGTATGCCGCCCGACTGGGCGCGCAGCAAGGGCGGACGCCGCCGGCGTGACCGGCTGAGCCGGTTCTCAGCGGGCGCACAGCGAGTGGCGACCGCGTTCAGATGGCGCGATCACGGTCATAACCTGGACGGGTGCTGGCCCGGTCGAGGACGCGGAAATGGCGTTACGTCGTGCCGGTCGCGCTGGTGGGCCTGCTCTGGGCGGGATACTCGGTTCGTGACCGGCTCGAAGCTCGCGCCGCGCCCACGCTGCCGGCACGTACTCCCGCCGAAGTCGCGGACTGGGCGGCGAGCCCCCATCCGGAACCGAGGTCCGGCTTCCTCGAGATGAGCACCAACCTCGGGTTGGGCGACTTCGGGACCACGTCGGGAGACAGCGGCGGGTCCCTCGTGGGCCTGGCGGCGGGAAGCAACGACGCTCGCTTGTGGCAGGACGGGAGCCGGCGCCGCATCGCGCTCCTGCAACAGCTCGAGGAGACCGACTGGTACCGCAACGGCGACGTCACCTACGTCTGGCACAGTCGCAATTCCCGCGTCACGAAGGTGCAGAACCCGGCCCCCGGTCCCGACGCGACCGGGCTGATCTCCGCGCTCGCCGGCGGCGGGACCATCGAGTCGCCCGACGGGATGGCGGCGCGATTCCTTCCGCTGCGGACGCAGGCGACTCGACTGGCGCTCCGCGAGCCGACGTACGTCGCCGACCGTCCCGTCTACCAGCTGGCGTTGATCCCGGACACGCCGACGTCGCTCGTCACCGAGATCGTGATCGGTGTCGACGCCGCCACCGGCGTGCCGTTGAAGGTGGCGGTGCACACACGCAGCGGGACCGTCGCGATCGAGAGCAAGTTCACCTCGATCGACTTCAAACGTCCGGCCGCGTCGAACCTGGCGTTCCGGCCGCCGCCGGAGGCGAAGGTGGCGGACGGCGCGAACGTGACAGCCACACCGAACTTCTCGAACGACGAGCGGCAGCAGCGCGACCGAGCGCGAACAGTCGAGGACGTGCAGTCCGTCAAGGGCGTCGACCAGACGCTGCTTCGGCTCGCGACCGTGGGGAACGGCTGGGACGAGGTCGTCGCGCTGCCCGGCCTCAACGGATGGCGATTGGAGAATCTCGGGCGCACCGCCAAGCCCGTCAGTGGCCCGTACGGCACGGGGAGGCTCCTGGAGACACCCGTCTTCAGCTTGCTCATCCTGGACAACGGCCCCATGGTGGCGGGCGCGGTGACGCCGAACGGGCTCGAGACCGCCGCCGCGCAGATCGCATCGACGACATGAGCGACGACCTCGCGATCGAGACCACCGGGCTCACAAAGCGTCTCGGCCACACCGCGGTCGTGGACCAGGTCGATCTCGCCGTGCCGCGCGGCAGTGTGTACGGGTTCCTCGGGCCGAACGGGTCGGGCAAGACCACGACGATCCGGATGCTGCTCGGGCTGATCTGGCCCACCGCAGGCTCGTTCCGTCTGCTGGGGAAGACGATGCCCGCCGCCAGCGCCTCGGTGCTCCCGCAGGTCGGGGCGCTCGTCGAGGGACCGGCGTTCTATCCGTGGCTCACGGGCCGACAGAACCTGCGGCGTCTCGACGCCGCCGGGCCCGACGGCCAGCGCAAGACGCGCGCCGCGCGCATCGATGCCGCCCTGACCAAGGTCGGGCTCGGCGCCGCCGCGACCAAGCGGTACCGCGCCTACTCACTCGGCATGAAGCAGCGACTGGGTCTGGCGGCCGCGCTCCTCCGGCCCCGGAGCCTGCTCGTCCTCGACGAGCCCACGAACGGCATGGACCCGCAGGGGACGCGCGAGATCCGCAACCTCGTTCGCGAGCTGGCGTCCGAAGGTTCGACCGTGTTCCTGTCGACCCACCTCCTCAGCGAGGTGGAGCAGCTCTGCACCCACCTCGGCATCATCTCGGTGGGCAAGGTCGTCGCGCAGGGCTCGATCGAAGACCTCCGCGGTCGGGGCGACGCGATGCTGCGCGTCGAGACCGAGGACGCCGGGAACGCCGCGCAGGTGCTGGACCGTCTGGGGCTGGAGTCGATCGTCGTCACCGGTGAGGTCGTCTCCGCCCAGCTCGACGGGCAACGACCCGAAGAGTGCAACCGGGCGCTGGTCATGGCGGGCGTGGGCGTCCGCAGCCTGACGACCGACCGCCGCAGCCTCGAAGACGCATTCGTGGCGCTGACCGGAGAGGGTTTCGATGTGGCTGGCTGACATCGGGCTGCTGTTCCGACGCGTCCGCACACGAGTGTTGCTGCTCGTGCTCGCGGCCGTGCCGATCGCGGTCGCGGTCGCGGTGCGACTCTCGGGCGAGGGGCCGAGCCCGGGATCGGGACCGCGCTTCTTCGACCAGATCACCAACAACGGTGTCTTTGCCGCCCTCGTCGGCCTCACGGTGACGCTGCCGTTCTTCCTTCCCCTCGCAGTCGCGATCGTCGCCGGCGACGCGGTGGCAGGGGAGGCGAACCTCGGCACGCTGCGATACCTGCTGTCTCGTCCGGTCGGTCGGACACGGCTGCTCGTCATCAAGGCGACGACCGTGACGATCTTCTGCTTCGTCGCCACGTTCGCGGTCGCGATCGCCGGATTGATCGCCGGTTCCATCCTCTTCCCGATCGGGGACGTCACGACGCTGTCCGGCGACACGTTGTCGCTGGCGGCGGGCACGTTGCGGATCGGCCTGGCGGCGGTGTTGGTCGCGTTGTCGCTGCTCGGCCTGGCCGCCATCGGCATGTTCATCTCGACGCTCACCGACGCCCCCGTCGGCGCCATGGCCGGGACCGTCGGCGTGGCGGTGCTCAGTGGCGTGCTGAATGCGGTGCCGGCGCTGTCGTGGCTGCAGCCGTTCCTGCTCACCCATTACTGGCTGTCGTTCGGCGACGTCCTCCGGTCGCCGGTGTACTGGAACCAGATCCTGCTGAACCTCCTGGTCCAGGGGGTGACCGTCGTCGTGTTCGCGGCCGCGGCGTGGTCGCGCTTCACGAGCAAGGACGTGCTCGCGTAGGGCTCAGGGGTCGTCGCGTAGCACGGCGCGCGCCACGGCGCGCCCGTGGGTCAGGTCGGCGAACGCGCCGCCGGCCGGTCGGCGGCCGTCGTCGGAGGGATCGGGCTCTTGACCTTCCCTTCGTCGAGCACGTGCGAGGGCACCGACGTGACGACGGTTCCCTGCCGGAAGAGCAGACGAACTTTCAGCCAGAGCGCGGTTTGGTTGTGCAGGAGTTGCTGCCACCAGTGACGGACGACGAGCTCGGGGATGATGACCGTGACGACGTCCGAGCTCCAGCGCGCGTCGATCTGGTCGAGGTACTCGAGGACAGGGTCGTTGATCTCCCGGTACGGCGAGTCCACCACGTCGAGCGGGATGTCGAGGTCGAAGCGCGCCCACTGCTCGCGGATCCGGTTCGCCTGGTCGGCGTCGTAGGCGACGGAGACCGCGTGCAAGAAGTCCGGGTGGAGTGACTTCGCGTACGCGAGGGCCTGGATGACACCGATGTTCACCTTCGGCCCGACCAGGACGACGACCGTGTGCTGGATGTCGGGGAGCTTGATTCCCGGCTCGACGCTGATCGCCCGATCGACGGTCGCGTAGTGGCGGTGGATCCCCTTGAAGAGGAAGACGAGTAAGGGGATGACCAGAGCCGGGATCCAGGCGCCCTCGGTGAACTTGGAGACCAGGATCACCGCGGTGACGAGGGTCGTGGCGACCGCCCCGACGCCGTTGATCGCGAGGCCGATCCGCCATCTCGGCTCGCGCAGCCGCCAGTGGTGCACGACCATGCCGGCCTGGGAGAGCGTGAACGCCGTGAACAGCCCGACGGCGAAGAGCGGGATCAACGAGCTGACGCTGGCGCCGAACCCGATCACGAGCCCGCCGGCGGCGATCGAGAGGACGAGGATGCCGTTCGAGAGCACGAGCCGGTCGCCACGGTTGGCGAGCTGCCGGGGCATGAACCCGTCCTGGGCGATGATCCCCGACAAGCGCGGGAAATCGGCGTACGCCGTGTTGGCCGAGAGCGTCAGGATCGCGGCCGTCGACGCCTGCAGGACGATATAGAGAGGACCACTCCCGCCGAACACCGCGTGCCCCATCTGCGAGAGGATCGTCTCGTTCTCCGAGAGCGTCGGGCGCAGCTGGTCGGCGAGGACCGCGATCCCGGTGAACAGTGAGCCGAGGATGAACCCGGTCCACATGAGCGTGATCGCCGCGTTGCGCGATTCCGGTTTGCGGAAGGCCTGGACACCGTTCGAGATCGCTTCGACGCCGCTCAACGCCACCGCGCCCGACGAGAACGCGCGCATCAGCAGGAACAACGTGACGCCGCCGAGCACCGCCCCGCCCCCTGTGAAGTGCGCCAGCTGCGCGTGGTTCACCGGCAGCGGTTGCAGATCGCCCGTGAACGTGCGGAACAGACCCCAGACCACCAACAGGGTCATGATCGACACGTACACATAGGTCGGTGGCGCGAACACGCGGCCCGACTCTTTGACGCCGCGCAGGTTCCCGAGGGCGATGATGACGATCAGCGCGACGGCGAGCTCGACCTCGTAACCACGCAACGGGGCGATCGCCGAGGTGATCGCGGCAACCCCGGCTGCAACCGACACCGAGACCGTCAGCGTGTAGTCGACCAGCAGCGACGCCGCGGCCACGAGCGACGGGTTCGTCCCGAGGTTCTCGCGGCTCACGATGTACGACCCGCCGCCGTTCGGATAGGCGTACAGCGTCTGCCGGTAGCTCAGGACAACGATCACGAGCAGCGCCACGACGAGCAGCGAGATCGGCACCAGGTACCCGAGCGCG
Organism: uncultured Actinomycetes bacterium; assembly: GCA_963747195.1. Lineage (GTDB taxonomy): Bacteria > Actinomycetota > Acidimicrobiia > IMCC26256 > JACDBD01 > JALZAA01. The sequence goes on from CAVVDV010000008.1 coordinate 23,326, forward strand.
GCCATGCCCGCCGCCGGCACCAGCACCACCAGGATCTCCTGGGTCGCGAACGCGGTCGATGCGATCGCGTCCGTCGAGAAGACGCCCAACGCCAGCCGCTTCGGGAGGCGTTGCTGCTCGAACTCCCGTGACGACAACGGGCGCCCGATCAGCAGCCGCTTGACCGCGCTGTAGGGCACGACGCCTCCTTGCTCCGGATGCGCAGGTATCTTCGCCGCTGCCGTCGCGTCGACGGGCGGCGGATCGCCGCGTCAGCCCTGCGGACGGAGGTCCGCCCGGGAGTCGCGGAGGTCCGCCCGGGAGTCGCGGAGGTCCGCCAGAGAGGCGACGGAGACTCGCCAGGGAGCGTGCATTCTGCCGAGATGGGCGTTATGCTCCCGAATCGCCGATATCGGGCATGCGGACCCACCCAAGGAGGACCTCCCCATGAAACTGCTGGCCCGCGTCTTCGCCGCCGCGGTCACGTGTGCGACCGTCGCCGTGCCGCTGGTGGCGGCCGACGCGCCCTCCGCGAGCGCTGCGCCCACCTGGGCGCCGGCCGCGACGGCGCCGATCCACCCCGGCGTCCAGACCTTCACGGCCGGGGCGCAGTGCACGGCGAACTTCGTCTTCTCCGACGCCTCCAACGCCGTGTACATCGGCCAGGCGGCCCACTGCTCGGGCACCGGGGGCAACACGGCGACGAACGGTTGCACGTCGGGCTCGCTGCCCATCGGCACTCAGGTGCAGGTGACCGGCGCGTCGCAGCCCGGCACCATGGTCTACAACTCCTGGCTCACGATGCAGGGGCTGGGCGAGGCCGACGCCAACACCTGCCAGTTCAACGACCTGGCGTTGATCAAGTTGAATCCCGCCGACTTCGGGAAGGTCAACCCGTCGATCCCGTTCTGGGGCGGCCCGAACGGCATCGACAACAACGGCACGGCCCAGGGCGAGAACGTGTACTCGTACGGGAACTCCGAGCTGCGGGGCGGCGTCAGCCAGCTGAGCCCGAAGCAGGGCGTCAGCCTCGGTGACGCCGGTGGCGGCTGGAGCCACAACGTGTACACCGCGTCGCCCGGGATCCCCGGCGACTCGGGGAGCGCGTTCCTCAACTCGACCGGCGCCGCGCTGGGCGTGCTCAGCACGGTCCAGATCGCGCCGGTCGCCGGCTCGAACGGCGTCGGTGACGTCAGTCGCGAGATCAGCTACATGAACGCGCACTCGTCGCTCGGCGCTCAGCTGGCGTTGGGAACGCAGCCGTTCAACCCGAACATCGTCGCCAACCTGCTCGCTTCACTCGGGCTCTGACCCAAGGCGGGCTGAGAAGCACGTGATCGCGGCCCGGGGCGACAGCCCCGGGCCGCGGCGCGTCACGACAGCTCTGCCACGCGCCGCTCGACGGCGGCGATCGCCGCCGGTAGGTCGTCGACCTCGCGCTCCACGGCACGCTGCCGGCGCGCGAACACGAAGAGGCATCGCGCGACCGGCGTGCCGAGCGCCCGCTCGAGCGCGAGTGCGTACGCGGCGCCCTGGACGCGGTACCGCTCCATGGCAGCGTCGAGCTCGTCGTCGGTGGCGATCTGGTCGGTCTTGTAATCGACCACGACGAGCCCCTCGAGCGTCTCGATCAGCAGGTCGACGAAGCCCTCGACCGTGACGCCGTCGACGACGGCGGCGACGGGAACCTCCCGCCAGTACCGGCCTCCCGTGACCGCGCCGCGCACCGTGCTCGACTGCAGGACGCTGCGAGCGAGCGCCCGGATCTCCGCTTCGCGCTGGGGGATCCCCTCGGCCAGCGCCTGCGCCCGGGCGGTCGAGTCGAGGTCGTCGCCGGTGGCCAGGTCGACCGTCTGGAGGACGGCGTGCACGGCCCGCCCCACCGACGTGCCCGCGCGGCCCCGCCGCCACGCAGGCCGGTCGTCGACGGGCTCGTCCTTCTCGACCCCCGCGTCGGTGCCGGGATCTGCCGGGACCGGAGGCTCCTTCGCCAGCGTGGTGGCGGCGACGGTCGCGGGACGGCCGGCGCGGGCGATCAGCGCGGCGCGTGCCGCGATCCAGCGGTCACGCTCGCCGGGCTCCTCGCCCGCCTCGCCGTCGGCTGGTCCCGGCGCCGAGGGGGAGCGGGCGGGTTCGGCGCCGTCGGCGTCGAGGTCGAGGACGGTCGCGGGCGCGCCATCTGCCGTGCTCGCACAACAGCGCGGCGTGGCAGTCGATTCGCTCCGTGCGCTTGTGGTGCAGGCTCACGAGCAGGTGGTCACGGGCGCGGGTCGCGGCGACGTAGAGAAGCCGCAGCCGTTCGGCGGCGTCGAGCTCGTCCTCGCGCTGCGACCGGTCGTGCCACCCGGCGGTCTCGAAGCGGGTGCCTTGCGCGACGCTGCCCGACCCGGACCTCGAACGTGCCGTCGGGGTTCCACAGCACGGGCGTCGCGCGGTTCGGCGGGCTGACATTGAGCCCGGCGAGGATGACGATCGGGAACTCCAGCCCCTTGGCGCCGTGCACCGTGAGGACCCGGAGCGCGTCGTCGTCGGGCTCGGGCACGACGATCTCGACGGCGCGGGCACGCTCGTCGGCCAGCTGCTGGACCCACTCGATGAAGCCGCGCAGCCCGCGACCGGAGGCGGCGTCGTACGCACGCGCCTGATCGAGGAGGAACCGGATGCGCCGCCAGTGGTCGCGCGGGTCGCCGGTGCGTGACCGCGAGCTCCAGCAGGCGGCGTTCACGCACGATCGCCTCGACCGTCTGGCTGACCGATTGCCACCAGCGGCGCGTCGTGGAGCCGCCGGAGCGCGGCCAGCGCCGCGACCACCGGGTGGTCGAGTGGCAGGTCGTCGGGCGCCGGCCGCCGGTAGTCCCACCGCCCGCCGCGGCCGTAGTAGTCGACGAGCTCGTCGTCACCGCAGCCGAACGCCGGCGACCGCAGCGACGCGACCAGCGCGATCTCGTCGGTGGGATCGTCGATCGCGGTCAGGATGGAGAGCAGGTCGCGGACCTCGGCCGTCGAGAAGACGAGCGACTGGCTCTCGATCCGGACCGGGACGTCGGCGCGCTCGAGTGCGTCCTCGAAGTCGGGGAGCGCCGTGCGCGTCGGGAGCAACAGGGCGACGTCGTCGTAGCGGGCGGGCCGCATCTCCCCGGTGACGGCGTCGACGATCTCCCACGAGCTCGTCCTTGATCCGTCGGGCCAGCGCGGCGACGTCGGCGGCCTCGACGGCGCGGACCTCGGCGACGTGCTGCTCGTCGGCCGGCGCCGCCGAAGGTGGCGACGGCCGGCACCGACGTGGGGGAAGGATCCCGCTCGGCGACCAGCTGCACGTGCGCGGCCTGCCCGCCCTGCTCGTCGGTGTCGAAGAGGCGGGCGAACATGTGGTTCACCAAGTCGAGGATCCCGGGCACGGACCGGAAGTTCTGGGTGAGATCGCGTCTGCCGTCGAGCAGCTCCTGCTCGACGCGGTGGTACAGCTCGAGGTCGGCCCGGCGGAAGCGGTAGATCGACTGCTTCGGGTCGCCGACGACGAACGCCCGGCCGGGCGCGATGGACACGTCCCACCACGGGCGGGCGCCCGCGTCGGGGTCGTCCGACGCGAGCAGCACGGCGATCTCGATCTGCAGCGGGTCGGTGTCCTGGAACTCGTCGATCAGGAGAACGCGGAACCGCTCGCGCGAGCGCGGCGCGCACGCCCGGGTTCCGCGCAGCACGTCGCGCGCGAGCACGAGCAGATCGTGGAACTCGATGCGGCCGTCACGGCGGCGCTCGTCGGCGTAGCCGAGCACGAAGCCGCGCAGGCGGGCAACCAGCACGTCGAGCGTGGCCTGCTGCTGGCGTCGGACGAGAGTGATCGCGCGCCGCGTCGGCCTGCTCGAGCAGGCCTCGTACCTCGTCGACTGGACAGCGCCAGTTCGTGTGCCGCCCCACGTTGTTTCTTCGCGAACTTCGGCATCTCGCCGAGCAGGTCGAGGCGGTCGAGGTCGTCGGTCGCGCCGCGGAGGACGTCGGCCCATCCGGCGAGCCCGTCGATGTGCTGGGCGAGCTTGTCCTGCGGGACACAACAGTCCACGAGCCGGGCGACCGCCTGCTCGAGCGGCGCCAGGACCGGCCTCAGGTCGACGGCGGGGGCCGACACCCCGACCCCCGACGCCGATGCGGACGAGGACCGCAGCCGGTCGTAGTGCTCGTGCAGGACGCGTGCGACGCGGCGCAGGTGGTCGAAGTCGACGCCCAGCGCCAGCGCCGGGAGCAGGACCGGCTCGAGCTCCGGGTCGGCGACGAGCGCGTCGAGGAACTGGCCCCAGCGCTCCTCGAAGCGCACGGCCGCCTCGACGTCGTCGACCACCTCGAACCGCGGTGGGAGCCCGGCCTCGAGCGGGTGCTCGGCCAGGATCCGCTGGGCGAAGCCGTGCAGCGTCGAGAGCGCGGCGTCGTCGACGTCTTCGAGCGCGGCCCGGCACCGTTCGCCGTTCGTCGGGTGCGAGCACCGGATCGGTCGCGCTCTGCTCGAGGCGGGTGCGGATGCGGTCGCGCAGCTCGCCCGCGGCGGCCTCGGTGAACGTGATCGCCGCGAGCTGGCGGATCTCGACGCGGCCACGCGCGATCAACGACACGACTCGCTCGACGAGCGCGGTGGTCTTGCCCGTGCCCGCGCCGGCCTCGACGAAGAGGGTGGCGTCGTGGAGGTCGCGGATGGCGTCGCGGGCGGCGGCGTCGACGGTCACGATTCGACCTCCCTGGCCGCCTCCGGCGGCAGGTCCGGTGCGGCCTCCGGCGGCGGGTCGGCGAGCTGCCGGAAGCGCGCCACGACCGGGTCGGAGCGCTTACGGGTCCAATCGTCGTCGCGCGCCGGCGCGCAGACGCGGTCGTAAGCGCAGTAGCAGCAGTTCTCCCACGTCTCGCGCCCGCGGCCATCCTGGCGGGGCTTGTCGGGGAACGCGGGGAACACGCCGGCGCCGATGCCCTCGACGATCGTCGAGACGTTGTCGGTGAACCGATCGAGCGTCGGCTCGTCGAGCTTGATGCCCGCGAGTGCGCCCATGTCGAACGCGCGCGTCGACCAGTAGTACGCGTGCACGTCGGCCTTCCGGTCGTCGCCGGCCATCGCCAACGCGTACACCGGGAGCTGGAGCTTGTTGCCGCGCTCGAGCCCCTTGGTGGGATCCTCGGGCCGACCCGTCTTGTAGTCGAAGACGACGATCGGCGACCCGCTCGGGCCCTGGTCGACGCGGTCGATGAACCCGTGGAAGCGCACGACGCGGCCGTCCGCGAGCGTGATGGTCGCGGGGGCGCCGGAATCGCCGCCGAAGCCGAACGCGAGCTCCCGTGCGCTCGCCCGGGGCACGACGCCGAGCGCTCGGCGGATCTCCTCGTCGGTGTCGAGGAAGCGCTCGAGCTCCCGCAGGATCCGCCGCCGGTCGAGCTTCCAGAGCAATGGCCGCCCGGTGAGGCCTTCGCTCTCGGCCTCGTTGCAGTGCCGCTCGCCGATCGCGAGGAGAAGCCCCCGCTCGGCGTCGTCCCACGGCTGGTCGGGTGCGGTCCGGGGCTCGACGCCGTCGAGGAACTCGGCGAGCACCTTGTGCACGAGGCTGCCGCGTTCGAGCGGGCCGATGCGGTCGGTGGCCTCGGGGCGCTCCACCTCGCGTACCCGCAGCACGCGCTGGAGCAGGTAGCGGAACGGGCACGTGGCCCAGCTCTCGAGGGAGGTCGGGGACACCGCGTCGTCCTCGTCGGGCAGGAGGCCCGGAACGGCTCCGACGTTGCCGTCGAACCGTGTGAGCGCGGCCGAGCGGCGCGCGCGCAACGCGGTGACTCCGGCCGCGAGCGACGGCGTCGCCTCGATCAGCGGGTGACGCTCGAGCGGCCGTCGACGTTCCTGCCAGATGCGCAGGCTGCGGACGTCGCGCTCCGTCAGCGATCCTGCCTCGCCCGGGGCGCGCACACCCGCCTCGAACGACGGCACGACGTGCAGCCATCCGGTGCTCCCGAGCCGGGTCAGCTCCTCGGCGCCAACGGTCTCGCCGAGCAGGGAGCTCGCGGTCTCGAGCAGCCACCGCGCCGGCAGCCGCTTGCGTTGTGCGCGCGGATCGGCGCGCGGGTAGGAGAGCGACCGCACCGGCGCGGTCGCGAGCGCGGCCAGGTAGTCGCGGCGTTCCTCTGCTCGCCGGACCGCGTGGACGGGGAGCGCCGGTCCCGTGAGGCGACGAGCGCGGTCGGGGATCAACGGATCCTCGCGTCCCAGAGGCGGGAACGCGCCCTCGGCCATGCCGACGACGTGCACGACGTCGAAGTCGCCGCCGTACGCGTGGCGCACGCCGCCGACGAACACGCCGGCGCCGAAGCGCCCCACGCGGCCGGCCGGTGCGTCCAGCTCGGACTCGAGCGCGCGCACGAACGTGGGCAGCGACGCCTCGGCGCGGATCTCGGCCAGCGCCGCCAAGCCGTCGAGCGCGTCGGCGACCTGCCGCGCCGCCTCGACCTCCGCCTCGGGCCAGCTCGCGCGCAGACCCTCGCCGCCGAGGTAACGGTCGAGCAGCTCGCGTGCCCAAGCCGCGAGGCGGGGCCAGGTGCCCGGGGACGGCGGCGCGAGGCGTGTCCCGAGATCGGCGACGAACCGGGAGAGGTGCTCGACGTGCTCGAGGTCGGCTTCGCGATGGCGTCGCGCGCCCTCGCTCAGCTCGTCGTCGTCCGTCGCCGCGAGGTCGGCCGCCAGGTGCCGCGAGAGCCGGGCCAGGCGCTCGTTCCACTGTGCGAGCCCGGTGACGATGCCGGCCTCGCGCGACAAGGTGTCCCAGCGACTGGCCGGGACGGCGCGGCCGTCGGAGGGGTCGCGCACCGGCCCCGAGGCGATCCAGTCGACGACCGTGTCGCGCGCGAAGTCGCCGTCCGGCAGTCGCAGCAGCCCGAGGAGGACGCGTCCCGCGGTCGTCTCTGCGAGGCGACGCGTCGACGGGCCACTCCAGGGAACATCGGCCGCGTCGAGGAGCTCCTGCGCGAGCCGCGCGTACGGCTCGTCGACACGGAAGAGGATCGCAACGCGATGCAGAGGTGTCCCCGAAGAGGCGCGCGCCATCACGTCGCGGACGACGGCGCGCAGCTCGTCCTCCGGGTCGGGCGCGCTGACGATCGCGGTGCCGGCCGGAGGCACAGGCGAACGCCCCGCGCTCGGGCGTTTCCGTGCCGGCGAGTGCTGCTGCCAGCTCCTCGACGTGGGAGTCCGCGGCGGGGTCCCCGGTCAGGCCGAGCAGCGCGCGCAGCCGACCGGCCGCCCCCAACGCCCGCACGAGCTCGGCCTCACCCGGCGACAGGCGCGTCGGGAGGTGCAGCACGACGTGCCCGATCTCGCGCAGCGCGGGCGCGTCGCCCGCCAGCGCGGAGGCAGCGGCGAACGCGAGGTCCTCGTCGTCATAGAAGCCGGCCGTGCGGGACCGGAACTCGGGATAGAGGCGCGCCACCGACGCGGCCGGGTCGCCGGCTCGGGCGAGCTGCTCGAGGGCGTCGTCACCGGCGCGGCGCAGCTCGAGGAACGACGCATCGAGCGCCCGTTCGGTGGCGGGGTGGCCCGCCACCGAGGCAAGCGGCGGTCCGGCGTCGGCGAGCACCGCCCGCACCGCCTCGGCCCGCAATGGGCGCGTGAGCGGCCGGCGCCGCTGCGCCGCCAGCGCCGGCGCGCCGAGCAGCTCGGCCAGCCGGGCCAGGGCGAGGAACCGCACGTTCACGAGGCCGTCGGGCGTGGCCAGGGCCCGGCGGAGCGCGAGGCCCGCATACGTCGAAGGGACGGCCACCGTGACCGGCGCCAGCGGGTCCATGCCCTTCGCCGCCCGGACGGCCTCCCGCAGCGCCTCCCGCGCCGGGGGGCCGTGCTCGACGAGTTGCACGCGAACCATCGTCGTCTCCTCCGGGCGCCGTCGGCAGCGACGCCGCCGTCCAGGCGGAGGGTACCGACGCCGTGTGACCGCTACCCGGGGGGCACGGCCCGCTGCTTGGTTTCGGGCCCGTTGTGCCATCCTGGTGGGTTCCCATGCCGAACTCCGCTCGTGTCCTCACGAGGTTGGCGGCCATCGTCCTGGTCGGCGGTCTCACTCTCGGGGTGTGCTTCGCCGCGCTCATCCCCGGCGCCCGTCAGATCGCGACCGCGCAGCACTACACGGGCACCGTGAACAGCCTGGGCGAGCTGTCCTCGCCGACGACCGTGTACGACGCCAACGGCGGTCAGATCGGCAAGCTCGGTTCCCAGGACCGTGAGCCGGCCGAGCTCGCCGAGGTCCCGCAGATCCTGATCAACGCGGTGATCGACACCGAGGACAAGACGTTCTGGAAGAACCCGGGCATCGACGTCGGCGGCGTCTCGCGCGCGTTCGTCGACAACCTCACGAAGGGGAGGATCAGCCAGGGCGGATCGACGATCACGCAGCAGCTCGTCAAGAACCGGATCCTCGGCAACAAGCAGGACCTGCAACGCAAGGCGAAGGAGCTCATCCTCGCCTACCGCCTGAACGACAAGTACTCGAAGCGCGAGATCCTCAAGCAGTACCTCAACACCGTCTACTTCGGGCAGGGCTCCTACGGCGTGAAGGCGACGGCGCGGCGGTTCTTCCTCACGCCGGATCCCTCGGCGCCGTTCGGCGTTCGCGGCAAGGCGCTGAGCGAGCTCACCGTCGGCGAGGCCGCGCTGCTCGCGGGGGTGATCCGCAACCCGGAGGGCGACAATCCCTTCGTGCATCCCGACGCCGCCGCCAAGCGGCGCGCCGAGGTGCTGACGGGGATGGTCAAGGCACATCACATCACGCAGGCGCAGGCCGACCAGGCCACCCAGGAGCCCTTGCCGACGGTGAAGCCCACGTCCGAGCTGCGTCCCGAGAACGCGTGGGCCGAGCACGCGCAGCAGGTCCTGCTCAATGACCCGCGGCTCGGGGCGACGCCCCAGGAGCGGCGCGACAAGGTCCTCCAGGGCGGCCTGAAGGTCTACACGACCAAGGACCCGAACCTGCAGCAGATGGCCGACGACGCGGTGGCGAACGGCCTGCGGGGTGCCAAGGCGGGCTTCGGCGCCGCGCTCGTCGCGATGGACCCGAAGACCGGCTACGTGAAGGCGATGGCCGACAACCGGCCGTTCAACGAGTCCAAGTTCAACCTCGCCACCGACGGCGCCGGTCGTCAGGTCGGCTCGAGCTTCAAGGTCACGACGCTGGCCACGATCCTGGCGAACGGCTACTCGCGCAACGACCAGGTCGACGGCACCGACCCGTGCTCGGTGCCCGGTTTCGGGCGCGAGATCGACGAGGAACGCCGAACCCGGCGGCGGCTTGATGACGGTCGACAAGGCGACCGCCGACTCGGTCAACTGCGCGTTCGTGCGCATGTCGACGGGCGTCGGGATCGACAAGGTCATCGACATGGCGCAGAAGATGGGCATGCGGCCCAACGTCTCCGGCCGCCAGCCCGTCAACGAATGGAAGGTGCTCACGTTCACGTTGGGCGTCATCTCGATCACGCCGGTCGAGATGGCGAACATCACGGCGACGATCGGGGGCGGCGGCGTCCACCACGACCCGATCTTCGTGTCGAAGGTCGTCGGCGCCGACGGGAAGGTCGTGTTCGACGAGACCGGCCGGCCCGGCACCCGCGTCCTCGACCCCGACGTCGCCAACTGCGAGGTGAGCATCCTCCACGGCCCGATCGAGACGCGGCACCGCTGCCGGCAAGGGGATACCGGGCAAGGACGCCTTCGGCAAGACGGGCACCAACGACAACGAGATCAGCTCCGCGTTCCTCGGCGGGACGCCCGACCTCGTGTCGTTCGTCTGGCACGGCAACCCCGACGTGGACCAACCGGGCGCCGGGTTCGGGGCGGGCGTCCCGAACACGATCTGGCGCAACTTCATGATCCCGGCGACCCAGAACATCGCCCGACGACGCGTTCCCGACCCCGGGACCGAACTGTGACGCGCCCGGACGGTTCATCGACCCGGTCCAGGGCCGCACGGACACGCCCGCGCTCCCACCGCCGCCTCCGTCGACGGACGCCGCGCCCGACCCCGGCGCCGGCACCGGCGCCGGCGCCCGCGCCGGCACCCGCGCCGGCCTCGCCGCCGACTGCACCGGCGCCGACGGCGCCGGCGGTCACTCCGCCGCGGCCCACGGCAACGGCGGCGGCCCGGCGGCGGTGGTCCCGGACCGGCGGGTAGCCGCGATGCCGGGTTCTCCGCCATTCGCTCGTTAGGCTCGGAGAGGTGGCCGCGGACGCTTCGGTGATGCTCGACACACTGCTCGAGCTCCAGACCCGCGACACCGCCATCGACCGGCTCACCCACCGGCGCGACACGCTCCCCGAGCGCGCCGCGCTCGAATCGGTGCGAGCCGAGCTGACCGCAGCCGGCGCGCAGCTCGCGGAGGCGACGGCACGTCGCGAGGAGGTGGCACGCGAGGAGCAGCGCTTCGACGACGAGGCGCGGTCGCTCGAGGACAAGGCGGCGGAAGTCGAACGGCGCATGTACTCGGGTGAGGTGACCTCGCCGCGCGAGCTCCAGGCGCTCCAAGCCGACGTGGACCAGCTTCGGCGCCACCGGCGCGGCCTCGAGGACCGAGAGCTCGAGGTCATGGAGCGCCGCGAGGCCATCGACGCCGAAGTCGAGACGCTCCGGGCGCGTGTCGACGAGCTGGAGTCCGAAGCCGAGCGCCTCGGCGCGGCGTTGGGCGAGGTCGAAGGGGAGATCGACGAGGAGCTGGGCGGCGAGCGCGCCGCCCGCGACGAGATCGCAGCAACCCTCGACGCCGCGCTGCTCGACGACTACGAGCGGTGCCGTGAGCGCGCCCGAGGCATGGGCGCGGCGCGCCTGAACGGCAACACGTGCCAGGGATGCCACCTGTCGATCCCGTCGGTCGAGGCGGAGCGCATCCGAAAGAGCCCGCCCGGGACCGTCGCACACTGCGACAACTGCGGCTGCATCCTCGTGCCGTGACGCCACGGCCCGAGCTCGTCATCTACTGCGACGGCGGCGCGCGCGGGAACCCGGGGCCGGCTGCGATCGGCGCCGTCGTGCTCGACCCGTCCACCGACCCTCCCACCCGGCTGGCGACCGTGAGCGAACGCATCGGGGTGGCCACGAACAACGTGGCCGAGTACCGCGCGCTGGTCGCCGCCCTCGAGGCCGCCCGGGAGTTCCCTGCCCGGCGCATCCGGGTCCGGGCCGATTCGCAACTGCTCATCCGTCAGCTCGAAGGCCGGTACCGGGTGAAGCAGGCGCACCTTCGGCCGTTCTACGAGCGGGCGCGGGAGCTGCTCGCCGAGTACGAGGACGTCGAGCTCACGCACGTGCCGCGCGAGCAGAACACCGAGGCCGACGCGCTGGTCAACGCCGCCCTCGACCTCGCCTGAGCGCATGCTGTTCTGGTACGCGGGGCTCTCGGTCCTGCTCGTGTACTTCGTGTTCCAGAGCGCGGGCGTCGACTACCGCCTCATCGTCGCCGGCTCCCTGCTCCCGCTCGCCGTCGACCTCCCGTTCGTCGGTCTGGCGTACGGCCACACGCTGCTCGGGAGCGTGGTGCTGCTCGTCGCCGTGATGCTCGCTGACGATCGGGAGGCCCCGCCTGCTGCGCCGCCGCCTCCTGTGCCTGCCCATCGGCGCGTTCTGCGGCCTCGTGCTCTCGGCGGCGTGGACGAACACCGACGTGTTCTGGTGGCCGTTCACCGGCGCCTCGCTGCCCGACGGCGCGCTCCTTCCCGCGGCCGGCATCGTCGTGCTCGAAGAGCTGGCGGGCCTGGCGGCGTGCGCGTGGATCGTGCATCGCTTCGGCCTCGCCGATCGCGGCCGCCGGGACGACTTCCTGCGGTCGGGTCGCCTGCGCGCGCCGGCGTCGCCGTGATCGCGTTCGTACGGCACGGCGAGACGCCACCGAACCGGGCCGGGCTCCTCCTCGGGCGCGGCGACGTCGCGCTGACCGATCGCGGGCGGGGCCAGGCGAAGCGGCTGGCGGAGGCGCTCGCCGGCCTCGACGTCGCGCACGTCCTCACGAGCCCCCTCCGCCGCGCGTGCGACACGGCGGCGCCGATCGCGGCCGCGTGCGGCAAGACGGTCGAGGTCGACGAGCGCCTGATCGAGATCGACTACGGCGAGTGGGAAGGGCGGCCGTTCGCCGACCTGGCGCCCGACGTCGTCGAGCGCTGGCGCCGCGACGGCGGTTTCGTGCCGCCGGGCGGGGAGAGCCTGGAGGTCGTCGCCGACCGCATCGCGTCGTTCTGCGACGAGTGGCTGGACGACCGCGTCGTCGTCGCCGTCAGCCACGTCTCGCCGATCAAGGCCGCGGTGACGTGGACGCTTCGTGTCCCGCCCGAGCTCGCGTGGCGCATGCGCCTCGACGTCGCGTCCATCACCCGTGTCGGCCGCGGCCCCGTCCTCCTGAGCTTCAACGAGACCGCGCTGATCTACTCCACCCGCACCGGGATCGACGGGCCGCGGGCGGGGCGGGCGTGGGCGCCGGCGCCGTCGACGATGAACCTGCCTTCGCCGGGGCCGTCGGCCACGGGCATGCCGAGGGCGTCGAGCAGGGCGACGTCGGCCTCGGGCGGCCGCCCGGTCGTCGTGAGGTAGTTGCCGACGATCAGCGCGTTCGCGCCCGCCAGCAGCCCCATGGCCTGGAGCTCGCCGAGCACACGCTCACGTCCGCCGGCGAGCCGGATCCACGCACTGGGCATCACCAGCCGGAACAGCGCGATCGCCTGCAACGCCTCGCGCGGCGCGAGCAGCGAGCGGTCGTCGAGCGGCGTGCCGGGGCGCGGGTCGAGCAGGTTGATCGGCACCTCGCACGGCGCCAGCGCCGCGAGCTCGAAGGCGAAGTCGATCCGTTGCTCGAGCGTCTCGCCCATGCCGAGGATCCCGCCGCAGCACAGCTCCATGCCGACGTCGCCCGCGAGCCGGGCGGTGGCGACGCGGTCGTCCCACGTGTGCGTCGTGCAGATGGAGGGGAACACCTCCCGGCACGTCTCGAGGTTGTGGTTGTAGCGGCGCACGCCTGCAGCCGCGAGCCGCTCGGCCTGCTCGCGCGTCAGCAGCCCGAGCGAGCACGCGACCTCGAGCCCGGTCTCGCGATGCACCGCGTCGACCGCCTCGAGCACCTTCCGCAGGAGCCGCTCCTCGGGGCCCCGCACGGCGACGACGATGCAGAACTGGGTCGCGCCCGCGTCGCGCGTCGACCGGGCCGCGGCGACGACGTCGTCGAGGTCCAGGAACGCGAACACGTCGACACCGGTCTCGAACCGGGCCGACTGCGAGCAGAACGCGCAGTCCTCGGGGCACGCGCCCGACTTGGCGTTGATGAGGCTCTCGAGCTCGACCTCGGGGCCGCAGTAGGCGAGTCGCACCCGGTGCGCGAGCGCGACCACGTCGGGCAGCTGCTCGAGGGGGAGCGCCGCCACCGCCGCCACCTCGTCACGGGTGAGCGGACGGCGCTCGTCGAGCAGGGCACGCGCGGCGGTGGCGAGGGGCATGCGGGGTCTCCGGTCGATCGGGCGGGACGCGGGGAGCGTAGAGGCTCTACCCGCCGGGGCGCGGCGCCGCCGGTTCGTCGCTGTCCGACCAGTCCACCGCCAGCAGGTGGCGTGGCTGCGGCACGCCCCGGAGCTCGCGCAGGCCCCGGTCCTGCAGGTGCAGATGACCGCCGACGTAGTCGGCCACCGGCTCGGTCACGAGGATCTCGCCCGGCTCGGCCTCGCCCGTGACACGGGCGGCGAGGTTGACGACCCGCCCGATGAGATCGCCGTCGTCGTGGACGGCCTCGCCGGCGTGCACGCCGATGCGGAGGCGGAGCCCCAGCCCGGCCGCGGCCACGTCCTGGACGTCGCGCTGGATGTCGACCGCGCACAGAACCGCGTCGGCGGGGCTCGGGAACTGGGCGAGGAACCCGTCGCCCTGGGTGCCCACCTCGGTGCCGCCACGCGTGGCGAACGCGGGCGCGCACGAACTCGCGGTAGCGCGAGACGACGGCCGTCCATTCGTCGTCGCCCACCTCCTCGGCGAGCCGCGTGGAGTCGACGATGTCGCTGAACATCACGGCGACCCACCGCTTCACCGGGCCCGGCGCGGGCGCCTTTCGGTCGCGCTGGCGCGCCGCGAGCGACCGCAGCATCTCCGCCAGCGCGTCGCCGACCTGGGTGCCGGCCCGCGTCGTGCGCTCGATCTGTCGCCGGCGGCGTCTCCGCCGGCTCCGGTCGCTGAAGACCCCGGCGACGACGAAGCCGAGGTCGACCACGAGCACGGCGGCGGCGGCGAGGATCACCCAGATCGGCCAGAAGCCGAGCTTGCGCGCGAGCGTCGGGTTGCCGGCGATGTCGGACAGCTCGGCGAAGGAGCCGCTCGTGAGTGCCCACGCCCCGACCACGAAGCCGCACACCGCGACCGAGATGAACAGGTGGACCACGAACCGCTGCACCGGCTCTCCTCCTCCGCGCCCCCGCTGCCCGGTCAGGATTCTCGCAGAGGAAGCCCCGGTTCGCCCCCGTCGTAGACAAGGCGCCGCCCGTCGACACGCGCTTCCGCCGTCGGCCGGTGCGCGTCGATCCGGCCGTCGTGGAAGAGATGCTCGACGGCGGCCCCGCGCAGCAGCACGGCCGCGTCGGCCAGGAGGCGGCGGTGGCAGCGCCACCACACGCTCTCGGCGCACATCACGGCAGCGGGTCGCGTGCCGGCCTCGGCGAGGAGCTCGTCGACGGCGTCGCTGAACTCCGCCGTCTCCATGTGGTCGGCGTAACCCCGGAAGGCGGGGACGCGGAGTGCGCCGTGGGGCGAATCGGGCCGCGGGCGCCGACGTCCACCGAGGCGCGGCTCCCACCGGTACGCGACGCCGGCGTCGGGCAACCACCGTTCCATCGCCTCGCGGCGGAACTGCGGATGGCGGCGGCTGGCGGGGAAGGAGCGCACGTCGACGACGACCTCGATGCCCGCGCCGGTCACCAACGCCGCGAGGTCGTCCGCCGGCAGCGTCCCGTGCCCGACCGTGCGGAAGCTCACCATCGGAGCTCCATGCGCAGGCCGCGCGCGTCCGCGCGCGGGCCGGTCGGGGACGCGTCGAGCTGCTCCCGCAGGCGACACGGCGCGCGCTCCACGCGAGCGCGCACGCGTCGAGCAGGTCGTCGAGGGCCGCGCCGGCGGGCCGTTCGGGCACGATGACGCCGGCTCGTTCCAGCAACGCTCGGCGTTCGTTCGAACCGGTCGCGCTCCGCTTCGGCGCCCGCACCGGGTCGTCCCCGTTCATCGCCGCGAAGCTCAGCTCGGGGTGCACCTCGAACACGCGCGACTGCAGGTCGGGCGTCATCACGCGGTCGACGTCCTCGATGCGCGGCAGGAGGTTCAGGGTCTGCAGCGTGAGCCGCGCGCCGTGACGCCGGGCTTCAGGCAGTGTCCGTGCCCCGAGCGCGCACCGAGGCGGCGCCGAGAACACCGAGCTGCGCTTCGGGCCCAGCTGCACCCGCGCGGCCCGGTCGACGTCCCGCCCGCCGGGCTCGTGCTCGTCGACCAACCCGATCGGCATGTCGAGGGCGACGACGGCATCGTCGGGCAACGCCGCGAGCACGGCGGCGAAGTCGGGATGGACCGTCGCGCGCCGGTCGTGCACCACGATCCACCCCGCCCGACATCCGTCCACACCCGCCACCGGCGGCATGGGCCGACACTACGTACGCTGGCCCCCATGGCGGAGCGCAGGGAAGCCGACGTGGCTGTCGTCGGCGCCGGGATCGCGGGATTGGTCGCGGCGCGGGAGCTCGTGACTGCGGGCAAAGAGGTCGTGGTGCTCGAGGCCCGTGACCGCGTCGGCGGCCGGGTCCTCAACCACACGCTCTCCGACGGCACCGTGGTGGAGCTCGGCGGGCAGTGGATCGGCCCCACGCAGCTCCGCATGGCCAAGCTCACCGCCGAGCTCGGGCTCGAGACGTTCCCCACGTACAACACCGGGGAGCATCTGCTGCGTCTGCGTGACAAACCGATCCGCTACCGGACGCGTCCGAGCCTCGGCCCGCTCGTGCTCGCCGACATCGGGCAGGCGCAGGCTCGCTTCGATCGCCTCGCCCGGCACGTGCCGCTCGAAGTGCCGTGGGCGGCCGATCGCGCCCGGCAACTGGACGCGCAGACGTTCGAGACCTGGATACAACGCAACGCGCGCACCGGGTCGGGACGAGAGATGCTGCGGCTGTTCGCCGAGGGGGTGTTCGCCGCCGAGGCGTCCGACTTCTCGTTGCTGCACGCGCTCTTCTACACGCACTCGGGCGGCGGCGTCGACGCGCTCGCGGGCACGGCCGGCGGCGCGCAGCAGGACCGGTTCGTCGGCGGCTCGCAGGTCGTCCCGCTCCGCCTCGCCGAGCTACTCGGCGACCGGGTCCGACTCGGTGTGCCCGTGCGACGGATCGAGCAGCGAACCAGCGGGGCGACCGTGCACGCAGACGGTGTCGACGTGGCCGCCGCGCGCGTGATCGTCGCCGTCCCGCCCACGCTGGCGGGCCGGATCGCGTACGACCCGCCGTTGCCCGCGCGGCGCGATCAGCTCACGCAGCGGGTCCCCGCCGGCTCGGTGATCAAGTCCCATGCGGTGTACGACACGCCGTTCTGGCGCGATGCGGGGCTGACCGGCCAGGCGACGGGCGACCGCGGCCCGGCCAAGGTCGTGTTCGACAACTCTCCGCCCGACGGCACGCCCGGTGTGCTGCTCGCGTTCCTCGAGGGCGCAGCAGCGCGGCAGCTCAACCGCGTCCGCCCCGACGAGCGCCGCGCCGCCGTGATCGGCTCGCTCGTCGAGTTCTTCGGGCCTCAGGCCGCCGACCCCGTCGAGTACGCCGAGCTCGACTGGTCGGAGGAGGAGTGGACCCGTGGGTGCTACGGCGCACACTTCCCGACCGGCGTGTGGACGCAGTACGGGCCGGTGCTGCGGGCGCCGGTGGGCCGCCTCCACTGGGCGGGCGCCGAGACGGCGACGGTCTGGAGCGGCTACATGGACGGCGCGGTGCAGTCGGGCGAGCGCGCCGCGGCCGAGGTCGTGACCGCCCCGGCCTAGCTAGGCCGCGGCGGTCGGCCGGCAGAGCCCGCGCGCCCCGGCGGCAGCTCGTACACGCGGATCATGGGGCCGTCCCGGCTCGCGGTGGGACGGAACACGTGCAGCAGGCAGGCCTGCTGTCGGAGCTCCTTGTAGAGGAGCGCCTGCGCCGGGTAGTGGCGAGGCTGCGTCGTGTACGCGCCGCTGATGCTGGCGTTGGTGACGAAGTACTGGAAGCCGTCGAGGCGGTACCGGTCGAGCGTCCAGCCGCCGTACGGCAGCGAGAATCGTGACTTCCAGCGAAGATCGGTGTTGTTCAGGGGCGCCGTCTTCAGCTCTCGGACCACCGAGCTGTCCTCGGGGACGTTCTTCTCGATCCATTGTCGAGCCAGCACACGCGTGCTCGGCCTCGACTCGCGCATGTTCAGCTGCACCACGTCCTTCGCGGGCAGGAAGGCGACGAGCGCGATGCCGACGACTGCGAACGCCGGCGCCAGCGCGGGCCGGCCGACTCGCGCATCGAGTGCCGACGTGAGCCGCACGAGCCCGTCCACCGCGAAGAGCACGAAGACGGGGAGGATCGGGAGCGGCCAGCGGTCCCAATGCAGCTTCGACATGCTGATCGCGACGAGGAACGTCGCGCCTGCCACCAGCAGGACGAGCCGGCGGGGATCGCGCCGATGGACGACAGCGAAGAAGATGCCGACCACGGCGAGCAGCGCGACCGGCCACGAGATCACGTTGGGGATCGAGTTCCCCAGGTACCACCGGAGATTGCCGAGCGGAGAGAGACCGTTGTGGCCGACGTGTGAGGCGTTCTCGTTCGTCAGGCTGGCGCGGGCCGTGGACCAATCGAGCAGGAAGTACGGCGTCGTCAACACGAACGCCACGACCGCGGCGCCCACGCCGGCCGCGATGCCCCGGACCGATGCCCCGGGGACCCCGCGGCGGAGGGCGACGATGCCGGCCGTGACGAACGCGGCGAGGAGGGTCACCAGGAAGTAGCGCGTGGAGATCCCGACCCCGATCGCAGCGCCGGCGAGGATGTAGTCGCGAAGCGACGCGCGCTTCAGGAGCCGCAGTATCAACAGCAGCGCGAGGAGAGCGAAGAACACGCCCGCGCTGTCGGTGCGCACGATGCGCCCGTAGGAGACCCACAACGGGATCACGGCCCACAACGCCGCGCCCGCGAGACCGACACGGGTCGAGAAGCAACGGCGCCCGAGCAGGAAGATCAGTGGGATCGCCCCGACCGCGAAGGCGATCGACCACAGCCGGCCGATCAGGTAGAAGGTGCCGGGGTCGGCCGCGAACCGGTGCGCGAGGTTCGGGTCGGCCGAGAACACGGGCCCGCCGTGGGCGACCGCGTCCCACGCGTGGTAGATGCCGGCGAGCGGGTAGATCGTGGTCGATCCCGGGTGCCCGAACCAGTGCGGATCGAGGTCGCCGGTGGACGCCATGTTGACCGCCGGTTTGACGAACACCGGCTCGTCCACGCCCGGGTAGGGCAGGTCGTGGGTCACCGCCCAGCACTCGAGCCCGATCGACAGCACCATGATGCCGAGGACGGCCCACCACACCGGAGCGAAAGCCCGACGCGGGCGAGATGGGGTGGGCATCTCGCCGCGCGCCGGAGTCGTCGAGACACGTGTATACGTGCTCGTCGACACCAGGACACCATTGCAAGGCGATCATGAGTTGTTCATGAGGCCGGGAGATTTGCCGGTCGCTAGCCTCCTCACGACGCGCTCACATGAGGGGGACTCATGCCCGGTGGCCCGCGTATCCGACATCTGGACGATTTCGGGTGGCAGGAGGTACGCCGTCAGCAGCACGGCGACCGGACGGTGTCGGTGCGCGAGAAGTGGCTCGACTTCTCGCCCCGCTTCCTCTCCCTCTACGCCGAGTGGGACCCCGGGATGATCGTGCAACCGCACGGCCACAACAGCGACCACGTCGTGTTCGTCGTGGCGGGCGAGATGACCTGCGGCGACGTCCGCTGCCCCGCCGGCACCCATCTCGCGCTCGACCAGGGCGACACGTTCGGCCCGTTCGTGGCGGGCCCGCAGGGCGTCACCCTCTTCGAGGTGATGATGGGCGACCCACGGTCCTTTCCCGCCGACCTCGACGGGTACGAGCAGTTCCTCGCCGAGCGGGGCGTCCGGCAACTCCCGAACCCGCCGATCGACATGCCCGAGTGGCTCGAGGACACCCGCTCCTGAGCCGGCGGGCCCGTCCCGTCAACCCGAGCGGGCGTCCTGCGAGGCGGGATGCTCGACGACGGCGACGACCCGGCTCGACATGAAGCGCGCCGAGCGCACCACCTGCCCGCCCCGGGTGACCTCGGCGACCTCCACGGTCCCGCGGGCGATCACCACGTCGACCCGTCGTCCTTCGCGGGTCGCGACGACCTCGAAGCCGCGGACCTCGTTCCCGGTATCGACCAGGATCTCGACCCGGTCCCCCTTCACTACTTCACAAGCGTAGAGGACGTCAGTGGGGGACGAGGCCCCCGTCGGCGATCACGACCTGGCCGGTGACGAAGCTGGCGGCGTCGGACGCGAGGAACAGCGCCGGCCCGACCATCTCGTCGGGGTGCGCCGAGCGGCGCTGGAGGCTCGAGTTGGCCATCTGCTCCTGGGCCTCGGGCGTGTTCTTGC
Source organism: uncultured Actinomycetes bacterium (assembly GCA_963747195.1). Classification (GTDB taxonomy): domain Bacteria; phylum Actinomycetota; class Acidimicrobiia; order IMCC26256; family JACDBD01; genus JALZAA01. Next base: position 42,975 of record CAVVDV010000008.1, read on the forward strand.
GCATCATGTCGGTGTCGACCGACCCGGGGGCGAGCGCGTTGACGCGGACGCCCCGGGGCGCGAACTCGGCTGCCATGGAGCGGGTGAACGACATCAGCGCCGCCTTCGTCGCGGCGTACGTCGCCAGGAACGGTGCGTGCAGGAACGCTCCCGCCGAGATCACGTTGATGACCGCGGCCGACGGGCTCTCCTCGAGGTACGGGATGGCCTCCTGGACGAGGAACACCGGCCCGCGCAGGTTCACGTCCATCGACTTCGCGTAGGCCTCGGGAGTGAAGTGGCCGAGGTCCTCGCGCAGCGGCGTCGCCGCGTTGTTCACGACGATGTCGAGGCGGCCGAACTCGCCGACCGTCCGCTCCACCAGGTCGTGCAGCGCGTCCAGCTCGCCCAGATGCGTCGGGACTCCGATCGCGGCACCGCCCATCGCGCGCAGCGCACCCTCGGTCTCCTCGCACGCGTCGGCCTTGCGACTGGCGACGGCGACGCGGGCGCCGGAGGCGACGAAGCCCTCGGCGATCGAACGGCCGATGCCACGGGTGCCGCCGGTGACGATCGCCACGCGTCCGGTCAGGTCGAACAGGGATCGCAGCTGGTCCTGGTTCATGCGAGGACTGTCGCACAGCCGGCTCCGCCGGTGGCGATCCCGGTGATCAGGACCGGGGTCGAGCCGCGGCTCCGGTCATCTGCTTCCACGTCGCCAGATCACGGTCGTCGGCGCGGCGGCCGACGTGCGTGACGGTGTCGACGTCGGCGGCCTCGGCCCGCAGCGCGGCCACGGTGCATCGCTCCGGCGGCCGGGTGCGGAACGGGTCGAACTGGTAGTGCCGCATCGCGTTGCCGTGGGTGAGCTTGGCGACGACCTCGGGGTCGAGGTCCGCGAGCAGCGTCTCCAGGCGCTCGGGCGCGGCGGGCCACGAGCTGTCGGAGTGCGGGTAGTCGGACTCCCAGCACACGTTGTCGACGTTGAACTCGTCGAGCAGCTTCACCCCGACCCGGTCTTCGATGAAGCAGCACAGGATGCGCTCGCGGAACAGCTCGCTCGGCCGGAGGCCCTGCGGTTGCTCGTGGCCCATCCAGCCGTTGTGCCGGTCGAGGGTGTGCTCGCCCACGCTGGAGGAAGTACGGGATCCAGCCGATGTCGCCCTCGGTCAGCGAGAAGCGCAGCTTGGGGAACCGGTGCCAGAAGTCGGCCCAGAGCAGATCGCCGAGCGTGAAGATGCTCATCGCCGAGGAGAGGTTCATCGGGACCGGCGGCGGCGCGTCGGGCGCGGTCGACGCGCTCTTCGACGACGAACCGACGTGGCAGCACAGCACGGTGCCGGTGTCGGAGCACGCCGCGAACAGCGGGTCCCACGCGTCGGTGTGGATGCTCGGCATGCCGAGGCCGGCGGGGTTCTCGGAGAACGTGACCGCGTGGCAGCCCTTGTCGTCGAGACGGCGCACCTCGGCGGCGGCTTCCTCGACGTCGAAGAGCGGGAGGATCCCGCACGGGATGAACCGCTCGGGGTACGCGCCGCACCATTCGTCGACGTGCCAGTCGTTGTAGGCCTTGATCATGACGAGGTTGACGTCGCGGTCCGGGCCGGCGTTGAGCACCTGGCCCGAGAAGCCGGTCCAGTTGGGGAAGTTGAGGCCGGCGAGCTGACCGCCGGCCGACATGTCGCGCACGCGCTCGTGCACGTCGTAGCAGCCGGGTCGCATCTCCTCGTACCGCATGGGGTTGACGTTGAACATCTCGGGAGGCTTGCCCGCGACGGCATTGAGCCCGAGGTTGCGGCCGCGGATGTCGCCGTAGAACCACTGCTGCGATCCGTCGGGCTCGTCGACGACGCGGGGCATCCGGTCGCGGTACTTGTCCGGTACGTGGGCGTCGAACATGTCGGCCGGTTCACAGATGTGGTCGTCGACGGAGACGAGGATCAGGTCCTCGGCGTGCACGTCACGTTCACCCGTCGTCACCTGCACTGTCACCTCGCCTCGTGAGGTCGCTGGCCGACCGCCGCCACGATTGCATACGTTATGCGCGGCGGCCGGCGGCTTTGCCGACCGGCGCCGCAGGAGCCCGAACTTGCGAGGGCGAGCAGGAGGAATTGTTGACGGGACTCGGTGATCTGCCGCGAGACCAGCTCGTCCCCGTGGTGCTCGAGTACATGATGGTCGGCCACCTCATCGACCGGGCCTTGATGCCGCAGGTCGCGGTGCGCGCCGGGGTCGACGCCGTCGACGACGTGGCCATCGACGAATGGCTCGGGGCCAGCCCGACGTACACCGCCCGGATGCGGCGGCTGATGGGCATCGAGGGCGACGGCGTCGGGGCGATCATGAAGGGCGCTCCAGCTCGACGTCGGCTTCGTGCACCAGTACATGGGCGTCAGCTACGAGCTCACCGACGAGCAGCACGGTGCCTTCTGGCTGGACCACTGCGGCGCGCTCATGGACGTCGAGCCGCACGGCGAGGCGCGCGTCGTCGGCATGTGCCACCACATCGAGGATCCGACGTTCGACGGCACCGCCCTCGCCACGAACCCACGCGCCCGCATCCGACCGATCCACCGTCCGCCGCGCGTTCCCTCGGATCGCGAGCCGCACTGCCACTGGACGATCACGATCGACCCCGAGAACGAGCCGATCGGGCCCGCCCCGCACACGCTCCGTGTGGCCGACCTGCCGCTTTCATCGGTGCCGAACGAGCGCCCTGCGGATGCGGAACCGGGCGGGAAGCCGGACTACCGCGGGCCGTTCGACCCGGCGTTCCGGCTCGCCGACCTCTCCCACGGCACGCTCGTCGCGGTCGGCGCGCGAGTTCCAGGAGCAGGTGCACCTGCTCACGAGCTCGGCCGAGCTCTCGCTGGCGGATCGCCTCGATCGGGAAACGGCGCGGGAGATCATGGCCAGCCAGTGGGTCGGGGCGGGTTGGGTCGCGAGCGAGCGGCTTGCCGACGTGCTCGGGTTGGATGGCGGCGGGGTCGACGCACTGGCGACGGTGCTGCGCGTTGCACCCGGCGCTCCCGCCTGGTTTCGAGCGCACGGTCGACGTCGACGCCGACGCCGGACGCGTCAGGCTCGAGATGACACCGCTCGCCGGCGGGCTGCTCGACCCGGCCAATCCCGGCTGGCTCGGGCTGCTCGCGCGGGGCGAGCGGGGCGGCATCGAGGCCATGGCCCACGCCGTCGACCGGCGCGCGCAGCTCGCCGATGTGGCGGTGAGCGACACGAACGTCGTGATCGAGCTCGCCGTCGACGAGTCCGCCGATCCCGCGCCCGAGCCGCCGGAGCTCGCGTTCATGCGCCTCAGCGGCACGTCGTCGTGGGTGTTCGACGCGACCGCGGGTACGTCCGCGAAGGCCTGAAAGGGGCCAAGAGCCGCGTTGGGACGTTCTGCGCGGCGCCGGGGCAAGCACGGCGACCCTTGCATGGGGATGACCGAGTCCGTACCGTTCTTGTGGACGAGCTGGTTCAGCCCCTGCCGGCGGCGTTTGCTTGACGCGATGAGCGCAACACGCCGACCCAAGAAGGGCGGGTGGGTAAGTGACCAGGGTGTTCGTCCTCGACGACCACGACGTGGTCCGACGCGGCCTCAAGGAACTGCTGGAAGACAGCGGCGACATCAAGGTCGTTGGCGAGGCCGGCACCGCCGTCGAGGCGCTGTTGGGAATTCCACTGGCCGAACCAGATGTCGCGGTGCTCGATGTCCGGTTGTCCGACGGCAACGGCGTAGAGGTCTGCCGTGAGATTCGCTCACGGCATCCCGAGATCAAATGCGTCATGTTCAGCGCGTTCGACGATGAGGTCACGATCGTCGAGTCGATCTTGGCGGGCGCGTCCGGCTTCGTGCTCAAACAGATCAAGGGCGGCGACATCGTGAATGCCGTGCGCGTGGTCGCGAACGGCGAGTCGCTGTTCGAACCCGCACTCAGAGGTCGGGTACTCGACAATGCCTCCGAGGACGAGCGCGGCGCGTAGGGCAAGGCGCGCGGCCATGGCACCGGACCGTGAACCATCTCGGGAGCGTCAGAACTCGCCGATCGGGTGATGCCCGATACCGCTGCGTTCGTCAGCGGCCCTCGAACTTCGGGTCGCGCTTCTCGCGGCGCGCCGTGCGTGCTCGTGGAAGTCGTCGGAGCGGCTCGACAGCTCGATCGCGAGCGCCTCGTCGGCGAGGTGGCGCTCGAGGTCGACGCTCAGTCCCCGGTGGATGAGCAGCTTCGAGAGACCGACCGCGACCGTGGCGGCGGACGCGAGCTCGTCGACGAGCGTCGCCGCGCGGACGCGATCGACGTCGGCGTCGCGGCACGGCCCGGTGCACCATTCCCCACGTCGGCCGCCTGCGCGCCGCTGACGTCGTGGCCGAGCATGATCATCTCCTTGGCGCGCGCGACGCCGGCGAGGCGGGGGAGGAGCCACGAGCCGCCCGAGTCGGGCGTGAACCCCATCGTCGCGAACGGCGCGCGCAGGCGGCGCGTCGTCGGCCACGACGGCGAAGTCGGACGCGAGCACCAGGTGCAGGCCGAGGCCGATGATCCACCCCTTCGCGGCGGTGACGATGGGCGTCTGCGTCTCGAGCATCGTCGGGATGAGACGGTTCACCTGCCACCGCATCCGCCGTTGTGTCGCGCCGGCGCGGGGCTTCGTCGTCTTGCCGTTGCCGCGCTGCCCGAGGTCGAAGCCCGAGCAGAAGTCGTCGCCGGTTCCCGACAGGGCGATCACGCGGACGGACTCGTCGCTGCCGGCGGCCTCGATCGTCTCGATCAGCGCCAGGACCATGTCGTCGGTGAGCGCGTTGCGGCGCTGCGGACGGTCGAGGCGCACGCGCAGCACGGCGCCGTCGTGCTCGACGGCGAGGCCCTCGAGCGGTTCGGGGTAGTCCTTCATGCTCGCTCCTCGGCGGCGAAGCGGTCGACGAGCGCGTCGAGCGCGTCCTGGCACGTCGTCGCGCCGCCCGGCGGCTCGGGGAGCCGCACCGGCCCGTGCTCGCGGCTCGGCAGCAGGATCGTCGCATGCCCCGGGGTCGTGGTCTCGCCCCGCTGGTTCTCGCCCGTCAGCTCGAGGTCGACGGCGGGCCGGTCGCCGTCGACGAGCGCTTTGCGCACGACGCGCCCACGCAGCCAGTGGGTGTCGCCGACGTAGTTGAACCGGCGGAACTGGCAGTCCAGCTTCCAGAGCCACGCGTCGTCGCCCATCCAGTCGGTGCACAGGTGGATCAGCCACGTCTCGCGCATGCGCCCGTAGTCGTACACGGTCGGGTTCCCCGCCCGGCGCGCCCACTCGGGATCCCAGTGCACGCGTTGCTGCACATCGGGGATGTTCAGGTCGTCGGGGCGGAAGAAGCGGGGTACCCGCTGGCGCTGCTCGTAGCCGAGCCGGAGCGCCTTCACGCCGTAGAGGCCCATGCCCATGCCGACGTGCCAGCAGACCATGTCGGTCACGCGCAGCGGCCCCTTGACGAGCGGGCCGATCTCGTCGCCCTCGTCGACGTCCTCCCACCAGCGCGGCTCCGCGCCGCGGCGGCGCGCCGGCTCCGAGGCGTAGCTCTCGTCGATCTCGCGCGAGCTGCTCGTCCGTGTAGGGGTCGATCGACGTCTCGTCGTACTTGCCGCGCTCCTCGGCCTTCCCGCGCTCGGTGCGGATCATGAGGCGGTACTGCGCCGACGAGCACCTCGTCAGGCGCGGCGAACACCTCGGCGGTCCATTCGTGGACGGCGCGCTCGGCGAACTCGCTGCCCTTGTCGTGCACGCCGACGAGCGCGTTGCGGCGTGTCACCGGTGTGCCCGGCCGCAGCGGCGCCCACCACTCGCGGAAGCTGCCCGAGTAGAAGGCGTGCGCGCCGCGGATCGGATCGCCCTTGAGGAGCGCGTGATCCTCGTCGGTGAGGTTCACGACCTCGTTGTCGCCGATCAGCGTGTCGCCACCGACGAGGGGAGGCGGCGCGATCGGCCCGCCCCAGCGGGTGGCGGCCGCGTACGCGGGATCGCACCAGAGCGGGTTGTCGTCGCCGTACGCCTCGGCGACGTGGCGGAACGCGTCCTCGTTCGGGCACCGGTAGTGCGGTGGCTGGGGATGGGGTTGCGGGACGCCGATCCGCGCCCGCAAGCGGGCGACCCCGTCGTCGGTGATCGAAGGACCGTCGGACACGCGTCTCCTTGTCGAGCCGCTCGGCCGATGTTGTATACAACATACGCGTGAGCCTGGCCGACCTGCTCGTGTCGCACCCGTTCGACGACGACGCGCCCCTGTTGCACACGATCGAGCGCGCCGTGACGGCGGGGGAGGCGCGCCGGGCGGCGGCGACGTCGGCGAAGCACCTCGGTGACGCCGGTGTCGAACGGGGCCGGCCCGTCGCGGTGCAGCTCCCGAACGGGCCCGAGATGGTCACCACGATGTTCGGCGTGTGGCTCGCGGGCGCCGTGTTCGTTCCGGTCAACTGGCGCGCGCCGGAGCCCGAAGTCGAGCGGGCGCTGCGCACCGTCGGCGCCGCCGCGATCGTCCGGCCCGACGGAATCCACCCGCTCGACGGAGGCACCCGATGCGACCCGGACGCCGCCTTCGTGCAATGGACGTCGGGGACGACCGGCGAGCCGAAAGCCATCCTCCATACCCATGCCGCCTACCTCGAGCTCCTCGACCGGGTGCTCGGCGAGCTGCGACCGTCGGGTCGAGGCCGGGAGCGGCCGCCGACCCCGAACCTGATCCCGGTCTCGCTCGCGCTGAACGCCGGGATCTACAACGTGCTGTTCGGCCTTCGGGCCGGCGCGGCCATCGTGATCATGGAGCGGTTCGAGACCGGCGTCTTCGCCGAGCTCGTGCGCCGGTTCGGCATCCGCTCGACCGTCCTGCCGCCCGCCGCGATCACGATGCTCACCGACGACGAGAAGATCGGGGATCTCGCGCCGCTGCGCTACGTCCGCAGCATCACCGCGCCGCTCCCGCCGGTCGAGGCGCGCCGCTTCGCCGACCGGTTCGGCGTCATGGTGCTGAACGGGTACGGGCAGGCGGAGATCGGCGAGGTCATCGGCTGGACCGCGGCCGACGCCCGTGAGCACCCCGAGAAGGTCGGCGCCGTCGGACGACCGCATGCCGGCGTGCAGATCAAGGTGATCGGCGACGACGGCGGCCCGCTGCCCGACGGGCAGGTGGGGGAGTTGACGGTGCGCCCGCCCCGGATGGCGTCGGGCTACGTGGGCGGGGGCGGGTTGGCCGACCGGCTCGATGCCGAGGGGTATCTCCGCACGGGCGACCTCGCCCGCGTCGACACGGACGGGTTCGTCTGGATCGAGAGTCGCGTCTCGGACGTCATCAATCGCGGCGGCAACAAGGTGCTGCCGGCCCAGGTCGAGGACGTCCTGCGCAGTGCGTCCGGCGTGCGCGACGCGATCGTGGTGGGCGCGTCCGACGCGCGGCTCGGCGAGGTGCCGGTGGCGTTCTTCGTCGGCGACGCCGATCCCGCCGACCTCGAGGCGTGGTGCCGCGACCAGCTCGTGGCCTACAAGGTGCCGGTGGCCTTCCATCGCGTCGACGCGCTCCCGCGCAACGAGGTGGGCAAGGTGTTGCGCCGCGAGCTGCTCGCGACGCTCGAGACCGACGGCCGGCTCGCCGTCGGTCCGGAGACGCCGGCCGCCGAGGTCGTCGCCGCCGTGCGGGCGTGGGTCGACGACAACGTGCCCGTCGGCATGGCGTGAAGCGGCGGAGCGTGGAGGAGCAGCCGCCATCCGCGAAGTCCGGACGCGAGCCGAGTACGAGGCCTGGTACCCGGTGTTCGCGCGTTCCGGCCTCGTCGTGCCGACGTGGCCGGTCGCGTACGGCGGCCTCGATCTGAGCCCCGACATCGCCCGCCTCGTCGAAGCGGAGCTGCGCCCGTACAACCTCGGCCGGCTCAACCCCCTCGGCCTCAACCTCGCCGCGCCCGCACTCTTCGCGCACGGCACCGAGGAGCAGCGACGTCGGTTCCTGCCGCCGATCGTGCGGAACGAGGAGATGTGGTGTCAGCTGTTCAGCGAGCCCGGCGCCGGGTCGGATCTGGCGTCGCTCGCGACCGCGGCGGTGCGCGACGGCGAGGAGTGGGTGGTCACCGGGCAGAAGGTATGGACCACGTGGGCGCACCGTTCCGACTTCGCGGTGCTGCTCGCGCGCACCGATCCCGACGCGCCGAAACGCAAGGGAATGACGTACTTCCTGCTCGACCTCCACCAACCGGGCGTCGAGGTCCGTCCGCTCCGCCACCTCGGCGGCGAGGTCGACTTCAACGAGGTGTTCCTCGATCGGGCCCGGGTTCCCGACGCGCAACGGGTCGGCGAGGTGGGGGACGGCTGGCGGGTGGCGGGGGCGACGCTCTCCGGCGAGCGCCAGATGGTGTCGGGTGAGGGCTCGGGCGGCGTCGACCGCATCGGCGGCTCGGGGGCGTCGCATCTCCTCGAGCTGGCGCGCCGGGGCTCCGCCGGCCGCGATCCGCTTGCCCGCCAGGACCTCGTGCGCGTCTACAGCGAGGAGCGCATCCGCGGCGTGGACCAACGACCGCGTGCGCGCCGGGTCCGGGCGGGCCGGGCGCCGGGGCCCGAGAGCTCGATCGGCAAGGTGCACCAGGGCGAGCTGAACCAGCGCATCCAGTCGCTGGCGGTCCGGCTCCTCGGCATGGACGCGGTGGCGTGGGAGCAGCCCGGCGCCGACGACTATGCGGCGTCGTTGCCCTTCGAGGTGCGCGGGATGTTGCGCAGCCGCGCGAACACGATCGAGGGCGGCACCACCGAGGTCAACAAGAACGTGCTCGGCGAGCGCGTGCTCGGTCTGCCCCGGGAGCCCGACCCGTGGCAAGGGCACGCCGTGGCGCGAAGTGCCGCGCAGCTGATGGCGTACGAGACCCTCGTCGTCGAGCGTCGTGGCCCGGTCGGGTGGCTGGTCTTCGACCGGCCCGACGCCGGCAACGCGATGGACGCGACCATGTTCCGCGGAGCTCGAAGCCGCGTGGCGCGAGCTGGACGACGATCCCGCCGTGCGGGTCATCGTGAACACGGGGAACGGGCCGCGCGTTCCAGACCGGGGTCGATGTCGTCCAACTCGGTCGCGACAAGCAGGCGCTGCGCGAGCAGTCGCGCCGGACGAGAGACGCCGAGCTCCGACTCACGGCGTGGCACAACCAGGTCTGGAAGCCGGTGATCGCCGCCGTCAACGGCGTGTGCGCCGGGGGCGGGCTGCACTTCGTCGCCGACGCCGACATCGTCGTCGCGGCGTCGAACGCGTCGTTCGTCGACCCGCACGTCTCCCTCGGGCAGGTCAGCGCGTACGAGACGATCGGCCTCGTCCGCAAGTCGCCGATGGAGCCGATCGTCCGCATGGCGCTGGTCGGCACGCACGAGCGCATCGACGCCGGCGCGTGCCCGACAGCTCGGCATCCTGTCGCAGGTCGTCGACCCGCCCGAACGGCCTGCGCGACGCCGCCCAGGACCTCGCCGAGAAGATCGCGCGGAACTCTCCCGCGGCGATGCGCGCCACCAAGCAGGCGCTGTGGGGCGCGCTCGAGCTCGGGCTCACCGACGCGTGCCGTGCCGGCGGCCGCGCCCTGGTGTCGATGTGGGGCCACCCGGACCAGGAGGAAGGCCCGCGGGCGTTCGCCGAGAAGCGGGAGCCCGTGTGGCAGCCCCTCGAACCGCACGAGAGGACGACGGCATGACGTATCCGGAGCTCGAGTGCCTGAAGCTCGAGCGGCGCGGGCCGGTCGGCTGGCTGATCAACAACCGCCCCGACCAGCTCAATGCGATGTCGGCCCGCATGCGCGACGAGTTCGCGGTGGCGTGGACCGAGCTCGACCGCGATCCCGAGGTGCAGGTGATCGTGCACACGGGCGAGGGCCGCGCGTTCCAGACCGGCGTCGACGTGGCCGAGATCGCGAGCGACGGCGTCGGCATGGAGCGCTACCGGCGGTCGGTCGAGGAGTTCGACCTGCACTTCACGGCGTGGCACCAGCAGGTGTGGAAGCCGGTCATCACCGCGGTCAACGGTCTGTGCGCCGGCGGCGGCTTCCACTGGATCGCCGACGCCGACGTCGTCATCGCCGCGTCCGACGCCCAGTTCTTCGACCCGCACGTCTCGATCGGCCAGGTGGTGTCGCTCGAGGCCATCGGCCTCATCCGGAAGATGCCGGTCGAGGCGGTGATGCGCATGGCGTTCGTCGGACGTCACGAGCGCCTGTCGGCGCCAGCGGGCGTACGAGCTCGGCATGATCAGCCAGATCGTCGACCCGCCCGAACGGCTCCGCGACGAGGCGCAGGCCCTTGCCGAGAAGATCGCCCGCAACTCGCCCGCGGCCATGCGGGCGACCAAGCGCGCCCTGTGGGGTGCGCTCGAGCTGGGCCTGACCGACGCGTGCCGCGCCGGCGCCGGCGAGCTGGTCTCGATGTGGGGCCATCCCGACCAGGAGGAGGGGCCGCGGGCGTTCGCCGAGAAGCGGGAGCCCGACTGGCGCGACCTCACCGAGCGCTGACATTCGCCGGCAGATTCCCTGATCAAACCGGGCTGACATACAGGCATGGCCGTGGCCGCAGTCGAGCAGGACCGCCCGACGAGATTCGGGCTCGTCACGGGGCTCACGTTCGTCGCCGCCCTCGTCCTTGCCCTGGTCGTGCGGGGCAACGCCGTCGTCGGCATCGCGGCGCTGTTCCTTCTCTTCGTGCCGCTCGAGAAGCTGTTCGCCCTCCGGCCCCAGAAGGTGTTCCGGCGCGGCCTGCTCACCGATCTCACACACCTGCTCGTGAACAACCTGTTCTCGACGGCGTTGGGGATCGCCCTCGTCGTCGCCGCGCTCATCCCGGTCTTCTGGCTGCGCAACATGAACATCGTCGGATACATCCCCACGGTGCCGGCGATCGCGCTGTCGGCGGTGCTCGTCTTCGTCGGCAACTACTGGGGGCACCGCCTCACGCACACCGTGCCGTTCCTCTGGCGCTTCCACGCCGTGCACCACAGCATCGAGGCGATGGACTGGGCGGCCGCCGGTCGGCTCCATCCTTTGGACCAGGCGTTCACGCAGGCGTTCACCGTGATGCCGCTCGTGATCCTGGGGTACGGCGGCGGCACCTTCGCCGGGGTGGCCGTGTTCGTCACCCTGCTGGCGATCTTCCAGCACGCCAACGTGCGGCTGCGGTTCCCGGGGCTCCGCTGGGTCATCAACACGCCCGAGTGGCACCACTGGCACCACGCCATCGATCCCGATGCGAGGGACAAGAACTTCGGCCTGCCCATCGTCGACCGGATCTTCGGCACCGCGTACCTGCCGAAGGGCAAGCGTCCCCGTGGCTTCGGCATCCCCGACCCCGTGCCGCAGGTCGGCTACCTCCAGCATCTGGCCTATCCGTTCACCGCCCAAGCCCGCGCCGGCCGGGCGTAGCCGGGTCGCGCAGAGTCGTTCGGAGACCTGCGAAGCTTTGCGCCGTGCCGGATTCCCGGAGGGCCCTGCTCAACGCGACGCTCGGGTTGGCGACGCTGCTGCTCACGAGCGTGCTGTGGCGCTACCCGCTCGCGCTCACGTCGCTCCAGATCGCCACCGGCGTCGCCATCTATTCGCTCCGGCCGAGCCGGACCAGCGCCTGCGTCTACGCGGTGGGTTTCGTCTTCGGCCCGCTGGCGGAGGGCCTGGCCATCCAGACCGGCGCCTGGCAGTACGCGTCACCGAGCGTGTTGGGCATCCCGCTGTGGCTCCCGTTCGTGTGGGGGAACGCGGCGCTGTTCATCCAGAACTCGGCCGACTTCGGGAAGGCGATCTTCGCCAGGAGCTCTGCCTCGAGCGCCGCCCCAGATGTCGTTGCACCGCTCGCACACCTCGTCGGGGATGACGCCCCACCGCATGAGCACGCCGAAGATCGCGCAGCCGAGGCAGAACGCGAACACCGACTCGAGCGTCGCCGCGACGACGATCAGGCCGAGCAGCACGTACGCGGCGCCTGAGCTCCCGAACCCGAAGTAGGCGACGACCGCCGCCACCGAGATGGTGGCGCCGATGCCCTGGGCGAATCGCTTCGGCGGTCCGGGCACGTACTTCGCCGGCAACGACAGCCGCGGCGTGATCACCCTGGTGACGAGCTGTCCGAGCGGGCTCAGCGTCGGGCCCGTCAGCACCCGGGCGACGAACCCGTACGCGATCGGGATGAGCAGCCAGAACTGGCCGAAGACGATCGCGGCCACCGCCATGGCGACGACGCCGCCCGCGACGAGGCGCGCCGACAGCTCGTTGACCGGGTTCGGGAACGAGAACAGCTCGCGGGCGGTCATGACTCCCTCCTGCGTGATGGAGGATCCGCCGCCCAATATACGACCGAATCGGTCGGGTTTTGTCAAAGGTCGGCAGTGGCTCCGCCCCGGCAGGCGCATTCGGGGCCGCCGCGATGTACTAGGGGCTCGACGGCCGAGGTGAACGAGGAGGAGCGGCGGAGGATGGCGATCGACACGGCACCAACGGGGTCGGGGACCCGCTCCGCCCATCCGCTGGACGCCCTCAGCGCCACGGGAGATCGAGACGGCCGCGGAGGTGCTGCGGGCCGACGGCCGTCTCACCGACGCCGCTCTCTTCGCGTACTTCGGGCTCGACGAGCCGTCCAAGGAAGCGGTGGCGGGCTTCACCGCCGGCGACCCGGTCGAGCGGCGGGTCCGGGTCGTGATCGTCCCCGGACCGGCGGCCGACGTGGTCGAGGCCGTCGTCGACGTCGGGCGCCGCGCCCTCGTGTCGTGGCTCGATGTGCCCGGGGTGCGCCCGGCCCTGCTGTACGGGGAGTCGTTCAACGCGATCGTCGCGTTGCACGACCATCCGGACTGGCAGGCGGCCCTCGGTCGCCGCGGCATCACGGATCTGACCCGGGTCCAGATCGACCCGTGGCCGGCGGGCAACTTCGGCCTCTCGCACGAGGAGGGGCGGCGCATCAGCCGCTGCCTCGCGTACTACCGGGAGACCGACACCGACAACGGCTACGCCCGGCCGATCGAGGGGCTCATCGCCTTCGTCGACAACGGACGGGGCGAGGTCCTCGAGGTCGTCGACCACGGCGTCGTGCCCCTGCCGTCCGAGCGCGGCGGCTACCTGCCGCGACGACGTCGGGCCGATGCGCGACGACCTCAAGCCGATCGAGATCACCCAGCCCGAGGGGCCGAGCTTCACGGTCGACGGCAACCTCGTGCGCTGGCAGCGCTGGTCGCTGCGGGTCTCGATGGACCCGTACGAAGGGCTCGTGCTGCACACGATCGGCTACGAGGGCGATGGCGAGAACGCCGGCCGCGTGCGCCCGATCCTGCACCGCGCGTCGGTGAGCGAGATGGTCGTCCCGTACGGGCACACGGGACCGATGCACAACTGGAAGAACGCGTTCGACGCCGGCGAGTGGGGCCTCGGGCGCATGGCCAACTCGCTCACGCTCGGATGCGACTGCCTCGGCGAGATCCGCTACCTCGACGCCACGTTCGGGAACGAGCGCGGCGAGCCGTACACGATCCGGAACGCGATCTGCATGCACGAGGAGGACTACAGCATCCTCTGGAAGCACGTCGATCTCCGCAGCGGCACCACCGAGGTCCGCCGCCAGCGCCGCCTCGTGATCAGCTCGATCGCGACGGTCGGCAACTACGAGTACGGCTTCTACTGGTACTTCTACCTCGACGGCAGCATCCAGCTCGAGGTGAAGTTGACCGGCGTCATGTCGACCATGGCGGTGGACGGCGACGACGGACCTCGGCAACGCGGCCATGGTCGCGCCGCAGCTGGCGGCGCCGTATCACCAGCACCTGTTCAACGTGCGCCTCGACTTCGACGTCGACGGGACGGCGAACACCGTGTACGAGGTCGACTCGGTGGCGGCGCCCGACGGCCCGGACAACCCGCTGGCGAACGCGTTCACGGCCGAGGCGACGCCGCTCGAGACCGAGCAGCAGGCCCAGCGGGTCGTCGATCCGTCGCGCAGCCGCGTCTGGAAGATCGTCAACCCCGAGGTGCGCAACCGCCTCGGCGAGCCGGTCGGGTACAAGCTCGTGCCGGCGTCGACGCCGACGCTGCTGGCGCGCCCCGAGTCGAGCGTCGGCCGGCGGGCGACGTTCGCGACCCGGAACCTCTGGGTCACGCCGTACCGCGCCGACGAACGGCGCGCCGCCGGCGACTACCCGAACCAGCACGGCGGGGGAGACGGGCTGCCCCGGTGGACGGCCGCCGACCGGCCCATCGCCGACACCGACGTCGTCGTCTGGCACACCTTCGGCGTCACCCACATCCCCCGGCCCGAGGACTGGCCGGTCATGCCGGTCGAGTCCACCGGCTTCCTGCTCGCGCCGGTGGGGTTCTTCGACCGCAACCCGGCCCTCGACGTCCCGCCGTCGCCCGGGCACTGCGACGGGGAGGCGGACGCGTAGCCCCGACCGGGTCGTGGTCTCACTCGCGCGGCGCGCTGAAAGGGGCCATGCCAGCGAGCTTGCCGCCGTCGATCGGGAGCGTGACGCCGGTCGTGAAGCTCGCTTGGTCCGAGCAGAGCCACACGACCGCGCGTGCCACCTCGTCGGGCTGGCCGATCCTGCGCATCGTCCGGCGGGCGGCTACGCCGCTACGCCGCCGGGAGTAGGCGAGGCGCCCGAGGACCTACGTTCGCGGCCGTGCGACGAATCAGCGACCGCGAGCGGCGCGCGAGGCTCGCCGTACGGCATCACCTGGCGCCCTCGGCGAAGGCCACTGACGTGGTTGCTCTGGCCGAACGGATGGTCGGCCTCCACTCGACCGATCCGGCGACCGTGTTCCTGGCCGCCGCCGCCCGCCTGAAGAAGCCGACGGTCGCGGCCGTCGAGCAGGCGCTCTACGAAGATCGGACGCTCGTGCGCACGCTCTGCATGCGCCGGACGCTGTTCGTCCTGCCCGTCGCGCTCGTTCCGATCGTGCAGGCCGCCGTCACGGAGGCGCTCGTCCCTCCCGAGCGCAAGCGAACCGTGCGGATGATCGAGGAGGCCGGGATCGCCCGCGACGGCGCCCGGTGGCTGCGCCAAGCCGAGGCCGACACCGTCGCCGCGATCGAGGCGCGCGGCGAGGTCACGGGAGCGGATCTGTCGAAGGTCGTGCCGCGCCTGCGCAAGCAGATCCCGTACGGCGAGGGCAAGACGTGGGCCGGGAAGATGGGCATGACCACCCGGGTGTTGTTCCTGCTCGCGTGCGAGCAGCGCGTCGTGCGCGGCCGCCCGCAGGGATCGTGGACGAGCACCCGCTACCGGTGGGCGCCGATGACGTCCTGGCTCCCGGAGGGCATGCCGGCCTTGAAGCCGGACGAGGCGCGCGCCGAGCTGGCGCGGCGCTGGCTGGCCGCGTTCGGTCCCGGGACGATCGCGGACCTGAAATGGTGGACGGGCTGGACGCTCGGCCAGACCCGCACCGCCGTCGCCGAGCTCGACACCGTCGAGGTCGAGCTCGACCACGGCGAGACCGGGATCGTGCTCGCAGGCGACGACGCGCCCGTGCGGTCGCCGAAGCCGTGGGCGGCGCTGCTGCCGAGCCTCGACCCGACCGTCATGGGCTGGGCCGAGCGGGCGTGGTACCTCGGCGCGCACAGGTCCGCACTGTTCGACCGGGCCGGCAACGCCGGGCCGACCGTGTGGTGGGACGGTCGCATCGTCGGCGGTTGGACCCAGCGCGCCGGCGGCGAGATCGTCTGGCAGGCGCTCGAGGACATCGGGGCCGACGGGCGGCGCGCCGTCGAGCGGGAGATCGAGCGCCTGCAGGCCTGGCTCGGTGGCGCCGTCGTCCTCCCGCGGTTCCCGACGCCGGTCCATCAGGGGCTCCGCGGCTAGCGGCTGCATGCCTTGACAGGCACATAACCGTCTGGGTATGTTGAGTGCATGGCGGCGACCACGTTCGACGTGCTGGCGGAGCCCCGGCGGCGCGACATCCTCGATCTGCTGCGGGTGCGGGAGCGCTCGGTGGGGGAGCTGGTCGAGGGCGTCTCGCTGAGCCAACCCGGGGTGTCCAAGCACCTCCGGGTGCTGCGCGAAGCCGGCCTCGTCGAGGTGCGGGTCGACGCCCAGCGACGCTGGTACCGCGTGCGCGCCGAGCCCCTCGCCGAGATCGACGCCTGGCTCGCGCCGTTCCGGCGGTTCTGGACCCAGCGCCTCGATGCACTGGAACGCCACCTCGACGACGACGGCACCGCCGAACCAACGAACAAAGCGAACAAGGAGGAGTAGGCATGGCGACGAACTCGACCCAGCAGACCACACCCGCCGACGGCACGGTCGAAGAGATCGACGGGCGGTACGTTCTTCGCTTCGAGCGCCGGTTCCGGCATCCGGTCGAGAGGGTCTGGGACGCGATCACCCGACCGGAGCGGATCCCGGAGTGGTGGGGCGAGGGCGAAGTCGAGCTCGACCTCGTCGAAGGCGGGAAGTACGACGTTCGCACCACGGGGCCGCCGGAGCTCGTCGAGGCGATCATCGCCGAGGCCGGCGAGGACGGATTGGTCCAGCACGACACCGTGCTCCGAGTCGATCCGCCCGTCCTCTTCGAGCACACGTTCGGCGCCGTCCCGACTCGATCGCGCGGTGGGAGCTGCAGCGGGATGCGGACGGCTGTCGCCTGACGCTCACACACACGGAGCCGCCGGGCTTCGACATTGCGAACGCCCGCCGCGACCTCGCCGGCTGGCACACGCTTCTCGATCGCCTCGACAGCGTGCTCGACGGCAAGCCGGTCCCTTGGCGAGAAGAAGAGTGGGAGGGACACCGCGACCGCTACGCCGCCAAGCTCGGGACCTAAGCGCTCTGCTCCCGCGTGCTCCGCCAGACCCCGCACGCACTGCTCGAGAAAGCGTCTCAGCCCGCGCTCGAGGAGCCAGCCGGTGCCGGGCACCTTGGGCGCGAACGATGCCTCCCAGCGGATCGCGGTGCCGTCGCCGTCGGGCTCGAGGTCGACGTGGGCCCGGTAGTCCCGGACGGGAAGGCCGGACAGCGAGCGGTAGCTCAGGCGGCGGTCGGGAACGACCTCGACGATCTCGTCGCGGCCGGTGGTCCGGCCCCGACGGAAGACTCGGATCGCCCCGACGCCCTCGGGCGGTGGATCACCCGCGCGTTCGAGCTCGAAGGCCTCGATCGGCGACCAGCGGGGCCAGGTCTCGCCGTCGACCAGCAACGCGAACACGGCGGCCGGTGCCGCCGCCGAGCGTTGCGTGACCTCGATGTGGCGGCGTCGCATGCTGCTCCTTGTACCAGACGACGGCACGGGAATGGCGCGCGCAGGGCCCGGTTGCAGCGCGGCGTGACTGAAAACGGGACCGTCTTCACCGACGCGGAGCGGCGCTACCTCTCGGACTTCCGACTCGGTCGGATCGCGACCGTGGGGCGTGACGGCACGCCGCACGTCGCGCCGGTCGGGTGGAGCTACGACCCCGAGCACGACGTGATCGAGGTCGGAGGTCGCAACTTCGCGCGCTCGAAGAAGTATCACGACGTCCAACGGTCGGGTCGGGCGGCCATCGTCATCGACGACCTCGCCAGCGTCGACCCGTGGCGGCCGCGGGGGATCGAGGTCCGCGGGAGCGCGGAGGTCCTCGACGATCCGCCCCGGATCCGCATCCACCCGCAGCGGATCGTGTCGTGGGGGCTCGACGGCGAGGACTTCTTCGCCGCGTGACGCGCGCACCGTCGGCTGACGCTCGCGCGTGCGGGAGATCGTCAGGCGTTCGTGATCTCGCGGGGCTCGGTGAGCCGGATGTTGTTCCCCGAGGGGTCGCGGAAGGCGGCGTCGATCCCGTAGGGCCGCTCCTCCGGCGCCTCGGCGAACTCGACGCCGCGTCCCCTGAGCTCCTTGTACGCGGCCTGGCAGTCGTCGGTCTCGAGGAAGATCGTCCCCGCAAAGCCCTTCGCCATCAGCGTGCGAACCTCCTTCGCGGTCTGGTCGTCCATCACCGGCGGTCCCGGGATCGCCATCAGCACGATCGCGATGTCGGGTTGCCCTGCGGGCTCCGACGGTGAGCCAACGGAAGTTGCCCAGCTCGGGGACGGTCACGTCGGACCGAATCTCCATGCCGACCTTCTTCGTGTAGAACTCGAGCGCCTCGTCCTGGTCGTGTACCCAGAGTTGCGCGGTGCCGATCCGGATCATTCGTCCTCCTCATCGACGGAACGTGTGCAGCGCACGCTAAGGACTTGCGGGGCGCCTGTCTTCTCGAAACGTGCGGTTTCGCGGGCGTCCGTACGCGCGCAACAAGCACGTCGGGATCTGCGCGTAGTTGGCTGCTCGCGGGAACGAGCCGCGGTACGCCGTCGGGGAGACGCCGTAGGTTCGGGTGAAGCTCGTGGTGAACGAGCCGACGCTCTGCAGCCCGACGTCGACGCAGATCCGCGCGACCGAGCGGTCCGTGTTCCGCAACAGCGCGGCGGCGCGCTCGAGCCGCCGGGTCAACAGGTACGAGTGGGGAGACTCGCCGAAGGTGCGGCGGAACTCGCGGCTGAAGTGGGCGCGCGAGAAGCCGGCGGCGCGGGCCAGATCGTCGACGCCCAGCGGCTCGAAGTACCGGGCGTCGGCGAGATCCTTGGCCCGCAGCAGGTCACGCGGGCGCGACACGAAGACCATGGATGCGTGCCTCCGTCACTCCTTGCGGGCGCGGCTGGGCGCGACGCGGGGCGGCTCGTCGGGCTGCTTCGGGTACACGGGCGGCCACGGCGCGTCCATGAGGCCGTTGGCGCGGTCCTGCTCGTACATGGCGAGCAGCGGCTCGAGCGACTGCGGGTGGTCGTTCATGTCGGCCCACGGATCGCCGTGCGCCTCGATCCGGGCCGGCAGCGTGGAGATCGTCAGCTCGTCGGGATGGATCTCGTCGATCTCGTCCCAGAACAGCGGCGTCGACACCTGCGCGCCGACGCGAGCCCGCACCGACCACGCGCCGAACACGGTCTTGTGCGGCGCGTTCTGGTTGAAGTCGAGGAAGACCCGCTCGCCGCGCTCTTCCTTCCACCACGCCGCGGTCATCAGATCGGGGTGGCGCCGCTCGAGCTCGCGGGCGGCGGCGACGGCCGCGCGCCGGACGTCGTAGGAGTCCCACCGCGGCTCGAGCCGGATGTAGACGTGCACGCCGCGGTTGCCGGTCGTCTTCGGGTAGCCGACGATCCCGAGCTCGTCGAGGAAGGCGCGCACCTTGGCCGCCGCCGCCCGGATGTGGGTGAAGTCGGTGCCGGGCTGCGGGTCGAGGTCGAGACGGAGCTCGTCGGCGTGCTCCGGGTCGTCGGCGAGGTACGGCCACACGTGGAAGCCGAGGCACCCGATGTTGACGGCCCACACGACGTGGGCGAGGTCGACCGCGACCAGGGCGCGCGAGGTCGTGCCGTTCGGCGTGCTCACGACCGTCGTCTGCAGCCAGTCGGGCGCCGACTTCGGCACCCGCTTCTGGAAGAAGACGACCCGCTCGCCCCTTCGGGGAAGCGCTGCATGAGCGTCGGCCGGCCGCCCATCGTGCGCATCAGCGGCTCGGCGAAGCGGAGGTAGTGGTTGACGAGATCGAGCTTGGTCTCGCCGTGCTCGGAGAAGAACACCTTGTCGGGGTGCGAGATGTGGAGCTCGTGCCCGTCGATCTCGAGGACCTTCTCGTCGGCCGAGGCCACGCTGTTCACGCTAGCCAAGACCGTGCGACACGCCCGGTCTCATCGGTGACGGGCGTCACAGAGGACGAACGGCGCGGCCCGCGATGAATTCCTCGGCCCGAGCCGGTCGTAGTTCGAGACCCCCCGCCGGCACGCCACGAGGAGGATGCCATGTTGGGTGAACGAGACGTGACGACGATGGTCCCGGTCAAGGACGCGGCCGAAGCGGCGAAGTTCTACGAGGATGCTCTGGGGCTCACGAGGCTGGACAGCTCACCGGCCGTCATCCGTTACCGGAGCGGTTCCAGCACCCTCATCGTCTACGAGTCGCAGACCGCCGGCACCAACCAGGGGACCACGGCGCTCTGGACCGTCGACGACCTCGAGGGGACGGTGCGCGAGCTCAAGGCGAGGGGAGTGGCCTTCGAGCGGTACGACGACGTCCCGGGCGTCACCCGCAACGGCGACATCCACGACACCGGCGCGTTCAAGACGGCGTGGTTCAAGGACCCGACCGGCAACATCTTCGAAGTCAACGGCGGCGTCGCACTCGACGAGCTGGGAGTTTGATCATGAGACGACACCGGCACTCGGCAGCATCCTGCTCGGCACCGCGAACCCTCACCGGCTGCGCGACTGGTACGCCGCCGCCCTGGCGCCGGGCGACAGCGGGGAAGCGTTCACCGAGGTGACGCCGACGATGTTCGCCGGCACGTTCGGCGACACATCGGTGCTCATCGACGGGCGCAGCGACGTCGCCGACAAGAACCCCGACCCCGGGCGGGTGATCCTCAACTTCCACGTCGACGACGCCCGCGCGACCGCCGATCACCTGAACGCACTCGGCGTGACGTGGCTGGTCGAGCTGGAAGAACGCGAGGGCGGTCTGTTCGGCACGCTCGTCGACCCGGACGGCAACTACGTGCAGATCATCGAGCTGAAGGAGTGACCGGGCTCGTCGTGATGGTCGCGGACGCACCCGTCCCCGAGACACCTGCGGGCGTCCGGCGGCGCGCCCGCATCCGCGCGATCACGCTCGAGTCGCGCGCGCCCGACCGGGCGGCGGCGTGGTACCGGCAGGCGCTCGGCCTGACGTGATGCCGATCCGCTGCTCACCGCGGGCGGCGTCGAGCTCCGCTTCACGCTCGGCACCTCCGACGCCCCGAACACCGTCGAGCCGGCGCGGATCATCCTCAACTTCCACGTCGCCGACATCCGCACGGCCGAGGCGAGGCTCGTCGCGCTCGAGGCCGTCTGGGTCCGTGAGCTGGAGCGCACACGCTGGGGCATAATCGGGACGGTTCTGGACCTCGACGGCAACTTCGTTCAGATCGTCGAGCCCGCCCCCGACTCACCCGCCTGCCTCCAGCGCAAAGAGGAGCACCCATGACCGACGTCGCCGCGCCGGACCTGGAACGAACCCTCGAGCAGCACCGCGCCGAGCTGACCGGCTACTGCTACCGAATGCTCGGCTCGTCGTTCGAGGCCGAGGACGCCGTCCAGGAGACGATGGTGCGGGCCTGGCGCGGCTTCGACCGCTTCGAGGGACGATCGGCGCTGCGGTCCTGGCTGTACCGCATCGCCACCAACGTGTGCCTCGACATGATCCAGGGCCGGCAGCGCCGGGCGCTGCCGATGGATCTCGTGTCGTCGTCGTCGGGAGACTCGGAGGCGGGCCCGCGCCTGCCCGAGAGCAAGTGGATCCAGCCCATCCCCGACGGCCGCGCCGTGCAGCCGACGGAGGACCCCGCCGAGGTGACCGAGTCCCGGGAGACGATCCGGGTGGCGTTCATCGCGGCCCTCCAGCACCTGCCGGCCCGCCAGCGGGCGGTGCTGATCCTGCGCGAGGTGCTGCGGTGGAAGGCGAGCGAAGTGGCCGAGTTGCTCGACACGAGCGTCGTCTCGGTCAACAGCGCCCTCCAGCGCGCCCGCTCCACGCTCGCCGAGAGCAACGTCGCCGAGTCCGACGTGCTGATGCCGCAGGACGAGGAGCAGCGCGCGCTGCTGGCGCGCTACGTCGACGCCTTCGAGCGCTTCGACATCGACTCGCTCGTCTGCGCTGCTCCACGAGGACGCCACCATGTCGATGCCGCCCTACGAGCTGTGGCTCGAAGGCGCCGACGAGCTCCGCAAGTGGCTGCTCGGCGCCGGTTCCGGCTGTCGCGGCTCGCGGTTCGAGCCCGTCGAGGCGAACGGGTCGCCCGCGTTCGCGCAATGGCGCGCCGGTGGTCCCGGCGGGAGCTTCGAGGCGTGGGCGATCCACGTCCTCCGGGTGTCAGACGGACGGATCAGCGGGATCGACTTCTTCGTCGATCCGGATCTGTTCCCGCTGTTCGGCCTGCCGGTGCGGTTGGGTGAGCAGGCCGGGGCACACCGGTAGCTCGTCCCGCAGCCCGGTCAAGGCGAGGAGTTCGCACAGCTCGACCTGTGCGTTGCGGAGGCGAATCGCCCGGCCCGACCGCCGCGCTGTGAGCTGCAGGCGCGCCAGGGCGCCGACCGCCGTGGCGTCGGGGTGCACGAGCCCGCCGACCTCGCACGTGACGAGGTCGACGTCGCCGTTGGCGAGCAGCAGCCTGACGTGCTCGCAGAGGGCGGGGACCGCGGCACGCGCGATCGGTCCGCAGACATCGAGGACGATCGTCCTCGGCCCCGACGGCGGGCGCAGGCCTTCGAGCGGGGTGGGGGACGGCGGGTCGGGCGCGGCCAAGAGAACCTCCTCGGGGAGCCCTTTCCCGAGTACGACCGCGTCCGGGGCCCAAACTCACCGGCGTCACGCCCGGGCTGACCTCAGATCTTGAAGATGACGATGTAGGTCGCGCCGGTTTTGTCTACCCGGAACCATCCCCGATTCTCCGGGCGCGCCGGAGCACAATTGCGTCCCATCGGAACCTCTGCATCCGTTTTGGACGCTCACATGGGCGCCGTGCGCAGCTTCGAGCTCGGCGGCACCTCGACGACCGTCGGCCGGCGGTGGGCTGCTCGCTGCAGCTGCGGCGTCGTGGCGACAACCGGGGCCTGGCCCGAGGCGCTCGCATACCTGAGCGAGCATCGCCGCGCCACGCCCGAGCTGCGGACGGCATGGGCGGCGCGCCGCCCGACCCCCGACCTGCGTGGGGTCGAGTACCGGCCGATCGACGTGGTGTGGCCCGCCGTCAACGGCCATCGCCCCCGGGTCTCGACCCTGCGCCAGCTGGTGACCGGGGTGTTGCACTCGATCGTGCGCGTGACGGTGGGCGTGTTCTCGACCAGCGCCTGACCCGGCCGCGCGTGCCGGGCCGTAGCAGTGGTCGGGAGCGGTACCGTCGCCGTCGATGAGTGTGCCTCCCCTCGAACCCGAAGCTCTCGGGCCGCTGGCGCCGCTGATCGGGGAGTGGGAAGGCGATCAGGGCTCCGACGACGCCTACGTCTACGCGCGAGGCCGCGAGGAATCGGCCCGCTTCCGTGAGCTGAGCTCGTTCACCCCGGCCGGCCCCGCCCACAACGGGGCCCAGGCGCTGCACCGCCTCGATTACACGACCACCGCGTGGCGCATGGACGAAGAGGTGCCGTTCCACACCGAGATCGGCTACTGGTTCTGGGACGCAGAGCACGAGCTCGTCATGCGAGGAGTCGTCACACCCCGCGGCATCGTGGTGCTCGCCGGCGGGTCCGCACGACCCGGAGACACCACGCTCACCGTGAGCGCCGAGGCGGGGGCCGACGACTTCGGGATTCTTTCCAACCCGCACCTGACCACTACCGCGCGCACGACGCAATTTCGGACGACCGTCGACCTGTCGATCCCCGATCAGTTCTCCTACGACCAGGAGACGTTCATGTACCAACCCCGCATCGACGACGTCTACTGCCACCGCGACCGCAACACGCTCGCTCGTCGCCGAAGCTGATCGGTCTCATGACGGCCGCTCGCGTACCACCTCACACGGTCGTTTGTCGCGACGCAGCCCCATGAACCGGGGGTGGCGCAGCCGCCCGTCGCCGGTCCATTCGGTGAAGCCCGCCTCGCACACCAGCTGGGGCTTCACCCAGTGCACGTTGCGGCCCGGCACGCGGTCGACGAAGGGAGAGTCAGGACGCTCCAGTCGACGGAGTCGGCGACCGAGATCGCGCAGCGTGCGATCGTCGAAGCCGGTTCCGACCTTTCCCGCGTAGCGAAGATCGTCGCCGTCGTAGTACCCGATCAAGATGGCCCCGAACTCCTTCCGGCTTCCGGCCGGGTCCGTGTACCCGCCGACGACGAACTCCTGGCTGTTGACGCACTTGAACTTCAGCCAGTCCGGCGAGCGGACGTGTACGTAGGTCGAGTCGGCGCGCTTTGCGACGAGTCCTTCCCACCGCTTGCGGCAAGCCTCCTCGTAGTACCGCTCACCTTCGGTGTTGCGGTGCGATGTGAATCGCAGCGGATCTGCAAACGCGAGAAGCGCTCGGAGAAGCCGTTTCCGGGACCGGAGTGGAACGCCCGTGACGTCGTAGCCGGCGACGTGCATGACATCGAACACGTAGTAGTAGACGGCGACGCCGCTACGCCGGGCCTGTTCCGGGTCCTTGGTCTGCATGCGACGCTGGAGACGGGAGAAGCTCGTGGTCGTGCCGTCGAACGCCACCACCTCACCGTCGACGGTGAAGTCTTCTTCTTGCTGCAGCCCGAGTGCGTCCACGACCTCGGGGTATGCCCCATCGAGCGTCTGCTGGCTGCGCGAGTACAGCTTGGCGGATCGACCGGCGCGCACGCCGATGACGCGTTCTCCGTCGAGCTTCCGCTCGTAGATCCAGTCGGGGCGGGAGAAGTAGTGGTCGGTCAGGGTGGCCAGCATGGGCCGAGACCAGCCGGCTTTCCCGGCGCGCCGGAGCTTGGTTCGATCCGAGGCAGGAATGGTGTCGAGGATGCTCATGACGTGTAGATGCGCCCGCTCTGCGGGTCGTCGTGCTCGCGAGGGACGTATCTTCGCTCCTGACCAGTCCGCTGACCATCGACGCGGCTGGGTCGCCCGCCGACCTCCGGAGACGCCGTGGACTTCGACCTCCCGCAGGACCTCGTCGACTACCTCGCCGAGTTGGACGACTTCATCGAGCGGGAGATCAAGCCGCTCCAGGCCCAGGACGACAACGAGCGGTTCTTCGACCATCGGCGTGAGGACGCCCGGACGGACTGGGATCGCGGCGGCCTGCCGAACGAAGACTGGGAGGCGCTGCTCGCCGAGATGCGTCGCCGGGCCGACGCCGCCGGCCATTACCGGTACGCGTTCCCGAAGGAGTACGGCGGCAAGGACGGCACCAACCTCGGCATGGCCGTGATCCGCGAGCACCTCGCCCGCAAGGGGCTCGGGCTGCACAACGACCTGCAGAACGAGTCGTCGATCGTCGGCAACAACGTCGGCTTGCTGCTGATGCTCCATCACGGCAGCGAGGAGCAGAAGGCGGAGTGGGTGCCGAAGCTGCTCGAGGGTACGAGCGGCTTCGCCTTCGGCATCACCGAGCCGGAGCACGGGTCCGATGCCACCCACATGGAGACGAGCGCCTACCGGGACGGTGACGAGTGGGTGCTCAACGGCGAGAAGACGTGGAGCACGGGCATGCACAAGGCGCCGTACGAGCTCATCTTCGCCCGCACCTCGGGGAACGCCGGCGACGGCGAGGGCATCACCGCGTTCCTCGTGCCGACGAAGAGCCCGGGGTTCGAGATCGTCGAGTTCCTCTGGACGTTCAACATGCCGACCGACCACGCCCACATCCGGCTGACGGACGTGCGCGTGCCGCACTCGTCGGTCTTCGGAGGCGAGGGCAAAGGTCTCGGCGTCGTGCAGCTGTTCTTCAACGAGAACCGCATTCGACAAGCGGCGTCGTCGCTCGGCGCTGCGGAGTACTGCCTCGACCGAGCGATCGCGTACGCCGGCGAGCGGGCGCCGTTCGGGAAGCCGCTGTCGCAGAACCAGGGGATCCAGTTCCCGATCGTCGAGCTCGTGACGCAGTGCGAGATGCTGCGGGCGCTCATCCGCCAGACGGCGTGGAAGATGGACGAGTACGGCGCCTTCTCGGTCTCGAAGGAGGTGTCGATGTGCAACTACTGGGCCAACCGGCTCTGTTGCGAGGCGGCCGATCGCGCCATGCAGGTCTTCGGCGGCCTGGGCTACTCCCGGCACCAGCAGTTCGAGCACATCTACCGCCACCACCGCCGCTACCGGATCACCGAGGGCTCGGAGGAGATCCAGATGCGCCGGGTCGCGGGCTACCTGTTCGGGTTCATGAAGCAGCAGGCGCCCAAGGGAGTCACTCCTGCCGACAGCTGATTACGCGGCGCGGGGCAGCGCTGGTGCTCGCGCAAAGAACGCCGTGATGCCCGGCAGCGTCGCGGCGAGGTCGTCTCGCCAGTACGGCCAGGTATGGGCGCCCGGGCCGTAGTCGACGTAGAGGTGCGGGATACCGAGCGCGTCGAGGCGCTGGTGCAGCGTCGCGGTCGCCTGCGACACGCCCATCTCCTGCGGGTCGAGGCTGCCGCCGTGCGGGCCTCCAGGTTGGCCGTTGCCGGTGCGGAGCTGGATCTCGACGCTGCGCAGGTTCGCCGCGAGGTCGACGGGATTGTGCGCACGCCAGCGTGACTCGTCGAGAAGCGGCAGCCCGAAGATGTCGCCGGGCACGCCTTGGTGGGCGAGGGGCGAGATCGTCACGACCGCGGTGATGCCCGGATGCAGGAGGTCGACCGCGCCGGAGAACGACGCCGCGAACCCGAACAGGTCGGGATGACGCGCCGCGTAGCTCATCGCTCCGAACCCGCCCATCGAGAGGCCGGCGATCGCCCGACCGTCGCGGTCGGTGCGGGTCTGGTAGCGCGCCTCGATGAACGGGCGAAGCTCGTCGAGGTGGAACGTCTCCCAGCGCTGCGGGCCCTCCGACGTGCCGCGCAGCCAGTCGGTGTACCAACCGCCCGTCCCGGCGTCGGGCATCACGAAGATCATCGGGAGATGCGCGGTAAGCGCCTCGGCGTCGCCGACCGTCGTCCAGTCTGCTGACGATCCGAACCCGCCGTGCAGGAGCCACAGCACGGGCAGGTGATCGCGGTCAGGGTCGAAGCCGTCGGGCGTGAGGACGCGCACGTTGGCTTCGTGCGCGAGCGCGGGGCTGTAGACGCGCAGCTGTGTCAACCGGGGCGAGAGCTGTTGAGCGGATCGCAGCTCGAGTCCGGCGGGGGCTGCCGACGCCACCGGCGTGACGAGCAAGGAAGCAACGAGTGCGACCAGCACGCCGAAGACCAGCATGGGAAGGCCGCGGCCGCGCCCGGCCATGCGATCGCCCCCCGACGGCAGCATTTTCGCAATCTACGCCTATCGGGCGTTCTTCGCCGCTGTGCGGGTTCGGGGCAAGCGCGACCGGCGCCGAGCGGGCAATCTGTGGTGTGCGGCTCTGGCAATCGGACGCATGAGCGTGTCCGTCCAAGCACCGGAGGTATCACCGAATGAGTCGGTGACATGGCGCGATCCGTTCGACTTCCAGTGAGTCAGGCAAGCCACAACACGCGGGAACCAAAGGCGGGCAGCGTGATGAGCAACGAACTCGGTGAACAATCAAAGGCCCACCAGCAGATCATCGAATACCTCATCCAAGTGCATGCCCACGTCGCCCGCGACGTCGTCCAGATCGCTCCTACCACCTGGGCGATTCACGGCCCCATCGCAGTCGACGGTGAGGTCATCATGGCCGCCTTCAACAGCCGAGACGCCGCGAACGTCGCGATCGACCAGCTCTGGTCAGCGGAGCAGAGAACCACGCCCCCTTGACGGCCGCCGGAATCTGCGCGACTCGCGGTCAGTCCGAGGACGGCAACGGCTTGGCTTCCTTGAGCACGAGTGTCTCGTCGCCGAGCGACAGCGACCCGGCGCCCGGCTTCGTGCACAGCACCTCGAGGTCGCCGGTGCCGTCGGTGTAGCGCTTGCCGAGCGCGGTGCCGTCCGCAAACGCCGCCTCGAGCGCACCACCTGCCGGCGGTTCCTCGCCCATCGGCACCATCGGCTGCCCGCCGCAGCGGAGGTCGAGGTCCTCGGCGGGCGCGCGGACCGCGATCACCTCGGTGTCGCACACCGCGCTTCGTAGCCGGGAGCCGGGAGTGAGTTTCATTCGGCACACGCTCCGTCTTGTTCCGAGCGCTCGCGAGAACGACCCTAACGCCAGACGCGTAGGCGGTTGACCGCTTACACCGTCGTGACATTACTGTTAGAAATTGCCCGGGCTCAAGGACTGCGGTGGCGCGGAGACACCCGGACGCGCGGGCGCCCCTACAAGTGAGGACCCAATGACCGACGTGATGAAAGGCGTGCGCATCCTGGAGGTTGCGGAGCAGACGTTCGTGCCCGCGGCGTCGGCGCTGCTTTCGGACTGGGGAGCCGACGTGATCAAGATCGAGCACGTCGAGCGGGGCGATGCCATGCGCGGGCTCGCGGCGAGCGGGATCGCCGTCGTGCCGGAGAACGTGCACGTCCTGCTCGAGCACTCGAATCGCGGCAAGCGCAGCCTGGCCCTCGATCTCGCCCAGCCCGAGGGCATCGACATCCTCTACAAGCTGGCGGCGGCATCGGACGTCTTCCTCACCAACAAGCTCCCGAGGGTGCGCAAGAAGCTCAAGATCGACCTCGACGACATTCGAGAGCACAACCCGAGCATCATCTACGTGCGCGGCACCGGACAGGGCGAACGCGGCCCCGACGCCGACAAAGGCTCCTATGACAACCTCTCGTTCTGGTGCCGCGCCGGCGTCGCCATGGCCGTCATGCGGCCGGAGTACGGGCACGTACCCGTCCCGCCCGGGCCCGGCTTCGGTGACTCCATCGGGGCCATGACCATCGCCGGCGGCATCATGGGCGCGCTGTTCCACCGAGAGCGCACCGGCGAGGTGCCCGTGGTCGACGTCTCGCTGCTGGCGTCAGGGATGTGGGCGATGGGCCAGTCCATCGGTCTGTCCGTCGTGCTCGATCGGGGCTGGTCGCCACCGCCGGCCGGTGCACTGCGCAACCCGTTGGTCAGCAACTATCGGACCAAGGACGACCGCTGGCTCGCGCTCAACTGCCTCCAGGCGGGTCACTACTGGGCGCCGCTGTGCGAGAGCATCGGGCGCTCCGACCTCGTCGCCGATCCACGCTTCGCCGACCACGAGTCGCTCATTTCGCACGGACCCGAAGCGGCCGAGATCCTCGCGGAGGTGTTCGCCGAGCGCACCGTCGACGAGTGGCGTCGGGTGCTCGCCGACTTCGTCGGCCAGTGGACCGTGGTGCAGGACACGCTCGAGGCGGCCACGGACGTCCAGTCGGTCGCCAACGGCTACATGCAGCCCTGCGAGACGTCCGCCGGCGTCCCCTTCGAGATGGTGGCCGCGCCCGTGCAGTTCGACGAAGAGCCGGCAACTCCGGCCCGAGCACCAGAGTTCAACGAGCACGGCGACGCCATCCTCACCGATCTCGGCATCGACTGGGACACGATCGTGGACCTGAAGGTCCGCGGCGTCGTCGCCTGACGCGTGGGTGGCTCATCCCGTGGCTCGAGGAGCCATCGATCTCGGGTTCCGTTGTTCGCCTTCGTCGTATGCGTGTCGATCGTGATCGCGGTTCCCGCGCTGGCCGTGACATCCGTACGGGGGCGTCGGCGTCTGGGCGCTCCGGGATCCACGGGTTTGCGTGTGTTCCGACGGTCGATGGGCCGGTGCCGGTCACCGAGTCGTCGCCCGGGTTCGTCGGCGGTGTTGCAGGCCGATCTGCCGTCGGGGTGGGTCGACGAGGAGTTCTTCGTCTCCTGTTCGTCGCCGGGGATCACCTACAAGACCGCTGTCTTCGTGCGCAGGCCCACGGATGCGACTCGGGCTTCCGGTGTCGTCGCCGTCGATCCGTTGCACAGCTCTGGTATCTGGGGCATGCAGACGTTCTTGCAGCCGTACTTCGTTGCGCACGATGACGTGCACGTGGGCGTGGCCGCGAGCCACGACGTCGTGGAGCGGCTCGTGAAGGGCGCCAACCCGACGCGCTACGCGTCGCTCGATGTGCCCGACACCACCGAGGCCCCGAACGAGATCCTGGCCGGAGTCGGTGCGTTGCTGCACCAGCACCCCGATTCCCTCTTGCGAGGGGTCCGCGTGAAGAGCGCGATTCTCGGTGGTTGGTCGCAGACGGCGGTGGTGACCCGCACCTTCATCAGCTCACCCCAGGGCAAGGGGACGGTTGACGGCCGGCGGGTGTTCGACGGGTTCTTTCCCGGGCAGGCGGCGGTGGGCAGCTCGGGGGGGTCGCAGGTGGGGCGCGTTCCCGACATCGGCGTGCCGATCGTGGAGTTGGAGGGTGAGCGCGAGCTGCTCGTGACCATCTCGGTCTACGGGAGCCTCGGCTACCGCCGGCCCGACAGCAAGGCGTACCGGCTCTACGAGGTAGCGGCGATGTCACATATCAACAACGAACCGGAGAACCCGATCTCGGGTTTCGCCGGGAGCCTCGACTGCGACTGGCCGGCCGGCGCGACGCCGTCGGCGTTCCGCCAGACCGACATCTGGGCGATGGCGTTCGACAACCTCGTCCGTTGGATCTCGCGGGGCGTCGCGCCGCCGCGTGCGGCTCGGATCGAGCTCGAGGCCGACGGCCGGACGGTGAAACGCGACGCCAACGGGAACGCGCTCGGCGGGGTGCGCAGCGCCTTCGTCGATGTCCCGACGGCGAGCATCATGCCGACCAGCCTCGCACCAGGCGGCGTCGTGAGGAACCCGTGCGCCTACGCGGGCTACCAACTCGACTTCGGCCCGGACAAGCTCCAACAGCTCTACCGAACCCACGCCCGCTATGTGCAGCAAGTAACCAAGGACACGGACAAGCTGGTGCGTGAGCGCTTCCTTCTCCGCCGCGAGCGCTCGTGAGCTCGTCTCCGCGGCGCGGGCTTCGAACGTTCTGGGTTGACGAGGAGTCACACCTCGCGCTCCTAGCCGACGGCCGAGATCGAACTCCTCGGCGTCCGGGCCGAGTTTCGTACCGCGTTTGAATCCCAAAGAGCAGACCTTGCCGAGGAGGTCGCCCGACATCGTTACGCGGCTGACGCTGATCTACGAGGACGGAAGGACCGATCGATGTCCGCGAGTCCTCACGGGCGAACGCGAATGATGGTCTTCCCCTTGCGCCGCTCGGTCGGGTTGAGCGCGGGGACGGCGTCGTCGAGGGTCGCGACGGTTCCGATGTGCGTGCGAAGGCGCCCGTCCCGCACCCGCTCGACGATCTCCCCCAGCTGGACTCGGAACGGACTCGACGACGAAGTCGATCGCCAGGCCGTCGACGGGCCGAGCCTCGGCCGGCCCGACGATCGACACCAGTGTTCCGCCGGCTCGGATCATGCCTGCCGAGCGCCTCTGGATGTCACCGCCGATGACATCGAAGACCAGGTCGACTTCGCCGATGTCTTCGAGGGTCCTCGTTGTCGAGGTCGAGGAACTCGTTGCGCCGAAGTCGAGCGCCGTCTGGCGGTCCGCCGCCGCGGCCGGTACCGATGACGTAGGCGCCGGCCTCTCGGGCGAGTTGGGTCACCATCGACCCGACCGCGCCGGCGGCGCCGTGCGCGAGGACGCGCTGCCCCGCCTGAAGGCGACCGTGCTGGAACAGGCCTTGCCACGCGGTCAGGCCGGAGATCGGCAGGCTCGCACCCACCGTGAAGTCGACGTCCCCCGGCAACGGCGCAAGGTTGCGTGCCTCCACGGCCGCGTACTCGGCCAGGGTTCCGTCGCGGTGCCAGTCCGTGATACCGAACACCCGCTGTCCCACCGAGAGTCCCGTCGTGCCGTAGCCGAGGGAGGTGACCACGCCGGCCAACTCGTGGCCGATGATCGCCGGGGTTCGGTCACGGTCGCGAGCGATCGGTCCAGGTCGAGGGCCACGCCCAGCTCTGTCGGGACGAATCCCGACGCATGGATCTCGACGATGACGTCGTTGATCGCTGCCGGCGGCTCGGGCCGCTCCGCCAGCGTCATCCCGGCCGTTCCCGCAGCCTGATCGGTCACCACGATCGCTTTCATTAGGTTATCTCCTCGGTCATGGTGTCTCTTTGGCGGAATGTTGCAGGGGATGGCCGTGTGGCACGACACGGGCGATCACGGAGGAGCGTCTGGCCGCTGATCCGCTCGGTCGGGTTCAAGGCCGTCGGCGGCATCGTGGAGGACCGCGACGTTGCCGATGTTCGTCTGGAGCCGCCCGACCCGCTCCTACGCCGACTGGCTCCGCGACGTCCCCGCGGAGATCCTCGCTCGCGTGCTCGCTACTCGTGCTGTCGACCCACTGTCGACCACAGGGCCGTCGGAGGTCAGATCGGTGGTGGTGGCGAGTCGGCCTGTACGCCGGATTCTGTGCCGGCGGTTCCGGAGAACCGCCGGTGGCGGCCATCCCTCTCGGCCGGCGGTTGCCCGCCGGCTCCAGCGGCCTACCCGGGGGTGTCTACGGACGGGCCGTCCTCCCCCTGCGTGGCCTTGCTCCCGATGGGGTTTGCCGAGCCACCCGGGTCGCCCCGGGTGCTGGTGCGCTCTTACCGCACCGTTTCACCCTTACCTGTGCGGGGCCGCTCCGGAGACCGGTCCCGCCATCGGCGGTCTGTTCTCTGTGGCACTTTCCTGCGGGTCGCCCCGACTGGGTGTTACCCAGCACCGTGCCCGGTGGAGTCCGGACGTTCCTCGGACCGGTGCGCCGAAGCGCCCGGCACGCGGCCGCCCGGCCGACTCGCCACCACCCCCATTGTCGCGCTCAGGCGGTCGTGCTCCCATGGGAATCGTCGCCACGCACGCGCCGCCGTGACGCCAGGTACCCGCCGAGCATCCCGAGGGCGGTGGAGATGACGAGGAAGCCGAACAGCTGTCCGGGCCGGAACACCGGATCGCGCCCGCTCACCAGACCGGGGCGGTCGTCGCGGGTCAGCCAGATCAGCACGCGGAGGGGGAGCCACGCCACGAACGTCCCGAGCCCGGCGAGCGCACCGTTCGTCAACGGCGCGGCGGGGGCGAGGCGGGCGGCGTAGGCGCCGGCCGGCACGAACGTCAGCGCGATCAAGAGCGCGAGGACGACACGCCAACCCGAGTTGTCGAAGTTGTCCATCGAGCGGTCGAGGATGGCCCCGACGATCGTGATCGGGACGATGAGGGCCAGGCCGAGGAGCGCGCCTCGGATCACTGCGGGCCAGCGGACGGCAGCTCGGCTCTCGAGCTCGGGCGCGGTCACGGCACGATCTTGCCTCACGCCTCCGCCGGGGCCTGGTCGCGCTCGTGCACGAGCTCGGTGACCGACGTGCGTAAGCCGTCGCGCACGAGCGGGCGAACGTACCGGCGTTGCTGCACGATCACCACGAACGCCAGGACGAGGTACACCACGCCGACACCCACCCGCTCGACCGCGCGCAGGCCTTCTGGGAGCACACCGCCGAGAACGAACTGCAACAGGAACAACCCCAGCAGCGCGAACGCCTCCCGCACGCTGATCGACCGGTTCGTCAGCACCGCGACGGCGAACGCGGATTGGGCGGCGGTGAGGAACAGCTCCTCACGCTGGAGCGAGTCGATCGGCAGACCATGGAACACCCCCGCCGAGATCGCGAACACGATCGGGAGCGTCCCCACGAGCAACGTCCATTGGTTCACCTTCGCCGACACGAGCGTCCCGAGGCCGCGCGTTCGTGTTCAACCGCCACGCGAACAGGCCGGCGACGAGCAGCTCGGGCGCCTCCGAAGCCAGCGGAGCGACCCACTGCACGAGCAGGAACGTGTCGATGCCGAACTGCTCGCCGGTGTCGACGAGCGACTCGCGCGAACGGCTCCGCCGAAGCCAGGATCACGCCGGCGGCAGCGAGGAGCATCACGGCGACGACGGCGCGCCGTCGTGCAGTCGGGAGGTCGCCGATCAACCGGGCCGGTCCCACCAGGTGCGGCTCCGAGGCCGGCGCACGACTGATTCGAATGGCGTACAGCACGAACAGCGTGATCAGCACGACGGCATCGAACAAGGCAAGCGTTCGCTTCAGCGGGAGCGTCAGCGAGTAGATCGGTCGCGATCGGCGAGGAACGTGATCTCGATGGCGTGCGGCCGGTCGAGGGTGACCTCGGTGTCGAGTGGACCTTCGTAGCTCTGCGCCCGCGCGACGCGAGTGATACGCCACGCCGCGAGCAGCACGACCAGCGACCAGCCGACGCCGATGAGCAGGCGGTTCCCGCCGGTCATGTTGGCGAGCGCGAGCGGCGCGTACTTGTCGGGGTCCTGGCCCGCCTTGACCGCGAACGTGAAGTCGACCGCGTACTCGGGAAGGACGGCGATGAGCGCCAGGACGGCGATCGCCAGACCCTGCGAGACGTCGAGCTGCAGCGCCTCCGCGCCCCACGCGAGGAGGAAGGCCGCTCCCACGACGGCCAACCCGAACAAGATCGCCGCGAACCACGTGGGCGGCGAGCCGCCCGTTGCCCGCAAGCCGAGCGCCGGCAGGGTGGCCGCCGCTGCCAGCAGGAGCGGGATCAGCTGACGGCTTCGGCGCTCGGTTCCCGGGCGGGTGGCGTCGAGGATCTCGGGGGGGAGCCGGGCCATCCCGCGGATCCTATGGCCCGCCTCCCGGCCCGCCGGTGCGGAGGTTTTCGGCGTGATCGGAGGGGAATAACGACCGAATCACCAAGGGTTGAAACGTTTCCCCTGGAAACCCTCGCCGGGGAAGAGGTGCTGAAGTCATGAATCTGGCCTGGCGTCAACAGGCCCGCTGCCGCGGAGTCGATCCCGCCGTCTTCTATCCCGTCTCCGACGAGGACGAGGCGCCGGAGGCCAAGGAGATCTGCGCCGAGTGTCCGGTGCGCGAGCCGTGCCTCGAGTACGCCCTCACCGTCCGCGAGAAGGACGGCGTGTGGGGTGGTCGCACCGAGCGCGAGCGCCGCCGGCTCATCCGCCAGCGGCGCAAGTCCGCGTAGCCCCTCGACCGAATCGACTCCGAGACCGGCCGGTAGCATCCGGTCGTGGATTTCGAGCTCTCCGACGAGCTCGCCGAGCTCCAGGCCACCGTCCGCAAGCTCGCGCAGGAACGGGTCGCGCCCCGGGCCCGTGAGATCGACGAGACCGAGGAGTACCCCCAGGACCTGTTCGACGCTGTTCGTCGACACCGGCCTCACCGGCCTGTGCATCCCCGAGGAGTACGGCGGCTCCGGCGCCGGCATCCTCGGCCTCGACGATCGCCATCGAGGAGGTCGCGAAGTACTCGAACGCGGCCGCCCTCATGCTGCTGCTCACCCGGCTGCCGACCGGGCCCGGTGATGATCGCCGGGTCCGACGGAGCAGAACGCAGCGGTACGTCACGCCCGGTCGCGACGGGCGAGGCCGCGCGCCGCGTTCGGGCTCTCGGAGCCGCAGGCCGGCAGCGACGTCATGGGCATGCGCACCCGCGCCGTGCCGCGACGGCGACGACTGGGTCCTCACCGGCACGAAGTGCTGGATGTCGGGCGTCCGCCAGGCCGACTGGTACTGCGTCTTCGCCAAGACGCGGCGCCGTCGACTCGCGTGCCCACGACAGCGTCAGCGCGTTCATCGTCGAGCGCTCGTGGCCCGGCGTCGACGTCGGCCGCATCGACCGCAAGATGGGCGTGAAGGGCGTCGACACCGGCGAGCTCCTCCTCGACGACGTGCGCGTGCCGCGCCGAGAACGTCATCGGCGAGATCGGCGGGTTCCGGCTCGCCATGCTCGGGCTCAACTCGATGCGCCCGATCGTGGCCGCCCGCGGCATCGGGCTCGCCGAGGGCGCGCTGATGTACGCGGTCGAGTACGTGAAGGAGCGCGAGGCGTTCGGCAAGACGATCGCCGACTTCCAGGGCATCCAGTGGAAGATCGCCGAGCTCGCCGCCGAGATCGAGGCCGCCCGCCTGCTCACCTACCGCGCCGCGTGGATGGCCGACCGCGGCCAGTTCACCAAGGAGTACGTGCCGTTCCTGTCGATGGCGAAGTACTACGCCACCGAGCTCGCGGTGAAGGTCTCGGGCGAGGCGCTGCAGATGCTCGGCGCCGCCGGGTACATGGAGGACCACCCGACGGAGCTCTACTACCGGGACGCCAAGCAGCTCACGATCGTCGAGGGCACCACGCAGGTGCAGCTCGGGCTCATCGCGCGCGGCGTGCTCGACCACGATCTGTGGTGGGATTGACTCCGGCGCACGAACAGAAACCCTCATGACGACACCGACCCCCGCCCTCTGGCCCGACGTGCTCGGCCGGCTCCTCCGCCGCGAGGACCTCGCCGGCCGAGCTGGCCGAGCAGGCCATGGCCACGATCCTCGCCGGCGAGGCGACCGACGCGCAGATCGCCGGCTTCGCCGTCGCGCTGCGGGCCAAGGGCGAGACGGCGGGCGAGCTCGCGGCGCTCGTGCGCACGATGCTGCGCTTCGCCGAGACCGGTCGACATCCCGCTGGACGGCCCGGGCGGGCCCGTCGTCGACACGTGCGGCACCGGCGGCGACCGCTCCGGCACCGTCAACATCTCGACCATGGCGGCGCTCGTCGTCGCGGGCGCGGGCGTGCGCGTCGCCAAGCACGGCAACCGCGCCGCGTCGTCGCCGTGCGGCTCGGCCGACGTGCTCGAGGCGCTCGGCGTGGTGATCGACCTCGGTCCGACCGGCGTCGCCCGCTGCATCGACGAGGCCGGGATCGGGTTCTGCTTCGCGCCGCAAGTTCCACCCGGCGCTGCGGTTCGCGGGCCCGGCGCGTCGTGAGCTCGGCGTGCCCACGACGTTCAACTTCCTCGGCCCGCTCGCCAACCCGGCCGGCGTGCGCCGCCGCGTCGTGGGCGTGTCGGACCCGGCGATGGCCGAGCGCATGGCGCGCACCCTCGCCGAGCTCGGCGTCGAGCGGGCGATGGTGTTCTTCGGCCACGACGGCCTCGACGAGCTCACGACGACCACGGTCTCGAACGTGTGGGAGCTCACGAACGGCGCGGTGCGCACGCTCGACCGTCGACCCGGGCGAGTCGGGATCCCGGCCGCCGAGGCCGACGAGATCGTCGGCGGCGACGCCGCCGCCAACGTGGCGATCGCCGAGCGAATGCTCGGCGGCGAGCCGGGCCCGGTGCGCGACGTCGTGGCGCTCAACGCGGCCGCCGCGCTCGTCGTCGCCGACGCCGCCGCCGACCTCGGCGCCGGGATCGAGCAGGCGATCGCGGCCATCGAATCGGGGAAGGCCGCCGCCGTCCTCGAGACCTTCGTGCTCACGAGCAAGGCGGCGCGCGCCGCCGACGAAGGCTGACGCGGTGGGGAAGGCCATCCAGTGCCCGTCATGCGGGCGCAAGCACGGGGTGTCGGGCCTGCCGGACGCGCCCACGTTCAAGTGTGAAAGCTGCGGTCAGCCGCTGAAGGTGCCGAGCCAGTTCCGCCCGTCGGTGATGGCGTCGTCGCGACACGTACGCCCGTCCGACGCGCCGCATCCCGAGTCGACTGCGGTCATCCCGTCGCGCCCCGCTCCGGCGCCGGCGCCCGTGGCGGCGTCCGCGCCCAAGGCGGCGCGTCCGGCCACGGCGCCCCGCCCGTCGTCCGACGCTCCCCGGACGGACGCAGGTCGCCCTGCCGCTGCGTGTGCTCGCGTGGGTGGTCGCGCTCGCGCTCGGCCTGGTGGTCACGATCTGGGTGGCTCGAGTGACCGGGTGGTTGAGCGGCGACCGGCTCGTCGACGTGTTCGTCGGGACCGGCATCACGCGCTACATCCGCGTGGTCGCGGTTGCGCCGGTCTGGGCGCTGTTCACGACACTCCTGCTGACACTGTTCCTCGAAGGTGGTCGCGCGCTCGCGCGGCGACGCGCCGAGAAGCGCGCCGCGGCGAACGACTCACAGCGCGGCGAGCCCGAACCGTTCGACGGCGACGATGGGGATGGCGCCGGCGCTGGTGGCGCGGCCGACGAGCCGCGGTCGAGACGCGCCGCGGCCCGCCGAGGCGGCCCGTAGGCGGACGAAGCCGTACACTCCGCGGCGAGGGCGGCGTCCCCGAACGACCGCCGCTGCTCGAGTCGGCCTGGGCGACCATGGAGGAGTCAATGGCGGTGCGCTACCGCTGCGGTGCGTGCGGGAACCTCACCCGCTTCGACGTCGTCACGACCCGGCGGACGAGCGCGTTCCACCACTACAGCGTGGGTGGTGACCTGACCGTCGAGGACGAGCAGCTGCTCGAGGAGACCGTCGAGCG
The DNA here is from genome assembly GCA_963747195.1 of uncultured Actinomycetes bacterium. Lineage (GTDB taxonomy): Bacteria > Actinomycetota > Acidimicrobiia > IMCC26256 > JACDBD01 > JALZAA01. The sequence goes on from CAVVDV010000008.1 coordinate 80,722, forward strand.
GGTCACGTGCCGGTGGTGCGGCGCCAGTGGCGACAGCATCGAAACGCCCGAACGCGTCGCCGACCACGGCCGACGCCGCGGCGCCGGCCGACCCCGCGTGAGCGGCGAGAGCTGGCGCTACTCGCCGAGGAGCTGGACGACGACCTTGCGGCTGCGCGGGCGGTCGTCGAAATCGATGCAGACGACCTTCTGCCAGACGCCGACCTGGAGCGCGCCGGCCCGGAACGGGATCGTCACCGACGGCCCGACGAGCGCGGCGCGCACGTGGCTGTGCCCGTTGGTGTCGGCGTTGCGGGCGTTGTGCTCCCACGGGCGGTCCTGGGGAGCGACGCCCTCGAGGACGGCGTTGAGGTCGGCGTTGCATCCGGGCTCGTGCTCGATGGTCGTCATGCCGCACGTCGAGTGGGCGACGAACACGGTGCAGAGACCGTCGGCCAGGCCGGCGTTGTCGATGACCTTCTGGGCGTAGGGGGTGACGTCGAGCATGTCGCCGTCGCCTTGCGTGTCGAGGGTGACTTCCTCGTACCGTGAACGCATGCCACTCCTTCGCCGCCGGCCACCCGGCTTCTGCGAATCAGTCTACGGGTCGGCCTCACGACGAGCATCTCGGCGGGCGCGGTGACGGCCGGCGAGCGGATGTCGAGCCCGCCGCAGCGGGTGTCACGGCCGCCCGTGCCCGAGTCGCTCCTCGTGCCGCTGCTCGACACCGCGGGCGAGATGCTGCGCACGCTCGAGCCGAGCGAGATACCGCCGATCCTGCGGCCCGTCGCCGAGTTCGATCGTCGCGGCCTGGCGCGCGGCGCCGCGCGCCAGCAGCTGCTGCGCGCGATCGACGCAGAACCGGAATTCCGCGACCGCGCCGTCGAGCTGTTCCTTGCGCGGTCCGAGGTCTCCGACGCGCTCGAGACGTGGGACGCCGACGACGCGTTCGCGCTCGTGAGCAAGGCAAGCGACGAGTCCACGCTGCCGGTCCTCGCGTCGGCGTTGTACGCGGCCCGACCCCATGGATGGACGTTCGGTCTCGGGGTCGCGTGCGCTGCTTTCGAGCGCCTGCGGCTCGAACGGCAGGCCGGCGACGATGACCGCGCGCGTGAGTCGCAGGTCGCGGGCTTGGCGGAGTCGCGCCGACGCGCCGAAGCTGCACGCGCCTCCGCCGAACAGCGGGCGGAGCACGTCGAGCGCGAGCTGCGCGAGGAGCGCCAGAGCCGGCGTGACCGCGACGCGCTGGCCAACCAGAAGGTAGCGGCGGCCGAGCGGAAGGCCGCCGACATGGAACGCGAGATCGCGAATGCACGCACCGCAGTCGATGGAGCCGATGCGCGCATCGAACGAGAGGCGACCAGAGCCCGCAAGGTCGACGACGAAATGCGCGAGCTGCGGCGCGCCGTGAAGGAAGCGGAAGCCAAGGTGCGCGACGCGGACGCAGGCTTGCCGATCCTGCGGCGCGATGACCTGCGCGCGCTGGTCGACGCCGCCGACCTGGCCCAGCGGTTGGCGACGGGGCTGAGCGGCGTGGCCGACCAGGCCCGCCGGGTGCTGCAACGGACGAACCACGACGACACGTCGGACGAGCCTGCGGCGGCTGCGGCCGAACGAGCACCGGACAGCGACAAGGACAAAGAGAAGGAGAAGAAGAAGGACCGGGATCTGCGGCCGCGTCGCGCCCATCCCCGGGTTCCGCCCGGCATGGTCGAGGACGACCCCGACGCGCTCGATGCGATGCTGCGGACGCCTCGAGCGGTGCTCGTCGTGGACGGTTACAACGTGTCGATGCTGGCGTGGGGTGACGCCCCGCCGGCCCAGCAACGCGACCGTCTGCTGAGCGCCATCTCCGAGCTGCAGCTCCGGACACGCGCCCGGGTGATCCTGGTGTTCGACGGCGCCGACGTCGGCGGGGTGCTCCCGCCCCGGCGGCCGGGTGTCCGCGTCGTGTTCTCGCCCGAGGGCGAGGAGGCCGACGCCGTCGTCGTGCGCCAGGCCATGGACCTCCCGGTCGAGGTGCCCGTGGTCGTGGCCTCCTCCGACGGCTGGGTGGAGGAGCACGCCCGCGAATCCGGCGCCCACGTCGTGTCGTCGGAGACGCTCCTGCGGGCGCTCCGCCGCTAACGGTCGTACCCCGCGGTCATACTCAGCGCGTGGAGATCGCGGGGCGCGTCGCGCTCGTGACCGGGGCGGGGGCCGGGATCGGCCGCGCTACCGCGTTGCGGCTCGCCCGGGAGGGGGCGGCCGTCGGCGTGGCGGACTTCGACGACGGGACCGGTCGGGAGACGGTCGGCCAGATCGAGGCCGCGTCCGGACGCGGCGGCTTCGTGCACGTGGACGTTGCACGGGAGGCCGACGTCCGGGCGATGATCGACTTCGCGGTCACGACGTTCGGCGGGCTCGACATCCTCGTGAACAACGCCGGCATCGTGGCGGACCCCGCGTTCCCGGATTCCGAGCCCGAGGCGTGGATGCGGGTGGTGGACGTGAATCTGCGTGGCCCCATGCTCGGCACCTACTACGCCATCCGGGCGATGCGCGAGCGAGGTGGCGGCGCGATCGTGAACATCGCGTCGCTCGCCGGCGTCGGGCTCGGCCCCCACCCGGCGCCCGACTACGCGGCCACCAAGGCGGGCGTCGCGCGCTTCAGCGCCGCGCTGGCGCCCCTCTCCGACCAGGCCGGGATCCGGGTGAACTGCATCTGCCCCGACTGGGTCGACACGCCGATGAGCCGGCGATCACGATCCCGCATGACCCCCGAGGAGGAGGCGGCCTCCGTCCCGCCCGGGCATCCTGCCGCCGGAGGAGATCGCCGACGCCGCCGTCGAGCTGATCCGCGACGACTCCCTGGCGGGCCGGGTGATGGCGTGCTGGTGCGACCAACCCCGCTCGCTGTTCCCGGTGCCCGACTGGTCGTAGGGGAGGGCGTAGCTGTCACACCCCCGTGCGAGTCGTGCCATGGAGATCAGTTGCGACAGTTGCGTGATGCAGCACACGAACGCGTGCGAGGACTGCGTGGTCCGGTTCATCGTCGACCGGCACCCGGGCGAGGCGATCGTGATCGACGTGGAGGAGGAGCGGGCGGTGCGGATGCTCGCCGACGCCGGGCTCGTGCCCGAGCTCCGGCACCGCCGGGCCGCAGGCGACGGGCTAGGCGGGCGCCTCGGCGCGCAGCGCGGCGGCGCTCGATTGCGCCTTGGGTCGGTGGGCGAACGGGTCGTACCGGAAGATCCGCATCGCGTTCTCGTGCGTGATCTTGTTGACGATCGTCGTCGGCGACGCCGTCGAGCTGCTTGGCGACCGACTCGGGTGAGTTCGGCCACGACGAGTCGGAGTGCGGGTAGTCGCACTCCCACGTCATGTTGTCGATGCCGATGGCCTCGCGCTCGTCGACGCCGGCGCGGTCGCTGATGAAGCAGAACGTGAAGTGGTCGCGCGCCACCTGGCTCGGGAGCGCGTCGCCGAAGTCCTGGTCCGTCCAGAAGCGGTGCTGCTGGTACACGTAGTCGATCCGCTCGAGCCAGTAGGGGATCCAGCCCGTGCCGCCCTCGGAGAGCGCGAACTTGCAGGTTCGGGAACTTGCGCAGCACCGGCGACCACAGCAGGTCGGTCGCGGCCTGCATCGTGTTCAGCGGCGTCAGCGTGATCATGACGTCGATCGGCGCGCCGGGCGCGATCTCGATCTGCGTCGACGACGAGCCGATGTGCAGGCAGATGACCGTGCCCTCGTCCTCGCAGGCGGCGAAGAACGGGTCCCAGTGGTCGCCGAAGATGTGCGGCCAGCCCGAGCTTGAACGGGTTCTCCGAGAACGTGACCGCGTGGCAGCCCTTCTTGGCGACGCGGCGCACCTCGTCGGCCATGAGCTGCGGGTCCCAGATCGGCGGGATCGACAGCGGGATGAACCGGCCCGGGTAGGTGCCGCACCACTCGTCGATGTGCCAGTCGTTGTAGGCCGCGCAGGAGGTTGAGCCCCATGTCGAGGTCCTTCGAGCGCGAGAACAGCTGCCCGCAGAACTGCACGAAGGACGGGAAGCACATCGAGCCGAGCACGCCGTTGCGGTTCATGTCGTTGACGCGCTCGTCGATGTCGTAGCAGCCCTTGCGCATCATCTCGTAGCTCGTGGGCTCGATGTTGTACTCCTCGGGCGGCCGACCCGCGACCGCGTTGAGCCCGATGTTGGGGATCACGCTGTCCTCGTAGACCCAGACGTCGATGCCGTCGCGGCTGCACGCTCTTCGGCGCGAACTCCATCCACTTGTCGGGCAGGTGGCCCTCGAACAGGTCGGGCGGCTCGACGACGTGGTCGTCGACGCTCACGAGGATCAGGTCTTCTGCCCGCATGGGGTCTCCTCTCAGCCGAAGAGCACCGGCAGCGAGGGCGGCGCCCGGAACGTCATGCCGGTGATGTGCGGCGCGTCGGCCGCAGGGTCGAGACGCAGGTTCGGGAGGCGGTCGAAGATCCGCTCGAGCACCACACGGGTCTCCATCCGCGCCAGGTGCATGCCCAGGCACATGTGCGGCCCGAACGCGAACGCGAGGTGCTGTCGCTGCTCGCGGTGGATGTCGAACTCCTCGGAACGCTCCCAGTACTTCTCGTCGTGGTTCGCCGAGCCCATGTTGGTGATCACAATGGCGCCGGACGGGATGTCGACTCCGTCGACGACCGTGTCACACGTCGCCGTCCGGACGATCGTCGTGAGCGGCGGTTCCCAGCGCAGCCCTTCCTCGATCGCCTGTGGCATCAGCGCGCGGTCGGCGCGCAGCGCGTCGAGCTGGGCGGGGTTCGTGAGCAGGCCGAAGAGCAGGTTGCTCGACGAGCGGTACGTGGTCTCGGCACCGGCAGGGAGCAGCAGCCGGAGGAAGGCGAAGATCTCCTCGTCGGTGAGGTGCTGACCGTCGAGCTCGGCGGCGGCGAGGATGCTCATCAGATCGTCGGCGGGGTGGACGCGCCGGTCGGCGAGCACCCGGGCGAAGTAGTCGCGCAGCTGCGCCGAAGCGCGAGTGCCGCGGTCCCAGTCGAACGAGACGCTGATGAGCTCGATCGCCCAGCGATGGAACTGCGGGAGGTCCTCTCGGGGGAGTCCGAGCATGCCGCGCGATCACGTTCACCGGGAACGGCAGCGTGAGCTCGCGCACGAGCTCGGCCTCGCCGCGGTCGACGAACGCGTCGATGCACTCGTCGACGATCGGGACGACGGTCGTCGACCTCCCAGCGCTCCATCGCCTTGCGGCTGAACGCCTGTTGCACGAGCCCGCGGTAGGTGTGGTGCTCGGGCTCGTCCATCTCGAGAATGGTGTGGCCCATGACCGCGCCCATGACCTCGGCGTAACCGGCCGAGGAGAACGTCTCGCCGTCGCGCAGGACCGTCTGCACCGCGTCGTAGCCGAACGCCGTGAAGACCTCCGGTGCCATCGGTGGCGGCGCGGTCGACCGTCGGCCGAGAGCAACTCCGCCTCGAGGTTCTCCTTCAGCACCGGTCCCTTCTCCCGGGCCATGGCGAGCAGCGGGTACGGGTCCTCGACCACGCCCGCGCCGGTCCTGCGGTTGAACTCCTCGAACGGGTCGTAGGTGCCGTCGATAGCCTCGGGCGCGCTCATCCGACCCTGACGATAGCGTCAGGGAACGGCGGATGGGGCACCTCGGGAGGACAGCCTCGGATGGACACGAACGCGGTGAACCTCGCGCTGCTCGGCCTGCGGGTGGCGGCGGGCGTCGTCATGTTCGCCCACGGCTGGAACCACCTCGCCCGGATGCGCGAGGGGCCCGGCGTCTCCAACTGGTTCGCCAGCCTCGGCCTGCATCCCGGGCCGGCCCACGCCTGGCTCGTCACCGTGACCGAGCTGGCGGCGGGGCCGGCTCTCGTGTTCGGCCTGCTCACGCCGCTCGGCGCCGCCGCCGTCACGGGCGTCGCCGCCGTCGCGTGGGTCACCAACCACCGCAACGCCGGCTTCTTCGTGTTCAAGCGGCCCACCGAGGGGTGGGAGTACGTGATGGTGTTGACGGTGCTCGGGCTGGCGCTCGGCGCGCTCGGCCCGGGGGAGTGGTCGCTCGACAACGCGCTCGGGTTCACGTGGGTCGACGGGTGGTCCGGCCTCACGACTACGGCCATCGCCGGGCTCGGTGGTGCGCTCGCGCTCCTCGTCTTCTTCTGGCGTCCGCCGCGGGAGGAGCCGGCGGGGTAACCGTCGGCGCCGTGCCTACCGGCGCGGCGTCATGTCGAGGTCAGGCGGCGGCTGGTCGGGGATCTTCCAGCGCAGGAACTCCTTGTCGTACAGCTCGTGGTACGCGTTCGCCTGATCGACCATGGCGTGGAACGCGGTCTCGAACTTGTCCCAGTCCTTCGCCTCGATCGCCTGCTTCACCTGCTCGACGTCCTCGGCGATGAACTTCGTCATGTTCTCCTCGTACTTGGGCCGCACGAACGCGCCCATCTCCATGAGGTTGACGGCCTCCTTGAGCTGGAAGCGCGCCAGCGGCTGATTGCCGGCCTTGCCGGCGTAGTAGCACTTCCAGATGCGCGCGCCGATCTCGGGCATGATGCGCGCCAACCCGGGCTGGATGTGGCCGAGCTCGTCGAGGCCGAAGCTGCTCTTCCCGGTGTCGACGATGTGGTCGTGCTCGGGAACGTCACCACCGGTCACGCCCATGTGGCCCTCCTGTCGCTCGCCGGCGTCGCGTCAATTCGACCTGACTACCATGTCAGGTTCAATCGGTTCCAATAGGGGAGCGGCATGGAGGCACGTGAGGCGGTCATCGTCGACACCGTGCGCACCGCGGTCGGCAAGCGGAAGGGAGCGCTGGCCGACTGGCACCCGTCAGACCTGCTCGGGCTGACGCTGCGGTCGCTGCTCGAACGCAACGACGTCGATCCCGGGACCATCGACGACGTCGTCGGCGGATGCGTGACCCAGTCGGGGGAGCAGGGCTGCAACGTCACCCGCAACGCCTGGGTCGCGGCCGGGCTGCCGTGGCACGTGCCCGCCACCTCCGTAGACCGTCAGTGCGGCTCGTCGCAGCAGGCGGTGCACTTCGTCGCCCAGGGCGTGATGGCCGGCGCCTACGACCTCGCCATCGCGTGCGGCGTCGAGTCGATGACCCGGGCGCCGATGTCGAGCAACGCCCGGGGCGGGGTCGGGCCGTTCAGCCCCGCGTTCATGGAGCACACGAACCACACGCTCGGCATCCAGTTCTGGGTCGCCCAGGTGCTCGCCGACCGTTTCGGTGTCACCCGCGACGAGATGGACGCCTTCGCGCTGGAGAGTCACCGGCGCGCCGCCGCCAGCGTCGACTCCGGGTTCTTCGACCGAGAGGTCCTGCCCGTGCCGCTCATGGACGAGCACGGCGAGCCCACCGGCGACGTGCTGCGCAGCGACGAGGCAATCCGGCGCGGCACGTCGCGCGAGCAACTGGCGGCGTTGCCCGCCGTCTGGGAGTCCGAGGAGCAGCCCGCGCCCGACATCACCGCGGGGAACTCGTCGCCGATGAGCGACGGCGCCTCGGCGATGCTCGTCGCCGACCGGGCCACGGCCGAGCGGCTCGGCCTGCCGATCCGGGCGCGCTTCGTCCACTTCGCCGTGCTCGCCGACGACCCCGTGCTCGTGCTGTCGGCGCCGAACCCGGTGACGCGCAAGCTGCTCGAGCGCACGGGCATGAAGATCGACGAGTTCGACGCCATCGAGTGCAACGAGGCGTTCGCCGCCATCGCGCTCATGTGGGCCAAGGAGTTCCGGCCCGACCCGGCGAAGTACAACCCGCGCGGCGGCGCCATCGCGATCGGCCACCCGCTGGGCGCGAGCGGTGTGCGACTGATGACCACGATGCTCAACCACCTGGAGACGACGGGCGGCCGCTTCGGCTTCCAGACCATGTGCGAAGGCGGCGGCCAGGCCAACGCGACGGTCATCGAGCGCCTGGGCTGACGCACACACACCTACGCACGAGCAGTTGCGTGCGAGACTGCCGAGCGTGTTGACGCTCGAGTCCGGGTCGGCGCGGCTCGTGGTCGCGCCGGAGCGAGGCGGCCGGATCATGGCGCTCAGCGTGGACGGGCTCGATCTCCTGGTGACGCCGGAGGTCGACGATCACAACTTCGGCTGTTTCCCGATGGCGCCCTGGGCCGGGCGCATCCGGCACGGCCGCTTCGACTTCGACGGCCAGCGATACCAGCTCCCGCTCAACAACCCGCCGCATTCGATCCACGGCACGGCCCGCGATCATCCCTGGCGGGAGGACGGCGAAGGCGTGATCTCCTCGCCGCTCGAGCCGCCGTGGCCGTTCGGCGGCCGCGTCGTCCAACGCTTCTCGCTCGCGCCGGACGCGCTCCACCTCACGATGGAGGTGCACGCCGCCGACACGCCCATGCCGGCCTCGTGCGGCTGGCATCCGTGGTGGCGCCGACGAGCGCAGCGCGGCGACCAGCTCGCCGTCGACCTCCACGCGCAGGCCATGTACCGGCGTGACGGGGACGGCATCCCGAACGGCGAGCTCGTGCCGCCTGGGCCCCACCCGTGGGACGACTGCTTCACCCGCCTCGGCGACCCGCCGGCGGTGCTGCAGTGGCCGGGGGCCGCGACGGTCACGCTCGAGACGTCCTGCCCGTGCGTGGTCGTGTTCGACGAGCCGGAGCACGCCATCTGCGTCGAGCCGCAATCCCACCCGCCGGACGCGTTCAATCTCGGCCCCGCCGTGGCCCGCCCGGGAGCGCCGGTCGTCGTGACCGCCACGTGGTCGTGGCAGGTCGAGAACGGGTAGGAGGCGACTGATGCCGGCCACGCTCTCCGACGACGACGTCGCCGCCATCGACGCGTACTGGCGCGCCGCCAACTACCTCACCGTCGGCCAGATCTACCTCCGCGACAACGCGCTGCTGCGCGAGCCCCTGACGCCCGAGCACATCAAGCCCCGGCTCCTGGGCCACTGGGGCACCTCGCCCGGCTTGAGCATCCTGTACGCGCATCTGAACCGCGTCATCCGCGACCGCGACGCCGATGTCATCTTCATCACGGGACCCGGGCACGGCGGGCCGGCGATCCTCGCCAACGTGTACCTCGAAGGGACGTACAGCGAGATCTACCCGGTGGTGTCGCCCGACGCCGACGGCATGCACCGGCTGTTCCGCCAGTTCTCGACGCCCGGCGGCGTGCCGAGCCATGTGAGCGTTCCGACGCCCGGCTCGATCCATGAAGGGGGCGAGCTCGGCTACGCGCTCGCGCACGCGTTCGGCGCCGCGTTCGACAACCCTGACCTCGTCGTGGCGTGCGTGATCGGCGACGGCGAGGCCGAGACTGGACCGCTGTCGGGCTCCTGGCAGGGGATCGACTTCCTCAACCCGGTGCGCGACGGCGCGGTGCTGCCGATCCTCCACCTCAACGGCTACAAGATCTCGGGCCCGACCGTGTTCGGACGGGCGACCGACGACGCCGTCGAGGCGGTGCTCGCGCGGCTACGGGTACGACGTGCACTTCGTCGAAGGCGACGACCCGCCGGCCGTGCATCGTGACCTCGCGTCGACGCTCGACCGCTGCTTCGACGCGATCCGTGTGATCCAGGACGGCGCCCGTGCCCACGGCTTCGGCGCCCGGCCACGGTGGCCGGCGATCGTGCTGCGGACGCTGAAGGGTTGGACCGGCCCGAAGGTCGTCGACGGCCAGCCGGTCGAGGGCACGTTCCGTGCGCACCAGGTGCCGCTCGCGAACGTGCGCGACAACGCCGACCACCTGCACCAGCTCGAGGAGTGGATGCGCGGCTACCGGCCCGAAGAGCTGTTCGACGATGAGGGCCGGCTGATGCCGGCGCTCGCGAAGCTCGCGCCCGGCGGCGAGCGCCGCATGGGCGCGAACCCGCACGCCAACGGTGGGCGCGTGCTCGAGCCGCTCGACCTGCCCGACTTCACCGGGTACGCGATTCCCGTCCCGCAGCCGGGTGCCGAGCTCCACGAGTCGACCCGCCGCCTCGGCGAGTTCCTGCGCGACGTGTTCACGCGCAACCGGGAGAGCGCCAGCTTCCGCCTCGTGTGCCCGGACGAGACGAACTCGAACCGGTTGGGCGCCGTCTTCGACGTCGAGAACCGCATGCTGATCGAGCCGATCATCGACATCGACGACCACGTGACGCACGACGGCCGCGTGATGGAGGTCCTCAGCGAGCACAACTGCCAGGGCTGGCTCGAGGGCTACCTGCTCACGGGACGGCACGGGCTGTTCGCGTCGTACGAGGCGTTCGCGATGGTGTCGGCGTCGATGACGGTGCAGCACACCAAGTGGCTCGAAGTCGCCCGTGACCTGTCCTGGCGGGCCCCGGTCGCGTCATTGAACATCCTGCTCACGTCGACGGCCTGGCGGAACGACCACAACGGCTTCAGCCACCAGGGGCCCGGGCTGATCGATGTCGTGCTCAGCAAGAAGGGCACGGTGGCGCGCATCTACCTGCCGCCCGACGCCAACAGCCTGCTCGCTATCGCCGATCACTGCCTTCGCAGTCGCGACTACGTGAACCTCATCGTGATCGACAAGCAGCCTCAGCTGCAGTGGCTCGACATGGACGCCGCCCGCCAGCACGCCGCCCGCGGCGCGTCGGTGTGGGACTGGGCCGGGAACGAGCACCGGAGGGAGCCCGAAGTGGTGCTCGCGTCGGCCGGCGACATCGTCACTATGGAGACGATCGCCGCCGCCCAGCTCCTGCGCCGCCACTGCCCCGAGTTCGAGTTCCGCGTAGTGAACGTCGTCGACCTCATGGCGCTGTTCCCCGAAGCGCGTCACCCGCACGGGATGGGCGAGGGGCGAGTTCGTGGACGCGTTCACCGCCGATACGGATGTCGTGTTCGCCTTCCACGGGTATCCGAGCGCCGTCCACCATCTGATCCACGGACGCCCCAACCCGCACCGGTTCCACGTACGCGGGTACCAGGAGGAGGGCACCACCACCACGCCCTTCGACATGGTCGTGCGCAACGAGATCAGCCGGTACCACCTGTGCATCGAGGCGATGCATCGTTCGAGGCACGTCCCCGTCGGCGCCGAGACGCTCGTCGAGCACTGCAAGGGCATGCTGCGAAAGCACGAGGGCTACGTGGTCGAGCACCTCGAGGACATGCCGGAGGTGCGCGACTGGCGCTGGAGCCCGTGAGCCCGAGCGGGCCGCTGGTCGTCCTGTGCGTCAACAGCGGCTCGTCGTCGCTGAAGACGGCGCTGTTCGAGGTCGACGGCGCGGCCGAGCGGGCGTTGGCGCGGGCCGCGCATCCGGTCGAGTCGGGCGACTACACCGGCGGCGCTCGACGCCGCTCTCGCGTCGTTCGATGCGCAGGGACCTGCCGTCGCCGGGCGCCGCCGGCCATCGCGTCGTGCACGGCGGGCCCGACCACGCCGAGCCCGCGCTCGTCGACGACGACGTGCTCGCCGACCTCCGGGAGCTGGTCCCGTTCGCGCCGTTGCACATGCCGGCGGCGATCGCCGGCATCGACGCCATCCGTGGCCGGTGGGACATCCCGCAGGTGGCGTGCTTCGACACCGCGTTCCATCGCCACATGCCCGAGCTCGCGCAGCGCCTGCCGCTGCCCGACGCGCTCTGGGACGTGGGCGTGCGGCGGTACGGCTTCCACGGCCTGTCGTACGAGTACATCGTCGGCGCGCTCGGCGCGGCGCAGCTCGGCCGGGCCGTGATCGCGCACCTCGGCAACGGGGCGAGCATGGTTGCCGTGCGACGGCGGGCAATCGGTCGACACGACGATGGGCTTCACCCCCGCGGGAGGCTTGGTCATGAGCACCCGCAGCGGCGACCTCGACCCGGGCGTCCCCGTGTACCTGCTCCGCGAGCAGGGCTACGACCCCGACCGCCTCGAGCAGCTCGTCGACCGGGAGGCTGGGCTCGTCGCGCTGTCCGGCGACACGTCGGACATGCAAACGCTGCTCGAGCGACGGGAGCACGATGGGCGCGCCGCGCTCGCCGTCGACGCCTTCTGCTACCAGGCCCGCAAGCACGTCGGCGCGCTGGCGACGGTGCTGGGCGGGCTCGACACGCTCGTGTTCACCGGCGGCATCGGCGAGAAGGCGGCCGCGGTCCGCGCCGGCATCTGCGACGGGCTCGAGCACCTGGGCGTCGAGCTCGACGCCGCCGCAAACGCCGCTGACGCGGCCGTGATCAGCGCGCCCGGCGCCGGATGTGTCGTCCGGGTCGAGCGCACCGACGAGGACCGCGTGATCGCCCGCCACACAGGCGCGCTGGTGGCGGGCTAGGGGACCAGCTCCCGCAACGCCGCCAGCTGCTCCAGGTAGTGCTCGAGCGAGTGGTGCACGAAGCGCACGTTGAGCGTCGTCGCGCCCGCGTCGGCCAGCCGTTCTGCGGACTCGCGGACTCGGTCGGGCTCGGCGCCGGGGTCGAACGGGTGCTCGTTCTGGAGGACGAGCTCGAATGGCGGCGCATCGGCGGCCTGCGCGCGCGCCGACCATGCCTCGGTGTCGCGGGCTCGGGCGATCATGCCGGCGAGGTCGGCGCGTGACAGGCCGAAGGGCGCCCAGCCGTCGGCGAGCTCGATCGCCCGGCGCAGCGATCGTGCCGTGCGGCCACCGATCCAGATCGGGACGCGGGGCTGTACGGCACACGGGTCGACCACGAAGCCGTCGTACGCGTAGTGCTCGCCCCGGTACTCGGGCTCGAGCTCGGACAGTGACGCGCGCAGGGCGCGGATTGCGTCGTCCCCGCGGTCGCCGCGTCCTTCGAACTCGGCGCCGAGCAGGTCGAACTCCTCGCGCAGCGAGCCGACGCCGACGCCGAGGACGAGCCGCCCGCCGGAGACACGGTCGAGCGTGCCGTAACGCTTGGCGATCGCGAGCGGGTGGTGATAGCCGAGGACGAGCACGTGGGTGGCCAACCGGATGGTCGTCGTGCGGGCGGCGACGTACCCGAACGTCGGGAGCGGGTCCCAGTAGGTGGCGCCACGGGTCTCCGCCACCGCGGCCGGGAGCGCGACGTGCTCGCTGCACGTGAGGTGGTGGTAGCCGAGCCGCTCGGCCTCGACTGCCACGCGGGCGATCTCGTCGATGCCCGCCGTCTCCTCCCACGCCGCGTGCGCGCCGGGCAACCGCGTGACAACCGGTGTGACGACGCCGAGCTTCATGGCTCGACGAGCGCTGTCCTACTTGCGGGGGAGCAGGGCGCGGTCGGCGATGATGTTCTTCTGCACCTCGGTGGCGCCGGCGCCGATCGACGTGTAGCGCTGGAACAAGTACAGGCGCGTCCACGTGCCGCCGTCGACGGCGTCGGGCCCGCCCTTGGCGAGGAGCCCCGCCGGTCCGAGCAGGTCGACGGCGAGCTCGGCGAGCGTCTGGGCCAGGTAGCTCCACTGGAGCTTGGCGAGCGGGACCTCGGGCCAGTTCTTCTCGCCCTTGATGATCTTGGTGAGCGCCCGGTAGTTGAGCAGCTTCGTGTACTCGATGTCCGTGTACGCCCGGGCGATCCGCTCGCGGATCTCGGGATCGCGCAAGGCGTCCGGGTTGGTCGCCTTGGCGGCGGAGATCATGGAGTCGAGGTCGGCGCGCCATCGTGATCGCGAGGCCGGCGGTGCCGACACGCTCGTGGCCGAGCGTGCCCATCGCGACCTGCCAGCCCTCGCCTTCGCTCGCCCAGACGGTAGTCGGCCGGGATGCGCGCGTCCGTGAACCAGACCTCGTTGAACATCTCGTCGCCGGCGATGTCGCGGATGGGACGGCACTCGATGCCCCGGCGTGTCGCATGTCGACGATGAACGCGGTGATGCCCTCGTGCTTGCGCGCCTCGCTCGATGGCGTCGGGGTCGGTGCGCAGCGAGGAACAGGCCCCACTCGGCGAGGTGCGCGGTGGAGATCCAGATCTTCTGGCCGTTGAGGACGTAGTCGTCGCCGTCACGGATCGCGGTGGTGCGCAGGTTGGCGAGGTCGGACCCGGCTTCGGGCTCGCTGAAGCCCTGGCACCAGTGCTCGTCGGCGTCCAGGATGCCGGGGAGCCATCGCTGCTTCTGCTCGTCGGTGCCCCAGCTGATGATCATCGGGCCGATCTGCCAGATGCCGTTGGCGTTGTAGATGCCCGGCGTGCGGCACGCGCGCCATCTCCTCGGCGTAGATGACGTTCTGGACCGGCGTGGCCTCGCGCCCGCCCCACTCCTTCGGCCAGTTGATCGCGGCCCAGCGGCCCTCGTTCAGCCTGCGCTGCCAGTCCTTGCGTCGCTCCATGGCTGCGGCAGATGCTCGACGACGCTCCGGCGCGGCCGCCGTCCTCGGTCGTCGTCACCGCCCCAGTCGGCGAGGAACTTCGGCAGGTTCTCGTCGAGCCACGCACGGAGCTCGTCGCGGAACGCCTCGTCTTCCGGGCGAGTAGGCGAAATCCATCGAACGAACACTAACATCCGTGTCAGGTTTCTCGGGAGGCCGCGTTCCGTTGGATTTCACCTTCAGCGACGATCAAGACGCGCTGCGCGAGTCGGTGCGCGCGTTCCTCGCCGCGCGAGGCGCCGAGCGGATACGTGCGCGAGATGGCCGACGACGAGCGCGGCTTCACCGACGAGATGTGGGACAAGATCGTCGGAGCTCGGTTGGCCCGGCCTGCTCGTCCCCGAGGCGAACGGCGGCCTCGGTCTCGGGCTCGTCGACATGGCGGTCGTGCTTGGAGGAGATGGGGCGACTGCCGTTCCCGGGCCCGTTCTTCTCGTCGGCGGTCTTCGCCACCCTCGCGGCACGGCGCCTGGAGCGAGCCGACCTGCTCGCGCAGCTCGCAACGGGTGCGATCCGGGGAACGGTCGCGCTCGAGGAGCTGGGCCACGGCGACCCCGTCGACCGCGTGCACACCCGCGCCCGGCGCAAGGGCGCCGACTGGGTGCTCACCGGTGAGAAGCCGCTCGTGCTCGACGGCCACACGGCCGACTGGGTGATCGTCGTCGCCCGCACGGAGGAGGGCCTCGGCACGTTCCTGCTCGAGGCGCCGCGCGGCGAGGCGGTGCCGACGATGGACCCGACGCGCAAGGCGGCTCGCCTCGTGCTCGAGGACGCGCCGGGCGGGCCGGTCGGCCCCGCGGCGACCAGACCGCGATCTGGCGCCGCGTCGTCGACGACGCCGTCGGTCGATGCTCGCGGCGGAGCTCGTCGGCGTCGTGCGACGCCGCGCTCGAGCTCGCGGCGAGTACGCCAAGGTGCGCGTGCAGTTCGACCGGCCGATCGCGACCTTCCAGGCCATCCAGCCACAAGGCCGTCGACATGCTGCACCAGCTCGAGCTGGCGCGGGTGGGGACGCACTACGCGGCGTGGGCGTCGGACGTCGACGATCCGAGCCGTGAGCGCGGCCGCCGCCATGGCCAAGGGCTTCGTCGCCGAGGCGGCGGTGTTCATCTCCGGCGAGGACATCCAGATCCACGGCGGCGTCGGGTTCACGTGGGACTGCGACGCGCACCTGTACTACCAGCGGGCGAAGCAGAACGACGCTGATGCTCGGCTACCAGGGCTGGCAGCGTCGCCGGCTCGCCGACCTCGTGCTCGACAGCGCGTGACGCAGACGGGTCGCGACAAGGTCACCTCGCTGCACGACGCCGTCGCCGAGCACGTTCGGCCCGGTGACGCGCTGCACGTCCTCGTCGGCCACACCCGCTGGACCGCCGCCGCCCGCGAGGTGGTGCGCCAGTGGTGGGGGAGAGACCCACGGTTCACGCTGGTGATGCTGAGCCTGTCGAGCCTGGGGACGCTCTTCTTCAAGGGCGGGCTCGTCGAGAACGTGGTGACCGGGTACTCGGGCGACACGTTCCCGAACTTCACGCCGAACCCGATCTTCGCCGGCGCGTACGAGCGGGGCGAGGTCGCGGTGGAGCACTGGTCGTTCCTCGCCTTCGCGCAACGGCTCGAGGCGGCGGCGTGCAACCTCCCCGCCGTCGTCACGCGCTCGATCGGCGGCTCGTCCATGGAGGCGAACGACGCGTACGCGCGCGTCGCGTCGCCGTTCGGCGAGCTCGGGCTGCTCGCCCCGCTGCACCCGGACGTCGCGCTGCTGCACGCGCCGGTCGCGGACCGGCAGGGGAACGTCGCGCTCCACCCTCCCCTGCTGGAAGGCGTGTGGGGCGCGCTTGCCGCGCGCCGGGGCGCCGTCGTGACCGTCGAGCGGGTCGTCGACGACCTCCGCCCGTGGTCGCATCTCGTTCGCATCCCCGCGCACCGCGTCCTCGCCGTCTGCGAAGCGCCGATGGGCGCGCACCCGGGCGGCCTGTTCACCGGTGACCTCCCCGTCGACGGGTACGGCGAGGACTACGAGTTCTGGGTCGACGCGCGCGCCGCGACTCGTCGCGACGACTTCGACGACTGGATCCGCCACTGGGTGCTCGAGGTCGACGACCAGCGGGAGTACCTCGCCCGTCTCGGCGACGAACGGATCGCAGCGCTGCGGGCCAAGGCCGACCCGGAGTCGTGGCACATCGACGAGGCCGCGTACCAACCGGACTTGGACGCGCCGCCGAACCGCTGGGAGCAAGCCGCCGTCTTCGGCGCCCGGCACCTCGCCGAACGTGTGCGAGCGCTCGACGCCGACGCGGTGCTGGCCGGCGCCGGAGTCGCCAACCTGTCGGCATGGCTCGGCGTCGCGCAGGCGCGGGCCGCCGGCAGCGACGTGCAGCTCACGGCCGAGATCGGACTGTGGGGTTACGAGCCGACCCCGGCCGACCCGTTCGTCCTCAACCACCGCAACTTCCCGCGTTCCACGATGCTCGGCGACGCCGGTCTCGTCCTGGGCACCCTCGTCGGCGGGCCGGGGACGACCACCGTGGCCTGCCTCGGCGGCGCGCAGGTCGACCGCTCCGGCAACATCAACTCGACACTCGTGCCCGACGGTCCGTTCCTCGTGGGCTCGGGCGGCGGCAACGACGTCGCCAGCGTCGCCGCCGAGGCGATCGTGGTGGCGACGCTCACACCCGGTCGCACCCCACCCGAGTGTGGGTACGTCACCTCACCGGGGCGAGCGGTGCGCGCCCTGGTGACGGATCTCGGCACACTCGAGAAGGTCGACGGCGACGAGCTCGTGCTGACGGCCGTGCCCGCCGGCGAGGGCTCGATCGCCGAGCGCATCGAGAACGCTCGCGCCGCCTGCGGGTGGGACCTCGAAGTCGCCGGCGACGTCGGAGAGCTCCCACCTCCGAGCGCCGACGAGATCGCCGCCCTGCGTCGATGGGACCCGCGCGGGTGGTTCCTTCGGGACCGCTGACCCGAGCACCATGTGGTGCCGTCAGACGTACGTCTCCACCGGCTCCGGATGGCCGAACAGGTAGCCCTGGCCGAAATCGATCCCGAGACGCAGCAACGCGTCGCACTCGATGTCGGTTTCGATGCCTTCGGCGATGATGCGGCAGTTCGTGAGGGTGGCGAAGTGGTTGATGCCGGCGACGAGCGCCTGTCGCGCAGTGTCGTTCTCGATGTCGCGGACCCACGTGATGTCGAGCTTGATGTACGACGGTCGCAGGGCAAGGATGTGGCGCAGGCTCGCGTAGCCGGCGCCGGCGTCGTCGACTGCGAGCTTCACGCTTCCGAGGCCTTCGACCACGCGGCCAGCGCGCCGTAGTCCTCGACGGGCTCGCGCTCGGTCAGCTCGAGGATCAACGGGCGCGACCGTTCCTGAGCCGCAAGCGCGATCGTCTCGCGTTCGAGGATCAAGGCGGGCGAGGCATTGACGCTCACGAACAAGCCCGCTGGGAGCCGCCTGGCAGCCTGCAGCGCGGCGCCGACCGTGGCGTGCTCGAGCGGGACGGTGATCCCCATCTCGGCCGCTTCCTTGAACCGCAACTCGGGCGACGTTCCGTCGTCGAAGCGAGTGAGCGCTTCGAACCCGACGACGCCCCGTGTCTTGAGGTCGACGACGGGCTGGAAGACCGGCTGGTACGCACGGGTTGCGATGACGCGTTCGATCACGGGCCGCGTCGAGTCCGGGCCGGCCAGCGCCGGACCGACTGCGGCTGCCACGGCCGGCGCGAGGTCGATGGCGGTCGCCAGCGCGGGTGCGGTCAGCGCCGCCGCCGCGGCTCCGGGCTCGAACCCGAGCGCGAGCACGCCGATCAAGCTGCCGCGCCACGACAACGGCGCGAAGGCCGACAGGACGGGGCGACCGGCGACGGCGGCGTCGGAGTGCAAGGCGGCCTCGTCGGCCCACGGCCCGGCCCGGGCGCGGCGTTGCACCATGAGGCCGAGGATGGGCGGGAGGACCGTGCCCGACGCCACGGCGGCGCCGCCGCGTTGGCCCAGCACCGACACGTCGTTGCCGACGAAGCGCAACAGCGCGACGGCGTCGGTTCCGGCCAGGTCCAGGAGCGCCTGGCAGGCGTCGTCGGCAATCGTCGCCGGCGCCGTCGAGGGGTCGAGCGCACCGAGCTGCTCGACCACGACGGCACGGTCTCGCCACGCGCGCTCGATCGCTTCGCGCCACGCCGCCTGGCCGCGCAGCTGGGCCCGGACCCGGGCCACGAGCTCGTCCGGGTGGACGGGTTTGGTGACGTAGTCGTTCGCGCCCGCGCCCAGCCCGACGACGCGCTCCTCGATCTCGCCCTGGGCGGTCACGAGGATCACCGGCAGGGTGCGCGTTTGCGGGTCACTGCGCAGCTCGTCGAGCACTTCGAGGCCGCTCATGCCGGGCATGCGATTGTCGAGCACCACCACCGACGGGAGGTGCTCGGCGATCTGCGCCATCCCGGCGGGCCCGTCGTGCGCCTCGTCCACCTCGAAGCCGGCTCGTGTCAGTGCCCGGACGAAGAAGCGCCGAACCGTGTCGTCGTCGTCGACGAGCAGCACTCTCTCGTCGCCGACGAGGCTGCTAGGCATCGAGCACCTCGCGGACCCGCTCGGCGAGGTCGACGGGGCGGAAGGGCTTGGCCAGGAAATCGACGCCGGGGTCGAGCTGGCCGTCGTGCACGATGGCCGTCTCCGTGTACCCCGAGATGTAGAGGACTCGCAGTTCGGGCCGGCGCGCCCGGAGTCGATCCGCGACCTCGACGCCTCGCAGGTGCGGGAGCACGACGTCGCTCACGAGCAGGTTGATCGGTCGACGGCACCGGTCAGCGACCTTGAGCGCGTGCCGTCCGTCCGATGCGACGAGCACGTCGTAGCCGAGCCGGGTGAGCACGTCGCGAGCGAGGCTGCGCACCGCCGATTCGTCCTCGACGACGAGGATCGTCTCGTGTCCGGTGCGCGGCGCGGCGTCGTGCTCGGCCGGTGTCGAGGCGGCGACGTCCCGGGTGTCGGCGGGCAGGTAGACGCGGAACGTGGTGCCGGCGCCGAGGCGGCTGTCGACGGCGATGTGCCCGCCGGCCTGCGTGACGATCCCGTACGCGGTCGACAGCCCGAGCCCGGTGCCTTCGCCGACCTCCTTGGTCGTGAAGAAGGGCTCGAACACCTGCGCCTGGGTCTCCCGGTCCATGCCCATGCCGGTGTCGCGGACGGACAGCAGCACGTGCGGCCCCACCATGGCGTCGATGCGGCCGGCGACGTCTCGGGCGCGCAGCGTCACGTTCGCGGTCTCGATGTCGAGGCGTCCGCCCGCCGGCATCGCGTCCCGGGCGTTGACCGCCAGGTTCAGGACCACTTGCTCGATCTGGGTGCGATCGGCTCGCACTCCATCGAGCTTGCGCGCCGAATCGGGTGACGAGCTCGACGTCGGCGCCGATCACGCGGCTCGAGCAGCCCGCGGGTCGATTCGACGACCTCGTTGAGGTCGAGCGTGGTCGGCATCAGCATCTTGCGACGGCTGAACGAGAGCAGCTGGTCGACGAGGGCGGCGCCGCGGGTCGCGGCCTGCTCGATCTCGGCGAGGTCCGCCCGGACCGCGTCCTCCTCGGGATGCTCTTCGAGCAGCAGCGTCGGTGTATCCACCGATCGCGGTCAGCAGGTTGTTGAAGTCGTGCGCGATGCCGCCCGCCAGCTGCCCGACCGCCTCCATCTTCTGCGACTGGAGCAGCTCGTTCTCGAGCTGCCGGCGTTCGGTGATGTCACGGCTGTTGATGACCAGGCCGCGCACCGCGGGGTCGTCGAGCAGGTTCGTGGCGATCGACTCGAGGAGCCGGTATCCGCCGTTCTTGTGCTGCATGCGCGTGTGGATGGCCTGCGTTGATCCGGGCCGGGTGATGGCATCGGTGAAGATCTGCCTGACCCGCTCACGGTCGTCCGGGTGAAGCAGGCGAAAAGTGCTCTGCCCGATGTACTCGCCTTCGCCCCAGCCGAGGATCGATTCTGCCGACGGGCTCGCGTAGAAGACGCGCCCCTCCGCGTCGAGCACCGTGATCATGTCGCTCCCGTGCTGGACGAGGGCGCGGAAGCGCTCCTCGCTCTGTCGGAGCGCTTCCGCGGTCGCGTGCCGTTCGGTGATGTCTCGTGTGGTCAACACGACCGCTCCGACCGCCGGGTCGTCGAGCAAGTTGTTCCCGATGGACTCGACGTAGCGCCACGAGCCGTCGACATGCTGCATGCGATACCTGAAGGCGTCGCCACGCCCGGGGCGGTTCTTGATCCCGTCGGCATACGCCTTCGCCAAGCGGTCTCGATCGTCGGGATGGATGTAGTCGAAGGCGCGGGTTCCGATGACCCGCTC
Source organism: uncultured Actinomycetes bacterium (assembly GCA_963747195.1). Taxonomy (GTDB): domain Bacteria; phylum Actinomycetota; class Acidimicrobiia; order IMCC26256; family JACDBD01; genus JALZAA01. The sequence continues at coordinate 101,275 of CAVVDV010000008.1, forward strand.
GGCCTTCGCGCCGAAGATCGACTCGATTGCGGGGCTCGCGTACGTGACCACCCCGCTTTCGTCCATCATCGTGATCACGTCGGACGTGTGCTGCACGAGCACGCGGAACCGCTCCTCGCTCTCCCGGAGGGCGCTCTCGGCTTGCTTGCGGTCGCCGATGTCCCGGACGTTGATCACCATGCCGCGGACCGAGGGGTCGTCGTGGTGGTCGATGCCGAGCCCCTCCACGAGCCGCCAGCCACCCTCTCCGTCCCGCAGTCGGAACTCGATCGGCTCGTTCCGGGCGTCGCTGGTGAACGTGCGCTCGAACCGGTCGGTGACCCGATCGACGTCGTCGGGATGCAAGAACCCGAACACCGACTGACCGAGCACCTCGTCCTCGGCGTAGCCGAACTGGCGGGAGGAAGGACTTGCGTACTGCACGCAGCCTTCGCGGTCGGTGACGAGGATGAGGTCGGAGGTGCCTTGCACCAGCGACCGGAACCGGGCTTCCGAGCTCGCCAGCGCCTGCTCGGCCTGCTTCCGATCGAGCGCCACCACCAACACGTCGGCGAGCACCGCGAGCGTGGAGAGCGCCGCCCGGCAGTCGTCGGCCTCGCGCGTCCGCCAGTTGAACGCCAGGCCACCGGTGAGGTCGTCGCCGGAGGAGATCGGCACACACGCGATCGAGCGGACGCCCTTGCTGTCGAACGTGGCGCGCTCGACGTGAGCCCCGGACGGGAGGTCGTCGAGCGAGCGGGCGAACACGATCTCGCCGAGGCGGCACTGCTCGATCAGCCACGGCATCGTCTCGACGGGGATACGGGCTTCGGCCGTCTCGAACTCCGCGTCGGTCACCCATTGATGGGTGCGGACGGCCCACGCGGCGTCATCGCTCAGCATCACGAGCGTCGCCCGCTCGGCGCCGACGAAGCGCGCCGCCCGTTCCAGGCTCCTGACGACGATCCCGTCGATCTCCGCGGCCGTCGCCGTCAACAGCTCGCGGGAGACGTCGCCGATGAGCGCTTCGGCATCGACGCGCTGGTGGAGCGCCCCGCTCGGTCGCGACGTGCATCGTGACGTCGCGGGCCGTCGCCTCGGCCTCGACGACCTCGCCGGTGGCGGGGTCGCGCACAGTGGCGATCCGGGCCTCGAGCCACACCTCGTGGCCGTCGGCGTGCCGCTTGCGCAACAAGACGGTCTGTCGGTCGGTTCCGGCGGCGAGCCGGTCGCCGGTCGTCTTGGCCCTGGTGAGGTCGTCCGGGTGCACCCCCTGGAGCGGCGGCTGCGCCAGCAGCTCCTCGGGCCCGTAGCCCAGGATCGACCGAACGTTCGGAGAGATGTAGGTGTACCGGCCGCCGTCGGGTGTGGTCCGTATGACCAACTCGCCCGGGTCGTTGCTCGGGACCCGAGACCGGCCATCGCCGTCGTCCGGGACGGGCGAGCCCGTTCGCGCCTGCCGCCGTCTCGTGCTCCTCAGTCCCACCCGATTTCCCCCTGCCCCCAGGGACTTCGTTCCTCGACAGGGTAACCCCGCCATGCGGTCGCTGAACGCGAACAGTGGTCGACCGGGTTCGGGGACCTCATGTTCAGGCACCGTTCGGCACCCGTTCGCCCGGGGGGAAGCGGGCCCGTCGGAGGCGTGCCTATTCTCACGGCCGACCAGCACGGGCAGAGCAGACGAGGAGATCGTGGGCCGGGTCGCCATCCGCGGGGTCTCGAAGCGGTTCGGCGACGTGACCGCGGTCGACGACCTCACCCTCGAGGTCGCCGACGAGGAGTTCCTCGTCCTGCTCGGGCCGTCGGGCTGCGGCAAGTCGACGGCGCTGCGCATGATCGCCGGGCTCGAGGAGCCGACCGAAGGCACCATCGAGATCGGGGACCGCGTCGTCAACGACGTCGAGGCCAAGGACCGCGACGTCGCGATGGTCTTCCAGAGCTACGCGCTCTACCCGCACATGACGGTGCGGAGGAACATCGAGTTCCCGCTGAAGACGCGCCGGGTCCCGGCGGCCGAGCGGAACCGCCTCGTGCAGGAGGCGGCGGGCATCCTCGGCCTCGAGGACCTGCTCGACCGCAAGCCGGCGCAGCTCTCGGGCGGTCAGCGCCAGCGGGTGGCGCTCGCCCGGGCGATCGTGCGGCGGCCGCAGGCGTTCCTGATGGACGAGCCGCTCTCGAACCTCGACGCCAAGCTGCGGGTGCAGACGCGCGCCGAGCTGGTCGAGCTCCAGCCGCCGCCTGCGGCGACGATCGTGTACGTCACCCACGACCAGGTCGAGGCGATGACGATGGGTGACCGCATCGCGATCCTCGACCATGGCGTGCTCCAGCAGGTCGGCGCGCCCCAGGAGGTGTACGCGCGGCCGGCGAACCTGTTCGTCGGCCCGCTTCATCGGCAACCCGCCGATGAACACGGTCACCGGGCGACGTGACGCGCGTCGACGGCGGCGTCGTCGTCGCGGATCCCGGGCAGCGTCGTCGAGCTTCCCGGCGCGCTCGGTGCCGCCGTCGAGCGCCGGGGCTTGGAACGCGTCGTGCTCGGCGTGCGTCCCGAGGACCTGACGCTCGCCGACGACGGCGGGCCCGATCCCGGCGACGGTCGTCCGTGGTCGAGTCGCTCGGCCACGAGCGCCACGTGGTCTGCCGGCTCGAGGACGGTCAGATCGTCATCGTCCGGCAGGCCGCGAACGTTCCCGCGCCGGCCGAGGAGAGCGAGATCCGCCTCGCCGCCGACCCGGCGCGCCTGCACGTGTTCGACGCCGAGTCAGAGGAACGCGTGGACGCATGAGCACGCCGGTCGACGCGGCGGTGGGCACGCTCGGGCTCCGGCGAGCCGCCCGCCGTCGCTCCGGCGCCGCGCCGGCGGCGCTTCAGTCGAGGAGTGCGCGAAGCCGGGCTCGGGTACCTGCTGCTGCTCCCCGCGTTCGCTGATCTTCGCCGTCTTCATCTTCTATCCGTTCTTCCGCAACTTCTACCTCGGCTTCTTCCGACGCCGCCGTTCCCGGGGCTGCCGAAGAGCTACGTCGGCTTCGACCAGTACAGGGACGTGCTGACGTCGTCGGAGTTCCTCGACAGCCTCAAGACCACGGTGGTCTTCGCGGTCATCACGGTGCCGGTCGGCATCGCCCTCGGCCTCCTGCTCGCGGTCCTCGCGCACCAGAAGCTGAAGGGCATCGGGATCTACCGCACGATCTTCTCGTCGACGGTCGCGACGTCGGTCGCGGTGGCGTCGGTGATCTTCGGCACGCTGCTGAACCCGCAGGTCGGGCCTGCTGCCGTGGCATCCAGACCGAACCGTCCATCCTCCAGAACCCGGATCCGATCATCGACATCAGCCTGCCGGTGATCCGGAGCTTCATCCCGTCGGTCGCGCTGATCGCGGTGGCGGTGACCACGATCTGGCAGAACCTCGGGTTGACGTTCATCCTGATGTCGGCCGGGCTGCAGGCGGTCCCCGACGAGCTCCACGAGGCGGCCGAGGTCGACGGCGCCGGACCGTGGACGCGCTTCTGGCACGTGACGCTGCCGCTGCTGTCGCCGACGATCTTCTTCGCCGTCGTCGTCGGGTCGATCTTCGCCTTCCAGACGTTCGGGCAGATCGACCTGCTCACCCAGGGCGGACCGCTGAAGACGACGAACGTGCTGACGTACTTCATCTACGACCAGCTCCAGTTCGCCAAGAACGACGGCAAGGCGGCGGTGCTCGCCATCGCGCTGTTCTGCGTGACGCTGCTGCTCACGCTGGTGCAGATCCGGTTCCTCGAGCGGCGGGTGTCCTATGAGCGTTGAGCCGATCACGCTCCGAGGCACCGAGCTCTCGGGCAAGGCGGGGACGGAGGTCGAGGCCGCGCGGCCGGGCAAGCGTGGCCGTCGGCTGCGGATCTTCGGGCGGTACGTGGCGCTGTCGGTGCTCGCGTTCATCGTGCTGTTCCCGATCTACATCACGGTCGTCAACTCGCTGCTGCAGCCCGCCGCAGATCGCGGCGAAGACCGCCGACGTTCTTCCCGACGTCGCCGCAGTGGCACACGTACAGCGACGCGTGGAGCGGCGGCCACCTCGGGACGTACCTCCGGAACAGCTTCATCCAGACCGGGCTGATCGTCGTCGGCCAGGTGGTGACCGCGATCCTCGCCGGCTACGCGTTCGCGTTCCTCGAGTTCCCGTTCAAGCGGACGCTGTTCGTCGTGTTCCTCGCGACGCTGATGGTGCCGTTCGAGGTCACGATCATCACGAACCTGCACGACGATCAACACGCTGGGCTGGTACGACTCGTACGCGGCGCTGGCGGTGCCGTTCCTCGCCACCGGCTTCGGCGCGTTCCTGCTGCGCCAGACGTTCCTCCAGCTCCCGCAGGACCTGCAGGACGCGGCCGCGCTCGACGGGTACGGGCACTGCCGCTTCCTGACCCGGGTGGCGGTGCCGCTGGCCCGGCCCGACGATCGCGGCGCTCGCGGTGTTCGCGTTCCTCTCCGCCTGGAACCAGTACCTGTGGCCGCTGCTCGTGACCAAGGACGACCGGCTACCGCACGGTGCAGATCGGGCTCAAGCAGCTGCGGGCCACGAACATCGACCAGGTCAACGTCACGTTCGCCGGCATGGTCATCGCGTTCATCCCGCTCGTCATCCTGCTGCTCGTCTTCCAGAAGCAGCTGGTGCGCGGCCTGACCGCCGGCGCCGTGAAAGGCTGAGCGTGCTACCCAGGACAGGAGTACCGATGCCCGATTCGTGAAGCGTTGCTACCGCCGCGCTCGCGACGGTCGTCGCTGGCCGTGGTCGGCCGTCGCCATCCCCGTCGCCGGCGCCGCGCGCCGCGCAGTCGTCGGCGCGAAGTGCCCGGTCGACGCGCTCAAGAACGCCGAGCAAGCCGGTCGACATCACGTTCTGGCACGGCGCTGCAACCGCGCCAACGAGGAGGCGCTCCAGAAGCTCACCGACCAGTTCAACTCGTCGCAGAACGAGGTGCAAGGTCAAGCTCGTCAACCAGATCGGCTACACGGACACGCTCGAGAAGTTACCGGGCCGGCCTCGTCGAGCGGCGACCTCCCCGACCTCGTCCAGATCGAGGACACCGGCGCTCCAGCAGATGATCGACACGCAGGCGATGCTCCCGGCGCAGGCGTGCATCAAGGCCGACAAGTACGACACTGTCCGACTATCGTCGACGCGGGTCGCTCGACTACTACACGGTGAAGGGCACGCTCTGGCCGATGCCGTTCAACGTGTCGAACCCGGTCCTCTACTACGACAAGAAGGCGTTCCAGCCGCCGGGCTCGACCCCGAACAAGCCGCCGACCACGCTCGACGAGGTGAAGGCCGCCGCGCAGAAGCTCAAGGACACCGGCACGGTACGAGGCCGGCTTCGGCCTGAAGCTCGACCCGTGGTACCTCGAGCAGTGGTCGGCGAAGGCGGGCAAGCCGTACGTGAACAACGGCAACGGCCGCAAGAGCCGTGCGACCAAGGTCGACGTTCGACAACACGACCGGGCAAGGAGATCTTCACGTGGATGAACGAGCATGGTGAAGAGCGGCCTCGCGCGTGACCAACAGCGCCGACGGGCACGAGCGCGTTCGACAACCTGCTCGGCATCGGCAACAGGCAAGGTCGGCATGACGATCGACACGTCGGCGACGCTCGGCACGATCCAGCAGGTGCTCGGCGGCGGGCAGTGCGGCGGCGTCGAGCTCGGCGTCGGCGCCGATGCCGGGCCCGAAGGGCAAGGGCGGCGTGCTCGTCGGCGGCGGCGCGCTCTACATCGTGAAGAAGTCGTCGGCCGAGAAGCAGGCCGCGGCGTGGCAGTACCGCGAAGTTCCTGAACGAGCCGGCAGACGCAGGCCGACTTCGCCGCCGCGCACCGGCTACGTGCCGATCCGCAAGTCGTCGGCGAGCATGCCCGCAGGTGCAGCAGCTCTGGGCGGCGAACCCGGGCTACAAGGTCGCGTACGACCAGCTCCTCACCGGCGTCGACGAACGTCGCCACCGCAGGGCCCGGTGATCGGCGCCTACCAGGGCGTGCGCGACGCCGTGCTCGACTGGCGAGCAGCAGATGTTCAACGGCATGTCGCCGAGCGCGGCGCTGAAGCAGGCCAAGCAGAACGCCAACGGCAAGATCCAGGAGTACAACTCCCACGTCAGCGGCTAGATCGCCCAAACCGGTATTGGCCACCCAGAAGTGGACAATCTCCGCGGCGAAAAGGTGAACAGCACCGCGAAGAGCGCATCATGGTCGCCGTCGCGGCTTTGAACCGCTTTGGCGGGTACGCGAACGTGGACGGGTCGCCGGGTACGTCGAGCAATGGCCCCGGCGCTGTGAGGTGCGATGCAACGTTCGATGCCAATCGTCAGCACGGAAGGTCGCGGTGATCGGCGGCTTCCTTCTTCTCGGTCTGTTGGCCGTTGCCGTGTGGCTTCTGGCCAGCGCGTCGCCTGCGTCCGCGCAGACCGATGACGAGCGCACGACTCCCCAATCGGAATCGACCGATTCGGCAGCATCGCAGCAGCCCGCTCCACCTGCTCCGTCCGACTCGGCGCCGCCGCCCGTCGACCTGCAGGCCCTCGCGCCAGAGTTTTCGTCGTTCCCGATCGACCTGAACGCGCTGCAGCCGGCCGTGCCGCCGGTGACCGACGTGTTGCCGCCGGCGCTGCAGCCATTGGTCTCCGATGTTTCCGCGCTGCTGCCCGCGCCCGTGCGCGACGCCAGTCGCTCCGTTGCTTTCGCACGCCGCGCCACCGCCCCCACGGGCCGACGTCACACCCGGCGCGGGTGCTCAGTCGGATGCGTCCCCGCCACCTGATCCAAGTGCCGGCACGCCGGCGACGGCCGGGTCCGCGCCGCATGGGTGGTCGGCGGTCCATGGGCACAACACGAGCGAGCTCCGCGCCGCGGACTCGTCGTCGCACGAAGGAGACACGCCCGCGCCGCCGTCCGGCCTTCCATCGCCGGTCGCCGCGCAGGGCAACCTGGTCTCGAGCTCGGTCGGCCGTGACTTCGGACAGAGCATGTTGCTGTTCGGGGTCCTCGCCGCCGGGATCTTCCTCCTCCTCGGCCGCGGGCGTCGCTTCTTGATCGAAGCGACCTGGTGGTTACCCGCGCCGTGGTGCCGCTTGATCGAACGGCCTGGCTAGCGCGGCGCGCCAGTCACTCGGTCGGCGCATGACAGCCGACCTCGTTCGATCAAAGGAGCATCACATGCGAAAGTTCGTAGTGTTGCTCGCAGTCGTCGGGGCGACCGTCGCAGTGGTCTTGACCCAGACGGGCGTCCGCCGTCATGAGCAACCGAGCAACAGTGTCAGGAGCAATCCAGGGAAGCCACGCTGTGGTCCGGCATGAACCTTCGGTACGACGGCCAGAGGATGGTCGACGGATACGCAGAAGAAGTCGGACGGCGGCATCGTCGAACGACGCCGACCAGCACAACGGGAAGTTGTGCCAGGAGGCGAAGAACGAGCCGCACGCCTGGGTCGACAATGACAACTTCAACAAGAACCCGCAGTTCACGCTGGTCGGTAGCAACGACTCGTGGAACAGCCAGTCCAACGAGACGTGGATCGACCAGAGCCAGAATGCCAAGGCCGTGCAGGCGAATGTCCTGTGGCAAGGCATCTCGGTGAACCACCCTCCGGCCGGTTGGCTGGGTGGTGGCGGTCCGGCGCTGTCGAACGACGCGGATCAGAAGAACGGCAAGCTGGAACAGAAGGCGACGAACAAGCCTTTCGCCTGGGTGGACAACGACAACGTGAACTTCAACCCGCAGTTCGCGCTGCTCGGGAGCAACAGCTCGTCGAACACCCAGTCGAACAGCACGTCGATCGACCAGAGCCAGAACGCCAAGGCGGCTCAGGTCAACCTCGCGGGACAGGCAATCCACGTGGGTCCACCGATCGACCCGTCGAACGACGCTGACCAGTCGAACGGCAAGCTCCAGCAAGAGGCGAAGAACGAGCCGCACGCTGGGGTCGACAACAAGAACGTGAACTTCAACCCGCAGTTCACGCTCGTGGGCAACAACAGCTCGTCGAACACCCAGTCGAACAGCACGTCGATCGACCAGAGCCAGAACGCAGGAGCACTCCAGCTCAACGGTGTTCTGCAGTCGATCGGGCTGGGCTGAGCTGATCATGGGTTCGGGGCCGGCACGGAGCGGCCGATCGAACGGCGACCACCCCGTCGATTCGCGCCGGTCCGACCGGACCCTCGATCCGTCGCAGCCGCGCGTGGGTGTGGGACACACTCGTGTCCCACACCTGCGGCGGCTAGCGGCGCAGGATGACGACCGACGCGTTGGCGCCGCGGCCGACGGTGTGCCCGAGCGCGACGCGTGCACCTTCCACTTGCCGCGACCCCGCCTCGCCTCGTAGCTGGGTCACGAGCTCGACGACCTGCCCGAGGGCCGACGCGCCCAGTGGCTCGCCCTTCGACAGGAGCCCACCGCTCGGGTTCGCCGGGCAGGCGGCCGCCGAGTCGGGTCACACCCTCGGTGATCCATTTCCCGGCGTCGCCCTGGGGGCAGAGGCCGAGCTCCTCGTACGAGAGCAACTCGCGCGCCGCATCGGTGTCCTGGCACTCGACGACGTCGACGTCGTCGGGTGCGACGCCCGGCTTCCTCGTAGGCGGCGCGGGCGGCGAGGGTCGTCGGCGGCTCGACATCGTCGTCGGCGAGCCCGCTCAGCGGCGTTCCCTCTGACAGCACCGACCCCGGCAGGTGGGAGCGCAGGGCGGCGGCTTCGAGCGTGACGCCCGATCCGGCGCCCCGGCCGGGAGCGGCCCGCAGCACGACGGCGGCCGCGCCTTCATTGGGCGAGCAGAGCATCCAGAGGTGCAGCGGCTCGCACACGACGCGCGAGGCGAGCACCTGCTCCGCCGTCACCTCGCTGCGGAACATCGCGTTCGGATTGTCGACGCCGTGCGCCCGGTTCTTCACGACGACCTCTGCGAGCTGGTCCTTGGTTACGTCCGGACTCGCGCATGAGGCGCTGGGCGCGCAATGCGAAGTAGGCGGGGGTCGCGGCGAGACCGGCTTCCTCGCGCCAGGGCTCGAAGAACGAGGACCGGATGATCCCCTTGGGCATCTTCTCGATCCCGAACACGAGCGCGCAGTCGTACTGGCCGGCCCGGATCGCCCCTCCCGCCAGCATGAGCGCGGCGCCGCCGCTCGCGCACCCGGCTTCGACGTCGACGATGGGGACGCCCGTGCGCCCGATCGCGCCGAGCACCTTGTGGCCGGCGGCGACGCCGGCGTACGCAGTGCCGCAGAACGCGGCCTGGAACTGCGGGTCACCGGCGTCGCGCGAGCGCTTCCCGGACCGCGGTGACCCCGAGCTCCGTGACGGTGCGGTCCTCGAACCGGCCGAAGGGATGGATGCCGATCCCGGCGACCTCGACCGAGCGCGTCACGAGCCGTCCGCCGGGGCGAACGTATAGGTCACGACCTGCGTGCCGTCGTCGTCGGTGTGCAGAGGAGCGAGCGCGAATCGCACCGGCATGCCGAACGAGAGCCGAGCCGGGTCGGCCTGCTCGACGCGGGTGATCACCCGCAGGCCCTCGGGCAGCTCGACGACGCCGAACCCGAACGGCACGTCGCCGCCGTACCCGGGCGGCGCGGCCGTCACGGCGGTCCAGCCCCACAGGGTGCCGGTCTCGGACAGCTCGACGCGCGGCGACCTCGCCGGCGCCGCAGTACGGGCAGATGACGGCGGCCGGGAAGTGGTAACGGCCGCAGGCTGCGCACCGGCCGCCGATGAGATGGCTGTCGGTGAACAGGCCTTCGTGCACGGGCCGGGTGGCCATCAGATCACCCCGTCGGCGGCGAGCGCGTCGAGCTCCCCGGGGGAGAGTCCGAGCTCGTCGCCGAGGACCTCGGCGAGTGTCGGCCCCGAGGCGCGGCGCGCCGCTCGGAGCCGCGCGGTGGTTCGCCGGTGAAGCGTGGGAAGGGTGCCTGTTGCCGCATCGCGCCCGCGACCGGGTCGTCGACCTCGACGAGATCGCCGCGGGCGCCGAAGTGCGGGTCGGCGAACATGTCGGCCGGCGTGTACGCGGTGGCGACGGGCACGTCGCAGTCGACGCACGCCCGTTCGATGTCGGCGGCGCTGCGGGCGCGCGTCCACTCGGTGACGATGCCGTTGATCTCGTCCCCGTGGGTCGCCCGGTCGGCCAGCTTCGTGAACCGGGGGTCATCGAGGAGGTCGGGACGGTCCATGGCCTTGCACAGGCGGGCGAAGTTGGCGTCGCTCCCGGCCACGATGCACACGTACTTCCCGTCGGCGGTCGGGTAGTTGTCGAGTGGCGCGGAGTTCGCCAGGCGGTTGCCCTCGCGGCCGCGCACCACGCCGAGCTGGTCGTAGGCGGCGATCGTCCATTCGAGGATGCGCAACGGCGCTCCGTACAGCGCGGCGTCGATCACCGCGCCCTGACCCGAACGGCGTGCGTCGCGCGGATACAGCGACGCCACCGCCGCGTGCGCGGAGAACACGCCGGTCAGGTAGTCCGAGATCGTCACCCCCACCCGCACGGGCGGGCGATCCGGGTAGCCGGTGAGCTGGAGCAAGCCGCCGTAGCCGATGCCCATGCGGTCGAGTCCCGGCCGGGGCGCGTACGGGCCGTCCTGACCGAACGCGCTGATGCGGACGACGACGAGCTTCGGGTCGAGATCCGCCGGTCCGATGTGCCACTGCTCGAGCGTGCCGGGCCGGAAGTTCTCGACGACGACGTCCGCGGTCGCGGCCAGACGTCGGAAGAGGTCCTGGCCCTCGTCGCGCCGGAGGTCGAGCGTGATGCTCTTGCGCCCGCGTCCCTCCACGGCCCAGAAGAGCGAGTAGCTCTCGCCGCCGTCGGTCTCCACGAACGGGCCGATCTCGCGCATGAAGTCGCCGCGCCCGGCTGCTCGATCTTGACGACCTCCGCGCCCATCTCGCCGAGCAGTCCGGCGCAGAACGGCGCCGCGATACGCGTGCCCAGGTCGAGGACGCGCACGCCCTCGAGCGGGCCGCTCGTCACGACTTGTCGCCGCGCTGCTCGGCGCGGACGGAGTCCATGCCGCCCTTCTGGCGCGCCTCGGCGGCGTCGAGCGCGGTCGCCGTGTTGCTGACGAACTGGTGGATCATGAAGTGGTACCGCCACGACTCCCGCTGACCCTGGAGATCGAGCATCCGGTTGATCGAGTCCTTCACGGCCTGCGCCGTGACCGGCGGGACCAGCGCGACCTTGTCGGCCATCGCTCGCGCTGCCTCGGCCAGCTCGGCGCGGGGGACGACCTTGTTGACGAGCCCGAATCGCTCGGCGTCGTGCGCGTCGATCGTCTCCGCGCAGAGCAGGAACTCCTTGGCCTTGCGGGGCCCGAGCTCCCACGGCTCGACCAGCAGCTCGACGCCGGCGCCCGTCATGCGCAGGACGGGATTGGAGAACCGGGCATCGTCGGCGGCGACGATGAGGTCGCACATGCACGCCAGCATGAGGCCGGCGGCCGCGCACGCGCCCTGCACGGCGGCGATCGTCGGCTTGCGGAAGTCGCGGATCTTCACGCAGCGGTCGAAGTACATGACCTGCTCGTGCCGGAGCTTCCCCTCGGGGGTGTCGCGCATCTTCGCCCACTCGTCGCCCTTGGTGAGGAGCTCCTTGAGGTCGTGACCGGCCGAGAAGTGCTTGCCCTCGCCGGCCAGCACGACGACGCGGACGTCGTCGTCGGCGTCGGCGCGATCGAAGGCGGCGTCGAGCTCGTCGATCAGCTGGGTGTTCTGGGCGTTGGCGGACTCGGGACGATCGAGCGTGATCGTGCACACCGGCCCGTCGACCTCGTAGCGGACCGTCTCGAACGCCCCCTTCTTTCCTGACGTCATCGTCATGAATGTAGTGCCCGGCGCGTTCCGCGCCGTGCCGTGGTCAGGCCTTCGGCTCGCGGGGGAGCGCGAGCACCCGCTCGCCGATGATGTTGCGCTGGATCTCGTTCGTCCCGGCCCAGATCGACGACGCCTGGTAGTAGAGCCACGACCGCTGCCAGCTCCCGTCGCCGGGGTTGTCGTCGCGCGCCGCGCCACAACGGCGCCGCCGGGCCGAGCACCGCCATCACCGTGTCGTGCAGGCGCTTGCTCATCTCGCTCCAGTAGAGCTTCAGCGCGCTGCCCTCGGGCCCCGGGTCCTGGCCCTTGGCGAGGCGGGAGAGGGTGCGCCAGTTGTGCAGCTGGAACAGCCGCACCTCGACGGCGGCCTCGCGCGAGTCGCCGCTGCAGCCGGTGGTCGTCGAACGCGCCGGCGTCGAGCGCGAGACGGAGCAGCTCCTCGACCAGCTGGATGTGGATCACCAGCTGCCGGGGGTTGATGCCCCGCTCGTGCGACAGCGTCGAGCTCGCGATCCGCCAGCCTTCGTTCTCGGGCCCGATGAGGTGGTCGTCGGGGACGAACACGTCGGAGAAGAAGACCTCGTTGAACTCGGACTCGTCGGTGATCTGCCGCAGTGGCCGCACCTCGACGCCCGCCGCCCGCATGTCGACGACGAGGTACGAGATGCCGCGCTGCTTCGGCGCGTCGGGGTCGGTGCGGGCGAGGCAGACGCCCCAGTCGGCGAACTGGGCGTAGCTCGTCCATACCTTCTGCCCGTTGAGCGTCCAGCCGCCCTCGACCGTCTCGGCCCGCGTGCTCACCGACGCCAGGTCGCTGCCGGCGCCGGGCTCGCTGAACAGCTGGCACCACAGCTCGTCGCGCCGAGAGGATGTTCGGAAGCCAGCGCTCCTTCTGCGTCGGGCGTGCCGTGGGCGAGCAGCGTCGGCCCGACGAGGTTCACGCCGATCCGGCCGACCAGCTCGGGCGCGCGGGCACGGGCGAGCTCCTCGGTCACGATGAAGTGCTCGACCGCGCCGGCGCCGCGACCGCCGTACTCCTCGGGCCACGCCACGCCCACCCACCGGCCCTCGGCCAGCTTCGCCTGCCAGTCGCGGCCGAACGCGACCTCGCGCGGCCAGATCGTCGAAGTGCGGCGGGAGGCCCTTCCCGTATTCCCACGGGAGGTGCTCGCGCAGCCACGCACGCACCTCGGCGCGCAGCTGCGCTTCGGGTTCCGTCGGCTCGAGGTTCATCCGCGTGTTCCCATGGTCGCCGGCCGCAGGGTACCGGCCTCCGCATTACCGTTTCTGTGTCGAGGAGGAGCGATGGCAGGGTCAGAGGACTCGCCCCGGGTCGGGATCTTCCCGACGACCGGGCCGCTCGGAGATACCGGCGACGCCGCCGCCTACCTCGCTCGCGTGCACGACGCCGGCATCGACCACGTGTGCTGCGGCGACCACGTCAGCTTCTTCGTCGGCGTCGGCCTGGACGGTCTCCTGCAGGCCACGGCGCTGGCGATGCTGCATCCGACGCTGCCCGTCATGACCGGCGTGTACCTCCTCCCGCTGCGCCATCCCGTCCTCGTCGCCCGCCAGTTGTCCGACATCGACCAGCTCGCGCCCGGCCGCCTGATCTTCGGCGTGGGAATCGGCGGCGAGGATCGCCACGAGGTCGAGATGTGCGGCGTCGACCCCACGACGCGCGGGAGACGCATGGAGGAGTGCCTTGCCGTGCTGCGCGAGCTGCGCACCGGCACGGCGGTGACCTTCCACGGCGAGTTCTTCGATCTCGACGACGCGCACGTCCTTCCTGCTCCCGCCGAGCCGATCCCGATCATCGTGGGCGGACGTTCGGACGCGGCGCTGCGGCGAGCAGGGCGTCTCGGCGATGGCTGGCTCGGTATCTGGAACTCGGCCCGCCGCTTCGGCGAGGCCGTCGAGATCATCGCCGACGAAGCCGGCCGCGCCGGTCGCGATGATCCGCCGACCAGGCACGCCATGCAGGTGTGGTGCGGGATCGCCGACACGAAGGAGCAAGCACGTGCGCACGTCGCGCCGGCGATGGAGGCCTTCTACCAGATCCCGTTCGAACGGTTCGAGAAGTACTCGCCGTACGGGACCCCCGAGGACGTGGCCGAATTCCTTGCCCCGTACGTCGAGGCCGGCTGCACATGTTCAACCTGATCCCGCAGTCGGACGATCGCGAGTCCAGCGTTGGCCGGAGCGGCGGCGGTCAAGAAGCTGCTCGCGCACGGCGTGAGCGATCCGATCGTCATCGACCGGCGGTTCCGCGGACCGCCGGACAGCGGCAACGGTGGATATACGTGCGGGCTCGTCGCCGCCCGCGTCGACGGGCCGGCCGAGGTGACGCTGCGCTTGCCGCCGCCGCTCGAGGAACCGCTGACCGTCGCGCCCGGCGACGGCGGATCGGTACGCGTCCTCGAGGGCGACGCACTCGTCGCCGAAGGCGACCAGCGCGACGACGAGCGCCTCGGGATCGATGTTCCCGAACCCGTCAGCGTCGTTGACGCCGAGCGCGCCGCCGCGGGGTCGCAGCTGCACGAGCACCCGGAGGAGCACCCGTTCCCGACGTGCTTCGTCTGCGGTCCGCAGCGCGCGCCCGACGACGGGCTGCACATCCTCGTCGGCCCGGTACCGGGAAGATCGGTGGCGGCCGACACGTGGACGCCGGCGGCCGATCTCGCCGGCGCCGACGGGGTGGTCCGGCCCGAGTTCGTCTGGGCCGCGCTCGACTGCTCGGGCGGTGTCGGGTCGTGGTTGGCCGATCCCATCGACGGCAACCCGTTCGTGCTCGGGCGGATGGCGGTGACGATCAGCGGACCGGTGCGCGCCGGCGCGCCGCACGTCGCCGTCGGCTGGCGCGCCGGTCGCGACGGGCGGAAGGTCACCGCCGGGTCGGCGGTCTTCACCGCCCGGGGCGAGCTCGCCGGCCTCGCCCGCGCGACCTGGATCCAGCTGGCCTAGCTCCGCTGGTCGATCGGGACGTACTTGCGCTCGGTCGCGCCCGTGTAGATCTGGCGCGGGCGCCCGATCTTGGTCTTCTTGTCGTGCATCATCTCGTACCAGTGCGCGATCCACCCGGGAAGCCGGCCGATCGCGAAGAGCACCGGGAACATGTCGGTCGGGAACCCCATGGCCCGGTAGATGATCCCCGAGTAGAAGTCGACGTTCGGGTACAGCTTGCGCTCGATGAAGAACTCGTCGTTGAGCGCCACCTGCTCGAGCTCCCGCGCCAGGTCGAGGAGGTCGTCGCTGCTGTCGAGCGCGGCCAGGACCCGCTCGGCGGTCGCGCTCAGCACCCGCGCCCGCGGGTCGTAGTTCTTGTAGACGCGGTGGCCGAAGCCGGAGAGCCGGAAGGGATCGTCCGGGTCCTTGGCCTGGCGCACGTACTTGGCGACGTCACCGCCGTCGGCTCGGATCCGCTCCAGCATCTCGATGACCGCCTGATTGGCGCCGCCGTGCAGCGGTCCCCAGAGCGCGTTGATCCCGGCCGCGACCGACGCCCAGAGGTTGGCCTCGCTCGAGCCGACGAGGCGCACGGTCGACGTCGAGCAGTTCTGCTCGTGGTCGGCGTGCAGGATCAGCAGCTGCTTCAACGCGTGCACGACCGTCGGGCTCACCTCGTACCGCTCCGACGGGACCGCGAACATCATCGTCAGGAAGTTCTCGATGAGGTCGAGCTCGTTGTTCGGATAGAGGAACGGTTGTCCGATCGACTTCTTGTACGCGTACGACGCGATGGTCGGGAGCTTGGCGATGAGGCGCACGATCGACAGGTGCACCTGCTCCTCGTCGTGGATGTCGTCGCTGTCCTGGTAGAAGGTCGACAGCGCGCTCACGACCGAGGACAGGATCGCCATCGGGTGCGCGTCCTTCGGGAAGCCGTCGTAGAAGCGCTTCACGTCCTCCTTGATGAGCGTGTGGCGACGCACCTCGTACCGAAAGTCGTCGAGCTGCTCCTGGGTCGGCAGGTCGCCCCAGAGCAGGAGGTAGCACGTCTCGAGGAACGACGGGTGGTCGCGCTCGACGAGCTGCTCGATGGGG
Organism: uncultured Actinomycetes bacterium; assembly: GCA_963747195.1. Taxonomy (GTDB): domain Bacteria; phylum Actinomycetota; class Acidimicrobiia; order IMCC26256; family JACDBD01; genus JALZAA01. The sequence goes on from CAVVDV010000008.1 coordinate 117,129, forward strand.
ACCCCGCGGTAGCGCAGGATGCCGGCGTCGCCGTCGATGTACGTGATCGCCGACTCGCACGATCCGGTATTCACGAAGCCGTAGTCGAGCGTGACGAAGCCGGTCTGGGACCGCAGCTTCGAGATGTCGACGGCGGGCTCGTTCTCGGTGCCGCGGACGATCGGCAGCTCTACTTCGTTCTCGTCGTAGCGCAGGACGGCGGGGGGTTCGCTCATCTCCGACTCCTTCACCTCTGTCTTCTTCGTCAGCTCCGTGGCACCTCGCTCCACGGAAGGCCCTTGTCGACGCGGGGCTCGCCGGGAAGGCCGAGCACCCGCTCACCCAGGACGTTGCGCAAGATCTCGGACGTGCCGCCTTCGATCGAGTACGCGCGCGAGCGGAGGAACATCTTGCGGGGGTCGCCGCCGCCCGTGAGGCTCGCTTCGTCGGGCCGCACCATCTCGTAGCTCGGGTACAGGAGCCCGTCGGCACCGAGCACGTCCATGCACAGCTCGTAGATGCTCCGGTTCGTCTCCGCGAACGCGAGCTTGGCGACCGAGCCTTCGGGGCCCGGGCGCGCCCGCCTTGCGGTTGGCCGCCGCCCGTGCGTTCGTGAGCCGCAGCACCTCGGCGTCGATCCAGAGGCGGGCGAGCCGGTCGCGGCGCACGTCGTCGTGGCTCTCGGGGTGCTCGCGCCAGACCTCGAGCGCGTCGCCGATGGGACCCGACTCCCGGCCGGCAACCGCGCCGCCGATCGTCACGCGCTCGTTCATCAGCGTGGTGAGCGAGACCCGCCACCCGTCGCCGAGGCCGCCGATGCGGTCGGCGTCGGGCACGCGCACACCGGTCAGGTACACCTCGTTGAACTCGGCCTCGCCGGTGATCTGACGCAACGGCCGGACGTCGACGCCGGGCGCGTGCATGTCGAGCGCGAAGTAGGTGAGCCCGCGGTGCTTCGGTGCTTCGGGATCGGTGCGCGCGACGAGCATCCCGCGGTCGGCCCGGTGCGCGAGCGTGTTCCACACCTTCTGCCCGTCGACGACCCACTCGTCGCCGTCGCGGACCGCACGTGTCGACAGGCCCGCGAGGTCGGAACCGGCGCCGGGCTCGCTGAAGAGCTGGCACCACAGCTCCTCGCCGGTGAACAGCGGTCGCAGGAGCCGCGCCTTGAGCTCGTCGTCGGCGTGGGCCGCGATCGTCGGCGCGGCGAGGAAGATGCCGAACCCGTTGCGCTCGAGCGCGTCGGCGCGCACGCCGGCGGCACGGATGCGCTCGTCGACGCGCCGTTGGAACTCGGGCGCGCAGCGCGAGCCCGCCGAAGCCCACCGGGAACCACACCCAGGCGAGGCCGAGGTCGTACTGCGCGGCGCGGAACGCGGTCGAGTCGGCGGGATCGTGCTCGGCGAGGAGCCGGTCGACGAGCGCATCGACGCGGTCGGTGCCAGTGTCCGATGCCGCAGCCGTCGTCGTCATCCCTTCGAGCGTACCGACCGGCGGGGGAGCCATGGGAGCGTCCGGTAGCCTCCGTCTCGCATGGATTTCGAGCTGTCGGACGACCAGCTCGCGCTGCGTGACGGCGCGCGCGAGCTGCTCGACGGCTTGGCGCCCACGACGCGCGTCCGCACCGTCGTCGATGCCGGCGGAGGGATCGACCACGGGCTCTGGAAGGCGATGGTCGAGCAGGGATGGACGGCGGTCGAGGTGCCGGACGACCGCGGTGGTCTGGGACTCGGCGCCGTCGAGGTGGCGGTGCTGGTCGAGGAGATCGGGCGTCACGTCGCGCCGGCGCCGTTCCTGTCGACGTTGCTCGCGCTGGGCGCGCTGGCGCGGGCCGGGGCGCGACGACTGGGCCGAGCGGCTGGCCGGCGGCGACGCGATCGGCTGCGTCGCCTGGAGCCGCCCTGGTCGGGGCGACGTCCGGGCCAGCGGGGACCGGCTGACGGGGCGGAGCGATCCGGTGCCGTTCGCGCCGAGCGCCGACGTCGCCGTGGTCGTCGCCGAGACCGCCGACGGCCCCGCGCTGTACGCGCTCGAGCTGGGCGAGCGCGAGCGACCGGAGCGCGAGCCGGCCATGGACCTGACACGCGAGCTCGGCTGGCTGCGCTTCGACAACACGCCCGCGGAACGGCTGGGCGGCGGCGCCGAGGTCGACGCGCTCCTCGACCGGGGAGCGGCGTTCACGGCGGCGGAGATGCTCGGGGGCGCGTCACGCGCGATGGACATGGCCGTCGAGTACGCGAAGGACCGGGTGCAGTTCGGCCGTCCGATCGGCAGCTTCCAAGCGGTGAAGCACCGGTGCGCCGACATGCTGGTGGACGTCGAGGGCATGCGCTCGAGCGCGTACTGGGCGGCATGGTGCATCGGCGCCGGTCACGAGGACGCGTCGGTCGCGGCCTCGACGGCCAAGATCTGGTGCTCCGATGCGTCGAAGCGTGTGATGGCGTCCGCCCTCCAGGTGCACGGCGGGATCGGCTTCACGTGGGAGCACGACCTGCACCTCTTCCTCAAGCGCGCCCAGCTCGACCAGGTGAGCTTCGGGGACGCCGCCTTCCACCGGCAACGGCTCGCCGATCTGCTCCGCCCGCGCGTCGAGGCGGGCGAGAGCGTCATCTGACAGGATCTTCGCCGGTGCGCAGGGGGAAGCGAACGGCGCTCGTGTCGGTGACGGCTGCAGCTGTCGTGGTGATCGCCGCGATCTCGGGCGTAGCGCAGAGCGCGGGCGCGAACCGCCTCGACGACACAGCTGCGGACCAACCAGGTGCAGGTCCTCGCGACGCACAACAGCTACCACATCCAGCAGGACGCGCCGATCCAGTCGTCGCCGACGACGCAGTACACGCACGCGCCGCTCGACCAGCAGCTCGACCAGGGCGTCCGGGGATTCGAGATCGACGTCGTGAACCCCCCGACGGGTCGTTTCCCGTGTTGCACACGCCGGTCGTGGACGCCACGAGCAACTGCACGCCGCTCGCGCGGTGCCTGCAGGTGACCCGCACGTGGTCCGAGGCGCATCCCGGCCACGTCCCGATCTTCATCCTGATCGAGCCGAAGAACGACGACGTCGATTTCGTCATCGACCCGACGCTGCGACGGTTCGACGCCGCCGGCCTCGATCAGCTCGACAAGACGGTCCGCTCCTCGCTCGGTCATCAGCTCATCACGCCCGACAGCGTGCGCGGCAAGTCGAAGACGCTGCGCGGCGCCGTCACGGGCCGCGGCTGGCCGACGCTGTCCAAGACGCGCGGCAAGGTGCTGGTGGCGCTGAACACCGGCGGCGCGATCCGCGACGCGTTCCTCCAGGGCCACCAGTCGCTCCAGGGTCGGGCGATGTTCGTGACCGCCGACGCGCAGTCGCCGGCGGCGGCCGTCATCAAGATGGACGACCCCGACGAAGCCAAGATCCAGGCGCTGGTGAAGCAGGGCTTCATCGTCCGGACCCGCGCCGACGCCGACCTCATCGAGGCGCGGAACCACGACACGTCGCGCCGTGAGATCGCGCTGCGCAGCGGCGCGCAGATCGTGAGCACCGACTTCGAGGTGGCGGTCCCGGCGATCGGTGGCGACTACGTCGTGCAGATCCCAGGAGGCACGCCGGCGCGGCTGCGACCCCGTGAACGCCCCCAAGAACTGCCGTCCCTCCGACGTCGAGAACCCCGCGCAGCTCACGCGCAAGCGCTAAGGGCTCGCCGCCCGCTGCTTCAACGCAGCACGGTCCGGCTTGCCGGCGGCGAGGAGCGGGAGCTCGTCGAGCTCGACGACCCGCTCGGGCGTCTTGAAGACGGCTGCGCCCTGCTTCTCGAACCAGGTTCGGCACTCTGCGAGGTCGAACGGCGCCGAGGTGACCACGAACGCGCAGACGCGCTCGCCGAGGCGAGCGTCGGGCTCGCCGACGACGGCGGCCTGGCGGACGTCGGGGTGCGCTTCGAGGATCCCTTCCACCTCGGCGGCGGCGATGTTCTCGCCGGCGCGGATGATGACGTCCTTCATGCGGCCGACGATCGTGAGCCAGCCGTCGGCGTCGACGGTGGCGAGATCGCCGGTGCGGAACCAGCCCCGCTGGATCGCGGCGCCCGTCTGCTCGTCGTCTGCGTAGCCCACGAACAGCTCCGGGCCCCGCAACCAGAGCTCGCCCACCTCGCCGGTTCGCCGGGGGCGCCCCGTGTCCGGGTCGCTCACTCGCAGCTCCGCGGCGCCGGTCACGCGCCCGTCGGTCTGGCGCGCCCGCTCGGCGGGGTCGCGGGGCGTGCTGGTCGTGACGGTGGGCGCCTCGGTGGAGCCGTACGTGCGCTTCACACGGGCGCCGAACGCGTCGCTGGCCTGCTCGACGAAGGCGGCGGTGACGCCGGCACCGCCGCTCGAGATCAGGCGGAGGCTCTCGACGCGTCGCGGGGCGAACCCGGGCGCGGACATGAGACCGACGAAGAACGTGGGCGGCCCGATCATGAACGTGATGCGCTCGCGTTCGATGGTGGCGAGCGCGTCCTCCGGGCTCCATCTCGCCATGAGCGAGGCGCGCATCGGCAGCACGCCCGGGATCAGCACCGCGTTGAGCAGCCCCGACACGTGCGCGAGCGGTGCCGGCATGAGGATCGAATCGTCCGGCGCGAGCTCGTGGGCGCGGATCATCACCTGCGCCTTGTACGCGAGGCCGCGCTGCGTATGGAGCGCGGCCTTCGGCGCGCCGCTCGAGCCCGACGTGAACAGCGCGACGGCCAGGTCACTCGGCCGCGCCGCCGACCGGGTGACGGGCGCGCCCGCCTCGAGCAGCTTCGGCAGTCGCGCACTCGGCCCTCGCACCTCCTCGGGCGGGAGCCAGACGCGGGCGTCGAGCGCGCCGAGCATGCGGTCGACGTCGGCGGGGCCGGCCTGGTGGTGGATCGGCGCCGCGATCGCGCCCAGCCGCCAGCACGCCCGGTACAGCAGCACGGCCTCGTGCCAGTTCGGCGACTGCCACGCGACCACGTCGCGCCGGCGGACGCCGGCGGTCCGCAGCCCTCCCGCCAGCGCCGCTACCCGAGCCTCGAGCGCCGGCCCGTCGAGGCGAACCCCGGCCGAGTCGTCGACGACGAGGTCACCGTCCGCGCGACGCGCGGCGTCGGTCACGATCGCGTCGAGCGTCGGGATGTCCCACGGTCCACCCGGCGCCAGGTAGTCGCGCGCTCGCGGGTGGCGGTACGTCGGCCGGAGCGTCACGCGCCGGCGAGCGGGTTCCTCCACCCCGGACTCACCGTGGTGGACCCCTTCACGACCTGCGACCCGATGTAGTTGCGCTGGATCTCGACGGTTCCCGCGCCGATGCAGAGGCCGCGGATGTCGCGGTACGCGCGCTCGACGGGGTACTCGCGGCTGTACCCGTAGCCGCCGAGCAGCTGGATCGCCTCGTCGCAGACGAACTTCGCCGCCAGGTTGGCGGCCGCCTTCGCCATCGCGGTCTCGAGCGCGGGCGGGGTGCCGTGCGGGCCCGGCGAGGTGCAGCGCCCGCAGGAGCAGCAGCCGGGCGCCGTCGAGCTGCGTGGCCATGTCGGCCGCCTTCCACTGGAGCCCCTGGAGCTCCGCCAGCGGCCGGCCGCCGACGACACGCTCGTTGATGTACCGCACCGCGTACTCGAGCGCGCCCTGCGCGGCGCCGACGCACATGGCGGCGTTCCCACACCGTTCGTGGTTGAGGTGCGAGATGAGCGTCTTGAACGCGTCGCTGTTCGACGGATCGCCTTCGAGGAGGACGTCCTCCGGCCCCACGTACACGTCGTCGAAGGCGAGCTCGGCTTCGCTCGTGCCCCGCAGGCCCATCTTCACGTGCGTCCCGGCGCAGGTCACGCCGTCCGACTGCAGGTCGACGACGACCGCGCCGATGCCCTTCGACCCCTCGCTGCCCGGGAACCGGCACCAGACGAGGCACGCCCCGGCCTTGTGCCCGCCGGTGACGTAGTTCTTGTACGCGTTGAGCCGGTAGCCGTCACCGTCGGGAGTGAGCCGGGCGCGCATGTGGTTCACGGCCGAGCCGGCCTCGCTCTCGCTGATCCCGATGCAGAAGAGGGCTTCGCCGCTGGCCGCCAGCGGGAGCCAGCGCTCTTTGAGCGCGTCGGTGCCGAGGTGCTCGATCGCACGGGGCGGCCCGTTGTAGATGAGCTGGGCGAGGATCGCGCTCGAGACGTCGGCGCGGGCGAGCTCCTCGAGGGCGATGGCGGCCTCGATGTCGCCCATGCCCATGCCGCCGTACTGCTCGCCGACGGTGATGCCGAACAGGTCGGCCTTGCGCAGCGCGTCCCACGACGCTGTCGGGGAACTCCTCGGTCTCGTCCCAGTGACGCGCGTTGGGCGCCAGCTCGCGCTCGGCGACGTCGCGGGCCAGCTTCCGCAGCGCTTGCTGGTCCTCGTCCTCCGCGAACGGATCGGTGCCCGCGGCGCTCGTCGACATCCCTGACAGGGTAGTCAGGGTCCTCGTCGGGTCACGTGAGCGCGCCGGGCGGCGGGGCCCGAGCGGCGAGGGTCGTGCGCCGCAACGCGTCGATCTGCGCCGCGGTGAGTCGCGTGTGCAGGTCGCGTGCCCACGCACGCAGGTCGTAGAAGACGAGGCGGCCGTCCGGGCTCACCCGCGGCTCCTGTCCGAGCGTGCGCGTGTACTCCGCTTCGATGTCGCGCGCCGTGGTCGTCGTAGCCGGCGCGGTCGATCATGAGCCCGGTGAAGCCCACCGCGGTGAGCGCGTCGAGCGCTGCCGGCGCGGGCAGCCGCACGACCGCGCCCTGCCAGTCGCCGTCGCGGCCGCGCACCGAGCCCCAGCTCCAGCGGAGCGAGTCCGCGTGCAGCCACCCGCGCACCTGGTCGTACGGGCCCGTCCCGACGATCGTCCCCGCCTCGGGAAAGAAGACGTACGGCATCTCGAACACCGCCGCGCCCTTCCCGAGGTCGCGCTGGATCCCGTGCATGAAGACGTCGTCGCTGTTCCATGCACGCTCGAGCGCCTTGTAGTCGGGAATGTCGGCGGACGACGTCTGGTCGAAGACGCCCACTGCGAGCACCGCCACGCAGACGGCCGCAGCGACGACGGCGCGGCCGTGCCAGCGCGGCACGCGTGCGACCACCCAGTCGAGCGCGAACGCGACCGCGATCAGCGCGAAGAACGCGATGAACACCGAGATGCGGTTGTACGAGCGGATGTACCGCACGCCGAGCGCGGAGATGATGAGCGCGATCCCGCTGACCGTGGCGACGACCACCGCGACGATCGTCAGCAGCCCCAGACGCTTCCCGATCTCGGCGCGGGTGCCGAGCGGGGGAGGGCCGCGGGACTCGTGGTCGCTGCGCCGGCGCAGGAGGCGGCTCAGCGTGAACACGAGGAGCCCGACGAACCCGAGGGCGCCGACGAGACCCAACTGTTGCCCGCGCTCCGACGTCGCCACCGGGCTGAAGCGGTCGCTCTTGCGCTGCGCGTCGGCGAAGGCGCCGATGCGGTGGTCGACCCGCGGCATCACGAGCTGCGAGATACGCAGGCCGTTCACCTCGGTCTCCGAGATCCCGCGCGGGATCGCCTTGTTGTTCAGTCCGTGCGACGCCCAGTAGAGGAACGACGGCGACAGGTTGAGCAGCAGCACGAAGAGGACGACGCCGGCGGCCACGGCGCCGGAAGCCGCCCGCCGCCAGCTCCGCCATGCGACGAGATCGACGCCGACGGCCGCGGCCAGGAGCAGCACCGCGAAGAACGCGTAGTACGGCCCGGTCGAGCCCAGCGCCGCGCACGCAAGGAACCACGGGCAGCGCGCGCCGGCTCCACAGCGCGAGGCGCCACCTCGACTCGGGCGAGTCGCGGCGCGCCGTGAACGGCGGGTCGTCGGAGAGCACCTGCAGGATGAGCAGCGTCGCGATCGGGACCATGAAGTAGCCCGACAGCAACAGGTGCGCCTCGCCGCGGGCGAAGTGGTACGGCAGGAAGCTGTAGAGGATCGCTACGACCGCGGCGACCGGCCGCGAGACCCCGAGCCGGCGGAGGACGAACCACGCCGCCAGGGAGACGGCGACGAACGTCAAGAGGTAGTAGACGTTCATGGTCAGCACCGCGTCGCGGAGGAAGAAGCCGAGGCCGCGCAGCAGCGCCAGCTGGAGGTTGTCGCCGCTCTCGGGGTTGTCGTAGAGCTGGAGGCTGAACGGCCAGCCCAGGTTCGGGATCCGCAGGTACGAGCCGTGATCGACGAGGCCCTTGGTGAGCATGAGGTAGTAGGGCGCATCCGGCGCGTACGCCAGCGGCGGCCGATCCGTCGCGTTGTAGACGAACGGGACGCGGAGGTTCGCCTCCCAGAGCCGCAACGTGACGACGAGCAGGCCGACCGTCGCCGCGGCGACACCGGCCGCGTCGAGGAGCGACGCTCGCCACCGCGAGCGCGCGCGGGCCGGGGTCACGTTCGGTGTCGGAGACGCCGGGTTGATCGGTCGTGCGCGGTGTCGTCTGTCGCAGGCGGCACCGGGTGACGGTAGCCTGACGATCAGTCGACTTACCGGCGGGACGCGTTCACAGCGACGCCGTCATCACGAGCCAGGGGGACCGGATGCAGGACCGCGACAAGCTCTACATCGACGGCGCGTGGATGCCGTCCACCGGGTCCGGGACCATCGACGTGGTCAACGCCACCACCGAAGAGGTCATGGGCCGGATTCCCGAGGGCACGGCCGAGGACGTCGACCGCGCCGCCCAGGCGGCGTGCCGGGCCTTCGAGACCTGGAGCTCGACGCACGGTCGAGGAGCGGGCGAAGTACCTCCAGCAGCTGCACGAAGGGCTGACCGCCCGCATGCAGGAGATCGCGGAGACCGTCACCGGCGAGGTCGGCATGCCGATGGTGTTCTCCCAGATGATCCAGGCCGGCCTGCCGGCGATGGTCATGGGCTCCTACGTCGACATCGTCAACCAGTTCCCCTTCGAGGAGCAGATCGGCAACTCGCTCGTCGTGCGGGAGCCGTTGGGCGTGGTCGGGTGCATCACGCCGTGGAACTACCCGCTGCACCAGATCGTGGCCAAGGTCGCGCCGGCCATCGCCGCCGGGTGCACGGTCGTGCTCAAGCCGAGCGAGGTGGCGCCGCTCAACGCGTTCATCCTCGCCGAGATCGTCGACGACGCCGGGCTCCCGCCGGGCGTGTTCAACCTCGTCACCGGCACCGGGCCCGTCGTGGGGGAGGCAATCGCCTCGCACCCGGGCATCGACATGGTCTCGTTCACGGGGTCGACGCGTGCCGGGAAGCGGGTCTCCGAGCTCGCCTCGTCGACCGTGAAGAAGGTGACGCTCGAGCTCGGCGGCAAGTCGCCCTTCATCATCCTGCCCGACGCGCCCGTCGAGGACGCGGTGAAGGCGGGCATCGGCAGCTGCTTCATGAACTCGGGCCAGACGTGCATCGCATGGACCCGGATGCTCGTTCCCCGCGACAAGCAGGACGAGATCGCCTCCGCCGTCAAGGAGGTCGCCGAGACGTACACGGTGGGTGACCCGAACGACCCGAGCAACCGCCTCGGGCCGCTGATCTCCGACACGCAGCGCGAGCGCGTCCGCAACTACATCAACAAGGGGATCGACGAAGGCGCCGAGCTCGTCACGGGCGGGCCCGACGCACCCGAAGGCCTCGACAAGGGCTACTTCGTCAAGCCGACGGTCTTCAAGAACGTCCGCAACGACATGACGATCGCGCAGGAGGAGATCTTCGGCCCCGTGCTGGCGATCATCCCCTACGACGACGAGGACGACGCCGTCGGCATCGCCAACGACACGATCTACGGGCTGCACGCCGGTGTGTTCGGCGGCGACCAGGGGCACGCGACGCAGGTCGCGCGTGCGCATCCAGGCCGGCCAGGTCGACATCAACGGCCAGAACTTCAACCCGTTGGCACCGTTCGGCGGCTACAAGCAGTCCGGTCACGGCCGCGAGCTCGGCAAGTACGGGCTCGAGGAGTACCTCGAGACGAAGTCGATGCAGATGTCGTGACGACCGAACCGGTCATCGAGCCTGAGTTCGAGCCCGAGTTCGAGTACGAGGTCGACTTCGCCACCGGGCAGCCATACCCGATCTGGGCGCGGGCGCGCCGCGAGTGCCCGGTCATCCATACCGAGCGCGGGATGGTGGACCGATCGTCGTACCACGTGACCCGCTACGACGACGTGGAGCGGGTGCTGCGCGACGGCGAGACGTTCTCGTCGTCGATCAACGCCGAGCACATCGGGCAGTTCATGGGCGAGCTCATCCTGGCGATGGGCGGCGCCGAGCACCGCGCGTACCGGAACCTCGTCGCCCATGCGTTCCGCGCCTCGGCGCTGGAGCGGTGGGACGCGCAGCTGATCCGTCCCACGATCACGCGGCTCCTCGACGAGATCACACCCGCCGGGCGCGCCGATCTCGTGCAGGCCATCACGTCGAAATACCCGGTGCAGGTGATCTGCGGGATCGTCGGCGTGCCGCTCGAGGACAGTGCCCAGTTCCACCGCTGGGCCGAGCTGATCAACACGGGGCCACTCGACCCGCCCCGTGGGCTCGCCGCGTCGCAGGCGATGCGCGAGTACCTCGAGCCGATCGTCGAGGACCGCCGTCACAACCCCGGTGACGACCTCATCAGCGACCTCGTCCACGCCGAGATCGACGGGCATCAGCTCACCGACGAGAAGATCTACGGGTTCCTGCGGCTCTTGCTGCCCGCGGGCGCCGAGACCACGTACCGCGTCATGGGCAACGCGCTCGTCGCCCTGCTGACGCACCCCGACACGATGGCGAAGGTCGTCGCCGACCGCGGCCTCGTGCCGGCGGTGATCGAGGAGACACTGCGCTGGGAGACGTCGGTCACCCAGGTGAGCCGGGTCGCGGCCGCCGACACGGAGATCGCCGGGTGCCCGGTCGAATCCGGCGCGCCCGTCAGCGTGCTCGTCGGGTCCGCGAACCACGACGAGGCGCGGTACGACGCGCCCGAGGAGTGGCGCATCGACCGCCCGCCCCAGCACCACGTCGCCTTCGGGACCGGTCAGCACCAGTGCCTGGGGATGCACCTCGCGCGGCTGGAGCTGCGGGTCGGGCTGGACGAGATCCTCACCCGGTTGCCGAACCTGCGACTCGACTCTGACGCGCCAGCGCCGCTGATCCAGGGCTTCGCGTTCCGGGGACCGGACTCGATCCCGGTCGTCTTCGACCCGAGCTGACCCGCTCCCGCCGTTCCTACGCCGTCAGCGGCTGGCCGCAGTCGATGAAGTAGGTGAGCTGACCGTTGACGCACGCGCGAGGTGGATGTTGCGGTCGCCCTTCTTGCCCTTGTTCGTCTCTCGCACCTGGACGGGAAGGGCGTCCGGAATGATCGCCGACTGATTGTCGGTGGCGTACTGGTACGACTCCGGCTTGCCGACCTTCGTGACCGTGTCCTTGCGCGTCGGGTCGTGCTGACCGGCGAGGAAGTCGCGGCATTGCTGCTCGCCGTAGCGGGCGATGACGGCAGGGTTCAGCCGAGCCAGGCGCAGGTCCACATTCCCGGCGCGGGCGGCGGCGTCGAGCTCGTTCAGGAACTTCTTGACCTCGGCCTTCGCCTTCGACCCGCCGCCGCCGTCGGAGCCGCTGGCACTGCTGCACGCGCCGAGGGCGAGCGTGGCGGCGACGCAGATGACGGTGGCCGGGCGTGTGATTCGAATCCTCGTCATGTTCATGCTCCGAACATCGAGAGCCAGGCATCACGCGTCGGGAACCGGAACACGTAGTTGCGGCGCCGCGTCTCGCCCATCGTGGCGGACGGCTCGGGAGAGTAGAGGTGACCGGGGAAGAGGACGGTGTCGTCGGGGACGGCGGCGAGCCGCTGGGTGATGCTCTCGTACATCGCTTCGGCGTCGCCGCCGGGGAGGTCGGTGCGTCCGCAGCCTTCGAGGAAGAGCGTGTCGCCGGCGACGAGGCGGCCGTCGACGAGGAAGCACTGGCTGCCCGGCGTGTGCCCGGGCGTGTGCAGGAGCCGGATCGGCACGTCGCCGACGCGCACCTCGTCGCCGCTGTCGTGCACGACGAGGTCGGAGTCGGACGCGCCGGTCACGCGCTTGACGCCCGGCGCTTCGGCCCGCTGCACGTGGAGCGGCGCCGATACATCGTCCATCGCGAGCAGCTCGCGCGCTCCCTCGATCGAATAGCCCATGAGGTCGCCGCCGACGTGGTCGGGGTGGTAGTGGGTGACGAGCGCGCCGGTGATGCGCATGCCGTCGGCCTCCGCCGTGTCGACGAGCTCGCGCACCCCGTACGCCGGGTCGACGACGAGCGCGTCGCCCGTCTCCCGGTCGCCGATGAGGTACACGAAGTTGACCATCTGCCGGGCGACGGGTCGTCGCCGCGCGAAGTCGCGCCCCGCGAGCAGCTGGCGGAAGTACAGGCGGTCGGCCACGGTCCGGACCCTATCCGGGGTGGCTAACCTCGAGCGCGCCGACGACGGCGAACGGTGATACCCGAACCGTCTACCGGACCTGCCCCTTGTGCGAGGCGACGTGCGGGCTCGAGCTGCGCCTCGAGGGACGCGACATCACGCTCGTCCGCGGCGACCGCGACGACGTGTTCAGCCACGGCTTCCTGTGCCCGAAGGGCACGGCGCTGAAGCAGCTCGAATCGGATCCCGACCGCCTGCGCCGGCCGCAGGTGCGCCAGGGCGACTCGTGGCACGAGGTGTCGTGGGACGACGCCTTCGCCGAGGTCGAGCGGGGTCTCACGCCGATCCTCGAGCGTCACGGCCGCGACGCCGTCGCGATGTACATCGGCAACCCGAACGTCCACAACCTCGCCGGCCAGCTCTACAACCGGGTGCTGATCCAGGCGCTCGGCAGCGGGAACCTCTACTCGGCCAGCACCGTCGACCAGATGCCCAAGCAGGTCTCGGCCGGACTCATGTTCGGCACCGGCCTCAGCATCCCGATCCCCGACATCGATCGCACCGACTACCTCGTCATCCTGGGCGCGAACCCGTTCGCGTCGAACGGCAGCCTCATGACCGCGCCCGACTACCCGGGGCGGATCCGGGCGCTCCGGGCCCGGGGCGGCAAGCTCGTCGTCGTCGACCCCCGCCGCTCGAAGACGGCCGAAGAAGCCGACGAGCACCTGTTCATCCGGCCCGGCACCGACGCGCACTTCCTCTTTGCGATCGTGCACACCCTGTTCACCGAGCGACTCGTGTCGCTGGGAGACGTTGCGCGCCCATGTGGACGGCGTCGACGACGTGGAGCGCCTGGCTCGCGACTTCGCCCCGGAGGCCGTCGCGCCCGGTCTGCGGCATCGACGCCGACACGATCCGCCGCACGGCACGCGAGCTCGCCGCCGCCGCCCGGGCCGCGGTGTACGCGCGCATCGGCACGTGCACCCAGGAGTTCGGAACGCTCGCGAGCTGGCTCGTCGACGTCGTGAACTGTCTCACCGGCAACCTCGACCGCGCCGGCGGCGTCATGTTCACGAAGCCCGCCGCCGGCAGCGCGAACACGGGCGGTACTGCCGGCGCCGGGCGCGGCGTGCGCTTCGGACGCCGCCACAGTCGCGTGCGCGGACTGCCGGAGATGTTCGGCGAGCTGCCCGTCGTGTGCCTCGCCGAGGAGATCGACACGCCGGGTGACGGCCAGGTGCGGGGGATGATCACCGTCGCCGGGAACCCGGTGCTCTCGACGCCGGACTCGGGCCGTCTCGACCGCGCGCTTCGCGTCGCTCGAGTTCATGGTCGAGCGTCGACATCTACAAGAACGAGACGACGCGCCACGCCAACGTCATCCTGCCCCCCGAGGGCGTTCTGGCCCGCGGCCACTACGACCTCGCGTTCTATCAACTGTCGATCCGCAACATCGCGAACTACTCGCCACCCGTCGTCGACCTCGAGCCGGGCGAGATGGCCGAGTCGGAGATCCTCCTGCGCCTCGCCAACGTGGTGGCCGGCGAGGGCCCGGCGGCCGACCCGGCCTCGCTCGACGACTTCGTGGTCGACGGGCTCGTGCAGAAGGCGCGTGCAGCGATCCGGGTCCAACGTCGAAGGCCGCGACCCCGACGAGCTGCTCGCCGCGCTCGCGTCGCCGGCAGCGGACCCGAGCGCATCCTCGACCTCATGCTCCGCACCGGCCCCTACGGCGACGGCTTCGGCGCCGACCCGTCGGGCTTGTCGCTCGCGGTGCTGGAGGCGAGCCCGCACGGCGTCGACCTCGGTCCGCTGCAGCCGCGCATCCCCGAGGTGCTGCGCACGCCGAGCGGGAAGGTCGAGCTCGCGCCCGAGCCGATCGCCGCCGACGTGGCCCGACTGCGCGCCTCGCTCGAGCGGGGCGGGAACGGCGAGATGGTGCTGATCGGGCGGCGGGACCTGCGTTCGAACAACTCCTGGATGCACAACCTCGACATCCTCGTGAAGGGGAAGGAGCGCTGCACCCTGCACGTCCACCCCGACGACGCCGCCCGCCTGGGTGTCGTCGACGGCGGCGCCGCCTGCGTGCGGTCCCGCGCGGGGAGGTCGCAGTCACGGTCGAGGTGACCGACGCCATCATGCCGGGCGTCGTGAGCATCCCCCACGGTTGGGGTCATGGCATCGGCGGGACCGACCTCTCGGTCGCCGCCGGGCGCCCCGGCGTCAACAGCAACCTCCTCGCCGACGGCGACCTCTTCGATCCTCTGTCGGGCAACGCGGTGCTGAACGGCATCCCGGTGCACGTCGAGGCAGAAGCGACTCCGGCCCCGGCCTGAGCGGGTTTTCGACCCTCTCCCCGAGGGAACCCTCGCCCTGATGTCCGAGGGCGGAGGGGGACTTGGGACCATGAGCACTCGCGGCCGAACGGTCGACACCGACGAGCGGCAGATGTGGGTCGAGGGGAAGCGTGACCGGCTCGAGCTGGCGCGGGAAGCCGGCTGGGGCGGGGTGTCGTGGCGGAGCGTGGTGGCCGGCGTCTTCGTCGCGTACGGGGTGATCGGGGCGTGCGTCGGGATCACAGCCGCGGTCTTGCACCCGATCGGCTTGACCCTCGACTCCTTGTCCGACAACGACTGGCGGCGGGTCGGGCTCATCGCCGGGCTCGTTGCAGCAGCGGTGTTCCTCGGTGCATTCACGTTCGGCGGGTACACCGCCGGTCGCATGGCCCGTCGGGCCGGACTTCGAAACGGCGTGCTCGTGGCTCGTGCTCGGGGTCGTGCTCCTGGCGGTGGTCGCCGCCGTCGCTCGGCTCGAGGGGGCGACCTCGGCGCTCGTCGATCGGCTCGAGGGTCTCGGCGCGCCGACGGACGGCACGACATGGTACGGCCTCGGTCGTCTTGAGCGGCGCCGTGGCGCTCGGCGGCATGATCCTCGGCGGCGTGCTGGGCGGTGTGCGCGGGGAGCGGTGGCATCAGCGGCTCCTGGTGCGAGCCGCGAATCCCGACATCGGCCCCGAAGCCGACCTGCGAGCAGAGGCCGAGCGACAGCGTCGGGCGGCGGCGAAGGCGCTGGCGCGTGCCCACAAGGCGGGGGTCATCGAGGTCCCCGAGGACTCGGAGGTCTCCGACGGCGGGGAGGCCGCCGACGGCGCGGAGGTCCCCGAGCGCACCGACACGCCCATGCCGGGCGTTCGGACGATCTCGGCGCGGGACGGCGACAAGGAAGAAGAAGAGGAGCCCGACCACACCCGGAGCGAGCCGGCGCCTACGGCCGCTGGACCGCCGATGCGTCCTTCATCGTGATCATCAGGTCGGTGAACGCGTCGACGTCCTGGGTCTTGCCGACGACCAGGTCCTTCTGGGCTCCGAAGCCGCCCTCGACGGTCTCGGGCACGTAGAACTCGAAGCCGTCGCGTTCGATCGCGGTGACGATGTCGGCGGCGCAGTCGGCCGCGGAGACGAACGGCCCGTCGTAGAGGCCGGGGAGCTCGCCCGGCACCGGCTCCCAGATCTCGGTGTCGATCGGGCCGGGCAGCACGAGCTTCACGTCGATGCCCGGTCCGGCCAGGTCGATCGCGCGCCGTCTCGCTCCATCCGCACATCGCGAACTTCGCCGCGCAGTACGCGGCTTCGTGCACGATGCCGAGCCGGCCGCCCATGCTCGACACGTTGACGACGAGGCCGGCGCCTCGCTCCAGCATGCGGGGGAGGAGCGCCATCGCCATGCCGGATCGGCGAGAAGAAGTTGACGTCGCATGGTCTGGTTCACGTCGTCGACCGTGAGGTCGAGCGTGTGCTTGCGCTTGGCGATGGCGGCGTTGTTGACGAGGCAGTCGAGACCGCCGAACGCGTCCCACGCCTCGAGCGCCACCGCCTCCGCCGCGCTCGAGGTCGCCCAGGTCGGCGCTCCACATGCGCGACTCGGGCGCGTGCGGCAGGCACTGCTCGAGCGACCTCCTCGAGGCGGTCGGCCCGCCGGGCGACGATGCCGACGCGTCGCGCCCCGTTCGGCCAGCTGTGGCGCCGAGAGCGGCGCCGATGCCCGACGACGCGCCGGTGACGAGAATCGGTCGAGCCTTCGATCTTCACGCGGGAGCCTCCTTGGCGTTCGTCGACGCGCCTTGCGGAGCGCGGCGAGCAGGTCGTCGGTGGTGACGCCCGTCGTCGCGTCGGCCTGGTGCACGTCCGGCGCTTCGAAGACCGACGCGATCCGCGCGCCGCAGATCGTCGTCGTCCGATGCGCCTGCACCGGCGAGCGCGGCCGCGACGCGATCGAGGGTGTCGGGCGGCGACACGTGCATGTCGCCCGCCATCATCGCCGCCACGATCGTGCCGTCGCCGTCGATCGCGACGCCGGCGCGGCACAGCTTGCGGCCCTTGTGGTTGCCGAACCCGACCGCGTCGTCCGGCTGCCTCGTGCTCGGCCCGGAAGCGCTCGGAGGACACTCGCCGCACGGAGTCGTCGGTCGCGATCCGGTTGCTGATCTTCTTCAGCGCCGCCTGCTCGCCGTCCGTGAGCGAACGGGCATCGAGCTCGATCCCCGCGTCCCGCACCGCGGCGACGAGGGCGTCGCGGAACTGCTCGTAGGAGACCGGCATCGCCGGCGACCTCGGCGGCGGTGCAGACGTACTCGCGCATGTCCTTGACGAGCTTGTCCTTGAACTTGTCGTCGGGCACGCGCACGACCGCGTAGGTACTGGTCGAGGTCGGGTGGCTTGATGTTCAGGAAGCCGCCGACGCTGATCACCCGCCCGAAGTCGCCGGCCGACAGGCCGCCGAGCTTGCGGCCGTGCCAGCGCAGGTCGGCCGAGCCCTCGAAGCGCACCTCGCCGAGCCCGAGCCGGTCGAGGGCGTCGACCACGATCGGCTGGAAGGTTGCGATCTCGGCGTCGAGATCGTCGTGATCGCCCGGCTTGGGGAACATCACGCCCCACATCACCGCGCACCCGCGGTCGTAGAACGCGGTGCCGCCGCCCGCGAACGGACGGCGGATGACCTGGATGCCGAGCCGCTCGCAGGCAGCCAGGTCCAGCGTGCTGTCGACGTCGTCGAACCAGCCGACGTTCAGGTGGGTTGCACCCCACACGCTGGTCTGCAGGATCGGTTGCGCGGCGTCGGTGGCCGAACGGGCGAGCACGGCCATCTCCGCGTTGTTCTCGAACGCGTCGACGGCCCCACAGTCGACGTAGCGCCAGGTCTCTGACAAGGGCGTCAGCCTAACGGTCGGGTACTCAGCCGTCCTCGTCGACCTTTCCGCGCGACTCACGTGCGGCGGCGCCGAAGACGCCCTTGCTCATCGTCGACGCCTCTGCCGCCATCCGCGCCTCGAACACCTCGGCGCGCGCCCGCTGGGCGTCGGCGTCCTCGGGCGCGGCGGCCGCGGCCCACTCGGCGACGTGCCCGGCGAGTCGCAGGTCGCCGGCAGCGGCGAGCTCGCGCGCCCGGGCCGCCAGCTTGTCCGGCCCGCCGGCGAGGGCGGCGACCTCCGCGGCCACGGCGGCCTCCGGCGCCGGCTTGAGGTGGGCGGGGTTCCCGTCGTGCCAGCCGCCGTAGTACCGCCAGACGTTGCGGACCACGAACTCGGGCTCGTCGTAGATCGGCCGCAGGTACGGCTTCTCGAGCAGGGACTGCGGTGCACGCACGGTGTGGATGATCTCGTCGAGGCGCGGCGCCCGCGTTCATCATCCGGAGCGTGTCGTCGTGCAGCGTCACGAGGAGCTCGGCGGTGTTCTCGAGCGACTCGCGAATCCGATCGACACCGAGGATCGGGAGGCCGTGTCCGGGGAGCAGCGTCTCGGCGCCGAGCTCGGCCATCGTCCGCAACGCGACCGCCCAGTCCTTCGGCGTACCGCTGCACCTTCTGGGGGTTCCCGCAGTTGGGCGACGCCCAGATGAACAGATCTCCCGTGCACAGGATTCGTGCCTCGGGCATCCATACCCATGTGTGGTCGTCCGTCTCGCCGCGTGCGTGCCGCAGCTCGAAGCGGACACCGCCGACGTCGAGCGCGAGTGCGTCGCGATAGGTCTCGTCCGGGTACCGGTAGTCGGTCGGCCATTCGAGACGGTCGATCCCGAACTGCCGGCGGTTGATGTCGGTGTTGTAGCCCGCCGTCGCGATGTAGCGGTCGAAGCGGGGCGGGACGGCCTCGTGCGCTACGACGCGGGGCGGGGGAGCGCCGCCATCGCGGGCGTCGGCTTCGTAGCGCTCGACACCGAAGACGTGGTCGATGTGCCCGTGCGTGAACACGGCGGTGTGCAAGGGGTTCCCGCGCCACTCGCGCAGCACGTCGTGCACCCGCCCGGCGAGGAACGGGCTGCTCGTGTCGACGAGCACCATCCCGTCCGCGGTCGAGAAGGCGGCGACGTTCGAGAACGCGGCCACGAACGCGTGGTCGCCGTCGAGCTCGGCCAGCTCGCCACCCATGCCGAAGAGCCGGCGCTGGTCCATCTCGGCCTCGCCGCGCCAGAGCCGATCCGCCAGATCGAGGAGGTCCGTTGCCATGCCCGCAGTCTCGCAAGGCACGGGGTCGGATGCTTGCCCGCCGGAATCGCAACATGTTTCACTTTGGCGGTGACAACCCCCGCCACCACCGACGGCCCGGCCCAGGGCACGGCGCTGGCCCGGAGCCAGGCCGCCCGTCGCCGCCGGGTCCTCGACGCCGCCCTGCGCCTGGCCGAGCGGGGCGGTTTCGACGCCGTGCAGATGCGCGACGTGGCAACCGAGGCGAACGTCGCCCTCGGGACCGTCTACCGCTACTTCACCTCGAAGGAGCGTCTCCTCCTCGAGGCGATGGTCGAGGAGATCGAGGCACTCGCCGCCCGGCTCGAGTCGCGGCCGCCGGTGGGCGCTACCCCGGCCGACCGGATCGTCGAGGTGCTCTCCCGGGGGACGGCGTCACTGCAGCGCCATCCCGAGGTCACGGCGGCGATGGTGCGGGCGTTCGGGGCCGCCGACGAGGCCGACGTCGTGCGGCGGGTCGGCGACATCATGACGGGCATCATCACGGGCGTCATGCACGAGGGTCCACCGACTCCACGCGACCTCGCCGTCGCGCGCACGCTCCAGCAGGTGTGGCTTTCGTCGCTGATCGGCTGGGTCGGCGGCGTAGACGATCCGGCGCGTGTCGTCGTCGATCTCGAGACTGCGACGCAGCTGCTTCTCGGCGACGGCGCGATCGACGGTGCGCGACCGGAGAGCTAACGGTAGGACGGCGAGGTCGGCGCCGGCGTCGTCGTGCCGGACGTGTTCGCGCTCGCCTTGACCGTCGCGTCCTGGTAGAAGCCGGTGAGCCGCACATCGGGTTTCGCGTACACGGAGAGCGCGCGCGGGCCCATGCGCTTCGCGTCGCGGAGCAGGTGGGCGAGGTCGAGGTTGTCCCACCGCACCGTGCGTGATGCGGACCTCGTCAGCTCGACCTTGGTGACGGGCGGCGGTTCGGGTCGCGCGTCAGCGGCCGGGAGCGGTTCCTGGCACAGGTCGAACGACTTGAGCCCGCCCCACAGTTCGAACGCAACGGGGAGGAAGGCGCGCAGCGTCTTCACCGTCCCGCGCGCGTAGTCCTCTGGCGTGAAGTCGCCGGTCGGCTCGACGTAGACGGCGAGGTGCGTGCCGGTGGCCGACGGCTTCGACGTCTTGAGGTCGATGAGGGCGCCGCGGGTGAGCCGGACGCCCAGTCGCTCGAGCGCCGGTTTGAAGACGCGTTCGATCGCCGCCTTGTCGTTGGGCGGGAGCGCCTTCGACGAATCCCCGCCGCCGGAGCCGGACGAGCAGCCGACCGCGGCCGCGCCGACCAGCACGCCGGCGGCGACGATCCCGAGCAGTCGTCGTGCGCCGGCGGTGAGCGTCAATTCACGATCTCGACCGGAGTGCCGAGCGGCAACACCTTCGAGAGCTTCGTGATCTCGTCGTTGTCCATGCGGATGCACCCGTGGGTCACGCTCTTCCCCAGCACCGAAGCGTCGTTGTTGCCGTGGACCCCGACCTCGGCGTCACCTCCGTTGTATTCGTTGAGGACCTCGGAGTGCGCCGACAGGCCGTACGCAAATGGTCCGTACACCGTGTTGGGGTCCGGCGCCTGGATGAGGATGCGGGTGTAGTACTTGCCGGGCGGGGTCGGCGTGGCCGATGCGCCGATCGCGACCTGCCCCTCGTAGATCGAGTTGGTGCCCTGGAACACGGTGATCTTGTGGTCACCCAGGCGCACCTGCATGTGATACGGGTTCGGCGTGAGCTGCACGTCGCTCGCGCGAACCCAGCCGGTGCTGCCGTTCGGGCGATCCGCCAACAGGACCTTGACCCAGTCGGGTTGCTGCTCCTCGACGAGGAACACCTGGGGGATCTGCTTGTCGGCCTCGTTGTTCAGCAGCCACGGGTTGGGCACGGTCTTCGCCGGCGCGGGTGCCGACGGCTTGTCGTAGATCCCGAGCTGGGGGCCCTTGGCCTGGGCGGCGAGGGTGTAGCCGGCGGGGAGGCTCGTGGCCGTCGGCGCCTTCGCCGGGTTCGCCTTGCCCGAGTTGCCGCCACCGCCACCGCCGCAGCCGACGAAACCGACGATCACCGCCACGCCGAGGATGACGGCCCGGCCCACGCCGAGCAGCGCCCGGTTGCGAGCGCGGTCGGGACGGGCGTCGGATCGCGTGGCGGTCTTGGATGCTTCGGGCACCGCTCTCCCTTTCTTCGTGGCTGCCCTGGCTCACGTCGCCGAGCGCAAGCTCCGGCTCTGCGGCGCCGGTCGACGAAGCCGCCGGCGCTGCGTCACGTCGCCGGGCAGGCTAGCGGGCGACCGAGTGTCGCTAGCGTGCGCCTCATGAGCCCGCGTCGACCCCCGAAGCGCCTGGTAGAGGCGTCGGAGCGGCTCGCCGAGCTCGACCCGGTGATGCGAACGATGCTCGAGCGCATCGGCCCGTGCGACCTCCGCCGCGGTCGACCACGCGGCGAACACTTCGCCGAGCTCGCCCGCGCCATCACCTACCAGCAGCTCGCGGGCCGAGCGGCATCCGCGATCCACGGCCGGTTCGTCGCGTTGTTCGACGGGGCGGCGCCGACACCCGAAGCGGTGCTCGCCCTGCCGGTCGACCGGCTGCGCGGCGCGGGCCTCTCGGGGAGCAAGACGGCGTCGATCCGCGACCTCGCCGAGAAGGTCGTCGACGGCTCGGTCCAGCTCGATCGCATCGCCCGCCTCCCCGACGACGAGATCGAGCGCGAGCTGACGCTCGTGCGCGGCATCGGCCCGTGGACGGCCGAGATGTTCCTCATCTTCCAGCTCGGCCGCCTCGACGTGTGGCCGGTCGAGGACTTCGGCGTCCGCAACGGCTACGCCCGGCTCTATGGCCTCGCCGACGTGCCCCCAGCCCGAGAGCTCGTGCAGTTCGGCGACCGCTTCCGGCCCTACCGGACCGTCGCCGCGTGGTACTGCTGGCGCGCCGCCGACACGGTCACGCCGGGAGATGCGTAACAGCCGGCGGGCTCATCGCGTGACGCGCCGCTGATACTGCGCGCGCATCTCTCGTGCCTGCTCGGCGAGTGGCGTCAGACCGACGCGCTCGCGCCGGATGTCGACGTGCTCGGCGTCCTCGATCGGCCACGGCACGACCGAGTTGCCGTCGTCGCTGCGGACGAACTGCGAGCCGTAGACCTGATCCTTCCCGTCCGCCATGCGCACACGGTCGAGCAGGAGGGCATAGTGCGCCGGGGGCGCGTCGCCGCACGCGACCGCGACCTCCAGCATCTCGAGGCAGCGACGCTGGAGTCCCGGATCGAACACGGCGCGTTGGGCGAGGATCCACGCCGCGGCCGCACCGTCGTCGTCGACGAGCCGGCGTCCCGGCCAGCACTCGTAGTCGTCGAGGATCTCCCACAGGCGCGCGCCGTGGCTCTCGTCGGTCGGACCGCCGGCGTCGGTGTCGCGGTCGGCCATCGCCTTGAGCTCGGCCCGGAGCGGCCGGGTCTCCCCCCACGACTGGAAGGATACGGGCAATGGGTTTCCTCACGGGCCGGCTGATGCGCACGTTGCGCCCCGGCGTCGCCGCCACGCTCGGCTTGGGGAGCGAGTACCGGCAGTACTGGGAGGAATCGAACGAGCGCGCCCGGCAGGGCGACGGGCCGTTGTGGGTGGCCGTGGGCGACTCGACCGCGCAGGGCATCGGCGCGTCGGCGCCCGACCGCGGCTACGTCGGCCAGCTCCTCGTCCGCCTGCGAGACGAGCAGCACCGTCCCTGGCGCGTCGTCAACCTCTCGGCGACCGGGGCGCGGGTCGCCGACGTCGCGCGGGAGCAGATCCCGCGCATCAACGACGCCGGCGAGCCCGAGCTGGTCACGTGCGCGGCGGGCGCGAACGACGTCATCCGCTTCGGATTTCGGCGCGTCGCCGATGCGCTGCGCGGCCTGATCCGCGCACTGCCGCCGCGCGCGGTGATGGCCACCATCCCGCAGGGGCTGCTACCGGGGCGCACGCGAGAGCTGAACCAGATCATCCGCGTCGAGGCGCCGGCGGCCGGGCTCCGGGTCGCCGACGCGTGGGCGCACACCGGACCACCGTGGCAAGGGAAGTACGCGGCCGACGACTTCCATCCCAACGACACCGGCTACGGCGAATGGTGCGCGGCGTTCGCCGAGGCGATCGGGCTCGACGGCTCGTAGGCTCGCGGCGGCGACAAGAGGAGTGATCTCGTGGACGCGGCGGAGTTCGAGGCGTTGGGGCTGTACGACCCGGAGGCGCCGGACGCCGCCGACCGTCTGGCGCTCCTGGAGTGGCTCGCCGACCGGGGTCTCAGCATCGGGCAGATCGCCGAAGCCGGAGCTGCCGGTCGACTCACGGCGGTCGCCGGCGAGCTCGCGCTCCGACCGGGGCCGCGGCTCAGCATGGTGGAGGTCGCCGAGGGCACCGATCTGACGGTCGAGCAGATCCGGCAGCTGAGCCTGACCATCGGGCTTCCCGTCGAGGACGTCGACGAGCGCATCTACACGCCGGGCGACGTCGAGGTGTTCAAGCTGTTCAGCGCGGCGACGGAGCTCTTCCCCGAGAGCTCATTGTCGCAGTTCGTCCGTGTGCTCGGCTCTTCCCTCGCGCGAATCGCCGATGCTGCGGTTTCCCTGTTCCTCGCCGACGTGGAGACCCCGATCACCGAAGCGCAGGCAGGCGAGCTCGCCCTCGCCCGCGCGCAACTGGACGCGATCGGGGCGCTCAACCTCCTGACCGATCACTTCGAGACCCTGTTCCGTGCGCACATGGAGCTCGCAATCCGCCGGAACACGGCGGCGCGTGCCGAGGCGACCTCGAAGATCACCGTGTACGTGGCGGTCGGATTCGTCGACCTCGTCGGATTCACGCCTCTCTCGCATCGGTTGCCGGTTCGCGAGCTCCATTCGATCGTGGACGCCTTCGAGGGGTCGGCGTACGACATCGTGACGTCCAACCGGGGGCGCGTCGTGAAGCTGATCGGCGACGAGGTGATGTTCGTCGCGCTCGAACCCGAGGACGCGTGTGAGATCGCCCTCGCGCTCGTCGATCGCTTTGCGGAAGCGGATTCGAATGTGACGCCGCGAGGTGGGCTCGCGGTCGGGGAGATCCTGACCCGTGGCGGCGACTACTACGGGCCGGTCGTCAACCTGGCGTCGCGGATCGCGGACCTCGCCGTCCCCAACGAGATCCTGGTCACGCCCGACTTGCGCGAGCGCGCCGAGAAGGCTCTCGCGCCGTTGGAGTTCGATGCCGCCGGTCGGCGCCTGCTGAAGGGCTTCGACGAGCCCCTCGAGCTGTTCGCCGTCCGCCGCGCCTAGCTACGACGCGCGGCGTTGGTCGGCAGTGTCCGTCGTCGACGCCGTCCGAGCGCGGCTGACCCCCGACGCCGACGGGCGGCGAACGGTTCGGCGGCGAGCACGCGCCATCTCGTGGCGCACGTTCTCCGCCTGCTGGGCCCTGAACCGGCGGTAGGTCGTGACCGCGAAGCCGCCGACGGCGACGACGAACACGACCGCTGCCAGCGTCATGAGCGGCGACGACGCCGAGGGCCCCGCCACCGTCGCGAGGAGCACGATGATGAACGGCCCGATCAGCGCGGCGGCGGCGAAGAGCACCGGAGTTTGGCGGAGGTCTTCGGGGACTTCGTTCAGTCGGTCTTCGAGTTGTTCGAGCATGTTCACGAGCATCCCTTCACGCGCAGATGTTTCACATACCCAGGACCAGCGGGTCCCCAACATCGGCGTGACAGGGGCGTCAGATACATTGACGGCCCTATGGGGGAGGAGCGGCCTGACTGGGGCCACGCTACCGAACTCGAGGACGTGTCTGGCCGCGCGGCGATCGCCGGTATCGGCGAGAGCTCGTACACGAAGGCCTCAGGGCGCACCGCCCGGGAGATCGGCGCCGAGGCGGCCGAACGGGCCATCGCCGACGCCGGGCTCGAGCCGTCGGACATCGACGGGCTGACCTGGAACCGGGCCTTCGCCGACTTCGACGCCGCCGCGTTCCACGAGCATTTCGGCACGAACCACGACCTGTGGACCTCGCAATGGGGCGGGGGCATGACGTGGGCGGGCACCGCCCCGCACCTGGCGGCGAAGGCGATCGACGCGGGCAAGGCGACGCACGTCCTCAACGTGTTCGCCGTCGCCTGGGCGACCCAGCGGGGCTCGATGACGGGCGGGCCCGGCGAGACGCACGCGGCGCAGCCGCTGAAGCAGAACCTCGAAGTGCCGTTCGGCTTCTTCCCCCAGCCCGTGTACTTCGCCACGATCATGCGCCGCCACATGCTCGAGTTCGGCACGACCGAGGAGCAGTTCGGCGCGATCGCCGTCGCGAGCCGGCGGCACGCCAACCTGAACCCGGCCGCGGTCATGCACGACAAGAAGATGACACTCGAGGACTACCTGGCTTCGCCCGTGCTCGCCGACCCGCTGCGCATGTTCGACTCGTGCCTGATCTCGGACGGCGGGGCGGCGTTCGTGACCACGTCGATCGACCGCGCCCGCGACCTCCGTCAGCCGCCGGCGGTGGTGGCCGGCGTGGGGGAGGGAACCGCGGAGTCGGGCGGTCACTGGAGCCAGCAGCGCGCGTTCACGTCGACCCCGCAGGTGTTCGCGGCGCCGCCCGCGTTCAAGATGGCGGGGCTCGAGCCGGCCGACGTCGACGTGCTGACCGTGTACGACCCGTTCACGGTCGTGTCGATGATGCAGATCGAGGACATGGGCTTCTGCCCGAAGGGCGAGGCGGGCGCGCTCGCCGAGGACGGCGGGCTGGCGTACGACTCCGGCCGGCTGGCGTTCAACACCCACGGCGGGTTGCTCAGCCACGCCTACGTGCTCGGCATCGCCCACGTCGTCGAGGTCGTGAAGCAGCTGCGCGGGTACCGCGCCGGCGCAGGTGCCGGCATGCGACGTGGGCGTCTACGGCGGTTACACGGGCGGCAACGCCTCGACGCTGATCCTGCGGACGGACCGGTGAGCGCGCGATGGCGCTGAAGCGAGCCGACTTCCCGCTGCCCGATCTGACCGACGAGCGCACGGCCGAGTACTTCGCCGGCGCGGCGCGTGGCGAGCTGGTGCTCCCGCGCTGCGACTCGTGCAACCGGTTCGTGTGGTACCCGGAGGAGGAGTGTCCGCACTGCGGCGCGCGCTCGTTCACGTGGACCCGCGTGAGCGGCCGGGGTCGGGTGTTCACGTGGACGGTCGTGCGGCGGGCGTTCCTGCCCGCGTTCGAGGAGATGGTGCCGTTCGTGACCGCGCTCGTCTCGCTCGAGGAGGACCCGGCGGTGCGCATCGTCAGCTACATCGTCGACTGCGAGCCCGACGCCCTCGCGGCCGACCTGCCCGTCGAGGCCGTCTTCCGGCCGCTTCGGTTCCCGACCGTGCCCGACCGGAGCGTCCCGGTCCCCATGTTCGTGCCGGCCTCGCAGTCGCGGGAGGCCGTGTGATCTACGACGGCCTGCGGGTCGTCGACGCGTCCCGAGGCATCGCGGGCGGATACTGCTCGAAGCTGCTCGCCGACCTCGGCGCCGACGTCGTCAAGCTCGAGCCGCCCGAAGGCGACCCGCTCCGCCGGTACTCGGCGACGGACTCCGTCGGCAAGGACGGCGATCCCGACGGGGTGCTCTTCCGCTACCTGCACACGTCGCAGCGCAGCGTGATCGTCGAGGACCTGCCGCGGCTGCGGGCGTGGACCGAAGCCGCCGACGTCGTGATCGAGAGCTTCGTCCCCGGTGTGGCCGAAGAGCTCGGCATCGTCGGCGTCGCGCCCGTCACCGTGTCGATCTCGTCGTTCGGGCGCGGCGGTCCCGACTCGGAGCTGTCGCTCCCCGAAGAGGTGCTGCAGGCCCGATCGGGGTCGCTCTCGAACCACGGGCACATGCACCGCCCGCCGCTCACCGTCGGCGGCCAGCTCGGCCAGTACGTGACGGGCGCCTACGCGGCGCTGGGCGCGCTCACGGCGTGGTGGCGCGCCAGTCGCACCGGGGAGCGCGAGCACGTCGACGTGTCGATGCTCGAGGCGATGCAGTACACGCTCGTGACGGTGCCGACGCTCATGGCCCGCTTCCCGGGCGGGCGTGGGGGCACGTTCCGGTGGGTGATGCTCCCCGGCAACGAGCCGACCGGCGACGGCAGATATGTCGGGATCACCACGGTCACGAAGCAGCAATGGGTGTCGCTCCTGCACGTGATCGGGCGCGACGACCTGGCCGGCGACGAAGAGCTGGCGACGATGCTCGGCCGGTTCCGGCGCGCGGAAGAGGTCAACGAGATGATCCGCGGCTGGACGATGCAGCACACCGCCGACGAGGTGGTCGAGCTGTGCGCCGAGGGTCGGGTGCCGGCGGCGGTGGTCGGGAACGGTCAGCTCCTGCCGTCGTTCGCGCAGCTCGCCGAGCGTCAGGCGTTCGTGGAGCAGCCGGGCGGCGGGTTCCTGCGCCCACGGGCGCCGTTCCGGTTCTCGGCCGTGCCCGACCGCGTGATGACACCGGCGCCTCGTCTCGGTGAGCACACGGACGACCCGGTGCCGGAGCCGCGGCCCGCCGGCGGCCTCCCCGGATCGGTGGGCCCGCTCCCGTTCGCCGGCGTGACGGTGCTCGACTTCACCGCCTTCTGGTCCGGTCCCACCGCGACGGCGTGGCTCAGCGCGATGGGCGCCGACGTGATCAAGGTCGAGTCCGTGCAACGACCCGACGGCATCCGCTTCTCCGCCGCCGTGCGCCCCAAGGACGACCCGCAGTACTTCGAGAAGTCGGCCCTGTTCCACGCCGCGAACCTCGGGAAGCGGGGCATCACGCTCGACCTCGGCCAACCCGAGGGCCTTGCGCTCACCCGGAAGCTGATCGAGCGGTCCGACGTCGTGTGCGAGAACTTCACACCCCGCGTGATGGACTCCTTCGGCCTCGACTTCGAGGCGATGCGCGCTCTCCGCTCCGATGTGATCGTCCTGCGGCTGCCGGCGTTCGGGCTCGCCGGCCCGTGGCGCGACCGCCCCGGCTTCGCCCAGACGATGGAGCAGATCACCGGCATGGCCTGGCGCACGGGCTACGAGGGCGGTCCACCCATCATCCCGGGCGGGTTCGTCGACCCTGCCGTCGGTGTCCACGCCGCCACCGCGCTCGTCGCCGCCATCGAGCACCGCGACCGCACCGGCGAGGGGCAACTGGTCGAGATGCCCATGATCGAGGTGGCAGCGGCGATGACCGCCGAGCAAGTGGCCGAGTACTCGGCGTACGGCGAGCTTCTCGGCCGCCGCGGCGAGGGTGGCGTCTACCGCTGCGAGGGCGAGGGCGAGCAGTGGGTCGCCGTGCACCTCGGATCGGACGTCTTGCCGCCCGAGGAGCGGGCGGCGTGGTGCGCCGAGCGCCCGGCCGAGCAGGCGGCGAAGGAGCTCCTGGAAGAGGGGATCCCGGCGGCGCCGATGGTGCCCGCGTTCACGGCGCTCGACGACCCGCAGCTACGGGCGCGCGGGTTCTTCGAGCCTGTCGAGCATCCGTTGGTGGGGGAGCAGGAGTACCCGGGCTGGCCGATGCGCTTCTCCGCCGGCCCCG
Source organism: uncultured Actinomycetes bacterium (assembly GCA_963747195.1). GTDB lineage: Bacteria > Actinomycetota > Acidimicrobiia > IMCC26256 > JACDBD01 > JALZAA01. The sequence goes on from CAVVDV010000008.1 coordinate 145,476, forward strand.
ACCGGTACTGGCGTGAGCCCGCCCCGCTGCTCGGTCAGCACAACGAGGTGGTGCTCGGAGGCGAGCTGGGCGTGGAGGGCGACGAGCTCGCGCGGCTCCGCGAGCAGCACGTGATCGGCGACGCGCCGCTCACCGGGGGTAGAAGCCAGGCTTATTGCGCGAGCGCGTCGGTGGCGTCGTCGCGCGGGTAACGAGGATCATGGTGCGATCAGGTGCAGGTCGCCGAACTCGTGCCACCGGTAGCCGAGCTCGAGGGCGGCGTCGTAGCTCCGGTCGAGAAGGTCGCGTCCCGCGACCGCTTCGAGCAGCTGCAGGTGTGACGCCTCCGGCTCGTGCCAGCCCGTCAGCAGCCCGTCCACCAACCGCACCCCACGTTCGGGGGTGACGACGACGTCGGTCCAACCTTCGCCGGCGTGTGCCCGTCCGTCCGCGCCGGCCACCGTCTCGAGGGCGCGGGTCGGTGTGGTGCCCACCGCGATGACGGCGTGGCCGTCGTCGTGAGCGGCGTTGACGCGTTCGGCCGTCGCGGCCGGCACGCGGTACCACTCGGCGTACGGCGGCTCGCCCGCCTCCTGCGAGCTCACGCCCGTGTGCAGCGTGATCGGCGCGATCCCGACGCCCTTGGTCACGAGTCGTGTCACCACCTCGGGCGTGAACCCGCGTGACGCGCTCGGCATCTCGGCGCTGCCCGGGTCGATCCCGAAGGCGGTCTGGTAGGCGTCGATCGGCCAGCGCAACTCGGTGCAGCCGTACCGGATCGGGCGCCCGTACCGCGCCAGGTAGTCGAGCACGGCGGCCGGAAGGTGCGGAACCGCGACCCAGAGTCGAGGCGGACCGTCCTCGGGGAACCGGTGCACCAGGTCGACGGTGCCGCCACCGTGGAGGCGGATGCGATCGCCCGGCTGCGCCGACCCGTCGGGCAGGCTGCCCGCGCCGCAGGACCGCCGCACCTCGACCACCCAGCGACTGCCGTCGCCGTCGGGCAACTCGGTCGAGAAGTGCACGACGCGCCCATCGGCGGTGCCGACGGCTGCCGGCACCGTCGCCGACGTGTTGACGACGAGCAGGTCGCCGGGTGACAGGAAGTCGGGCAGGTTGCGGAAGGTCGTGTCGACGAGCTCGCCCGTGGCGCGCGAGGCCACCAGCATCCTGACCTCATCGCGCGCGATCCCGCGCGTCTCGGGCGGCGACTCGGCGATCAGCTCGTCCGGAAGCTCGAACGAGGGCGCCGTCAACGTGCTCACGGCGCCACCCCGGTGGTCAGCTCCGCCGGTACGACGGTCCGCGCTTCGTAGCGGCCGCTCGGGAGGTCGCCCTCGATCACCGTCAGCAGGCCGGGCACGCTCGCCTCCGGAAGCGGACGGTCGGAGATGTCCTCGCCCGGGAACGCGTCCTGGTGCATCTGCGTGCGCATGTCGCCGGGATCGACGACGTATACCCGCAGGTCGGGCCGTTCGGCGGCCAGCACTCTCGTCCACTGCTCGAGCGCGGCCTTCGAGGAGCCGTACCCGCCCCAGCCCTCGTACGGCTCGACGGCGGCGTCCGAGGTGATCGAGACGATGCGGGCGTCGGGGCGCATGCAGGGCAACAGCAGCTGCGTCAGCCGCAGCGGCCCGAACACGTTGGCGGCGTAGACACGCTCGAGCTCCTCGAGCGGGTACGTCGCGATCGAGGGCTGCGGGCTGGGCCCGAGCCGGCTGGCGTTGTGGACGAGCAGGTCGAGGCCACCGCCGAGAGCATCGACGGCGGCGGCCAGGTCGAGACGGTGCGCCTCGTCGGCGACGTCGCCGGGTACTGCGTGGACGGCCGCGGCGGGGCCGAGATCGGCGGCAGCGGCGCGCAGGTCCTCCTCGCCGCGGGCGTCGACGACGAGCTCCCAGGCGTCGGCGGCGAGGGCGCGGGCGAGCGCCAGGCCGAGTCCGCGTGAGGCTCCGGTGATCAGTGCACGGTTCGGCATCAGGCGTGCTCCCTTCCTCTCGTGTCTGAGGTCGACGGTACGGATGGGCTGCCATCGCCACATCGGGCCGAGGACGGGACTTCGCTCGGTCGAAAGGCCTAGGACCGCGCGGCCCGGCAGGGGCCTGCCCGCTACGGTGCCGGCCGATCTGGGAGGACAACGTGACCAGTCCCGACGTCGAGATCCCGCGTGCCGCCTACGGCCTCGCGTTCCCGCTGGCGGTGGTGGCCGGCTACGTCGACGCCGTCGGCTTCCTCACACTCGCCGGCCTGTTCGTGGCGCACATGAGCGGGAACACCGTCCGGCTCGGCGTCTTCGTCGGCGACGGTGACTGGAGCCTCGCCGCGCAACGGCTGGTGCCGATCATCGTCTTCACGATCGGCGTCGCCGCCGGCATCGCGCTGGTCGAGGCGCTTCGACGCCGCTCTGCTCCTGCCCCCGCGGCGCGCGTGCTCAGCGTCGAGGCCGTTCTCCTGCTCGGGTTCATGCTCGTGGGTCGGGTCGTGCTCGACGGGCACGGCGCGGCGGGCGGATCGTGGGATTACTACCTCCTGGCTGTTCTCGCCGTCCTCGCGATGGGCTGGCAGAACGCCGCGCTGCGCCGTGTCGCCGGCGTTCCGATCCACACGACGTTCGTCACCGGCATCCTCACTCATCTTGCGGAGGAGAGCGTGAACGGCTGGTACGCGTGGCGCGACTTGCGGCGGGCCGGGACCGCGCGACGTCCCGACGATGGGGTCGCCGTCGCGGTCCGGCGCGCCCGCCTGCACGGTGGCGTCTGGGGCAGCTACCTCGGCGGGGGAGTGCTCGGCGCCTTCCTCGCGCTTCGCTGGGACCTCTGGTCGCTCACCCTGCCGCTCGCGGTCCTCGGGGTGCTCGTTGTCATCGATCTCGCCCGAAGCGGCGCACGAGCGTGAGCGCGAGCCACTCGAGCGCGAGGTACGCCCCGATCGCGAGCGCGAGGTAGATCGGGAAGAACGCCATCCCGAGCCCGGCCGTCGAGTGTGTGTCATCGAACACCGCACGTAGCGCCAGCAGCGCGGAGACGAGGAGGCCCAGGCCGACCGCGACGATTCCGAACCGAGTCCGGACGAAGAGAAAGTAAATCGCTACCGGCGCGAGCCACCAAGGACCCCAGAACCGCAGCATGCTCAGCCGGCCGTCGCCGACTGTGTCGCCGTTTGCCAGCACGAGGAACCCGACGATCGCCAGAAAGATCGCGGCGGGGTGGCAGCTCGAATGAAGAACCAACTCCGGTCCGGTACGAAGCGCTGATCGGCCGCGCTCATGCTGGGATTTTCACAGGTAACGGCTCATGGCGGGTCGGGGTCGTCGGGTGGGACGAGGTCCCGGTCGCCCGGTGGGCCGATAACTCTCCAACTTCCGTGACTCTTGAGCAGCGTGATGATGGGTGCAGATGCGCCACAGGTTGGTGAGCTCGGTCGGACCGTGGTCTTCGATGGGGATCACGTGGTCGATCTCGAGGAACTGGTCGTTCGCGCAACTCTTGACGCCGCAGGTCGGGTAACGGTCTCGAGCGCGCGGCGCAGCTTCGTCGGGATCGTCCGCTTCGGGCTCGACACGGCGGTCACGTCGTCCCCGTCGCGGATCATCACGGTCACCGACGCGTCGTCGAGCAGCGCCCGTGCCGTGGTCACCGGCACCGGGCCGACACCAGGAATCGCGCACTGTTCGCCTGATTCGGTATGGCCACGGGCGAGCGCGCCACTGTCGACCGTGACGCGGACCTCCACGGGCTTGCACGGGCCGGCGCTCGCCAGTGCCACGAGCGCGTCGGCGGCATACACGGCGCGCGGCTCTCGCCGCCCGGCTCGACGGGCGTCACCGAAGATCCGATCGATGTGGGCCTTGCACGCCGAGCTGAAGCGGGCGCCGGCATCCGGGGCCAGGCGGGCGCTGAGGCAGTAGGCGCCATCGGGGTCGGTCCACTCATGCGCCTTCCGCTCAGCGTGCAGCCGCCGTGCCCAGGCGCGGTCGTCCTCTTCCGCTCCGGCTCTCACTTGCCGGCAGGAGTCGCGGAGCCCTTTGACGCTTGTCGCCGCAGCCGTCTGCAAGAGGGCGGTTTCTGTACGCGGATCGGCGCTTGCCGCGCTGGTGATCTCAGCGGCCTGAGTCTCCGACAACGCGCCGGCACGGAACGCGGCATCAATCTCGGGCAGTTGTTCGAGTGTCCGCGCCGTCTCGAGCGTCCGCGCCGCCGCCCCGACGGTCGCGCCGGTCGCCTCTGCGACCCAGTGCGCTGCGCTCCGATGCCCGTGCTCGCGCCACACCTTCGTCTCCTCGATCCGGCGCGCGAGGAGCGCCTTTGCCGCAGCACAAACGCGTTCGCCCCACCGCGAACGTCACCGAGAAGGGCTGCCGCGTCGTGGACATCGAATCGCAGAGGATCGAGCTCGCGCGCGACCTCCTCGAGAGCATCAACCGAGCTGCGGACTTCCTCCAGCACACATCCCCCTCGGGGACCGAAGCCGAACAGGAAAGCGAGGAAGCAAAACCAGTATAGCGAACGTATGTTCGCTGTCAAGCGCGAGAGGATGGCGTTATGACCGACGACTTCGCGTGGATGGACGCCACGGCACAGGCCGAGGCGGTACGGGCCGGCGACGTGACCCCGACGGAGCTGGTCGAGGGGGCGATCGCGCGCATCGAGAAGCTCAACCCGCAGCTCAACGCGGTCATCCATCGTCTCGACGACAAGGCGCTCGCCACCGCGGCCGACGCCGAGCTCGCGGCCGGACCGTTCCGAGGCGTGCCGTTCCTCGTGAAGGACGGCGTGTGCCACACGGCCGGGGACCCGTTCCATTGCGGCATGCAGGTGCTGAAGGACCTCGACTGGCACGAGCAGACCGACACGTGGCTCGCCGAGCGCTTCCGCGCCGCGGGGTTCGTGTTCGTCGGCAAGACCAACCTGCCCGAGCTCGCGAGCTCGGTGACGACGGAACCGCTCGCCTACGGCGCGACGCACAATCCCTGGAACCTCGACTACTCGCCGGGCGGATCGAGCGGAGGCGCCGCCGCCGCGGTCGCCGCCGGCATCGTCGCCGTCGCGCACGGCAACGACATGGGCGGTTCGATCCGTGTCCCGTCGAGCGCCTGCGGTCTCGTCGGTCTCAAGCCCACCCGCGCCCGCACGACGCTCGGCCCGGACTTCGGCGAGTTCTGGGGACCGCTGACGCACGAGCACGTGCTCACGCGCAGCGTGCGCGACACGGCCGCGGTGCTGGACGCGACCGCCGGCCCCGGCCCCGGCGACCCGTACACCGCGCCGGCGCCCGCCGGTCCGTATCGGGACGACGTCGGCGCCGATCCCGGCCGGCTCCGGATCGGCATCCGCACGATGCGCACCGACGGTGCCGAGTCGCATCCCGAGTGCGTCGCCGCCGTGGATGCGACGGCGCGGCTGCTCGAGGAGCTCGGCCACGACGTCTCGCCGGCGCGGATCGACGCCGTCGAGACGCCGGACATCGGGTTCCTCGGGATCTACGCGTCGGCGATCACGCGCGACCTCGAGCGCTGGAGCGCGCGTATCGGACGCACGCTCCAGCCGTCGGACCTCGACCCGATCAACGCTGTCACCGCCGAGATGGGCCGGTCCGTCACGGGCGCGCAGTACCTGGCCGCGCTCGAGACCGCCCAGGGATGGTCGCGGCAGGTCGCGTCGTGGTGGGCGGACGGGAACGACGTCCTCGTCACGCCGACCATGCCCGAGCCGCCCGCCCGGCTCGGCGAGCTGGCACCCGACGTCGACGACCCGATCGCCGCCATGCCGCGCATGGGCAACTACGCGATGTTCACCTCGCTCTTCAACATCACCGGCCAGCCGGCCATCTCGCTGCCGCTGCACTGGACGGCAGATGGACTGCCGATCGGCGTGCAGCTCGTCGGGCCGTACGGACGCGAGGACGTGCTCATCCGGCTCGCATCGCAGCTGGAGCAAGCACGGCCGTGGGCCGACCGCCGGCCACCGGTCGGTCTCTGATGGTCGCCGTCGCAGGCTCCGGCGCTCAGTCGGCGGCGAGCAGCCGGGCCAGTTCCGCGCCGTTGCGCTGCGCGTAGTCCTCGTAGCAGTTGTTGAACAGCACGTGGGTCGTCTCGGTCCGGGCGGCAAGCTCATGCACGCGCGGCGCCCACTCCTCGAGCTCTCGCTCCGAGTAGAGGTAGCGGAATCGCTTCTGCACCGAGCCGCTCTCCCACTCGGCGTCGTTGTGGCCGTGGAAGCGCATGACCGCCAGCTCCGGCGACGTCGCCGCCACGACGGGCGGCACTGAGCTCTTGAACCCCTGCGGCATGTCGACGCACACGTACGGCAGCTGGTGGGACGCCAGGAGCTCGAGCGTCTCGTCACGGTTCTCGTCGCTCAGCCACGACTTGTGGCGGAACTCGACACAGATGCGGTGCGGCTTGGCGCGCTCTGCGCATTCGACGAGGTAGTCCTTGTTCGAGCGCCGGATCGTGAACCACGGCGGGAACTGGAACAACACCGCGCCCAGCTTGCCGCTGCGGTCAAGTGGTGCGAGCGCATCGAAGAAGCTCGACCAGAGATACTCGACCGCGTCCTCGTCCAGATCCTTCGGGTACACGCGCTCCTTGCCCTCGGGTCGCATCTCCTGCGGGAGTGACGTCGCCTTCGTCGGGTGCTGGGTGAGGATCGAGAAGGCCTTGATGTTGAACGTGAAGCCGGGCGGCGTGCGCTGCGCCCACTGCTGCACGACCGGCTGCCGGGGCGGGTAGTAGTACGTCGAGTCCACCTCGACCAGCGGGAACTGCGATGCGTAGTACTTGAGACGCGCTTCGGCGCTCGTCGCGTCGCCCGGGTACCAGCCCGACTTGATCAGCGACTTGTCCGTCCACGACGCGGTGCCGACGAGGATCCGGCCCACGGCCTAGGGCCCCGTCTCGCCCGCGTCGACGAGCCCTTCACGCACGGCGAGCAACGCCGCTTGCGTGCGATCGTGCACGCCGAGCTTCATCAGGATGTTGCTCACGTGGGTCTTCACGGTCTTCTCCGACACGACGAGCGTGTCGGCGAGCTCACGGTTCGACAACCCGCGGCCGAGCAGGCCGAGCACCTCGCGCTCGCGCGGCGTCAGCGAGGCAACGTCACCGCCCGGCGGCGGATGCGCGACCTCCTCCATCACCCGTCCCGCGATCTGCGGATCGAGGAGCGCCTCGCCCTCGTGCACGAGCCGGACCGCCGCCTCGAGCCCGGACGGGTCGACGTCCTTCAGCAGGTACCCGGCCGCGCCGGCCTGGATCGGCCGGGATCACCTGGTCGTCGGAAGCGAAGCTCGTGAGCACGACCACGCGCGTGTCGGGGACGCTCGCTCGGAGGCGGCGGATCGCGGCGACGCCGCCCTCGCCCGGCATCACGAGGTCCATGAGGACGACGTCGGGGCGCAGCCGCTCGATCGCGGCCACCGCTGCCTCCCCGTCGCCGGCTTCGCCGACGACCTCGATCCCGGGACGCGACTCGAGGAACGTGCGCAGACCCTGGCGCACGACGGGATGGTCGTCGGCCAGGAACACGCGAATGCTCGACGGCTCAGCCACTCGGGACCTCCACCCGCACCGTCGTGCCCGCACGGGGCGCCGTCTCGATCGGTGAGCTTCCCGCCGAGGGACTCGGCCCGCTCACGCATGGAGGTGAGGCCGAGACGGCGCTCGCGGATCGCGCGCGCGGCGGGGTCGAAGCCGACGCCGTCGTCCCGCACCGTGATCGTCACCGTGCCGTCGTCGGCGTCGACGCCGACGGTGATCGACTCCGCCCGGGCGTGGCGGACGGCGTTGTTCAGCGCCTCCTGGACGATGCGGTAGAGCTCCATCTCCACGGTCGAGGCGAGCTCGAGCGTGCCGTGGACCTGCAGGTCCGCCTTCAGGCCGTGGGCGCGGCCGAGGACATCGAGGTCCTTCCCCACGGTGGCGACCAGGCCGTCGGCCTCGAGGCGCGGCGGGCGCAGCTCGAAGACCAGAGACCGCAGCTCGGCCTGCGTCTCGCGCGCGAGCTGCCGCACGCGGTCGATCTCCGCCTCGGCGCGCCCGGGGTCGGTTCGCACGAGGCCGGCCGCCGCCTCGGCCGTCAGCGACAGGCTGAAGAGGTTCTGCGTCATCGCGTCGTGCAGCTCACGCGCGAGCCGGTTGCGTTCCTCGATCACGCTGAGCTCTCGGCTCGCCTCGAACAGCCGCGCGTTCTCGATCGCGATGGCGGCGTGCGCGGCGAGCACGGTGATGACCTTCTCGTCGGCGTCGTCGAAGCTGGCCGCGCCTTCCTTCTCGGTGAGGTAGAACGCGCCGATGATGTCGCCCTTGGCCACGATGGGCACGCCGAGGAACGACCGCATGCGAGGGTGGGCGTCCGGCCACCACCCACGGAACCGTGGGTCGGTGGTGATGTCGTCGGTGCGGAACGGGCGAGGGTCGGAGAGCATCGCGCCGAGCATCCCGTGCGTGCGGGGGAGCGGGCCCAGCTGGGCCACGAGGTCGTCGCTCATACCGGCGTGGAGGAACTGGTCGAACTCGGTGCCGTCCTCGTCGGGGATGCCGAGCGCCGCGTAGCGGGCGTCGACGAGCTCACGGGCCGCGTGCACCAACCGGTCGAGCACCGCGTCGAGTCGCAGCTCGCCCGCGATCGCGAGGACCACGTCGCTCATTGCCGCGAACGCGTTGTCGCGCGGGACGGTTGCCACGTTGTCCACCCTACGTCCGTAGACTGACGCCGCCATCAGGACGGGGGGAAACATGGAGCCCGCAGGAACTGCCGCGGTGACCGGCGCGAGCAGAGGTATCGGACGCGCGATCGCACTCGAGCTTGCGCGCCGTGGCTTCGACGTGGTCGCAACGATGCGCGACCCCGCGGCCGGCGCGGGAATGTCCGACGAAGCAGCCGAGGCGGACGGCCGGCTGCGCGTCCAGGCCTTGGATGTCACGCGACCGGACACGGTCCGGCTTCCCGACGGTCTCCGCGTGCTCGTCAACAACGCCGGCGTGGAGCGCGAGCACCTTCCGGTCGAGGAGACGCCCCTCGAGTGGTGGCGCGACATGTTCGAGACCAACGTCTTCGGGCTGGTCGAGGTGACCCGGCGCGCGATCCCGCTCGTGCGCGCAGCAGGTGGCGGCGTCATCTGCAACATCGGGTCGTCGTCGGTCCTGGCGCCGGTGCCGTTCTATGCCGCCTACCGCGCCAGCAAGGCCGCCGTCAGCGCGTTCAGCGAGACGCTGCGGGCCGAGCTGGCGCCGCAGGGCATCAGGGTCGTGGAGATCATGCCGGGCCCGGTCGACTCCGACATGCTCCGCCATTCGCAGGAGACGATGGTCGCTCCCGCCGGTGAGCCGTACCGAGCCGTCGCCGACCACATGAACGCCAGCAAGAGCATGGTGGCGTCGATGATCCAACCCGCCGGCGACGCCGCCCGACTCATCGTCGACGCCATCCTCGACGACGACGGGCCGATGCGTTACGGGTGCGATCCGATGAGCACCGGCATGATCGACGCGTGGCGCCGAGCGAGCGACGAGGAGATGATCCGCGGGATGCTCGAGCAGCTCGTGCCCGAGGGAGCGGTCAGGCCTCGCTGACCTTCGCCTGGGCGGCCTCGGCGTCGGCGAGGTACCAGTCCAGGTAGCTGCGCATCCCGTCCTCGAAGGTGGTCGTGGGCTCCCAGCCCAGCACCCGCTTCACCTTCTCGGCCGAGACCTCTTTGCCCGCGTAATCGCCGGGACGCGCCTCGCCGAACTCGACCTTCATCGGGATGTCGAGGCAGTCCCGGATCGCCTCGGTGACGCGCCGGATGGTGATGGGCTCTGCGCCTTCGAGGTTGAAGACGTCGTTCTCGGCGTCCTCGGACAGGGCGAGCACGTGGGCGTCGGCGAGATCCTCGACGTACACGTAGTTCCGGAATTGCGAGCCGTCACCGTGGACGGTGATGGCGTCGCCGTCGAGCGCCATCTGCACGAAGCGCGGGATGACGAGTTGCTCGCGCATCCTCGGGCCGAACGGGATGCCGTACCGCAGGATCGTGAACGGCGTGTCGTACAGCTCGTTGTAGTTGTGGGCGATGAGCTCGCTGGCGATCTTCGACGACGTGTAGATGTGCCCCGCGCTCGGAAGGTGGAACGGCGCGTCCTCGTCGAGCGGTGAGTCGCCGTGGGCGCCGGCGTAGACCCACACCGTGCTCGCCAGCACCGTGCGGCCCACGCCGTTGCGGCGGCTCGCCTCGAACACGTTGACCGTTCCGGTCACGTTGATCCGGACCGTCCCTACGGGGTGCTCATAGGCGTCGTTCACGTTCGACACGGCTGCCAGGTGGAAGACGACGTCGATGTCGCGCGTCGCCTGCACGAGGCCGCCCAGGTCCGACAGGTCGACCTGGCGGTACGTGACGTCGGGGCGGTGCGGGGGGCGCGTGTCGAGCACGAACAGCGTGTGGCCGGCGTCGATCAACCGGTCGACGACGTGCGACCCGATGAATCCCGATCCGCCGGTGACTGCGATTCTCATGACGTTCCATTCTTGGGGGGTTCGACCCCGGCGAGCACGGTACGCAGGCTTGCGACCACGTACTCGGCTTCGTCCCGGGTCATGTCGGAGTGGATGGGCAGGCAGACGTGGCGGCGGCAGACGTCCTCGGCCACCGGCAGGCTGCCCTCGTGCAAGTTCGCGAACACCGGCTGCTCGTGCAGCGGTGAGGCGTACACCTCGCCGCTGAGCGAGACGCCGTAATGCTCCTTCAGCGCGCCCTTGACAGCTTGACGGTCGATCCCAGGGTCGAGCATCGCGAGGTACTTGTAGTAGTTCGTTTCTGAGGGCGTCGTGAGTGGCGTGATCCCGTCGATCCCGCCCAGGCCGTCGTCGTAGAGATCGGCGACTTCACGCCGGATCTTGATGAACTCGTCCAGCCTGCGGAGCTGCACGATGCCGACCGCCGCCTGCAGCTCGCTCATACGCCACGCGTACCCCATCCGGACGTGGTCGCCACCCAGGAACCCGGCCTTGCCCTGGTCGCGGTAGATGTGGGCCTCGTCGCGGATGCGCTCGTCGGCGGTGACGATCATGCCGCCCTCGCCGGTCGTCATGACCTTGGTGGGGTAGAACGAGAACGCCGAGGCGATCCCGAACGAGCCCGCAGCACCGCCCGTCGAGGCTCGAGCCGTGGGCGTGGGCGGCGTCCTCGACCAGGAACAGGCCACGGCGCTCGCAGAGCGTGCGGATCGCGTCGACCTCGGGCGTGATGGCACCGCCGATGTGCACGAGCACGACGCCGGCCGTGTTGTCGCCGAGCGCGGCTTCGACCGTGCTCGCAGAGAGGGCGAGCGTGTCGGGTGCGACGTCGGCGAAGCGCGGCGTACCTCCGGCGTGGATCACCGCCGCCGCGGTCGCGAAGAACGTGTTGGCGGGGACGACAACCTCGCGGCCCTCCACGCCGATCGTCCGCAGGATGATCTCGATTGCGCTCGTCCCGCTGCTCACGGCGACTGCGAACGGCGCGTCGTGCCGGGCTCGGAACGCGTCCTCGAGCTCGCGCGTGTACGGGCCGAGGGTCAGCGCGCCGGTTTGCAACGACTGGTCGATCATGGCGAGGACCGCGGCGCGGTCGTCGTCCGAGAAGACGATCCTTGCTGCCGGGATGTTCACGTCGGGGGGACCTCAGCAGTCACGGCGAACCGTGTAGACGTCGTAGTGCTCGGCGCTGCGCGAGCGGCGCCGCACCGACGCGTTGCCCGGTGCAGGCCGCGAGACCGGTGATCGAGAGCTCGTCGAGGAGCGCGTGCTCGTTCGTCTTGTACCTCTTGTCGTAGCTGTCATAGACGATGACGAAGTCGACGCGCCGGGTGCGGAGGAACTTCGAGTAGTCCTCGGTGTTGGGCCAGCTCTTGCGGCCGATGCTCTCCGGGAAGAACTCGGAGTCGAGATGGCCGCCCTTGCGCACGATCTGGTACATGCCGATCTTGCCGTCGCCGGCTCGGATGATCCGGTACGTCTTGTTCGGCTCGAACTTCGGCGAATTGACGAACTGGAGCAGGTCCGTGTTCGGCTTGCGGTTCAGCACGCCCCACGCGTAGCGCATGTCGAGGAGCGGGCCGAGCGCGGGGTTCAGAGCCAGCGTGAAGAGAAAGAGCGCGATCGGTAGCCACGACTTCTGGATCCGTTTCTGGATCGCGTTGGAAGAGGATGATCAGGATCGGGCCGGCGATGACGAACCCCCGCACCAGGAGCGTGCCGAAGAAGTTCGCTGACGATGACCCAGCGCCGAGCTGTCGACGAACACCGGCGACACGAACACGATCCACGTGGCCGGCAGCGCGATCACGAACGAGATGGCGTAGAAGCGGAGGAGCCGTCGCTCGGTCCGTCTCCCAGAACAGACGGATGAGCACGAGGACCAGCGCGCCATCGGGAGCACGACGGCCGGATGGGTGGCCTGGGCGAGACCGGCGAGTACGGCGGCCTCGACGTAATCGCTGGCGACGCCAGCAGCCGATCGCCGCCATCAGCAGCGCCGAGCCCCAGATGAACGGCAGCTGCCCGATGATCGGGGCGATGACGAGCGCCGGGTTGACCAACGCGATCGCCGCCCACCAACCATGTCGGATCTCGGGGAACGCCCAGAACATCGCCGCCACCAGGCCGAGGAACCCCAGCACGATCCAGAGCGTGACGACCCAGTCGCCGAGCAGGGGATGGAGCAGGGCGGCGGTGAACCAGGGGAGGAAGCCGTACGGGAACGCGAACGCCTTCCCGTGGCCGATCACCGGCATGTGGAAGGGCACGCCGTGGCCGCTCCAGAAGCGGTCGCTCACCCACCAGACGTGTCCGTAGTTGCTGATCGAGTCGTGGGAGACGAACACCTGTTGGCGCAGGATCAGCACCAGCACGACCGCCCAGAGGACGGCGACGACCGCCGCTACGATCTTGCCGGATTGTGGCGTGCGCTCCTGCTCGACGGCGCCCGCCGGCGCCCCCGCCGTCCGAAGCCGGAGGCTCCGTGCGCCGAAAGGCCCTTGCAAATTCCTACTCCTCCCGACGCTCCGCCCGACCCCCTAGCCGCTCAGACTGAGGAACGATAGCCGTGCCGGGCAGTGAATCCCTGCCTCCTGAGCCCCAGCGTTCAGACCTGGCGCCGGTCCTGGGGTTACGGGGGCTCGCCACCGCCGCGCTGGCCCTGCCGGCGGTTCCGGCCGTGGCTGCCGACCGCTCGCCGACCAGCCTCATCCTCGCCGCCGTGGCCGTCGGGTTGGGTGCCACGGCCGCATGGTGGATCTCCCGCCGGTTGGGCGCGCCCCGGCTCCTGCTCGCCGTCCTCGGCGGCCTGCTCGTGGTGGTGGCGGGCTGGCTGCTGCCGCAGGCGGACGTCTCGCCAATAACGGTGCTCATCGGGCTGGGGGTCGGTGTCGGCGCCGGGCTCGGCGGCGGCACCCCCGGCATCCTGCGGCGCCGCCAGGCTGCGATCGGCGCCGCCGTCGGGCTGGTTGTCCTGGCGGCGCTCGTCGGCGTCGACGGGCGTGCACGGGACGGCCTGGGCCGGCCTCGTGGACGGCGTGGCGATCGCCGGAGTCGGCGTGCTCGCTCACTCACGGCCCCGGACCCGTGCGCCGGGCTCGGTGCGGGCGGCGGCGGCGGTGGCGGCGGTGGTGACAGTCGGGGCGACCTTCTGGGTGGGGGCGAACTCGCCCACGGTGACCTGGTTCGGTTCGCAGGTCTCGCACGGTCCGCGTGACGGACGCGAGGTGGCGATCACCTTCGACGACGGTCCCGACGACCCGTACACGCTCGAGATCGCGCGGATCCTGGACGCACGCGGGGCCAAGGGCACCTTCTTCATGGTCGGGAAGGCGTTGGACCGCCGACCCGATATCGCCCACGCGTTGCGCGCCGACGGACACCTCCTCGGCAATCACTCGTATCACCATGACGAGTGGCGCTGGCTCGATCCGCGTTACCCGGAGCTCGATCGGACCCAGACCGCCTTCCGGCACAACCTCGGCGTCTGCCCGACCTTCTACCGCGCCCCCCACGGTCAGCACACTCCGTTCCTCGCCCACGTGGTCGGCGACCACGGCATGACGATGGTCGGATGGGAAGTGTCCGTCCGGCGACTGGAACACACGCGACGCCGGGTTGGTCGCCCGGCGCACGCTCGACAAGGTGAAACCGGGCTCGATCATCGTGCTCCACGACGGGCTCGACGGGAGCGTGACCGCCGACCGGTCAGTGCTCGTACGCGCGGTTCCGATGATCCTCGACGGACTGGAGCGACGGGGCCTGAAGCCTGTGCGCCTGGACGCGTTGCTCCACGAACGCGGCTACGGCGACCACTGCTGACGTTCGGAGAACGTCAGCGGCGAGCGCGGCGACGCCGGCGGCGCGACGCTCGATACGCGGCGACGGGGATCATCGCGAGGTCGATCGCGGCGTCGACGAGGCGCGTACGCGACCGGAAGGTCGGCACCGGGACCATGACGTCGTTCCGGACGCGATATCCGAGCCGGCACAGCACGACCGCCACCTCGACCGTCTCGCTGTACTTGTAGCCCTGGTAGTAGTCGAGCGCGTCGGCGAGCGCGGCGGCGCGGAAGATCCGGTAGCCGGACTCGACGTCCCGGAGCCGGTGGCCCGCCCACAGCGACGCCCACGAGCTCATCACCCAGTTCCCGGCACGCTTGTAGATCGGGTAGGTCGACAGGTCGCGCTGGACGATCAGCGCGTCGAGCCCGTCGGCCACGGCGATGTCGCGCAGCTCGTCGAGCACGCTGAGCTCGTGCTGGCCGTCGGCGTCGACGGTGTAGATGAGGTCGTCGTCACCGATCTCTCCGGTGGCGAGCCGCTGGCGCAGGTCGGTGAAGGCGAGGTAGTAGGCCGCCGACATCCCCCGGTTGTCGTCGAAGGACAGCATCCAGGCGTTGTCCTGCTCCGGGAGCCACTTCTCGACGACCTCACGGGTGTTGTCGGTGGAGCCGTCGTCCACGACGACGAGCTCGTCGACCAGCGGGTACAGGCGCTCGAGGACGCCCTTGACGGTCGGTTCCTCGTTGTAGGCGGGAACGACGGCGATGCGCCGCGGCTGCGCCCGATTCGTCCCTGTTCCCGCCTGGTCGCGTGGCTGCTGGTTCACCTTGACCTGCCCTCAGTGTGCCCGGTTAGGGGTGGACTCTACGTGACGGAGGGCGGTTACACAGGGTCTTCGGTCCCTAACAGCGACCGTTCCAGGGCCCCTTGCCCTTCCACTGGTAGAGCGTCCAGGCCATGTCGTCCTGGTCGTACTCGGAGGCGTTCCGTGGGTCGACGCCGACGAGGTCGCCCCGGCCGGCGTGGTTGGCAGTCGAGTCCCACGTGCTCTGCGTGAATTGGTACGCGCCGAGATACGGGCCCGCCCGGGTTGTACGCCTGGTAGTTGCCGTGGCTCTCGATCCCGCGTGTGCACACGAGGAACGGGTCGTTGTGGTGGGGGTTCTCACCCGGCTGCGGCACGTAGTTGGATGATGGTGCGGGAGCACCACCCGCCGGGGCGGCGGTCCCCGCGGCGCGGCGGCGCTGGTCCTGGGCGGCGTTCAACTCTGCGTTGAGCCGGTCCTCTTCGCCCTTGAGCTGAGTGACGACATCGTTCTGCTGTTGTTGCGCGGCCTGGAGGTCGCGCTGCTGACTTTGGAGCCCCTCGCGCGCCTTCCGGAGCTGCGCGGCGGCGTCGTCGTCGCGCGCGTTCAGATAGTCGAGCAGAACGGTGCGGCGAGCGGCGTCCATGGCGGGCGCGTCGCTCGTGAGCAATGCCACCACCGGAGTTCCCGACCGCTTGTACGCCGCGAGGGCGTGAATTTGTGCGGTGTCGCGCAGCGCGGCCACGCGCTCCTCGAGACGGGCCATGCTCTCCTGGATCCCGGCGATCTGGGTGTCGAGCTCCTGCGACTTGAACAGGCCGTCGATGTAGGCGCTGGCGGCCTGGTCGGCGCGTGCTTGCGCCGCGGCCACCCCCTGATCGCCGCCGCCCGGCCCCTGCTGAGCGTAGGCAGGAGTCGCGGCGAAGATCGCGAGCGCAACGACCAGGAGACCGGCGGACGCGCCGAGCTTCAGGTGCCCGCCCGCCCGCGATGCACGGCGATCATCCCTCGTCGGTGTTCGACCGGTGCGCGTCACGGCCCTCCGCCTCGTCGGCCACGCGGCGATGCCCATGGGCATCGCTCCGAATTCCGGCACGCTAGACCCCGGGCCTCGCCGCGTGCACGTCCGTCGAGGGCGAATGCCGCGTTCGCTCTCGGGTCAGCCGCTGCTCTCGGGGTCGAGGTCGACCCGGATCGTGAGGAGATCGGTGCCGGCGGCTCGGACCATGTACCCGTTCACCGGGCGGCCGATCTGCTCGAGGCGGGCTCGGGGGTCGTCGTCCGGGAGCACGGTGGCGGTGCCGCTGCGCCAGCGGCGGCCGATCTTCACGCGTACCCGCGGATCGGCTTCGAGGTTGCGGACGTAGCTGGCGCTGCGGCCGTGCTCGGCGACGATCCAGAGCGTGTCACCGTCCAGGCCGTTGCCGACAGGGTTCTGCCGCGGGCGGCCCGTTCGCCGGCCGGTGGTCTCCAGCAGCACGTGCGTGGGCGGCACGAGCCCGAGCCCGAACAGCACGCGGACGGGCGGGTTCAGGAGGTATTTCTGGAAGGTGCGAACGGTGCGGGCCTTGGCCGACGACATGTTCCGGTGATCCGTAGGGTTGAGCGACCATGCCGCCCCGCCGACCTCGCAGCGCACGAACCGGATACCGAAGAGGCCACCGAAGCGATCATCGAAGGCGACGTCGGGTTCCGGCGGGGGACGGCGCAGGCGGCGCTCCGGAACCGCGACTTCCGCATCTTCTGGGGCGGAACGTTCGCGTCGAACATCGGTACGTGGATGCAGAACGTGCTCCTCGGCGCGTTCGGATACGAGCTCACCGGGTCGACCGTGTTCGTCGGCGTCCTGTTCTTCGCGCAGCTCGGGCCGTTGCTGTTCATGTCGACGGTCGGCGGCGTGTTGGCCGACGTCGTCGACCGCCGCAAGCTGCTGATCATCACCCAGCTCGAGCAACTGGTGCTGTCGATCGTCCTCGCCGGGCTGGCCGCGAGCGGCGACCCGTCACGCGTCGCGCTCGTCGTGTGCGTCTTCGCGATCGGGGTCGGCAACTCGTTGAGCGCCCCGGCGATCGCCGCGATCCTGCCGACCCTCGTCCCGCGAGAGGACCTCCCCGGCGCGGTGTCGCTGCAATCGGTGCAGATGAACTTGTCACGCGTGATCGGCCCCGCCATCGGGGCGGTCATCTACTCGCAGTTCAGCGCCGCGCCCGTGTTCGCGATCAACGCCGGTACGTACCTGTTTGCGGTGGCCGGCGTCGTCCTCGCCCGCTATCGCCAGTACGCACCCGGCGAGGTGGAGGAGACCGGGCTGGCGCGCCTGCTGTCCGGCTTCCGCCTGGCGGCGCGTGACCCGCTCATCCGCCGCATCCTCACCACGCTCGTCCTGTTCTCGTTCTTCTCGCTGACCTTCGTCGGCCTCATGCCGGCGATCGCGGCCGACAACTTCGGGATCCGGCCCCGCAGCATCGAGTACGGGCTGCTGTACGCAGTCTTCGGCTTCGGAGCGGCGATGGGCGCGATCAGCGTCGGGACGCTGCTCGCAGGGAGGTCGAAGGCGCCGATCCCGCGGCTCGGCCTGGTCGTCTTCGCCGGGCTTCTCACCGCGTTCGCGCTGCTGCGAACGGATGCACCGGCGTACCCGGTCGGGTTCGTCCTGGGATTCTTCTACTTCCTCGTGATCACGTCGCTGGCGACCGTGCTCCAGGAGAACGTCGACGACGGCATCCGGGGGCGCATCATGGCGCTGTGGATCATGGGGTTCGGCGGGATCGTGCCCGTCGGGGTGCTGATAGGCGGTTTCGTCGCCAACTACACGAGTGTCACGCTGGTGCTGTTGATCGGCGCGGCGGCGGCACTGCTCTTGGCGCCGTACGCCAAGCTGGACAAATTCGTCGCGCCGGCGCGGCGGAGCTGAGGGGGAACGATGTTCGAATGGAGTGAAGAGCACGCGATGGTGCGTGACGCGGTGCGGCAGTTCGTCGACAACGAGATCCGGCCGCGACGCGACGAGCTCGAGTTCGGCGACACGCCCCCCTATGACGTGCTCCGGAAGATGTTCCAGACGTTCGGTCTCGACGCCCTCGCCCGCGAGCAGTTCAAGAAGCGCATCGAACGCGAGCGCACCGCCGCGGAGCGGCAACGGCGACGCAGCGGAGGCGACGCCGGGACGGTGAGCGGCCCGTCGGGTGGCGGGGGAGCGATGTTCACGATCCCGATCATCGAGCTGTGCCGGTGCTCGCCCGGCATGGTCACGGCCATGGGCGTCAGCGTCGGGCTGACGGCGGCGGCGGTCATGAGCAAGGGGACGATCGAGCAGAAGGAGCGGTGGGCGCTCGACCTCCTCACGCTCGAAAAGATCGGCGCGTGGGCGATCACGGAGCCGAACTCGGGCTCGGACGCGTTCGGCGGCATGCAGTCGACGGCGCGCCGGGACGGCGACGAGTACGTCCTCAACGGATCGAAGACGTTCATCACGAACGGGCCGTACGCCGACACGACGGTGTTCATCTGCAAGCTCGACGAGGGAAACGCACCCGAGGATCGCAAGGTCCTGCACTTCGTGCTCGACAAGGGCCTTCCCGGGTTCGAGCAGAGCAAGCCGCTGCGCAAGATGGGCCTGCACTCGTCGCCGACGGGCCAGCTCTTCCTCAGCGACGTGCGAGTCGGTCGCGACCGGCTGCTCGGCGAGACGGAGGATGTGTCCTCGGGCGGCGGCCGCGACGCGGCCAAGGCGACGTTCACCATGGAGCGCACCGGTGTGGCGGCGATGGCGCTGGGGATCGTCGAGCGCTGCCTCGAGCTGTGCCTCGACTACGCGAGGGAACGGGTGCAGTTCGGGAAGCCGATCGGCGAGTACCAGCTCATCCAGCTCAAGGTGGCGCGCATGGAGGTCGCGCGCCTCAACCTCCAGAACCTCGTGTTCCGTCAGATCGAGATGCAGTCCGCCGGGCGGCAGATGACCCTCGCCGAGGCGTCGGCCGGCAAGCTGTACGGCGCGCAGGCGGCGACCGAGGTCGCCCTCGAGGCGGTCCAGCTGTTCGGTGGCAACGGCTACATGGCCGAGTACGAAGTGGAGCAGTTGGCGCGCGACGCCAAGGTGCTGCAGATCTACGCCGGCACCGACGAGATCCAGGTCGGCCAGATCGCGCGCAGCCTGCTCGGCTGAGGCTGTACCGTGCCGATCGAGCCGCCGCCGACGTCCTGGCTGCTGCCGGCGGCCGACGCCGCCGACGAGACCGAGATCGTCGGCGTCGGCGCCGACCTCGCGCCGGGCACGCTGCTCGGCGCCTACCGCGGTGGTCTGTTCCCGATGCGCGTCGGCCGGGGCGGACCGGTCGCGTGGTGGTCGCCCGACCCACGCGGGATCCTCCCGCTCGACCACTTCCACGAGAGCCGGTCGCTGCGTCGGGCGCGCCGGCGGTTCACGGTCTCGATCGACAGCTCGTTCGCGGACGTCATGCGGGCGTGCGCCGAGCCGACCCGGCCGCACGGCTGGATCGACGACGAGTTCGTCGACGCGTACACGGCTCTGCACCGGTTGGGCTGGGCGCACAGCGTCGAAGCGTGGACCCCGGAAGGTGCGCTGGCAGGCGGCGTGTACGGCGTCGCGATCGACGGCCTGTTCGCGGCGGAGTCGATGTTCCACCGCGTCACCGACGGCGGGAAGGCCGCGCTCGCCGCGCTCGTCGAGTTGCTGCGCGAGGGCGGCGCGACGCTCCTCGACGTCCAGTGGACGACGCCGCACCTGTCGTCGCTCGGCGCCGTCGACGTCCCGCGGGTGAAGTACCTCGAGCTGCTCGCCCAAGCGCTCGACCGGACCGGGCCCGGCTGGTGACGGTGCCCGGCGTCGTCGAGCGGTATCTCGACGCGATCATCGGCCACGACTGGAGCGCGCTCGGCGGCGTGTCTCAGCGACGACGGGTTCGCGCGTGTGGGCCCGTGGGGCGACGAGTACGACGACAAGGCCGAGTACGTCGAGTTCATCGCCGACCTGATGCCGAAGCTGCCCGGCTACGAGATGCGCGTCGACCGTGTCACGTACTCCGCCGACGGGCGGCTGGCGGTGGTCGAGCTCACGGAGACGGTCGAGGTCGAGGGTCTGCCGCACCCGACGCCGGAGGCGCTCGTGTTCGACCTCGACGGCGACCCCGAGCACGGCCGCATCCGGCGCATCCAGGTCTTCATCCAGACCCTCGACGGCGAGCCGAGGAACTTGCCCTGACCGCGCGCAAGGCCGCCGCCGGCCCTAACCGGCGGCGCGGTCCTTGGCCACCTCGTCGAAGTTCTCGTACTCCTCGCCCGTGTCGGCGGCGTCCTCGAACTGGATCACGCCGATGTCGGTGAAGCGGTCACGCAGCCATCCGTCGCCGGCGTCGAGGAGACCGAGCTTCTTGCAGTTGGGCACGATCTTCGAGAACAAGGCGGCTTGGAACGGGTTGTTCCGCATCCGGCGCATGCCGAGCAGGAACTCGGTGACCGTGCGGCGATCGACGCCCATCGTCTCCCACACGCGATGCATCATCAGCCGGTCGCGCATCCGCAACGCGGCCTCGAACGCGAACTCCTGTCGCTCGCGTAGCTCGGCCGCGCCGAGCCCCGCGTAGTACTCCTGGAGCGACAGCACGCCGAACGCGACGTGCCGCGCCTCGTCGGCCATCACGTAGCGCAGCAGCTTCTTCAGGAGCGGCTCTTCGGTCACGTGGTGCATGAACCCGAAGGCCGCGAGCGCCAGGCCCTCGACCATGATCTGCATGCCCATGTACGTCATGTCCCAGCGCGAGTCGCCGATGATGTCGTCGATGAGCAGCTGCAGCGCGGGGTTGACGGGGTAGTGGCCTTCGAGCTTCGTGTCGAGGTAGCGCGAGAACACTTCGACGTGACGGGCCTCGTCCATGACCTGCGTCGCCGCGTAGTACTTGGCGTCGATCCACGGCGTCGTGGCGACGATCTTCGCCGTGCAGATCAACGCACCCTGCTCACCGTGCAGGAACTGGCTCATGCGCCAGTTGAGCGCCTCGACCTGGAACTGCGTCCACTCCTTCGGGCCCCAGCGTGCGACGGGCGAGCCCGGCAGCTCCGCCATCCGCTGCTGGAACATCGCCGCCGCCGGCGCCATCTCGAGCGCGACCCGCTCGGGGTCGACGGGCGTCGACCAGTCGAGGTCGTTCGAGCCGTTCCACTGCGACGTCTTGGCCTTCTCGTAGAGCTTCGCAAGGCCGGGGCGGGACCGCTCGTAGTCCCACGTGAAGATGGCCTCGCCGCGCGCCGGCGTCGGGTGCACGAGGTCGCCGAAGTCGATGCTGTCGTCGGCGAGGATCGCCTCGACGCTGTCGACGTCGTCGCGACCGAGGAACTGCCGCGCTGTCTCGACCATGGTCGCCTCCGGTCCTGGCTCGGCATCGCCGCTACGAGTCGAGGGTAGCCTTCGAATATGGAACGCCTGCTCGTGTACCACAACCCGAGCTGCAGCAAGTCCCGCGGGGCGCTCGAGATCCTGGCCGACGAGGGCGTCGACCACGACGTCGTCGAGTACCTGCGAGCGCCGCCCGATCGGGCCGCGCTCGAGCGCATCGTCGACACCGTTGACGTGCCACCTGCGGAACTCGTCCGTCAGGACCGGCGGTTCGAGGAGCTGGGCTTGTCCGCGTCGGACTACACCACGCGTGACGCGGTGATCGAGCTGCTCCTCGAGCACCCGGAGCTGATGCAGCGGCCGGTGATCTTCCGGGGCGAGCGCGCGGTGATCGCGCGCCCGTCCGAGAAGGTGCTCGAGCTACTCGACTGAAGGGGGATGTCGTGGCGGTCATGACCGACGAGCTGGTCCGGGACGACGTGCGCGGCTGGATCGCCGACAACTGGGACCCGGACATCACGCTCGCCGAGTGGTGGGAGCGTCTGTGCGAGTCGGGCTGGGCGGTACCGACGTGGCCCGAGGAGTGGTTCGGGAAGGGCTTGCCCGCGAGCTCGCCGGAGTCGTGAACGAGGAGCTGCGCGCCGCGGGGGCGATCGGGC
The DNA here is from genome assembly GCA_963747195.1 of uncultured Actinomycetes bacterium. Lineage (GTDB taxonomy): Bacteria > Actinomycetota > Acidimicrobiia > IMCC26256 > JACDBD01 > JALZAA01. The sequence continues at coordinate 167,551 of CAVVDV010000008.1, forward strand.
CTCCGTCGGGTCTCGGGGTGTTGCTGGCCGGTCCGACGATCCTGGCGCACGGCGACGACGAGCAGCGCGAGCGCTACCTGCGGCCGATCCTCAACGGGCAGGAAGCGTGGTGTCAGCTGTTCAGTGAGCCCGGCGCCGGCTCCGACCTCGCCAGTCTCCAGTGCCACGCCGAGCGCGACGGCGACGAATGGATCGTCAACGGGCAGAAGGTGTGGACATCGGGCGGCCAGACCGCCGACCTCGGCATGCTCGTCGCCCGCACCGATCCCGATGCGCCGAAGCACAAGGGCATCTCGTACTTCGCCATCGAGATGGACCAGCCGGGCGTCGAGGTGCGGCCGCTGCGCGAGATGACGGGGCGGTCGCTGTTCAGTGAGGTGTTCTTCTCGGACGCGCGCGTGAACCAGTCGGCGATGATCGGCGAGCTGAACGGCGGCTGGGCCGTCGCCAACACGACGTTGGCGAACGAACGCGCCGGGCTCGGCAGCGGCGGCAGCGGAGCCGTCGGCGGCGCGATGCCGGGCAAGAAGGCGAACCAGCTCGAGCGGCGGGTGGGCGACCTCACCGCCGGCCGGGGAAGGGACCGCGCCGAGCGCGCCGTGGCCGGTCGTCAATCGAACCTGCTCGAGAAGCTGGCCAAGGACGTCGGTCGCGACCAGGACCCGAACATCCGCCAGCGGCTCGCGAGCTGCACATCCTCAACGAGGTCGGCCGGTTCACCAGCTTGCGGGTGAAGGCGGCGAAGGCGTCGGGACGCGGGCCGGGTCCCGAAGGCAACACGGCCAAGCTGCTCATGAGCCGCATCACCGGGCTGTCGCGCGATCTCGGGCTCGAGATCCTCGGGCCGCACGGGATGCTCATGGGCCCCGACACTCCGGGCGGAGGAGTCGCGCAAGAGCTCGCGCTGTTCGCGCCGGCGGTGTCGATCTACGGCGGCAGCGACGAGGTGCAGAAGAACATCATCGGCGAGCGCGTCCTCGGGCTGCCCAAGGAGCCGGACGCCGACCGCGTCAAGACGATGCCCTTCCGGGAGCTCAAGGTCGGGACGCAACGCGCCGCGAGCTGACGGCTCGTCGAGCGTGAGGCTGCGCATCGCGCTCACGATCTCGGGCGCGGTCGCACTCGGCGCATACGAGGGCGGCGCGCTCGGCGGCGTTGCTGTGCGCGATCCGAGGGCTGTGCCAGGGCGACGACCCGGCGGTGCGGATCGACGCCATCGGGGGTTCGTCGGCAGGGTCCATCACCGGGATGCTGGCTGCCCGCTGCCTCCTCGAGGGCATCGATCCCGTCTACGTGATGCGCGAGGCGTGGGTCGAGCGTGACTCGCTGGCGGTGATGCGCACCGACGCTCCCGACGAGCCGCTGTCGCTCGAAGCGTTGCGACGGGCGTCGGCCGACCTCCTCGATCCCCGTGACCACCGCGGGGCGCCTACCCACCGCGTCGCCGCGTGCCAGGTTGCTCCGATCCGCATGGTGATGGCGTTGGCCTCGCTGCGCGGTCTCGAGTACCGCGTTCCGACCCTCTCGGAGCGCCAAGCGGTGCGGGCGACGACTTCACTCGACTGGGCCACGTTCACGTTCACGTCGGGACAGCCGGCGCGCGAGCTCCTCGAGCCGCCGCGGGCGTCACCCACTGATGTTGCGCTCGCCTCGGCGGCGAACGCGCTGGCGTTCCGGCCTGTCCTGCTCAACCGCAGCGGCGACGAAGCCGGCTACCGCGCCCGGGGCATCGTGAACTTCCCGCCGTCGAAGCATCTCTGGTACACGGACGGCGGGGTCCTCGACAGCGAGCCACTGACCCGCACGCTCGACCTCGTGCGCGAGGTGGATGAGGACTCGTCGGCCGACACGCGGCGGATCCAGCTCCTCGTCCATCCCAACCCGACCGGCGCTCCCACCGGGACGGCGTGGGCCGACCCGCAGAACCCGCCCACGTGGCTGGCGACGCTGCTGCGGGCGCGTGACCTCCAGCGAACCCAGTCCGTCTACGACGACCTCCTGCACCTCGAGCAGATCAACACCAGGCTCGACTGGACCGGTCGGCTGTTCGACGAGATCGGGCCGGTGCTCGACGATCTCGACGGCGACACCGCCGCCCGTCTCCGCCAGGCGCTGGTCCGGGCCGACCGGGGTCATCGAGGGGCAGCGGCGCGCACTTCGCGCCCACGAGAAGGACCCCGCGGCAGCTGCGCCGCAACCCGTCGCCGACAAGCCGGCGACGGAGCTCCTGCGTGACGTCGTCGCCCAGATCGCCGGCATCGCGGGGAAGGAGCGAATCGCCCTCGAAGTCGTGTCGCCGCTCATGCTCCCCGAAGCGGAGACGATCCCCATCGCGCAGATGCTCGCCGGCGAGTTCCTCTTCCACTTCGGCGGGTTCCTCTCCCACGCGATCTGCGGGAGAGCGACTTCGATCTCGGGTATCGCAGCACGCTCGAGTGGCTACGAGGAGGCGGGCTCAGCGAGAACGGCTGCCCCGACGAGCTCGAGCAGCAGGCGCTCGCCCAGGCCGAAGAGGCGTACCGACCCGGTGAGCAGTGGCGCGCGTACGGGCGCACCGCGTTCCAGGACCTTCCCGCCCGAGAGCGGCTCGCGCTCGTCTCGGTCTTCGCGCACATCGGTCGCGTCGTCGCCCACGACCTTCGCCACCGCCGCCCGCAGTAACGCTTCAGCGACTCGCGATGGGGACCGAGGCCGGTGTGGGCACGCCCTCCTCGATGTCGAGGCGGGGCAGGACCGGCCCAGCCACTTCGGGAACCACCAGTTCGCGTCGCCGAGGATCTCCATGATCGACGGCACGAGCATCATGCGCACGATCGTCGCGTCGACGAGCACCGCGAACGCGAGCCCGAGCCCGAACATCTTCACCTTCGGGTCGTCGGGTTGCAGCGACGAAGCGCCGAACACGAAGATCATGATCAGCGCGGCCGACGTGATGACGCGCGCGGTGCGCGGCGAGCCCGCGCACGACCGCTTGCGCGCGTGTCGCCGGTCAGGTCGTACTCCTCGCGGATCCGCGTGAGCAGGAACACCTGGTAGTCCATCGAGAGCCCGAACAGCACCGCGAACATCATCATCGGGCACGAACGACACGATGGGCACGGTGCTCTCGAGCCCGATGAGGCCCTTCGCCCAGCCCCACTGGAACACCGCGACGGTCACGCCGTACGCGGCCGCCGACCGAGAGCAGGTTCATGACCGCGGCCGTGAGCGGCACGAGCACCGAGTGGAACACCAGCATCAGCAGCAGGAACGACAGCAGCACGACGGCGCCGATGAAGTAGCGGGAGCCGGTCGCTGATGCGGTCGCCGATGTCGATGAACGCCGCGGTGAGGCCGCCGACGTAGGCCTGTGCACGCTCGGTGCCGCACGCGCCGGCGGGAGCACGTCGGTCGCGCAGGTCGTGCGACGAGGTCGCGCGTCTGCGCGCTGTCGGGCGCCGTCGTCGGGAACACGGCGAGGACGGCGCCGCCGCTCCGTCCGGGTTCAGCTGCGGCGGGCGCGACGCTGGCGACGCCGGGCGTCCTTCGCGACCGCCTGCGGAGATCGTCGTCGAGCACGGCGTCGTCGTCGCCGGCGGGAGCTGCACGACGACGAGCAGCGGGCCGTTGGTGCCCGGCGCCGAAGCCCTCGGCGATAGGTCGTAGGCCTGGCGCTGCGTGGTCGACGTGGGCAGGTTGCCGTCGTCGGACTCGCCGAGCCGCATGCGACAGGACCGGCCACGCGAGCGCGAGCAGGATCGACCAGGCCGACGATCGCGAAGGGCCACGCGTGCGCGGCGACGTGCGTGGCCCAGCGCGCCCACACCGGTGCGAGCGCCGGTGCCGGTGCGCGGCGCGGCTCGATCGGTGTGATGGACGGCTGCGGCACCCGCCAGCGGTCGATGTGCCGTCCCGACGAGGCCGATGACCGCGGGGAGCAGCGTGATCGCGGCGACCATCATCACCGCGACGACGAGCGCCGACATGTAGCCGAGCGTGGCGACGTACGGGATGCCCGCGATCGCGAGGCCGCAGATCGCGATGACGACGGTGCTGCCCGCGAACAGCACCGCCTGACCCGGCGGTGGCGACGGAGTGCCCGACCGCGGCTTCGACGTCCATGCCCGCCGCGAGGTTCTCGCGGTAGCGCGTGACGATGAACAGCGAGTAGTCGATGCCGACGCCGAGGCCGATCATCGTGGCGAGCGTCGGCGCGAGCGTGCCGATGTCGGTGACGGCGGCGACGACGTGATGAGCGAGATGCCGACGCCGAGCCCGAACAGCGCGGTGAGGATCGGAAGGCCCATCGCGACCACCGAGCCGAACGCGAACAGCAGGATCACGACCGCGGCGAGCAGGCCGATGAGGTCGGCGTTGCCCTCTGGTCGGCTGGTTCGACGTAGTCGACGACCGCGCCGCCGTACGCGAGCTCGCACGCCCGGCCTGCGTCGGCCGGCGCGGTGGCCGCTTCGAGCTGGTCGACGGCGTCGAGCGGCGAGGTCCTGCGCCTGCGTGTCGTACTGCACGGTGACGAGGGCGATCGTCGCCGTCCTTCGAGATGAACGCGGTGCCGACGGCGGTCCGATCGGGCTGACGACCTGCGTGACGTGCGGGCATCTTGCCGAGTGCGGCGGTCGCTCGTCGCGCGATCGCGGCCTGACCGGCCGGATCGTCGATGTCCCGCTCTTGCGTCTGAACACGACGGTGGCGCGTCGTCGCCGGCCTGGCGCGGGAACTGCGCCTCGAGCAGGTCGAGCGCCTTCTGCGACTGCGCGCCCGGGATCTGGAAGTTGTCGTTGGTCTGGCCGTCGAGGCTGCGCCCACGCGAGACACGATCGACCGCGGCCAGGACCCATACGCCGATGAACCACCAGTGGTGCGCGCCGCGGTCCGACCGAGGCGGTCGAGGAAACGCGACACGCCTGCCTCTCGTCCGTCCTCGTGGTCGAGGCGCCGACGCGCTACGCCTGTGCGAGCGTGATCCACGCGGATGCTTGATACGGCACGCGGGCGCGTCGCCGTGCGACCGATGGACCGGCGTGGCGTCGAGTTCGTCGCCTGTCCCCGAGCAGGGCGGCGTGTTCCGTGCCGCACCGGCGAGTCCGCCTCGGCGACGTCGACGGCGGCGGACCGAGCTGCGGCTCGAGGCGCTCGGCGCGCTACCTCCAGGACGTCGCCACCGACGACGTCGACGACGTCGCCGACCGCGGATCGACGGCGTCTGGGTCGTTGCGCCGCACCGCGCTCGCAGTCGGGTCGCTCGCCCGCGTTACCACGACGACGTCGAGCTCGCGACGTTCTGCAGCGGGACCGGCGGCCGTTGGGCCGAGCGCCGCACGAGCCTGACCGTCGGCGGATCGCGTCGGTCGCCGAGGCGGTCGCGCTCTGGGTGTACATCGACCGGGCGGGGCCGTCCGCCGCCGCTCGACGACTGTTCTTCGACCATCTACGGCGCCGCGGCCGGCGGCCGGCGGGTCCGCGGCCGCCTGTCGCTCCCACGCCCGCCGGCCGAGCGCCGCGACGTGCGCCCGTGGCCGCTCCGCGCCAGCGACTTCGACGTGCTCGACCACGTGAACAACGCGCGCGTCCTCGAAGCGGTCGAGGACGAGCTGGCGCGCCTGGCGCCCGGACGGCGCGTCGCGGTGAGCGCCGAGCTCGAGTTCCGCGGCCGCGATCGAGCCGCGGCGACCCGCGTCGAGGTCGCGCGTCGACGGTCGACGAGCGACGAGCTCGCGGTGTGGCTCACCGCTCGACGGCGAGACGCGCGTCGGCGGCGCAACTCGGCTCGGCGCGTCGCCCGGCGAACGACGCGCTTCGCCGTAGACTGACGCGCTCTGGACGCAGTCCCTGCTCGACTTCGTTCGCCGGGCGTCGGTGCCTGGTCACCGGCGGGCTCGGCTTCATCGGATCGAACCTCGCGCTCGCGCTCTCGGCGCGGCGGTGCCGAGGTGACCGTGGTCGACGCGCTGCGTGCCCGCGCCACGGCGCGAACCCGGCAACCTCGTACCCGACGGCGCGCCGGCCGACCGCGATCGACGGTCGTCGACGCCGACCTCGGCGACGTCGGCGGCCGACGTGACGCGCGGCCGACGGCGCCGAGGTCGTGTTCAACCTCGCCGGCCAGGTGAGCCACGTCGACTCGATGGCCGACCCGCTGCTTCGACCTCGAGGTCGAACACCACGAGCCAGTTCGCGCTTCCTCGAGCTGCTGCGGCGCGACGAACCCGACGCGACGGTCGTGTTACACGTCGACCCGCCAGATCTTCGGCAAGCCGCGGTACCTGCCCGTCGACGAGGAGCACCCGGTCGCGCCGGTCGACGTGAACGGCATCACGAAGTACGCGACCGAGCAGCTCCACCTGCTGTACCACGAGCTGTACGGGCTCCGCGGCGAGCGCGGTGCGCCTCACCAACGTGTACGGGCCCGCGCCAGCGCCTGCGCGACGACTTCCAGGGCTTCCTGCCCGATCTTCATGCGGCGCGCGCTCGCCGACGAGCCGATCACGGTGTTCGGCGACGGCGCGCAGGAGCGCGACTGCCTCTACGTCGACGACGTCGTCGAGTGCCTGCTGCTCGCGGCGCGCTCGCGCCGACGCGCCGGGCGAGGTGTTCAACGTCGGGAACGACGAGCACCTGTCGCTGCGCGCGATCGCCGACGCGATCGTCGCCGCCGCCGGATCGGGTCGGGTCGAGACGCGTGCCGTGGCCGCCCGACCGCGACGCCATCGACATCGGCTCGTACTTCGGCGACTCGTCGAAGGCGAAGCGGATGCTCGGCTGGGAGCCGCGCACGCCCGTTCGCCGACGGGCATCGCGCGCACGCGTCGCGTTCTACCGCGTCACGCCGCTCGTGGTACCTGTGACCGACGATCCGACGAGCCCGCATCCCGGTCGTCGACCTCGCGCGGCGCGCCGGCCGCGCTCGAACCCGAGCTCTCGGACGGCGGTCGACCGCGGTCGTGCGCTCCGGGCGGTACCTGCTCGGGCCCGAGACTCGAGGCGTTCGAGGCGGAGTTCGCCGCGTTCACCGGCCGGCGCCACGCGGTCGGCGGTCGCGTCGGGCACCGACGCGCTGCGGCTCGCGCTCGTCGCGCTCGGCGTCGGCGCCGGGCGACGAGGTGATCGTGCCCGCGTTCACCGCGGTGCCGACCGCGGCGGCGGTGTGCGCGGCGGGTGCGGTGCCGGTGTTCGCCGACGTCGACCGCGACACCGCGACGCTCGACCCGAGCGCGCCGCGGCGCCGCGGTCACCGAGCGCACCCGGGCGGTCGATCCCGGTGCACCTCTACGGCCGGCCGGCGGCGATCCCCGACCTCGGCGTGCCGGTGCTCGAGGACGCCGCGCAGGCGCACGGCGCGCTCGACCCGCGGCGCCGGTCGGCCGCGGCGGCGTACAGCTTCTACCCGACCAAGAACCTCGGCGGCATCGGCGACGGCGGCGCGGTCGTCACCGACGACGACGACGCTCGCGGCGACGCGTCCGCGCTGCTGCGCGCGCACGGCCTCGACCGACGACTACGACGCACGACCGCGGTCGCCGACGAACTCGCGGCTGTCCGAGGTCGAGGCCGCCGCGCTGCGGGTCGGTCTGCGTCGGCTCGCCGCCGACGAACGCGCGCCGGCGCGAGATCGCGCGCGCGCTACCGCGAGGCGGCGCCGGACCTGCGCTGGCAGGCGCCGCACCCGCGGCACGTGTACCACCTGTGCGTGGCGCGGGTCGCCGATCGCGACGGCGTTCCGCGCGCGGGTGCCGTTCGAGACCGGCGTGCACTACCCGCGGGCGCTCACCCAGCAGCCCGCGTACCGCGCAGTTCGTGCGCGACGCCGTGCCCCGAAGCCGAGGCGTGGGCGGCCGAGTGCGTATCGTTCCCGTGCTTCCCCGAGATGACCGACGACGAGATCGAGGCGGTGTGTCGAGCGCTCCGGTGAACCCGGCAGTCGAGGCCGTCTCGGCGTTCTTCCCCTGTTACAACGACGAGGCGACCATCGCGTCGATGGTCGAGGCTCGCGGTCGCGACGATCGACCGCGTCGGCGTCCGACGGCGAGGTCATCGTCATCGACGACGGCTCCACCGACGGCTCGCCGCAGGTGCTCGACGAGCTCGCCGACGAGCGAGCCGCTGCTGCGCGTCGTCACGCACGAGCGCAACCGCGGCTACGGCGGCGCGCTGCTCTCGGGCTTCGCGCGCCGCGACGAAGCAGTGGGTCTTCTACACCGACGGCGACGCGCAGTTCGATCCCGCCGAGCTCGAGCTGCTCGTGCGGCAGCCGCGCCGACGACGTCGACGTCGTGCAGGGCTACAAGCTCCGCCGGGCCGACAACGTTGCTCCGGCGCGTGATCGGGCGCGTGTACCACCGGTTCGTCGTCGTTCGTGTTCGGGCTGCAGATCCGCGACACCGACTGCGACTTCCGCCTGATCCGTCGAGTCGATGCTCGACCGGGTCACGCTCGAGCACACGACCGGGGTGATCTGCGTCGAGCTCGTGCGCAAGCTCCAGGACGCCGGCGCGCGGTTCGCCGAGGTGCGGCGTCCACCACTACCGCGCGTGTCACGGCAAGTCGGAGTTCTTCCAGCTGTCCGCGCGTCGCCCGCACGCTGTGGGACCTCGCCGGGCTGTGGGTGCAGCTGGTCGTGCTGCGCCGCGGGCAGCGCGCGATCCGCGCCGGTCAGCGCTGAGTCCCGCGTCGCGAGCGACCACGACCGACGTCCCGAACGGCGACGTCGTGGCGAGCGCAGCCATCGGCGCTCGGCCTTCGGCCAGCGGCGCGAACACCCGGTCGAGCGCGCGGCGCTCGACGTCGGAGCCCGGTGTCGTCGCGCCGGCTGCGGACGCGCGCCGCTCGAGCGACGCCGAGCAGCGCGGCGGGCGGGGCGAGGAACGAGTACGCGTACGTCGCACCGCCGCACGCGTGAGCCCCGCCGCGCTCGACGAGCCCGGCGAGCTCGCGCGCGCCGGTAGCGGCGCCGGCCGTGCACGGTCGCGTCGTGCGCGCGGCGGAGCGACTCGAACGCCGGCTCCACGAGCAGCACCGCGCCGCCGGGTGCGCAGCACGCGCGCCAGCTCGCGCGAGCGCGGCGACGTCGTCGCGCACGGTGTAGAGCACGGTGATCGCCGACCGCGACGTCGAACGCCCGCGTCGGCGAACGGGAGCGCGCTCGAGCGCTCGCCTGCACCGGGCGTGGTCGTCGGGCCGGCGTGCCGCGGACGAACGCGAGCGCGTCGGCGAGCGAGGTCGACGCCGATCACCGCGGCCGTGCTCGCGAGCCACGCGCCGTTGCCGCCCGGGCCGCAGCCGGCGTCGAGGATGCGCTGGTCGGTGCCGAGCCACGGGTGCGAGGAGCTCGGCCATGAGCGCCCGGGTGTTGCGGTACCACCAGTGGTCGTCCTCGGCCGCGGCGATGCGCGCGTACTCCTCGACCTCCATCAGCCGATGATCGTCTCTTCCCTCTCGGTCAGGAGCCACACGAGGCGGTCGCGGTCGAGGAAGCGGTCCTCGTCGGGCGCGATCAGCTCGCTGTACGCGGGCTCGCCGATCATGTCGTAGAACACGTGGACGGACGGGTACCACTCGACGGCGGCGCCGTCGAAGTCCGAACCGCCGCGGGCGTAGTCGGCCCGGGCGCGGTGGTTGCGCTCGTAGCGGACGAAGTAACGCGCGATCGAAGGCGTGTCGCAGTTCAACGGGCTGTGCACAGTGCGCCAGTGACGATGGAAGTCGTCGATCTCCATGCCGGGCCGGCGCTTCACCATGCAGACGAGCTTGACGACGGGCTCGTCGCGCTGCGCGGGGCCCGGGATCACGACCTCCTCCTCGTCGGTCAGGATCCAGACGAGGCCGTCGAGGTCCAGGAGCTCGCGCTCGTCCGGCGCGACCTGCGCCTGGTACTCGGGGTCGGCGACCATGGCGACGAAGTCGTCCATCGAGTCGAACCACTGGATGGCGACGCCGTCGAAGTCGCCGCCGCGCTTGTAGTCGGCGGCGGCGCGGTGGTTCTGCTCGTACCGCACGATCCGGTCGGCGACGCCGGGCGTCTCGCTGATGAGCCGGGCGTGCCGGCCCCGCCAGTGGTCGTGGAACTCCTCGATCGAGAGCGAGGGGTTGCGCTTCACGACGCAGATGAGCTTGATCATCGGATGCACACCTTCACTCGAGCTGCTATATTCACACGCACTGTGAAAAACCGAGAACTCGTGAAAATCGAGGGGAACTTCGGGGCCGAGGCGCTCCGGATCCTACGTGACGTCCCCGGCGTCGCCGTCGAGACGGCCCGCGCCGCCCGGAGCGGCGGTCGCGGTGACGCCGTGCTCCGGTACGGCCCCGCCGCCGAAGCCGTGGCGGTGGAGGTCAAGCGGCGGGCCAACGCGGCCACCGCCTGGCAGATCGTGCAGCAGTCCCAGTCCGCCCCCGACGGCAACCTCCTGCTCGTCGCGGGAGCGACGACGGCGGATGCGCGCGAGATTCTCGAGCGACACGGCGTCGCCGTCGTCGACGGGCTCGGCAACGCCCACGTCGAGCTCCCGGGCTTCGTCCTCCACACCGAAGCGCAACGTGGTCGACGGGCTGACACACCTCGCCCGCAGTCACACGCCCGGCTCGCGGGCAAGGCCGGCGTCGGAGCCCAGGCGCTGCTCCTCGAGCCCGAGCGCGAATGGAAGGTCCAGGACCTCGCCGGGGAAGCCGGCATCTCGGTCGGCCTGGCGCACCGCGTGCTCGTTCGCCTCGAGACGGAAGGGCTGGTGGCGGCGGAGGGAGCCGGCCCGAGACGCGTTCGGCGCGTCGCCGATCCCACCGCGCTCCTCGATCTGTGGGCCGAGGAGAACACCGATCGCGCCGTGCGGCGGGTGCGCGCGTACCGGCTCGCCCGGGACCCGCGCGAGCTCGCCGGGGCGGTGAGCGCGGGCCTCGAGGCAGCCGGGATCGACCACGCCGTCACCGGCGCAGCCGCCGCCGCGCGCATCGCGCCGTTCGTCACCGCGGTCCCCGTCGCCGAGATCTGGATCGAGTCCGTCGCTTCGCTCGACGACGCGGCGGTCGCAACCGGCGCCGAAGCGGTGGAGTCGGGCCACAACCTCGCGTTCGTCCAGGCGAACGGGGACGAGCCGCTGGCCTTCCGGCGCCAGGTCGACGGGATCTGGGCCGTCAACCCGTTCCGCCTCTTCTACGACCTCCGGAACGACCCCCGCCGGGGTCACGAACAGGCGGAGACCCTCCGCCGGGAGGTGATCGGGTTTTGAGCCGCGACCACTTCACCGACTACGACGACGCCGCGACCGCGCGCTGCGAGCGGGCGCTCGTCACGTTGCTCGGCGACCTCGGGCCCTGGCGCGAGCGCATCTTCCTCGTCGGCGGCCTCGCGCCTCGGTATCTCGTCGGGCAACTGCCGGAAGGCGCGCGCGCTCACGTCGGGACCACCGACGTGGATCTCGTCATCGGCCTCGCGCTCGGCGACGAGACGCCGGAGACGTACCGGACGCTCGAGAACAACCTGGAGAAGTCGCACTTCGACCAGAAGGAGCCCGGGTTTCGATGGGCGCGAGAAGTCGAGGGCGCCAAGGTCGTCGTGGAGTTCCTGTGCGAGACGGAGGCGGTGCCGGCGGGGCTCGTCTTCCGACCGAAGGCCGGTTCCACCGGGTCGGTCGTCGGAGCGTTCAACGTTCGTGGCGCCAATCTCGTGCGCTACGACTTCATCGAGCGCGTTCTCGAAGGAGAGCGTCTCGACGGCGGCGGCGCGTCGAAGGTCCGTGTCCGGGTCGCGAACGTGCTGCCGTACACCGTGCTCAAGATCTTCGCCTTCCAGGACCGCCACGAGAACAAGGACTCCTACGACCTCGTGTTCTGCCTCCTGCACTTCGGCGATGGTCCCGAAGCCGCCGGAGAAGCAGCCGCCCGGAGCCCGGTCGCGCGCGATGACCGGGTGACCGAGGCGCTCGAGCTGCTGGGCGAACGGTTCGCCGACGTCGGCCAGGACGGGCCGACGGCATACGGAGACGTTCCTCGCCGAGCCCGGCGACGACGAGGAGGCGGCGCGGCTGCGGCGCGAGGCGGTCGCCACCGTGCGGGCCTTCCTCGAGGCATTCCATGCCTCGCTCACCTAGGGGTACCGTGCGAGCCGCATGGAGAAGCTCGTCTACGCGCTCTGGGGTGTGCACGAGGGGCTGGTCGAGAAGGCAGGGCTCCGAGCTGCTCGCCCTCGATCCGCACGGGCTGACGGTCAACGTCGTCGATCCCGACGTCGACATGAGCGCCGTCGTCGGCGCCTCCGACGGCGACCGGCGTCGGTGCGACCGTGGGGATCTGGCTCGACTCCCTCGACGACCGCGGCCCGTACGAGGCCGTCCTCGGAGGCGCCGCGGACAGGGTGGCGGGCTATCTCGTCACCGAGTCGGTCCCGCTCGCAGTACGAGCAACGGAACTGGCCCGACGGGGAGCGTTCGCCCGGCGTGAAGCAGATCACGATGTTCGACAAGCGATCGGACATCGACGATGCCCAGTTCTTCGCCCGGTGGCACGGCTCGCACACGCCGCTGACGTTCGAGGTCCATCCCGTCTGCCTCTACGTACGGCATGCGGTCGCGCGCGCCGTCACCGAAGGCGCGCCGAACTTGGCGCGGCATCGTCGAAGAGGGCCTGCGCGAGGTCGAGGACCTGACCGACCCGATGCGCTACTTCAGCGCCGGCGGTTCCCCGGACACCCTCGAGCACAACGTCAAGCGGGTGATGGAGGACGTCTCCACGTTCCTCGACCTCGGCTCGGTCGAGTCGTACCCGACGGCCGAGTACATCCTCCGCAGCCTGCCGGTCTGATGGAGGCATCGTGAGCGTGCTCGAGGGCAAGGCGGCGCTCGTGACCGGAGGTGGCTCGGGCTCGGCCGGGCGTCCGCGATCGCGCTCGCCCGCGCCGGCGCGAGCGTGACCGTGGCGGACGTCGACGAGCAGGGCGGGAAGGAGACCGCCGACCTCGTGTTCGGAGGAGGCGGGCGGCGACGCCGAGTTCGTCCGCGCCGACGTGACGCAGGCCGACGAAGTCGAGGCGATGGTCGACAAGGCGGTCGCGCGGTGGGGCCGTCTCGACTGCGCGCTGAACAACGCCGGTACCACCGGCGTGAGCGCGCCCACCGCCGACTACACGCTCGAGGACTGGAACCGCGCCATCGCTGCTGAACCTCACCGGCGTGTTCCTCTGCCTCAAGTACGAGATGCCCGCCATGCTCGAGCGCGGCGGCGCGATCGTGAACATGGCGTCCGGGGCGGGGCTGGTCGGCTTTCCGGGCCTTCCCGCGTACGTGGCGAGCAAGCACGGAGTGGTGGGGCTGACCCGGGCGGCGGCGCTCGAGTACGCGTCGCAAGGGCGTGCGCATCAACGCGATCTGCCCCGGGAGCACGCGCACGCCGATGCTCGAGGGGTTCATGGGTGGCGACGAGCAGGTGGAGCGCATGATGACCCGGGCGGTCCCGCTCGGACGGCTCGGCCGACCGGAAGAGATCGCGGACGCAGTCGTGTGGCTCTGCAGCGACGCGGCCTCGTTCGTCGTCGGGCACGCCCTCGCCGTCGACGGCGGCTCCGTCATCCAGTAGGCAGGGCAACCTGCGGGGGAGCGGTCCATGGCGGACTCCGAGGCTCTGACACTGCGGTTGGATCGGGTGCTCCCGGCGCCTCGCCCGCGTCGTGTTCAGAGCGTGCATCGAGCCCGCCGAGCTCTCGCAGTGGTGGGGGCCGCACGGGTTCACGACGCCGGAGATCGATCTCGACCTTCGCGTCGGAGGTGGATACCGATTCGGGATGCAGCCTCCCGACGGCGAGCTGTTCCACCTCTCGGGGGAGTTCCGGGAGATCGAGCCTCCGGCGCGGCTCGTGTACACGTTTCGATGGGAGGAGCCGGATCCCGACGATCGCGAGACTCGTCGTGACCATGTCGTTGAACGACCGGGGCGATTCCACGGAGGTCGTTGTCGTCCAGTCGGGGTTCGCGACCGAGGCGCGGCGCGCCCTTCACGTGGACGGCTGGACTGATTCCCTCGATCGGCTGCAGGAGCTGATGTCGTCGCGAAGATCAGCCGAGGGATAGGGCGCCGGCGGCGAGCTGATCACCCCCTGGCCGGCGCCGTGCAGGGCTTCCCGCCGCACACGTCCACGACGCGGCCGTTTCGTTTCAGGAAGTCGGACTTCTGTTGCCGCGCCTCCTTCGACCGGCGCGGGTCGCCGTGCGGGTCCGCGCCATCCCGTGGCGCGACGTTCCCGGCGGGCGGCGCGGGAGAGCCGCTGTCCCACACGACGAGGGCCGACCCGTCGTACGGGCCGTTGAGCTCTTCCATCCCCCAGAGCTGATGGCGTGCGGTGGACCGGCCGCCGGCGAGCGCGGGTCGGTGCACCCGGGCGCCGATCGAGCGGGCCTCGACCTCGGTGGCGACGTTCGCGACCTGGTGGTCGCCGAAGGCCTCGTGGATGAGCACCTGGTGGGTCGGCGTCTTGGGATACGGGTCGCGGGTGAGGTGCTGCGCGTAGCCGTTCGCCTCGCCGCGGTCCCAGAGCATCTGGATGATGCCGATGGTGAGGACATGGTCCGTCGGGTCCGGGTAGGCGGGGTCGAAGATCGCCTTGTACGTGTCCCAGTCGGTGCTGCGCTGGAGCAGAGTGCTGTAGTTCATCGCCCCGACGCCGATCACGGCGCGGGTCCAGTCCTGCGCCACCGCCGTGGCGGCCCCGCCCATGATCCCGCCCTCGCTGTTGCCGTCGAAGAACAGCTCCTTGGTGTCGATCACCGACTTGCCCTGTGACTGGAACGCGGGGTTGGAAGCGAACCCGCCGCCGGCGATCATGAGGCGGCCGAGGAACAACGTGTCGAGGATTCCCTGCTGGAGTCGGTCGGCGATGGTCGGGAAGCGCGACAGGTCTCCCAGGACCGACACCGCGTTCCCGATGTCCTCCTGCGAGAGCCCGATCCACTTCGTGGCGCAGAACACGAAGTTGTGCTCGTTCGCCATGGCGCGGACGTTTCGGGCCGAGACCTCGCTTTCGCTGCCGAGCAACCCGTGGCCGTAGACGGCGGGTCTGGCGCGCGCCACCGTTCCGTCGGGTTTCAACGCGGCGCGGGGGATGATGCAGCTGAACGGAGCTGTGTAGTCGCCGTTTCGTTGCGGGAGACCGTTCTCTCCGGTGTTGAACCCGTTGCCGGGCCCGCCGTCGCCGGTGAGGTAGTTCGGCACCGTGAACGTCCCCGACACCCGGCGCGCCACGCGCGTCGTCCACGTCGTTCTCGACCTGGGTGACCTGGAACGCGGGTGCCGTGGTGCCGAGCGACTGGAACGCGTCGTCGCGGATGTGCAGCATCCGCTCGGAGAGGTTGCGCCGGCTCGCGACAGTGAAGTCCCAGGCGAGAAAGAGGTCATCCCGCTTCACGCCGGCGCCGTCGAGGGCCTTGAGCACGTCCTGCATGTGCGGCCGGCGCTCCTCGACCGTCGGGTCGGTCGTCGTCGTACCGTCCCGGTAGGCGCGGAACGCGTCGCCGGGCTCGATCGTGGCGCCGGACGCGTCCCGGAGACGTCGCAGCCCCACGACGATGCGATGGCCCTCGCGGAAGTTCACGGCCGGATGCACGACGAGCGCGCGCTGGTCGCCGGCGGGCGCGCTCTGATCGAGCTCGGCCCAGTACGGGATGCGCCGTCCGGACGTGGCGTCGAGCAGGACGATCGGCGCATTGGCGTGCAGGGACCGCCCGATGTCGGTCTCGGGCGCGGCGCCGGTGCGCGCGAGGTCGAGGCCCGGGACCACCGTGAGGATGGCCGACCCGGGGCTGAAACCGTCGTTGCGATTCCATTCCGTCGGGTCGATCGGGACGCCCGCCGCGTTGCGGGGCATCGAGTCGGGCGAGAACTGCACGCGCCGGTCGGTGTCGGTCGAGCGGTCGGGCACCGTGAAGTAGTCGTTCGGGAACGGATAGAGGCACTTGGCCGGGTCGAGGAAGTCGCAGGCGCCGTGCGCGTCGACCGGAGCCTCTTGCGCGGGGCGGGCGTCCGCGACGCCCTGCACCCAGCCACCGGCGAGCAGCGCCACCAGCGCCGCGCCGGCGACGCGGCTCAAACGGCGTCCCACACCATCCGATCCTCCGCCGGTGGTTCGCCGAGCATCTCGGCCGGGCTGTGCTTGTCGATGTGACCGATCAGGCCGTTGTAGACGCCGTATCCGCACAGCTGCCGCAGGCGGCGTGAGAAACCCGCGGCCACGCTCGCGCGGGATCCCCAGCTGCTGGTTCTCCTGCTGGCGGATCCATCCCGCGCAGTAGTTCATCGCGATGCCGACGCGCCGCTCGTCGGTGGTGTTGGCACCGCCGCCGTGCCAGAGGCTTCCGTGCCAGACCAGCACGCTGCCCGCGGGCATCTCGGCCGCGATGCTGTCGTAGGGAGCGCCGAAGTCGGGACTGTGGTCGCGGCGATGGGAGCCCGGGATGATGCGCGTCGCCCCGTTCGCCTCGGTGAAGTCGGTGAGCGCCCACATCGTGTTGCACACCGTGGGCACGTGCGGCTTGGTGAGCGGGATCAGCTGATCGTCGGCGTGGATCGGCTGCGCGCTCTCGCCGGGGTCGATGGCGATCGACGACAGCGACGAGACCAGGCAACCGTCGTCGAGGACGCCCTCGACCACGGGGAGCACGTTCGTATGGACCGGGATCCCCTCGTAGAGCTTGCCGAGCGCCAGCAGGTTGTAGATGCGGACGGTCTTCGTGCCCTCGAAGCCGTTGTCGGACGGCGTGACGCCGTAGAAGCGCTCGAGCCGGACGAGGTCGTCGGTCAGCGCATCCCGCAGCTCGGGCTCGATGACGCCCTCGAGGATCGTGTACCCGTCGCGGTCGATGCGCTCTGCGTGCGCCGCCAGCATGTCGGGATCCAGCACGCCGCTACGGTACCGGCATGCCCGTCTATGCGCTGGGCGCGGCCGTGCCCACCATCGCGCCGACGCGCCTTCGTGCATCCCGAGGCGACCGTGATCGGCAACGTGACGATCGGCGAGGAGAGCTCGATCTGGCCGCAGGCGGTCCTGCGCGGCGACTACGGCAAGATCGTGGTCGGTGCGCGCACCTCCATCCAGGACGGCGCCGTCATCCACTGCACGGCCGAGCTCGACACGTTCATCGGCGACGACTGCGTCGTCGGGCACCTCGCCCACCTCGAGTGCTGCGTGGTCGAGGACGGCTCGCTCGTCGGAACCGGGTCGGTCGTGCTGCACCGCGCTCGCGTGCGGTCGGGCGCGCTCGTCGGCGCCGCGGCCCTGGTCCCGAACGGCATGGACGTCCCGGCGGGCGCGATCGCCGTCGGCGTCCCGGCCCGCGTGCGTGAAGGGGCCGCCGACAGCGCCGACATCGCCCGCAACGCGGCCGGGTACGTGCAGAACGGCAAGCGCTATCTCGACGAGCTCCGCCGCCTCGACTGACTCAGCGAAGAGCGATGTCGTAGATGGCCGTGTGACGCACGTGCTGGACCGGGCGGATTTCGTCGGCGACGAGCAGGAGGTCGAGCTCGGCGAACTGGTGCCCTTTGCGCTCGAACAGGCCTGCGATGCGGCCGCGGGTCGAGACGCGTTCGCCGTCGGTGACGACCCCGTAGTTCGTGACTTCGCTGCCGACGTGCATCCACGGACCGAGGCGCACATTGCCGCCGAGGACCCAATTGGCGGAAAGGAGGAGATAGCCGGGATGCGCGATGCCGTCGGCGCGGAACAGGGCGAGGTCCTCGCCGATCTCGTCGAGGAAGGCGGGCGCGTGCTCGGCGCGAAACGTCGCCTCCCATGATCCGAGCGGGTCACACGCAGCGAGCGTGGCGCGGGTCGCAGGCGGGCGCTCGGCGGGCAGGGGAGCGGCCGGGTATCCGGCGATCGGTGGCGGGGAGGCCGCGGGCGACGGGAGCGCCGCGGTTCCGGTCGCGATCACCTCGTCGCCGGCGCGGCGGGCAGTCAGCTCGAGGGCGTCATCCTCGAGGACGGCGTCGACGGTGATCTCGTCGCCGTCGTAGCAGGGCCGCACGAACCGGGCCGCCATCGTCCCGTGCTCGAGCCATGGTCGACCGAAGGTCTCGACCACCGGGTGGGTCATGTACGCGTACACGGTGACTCCGGGGACGAGCCCGCCTTGGAATCCGTAACGGCGCGCGACGTCGTCGTGATGGATCTCGTTCTCCGACTGCGGTTGCGGCGTTCGTGCGCCCGCACGTGGTGGATGACTCGTCATTGGTCCATCACCGCGTCGGAGCGGTAGACGTCGGGCTCGACGTAGATCACCCTCGCAATCGGGACCGCGGCGCGGACGCGCGCCTCGGCGGCGTCGATCGCGCGCGTGCGAGGTCGGCCATCGACGGCGCGTCGATCTCGACCTTGGCCGCCGACCAGCAGCTCGTCCGGGCCGAGATGCATCGTCCGCAGGTGGATCACCCGCAGCACTTCCTTGCCGTCGGTCATGGCCGCGGAGATCGCGTCCTCCAGGTTGCCGGACGGCGGACTCGCCGATGAGCAGGCTCTTCATCTCGGTCGCGAGCACGATCGCGATGACGCCGAGGAGGAGCCCGATGCCGATGCTGCCGAGCGCGTCCCACCGTGAGTTGCCGGTGATCTCGGCGGCGGTCACGCCCACCACGGCGAGGAAGAGCCCGAGCAGTGCGCCGGTGTCCTCGAGGAGCACCACAGGGAGCTCGGGGCTCTTCGAGCGCCTGATGTACTGCCACCACGACGCGTCGCCGCGCACCGGGGGACGCCTGTTTCATCGCGGTGCGGAACGAGAGTGCTTCGAGCACGATCGCCACGCCGAGCACCGCCAGCGCGATCGGGAACGACTCGAGCGTCGTGGGGGTGCACGAGCTTGTCGATCCCCTCGACGACCGCGAACAGCCCGCCGAGCGAGAACAGCATGAGGGCGACGATGAAGGCCCAGAAGTAGCGCTCCTGGCCGAACCCGAAGGGATGCTCGGCCGTGGGGCGTCGCCGGGCGCGCCGGCCGCCGAGGAAGAGGAGGGCCTGGTTGCCGGTGTCGGCGACCGAGTGGATGGCCTCGGCGAGCAGGGACGCCGCGCCGGTGACGGCGAAGCCGGCGAACTTCGCGATCGCGATGCCGAGGTTGGCCGCGAACGCGGCTGCGATCGCCTTCCGGCTCTCCTCTGGCACAGAAATGACCCTATTCGTGGTCGGGTAACGTCGAACGGTCCCACGAGCCGTCCGGAGGCGCCCGATGCCCGAGCCCGTGATCGTCGCCACCGCCCGCAGCCCCATCGGCCGGGCGTTCAAGGGGTCGCTCGTCGACCTGCGACCGGACGACTTCGCCGCCACCATCGTGAAGGCCGTGCTCGACAAGGTGCCGGACGCTCGACCGGGGCGAGATCGACGACCTGATCCTCGGTTGCGGGCTCCCGGGCGGCGAGCAGGGCTTCAACATGGGCCGGGTCGTGAGCGTGCTCGCCGGCCTCCCCGACGTGCCCGGCACCACGATCACGCGGTACTGCTCGTCGTCGCTGCAGACGATCCGCATGGCCGCGCACGCGATCAAGGCCGGTGAGGGCGACGCGTTCATCGCCGCCGGCGTCGAGTGCGTGAGCCGGTTCGGCAAGGGCAACTCCGACAGCTGGCCCGACACGCAGAACCCGAAGTTCCAGGACGCCGGGCTGCGCAGCATGAAGCGGTCCGAGGGCGGCCAGGGTCCGTGGGAGCCGCCGGACGGCTCCCCGACGTCTACATCGCGATGGGCGAGACGGCCGAGAACGTCGCCGAGCTCGAGAACGTCTCGCGCGAGGAGATGGACGAGTTCGCGGCGCTGTCGCAGAACCGCGCCGTCGCGGTCGCAGGAGCGAGGGTTCTTCGAGCGCGAGATCATCCCCGTCGAGCTGCCCGACGGCCGCGTGATCGCCAAGGACGACGGCCCGCGGCCCGACACGACGGTCGAGAAGCTGGCGCAGCTCAAGCCCGTCTTCCGTCCCGACGGCAAGGTCACGGCCGGGAACGCGTGCCCGCTCAACGACGGCGCGGCCGCGGTCGTGGTGATGAGCGACACCCGCGCCCGCGACCTGGGCATCACGCCGCTCGCTCGCATCGTGTCGAGCGGCGTGACCGCGTTGAACCCGGAGATCATGGGGCTCGGGCCGATCGGCGCGAGCCGGCAGGCGCTCGGACGCGCCGGCATGACCATCGACGACATCGACCTCGTCGAGATCAACGAGGCGTTCGCGGCGCAGGTGATCCCGTCCGCCCGTCAGCTCGGCATCGACTGGGAGAAGCTGAACGTCAACGGCGGCGCGATCGCCCTCGGGCACCCGTTCGGGCAGACCGGCGCCCGCATCATGACGACGCTGCTCAACGGGCTCGAGGACGCCGGCAAGACCGTCGGCCTCGAGACGATGTGCGTCGGCGGCGGCCAGGGCATGGCCATGGTCGTCGAGCGCCTCAACTAGAGCGTTCTGGCAGCAAACGGTCGCTAGCGACCCTGATGCTCCGGATGTGGCGCCTCCGGCATCGGGCGGACGTCCCACACGGTCGCGGCGGAGATGCGCATCGGTCGCGCCGCGCCGCCGACTCGCACCCGCAGCGTCGACGCCCCGCGCTCGTAACCCTCGTACACGCCGGTCGTCGCGATCGGACCGCCGTCACGTGCCCGGTAGAGGACGGCCAGGGTCCTGCCCTTGCCGAGGCGCAGACGTTCGTCCCAGCCGTAGTGCAGCCGGCGGTCGGGCCCGAGCCGGGGCGGACGGGCGACGTGCACCCGCTGCTCCCGATACGACGTCATGAGCGCCTCGGCCCGCTCGGCCCCGAGGAACTCCTCGGTGGCGTCGAGCAGGAGGCGGGCGAAGGTGCGGCCGTGCGTCGGGAGGTCGACGTCGTCGGCCAGGGCCCAGTGGACGAGCTCGTGGAGGACGACGCCCTTGGTGCGGTAGCGGCGGGGGAGCGTGATCGTCGTCCCCCGCTCATCGGTCGTGAAGAACGCCTGCCGGGCGCCGTGGCCGGGCCGGAAGCCGGGGACCCGCGCGAGGCCGCGGTGGGGGAAGCGGGCCTCCCACCAGAGCGTCCCGACCACGCGGTCGGCGTACGCGGCGCAGGCGTCGAGGCCAGGCAGGGGGCTCGTGGGCAGCGGGGTCTCGGCCAGGTACAGGCGCCGGCGCTGGGCGTCGCGAGGAGAGCGCGGCTCGTCGAGAGTCACCCCCTTCGTGTACCACGCGGCGGAGCGCACGCGGGGTACTTACCGGCCCTGCGGGCGGACCCGGGAGGCCATGATCCCCGCTTCGTCGCGCAGCTCGCGCATGCCGACATTCTGGCCCGTGTACGACGGCGGCTGGCGCAGCATCCACACGATGCCCTCGGCCGGGACGTCGGTCGGCTCCCAGTCGGAATGGTCGAAGCCCGGGGTGTTGGCGACGAAGCCCTCGGACGCCACCGGTAGGTCGATGCGGAACGTGTTCACCGGCGATCCGGTCGTCGCCGAGCTGGGCGGCGAGCGACACGGTGAGGTGCTCCATGGCGATCTTCGACATGCCGTAGACCATGAGCCCGGGGACGTACATGAGCGCGGCGGCCGACGACACGTTGAGGATCGCGCCCTCGCCCTGTTGCTTCATGTGGGGGACGGCGGCGTGCGCCGCGACCAGCGGGGCGCGCAGGTTCACCGTCATCATGAGGTCGTAGCGCTTCAGCGGCACGTCGAGGTCGCCGGGAAACGTGATCGCGGCGTTGTTCACGAGGACGTCGAGCCGGCCGAAGTGCTCGACGGTGGCGGCGACCATCCGCTCGATCTCGTCCTCCTCGCGCGAGGTTGGTGGGCACGGCGACGGCGCGGCCTCCGGCGTCGGTGATCTGCCGGACGGTGGCGTCGATCGTGCCGGGCAGACGCAGCGGGTCGGCATCGGTCGCCCGCGCCGCGCACGCGACCGCGACGCCTTCTCGCGCCAGCGCCACCGCGGCGGCGGCGCCGACGCCGCGGCTGGCGCCGGTGACGATCGCGACCTTGCCGTCGAGCTTCACCGGCTCGCCGTGCCCTGCTTGCCGAGTGCGGGCAGCTCCTGCTCGAGCTCCAGATTCGGAGCGTAGAGATCACCGTGGCGCTCGACCCGGTCGAGCACCTCGTCGGCCTCGAACGTCAGCGCATCCGTCTCGGCATCGCCGGTGTCGAGCGCGTCGCTCACCTCGTCCCACGAGACCGGCGTCGACACCAGCGGTCGCGGCCTCCCGCGCAGGGAGTACGCGCAGATGGTGGTCTTGTGCCGGTCGTTCTGGCTCCAGTCGACGAAGACCTTCCCGCTGCGCTCGTCGCGTCGCATGATCACCGTCACTCGATCCGGTTCGCGCTTGGCGAGGAGCTGGCCTGCCGCGCGCGCGAAACCCTTCGTGTCGTCGTCGGTCGTGTCCGTGTGCAGCGGCACGGCGAGGTGCAGGCCCTTCGAGCCGGACGTCTTCGCGACCGACTCGAGCCCGAGCTCGGCGAGCAGCCCGCGGAGGTCGAGCCCGACCCGGCAGCAGTCGAGGATGGTCGCGCCGGGCCCGGGGTCCAGGTCGAAGACCATCGAGTCGGGGCGGTCGGGGCTCGACACCCGCGCCTGCGGTGTGTGCAACTCGAGCGCGGCCATGTTCGCTCCCCACACCAGCGACGCGAGGTCGTCGAACACACACTGCTCGAGGTCGTCGGAGACCGCCGCCGAGCGCATCCATTTCGGCGCGTGCGTCGGGCAGCGCTTCTCGAAGAAGGACTGGCTGGCGACACCGTCGGGCCAACGCACCAGGGTCACGGGCCGGTCGGCGAGGTGCGGCACCATGACCGGCGCCGATCCGCGCGTAGTAGTCGATGACCTGCGCCTTCGTGAACCCGGTCTCGGGGTAGAGGACCTTGTCGAGGTTCGACAGCCGCAGCCGCCGGCCCTCGATCTCGACCTCGCTCACTTGGCGCCCTCGCAAGCTCGGGCTCTGCCGCGGCGGTCGGCAAAGCCGCCGCCGCCGCGGTTTCCCTTGGGGCTCATGGGGCCCCGGGGGAAAGTGTGCGTCGACCCTCCACGACCTGCGACGCTATAGGGGCCGGCGGGCGGCAAAGGAGGTGGGCCTGGTGCCCAGCACCATCTGGAGCGGGAACATCTCGTTCGGTCTCGTGACCGTGCCGGTGAAGGTCGTGTCGGCCGTGCGCTCGAAGGACGTGCGGTTCAACCAGCTCGAAGAGGGGACCGGCGCCCGGATCCGCTACCGGCGTGTCTCGGAGGCCAGCGGCGACGAGGTCCCGAACGAGCGCATCCAGAAGGGCTACGAGATCTCGCCCGGCCAGTACGTCGTGGTCGAGCAGGACGAGCTCGAGAAGCTCACTCCGAAGGCCAGCCACACCATCGACATCCAGGACTTCGTCGACCTCGAGCAGATCGACCCCATCTACTTCGAGCAGCCGTACTACCTCGTTCCCGACCGGGCCGCCGAGCGGCCGTACCGCCTCCTCATCGAGGCGATGACGGACCTGCAGAAGGTGGCGGTGGGCAAGATCGTGTTGCGGGCCAAGGAGCACCTCGTCGCCATCCGTCCGCTCGACGGAGCGCTGTGCATCGAGACCATGCGGCACGCCGACGAGGTCACCCCGATCGAGAGCATCGAGGAGATCCCCCGCGGCGACGACATCGCGCCGAGCCAGAAGGAGCTCGACATGGCGCGCCAGCTCATCGAGGCGCTGTCGGGCGACTTCGAGCCCGAGAAGTACACCGACGCCTACCGCGAGCAGCTCCTCGAGATCATCGAGAAGAAGGCCGCCGGCGAGGAGATCGTCGCCGAGCCCCTGGTGGAGGAGCCGGCCAAGGTCGTCGACCTCATGGCCGCGCTCGAGGCGAGCCTGGCGCGCGCGGGCAAGGGCGAAGGCGGGGACCAGGCGGCGCGGCCGTCGAAGGCGGCGGCGAAGAAGACCAAGAAGGCCGGGGCCAAGAAGGCGACCAAGGCGACGAAGACCCGGTCGCGCTCGCGCAAGTCGGCGTAGGCCGACTACGAAGCCAGCCGCTGCGGTACCGGCACACGGCGGCGCGGAAGCTCGGTGATCTCGGCGCCGCCGGTCGCGACCGCGCCGGCGTGGTCGTCCTCGAGCCATCCGCACTCGCCGCAGGTCGGCCAGGCCGCGTCCGCGTCGAACTGGAACGCCGCGCAGGGCTGGAGCCGCACCGCCGGGGTCTCGTCGTCGTCTCTGTATCTCTGCGATCTCTGCGATTTCTGTCATCGCTGTCATCGGTCCTCCATGGTCTGCTCCACCCGCCAGGAGCATCGAACCACGGGGGTATGACAGCTATCCGGAGCTAGGCGCCGCCCTCGTACTTGAACGAGACCTTCACCTTGGCCCGGTACGCCGACACCGTGCCGTTCTCGATGGTCACGTCGAGCTCGGAGACCTCGGCGATGCGCAGGTCACGCAGCGACTGCGACGCCAACGCGACCGCTGCGCCGACTGCCTGCTCCCACCCGTCGGTGCTGGTCCCGACCAGCTCGATGACCTTGTAGACGCTGTCCGGCATGTGTCCCCCCATCGTGTGCTCACGGCTCGGTGCCGTCCGCCCAACGATTCCGGCCGCCGCCCCTTCCGTCAAGGGTTGCCCCTAGAGTTCGTCCCGCTGCGACGGCGGCTTTGCCGACCGTGGCCGCAGAGCCGGAGCTTGCGACGGCGACAGGAGAATTATGAGTGAGAGCTCGACGGTTCCGACCGGATCACCGGCGCCCGACTTCACGCTCCCGCGGTCGGGCGGCGGCGACGTGTCGCTGTCGTCGTTCCGCGGTCGTCCGGTCGTGCTCGCCTTCCTCCGCGGCTACTCCTGACCGTTCTGCCGCCGGCACCTCGCGCAGTTGCGCGACGACTACGAACGCTTCACCACCCTCGGGGCCGAGGTCCTGGCGATCTCGGCCGAGAGCCCAGCCCGATCAGAGTCCTATCTCCGTTCGCATCCGCTCCCGTTCCCCACGCTCGTCGACGAGGAGCACGCGGTCTTCGATGCGTACGACGTCACCAGCCGCCTCATCTCGCTCGGCCAGCGGCCGGCGCTGTTCGTCGTCGACGCCGAAGGCGCGGTGCGCTTCGAGGAGGTCGGCGCGCAGCAGTACAACATCCCGCCCAACGACAAGGTGATCGAGATCCTCGAGTCGCTCTAGGTGCTGACCTGCACGGTCTTGCCGTCGCGCCACTCGCGGAGGACCAGGTAGCGGCCTTTCAGGGCGGCGTGGTCGAAGTTCCCGAAGCCCATCGTCGTCCCGTCCACACCTGACGTCGCCGGCAGCTGCTTCACCCGCTCGAGACCGTCCTTGAGCCCGGCGCGGGTGAGGTGCCCGGCGCGCGCGATGGCCTCGCCCACGAGCCGGCCCATGTCGTATGCGGCGCAGCCGATCGGGCCGCCCGCGGCGCGCTTCGACTTCTCCCGCAGGTGCGCGCGCATCTGGTTGTCGTCGGCGACGCCGTCGAGGTACTCCCAGCCGGCCCAGCCGTCGCGCCAGTCCGGGCGCGCGTATCCGAACATCAACGAGCTGTTCGCGACGACCGGCACGGACCAGTCAAGGTCGCCGAGGGCGACCGCCACCGCTCGTGATGCGACGCCGAGACCCAGGTACACGAGCGCGTCGGGACCGGTCTCGCGGAGCCGCGCGACCACGGATCGCAGATCTTCGGACAGGGGCGAGATCGCGGCCACGCCCGTCGTCTCGATGCCTTCGAGCGCGCGGGCGTCCTCGAAGTACCGGGCGTACCCGGCACCCACGGGTGAGTGGTCGTGGATCACGGCCGCGCTGCGCACGCCGCGTTGTGCCAGGCGGCGCGCCAGGATCGGCGGCTCCTCCTCGAGCGAACCGATCTGGTAGTGGAACATGAACTCGCTCCGGGTGCGCTCGCCGCCCGTGTAGTTGATGCACGGGATGCCGGCGGCGTCGGCGAGCGGTGCGGCGATCAGCCCGTTGTCGCTGATCGACGGGCCGATGATCAGCACGACGCCGGCGTCGTCGAGCTCGCCGAACGCGGTGACGACGTCGTGCTCGGTGCCGAGCGGGAGGCCGCGTGCGAGTCGCGTCTCGAACTCGACCGGCCGGTCCAGGCGGCCGGCGGCGGCGATCTCGTCGAGCCCGAGCCGGACGGCCTCTTCGAAGCTCGCGCCGCCGTCGGCCTGCGGGAAGTCGAACAGCAGCCCGACCAGGATGGGAGCGGCGGGCACCTGCATGGCGGGGGAGTGTTCTGGGTCCGCTCCGCTCGCGTCAATACAGTGCGGACGTGCCCTTGCTCCCGGACGAGCTGCAAGCAGTCGCAGAACGGTTCCCGGAGCGGGTCGCGGTCGACGTCGTCGACGGCGACGCGATGACGTTCGCGGCGTGGGACGCCCGATCGAACTCGCTCGCCCGCACGCTCGTCGACCGGGGCGTGGGTGCCGGCGACCGCGTGATGCTCCTGCTGCCGCCCGAGCTCGCGGATCGGTTCGCGATCGCTTACATCGCGGCCCACAAGGCGGGGGCGGTCGTCGTGCCCGTCAACCCGCGGTACGCGCCCCGCGAGCTCGACCACATCGCGGCGAGCGCCGATCCTGCTCTGATCGTCGCGGGCGGCGACCAGGAGCCGCGGGCGCGCGCTCTGTCGACGCCGCAGGTCATCGGAGACGGCGACTGGTCGCGAAGCAACCCACGGGGACGGCGAGCGGTTCCGCGTGCCGCGCGCCCAGTCGGATCTCGCCGAGATCCTCTACACCTCGGGCACGACCGGGCTCCCGAAGGGCGTGACCTCGACGCACGCGAGCGTGCTCGCCAACGAGGCCGCCCCGCTGGAGCCGTTGCTGACCCTCCTGCACTCGGCGCCGCTGCCGACCACGTTCGGGAGCCTCGGCGCGCTGATCATGCCGCTCCGTCTCGCCATGACGAGCATCGCGTTGCCGCGCTTCGACACGGAGCGGTTCGCGTCGCTGATCGATGAGCGGCGACCCACATGGCTCCTCATGGTGCCGGCGCAGATCCTGCTGCTGCTGGAGTCGGGCGCGCTCGCGGGCCGCGACACGGGGTCGGTGCGCATGGTGATGTTCGGCAGCGCGCCGACACCGCCGCACGCGCTGCCGGCCCTGGCCGAGGCGTTCCCGCGCGCGGCGCTCGTCAACGGCTACGGCCTGACCGAGGGCGGCGGGAGCACCTGCACGATGCCGCCGGGTGAGCTGCTGCGACGCCCCGGGTCGGTGGGAAAGCCGGTGGCCGGCGCGTCCGTGCGCGTCGTGGACGAAAGCGGCGACGAGCGGTCGCAAGGCGAGGTCGGGGAGGTCACGATCCGGCTGGCGGCGGGGGAGCGGTCGTACTGGAACGACCCCGAAGCCAGCGCGCGCACATGGCGTGACGGGTGGGTGCACACCGGCGACCTGGGCTACTTCGACGAGGACGGCTATCTCTATCTGGTCGACCGGAAGAAGGACATGATCAACCGGGGCGGGTACAACGTGTACTCGATCGAGGTCGAGAGCGCGCTGTACGAGCATCCCGACGTGGTGGAAGCGGCGGTCGTCGGCGTGCCGCACGACGTGCTCGGCCAGGACGTGTGCGCGGTGGTGCGCGTACGCGCCGGCGCCACGCCCCTCGAGCTCGACACGGTGCGGGCGTTCCTGGCCGACCGACTCGCCGACTACAAGCTGCCGCGCCGCCTCGTTGTGCGCGACACGCCGCTGCCGCGCTCCGGCATGCACAAGGTCGACAAGAAGGCGTCTGCTGGCGGAGGTGGTGCCCGCCCGTCCAGCTACTTGAGCTGGGTCCGCGTGTAGGCCACGACGTCCTGGATCTGGGTCGCGCTGAGATCGTTCTTGAACGACGGCATGCTGGCCCTGCCGTCCCGGACGACCGCGATCTCCTCCCGGGCGTCGGGGAAGTCCGCTGTGACCACACCGGCCAGCTTCGGGCCGATCCCGCCCTGGCCGTCCTGGCCGTGGCAACGGGCGCAGTTGGCGAGGAAGACGTCGTAGCCGGGCCCGCTCTTCGCCGTACCGGCGCTGCCACCCCCGGGCTCGTTGGCGAAGAGCGCGACGACGAATGCGAGGGCGACGACGAGGGTCACGATCTCGATCACGTTGACGAACCGCTTGAACGTCATCGCGCGCCCTCAGAAGCTCGGGAAGCCGAACTCGCGCCAGAACCACACGGCGCTCGTCGTCCAGATGAGCACGAGCGTCGTGAACACGGTGCCGCCGACGATCGGCAGCAGCCAGTTGGGCAGCCCGTGGGTGCGGACGGCGAGGACCTTGATCGTGAAGGCGCCGAAGAAGAAGCAGCCGAGCAGCGAGTGCAGCAGGACTCGCCCGTCGGTCGACTGGAATCCCAGCGCCCAGAGACACTGGTACGCGACCGGCAGCGTGAGCCCGAACGCGACGACCCCGGTGAGCCGGTGCGCGTCACCCAACCACGGCGGCTCCGTACGTGGGACATGGATCCTGTCGTACAGCCGCAACGCCAGGAGGACCTGGATCGCGGCGAGGAACAGCGCGGCGCTCGCGAACCACACCTTGAGGTTGATGGTGTCGGAGAAGAAGAGGGTGTACGGCTTCTCGCCGGTGGGATCGTGCACGCGGCCGTACACGCCGAGCGCGATCGAGACGGCCGCGCCCGCGAGCACGATTGCCAGCAGCTTGACCGGCACCGAAGCCCGTGTGACGGGCCCCGCGGTGGATGCCGTCATGACTGCCCCTTTGCGATCCGAGTCCCCGATATCCTGACGTCCGCGTCAGCAGCAGACAAGGGGGACCGCGTGCGTCTCGACGACATGATCCTGGTGAGCGTGGACGACCATGCCGTCGAGCCGGCGCACATGTTCGACGGTCGCCTCCCGGCCGAGTACGTCGACGTCGCGCCGCGCGTCGTCAGGAAGGACGACGGCAGCGACGTCTGGGCGTACGAGGGCCGCGAGATCCCCAACATCGGGCTGAACGCAGTCGCCGGTCGGCCGCCGGAGGAGTACGGCATGGAGCCGACGTCCTTCGACGAGATCCGCGACGGCTGCTTCGACATCCACCAGCGCGTCCGCGACATGGATGCCAACGGCGTGCTCGGCTCGATGTGCTTCCCGTCGTTCCCCAACCTGTGCGGGCAGCTGTTCGCCCGCTCGAAGGACAAGGACGCCGCCCTCGCCGTGCTCCGTGCATACAACGACTGGCACATCGACGAGTGGTGCGGCACGTACCCCGGGCCGCTTCATCCCGCTCGCGCTGCCGCCGTTGTGGGACCCGCACCTCATGGCCGACGAGGTGCACCGCGTCGCCGACAAGGGCTGCCACGCCATCAGCTTCTCGGAGAACCCGGCGAAGTTGCGGATGCCGAGCTTCCACTCGGACCACTGGGACCCGTTCTGGTCGGCGTGCTGCGAGGAGGACGCGCTCGTCTGCCTGCACATCGGCTCGTCGTCGACGCTCGTGGTCACCGCCGACGATGCGCCCATCGACGTGCTGATCAGCCTCCAGCCGGTCAACATCGTGCAGGCTGCCGCAGACCTCCTCTGGTCACCGGTGCTGCGCAAGTTCCCCGACCTGCGCGTCGCTCTGTCCGAAGGCGGGACCGGGTGGATCCCGTACTTCCACGAGCGCGTCGACTGGATCTACACGCGCCACCACCCATGGACCGGCCAGGACTTCGGCGGCAAGCTCCCCAGCGAGATGTTCCGCGAGCGGATCGTCACGTGCTTCATCGACGACCTCGCCGGCCTCGAGCAGCGTCATCGCGTCGGCGTCGACATGATGTGCTGGGAGAGCGACTACCCGCATTCGGACTCGACCTGGCCGACGTCGCCCGAGTTCGCGATGCGGTCGTTCGAAGCCGCCGGCGTTCCCGACGACGAGATCAACGCGATGACGCACGAGAACGCGCTGCGCCACTACCGCTTCGACCCGTTCGCGACGCGCTCCCGTGAGGACTCCACAGTCGGCGCGTTGCGGGCGCGCGCCACCGACGTCGACATCACGCCGAGAAGCGTCGGCAAGCGTGCGCAGATGACGAAGGCGAGCGATCTCCTGACCGCGGGCCCGCGCCGTTCGTAGGGGTGCCGGACGAGGACCTGCTCCGCCGGGCGTACGAGACGCTCCAGGGGTATTACGAGCTCGGATGCGAGGTGATCGACGATCCGCTGGCGCGGTTCGTACGCGAACGGGACGCACCCCGCATCTACGACGTCAACTTCGCCGCCTTCTTGCGGGCGGGCACGAGGGACGAGATCGCATCGGTCCTCGACCGAGCGGACGAGCTCTTCGACGGCTTGCCTCACCGCGTCTTCCACATCGACCCGTGGACGCCCCCGGCGTTCGAGGCGCAACTCGTGCTCGACGGCTTCGAGTTCGAGGACGAGCTCCAGCTCCTGCTCGAGGGCGACCTCGGGATTTCGCTCGACCTGCCGGCGATCGAGATCCGGCTGGTGGAGGCGGACGAGGACTGGTCGACCGTCCGGCGACTGGCGCGTCTCGACCACGAGGAGCAGGCGCGCCGGCAGGTGCATCCGCTTTGGGACGAGGAAGTGACCTCCGAGATGGTCGCGACCAAGCGCGCCAAGGCGCCCGCCCTGCGCTTCTGGCTCGCGCGCGCCGGCGAAGCCGACTGCGCGTTCCTGTCGTCGTGGCCGGGCGCGAACGGTGTCGGCAAGGTGGAGGACCTGTTCACGCATCCGGACTTCCGTCACCGGGGGATTGCCAGCCGCGCTGATCGTCCACTGCATCCGTGACGTCCGCGAGCGGGGCGGCGGTCCGGTGCTGATCGGCGCGCTGCCGAACGACACGCCGATGCGCATGTACGCGGCGATGGGCTTCCGACCCTTCTGCGTGACCCATCGCGGGCGCAAGGTGTCCGGCTCGTAGGACACCGCGGCTCGCTACAGTGCGGCGCGATGCGAGCCGGTCGACGGGCAGGGGCCTGGGCAGCGATGTTCATCGTCGTCGCGCTCTTCGGCGCGACGGCCGGCGCCGCGCCGCAGGCCCGCCTGACGAGCGAGGCGCAGCTCGACCCCGTCTACAACCAGGGGATCGCACGCGCGAAGGGCGGCTGGGTGCTGTCGGGCACCCGCGTGCTCGCACTGGTCGACGACCGCCTGCAGGACACGAAGCGCGTGACGGAGGCGATCCCGCCCGACTGGGCCGCCCGCGGATTCGACCACATCGGGGACATCGACGTTGCCGGCCGGTACGTCTACGCGCCGTACGAGCAGCCGGACTACGAGCGCGGCGAGCAGGCGATCGCGCGGTACGACGCCAAGACGCTGGCCTTCGTGGACGCCGTCACCGTCCCGCAGCACGAGGCGTCGTTCATCACCGTCGACCCGAAGACGATGATCGCCTACTCGATGGACCGCTTCGGCGGAGACTCGCTGCTCCGCTACGACGTTCGGAAGGGCTGGAAGCAACTGACCCCGGTGCGCATGTCGCAGTTCGTCGATCGCGTCCAGGGCGCTGACGTCGTCGCCGGCGCCGTGTGGCTCTCGACCGACGACGACGCCAACACGCTGTACCGGGTGGCGCTGCCGGGCGGGCGCGTCGACGCCGTCGGGAACGCCGGGCACGTCGACGGAGAGGGCGAAGGGAATCGACGCGACGAAGCTCGGCAACGGCCGGCTCCACGTCCTCACCGTCGATGTGGCGTTCACGCCCGTCTGGATGGGCAACCTGGCCGTCACCGACACGGGCGGAAAGGCGAAGTGAAGTCACCATCTGTGATGGGCACGCGGCTGTAGCGGCCGCCACTACGCTGCGACCCGTGCCCGACGGACCGCGCGATCTCGTTCGGCGTCTGCTCGGCGACGTCGTCCAGGCGGGATGGTCGTGGGCGATCGACGTCGGCACGATCCGCCCGGGGCACCGGCGCGCGCAACGGTTCGCCCGATTCGGTGAACGCAGCGCCATCTGCTTTCCGGTCTCGGCGCTGTTCGGGGAGTCGTCGATCGAGATCGGTGACGGGTGCATCATCGGCCCGAACGCGACGCTTTCGGCCGGGGTGTCGCCCGACCAGGTGCTCGACGGGCCCGTCGTGACCATCGGCGACCGCTGTGTGATCGGGAAGGGGAGCGGGGTGGTCGGCCACCAGCGCGTCGAGATCGGCGACGACGTGTGGACCGGCCACTCTGTGTACGTCAGCGACGCCAACCACGGGTACGCCGATCCCGTCGAGCCCGTCGGCCGGCAGTTCGCGGCGCCCAGGCCGGTACGCATCGGCTCGGGGTCGTGGCTGGGCCACGGCGCGCTCGTGCTCGGGGGCGCGAGCATCGGCGAGCACGTCGTCGTCGGCGCGGGCGCGGTCGTGACCGGCGACCTTCCCGACTACTCGGTCGCGGTCGGCAATCCGGCGCGTGTCATCCGCCGCTATCTGACCGGCGAGGGCTGGGTGCGCGTCGACGACACCGATGGCGCCGACGACGCGCACCCAGCCGTTCGCCCCTATCCGCCCGCGGCGGGTGGCGGATAGTTCGGCTGCGCGTCCTGGGGCGGGAGCTGGTCGAAGATCGTCACCGACGACGCGGTGTCGAACAGCCCTCCCTGGCCCTTGGCCGGGAACTTGCCCAGCGTGTAGCGCTTCGCCCCGTCGGCGTACCGGTAGAGGCCGTTGCCGACCTGGTGAACCTCGTCCTCGCCGACCGCGGTCGGGTCCCACCAGAGCATGCCGGCGTCGTCGGAGCCGTAGTTGTCGACGAACGGCCACGCGCCGTGCTTCCCATATGACAGCTGCGGGTTGATCGGGTCCCCGCCCGACGGCGGGCTTCGGTAGAGGCCGTCGCGGAACGACTGCGGCGTGAGCTTCGGCCCCGCCATCTGCACCCCGGTCGCGAACAGCTGGACACTCGGGTTGATCACGGCGTAGGTGTTGTTGGGCGGTGGCGTGCCGTGGAACCACTGGTACAGGTTGTAGGTCGCGTTGAGGTCCTGTGGAGTGCGGCCCGGTACCAGCGCCACACCGATCGCGTGCGACCACTGCTCCTGGTCGAAGGTGCGGGCGAAGATCGACGTGTCCGCGAGCACTGATGGCCCCAGGATCCACTCGGGGTGGTAGTCCTGCGCGGTCGCTTCCTTCGTGACGGCACCCGGCGTGAGCGGGTCACCGGTGTAGATCACCGTCGTGACGCCGGCGTCCTTCATCTTCGTGACGATCGTGCGGGCGTTCTCCTGCGCCCGCGACAGGTCGAGGAAGAAGGACTGATCCGCCTTCGGTGTGATCTTGTTCTTCTTGAGCTGTGCCTTCAGCGTGTCGAACAGGCCCTTGTACTGCCCATCGGGCGTGTCGTAGTGGACGATGCCGTACACGCGGTTCTTGTTCTTCGTGGCGTCGTTCCCGGCGTACTGCGCCTTGCCCGGGCCGGCCTGCTTGGCGATGAACTCGGCCGTCAGGGTGGCTGCTTCCTCCGGCGACGGGCCGTCCGTGAAGATGTAGGGCTTGTTCTGGTCGGAGATCTTCTGCGGCATCGCGAGCGCGCACGTGCCGAGGCACATCACGCCCCGGTGTGCGAGCTCGTCGGCGAAGACCGCCGACGACTGCGCGGGACCGCCCAGCACGGCGAACGGCTTCTTCTCGGCGATGGCGATGGCGTCGGCCTTGGCGGCCGCGGTGTCGGACCCGGCCCCAGAGGCGAGGTAGAACTCCACCGAGATCTTCCGGCCGTACTTCTCGAACATCTTGTTGTAGATGTCGACGTAGCCCTGCCATGTCTGGCGGATGGGCTCGATGTCGAGGCTCGCTCCGGCGGCCCGGATCTGACCGGCGAGCAACGGGTCCTTCTGCGGGTCGCCGGTGTAGACGACGATCTTGATCTCGCTACCCGTCACGCCTGGCGACGTTCCCCCGCCGTTCTTTCCCGTGAACGGCTGGACGCACGGTGGCGCGTAGACCGTAGGGATCTTCACCCGCCCGGTCGTGGTGTCACAGTTCGGACCGAAGTCGACGTTGGTCTTGCCCTGGAGTTTCGCCTTCATGGCGTCATGGGTCCGGACAGGACGAGCGCCTTGTTCTTCTGCGCGTCCGCTTCGTCGCTCGCGGGAGAAGCGGCCGCGGCCGCAGCGAGCAATCCCGCGACAACCATCACCGAGACGACGACGGCGAGTAATGACGTCGAGCGTCGAACGGCCCTCGATCGGCGGACGGATTGCATGGCCATCTGTGCCTTCCTTTCGGGCAATGGTCAGTCAGGTCGTCGGGTCCGCGAGCAACGCGGTCTGTGCACCCGAACACGCGACGGTTGATTCGGTCGTTCCCAGGTACGAGGCGATCACCGCGGGGTGGCGTACGACGTCCGCCGGCTCGCCCTCGGCGATGACCTCGCCGAGATCGAGGGCGATCATCCGGTCCGCGATCGACGTCAACAACGGAAGGTCGTGCTCGATGACGAGCAGCGTCGCGCCGAGCGTGTCGCGGACCCGCGTCAGCAGCGGGGCGAGCGCCTCCGCCTCGCGCTGCGCGATGCCGCTCGACGGCTCGTCGAGCAGCAGCACGGTCGGCTCGTGCGCGAGCACGCACGCGAGGTCGACGATCCTTCGGCTGCCGGTTGACAGCTCGTGAACGAACTTGTCGCGGAACGCGCTCAGCCCCACGACGTCGATGAGCTCGTCGACGCGGTTGCGGACGCGCCGCTCGGAGACCCAGACGTTCGGCAGGTGCAACGCTGCCGACAGTGGACTGCGCGACTTGACGTGGGTCTCGAGCGCGACCGCGATCGTCTCCTGCACGGTCAGAGCGGGGAACAACCTCCCGTCCTGGAACGAGCGACCCAGTCCGAGTTTGGCGCGGGCCTGGGCGGACTTGCGCGTCAGGTCGTAGCTGCCGCGGTCCGTCTCGAGGCGGATGGTGCCGCCGTCAGCGGGCAGGAAGCCGCAGATGACGTCGAACAAGGTCGTCTTGCCGGCCCCGTTGGGGCCGATGAACCCGAGGATCTCCGCCCGGCGCACGCGGAACGACACGTCGTTCAGCGCGGTGACGCCGCCGAAACGCTTCGACACGTCGTTGACCTCGAGCGTGGTCTTCCGCTGACCGTCGCCGGAGACGGGCTCGGCGGTCGCGCCCCCGCCGTTCGGTGCCGGCCGCGCGGACGTCGCGCTGGCCGCACCCTCGAGGAACACCGATCGCAGCACGTCCGGCCGCTCGAGCAACTCGGCGGTAGGGCCGTGGAACCGGATCTCGCCCTTCTCCATGAAGTACGCCTCGTCGGCGAGCGTGAGCGCGAGGTTCACCGACTGCTCGACGAGGATGATCGTCGTGCCTCGCTCGCGGAGCGCTTTCACGATGTCGAGCAGCTGGGCGATGACGGTCGGCGCGAGGCCGAGCGACAGCTCGTCGATCATGAGCAGTCGAGGACGACCGATGAACGCCATGCCCAGCGTGAGCATCTGCTGCTGGCCGCCGGACAGGTTGCCTGCGGGCTCGTGGAGCCGCTCGCGCAAGACGGGGAAGTAACCCATCACACGCTCCGTCGCCTCGCTCACCTCGTCGTGCTGACGGCGTTGGAGCCAGCCCGCGAGACGAAGGTTCTCGGCCACGGTCAGCGACGGGAACACGCCTTGGCCGCCCGGCACCTGCGTCACCCCGCGGGCCGCGATCTCGTCGGGCGGCGTGTGGGTCATGTCTCGGCCGTCGAAGATGATCGCCCCGCCGCTCGCCTCGACGAGTCCCGAGATCGCCCGGAGCAGCGTCGACTTCCCGGCGCCGTTGGTCCCGAGGAGCGCGACGATCTCGCCCTCGCCGACCTCGAAGTCGACGCCGAACAGGACCTGCACGCTGTCGTAGTGCACGTCGACGCCGCGGACGAGGAGGAGCTTCACCTTCCCCTGGCGGCGTTCGTAGACGACTTCTGACTGCGCGGCCGACGCCGTCCACACGCGCCGGATGTCGCCCGCGACTTGCGACCCGGCGGAGGCGAGGATGAGCCCGCCGACGACGAACACCGGCGCCGCCGCCAGCAGCGCCTCCCGAATGCCGTAGGAGTCGGCGACCCCGCCGATGACGGGGAGCAGGAGCAGGCCGGGGATGATCCACATGGCGGCGACGGCAAAGCCGAAGGAGCGCACCTTCGGGGGCACGGCCAGCGAGAGCACGCTGTAGATGCCCGGCACGAGCAAGCCGAGCGAGCCCGAGATCAAGATGTTGCAGCCGATGGCGACAGGCAGGTTGGGCGCCTGCGAGAACGCGACCCACACGACGGCGATGAAGCCGGTGACGCCGGCGAGGAACTTGAGCACCAGACCGGGATCGCGCGCCATCAACCGGGTCGCGATCGGGATGCCGATGAAGAAGCCCACGATCTGGGCCGGCTCGGCGACGGCGGCGATGACGCCCCGCTGCACCTCGTTGAGGCCGAAGATCTCCTGGTAGAACAGCGAGCCGACTGTCAGCAGCCCGACGATCGAGAGCGCGACGAACGGCAGCGCAGCGAAGATGCGCCGCAAGGTTCGCACCTGCCAGACGATCCGCCACGACTCGGCCCAGGACGGCGGGGCCTCCTCGGTGGCGACTGCTGCTTCGGATGCGCCCATCCTCTGGCGTTCGAAGTGGCCGCGCACAGGGTCGCGGAGGCGGAGGGCGAGGATCACGAAGATGGCGGTGGGGATGGCAAAGAAGAAGAATGGCGCCCGCCAGCCGAAGAAGTAGGCGATCACGCCACCGAGCAGCGGCCCGAGGGCCTGGCCGAGGGCGTTGGCCGACCGGTGCACCGCATAGACCTTCGGCCGGACCGGAACGTCGTAGTAGTCGGGGATGAGCGAGTTCTGGACGGGATCGTTGAACCCGCGCCCGAGCTCGGACCCGGCCCGTGCGATCGCGAGCATCACCACACTGACCGCCAGCGCGGTGAGGATCGTGAACGTGCCCAGCAGGATGCCGGCGATGACGATGAGGAGGATCCGGTTGAAGCGGTCGCCCCAGAACCCGATCGGCAACGCCAGGACGAGCGCGCCCACGAACCCGAACGCGACGACGGTGAGGACACCCTGGGTGCTGAGGCCGAAGTCGTCGCGGATGTTGGGCAACAGCACGCCGAACGCGAAGCGCCCGAGCTCGTCGACGGCGTTGAGCCCGAAGAGCACGGCGAGCGGATAGATCGGAGCCCCGCCCGTGATGCCGTAGCACCACCTCGCGAACCGGTTGCCCGGCATCGGCTGAGCGGCCGTGTCCGGCGCGGTCATGGCACCTCCGCCGGGGCGCGTTCGGCTGCTTCCTCGGCCTCCTCGAGGAGGGGCTCGGGCACCGGCTCCTCCACGCGTACGTCGGCGACGAGGCTCGGGACGACGAGCCCGCGGCGCTTGGCGATCTGGCGGAGCAGCCAGTCGCGGGTGTCGTAGAGCACGGCGCCGAGGCCGCCCGGCAGCACCATCAGGACCAACAGGAGCCCCGCCCCGGTCGCCAGGAACGACCACTGACCCGGTAAGAAGTACTCGGTGCCCCAGATGTAGGCGGCGCCGAGCAACACGCCCGGCAACGAGCCCAGCCCGCCGATGACGACCATCGAGAACACGCGCAGGCTCTCCTCCGGGAGATAGAGGTTGCCCGCGCCGACCTGCAGCCCGGTCTGCTGGTGCACGAGCAGCACACCCGCGACGGCGGCGATGAAGCCCGAGAGCGCGAAGCAGGCGAGGTTGGTTCGAGTCGCATTGATGCCGAAGGACCGCGCCGCCGAGTCGTTCTCGCGGATCGCGATCAGCACTCGGCCCGTGCGGCTGCGGCGCACTCCGCGCACCACGACCAGCACGAGCCCGAGGACGATGAGACAGAGGAAGTAGAAGCGGGTCTCGCTCTCGATGTCGAAACGTCCGAAGACGGGTGTGCGATCGATCCTGAAGCCCGGCAGCCACTGCCCGGGGAGGAAACCCGGTGGCTCGCCGTTCTCGCCGAACAGCTCCTGGTTGAGCAGGAACGACGACACGAACAGCGCGAACGCAAGCGTGCTCACCGCCAGCGTGAGGCCCCGGCGTCGCAGCGCGGGGTAGCCGACCACGATTGCTGCGAGCGCGCCGGCTGCGCCGCCGGCGAGCAGCGCGAGCGACAGGTCCGTCTCCATGTAATACGTGACCCAGCCGCCGACGGCCGCGCCGACTCCCGCGAAGCCCATCTGGCCCAGGCTCACCTGCCCCGCCCAGCCCGTCAGCACCACGAGCGAGACGCCGATGATGCCGAAGATCACGATGATGGCGGCGAGGTTGATGCGGCTCTCGTCGAGCCACAGCGGGAGTGTGACGAGGAACGCCGCCACCGCGCCGAGCAGCGCCCACCGTGCGAACCGGACCTCGGGGAGCCCTCTCAACTCGCGGGGGATGGGTCGGACCTCGCGCGCCGCCTGCCACGTCGAAACCTGATCGGCGCCGACCCGGCCGCCGCTCGGACGGCGGGTGACGAGCAGTGCTCCCAGGATGACGAGGAACAAGACCGCGTCGTTGAACGCAGGGTTGTTGTTGGGCTGGAACGTGATCGCCTTGTCGAGGATGCCGAGGGCGATGGCGGCGGCGGCGATGACGCCGAATTTCTCCATGCGGCCGATCACGACCGCGCCGAGCGCCAGGAGCAGGAAGGTCGGGCCGAGAACCGTCCCGATGGGAAGCCCGACCGCCCCGGCGCGCAGCCACATCCCCAGGAAGGCGAGCACCGTCGCGACCGTCCAGACGATCGTGTGCAGGCGGCGGACGGGGATGCCGAGCGTCGACGCCCGGTCGGCACGTTCGGCGCTGCCGCGCACCGCCACGCCGATGTTGCTGAGCCGGAGCCAGGCCGCCAGGGCGATGAACGCGATGGGGATCGTGATCATCGCGATCACGTCGTTGCCGTTGAAGATCGTGCTTCCGACCTGGAACTTGACCGTGAACGGCGGGTCGAGCCGGTTGGTCTGGAAGTCCTGTCCGAACGCCTGAGCGAGGTACAGGCCGGCGCCGATCAGGACCTGGGAGAGCCCGATCGTGGCGACGGTGAGGATCAGCCGGGGGGCGCGGAAGAAGCGGCGGATGATCAGGGTCTCGACGACGATTCCGAGCACGACGGCGGCGACGAGGCCGGTGGTGAAGGCGACGAAGTAGTTGACGCTCAAGGTGATGACCAGCAGCGCGCCGAGCGTCGCCGGCACCTGCCCGAGGTCGCCCTGGGCGAAGTTGATGACACGGTTCGCGCGGTAGATCAGCGCGATCCCGAGCGCGATGAGGGCGATGCGGCCGCCGCCCAGCGCGCCGTCGAGGATGACGCCGTTCGGGGCCGGGAACGGCCAGACCCGCACCGCGAAGATCAAGCCCGCCACCGGGACCACGTAGGCCAGCAGCCGTCCGAGCCACTCGTAGTCCGCGAGGCGTTTGCGAACGGGCAACGACGCGTCAGTCGTGTCACGCATGCCGCACCACGTCCCCCCTCTGGCGTTGGCGTGCAAACGTTACGTTTTGGCCGTCGGACGCGTACCGCGCCCGACGGGTCTCATCAGCTGCCCGGTGTCGCTGTGATGAAGTCGACGACCACGCGAGCGATCTGCTCGCCGCGGTCTTCTTGCAGGAAATGGCCGGCGCCCTCGATGGTCGTGTGCGGGCGGCCGTTCGTGCCCGGGACGTCGGCCTGGAGGACCCGGTCGCCGCCGGCGGTGATCGGGTCCGAGTCGCTGAACGCAGTCAAGAACGGCTTGTCCCAGCGGTGCAGGACCTCCCACGCCCGCCGGTTCGCGTCGGACGCGGGGTCGTCGGGGCTGGTCGGCACCAGCATCGGGAACTGCCGGGCGCCTTCCTTGTAGGTCTCGTCCGGGAACGGCGCGTCGTACGCGGCGACGACTTCGGGGGCAAGGTCGGTTGTGCACCCGCCGTTCACGATCCTGCCGACGGGGAACGTCTCCGTCTCCTGCGAGAACTTCTGCCAGGCGAGGAAGGCGTCGCCGGGGTGACGGTCGCCGGTCGGGAGGAACGTGTTCGCGGCGACGATGCGCGCGAACAGCGCTCCTCCTCGGCGGCCAGGCGGAGCCCGATGAGACCGCCCCAGTCCTGGCCGAACAGCGTGATCCGAGACAACCCGAGCTGTTCCACGACCGCTCGCATCCAGTCGACGTGGCGCTGGTACGTGTAGTCGGTGCGCTTCGAGGGCTTGTCCGAGCGTCCGAACCCGACGAGGTCGGGGACCACCACCCGGAGCCCGGCGCCGGCGATGATCGGGACCATCTTCCGGTAGAGGAAGCTCCACGACGGCTCGCCGTGCAGGAGCAGCACCGGGTCGGCATCGGGCGGGCCCTCGTCGACGTAGTGGACGCGCAGCATGCCCCCCTCGCCGTCGTCGATGTCGACGTAATGCGGCGCGAACGGGTAGTCGGGGAGCGAGGCGAAGCGCTCGTCGGGCGTGCGCAGTGCTTCCATCACGCGTCGCGCAGCGAGGCCCGGAGCATGCGGCCGACGGTCTCGCGGGCCGCCTCCGCCGACAGGTCGTGCTGGACGCGGAGGACCTCCCACGTCGACGCGTTCGCGATCACCTCGAGCTCGACCGCCAGATGCTCCCGACCGATTTCGTCGCTGCGACCGAGCTCGGGCGCGAAGACCAGCTCGATCTCGGCGCGCGACAGCTTGCGCGCCAGTGACAGCACCTCGGCCAGCGCGGGAGAGAACGGCTCCTGGAGGACGGCCGCCCGGCGGACCTGGGCCGACGCCTCGTGGATGCGTTCCCGTTGCCGCACGAAGGCGTCGAGGCGGCTCTCGAGCGGGCCGTCTCCGGGGATTGACTCCACGAGGTCGCGCATGCGCTCGAAGTGGTTGTGCGCCGCCGCGGTGAACAGGTCCTCGAGGTCGTCGAAGTGGACGTACACCGACCGCAGCGAGACACCTGCTCGCTCGGCGACCTGCCGCGCCGTGGGTCGGAAGTTCCCGTCGTCGAGCAGCGACAGCAGGGCCTCGACGACGGCGTCGCGAGTGCGCGCGGCGCGCGCCGAGCGCCCGTCCGTGAGACTTGTCGCCGCCACGGCCGTGCACGATATTGTTCTTTCACTAGGCGTGCAATACGTGCCAAACGGCACAGCCGTCGGCACAGGAGGGGTCGGCACCATGGCGCAGGGGACGTGGGAGCCGGCGTTCGACGAGGTCGTCGCGATCCTCGACGCCCAGGTGGCGGAGACGGGGAGTGGCGGGGCGGTGGGCGTGTACCACCGGGGCCGGCCCGTGGTCGACGCGTGGAGCGGCGTCGCCGACCTCGCCGGGAACCCCTGGCAGTCGGACAGCCTGGCGGTGTCGTACTCGACGACCAAGGGAGTGACGTCGACCGCGCTGCACATCTGCGCGGACCGAGGCCTCCTCGACTACGACGACCGCGTCGCCGACCACTGGCCCGAGTTCGCGCAGCACGGGAAAGACGCGATCACGGTCCGCCAGGTGCTCTGCCACGAAGCCGGCATGTACGACGTGGCGTCGTTCCTCGAGCGCCCCGAGCAGATCCTCGACTGGGACGCCATGGTCAAGGGGCTCGAGGGGATGACTCCCGCATTCGAGCCCGGGACGGAGAACGGCTACCACGCGGTGACGTTCGGCTTCATCGTGGGCGAGATCGTCCGGCGCGTATCCGGCCTCGGCATCACCGAGTTCGTGCGCACGCAGATCGCCGAGCCGCTCGCGCTCGACGGCTGTTACGTGGGGCTGCCCCGGTCCGAGCACGGACGCCTCGTCGAGACGATCACGTCACCCGACGCCGGCGAGCTGACGCGCGACCCGGCGGCGATGGTGCGCATCGCCGAGCAGCTCGGGCTCACCATCCGGCCCGAGCTGATCGCGGCGGCATTGCCGCCCGCGATCCTGACCGCGCACGGGGGCGACGAGTGGGTCGAGCAGCCGATGCCGTCGGGCAACGGATGCTTCACGGCCCGCTCCCTGGCGCGCATGTACGCGTGCCTCGCCGGCGGTGGCGAGCTCGACGGCGTGCATCTCGTGTCGGACAAGACCGTCGAGCGCGCCATCGAGCCCCAGAACGACCGGCCCGACCTCATTCTCGGTTTCCCGATGCAGTGGCGCCTCGGCTACCACGGCGTTCTGACGTCGGCCGCCGTGCTCCCGCGCGGGTTCGGTCACAACGGCTACGGCGGTTCGGGTGCATGGGGCGATCCCGACCGTGAGCTCGCTGTCGCGTACACGTTGAACGCACTCGGGAACGCGATCGCGGGTGACACGCGCTTCATGGATCTCGGCGGCGCCGCCGTCCGCGCCGTCGAGCGCTGACGCGCGTCGGTGGGTGACCGGCGTCACTCGCCGTCGCACCCGAGGGGCGGCATGATGCGTGCATGGCGTCCGACCTGACGCTCCAAGCTCCTCCGGGCGCCGTGATCCGCGTGACGGCGCGTTCGGGCAGCGTGACGGTGACGGGCGAGGATCGCGGCGACGTCGTCGTCACCGGCGCGCGCGAAGCCAAGGTGAAGGACGACGGCTCGATCGAGGTGAAGTCGCGGTCGGGCTCCGTGTCCGTGCGCTGCCCGCAGGGAAGCGACGTCATCGTCGGCGCCAACTCAGGCCGCGTCGAGCTGCGAGGGCGGCTCGGAGACGCTCGCGTGACGGTCGGTAGCGGGAGCGTCGTCGTCGACCATGTCGAACGACTCGACGCGCGCACGGGGTCGGGTTCGTTCGAGATCGCCGAGTGCGCGGGGGAGTGCCGGCTGAAGACCGGCAGCGGTCGCATCAAGGTCGCCCAGTCGGGCGATGCCGACCTCGCCACCGGGTCGGGAGCGGTGGCCGCCGACCGCGTCGACGGCGCGAAGGTGAAAGCCGGGAGCGGCAACGTCGAAGTCGGGCTCGTCGGCTCCGGGCGTCTCGACGTCAAAGCGATGTCCGGGTCGGTCACGGTCAGCGTGCCCCGCGGGGCCCGGCCGACGACGCGGCTGAAGGCGCTGAGTGGCGACGTGCGGTGCGACTGCGCCGACGGCGGCGAGGGCGAGATCAAGGTGAAGACGCTCAGCGGGAACATCCGGGTCGTCGAGCGGTGAGCGAAACGCCCGAGGGCGCGGTGGTCTTCACCGACATCGTCGGGTTCACGGAGTTCACGGCCGAGCACGGCGACGGCGAAGCGCTCGCGTTGCTCAACCGCCAGGAGATGGTGGTGCGCGACACGCTGCCCGAGGATGCGCGTGTCGTGAAGGACTTGGGCGACGGGCTGATGCTGTGGTTCCCGGAGCCGGTCAGCGCGCTCGGCTCGTGCCTGGCGCTCGCCGAACGGTTCGAGGAGGAGGCCGCAACCGACGTCCCACTGTGGGTGCGCGTCGGCATGCACTGGGGGTGCCCGGCGCGTCGCGGCGCCGACCTCGTCGGGCACGACGTGAACCTGGCCGCTCGCATCGTCGACGTCGCCGGCCCGGGCGAGGTCCTCTTGTCGGAGCCCGTCCGTGAGCTCGTGGACGGGCGGGTGCAGGGCCTCCGGCTCGACGAGCTCGGGCCGGTCGTCATGAAGGGCATCCCCGACGCCGTCCCGCTGTATAGGGCTGCTCTCGACTGACATCGGTATTCTCCCGCTGTGCCCCGGTCCCGAGGCGTCGCGTGCGTGCTCGCGTGCGCGCTGGCGATCCTCGCGGCGTGCAGCGGCGGTTCGAACACGCTCGACAGCAAGGAGATCGAGCGCACGATCCGCACCCAGCTCCGCAGGGACTTCGCCGGCGCGTCCGTCGGTGCGGCGAAGTGCCCCGCCCAGATCAAGAAGAAGACAGGGAAGCAGTCGACCTGCACGGCTGCGGTCGGCAACGAGCCGGTGCCGATCACCGTCACGCAGACCGATCGGGATCCCGGCTTCCGTATCGTGCGCGCGGTCGCGGTGCTCGACGTGGGCAAGATGCAGACCTTCGTGCAGACGCAGTACGACCAGCAGGTCGGTGTTCAGGTGACGGCGGCGTGCGCTCCCGGCAAGACCGTGCTCGTGGCGAAGCCGCAGACGACGATCCCGTGCACCGTCACCGATTCCCAGGGCACGACCGACACGGTCCAGGTGCTCGTCAGCGACACCAGCGGCAACATCAAGATCGCGACCATCTAATTCTCTGGTCGCACTTGCGGGCGCAAGTGCTCCAGCCAACCATCGTCTCGGTACGGGGCCGGGGAAACCCGGCCCCTGCCGGAGGTGCCATTCTCGTCCCCTAGCGAGTGACGAGCTTGGTGCCGCGGTCGCGTAGCTCGTACTTGAGGACCTTGCCCATCGCGTTCAGTGGCAGCTCGTCGACGAGCTCGACGTAGCGCGGAGCCTTGTAGTTGGCCATCTCGGCGCGGCTCCAACTCGACGAGCTCGTCTCGGCGTCGCGTCGGCGCCGGGGCGCAGCACGACGAACGCCATCCCGACCTCGCCCATGCGCTCGTCCGGCACGCCGACGACCGCGACCTGCGCGACCTTCTCGTGGCGGAGGAACAGGTTCTCGATCTCTGCCGGGTACGCGTTGAACCCGCCGACGATGAACATGTCCTTGGTGCGATCCGTGATCCGGAGGTACCCATGGTCGTCCATCACGCCCACGTCGCCGGTGTGCAGCCACCCGTCGTCGTCGATGGTCGCGGCCGTCTCCTCGGGCTCGTCCAGATAGCCCCGCATGACGTTGTA
Organism: uncultured Actinomycetes bacterium; assembly: GCA_963747195.1. Taxonomy (GTDB): domain Bacteria; phylum Actinomycetota; class Acidimicrobiia; order IMCC26256; family JACDBD01; genus JALZAA01. The sequence continues at coordinate 211,991 of CAVVDV010000008.1, forward strand.
TCCGCGAATGACCACTTCACCCGGTTCGCCGCGCGTGACTTCGCGGCCATCGTCGTCGACCACCCGCACGTCGACGCCGGGAATCGCGCGACCGGACGTGTTGGCGATCGTCTCGGGATCGTCGTCGTACCGGCACATGGTCGCGATGCCGCAGGTCTCCGTGAGCCCGTAGCCGGTGATGATCGTCTCGAACGTGAGCTCCTCGCGCATCCGCAGGATGAGCTCGACCGGGGTCGGCGCCGCGCCCGTCACCGACAGGCGCAGGCTCGAAAGGTCGTGCTCCCCGCGGGCGGGATGGTTGAGGATCGTCTGGTACAGCGTCGGCGGACCGGGGAGGACCGTGATGCCGTCGCGGGGAATGCGTTCGAAGACCTGCTGCGGGTCGAGCACGGACTGAGGAAGGACCGTCGCGCCCATCATCAGCGACGCCAGCCATCCCGCCTTGTACCCGAATGCGTGGAAGAACGGATTGACGATCAGGTACCGGTCGTGCTCGCGCAGCCCGACGACGTCACTCCAGTCGCGGTACGCGCGCAGGGTCTGTGCATGCGTGAGCATCGCACCCTTGGGGCTCCCGGTCGTGCCCGACGTGAAGAGGATGTCGGACAAGTCCCCGGGCTCGACCGCCTGCGCGCGCGCTTCGGCGAGCGAGGAATCGACAGCAGAGCCGGCAGCCAGGAACTCGGCCCACGACCTCGTTCCCTCGGGCGCTTCGCCGCGTAGGACGACGATCGCCTCGAGGTCGGGGAGCTCGGTGTCCACGTCGACCGCCTGCCGGAGCAGCGCGACGTAGTCGGTGTCGAGGAAGCCGGTGATCGTCACGAGCGCCTTGGCGCGGGACTTCCCGAGGATGTACGCCGCCTCCCGGCCCTTGAAGCGCGTATTGAGGGGGACGAGCACCGCGCCGGCCGAGTGCAGGCCGAGGGCGGCCACGACCCACTCCCAAATGTTCGGCGCCCAGATCGCCACACGGTCACCGCGTTCGATGCCCATGGCCAGGAACGCGCGCGCCGCGTCGTGCGCGGCCGTGGCCAGGCCCGCGAACGACAGGGTCCTCCCGTCGCTCACGTCTACGATCGCCTCCCGTGCCGAGAAGCGCTCCGCGGAGCTGTGGAGGAGCCGAGGCGTTGTTCCCCATTCGAGGTCGCCGCGAACGCTCGTCTCGCTCACGAACACCCACCTTCGCCCGATCTGACGGCTCGTCAGGCTACCGCCGCGCTGTCCGCGGCGTCGGCGGCCGTGCCGACCGGCGCCGCAGAGCCGGAGCCTGCGACGGCGCCAGGAAGGGCGATGAGCGACCGGCTGGTGCTGCGAACGGCGCCGGACGATGGCGTCGTGGTGTTGACGCTCAACCGGGCAGAGAAGAAGAACGCGCTGTCCATCGCGCTTCGTGACGAGCTGTCGGACGCGCTCGACGACCTCGGCGGCGACGAGGCGGTGAAGACCGTCGTCATCACGGGCGCCGGCGACGTCTTCAGCGCCGGGTTCGACCTGCGCGAGTTCCAGCGGCCCGAGCTTGCCGATCAGCTCTGGGCTTCGAGCGACCGGTTCCACGCCACCGTGCTCCAGTTCCCGTTGCCGTTCGATTGCCGCGGTCAACGGTCCTGCGATCGCGGGTGGCTTCGACCTCGCCGTCATGTCCGACGTGCGCGTCGCCGCCGACACGGCGCGGTTCTCCCATCCCGAGATCGAGTTCGGCGACGTCGTCTACGGCCCGCTGCACGACATCGTGGGCGGTGGGCTGGCGCGCGAGCTGTGCTTCACCGGCCGCGTGGTCGAGGCGCAGGAGGCGAAGGAGCTCGGGTTGGTGTCCAGCGTCGTTCCGGTCGAGGAGCTGGCGAGCGAAGTGACGCGCTTCACGGACCTGATCGGCCGGGCGCCGCGCGACGTGCTCCTGCGCACGAAGGCCAAGGCGATCCGGCGTGCTGCCGTCGTGCGCGACGAGACGCTCGACCTGTAAATGCCCGCGCCGGGTCTCCGTCCCGGGTGAGGATGAGGCCGTGGGCGACCTGGCGGTGGACACTGCGATCGAAGGCTCGGACGGCCGGTACCGGGCTCACCTCTCGCGGGACTGGGAGATCTGGGGGCCGAACGGCGGCTACCTCGCCGTCATCGCGCTCCGAGCTGCCGGTGCGCATACATCGTTGCGGCGCCCGGCCACGTTCTCGTGCCACTACCTCGGCGTGGCCGACTTCGATGCCGTCGACCTCGAGGTCCGCACGATTCGAGGCTCGCGGCGGGCGGCGTCGATCGCCGTGTCGATGACCCAAGCCGGCAAGCCGATCCTCGAGGCGCAGGCCTGGGTCGTCGGCGACGTCGACGGGCTCGAGCACGACGCGGCGCCGATGCCGGCGGTCACGCCTCCCGACAACCTCCCGAACGTGGACGAGCTCATGACCGGACAAGAGCGGGGGCCCTATTACGCGTTCTGGCACAACTTCGAGGAGCGGCCACTTGCGTGGCTGCCGCGGGCGGACTGGGAGTCGCGCGAGCCCGGCAACCCGAGCTTTCGGTCTTGGTATCGCTATGTGCCGCGGGACACCTTCGACGACCCGTTCGTCGACGCCGGCCGCGCCCTGCTCCTGTTGGACACGTTGGGATGGCCCGCCGCCGTGCGCGCCTACTCGAGCGACTTGGCCTTCTACGCGCCCAGCCTCGACGTCACGGCGCGATTCCATCGCGCGCGCGCCCGAGACACCTTGGCTGCTGGCCGAGTGCAGCTCGCCGGTGCGCGCGGGACGGACTGGTCGCGAGCGCGGCGTCCGTATGGTCGGCAGGCGGGCAGCTGCTGGCGAGCGGTGGCCAGCAGATGCTCTGCCGCCCCATGAGCCTCCAGGAGTGAGGAGAGGCCGCGCGGGCGTCGTCGTCACGGTCACGGGAGGTAGTGCGAGTGGATCACCCACCACGCGCACACAGCCTGCCCGGCCACCGCGGCGCTGAACGCGGCGACCAACACCCACCGGCGGGCACGGTCGAGCAGCACGCCGGCGGCGACGAACGGCGGGAAGCACTCGTTCGCGTAGCGGCCGAGCCCGACCATGCCGAGGCCGAGCGACGGCAACAGGTAGAGGACGGTGAACAGCGTCCAGGCCGCCGGCAGCCGGCGGCGGACGAGGAACAGCGCGCCGAGTGCAGCCAGGGCGAGGAAGAGATGCGGGTACACGTAGTCGTAGCGCCACGGTGCGATTGCGATCGCCTTCACGGTGACCTCGGGCCATCCCTCCTTCGATGAAAGGAACACGAGCGGGTCGCCCGTCCAGTGGTAACACGCGACGCACCAGAGCGCGACCGCGACGACCGACGGTGCGCACACCAGCAGCACTCGGCGCCACGACCGCAGCACGAACACGAGCACGATCGCGAGGACGATGCCGTTCGGTCTCACCAGCGCCGCTCCGGTGACGAGCACCGCGGCTGCGAGGTCGTGCCGTTCGTCCACGAGAATGAACGCCCAGACCGAGACGGCGAGCCAGATCGCCGACGGGTACACCATCGAGAACACGAACGCGCCCGGGAACAGCGCCAGCGACCACACGGCCAGACGAGCAGGGCGTGCGTTCGTGTACCGGCGGGCGATGCGCCAGACGCCGGCCAGCGCGACCAGGAAGATCAGCTGGTTCAGCACGACAACGGTGCCCCGGTCGGGGAGCGCGATCTCGCGTATCCCGTGGATCAGGCCCGGGAAGCCGGGGAAGAACGGCCAGCGGGTCTGCACTCCTTCGACGGGCTCGGGGCCGTAGCCGAACCGCGCGATGGCGAGGTACCACTGGCCGTCCCATTTCGCGAAGCCGGTCGCGCGTACGCCGCTGTGGCCGATCGATGCCAGGCCGACGATGAGCGCCACCGAGTAGACGCGTGACACGAGCCACGGGAGCGACGACCTCGCGCCAGGGGAGGAGCGGCAAACGCTCCGGCGCGCGCGTCGTCTGCGCCGTGGTTCGGGCGGGAGCGTCCATCGGGGTGACGAGGCTAGGCGAGGGCCCCAGCTAGCTTCGGGCGCGTGCGAATCCGGCTGATCGCTTCGGGGGCAGTCATCGCACTCGTGGTCGCCGCGTGCGGCGAGAGCGAGCACAACGAGAAGTCGTCACCGGGGACGACGGCGGCGTCTGCGCCTACGACCACGGTCGCCCCGGCGGCCGGCTTGCAGGTCGGCGACCGGGTGACGCCGAAGGGGACGCGGCTCGAAGCGCCCTCGAGCCCCGACACCCGCCAGATCGATCCCGAGCAGGCGTGCCGGACGTTCGTGGAGACTCCCGGCGGCCAGTGCGACATCGTGATGATGGCGGGCGGCAACGCGTTGTGGACCCTCGACGCGCTCCCCGGGACCGGCACGGGGGAGCAGGTCTGGCACGTGCGGATCCGCGTCCGCTCCAAGTCGATGCCCGACGGCGGCTGGGATGTCGCGCTCGGCCCTCCCCGAGAAGCCCGAACCCGCTGTTCGCGAACGTCTCGGTGAAGGCCGCCGACGTGACGGGTGACGGCCGGCCCGAGGTGCTCGTCGGCTACCGGTCGGGCGGCACGGGTCAGTTCGAGGCGTACGACGTGGTCACGTACGAGCAGGGCAAGCAGCTCGAGGTGGCCGCGCACCGCCCGCGCCTGCACAAGGGATCGGTCGCGCTGGAGGGGACCACGATCGTCGACTACTCGGCGGACGAGCAGTCACCCGAATGCTGCCCGACGACAGTCGCGCCGGACGGCGATCGCGTTCAACGGTGGTGAGTTCCGGGTGACCGAAGTGGGCGACGTGCCGATCGACCAGCAGCCACCGGATCTGTTCGCCTGACCCACTGCTTCTCGGCAGCGAAACGGTCGCTATGCGAGCGAAATCCTTCCGAGAACGGTGGCGTCAGTCGCGTGGCGGGTCGAGACGCGGGCGGATCTCGTCCAGCCTGTCGTCGACCTTCTTCACGCCCTCGGTGCGCTCGGCCAGCTTGACGGCGACGTCGCGCACCTCGGGATCGACGATCCCTTTGAGCACGGCGACGCCGTCGCGCACGTAGACCTCGAGCCCCGGCGCGCGTCGGGTGCGGCGGTCACCGTGGAGCGCCACACGCAGCCGCGCCTCGGTCGCGACGTCGTCGGTGTTGCCGGTCACGAGGCCCTGCGCCGAGCGCACGCCGAACGCGGCCCAGTCGATCACGTCGTCGCGGTTCCGCCACGCCCACAGCGCGATGGCGGAGCCGCTCAACGGCAGGTAACGCCGGAGGATGCTGGAGACGCCCACGAGCTCAGGCTACCCGGGCCGTTCGCTCCTGATGCGGCGACAGCCGCGTCTCGACCCCCGATAGCCTCACCGGTCACCATGCCGCTGGACCTGCAGGAACTGGTCGCGCCCGCCCACACCGCGCTCGTGCTGCAGGAGGTCCAGAACGGCGTCGTCGGAGAAGAGTCGGCGTTGCCCATGCTGGCGACGGAGGCGAAGAAGGTCGGCGTCGTCGAGCACTGCGCCGAGCTGGCCGCGCGCCGCGCGCGCCGCCGGCGTCCCGGTCGTGCACTGCACGGCGGAGACGCGTGCCGACCGCAAGGGCGCGAACCGGAACGCCCGGCTGTTCATGGGGGCGCAGAAGTCGCCCGTCGACCTCACCCCGGGTCCGCTGCGGTGCAACCACCCGCCGAGATCGGTGTCGACCCTGGCGACCTCGTGCTGCCCCGGCACCACGGTCTCGGACCGATGACCGGCACCGAGCTCGATCCGGTCCTCCGCAACCTCGGCATCACGACGATCGTCGGCGTCGGCGTGTCGGTGAACGTCGGCATGACGAACTTCGCGTTCGATGCAGTGAACCGCGGGTACCAGTTCGTCATGCCGCGTGATGCGGTCGCCGGCATTCCCGCCGAGTACGCGGCAGCCGTGATGGAGAACACGCTGAGCCTCGTCGCGACGCTCACGACCACGGCGGAAGTAGCGGCGGCGTGGCGCGTAGCATCCCGCGGCAACGGCGGCTTTGCCGACCGTGCCGCAGGAGGCGGAGCTTGCGACGCCGACCGGAGGAGATCAGTTGACTGACACGCCGTGGGTCGGCGACGCGTGCTCGCTCGTAGAAGCGTTCCGTTCGGGGGAGCGCACGCCGCTCGACGAGCTCGAGGTCACGCTCGCAGCCATCGAGCGCTCCGACCTCAACGCCTTCTCGTACCTGGACGAAGACGCGGCGCAAGAAGCCGCCGCAACGCGCCGATCTTGATGCGCCCTTCGGCGGCGTTCCGGTGGGCGTGAAGGAGCTCGACTCCGTCGCCGGGTGGCCGTACACGCAGGCGAGCGTGCCGCTCAAGGACGTGATCGCGACGCACGACTCGGCGCTCGTGCGCCGGGTGCGCGATGCGGGCGCCGTGCTCGTGGGCCTCACGACGTCGAGCGAGTTCGGCGGTGTCAATCTCACTCGGACGAACCTCAACGGCGCCACGCGCAACCCGTGGGACCTCACCCTCACTCCGGGCGGGTCGACGGGCGGCGGGTCGGCCGCGGTGGCCGGCGGTCTGGTCACGGTCGGCACCGGCGGCGACGGTGGCGGTTCGCTGCGCATCCCGGCCGGGTTCACCGGCCTGTTCGGGCTCAAGTGCACGTACGGCCGGATCCCGAAGAGCCCCGAGATGTGCGTCGGTTCGCTGACCGCGGTGCTCGGTTGTGTGAGCCGGTCGGTGCGCGACACCGCCCGCTTCGTCGACGTGACGAACGGGTTCGATCACCGCGACCCGTACAGCCTGGCGCGCGTCGAGGGTTGGGAAGCAGGGCTCGGGACGCACGAGCTGCGCGGCAAGCGCGCCGCGATCGTCCCGGATCTCGGCATCGCCGTCGTGCATCCCGAGGTCACGGAGATGGTCGTGACGCACGGCGAGGCGCTGGCTCGCGACGCCGGCCTCGAGCTCGTCGACGTCCCGGTGAAGCTTCCCGAGCTCGGCTACGAGTGGGCGTTGTCGGGGTTGTCGGAGGTGCTGGCGATGCTCGGCGACCGCTACCCGGATTGCGAGCCCGATCTCACCCTCGAGATCGGCTTCGGGCTGAAGGTCGCCACCGAGGTGTACAACCTCGAGGCCCGCGCCCGCATCGAGAACCGCCGCACCGCGATGAACGAGGCGATGGCGGACGTCTTCGACGAGGTCGACTTCGTCATCGCCGCGACCAACCCCGACGTCGCGTTCGCGGCTGAAGGCCCGCTGCCGACGCGAGTGGGCGACCAGCAGGCGGAGCTGGGCAACAACGGTGCGCTGACGATCCCCGCCAACGTGTTCGGCAGCCCGGCGTGCTCGATCCCGATCGGCCGCACCCGCGGGCTGCCCGTCGGGCTCCAGGTGCTCGGGCGACATTTCGAGGAGCCGTTGCTCCTCGACCTGGCGCTGATTGCCGAGCGTGAGCGCCCGTGGCCGCTCGTCGCGGCCGGTTCACCCGTCTGATTCGAAGACCGTCAGCGGATGTACTCGCCCGCGTTCACGAGCAGCGACTGGCCCGTGACCATGCGGGCACGGTCGGACGCGAAGAACACGACCACCTCGGCGACGTCGCCGTCGCTGGGGATCTCGCCCAGCGGCATCTGCGCGGTGATCCCGTTGATCACCGTGTCCGGGTCGACGTTCTGCGCCTTCGAGGTGAAGTCGACGTACATCTCGACCGGCGGCCCCCACATCCACGACGGTACGACGGTGTTCACGCGGATCCCGTAGGGACCGAGCTCGCGCGCGAGGTGCGTGACGGCGCCGAGGATCGCGGCCTTGGACGCGCCGTAGGCGGCCTGCGGGAGCTGCGACCAGAACATGGCCTGGCTGCCGATGAACACGACCGAGCCGCCGTGTTCCTTCATCGACGGGATCACCGCCTGCGTCATCTGCATGGTGCCGAAGAGGTTGATCTCGAGGGCCTGACGCCAGCTGTCCCAGTCGGCCTCCTCGAGGCCCCCGAAGACGGCGTCGAACGCGGCGCAGTTCACGAGCGCGTCGATGGGCCCGAAACGATCGATCGCGGTGGCGGCGAGTCGTGCGCACTGCTCGGGGTCGGTGATGTCGGTCACCTCCCACGCCACCCGCGCTCCGGAAGGGTCGATCTCGGCGGCTGCCTTCTCGAGGTTCGCCTGCGTGCGCGCGCCGATCGCGACGTTGGCGCCCTCGCGCACGGCCGCGGCCGCGATCTCCCGGCCGAGGCCGGGGCCGACCCCGGACACCACCACCGTCTTGTCGTCGAGGAGCATCGCGCCGTCCTTCCTGTCGTCGGCCGGACCGTACCTCGGCGTCCGGGTGTGAACGGCGCTATGTTCCGGACGCGCGTCCGCGACCGCAGGGAGTCACGATGACCACCACGCCGCCGCCCGAGCCCGCCGTCGAAGTCACCAGAGTCGACACCCGCCGGAGCTGGCCGTGGGTCCTGGCGCTCGGGATCGCGGCCCTGGTCGCGGGCCTGATCACCATCGTGTGGCCGGGCGTCACGGTGCTCGCGCTCGTTTTCGTGCTGGGCGTGTTCCTTCTCTTCGCCGGGGGCGCCGAGATCGGCTGGTCCATCGCCGAACGCCACACCCAGGGATGGGGCTTCATCCTGTTTCGCGGGATCGTCGATCTGGTCACAGGCATCGTCGTCCTCGCGTGGCCGGACGTGACCGCCCTCGTGCTGGCGCTGCTCCTGGCGTTTTGGCTCTTCGTCTACGCCGCCATGACGCTCTGGTACGCGTACCGGCATCGCGGCGACCGCCCGCACACCGGCCATTTCCTCGCCAAGGGCATCGCCGCGGTGGTCGCCGCCGTGATCACGGTCGTGTGGCCCGGGATCACGATCCTCGTGGTCGCGCTCGTGATCGGCTTCATGCTCCTCTTCTGGGGCGCGGTCCTGACCCGCTTCGCGTTCGTCTTGCGCCGACAACCGGCCGTGTGAGCCGGCGGGCTCTCGTCACGCTGCTCCTCGTGGCAGCGGGCCTCTTGCTCCCGTTCGCGCTCGTCGGGCTGTGGACTCAGCAGGTGCTGTTGGATCGGGAGCGCTTCACGAACCTCTCGGACGACCTGCTCGATCACGAGGCGGTGCGGCGAGGGATCGCCGATGCCGTGGTGACCGACATCGGGCGCACGCAACCGCTCCCGGCCGCGAGCGAACCGGCGATCACGGCGGGCATCGCGGGCGCGCTCGACACACCCGCGTATCGAGCCGCGTTCAAGCAGTCCCTCGGAGGTGTTCACGATCAGCTCACGTCCGGCGAAGACACGATCACGCTCGACGTCCAGCCCGGTGTGAACCTCGCTCGCGCGCAGAACCCCCAGGTGGCGCGGGCGGTCGGAGGCACGCAATTGCAACCCATCGTCATCGCCCGGAGGAGTCAGGTGCCGATCCTGTGGGGTGCGGTCGACGGCGCGCAGCGGGTGGCGCTGATCACGCCCCTCGTGGTGCTGGTGTTGCTTGCGCTGGCGGTCGCCACGTCCGAACGGCGCTGGCGTGCTCTCGGCATCGCAGGGACGGTCGTCGCCGGCGTGTCACTCCTCTTCCTGGGGCTCATGGCCCTGGCGAAGCAGTTGGTCGGTCGCGGCCTCGATCCGTTCGTCGCCCGCGACGCGTTCGATGCCGCATGGGACGTCATCGCGCGGAGCCTTGCCAACACCACGCTCATCATCGTGCTCGGCGCGCTCGTCGTGGCGGTCGGCGGCTTCGTCGTCGACCAGATCCTGACGCGGCGCCCTGCGACCTGACGCCCCGTCAGGTCTAAGCTTCGTCGCGGCGGCGACCAAGGAAGATGGCATGCCTGACATCCCGAAGATCATCTCCGTCGACGACCACGTGGTCGAGCCGGCCGACGTGTGGCAGAAGCGGCTGCCGAAGAAGTACCTGGACGTCGGGCCCCGCGTCGTGCGGGCGCCGCTGGGGGAGATGACGTTCGTCGGCGGCAACTTCTCGTACGAGAAGGGCGAGGGCAACCCCTGCGACTGGTGGCACTACGAGGACAAGAAGATCCCGCAGACGCGGCCTGAGCGCGGCGGTCGGCTTCGACCGGGACGAGGTCAAGATCACCGCGATCACGTACGAGGAGATGCGCCCCGGTTGCTACGACCCGAAGGCGCGCCTCGAGGACATGGACGTCAACTGGGTCGAAGCGTCGCTCTCGTTCCCGACGTTCCCGCGCTTCTGCGGGCAGACGTTCATGGAAGCCAAGGACATGGAGCTCGCCGACCTCTGCGTCAAGGCCTACAACGACTGGATGTTCGACGAGTGGTGCGGAGGTTCCAACGGTCGCCTGATCCCGCTGCCGATCATCCAGCTCTGGGACTCGCAGCTCGCCGGTGAGGAGATCCGGCGCAACGCGGCTCGCGGCGGCCACGCGGTCGCGTTCACGGAGATCCCGCCGTTCCTCGGACTGCCGTCGGTCCACGATCAGGACGGCTACTGGGACCCGTTCTTCCAGGCGTGCGCCGAGACGGGCACGGTCGTGTGCATGCACATCGGCTCGTCGTCGAAGATGCCGTCGACGTCGAAGGACGCGCCGCCGGCCGTGGGGTCGACACTCACGTACATGAACGCGGCGATGTCGCTCACCGACTACCTGATGTCGGGCGTGTTCGAGAAGTTTCCCGACCTGACGATCGCCTACTCCGAGGGGCAGATCGGGTGGATCCCGTACGTCCTCGAGCGCGCCGACGCGGTGTGGGACCACAACCGGGCATGGGGCGGCGTGGCCGACAAGGTGAAGAAGCCGCCGAGCCAGTACTACCGCGAGCACGTCTACGGCTGCTTCTTCGACGACCCGCACGGGCTGCGCTCGCTCGAGGACATGGGCGTCGACACGATCACGTTCGAGACCGACTACCCGCACAGCGACTCCACGTGGCCGAACAGCAAGGAAGTCGCAGAGCGGCAGATGAAGGACCTCGACGAGGACCAGATCCAGAAGATCGTGCGCGACAACGCGATCCGCATGCTGCAACTCGACTTGGCGGGGTAACGCTCAGGTCCGGTCAGGTCTTCGGCGGCATCACGAGGACGGTGCCCTGGCGCGAGGCAGACGGCACGCCCGTCGTTGTCGACCTCGATGCGCACGACCGCGGTGCGCTTCGTCAGGGAGACGATCTGCGCCGCCGCCGACAACGAGCCGCCGGTGACCGGCGCCAGGTAGTTGAGCTTGAACTCTGTCGTCGCCGCCCACGCGCCGGGCGGGATCACCGGGTAGCAGACGGTGCCGAGCACGTGGTCGCACAGCGAGGCCAGCACGCCTCCGTGCAGGTTGCCGAACGGGTTGAGCAACTCGTCGCGCACGGGGATCTCGGCGCGCATCCCGCCGGGCCACGTCTCCGTCAGGCGGATACCGAGATAGCCGGGCAGACCTTCGCCCTTCTCGTGCGCCCGCACGAGACCGTCGGCGACACGCTGGTCGTACGACTCGAACTCCGCCATCGTCGGACCCTAGAGCAGGACCGGAGCGAGCTCCCGCCACTCGTCGAGCGGAACGGTGCCGCGCTCGGGCGTCAACACCTGCACGGCGACGTGGTCGGCGCCGGCGTCGAGGTGCGCCTGCACCCGGGCGCGGATCGCATCGACATCGCCCCACGCCACAAGCGTGTCGACGAGACGATCACTCCCGCCGTCGGCGATGTCGTCGTCCGTGATGCCGAACCGGCGCAGGTTGTTCATGTAGTTCGGGAGGTCGAGATAGATCGCCAAGTGCCCGCGCCCGATCCGTCGCGCCTCGGCCGGATCGGTCTCGAGGAGGACGGCCTGTTCGGGCGCCAGCAGCTTCTCGGGGCCGAGGATCTCGCGGGCGCGGGCGGTGTGCTCGGGCGGGACGTTGTACGGGTGCGCGCCGTCGGTGCGCTCGGCGGAAAGCGCCAGCATCTTCGGGCCCAGCGCCGCGAGCACGCGCCGGGGCGCCTCGGAGGGCTCGGCGGCGGCGTACATCGCCGTGTCCATCCGCTCGAGGTATTCGCGCATCGCTGCGAGCGGTCGCTCGTAGGTCTGACCGCGCAGGCCTTCGACCATGGGCTGGTGACTCACGCCCAGCCCGAGCACGAAGCGGCCCGGGAACGCCTCGCTCAGGGTCTTCCAGCCCGCGTTCATCGAGAGCGGGTCGCGCCCCCAGATCTGGGCGATGCCCGTGCCGACCGTGATGCGCCCGGTGCCGGAGAGAAGGAGCGCGGCGTGCACGAGCGGGTCGCGCCCGACGGCGTCGGGGATCCATATCGCGCCGTATCCCAGCTCCTCGAGCTCGGCCGCCAACGCTCGCGCACGAGCCGCGGGCTGGAGGTCGAGGCTGAACGTCCAGATGCCGACCCGGCCGAGGTCCATCCGCATCACCCCGCTGGACACGAAATGAGAACACGTTCTACCTTGGGGATCGTAGCGGGGGAGAGCGATGTGAGCGTGACGACGGAGCGGGACGAGCGGCTCCTCATCGGCGGCGAGTGGGTCGCGGGCGGGGACGGCGGCTACGAGATCGTCAACCCGGCGACCGAGGACATCGTGGGCGTGGCGCCCGAGGCGTCGGTGCAGCAGGCGCACGACGCGGCTCGATCGGCGCGTGAGGCGTTCGAATCGTGGTCGCAGACGACACCCGAGCAGCGCGCCGAGCTGCTGTCGGCGGCGGCGGTGCGGGTGCGCGAGAAGCTCGACGACTTCGTTCCCCTGGTGATCGCGGAGACGGGGTGCACGACCGCGGTCGGGCGCGCGATGCAGGTGCCGGTGGCCGCCAGCCGGTTCGACCGGTACGCACGCGGTGCCCTCGAGCCGAGCATCATCCCGCTGGCGCCCCAGGAGATGCCGGCGACGCCGATGGCACCCGCGGGCCTCATGGGCGCGCTGGCGCGGCGCGCACCGGTGGGCGTGGTCGCCTGCATCACGCCGTACAACTTCCCGATCGTCAACATGGCCGGCAAGATCGGCCCCGCCCTCGCGATGGGCAACACGGTGATCGTGCGACCGGCGCCGCAGGACCCACTCGCAGTCATCGAGCTCGTGCGCATCCTGGACGAGGTCGGCTTCCCGCCCGGCGTCGTGAACGTCGTGACCGGGTCGAGCCCGGCGACGGGGGAGGCATTGGTCGAGTCGCCCGACGTCGACATGATCAGCTTCACCGGCAGCACCGCGGTGGGGCTCCGCATCGCCGAGGCCGGCGGGCGCACGATGAAGCGTCTGCTTCTCGAGCTGGGCGGCAAGGGCGCGGGCATCGTGCTCGACGATGCCGATCTCGCGACCGCCGTCACGGCCATCGGGTCCGTGTGGACGTTCCACGCCGGGCAGATCTGCACCGCGCCGACGCGCGCGATCGTGCACCGGTCGCGCTACCAGGAGTTCGTCGAAGGCCTCGCCAAGATGGCGACGCTGCTGCCGGTCGGCGATCCGACCGATCCGAAGACGGTCGTCGGCCCGCTCATCACCGGCGCCCACCGTGAGCGGGTCGAGGGGTACATCCGCGCCGGCGCCGACGAGGGCGCGGAGGTCGCGGTCGGCGGCGGCCGTCCGTCGCACCTCGACCGGGGCTTCTACGTGGAGCCGACGCTGCTCGCCGAGGTACGCGGCGACATGCGCGTGGCGCGTGAGGAGATCTTCGGGCCCGTGATCGTCGTCGAGACGTTCGACGACGACGAGGAAGCCATTCACCTCGCCAACGACAGCGACTTCGGGCTCTACGACTACGTGTTCACCGGCGACTCGGCCCGCGGCATGCGCGTCGCCCGTCGCCTACGCGCCGGCAACGTCGGCATCAACACGATCCAGCGCAACCACGAGACGCCGTTCGGGGGCACGAAGCTCAGCGGGGTCGGCCGCGACGGCGGCTCGTTCGGCCTCCACGCGTACTCGGAGCTCCAGAGCGTCGTCTGGCCCGGGTGAGCGCGGCGGATGAGCGGGCCGTCGTGAGCGACGACGTCGTCACCGTCGTCCCGGCGGGGAAGCTGGTGTTCGGGATCCAGCTTCCGACGGTCGCGCTCAGCACGATGGTGGCGGCGCCGTGGGAGCGGGAGAACGGCGCCGGTGTGTCCGAGCTGGTCCGAGCCGCGCAAGCTGCGGACCGCGCCGGGTTCTTCTATGTCGCGGTGTGCGACCACGTCGCGATCCCGCGCTCGCTCGCGCCGGCGATGTCGACGACCTGGTACGAGCCGATCTCCACGCTCGGGTTCCTCGCCGGCCAGACGACCCGAACCCACCTCATGACGAATGTGTTCGTCGGCCCCTACCGGCACCCGCTCCAGACGGCCAAGGCGTTCGCGACGCTCGACACGCTGTCGGGCGGGCGGGTGATCCTCGGGATGGGCGCCGGTCACGTCGAGAAGGAGTTCGACGCGCTCGGGCTGCCTTTCGCCGAACGGGGTCGCCTGCTCGACGACGCCGTCGACGGCGTGAAGGACGCGTGGAGCGACGAGTTCACCGGTGCAGGTGACGATCAGGTGGGCATGCGGCCGCGACCGGTTCAGCGGCCGCGCCCACCGATCTGGATCGGCGGGTCGAGCCGCCCGGCGCTGCGGCGCGTCGCGGCGCGCGGCGACGGCTGGATCCCGCAGGGGACGCCGCGGAAGAAGATGCCGGACTCGATCGCGTACCTCCGGGCCGCAACGCGACGAGGTGCGTCCCGGCGCCGAGCCCGAGATCGGCGTGATCACCGAGGCGATGTACGTCGGCGAGCCCGGCTGGGAGGTGGCGCGCGGCACGATCACCGGCCCGCCCGAGAAGCTCGCCGAATCGATGAACGAGTACGGCGCGATGGGCGTGTCGCACCTCCAGGTGCGCTTCCAGTCGCGCTCGATCGACGAGCTGTGTGACCAGATCGAGCGCTTCGGCGCCGAGGTCGGGCCGCACCTCACCCGCTGACCCTGGAGTCGCGCCATGGCGATGCTCGGCCTCCGATACGACCTTCGTGCCCCGAGCTGGGGCTCGGCGACCCACGCCGAGCTCTATGCCACGTGCCTCGATCAGGCGAGGTGGGGCGACGAGCGTGGCATCGATTTCGTCGTCCTGTCGGAGCACCACGGCGCGGAAGACGGATACATCCCGGCGCCGGTGACGATGGCGGCGGCAATCGCCGGGCGGACCCGCCGCATCGGCATCAACATCGCCGCCATCCTCGTGCCGCTGCACGATCCCGTGCGCCTGGCGGAAGAGCTCGCCGTGCTCGACCTCGCCAGCGGGGGACGGATCAGCTTCGTCGCCGGCGTCGGCTACCGGTACGAGGAGTTCGAGATGGCGGGCGTCGACCGCAAGCAACGCGGCAAGCTCCTCGAGGAGTACGTCGACGTCATGCGCAAGGCGTGGACCGGTGAGCCGTTCGAGTGGCGGGGCCGGACGGTGCAGGTGACGCCGAAGCCGATGACCCAGCCGCACCCGATGATGATGATCGGCGGGTCCACCGAGATCGCGGCGCGGCGCGGCGGCGCGGCTGCGGCTCCCGATGTTTCCTGCCATCGGTGATCCGAAGCTCGCCGAGTTCTACGACGACGAGTGCGCCAAGGTCGGGTTCGACCAGGGGTTCATCAGCCTTCCCGCCGGTCCCGGCTTCGTGCACGTCGCCGAGGACCCGGAGGCGGCGTGGGCGAAGATCGGCCCGCACGCGCTGCACGAGGCCAACGTGTACGAGAGCTGGCAGACGCCGGGGCAGCGTTCAGCGGTCGACGTGCACGCGAAGGACGTCGACGACGTCCGGAAGAGCGGCGTGTACCGGGTGGTGACGCCGGACGAGTGCGTCGCGCTGGCCGAGGAGCTCGGCGACTTCGGGACGTTGGTCCTGCATCCGCTCATGGGCGGGATCCCGCCCGACGTCGCCTGGGAGAGCCTCGAGCTGTTCGAGCGCAAGGTGCTCCCGCGGCTTCGAGGCGCCGCCGGTTGAATCGTCGCTCGGTGGGCGATGCACCGCTGCCTGACGAGCTGCGCAAACCGCACCCGGCCCGGCTGCCGCCGTCAACGCCCGGGTACGACGCGATCCTCGCCGCCCACGAGGAGGCGATCGTCGAGGGCGAGCCCGGCTACGTCGATCCCGAGACCGGGTTGTTCGTGATGACGGCGGCGTATCTCTGGGAGCGCGGCGAGTGCTGTGACTCCGGTTGCCGCCACTGCCCGTACCTACCTCGCTGACCGGGAGCTACCGGAGCTCGTCGGTGTAGCGGTCGGTGCCCGGCGACGGTGGCGAGGAACGGTGACACGAACAGGATGCGGCCGAGGCCGCTGGCGTCGAACTCCTTGCCGAGCCCGCCGAACCGATCGTCGAACACCTCGAGCGGGTCCTCGTCGAGGAAGTAGAGCTGGAGGAATCGGTCGGTCTCCTCGTTGCGGGGCACGTCGCTCGGGGCGTCCTGGAACAGCGGCACCGGCGTGAACGCCGTCATCACCTCGGCCGGGCAGGGCCGCCCACCGAACCATGCCTTACCACGTCGTCGTGCGTCTTCCCGTCCGCGACCTCACCGATGACGGCGACGAGCCCCCGGAAGTGGTGATCGAGCGCGAGCTCGGCCGGCACGCCGTCCGGCCGCGCGTGCTGCTCGTCGAGGAACTTGTACATGAGCGTGTGGATGTGTTCGCGCTCGGCGAACATCCGGTTGTTGGCGTGGAGCCAGTTCACCTGCTCCGTGCCCCACTTCATCCACTCGCCGAAGCGACCGGCGAGGATCCAGTAGAGCGCGAGAAAAGACCCGACCATCGGGTCGGGCGTGATCGGCGAGTCGGACGGGTACCGCTTCTCCTTGCACGCGCGGGTGGCGACGAAGCGCCCGCCCGACACGGTCCACGCGCCGATCATGCAGCCGGCGTAGAAGTGGTCGCGCTCGTACCAGCGGTTGTATTCGACCTCGTGGCCCTTGTGCGGCTCGACGAGCGTGAAGAGCGCGCCGCCGAGCTTGATCGGCTTCTCGCTCGTGTCGCCGCTTCCCAAGGGCTGGATCACGTACTCCGTGGTCATTTCCCCTCCGTTGCCCGCGCGACCAACGCGCGTTTGTCGACCTTGTGCATCGAGGTGAGCGGCAGGTCGTCGACCACCACGATGCGATCGGGTGCCTTGTAGTCCGCCAGGCGATCGCGGCACCACGATCGCAGCGCGTCGCGCGTCGGCGGCGCCGAGCCGGGCGCCGGCACGACGAACGCGACGCCGACCTCGCCGAGCACGGGGTCGGGCGCGCCGACGACGGCGGCACGGGCCACCGACGGATGCTCGGCGAGCACCGCCTCGACCTCGGCCGGGTACACGTTGTACCCGCCGCGGATGTACATCTCCTTGAGCCGCCCGACGATCCGCAGGTTGCCGTCGGCGCCGACGAACCCCAGGTCGCCGGTGTGCAACCACCCGTCGGCGTCGATGGCCTCGGCGGTGCGCTCCGGGTCGCGCCAGTAGCCGCGCATCATCGCCGCCGAACGGCACCGCACCTCGCCGACCTCACCCGTGGGCTGCTCGTTCCCGTCGGCGGGATCGACGATGCGCAACTCCACCTCGGGCGCCGGTCGCCCGACGGTCGTCGCGACGACGTCGGCGTCGTCGTCGACGAGCGTGCTCGTGCACACACCCGCCTCGGTGCTCGTGTAGCGGGTGATCACCGGGCACCCGAGCACCTTGCGGATCTGGCGCACCAGGTCCGGCGCGATCGACGCGCCCCCGAGCGCCCCGACGCGCAGCCCGGAGAAGTCGGTCCGCTCGACATCCGGGTGCGCGAGCACGAGCGACCACTGCGTGGGCACGCCCGTCGCCATCGTGATGCCCTCGTCCCGGATGAGCCGCAGTGACTCCTCGGCCGACCACGGCTCGCCCACCAGCACCAGGGTGGTGCCGTTCGCGAGCTCGTCCCACATGCGGGTCATGTAGCCGACGTGCGGGAACGGCAGCGCGAGGAGCCGACGGTCACCGGGCCGTGTGAGCTCGCCGATGTTGCGCGAGATGACCTCCATCGCAGTGTGGTCGTACACGGCGCCCTTCGGCTGACCGGTCGTCCCGCTCGTCCAGACGATGCACGCGGCATCGGTCGGCGCCAGCTCGGGGAGCGAGTGCGGCGGCTCGGCGCCGAACGCGTGGCCGAGCTCGGAGACGTCGATCGTTTGACCGGCGTCGACGCCGCCCGGGAGCTCGACGCCGTCGCCGACGACCGTGACGGCGGGCTGCGTGCGCTCGAGGATGCTCGCCTTCTCGCCCGGGCCGAGCCGCAGGTTGATCGCCGACGTGATCGCGCCGGCGCGCAGCGCGCCCAGGTAGCAGGTCGCGAACTTGATCGACGACGGCAGCAGCAGGCACACGACGTCGCCCGGCGTCCACGCCCCGGTCGAGGAGCGTGGCGGCGAACCCGTCGGCGGCGCGGTCCAGCCAGGCGTACGAGACCCGCTTCTCGCCGTGCACGTACGCCTCGCGATCGGGGTGTGCGGCCGCCGCCGCGCGCAGCAAGTCCGCCGTCGTGCGCGGGGGAGCGTCGGCCGTCACAAAGCGGACCGTACCCGACGTCATGACGCCGGTCTGACGGGGCGTTAGATTCTCGTCGGGGGCCGTATCGGGGCCCAGGAGAGGGGCACATGACGCGCTTCACCGACCGTGTCGCGGTCGTCACGGGGGCCGGCTCGGGGCTCGGGCGCGCCACCGCGCACCGCTTCGCCGACGAGGGCGCCGCGGTCGCGGCGCTGGACGTCGCCGCCGACGCCGCCGAGAAGACCGCCGCCGAGATCGGGGAGCAAGGCGCCGCCGCCCGCGCGTACGCCGTCGACGTCACGGATCCCGCCGCGGTGAAGCGCACCGTGGACGCGGTCGCCGCCGACCTCGGCCGACCCCAGGTGCTCGTGAACTCCGCCGGGATCGGTGGCTTCGCGCACACCGTCGACGAGACCTACGAGCGGTGGTCGGCGATCCTCGGCGTCAACCTCACCGGCACGTTCCTCATGTGCCAGGCCGCGTTGCCGCACCTGCTCGAAGGCGGCGGCGCAATCGTCAACGTGGCATCGAACGCCGGGCTCATGGGCCAGCCCTACTCGGCCGCCTATTGCGCGTCGAAAGGTGGTGTCGTCAATCTCACTCGCGCGCTGTCACTCGAGTACCTCAGGCGCGGGGTGCGGGTGAACGCAGTCGCACCCGGAGGGATGAACACGCCGATGATCGCCGGGTTCACGATGCCCGAAGGCGTGAACATGAAAGAGTTCGCTCGCGTGACATCGCCACTCGGGGCCGCCGAGCCTGAGGAGCTCGCGGGCCTGATCGCGTACATCGCGTCCGACGACGCTCGCTACATGGTGGGCAGCATCGTGTCGATGGACGGCGGGATCACCGCCTGACGCGAAGGGTGGAGACATGATCACGGACGCCAGGAGCCTCTGGGAGCTGATCGAGCGGCGCGTCGCCGGGACGCCCGACACGACCATGCTCGATCGACGAGGACCTGCGCACGATGACCTACCGCGAGTACCGCGACGCCGCCGAGCGTGCCGCCGCCGGGCTCGCCGAGCTGGGCGTCGGCGAGGGCACGCCGGTGTCGTGGGCGCTGCCGACGTGGATCGAGTCGCTCGTGCTGGTCGGCGCGCTCTCGCGGCTCGGCGCGGTCCAGAATCCCGATCCTGCCCGATCTACCGCCACCGCGAGGTCGGGTTCGTCACGAAGCAGACGGGCGCGAAGCTGCTGATCGTCCCGTCGACCTGGAAGGGGTTCGACTACGAGGGCATGGCGCGGGAGATCGCCGCCGCGCAGCCGGGGCTCGACGTGCTGATCGTCGACCGCAAGCTGCCCGACGCCGACCCCGCGTCGCTCGCGCCGGCTGCGCCGCCTCCCGCGTCGCCGGACGACGCGCCGGTGCGGTGGGCGTTCTACACGTCGGGGACGACCGCCGACCCGAAGGGCGCGCAGCACACCGACCGCACGATCATGGCGTCGGCGTACGGCATGACGAAGGCGCTCGCGATCGAACCGGGCGACGTGAGCGCGCTCGTGTTCCCGTTCACGCACATCGGCGGGATCGGCTGGCTGTTCAGCTCGATGATGGTGGGCTTCAAGACGGTCGTCATCGAGGCCTTCGATCCCGCCACGACGATCCCCGTGCTGCAGCGCGAAGGCGTCACCCTGGCCGGCGCGGGCACGCCGTTCCACATGGCGTACCTGGCGGCGCAACGCGAGAGCCCGGAGGAGAGGCTGTTCCCGAACGCGCGTGCGTTCCCGGGCGGCGGAGCGGCCAAGCCCGTCGCAGCTGCACTACGACGTGAAGAAGGAGCTCGGCGGCGTCGGTGTGGTGTCCGGCTATGGGCTGACCGAGTGCCCGATCCTCGCCATGTCGACGGTCGAGGACCCCGACGTGAAGCTCGCCGAGACCGAGGGCCGCACGACGCCGGGCGTCGAGGTCAAGGTCGTCAAGCTCGACGAGTCCGTCGCGGAGCCGGGGGAGGAGGGCGAGATCCGAGTCAAGGGACCGATGCTGTTCCGCGGGTACGTGGACTCGTCGCTGGATCCCGACGCGTTCGACGGCGACGGCTGGTTCCGCACCGGCGACCTCGGCTTCCAGGATGCCGACGGCTACATCGCGATCACGGGCCGGCTCAAGGACGTGATCATCCGCAAGGGCGAGACCATCAGCGCCAAGGAAGTGGAGGATCTGCTGTTCACGCACCCCGGGATCGGCGACGTCGCCGTGATCGGTCTGCCCGACGACGCGTCGGGGGAGCGCGGCGTGCGCGATCGTCGTCCCCGCTGACAAGGAGGCGCCCCCGAACCTCGAGGACATCTTCGACTTCTGCAGCGAAGCGGGGTTGATGACCCAGAAGGTTCCCGAGCAGCTGGAGATCGTCGACGTGCTCCCGCGCAACGCGACGGGCAAGGTCCTCAAGCACGAGCTCCGCAAGCAGTACACCGCGAAATAGCGAGGCGATCGCATGCCGCTGCCGGACGAGCTGAAGCAGCTCGCGAAACGGGTCTCGAACTGGGGTCGGTGGGGCGACGACGACCAGCGGGGGACGCTCAACTTCATCACGCCGGAAGCCGTGCGGCGCGGCGTCGCCGCCGTTCGGCGCGGTGTCACCTTCTCGTTGTCGATCCCGTACGACGAGAACGGGCCGCAGACCGGCGTGATCCCGGGGCGCATCAACCCGAAGCACACGATGATCATGGCCAACGCCGCCGTTCACCGGAGACCCGAGCGACTTCACGACGAGCGACGATCTCGTCGAGATGGGCGTGCAAGCGGCGACGCACTGGGACGGGCTCGCGCACGTCGGGTACGAGGGGCTGCTCTACAACGACACGGTCGGACGCGGCGGTCACCCAGGACGCCGGCGCCGCCGCAGCTCGGCATCGAGCACTACGGGCCGATCGTCACGCGTGGGGTGCTGCTCGACATCGCCCGCCTCAAGGGTGTCGAGTACTTCGAGGACGCCTACGCCATCGGCGGCGACGACCTCGCCGCCGCCGAGCAGCAGGCCGGGCGTGGCCGTCGAGTCGGGGGACGTGCTGCTGGTGCGCACCGGTCAGATGGAATGGCTGCGCCGCGGCGACCGGCAACGGTTCGGCGACCCCAGCCCCGGGCTCGGCGTCGGCGCCATCGAGTACCTGCACGACAAGCAGGTCGCCGCCGTCGCCACCGACACGCTCGTGTTCGAGGTGTGGCCGTCCGAAGACCCGGCCGCGTTGTTGCCCGTCCACATGATCGACCTGCGCGACATGGGGCTCGTCCAGGGGCAGTTGTGGCACCTCGACGAGCTGGCGGCCGACTGCGCGGCGGACGGCGTCTACGAGTTCCTCCTCGCCGCCACCCCGCTCCCGATCACGCACGCCGTCGGCGGACCGGTGGCGCCGACGGCCACGAAGTAGCAGAAATCGGCGCTTCGACCTCACGAACTGCGCCTCCCGGACGTTGAAGAGAGTGTGAGCCCGCCGCCGTTCCAGACCTTTCTCGATGGGCATCGTGACGCCGTCTACCGGTTCCTCGTGTTCTCGGTGGGACCCGACGACGCCGACGACTGCCTCCAGGAGACGTTCACCGCTGCATTGCGGTCGTACCCGCGGCTCGAGGACGGATCGAACCTCCGGGCCTGGGTGCTCACCATCGCCCACCGCAAGGCCATCGACGCCCACCGCGGGCGGGCACGGCGCCCAGTGCCGGCGGCCGACCTGCCGGAGACGCCGGCGCCCGCAGTGACGCTGCCCGACCCCGGGTTGTGGGAGGCGGTCGGCAAGCTCCCGCCCAAGCAGCGCGCCGCCATCGTGTTGCGGTTCGTCTCCGACCTTCCGTTCCGAGACGTCGGCCGCATCCTCGACATCTCGGAAGTGGCGGCGCGTCAGAACGTGCACGAAGGGATCGCGCATCTACGCAAGGAGTACGCAGATGACGAACGCTGAGCTCGAAGACATCGAGGCCGCGCTGCGACGTGGCGCCGCCGTCGACGTCGACACGCAGGCCGAGGCCGCGACCATCTCCGCCATCGCCGCCGCCGACCGCCAGGGCCTGATCGACGTGTCCGTGTCGACGGTCGACTCCCCGGTCGGCGACCTCCTCGTGGCGGTGACGCCACAGGGTCTCGTGCGCCTGGCGTTCGACCCCACCCACGTGCTCGACGACCTCGCCGAGCGCATCTCGCCCCGCGTGGTGGAAGCGCCGGCCCGTCTCGACCCGGTTCGCCGCGAGCTCGACGAGTACTTCGCGGGCCGGCGCCGGGCGTTCGACCTCGTGATCGACTGGTCGCTCACGGGCGGGTTCCGGCGCCGGGTGCTCGAGGCGACGGCGCGCATCCCGAGCGGACACGTCATCACGTACGGCGCGCTGGCGGCCGAGGTCGGCAAGCCGAGCGCGGCCCGCGCCGTCGGCAACGCGGTGGGCTCCAACCCGGTGGCCATCGTCGTCCCGTGCCACCGCGTGGTGCCCGCGAGCGGCGGCGTGGGCAACTACGGCGGGGGCCCGGAGCGCAAGGCCTTCCTGCTCGACCTGGAGCACGCTGAAACGATCGCAAAGGGACGCAGCTAGCCTCCGCGGTCGTGTCGACTCGATCGGCGCGCGCGTTGGTGCTCGAGAAGCCCCGCACGCTCGTCGCGCGCGAGTTCCCGATTCCAAAGCACGGTGACGACGACGCAGTGCTCCGCGTCGAGGCGTGCGGGCTGTGCGGCACCGATCACGAGCAGTACACGGGCCACCTGCCCGGCGGGTTCGCGTTCGTCCCCGGGCACGAGACCGTAGGTGTGATCGAGGGGATCGGCGACGCCGCCGCGCGGCGCTGGGGTGTCGCGTCAGGTGATCGGGTTGCGGTCGAGGTGTTCCAGTCGTGTCGGGTCTGCGACGCGTGCCGCGCCGGTTCCTATCAGCGCTGCGAACGCCACGGCCTGGCCGACATGTACGGGTACATCCCCGTCGACAAGCCTCCCGGCCTGTGGGGTGGCTACGCGGAGTGCCAGTACCTCGGGCCCGACACCATCGTGCACCGCATACCGGACGTGCTCGACCCGGTCGTCGCCACGCTGTTCAACCCGCTCGGGGCCGGCGTCCGCTGGGCCGTCACCGTGCCCGGCACCTGCGCCGGCGACGTCGTCGCGGTGCTCGGCCCGGGCGTGCGAGGTCTCTCGGCGGCCGCGGCAGCGAAGGACGCCGGCGCCGCGTTCGTGATGGTGACCGGCCGCGGGCAGCGCGACGCCGAGCGGCTCGCCATCGCCGCTGACTTCGGCGCCGACCTGGCCGTCGACGTCGCAGACGACCGATCCCGTGCGCGCGCTGCGCGATGCGACGGGCGGCCTCGCCGACGTCGTCGTCGACGTCACGGCCAAGGCGCCCGAAGCGTTCGCACAGGGCGTCGCGCTCGCCCGCCCCGGAGGCACCGTCGTCGTGGCCGGGACGCGGGGCGGGCCTGTGCCGGAGTTCCGAGCCCGACGACATCGTGTTCAAGGAGCTGCGGGTCCTCGGCGCGCTCGGCGTCGACTCGAACGCGTATCGCGCCGCGCTCGGCATTGCTCGCGTACCGGCCGGTATCCGTTCGCCGATCTGCCCCGGCGCGTCGCCACGCTCGACGGCGCCGAGGACCTCGTCAGATCGCTCGCCGGCGAGGGCGACGCGGCCGCCGGTTCACGGCGTGGTCGCGCCCGCCTGACGCACGAACACGTCGAACAGCCGTTGCTGCGCCGGGTCGTCGGCGGCGGTGTCCTCGGGGTGCCACTGCGCCCCGACGATCCACGCATCGCCGTCGAGCTCGATGCCCTCGATCACGCCGTCGGGGGCGTGGGCGGTGACCCGGAGCCCGGCGCCGGTGTGCTCGACCGCCTGATGGTGGTGCGACGAGCACGACGCGTGCGTCACGCCCATCGCCGCCGCCAGCCGGGAACCGGGCTCGAGCTCGATGTCGTGCACGGTCGACCCGCCGGGGACGCCCGGCTTCCCGTGGGGGAGGACGCCGGCGCGGTCGGTGATGTGCTGGTCGAGCGAGCCGCCCAACGCGACGTTGAGGACCTGGTGGCCGCGGCAGATCGCCAACGTCGGGAGGCCGCGATCGACGGCGGCACGCGCCAGCGCGAGCTCGAACCGGTCGCGATGCGGGATCACGCCGTAGATCTCGTCGCGCCGCTCCTTGCCGTACTCCTCGGGGTGCAGGTCGCCGCCGCCCATCAGCAAGAGCCCGTCGAAGCGTTCGAGCACCTCGGCTGCGTCGGTGTCGTCGATCGCGACCGGCATAAGGATCGCCTCCCCGCGCCGGCGCGCTGCAGCGCCTCGACGTACGGCGCGGGCGCGGCGACGCCCGGCTTCTCCCAGCCCTGCACCCGCCCGGCCTTCACCGGGTACGCGGGCACCGCGATCGGCGGACGGATCGTCCTGTCGCTCAGAACTGCTCGAAGTTGCGGCGGCGTTCCCAGTCGGTCACGACGCGGTTGAAGCCGGCCCATTCCTGGCGCGCGGTGTTGACGAGGTGCTCGTGCACGTCGGACCCGAACGCCTTGACCGCGACCTCACTGCGCTCGAGCTCGCCGATGGCATCCACCAACGTCTCGGGCACGCGCTCGAGGTCGTCGCCTGCATACGCGTTCCCGTCGTAGGGCGCGCCCGGATCGAGGCCGTGCTCGATGCCGTGGAGACCGCCGGCGATCGTCGCCGCGAACGCGAGGTACGGGTTCACGTCGGCGCCCGGCAGCCGGGACTCGACCCGGAAGCCCCCGCTGCGGCCGACGACCCGGAACCCGCACGTTCGGTTGTCGCGCCCCCACGCCAGTGCGGTCGGCGCCCACGACTCGGGCTGGTAGCGCTTGTACGAGTTGACGCTCGGCGCGAAGAGCCATGCGAGCTCGCGCCCCGTCGCGAGCAGACCGCCGAGCCACCCCCGGAACACGTCGGAGAGATGGTGCGGATCGTCATCGGTCCACATGAGCGAAGTCGTGCCGTCGCCGTCCCACACGCTCGAGTGCACGTGGCAGGACGAGCCGACCGCGTCCATCGAGTACTTCGCCATGAACGTGATCGACCTGCCCGCCAGCGACGCGATCTCCTTCGCGCCGTTCTTGTAGATCACGTGCCGGTCCGCCATCTCGAGCGCGTCGGCGTACTCGAGATTGATCTCGTGCTGTCCCCGCCCCGCTTCGCCCTTCGAGAACTCGACCGGGACCGCCGACGCGTCCATCGCGTTCCTGATCGCGCGGATCAGGTACTCGTCCCGGGTCGTCTGGAGCACGTGATAGTCCTCGATCACCGGTGAGTGCGGTTCCAGGCCGGCGTAGTCCTTGGCCGCTGCGTCCTCGTACGAGTCGCGGAACAGGAAGAACTCGAGCTCCGAGCCGCACTTCACCGTGTAACCGGCGGCGGCGGCGCGCTCGACCTGACGCTGGAGGATCCGTCGGGGCGACACCTCGACCGGCGTCGCGGTCGTCTTCGTCGACGAGGTCGCACAGCACGATCGCGGTCTTCTCGAGCCAGGGGACTGGACGCAGCGTCGCGAAGTCGGGGACGGCCTTCATGTCGCCATAGCCCTGTTCCCAGTTGGCGAACTGGTAACCAGGCACCGGTGTCATCTCCACGTCCACCGCGAGCAGGTAGTTGCACGCCTCGATGCCCTCGCCGTCGACGACGTGGTCGAGGAAGTAGTGCCCGGTCACGCGCTTGCCCATGAGGCGACCCTGAAGATCGGGAAAGGCGACGAGCACGGTGTCGACGTCGCCGGCGCCGATGCGTTCCCGTAGTTCGTCGAGCTCCAGCCGGCTGCTCATCTCGCTCCCTGCCTATTCGGGTGTCACGTACGCCGCGGTGATGCCGCCGTCGACGACCAGCGTCGCGCCGGTCATGAACGAAGAATCGTCGCAGGCCAGGAACAGGGCAGCGCGCGCGATCTCCTCCGCTTGCCCCGGGCGGCCCATGGGGATGTGGACGAGCCGGCGCGCCGCCCATTGCGGATCGGCCATCAGCTCGGCCATGAGCGGTGTGTCGATCGGTCCCGGGCACAAGACGTTGGCGCGGATCCCGCGCCGGGCGTGCTCGACCGCCAGCTCCCGGGTCATGGCCAGGACGCCGCCCTTGCTCGCGGTGTACGCGATCTGCGGGACCGCTGATCCCATGAGCGCGACCAGCGACGACACGTTCACGATCGTCCCGCCGCCCGAATCGATCAGGGCCGGGATGCCGTACTTGCAGCCGAGCCAGACACCCTTGAGGTTCACGGCCATCACGCGATCCCACGTGGAATCGGGTGTCTCGAGGGTGCCGGCGTCGTCGGGCGGGAGGATGCCGGCGTTGTTGTAGAGGACGTGCAGGCCGTCGAACGTGTCGAGCGCGAACCGGACCATCACAGCCGCTTGCTCCGGATCCGAGACGTCGGCATGGACGTATGCGGCGTGCCCGCCGGCCTCGCTGATCGCGTCGACGACGGCCTTGCCTTCCATCTCGACGACGTCGGCGATGACGACGCGAGCGCCTTCGCGGGCGAACAGCTCGGCGGCGACCCGGCCGATCCCGCCCGCCGCGCCGGTGATCAGCGCCACCTTTCCGTCGAGACGTCCCATAGTCCGGCCATCATCCCGCATCGTGCAGGTCTCCATCACGATCTGCTGCCTGACCCCGACCAGGCCACTGCCCGCGCGGGACGCTCGGTCCTTCGGCTGCGAAGGCGCGGCCTTCGCGTGAACTTCCGGCCGTAAGCTCCGACGTCGTGCGTCCTCGCCGCGTTCTTTCCGCCGCGCTCTGTGTCGCGATCGCATCCCTCGGCATCTCGGCCACCGCACCCTACGCCGGCGCAGCGACGCACGCCTCGCGTGCGGCTGCGCCGGCATCGAAGCTCGACTGGAAGAGCTGCGGCGGCAACAACCAGTGCGCCAAGCTCACGGTGCCCCTCGACTACGCCCACCCCGACAACGGCAAGACGATCAAAGTGGCGCTGCTGCGCGTGCGCGCCACCGACCAGAAGAAGCGCATCGGCTCTCTGCTCATCAACCCGGGTGGCCCCGGCGCTTCGGGCGTCCAGTTCGCGCGGCAATTCGCGAGCATCCTCCCCGACGAGATCAAAGCGCGCTTCGACATCGTCGGCTTCGATCCCGCGGGGGAGCGGCGCCACGGCCCCGGTGAAATGCGAGGACAATCTCGACGGCGTGTTCTCCGCCGACTACTCGCCCGACACTCCGGCCGAGCGCGCCGACCTCGACCACGCGTCTCCAACAGCTGGCGCAGTCCTGCGAGGCCCGCAGCGGCAACCTGCTGCCCTACGTCTCGAGCGAGAGCAGCGTCCGAGACATGGATCGCATTCGCCAGGCCGTGGGCGACAAGAAGCTCACGTACCTGGGGTACTCGTACGGCACGCTACCTCGGCACGCTCTACGCCAAGCTGTTCCCGAAGCAAGGTGCGGGCGCTCGTACTCGACGGCGCCATCGACCCGAACCTCAGCGCGGTCGAGGTCGGCGCCGAACAGGCCGGCGGCTTCGAGCGTTCGCTCGACGCGTTCCTCGCGGACTGCTCGGCGAACCGTCGCTGCTCCTTCTACAACGCCGGCGACTCGGCCGGCGCGCTTCGATCGACTCGCGGCCCAGGTCGACGCCCAGCCCGTGCCGGCCGGCAACGGTCGCACGCTGGGCGGAGGCGAGTTCGACCTCGGCGTCGCGCAGGCGCTGTATTCGGGCAAGGAGGGATACACGCGACTGGAGCAGGCGCTGGAGGGCGCCGAGCGCGGCGACGGGTCACGGCTGCTCGCGCTCTCGGACGAGTACACGGGCCGCCACGACGACGGCAGCTACGACTCGTCGCAGCCCGCGTTCTGGGCCATCGGCTGTCGGGACGGACCGTCGGTCGGCGGGCCGGACGCCTACACGGCCGCGGAGCCGCAATTCAGCGCGGCCGCCCCGCGCGTCGGGGTGGCGCTCCTCAACGCCGGGCTCATCTGCGCGTACTGGCCGGTGCCTCCGGTGGCGAACGAGGCACCGATCCACGTCGACGGCACGCCTCCGATCCTGGTCATCGGCACCACCAACGATCCCGCGACCCCGCTGAAGTGGGCGCAGGGTCTGTCGCAGGAGCTGTCGTCGGCGGTGCTCCTCACCGCCGTGGGCACCCAGCACACGGCGTTCGTCACCGCGTTCAACCAGTGCGTCGACGACCACGTCGTGACGATACCTCGTGGACCTCCAGCCGCCGCCGAAGGACACGACGTGCGCCTGACCTCGGCGCCCCGGGTGGCGGCTAGGATCTGACGACCCGTCAGATCACCGCGACGGAGGAGCCAGGTGCCGGACGACTTCCCGAAGATCGTGAGCGTCGACGACCACGTGGTCGAGCCGGCGCACGTGTGGGAGCGGTGGCTGCCGGCGAAGCACCGCGACAAGGGCCCCCACGTCGAACGGCGCGGCATCGGCACCATGCGCCACGTCGGCGGCGGCACGTACGAGCAGACCTTCGACCCCGACGGCCCGCAGGCCGACTGCTGGGTCTACGAGGACCTCGTCTACATCCACAAGCGGCACGTCGCCGCGGTCGGCTTCGACCGCGACGACATGACGATGTCGCCGATGACGTACGACGAGATGCGCCCCGGCTGTTACGAGCCGAAGGCGCGGGTCGACGACATGGAGCTCAACTGGGTCGAGGCGTCGCTCTCGTTCCCGAGCTTCCCGCGCTTCTGCGGGCAGACGTTCCTCGAGGCGAAGGACCGTGAGCTCGCCGAAGCGTGCGTCTACGCGTACAACGACTGGATGGTCGACGAATGGTGCGGCGACAGCGGCGGCCGTCTGATCCCGCTGCCGATCATCCCGCTGTGGGACGCCGAGCTGGCGGCGGCCGAGGTGCGCCGCAACGCGGCGCGCGGCGCGCGGGCCGTGTGCTTCAGCGAGATCCCGGCCGTGCTCGGCCTTCCGAGCATCCACACCGGCGACTGGGACCCTTTCTTCACCGTGTGCGCGGAGACCGGAACGGTCGTGTGCATGCACATCGGGTCGTCGTCGAAGATGCCGGCGACGTCCGCCGACGCCCCGGTCGCGGTCGCAGCCACGCTGAGCTTCGGCAATGCCATGTCGTCGCTCACCGACTTCCTGTTCTCGGGCGTGCTCGTGCGGTTCCCCGACCTGAAGCTCGCGTACAGCGAGGGTCAGATCGGCTGGATCCCGTACATCCTCGAACGTGCCGACGACGTGTGGCTCGAGCACCGCGCGTGGGGCGGCGTGCGCGACATCGTCCCGGAGCCGCCGTCCACGTACTACTACCGCCAGGTGTTCGGGTGTTTCTTCCGGGACCGGCACGGCATCGAGTCGCTCGAGACGGTCGGCGTCGACAACACGACGTTCGAGACCGATTACCCGCACACCGACTCCACGTGGCCGCACACGAAGAAGGTGGCGCAGGAGCTGATGGCCGGGCTCCCCGACGATGTCGTGCACAAGCTCGTGCGCGGCAACGCCATCCGCATGCTCGAGCTCGACCTCTGAGCACGACGCGCCACCACTCAGCTCGAGGGCCCGGCCAACTTCCGGGACCTGGGGGGCTACGCCGCCGCCGACGGGCAGCGTCGTGCGCCACGGGCGCGTGTTCCGAAGCGACTCGCTCGCGTCGCTGAGCGAGGCCGACATCCGGTACGTCGTCGCCACGCTCGGGCTGCGCACCGCCGTCGACCTCCGGGCCGGGCACGAGGTCGACGAGCATCCGCACCGAGCCGTTGGCCGACGCCGGCGTCGTCGTGCACCACCGCCCGATCGTCGACGAGACGCGTCGTCGAGGTGTCGACACCCCGAGCAGACCTCGCGATCGACGAGGCCTACGTGATGATGCTCGAGCGCTTCGGCGATCGGTTCGCGAGCAGTGGTCGAGCTGGTCGCCGACTCAGGCGGTCACCCGGTGGTGTTCTTCTGTGCAGGTGGCAAGGACCGAACCGGGCTCGTCGCCGCGCTCGTCCTCGGAGCACTCGGCGTCGCCGACGAGACGATCGCCGCCGACTACGCGTTCACGGCGGGGATCCTCCCGGTGCTCCTCGAACGCAACCGCGTACGCGCCGAGGCCCGCGGCGTCTCGGCTGAGGTCGATCGAGCACGAGTTGCTGACAGCCGAGGCCGACGACGATGCTCGCCGTCCTCGAGCGACTCCGTTCGGACCACGGCTCCGTCGAGGGCTATCTCGAGCGCCACGGGCTCGCGCCGGACGCCGTCGGGTCGCTCCGGGCCGGGCTCCTCGCCTGACGGTCCGTCAGATTCAGCCCGTACACTCGCGCCCACATGGATCTCCGGTACTCCGAGTCCGACGAGGCGTTCCGCACGGAGCTGCGGAACTGGCTCGAGCGCTCCCTGCCCGAGCTCCCGAGCCGTCCGAGCTGGGACGACTGGGCCGGCCGTCGCCGCTTCGACACCGACTGGCAGCGTCGCCTCTACGACGCCGGGTACGCGGGGATCAACTGGCCGAAGGCGTACGGCGGGCAGGGACGCGTCGCCGTCGGAGCAGCTCGTGTTCCTCGAAGAGACGACCCGGGCTCGGGCGCCGTACGTCGGGGTGAACTTCGTCGGCTCGCTGCACGCGGGCCCGACGATCATGACCGAGGGCAGCGACGAGCAGAGGGCCCGCTACCTGCCGCCGATCCTGCGCGGCGACGAGGTGTGGTGCCAGGGCTTCTCGGAGCCGGGCGCCGGGTCCGATCTCGCCGCGCTGCGCACGAGCGCGGTGCGCGACGGCGACGACTACGTGGTGAACGGCCAGAAGATCTGGTGCTCGTTCGCGCACATCGCCGACTACGGCGAGCTGCTCGTCCGCACCGATCCCGACGCGCCCAAGCACCGCGGGATCAGCTGGCTGATCCTGCCCATGGACACACCCGGCATCGACGTGCGGCCGATCGACACGGTGCTGGGCTCGTCCGAGTTCTGCGAGGTGTTCCTCGACGACGTGCGGGTGCCTGTCACCAATCGCGTGGGCGTCGAGAACGACGGCTGGCGCATCACGCAGGTGACGTTCGCGTTCGAACGGGGAACCGCGTTCGTGAGCGAGCTCGTGGAGGCACGCCGCATGGCCGAGGATCTCGCCGCAATCGCGCATGACCCGGCGCACCGGCACGAGCTCGGTCATGTGGTCGCCGAGCTCGACGGCGTGTGGGCACTCACGAAGCGCAACGTGACGCGCGCGGCCCGAGACGGCTCGCCCGGTGACGGCGCGCTCATGGTGAAGCTCGCCTATTCGGAGAGCCGTCAGAAGCTCGGCGACTTGTCGGTGCGGGTGCTCGACCGCAGCGCGCTCGACATCGACAACGAGTTCGTCGTCGAGCGGCTCCGCACGCTCGCGCTGACGATCGCGGCGGGGACGTCGCAGATCCAGCGCAACATCATCTCGGAGCGCCTGCTCGGTCTCCCGAGGGAGCAGCAGTGGACTTCGAGCTGAGCGCCGACCAGGTCGCGCTGCGCGACGGGATCCGCAGCCTGTGCGAGGGCCGGTTCCCGATCAAGCGCGTCCGCGAGGGGTTCGATCGCGCCGCGCACGCCGAGCTCGCCGAAGCGGGCGTGTTCTCGTTGCGTGCCGACGGCTTCGGCGTCGCCGACGCCGCCGTCGTGTTCGAGGAGCTCGGCCGGGCGGTCGTGCCCGGGCCGCTGGTGTGGCTGTACCTCGCGAACGGCCTCGTCGACGGCGTCGCCGGCGGGCTCGAGATCGCGCACCGCCCGCCGCCGTGGATGGTGGAGCACCTCGATGTCCTCGACACGCTCCTCGTCGTCGACGACGGCGGCGTGCGGTCGGTGGCCGCCGGCAAGATCGCCGGCGCGGTCCCGGTGGCCCGGCCGCTCGACCCGCTGACGCCCGTCCATCGTGTGGAGCAGCTGCCGGCGGGTGAGCCGGTCGGCGACGCCGAGGTCGTGGCCCGGTGGCGGCTCGAGGGCGCGGTCGTGACGGCGGCGTTCCTCGCCGGCGCCGCACAGGCGTGCACCGACCTCTCCGTGGCGTACGCCAAGGAGCGCCGGCAGTTCGACCGGCCCATCGGCTCGTTCCAGGCGGTCAAGCATCTTCTCGCCGACATGCTCGTCCGCGCCGAAGTGGCGCGCGCGTCGGTGCACGCGGCGGCGTGCACGCTCGACGACCCCGAGGTGGGGGACGTCGCCCGCGCCGTCGCCGGCGCCAAGGTGCTCGCCGGTGAGGCGGCGATCACGAACGGCAAGACGGCAACCCAGGTCCACGGGGGCATGGGCTTCACGTGGGAGGTCGACGTGCACCTGTACCTGAAGCGGGCATGGGTGCTCGACACCGTGCTCGGCTCGGTCGACGAGCACGCCGACGCAGTGGCTGCGACCATCGAGGGATGACCGACTGGGACGAGCTGCTCAAGGATCTCCAGGACCGGCGCGACACGGCTCGCGCGATGGGCGGGAGCGAGCGGCTGGAGCAGCAGCGCCGGGACGGCCGCCTCGACGCCCGGGCGCGCATCGACCGGCTGCTCGACGACGGCACGTTCGTCGAGCTGGGCACGCTCGTCGGGTCGGTGCACCGCGGTGTCGTCCCGCCCGTCCCGGCCGACGGGCTGATCGCCGGGCACGGCCTGATCGACGGAAGGCCCGTCCTCGTCGGCGCCGAGGACTTCACGGTGATGGGCGGCTCGATCGGCCGCGGCACGACCGCGAAGCGCCAGCGCCTCGCCGAGCTCGCCGCGCAGGAGCGCGTCCCGCTCGTCATGCTGCTCGAAGGTGCGGGCGAGCGGACGCAGAACGCGTTCGAGCCGCGCGGCCGGGCGCCGAACGACCTCCAGACGCTGGCGCACCTCTCGGGGCTCGTGCCGACGGTCGCGGTGGTGATGGGGCCGTCGGCCGGGCACGGCGCGCTCACCGCGCCGCTCATGGACTTCGTCGTGATGGTCGAGGGCGCGTCGCTGTTCTCGGCCGGGCCGCCGCTCGTGAAGGAGGCGACGGGCGAGGACGTCACCAAGGAAGTCCTCGGCGGGACCGCCGTGCACACGACCGTGAGCGGCGTCGCCCACAACGCCGTTCCCGACGATCGCGACGCGCTCGGCCTCGTCCGCCGCTATCTCGGCTACTTCCCGTCCAACGCGTGGCAACTCGCTCCGGCGCAGGCAGGCGCGGACGACACTGCGCCGCGCGAGGTCGATGCGCTCACCGACCTGATCCCGGCCGACCCGCGCCGCGGCTATGACATCCGGCCCGTCGTGGAGTTGATTGCGGACCGCGGTTCGATGCTCGAGATCGAGCCGGCATTCGGGCGGCCGATCGTGACCGCGCTCGTTCGTCTCGGCGGCGAGTCAGTGGCGGTGGTGGCGAACCAGCCGGCGGCGAAGGCCGGCGCCATCGACAGCGAGGCGGCCGACAAGGCCGCGCACTTCATCGACGTGGCCGACGCGTTCCACCTCCCGCTGGTGTTCCTCGCCGACAACCCGGGCGTGCTCGCGGGAACGGCCGCCGAGCGCAGCGGTGTCCTCCGCCACGCGGCCCGCATGTTCGCGGCGCAGGCCCGCGTGCGTTCTCCGAAGCTGCACGTCACGCTGCGCAAGGCATACGGGTTCGGCAGCTCGCTGATGGCGATGAACCCGTTCGACCGGCAAACCGTCACACTTGCGTTGCCCGGCGCCCGTCTCGGCGCGATGCCGGCGACGGGCGGAGGCGCCGCCGCCGGAGTCGACGACGACGCGCAGAGCGTCCTCGACCACGCCGAGCTCGGCGGCGCGTACTCGTCCGCCGACGCCATGAGCTACGACGAGGTGATCGAACCGCGCGAGCTCCGCAACGCGCTCCTCGGCGGCGCTGCGGCTCGCATCCCAGCGCCGGTCCGAGCCCCCCGAACCGGCGCGCCATCACGGCATTCGCCCCTGACGCACCACCTCCGGCTGAACGATCACCTCGGTCGTCAGGCTGTTGGCGATGAAGCACTCACGATGCGCGACCTCCACGAGGTGGCGCACGCGGGCGTCGTCGACGTCACCGCGGACGGTGATGCGAGGCCTCAACGTGATGCGCGTGATGCGCATCGGCGGGTCGTCCTCGGGCATCTCGCCCTCGGCGTCCTCCCGGTACTCGATGACGTCGATGCGAGCGCGGGCCGCCACGGCGAGGAACGACAGCAGCTGGCATGACGACGCCGCCATGACGAGGAGCTGCTCGGGGTTGAGCAGCGTCGCATCACCCCGAAAGGCGGGATCGCTCGAGAGCGCGAGCGTCACCCCGCCGGGCGTCGCCTCCACCTCGTGCGATCGGTCGTACGCCTCGTACCCGGCGCCCGTCGAGCCGCGCCACCTCGACGAGACGGTGTAACGGTGCACGCGCGCCGGGTCGCTCACGGCGAGCAGCTTACGAACGGCTTTCCTGGATGCGGCGGACGTGACGCTAGTGTCAGGTTCGTGACGGAACGGCCGCAGACGACCGTGCTCGAGGCGCTCACCCGCCGCCTTGCCGCCGATCCGGACGGGCCGTACCTCGACTTCGAGGGTGACGAGTACAGCGCCCGCCGCATGGAGGCCGAGAGCAATCGCCTGGCACGCGCCCTGAGCGAGCTCGGCGTCGGGAAGGGCGATCGTGTCGCCACGCTGCTGGAGAACGGTCCCGCCCAGGTCGTCAGCTTCTTCGCCGCGCTGAAGCTCGGAGCCGTCCAGGTGCCGGTGAACACGGCATACAAGGGCGACTTTCTCCGGCACCAGCTGGCCGACTCCGGTTCGAAGGTGATCGTCGTCCAGGGCGACTTCGCGGGACGCGTCGCGCCGGTGGCCGGGGCGGAGCTCCCCGAGCTGGTCGCGGCCGTTGTCGTCGGGCCACCCGACGAGGTCATCGACGCCGTGCCCACGCACGACTGGGACCGGGTGCTCGAGTCCTCGTCGGACGAGCCCGTTCCGGATGCCGGCGTGCGCCCCGCGGATCTTGCGTGCTTCATCTACACGGCGGGGACCACGGGTCCGTCGAAGGGCTGCATGCTGCCGCACAACTACATCGTTGCGCTGGCGGATCAGATCGCCCGGGCCTGGCAACGCCGCCCCGACGACGTCGTCATCACCCCGCTTCCGCTCTTTCATTTCAACGCGATCTCGGTCTGCGTGGTCGGGACGCTCGTCGTCGGCGGCAAGGCGAGCATCGCCCGCCGCTTCTCGGTGTCACGGTTCTGGCCGGAGGTGCGCAGGACCGGGGCGACGATCGCGTCGATGCTCGGCTCGCTCGCGATCCTCATCGCCGACGCCGACGACCACCCCGACCAGCAGGGGCACCGGCTGCGCCTGTGCGCGGCGGCCCCGATGCCGCCCGACATCGACCGCATCTGGAACGAGCGCTTCGGCTGCAAGACGTTCAGCGCCGGCTACGGGCTCACCGAGGCGTCGCTCATCTCGATGCTCCCGGCGGGCGAGGCGAACAAGCCGGGCGCGGCGGGCAAGCGGAACACGGTCGACTTCGACGTGCGCCTCGTCGACGACGACGACGTCGAGGTGCCGGTGGGGGAGATCGGCGAGATCGTGTGCCGGCCGACGGGCCCGAACCTGATGTTCGCCGGGTACTGGCGCCGGCCCGAGGAGACGCTCGGGGTGCTGCGCAACCTCTGGTTCCACACCGGCGACCTCGGCCGCCTCGACGACGACGGCTTCCTCTCCTTCGTCGACCGCAAGAAGGACTACCTGCGGCGCCGAGGCGAGAACATCTCCAGCTTCGAGATGGAGCGCACCTACCACGGGCACCCGGCGATCAAGGACGTCGCCGTGCACTCGGTGGCGAGCGACGTGGGGGAGGACGACGTCAAAGTCACCGCCGTCCTGCAATCCGACGTGGCGCTCACCGAAGCCGAGCTCTGCGAGTGGAGCGTCGAGCGCGTCCCGTACTTCGCCGTCCCGCGCTACATCGAGTTCCGCGACGACCTGCCGCGAACCCGGTCGGCCGCGTCCTCAAGTACCAGCTGCGCGACGACGGCGTGACCCCGACGACCTGGGACCGCGAGGCCGCCGGCGTCACCTTCGAACGCCGCTGACCGCCTGAGGACATAGGCGGTACCCACAGAACCGCACTCGCGCGTACGCGGTGGACGGCGGAACGGGGCATTGTGCGTGCAGTCATGCAAGCCCCGGTTGACGGGTCGGAACAGCACCGGCGATCCTGCCGGGATGCCCACCGCGTACAACGGTGACGTCGAGCTCTTCTTCGAGACGTTCGGGTCCGCCACGGACCCGACGCTGCTGCTCGTCAACGGTCTCGGTTCGCAGTGCATCAACTACGACGAGCAATGGTGCGAGAAGTTCGCGGCGCAGGGCTATCGCGTGGTCCGGTTCGACAACCGCGACACCGGCCTGTCGTCGAAGCTCGACGGGCAGGCAGTACACGCTGCGCGACATGGCCGGCGACGCCGTGGCCGTGCTCGACGCGGCGGACGCGGAGCGCGCCCACGTCATCGGCGTGTCGATGGGCGGGATGATCGTGCAACGGCTCGCGATCGACCACGCCGACCGGCTGCTGTCGCTCACGTCCGTGATGTCGAGCACCGGCGAACCCGAGTACGGCCAGAGCTCACCCGAGGCACTGGCCGTGCTGATGGCCAAGCCCGCCCGCGACCCGCGACGAGTACGTCGACAGCCAGGTCGCCGCGCAGCGGGTCTACGGCTCGAAGCCGGAGTGGCTCGACGAGCCGTACCTCCGAGCGCGCGCCGCGCGGGCGTACGACCGGTGCTACTACCCCGCCGGCGTCGGGCGCCAGATGCAGGCGATCATGAGCGACGGTGACCGGGCCGACGCGCTTGCGCGCGTTGACCGTCCCGACGCTCGTCATGCACGGCGACCGCGACACGCTGATCGATCCGAGCGGCGGTCGCCGCACGGCCGAGCTGATTCCCGGCGCGCGCTACGTCGAGATCGAGGGCATGGGCCACGACTACCCCGTCGCGGTCTGGGACCTCTGGGTCGACACCTGGGCCGACTTCGTTCGATCGGTCGCCTAGCCCTCGTACCTGAACACGACATGCGTGGTGAGCAGTCGGTCGTGACGCCGACCCGCCCGCAGATTCGCTCAGGCCGTAAAGCAAACCGGGGAGCGTGTCCGGCGACCGGAAGACGTTGCCGACGATCCTGGGCCGGGCCGGTCCGGGATCGAGGCGAAGGTCATGCAGGCGTTCGAGTATTGCGTCGAGGGCGACGCGGGTCTCCATGCGGGCGAGGTGCATGCCGAGGCACATGTGCGGTCCCGACCCGAACGACATATGTGGTGCCGGCCGCGGTGGATGTCGAAGCGGTGGGGCTCTGCGTAATGACGCTCGTCGCGGTTCGCGGATCCGATGAAGACGTTCAGGTCTCGGCCCGCCGGGACGTCGAGGCCACCCAATCGCGCGTTCCGGACGCTCCGGCGCGGGATCATCAGCAGCGGCGTCTCCCAGCGCAGCCCTTCTTCGATCGCCGAGGCGCGCAGCTCCGGATTCTCTACGGCCTCGTCGAGCTGGTCGGGGTGCGTGAGCAGGGCGAACAGCAAGTTACCGAGCGAGCGATAGGTGGTTTCGATGCCGGCGGGGAGCAGGAGGATGAGAAAGGCGAAGATGTCGTCGTCGGTGAGACGTTGCCCGTCGACCTCGGTCTGGACGAGCTCGCTGATGAGATCGTCTCGGGGTTGAGCGCGGCGTTCCGCAGCACGTTCCTCGAAGTAGGCGCGGAGCGCATACCATGCGGCGAGGCCTCGGTCCCAGTTGACGATCATGCTGATCAGCTCGGTCGACCAGCGCTGGAACTGTTGGGAGTCGCGTTCGGGGAGTCCGAGGATGCGGGCGATCACGCGCACCGGAAACGCGAACGTCAGCCGGCGGACGAGATCGGCACGACCGGACGACGCCAGCGAGTCGATCAGCTCGTCGACGACACGCCGGACGAGCTCGTGCTCCCACCGTGCAAGGAGCTTGGGCCGGAACGCCGGCGCGACGAGCGCCCGAAGGGCCCGATGTTCCGGTTCGTCCATCGCGATCATCGGTGCTCGAGCACGGGACCCATGACGTCGACGAGCACAGTGGACGAATAGGTCTCGTGGTCGCGCAGCACGGCCATCACCTCGTCGTGGCCGAGAACGCTGAACGACGGGTCGCGGTCCTCGTAGAGGTTCCCACGTCGTCGGGGAGTGGCCAATCGAGCTGCACCGGGCCTTTTCGCCGGGCGGCCGCAAGATGCGGATAGGGATCGTCCACGGTGCCGAGCTGGATCGTGTCGGGCAGCTCGAACGGATCGAAATCCCCCGCGGCGGCATCGACCGCCTCGTAATGCGGGCCATACCTGCGCTTCCGCATGCTCGCCGGCGGCTACCCTCGAGCCAGGCCGATCCTGTCTCTAGCCTGCATACCGGGCAGTATTGGGATCGGTGAGGGTATGTCAACAGTGCGGGAGGCCCGGTGACGACCTTCGAACCCCTCACACCCGAGAGGCGGCGGGCGTTGACCCACGAGCACCTGCTCGAGGCGGCAGCCATGGTGTTCGCCCGTGACGGCTTCCAAGGGTCGTCTCTGGACGAGATCGCCGCCACAGCCGGGTTCACCAAAGGCGCCGTGTACTCGAACTTCAAGAGCAAGGACGACCTGTTCCTTGCCGTGCTCGACGAGCGCTTCGACCGCGGCGGTGCCACGATTCGAGGCGTACTCGACACGCCTGAGGCCCGCTCGCCGGACAAGTGGAAGCCCTTGGTCGCCAGTGCGGTCAGGGAGTCGCTCTGGGACGAGAGCTCGACGATGCTGTTCCTGGAGTTCGTGCTGTACGCGGCAAGGAACCCCCAGGCGCGCCTGAAGCTCGCGGCCTGGACGCGCCACTCGCTGAGTCAGGTGGAACAGCTCCTCACAGAGGAGTACGACGCAGCCGACAAGCCGCCCGGCTACCCGCCCGCCGACCTTGCCATGATCTCGGTCGCATTGTTCGACGGGCTTGGTGTCTACCGCCTCATCGACCCATCTCTTAC
>CAVVDV010000009.1:0-105019 GCA_963747195.1 uncultured Actinomycetes bacterium
ACCTGAAGCCTGCGCGTCTGCCAATTCCGCCACTCGCCCGGTGGTGGGGAACTGGCAGCGTACCAACCGGCCTCCGCCGTCCCGCGGGCCGGAAGCGCAGGTCACGGCAAGGCGGAAACCGGACACGCGCAGTTACACTTCCGCCCGATGGGACTCCAGAGGTTCGAGCGTCGGCTCGAGCGGCTGGTGGAGGGAACCTTCGCCAAGGCCTTTCGCGCCGGCCTCGAGCCCGTCGAGATCGGCCGCAAGATCGCCCGCGCGCTCGACCAGGGCCGCATGATCGGCGTGCAGGGCGGCTGGGTCGTGCCCAACGACATCGTCGTCTCCCTTTCCTCCGCCGACCTGACGCGGTTCTCGACCTACTCCGACGTGCTGTCCCGGGAGCTCGCCGACGCCGCCCGCCAGTACGCCCGGGACGAGGGGTACCACTTTCTCGGGCCGGTCACGGTGGCCCTCGTCGAGGACGACGACCTCCACGCCGGCCAGCTCGAGGTCGAGGCCGAGATCGTGGAGGGGCCGGTCGAGCACCTCGGGGCGCTGGTCCTGCCCGACGGCCGCCGGGTGCAGCTCGGCGACCAGCCGGCCGTGATCGGACGCCTGCCCGACTGCGCGGTATCACTTGCGGATGCACAGGTTCCCGGCGCCACGCCGAGGTCCGTCCGCTGGGCGAGGGTTTCGCCGTCGCCGACCTGGGCAGCATGAACGGCACCACGGTGAACGGTGTCGCGGTCCGCGACCGGGAGCTCGAGGACGGCGACGAGATCGGGATCGGCTCCACGACCATCCGTTTCGAGGCGTCCTAGAGGCCCGACTTCATGTCCGAAGCCGTACTCACGGTCCTCAAGTTCTGCTTCCTCGCCCTGCTGTACCTCTTCCTCTACCGGGTGGTGCGGTTGACGCTGCGGGAGCTGCGCACACCCGCGCTCACGGCCGAGCCGGCGGGGGTGCCTCCGGCCGCGCCGCCGCGGCGGGAGCGCCGCGCCGAGCCCCGCACCGCATTGCGGCTGCGCATCCTCGAGCCCGCCGCGCGCCGGGGCGAGACGCACGCGATCGACCGTGAGGTGACCGTCGGGCGAGGCGGTGGGTGCGCGCTCGTGCTCAACGACGACACGTACGTCTCCCAGCTGCACGCCCGGCTGTTCCAGCAGAACGGCGAGGGGTACGTCGAGGACCTCGGCTCGACCAACGGCACCTACGTGAACGGCAAGCAGATCAACGGCGTGATGCGGCTCAAGCGCGGTGACAAGGTGCAGTTCGGCCAGACCGTCGCGGAGGTCGTCAAGTGAGCCACCGGGCGGATGGAGCGCACGGTGAGCCCCTTCAAGCTCGTCGCCGCCGGGGTCACCGATGTCGGTCGCATCCGCGACGGCAACGAGGACGACTTCCTCGACCAGGCGAACCGCCTCGGCCTGGTCGCCGTCGCCGACGGCATGGGCGGCCACCGCGCCGGCGAGGTCGCCAGCGCCACCGCGCTGGAGGCGTTGCGCGCCGGGGTGGCGTCGGGCGAGGAGTTGCCCGACGCGATCGAGGGCGCCAACGACGCCGTCCTCGAGAAGTCCGAGTCCGACCAAGAGCTCCACGGCATGGGCACGACACTCACCGCCGGCATACTCGGGACGGACGGTCACCTGGTCGTCGGGCACGTGGGCGACTCGCGCGCGTACCTCTTCCGCGACGGCGAGCTCACCCAGATCACCAACGACCACAGTCTCGTGGAGGAGATGGTCCGCGGCGGCGAGCTCACCCCCGAGCAGGCCGAGGTCCATCCCCAGCGATCCATCATCACGCGCGCTCTCGGCATCGATCCCCAGGTCGAAGTCGACGTGTACCCGGTCGAGCTCCGGCCCGGCGATCGCATCCTGTTCTGCTCGGACGGCCTCACCACCATGGTGCGCCAGGACGAGATGGCGGGCATCCTCGCCCGCGAACACGACCCGAAGCGGGCGGCGCAGCTCCTCGTCGACGCCGCCAACGCGGCCGGCGGCGAGGACAACGTGACCGCGGTGATCGTCGAGGCGGTCGAGGTCCCGGCGGACGAGGTCGCCGAGGCCGCCGTTCCCGACCACGACACGTCGGAGATCCCGCCCGTGAAGCCCCGGCGCCGGCGGGGCCGCACGTTCTTGCGTGTGCTCGCGTGGGTGCTCCCGATCCTGGTGGTGCTGGCGATCGCGTTCCTCGCCGTCGGCTGGTACGCGCGCAACACGTACTACGTCGGCGTCAATCGCGGGCGGGTGACGGTGTTCCAGGGGGTCAAGGGGGGCCTGCTCGTCTGGAACCCCACGATCGAGCGGCGCACGGCGATCAATCCGGCCGATCTCACGGGGGCGCAACGTCAGGACGTCAAGGACGGGAAGAAGTTCTCGTCGCGCAGCGGGGCCGACTCCTACGTGGCTCGTCTGCGCCAGGGCATCGCGGACCGCACGCCGGCGCACGACGACCCCGACGCCGCCCGAGTCGACTGTTCCCCCGATCCCCGCCGCGCCGCCGTCGTGAGCCTCACCGCGTCCCAGCGTCGCAACGCCGAGCTCGGCCTCGGGCTCCTCGCCGTCATCATCACGGTGGGCGGGTACATCCTGGTCGCGCTGTCGAAGGGCCCGTCGCTTCCCGCCAACATCTGGTTCTTCCTCGCCGTGCTGATCGGCCTGTACGTGGTCGCGCACCTCGCCGTGCGCCGGCTCGCTCCCCGCGCCGACGGAACGCTCCTGCCGCTGGCCGCGCTCCTGAACGGCATCGGGTTCGTCGTCATCACGCGCATCGACCGCGACGCGCAGAATCAGCTCGCGCCGAGCCAGGCGGTCTGGACCATGGTGGGCGTCGCCGCGTTCATCGGGACGCTGCTGCTCGTTCGGCGCGTGCACCTGCTCGAGCGGTACCGGTACACGTTCCTCTTTCTCGGGCTGTTCGCGCTGCTCCTGCCCCTCGCGCCGGGGCTCGGACGGGAGATCAACGGCGCCCGCCTGTGGGTGCGGCTCGGCCCGATCAACTTCCAGCCCGGCGAGCTGGCGAAGGTCTTCCTCGTCATCTTCCTGGCCGGATATCTCGTCGACAAGCGCGAAGTGCTCGCGTCCGGCGGCCGTCGCATCGCGGGGCTGCGCGTCCCGGCCGCCCGCCACCTCGGGCCGCTCGTCCTGGCTTGGGGCTTCTCGCTGGTCGTCATGATCCGCCAGAAGGACCTGGGCTCGTCGCTCCTGTTCTTCGCCGTGTTCGCGGTGATGCTCTACATCGCGACCGAACGCCCCGCGTTCCTCGTCGTCGGTGCGGGGATGTTCGTGACGGGCGCGGCGGTCGGGTACGCGATCTTCGGCCACGTCCAGGAGCGGGTCTCGGTGTGGGCGAACCCCTGGCCGGTCGCAGGCGGAAACGGCTACCAGATCGTCCAGTCTTTGTTCTCGTTCGGCTCCGGGGGCTTCGCGGGCACCGGCTTCGGGCTCGGGAGCCCGGACAAGATCCCCAACGCGTCCACCGACTTCATCTTCGCTGCCATCGGCGAGGAGCTCGGGCTGATCGGCACCGTCGCGATCCTGATCGCTTTCCTGCTGTTCGTAGGGGCGGGGTTCCGCATCGCGCTCGCAAGCCCAACGGCCGTTCCCGAAGCTGTTCGCCGCCGGACTCACGTCCATCATCGGCATTCAGACGTTCGTCATCCTCGGCGGTGTCACGCGCCTCATCCCCCTCACCGGCGTGACGCTGCCGTTCATCTCCTACGGAGGGTCGTCCCTCATCGCCAACTTCGTGATCCTCGCGTTGTTGTTGCGGATCTC
This sequence comes from uncultured Actinomycetes bacterium, assembly GCA_963747195.1. GTDB lineage: Bacteria > Actinomycetota > Acidimicrobiia > IMCC26256 > JACDBD01 > JALZAA01. Next base: position 3,762 of record CAVVDV010000009.1, read on the forward strand.
GGACGAGTCCGCTGAACGCGCCGCGGCTCCGTCCGCGCGAGCCGGCGCGCTCGCCCGCCGATGAACCGCGCCATCCGGCGGGTGGGCATCGGTGTCACGGTCCTGGTGCTGCTGCTCGTCGCTCAGCTCACGTACCTGCAGGTCTACGACGCCGACCACCTCGCCAACGACCCGCGCAACATCCGGTTCCAGCTGCGCGACTTCTCGAAGCCTCGCGGCCGGATCGTCAGCGCCGACGGCCAGATCGTCGCCCGGTCGGTCGAGACCGGAGACGAGCTCAAGTTCCAACGTCTCTACCCGCAGGGCGAGCTGTTCTCGCAGCTCGCCGGCTACCAGTCGTTCGTGTTCGGGAACACCGGCATCGAGCGGACGTACAACAACGAGCTCTCCGGTCGTGACCCGCTGCTCCAGATCAAGAACCTCGGTGACGTGCTCGCGGGCAAGGAGACGGTCGGCAACGTCGTGCTGTCGACCAGTCAGCAGCTGCAGACGGCGGCTCGTGACGCGCTCGGCGCCCAGCACGGATCGGTCGTCGTGATGAACCCGAAGACGGGTGGCATCCTCGCCATGTACTCGAACCCGAGCTACGACCCGCAGCCGTTCGCCAGCCACAACTCCCAGGCTGCCCAGGACTACGAGAAGCTCCTGAGCGCGAACCCTGACAAGCCCAACCTCCCGCGCGCCTACCGCGAGCTCTTCCCACCCGGCTCGACCTTCAAAGTGATCACGTCGTCGGTCGCGCTCGGCACGGGGCAGTTCACGCCCGACACGAACTTCCCGACGCTGACCGAGCTGAAGCTGCCGCAGACGACCAACACGCTGAAGAACTTCGGCGGCGAGTCGTGCGGCGGGACGCTCGCGCTGAGCTTCCAGGAGTCGTGCAACACGACGTTCGGCCAGATCGGGCTCGACCTCGGCGACTCGTTCGTGCCCGGGATGGAGAAGTTCGGGATCGGCTCGGCGCCGCCGCTCGACGTCTCGCCCGGCGCCGCCACCAGCGTCGGGCCCCCACCCGGCTCGTTCCGGCAGAACCAGCCACTCTTCGCGTTCGCCGGCATCGGCCAAGGGGACGTCGCCGTGACCCCGCTGCAGATGGCGCTGAGCGCGTCGGCGGTCGCCAACAACGGCCAGATCATGCAGCCCCACGTCGCCGACCGGATCACCGACGCCAGCGACAACACGGTGAAGACGATCGACCCGAAGGCGTGGCGGACGGCGATGTCACCGCAGGTCGCGGCGACCATGAAGACACTGATGATCTCGGTCGTCGAGAGCGGCACGGGGACGGCGGCACGCATCCCCGGGGTCTCCGTCGCCGGCAAGACAGGAACGGCCCAGAACCAGACGGGCAACGCGCACGCGTGGTTCGTCGGATTCGCGCCGGCCGAGGATCCGCAGGTCGTAGTGGCGGTCATCGTCGAGCACGGCGGGAGCGCGGGCAGCGAGGCGACCGGCGGACAGCGTCGCGGCGCCCATCGCTGCACAAATGATGCGAATGGTGCTCGGCCGGTGACCTACCCGAGCGCGAAGAGGCGCACCGCTAAGGTTTCGGCCCGATGACGCAGCTTGCTGACGTCTTCTCGAATCGATACGAGATCCAGCGCGGCATCGCACGAGGCGGAATGGCTGAGGTGTACCTCGCCCGCGATCAACTGCTGGATCGTCCCGTCGCGGTGAAGGTGCTGTTCGCGGAGTACGCGCGCGATCCGAGCTTCGTCGAACGCTTCCGCCGCGAGGCGCAGAGCGCCGCCAGCCTCAACCACCCGAACATCGTCGCCATCTACGACTGGGGTCAGGAACGCGGCACGTATTTCATCGTCATGGAGTACGTGCGCGGGCGCTCACTGCGCGACGTCGTCCAGGTGAACGGGGCGTTCTCGCCGCGGCGGACGGCGGAGATCGGCGCCGAGATCGCCGGGGCGCTCGAGTTCGCGCACCGCAACGGCGTGGTGCATCGAGACGTCAAGCCCGGCAACGTGCTGCTCACCGCCGACGGCGACATCAAGGTCACCGACTTCGGCATCGCCCGGGCCGGGACGAGCGAGGCGCTCACGCAGACCGGCGCCGTCATGGGCACGGCGGCGTATTTCTCGCCCGAGCAGGCCCAAGGTCTCCCGGTCGACGGGCGATCCGACGTCTACTCGCTCGGTGTCGTGCTGTACGAGATGGTGACCGGCGCGCCGCCGTTCACGGGCGAGAGCCCGGTTGCGGTCGCCTACAAGCACGTGCGCGAGGACCCCGAGCCGCCGGCCGCACGCGCGCCCGACCTGCCCCCCGACCTCGAACACATCATCCTCACCGCGATGGCGAAGGACGCCGACTCGCGCTACCAGACCGCCGACGAGCTGCGCGCCGACCTGACGCGGTTCGTGCGCGGGCAGCCGCCGCTGGGCGGGCCGGTGACCGGACTGGTGGCCGACGGCACCGCGACGGCCGCGGTCGCGGCGACTCAAGCCGCGCCGATGGCTGCGCTCGACGGACACGACCCGGACGAGCACCGCAAGAAGCGCCGAGGGGCGCTCGTCGCCGGGATCCTCGGCGTCGTGCTGATCGCCGCCGTGATCATCGCCCTGCTCGCGAGCGGGGGCGGCGGGGGCGGCGGACCCACCGCCGAGGTACCCAACGTCATCAACAAGCCGTTCGCGGAGGCCGACCAGGCGCTCAAGCTCTCGGGCTTCAAGGTGAGCCGCAAGGACGTCGTCGGCAAGGACCCGCCCGACATCGTCCTCTCGCAGAAGCCGACGGGCGGCGAGAAGTTCCAGAAGAACGGCACCGTCACGCTGCGCGTGAGCAAGGCGACGTTCACCATGCCCGCCCTCACCGGGAAGCAGCGCACCGACGCGGTGAACGACCTCATCGCCGTCGGACTCCAGGATCCGAACAACGGCATCGACAACCAGGAGGTCGACAGCGACCAGCCGCCGGGCACGGTGGTGGGGTCCAACCCGGCGGCAGGCGCGCAGGTGCCGAAGGCCGGTCAGAAGGTGACGCTGCAGATCGCGCGCCAGCCTTCGATCGCGATGCCGAATGTCGTCGGCCAGGAGTCGCAGACCGCGCAGCAGCTCCTCCAACAGGCCGGCTTCCAGGTCTCGGTGCAGAGCGAGCAGAGCGATTCGGTGCCGACCGGGCGTGTCACCCGCACCGACCCCGGCGCCAATACCCAGGTGAAACGGGGGTCGTCGGTGACGATGTTCGTGTCGACCGGCCCGCAGACCGTCGACGTCCCGAACGTCGTGGGGCAGATGCAGGCTCAGGCGAGCCAGACGCTGCAGCAGGCGGGCTTCCAGGTCTTCGTATCCCAACAGTCCACGAACAACCCGACGGAGAACGGTCGCGTGCTGGCCCAGAACCCGGCGGGCGGCGCCCAAACGACGAAGGGCGGAGGGGTCACGCTCACGGTCGGTAAATTTCCGCCGTAGCCGTGGCTGAGATCACGGCCTGGTACGCCCGGCACGGACGTCACGACCTGCCCTGGCGGCGCACGCGCGACCGCTGGGCGGTGCTCGTCTCCGAGGTGATGCTCCACCAGACGCAGGTGCCGCGGGTTGCGGCGGCGTGGCCCCGGTTCTTCGGACTGTTCCCGAGCCCGATCGCGATGGCCGATGCCGGGCCGGGCGCGGTCATCCAGGCGTGGGGAACGCTCGGCTACCCGCGCCGGGCGCGGCGGCTGTGGGAAGCGGCGGCCGTGATCGTCGGCCACGGCTGGCCCGACGACCTCACGTCACTGCCGGGTGTCGGCCGGTACACGGCCCGGGCGGTGGCAGCCCAGTGCCACGACACGGACCTGCCCGCGGTCGAGGTCAACGGCCGCCGGGTCGCCGAGCGGGCGGCCGGGCGCGCGCTCTCCGACCGTGACGCCGAGCACGTCCTTGTCGAGCTCGGCGCGCCGCTCCGGGGCGCGACCGGCTCCTCGCGCTGATGGACGTCGGCGCGATCGTGTGCCGGCCGCGCGAGCCGCGCTGCGACGAGTGCCCGCTGCGCGGGCAGTGCGCGACGCGCGGGGCGCGCGCAGGCGAGCGAGGCTCGCGGCAGCCCCGGTACGAGGGCTCGTTCCGCCAGCGGCGGGGCCGGGTCATGGCCCGGCTGCGCGCCGGGGGGCCCGTCGACGCGGGATCGCTCGACGCCGATGCGCTGACGTCGCTGATCGACGACGGCCTCGCCGTCGCCGACCGAGACGGCGTGGCCCGGCTTCCCTGACTGTCCGTTGACGTGCTTTTCGGGGCTTCCAACCGGGGTTACATGATTACAATTCGGCCGCGATGCCCGTCCCGTTCCCCGGCCCCGACACGCTCGTGCTCACCCGCCCCGACGCCGACGAAGTCGAGGCCGCAGCGCGCGGGGTCGCGTCGGCGGCGGCACCCTCGAGCGGGCTGACCGAGTTCCAGCGGATCCTCATCGAGTCCGTCTTCAGGGCGATGACGGGCCACCCGGTCGATCTGAGGTCGTTCACACCGATGACCGCGGAGGAGTTCGCGACGTTGATGGCGCATCGGGACCTGGCGTTCCGATCCCGCATGGTGCAGGCGATGCTCACGCCGGCATTGGTGCTCCGCCCGCTGCCCGCGGAGGTCGCCGACCACATCGCCGCGTTCGCACGGGAGCTCGGCGTCGACGACGCCATGGTCGACATCGCCCGCGAGTTCTCGCACGGCGCGATCGGCCTCGCCGCGTTCGACTTCGAGCGCAACGGCTACACGGCTGAGTGGACGCCCGAGGACGCCGCCGCCCTGCACACGTCGGGCGCGCTGAGCTCTGCGTGGGACGTCGCGGTCAAGGACCCCGAGCTCGCGGGCCGCTGGGCATCGCTCGCGCAGCTGCCGGCGGGGACATTGGGCCGGCGGGTGTGGGAGATGTACCAGGCGCGGGGCTTTGTGTTCCCGGGCCTGCCCGGATCGGCGCCCCCCTTGCTGGCCCAGCACGACTGGGTGCACGTCCTGGCCGACTACGGCACCACGGTCGAGGCGGAGCTCGAGGTGTTCGCCTTCATCGCCCGGTGCCAACGATGACATGCGGGCGTACTCACTGCTGGCGATGGTGCTGTCGCTCTTCGAGACCGGTTACCTCCGCGTCGGCGCCGGCATGTTCCAATCCGATACGGGCCATCTCTCCCAGAACCGCGGGATGGCAGCTCGACTCGGCGACGCGCTCCGCCGAGGGGCGCTCGGCGCCGACCGAGCAACGGGTTCGGACAGCATCGACTACCTGCGCCTCGACTGGTTCACGCTGGCGGACCTCCCGATTGCGGAAGCGCGGGCGCGCTTCAACGTGACGCCGAAGTCCGACGATGCCGTGGCGGCGGGGTCGGTCGGGCCGTGGCAGCCGGGCGGCATCAGCCCCTTCCAGGAGCGAGCCGGCCGCGAGCTCGCCCGGCGCGAGGACCGAAGGTACGACGCGTACGGCGCGGCGACGAGCGCCGACTAGCCGACCGGCGCGGTCGCGGCGAGGAAGTTCCGCAGGAGCGCGTGGCCCGACTCGGTGAGGATCGATTCGGGGTGGAACTGCACTCCTTCGACGGGCAGATCGCGATGCCGCAACCCCATCACGAGGCCGTCCTCGCTCTCGGCGGTCACGGCGAGCGCGTCCGGCACCGAGTCGCGCTCGACGACCAGCGAGTGATAGCGCGTCGCCGTGATCGGGTTGGGGAGCCCGGCGAACACGCCCGCGCCGTCGTGCGAGATGGTCGAGGTCTTGCCGTGCATGACACGGGGCGCACGCACGACCTCTCCTCCGTACAGCTGCCCGATGCACTGGTGACCGAGGCAGACGCCGAGCACGGGCACGCCGCGCGCACCGAACGCCTGGATGGCGTCGTTCGACACTCCCGCGTCCTCGGGACGGCCGGGCCCCGGCGACACGAGGACGGCATCCGGCGCCAGCGCTTCGAGCTCCGCCGGCGTCACCGGTCGTGGCGATGCACGACCGGCTCGGCGCCCAGCTCCCCCAGGTATTGGACGAGGTTGTAGACGAACGAGTCGTAGTTGTCGATCACCACCACGCGCGGCCCAGGCACGCGGTCACGGTAACCGCGCGCTCCTCCGAAGGCTCGTCGAGATTGCCGGGTACGCTCCCCGCTCGTGCCCCGGTCGAAGAGCAAGCGTTCGCGCTACACCCCGCCGCCGGCCAAGAAGGCGCCGCCGAGCAAGCTGTGGGTGCCGGCGACGATGTTCACGATGCTCATCACGGGCGTGTTGGTGATCGTCGCCAACTACCTCGAGCTGCTCCCGGGCGGCTCGGCCGAGAACCGCTACCTGTTCGTCGGGCTCGGGTTGTTCACCGGCGGGGCGATCCTCTCGACCCAGCTCCGGTAGGAGCCGGGGACGGAATGCCAGTTGTGTAACTTCCCACAGAGTTATCCACAGGATGTGGAGAACGCGTGGGAAAAATGTCCAGCTCGGGACCTTCGGCAGGCCTAGACCCGGACCATGTCCTCCCGGCAGTGCCGGGGCGGCTCGGGCTCGTCGCCGGCGGCGGCGGTCATCACCACGGTCGTCCCGCAGACGGTGCAGCGGAACTCCACGTCGACCGGCCGCAGCTGCGCCGGATCCGGTTCCGGCTCCGGCGCCACCTTGAACTTCCGGAGGAGTGAGGCGCCGACCACGTAGATCGTGACCGCCCCCGCCAAGCCGACCACCACACGAAGAATCGTCCCAACCACACGCCCATTGTCCTCCCACTTCTCAGGCTGGGGAACGGGCTGATCAACGAGCTCGCGTGAGGTGGCTGGCCGCCGCCGGACCGATCGGCGCCGGCGAGTTCGGGCACGAGGCGAAGCCGAGAGCCCGCCTGTCGAGTCCGCCGTCGATGGGCCGGCGGCAGCGTCGAGTCAGCCCAGGCGCTCGATGATCATGGCGTTGGCCATGCCGCCGCCTTCGCACATGACCTGCAGGCCCCAGCGGCCGTCGGTGCGCTCGAGCTCGTGCAGGAGCGTGGCGGCGAGGCGGGCGCCGGAGCAGCCGAGCGGGTGACCGAGGGCGATGGCGCCGCCGTTCACGTTGACCTTGGTCATGTCGGGGTGGTGCTCCTTCTCCCACGCGAGCACCACGGGCGCGAACGCCTCGTTGATCTCGACCAGGTCCATCTGGTCGAGGGTCATCTTCGCCTGCTCGAGCACCTTGGTCGTCGCCGGGATCGGTCCCGTCAGCATGAACACGGGGTCGACACCGGCGAGGGCGAACGTGTGGAAGCGCGCCTTCGGGGTGAGGCCGAGGCGGTTGGCCGCCTCCTCGCTGGTCACGAGCATGGCGGCGGCGCCGTCGCTGATCTGCGACGAGTTGCCGGCCGTGACCACGCCGTCGGGCTTGAACGCCGGCTTCAGGCTGGCGAGCTTCTCGAGCGACGAGTCGGGCCTGATGCCTTCGTCCCGCGAGAAGAGCTCGGTGCCTTCCTCGCCCGCGACCTGCGACCGGGATGATCTCCTGCTCGAAGCGCCCCTCGTCGGTGGCGCGCGCGGCGCGCAGGTGCGATTCGAGAGAGAAGCGATCGTTGTCCTCTCGCGAGATGTCCCACTTCTCGGCGATGAGCTCGGCCGAGATCCCCTGGGGCACGAGACCGCCGCGCTCCTGGTAGCGCTGCGAACACCTTGGGACCGAACGGCTGGCTGCCGGGAGTGAACGACGCGCCCATCGGCACCCGGGTCATGCTCTCGACGCCGGCCGCGACCACGACGTCGTACGCGCCGGCGATGACGCCCTGGGCCGCGAAGTGCGCGGCCTGCTGGGACGAGCCGCACTGACGGTCGACGGTCGTACCGACCGTCGATTCAGGGAAGCCGGCGGCGAGGGCGGCATTGCGGCCCACGTTGACGGCCTGGTCCCCCACCTGCATGACGCAGCCCATGATCACGTCCTCGACCAGCTCCGGGTCGAGGCTCGTGCGCTGGATCAGAGCGTCCAGCGTGAGCGCGGCGAGGTCGACGGGATGGACGTCCTTGAGCGCGCCGTTCCGCCGCCCTTGGGGGGTGCGGACGGCGTCGACGATGACGGCCGTGGGCATGGGAGCCTCCTCGGCTAACTAGACCAATCGGTCAACTGTATCGCCGCGAGCTACATTCCGGCCCGTGCCCCGCAACATGGACCGGTCCCTCGGCGACGGGGGCATGGCCCTCCTCGGCGCAGCTCGGGATCTCGTTCGACGAGTACGGCGAGGGGTGGGCCACGGCCAAGTGGACGCCCACGGAGCTTGCTTGCAATCCGGCGGGCACCGTGCACGGCGGTGTGTACGGGGTCGTGCACGACGCTGCGATGAACTTCGCCACGAACGCCGCGCTCGAGTCCGGCGACCGGGCGGCCACGCTCGAGCTCAAGTACTCGACGATGCGGGCGGCGCGAGGCAGGCGACGCGCTGACCGTCCGAGGCGAGGTCGTGCGGCTCGCCCGCCAGGTCGCGTACCTCGAAACCGCGATCCACGACGCCACCGGCGAGCCCGTCTCGAAGGGGACCGGAACGTTCTTCGTGCGGCGCAAGGCGGACCGCCCGCCCGAGGAGACGGCATCGTGACGCGGGCAGCCGTGGTGGGCTGCGGGATCATGGGCTCGGGCATCACGTTCGTGGCCCGCGCCGCCGGCTTTCCCGTCACCGCGGTCGAGCCGACGGACGAGCTGGTCGCTGCGGCTCGCGAGCGGGTCGAGCGGCACGAGGCCCAGGCGCGGAAGCGGAACGCGGAGCTCGGCGAGCTGGCCCCGCTCGAGATGACCACCGACGTCGCAGCGGCGGTGGCGGCCGCCGACGTCGTGGTCGAAGCGGTGCCCGAGGATCTCGACCTCAAACGCGACGTGTTCGGCGCGCTCGGTGCCGCCGCGGGAGACGACACCGTGATCGCGTCGAACACGAGCGGGCTGTCGATCGAGGCGCTGGGCTCGGCGTCGGGCCGATCGAGCCAGGTGGTCGGGCTGCACTTCTTCAATCCGGTGCCGGCCATGCGCCTCGTCGAGGTCGTGCGGGCGCCGGAGACGACCGGCGCCACCGTGGCGCGCGGCGTCGAGTTCGCCCGCGCCGTCGGCAAGGAGACGGTCGAGGTGCGGGACATGCCCGGATTCGTCACAACGCGCCTCGGTACGGTGTTGATGTGCGAGGCGATGCGCGCCTATGAGCAGGGCGTCGCCAGCGCGGAGCACGTCGACACCGCGATGAAGCTCGGGTACAACCACCCGATGGGGCCGCTCGAGCTGGCGGACCGGGTCGGGCTCGACACGGTGCTGTTCATCCTCGACGACCTGCGCGAGGTGTACGGCGAAGCATTCGCCGCCCCGCCGCTGCTGCGCGAGATGGTGGCCGACGGCAAGCTGGGCCGGAAGAGCGGCGCCGGCTTCTACGACTACTGAGCCCCCGCGGCGACGGCGGCTTCGCCGACCGGCGCCCGCAGGAGCCGGAGCTCGTGCCGGCGACCGTCAGGCGACCAGATCGCCGGCGGCGACCGGCATCGTGAAGGAGAACGTCGCGCCCTGCCCGGGCTCGCTGTCGACCCAGATGCGGCCGCCATGCTGGGCGGTGAAGCGCTGCGCGATCGTGAGGCCGATGCCGGTGCCGCGGGCGTGGTCGCCGTTGCGCGACTGGTAGAAGCGGTCGAAGATCCGCTCCTTCTCCTCGGGCGCGACCCCGGCGCCCTCGTCGGCGACTGACACGACCACCTCGTCCCCGGTGCGGTGGGCACCCACTGCGACGACACTGCCCGCCGGCGAGAACTTCACCGCGTTCGTCAGCAGGTTGACCAGCACGTGGTTGAACGCGTCGGCGTCGGCGTCGACCACGAGCCCGTCGGGCACGTCGACCTGCACGCGGTGACCGGCGGTGACCGGAGCGATCCCGAGCAGCGCCAGGTCGACCGCCGCCGCCACGTCGAGCTTGTCCGGCGCGATCTGGATCGGACCACTCTCGGTGCGGCCGAACTCCATGAGCTGGCGCACGAGACGTCCGAGCTCGTCGGCGTTCGACGACGCCCGTGTCAGCAGCTCGCGTCGACGCTCCTCGGGAAGCCGCTCCCAGTGCAACAACACCGTGTCGACGAAGCCCTTGACCGCCGTGAGCGGCGTGCGGAGCTCGTGGGAGACGAGGGCGAGGAACTCGCTCTTCTGCTGGTCGGCCTCGGTGAGCTTCGCCGCAACCGTGTGCTCGCGCTCCGACGCCAGGGCCCACTGGGCGAGCAGCTCGCGCTGCCGCCGCCGGTACCGCGGGAGGTACGGCGCCGCCCCGACGACGACTCCGAAGCCCAAGGCGAGCGTCAACGCACCGACCAGCGTGCTCGGCTCGCGTGACGACGCCGGCGATGGCCGAGCCGAGGCTGGGGCCTCCCGTCGGGCGTCGGCTGCCGGCGTCGAGCGCACGGCTCTCCGTGTCGGACGAGCCGGCGTCACCGGGCGCCGACGACGGGGGCGGCGCGGTCGTCGGGTCGGCAGGGAGCGCGGACGGCTCGGGCGTGGAGCCGGACCCCGGCGTCCCCTGCGGTGCAGACGACGCATCCGAGCCCCCGCTGGAGCCGCCCGGCGCCGAAGTGCCGGGGGCCGGCGGGCAAGCCCGGACACGTCCGGGAGACTCGGACCGCTCGACCCGCCGATCTCCTGGCCGGGGACGTGCACCCCGATGTCGAGACCGGGGACCCCGATGTCGATCGGCGGCGTCGTAACGGGAGGAGTGGGATCGGAGGCAGGCGGCGTCGGGCCGCCGATCACCGCAACCGAGCGGCCCCGACGCGCGGTGGCCGCGACCGCGAGTGCACGAACGGCGGCACGGCGGCGATTCACGTCGGCACCCCCTCGCGCTCGTCGCTGACCGCGCTCGACGTCGCCGCCGGCAGCGACACGAAGAATGTCGAACCGAGCCCGGGCTCGCTCTCGACGCTGATCCGCCCGCCCTGGATCTCCGTGAACCGCTTGGCGATTGTGAGCCCGATGCCTGTGCCGCGCTGCCAGGGCAGGTTCGACGGGGACTGGTAGAAGCGGTCGAACACGCACGCCTGCTCGTCGAGCGGGATGCCGGCGCCGTGATCGGTGACCGACACGACGACATCGGCGCCGTCGCGCTCGGCGCGCACCCGGATCGGCGCACCATCGGGCGAGAACTTCGCCGCGTTCGTCAACAGGTTCGTCAGCACGTCGGCGAAGGCGTTGGGATCGGCGACCACTACGACTCCGGCGGGGATGTCCATCTGCACCGGGTGCTCGGCCAACGCAGGGGCGAGGTTGTCGAGCACGTCCGCGACCTCCACTGACACCTCGATCCGCTGGCGGTTCATTCGCACGTCGGCGGCATCGAGGCGGGCGAAGTCGAGAAGCTGACCGACGAGGCGGTTGAGCTCGTCGGCGTTCGAGGACGCCCGGTCGAGCAGGTCGCGCCGCCGCGGGTCGGGAAGTGTCTGCCAGTGCTCGAGCACGGTGTCGACGAACCCCTTCACCGCCGTCAGCGGCGTGCGCAGCTCGTGCGACACGAGCGCGAGGAACTCACCCTTCTGCCGATCGAGGAGGGCGAGCTTCGCGGCCGACTCGCGCTCCTGCTGGTACGCACGCGCGGACGGCCACGGGCGCCGCTCGATCGGCGAACGCCTCGAGGAACGCAAGGTCGTCACCGGAGATCGCCCGGGTGTGCGTGTACGCAGCCGCGAGAACGCCGATCACCTCGTGACCGACGCGCAGCGGCACGAGCGCGAGCGACCGGCAGCCGAGGCCGCGCAGCACGTTCGCCCACGGACCGGTCCAGCCACCGAAGCGGGCGTCGCCGTCGAAGTCGTCGACGACGAGTCGCCGGCGCGCCGACAGTCCCGCGACGAACGGGCTCGACGCGCCGAGCTCCAACTCGGCGCGCGTCAGCTGCTCGGCCTCGGCCGGCGTCGGCGCCGACCCCCCGGTGGTCCACGCCGCCACGGTGACCTGGTCACGGTCGCGCAACATCACGCCGGCGATCCTGGCGCGGACGGCATGGCCGACCGACGCCGCGATCGAGTCGAGCGTCGTGACCAGGTCGGGCTGCTCCTCCGCCGCCCCGAGCGCGTCGTGGAGTCGCGCCAGCGCGACCGCCGTGCGGCGGCGCTCGGCGGTGAGGCGCCCGGTGAGGACCGCCAGGACGGGGACGAGCACTGCGAACGCGACCACCGTGCCCCCGTCGATGCGGTCGGCCCCCGGTGCGATCGCATTGGCCAGGACCGCGCCGGGAACCGCCGCGGCCGACAGCCACAGCCCGAGGCGCAGACCACCTACGTAGGCCGAGAACGTCACGACGAGCAGGAAGAGGACGAGTCCCGCGCCGAGCGCGCGTGGGATGGCGATGATGACGAACTCGATCGCGGCCAGCCCGAGCAGCGGCGTGAGCACGCGAGCCGGGAAGCCGGGCCGGCGCGCCGCGATCGCGTCGAAAAGGGTCGCGCCGAGGACGTAGGTCAAGGCGGCCGCGCTCAGGGTGAAGCCCTCACTCCGGCTGAGCCCGGGCATGAAGAGAACGCCGACCGCGATGGCGACGCCGAGCCACAGCCGCAGGTGCCGGGCCGTTCGTCTCGCCGTCGTGGTGGTCGTCGTCATGCGGCTCCCGTCCGACCCCGTGCCGCAGGTCGTCCCCGACGCAGCGCGCGCACGCACCCCGACGGGGTCAGTGACACCCCATTGTCTGACCAGGCGGAGCCGCGGAACATGGCCCGATCTGGCCGTTTCCGCCCGCCGGGCAGGCTAGTCCGATCGGGCTACGCCCATCGTCGGGGCGGCATCGCTTGCGGCCCATCCGGGGAGCCACTGAAGTGCGGTCCCATGACGGCCCCGCCGGAACGATCGACGCCCGGACCCCGCAGCAAGCGGATCCGCGGGGGATGGGCGCTCGAAGCGGCGGGAATGGTCCTCGCTCTGTACCCGGTGTACGGCTGGATCCGCGACCTCGTCGGCGTCTCACGCGCCGACGCCTTCCACAACGCGAAGCAGATCATCGACTGGGAGGAGCGACTCGGCATTTTCCACGAGCGGACCATCCAGGGGTGGTTCCTCTCGTCCCGGTGGTTCATCGGCTTCTGGAACCTCTTCTACGGCAGCATCCACTTCGCCGGGCCGATCGTCACGCTGGTGGCGCTCTACCACTTCGATCCCGGCCGCTACGTGCGCTGGCGCAACACGTTCCTGTTGATCCTCGTGGTGGCGCTGGTCGGGTTCTGGTTCTATCCGCTGATGCCGCCACGGCTGTTGCCGTCGAGCTTCGGCTTCGTCGACACCCGGCTCACGTACTTCACCATCGGCAAGCCGGTGCCGCATTCGCAGGAGACCGGCGACCTCTACTCGGCCATGCCCAGCCTGCACATCGCGTGGGCGACGTGGGCGGTCTTCGCGCTGTGGCCGCTGGTGCGCCCGTACTGGGCCCGGGCGCTGCTGGCGTCGTATCCCGTGCTGATGATCTTCGCGACGGTCGTCACCGGGAACCACTACTTCCTCGACGCGGTCGGCGGCTGGGTCGTGCTGGCCGTGGCGTACACGCTCGCCCGCTGGCGCGACTGGTGGCCGTGGCGGCGTGGGGTGCGCGGCACCCGAACCTTCCGCGATGATCAGCCCGTGAGGCACGTCAGCGCCGCCGGTCTCGACGAGCTCGACGACCTGTTGCTCGAGCTTCGCCACGTCGACGGCTTGAAGGAGAAGAAGCGCGGCGTCTTCTATCGCGGTTCCCGCGCCTTCCTGCACTTCCACGAGGATCCCAGCGGGCTGTACGCGGACGTCCGCATCGACGCCGAGTTCGAGCGGATGCGGGTGACGACGAAGGCCGAGCGCAAGCGCTTGCTGTCGGCCGCACGCGCCGCGGTGCGTCGGTAGATCAGCTGTCGGGAATCGCTTCCCACCACTGGCACCACCAGTCGGAGCCGACCAGGATGCGCAGCTTCGGGTGCCAGCAATACGAGATCTCGGCCGTGTTCTCGAAGTAGTACCGGCAGTTCTCGCACTGCTCCTCGCCCTGCGGCTTTCCCTTGAGCACTGCGTTGTCCGCCAGATGCCGCAGCTCGATGGCGAGCTTCTCGTCGATCTCCTTGGGTTCCGGTTCGGGGATCTCGTAGTCAGCCACGGCGTGGATCTACCCCTGTTCGACGGGCGGGATGCGACCAGCGGGAATCTTCGCGCGGCCCACATCCCCGGCCGAACATGCGGGCGGCGGCGGAAGTGGAGACGATGGGACTCGAACCCACGACCCCCTGCTTGCAAAGCAGGTGCTCTAGCCAACTGAGCTACGTCCCCGTGTGCTCCAGCATGCCACGGAGCCTCCGTCGCGCCCGTCGGTGAAACCGCTCTCAGCGACGCCGGCGGCGGCGGCCGGCACCCCGCATGAGGAGCGCGGCGATCGCGCCGGCGGCCGGCAATGCGAGGCCGGTCACGTCGACGACGGGGCGGATCTTCACGCCGTCGGGCCCGACGATCGCGACCGCGATCGTGCGGCTACGGCCGACGCCGCCTCCGCCGCCCCCGCCGCCGCTTCCCCCACTGTCGGCGTCGACACCACCGCCCGCGCCGCCGCCGAACCCGCCCGTCGCATACGTCTCGAGCAACGGGATCACGGCCTGGTCGCCCAGCGTGGTCGTGGGTCCCACTGCGCCCTCCCCGCTCGCGGCGCGCTCGAGCGCACGCGACACCTGCTCGGCGCCGCTGAGGACGCCGATCCGGCGCGCAACCTCGTCGCTGAATCCTTCTCTCGCTCCGTCTTCGCTCACTGTGTCCCCTTGCTCACTCGTTCGCCGCGCCCAGAGGGGCGCCGACATCCCGAAGCCCACACCGACCGCCCTCCGGCCCCGACCGACGCGCAGCAACGCCAACATCGAGAGCACGAAGACGACGACGGTGCCACCGGGCACCGGCACTCGCAGGCGGCGCAGCCGGACGCTCACGCAACCGCCACGCCTTCGAACACCGCCGCCTTCACGCCCCGTCGTGCGAGCTCGGCGAGGAACGGCACCGGCTCGACCAGCGCCGCGAGGCCGTGCACGCCCGCGGCCGGCCCGCTGCGGGCGGCGAGACCTGGTGCGATGCCGGCGAGGCGGGCAGCCGTCACGGCCAGGACGGTCCCGGCTGCGATGGCGGTGCGGTCGATGAGGCCGTACACCATCGACTCGCGCGCCTGGCCCCGCCAGCCCCACACCTCGACCCGCGTGGATCCCCATCCCTCGTCGAGCCCGCGCCGGCCCAACCACGTGACCCGGCGGCTGACTGGTTCGGCGAAGCGCACGGTCACGCGACGGACACCCGGGAACGCGCGGACGAGGAGCGCGACGCCGACCGCCACCGGTGCGCACTCACGCGAGCCGATCGGATCCGGGAACCACACGAGCTCCGGGTTCGGACGCCGTTCGTCTCGCCAATCGCCGTCGCGCCACTCGACGGCCGGGTCACGGCGGGAGCGGCGGACGGCAGCCGTGCAGGCGGGACCGGCCGCGCCCGCCCTCGCCACGTGGATCTCGTCCACGGCGTCGAGCGCGTCGGCGGCGTGCCGGGCGAGCACGTCTGCAAGTCCCGGCGCGAGCCCGCAACCCGGAGCCAGCGAGGACGCCCGCGCTCCGCGCCGGCTCGTCGAGATCGAGCAGGGCGTCGATCGCCGCGGCGTCGTCGACGGTCGACGTGAAGGGGACGCCGGCTGCAAGGGCGCGCTTCGCGCGGTCGGCGACGAGCGCGCCCGGCAGAGCGGCGGCGACCGCGTCCACGCCCGCGGGGAGGGGGTCGTCGGGGCGCAGCTCGATGGCCTCGGCGCGGGCACCGAGCGAAGCGGCGATCTCGGCGGCGTGTGCGGACCCGCGTGCGGTGATCAGCAGCGTGTCGAGGCCGGGAGTATCGACCAGCTGCCGGGCGGCACGTATTCCGACCGCGCCGAGCCCGTCGAGCAGGACGGTGGCCACCGGCTCAGCGAAAGTCGGGGCCGTCGAGCTCGCGCCAGCCGCCGCTGGTGGGAGGAACGCCACCCTTGCCGCGCAGCTTCACGAACCCGCCGACGAGAACGGCGATCACGGCGACGATCAGACCCCGGCGAAGCGCTTTCATGGGCGGCAGTGTAGGGCTGCCCTCGGCAAGCGCGTCAGGTCGGTCGTCGTATGTGAGGTACAGGCCGGCAGGAAGACGTGCCGACCACGTCGGCCGTACAGCCGCCCGTGTTCACGGCGTGCGGCGCCACGATAGTCTGCTTCACATGCCCCCGCCGCGCCGAGGGGATGGACGACACGAGATCGGCCAGCTAGAAGTCCGCGGCCGCGATCGACGAGCGACGCGTCCGCCGGCGCGTGTCGATCAGCTACAGCCGGGGGAAGATGCGTGGGGCTAGGTGGAATCGAACCACCGACCTCATCCTTATCAGGGATGCGCTCTAACCGGCTGAGCTATAGCCCCGAAGAGTCACGGAGGGTACCAGCGGCGCTGTACGGCGGCGGGACGCCGACTCGCGCGGTCAACGCTTGCCGGCGGGCGCGTCCTCTTGGATGACCGTGACCTCGATGCCGCCGAAGAGCTCGGCGAACAAGTTGTAGAACGCGCACGCCAGGACTGTCGCGACGACCTGAATGGCGACCAACACCAGCCCGACCAGGATCGTGCCCCGCAGCATGGCGGCGGACAGGAACTTGAAGTCCTTCGACGACAGCAAGTCGCCGACGAACTTCTCGACGCTGCCGATGACGCCAAATGCGTCCGCGACCAGCCACAGGAACGCGAGCGCGGTGACGAGGACGGCCATCTCGCAGACGTAGAAGCACAATGAGATCTTGAGCGCCGACCACAGGTCGACCTTCTTGATCGTGTGGCGGACGCGGCGCGGCGCGCGGGGTCCCGGGCTCTGAGTGGCGCGTGACCGGGCCGGCCGCGTGGTGCGGGCCGGCGGTGCATCCGTTGAGGGCGCGCCGGCACCGGGGCCGTCGCCGGACGGTGGCGCCGGGGCCGGGGCTCGACGACCCGCGCGGGTCTGCGGGTCGTTGCGCATCGGATCGACCTGGGCGCTTCTCGAGCGCCGCGGCTCCATATCTTCGGGGCTGGCGCTCATACGGTTGAGAGGTCCTCTCCGTCGTCGGCCTCGAGCACAGGAGCTACAGCGACGACGCTCTCACCCGCGCCGAGTCGGGCAACGCGCACACCAGTGGCGTCGCGGCCCTGCGCCGAGATCTCCCTGGCTCCCATGCGAATGATATTGCCCGCCGAGGAGAAGACCAAGATCTCGTCAGTGTCGTTCACGCAGAAGGCCCCGACGACCCCGCCCCGGGCGGCGGTGATCTTCATCCCACGGACCCCCTGCCCTCCTCGATTCTGCCGCTTGAACAGATCGAGCTTGGTGCGCTTGCCGTGGCCGCTCGAGCTGACGAACAGCATGACGGCGCCACGACGCGCCACATCGCAGCCGATGACCGCGTCATCCTTGCTCCTGAGCTTCATGCCGTGCACACCGGCCGTGTCGCGTCCCATCGCTCTCACGCCACTTTCGGCAAAACGGATCGTCATACCTTCGCGCGAGACCATCACGATGTCATTGCGGCCTGTGGTCTGAATCACCTTCACCAGCTCGTCGCTGCCGTGGAGGTTGATGGCCTTCAGGCCGCTGCGAATCGACGAGTCGAACTCCGAGATCCGCGTCTTCTTGACGACGCCGTTCTTCGTCGCGAAGAAGAGGTACGCCCCGTCCTCGTACGTACGGGTATCGATGATCGCCTGGATCTGCTCGCCTTGGTTCAGCGAGACGAGGTTGACCAGCGCGGTGCCGCGGGCGGTGCGCTCCTTCATCGGGATCTCGTGAGCGCGAAGGCGGTACACCCGGCCACGGTTCGAGAAGAACAGCAGGTAGGAATGGGCGGTGGTGGTCAGCAGGTGCGCGACGTAGTCGTCGTCGCGCAGGTTGCCGCCCTTCACGCCCCTGCCTCCCCGACCCTGCCGGCGGAACGAGTCGGCGGCGACCGTCTTGATGTAGCCCTTCTTCGACAGGACGACGATGACTTCTTCGTCTTCGATGAGGTCGAGCGCGTCGAGGTCGCCGGTGTCGACAGTGATGCGCGTCCTGCGCTCGTTGCCGTAGCGCTCGCGCAGCTCGCCCAACTCGTCCTTGATGACCGTGCGGAGCTTCTTCTTGCTCCGCAGGATCGACTCGAGCTCCTTGATCTGCTCCCGGAGCTCGCCGAGCTCGTCGCGCAGCTTCTGACCCTCGAGCTGCGTGAGCCGGCGCAGTTGCATGTCGAGGATGAAGTTGGCCTGGATCTCGCTGAACTCGAAGGGCTTCGCCATGAGACCGGTGCGAGCCGCGTCGACGTCAGCGGCGCCCCGGATGAGCTCGATGATCGCGTCGATCATGTCGAGGGCGCGTACGAGCCCTTCGACGATGTGCTCCCGTTCGCGGGCCTTGTCGATGCGGTACTGCGTGCGCCGCGTCACGACTTCCATCTGGTGCGCGACGTAGATGAGCACGGCTTGCGACAGGTCCAGGACCTTGGGAACACCGTCGACGAGCGCCAGCATGTTCACCGGGAAGCTCGACTGCATCGGCGTGTGCTTGTAGAGCTGGTTCAGGACGACCTGCGGATTGGCGTCGCGGCGCAGTTCGATCACGAGACGCGTCGTGTCACCGGCGGACTCGTTGCGGACGTCCTTGATGCCGTCGACCTTGCGCTCGTTCACGAGCTCGGCGATCTTCTGGCCGATCACCTCGACCGACGTCTGGTACGGCACCTCGGTGACGACGATCCGCCCCTCCCCCCGTCGCCCCTCCTCGATGTCGGTGACGGCTCGCATCTTGATCGAGCCTCGACCGGTTCGGTACGCGTCCTTGATGCCGTCGCGGCCGAGGATGAGGGCGCCGGTCGGGAAGTCGGGCCCCTTCACGAAGCTTCATCAGGTCGTTGGGCTTCGCGTCCGGGTTGTCGAGCACGTAGATGCAGGCGTCGATGACCTCGTTGAGGTTGTGGGGCGGGATGTTCGTCGCCATCCCGACCGCAATCCCGCCGCCGCCGTTGACGAGCAGGTTCGGGAACCGCGCCGGCAGGACGACGGGCTCCTGGTTCTGGCCGTCGTAGGTGTCGGCCAGGTCGACGGTGTTCTCGTCGATCTCGCCGATGAGCTCCATCGCGAGCGGGGCGAGGCGCGCCTCGGTGTACCGCTGGGCGGCCGGGCTGTCGTTCGGGTCGGGTGACCCGAAGTTGCCGTGCCCGTCGATGAGCGGATACCGCAGCGAGAACTCCTGGGCCATCCGCGCGAGCGCGTCGTAGATGGCCTCCCCCGCGTGCGGGTGGTACTTCCCCATCACCTGGCCGACCGCCTGCGCCGACTTCTGGTGCTTGCGGTCCGGGCGCAGCCCCTGCTCGTACATCCCGTAGATGATCCGGCGTTGCACGGGCTTGAGACCGTCCCGCGCGTCGGGAAGGGCGCGCGCGGTGATGACGGACATCGCGTAGTCCAGGAAGGAGCGTTCCATCTCCTCCTGGATCTCGATGGGCTCGATGTTGCCTTCGAGTGTCTGCTGGGTGTCGTCAGGCATGGGCGTCAGATGTCAAGGAAGCGCACGTCCTTGGCGTTCTCCTGGATGAAGTGGCGGCGCGTCTCCGCGTCGTCGCCCATGAGCTTGGAGAAGATGTCGTCGGCGATGGCGGCGTCCTCGACCGACACCTGGAGCAGGTTCCGCGTCGCGCGGTCCATCGTCGTGACCTTGAGCTCCTCCCAGTCCATCTCACCGAGCCCCTTGAAGCGCAGCACCTCGTACTTGCGGCCTTCGTGCGCGGCGTCGAAGTCGCGAAGCACCGCTTCGTCCTTCAGGTAGTAGTGCTCCTTGCCGATGTCGACGCGATACAGCGGCGGCTGGGCGATGTAGATGTAGCCGTTCTTCAACATGTCGGGCAGCTGCCGGAAGAAGAACGTGAGCAGCAGCGTCCGGATGTGCGCGCCGTCGACGTCGGCGTCGGCGAGGATGATCACCTTGTGGTAGCGGACCTTTTCCCTGTTGAAGTCTTCGCCGGTGCCGCTGCCGATCGCGGTGACGAGCGACTGGACCTCTTCGTTCTTCAGCAAACGGTCGATGCGGGCACGCTCGACGTTGAGGATCTTCCCGCGGATGGGCAGGATCGCCTGGTAGCTCGAGTCCCGCGCCCGCTTGGCGCTCCCGCCGGCGCTGTCGCCCTCCACGATGAACAGCTCGGACTGCTCCGGATCCTTCGATGAGCAGTCGGCGAGCTTCCCCGGCATCGCAGCCGACTCGAGCAGCGACTTGCGGCGCGTGAGGTCGCGCGCCTGACGGGCTGCGACCCGGGCCCGGGCTGCCTGGGTGGCCTTGTTCAGGATCTGGCGCGCCTCCGAGGGGTGCTCCTCGAGCCAGTCGCCGAACTTCTCGTTCGCCGACTTCTCGACGGCCGAGCGCATCTCGGTGTTGCCGAGCTTCGCCTTGGTCTGACCCTCGAACTGCGGGTTGCGAAGCCGCACCGACACGATCGCGGTCAGGCCTTCACGGATGTCCTCACCGAGAAGGCTGACGTCCTTGTCCTTCACCATGCCCTTGGCGCGTCGCGTAGCGGTTGACCACGTTGGTGAGGGCCTTCTTGAAGCCCTCTTCGTGCATGCCGCCCTCGGTGGTGGCGATGTTGTTCGCGAACGAGTGGATGCCTTCGTAGAACCCGGTGTTCCACTGCATCGCGATCTCGACCTCGCCTGCCTGGGACTTCTCTTCGAGAGAGATGACGCGCTTGAAGAGCGGGTCCTTCGAGGTGTTGAGGTGCTTCACGAAGTCGACGAGGCCGCCGGAGTACTTGTACGTCTGCTCGAGCTTCGGGTCGGTGCGCTCGTCCGTGAAACGGATCTCGAGACCCTTGTTGAGGAACGCCATCTCGCGCAGCCGCTCGAGGATCGTCTGGGCGCGGAACTCGGTCTCCTCGAAGACGGTCGCGTCGGGCCAGAAGGTGATGGTCGTGCCGGTCTGCTTCGACGGCTTGACGCGTCGGAGCTTGCCCTGGGGCTTGCCGCCCTTCGCGAACTCCTGCACCCAGCGCGCCGCCGTCGCGGTGGATCTCCATCACCGAGGCGGCTCGACAGCGCGTTGACGACCGACACGCCGACGCCGTGCAACCCGCCGGAGATCTTGTAGCCGTCGCCGCCGAACTTCCCGCCCGCGTGCAACGTGGTCATGATGACCTCGGCCGCGGACTTGTTCCGGTACTCGGGGTGGTTGTCGACCGGGATGCCACGACCGTTGTCCGACACGCGACAGCCGCCGTCGGCGAGCAATGTCACGTCGATCCTGGTGGCTTCGCCCGCCATCGCCTCGTCGACCGAGTTGTCGACGACCTCGTACACGAGGTGGTGCAGGCCGGACGGGCCGGTCGATCCGATGTACATGCCAGGGCGTTCGCGGACGGGCTCGAGGCCCTTGAGAACGGTGATGTCCTTGGCGGTATACGCCACGCGCGGCGCCTTTCTGGTCGGGGTTCGGGGGAGGTGTGCGGTTCGCCCCGACGAGGGGGCGGAATCCTGCAAAACTGCAGGTCAGGACCCCTAAACCGTTGTCCTCATTGTACCAGACGACCCCCCCGGAACCGGCGCTTTCCGCGGTGATTTCGCGGTCGTTCAGCGCCCGCGCCGGGCGCTCGGCGAGCCGACGCGCACGCGCAGCTCGCGCACGACGTCGGCGCCCACCAACGAGGCCGCCCGCTCCACGAGGTCGCCTTCCAGGTAGCGCAGCTGGGTGCCGCCCAGAGCGGTGTCGACCGTCACGCGCGAGCACGCCGTCGCGCAGCGACGTCAGCCGGCAATGGGGCGCCACGTCCGGCCCGACCAGGCTCTCCCATTCCTCGATGAGGACGGCGAGCGCGTCGGGTTCGGGAAGGCCGAGGTCGGCGCTCACCTCGGCCAAGGAATCGCGCAGCGGCCGGGGCTCGTCCGATCGACGGTCGGGCCGCCG
This sequence comes from uncultured Actinomycetes bacterium, assembly GCA_963747195.1. GTDB lineage: Bacteria > Actinomycetota > Acidimicrobiia > IMCC26256 > JACDBD01 > JALZAA01. The sequence continues at coordinate 25,599 of CAVVDV010000009.1, forward strand.
GGTGGTCACGCCGCCTCCTCGACCCGGCCGTCGCGCACGCGGAGCCGTCGGTCGGGATGGACCGACACCGGGACGGTCGACGCGGTCGTGACCAGCGTCTGACCGGCGTCGGGAGCTCGAGACGAGCGCCTCGGCCGCGTGCCGGGTCGAGCTCGCTGAACACGTCGTCGAGGAGCAGCACCGGCTCCGTGCCGACGACCTCGGCACAGACCTGTGCCCTGCGAGCCGCAGCGCCAGCGCCAGCGTGCGCTGCTCCCCCTGCGAGGCGTGCGTGCGGCTGTCGAGCCCGGCGAGGCGCAGCCGCCACTCGTCCCGGTGGGGGCCGACGAGCGTGACCCCACGCTCGAGCTCGGCCGCGCGTCGCTCCACGAGCGCGGCGCGCGAGCAACGGCTCGACGTCCTCGCGGCCGGTGCCACGCTGCCCTCGGCCCACTCGGCCTCGTAGTCGGCATCGACGTCGTCGCCCTCGCCGGCGAGCTCCGCGTAGGCGTCGCGCGACGGCGGGTAACAAGCGCGCGAGCGAGACGAAGACGACCGCGCACCAGCTCGCCGCCGGCGCGCGCGAGCTGCTCGTCGAAGACTCGAGGGTCGACTCGGCGTCGGGCCCGCGGAGACCGTGTCGCAGCAGGCGTTGCGCTGTGCGCAGGACCCGGTCGTAGTCCGCCTGCGCCGCCTCGTAGCGCGGCGCGACCGCGACGAGGAGATCGTCGAGGTACGTCGCGGCGGCCGGCCGGGCCGCCCTTCACGAGTTGCAGGTCGTCGGGCGCGAACACCGTGACCCGCAGCAGGCCGAGCAGATCGCGTGCACGCTGCAGCGGATGGCGGTTCATGCGCACCCGATTGCGACCGACGGCTCGGATCTCGGCCTCCAGCAGCTGTTCACGATCCGGCTCGTCGACCACGGTCACGCGCACGATCGCTGCTTCGGCACCCGGAGCGCACCAGCGCGGCGTCCGGAACACCACGGAACGAGTGTGCCGTCGCGGCCCAGCCGACCGCCTCGAGCAGGCTGGTCTTGCCCTGCGCCGTTGGCTCCTGAATCACGGTGACGCCCGACGGGAGGACGAGCTCGACGTCCTGGTAGCAGCGGAAGTCCGTGAGCCGAGAGCGCCACGACGCTCACGTGCCGCGTAGCTCCCGGCTAGGAGATGCGAACCGGCATGAGCAGGTAGAGGAAGTCGCCGCTGTCGGTGCCCTTGAGCACCGCCGGCTTCAGCGGGTCGATCGACTCGACCGCGACCTCGTCGAGCCCGACGCGGCGTCGATCCCGTCGAGGAGGAACTGCGAGTTGAACGCCACGGTGAGCTCGCTGCCCTCGTACTTCGCCTCGACCGATCTCGTGCGCCTCGCCGACGTCCTGGGCGATCGCCGACAGCTCGAGGCCTTCGGCCGTCATGGCCAGCCGGATCGGCGCGGTGTCGCGGCTCTGCCCGACGAGTCGCACGCGGTTGACCGCGGCCTGCAACGCGTCGCGTGCGACGGTGAGCCGGTTCGGGTACCCGCTCGGGATGAGCTGCTGGTAGTTCGGGAAGTCGCCCTCGATCAGGCGCGTGGTGACCTCGGTGGTCCGCCCGACGCGGAACACGACTTCGCGCTCGCCGAGCACGACCTCGATCTCGCTCCTCGCCCGAGCAGCCGCTGGACCTCGCCGAGCCCCTTCGCCGCGACCAGCACCTTCTGGCCCTCGGCGAGCATGCTGACGCCCTGGAGGTCGCGCAGCGCGAGCCGGTACGAGTCGGTGGCGACCAGCCGCAGACCGCCCGCCGACGCGGTGAGCAACACACCGGTGAGGATCGGCCGGGCGTCGTCCCGCGACGCCGCCGGGACACGACCTGGCGCAGCGCCTCGGCGAACGCGCCGGCGGCGACCCGCACTCCGGCCTCGGTCCGGCTCGGGCAGACGCGGGAAGTCTGCGGCCGACAGCGTGCGCAGCGTCGTCGCGAACCGGCCCGCTTCGATCTCGGGCGTCGTCGTCGGCGAACTCGACGGTCACGGTGCCGCCATCGAGCTTGCGCACGATCTCCGAGAACAGCCGCGCCGGGACGACCGCGCTGCCCTCGCCCTCGCTCTCGGCCGGCGCCTCGCACCCGGATCGTGAGCTCGAGGTCGGATGCCGACGAGCTCGAGCGACCGGACGCCGATGGTGACACCCGCAGGCCCGACAAGCACCGGCATGGCACCCGTCCGCGAAGCCACAGCGCGCTGGGCGGTGGCGACGGCATCGGCGAGGGTGTCCCGCTCGCAACGGAACTTCACTCGGCGACCTCCTTCAATCCGATGCCATCGGTTTCCTCAACAGTTTGGAGATCTCTAGATTGTAGTTGTAGTAGGGCTTGTGGATTGGGGACAACGGGTCGTCGTCGCAGGTCGGAGCGGGTAGGGCTGTCCCCGCGGCTTTCCACCAGTTGTCCACTCAAGGACGAGCTTGACGGCATGCGGGTTTTGCCCAAGTTCCTCCACATGCGGTCCGGTGATATCCCCAGTTGTCCACAGCATTATCCACTGCTACCGAGCCGGATCCGGGCGATGAGCTCGTTGACCTGGTCGAAGATGACGTGACGCTCGGTCATCTGCTGCTTGATCTTGTCGACGGCGTACATGACCGTCGTGTGGTCGCGGCCGCCGAACGCCTCGGCGATCCGCGGGTAGCTGAGGTCGGTGAGCTCGCGCATGACGTACATGCCGATCTGGCGGGCGGTGACGAGCGGCCGGCGGCGGCTCTTGCCGCAGAGGTCGTCGACGGTCCAGCCGAACATCTTGGCCGTCTCGTCGAGGATGAGCTCGGGGGTGATCACGCGGGGCTGTGGTCGGCGGGAGCAGGTCGGCGAGGACCTGCTGCGCGACCTCCTCGGAGAGCGGCGGCTCGGTTCAGGCTCGAGTAGGCGGCGACGCGGATGAGCGCGCCCTCGAGCTCGCGGATGTTGTCGCTGATGTTGCGTGGCGATGAACGCGAGGACCTCGGTCGGGGATGCCGCCGAGGTGCTCGGACTCGGCCTTCTTGCGGAGGATGGCGAGGCGGGTCTCGAACTCGGGCGGCTGGACGTCGGTGATCAGGCCCCACTCGAAGCGGGTGCGCAGGCGGTCCTCGAGGCGTGGCGATCGACTTCGGGGGCCGGTCGGACGAGATGACGATCTGGCCGCCCTCGCTGTGGAGCTGGTTGAACGTGTGGAAGAACTCCTCCTGGAGCTCCTGGGTGCGCTCGAGGAACTGGATGTCGTCGATCAGGAGGACGTCGAGGTCGCGGTAGCGGCGCTTGAACGCCGGCATCGCCTTGGCCCGGATGGCGTCGACGAACTCGTTCATGAACGACTCGGTGGACACGTAGCGGACCCGCTTGTTGCGGAACACGGTCCGGCACGTGGTGGCCGATGGCGTGGAGCAGGTGGGTCTTGCCCGAGGCCGGCGGGGCCGTAGATGAAGAGCGGGTTGTAGGAACGGGCGGGGCTCTCGGCGACCGAGAGCGCGGCGGCGTGGGCGAAGCGGTTGGAGGCGCCGATCACGAACTGGTCGAAGGTGTACCGGGGGTTGAGACGCCCCGGTCGCCCAGAGGCGGGAGGGCTCCTCGTCGGGCGCGGCCGGCGTCGGGAGCTCGCTCAGGGGCGTCGCCGACGGTCGGCGGGACGGACGGGAGTGCCTCTTCGGGCCGGGTGTCGGTCTCGACGAGGAGCTCGACGCGGAGCTGCTGACCCGTGACGTCCCGGAGGGTGTCGGTGAGCATGCCGGTGTAGCTGGAGCGGATGCGGTCGGCGGCGAGAGAGCTCGGGACCGCGAGGGTCAGGACGTCGTCGGTCAGGCTGACCGCGCGGACGCCTTGGAACCACATCCCCACGTGTTCGGCGCGAGCTGGCGCGGAGGGCTGTCGCGCCGTGTTCCCAGATCTCGGCGGCGGTGACACCCCGGTCAAATTCCACAGGAGCATCCACAGGTGTGGAGAACGTTCCTCTGGGGCCACCGGAGGTGGCCATGGGCCGGTAAGAAAGATTCGGCCTCTCGAGTTCGGGGAAGTTCGCCTCCGAGGCCGTGGCGTTGGCGAGAAGCCGAACGTAGCACCGGGGTTTTGCGGCGAACAAGGGTCGCGTGGGCATTGCGCGGCGAGCCCGGTCCCCCGCGTTGCGGTTCTTTGACGCGCCGCCGTACACTCGGTGGTTCGCCCGACTGTTTGCGGCCCCTGACCTCGGGTCTCGCGGGCGATCCTTCGCGAGGAGGCCATGCGTGAAGCGCACGTTCCAGCCGAACAACCGAAAGCGCAAGAAGACCCACGGCTTCCGGTCCCGCATGCGAACCCGGGGCGGTCGGGCGGTGCTCAAGGCCCGACGCCAGCGCGGCCGCAAGCGCCTCTCGGCCTGATCTGGCGCGTTCGCGACCGTGCCACGTTCGACGTCCTCGCCCGGGCGGAGCGACACGCGCGCGGTCCCGTCACGATCCGGTTCGTTCCCGGCGAGTCCGACGCTCCCCCGCGGGTGGCGTACGCCGTCGGCGGGGTGGGCAACGCCGTCGTGCGCAACCGACTGCGGCGACGCCTCCGGGCGGCCGTGGCGACGCGCCGAGGCGGAGCTCACCGCCGGCGGGGCCTACCTCGTGTCCGCTCGGCGGGAGGCGCTGACGATGCCGTTCGACGCCCTCGTCGAGGCACTCGCAGCATTGTTCAGAGCAGCCGGCGGGCACCCGTGAGCGCCGTCGTCGACGTGGCGCCCACCACGCCCGTCCGTCGCGGCCCGCCTCTTGATGCTGCCGATCCGGGCGTGGCGCCTGGTGAGCGTGCACCTGCCGCCCCGGTGCCGCTTTCACCCGTCGTGCTCGGCGTACGCGCTCGGAGCGCTCGAGCAACACGGCGCGTTCCGCGGCCTGTGGCTCGCGGTCCGCCGGCTGGGGCGCTGCCACCTTGGCGCGGCGGTGGGCTCGACCCCGTCCCCCGAACACACGTTCGCCCATGAGAGCAGGCTGACCGATGCTCGTCGATCCCCTCTACAACGTCTTCGGCGCCGTCTTGGCGTTCTTCTACGCCATCATCCCGAACCTAGGGCGTGGCGATCATCCTGCTGACGATCATGGTGATGCTCGTCCTGTTCCCGCTCACCGCGAAGCAGGCCAGTCGATGATGGCGATGCAGCGAGCTGCAGCCGGAGATCAAGAAGCTCCAGGCGAAGTACAAGGGCGACCGCCAGAAGCTCAACGAAGAGATGATGAAGTTCTACCAGGAGAACAAGATCAACCCGCTCGGCGGGTGCCTGCCGCTCCTGGTGCAGATCCCGGTCTTCATCTCGCTCTTCCGTGTGCTGCGCTCCACCGCGGCGACCGTGCCCGATCGGGTCGCAGCTCTACAAGGACATCATCGCCGCCAAGCCGAACGGGCTGACGTTCCTCGGGATGGACCTGTCGCTGAAGGCGACCGACCCCCACAGCAGTCTCTGGGTCGCGCTCCCCTACTACATCCTCGTCGGCGCGGTCTTCCTCACCGGCTTCCTCCAGTCGCGCCAGAGCCAGCGCAACACCCCGGCCGGCGCCAACGCGCAGATGCCGATGATCACGAAGGTGCTGCCGATCGCCTTCGGCGCGTTCTCCCTGTTCTTCCCGGCCGGGCTGGTCCTCTACTTCCTGGTTACCAACCTCTGGCGGCTGGGCCAGCAGGAGCTGATCATGCGCAAGATCGCGCCCCGTGATCATGTGCGGAAGGGCGGCGCGATCGATGCCAAGAGCTCGCCCACGAAACGCGAGGTGACCGCGGCGCCCGCCGAGCCCGAGGAGACGGTTGAGCCTTCGGAGGCGGCAGAAAGCCCGAAACCAGCGCCGCGCGCCGAGGAAACGGCCCCGACGGGCACGCGATCGAGCCCGCTGGGGGCGTTGCGGGACTTGTTCCGTCCGCCGTCGGACGGGAACTCGGGAGGCGGGTCGGCCGCGAAACCGGCGCAGGCGAAGCAGCCCGCGTCCAAGCAGCCGGCGTCCAAGCAGCCGGCGGCACGACAGGGCGGATCGGCCCGCAACAGCCAGTCGCGCCGCCGCCGGAGCAGCAGCAAGAAGAAGCGGAAGCGGTAGATGGAATGGGTCGAGACGACCGGCCGCACGATCGAAGAGGCGCTTGACGCAGCCCTCGACGAGCTGGGGGTCGACGAGAACGACGTCGAATACGAGGTGGTCGCCCGGCCCCGCGGCGGGCTGTTCGGACGGTTCGGCGGGGAGGCGAGGATCCGCGCTCGGGTCAAGCCGATCTCCCGGGAGAAGCCGGGGGAGCCGCGGCGTCGGTCACGCCGGCGCGGTGGGTCGGGCGCACGGGAGGACGAGCGGGGAGGCGACGGCAGGGCGCGAACGGGGGCTCGTCCCGGAACTCGGGGCGAAGGTACGCAGGAGAGCAGAGGGCCACGGCCGTCGAGGAATCGCCGGCGGCGCGGCCGCGGTGGGACGGGCGGTCGAAGTGAAGGCCGGCGCGAAGAGCAGGAGCGGGGAGCGACAGTGGACGAGCAAGCCGACATCTCGGTGGACGAGCAAGCCGACCAGGCGGTCGAGTTCACCCGCGGCCTGGTGGAGGCGTTCGGCGCCAAGGCGGACGTGGCCAGCCACCTCGAGGACGAGGACACGGTCCTCGTCGACGTGACGGGCGACAACCTCGGGCTCCTCGTGGGGCCGCGCGGGGCGACGCTCGCCGCGGTCGAGGAGCTCGTGCGGACCGTGGTCCAGCGCCAGACCGGGGGCCACGGCGTTCGGGTCCACGTCGACGTCGGGGGCTATCGCGCGAAGCGGCGGGAGGCGCTGTCGGAGTTCGCCCGCCAGCTCGCAGAGCGAGTCCGCGACGAGGACGCCGAGCAGGCGCTCGAACCGATGGGCGCGTCCGACCGCAAGGTCGTGCACGACGTGGTCGCCGAGGTGGAGGGTGTCAGCACGACGTCGGAGGGCGAGGAGCCACGCCGCCGAGTCGTGATCCGACCGGGTTGATCGTCGGCGGGCGATGCTCGCCCCGCAGGTTCGCCGTCAACTGACGGCGCAGCTCGAGGACGCCCGCCGGCGGGGGATGGTCGGGCCGGGCCCCGTCGAAGCGCATCTCGACCATGCCGAAGCGCTGGCGGCGGCCGTCGACCCCGACTTCCACGGTCGGTTCCTGGACCTGGGCTCGGGCGCCGGCGTTCCCGGCCTGATCCTGCTCGCGTTGTGGCCAACGGCGACAGGGGTCCTGCTCGATGCGAGGCGACGCCGCTGCTCCTTTCTCGAATCTGCCGTCGGGGCGCTCGATCTGGCGGATCGCGTGTCGGTGGCATGCGGTCGAGCCGAGGAACTGGCCAGAGACCAGGAGTTTCGTGGTGAGTTCGAGCTCGTGGTGGCGCGCGGGTTCGGGGCCCCGGCGACGACGGCCGAATGCGCGGTCGGGCTTCCTCGAGCGGGGTGGCCGGCTGGCGGTGAGCGAGCCCCCGGGTGAGCCCGACCCGACGCGGTGGCCGAAGGAGGGGCTCGCGGAGTTGGGGCTGCTCGGTCCGGAGGTGCGCGGCAGCGAGGGAGCGCGAGTGGCCGTGCTGACGTTGGCGGAGCCACGCGGGGAGCGTTGGCCTCGGCGTGTGGGGGTTCCAGGGCGCAGGCCGCTGTGGTGAACCGGCCCAGCCCCGGGAATCCAGACGGGTGGTTTCCCGTGAAACATCCGGACTGGGCGGCGGATCGCGCGAGGAGCGACGATTGTCCGATTCGCGGCATGTTCCCCGTGAAACGAAGGGATTCTGGCCCGACCCTTGACCGGGCCGGAGGCCTCAGCCAACATGGCGCTACGCGTGCACGGGTACACGAGTAGGGGACTGGTAATGGGCCGGGTGGACGACGAAGTGAAGCGTCGCGGCCGGCAGGCGCTCGCGTCGCTCCGCCAAGGCGCCGCTACGAGCGCCGGCGGCAGGCACGCCGAGGCGGAGGTCGAGACCGCGGTCACCGACGAGGGCGAACGCCGCGTCGATCTGCCGGCATTCGAGCCCCCGCCGCTCGAATCCGCTGACGTCCCGACCCGCCAGCTGCTCGCGCGGGCCGCCGAGGACCCGACCCCCCTCCTCCTGCCGTCGGTCCTTGCCATCGCCAACCAGAAGGGTGGCGTCGGCAAGACGACCACCGCCGTCAATCTCGGCGCCGCACTGGCGGAGGAGGGTCTCCGCGTCCTGGTCGTCGATCTCGATCCGCAGAGCAATGCCACGACAGGGCTCGGCCTGAGCGCTCGCGACCTGAGCTCGTCGGTCTACGACGTGGTCATGAACAACGCAGCCATCGAAGACTGCATCGAGCCGACGAGCCTCAAGAACCTCTTCGTGGCGCCGGCGACGATCGACCTCGCAGGCGCCGAGATCGAGCTCGTGCCGGCCATGAGCCGGGAGCTCAAGCTGCGCCGCGCGCTCGACGAGGTCCGCGACAACTACGACATCGTCCTGATCGACTGCCCGCCTTCCCTCGGCCTCCTCACCGTGAACGGGCTGGCGGCCGCCGACGGTGTCGTCGTGCCGATCCAATGCGAGTACTACGCGCTCGAGGGGCTCGGGCAGCTGCTCCGGAACGTCGGCCTGGTGCGCGCCAACCTGAATCCGAACCTCGACGTGCGCGGGATCGTCATGACCATGTACGACGGGCGCACCAAGCTCGCCGACCAGGTGGTCGACGAAGTGCGCGCCCATTTCGGACGGCGCGTGTACGAGACCGTCGTCCCCCGGACCGTCCGCCTCTCCGAGGCGCCGTCGTTCGGGCAACCCATCATCGTGTTCGATTCCACCTCCCGGGGCGCCAAGGCGTACCGGGAACTGGCGAAAGAGGTGTGCCGTGGCGCGAAAAGGCGGTCTGGGTAAGGGGCTCGGAGCCCTGATCCCGCCGGGCGCGGCCGAAGGCCTCGGCGCCGGCGGTTACCAGGAACTTCCAGTTTCGACCATCCGGCCCAACCGGTACCAGCCGCGCGAGCACTTCGGCGAGGAGCAGCTCGGCGCGCTCGCGGATTCCATTCGCGAGGTCGGAGTGCTCCAGCCGGTGCTCGTGCGCCCCGCCGACGACGGCTACGAGCTCATCGCCGGTGAGCGCCGCTGGCGCGCCGCGCCGGCGCGCCGGGCTCCAGGCGATCCCGGCCCTGATCAAGACCACCGACGACGCGTCGGCGCTCGAGCACGCGCTCGTCGAGAACGTGCACCGCGCCGACCTCAACGCGCTCGAGGAAGCCGCCGCGTACCAGCAGTTGATCGAGGACTTTCGTCTCACGCACGAGCAGGTGGCGGCGCGCGTCGGACGCAGCCGCGTGGCGATCACGAACACGCTGCGACTCCTCCAACTGCCGCCCGCGATCCAGAAGATGATCCAGGACGACACGCTCAAGGGCGGACACGCTCGCGCGCTGCTCGGCACGCCCGACCGCGCGTTCCAGGAGCAGCTCGCGCGACGCGTCGTCAACGAAGGCCTGTCGGTACGCGCGGTGGAGGATGCCGTCCGGGCGCACGTCGGCGACGCGAAGCGCGCTCCGAGCGCGGCGCCGGGCCAGCTCCGCCCGCCGGGACTGCTCGAGCTCGAGGAGCTGCTCGGCGACTACCTCGAGACCCGCGTGAAGATCACGGTCGGCGGCAAGCAGGGCAGGATCACCGTGGATTTCGCCGACCTGGCGGACCTCGAGCGGCTGTACCGGGTCGTGACCGGCGACCGGCAGCGTCGGGCCGAGACCGGCTGACCTGCGGTTTCCCACGCTCCGTCAGGAAATGCTTGAACCCGCGGGTGCGTCAACTTAGAGTTGACCGATGGCACCCGCACCGTCGCTCACCGAGCTCATCCAGACCGTGAACGACCGCAGCGCCGACCAGGACGCGCTCACCCGCGTCGCGGCCGCCGCCGAGGTGTCGGGTGAGATCACCAGCAAGGCCGACTTGCTGCTCGGGCACTTCGTAGATGCGGCGCGTCACGCGGGCCGGTCCTGGGCCGAGATCGGCGCCGCGCTCGGCGTGACCAAGCAGGGCGCGCAGCAGCGGTTCGTGGACCGCGACGCTGCGACTCCGGCCGCCGACGAGCACCTCCTCGTGCGGTACACGGCACGCGCCCGCGCCAGCGTGGCGCGCGCCCGCGAGGAAGCGCTCGAGATGGGTCACAACTACGTCGGCACGGAGCACCTGCTCCTCGGCGTGCTGGTAGATCCCGCCGCCATCTCCGTTCGCGTGCTCGCCGAGCTGGGCATCCCGGTTGATCGGTTGCGCCAAGCCGTGATCGAAGCCGCCGTGCCGCGACCGCCGAACGGCGCGGTCGCCTCCGACCTGCCCTTCACGCCGCGGGCGCGGCGGGTGCTGGACCTCACGCGGGGTGAATCGCTCCGGCTCGGTCACAACTACATCGGGACCGAGCATCTGCTCCTGGCGCTCGTGGCCGAGCAGGATGGCATCGGCGGGCGCGTGCTCCGCGAGCACGGCGTCGATGCCGACCGCGCCCGAGCCGAAGTCATCCGCGCGCTCACCGGCTACGTCGAGAGCGACGCGCGCTAGTTGTCGGGCGGCTCCTCGACGCCGCGGCCGACGCCGCGCACGATCGCGCGGCTGACGTCGCCGGCGCGCGCGACGACATTGCGCATCGCGGTCACGTCGCCCTGATCGACCAGCTCGCACACGACCGCCGCCATGCGCGTCTCGCGAAGGATGCCGTACGCCTTGCCGCACGGGTCCGGGGCCGTCGGCAGAACGCCGCGCAGCTCGTCCTGGACGGCGGTCGCCACGCGGAAACCGGCCTCCGAGCGGAACGTCCCCGACGAGAAGTACGTGCACAAGCAGCCTTCGTCGCCGGTACCGGCGCGCAGCGCGAGGAACAGCGCGGCGCCGAACTGATTGGCGGCGGCGGCCGTGGTGCTGTCGTCGGATCCGGCCGAATCCAACAGGGCGCCGGCGCCGGCTTCGGCGAGGCCGCGGCAGACCGCGTCGCCCAGGGCCTCGAAACCGGGCGCGGCGGTGATGAAGACGCGCTTGCCGCCGAGCCCGTGGGGCCCGCGGCGCAGCATCTCCCGCTCGCGCACGCTGGCGACGGAACCCGCCGCGAGGGTTCCTACCCGGCGGAGCGCCGCGACGGTGGTCCAACCGCAGAAGCCGTCGGGCGCGAGGCCCACGTTGCGCTGGAACTCGGCGACGGCGTCGGCGGTCTGCTCGCCGAGGATTCCGTCCTCGCGACCGGCGTCGAAACCGAGCGAGTTCAGCCGCCGCTGGAGCTCGGTGACGTCGTCGCCGCGCAACATCGGCTGACGGAAGTACAGGGTCCGATCGCCGAGCGAGAAGCCGCTCTCGACGAGCGTGGCCCACGTCTGCGGGCCACAGAGCCCGTCGACGACGAGGCCGCGCTGCTGCTGGAACGCGCGCACGGCCGCTTCGGTGCCCGGGCCGAACTCGCCCGGTTCGTCGGACGTCGAGTCGAGGCCGAGCGCGGCGAGCCGCCGCTGAAGGTCTCGGACCGCCTCGCCCGTCTCGCCCGGCTGGAGCGCCGCCGCGGTCATGCGCCGCGGCGCCGCCGCGGCGACGGCGGCTTAGCCGACCGTCGACGCAAAGCCGGAGCTTGCGACGGCGACAAGTCGGGCCGTCACGAGATGAATTCGGCGAGATCCTGGAGGAGCTGACCCTTGCCCTTGGCCCCGACGAGTCGCTTCACAGGCTCGCCGTCGTTGAACACCATCAGCGTCGGGATGCTCATCACGTTGTAGCGCATCGCCGTCTGGGGGTTGTCGTCGACGTTGAGCTTGGCGATGCGCAGCTTGCCCTTGTGCTCCGAGGCGATCTCCTCGAGCGTCGGGGCGATCATCTTGCAGGGACCGCACCACTCGGCCCAGAAGTCGACGAGCACAGGCGTGTCGGCCGCCCCGACCGTCTCGTCGAAGGTGTTGTCGGAGAGGTACGTGATGTCGGCGCCCACGGGGGTCCTTTCGGCCAGGGTCGGTCGAGTGTATCTACGAGCGTGAAACCACGCCGTGTCGCCGCCAATTCCGGATTGGTCACGTCTGGGCGGCGGCGTGGCGACGGGCCTCGATCCAGCGCTCGGCCTCGATCGCTGCCATGCAACCGGTCCCGGCCGCGGTGACGGCCTGGCGGTAGACGTGGTCTGCGACGTCGCCGGCCGCGAACACACCGTCGACCGACGTGCAGCGTCGAGCCGGCGTGCGGGAGCACGACGTAGCCGTTCTCGTCCAGGTCGAGCTGGCCCTCGAACAGCTTCGTGTTGGGATCGTGGCCGATGGCGACGAACAGCCCGCCGACGTCGAGCTCCGACGCATCGTCCGTGACGCGTGTCGCGCAGGTGGAGGACATCGACGGTCCCGTCGCCGCCCACGTCGGTCACGACCGAGTTCCACTTGAAGTCGATCTTCGGATTGGCGAACGCGCGGTCCTGCATGATCTTCGACGCCCGCAGCTCGTCGCGTCGGTGGACGACGGTGACCTTGGTGGCGAACTTCGTGAGGAAGAGCGCTTCCTCGATGGCGCGAGTCGCCGCCGCCGACGACCGCGATGGGCTTCTCGCGGAAGAAGAACCCGTCGCACGTCGCGCACGTGGACACGCCGTGGCCGAGCAGGCGCTGCCTCGGACGGGAGGCCGAGCATCCGGGCCGACGCGCCGGTCGAGATGATCAGGGCCTCGCGAGCGGTACTCCGTGCTCGCCGACCCACGCGCCGAACGGCGACGCCGACAGGTCGACGCGGTCGACGTCGGCGGTCACGAACTCGGCGCCGAAGCGCTCGGCCTGCTCCCGGAACTTCATCATCAGCTCGGGGCCGAGGATGCCGTCGGGGAAGCCGGGGTAGTTCTCGACGTCGGTGGTCAGCATGAGCTGCCCGCCCGCCCCGGCGCCTTCGATGACGACGGGCCTGAGATCGGCACGGGCGGCGTAGACGGCGGCGGTCAGCCCGGCGGGGCCGGAGCCGACGATGACGAGCTCGCGTACTTCGTTCATGGGGCAGTTCCCCGGATCATTCGGGCGGGGACACCTTTGTCCTCCGCGCCCAGCAGAACGTGCCGGCGACGACGAAGATTCCGCCGAAGACGAGGTACGTCGCCCAGACACCCCCGGGCAGATAGACGTCGACCAGCCGGAACAGGCCGATCGACACGATCGTCAGCGCGGTGGCGACGAAGAACGCCGTGAGCAGCCCGAACACGATCGCCCGGGTGACGTTCTGGGCGGGGGTGACCGTCTTGTCGCGGACGGTCGTGACGACCCGCTCGATGTTGTCGACCGCGTCGGTCGTCCAGTCGCTCATGGCACCCCGTCCCGTCCGAGAACCCGGCGAGCGTACCCGGCCCCGTCCCGTCTCCGGCGCCTCAGGCCAGGTCGAAGACCGAGACCGCCCGGCGTGTCCCGGTCAGCGGCCCTCGACCTTGACGTCACCGATCTGGAGCTTGTCGGACTGAGGCAGCTGTGTGCACCACACGAGCACGTACTGCCCGCGCGCGTTCAGGTCGAAGCGATGGACCGCCGGCAGGGTGTCCCCCGACACACGGGCCGGACCCCATGCTTGGAGCGAGCTGCCCGGCTGATCGGCCACGTAGATCTCTGCGCTCCAGCCGTCCTCCAGGGTGGTCACCGTGACCGCGGTGACGTCGTGGGCGGCGTCGAGCTGGACCCACAAGCCGACGCCCGACTTGGCGTTGCCGAAGTTGCGGTTGCTGTAGCTCTCCGTCTGCCAGGCGGTGCCGGGATCGCCGTCGATGGCGAAGTGCACGTCTTCGGGGTGCTCTCCTCCGTCTCCGGGGGAGGATCGAAGTCGTGGGCTGCGGCGATCGGTAGCGCCTGAGTGGCGGCCGCCGCGGTGCCGGGGGCGTCGGAGCCGCCGCCGAGGTTCGTGAGGGCGTACGCGACCGCGGCGCCGGCGCCGAGGAGGACCAGGATCAGCACCAGCCACGGCCAGCGGCGCCCGCGTCGGGCCGCAGCCACGGGAGCCGGCTGCGCCGGAGGCGGCGCACCTACTGCGGTCGACTCGGCGCGACCGCCGGCGCGCGCGGGGGGCGCCGCGGCCGGGCGCGGTGCCGGCGGAGGCGCGAGCGCGCCGGTCGGCGCCGTGTCGTGTCCCGGCGTCAGCGCGTCCTTGAACGCCTGCGCCGACTGGTACCGGTACTCGGGATCGCGAGCGAGGCTGCGCGCCACGACGTCCTCGAGGTGGCGTGACACCTCCGGGCGCGCCGTTCGGATCGGCTCGGGCGCATTCGTGAGACGGGCGACGGCGGTCGCCATGTCGGAGTCGCCGGCGAACGGCGCGCTGCCCGCCAACATCTCGTAGAGGATGAGGCCGAGCGCGTAGACGTCGGCGCGACCGTCGACCTTGTTGCCGTTCACCTGTTCCGGCGCGAGGTAGCGAGCGGTTCCGACCACGGTGCCGGTGCGGGTGAGGTCGTCGCCCCCCGCCGCCTTCGCGATCCCGAAGTCGGTGACCTTCACCCGTCCGTCCGGCTGCACGAGCACGTTGGCCGGCTTGATGTCGCGGTGGACGAGCCCTTGACGGTGCGCGTGCTCGAGCGCGTCCGCCACTTGCGACGCGATGTCGGCGGCCTCGGGCACCGGCAACCGGCCGCGCTCGTCGATCAGACGCCGGAGCGTTGTGCCTTCGACGAGCTCCATGACGATGTACGCGGTGCCGTCGTCGTCACCGGTGTCGTACGTCGCGACGATCCCGGGGTGCGTGAGCTTCGCGGCGGCGATGGCTTCGTTGCGGAAGCGGACGCGCAGCGCTTCGTCGACGGCGAGCTCGGCAGAAGGAGCTTGACCGCGACGCGGCGCGACAGCAACGGGTCCTCGGCGATCCACACGGTGGCCATGCCACCGCGCGCGAGCTCGCGGTCGAGGCGGTAGCGCCCGCCGAGGACGCGTCCGGCCGTGGAAGGTTCCGGCACGTCCCCCGACGCTAGTGGCTGGCTTCGCCGCGCTTGCCTCAGCTGGCGGGATCGAACGAGGTCAGGTGCGGGCCTGGAACGTGACCCCGATGACGCGGGGACCGGCGTGCGTGCCGATGACCGGGCCGATCTGCCCGACGACGATCTCGTCCCGGGGCGCCAGCGGCTCGAGCAGGTCGAGCAGCTCGTCGAGATCCGGCGCGTTGCCGTGGAGCACGGCGAGGTTCTCGAAGGGGCCTTGCTTCACTCGGTCGGCCAGCAGCCGCAGCGCCTTCGAACGGGTGCGGACCTTGCCCGCTTCCTCCACCACGCCGTCGCGGACCTCGAGGACCGGCTTGATCGACAGCATCGAACCGAGGAGCGCCCGGGCGTTGCCGACCCGGCCGCCCTTCTTGAGGAACTCGAGCGTGTCGAGCGCCCCGAACAGCTTCGTGCGGTCTCGGCGATCGGTGACGTTGGCGACGATCGACTCCAGCGAGTCGCCGTCGGCAGCTCGCCGGGCGGCGGTGAGGCACAGGCTCCCGAGGCCCATCGAGACCATGAGCGAGTCGATGACGACGACCGGGCAGTCGGCCTGGACCGCCTGCGCCGCGACCTGCGCCGACTGCATCGTCGCCGAGAGCTGGGACGACAGGTTGATGCAGACGATGCCGGTCGCGCCGTCCGCGATCAGGCGCCGGAACGCGGCCTCGAACGCGCCTGCCGACGGTGCCGACGTCTCGGGAAGGACGTCCGAGTCGGCGAGGCGACGCCAGAACTCGTCGGTGCTGAGCTCCTTGCGGTCGACGAGCTCTTCGTTGCCGAAGCGGATGGTGAGCGGCACCACTTCGATGCCGTCCCGCTCGATCAGGTCGTCCGGCAGGTCGCATGCGCTGTCGGTGACGACTCGAACCCCCATGGCACCCCCTGGCCGCTTCGCCGCTCTCCGACCGGCGGCGCGACAGCATCGTTACACCGTTCGACCCTCTCTGTCCGACGGCCCGCGCAGGGCGGCCTCGGGCGACACCGGCGGGTGGAGCCCGCGTCCTCGGCGGATGCGAGGGGCGAACAACGACCAGAGATCGTCGAGCTCCCGCATGCGCAGCGCGGCCGTGACCGCGAAGTACTCGGCGAAGCCGACGGTCGCCCCCACAAGGGTCGTCCCGACCGCGACCCAGGCGTTCGACCATCCGAGGCCGCGCGCGATCATCCACGTGACGAGGGCCACGAGCCCACCGGCGGCGAGCGAACGCGCACAGCGTGTCGATCAACCGGCGTCCGTCGATGTAACCGAGGCGTCGTCGAAGCACGACGATCGTGAGCACCGACGCGCCGCCGTACGCGCCGGCGAACGCGACCGCGAGACCGGGGACGCCGAACGCCTTGTACAGCGGGAACGCCAGCGCGATGTTGAGCGCGTTCTCGAAGCAGTTCAGGAAGAACGGCGTGCGCGTGTCCTGCAGCGAGTAGAACGCGCGCAACGAGAACAGGTAGATGGAGAACGGCACCAGGCCCAGGGAGAATCCCGCCACCGTGTGCGCGACCACGGTGGCGTCACTGCTGGAGAACGCACCCCGCTCGAGGAGGGCGACGACCATGGGCCGCGCCAACGCGATGAAGATCGCCGAGCACGGCACGATGACGAAGGTCGTCAACCGGAGCCCGAAGGACAGCCGGTCGCGCAGTTCGCCGATGTCGCCGCGACCGGCCGCGCTCGCCATCTCCGGCGCGAGCGTCGTCATGAGGGAGACGGCGAGCAGTCCGTGAGGAAGCTGGAAGAACGCGTACGCGCTCAGGTAGATGAACGGCCCGCCATCGCGGCCGTTGGCGAGGACGAGCACGATCCAGAGCGCGATCTGGTTCGCGACGACGTAGCCGAGCGTCCACGAGGAGAGGCGAGCCATCGCGACGACGGCGCGATGCCGCCACGCGAACACGAACCGGAGCTGGATCCGGGCCCACCGCAGGACCGCGCCAGAGCGCGAGCGCCACCGCGGCGATGCCGGCAGTCGTGCCAACGCCCAACGTGATGACGAGCGCCGTGTCGTCGCGGACGCGGTCGAGCGTGATCGGCCCGTCGAGCAAACGAGGCAGTGACACGAAGATCGCGATGACGACGATGTTGTTGAGCATGGGGGCGAACGCGGCCGCCGCGAACCGACGGTGCGCGTTCAGCAGCGCGGTCGCGAGCGCCGTGAACCCGTAGAAGACGATCTGGGGCATGAACAGCCGCACCAGGGTCGTCGCGACCTCCTGCTGCGCGGCTCGGCTCGCGCCTTCGGCCCGCAGCGTGAACAACTGGACGATGTAGGGCGCCAGGAGCACCCCGGCGATGGACACCGCGACGAGCACCGAGATCGCGACGGTCATGATGGCGCTGACGGCTTCGTCGTCCTCGCGCTCGACGTGGCGGACGAACTGAGGGACGAGCGTCGCGGTGAGCACCCCGCCGAGCAGCAGCTCGTAGAGCATGTTCGGGGTCTCGTTGGCGTAGCTGTATGTCCCGGCGAGGGCTCCGGCACCGATCGCGTAGGCGATCGCCGCGACGCGAAGGAAGCCGGTGATCCGCGACAGCGCCGTGCCGAGCCCGACGATGGCGCTCGACCGCAGCAAACGGGTCGATTGCTGGCCCGCAGCTCCAGCCGTGTCGCTCACGGGCCGGAACTACCGGAGCTCTGACCGGCGCCGGGCGTCGCGGGTGGCGACAACGCCGGGTGGGCCGGGGTGGCGGCGCGCCGGCGCCGGCGCCGGCGGATGTCGTGGGCCCACCACCCGGCGAGGAAGAGCACGGCCCCGACCGTGAGGAACAAGCCGACGTTGTTCACGAAGAACGTGGTGCGCACCTTCACTTCGGTCTGCTGGAGGGGCAGGGCGCCGTCGGGGGACGTCACCCTGAGCGTGAGCGGGAACGTCCCCGTGCTGCGCGTCTCGACGGTGAAGCGCACCGTCGTGCTCCGAGGGGGCAGGTCCAAGACGCGCTGGTTCCCATCGGGGAACACGAGCTTGTCGCTCTCGAGGCGCACGCGTACCCGGAGTGCCTGCCCGGTCTCGTTGAGGAACGTCACCGGGATCGCGCCCTTTTCGGCGGTCAACGTGATCGTGCTGTTGACGGCCGGCACGTGCAGGCGACTCACGAACTGGTTGACGTCGGCGTCGATCTTCGCCAGCTCGGCGCGGGCGCGGGCGCGGCCTCCCGGCCCCGACCACACGGACGACAGCGACACGAGGAGTGATCGGTTGCCGGGTTCGGCGACGGGGTTCGGCGGCGGCACGAGCGCGTTGAAGGCCTCGAGCTGGGTCTGGGCGTCGAGGTACTCGCGCTCCGTCACCGGCGCGGGCGGCACGGGCGACGGTGCGAGATCACGCTCGACGGGAGCGTTGCCGCTCGTCGCCGGAGGCACCGTCCCGATGAGGTCGTCGACCGTGAGCGGGTCGAGCAGCGGATGGTCGGACGTCAGCCCGGCCAACGCAGACTCGAGGAGCGCGCTGCTCGCGTTCCAGTCGTCCGGCTCGAGGACGACCACCCCCCGTCGGACATTCGGTTGCTCGAGCGCGACGACCGACAGCCCCGCGAGGAACCGCTGGGCGCGTAGGGCCGGCGGGTCGTCGCCCTCGAGGAGACGCTGCAGACCGGTGTCCGACCCGACGGCCATGGTCGTTGCCGGTTGATTGCGCACGGCGAAGGGTTGCGCGGGCGTGAACTGCTGGTCGCTCGGGGTGAGATCGGCGCCGTCCAGGATCACGCGGTCGACGCCGGCGTCGCGCAGGCGTGCGAGTGAAGCGTCGTTGGCGGGGCGCGCGATCTCGGTTCTGGGATCGACGCGCGTCCCGAGCAGCGCGCTGAGCTTGTCGGTTCCCTGCACGAGCTCGGGCCCCACCTCGGCGCTGAGCCCGCCGCTCACGAGCGAGCGCACGTCGACGGGGACGTAGGCGCCGGCCAGGACCTGTGACCGGCCGAGCGCGTCCCGCATCGCGTTGAGCGAGGTCGTGAGGCCGGGGTCGCCGTTGGCGAGCTGGGTCCACGACTCGAGGCGTCTCGGGCCCGGGCGCGATCGTGAGCGGGACGCCCGAGTTGGCGATCGCAATCGCCCGCCGGCCGAGGCGTCCTTCGGGCCGCAGTTGCGACACGACGGACGGGTCCGGCTTGCCGTCGGCCTGATACGCGGGCGGGGCCGTCATCGGCACGACCCAGCTGACCCCGAGCCGCTGACCGATGGCCGGCCCGCCGTTCGCCCCGGGCGCGACGGCGACGACGGGCGTGACGAACCCGGCCAGCCGGGTCCCGTCGGGCTGGCGCAACTCCACCTCGACCGGGTACACGCCGGTGCGGCGCAGCTGGAGTGCGTTCGGGTCGCGGGGCGCGTCCTCGGCTTGAAGCGGGAAGTTGAGCGTCCGGCTGCCGTCATCGCCGGCGGGGAAGAGGTCGAGCGGGAGCTCGGCCTGGCCGAGCACTGAGCCGAGGTTCCGGCCTTCGACCGCGGCCTGGAAGCCCGAGCGGGAGCTCACGGCCTCGTGCGCGGTGGCGCTGACAGTGAGGCCGGCGGTGCCCGCCGCCTGGCCCCGGACCTGGAGGCGCAGCGGGAGGTTTCCGCCGACGGTGACCCAGGCCGGCTGGCCGATGAGCACGAGGCCTGGTGCGTTCGGGTTGGCGTTCGCCGTCGTGGGCGGCGGGTCGACGCCGGCACCGGCGGGCAGCGCCGCGAGCGCGAAGAGGGCGGCGACCGCCAGCACGACGACCGCGACGCGTCTCAAAGCGTCCGCCCGAGCACGCACAGCCCGACGGGGAGGCGCCGGAAGCCGCACGATTCGTACAGCGAGAGCGCGGCCGTGTTGTCGAGCTGTGTGTTGACCAACGCGCGGTCGACGGAGCGGCGTCGCAACCACCAGAGCGCATCGGCGATGAGCGTGCGGCCGAATCCCCGGTTGCGCGCGTTTGCGTGGACGGCGATGCGCTGGAGGTACCCGTTTCGTCCGGACCGGCCGGTGATGGCGTAGCCGGAGATCGTGCCCGAGTCGGGTGTGATGCGGAAGCGCGTCACCGGTGTCGCGCGGAGTGCTTCGACGAGCCCGTCGTGGTCGAGGTGCCAGTCGCCGTCGAAGGCGGTCGCGTCGAGGTCGAGGATCGCGGGATAGTCGTGACGGCGGGCGCGCCGCGTCGAGCCCGTCGCCGGCGGCAGCCGGTCGAGGTCGTGGGCGAGCAGGTGGAGGCGTTCTCGCACGGCGAAGCCGGCATCGACGAAGGGGGCGGACTCGGCGGGGCCGAGCGCGTTCGTCACGACCGCCTTGTAGCTGCGTGCCTGGACCTCTCCGAGGCAGCGCTCGATCACGGACGGGCTCGGAGGAGCATCCGTCCCCATCGTGAGGCGGGCGACGTCGGCGTCCGAGCGGAACGGCCCGATACGCGCCCAGCCGCCCCGCCAGCGGAGCGTGTGAGAGTTCAGGGGCGACATGGCGACGCGCGAGCGTAACCGTCGGCTCCGCGACGGGCGCGGCGGCCACGGCCGAGAAAACACGCCGGGTACCGTGGGCAGCATGCTGTTCGTCGGCGTCGATCCGCGCTTCGCCGACCACGACCCCGGCCGCGGGCACCCCGAGCGCCCGGCGCGGCTGGAAGCCGTGCACGCCGGCATCGACCAGGCGGCGCGCGACGTGGGCGCCGACACCGATGCCCTGGTCAGGCCGCTCCCGCCGCGCGACGCGACGGCCGAGGAGATCACACGGGTGCACACGCCGCGGCACGTCGAGCGGCTCGAGGCCCTGGCCGAGCACGGCGGCGGGACGATCGACCCCGACACCTCGATGTCGGCAGGGTCGTGGCCGGCGGCGGTGCGGGCGGCCGGCGCGGGCCTCGCGGCCGTCGACGCGCTCGCGGGTGCAGACGGCGACGGCGCGTTCCTCGCGCTGCGACCGCCGGGCCACCACGCCCGTCCCGAGCGCGCCATGGGGTTCTGCCTGCTCAACAACGTCGCCATCACCGCGGCCGCGCTCGCGGACCGCGGTGATCGCGTCCTGATCGTCGACTACGACGCGCACCACGGCAACGGCACGCAGGAGATCTTCTACGACGACGCGCGCGTCGCGTACGTGTCGCTCCACGAATGGCCGCTGTATCCCGGGACGGGTCGCCTCGACGAGGTCGGGGCCGACGGCGGCGTCGGCGCGACGTGCAACGTGCCGCTCCCGGCCGGTGCAACCGGCGACCTCTACCTCCGCGCGGTCGACGAGCTCGTCGCACCGTTGGCGGCGCGCCACGCGCCCGACTGGGTGCTCGTGTCGTGCGGCTTCGACGCCCACCGCGCCGACCCCCTCACCGGGCTCGGCTTGTCAGCGGGGGACTACGGCGCGCTGGCGACGCGCATGGCGCAGCTCGCGCCCCGCCCCGGGCGGGTGATCGTGTTCCTCGAAGGCGGCTACGACCTCGGCGCGTTGCGCGACGGCACCGCGTCCACCGTGACGGCGCTGGCGGGCGAGACGGTGGCTCCGGTGGAGCCGCCGACCTCGGGCGGACCCGGCCGCGAGGTCGTCGACGCCGCCGCCGACCTCTGGCGCGAGGTCGCCGACGCCCGGTCCTAGCTGCTGCTCGGCTCCGCCGGCTCGGTGTCGCCGGTCGCGCTTCTCCCCGTCGCTCGACGGCTCGCGCAGCATCTCGGCCAGCCCGCCGACGGCGCCGAACAAGCCGCTCATCTCGGTGGGCAGGAAGATCTTCGTCGCCTGTCCGTTGGCCACCACCCGCAGCGCCTCGAGGTACTTGAGTGGCGAGGAGATCGGGCGTCGGGTTGCCGTCGTGCACGGCCGAGAACACCGCCCGGGTCGCCGACGCCTCGCCTTCGGCCACCGCGGTCTCGCGGTACTTCTCGGCGTCGGCCAGCCGCTGGATCGCCTCGGACTGCCCCTGCGCCTCGAGGATGGCCGCCTGCTTCTCACCCTCGGCCCGAGTGATGGCCGCCTCGCGCACGCCGAGCGCCTCGGTGACGACGGCGCGGCGCGTGCGCTCGGCTTGCATCTGGTGGTGCATCGACTGCACGACGTCGGGCGGCGGGTCGATGCGCTGGATCTCCACGCGCACCACGCGCACGCCCCACTTGTCGGTGGAGTCGTCGAGGATGTCGCGCAGGTGCGTGTTGATCTTGGCGCTCGACGTGAGCGCGTCGTCGAGTTGGAGATCGCCGATCAGGTTCCGCAGGTTCGTCTGCGCGAGCTTCGTGACCGCGAGCTCGAAGTTGGCGACGTTGTACTTGAGCCGCTTGGCGTCAGTTGCCTCGTGGTAGATGACGGCGTACACGCTGACGACCACGTTGTCCGACGTGATCACTTCCTGCGCCGGGACCTCGACGACCTGCTCGCGCATGTCGACCAGGTGCACGCGGTCGACGAACGGCACGATGATCCGCAGCCCCGGGTCGACCGTCCCCTTGTACCGCCCCAGGCGCTCGACGACGCCGCGCTGGTACGGGCGCACGATCTTGATGCAGCTGAACGCGAGCACGAACAAGAGGAAGGCCAGGATGGCCAGGACGATGATTGCTGCCATCGGACAGCTCCTTCGCGAAGACCGTCAGCCGGGCGCTGGCGGCGATCCCGGCTCGGTGCGGCCGGGTGTGGTTCCCCGGGGCGCGACGTCGATGCGCCACGGGCTGACGACGATTCGGGTGCCCGTCACGTGCGTCACGAGGACGGTGGCGCCGGCGGCGACCCCCAGGCCGTTGGTGGTCTCGGCCCGCCACGTCTCGCGGTCGAGCCGCACCATGCCGGTTGCGTGCTTGCCCGCCGGGATCTCGGTCACGACGGTGGCGGTGCGCCCCTCCCAGCGGTTGGCGCCGACGGGGTGGATCTCGTCGCGGCCCTCGAGCCGGCGCCCGAGCGGGACCAGCGCGGCGAGGCTGACGGCCGTCACGCCGACGAACAGCGCCCACTGGATGACGGGCCCGCCGCCTGCGAAGGCCGCCACGGCCGCGGCCGCAGCGCCGATCGCGAACGACCCCATGAAGAAGAGGACGGGCGTGAAGACCTCGGCCAGGGCGAAGACCACGACGGCGACCAGCCAGATCCAGCGCCAGGTTTCAGGCGAGTTGACGTCCATGGCCGCGGCTCCTGCCGTACTGCCGCGACGGTATCGCGGCGATCGTGTTCCAGCGGTACGGGGACGCGCTGAACCGGTGAGCCTTGGTGTGACTACGACCGCTGGGGCTGCCGCAGCAGCCGGACCTCGCGGTCAGCTGGCGCGGGCACCCCGGAACGCGCGCTCGAGGAGGGGAGAGCGGGCGTCGAGCAGGTCGGTGACCTCGGAATCGGGCTGTGCCGGCTCCCGGTAGTCGAAGAACCGCCAGCCGCGCGGGGGGCGGAGAGAGTCGGCGTGGACCCGGCAGAGCCGGCCGGTCGCCTCGGGCTCGTCGAGCGGATGCAGCCACACCGCCTGACGCGCGCTGTCGAAGCCGATCGCCGCTGCCGCCGGTGCGTTGCAGCCGGGACGCCCACATCCACTCATGTCGTGAACGTATAGAAGCCGACGCACGAAGTGGTGGATGGTCGAGAATGATCGTGTGACCACGATTCCGCCGCGCCTGCGGCCCCTCCTCGACGCGGGCTCCCCGGTCCAGGACCTGGCCG
This sequence comes from uncultured Actinomycetes bacterium, assembly GCA_963747195.1. GTDB lineage: Bacteria > Actinomycetota > Acidimicrobiia > IMCC26256 > JACDBD01 > JALZAA01. The sequence continues at coordinate 49,012 of CAVVDV010000009.1, forward strand.
GGCGGCTCGTCGCGGGCGGGCACCAGTGCTATCTGGTGGGCGGCAGCGTCCGTGATGCCTTCCTCGACCTGCGCCCGGACGAGGAAGCGCGACGTCGACGTCGCCACCGACGCCCGGCCGGACGAGGTCGAGCGGCTCGTGCGGGGCTGGGCGGATCACGTGTGGCTCCAGGGCCAGCGGTTCGGCACGGTCGGCTGCGAGAAGGACGACACCCGCATCGAGATCACCACGTTCCGGGCCGAGGTCTACCGGCCCGAGAGCCGCAAGCCCGAGGTGGCGTTCGCCGACGACATCGAGACCGACCTGTCCCGGCGCGACTTCACGATCAACGCGATGGCGTTGCGGCTTCCCGACCCGGAGCTGGTCGACCCGTTCGGCGGGGCAGCCGACCTGGCCGCCAAGCGTCTCCGGACGCCGCTGGAGCCCGAGGTGTCGTTCCTCGACGACCCCTTGCGCATGATGCGAGCGGCGCGGTTCATCGCCGCCTTCGCGCTCGAGCCGGATCCGGAGCTCGTGGCCGCGGTCGACGAGCTGCACGGTCGCATGGAGATCGTGAGCGCGGAGCGCATTCGCGACGAGCTCTCGAAGCTGCTCGTGCTCCCCGACCCGTCGGCCGGGTTGTGGTTCCTCTGCCGCACCGGCCTGTCCGACGAGTTCCTGCCCGAGCTCAATGCGATGCAGCTCCAGCAGGACCCGATCCATCAGCACAAGGACGTGCTCGCCCACACGATCGCAGTCGTGCGCAAGACGCGTCCCGAGCTGCGAGTGCGCCTCGCCGCGCTCCTGCACGACATCGGCAAGCCGAAGACGCGCTCGGTCGGCCCGGGCGGGGTCAGCTTCCACCACCACGAGGTCGTGGGCGCGCGCATGGCGGAGGAGCGGCTACGCGCGCTCCGGTTCCCGAGCGACCTCGTCGACGACGTCGCGCGCCTCGTCTATCTCCATCTGCGCATCCACACCTATTCGATGGGATGGACCGACCGGGCGGTGCGCCGCTACGTGCGCGACGCCGGTCCGCTGCTCGAGCCGCTCAACCACCTCGTCCGTCAGGACTGCACGACGCGGAACAAGGCGAAGGCGCGGGCGCTCAACCGGCGCATCGACGAGCTCGAGGAGCGCATCGCGCGGCTGCGGGAGCAGGAGGAGCTCGATCGCATCCGGCCGCCGCTCGACGGCCGGCAGGTGATGGCCTTCCTCGGTGTCGAGCCCGGGCCCGTCGTCGGCGACGCGCTCGACTTTCTCCTCGAGCTCCGCCTCGACGAGGGACCGATGGACGAGGACGAGGCGTACGCGCGACTCGCCGCGTGGGCGCGGGAGCGCGGCATCGAGCCGCGGCCTTCCGCCTCCGGCGGTTCGGGCCGCTAGAGCCCTTCCTTGCGCCCGCGCCAGATGATGGTGTGCGGGACGAGGGCGTCGGCGCCGAGCGGCCGCGGCTCTGCGAGCACCTCGACACGGAATCCGCCGCGTGTGAGCGCGTAGAACACCTCGCTCACGGTGCGCACGTACAGCCGGATCGGCTGCCCGTCGCGCTCGACGGTGACGGGATCCTCCGTGAAATACGACATGCGCACGACGCGGTTGATCGGCGTCGAGGGCGTGTCCGGCGGCGCGCGGCCGACGCACAGGTCGATCGGGTGCTCGTACGAGAAGACGAACGCGCCGCGGTTCTTGAGCACGCGGTGCACCTGCCGGAAGACCCGGTGCAAGTCGCCGACCTCGCCCAGCGAGTACGCGCTGAACACGATGTCGATCGACTCCGCCCGAACGAAGGCCAGGTCGGCGACGTCGCCCTGATGCCACTCGACCCGGACGCCGGCGCGCTCGGCGAGCGTGCGCGCCCGGTCGAGCATCCGCACCGACGAGTCGACGGCGATGGTCGTCGCCCCCCGGAGGGTGAAGGCGACCGCCGCCTGCCCGTCACCGCAACCGAGGTCGAGGATCCGCTTGCCGGCCACGTTGCCGAGCAGGCGAACGTCGTCCTCGGTCGGGCCGTCCGGCCCGTACTGCACGATGTCGGTGGGCGTGGCGCCTGATCGCTGCGATGCGATCCGGTCCCAGCTCTGGGTGTTGTTCACGGGCTCATTGTGACGAGTGGCGGAGTGGCGACGCCGACCTCAGTCGCCCCGGGCGAAGGCCTCCACCATGTCGTGGGCCTCCCCGTCGCGGTACTGCACCGGTGGCGACTTCATGAAGTACGCCGACGGCCCCAGCAGTGGCCCGCCCACCCCACGATCGAGGGCGAGCTTGGCGCACCGCAGCGCGTCGATGATCACACCGGCCGAGTTCGGCGAGTCCCATACCTCGAGCTTCAACTCGACGTTCAGCGGCACGTCGCCGAAGTTCCGGCCCTCGAGACGGATGTACGCCCACTTGCGGTCCTCCAGCCACGGCACGTGGTCGGACGGTCCGATGTGCACGGCATCAGCTTCGAGACCGTGGTCGATCTGGCTCGTGACCGCCTGGGTCTTGGAGATCTTCTTCGACTCCAGCCGCTCGCGCTCGAGCATGTTCTTGAAGTCCATGTTGCCGCCGAAGTTGAGCTGGTAGGTGCGGTCGAGCGCCACGCCCCGGTCCTCGAAGAGCCTCGACAGGATCCGGTGGACGATCGTCGAACCGACCTGGCTCTTGATGTCGTCGCCCACGATCGGGACGCCGGCGTCGTTGAACTTCTGGGCCCACTCCGGATTGCTGGCGATGAACACCGGGATGGCGTTCACGAAGGCGACGCCGGCGTCGAGGCACGCCTGGGCGTAGTGCTTCTGCGCCTGCTCGGACCCGACGGGCAGGTAGCTCACGAGCACGTCGGCGCGCGCGGCACGCAGCGCCTCGGCCACGTCGACCGGCTCGGCCGGCGACTCCTCGACGGTGCCGCGGTAGTACTTCCCGAGGCCGTCGAGCGTGGGCGCGCGCTGCACGAGGACACCGAGCTCCGGGACGTCGGCGAAGCGGATGGTGTTGTTGGGGCCGGCGAAGATCGCCTTCCCGACGTCGAGACCGACCTTCGCCGCGTCCACGTCGAACGCGGCGACGAACTCGACGTCACCGACGTGGTAGCCGCCCAGCACCACGTGCATGAGGCCCGGGATGGTCTCGTCGGGCACGGCGTCGCGGTAGTACTCGACACCCTGCACGAGGCTGCTGGCGCAGTTGCCCACACCGGCGATGGCGACACGAATAGAACGACTCATGATGCGGTCGCTCCTTCCTGTGATGGTTCGGGTTGAACAGCGCGCCGTTCGGCGGCGATGAGCTCGTCCAGCCACGCGAGCTCGCGGGCTGTGGACTCGGTGCGGTGCTCCGCGAGTGAGCGGAGGTAGCGGTCGCCGCGGCGCGGGGTCGTCCCCCGGGCCTCGGCGAGGCGCTCGTTGAGTCCCGCCCGGCGCCGATCGAGCAGCGCGAGGCGGGCGTCGCCGGCGAGGTGCCGGCAGAACGCGAACTTGAGGGCGAAGGACTTCTCCTCGTCGGCGCCGGGCGCATCCTCGCCTGTGAGGAGCTCGGCGAAGAGCTCCTCACCCCGGGGCGTGAGGCGGTACTGCTTGCGGGTGCGGCGTGTCGGCTTCGGCAGGCGACGGAGCCGTGCCGCCGCGGTCTCGCCGTCGATCGACCCGGTCGCGGGCATGGGCGCCGGTGCGGGCGCTTCCGAGCGCGGCGCCACGATCTCGATCGCGCCGGCCCGCTCGAGGCGGCGGAGCGCCGGGTAGAGCGACCCGTACGAGACGCCCCACAGGAACCCGAGCGTGTCGCCGAGGCGCTTCTTCAGCTCGTAGCCGTGGAGCGGCTGCTCCTTGAGGAGGCCGAGGATGGCGAGTTCGAGCACGCGGTGACTCCGTCCAGCTGGCTGGATATATCGACTCGATATATCGGACGCCCAGTATGAGGGAGGGAGTGGTCACCGTCAAGCCGCCGTCCGGCCACTCGGTGGTCACCTTCGGTTCACCGCCGGGGACGCCGCGCCGGAGGGGCGCGCCGGCAACGGAACGCGGGCGTGGGCGGGTGACGGAATCGCGGTGGAGGTTGGCTCGCGCCGGCCGGGACGCGCTCCTATGCTTCGATCCGTGCCGTCACACGTTGACTACGCACTCGCCCGCCGAGCGGTCCTCCGCGACCTTCGACGCGGCGCGGTCACACGACTCGACGTGTGTGACGCGCACCCGGAGCTGCTCCGCGCCGCCCGCAACGTGGGCGAGCCCGCGCCGCACGACTGCCCGATCTGCGGGAACGGACGCGTGCGCTACGTCTCGTACGTGTACGGCGACACGCTGAAGCAGGCCAACGGGCGGTGCATCACGTACCCCGGCGAGCTCGACAAGCTCGACGCCTCGTTCGACGAGTTCGCGTGTTACGTGGTCGAGGTGTGTCTCGACTGCCGTTGGAACCACCTCGACCGCCGGTACCTGCTCGGCCGCCGCCACGCCGGCTGAACCGCGCCGGAGGGCACGGCGGAGTCACTCCTGGTCGTCTTCCTCGTCGTCGACGAGCTCGTACGGGTACTGCGAGCGGCACGAAACACACCACAGCTCGGTCTCGTCGACCACCTGGTGCGACGCCGGCGTGTCCCACGTCTCGGGCGTGACGTAGACGCGCCGGACGAGGACGAGCTCCTCGTCGGGATAGGCGCAGTTCTCGCAGACGCGCGGCGTCATGCACCCCATCTTCGTCGCCCTCGCAAGCTCGGGCTTTGCGGCGACGGCCGGCACAGCCGCCGCCGCCGCGGGCTACGCTCGGCGTGCTGCCGGGAGCCGAGGGTGCCCCGGACGGTGGAGGTACGGAGATGACGGCTGCGTCGTCGCCCCCCGACTCACGCGTTCCGCTCAGCGCGCCGGCCATCAGGGCCCGCAAGGGCGTCAAGCCGCCCCTGGTCATGGTGACCGCCTACGACTTCCCGTCGGCGAGCGTGGCGGACGCCGCCGGGGTCGACATGATCCTGGTCGGCGACACGCTGGCCATGGTCGTGCTCGGCTACGAGGACACGCTCCATGTCACGATCGACGACATGGCCCACCACGTCGCGGCGGCCGCGCGAGCCAAGCCGCGGGCCCTGCTGATCGGTGACCTGCCGTGGCTCAGCTACCACGTGTCGGACGAGGAGACCGTGCACAACGCGGCCAAGCTCATCCGGGCCGGTGCGGCGGCGGTGAAGCTCGAGGGTGGGCGCAAGCGGCTCGGCGCGATCGAAGCGATCCTCGACGCCGAGATCCCGGTCATGGGCCACGTCGGCCTCACGCCGCAGTCGATCCACGCCGTCGGCGGCTTCAAGGTGCAGGGCAAGCAGCTCGACGCCGCGCGCACCATCGTCGACGACGCGGTGGCGCTCGCCGAGACGGGATGCTTCGCGATCGTGCTCGAGTGCGTGCCCGACGCCGTCGCCCGCATGGTCACCGAATCGGTGCCCGTCCCGACGATCGGCATCGGCGCCGGGCGTCACTGCGACGGTCAGGTGCTCGTGTACCACGACCTTCTCGGCCTCGAGGACCGAATGAAGCCGAAGTTCGTGCGCCGGTACGCGTCGCTGAAGAGTGATTCCACCGCGGCCGTCGCCCGGTACGCGGAGGACGTGCGCGCCGGGCGGTTCCCGTCGAGCGACGAGACGTACCACGTCGCCGACGACGTCGCCGAGGCGCTCGGGCTGTTCGGCACCGCTCCCGCGTGACCCCTGCTCGCCGGGCGGGCGTGGCCGCGGCGCTCCTGGCGCTGGCCGCCGCTCTCGTCGGCGGCGGGCTGGTCCTCCTGCTGGGCCGCGACGACGACACCGCCTCGCCGGGCGGCCCCCTCGCCTCGGTGCTCGCCGGCGCGCGTCCGGCGACGGCGCCGTTCCCGCAGCTCACGGAGGTCCGTCTCGGGATCGGCGGGGACTGCCGGCGCACCGTGGTCGCCGACAGGACGGACGAGCGTGCCACCGGGCTCATGCGCAGGAGCGACCTCGGGCCGTACGACGGGATGCTCTTCGTGTTCGGCACGCCGACCAGCTCGTCCTTCACGATGTCGGAGGTTCCCGTGCCGCTCGACATCGGCTGGTACGACGCCGCGGGTCGTCCCGTCGACCGTCTCCTGATGCAGCCGTGCCCGGACCGTTCGGTGTCCGAGTGCCCGGTGTACAGCTCCCGCGGCCCGTACACCTACGCGGTCGAGACGCTGGGTGGCCAGCTTCCGAGCGGAGCGCTCAGCGGTTGTTCGTGACCCCGCCGGTGTGCCGCGCCACCGTGTACGCGATCGCGAAGTACAGCGCCATCGCGGCGTAGACGATCAGGCACGCCACCGGACTGACGAACGCCAGCGGGATCGACAGTCCGTAGACCACCGGGCCGATCACCGCGGCCCGCCGTGCCTGCCGCGCGCCTTCGGCGCCCATCTCGGGCTCGAGCAATGACGGGACGCGTGCCAGGTAGGTCCAGACGGCGATGAACGCCAGCCCGATCAGCGTCATGTTGGCCCCGTACACGGCGGCGGCGATGTGGGCGTTGTCGCCCTGCCGGATGTACTGCCCGAGCAGTGCGGTCGGGAAGGGGAGGAACGCCACCGTCAGGAGGAGGAGCAGGTTGAGGAAGAGGAGGGGACGGTCGACAGTGGTGATGCGCTCGAAGATGTCGTGATGGTTCACCCAGATGATGCCGATGATGACGAAGCTCACGAGGTAGGCGGCGTACGACGGCCACTGGTTGGCGAGATCTCGGGCGAGCTCGCCCGACTTCGAGTCGGGGACGCGCACCTCGATGATGAGCAGCGTGATGGCGATCGCGAAGACGCCGTCGCTGAACGCCTCCGTCCGACTCTTCGGCATAGCTCCTCGCTCGCCGTCGCGAGCTCCGGCTTTCCGGCAAACGGTCGGCGAAGCCGCCGTCGCCGCGGGGAGATCGTAGGTTTGCCCGAAGCCCCGACGTACCCCTCGTAGCTGTCGTACTCCGTCGCTAAGGTCTGCGTCGATAGGTCACGTCGAAGGTTGCTAGCCTGAACTGTTCCAACTCAGCCTGCTCCTTGCCGTCCGGCACGCCGGGCGCAGCCGGGAGCCCGTCAGGCCCGGAGCACGGGTCACGGTCCACAGGAGGTACGAGCCGTTGCGGCCGTACGAGGTCATGATCATCTTCGACGCGGACCTGGAAGAGGAGACGATCCGGGCCGCGGTCGACCGGTTCCTCCAGCTCGTCCAGTCGAAGGGCGCCGAGCCCGGGCACGTCGACTACTGGGGGAAACGGCGCTTCGCCTACGAGATCAACCATCGCACGGAGGGCTACTACGTGGTGCTCCAGGCGAAGGCCGAGCCGGAGGCGATGCAGGAGTTGCACCGGGTGCTCTCCCTGGCTGACGAGGTAGTCCGCCACAAGGTGCTCCAGATCCCAGAGCGGGTCTACGGACCCCCGAAGACGGCGAGCGCCGGCGCGACGGACGCATAGGGAGGAAACACCATGGCGAACGGCAACACGGTCACGGTCGTGGGGAACCTGACCCGCGACCCCGAGCTCCGCTACACGCCGAGCGGCGCGTCGAACACGCGCTTCGGCGTGGCGGTGAACCGCCGCTGGATGGACCGCAACACCAACGAGTGGCAGGAGGCGACGAGCTTCTTCGACATCGTGTGCTGGCGCGAGATGGCCGAGAACGTGAGCGAGTCGCTCGCGAAGGGCTCACGCGTCGTCGTCACCGGTCGCCTCGAGCAACGCAGCTACGAGGATCGTGACGGCAACCGGCGCAACGTCGTCGAGATCATCGCCGACGAGGTCGGGCCCAGCCTGCGCTTCGCCACCGCCCAGGTCACGAAGAACGACCGTCGGGGCGGCGGCGACTTCGGAGGGGGCGGCGACAGCGGCGGCGGTGGAGGCCGCGGCGGCGGCGGGCGTGGGGGCGAGAGTCCCCAGCCCGCCCCGACAGGTGGCGACGCCGACGAAGAGCCGTTCTGAGACGTAGACGACGAGGTGAGCTGAGCCGAGATGGCGAGAGACAAGAAGAAGAAGTCCCAGGCGGCCGACCGCCGGCGCCCGATCAAGAAGAAGACGTCGATCCTCTCCTCGGAGAGCATCGATTGGGTCGACTACAAGGACGTCAACCTTCTCCGGCGGTTCATGTCGGAGCGGGCCAAGATCCGGGCCCGTCGTGTCACCGGCAACAGCGCGCAGCAGCAGCGGGCGGTCGCGCGAGCCATTCGCATCGCTCGCGAGATGGCGCTCCTGCCGTACAGCGTCCGGCAGGTCACGCAGCGGAGTCGCGGCGGCCGGCGCGATCGGGGCGACCGCGACCGGGGCGATCGCGACCGGGGCGATCGTGACCGCGATCGCATGCCGGAGCCGCCCCCCGGTCGGGAGGCCGCCGCCCCGGCCGCAGAAGACGAGGGCGCGAGCGCGCCCGCCGAAGGCGGGAACGGTGCCGAAGCGCCCGCGGAGGTCGCAGCCGAGGCGCCGGCCCCCGCGCCTGCGGGCGGGGAGGACCAGTCGTGAAGGTCGTGCTGCGCGACGACGTCGAGAACGTCGGTCGCAAGGGCGACCTCATCGAGGTCACCGACGGCTACGCGCGGAACTACCTCGTGCCGCGCGGGCTGGCGATCAAGGCGACCAAGGGCGTCGTGCAACAAGGCGAAGCGATGCGCCGCAACCGTCAAGCCCGTGACGCGCGCGATCGCGAGGCCGCGCAGGCCCTCGCCGACCAGCTGTCCGGGAAGCGGATCGAGCTCCGAGCCCGAGCCGGCGAGGGCGGCCGCCTCTTCGGATCAGTGACGTCGGCGGACGTCGTCGACGCGGTGCGCACGCAGACGGGCGTCGAGCTCGACCGGCGCAAGACGCAGCTCGCCGAGCCGCTGAAGGAGCTCGGCCCGGCCGAGATCCCGGTGAAGCTGCACTCCGACGTCGAGGTCACCCTCACCGTCGACGTCGTCCCCGACTAGCGCGCCCCGCGCGCATTCCCCAGGGCGCGCCGGCGCGCGTTCCTTCCCGCAACGCTGCGACCAGCGTGTTCGTCGCGCCTCGGGATAGCTGTCACACCCCACCAGGAGAATGAGAGCGATTCGTCCCCAGGGTTGTGGAGGCAGGAGCCCTGTATCCACAAGGAAATCGCTCTATCGATCCACAGGCCGACCCGACGAGGATGCGGAACGAGGCATCTCGTGGGAGGGGCGCCGCACTGGGAGCGGCGACACGAGGGCCCGGGTATGGGGGCCCGGCCGTTCGGGGGAGCCGGGAGGCAGGAAAGGAGCAGCGTGGTCCAGGCGATCGATGACGCGCGTCGGCAGAGGGCGGGGCGCGTCCCGCCGCACAACCTCGAAGCCGAAGAGTCGCTTCTCGGAGCGATGCTGCTCTCGCGCGACGCGATCACCGCGGCCGTCGAAGCGCACGTCGAAGCGAGCGATTACTACAAGCCCGCGCACGTGCACGTCCACGAAGCGGTCATGGCCCTGTACGGCCAGGGCGAGCCGGTCGATCCGGTCACGATCGCCGAGGAGCTGCGCCGCGCCGAGCTGCTCGACGCCGTCGGTGGACGCGCCTCGTTGCTGCAGATCCAGGCGGCGACGCCGGCGTCGGCGAACGCCGGCCACTACGCGCGCATCGTCAACGAGCTCGCCCTGCTACGGCGCCTGATCGGCGTCGCCGGCGACATCGCCGAGATGGGGTACGACACGCCGGACGACGTCGCGGAGACGCTGGACCGCGCCGAGTCGCTGGTGTTCGAGGTGGCGGAGCGCCGAGTCAGCGAGTCGCTCGCGGGCATCTCCGACTCCCTCCAGACGACGCTCGACCAGCTCGAGTCGATGTACGGGAGCGACACCGAGGTCGTCGGCGTGCCGAGCGGATACCACGAGCTCGACTCGCTCCTGCTCGGGCTCCAGCGTTCGAACCTCGTGATCGTGGCGGCGCGTCCCTCGATGGGGAAGTGCGTCGCGTGGGACACGCCGATCGTCGACCCGGCGACAGGCGCGGTGCGGACCGCCCAGGAGGTCTACGAGCGCGGGCGGGCGGGCCGCCCGGTGCGCGTGCTCGCGCTGGACGACGACCTCCGCGTTCGGAGCATCACACCGTCGGCGTTCGTGGACGACGGCGTGAAGCCGGTCTACAAGGTCACGACCCGCACGGGACGCGTCGTCCGCACGACGATCACGCACCCGTTCCTCACCGACGACGGGTGGAAGCCGCTCGCCGAGATCTGCGTCGGCGACCGCGTCGCCGTCCCTCGCGCGATCGACGTCGAGGGCAACGAATCGCTCCCCGAAGCCGACGTCGTCATGCTCGGGTTCCTCATCGGGAGCGGCTGTCTGGCCGACGGCTCGCCGATGATGAGCACCGCATCACCCTCGGTGCTCCTGGAGCTGCAGCGGTGCGCGGCCAAGCTCGGGGTCACGGTCAGGCACACCTCGCCGCACGATCATCGTCTCTGCACTCCGCTGGGCCGGCCGAGCCCGGTCACGACCCTGCTGCGCCGGCACGGGCTCTGGAAGACGGAGTCGCGGGCGAAGCACATCCCCGACGCGGTGTACCGCCTGCCCGCCAAGCAGCTCGCGCTGTTCCTCAACCGGCTCTTCGCCGCCAACGGGTGGGCGTCCGTGCACAAGGGCGGCCAGGTCTCGATCGGCTTCGGCTCGAGGTCCGAGCCTCTCGCCCGTGGCGTGCAGCACCTGCTGCTCCGCTTCGGCGTGGCCTCACAGCTCCGGCACCGGACCGCCTTGTACAACGGGCGCGGCTTTCCGTCCTGGCAGATCGAGGTGAGCCATCCCGAGTCCATCCGTCGGTTCGCGGCCGACATCGGCATCCTCGGCAAGGAGGACGCCGTCGAGCGCGTCCTCGTCGCGCTCGAGCGGCGGAGCCGGAACTCCAACCTCGACACCATCCCGGCCACGTTCTGGGGCGAGGTCCTCAAGGCCAAGGGCGATCGCACCTGGCGCTCGGTGTCGGAGGCGGCAGGGAAGCCGGCCAACTACAACTGGCACGTCGGCACGCGCTCGCCTCAGCGGGCGACGCTCGCGCTGCTCGCCGAGGTGCTCGACGCCCGCGACCTCGAGCTCCTCGCGACCTCGGACATCTGGTGGGACGAGATCGTCTCGATCGTCTACGTCGGGGACGAGCAGGTGTACGACCTGACGGTCCCGCACGTGCACAACTTCGTCGCCGGCGACATGTTCGTGCACAACACCTCGTTCGCGCTGGGCGCGGCCGCCAACGTCGCCGTCTCGGTGCAGCGTCCCGTCATGTTCTTCTCCATGGAGATGGGCAACCTCGAGCTCACCAAGCGGCTGCTCGCGGCGGAGGGTCGGGTCGAGGCGAAGCGTCTCTGGACCGGCAACATCCCCGAGTCGGACTGGTCCCGGCTGAGCCACGCCGTCGGGCGGCTCGCCGAAGCACCGCTGTTCATCGACGACAACCCGCACTGCACGGTGATGGAGATGCGCGCCAAAGCCCGCCGCATCCGCGCCCGGCACGGCGATCTCGGGCTGATCGTCGTCGACTACATCCAGCTCATGAGCTCGACCGGCGCGCGCCAGATCGAGAGCCGCCAGGTCGAGGTGGCCGAGCTGTCACGGGGACTCAAGATCCTCGCCCGAGAGCTCGACTGCCCGGTCATGGCGCTGTCGCAGCTGAACCGTCAGCTCGAGTACCGCCAGGACAAGCGCCCCATGCTCGCCGACCTCCGGGAGTCGGGAGGGCTCGAGCAGGACGCCGACGTCGTCTGCTTCATCTACCGCGACGAGGTGTACAACCCCGAGTCGGACCAGCGCGGCCAGGCCGAGATCCTCGTGTCGAAGCACCGCAACGGCCCTACCGGCGTCGCCCGGCTCGCGTTCAACGAGCGGTTCACGAAGTTCGACAACATGGCGCGCGACTAGCGGCGGTCTCGGTCGGCGAATCCGGGGAAGCGCTGGGCGAACTGCGCCCGGCGTCGCCGGACATAGACGGTCATCACGACGTTCATCACGGCCAGCGCGGCGAACAGCAAACCGAAGACGACGCGCCCGCTGACGAAGTTGGCCACGGCCAGTGCGACGAACAGGGCGGCGATGACGCTGCGGATGACCACGATGGTGTTGCCCGATCGCATGGCGCCTCCCTTCGGGATCCATCCTGACCCACGTGTGGCAAGCGTGGGCCGCGGCGAGGTCAGGGTTTCGTGAAGCCGATACCCTCGAACTCGTTCGAGGGGGTGCCGTGGGCTCCGACTCCGTGCTCGTGAAGGCCGAGGAGGGCTTCACGACGATCACGATGAACCGCCCGGAGCGCCGCAACGCGCTGTCGCTCGGGTTGCTGCGTGACATGACGGCGGCCTTCCGCGCCACGGGCGACAGCAACGCCCGGGGCGTGATCCTCGCCGCCAACGGTCCCGGTCTTCTCCGCCGGCCACGACTTCCGGGATCTGGCGGGGGCCGACGCCGAGTCGATCCGCGAGCTGCTCGATACGTGCACCGAGCTCATGCTCACGATGCAGGCCATCCCCCAGCCCGTCGTGGCGCGCGTGCACGGCTTGGCGACGGCCGCCGGCTGCCAGCTCGTCGCGACCGCGGACCTGGCGGTGGCGTCCGAGGACGCCGGCTTCGCCACGCCCGGCGGCAAGGGCGGATGGTTCTGCCACACGCCGTTGGTTGCCGTGGCGCGCAATGTCTCCCAGAAGCGGGCGCTGGAGCTGGCCTTGACCGGGGACACGATCGACGCCCGCACGGCGCTCGACTGGGGTCTCGTCAACCACGTCGTCCCCGCCGAGCAGCTCGACGGCGCCACCGTCAGCCTGCTGCGGCGTGCGACCCGCGGCAGCCGGGCTTCGAAGGGGCTCGGCAAACAGACCTTCTACACCCAGGTCGGCCTCGACCAGCGCGCCGCGTACGAGCACGCCCTCGACGTGATGACCCGGTCGAGCCAGACGCCCGACGCGCAAGAGGGGTTCGCCGCCTTCCTCGAGAAGCGCCGGCCGCGCTTCGAGTAGCGCTCGATCGTCCCGCTCGTCAGAAGAGCCGAAGGTCGGGCGGGGCGTCGCCGCGCAGGCGTTCCAGGTCGACCTCGATGCACTCGACACCTCGACTCTCGGCGAACACGCGTGCCTGGGGCTTGATACGCGTGGCGACGAAGAGCCCGTTCGTCGGCGCGAGCGTGGCGTCGAGGTCGAGTCGCTCCTGGTAGCGGAGCAGCTGTTCGACACCGGCGATCTCGCCGATCCGCTTCACCTCGATCACCACCGCGCGGCCCTCGCCGTCCCGGCACAGCAGATCGACCGGCCCGATGTCGGTCGGGTATTCACGCCGCACGATGCGGAGGTCGTCACGAAGGGCGCGCACGCGCGCGGCGATGAGCTCCTGCAGCTCGGCCTCGACGCCGTCTTTGGCGAGGCCGGGGTCGTCGCCCAAAGTGATGTCGTGGTCGAGCAACACCTCGTGCAGCGCAATGGTGAGCCGTTCCCCGCCGGGGTTGGTCGCGACGATCGCGCCGGGCTCCTCGCGAATCGTGCACGGCGGGCTCATCCAGTTCAGCGGCTTGTACGCCTTGCTGTCGGCGTGCACGGCGATCGAGCCGTCGGCCTTGAGCAGGATCAGGCGCTGCGCCGGCGGGAGACGAGCGCCGAGCCGGCCTTCGTACTCGACCGAGCATCGCGCCACGACCAGCCGCACGGGCCGCGTTGTACCACAGCGGCGACGTCGCGGACCTAGGCTGCGCGGCGCATTCTGATGGCGGGAAGGGGCGCATCATGGGCATCAACAGCGGCATCTACAAGCTCGTACTCGTGCTGCACATCCTGACGGCGATCGTCGGGTTCGGCGCCGTGTTGCTCAACGGGATCTACGGCCAGCAGGCCCGAAGTCGCAAGGGGACTGAAGGCCTTGCCATCTCCCAGGCCAACTTCCTCGTGTCGAAGATCGGCATGTTCTTCATCTATGCCGTGTTCGTGTTCGGCATCCTTCTCGTCGTCCTGAGCGACAAGGCCTGGAGCTTCAGCGACTCGTGGATCGTCGCCGCGATCGTGCTCTACGTGCTGGGGATCGGGCTGGCACACGGAGCGGCGTTCCCGAACGCGCGGCGAATGATCAATCTCCAGGAGCAATTGGTCGCGATGGGCCCCCCACCGGCGGGCGCGGGGCCTCCGGAGGGCCCCCGCCTCAGGTCATCGAGCTCGAAGAACGCGGCCGCCGCGCCGGGATGGTGGGGGCGGCGCTGTCGCTGGACCTCGTCCTGATTCTCATGCTCATGGTCTGGGGCCCGCGCTTCTGACGCGCTCGGCCCCGACACCGAGATCCGGGCGGCCGACGCGTACGATCACGGCGTGAGCATCTACAACGACGTGCTGCGCGAGCTCGTGACAGCGGTCGGCGCGGCGCTGTTCCTCGGAAACCTCATCGCGCTCGTGCGCCGACGGTCCGGCGCGCAGGTCGCCGCCACCCGCGGACGGAACACGCTCCCACAGGCGCCGATCACGCGAACGGTCGTCTACCTGGTGATCGGGTTCGTGGTGATGGTCGCCGGTATCGCCGCGATCGCGACCAAGTAGCCTCCTCCGGATCGACGAATCGACGGCGGGTGTGAGCGGTTCTTCGCGAGACGTCGGTCCGTCGCGCCGCAGCTACGCCCTCGAGATCCTGCTCGTCAGCTTCGCCGCCCTCTTGCTCGAGATCAGCTACACGCGCGTCATCTCGTTCAAGCTCTTCTACTACTACACGTACCTCGTCATCGGGCTCGCGCTGCTGGGCATCGGTTGCGGCGGTGTGATCGTGGCCGTCTCCCGTGGCCTCCGCCGCGCCGAGACCGAGACGATCCTCCGGTGGGGCCTGTTGCTCGGCGCGGCGAGTGTCGGCGTCGGCTATCTCATCGTCGCCACCGTCAGGACCGACACGCTGACGATCTGGGACTACGGCTCGCTGTCGTCGCTGAAGAACCTCGCCCTCCTGCTCGGCATCTGCCTGGCGCTGTTCGCGTCGTTCATCGCGGTCGGCGTGATGATCGCCACACTCTTCGCCCGGCAGTCCGATCGGATCGGGAGGTTGTACTTCGCCGACCTCGTCGGGGCCGGGATCGCGTGCGCGGTCGTCGTATCGCTGATCGGTTGGATGGGCCCGCCGGCCACGATCTTTCTCGCCGGTCTGGTCCTCGCCCTCGCCGGCCTGCGTCTTGCCATACGTGTGCGTTCGCGGGCGCTTCTTCCCGTCGCGGTCGTGCTGGTCGCGGTCATGGCGATAGTCGTCGTGCGCCCCGGCGTGCTTCCGCAGCAGCGCGCGGACGCCTTCAAGGGCCAGCTCGACTATTCGGCGACGCGCTACTCGGCATGGAGCCCGATCTTCCGCGTCGACGTGGTCGACATCGGGCCCAACCTCCGGCTCCTGTACCACGACGGGCTGGTCGGATCGGTCATCCACCGGTGGGACGGGAAGCAGGCGAGCCTCGGCCAATTCGGGTTCGACACCGACCCGCGCTCGCTCCCCTTCGCGGTCGGGGGAGCGTCACCGAAGAACGTGCTCATCGTCGGCGCCGCCGGCGGCCACGAGATCCTGACGTCGCTCTACTTCCACTCCCAGCACATCGACGCCGTCGAGCTCAACCCCGTCACCCACTCGCTCGTCACCGACAAGTTCGCCGACTACTCCGGTCATCTCGCCCAGAACCCGGCCGTCAACTACGTCGAGGGCGACGGCCGGTCGTTCCTCGCCCGCAGCGACGACACGTACAACGTGGTCTGGTACCCCGCCCCCGACAGCTACTCGGCGACGAACGCGGCCTCGGCCGGTGCCTACGTGCTCTCCGAGAGCTACCTGTACACGAGCGAGACCATCCAGGACAGCCTCCAGCACCTCGGAGGGAACGGGATCCTCGCCGCCCAGTTCGGCGAGTTCGACTACAACCGCAAGGCGAACCGGACGTCCCGGTACGTGGCGACGGCGCGTCACGCGCTCGGCGAGCTCGGGATCCACGATCCGTCCCGCCACATTCTCGTCGCGACCTCGCCCGTCGCGGGCGGGAGCTCCTCGCTCTCCACCATCCTCGTGAAGCGCGAGCCGTTCACGAGCGCGGAGGTGGACCGATTCGTCGCCGCCCTCGCAACCATGCCGGGCGCGACGCTGCGGTACGCGCCCGGTCATCCCGTGAAGGGCGAATCGGTGAGCGCCATCGCGACGCTGTCGGGGAGCCGGCTCGACCACTGGTACGACTCGTATCCCTACGACGTCCGGCCGATCACCGACGACTCACCGTTCTTCTGGCACTTCACCCCGTTCCGTGACGTGATCGCCGACTTCGGGAAGCCGATCGACCGGAGCGACTTCGAGGTCGACGTCGGTGAACGCGTGCTGCTCCTCCTCCTCGGCATCGCGACCCTGTTCGCCGCCGTCTTCCTGCTTGTTGCCGTTCCTCCGCATCCGCAGCATCTGGTCGGGGCTTCCACGGAAGCGACGGTCGGCGCTCTACTTCAGCCGCGCTCGGACTCGGGTTCATGTTCTTCGAGATCACCCTCATCCAGCGGCTGGTGCTGTTCCTCGGCTATCCGACGTACTCGTTGACCGTCACCCTGGCGGCGATCCTGCTCTCCACGGGCGTTGGAGCGCTGCTGAGCGCGCGGTACCAGGCCCGCGCGGGCCGCGCCGCGTGGGTGCTCCTCGGCGCACTCGCCGCGCTCGACCTCTTCTACCTGTTCGGCCTGACGCCGCTGACCGACGCGCTGCTCGGCCTCCCGTTCGCGGCGCGAGTCGTCGTCGCGTTCGCGGTGCTCGCACCGCTCGGCGTCTGCCTCGGCGCGTTCATGCCCCTGGGGCTCGGCGCGGTCGCGGCCACCACGAGGCACCCACGCGAGTACGTCGCCTGGGGATGGGCGGTGAACGGGTTCGCGTCGGTGATCGGCGCGGTGCTCACGACGATCCTCGCCATGGCCCTGGGCTTCGGCGTGGTGCTCGCCCTCGCGCTCGTCGTCTACTGCGTCGCAGTTCTCGCGTTGCGCGGTTTGTTGCGCTCCGGCCCGGTCGCGGTGCCCGACGGCGGTGCCGAGGTGCCCGTGCCGGGCGCGCTCACCGGCGTCGCCCGTGGGCCCTCCGCCGCTCCCGTGCCCGGTGGGGGGTGATCGGGTCGCGGCGAACCGAGCTCGCTATCTGAGCGCGAGCGCGGCCGTGGCCGCAGTGGTCTCGAGCGGCAGGGTTGCGTCGACCGTGACGACGTCGTCGCCGAGCTCGAGGGTCGCGAGCTGCGAGTCGAGGAGCGCCGGACCGGCGAAATGGCCGTGGCGGGTGGCAAGTCGCGCCGCGAGCACTTCGCGCGGCGCGACCAGGGCGACGAACGCGACCCGTCGTACCCCGCGGGTGAGTCGCCGGCGATAGGCGCGCGTGAGTGCGGAGCAGGCGAGCACGAGGCCATCCTGCTCGTGCGTGCGGAGGATCGCGTCGAGGCGGTCGAGCCACGGTGCGCGCCAGGCGTCGTCGAGCGGGATGCCTTTGGCCATGCGGGCCTTCGCCTCCGGCGTGTGCTCGTCGTCACCGTCGACGAACGGCACGTCGAGCTCGGCGGCCAGGAGGCGGCCCACGGTGGACTTTCCGCTGCCCGAGACGCCCATGACCACGACCAGCGGGCGATCGGCAGCGGATCCCGGCCCGGGGGGCACCACTAGAACTGCGCCGGCGCGGGACGCATCGACAAGAAGTCGTTCACGTCGAGCAGCCCCAGCGCAACGCGAACGGGTCCGGGGACGAGGCGGCGGTCCGGATCCGTGAAGATGCGTGGCTCGCACAGGCGCACGGCGGTTCCCTTCGTGCGAACCTCACATCCCCCGGCGGCCATGACGTTCTTCACCCACTGGCTGTCGGCGCCGTAGGTCAGCGCGAACACGTACCGCTCGCCGTCGCGGAACATGTTCACGGGCGTCTGATAGGTGCGCCCGGACCGGCGGCCGACGTGGGTCACGACCGCGAATCCGGGCAGCCGGCCTGCGAACGGGCGAGAGACGCGGTTCGTCACGTGGGCGTTGAACCGCGCCACGGTCTTCGGGATGGTCATCCGTGCTCAGCATAGGGAGCACGCGTGGTGTCGATACGGTGTCGGCGTGCCGCGACGCTGCGAATGGGTCCCGGAGAACGACCCCGCGTACGTCGCCTACCACGACCGCGAGTGGGGCGTGCCGTCGCGTGACGACCGCCACCTGTTCGAGATGCTGACCTTGGAGGGCGCGCAGGCAGGTCTCTCGTGGGCGACGATCCTCAAGAAGCGCGACGGCTACCGCAGCGCCTTCGCCGACTTCGACGCCGCCGCGGTCGCGCGCTTCGATCGACGGCGAGTCGAGCGGCTGCTTGCGCGATCCGGCGATCGTGCGCAACCGCCTCAAGGTCGAGTCGGCCGTGAACAACGCCCGGCGCGTCCTCGAGGTTCAGGACGACCTCGGCGGTTTCGCTGCCTATATCTGGCAGTTCGTGGACGGAGCGCCGATCGTCGGCAAGTGGCGCGCCCTCTCGGCGATCCCCGCGCAAACCGCCGAATCGAAGGCGATGAGCAAGGACCTCAAGCGCCGCGGGTTCCGCTTCGTCGGCCCGACCGTCTGCTACGCGTTCATGCAGGCAGTCGGGCTCGTGAACGACCACACGACGTCGTGCTTCCGGTACAAGGAGCTGACGTGACCAGCCCGGCACACGGCGTGACGCGACGGCCCCGCGAAGTGCTCGCGTTGATCATGCCGTTCCTGGACGAGCGCTGAACAGGGACGCGTCCAGCCCTGATGACCAGCGGGGACGCGCAGAGCGGGTGACGGGAATCGAACCCGCGTTCTCAGCTTGGGAAGCTGATGTTCTGCCTCTGAACTACACCCGCGAGGGGACGTGTGTCGTACCCGAGCGAGGGATCGTAGTCGGCGGGATGGAATCTCTTGCGCTCCGTCGCCGTCAACGACCTCGGGCGCGCTACGCCTGGAGCCAGGGCAGATCCGTCGCGGGGTCGTACTCCTTGTCGATCAGGTCGAGAAATTCCGGGTCGAGGTCGGCGCCCCACGAAGAAACGTACGCCGGGCGATCTGCTCGTCGTCTTCGCTCACCGTGACGCCCCGCCCGTCGGGACGGGCGCCGGCGTCGGCGTCGGAGTCGGAGTCGGCGTGCCCTCCTCGATGCGGATCTTGGGGAGGATCCGCCCGAGCCACTTCGGCAGCCACCAGTTGGCCGGGCCGAGCAACTCCATGGTCGCGGGCACGAGGACCAGCCGTACGAGCGTCGCGTCGACGAACACCGCGACGGCAAGCCCGAGACCGAACATCTTGACCGTCGGGTCGGGGTCGCCCAGGAAGCTCAGGAAGACGCTGATCATGATCAGCGCGGCCGACGTGATCACCCGTGCGGTGTTGGCGAGGCCGTCGACCACGCTGCGCAGGTTGTCGTGGCTCTCGTAGTACTCCTCGCGGATCCGCGACAGAAGGAACACCTCGTAGTCCATCGACAGCCCGAACAGGATGGCGAACATCATCATCGGCACGAAGGACACGATCGGCAACGTCTGATCGATCCCGACGAGGCCCTTGAACCATCCCCACTGGAAGACGGCGACGATCACGCCGTACGCCGCGCCGATGGAGAGCAGGTTCATGATCGCGGCCTTGAGCGGCACGAGAATCGACCGGAACACCATCATCAGCAGGATGAACGACAACGCGATGACGGCGCCGATGAACAGGAACAGCCGATCCTGGATCCTCTCGCCGAGGTCGATGAACCCGGCGGTCTGTCCGCCCACGTAGACGGTCGCTCCCGTTCCCTGCACCGCCTTCGGCAACACGGTGTTCCGCAGCTGGTTCACCAGGTTCTCGGTGTGAACCGACTGCGGCGACGAATTCGGGATCGCGACGACGACCGCCGCGCTCTGATCCGGGCTGATCTGCGGCGGGGTGGCCGTGACGCCGGGGATCTCCCCGACGGCTTTCTCGACGTCGTCGGCGGGCGCGGTGTCGCCCGGCTTCGGCAGCGAGACCGCCAGGAGGAGCGGGCCGTTGACGCCGGGGCCGAACCCCGCGGTGATCAGGTCGTACGCCCGGCGCTGAGTCGTGCTCGTGGGTTGGGTGCCGTCGTCCGTCTGGCCCAGCCGCATGACGGTCAGCGGCGCGGCGAGCGTCAACAGGATCGCCAAGCTGATGATCACGGCCGCCCAGCGGTGGCGTGACATGAGCATCGCCCAGCGTTCCCAACCGCTCGGGCGCGCGCCGGTGAGCGAGTGGTGGTCGTCGCCGCGGGCCTTCCGGCGGAGCCGGGGCGCGTGGACGCGGTTGATGTGCCGTCCGGCCAGGCCGAGCAGCGCAGGCACGAGCGTCACCGCCGCTGCCATCATCACGACCACGACGATCGCGGACATGAAGCCCAACAACGTCACGTACGGGATGCCGGCGAGCGTGAGGCCCGTGATCGCGATCACGACCGTGCCGCCGGCGAACAGGACGGCCTGACCGGCGGTGCCGTTGGCGAGCCCGATCGACGCGTTCATTTCCATGCCGGCGTCGAGGTTCTGGCGGTGGCGCGTGACGATGAACAGCGAGTAGTCGATCCCGACTCCGAGCCCGATCATCGTGGCCAACGTCGGCGCGACCGTTCCGATGTCGGTCACGGCCGCGATCAGCGTGATGATCGACAAACCGATCGCGAGCCCACCGAGTGCCGTCCCGATCGGGAGGCTCATCGCGACGACCGACCCGAACGCGATCAGCAGGATGATCACGGCGAAGATGAGCCCGATGACGTCGGCGTTCCCGCCCTCGTTGCGGTTGAAGTAGTCGGTGACGGCACCGCCGAACTCGACCCGGAGGCCGGCCTGCTTGGCCGGTTGCGTGGCCGCCTGCAGCCGGTCGAACGAGTCGGTTGGCAGGTTCGAGGCCCGTTCGTCGTACTGGACGCGCAGGTATCCGATCTTCCCGTCCTTCGAGACGAACGCCGGTCCGACGACCGGCGTCGGCCGGTCCGGTCACCTGGGTCACGTCAGGGACCTTGCCGGGCTGGAGGTTCGCTTCGGTCTCGGCGATGGCGGCCTGGTTGGCCGGGTCGGTGATCGTGCCCTTGCGCACTTGGAACGCGACGTCGGCGGTGTCGCCGGACTGCGCCGGGAACCGCTGTTGGAGGAGCTCGCGCGCCTTCTCGGACTGCGCACCCGGGATCTTGAACACGTCGACCGTCGTGCCGCCGGAGGCCTCGGCTGCCACGACGAGCACAACGGCGACCAGCAACCAGACGCCGATCGTGACCCACTTGTGCCGGGCGGCGCCCCGGCCGAGCCGGTCGAGGAAACCTGCCATGTCTTGCCCCCTGCCACCTGCCCGTTAGCTCCCGCGGGCCGACCAAGCGACGACGCTACGCGTGTGCCAGCGAGCTCGCACGCATACTTCGGCACGGCGAGAACAAATGTTGAGCAATTTCCCACTGCCCCGTCCGGCAGGGAAGGCCGGAGGCAACACGGGCGCGCCGGTAGGCTCCGCGGCGACGGCGGCTTTGCCGACCGTCGCCGCAAAGCCGGAGCTTGCGACGGCGACAAGGAGTAACGCGTGATCTTGTCGGACGCGACCATTCGCGCCGAGCTGAAGGCGGGCCGTATCGCCATCGAGCCGTTCGACGACGCCAACGTGCAGCCGTCGTCCGTCGACATGCACGTCGACAGGTACTTCCGCGTCTTCCGGAACGACACGACGCCGTTCATCGACCCGAAGGAGCCCCAGGAGGACCTCACGGAGCTCGTCGAGGTCGGTGACGGGCGCACGTTCATCCTGCACCCGGCGGAGTTCGCGCTGGCCTCGACGCTCGAGCGCGTGCGCCTCCCGGACGACCTGGCGGCCCGGCTCGACGGCAAGAGCTCCCTGGGACGGCTCGGCCTGCTGACCCACGCCACGGCCGGCTTCGTCGACGCCGGTTGGGACGGCCACTTGACCCTCGAGCTCTCGAACGTCGCCACGCTTCCCATCGCCATCTACCCCGGCATGAAGATCGGGCAGATCTCCTTCTTCCGGATGACGACCCCCGCCGACCATCCGTACGGCAGCGACGCGACGGGCTCGAAGTACCAGGGCCAGCGCGGCCCGACCCCGAGCCGCTACTACCTGAACTTCCGCGACCGCGACTGACCACCATGGGCGGCGCGCCACGAGCCCGGGCCCTGTGGCGGGTCTTCGAGCCCTACCACGCCGTCGTGTACTTCGCGCCCGACGTGAAGTCGGCGTTCGAGGACCTCGGGTTGCCCGGCTTCTGGAGGGGCTATTTCGCCTCCCGGGCGGCGCCGATGGGACCGGTTCCAGCCGAGGTCGTCATCGCGACCTTCTACAACTTCCATCCCGCCATGGTCCGCCGGGCGATGTCGGAGACGTGGGACCGCGCCGCGCCCGCCGCGGTGACTGCCGCCCGCGTTCGCCTCGCCGACCGGACTCTTCGCGCCTGGCTCGGCGACGAGGCGATCGCGTCCCCCGACGTGGCCGAGGCCGCGGGGCTGGCCCGGCGCGCGGCGGAGCAGGCGAGCCCGGCCGGACGCCCGTTGTTCGCCGGGTACACGGCGCTCGAGTGGCCGGCTGAGCCTCACCTCGTCCTCTGGCACGCAACGACGCTCCTGCGTGAGCACCGCGGCGACGGGCACGTGACCGCGCTGGTCGGCGAGCAGGTCGACGGCTGCGAGGCGAACGTGCTGACGGCGGCGGCCGGCGCGAGCACCGGCGAGCTGCAGCGGGCGAGCCGCCAGTGGCCCGAGGACGAATGGGCCGCCGCGGTCGATCGCCTGCGACGGCGCGACTGGATCAGCGCCGACACCACGCTCACGCCCACGGGCGCGGCGGCCAAACGGCGGATCGAAGACCTCACCGACGAGCTCGCAGCACCGCCCCTCGCCGTGCTCGACCAGTCCGAACAGGAACGACTCGCCGTGCTCCTCCGCCGGCTCAGCCGTCTCATCCTCGACGCGGGCGACGTCACGTTCCCGAATCCCATCGGCCTGGCGGACCTGCGCGAGCACACCGACACCTGAATCCGGGAACCCGGCCTTCGTTGGCGGGTGTGGTGCTCGCGCCGGCGATCAGTGTTGGCCCTGCGGGAAGACGGCGATGCGCAAGGGCTGGTCGCTGATCGCGATCGCGCCGCCGAACGGGTGCTCGAGGGCGACGATGAGCGCGAGGTTGAGCGACATCACGAGGGCGAGCCCGGCGAGCAGCAAGACGTGAGTGCCTCGCTCCTTGGTGTTCAGGAGCGTCGCCACCGCGAGCACGAAGACGCTCACCACCACGACCAGGAAGAAGAGCGGGCCCGGGATCGTGTCACTGGCATCGGCGATGCGGCCGCCCCGCGCTTTGGTGACGTCGCCGAGGTCGCTGACGGTCTGCGTGTAGAACTTGCTGTTCCCGACCACGGGCTCGGCGGCCTCGATGGTGCGGTACAGGCTGTCGAGCTTGGCGGTGGTGTCCGCGCTCGGGCTTGCCGTTGCGGTCGGCGGTGCGAAAGTCGTGTGTCAGTACGGACACGTCGTAGACGATGACCGCACGTTGGATGTCCTCCCGCACCGGCTGCGGGAATCCGCCCACGTCGTGGTACAGCCCGGCCAGTGCGGCCCCCTCGGCGGAGATGTTGTCGTTGGCGTCGCTGATCGCGTTGCGTTCGCCGACGATCACGAACGCCACGAGGACGGAGTAGAAGACCGCCAGCACCTGGATCATCACGGCGGTGCTCTCGCTCACCCGCTCCCGAACATCGGGACGCATGCGGCGGTGCACGATGAACTCGAGCACGAAGACGAACGCGAGCCCGGCCGCGCCGAACACGACGAACAGCAGCGGCATCGACAGCGGATCGAAGAGCTCGATGAACGCGTCCATGGGCGGTGTTTGTCGCCGGTGCTACAGGCCGGGCTGGAAGCGCGCCGTGGCCGTCTCGGGGTCTTGCTCGGCGTGCTCGACCGCCTCGAGCAGCACCTCCGAGATGTCCTGCACCTTCACGTCCTCGTCGCGCTGCTTCTCCTTCACGCCGTCGTCCATCATCACGTAGCAGAACGGGCAGGCGACGGCGATCCGGCTCGCGCCGGTGCCGAGGGCTTCCTCGGTGCGCTCGATGTTCACCTTCTTGCCCGTGTGCTCCTCCATCCACATGCGCGCACCGCCGGCGCCGCAGCACAGCCCGCGCGTCCCGTTGCGCGGCATCTCGACCACGTCGATTCCGCCCAACGAGCCGATCACGTTGCGGGGCGCGAGGTACACGTCGTTGTGCCGGCCGAGGTAGCACGAGTCGTGGTACGTCACGCGCTCCTCGAGCGACGCTTCCTCGAGGTCGAGCTGCCCGCTGTCGATGAGCTCCATGAGGAACTGCGAGTGGTGGACGACCTCGTAGTCACCGCCGAGCTGCGGGTACTCGTTCTTCAACGTGTTGAAGCAGTGCGGGCACTGGGCGATGACCTTCTGCACGCCGAGACCGTTCAGGGTCTCGACGTTCTGCATCGCGAGCATCTGGAAGATGTACTCGTTGCCCGAACGGCGAGCCGGGTCCCCGGTGCAGAGCTCGCTCGGGCCCAGGATCGCGAAGTCGACGCCGGCCCGTTGCAGCAGCTTGGCGACAGCCCGGCTCGTCTTCTTGTTGCGGTCGTCGAACGAGCCCGCGCACCCGACCCACATCAGGTACTCGTGCTCGAACGGGCCGGAGCCGTCGATGATCGGGATGCCCTCGAGGTCGCCGCCCCAGTCGCCCCGGTCGGCCTGGTTCAGGCCGTAGACGTTCGAGGAGTTCTCCATGGAGCGGTACGTGTTCCCGAGCTCCGTCGGGAAGTTGCTCTCCATGAGCGAGAGGTAGCGCCGCATGTCGAGGATCTTGTCGAGGATCTCGATGTCGACGGGGCAGATCTCGTCGCACGCCTTGCACGACGTGCACGCCCACAGCTCCTCGGCGGTGATGCGTTCGAAGAGCGAGTCGGCGCCGACCGTGATGTCGGGGTCGACCCCGACCGGTGGGGACACCGGCGGATCGCCGGAAGCCGCCATGACCTCCCCGACCTTCAGCACGATCTCGCGGGGATCGAGCGGCTTGCCGGTCGCGTGCGCCGGGCACACCGACGTGCACCGGCCGCAGATCGTGCACGCGTCCGTGTCGAACAGCTGCTTCCAGGTGAAGTCCTCGACCGTCGATGCGCCGAACGTGTCGAGCTCGGTCTCCATCAGGTTCGGGAGCGGGCTCATCGCGCCCTTGGGCCGCTCGCGGTCGCCGAGGTACATGTTCATGGGCGACGTGATCATGTGGCGAAGCTTCGTGGTCGGCAGGATCACGAGGAACGCGACGAACGACGCGAAGTGGATGCCCCAGAGCCAGCGGTGCGCGTCGCGCAGCGTCCCGTGCGAAAGCGAGTCGAACAGCACCGCGATCGGATAGCCGACCAGCGACCACTTCTCGAACGCGGGACGTCCGATGAGCGCGATGCGGAGGCCCTCCGTCGCGAAGCCGGTGAGGCCGATCACGAGGAACGTGCCGAGGATGAGCGCGTCTTCGGGCTTGGTCTTGATGCGGATGCGGTACGGGCGCTGGATGTACCGCCGCCCCAACGCCCAGAGGATCCCGACCACGAAGACCACGCCGGCCACGTCGGCGGTGGCGGAGTAGCCCTCGTAGACGCGCCCGTGGAGGAACTTCGCCGAGTCCGGCAGCTGGTGGTCGATCTCGAGGACGACGGTCGCCACGAAGAGGACGAGGAAACCGAAGTAGATCATCGAGTGCATGACGCCCGCCGCCGGGTCGCGGAGCAGGGTCTGCATCCACACGCCGGAGCGGAAGCCCTCGAGCCGCCGCTTCACGTTCGTCCGGGTCGTGCGGCGGTTGTCGGGCTTGCCCCGCTCGTAGTTCTGGACCCGCAGTGAGACCAGCCACGCCACCACGAGCAACATCACGCCGACGGTGGCGTAGAACGCCCAGTAGAGCGGGTCGGGCACGTTGCCGAACACCTGCCGGCTGATCGGCGAGTCGTCCTCCCATCCGGTGAGCCGGGGGACGACGCCCGACGCGAGCGCGCCGAGCGAGGCGAGCACGCCGACGCCCAGGACGAGCTGATGCGGTTTCGGAAGCGGGATCCGCCTCACGGGCCGGAATCTAGTAGTGGAGCCCGCCTACTACGCTCCTCGGCGCATGAGAACCAGTCGAAAGATCGCCGCGTGCACCGCGCTGGCCGCCGGAGTCGTGGTTGCCGGCGGGCCCGCGATGGCGTCCTCGGTTCCCGAGGTGGCGCCGAAGGGCTCCTGCAAGCTGCTGACCGTCAGCGAGGCGGGCAAGATCCTGGCCACTCCGGTCGGGGCCGGGAAGCAGCAGACGAAGAGCACCCAGGGCATCACCGGCGACCGATGCGTCTGGGCAGCCAAGAAGAAGGGGACAGGCGGGCTCAAGGGTCAGCCGCTCCAGCTCGAGGTCGTCGTCGAGTCGGGCACGACACTCGTCAACGACTACAACACGGCGAAGTCGGCCGACCCGACCGAGACGGATGCGGTGCCGGCATTGGGTGACGACGCCTTCATCAAGGACTTGAAGCTGCACGTCCTCGTGGGTGACCGGGTCCTGAGCACCGCGCTCCACAACTACCGGTACCCGAAGCCGTTGACGCAGCAGCAGATCCAGCAGAAGGACGAGGACGCGGCCAAGCTCGCGCTCGGCCGCCTGGGCTGACGCGCTACTGGATGCTCTTGGCGTCGGCTTCGCGGAGCCGACGAGCGAGGCCGGCGAGCAGCTTGTGTGCGAACCCGGGCACCTCGTCGATGAGGGCGGCGAATTCCCGCTGGCCGAGCACGAGCAGCTCCATCGGGGTCTCGGCGACGACCGTGGCGTTCCGAGGCGCCCGGTCGAGGAGCGCGAGGTCGCCGAAGAAGCGGCCCGGTCCGAGCTCGGCGACCTTCCTCCCTCGCATCGTCACCCGGGCCTTGCCGTCGACGATCACGAAGAACTCGGCCCCGGCGCTGCCCTCCGTGACCAGGACCTTCCCGGCGTCCACCTTCACGTCCTCCGCCCGGCGGGACACCAGCTGGAGGTCCTTCTTGGAGAGGGCCGAGAAGAGGGGGACCTCGGCCAAATGGTCGAGGAACGCATCACGACGCAGGCGGGCCACGGGTGGAATCTACTCACGGTGTCAACGCCGCGCGGTGTATGACCGGGGCGGCCCCTCGGCTTCGCCGTCAGGGCCGCCGGCCCCCGACTGCCGGGCCTGCGTTCCTCGACCATTTGGGCCAGGAAATAGGGGAAGTGGGGAATTGACAGGGGGGGCGAGCAGTTTCCTAAACTAAGTTGATACTCAAGGACTCAAGTTCGATTTCGGGAGGAATGTCCCTATGAGCAAGGCCGTCGGCATCGACCTCGGCACCACCAACTCGGTGGTGTCCGTGCTCGAGGCGGGTGAGCCCGCCGTCATCCCCAACTCCGAAGGCGCCCGGACCACTCCCTCGGTGGTGGCGTTCTCGAAGACCGGCGAGGTGCTGGTCGGCGAGGTCGCCAAGCGCCAGGCCATCACGAACCCCGACCGGACGGTGCGATCGGTCAAGCGCCACGTCGGCACCGACTGGAAGATCGACATCGATGGCAAGAACTACTCGGCGCAGGAGATCTCCGCCCGCATCCTCCAGAAGCTGAAGCGCGACGCCGAGGCGTACCTGGGCGACACGGTGACGCAGGCCGTCATCACGACGCCGGCGTACTTCGACGACGCCCAGCGCCAGGCGACCAAGGAGGCGGGGCAGATCGCGGGGCTCGAGGTCCTGCGCATCATCAACGAGCCGACCGCAGCCGCGCTCGGCGTACGGGCTCGACAAGGAGCACGACCAGACGATCCTCGTCTTCGACCTCGGCGGCGGCACCTACGACGTGTCGGTGCTCGACATCGGCGAGGGCGTGTTCGAGGTGAAGTCGACCTCGGGGAACACGCACCTCGGCGGGGACGACTGGGACCAGCGCGTCATGGACTGGATGGTCACCGAGTTCAAGAACGCCCACGGCGTCGACCTGTCGAACGACAAGATGGCGCTGCAGCGTCTCAAGGAGGCGGCGGAGAAGGCCAAGATCGAGCTCTCCTCGGCGCAGCAGACCACGATCAACCTGCCGTTCATCACGGCCACGAGTGACGGACCGCTGCACCTCGAGCTCGAGCTCTCGCGCTCGAAGTTCCAGGAGCTGACGGCCGACCTGCTCGACGCGTGCCGCGGCCCGTTCGAGCAGGCGATCCGCGACGCCGGTCTCAGACAAGGACCAGATCGACCACATCATCCTCGTGGGCGGCTCCACGCGCATGCCCGCGGTCGTCGACCTGGTGCGCGAGCTCACGGGCAAGGACCCGCACAAGGGTGTGAACCCGGACGAGGTCGTCGCCGTCGGCGCCGCGATCCAGGCCGGCGTGCTGAAGGGCGACGTCAAGGACGTCCTGCTCCTCGACGTCACGCCGCTGTCGCTCGGCATCGAGACGAAGGGCCAGATCTTCACGAAGCTCATCGAGCGCAACACGACGATCCCGACCAAGCGCTCGGAGGTCTTCACGACCGCCGAGGACAACCAGCCCAGCGTCGAGATCCACGTGCTGCAGGGCGAGAGCGACATGGCGTATCGCAACAAGACGCTCGGCAAGTTCCAGCTCGTCGGCATCCCGCCGGCGCCGCGGGGCGTGCCGCAGGTCGAAGTCACGTTCGACATCGACGCCAACGGGATCGTGAACGTGTCTGCGAAGGACCTTGCCACCGGCAAGGAGCAGCAGATGACGATCACCGGCGGCACCGCGCTGTCGAAGGACGACATCGACACGATGGTCAAGGAGGCCGAGGCGCACGCCGAGGAGGACCGTCAGCGTCGCGAGGAGGCCGAGACCCGCAACAACGCCGACTCGCTCGTGTTCCAGACCGAGAAGCTGCTGAAGGAGCAGGCCGACAACGTCTCGGAGGACGAGCGCCAGAAGATCGAGGAGAAGCTCAAGGCGCTCAAGGACGCCCTGGCCGGCTCCGACATCGAGGCGGTGAAGCGCGGGCACGAGGAGCTCCTCGCGGCCAGCCAGGAGTTCGCGCAGCGGCTGTACCAGCAGTCGGCCCAGAGCCAGCAGCAGGAAGGCGCGGCCGGCGGCGGGACGGCCGGCGCGGCTGCGGCCCGTCGTCGGCGCCGTCCGATGACGAGGTCGCCGACGCCGAGATCGTCGACGACGACGAGCACGGCGGCGAGCAGAAGGGGGCGTGACCGTGCCCGACGAGCGGTTCACCCCCGACGACCAGCACGAGGTCGCGGTCTCCGAGGAGGAGGCCGCGGCGTCGGAGCTCGAGGCCGACCTGGCCCGGCTGTCGCAACTCCAGTCAGAGCGCGACGAGTACCTCGACACGCTCCGGCGCGTGCAGGCCGAGTTCGAGAACTACCGCAAGCGGGTGATCAAGGAGCAGACCGCGCTCGTCGACCGCGCCACCGAGGGCCTGGTGGAGCAGTTGCTCCCGGTGCTCGACTCGTTCGAGCTGGCGTTGAAGAACTTCGACGCGGCCGGCGGCCAGGACACGGAGAGCGTGCGCAAGGGCGTCGAGCTCGTGTACGCCGAGCTGCTGGGCGTCCTCGAGAAGGCCGGGCTGTCGCGCGATCGAGGCGGAGGGCAAGCCGTTCGATCCCAACGTCCACGAGGCGGTCATGCAGGAGGAAGGCGACGGCGAGCCCGTCGTCACCGACGTCCTCCGCACCGGCTACACGCTGAAGGGTCGGGTGCTGCGCCCGGCGATGGTGAAGGTCTCGAGGTAACGGGCCATGGCGCCGCAGCGTGAGTGGTTCGAAACCGACTACTACGACGTGCTCGGGGTGTCGCCGTCGGCGTCCGAGAAGGACATCACGCGCGCCTACCGCAAGCTCGCCAAGCAGCACCACCCCGACGCGAACCCGGGGAACAAGGAGGCCGAGGAGAAGTTCAAGTCCGTCGCGGCCGCCTACGACGTTCTCGGCGACGCGGGCAAGCGCAAGGAGTACGACGAGGTCCGCCAGATGGTGGCGTCGGGCGTCGGTCCCTTCAGCGGCGGCGGCGGTCCGGGAGGGTTCGGCCCCGGCGGCGCCGAGGGGTTCCGCACGTTCCAGTTCGACGAGGACGCCGGCTTCGGCGACCTGCTCGGCGGTCTGTTCGGTCGCGGCGGTCGCGGTGGCCGGGGCGGGCGTGCGTGGCCGCGGGGCCCGGCAGGCCGGCCCGCAGCGCGGCGCCGACCTCGAGACCGAGCTGCACCTCGACTTCCTCGACGCCGTGCACGGCGTCACGACCAGCGTGAGCTTCACCGCCGATGCCGTGTGCTCGGTGTGCCACGGGTCGGGCGCCGAGCCCGGCACCACGCCCGACGTCTGCCCGCAGTGCGGCGGCAGCGGCGAGGTCGCTCGTCGACCAGGGACCGTTCTCGTTCTCGCAGGTCTGCCCGACGTGCGGCGGGCGCGGCACGATCATCAAGAACCCGTGCCACCAGTGCGGAGGTCGCGGCGTCGAGCGCCGCCGCCGCGACGTGAAGGTGCGGATCCCGCCCGGCGTCGACGACGGCCAGCGCATCCGCGTGCGGAGCCGCGGCGCGGCCGGCGCGAACGGCGGCCCGCCGGGCGACCTGTTCGTCGTCGTGCACGTGGGAGAGCACCCGATCTTCGGGCGCAAGGGCAAGGACCTCACCGTGCGCGTGCCGATCACGTTCAGCGAGGCCGCGCTCGGGCACGCAGGTGAAGGTGCCGACGCTCGACAAGCCCGTGACCGTGAAGGTGCCGGCCGGGACGCAGAGCGGCAAGACCGTGCAAGGTGCGGGGGCGCGGGATTGACACCGGCAAGGGAAGCCCAGGTGATCTGCTGGTGACGTTCGACGTCGTCGTCCCCAAGAAGGTCAACGGCGCCGCGAAGAAGGCGATCGAGGACCTGGGCGAACGCGCTCACCGAGAACCCGCGCGAGCACTTAGGGGTGTAACCAATGGACGACAACGAACGGGCGCTCTACATCATCTCGGTGGCGGCGGAGCTGGCCGGCGTCCACCCGCAGACGCTGCGGATCTACGAGCGCAAGGGCCTCATCGAGCCGCAGCGCACCGAAGGCCGCAGCCGGCGCTACTCCGACCGCGACATCGAGCTGCTCCAGCACATCCAGGAGCTCACCAACGAGGGCGTCGGCCTCGCCGGCGTGCAAGCGCATCCTCGAGCTCGAGGCCGCGCTCGACGACGCCATGGCCGAGATCGAGCGACTGCGCGCGCAGGTGCGCAAGGCCCGGCGAGAGGTCGCCGAGGCCGAGGAGCGGGTCCACCGCCAGTACCGCCGCGACCTCGTGCCCGTCAGCAAGGCCGTCGTCCGGGTCCGGCGCGGCTGAAGACGCCGCTGACGCCGGCCCGCGTTACCGGTCGGCGTCGTCGTCCCGTCGATCAGGGCAGCGCGGCGGTGACTCGCGGGTCGGTCGAGGGCACTGGCGCCTCGGTGCCGACCCAAGGCTGCCCGCCGAAGTAGTGCTGGAAGATCCGCTCGGCGGTGCGCGTTGCCAGAGCCTGCGACGTGAGCGTCGGGTTCGGGCCGCCCAGCGCGTTGGCGAGCGCCGAGTTGTCGGCGACGAAGAGCCGGCGCACCCAGCGCGCCTCGGCGTTCTCGTCGAGGACCGAGGTGGCCTGGTCCTGGCCCATGCGCATGGTCGACTGCACGTGCAGGATCAGCGGTGGCCAGTCCAGCCGAAACACCTCGCGCGCCCCGGCCGCGCGCACGAGCTCGGCGGCTTTGGCGGCCATGTGCTCGCGGTTCCGGAGTGTCCGCGCTGATCGCTGACGGGCGTGGAACTCCACCTTCGCGACCGGACCGTGCTCGTCGGCGTTGATTGCCGACAGCGTCACGCGATTCTGCGCTTCGACGTCATCGTCTGTGATCACCAGCACGTTGAGGAGCTGGTCGACGTGGGAGAGGATCCGTTTGAGGTCGGGACCGAGGATGCGTCCGGCCTGGCCGTCCCACGGACCGGTGGGCCCGCGGCCGTTCGTAGTACGCGCCGCGGATCCCGCTGTCGCTGAAGTTCATGCTGAAGGCCTGAAGGCCGGGTGGGAGGCCGACGTTCTCGAGCCCGCCCTGACCCGGGAAGTCGCAGCGGGCGGAAGACCCCACGCCCTTCGAGGAGCCGGTGGGGGTGTCGAAGACCCCGAAGACCCAGTCGAAGAAGTGGTCGGTGTAGCCGCGTCCGACCCAGTCGTTCGGATTCGGCAGGCCGCTGTTGAGCCAGAGCCTCGGGTTCTCGGTGCACCCGGCCGCCATGACCACGACCTTTGCGTCCTCGCTGGATGTCGCGCCGGTTTTGGTGTCGCGCCACGTGACGCCACGGGCGACCGTCTGGCCCGACTCCTCCGCGGTGTTGATCTTGGTGGCGAACGCGTCGCTGACGAGCGTGACGGCGTGGCCGCCCGCCGCCCACGCGCCTGCCGTCAGCGCCATCGGCACGTACGACGCGTTCGTGGAGCGCTTGGCCTTCAGGTTGAGGGGGGCGCCGACCGATTCGAAGCACCCTTGGAAGCAGTAGCCACAGAATGTGCAGCCCTGGGCGTGGGGATGTCGCAGCTGACTCGTGTCGGCGATCGTCTCGGTGACGTGCCCGGCCGTGCCGCTCGGCTGGAGAATCGCGTTCTCCTGGGGACGGAACGAGTCGCGCGACACATTCTTCGTCGTGTTCACCGGCAGGCCGATCCCCTGCGCGCCCCGGAAGAACGTCTCCTCTTTGGTGCCCATGGCCGCCGTCTGCACCGGCAGCGTTGCCTCGACCCACTCGTAGTACGGGACGAGCTCGTTGTATGCGAACGGGAAGAGATGTTCCGTGTCGTAGGCCGAGCGGTCGGCGCCGCCGTAGCCGGCGAACACGCCGGGCATCACGCGAGGGCAGTTGCCGTAGTAGTGGAGCGTCGTGCCGCCGACGCCACTGAGCTGCCAGAGAAACGAGTTCTGGGGCGTCTCTCGGTACCAGGCGGGCTTCGAGCGGTCCGACGGGCCGAAGCGGAAGAACCCGGTCAGCGGGTTGTTGGCGTCGTTCTCGAGATGGGTCCATTGCGACTCGGGCTGGTCGAAGTTGCCGCCCGCCTCGAGCAGCAGGACGTCGAGACCGCGACCGGCAAGCTCCTTTGCCACCACCGGGCCGCCCCCGCCCGCGCCGATCACGATGACGTCGCGCATGTCAGCCGCTCACTTGTGTGCGGTTCTCGAAGTAGCCGAGGAACTCGTCCCAGCCGTTGACGGGCACAAAGCCGGTCTCGGACAGGTAGCCGGAGAGGCGCCAGCCCACCGGAACGCCGTTGACGGCCCGGGTGGCGGGATCGAACGCGCTCCATTCGGAGTACGAGCCGAAAGCGGCGAACTCGAGGAGGGCGCCGGCGAGGAAGGCAAGTACGCCCGAGAGCGTCTGGCGGGCCGGCTCGGAGAGGTTCGCGTCGACGCGGGCTACCACGCTTGCGGTGTCCTGCTCGAGGGTGCGGAAGGCCTCCGCCTTCTTGGCGGACGAGAGGTTGGCGAAGGGGGACGCCGGGAACGGCCCGACGAGCGAGCTCGACTGCACCATCGTGGCGAGGAAATTCAGGAACAAGGCGACGACGATCGACAGCGGCACGGTGTCGTTGCTGCGCAGCAGCGTCCCGAGCGCGTCGTCGAGTTGGTGGACGAGATCAACGGGCACGTTGAGCAGGTTGGGGGGCAGGAGGCCGGGCTTCGTGTCGCTGATTGCGGTCCCGAGCGCCTGCACGATGGGCCGGAGCACCTCGTCGGGGAGCGGGAAGAAGTGATCCAGCGCGTCGAGGAGAAAGTCGGCACCCTTGGCGTCGATGCCGCCCGGCTCGGAGGTCGTCACACCCTGGGCGGTGGAGTACGGGTCGGGACCGGGCACGACGAAGGCCACCAGGCCGCTGATCGTGTCGCGGGAGACCTGTTGGAGGACGGGAGAGAGCGCGTCCAGCACCGGGTCGGATCTCGACAGGGCCGCCGCGATGCGGCCGGGGATCAAGGAGGGAAGCACACTGGCTGCCCCCAGCACCCCGGCGCGGGCGAGGAACTGGCGACGGTCGATACCGGCGGATTCGCTCCCCATACGACCACCTCGGTCGATTGCACCGATAGACCGATTTCTAACAGATGCACGGCTCGTGGCGCCACGACCCGCAGCCTGGGCCTGGCCCCAGCAGTCGGTGCAGCGGACGACCCGGCGCCGGCACACTTGCCGCCTCGACCCGGGTGCTCCACCATCCTGAGGGGCGCGTACCGCAACCGGAATAAACCTGATGGCGCTGTTGTCAACTTTGGCAGAACGTTGACCAAACCGAGGTAGCCGCTATGCCGCTCGATCCCAACCGATTCACCCGCAAGACGGGAGAGGCCCTCCAGTCGGCCCAGGCCCTGGCGCGGGAGCAGAACCACAGCCAGGTGACGCCCGAGCACCTGCTCGCGGCGCTGGTCAGCCAGCCCGAGGGCGTGGTCCTGCCGGTGCTCGAGCGGGTCGGCGTCCCGGCCAAGACGGTGCGGGACCGGGTCGAGGAGGCCCTGCAGAGCCTCCCCAAGGTGTACGGGCAGACCGCCCAGCAGGCCCAGCTCTCGCAGGACGCGTACCGGATCCTCGAGGCCGCCGACGCAGGAGCGCACCGGTCTCGACGACGACTATCTCTCCACCGAGCACGTCCTCCTCGCGATGACCGAGGTGACGGGCGGCGTCGGTGACCTCCTGCGCGGCCTCGGCGTCACGCACGACGCCGTGCTCGCCGCGCTCAAGGACGTGCGCGGCAGCCACCGGGTCACGAGCGAGAACCCCGAGGACCAGTACCAGGCCCTCGAGCGGTTCGGGCGCGACCTCACCGAAGAGGCCCGCAAGGGCAAGCTCGACCCGGTCATCGGACGCGACGAGGAGATCCGGCGCGTCATCCAGGTGCTGTCGCGCCGGACCAAGAACAACCCGGTGCTCATCGGCGAGCCCGGCGTCGGCAAGACCGCCATCGTCGAAGGGCCTCGCGCGGCGCATCGTCGAGGGCGACGTGCCCGAGGGTCTGCGCAACAAGCGCGCTCGTCGCGCTCGACATCGGCTCGATGGTCGCGGGCTCGAAGTACCGCGGCGAGTTCGAGGAGCGGTTCAAGGCCGTCCTCAAGGAGATCGCCGACGCCGAGGGCGAGATCATCAGCTTCATCGACGAGCTCCACACGATCGTCGGCGCCGGCGGCGCCGAGGGCGCGGTCGACGCCGGCAACATGATCAAGCCGATGCTCGCCCGGGGCGAGCTCCGCCTGATCGGCGCGACCACGCTCGACGAGTACCGCAAGAACATCGAGAAGGACGCCGCGCTCGAGCGCCGCTTCCAGCCCGTCTACGTCGGTGAGCCGCAGCGTCGACGACACGATCGCGATCCTGCGCGGGCTCAAGGAGCGCTACGAGGTGCACCACGGTGTGCGCATCCAGGACGCCGCCGCTCGTCGCGGCGGCGGTGCTCTCGCAGCGGTACATCAGCGGTCGGCAGCTCCCCGACAAGGCGATCGACCTCGTCGACGAAGCCGCGTCGCGGCTGCGCATCGAGATCGACTCGATGCCGATCGAGGTCGACGTGGTCGAGCGGCGCATCCGCCAGCTCGAGATCGAGAAGGCGGCGCTGGCGAAGGAGACCGACGAGGTATCGAAGCAGCGCCTGCAGGCGATCGAGGCCGAGCTGGCCGAGTTGACCGAGCAGCGCGTCGGCGATGGTCGCCCACTGGGAGAACGAGAAGCGACGCCATCACCGAGATCCGTGACCTCAAGGAGCAGCTCGAAGGCGCGCGCACCGAGGCCGAGCGCGCCGAGCGCGAGGGTGACCTCGAGCGGGCCGCCCAGCTCCGCTACGGCACGATGCGCGAGCTCGAGCAGGAGATCGAGGCGAAGACGCTCCAGCTCGACGAGCTCCAGGGCGAGCAGCAGATGCTCAAGGAGGAGGTCGACGAGGAGGACATCGCCGAGATCGTCTCCAAGTGGACGGGCATCCCGGTGACGCGCCTCATGGAGGGCGAGATGCAGAAGCTCGTCCGCCTCGAGGACGTGCTGCACGAGCGGGTGATCGGCCAGGACGACGCGGTGACCGCGGTCGCGAACGCGATCCGGCGGTCGCGGGCGGGTCTCTCCGACCCGAACCGTCCGATCGGCTCGTTCCTGTTCCTCGGCCCGACCGGCGTCGGGAAGACGGAGCTGGCCCGGACGCTCGCGGACTTCCTCTTCGACGACGAGCACGCCATGGTGCGGATCGACATGTCGCGAGTACCAGGAGAAGCACAACGTGTCGCGCCTCGTCGGCGCGCCGCCGGGCTACGTCGGCTACGAGGAGGGCGGGCAGCTCACCGAGGCCGTTCGGCGGCGCCCGTACGCGGTGATCCTGCTCGACGAGATCGAGAAGGCACACTCCGACGTGTTCAACGTGCTGCTCCAGATCATGGACGACGGCCGTCTCACCGACGGCCAGGGCCGCACGGTCGACTTCACGAACACGGTGC
Organism: uncultured Actinomycetes bacterium; assembly: GCA_963747195.1. GTDB lineage: Bacteria > Actinomycetota > Acidimicrobiia > IMCC26256 > JACDBD01 > JALZAA01. The sequence continues at coordinate 85,336 of CAVVDV010000009.1, forward strand.
TCATCATGACGAGCAACCTCGGCGGCGGCGCCGACGAGGCCACCGTGCTGGCCGCGATGCGGAGCCACTTCAAGCCGGAGTTCCTGAACCGTGTCGACGAGATCGTCGTGTTCCACCGGCTGGACGAGCGCCACATCGAGCAGATCGTGGGACTCCAGGTGCAGACAGCTGGAGGAGCGGCTGGCCGAGCGGAACCTGAAGCTCTCGACTGACGGACGCGGCCCGGGCGCACGTCGCCCGCGTCGGCTACGACCCCGACTTCGGGGCCCGGCCGCTCAAGCGGGTGCTCCAGCGGGAGGTCGCCGACCCGATCGCCCTGAAGCTGCTCTCGGGCGAGTTCCGCGACGGCGACACGATCGTGGTCGACGCCTCGCCCGACGGGCTCGTCTTCACGAAGGGCGAGCCCGCCCGCGTCGGCTGAGGCCGCCGAGCGCCGTCGCGCACCGGGCCGAGCTCGGCGTTGTGGCGGAGCCCGAAACCGGGTAGGACCACTCCTATGGAGCGACGACGAGGTGCCCGAGGCGGACGCCTTCGAGCAGGAGCAGGACGCCTTCCCCGAGCCCGACGACGACGAGGACGAGGCCGACCGGGTCGACCGGGTGAGCGACGACCCCGAAGCGCCCGAGGCCGACGCGCTCGAGCAGGCCCAGCCGGTCGACCGGCGAGGACGACGAGCGCGAGTAAGCAGCGGCAGGCCTTGCAGCTTCGGCATATTGACCCGGGGTCGCGTCAAGCGCCGGGTAGTACGATCTCGTCAACGTGATCGCTGTCGCGACCGTTGTGAGGCCCGCGTGCCCGGCACGGTGATCGTCGGCACCCAGTGGGGTGACGAGGGCAAGGGCCGGTTCACCGACTACCTCGCCAAGGAGAGCGAGCTCGTCGTCCGCTACCAGGGCGGCCACAACGCCGGGCACACGCATCGTCGTGGACGGCGAGGTGTTCGCGCTCCAGCTCGTCCCGAGCGGCGTCCTCTACGATGGGTGATGCCGGTGATCGGCAACGGCGTCGTCGTCGACCCGGCGCGTGCTCGTCGACGAGCTCGACATGCTCGAGCGCAAGGGCATCGACACCCGGCGCCTGCGCGTGTCCGGCAACGCGCACCTGATCATGCCGTACCACCAGGAGCTCGACCGCGTGACCGAGCGCTACCTGGGCAAGAACAAGCTCGGCACGACCAAGCGCGGCATCGGGCCCGCCTACGCCGACAAGGCGCTCCGGGTCGGGCTGCGGGTGCAGGACCTGCTCGACCCCAAGATCTTCCGCGAGAAGCTCGACCTCGTGCTGCGGGAGAAGAACGGCGTCCTCGCCAAGGTCTACAACCGGCTGCCCGCTCGACGCCGACGAGATCTGCGAGCGGTACCTCGGGCTCGTGCCCCGGCTCGAGCCGCTGATCGCCGACACCGTGCACCTCGTGCACGACGCGCTCGACGCCGGGCAGCGGGTGCTGTTCGAGGGCGCGCAGGCCACCTACCTCGACCTCGACCACGGCACGTATCCGTTCGTCACCTCGAGCAACCCGGTCGCGGGCGGCGTGTGCACCGGTGCCGGCGTCGGCCCGCGCGCGATCGATCGCATCGTCGGCGTCGCCAAGGCGTACATGACGCGCGTCGGCAGCGGTCCGTTCCCCACCGAGCTCCACGAGGGCGACGCCGACGGCGACCTGCTCGTCGACCGCGGCGGCGAGTACGGCACCAACACCGGTCGCCGGCGTCGCCCGGGCTGGCTCGACGCGGTGATGCTCCGGCACGCGGTGCGGCTCAACACCTGCACCGAGATCGCGATCACGAAGCTCGACGTGCTCTCGCCGTTTCCCGAGCTCAAGGTGTGCGTCGCCTACGAGGGCGACGACGGCAAGCGGTACGACCACGTGCCGTACCACCAGTCGGTGCTGCACAAGGTGCGACCCGTCTACGAGACGGTGCCGGGATGGGGCGCCGACATCGACGCCGCCGCGCGCATCGAAGACCTGCCGGCGTGCCGCGCGCGACTACGTCCGCTTCATCGAGGAGCTCGCCGGCGTTCCCGTGAGCTTCGTGTCGGTCGGCCCCGGCCGCGAGCAGACCGTCGTGCTGCCGCGGGCAGCGTGAACCGCCGGTGCGCGTCCTCGTTCTCGGCGGCGACGGGCGCGCGCATGCGCTGGCGTGGGCGCTCGACAACTCGGCCGTCGGTCGACGAGGTCGTCGCCGCCCCCGGCAATCCCGGGCATCGCGGCGATGGGCAAGCGGTGCGTCCCCGTCGACGCCAACGATCCCGCCGCCGTCGCGCGCCTCGCCGGCGAGGTCGATCCCGACCTCGTCGTGGTCGAGCGCCGAGGAGCCGCTCGTCCACGGCGTCGCCGACGCGCTCCGCACCCACGGGATGCTCGTGTTCGGCCCGGGCGCCGACGGCGCCCGCCTCGAGGGCTCGAAGGCGTGGATGAAGGCGGTCCTGGCGGAAGCCGGGGTGCCGACCGCGCGCCACGCCTCGTTCACGGCCGATCAGGAGGACGAGGCGCTCGCCTTCCTGGACCGCCTGCCCGGCCTCTACGTGGTGAAGACCGACGGGCTCGCGGCCGGGAAGGGCGTCATCGTCACGGAGTCGATCGACGACGCGCGCGATGCCGTGCGCGCCTACCTCTCGGGACAGGCGTTCGGCGACGCCGGCCGCACGTGCGTCATCGAGGAAGGCCTGACCGGACCGGAGCTGTCGTTGCTGGTCGTGTGCAACGGCTCCACCGACGGCTGGCCGCTGGCGCCGGCGCAGGACTTCAAGCGCATCGGCGACGGCGACCGCGGCCCCAACACGGGAGGGATGGGCGCGTACTCGCCGGTTCCCGTCGCCGGCCCCGACGTCGTGGCGGAGGTCATGGAGCGTGCCGTGCGACCGACGCTGCACGCGCTGGCGGCGCGCGACATCACGTACCGCGGGGTTCTCTACGCCGGGCTCATGCTCACGCCGGAAGGCGTCAAGGTCCTCGAGTACAACGTGCGCTTCGGCGATCCCGAGGCGCAGGCCGTGCGTCCCGCGTCTCGCCAGCGACTTCGGTCGGCTCTGCCACGACGCCGCCGCCGGCCGCGCCGACCTCGACACGCGGTTCCGGGAAGACGCCTGCGTGACCGTCGTGCTCGCGACCGAGGGCTACCCGGCCACACCGCGGAAAGGCGACTTCATCGAGGGGATCGACGCCGCCGAGGAGTTGCCCGGTGTGACCGTCTTCCACGCCGGGACGAAGCAGGTCGACGGCCGGGTCATGACCGCGGGCGGGCGCGTGCTCGACGTGACCGCGGTCGCGCCGACCCTTCCCGAGGCGCGGGACCGCGCGTATGAGGCCGCGGGTCGGATCTCGTGGCCGGGAATGCAGTACCGGCGGGACATCGGGGCCGCGGCCGTAGAATCAGAGGGAAAGGAGCCCGCGTGATCCCCCGGTACGCCCTGCCCGAGATGGCCGAGCTGTTCACCGACGAGGCGCGGCTCGCCACGTGGCTCGAGGTCGAGCTCCTCGCCGTCGAGGCGTGGGCCAAGCTCGGTGTGATCCCGCCCGCCGACGCCGAGGCGATCCGCGAGCGGGCATCGGTCGACTCCCGCCGCCGTCGAGGAGCGCGAGCGCGTCACCGACCACGACGTCGCCGCCTTCGTGGACGTGGTCCAGGAGTCCGTCGGCTTCCCCGCCGGCGCGTGGGTGCACCACGGGCTGACGTCGAGCGACGTCGTCGACACGGCGCTGTCGGTCACCCTCGTCCGGGCGTGCGACCTGCTGCTCGAAGCCGATCGACGACCTCGAGGGCGCCGTCGCGGCGCGGGCACGCGAATTCCGCGACACACCGATCGTCGGGCGCACGCACGGTGTCCACGCCGAGCCGACGACGTTCGGGGCGAAGCTCGCGCTGTGGGCGCTGCAGCTGCGCCGCGATCGGGACCGCCTTCGACGGGCGCGCGACACCGTCGCCGTCGGCAAGCTGTCCGGCGTCGTCGGGACGTACTCGAACGTCGACCCCGAGGTGGAGTCGTTCGTCTGCGAGCAGCTGGGACTGACGCCGACGCCCGCGAACCAGGTGGTCGCCCGCGACCGGCACGCCGAGTTCCTCTACGCGTGCGCGGCGGTCGGCGCGTCGGTCGAGAGCTTCGCCCTCGAGATCCGCCACCTCCAGCGGACCGAGGTGCGCGAGGTCGAGGAGCCGTTCCGCGAGGGCACGCAGAAGGGCTCGAGCGCGATGCCGCACAAGCGCAACCCGTGGCGGAGCGAGCAGCTCTGCGGCCTGGCGCGCGTGCTGCGGGCAAATCTCCAGGCCGGCCTCGAGGACATCGCGCTCTGGCACGAGCGCGACATCTCGCACTCGTCGGTCGAGCGCATCGTCCTCGCCGACTCGGCCCAGCTCGCCTACTACGTCCTCGTGCAGTTCGGGACGATCGTCGCGGGGCATGCGCGTGCATCCCGATCGCATGCTCGAGAACCTCGACTCGTCGTACGGGCTCGTGTTCAGCCAGCCGGTGCTGCTCGCCCTGGTCGACGCGGGCCGCACTCGTGACGAGGCGTACCGGATCGTGCAGCGCGCCGCCACGCGCACCTGGGAGGAGCGGCGCCCGTTCCGGTCCGTGCTCGCCGAAGACCCGGACGTGCTCGACTCGCTCTCGCCCGAGCGTCTCGACGAGTGCTTCGAGCTCGGCCGTGCCCTCGCCCACGCCGGCCGCGCGGTCGACGCGCTCGCGTAGCCGGCCTTGACCGGCATCGCGCTGCCGCACGCGTATACGGGCAAGGTCCGCGATCTCTACGACGTGGACCACGAGCGCATGTTGATCGTCGCGTCCGACCGCATCTCGGTGTTCGACGTCGTCCTCGGCGACCTGGTGCCCGACAAGGGCCGGGCGCTCACCGCGATCTCGACGTTCTGGTTCGAGTCGACCGCCGACCTCGCTCCCAACCACCTGATCTCCTCGGACCCGACGGACTTTCCCGAGACAGCCGGGTCTGACGTCGCCGGGCGGGCGATGCTCGTGCGCGCGACGCAACCCGTCCGGCTCGAGTGCATCGGCCGGGGCTACCTGTTCGGCTCGGCGTGGTCCGAGTACGAGGATCGGGGCACGGTCTACGGGCAGGCGATGCCGTCCGGGCTCCGGCAGGCCGAGCGTCTGCCCGAGCCGATCTTCACGGCCACGACGAAGGCCGAGTCCGGCCACGACGAGCCGCTCACCGACAGTGCCGCCGCCGAGCTCGTCGGCGGCGAGCTGCTCGAGCGGATTCGCGACATCACCTTGCGCGTGTATCGCTTCGGCGCCGGGCTGGCGGAGCAGCGGGGCCTCATCCTCGCCGACACGAAGCTCGAGTTCGGCACGATCGACGGCGAGCTCCTCGTCATCGACGAGATGCTCACACCGGACTCCTCCCGCTACTGGCCCGCCGACGACTACCGCATCGGCACCTCACCGCCGAGCTTCGACAAGCAGTACGTGCGCGACTACTACCTCGGCACCGACTGGGACCACACTCCGCCGGCGCCGCGCCTGCCGAGCGCCGTGATCGACGGCACGCGCTCGCGCTACGTCGAGGCGTACGAGCTGCTGACGGGGCGCAGCTTCGACGAATGGCACCAGCCGGAAGGACCAGGTTCCGACGAAGACCGCCGGTACGATTAGTCGCATGAAGTACGAGGCGCAGCGTCGAGATCACGCATCTTCCCGGGATCGCCGACCCGCAGGGCGCGACGGTCGAACGGTCGTTGCCGGCGCTCGGCTACGACAACGTTTCGCACGTGCGCGTCGGCAAGAGCATCAGGCTCGTCGTCGAGGCACCCGACGAAGGCGCGGCTCGGACGCAGGTCGACGAGATGTGTCGCCGGTTGCTCGCCAACCCCGTCATCGAGGCGTACGAGATCGAGCTCAGCGAGCTGGCCTCGCAACCATCGCGGTGAGCGCGCGCATCGGCGTCGTCCAGTTCCCGGGCACGAATTGCGAGCTCGACGTGGCGTGGGCGGTCGAGCAGCTCGGCGGGACGCCCGAGATGCTCTGGCACGCCGAGGCCGAGCTGCGCGGGGCCGACGCCGTGGTCGTCCCCGGCGGATTCGCCCACGGCGACTACCTACGCACCGGAGCCATCGCACGCTTCTCGCCCGTGATGGACGCGGTGGCGCGGTTCGCGGCGGCCGGCGGCCCGGTCGTCGGCATCTGCAACGGCTTCCAGGTGCTCACCGAGGCCGGCTTGCTGCCCGGCGCACTGCAGAAGAACGCCGGCCTGACCTTCCTGTGCGAGACGGTCGACTGCCGGGTCGAGACCAGCCGATCGCCTCTCACCGCATTGGCCGGGCCCGGCGACGTGCTCCGCCTCCCCATCAACCACTTCGAGGGCAACTACGTGTGCGACGAGACGATGCGCCGCCGCCTGCGCGACGACGACCGCATCGTGCTGCGCTACGTGCGCAACCCGAACGGCAGCCTCGACGACATCGCCGGCGTCTGCAGCGAACAGCGCAACGTCGTCGGGCTCATGCCGCACCCGGAGCGCGCCTCCGACGCCCTTCTCGGCTCCACCGACGGTGTCGTGCTGCTCCGGTCGCTCCTCGCGAGCGCCGCCGAGGGTGCCGCGGTCGCCTAGCTCCCCGCGAGATACCCGCTTTGCGGAGTACCTCGGGAGAGATACCGAGCTCGCGCCACGCCGCGTACGAGATGCCTTTGCGCTCGGCGTAGCCCTTGGCCACCTTCGCGAAGTCGCGCTCGAGGCCGGTGAGGTCGTCGGCGGCGTCGAACCGGTCGAGCTCACGCTCCAGATCCATGCGCTCCTGCACCAACTGCAGGCGGTGGAGCGGTGCGGCGTCGGCGAGCTCGGATTCGACGGCCTTCAAACGCTTCTCGATCGACGCCGGCGTGCGCGGGCGGCCGCGCCGAGGACGGTTCTGGTCGAGCGCCTCGAGGTAGGCGCGCACGGCGCGGCCCTCGGCCCGGCCCTGGGCCAGTGCTCGCTTGTGCTCGGCGGTCATCGTGCTCTTGCGAGCTGCGGCCATTCGGCGACCCCTTCTTTTACGATTTCCGGCACAGTCTATTTCGGAATTGGGCACAACTCCATTTCGGGCACGGAGACCGCCGATACCCTGGCCGCATGGAGCCGCTCCACCGCCAGCTCGGACTCACCGACGACGAGCTCGCGTCGGTCGTCGAGCTGATCGGGCGTGACCCGACCGACGTGGAGCTGGCGATGTTCGCCGTCATGTGGTCGGAGCACTGCTCCTACAAGTCGTCGCGCGCACACCTGCGCGGCCTGCCGACCGAGGCGCCGTGGGTGCTCGTCGGCCCGGGCGAGGGCGCGGGGGTCGTCGACATCGGCGACGGGCTCGCGGTGGCGCTGCGAATCGAGAGCCACAACCACCCGTCGGCCGTCGAGCCGTACCAGGGCGCGGCGACCGGGGTCGGCGGCATCATCCGCGACATCTTCTCGATGGGCGCGCGCCCGATCGCCCTCATGGACCCGCTCCGCTTCGGTCCGCTCGACGACGCACGCACGCGGTACCTGTTCGAGGGAGTCGTGTCCGGGATCAGCGGCTACGGCAACGCCGTCGGGGTCCCGACCGTCGGCGGCGAGGTCGTGTTCGACGACTGCTACCGCGAGAACCCGCTCGTCAACGTGCTGTGCCTGGGCCTGCTCCCACACGACCGGCTCGTGCTCGCCCACGCCCGCGGCGCCGGGAACCTCGCCGTGCTGCTCGGGTCGTCGACCGGGCGCGACGGCATCGGAGGCGCCAGCGTGCTCGCGTCGGCGGGGTTCGAGGAGGGCGCCGAGGAGAAGCGGCCCTCGGTGCAGGTGGGCGACCCGCTCGAGGAGAAGAAGCTCATCGAGGCGTGCCTCGCGCTGCTGGACGCCGGCCTCGCCGTCGGCGTGCAGGACCTCGGGGCCGCCGGCCTGTCGTGCGCGGCTTCGGAGACGGCGGCGAAGGCCGGCGCGGGAATGGATGTCGACGTGGCGCGCGTGCCTCGCCGCGAGCCGGGCATGAGCGCGGTCGAGGTGATGACGTCCGAGAGCCAGGAGCGGATGCTCGTGATCGTGCAGCCCGATGACCTCGCCGAGGTGCTCGGGCTCTGCGAACGGTGGGAGATCGACGCCTCCGTGGTCGGTCGCGTGACCGAGAGCCGGCGGTTCCGCGTCTACGACGGCGTGTTCGACGAGCACGGGGGCGGCGACGGGGCCGCTGACGGCGAGCCTCTCGCCGACGTCCCCGTCGAGAGCCTCGGCGACGGCCCCATGTACGACCGGCCCCGAGCTCGGCCGGCGGGGCAGGACGCGCTCCAGGCGGCCGACCCGGCGCCCGAGCTCGCCGCCCGTTTCCCGGCCGGCGCCGACCTCTCGGGCGAGCTGCTCGCACTGCTCGCCACGCCGACGATCGCCGACAAGTCGTGGGTGTGGCGCCAGTACGACCACCAGCTGTTCCTCAACACGGTCGCCGGGCCCGGCGCCGACGCCGCCGTCCTCCGGCTGAAGGGGACCGACCGCGCCCTCGCCCTCACCACCGACGGCAAGGGACGCTTCTGCCGTCTCGACCCCCGCACCGGCGGCCGGCTCGCCGTGCTCGAGGCGGCGCGCAACATCTCCTGCGTCGGCGCCCGGCCCGTCGCCCTCGTCAACTGCCTGAACTTCGGCAACCCCGAGCATCCCGAGGTGATGTGGCAGTTCACCGAGGTGGTCGAGGGCATGAGCGAGGCCTGCACCGCACTCGCCATCCCGGTCGTCGGCGGCAACGTCAGCTTCTACAACGAGTCCCTCGGCCACGACATCGACCCGACGCCCGTCGTCGGTCTCCTCGGGGTCGTCGACGACCTCGACGACCGTCCCCCGCCTGCCGCGCTCACCGGCGGCACGCGCATCGTCGTGCTCGGCGAGACGGCGAACGAGCTGGGCGGGTCCGAGTGGGCCGCCGTGGTCCACGGCCTCGACGGCGGGATGCCACCCCGCGCCGACGCTGCCGGCGCGCACGCCGTGCACGAGCTCGTGCGCGCGCTCGTTGCCGGCGGCCTCGTCGACGGCGTGCACGACTGCTCGGACGGCGGGCTTGCCGTCACGCTGGCCGAGATGGCCATCGCAGGCGAATGCGGTTTCGACGTGTCGATCGGCGGCGCGCTCGAGTGCTTCTCCGAGTCGGCGTCGCGTGTCGTCTGTGCCGTCGACCCCGTGCTCGTCGACGAGGTGCTGTCACGAGCCGCCACGGCCGGCGTTCCCGCCGCCGACGTCGGCGAAGCCGGTGGTGACCGCCTGGTCGCAACCGGCGCCTTCGACCTCGCGTTGGCCGACGCCACCCGCGCCTGGCGCGACGCGATCCCGATCGCCCTGGGCGCGGAGCTCGGCGCGCGTTCAGGCCGGCGCGCCTCCAAGCCGTCCAGGTACTCGTCGGGCACGCGCAGGTCGCCCCGCCCGGTGCCGACCGACAGGCCCGGCTTGTTCTCGCCGTGGTAATCGGACCCTCCGGTCGGCGCGAGCCCGTGGCGCGCCGCCAGCTCGTGGAACGGCGCACGCTCCTCGGGCAGGTACGCGCCGTACTCGCACTCGAGGCCGTCGAGCCCGGCATCGGCGAGCTCGCCCACGAACGCGTCCAGCGCGTCGTCCGCCAGATCCAGCGATCCTGGGTGCGCGATCGCGCAGACCCCGCCCGAGGCGTGTACCAGGTCGATGGCGTCCTCGGGGCCGAGGCGGTCGCGCTCGAAGTACGCGGGTCGGCCCTTGCCCAGCCACTCGTCGAACGCCTCCTGAATCGATGCCACGTGGCCTTCCTCCATCAGGACGCGCGCGATGTGCGGACGGCCGACCGAGCCCGGCCCCGCCTTCGCGCGCACGGCGTCGACCGTGATCGGCATCGCCGTGCTCGTTCAGCGCTTCCACGATCTGAACGTTGCGCTCGTTGCGGGCCGTCTGGAGCTCGGCCAGCCGGTCGCACAGCTCGCCGGGCGCGTCGTCGACGAAGAACACGAGCAGGTGCATCGTCCCGGGGGCTCGACCGGCGAGCTCACAGGAGATCTCGCAGCCCGGGACCAACCGCAGCGGGTACGCGCCGGCGGCGGCGCGGGCCTCCGGCACGTGGTCGAGGGTGTCGTGGTCGGTGAGCGCCAGCGCCGACAGCCCTGCTTCACCCGCCAGCTGGACGACCCGTGTCGGCGAGTCGGTTCCGTCCGACATCGTCGAGTGGCTGTGCAAGTCGATCACGAGCGCGCTTCCGCGGCTTCGGCGCGGGGTGCCGGTCCCGTCAACCCGACGCCTTCGAGGTACTCGATCACCTGGCGCGGCCGACGCCGATATGTCGCGATCGTGCGTGACGACCCGCACCTCGGGCGCCGTCGGCGGTTCGTACGGATCCGATACGCCGGTGAACTCGGGGATCTCACCCGCGCGCGCCCTCTCGTACAGACCCTTCACGTCGCGCTCCTCGCAGACCTCGATCGGCGTGTCGACGTAGACCTCGACGAACCGGTCGATGGTCGCCCGGACCTCGTTGCGCACCGAGCGGTACGGCGAGATCGCCGCCGTCACCGCCACGACCCCGTTGCGGGCCAGCAGCGCCGCGACCCACCCGATGCGGCGGATGTTCGTGTCCCGATCGGCCTTCGAGAACCCGAGTCCCGCAGACAGGTTCTCGCGCACCTCGTCGCCGTCGAGCAGCTCGACGCGATGCCCACGCCGGCGCAGCTCGTCCGACGACGGCGGCGGCGATCGTGCTCTTCCCCGACCCCGACAGGCCCGTGAACCACAAGCAGAAGCCCGTGTTCGCCACGAATGGAAGTTACCGGAGGGTGAACATCCGTACGGCATACTTGTAGCGAGATGGAGCAGCGTCTCGGTCACGCGTGCGGAGTCTTCGGTGTCTATGCCCCCGGGCAACCGGTGGCCCACCTCGCCTATCTGGGCCTGTTCGCGCTCCAGCACCGGGGTCAGGAGTCGGCGGGCATCGCCGTCAGCGACGGCGAGACGATCACCGTCGTCAAGGACATGGGCCTCGTGACCCAGGTGTTCGACGAGCGCCGCCTCGCCCCCCTCGACGGCCATCTCGCCATCGGGCACAACCGCTACTCCACGACGGGGTCGAGCAGCTGGCGCAACGCCCAGCCCGTGTACCGCTCGGTCGGCGACGCCGGCTTCGCCCTCGGCCACAACGGCAACCTCACGAACACCGTGCGCCTGGCGGAGAGCGTCGGGATGCTGCCCGGGGATGACGGCGCCCGAGTTCGACCTCGACTCGACGACCGACTCCGCCCTGGTGGCCGAGCTGGTCGCCCAGGAGTACTCGCCCTCGCCGCGCTCCGACGGGCGTGACCTCGAGGTCGCGCTCGAGAAGGTGCTGCCGCGCCTCGAAGGCGGCTTCTCCTTCGTCCTCATGGACGACGCCCGCCTCATCGGGGTGCGCGACCCGCACGGCTTCTGGCCGCTCACGCTGGGCCGCATCGCGGGCGGATGGGTTCTCGCCAGCGAGAGCGCGGCGCTCGACATCGTCGGCGCGCACTACGTGCGCGACGTCGAGCCGGGCGAGATGGTGACGATCGACGCGTCCGGGCTGCGCTCGCACCACTTCGCCGAACCGACGCCGAAGCTCTGCCTGTTCGAGTTCGTCTACTTCTCGCGCCCGGACACCAACCTGTACGGACAGAGCGTGCACGCAGCGCGGCAGCGCATGGGCGAGGAGCTCGCCCGCCAGGCTCCGGTCCATGCCGACATGGTGATGCCGGTGCCGGAGTCCGGCATCCCCGCCGCGCAGGGCTTCGCGCGCGCGTCCGGCATCCCGTACGGGGACGGCGTCGTGAAGAATCGCTACATCGGCCGCACGTTCATCGCGCCGACACCCGAGACGCGGGCCGCCGGCGTCCGGCTCAAGCTCAACCCGATCCGGGAGAACATCGCCGGGAAGCGCCTGGTGGTCGTCGACGACTCCATCGTCCGCGGCACCACGCAGCTCACGCTCACCCGAATGCTGCGCGAGGCGGGCGCGGCGGAGGTGCACCTGCGTGTGACCTCGCCGCCGTACCGGTGGCCCTGCTTCTACGGCATGGACACCGGCCGCCGTCCCGAGCTCCTCGCCGCCGACCTCCAGGTCGGCGAGGTGCGCGAGTACCTCGGGGTCGACTCGCTCGCCTACCTCGACCTCGACCGGCTCGTCGCCGCCACCGGGTCCAACGCCGAGTCGTTCTGCACGGCCTGCCTCAGCGGCGAGTACCCCGTTCCCGTCCCGGACGCCGACACCAAGCTCGCCCTCGAGGAGGAGAACGTCCGCGCGCCCGCAGCTGCCGCACCCGAGGCGAACGTCCGCATCGAGCCGTGACCCGGCGCGACCGGGAGCGCGACCCGCTCACCTACACCGACGCCGGCGTCGACACCACGGCGGGTGAGAAGGCCGTCGAGCTGATCAAGGAGCACGTGCGCTCGACGTTCCGGCCCGAGGTGATCGGCGACGTCGGCGGTTTCGGCGGGCTCTTCGCGTTCGCGGGTGACCGCTTCCGCGACCCGGTGCTCGTGGCGTCCACCGACGGCGTCGGCACGAAGGCGGTCGTCGCCCAGCTCGCCGGCCGGTACGACACGATCGGGATCGACTGCGTCGCGATGTCCGTCGACGACGTCGCCGCCAACGGCGCCGAGCCGCTGTTCTTCCTCGATTACATCTCGGTCGGCAAGCTCGTCCCGGAGACGATCGACGAGATCGTCTCGGGTGTGGCCGACGGATGCCGTCGAGCGGGGTGCGCGCTGCTCGGCGGCGAGATGTCCGAGCACGGCGGGGTCATGGAGCCCGGCGAGTTCGACCTCGTCGGGTTCGCCGTCGGCGTGGTCGAGCGGTCACGGGTGCTTCCCGCGGACGTGCAGCCCGGCGACGCGGTCGTCGGGTTCGCGAGCGGGGGCCTGCGTTGCAACGGTTACTCGCTCGCCCGCCGCGCGCTGCTCGACGTCGACGGGCGTGATCTCGGCGGCCCGGCATGGGCCGGCGCCGGCCACTCGCTCGCCGACGAGCTGCTGCGCCCGAGCGTCGTGTACGCACCCTCCATGCTCGAGCTGCGACGCCACGTCGACGTGCACGCGTACGCCCACGTCACCGGGGGCGGGATCGTCGGGAACCTTGCTCGTGTCCTTCCCGACCACTGCGACGCGGTCGTGCGCCGGGATGCGTGGGAGCGACCGAGGATCTTCGCCGAGGTCCAGGCCGCGGGGGCCGTGACCGACGGCGAGATGGAAGAGGTCTTCAACCTCGGGCTCGGGATGCTGGCGGTCGTACCGGGCGACGCCGTGAATCCCGGCCCTCGACGCCGTCCGGTCCGCCGGCCACGAGGCATGGGTCGTCGGCGAGATCACCTGCCGGGCGCGGACATGCCCAGATGGGGTGAGCGGGGCCGAGGGGGCACAGATCGGGACGAATAACTAGTCCCATCGCGCTGGACATTTGGTCCCGATGGGCTATCCCCCCTGGATACTTCGCAGGCTACCCTCAATGCACGATTCGGACACGGACAAATCGGGTAGGTCGCACAAGTGGGGCCTCCAGGACGCCGAGGCTCCGAAGCGCATACGGGTAGGGAACGCGAGCACAGAGTGAGGAGCCAGCGATGGCGATGGATGCGAGTTCCGAGCACGAGGCCCTTTTGACCCCGTCAGAGGTCGCCGCGATGTTCAGGGTCAACCCCAAGACGGTCACCCGCTGGGCCCGAGCCGGAAAGATCTCGGCCATCCGGACCCTCGGCGGCCACCGGCGCTTCCGGGAATCGGAGATCCGCCGGTTCCTGGAGCAAGTCGAGGAAGGCTCCGAGGTCTAAGTTCGGCTGCACCTTTTGCAACGACCCGGGCGCAGGCCCGGGTCGTTTGCTGTCTGCTGCTGTTTGCGTCGTCGTGGCCGGGGACGGCGTCGATCCGTCGACCCCACGCTTTTCAGGCGTGTGCTCTGCCGACTGAGCTACCCGGCCGGGAGGCGGGCCGCGCAGGCGACCCACCGGCGGTCCTGACGGGATTTGAACCCGCGAGCTCCGCCTTGACAGGGCGGCGTGCTAACCAGACTGCACCACAGGACCATGTTCCGACGCTCGACGTTCGCGCCGCCGGCGCCTGTGCCCCCAGGGGAATTCGAATCCCCGCTACCGCCTTGAAAGGGCGGCGTCCTAGACCGCTAGACGATGGGGGCTCGGATCTCCACGGGGAACATCGCATCGTAGCAGCGGCGATTCGCACGCCGTCCGGTGAGTATGGTGCGAAGCGTCTCGACAGGCAGGGGAGAGAGATGCACCCGATCCGGACCGCAGTCGCGGGCGCCCTCGTCGCGGCGATGACCCTCGGGACGTACCAGGTCGCGTCGGCCGGCTCGACGGGGACGGCCACGCAGTCGTCGTCGTTCTGCGCGACGGCCCAGAAGCCTGCAGGGCGAGATCCAAGAGCCTCGGCAACATCGACCTCGAGTCCGTGAGCGTGCGGGCATCAAGGCGACGTACCGGCGGTATCGTCGAGCCTCATCAAACAACTCCAGAAAGAGGCTCCCAAGGAGTTGAAGGACGAGTTCAAGCGGCTGCGCCGCCTCTACGACAGGGTCGTGGACGGAAACATCAAGTTCGAGTCACGAGCTGGAGTCGGCCAGGAGGTCGCGAGACTCGAGCGGGCAGGCAAGGACGTCTCGAGATCTTCACGTACCTCGAGGACAAGTGCGGCATCACCTTCGAGACCCCGACGACGACCTGAGTGCGGAGGCCGCGTCGCGTCATACGATCGACCCGGGCCGCTAGCTCAGTTGGCAGAGCAACGGACTTTTAATCCGATGGTCCGGGGTTCGATTCCCCGGCGGCCCACCCAGCACGAACGTGAGCAGCGTGCCTCTTCCCGCGCCCCTGATGGGACCGTCTGCAAACCGATTGCAAACATCGGAACAGCAGATGTCGCTGGGGTCTTCGAAGATCGCTTCTCGCTCCGTATCTCCGCGATCGACTACTACGGGGCTCCGAACGACCGTTCCATGCCAGCGAGAGCTCGGTCGACCATTTCCTCATCCACGTGGGTATAGGTGTTCGCGGTGAAGTGGACCGATGAGTGGCCCAGCACCTTCGAGGTCACGTACGCAGGCGTTCCTGCCTTGGCGAGCATCGTGGCGACCCCGTCGACGAGCGTCGTGGAGACGCACGCCCTTGAGACCGACCGCCTTGGCAATTCGGGAAAATCCGTGGCTGAATGAGTCGGGGTCGGACGGTCGGCCGTCGCCTCGTTCGCACACGAGGTCGTGGTCCGTCCACCCGGCGCCCGAGGGCGAGCCGACGCCCAACCTGCGCCGTCCGGTGCACCCGTAGGCGTTCAACCGCGAAACCAGGAAGCGGGACCTCACGAATCGAACGCTCCGTCTTGGGTGGTGTGAAGACGAGTTCGCCGCTGAGGCGCTGCAACGTCTGAACGACCCTGATACCTCGCCCGATCTAGATCGACGTGCGCCCATGTGAGGCCGAGGACTTCGGCGCGTCGGGCGCCTGTCGTCGCCGCGAGCAGCACCGGGATCTCCATGCTGTACCCACCGCCTCCTCAATCAGCGCACGCAGCTGGCTCGCGTTAGGTGTCGAGCTCGGCCGTTGGGGCGTCGGTGCCGTCGTCGCCCGAACGGGATTCACCGTCATGAGTCCTAACCGAACGGCAAAGTTGAACATTGACGACATCACTCCGCGCAATTGGGCCACGGTGCCGCGCGCGAGCCCGGCCTCGGTCAGCGAATCGAGCGCCGCTTGGCAGTGCGCCGGCCGGACCTTCGCGAGCTCGAGCGCATCGTAGTTTGGGCGGCACCCGTGCGCGGATAAGGCGTTCGTAGTCGGCCCGAACACGAGGCCGTGGCTTGTCCTGTGCTGCAAGATGCTTGAACCACCGTTCGGCATGCTCCGCGATCATGACCTCGCTGGGGGAACCGATCGTCGCGAACATAGACACGGCCGAGAGCCTTGCGCATCGCCTCCTCGGCGGCTTTCCTCCGTCCCGTAACCGGATGACCACCGCTGCCGACGCTTGCCGGTTTCGGGATGGCGCCCATCGTCTACGACAAGCACCACGACTTGCCGCGCTTGCGGACGTGCCCTCTCATCGCTGCCCCTTCCCCTTCCGTCTCCTCGACTTCGATGGGTTGCTTCTCGTCGTCCGCTTCTCGCTGAGTTCGAGCTTGCGACGCACCCTCGTTGGCCAATTGCTGGATGACATCGAGCTGGTGTCGCAGGTCCGAGGGCCAGTGCATTGCCGATCCTGACCGCGATGGCAGCCTCGTCACGAAGCACACTCAGTTCCGGATACCGATGCCATGCGGACCGCGTCTTCTTCGATCCTCTCCTCGAAGAAAAAAAGGGTCGTCGGACTCGTTCTCCGGATGGGACACGAGGTAGGCGCCACGAAGCCAGTCCATTGCCTGTTGCGTCTCTATCGAGTCTGTAGGCGTCACAGCGACCCGTGACCCGAAGGACCGCGGCAGCATTAATGCCGCCGGCGACACGCCCAGCGCGTAGGCGAACCAGAACACCTCATCCAATGTGATGCGCCGGTCGCCCGTTTCAATCTTCGAGATCGTCGCCCGGTCAGTGGGGGCGCCCAATTCGGAAAGTCGGTCGGCCAGTTGCTGCTGATTCCAGCCCTTCCGTATTCGGACACGCCGTCGTTCCTCCGCGGCGGCTCCGCTCGGCGACTCGGTCGGCCTCAGGCATACCGCTTCCCTAGGTGTGTATGCGGATACCAGAACAGTGTACACCATAATCACACTCCAGCGATATGATCAAACTCAGCACAAAAAGTCCTAGGAGGTCACCGTGGCGTTGCCGGATCCACGAGAGGAGCCGACCATCCGTGTCGAGCACGCTGGCCAGCTCCTCGGTATCTCACGCCACCGCGTATGAAGCCGCACGCACTGGCCAGATTCCGGCACTGCGCATCGGCAAGCGGCTGGTAGTGCCCACCGCAGCGCTCCTGCGCCTACTCCGAGGTAGGACCCGAGCCGGCAACGCCTAGGGCACCGAATCCGAACCGCAGAAAAGGGAGCGATCGCGTAGCACCGGGACAAGATTTCGGCGTCGCAAGCAGGGACTAGCAGCGTGACAGTAAGGGCGTGAGGCGCCTGTCGGATGCGGACCGAATGTTCAAATGAGGAAAGGCAGCCAGCGAAATCTGAAACAGCGCTGGCTACCTTGAGTTGTCCTGCAAGGAAAAGCCGGAAAGGAGAAGGCCCAGCATCGTGGAGCTGATGAGGCAGCGGTGCTGGCACCTACCTCTCGGGCAGGAACGGAAAAGGGTTGGAATCAAGACCCCGCCTGCGCTCCCCGGACCGCCGAGCACCAGGGATGCACACTCTCCTTCATAGCGGCTCTGCGATGGGAGGGGTGCCGGGAGGGACCTCCGATGATCAGCCGCCAGGAAGGCAACCCGTCGTGTGGCTCTCCGCGTTTGTTCTTCGCAAATCTTTGGAACCTCGGGCGCCAGCTAATTCTCTTGTGGCTGACCACTGTTTGCACGTGTTTGCAGCGGGTCCTCGGCATGTGGTCTGACCTGCGGCGTCGCGAGCGACTACGGATATTCAATCCGCTGTCCGTCGGACGCCACATCAAGGTCCTACGTCGGATCGACGGACCGAAGGTCTTGGCGCCAAAGGGTCTCCTTCGCGTCAAGCGGGATGCTTGGTCAAGGAAAAGAGACAGGCGGACGCGATCCCTTACAGATAAAAGGGTGTGCGGATCCCTCCATGCCATGGTCACCATCCCTCGACCGCCCCGGCCCTCCCCGCCACGCGCAGACCTCGACGCTGCCGGCCCCCGGCCGGCCAAGCCAACGCCTAGCCACTCAGACACCGGCAAGTACATAGGTCTATGACCGGGGCGAGTGCCGACGGTGGCCCCGTCCGTTTCACGGAGGTATGCGTTCTCGACGGTTCGGTGGTTCGTGCGGTGTTCGTGGCTGGTTCGTAGGTGCTCGGTTCGTAGGCTTTATGTAGGTGCCGCCATGGTGCCTTCAAGCTCTGCTGCGTCGTTCTCTGCGGCTTGGGGCTAGCTCGGCCCCCCGAGCGGACCTATCGGCGGGCACGTGGATGTCCTGGGTCAGGGGAGAGCATGGGAACGTCGAATGTTCCCCGCCAGGTGTGATCCTCCCGTGGCTTTCTCCCTTATGTTGAATCTCGGGGTTACACGCTTCACGGTCCGAGATCGAGGCCAGGTTCTAGATTGGCCAATGAACCTTCCGGCACGGCGCGGACGTGGCGCCAAGGAAGGCAGTTTTTCTCCATCGCAGTCGTGCTGGTGACGTGTCTGAGTTTTTGATTGTCGACGAGATAGACGTCTGGGTCTTCGCCGCCGGCGGGGTGGAGGAGGAGGTTGTCGTGGCGGGGTCCCCTCGAGCCGAACAGGTGCGGTTTTCTGTTCCCTGAGGAGTGTGCCGTCGAATGGCATATCCGGCAGCTGGAAGAGGCCACGGAACGGGATCGCACGGACGCGACTCCAGTCGAAGCCAAGGGTGAAGATCTGGAGAGAGTAGATCTGGATGAAGAACGGGTGGCCACCGTAAATGACGTGCACCTCCATGGACCGCACCCCATTGCTGAACCAGGGTGCCGTCCGCCGGCGTTGAAGGCATCGGGGGGCTCGAATGGAATGATGCTCGGGGGTCGGCGCTGCTGAAGCCCAGTTCGCCGTCGTGGGATTGGAAACGCCGCCCCGCCGACGACGACAAAGAAGTCCTCGCCCGTGGGCAGGGTCCGTCTCATGAGCGTGTTGTCCGGCTTCCGCACCGCGGGGTACGTGGGTGCCCAGAGTTGTCTGTGGTCCCCACACGCCGCTCCCAGCTTGGTCGGTGAACCACATGAACGTGACCTTGCAGCCGCCCCAGAAATCCCAGAAGTCTTGGGGCGGGAAGTAATAGTGGGCTTGCCACCCCAGCAGGCCAACCTCCCAACTGCCGAGCACGACCGTGTCGGCGCCTGTGCCGCATGCCTGTCCGGGCGCCCCGGCCTTCTGGATGACCATCGAAGTCTTGTCACCACCGCGGTTGCCGATGCTGTCGACGTACCAGTTCTGGTGGAAGTTCCAGGCCAGGATTCCTTTTTTGTTGAGGCCCGGGGCTGACTCGAGGACGATCTCCATCTGGCAGCTCGACGGCCCGGGTCGTCGTTCGACTGTGACGACAACGCCATCCTTGGCGAAGGCGTACCCGTAGTTGTGCGGGAGCGGTCCCGCGGACCCGGCGCGGATCAATAACTGGGTAAGAGCTGTTCAGGTCGAGGTAATTGGCAGACACGCAAACCGTCATGGTCCCTCCTCGCTGTCGGCCAGGTGTTCCCGGACTCGCCCCCGAATCAGATCGTGCAGTTCGGCTTCGGCATCCGGCTCGAGCTCGAGTCCGTGCAAAGCAATGCCAATTTCTTCGTCCCCGCCGGGCGCGCGTCGCGCCTCAGGCACGCGAGGCTTCTCGGCGCCGATCGAAGCGGGACGCCAACGAACGCGTGAATAAGTTCCTCGAGGTCCCTGGTCAAGTCCAGAGTCCGAGAACCCGACACTGCCTCACCAGAAACGAAGACCTGAAGGACGCCCTTCGGGATCGGAGGCGCCTCCTCGAGATCCTCGAAGCTACCGACCATTACGTCTAGCGGCATGGCCTCATCAAACAGTCAGTCACTCATAGGTCCCTCCTTCGTGACCCGCAAGAGATGTTGCGCGCACGGCTCGATCAGACGGCTGAGTTCCTGAGCCGATCAGTTGTGGATCAGGTGCGCTGAGATGCCGGGTT
>CAVVDV010000010.1:0-40488 GCA_963747195.1 uncultured Actinomycetes bacterium
CTCGGGCCGCCGTGTCCTCATCGGGATCGCCATCACCGCGCTCGGCGTTCTCGCGCTGTTCGCGGGGCTGTTCGGGGGCGCAGGAATCCAGTTCGTCGGGCTGGGCGCGTTCATCGTGTTCATCGGTGTGTTCGTGCTCGGGCCGGTGTTGCGCGTCCACTCAGCGACTGGATCGGCTGGCCGGCGGCCTCGGCTGCGCGGCATCACCGGGCGCTCGCGCGCGACAACGCGATGCGGAACCCCAAGCGCACGTCGGCGACCGCCGCCGCGCTCATGATCGGCGTGGCGCTGGTCGGCTTCATCACGATCTTCGCCGCGTCGGCGAAGGAGTCGATCAACGCGCAGGTCGACGAGTCGTTCAAGGCCGACTACGTGATCACCACCGGCTCCGGTTTCGGCGGCGGCTTCGGCGGGTTCAGCCCGCAACTGGCCAGCGACATCGCCAAGCTCCGCAGGTCGGGGCCTCGAGCCCGCTGCGGTTCAACCAGGCCGAGTTCGACGGCTCGAGCGAGTTCTTCGCCGGCGTCGATCCCCGTTCGGCAACCAAGGTCTTCAACATGAAGGTCCAGGACGGGAACGTCGGGGACCTCGCCCAGCCCAACAGCGTCGGCATCTCGCGGTCGGTCGCAAACGACAAGCACTGGCGAATCGGGAGCCGGGTCCCGGCGCAGTTCCCGAACGGCGCCGCTCCGCTCACAGTCCGCACGATCTACGGCAACGGCAACAAAGCAAGGCCTCGCCGACTACACGCTGTCGATCGCGACGGTCAGCGCAGCACTACACGTCGCAGCTCGATCAGTACGTGTTCGTCAAGCTCGCGTCGGGCGTCAGCCCGCCCGAGGGTCGCAAGGCGCATCGACCGTGTCCTGAAGGCGTACCCGAACGCCAAGCTCCAGGACAGGGCGCAGTTCAAGGACTCGCAGGCCGCGCAGATCAACCAGCTCCTGGGCCTGATCTACGTCATGCTCCTCCTGGCGGTGATCATCGCCCTCATCGGCATCGCCAACACGCTGGCGCTCTCGATCTACGAGCGGACACGCGAGCTCGGGCTCCTGCGCGCCGTCGGGATGAGCCGGCGCCAGCTGCGCTCCAGCATCCGGTGGGAGTCGGTGATCATCTCGCTCCTGGGCACGATCCTCGGGCTCGTGATCGGCTTGTTCTTCGGGTGGGCGGTGGTCGAGGCGCTCAAGGACCAGGGCTTCACCGAGTTCGCGACCCCTGGTCGGGCAGCTGATCCTCGTCGTGATCGTCGGCGGCTTCGCCGGCGTGCTCGCCGCCGTCTTCCCGGCGCGCCGCGCCGCCAAGCTCGACGTCCTGCGGGCGGTCACGATCGAGTGACGGGTACGTCAGTTTCGCTGAGCGAAGTTCAGCTACGCACGTCGGGCTACTCGAACTGCTTGCGGACGCCCTCGTCCTTCTCGCGCACGGCCTCGGCCAGCTCGGACTGGAAAGCCTGCATCTGGCGGCGGAGCTCGGGGTTCGTCGCCGCGAGGATCCGGACGGCGAGCAGTCCGGCGTTGCGGGCCTCGCCGATGCCGACCGTCGCCACCGGGATCCCGGGCGGCATCTGCACGATCGAGAGCAGCGAGTCGAGGCCGTCGAGCTTCTCGCGGGGGACCGGCACGCCGATGACCGGCAGCGGCGTCATCGACGCCGTCATGCCCGGCAGGTGCGCGGCGCCGCCGGCGCCGGCGATGATCACGTACAGGCCGCGGTCGGCGGCAGAGCTCGCGTATCGTAGAGCACGTCGGGAGTTCGGTGGGCCGATACCACGCGTACCTCGAACGCGATCCCGAACTCGGCGAGGACGTCGACCGCGGGCCGCATGACGGCGAGGTCGGAGTCGCTGCCCATGATCACGCCGACGAGCGTGTTCGGCATGGCCTCTCCTCCTGTCGCCGTCGCAGGCTCCGGCTTTGCGGCGACGGTCGGCGAAGCCGCCGCCGCCGCCCAAGCTAGCGTGACCCATGCGTACACGGCTGACTGACGCTCTCGAGATCGAGCACCCGGTGATGCTCGCCGGCATGGGGGGCGTGTCGTACCACCGGCTCGTCGCGGCGGTGTCCGAGGCGGGAGGGTTCGGTTGCCTCGGCGCGTCGGCAATGAGTCAGGACGAGATGGTCGAGGAGATCCGCGCCGTGAAGGCCGCCACCAGCAAGCCGTTCGGTGTCGACCTCCTGACCGCACTTCCCGAGCAGATGATGTCGAACATCGAGCTCGTGATCCGGGAAGGCGCGGAGGTCTTCGTCGCCGGGCTCGGCGTGCCGCGCGATGTGATCAAGCTCTGCCACGACAACAACGTCCTCGTCATCAACATGTGCGGGAAGGTCCGCCACGCGATCGCCGCCGTCGAAGCCGGCTGCGACATCGTCGTCGCCCAGGGCACCGAGGCCGGTGGCCACACGGGCACCGTCGCCACGATGCCGCTCGTTCCGCAGATGGTCGACGCGGTCGGTGACCGGGTTCCGGTCGTCGCCGCCGGAGGGCTCTTCGACGGCCGCGGGTTGGCGGCGTCGCTCGCGCTCGGCGCCGACGGCGTGTGGATCGGCACCCGCTTCATCGCGACGCCCGAGGCGCGTTCGACGCCGGGCTACAAGGACGCGCTGCTCCGCACCGCCGAGGACGGCACGGTGGTCAGCCGGGCGTTCACGGGCAAGACGCTGCGGGCCGTCCGCAACAAGACCACGCAGTACTACGACGACCACCCCGATGACTTGCGACCGTTCCCGGAGCAGCTGTTCAAGGCGGTGGAGGAAGGCACGCTGCACCTGACGGGTGGCGACGAGGCCGCCGGCGTCGACCCCGACCGCGAGTGCTACCCGGCCGGACAGGGAACGGGCGCCATCGACGCCCTCGTCCCCGCGGGCGAGCTCGTGCGGCGGTTCGTCGCCGAGGCCGAGGCCGTGATCGAGTCGCTCGGCGGACTGCGGGCGCAGACGCCGGCATGATCCGCCTCTTCGTGTGACCGAACGGCTCGTCGTCATCGGAGGTGACGCCGCCGGCATGACCGCGGCGGCGCGCGCAAGGCGTCGCCGGGATCGCGAGGACCTCGAGATCGTCGCGTTCGAGCGCGGCCCGTACACGTCGTACTCGGCATGCGGAATCCCGTACTTCGTCGGCGATCTCGTGTCCGATGTCGACGATCTCGTCGCGCGTACACCCGACGAGCACCGCCGCAACGGCATCGACGTGCGCACCGGCCACGAGGTCGTCGCCATCGACCTGAACCGGCGGCACGTCGCGCGTGCGCGACCTCGCCGGCGACGGCGCCGCCGGTGCCGAGCGCGACGAGCCTTTCGACCAGCTGGTGGTGGCGACGGGCGCGGTGCCGTCCCGGCCGCACGTCCCGGGCGCCGACGCCGAGGGCATCTTCGGCGTGCAGACGCTCGCCGACGGCGTCACCGCGCGCCGGGCCGTCGACGAGCGCGCGCCGAGCCGGGCGGTCGTCGTCGGCGGGGGATACGTCGGGCTGGAGATGGCCGAGGCCCTCGTCCGGCGCGGGCTCGAGGTCGCGCTCGTCGACCGCACCGAGCAGCCCATGGCGGGCACGCTCGACCTCGACATGGGCGCGCTCGTGGCCGACGCGCTCCGTTCCGTCGGCGTGACGCTGTACCTGGGCGAGGCGGTCGACGGGTTCGACGTAAAGAACGGATCCGTGCGCTCCGTGCACACCGCCAACCGCTCACTTCCCGCCGACATGGTCGTCCTCGGCCTCGGCGTGCGCCCGGACAGCGCGCTCGCGAAGGAGGCCGGCGTCGCCGTCGGCGACACGGGCGGGATCGTCACCGATGCGCGCATGGAGACCAGCGTCGGCGGCATCTGGGCGGCGGGGGACTGCGTCGAGTCGACGCACCGGATCACGGGCTTGCCGGTCGCGCTCGCGCTGGGCACGCACGCCAACAAGCAGGGCCGGGTCGTGGGGATCAACGCCACCGGCGGCGACGTGCGCTTCCCCGGGGTGATCGGCACCGCGGTGTCGAAGATCTGCGTCTACGAGGTCGCTCGGACCGGCCTCACCGAGTACCAGGCCGCCGAGCTGGACCGCGACGTCGTTGCCGCCACGATCGAGTCCACGACCAGGGCGGGTTACTACCCGGAAGCGGCGCCGATCAAGGTGAAGGTCGTCGCCGATCGGCACGATGGTCGCATCCTCGGTGCCCAGATCGTCGGCGCGGAAGGTGCGGCGAAACGCATCGACGTGATCGCCACCGCCATCTGGAACCGCATGCCGGTCGACGAGGTGGCGAGCCTCGACCTGTCGTACGCGCCGCCGTTCTCACCCGTGTGGGACCCGGTGCTCGTCGCCGCCCGCAAGGCGGCCGACATGCTCGACTGACTCTCCGTGAATGCGGGCGCGGCGCGGACCTAACGCCGGGCGGCGGCGGCGCGGGCCTGCTCTTCCTTGAGGTCGTTCTCGTACATCATCTGCACGAGCTCCTCGAAGGTGACGCGGGGCTGCCAGTCGAGCTGCCGTCGCGCCTTGCCGGCGTCGCCGGTGAGGATGTCGACCTCGGCCGGTCGCATGAAGCGTTCGTCCTGTTGCACGAGCGGACGCCAGTCGTCGAAGCCGGCGACGCGGGCTGCAACGTCGAGCAGCTCGCGGTTCGTGTGCGTCTCGCCCATGGCGATCACGTAGTCACTCGGCTCGGGCTGTTGGAGCATTCGCCACATCGCGTCGACGTAGTCGCCGGCAAAGCCCCAGTCGCGCGACGAATCGAGGTTGCCGAGCGTGATCTTCTCCTGGAGGCCGAGCTTGATGCGCGCCATCGAGTTCGTGACCTTGCGGGTGACGAACTCCAGGCCGCGGCGAGGGGACTCGTGGTTGAAGCAGATCCCCGAGTTGGCGTGCAGGCCGTAGGCCTCGCGGTAGTTGACCGTCGTGTAGTGGCCGAACACCTTGGCGGCGCCGTACGGCGAACGGGGATGGAACGGCGTCTCCTCGTTCTGCGGGGTCTCGCGCACCTTCCCGAACATCTCCGACGACGACGCCTGGTAGAAGCGAATCGGGTTGTCGGCGGTGCCGCCGACGACTCGGATCGCCTCGAGCATGCGCAGCACGCCCAGCCCGGTGATGTCGGCCGTGAGCTCGGGCTGCTTGAACGACAGCTGCACGAAGCTGATCGCGCCGAGGTTGTAGACCTCGTCCGGCTGCACCTGCTCGACCGCCGCGATCAGCGACGAGAGGTCCTGCAGGTCGCCCTCGACCAGCTCGAGCGCGGGGTTCTCGTCCTGGATCATCTGGGCCTTCGGGTTCGCCTGGCCCGCGCACGAGCCCGAAGACCTGATAGCCCTTGCCGGCCAGGAGCTCGGCCATGTACCGGCCGTCCTGCCCCGTGATGCCGGTGATGAGCGCGCGTTTCATGTCTGGGCGCCTCCGTGGGAAGCCACCGAGGCTAGCCGCGCTGCGAGCTCCACTCCGGGTCGAGTTGGTGGAGGAACTCGGCGCACCGCTGCTCCTCGTCGTGCTCGCCGATCGCGCCGGCGGCGGCGCGCAGCCCGTCGAGCGCCCGGAGGAAGCCCTGATTGGTCGGGTGCCGCCACCGCACGTAGCCCGAGCCGCGCCAACCGGACTGGCGGAGCCGGTCGAGGCCCCGGTGGTAGCCGACCCGGAAGTAGGCGTACGCCTCGACGTCGTCGCGGGCGAGCTCTCCGAGGCGGGCCCACGCATCGAGGAACCGGGGCCAGCGCGCCACCACGTCCGACACGGCGGCTCGCCGATGCTCGGGGTCGAGCGCGAGGGCGGAGTCCAGCGCCGCCAGCGCGTCGGCCGGCTCGGGTGACAGGACCGTCTCGGGCAGGCCCTGGCTCAGCCCCACAGGCTCCGACATGCCTGCACTGTACGCACCGGGCGGACGCGTACCCGACGAAAGGCTGCCCGAACCTCGCCGGTACCATCGCATCCGTGACCGACACCGCCGCGCCGCCCGACACCCGCGCGGCCGAGACGCGCGCCCCGAGCCGGCGCCGGCCGCGGCCGACGGGCAGGTCGCGGCGCCCGAGTCGCCCAAGCCGACGATGCTCGTGCTCGTGCGCCACGCCGTGACCGAGCAGACGGGTCCCATGCTGACCGGGCGCGCACCCGGCGTCGATCTCTCCGAGGACGGACGCAAGCAGGCAGCGGCGCTGGCCGACCGCCTCGCCGACCTCCCCGTGGCGGCGGTGTACGCGAGCCCGATCGAGCGCACCGCGCAGACGGCCGCCGCCGTGGCCGAGCGTCACGACGTCGAGGTGCACGCACTTCCCGGCGCGCTCGAGGCCGACTACGGCGAGTGGACCGGCGGCAAGCTCGCCGACCTGGCCAAGACCGACCTGTGGAAGACGGTGCAACGCGCGCCGTCGCGTGCCCGCTTCCCCGGCGGCGAATCGATGACCGAGATGCAGGCCCGCATCGTCGGTTGCCTCGAGGCGGTCGTCGCCGACCATCCCGGCGACCTGGTCGTCGTCGTGTCGCACGCCGATCCCATCAAGGCCGCCATCGCGCACTACACCGGGCTGCACCTCGACCAGTTCCAGCGCATCGTCGTCTCGCCCGCGTCGGTCACCGCGTTCCAGCTCTCGGCCCACGGCGCCGCCCTGATCAAGTGCAACGACACCGGCAACCTCGACGAGCTGCGTCCCCCGCCCCCCGAGGAGAAGAAGGAGGCCCCGGATGGATGAGAACGAGATCGAGCTCGAGACCGTCGACAGTCTCGGCGCCGGCGCCGTCGGCGACCCCGGCGAGCGCGAGTTCTTCCTCCAGGCCCGCACGGAATCCGCTCAGCTCACGGTCCTGGTCGAGAAGGAGCAGGTGGCGCTGCTCGCGACGGAGGCCGTCGCCTTCCTCGACCGCATCGCCGAGGACTACCCCGAGGAGCCGATCGAGCCCCGCGAGCCAACCGTTCGGCAAGCGGGACTGCGCGAGCCCACGGTGCCGCTGTTCAGGGCGCGCCTGATCGGGCTCGGGTTCGATCCCGAGCGCGAGATGGTGCTCATCGAGCTGCGGGAGCGCTCGTCCGAGGACGAGGAGGAAGGTGAAGCGCTGCCCTCCCAGGCCGAGGACGCGACCCCCGATCTCCCCGACCTTCCCGACGTGGCCGTCGCCGATCCGACCGACGAGGACGAAGAGGGGTACGTCGCGCGCATCTACGCCACCCGCGGGCAGGTCCGGGCGATGGCGGCCAAGGGCGCAGAAGCGGTGGCCGCCGGCCGGCCGCTGTGCCCGCTGTGCGACATGCCGATGGACCCCGCCGGGCACCGGTGCCCCCGCTGGAACTGAGCGACGCCGACGCCGGCGAGGTCCTGGCGCACGGCGAGCTCGAGGTGCTCGGCCGCATGCCGTGGGCGTCGAACGCCACCTTGCTGGCCATGGCGAGCGCCGACGGTGTCGAGGTGCAAGCCATCTACAAGCCGCGTCGGGGCGAGCGTCCGCTGTGGGACTTCCCGAGCGGCACGCTGTGCCAACGCGAGGTCGCGACGTACGAGCTGTCCGACGCGCTGGGCTGGGGCCTCGTGCCCCCGACCGTGCTGCGCGACGGGCCGCTCGGCGTCGGGATGGTGCAACGGTTCGTCGACCACGATCCCGAGGAGCACTACTTCACGTTGCTCGAGGAGCACGCCGACCGCTTCCGCCAGTTCGCCGTGTTCGACGTGCTGGTGAACAATGCCGACCGCAAGGGCGGTCACTGCATCCGGAGCCGGCCCGACGGCGCGATCGTCGGGATCGACCACGGCCTCACGTTCCATCCCGCCTGGAAGCTCCGCACCGTGATCTGGGACTTCGCCGGGGAGGCGGTGTCGCCGCAGCTCGCCGACGACGTGTGCCGGGTCGCGGTCGACGTCGACGGGCCGCTCGGCGCACGTCTCACGCCGCTCGTGTCGACGCTCGAGCTCGACGCGGTACGGGAGCGGGCGAACGAGCTCGTCGGGAGCCGGCGTCTGCCCGATCCCGACCCGGGGTACCACTCGCTCCCGTGGCCGCTGGTGTAGGCGGCGAGCCGGTGAACGCTTGCTACGACCTGTTCACCGTCTTCGATGGCGGCAACGGCGGTGGCGCGTCGGCGCGTCGTTTGTAGATCGCGATGCCGTCCACCGACTTCACGTAGTCGTAGTCCCGGTACAGGATGCGCGCCAAGGGTGGATAGCGGGCGATCATGTAGTACTGCGCGCCCGGATGCCCGAGTATGCGGTGTCGAGGATGTAGGTGGGAGGGTGGGCGGCGAAGTCCTCGAAGAACAGCTCCCACGCGCCCGGCGTCGCGTCCTTGACGCTGGCCTCGTTCCCGGGCCGGCCGGGCTCCCATCCGGAGAGGAACCCGGACGTAAGGAAGCGCGTCGCCGGGCGTTTCCCGGACGCCCAGTAGATCTCGGGCACGTGTCCCCACACGAGGATGCGGTCGTTGCGCCCGGCCCGCTCCTTCAGGTACTGGCTCACCGGCTTGTACTGAGCCTGCTCGTTGAAGGGGCGGACGAGGAACGCGAGACCGCTGGCCACGACCGCGATCCCGGCCGCGAGCGCGATGGTGCGCTTCACCGCGCGTCCGCTCGACCGCATCAGGACGCCCGTCGTGATGAGCACGAGTGGCGGCAGGAGCTGCAGGTAGTAGTGGCCGAAGAAGCGGAGACCGACCGCGACCGACACGACGGCCGACAACAGCCAGAGCCAGAGGTCCGTGTCGCCGCTGCCCGCGGTGTGGCGCTCGCGCCAGGCGCGCGGCAGCGCCCACACGATCGGCGCGTTCACCACCGCGAACGCTGCCGTCATGAGGACGAGCGTCAGCAGGACCAAGCCCCAGAGCCCGCTGATGCCGAGGTAGCTGCCGTTGCCGATGGTGGTCCAGAACAGCAACTCACCGGGACCGACGAGGAGCGCGACGACCGCCAGTGGCAACGCGAAGCCGCCGAGGGCGTCGGCCGCCCCCCGCCGGCCTCGTTGCCGCCACAGGAGGTAGAGCACCGGCAGCAGCGTCGCGGCACCCGTCTGCTTGGCGAGCGTCGCGAGCGCGACGGCTGCGCCGGACGAGAACGCGCGGCCGCGACGCGCGAGCAGAACCGCCGCCGTCATGCTCGGCAACATGAAGATCTCGAAGTTCGCCGCTTGCCCGTCCTGGGGCGCGAACGCGACCGACGCCAGCACCATGAGGACACCCGCGATCCACGCGGCGCGGTTGCCGTAGCGTCTTCGGGCCTCGAGGGCGAGGAACAACGCGGTGAGAGCGACGGCCAGCATCGCCATCACGCGCACTGACCACAGGGCCGTCGTGGCGAAGATCGCGAACGTCGCCGCGTAGAGGTAGGGCACGAGCGGCGGCTTGCGGTCGGCGGCCTCCGTGTAGAGCTTGCCCCCGTCGTTGATGACCTCGGCCTGGGCCCCGAGGAACGACTCGTCCGAGTTGAAGACGTCCACGAAGAACGCCGGGAGCCGTAGAGCGGCAGTGAGGAGGAGCAGGACGGCGAACAGACGGAGGGTTGTTCGCCGCGAGGATCGATGGTCGGGGACGGAGAGCGCGTCGGGCGCGATCCCGAACACGTCGGGGGACGGCGGCGCTACCGGTGCGACGTCCGTGCTCATGGGGTCCCGGCCTGGCGGCCTGCTCCGATCCCTGCCGACGGGCTCGTCATTCTGCCAGGTCGTCGGTGGTTCCCCGACTCGGTCGATCAGACAGGCGCCAACTCGTCGCCCAGGTAGCGGCGGCGGCACAGGGACCGCTGTGGCTTGCCCGACGACGTCTTGGGCAGTGTCCCGGGCCGGACGAGCACGATGTCCTCCGGTGGAACACCTACGGCGTCGGTGACGCGAGCCGCCAGCGCAGCGCGGATGGGCGCGATCTCGTCGTGCTTGGTCTCGGCGACGACGACCACGGCCTCGCGTCCCCGCCGGCCCTCGGTGCCGAACGCGATGACGTTCCCGGCCCGCACGCCCTCGACCGACTCGGCCGCGCGCTCGACGTCCTCGGGGAACACGTTGCGCCCGCCGACGATGATGACGTCCTTGATGCGCCCGCACACGACCAGCTCGCCGTCGACCACGTATCCGAGGTCTCCGGTACGGAACCAGTCGCCGCGGCGGGATGCCGCCGTCGCGTCCGGGTTGTTGTAGTAGCCGGGCGTGATCGAGCTGCCGCGCAGCTCGACTTCGCCGACCTCGCGGTCCTGCATCGCCTGCCCGGTCGCCGGGTCGCACACGCGCATCTCGAGGCCGGGTACCGGTCGCCCGAGCCGCGGGAGCCGCCGGACGTCGCCGTCGGCGCCTCCGCCGTCGACCGGGGCGGCGTACCGGTCGGTCTCGAGCACCCGCTGGTCGATCGTGTCGACCTGCATGCCGGCGCCCGGAGTCGGGAACGCAACGGCGAGCGTGGCTTCCGCCATGCCGAAGACGCAGAACGCTGCACCCTGGTCGAGGCCGTGGCGGGCACCGGCGGCGAGGAACGCCTCGACGGCGTTCGGGTCGATCGGCTCGGCGCCGTTCAGTGCCAGCCGCCACCTCGACAGGTCGAGCCGGTCGAGGCGACGCAGCGCACGGGCCGCGAGCGCGTACGCGAAGTTGGGCCCGGCTGTCGCGGTGCCGCCGAACTCGGCGATCCATTCCATCCACCGCGCCGGCGCGGCCAGGAAGTCCTGCGGCGCAGCGAGCACGAGGTCGAACCCTTG
Organism: uncultured Actinomycetes bacterium; assembly: GCA_963747195.1. GTDB lineage: Bacteria > Actinomycetota > Acidimicrobiia > IMCC26256 > JACDBD01 > JALZAA01. The sequence continues at coordinate 10,626 of CAVVDV010000010.1, forward strand.
CAGCATCGGCGCGCCGAGCAAGCCGATGAGCCCCATGTCGTGGTAGAGGGGGAGCCACGACACTGCCCTGTCGACGTCGGGATCGAAGGCGGCGGCCTCGACGGCGGCGTCGAGGTTCGCGGTCATGCAGCGGTGCGGCACCATGACGCCCTTCGGGTCGGCCGTGGCGCCGCTCGTGAACTGGAGGATCGCCAGCGCGTCGGGGTCGTCGGCCGGACGCTCGTAGCTGCCCGGCGCGCCGCGCAGCTCCTCGAGCTGCACGATGGGCGGGTCACCGGGCTGGGGATCGAGGAACTCGCTCAGCTGCGCGTCGATCACGACGATCTGCGCGTCGGCGTGGACGATGAGCCTGCGGGTCTGGGCGACGAAGTCCTCGATGGAGGCCAGCCGCATCGGCAGCGGGAGCACGACGACGGTGGCGCCGGCGAGCCAGGTGGCCTGGATGGCCGTGACGAACGGGCGGGTCGTGGGGCCGAGCAACGCGACGTGGCTCCCGGGCCCGACGCCGCGGGCCTGGAGGGCGGCGGCCATGGCTCGGGCGTCCTCGTGGAGGCGGGACCACTCGACGCGCTCGCAGCCGTCGGCGCCCGCCGACCCGACGAAGGTGATCGAGTGGCGCGTCTCCGCCGTCGCCTCGAGGCGCGGCAAGAGAGACGTGGAACGGGTCACTAGCAGGATCGGACCGTTCCTACCCGCGATGAGTTACGAGGAAAACGTGATCGCCGCCGCCGGGTCGTGGAAGAAGCGGGAGCGGGGCAGCGCCGCGTCGGCTCCGGCGGAGGTCGCCGCCGCCAAGGCTTCCGGGTTGTCGTGGCGGCCGTAGGCGACGATGCGAGCAGCGGGAACGAGCTTGCGCACCGCCGCTACCGCGTCGGGATGGGCCTTCACGTCGATGACCACCGTGTCGGCGCCGGCGCTCTCGTCGGGCGCCGACACGAAGGCGACGTCCGGTATTGCCGCCGCGATCTTCGACCGGTCGAGCAGGTCACCGACCAGAGCGACGACGCGCACTACTCCCCGCGGATGTGCTGGGCGAGGTACGAGGGCTCGCCGAGCCTGCCGATCAGATCGAGCTGGGTCTCGAGCCAGTCGATCGACCCCTCGCCGTCGGCGAGCATCGGCTCGAAGATCAGTCGCGACCCGTCGTCCCCGACCTCGCGGCACAAGGTGATGGCGACGACCAACGCGTCGACGGTCGCCTTCTCGAGCGCGAGCTCGTTCTCGAACTGGTCGGTCACGCCGGTCCCGACCCGAATCCGGTTGAGCCGCTGGAGGTTGGGCGTCTGCTCGAAGTAGATGATCCGCTCGATGAGCTTCTCGGCGTGACGCATCTCGTCGATCGAGTCGTCGTAGGCCCGCTTGGCGAGGTCCGGGTAGCCCCAGTTGTCGCGCATCTTCGAATGGACGAAGTACGTGCTGGAAGCCGAGAGCTCTGATGCGAGCAGATCGGCGAGCGTCTCCAGGACCTTGGGATTTCCCTGCATCAGCCACCTCCGCCCGGCAGCGTATGTCGTGCCCTTCGCGCGAGCACTCCAGTGCCGAGTACGCCCGCAACCACCGACCCGGCAAGGATGCCGATCTTCGCCTCGCCGAGAGCCGCGGCGGTGAACGAGCGGTCGGCGATGAACAGCGACACCGTGAAGCCGATCCCGGCGAGCACGGCGACGCCGGCCAGCTGGCGGAACGACGACCCGTCCGGGAGCCGGCTCAGACCCAGCGCCACGCATACCGCACTCGCGGCCACGATCCCGACCGTCTTGCCCGCGACGAGCCCGGTCGCCACGCCCCAGGTGATCGAGCTCGACGCCGCCGCCCGGACCGCGTCGCCGCCGAGCACGATCCCGGCGTTGGCGAGGACGAACACCGGCACGACCACGAAGCTCGTCCACGGGTGCAGACGGTGCTCGAGCACGTCGAGCACGCGCCGGCCGCGCGAGTCGACCACCGGCGTGAGGAGGCCGAGGACCACGCCTGCGATCGTGGCGTGCACGCCGGACTGGAAGACGCACACCCACAGGACGAGAGCCGGCGCGAGGTACGCGAGCGCGTAGCGCACGCCGAGCCGTTGCATCAGGACAAGGACGGCGATCGTGAGAGCCGCGCCGGCGAGCCATTCGACCTGGACGCCACTCGAATAGAAGACCGCGATGACGCAGATCGCGCCGATGTCGTCGACGACCGCCAGCGTCAACAGGAACAGCTTGAGCCCGGGTGGGACGCGGGCGCCGAGCAGCGCAAGCACGCCGAGCGCGAACGCGGTATCGGTCGCCATCGGGATGCCCCAACCGCCGCTCCCGGGGCCACTTGGGTTCCACGCGAAGAACACGAGCGCCGGCACGACCATGCCACCGACGGCCGCGAGGAGCGGCAGGCTCGCGGCACGGCGATCCGTGAGCTCTCCCTCGGTGAGCTCGCGCTTCACCTCGAGACCGACGACGAAGAAGAAGATCGCCATCAGCCCGTCGTTCACCCAGTGGCCGAGGTCGTCGGCGATCGAGAACCGTCCCAGCGTGGCCGTGACGTCGTAGCCCCAGAACGACGTGTACGAGTCCGACCACGGTGAGTTCGCCCAGGACAGCGCCGCCACCGCGGCAAGCAGGAGCACGATCCCACTGAGCGCCTCGACCGAGGCGAACTCGTCTCCGAGCGGCGTGATGTAGCGACCGGCGACGGGGATGCGAATGTGGGTCCGGCGACCCGTCATCGAGCGCGCGGCGCGCTAAGCGCCCACCAACCTCGGCGCGTCGATGTGCGCGAACTCCGGCCACCGGGCGCGCTGCTTCTTGGCCAGCTTGTGCAGCAGCTCGAGCGCACCGAGGTCCTCGTCGGCGCCGCGCACCTCGATCCAGCCGTCGCGCTCGAGACCTTCCATGATCTCGCGACCCACGTCGGTGCGGACGAGGGTCAGGGTCCAGTCGTTGAACGCGCCGATGCCGCCCGTCGAGATGTCGGCGTGCTCGGCGGCGAAGTCCGGGCACAGCTTGCAGCCCTCGCGCGTGAACGCGTGGCACTCCTTGAGCGGGACCTCGACGTACCGGCCGTCGTGCATCCAGATCTGCAGGCGCCCCTTGATGTTCATCTTCTTGATCTCGGCTCGCTTCAGCCCGTACTTGGCTTCGAGCAGCTCTTCGAAGATCGCGTCGTCGAAGGTCTTCGAGCACAGGAGGCCGATGTTGAGCGCCATCCGCCGTCCGACCTTGCCCGCCCGGCGCTGGTTCATCACCGGTGGCACCGAGCTCTGGCAGCTCATCCCGACCAGCGCGAGTTTCTCGGCCCCGCTCTCGATCGCCTCGTCGTACGCCATCGTGTTGGCCGAGTACGTGTAGCGGCTGCCGGCGGAGGCGATGATGTCCTCCTTGGTGCGGGCGACGCCGGGCTTCGCCTTCCAGGTGGACCCGTCACCCTCCAGGTATGACACGAGGGCGGCGTCGATGATGTCGCGCTCGAGCGCGTAGAGCAGGATCGCCGAGACGAGGCCGCCGTCCTGGCCGACTTCGGCGAGCACGGGATCGGTGGCGCGGGCGAGCACGATGTCCTTCGAGACGCCTTCGACTTCGATCGGCTCGCGCGTCCGCCCGAACATGAACTCGTCGATCTCGGGCTCCCAGGCCCGGAAGCGCGGGCAGGCCCGGGTGCAGCTCGTGCAGCCCTTCTCGCCGTGGCTGCAGTTGTCGGGGCCCCAGCCTTCCTCGAACTGGAAGGGCTTGTAGACGCCGTTCTCGTCGTTGTAGCCGAGCACGTCGTGCGGGCAGACGATGACGCAGCCTGCGCACCCGGTGCACAGGCCGGTCGTGACCACCTCCGAATAGAGCTCTTTCCACTGCAGCTTCTCGGCCGGCATCAACGCTCCTGCGTTGGGGAACAAAGATTCTGTCATTCGGCGGCCACGCGGGCGAAACGCCCGCGCGCGTAACCTGCCCGCGCGCGGCGACGGCGGCTTTGCCGACCGGCGCCGCAGAGCCGGAGCTTGCGACGGCGCAAGAGGAAAAGTCAAGGAGACGAAACGCCATGAGCCAACCACCGCCCCCGCCGCCGCCTCCCCGCCGCCGTCCGAACCGCCGTCCGCTTCGGACCCGCAGATCCCGGCGCCGCCGCCGCCGGCGCCGCCTCCGGGGTACTACGCCGAGGGCACGGCGCCAGTCGCCCACCGGAGGTCCGCCGTCGACCGCGTACGGGCCGCCGGCGAGATGGCGAAGCCTGCGGCGGCATCACGACCGCGCTCACGTGGCTGTTCGCCGCCCACATCGTGCTGACGGTCGTGTTGATCATCGGCGTGTTCAACCACCTTCGGGTGCTCAGCGACAAGGAAACCGGAGGGCTCGTCTTCGACACGAAGGCGGTCAACGACGCCAACGGGCTTGCCGCCGCGATGATCATCCTGTCGGGCCTCGTGGCCGTGACCATCTTCGTGCTCCTGATCATCTGGCTGTACCGGGCGGCGAAGAACAACGAGGCGCTCGGGCGGCAGAACCCGCGGCTCGGGCCCGGCTGGGCGATCGGCGGCTGGTTCATCCCGTTGGCGAACTTCGTGATCCCGTTCATCATCATGGATGACGTCTGGCGGGGCTCGGACCCGTCGCTCGGGCGCGGCGATCCCAACTGGCGCCGATCCTCGACCCTCGGCGCGATCTGGGCGTGGCTGGTCACCGCGGTGATCTTCACGGTCCCGAGCTCCATCGCCAGCTCCACGGGCGACGTTCGCGCCGACGAGCCCGACAAGGTCCGCCGCGACGACATCTTCCGGATCATCGGAGCCGTCGGAGCGATCCTGGCCGCCGTGCTCGCGATCATCGTCACTCGCCGGATCGCCGCCCGTCAGGAGGAGTGCTTGCGGGCTCAGCAAGCCACCGCGCCGGCGACCTGAGGCGGACGGGGATCTCGGGATGTCGGACGAGCTCCGCGCGCTCCTGCGTCACCACATCGAAGACGGGTTCAATCGTGACGACTGGACCGTGTGCGAGTCGACGCTGGCTGACGGCTACACCGCGTATTACGGCGCCGAGGGAAAGGCGAACATCGGACGCGACGCGTACGTACGGGCGTGCAAGTTCCTTCGGCGGTCGTTTCCCGACGTGAACATCACGATCGAGGATCTCGTCGTCGAGGCCGACAAGATCGCGATGCGCTACACGGAGCGCGGCACGCTCACCGGCCGCCCGTTCCTCGGCATCGAGCCCGCCGGCCAGGCCTACGCCAAGCCGGGCACGACCGTGTATCGGGTGGTGGACGGCCGGTTGGCGGAGTCGTGGGGCGTCGAGGACACGCTCGGCTGGTTCCGGCAGCTGGGCGCGGCGCCGGACGGGCTCGGCGCCCCCTGACGGGGCGGCCGGTTGGGGCCTCAGGATCGGGGCGGTTACGATCTTGAGCAAGCGCTCGACCGCCTGGACGGCTTCGGTGAGCTTGGCGTCGCCCTCGGCCCGGCTCGACTCGGCCGCGTCGCGCACGCAGCTGCGCAGATGCTCGTCGAGGAGGCCCAGACCGACCCCCTGGAGCGCCTTCGTGACCGAGACGATCTGGGTGAGGATGTCGACGCAGTACTCGTCCTCGTCGACCATGCGCTGCAGCCCGCGGACCTGGCCCTCGATGCGGCGCAGCCGGTTCCGATAGTCGTCCTTGTGCATCGAGTAGCCCCGCATCGCTTCCTCCCGCGGCCCGGATGGGGTACAGGGGTATAGTATCAGCTCGTGGCTGAGCTACAGGTGAGCACCCCGCACCGGGAGCTCCAGCGGGTCGACGTGCCGGTGGACGGCATGACGTGCGCCTCGTGCGCGAGCCGCATCGAGAAGGGGCTCGCCGGGCTCGCCGGCGTGGCCGAGGCCCACGCCAACTACGGCACCAAGCGCGCCACGGTGGTCTACGACCCGCGCACGACCGGCACCGACGAGTTCGAGGCCACGATCGCAGGGCTCGGCTATTCGGTGCCGCATCCCGAGGGCGACGAGGAGCGCGATCCCGAAGCAGAGGAGCTGCGCACTCTCCGCCCGCGGCTGTACGTGGCGATCGCGCTCTCGATCCCGGTGCTGCTGATCTCGATGGTCCCGCCGCTGCAGTTCGGCGGGTGGCAATGGGTGGCGTTCGTGCTCGCGACACCAGTGATCCTCTGGGCCGGCTGGCCGTTCCACCGGGCGGCGCTGGTCAACCTGCGCCATGGCACCACCACGATGGACACCCTGGTGTCGCTGGGCACGCTGGCGGCGTACGCGTGGTCGGTGGTCGCGCTCGTGTTCCTGGGCGCGGCCGAGGGCGGCGTGGCGATGGGTGGCGCATTCGGTGGCGGCGACGCTGCGCACGTGTACTTCGAGACCGCGTCGGTGATCGTCGCTCTGGTGCTGCTCGGGCGCTTCTTCGAGGCACGGGCCAGACGGCGGTCGAGCCACGCGCTCCGCGCACTGCTCGAGCTCGGCGCGAAGACGGCGCGTCTCGAGAACGGCGACGAAGTGACGGTCGAGAGCCTCCAGGTCGGCGACCGGTTCGTGGTGCGGCCGGGGGAGAGGATCGCGACCGACGGCCGAGTCGTCGACGGGTCGTCGGCCGTCGACGTGTCGATGCTCACGGGAGAGCCGGTACCGGTCGAGGTGAGCGCGGGCGACACGGTGTTCGGCGCGACGGTGAACACGTCGGGCCGGCTCGTGATCGAGGCGACCAAGGTCGGCGGGGACACCGCGCTGGCCCAGATCGCACAGCTTGTCGAGGAAGCTCAGGGCTCGCGGGCTCCCGTGCAGCGGCTGGCCGACCGCGTCTCGTCGGTCTTCGTGCCGGTCGTGATCGTGATCGCCTTGGGCACGCTCGTGGCCTGGCTCCTCGCGGGGCAGGGCGCGAACGCGGCGCTGACCGCCGCCGTCGCGGTGCTGATCATCGCCTGCCCCTGCGCGCTCGGGCTGGCCACGCCGACGGCGATCATGGTCGGCACCGGCCGGGGCGCGCAGCTGGGAATCGTGATCAAGGGCGGTGAGGTGCTCGAGGCCACCCGGACGGTCGACACCGCCGTGCTCGACAAGACCGGCACGATCACCGAAGGCAAGATGCGCCTCGTCGACGTGCTCGCCGCCCCCGGTGTCGACGAACGCGAGCTGCTGCGCCGGGGCGGCGCGCTCGAGGACGCCTCGGAGCACCCGATCGCCCAGGCCGTGGCCCGCGGTGCCCGGGCGCGGGGCGTCGAGCTCGTCGCGCCGTTGTCCTTCGACAACCTCGCCGGCTCGGGCGTGCACGGCTCGGTTGACGGCGTCGAGGTCACCGTCGGACGACGCGAGCTCGTGGGGGCCGTTCCCGATGTGCTGGAGCGCGCCGCCGCCGGCGCGGAGGCCGAGGGTCGCACCGTCGTGTTCGCGGCGTGGGAAGGCGGCGTACGGGGGGCGTTCGTCGTGGCGGACACGGTGAAGGACACGTCGCGGACGGCGCTGGCCGAGCTGCACGAGCTCGGCCTCGAGACGGTGATGGTGACCGGCGACCAGCGAGCGGCGGCCGACGCCGTCGCGCGAGCCGTCGGTATCGATCGTGTGATCACGGGCGTGCTCCCGGGTCAGAAGGTGGACGAGGTGCGCGACCTCCAGGAGCACGGGCGGCGCGTCGCTGTCGTCGGCGACGGCGTCAACGACGCCCCGGCGCTGGCGCAGGCCGACCTCGGCATCGCCATCGGTACGGGCACGGACGTCGCCATCGAGGCCAGCGACCTCACGTTGGTCTCGGGGGACCTGCGCGCCGCCGCCGACGCCATCGCCCTGTCCCGCCGGACCCTCACGACGATCAAGGGCAACTTGTTCTGGGCGTTCGGGTACAACGTGGCTGCCATCCCGCTCGCCGCCGTCGGCCTCCTCAATCCCGTGGTCGCGGCGGCGGCGATGGGGTTCTCGAGCGTGTTCGTCGTGACGAACTCGCTGCGCCTGCGCGGCTTCCGCGGCTTCCGGCGCTAGCTGCGCTCGGCGATCCAGCGGCCGAGGAGCTCGGCCTCGGCGTTGGCGTGGTCCTCCAGGCCGTCGACGATCGCCCGTTCGACTCGGCCGCCGACGAGCGGGACGTGCACGGTGAGGTCGCCGGTCACAAGGCGCCGAGTGCTGTCGCCCAACGGCTCGAGCGTCACGTCGTACGCCGCCTGCAGCCGGTCGGCGTAGTTGTCGGGCAGGATGCGGTGGCGGCTCGTGTGCGACGCCAGGTCGTAGGTGGCGTCGTCGACCCACGTGAGCTTGGCGGGGTCGACCACGTGCGTGACGGCACCCGACAGGGGCGCGGTGAAGCGGTACCGGATCCGCTGGCGGGCGTGGTCGCCGTCCCGTTCGTTCTCGAGCAGCTCGGGCGCACCGAGCTTCGGGAGGTCCGCGGTGGCGGCGACGAAGTCGCGGTCCAACAGCGTGGCCTCGACCGCCGCCAGCGGGGCCGGGATGCGTTGCTCGATGCGGAAGTTCACGACGGGCTCATCTCGTTCGCCTGCACTACACCAGCCCCCTACGCTCTGGCGCCAATGGCCAAGATCAGCGACGTCCTCCGGCGGGGCTTGAGCTTCTCGTTCGAGTTCTTCCCTCCTCGCACGCCCGAGATGGAAGAGACGCTCCGCACCACGCTCGTCGAGCTCGAGACCCTGGCCCCTTCCTACGTGTCGGTCACCTACGGCGCCGGCGGCACGACGCGCGAGCGGACCCACGACATCGTCGTCGACATCCTCCGCAGCACGACGATGACGGCGATGGCGCACCTCACCTGCGCCGCCCACACGCGCGCCGAGCTCGTCGAGATCGTCACCCGCTATCGCGACGCCGGGATCGAGAACATCCTCTGCCTCGGGGGCGACCCGCCTGCCGACCTCGATCTCCCGCCCGGAGAGCTGGCCTACGCCGTCGAGCTGGTCGAGCTCGTGCGCGACATCGGCGACTTCTCGGTCGGCGTCGCCGCCCACCCCGAGCCGCATCCGAAGTCGCCCTCGCGTGAGAGCGACCGCTACTGGACGGCGCGGAAGCTGGAGAAGGCCGACTTCGCCATCACGCAGTTCTTCTTCGAGGCCGAGCACTACTTCGATCTCGTCGCGGGTCTGCGCGCCAACGGCGTCGAGAAGCCCGTGCTCCCCGGGATCATGCCTGCCACCAACCTGCGCTCGATCACGCGCATGGCCGAGCTCCAAGGCTCCGGGTTCCCGAAGTGGCTCGCCGACAAGCTGTACGCCGTCGGCGACGACAAGGAGGCGGTGCGCGAGGTCGGTATCGCCGAAGCCACGAAGCTGTGCCAGGCGCTGCTCGACGGCGGCGCACCCGGTCTGCACTTCTACACGCTGAACCGATCGACCGCGACACGGGAGATCTTCACCCGCCTCGGCCTGCGCGAAGGCGTCGGCTGAGTCGAGTCCCCTGACCGACGCGCGCTCCTGACGCGCGCTCGGCTCAGCGCCCCGCCGCCCTCCACGTGATCGGCTTCGGCCCGTTGTGGCGCCTCGAAGGCCCGGTCCTCCGCGGCGCCGAGCGGCCCTCGCGGATGATCCGCGAGCTCGACCCGTCCGTTGCCGGCCGATCGTGCCCGCCGACGTCGATCGAGGAACGCCGTACGTTTCCGTTCCCGCGTTCGTACGTACTGCGTACTTGCGCGAGGGCGTCTTCGAGGCCGTCCCATTGGGTCGAGCCACCCGATGTCAGTGTCGCCTCGACCGCGTCGGCGATGGCGCGCAACGCGACCACGAAGATGATGACTTGCGACTCGGCAGGAGCGCGCCAAACGACCGGCCCATCGTCTTCGATCCTCGCCGGCGCCGCGCCGCTCGCGACCGGCTCGGGCGTCGAGCCTCGGTGCCGGCTCGGGGTCGAACATCGGCGCCGCGTTCGGGGTCGAACATCGGCGTCCGGCTCGGCAACGAACGTCTCGTCCGGCTTGGCGACGAATGTGTCCTCCGGCTCGCGGACGAACGTCTCCTCGGGCTTGGCGACGAACGTGTCGTCCGGTTCGGCGACGAACGTCTCGTCCGGCTCGGCAATGAACGTGTCGTCCGGTTCGGCGAGAACGTCTCGTCCGGCTCGGCAATGAACGTCTCGTCCGGTTCGGCGAGCGAACGTCTCTTCCGCCTCGTAGGTCAGGTGCGTGGCCGGCTGGTCGTCGAATGACGGGATGTCGTCCCCGTCGCTCGCTTCATTCGAATGGCTCCAGCTCACGAACGCGTTCGACCCGGTCAGCGTCGCGTACGGGTCCGACCGGTCGACGGCCACGCCCTCCTCGACGAGGGCCTCCATGTCGATCGACGACCAGGGCGCCGGTCCGATCACCGGATCGTGCTTCTCGCCGCGCGCCTCGGCGAACGCATGGTTGATGTCGTCCTGATCACGCCGCCCTTGTCTGATCGTCCCGACGGCAAGCACACCGCCGGCGACGAGAAGACCGAAAATCCCTCCCAGCAGGATCGCGAGAGCCATAAGCCATACCTCCCTGGACGCCCTCGGCGGGACATCATTGTTGGTTTTTCGGCTCAAGTCGAAAGGAGATGCCCCGAGACCTGGGTCAGGTGGCGGAGGGAGTGGGATTTGAACCCACGGTGCCCGGAGGCACAATGGTTTTCGAGACCATCCGATTCGGCCGCTCTCGCATCCCTCCGGCGAGGGATTGTAACGAGATGCCCCTTGCGGCCACCCCGAGAGGAGACGCCATGGTGCCGGCATCCGAGACCCCGCGCTGGCGGGGCGTCAACCATCTCGCCCTCGTGACGCCAGATATGGACGCCACCGTACGGTTCTATGCCGGAGTGCTCGGCATGCGGGTCGTGGCGACGACGAGGGCGGGACCGATGCGCCACTACTTCTTCGAGATCGGCCCCCAGAACACGGTGGCGTTCTTCGAGATCGACGGGATCGGGACGTTCGCCAAGCCGGCGGGCGCCCCGCCCTCCCAGACGATCCAGTTCGACCACCTGTCCTTCAACCTGCCGGACGAGCGGGGGCTGCTCGACCTGCGTCAGCGGCTGCTCGACGCCGGGAGCGAGTGCACCGAGGTCGTCGACCACGGGTTCGTTCGGTCCGTGTACTTCACGGACCCGAACGGCATCGCGCTCGAAGCCTCGTGGTGGGCGATCGACGCCACCGGCCGTCCCGCCGACTATGCGGACGAGCGCGTCTTCGCGGACCCCGAGCCCGTCGCGGCGATCGACGAGCTGCGCCGCCACGGCCAGGTGCTCGAGGCCCCGGTGACGCGACTCACCAGCGAGGAGATCGTCGACCCGGTCTGACGGCTCGCGCCGCTGCCGTCAACGGCGGTCGGCGAAGAACGCGGTCAGGAGCGCGCCGCACTCGTCGGCGCGGACGCCGTCGACGACCTTCGCCTCGTGATTGAGGCGGGGATCGGCCGCCAGGTTGTAGAGGCTGCCGAGCGCCGCCGGCCTTCGGGTCGGCGGCGCCGAACGCGACGAGCCCGAGCCGCGCCGCGATGACCGCGCCCGCGCACATCGGGCACGGCTCGAGCGTGACGACGAGCGCGAAGCCGTCGAGCCGCCACGAACCGGCGCGGTGGGCGGCGTCACGAAGAGCGAGGATCTCGGCGTGCGCGGTCGGGTCCGCGTCCTGCTCGCGCTGGTTGTGCCGGCGGGCAACGACCTCACCGGTGTCGACGCGTGCGACGACCGCGCCGATGGGGACGTCGCCGTGCTCGACGGCCGCCCGCGCTTCCTCGAGCGCGACACCCATCAGCTCGTCGAGCTGCACGCGGTCCACGCCCGGCAGCGTACGAGCCGTCTCGGCGGAGGGAGTGGGATTCGAACCCACGGTGAGTTGCCCCACACACGCTTTCCAAGCGTGCCGATTCGGCCGCTCTCGCATCCCTCCGGATATGTAGAGACGGACCGTGCACCCGCCGTCGACCCCGTCGCCGCCCGGTGCACTTGCTCGCGGTGGCTCGGGTCAGGCGTACCTGCGGCACACGGGAGGGCTCGCTGAGAGCTGCTTCCTTCCGGACCTGACTCGGTTCGCGAGATCCCGTTGCGCAGGACCCGACCCTCAACGTCACCGCGGGCCGCTGCCGTGCGGCGGCCCGGGCCTCGGGCGGGAATTCAGCCCCCCGTACGTGGATTGGGGGTACAGGGCACCACGGGCTCCCCGCCTAGCACGGTCCGCGACGCGAGGGTAGCAACGCCTAGGAATCGAGCTTCGCCGTCTGCTTGTCCGTCATCGCCGGCCGCGGTGCAGCTCCATCGAGAGGCGTTGCATGAGGTCGCCGTAGTGCGTGAGCTCGGTGACGGCGCCGGGGCGTCCGCCGGAGGCGTTGCGGTACTCGGGGATGCCGACGGACGTCACGAGCATGCACGACGACGACCGTGGCGAAGAAGCGGCGGACGGGCTCGTCGAAGAAAGTAAGCCCGGTTGCGCCGTCGCCGAGCGTGAACGCGGCGAGCGAGAGGCGACCGGACGCCAAGCCCGCTTCGAGCTGCGCGACCCGATAGCCCCGCCCGCCGAGGGCGCCGAGCACCGTGTCGAGCGGCGCGGAATGGAACGTGGTGTACGCCGAGTCGCCGCCCAGCGGCTGGTTCAGGCACAGCTGTTGCGTGATCTCGCGGAACTGGCCGGGGCGGACGAGCTCGAGGTCACCGTCGCGCCAGCGGTACGCGCCGGGCTCGACGCCGTCGATGCCGTGCACCGACAGGTTGTGCTCGAGCAGGGTCGTGCCGGGCGCGGCGAAGTCCGCCGGTGCCGGGCGGGCTGCGACCGCCATTCCCCAATCCAGGAGCGCGGCGGGCGCGGTGTCGGGCCGCATGATGCGCGTCGACCCGCGTCGCAGGATCACCTCCTCGATCGAGTCGTCGGCGGCGTCGGGCGGCGGGTCGACGCGCGGACGGCTCGGGCTGCCGTCGACGCCATGCGCGCGCCACTCGGCGACGGCGGCGGCGTCCGCCAGCGCGCCGGCCTGCTGCGCCTGGGTGATCAGCGGGAAGTCGATCGGGTGCGGCGACATGCGCTCGACGTCGACGTCGATCGGAGGGAGGTCGCCCGGCGCGTCGATCTCGCCGGCGCCGATCGAGACCAGCGCGAGGGGGAACTCGGTGACGCCGTCGACGCCGACGAGGCGCGCCATGTCGTGGTCGACGAAGCCTGTCCATACCCGAGCGTCGAGCCCGCACGCGTCCGCCACCGCCAGCAGGTTCGCCAGCATGGTGCCCGCATCCCAGTAGAGATGGCGGAAGCCGCGCTCGCCGTATTTCCACGCCGTCCGCCACGGGATGCCCGTCAGCACGAGTGAGCACGCGGGGCCGGGTGCGGGCGCGACCGCGCCGCTGCGAAGCGTCGTGAGGCCGACCTCGAGCGGGGCGAAGTGGTGCACACCGTCGGGAACGCCGTCGACGCCCGCGCACACCGCGTACACCTCGACGGGGTGCAGGTTCCCGGCCGACATCGCGGTCCGGAAGTAGGTCGGCTCCTCGAACACCGGGGAGGCACTCGTGCGCGTCACGCCGGCGGTGAAGAACAGGAGCCGCGCCAGCGTGGCGGCGTCGAGCCCGGCGGCTGCCGCCGGCCGATCCTGGCCGGACAGCACGTCGGCCGCCCGCGCGCCCGAATCGCCGAAGTCGGTCGGCAGCGGCGTCGTCTCGAGACCGACGTAGCGCTTGAACGGCGCCGGGCGGTTCGACGGGTCGAGGGGCTGGAAGTCGACGAGGAGCGACTGAGTCCGTGGGAGAGCCGTGCTGGGTCAGCTCGTGCAGGACAGCGGCCGGGTCGGGCGCGCTCATTGCTCTGCTCGCCTCGCGGTGCGCGGCAGCTCCGCGAAGGGAACGTCCACGTCGGCGCGCGGCTCCGGCGGCAGCCCGAGCACACGCTCGCCGACGATGTTGCGCTGGATCTCGTCCGTGCCGCCGCGGATCGAGATGGACGGGCTGGTCAGGAACAGCGTCTCCCACTCGGCGTTGCCGTCTCCGTCGATGCCTGCGATCCCGTCCGGGCCGAGGACGCCGAGAGCGAGTGACGCGGCGGCCTTGAGGCCGGCGCTGCCCCGCAGCTTCGATCCCGATCCCTCGGGCCCGGGCGACCGGCCCGCCTTCGCGGCGTCGCGGGCGCGACGGGCGGTCAGGCGCGCCACCTCGAGCTCGATGACCGTGGCGGCCAGCTGCTGGCGCACGACCGGGTCCGCGGCGGCGCCCCGCCGGCGGACCAGGTCGACGAGCCGGTCCTTCAGGTCCGCGCCCCATCCGCCGCCGCCGACCGCGCCTGCGCCGCGCTCGTACGTGAGCGCGGTGCGGGCGACGCGCCATCCTTCCCCGGGAGCGTCGATGCGATCAGCGTCGGCGACGGGCGCATCGTCGAAATGCACCTCGCTGAAGTGGGTGTCGCCGTTCATCTGTCGGAGCGGGCTGACGGTGACGCCGGGCGCGTGCATGTCGAGCGCGAACGCCGTGATGCCGGCGTGCTTCGGCACGCTCGGGTCGGTGCGGGCGAGCAGCAGCCCCCGCTGCGAGTAATGCGCTCGGCTGGTCCACACCTTCGACCCCGTGACGCGCCACTGGTCGCCGTCGCGTTCGGCGCGGGTGGCGAGCGAGGCGAGGTCAGAGCCGGCGTCGGGCTCGGAGAACAGCTGGCACCAGATGTCGTCGCCGGTGCGGATCGCCGGCAGCCAGCGCGAGCACTGCTCGGGCGTTGCGTGCGCGACGAGCGTCGGCCCCGCGATGGCGAGCCCGATCAGGTACGGGTACAGGTCGGGCACGTCGAAGCGCGCCAGTTCCTGGGCGACCACCCCGGCCTGCGCCGGTGTCGCGCCGAGGCCGCCGTACTCCGCCGGCCAGGTCGGCACGGCCCAGCCCCCGTCGGCGAGGGCGCGCAGGTACGCACGGCCCGCCTCGAGGTCGTCGCTGCCGGCGCCGAGCACGGTGAAGGTGTCGCCGCCGCCGGAGGTCAGGCGCGCCTCGAGCGCGGCGCGCACCCCGGAGCGGAAGTCGTCGGGTGTGGTCACGGTACGCCGAGGTCCTCGTGAAGCTGTCGCACGAGGGCGTCGAGGCCGGGTGAGGTCCGGACGTCGTAGGGGGGCGGCTCCGGCTCGAGTGCGCGCAGTCGAGGCGGCAGCGCGGCGAGCGAAGCACGACAGCGGTCTCGCAGCGCGGCCAGAGGCTCGGCGGCCGCGAGCCGCCTGCCGTCACGCATCACCGGTTGCAGCATCGGTCGGGCGTCCCCGATCTGCTCGTCCTCGAGCGCGAGGACATCGCCCCGGACTTCACCGCCGTCACCGGCGTTCCGGTACACCTGCTTGCGGCCCGGCAACGTCACCTTGTCCTCGGACAACTTCACCTTCGGCCCACTCGCGTCCTCGACGAGCTTGTACACCACCGCGACGTGGGGGGCGTCGCCGCTCGTGCCCAGCTGCGTCCCCACGCCGAACGCGTCGATCGGCGCGCCGGCGGCCATCAGCTCCTCGATGCGGTACTCGTCGAGGTCGCCGGACGCGAAGATCTGCACCGCCGTGAGCCCTCCGTCGTCGAGGATCGCGCGCACGGACCGCGACAGGGCGTTGATGTCGCCCGAGTCGAGCCGGACGGCGCGCGGCAGCAACCCCTCGGGCTCGAGCTTGCCGGCCAGGTCGACGACGGTGCGGGCGGCGCGCTCGGTGTCGTACGTGTCGATGAGGAAGATCGCGCGGCCCGGGAAGTCGCGCGCGTACGCAAGGAACGCATCGGCTTCGTCGTCGAAGCGCATGACGTACGAGTGCGCCATCGTGCCGCTGAGCTCGAGGCCGTACACCTGTCCACCGAGCACGAGCGAGGTCGCCGCCGCCCCGCCCACGTAGGCGGCTCGTGCCGTCTTCAGCGCGGCGTCGGCTCCGTGGTCGCGCCGGGGCGAGAAATCGACGAACGTCCGGTCGCCGCACGCGGTCGCAACACGCGCGGCCTTGGTCGCGATCATCGTCTGGTACCCGATGCAGTTGAGCAGGAAGGTCTCGACGAGCTGCGCCTCGACCAGGGGCGCGGTGACCTGGACGATCGGCTCGTCGGGGAAGACCAGCTCGCCCTCGCGGATCGCCCGCACCTCGCCGGTGAACCGCAGGTCGGAGAGCATCGACAGGAACGACTCGTCGAACAGGTCGAGCGAGCCGAGATAGTCGAGCGCGGCGTCGTCGAAGTGCAGGTTCTCGAGGTAGTCGAGCGCAGTGTCGAGCCCGCACGAGACGAGGTACCCGCGTCGTGGTGGGAGGTGCCGCGCGAACAGGTCGAACGTCGCGGGCTGGTCGAGATCGTGCGCGTGATAGCTCGCCGCCATCGTGAGCTCGTACAGGTCGGCGAACAGCGCCACGTTGGCGTCGTCGACCCAGGTCACTGACGGCCGATCAGTCGAGCTTGACGCCGGCTTGCTCGATCTCACGCAGGGCGCGCTCGCCGTCGCCGGGGGCGACGTCGACCGGTCGGGTCGCCTCGACGATGACGTCGGTGTCGAAGCCCTTGCGCACCGCGTCGAGCGCCGTCTCCTTGACGCAGTAGTCGGTGGTGAGCCCCGCGATCACGACGTGGTCGACACCGCGATCGCGCAGGAGCTGCTCGAGGCCGGTCTCGCGCCGCTCGCCCGTCGGCAGGTGCGTGACGCTGAACCCGGAGTAGCCGTCCTCCGCTCCCTTGGCCTTGAGGATGACGTCTCCGGCCACTTCGAGGTCGGCGGGGAACTCGGCGCCCCAGGTGTCGTGAACGCCGTGGACCGGCCACCTGCCCCCGTACTCGGCGAAGTGTGGCGTCTCGGTTGGATGCCAGTCCTTGGTGTAGACGACGGGGACACCGGCGGCCCGAGCCCGGTCGATCTCGCGGTTGATGACCGGCACCACGTCCTCTCCGCCCTGCACGTAGAGGCTGCCTTTCGGATCGGCGAAGTCGTTCTGCACGTCGACCACGACGAGGGCGGTCCCGGGCGGTACTCGACTTGCTCATCGCGAACCTCCAGCAGCTCCTTCTGTCGCCGTCGCAGGCTCCGGCTCTGCGGCGACGGTCGGCAGAGCGTCGGGAAGCCGTCTCACGTCGCAGGGTACCGCTCTCGGTAGAGTCGAACGGATGGCGTACCAGTCGCTCTACCGCAAGCACCGCCCCCAGACGTTCGGCGGTCTCGTCGGTCAGGACCACGTGACGGCGGCGCTGCGGAACGCGGTGCGCGAGGGACGGGTCGGCCACGCCTATCTGTTCTCCGGCCCTCGCGGCACCGGCAAGACGACCACCGCCCGCATCCTCGCCAAGGCGCTGAACTGCCTGAACCTCGGCGCCGACGGCGAGCCGTGCGGCGTCTGCGAGAACTGCGTCGCCATCGCCGAGGGGCGGTTCCTCGACCTGTTCGAGCTGGACGCGGCGTCGAACAACAGCGTCGACAACATCCGTGACCTCACCGACAGCGTCCACCTCGGCCTGGGTGCGACCTCGAAGCGGAAGGTGTACCTCGTCGACGAGGTGCAGATGCTGAGCGCGGCGGCATCGAACGCGCTGCTGAAGACCCTCGAGGAGCCGCCCGAGCACGTGGTGTTCGTGCTCGCCACCACCAACCCCGAGAAGGTCCTGCCCACGATCCGTTCCCGGACCCAGCATCTCGAGTTCACGCTCTTCTCCGCGGACGAGCTCGAGAAGCTGCTGGCGGACGTGCTCGGTCAGGAGGGCATCGAGGCCGACCCCGAGGCGCTGGCCGTGATCGCCCGCGCCGCCGCCGGCTCGGCGCGTGACGCGCTGTCGCTGCTCGACCAGGCGCTCGCCCACGGCACCGACCGCCTCGACGCCGGCGCGGTCGCCGACCTGTTCGGGGGCACGCCGTTCGACCTGCGGGCCGCCGTGCTCGACGCCGTCGCCGCCGAGGACCCGGCCGGGGTCCTGGTCGCGGTGGGCGCGCTGCTCGACGCGGGCCACGAGCCGCGCCGGATCGCCGAGGACGTCCTGCGTTCGGTGCGCGACGCGTTCCTTCTCAACGCCAGTGGCGGGCAGGTGCGTGTCGACGCACCCGAGGACGAGCAGCGCCGGCTCGACGAGCTCGGCCGCACGCTCGGCAACACCACGCTCGTGCGGGTGCTCGAGACGCTCGGGCAGGCGGTCGTCGACATGCGCGGCACCGACGCCGCCGACCCGCGCCTCGTGCTGGAGATCGCCCTCGTCCGGCTGACGCGCCGCGAGGTCGGGCCGCCGATCCAGACCGTGATGGAGCGCATCGAGAAGCTCGAGCAGACCGTGGCCGGGCAGCGCGCGAGCGGCGCCGCGCACGCGGCCGGAACCGCCGGCGGCGCCTGAGTCCCGCGCCCCCGGTGTCACGGTCGGCGCGCTGCGCAAGCGCCGGCCCGCGGAGTCCGCGCCGCCGGCCGACGCAGAGCCGGAGGCAGTCGCCGAGGTATCCGACCCGGCGCCGGCCGAGCCGAAAGAGCCGACCGAACCGAAGCCGGCGGCGGAGGCGGTGGCGGAAGCAGAGCCGCCGATGGTCGACGTCGACGACGTCATCCTGGCGTGGGCGACGGTGCTCCCCGAGCTGTCGGTGGCGACGCGCAGCGCGGTGCAGGAGGCGCAGCCGCTGTCGGTCGACGGCGACGTCGTGACCTTCGGCGTGTCGCCGCGGCTCATCGAAGCGGCGCGTCCCCGATTCCGGCGCGAGGCCAACACGATCCGCGACGCGCTGTCCCGGCACGTCGGGACGAGCTTGCGGTTCAACCTCGTTCCGCACGAGGGGTTCAGCGGCGAGCGAGCGGCGTCCGCGCCGGCTGAGCCCCCCGACGCCGTGCCCGACGAGAGCGACGACGTCATCGTCGAGCCCGACGAGGGCGCGACCCCGCCGGGAGTAGAGTCGGCGAGTCCGGCGAACATGCTCACCGAGTCGTTGGGCGCCACCGTCGTCGAGGAACGCCACCACGAGTGACGACCACCCTCGTCGGCTCCGCCGACAGAGTCAGGCCAAACGTGGCGAACCAGAAGCAGCTCAACCAGATGATGCGCCAGGTGCAGAAGATGCAGGCCGACATGGCCGCGGCGCAGGACGAGTTGGCTACGTCTCTGGTCGAAGGCTCCGCCGGAGGCGGAAAGGTGACCGCCGTCGTGACGGGCGCAGGCGACGTCCAGACGGTGCGGATCTCGCCCGACGTGGTCGACCCCGACGACGTCGAGATGCTCGAGGATCTGGTCGTGGCGGCGGTCGGCGAGGCGATGCGACGCGCCCAGGAGCTCCAAGCCGAGCGGATGGGCGCGGTCACGGGCGGCGTCGATCTCGGCGGGCTCGGCCCGGGCCTCGGCGGCGCGCTCGGCTGACACAAGGTGGCGTCCCCCTTCGAAGGGCCGGTGCAGAGCCTGGTCGACGAGCTGGGACGGCTCCCCGGCATCGGCCCCAAATCGGCGCAGCGCATCGCGTTCTACCTGTTGAAGGCCGCGCCCGAGGACGCCAAGCGTCTCGCGCGCGCCGTCGTCGAGGCGAAGGAGCGCGTGAGCTGGTGCCGGCGCTGCTTCAACTTCGCCGAGGGCGAGCTGTGCGTCTACTGCCGCGACGACCGGCGTGACTCGAGCCTGCTGTGCGTCGTCGAAGAGCCACGCGACATCGTGGCCGTCGAGCGGACCCAGGAGTACCGGGGTCGCTATCACGTGCTGCTGGGCGCGATCTCGCCGATCGAGGGCATCGGGCCCGACCAGCTGAAGGTCAAGGAGCTCCTGGCGCGGGTGAACGACGAGGGCGTCAAAGAGGTGATCCTCGCCACCAACCCGAACATCGAAGGCGAAGCGACCGCGATGTACCTCGCCCGGCTGCTCAAGCCGCTGGGGCTCCGGGTGACCCGCATCGCGAGCGGGCTCCCGGTGGGCGGCGACCTCGAGTACGCCGACGAGGTCACGCTCGGGCGCGCGCTCGAAGGTCGCCGCGAAGTTGACGCGTAAATAGACCGATCTGTCGCCGTTCCCGGCGCGGTGGTCGTTGACTTTCAGCCCCCTGGCCGATAGGCAGTCCTCGTTCACGAAGAAAGAAACGGACAGGAGAGAGTCAATGACGCAACCGCAACCCACACCCGCTGCCGGAGGCCGCGGCCCCATCGGGGAGGCCCGGAATCCGACGACGGTCGCCCTGCTGAGCCTGGTCACCTGCGGCATCTACGCCCTGTACTGGGCCTACCTGACCTTCGAGGAGCTCAAGCAGCACAACGGCGAGGGCTTGGGTGGCGGCCTCGGCGCGCTGCTGAGCTGGCTGGTGGCGGGCTGGTTCCTCGTGATCGTCGAGATCCAGAAGATGTACCAGGCAGACGGCAGGGAGTCGCCGGTCGAGCCGATCGAAGGCCTCTGGCTCCTCATCCCGATCGCGGGCTGGTTCCTCTACATGAACCGGGTGCAGGTCGCGCTGAACGACTACTGGGTGTCGAAGGGTGCGGCGCCGCTCCCGGCGTAGTCACGGCAACTCAACGAAAGGGCAGTCACATGGCACAACCAGCACCCGCGCCTTCTGGCGCGCGTCCGCTCGGCAAGCCGCGCGGATGGGTCGTCGTCTTCCTCCTGACGCTGGTCACACTCGGCATCTACGGCCTGGTGTGGCAGTACAAGACGTTCCAGGAGATGCAGGACTACAGCGGGGACGGCATCGGCGGTGTCGTCGGCCTGATCCTGGCGATCTTCCTCGGCTTCGTGAACTGGTTCCTCATGCCGGCCGAGGTCGGGAACCTGTACGCGGCAGAGGGACAGGAGAAGCCGGTCAGCGGGATCACCGGCCTGTGGAACCTCCTGCCGCTCGTCGGCACCTTCATCTGGCTGGCGAAGACGCAGAACGCGTTGAGCGCGTTCTGGGAGGCGCACGGGGCCGTCAGGCCGTAACACCGGAGCACTCGAACGTGGAA
Organism: uncultured Actinomycetes bacterium; assembly: GCA_963747195.1. Taxonomy (GTDB): domain Bacteria; phylum Actinomycetota; class Acidimicrobiia; order IMCC26256; family JACDBD01; genus JALZAA01. The sequence goes on from CAVVDV010000010.1 coordinate 31,359, forward strand.
GGGGCGGCCTGCGGGCCGCCCTTTCGCGTCAGCCGGTCTTGACGACGATCGCCGAGCCGTAGGCGACGAACTCGGCCAGCACGGCGTTCTCACCGAGGCTGTTCGAGTCGAAGCGGACGCCCACCACGGCGTTGCCGCCGAGTGCCTTGGCGTGCTCGACCATCCGGAACAGAGCGCCGCGCCGCGCTTCGTCGACGGCCTGCGTGAACTCGGGGACCTCGCCGGCGGCGAGGGAGCGGAAGCCGCCGGTGAAGCTGCGCCCGAAGCCGAGGCTGATGACGATCAACCCCCAGCACAAGCCGAGGTGCTGCTCGAGCTCCAGCCCCGGGATCTCGAACGTGTTCGACGTGTAGAGCGGGAGCCGCTCGTCGGAGGCTGGTGCTCGGACGGTCATTGGGTACGACCGGACTCCTGGAACGCGTGGTGTGTCATCTCGCCGCTGCCGCGAGCGTCTGCGCCTGGCTCACCTGCTGACGGATCTGCGCGACCTGGTACTGACTCGACACCGGTATTTGGGTCGCGTGAAGCAAGTTGCCCGCTTGGACACTGACCTCGACGTAGCCGGTCGTGTACTTCTCCTTGGCGAGGAGGAACAGAAGGCCCAATAGGCACACCAGAGCGAAGACAACCGCGAGAACAATCGCCCAGGTGGGGATCTTCGATTCTGTTCTCGTCATGTCGCGAGCGATCCATTGCGACCCGCCGAGACGGGCTGTCCCGTTCGGTGTCACGACCCAGTTGCGCGTCACGCCGATGTCCCCGATCGTGAGCACGATGGGATCCGTGGCATCTGGCGACTGCAAATCCCCTGCCGGCTGAGGCACAGCGGGAGGTGAAACCTCCGGCGGGGGCGCGGGCTGTTGCCCTGGATCCTTCGGCGGGTCGCTCATGGCTTGCGAACGCTCGCGCTAGCTCGACACGATCGCCGCGATGATGATGACGACGATGTACGCGATGCCGAGGCCGATCCCGATCCAGCCGAGGATGATGCCGGCGATCGCCATGCCGCGCCCGCCTTGGGTCCCGCCCGACTCGTCGATCTGCCGCCGGGAGATGTAGCCGAACACCAAGGCGAGGATTCCGCCGATGATGCACAGGAAGATCTGGGCGATCCCGAGCACCAACGAGGCGATCGCGAGCCCGTTCGTCCTCGGCGTGGACTGATAGCCGTAGCCGCCCGGCTGCTGTCCGTACGCGCCAGGCGCGGGCGGCGGTGTCGGCGCGGGGGGTGGCGTCGCCGGCGGCGGCGGAGACGATGCGGGCGGCGGCCCCGCCGGCGGGGGCGGGGGAGGCGTAGGGGGCTGGTTGCGGCCGTCGTCCGGCGGCACGGTGCTCACGATGTTCCTCCCAAGTCCACGAACGCTGATCCGATCACGACGCGCGCTGTCACGACGCGATGACGGCGATCCAATAGATGACGCTGATCCCGATCCACACGAAGCCGAGGATGATGCCGGCCAGCGCCATCCCGCTTCCCTGCTGCCTGCCGCCGGACTGCTGGATCTGGTTCCTGGCGATGAAGCCGAAGACGATCGCGAGGATGGAGGTGATCCCGGTGCAGGGGATGATCCCGAGAACCAGCGACGCGATCGCGAACCCGTTCGTCTTGGACGTGGAGGGAGCGCGGGCGCCGTAGGAAGGCGCCGCGGGTTGCGGCGGCGGCGGCGGGGCCGGTCCGCGGTCCGGCTCCTGCGGTGGTGTCGCGGTCATCGTGCGCCTCCCTGCCCGAACATGCTGCAAAGCGACGCGTAGCGTATCGACGGGAATCCGATTGGTCTACGGCTACCCGCGATGCCGGCTCCGAGCTCGTCAGCCCGGCCAGCGCTCCACCGGGTAGTCCGACGTCGGGACCACGTACGTGCCCGCGACCTTGTCCTGCCACGTCTGCTTCTCGGGATCCCAGAGCATCCAGAGGTACCCGACGTAGCAGACGAGGCTGGACCCGATCGCCACGATGTAGCGAAGGAACGCGGTCCCGTACTCGACCCGGCCCTGCGTGCGGGCGTCGATGGCGCGAATGCCGAGCAGGCGCATGCCAGGTGTCTGGCCGCTCGCGCTGCCGATGAAGTACACGGTGTACGCGATCCCGGCTGCGAGCCCGATGAGGATCTGCGAGACGAGGCTGCGGCTGAAGACGAGCCCGACGACCACCCCAACGACGTACAGGATCACGCCGTCGATGAGGAAGCCGCCGAGGCGGTACCAGAAGTCGGCGCGCGGGCCCGACGGTCCCGCCGGGGCGCCGCCGGGAGGCGGGACGGGTTGTGTCACTACAGCGGTCTCCCGGTGGAGTACTTGAAGAGCTGGAACGCCCACAGGGCTGCGAAGAACACGAACACCGCCCACACCGGGATGCGCACCCGTTGCCAGCGCCACGCGAGGAGCAGCACGATCGCCATCGCCACGACGAGGAACGCGCCCGGGTTGAACGTGAAGGCGGCGCTCAACTGGCCGTGGACGAGCGCGGTGACACCGCGTGTCATGCCACAGAACGGGCACGGCACGCCGGTCACGGTGCGGAGCGGGCACGGCGGCCCGAGCGTGGACGGCAGCCAGGGCCGTACCGCGGCGACGGCGAGCATCCCCGCCCCGGCGACGCGCAGCGGCTTGAGGTCGATCCCGAGCGAGGTCGTCCTCTCGGGAGGGACTGGTGCGTCGGCGATCGCGGGGGTCGCGGGCGTCGGAGCCGTCGCCGTGCTCACGACCGGCGAGCGTAGTAGCCGGGAGCGGCTGCCTATCCCCGGGTCGTCTTGGCCGCGACGACCGCCTCGAGAAAGCTCTCGGGATGCCATCCGTCGGGCGCGCCGACCACCTTCGGCCGGACGCGTGCCGCGAGATCGGTCGCGAGGTGCGCGCGGGCGCCGGGGCTCAGCGAGACGCGTCGCTCGAGGAACTGCCGAAGGGTCGCGAGGTCCTCGAGGCTGACGCCGCTCACGTCCCACTCGAGGAACGGCGCACCCACCGGCAGGGGCGCGACATATGTCGCCGCCGGCGTCACCGCCGGTCGCCGCTCGCGCACGACGAGCGTGCCGGCGGCGAGATCCCCGAGGCGTTGGTTCCTGCCCGTGACCAGGATCGCGATGACGCCGATGACGTAGAAGGCAGGCAGGAAATCGACGATGCGCAGGAAGTTGCGCACCGCGGCGGTGAGGAACCCCTCCGGCTCGCCGGCCGACGCGGACGACACGCAAGCCGGCGGCGAGCTTCCCGATGCTCCGGCCGCGGTTCCAGGTCTCGAGCGCGATGTCGTACGCCGAACAGGATCAGGAAGATGGCGACGAGGAACACCGCGACCACGAACCCGTTGCTCCCGAGCGGCCCGAGGACGACCGCGAGCGCGAAGATCGCGCCGAGCTGGACGGCGACGTCAAGAAGCGACGCCGCGAATCGTGAACCCGACCCCGGCCAGCACCAGCTCGAGCTCGATCCCTTCCGGGGTCGCGATGGTGACCCGGTCGTCGAGCGTCGCCACCGGGCGAAGGTAACAGTGGGAACAGGAATGGGGGTCCCGCTCTGAACCTCGACGTCTTCGTGGAGACACGCAGGGACCGGTGGCGCGAGCTCGACGCGCTGGTGTCGCGAGCCGGGCGCCGGGCCGAGTCGTTGGGCCCCGACGGCGTGCGCCGTCTGGGCGCGCTGTACCGAGCCGTCGCGGCCGACCTCGCCCTCGCCCGTCGCCGCTTCGCCGGCGACCCCACGGTGGCGCGCCTCGAGGCGCTCGTGGCCCGGGCTCGCCCGCTCGTCTACGACCGCGCCCGTCGCGGCGGGTCCGTGGCCGAGTTCGCCACCACGGGCTACTGGCGACGCGTGCGCGAGCGCCCGGCCTTGCTGCTGATCTCGGCGTTGCTGCTGTTCGGCCCGTGGGTGCTCGCCGCGGTGTGGGCGGTCCGCGACCCGGGCGCGGCAAGCGGCGTCGTCCCGTCCGAATACCGGTCCGTGACCGAGCCGCACGAGCCGCGGCACCGATCTCGGCCTCACCACCGATCGTCAAGCCGCCTTCTCGAGCGAGATCTTCACCAACAACATCCGGGTGACGATCGTCGCGTTCGCGGGCGGTATCGCGGCCGGGATCGGGACCGCCGCGCTGCTCGTCTACCAGGGCGTGCTGTTCGGCGCGATCACGGGCCTGGCGATCTGGGCCGGCAACGGCGCGTCGTTCTTCGAGCTCGTCACCGCCCACGGCGTGCTCGAGCTGTCGCTGCATCGTGGTCGCCAGCACGGCGGGGCTGCGGATGGGATGGGCGCTCGTGAGCCCCGGTCACCGCCGCCGGGGCGTGGCGCTCGCAGCCGAAGCGCGTGTCGCCGTCGAGATCGTGTTGGGAACCGCGCCGTGGCTCGTGCTCGCGGGACTGGTGGAGGGGTTCATCACGCCACGCGGGCTCGGTCTCGGCCCGGTGATCGCCATCGGCGCGTCCCTCGGCGCCGTGTACTGGGCGCTCGTGCTCTGGCGGGGACGGCCGGCCCGTGATGATGCGTACCTCGTGGTCGCCGAGCGACCGTCAGGTACGCATCGTGCGGCTACACCCGCGCCCGTGCCTTCGCCCTGAGGTACGCGCCGACGCACGCGTTCGGCAACAGGTCGGGCCGGGCCTCGACGACGTCTGCGCCGGCGCGGCGCAACTGGACGGCCACACGAGCACGCGCGTCGAGCACGTCCAGCGCGGCGGCGGCGGTGTAGACGTCCGCAGGCGACCGCGGCGGCGCGTGCACCATCTGCTCGAGGTCGGGATCGGTGACGCCGGCGACGACCACCGCATGCCGGCGCGCGAGCACCGGCATCGCGTCGAGCAGCGGTTGGGCGGCGGCCTCTTCGAGGAGGTCGGTGAGCACGAGGACGAAGGCGCGCTTGCCGCTCCCGACGGCGCGGAACGCGAGCTCGTAGTCGCGAGTCGACCATGGTCGGCTCCACGTCGAACACGGCGCGCACGACGGCGTCGCCGCCCCCGCGCGCCGGCGGCAGACGACGGCGGACGCGATCGTCGAAGGCGATGACCCCGGCCCGGTCACCCACCTCGTCGGCGACGAGCGCCACCGCGGTGGCGGCGTCGACCGTGGCGTCGAGGCGGGTGCGGTCGCCGAGCGGCGCTGCCATGAGACGGCCGGCGTCGAGCATGCACACGACGTCGCGGTCCTGCTCCACCCGGTACTGGTTGCTCATGGGCCGGCCCAGACGCGCCGTCGCGCGCCAGTTGACCTGGCGGATGTCGTCGTCGGGGAGGTAGTCGCGGATCGACTCGAAGTCGGTACCGAGGCCGAGCGGACCGCGTGTGAGGCGGCCCGGGTCGCGGAAGCGACCCTGCCGGACCGCGAGCACCAGCCGCCAGGCCGCCGGCAGGTCGGGGTACACGAGCACCTCGGCGGGCTCGCCGCCCCGTCGGTACCACGCCGCCAGCCCGAGTGGGCCTCGCATCCGCGTCGCCGGGCTCGGGAGCGTGTGTCGTCCCCGCCGCCCGGCCCGGACGCGGGCATCGAGGTGGCCGTCGGCCTCCGCCGGCTCGACGGCGACGTCGGGAACGAGGGGCTGACGCAACCGGAGCGCTCCCGCTCCGACCGACTCGGCTTCGAGCGTGAGCGACGCGGGCACACCACGAGCGAGCGCGCCCGGCAGCCGTCGGTGGACGACGGGCCGGCGCCGGCTCACGATCGCGTCGACGACGAACGCGGCCGTCACCGCGACCGCCGCGAGCAACGCGACCGTGGGAGCCGCGAGCGCCGCGAGCGCGCACGCGCCGAACAGCACGGCGGCTCGGACCGTGGCGCTCACGGGCGCGACGGCCAAGCCGATCAAGGCGACGGCGACCAACGCGACGGCGACGACGATCGTGGCGTCCATCGGCCGGCGCTCAGAGCTCCGCCGTCAGCGCGGGACGGGCACCGCTGCAAGCGCGGCTTGCACGGCGTCGTCGGGCCGGTAGCGCTCGAGCTCGGCTTCGGGACGGAGCAGCAGACGGTGGCGGAGCACCGGGCGTGCCATCCACGCCACGTCGTCGGGCGTCACGAAGTCACGGCCGCTGATGCGCGCCGAAGCCTTCGACGCCGCCAGCAGGTGCACGGCTGCTCGCGGGCTGGCGCCGAGCGCGACGCTCGGAAGCTCGCGCGTGCGTCGCACCAGCGCGACGACGTACGACTCGATCTCAGCGGCGACGGTCGTCGCGTCGACGTCGTGCCGCGCGGCGCGGAGTTCGTCGGCCGTCGTCACCGGGCGGACGTCGTCGATCGTTGCGGGCATGACACCGTGGTGCGCGAGGCGGAGCATGCCCACCTCGTCGCCCTCGTCCGGATAGCCCACGTCCACCTTGACGAGGAAGCGGTCGAGCTGGGCCTCCGGGAGCGGGTAGGTGCCCTCGTACTCGATCGGGTTCTGCGTCGCGATCACGAGGAAGGGGTCGGGGAGCGGACGCGGCTCGCCGTCGACCGAGACCTGCTGCTCCTGCATCGCCTCGAGCAGCGCAGCTTGGGTCTTCGGCGGCGTGCGGTTGATCTCGTCCGCCAGCAGGACGTGCGTGAACACCGGCCCGGCGCGGAACGCGAGCTCCTGCGCGGAACCCGCCGACTCGGACGGCCGGAGCGTCATCGTGCCCGTGAGATCGGACGGGAGCATGTCGGGGGTGAACTGCACCCGCCGGAACGACACGCCCAGCGCCCGGGCGGTGGCGTTGGCGAGCGAGCGTCTTGGCGACGCCGGGAACGCCCTCGAGGAGCACGTGTCCGTTCACCGCCACCGCCGCGAGGAGCAGGTCGACGACGTCGCGCTGGCCGACGACGACCTTGCTCACCTCGGCCGAGACGCGGTCGCGAAGATCCCTCACGTTCTCGCTCCTCCCTCATTGGCGTGCGCGAGCGCGCTGCCGGCCGCGACGACGTCGCCGGGGGTGCGCGCACGGGCGCGAAGAGCGCGTCGACCTCGGTGGCGGACCATCCGAGCCGGGCGGCCGCCGCGCGGAGCTGTTCCTCGGACGCGGTGGGCGGCAGCCCGGCGCGCTGCAGCCAGGCGGGCGCGCGCCGCCGCCTGCAGCGGACCGAGCGCCTGAGCGGGCTGATTCGTGCGAGCGAGCGAGACGGCCACGGCGTCGACGTACTCGCGCCGGGCCGGCGGCAGCGGGCGATCCGCCTCCTCGGGAGGCCCGAGCCGCCGTCCGGCGGCGATCAACCCCAGCAGCGCCGCCAGGGTCAGACCGACCAGCGCCGCCTGCCAGCGTCCCGGGATGGCGCCGAGCCCGCTCGCCTCGCCGTACCCGTGCGCGCCCTCGGCGAACACGACGGAACGGCCGTCGCCGGCGGCGGCGAGCCCGAAGCCGGCGTTGTCGGCCGACCCGAGCAGACGGTTCTGCAACGGCGACGGATCGGCGAGCGCGACGACCCGGCCGCGACCAACGTCGGCGGCGGTCGCGAGCACGCGCGAATCGTCGCCCAGGATCGGCGTGGTGCCACCGGGCTCCGACCACGAGCCCTCGCCGGCGGTGCGCACGGAGCGCAACCCGACGGTCTCGCGGGCGCTGCCCACGGGCACCGCGTTCCGGACGCCGGCCGCCGACCACGCGGGCGGGTCGGCGAGCACCGCCGCCAGCAGGCCGGTCGCGCCGGCCCCGCCGGCGAGGAGGTGCCCGCCGCGCGCGACGAACCGGCGAGCGGCGCGCTCCTCGTCGTGGTCGAAGCCGACGGGATCGAGCACGACGAGCGTGTCGGCGGTCACGAGCGCGGTCTGGGTCACACGGCCCCTCCGCGCTTCGGTGTCGTGGCCGTTCCGGCGCAGCAGCTCGGCGTACGCCGCCAGGCCGTCGCGTCCGGTCGAGAGCGACGACGAGCGCGGCGCGGTGTCGTCGGCGCCGCGTGTCGAGGAGTCGAGCAGCGACAGCGCGACGTTGACGACGATCACCAGCGCCACGAGCACGATCACGACGCGCACAGCCGGGTGCAGCCGGCGCCACGAGCGGGTACGCGTGCTCACCGGGGCGCGGCCTGCTCGAGGACGAGCGGCCACTCGGCGCGCGCCGATTGCAGATCGGTCGTCAGACGCGTGGCGTCCGCCGTACGCGACGGCGTCGAACGTGATCGCGAGATCGTCGAAGTTGGGTAGTCGGAGGTGCCGCGCCACCTGGCCGGTCGTGATCGAAGGCCGGAAGCGGATGGCGCCGGCGCGGTCCAGGCGCAACAGACCGGCGCGGAAGCGCAGGCGCAGCGCGACATCGAGGTCGCCCCGGCGCTCCGCCGCGTCGGCTTCGCGCTCGAGCCGGCCGGGGTCGGTGTGCGCGTCAGGCGATCGACGCCGCCCGCCACCGCCGGCGGCGGCGCTCGTCGCGGCCCGCCGCCGGGCGACGAGCAGCGCGACCACCGCGACGACGCCGGCGAGGACGGCGGCGAGAGGGATCTTGCCCGGCAGCGATTCGGTGATGCGGGAGAAGAAGTCGCCGATCGGACGGAGGCGGTCGCCCAGCCATTCGAGCGCGCCTTGGAACGGGCGAGGGACGTCGGCGGGCTTGTATCGGCGCCCGCCGAGGATCTGGCGCGCCTGGTCGCGCGCCCGACGGGGTCGACCTGACGCACCACCGCCGCCCGAAGCGCGCTCACCGCCTCGGCCCCGGCGGCGGCCCAGTCGGCGGAGCCGGAGCCGACGAAGGCGGTGCCGGCGCCAGGAGATTGTGGTTGCCACCCGGGCGGCGGTGGCGCCCATCCGCCCCCGGCGCCCGGTACCGGCTGGGTCCACGGCATCAGGGTCGGGCTCACAGAACCGGCGGGCGCGCCGATCCGCTGCGCCATGAGCTGCAGGTCGAACCCCTCCTTGCGCACGCGCAGGTCGAAGTAGAGGACGGCCACGACGGCGGCGACGAACGGGATCGTGAGGACGCTGGCCGCGGCGCCGAAGACTCCGTTGGCGAGGTCGTACACGAGCTCGTTGTCGCGCCCGGCGAAGAGGAGCGGCAACGTGACCAGCCCGATCCCGGCCGCGACCACGGTCGCGAGAAGGTTGGCGAGCAGCAGGGTGCCGGCGGTCGGCCACCACCGCCGACGCACGGATTGAACGACCGGCCCAGGGCCCGGAACCCGCGTGTGCCTTCGATCAGCAGCACCGGCACCGCCACCGACCACGCCGCGTACAGCCATACGCCGGGGACGATGCACGCCGCGAAAG